>NZ_JH719942.1:2242550-2338726 GCF_000275825.1 Saprospira grandis DSM 2844
CTAAGCGCGAAGCCAACCTTAAGATGAGTATTCGTTGAAGAGACCTGGAAGATGACCAGGTAGATAGGCTATAGGTGGAAGCACAGTGATGTGTTAGGGAGCCAAGTAGTACTAATTTCTCGAAAGCTTCCTTTTTCTTTCTTTTTTAAAAGAAGGATCGATAATCAACGCACTTTTAAAATTCTATTACTTTCCGTATGTCATAACGATATAGAGTTTATCCAAAGGGATAGACAAAGATTTAATGGTGGTCATAGCGAGGGGGAGACACCTTTTCCCATTCCGAACAGAGCAGTTAAGCCCCTCAGCGCCGATGGTACTACGAAAGTGGGAGAGTAGGTCACCGCCAACCTAATCTATAAAGCCTGTACAGCAATGTGCAGGCTTTTTTTATCAAAAAAATAGCTCATCCAAAGGGATGAACAAAGAGTTAATGGTAGTCATAGCGAGGGGGAGACACCTTTTCCCATTCCGAACAGAGCAGTTAAGCCCCTCAGCGCCGATGGTACTACGAAAGTGGGAGAGTAGGTCACTGCCAACCTCATCTATAAAGCCTGTACAGCAATGTGCAGGCTTTTTTTGTTTAAGAAGAAAGGTTTTGCCCCACAGGGGCTGGCGGCTTTGCCGCCAAAGAGGAGCGAAGCGACTGGCCTAGCGATGTGCAGCAGTGGCCCATAGGGCCAGACCGAGCAGGCAAAGCCTGCGAAGGGCCGAGCGAATAGCGAGCTGCGAAACGTAGCGCCGCAAGGCAAAGCCGCAGCGGAGGCCCCAAAAACAATAAAGCATACATCAAAAAAACAATAGGCTGCATCTAGTAAAGAAAAGAACCTATGCGTAAAATTATTTACTTCCTCCTCTTTCTAGGAATATATAGCTCGGCTTGGGCTCAAGAGTGGCCCTACAGCCAGAAAATAGAGCAATACAATGAAATCTTGCCCACAGAAAATATTTATGCGCAAACCGATCGCAGCTATTATGAGCCAGGGGAAACCATCTGGTTTTCAGCTTATTTGTTGGACCAAAATCTGTTAGCTAGTAAGTCTGAAGTCCTAGAAGTGGAATGGCTAAACCCTAAGGGACAGGTCGAGAAAAGTTACCGCTTAGCCGTGCTAAAGGGAAAAGCAAGAGGAGATTTTAAGTTGAATGAAGATGCCAAAGGTGGAATTTATACGCTTCGGTTAAAGACCAGTTGGCAGAAGAATTTTGGAGATCAACAGTTTGTTTTTGAGAAAAAACTCACGGTCCAAAACCAATATTTGCCTGATCTATTGATGAAATTGGATTTTTTGCGAGAGCGCTATGGAGCTAGCGATTTGGTACAGGCCAAATTGGATGTACGCAGTCCCGAAAATGAAGTTTTGGCCAATAAAAAGCTAAGCTACGAGATTTTTCTGGGCGGAAAAGTCTGGAAAAGAGGTAAGGGAGAGACCAATGCCATGGGGCAAAGCCAAATTCAATTTGAGCTACCCACTCCCTTGGAGGCCTCAGAAGGATTGCTCAATGTCTTTGTAGAACATGAAGGCAAAAGAGAATCTATAGGGCGAAGTATTCCATTGGTCCAAGATAAAATACAGCTGCACTTTATGCCCGAAAGTGGCGACCTGATGGCGGGTTTTCAAAATCGCTTGGCTATTAAATCTCTAGATCTACAAGGCCAAGCTGTAGACATTGAGGCCGTTTTATTGAATGCCGCCGGAGAAGAATTGCAAGCCTATAAAAGCTATCATCAGGGAATGGGGGCCTTGGACTTTGAGCCAAAAGCGCAAGAACAATATCGTCTAAAAGTGCTTCGCCCCGTACAACAAGAGTTTGATTTGCCCAAGGCCCTCACTAAGGGACTTAGCTTTAAGATCTTGGCCCAAGATCAAGAACAACTAGAACTAGAAATTTATAGCAGTAAAAAACAAAGCGTCTGCCTGTTGATGGTACAAGATGCAGGCCTTATTGAAGAGCGGGGCATTGCCTTAAAGGCGGGTAGCCAAAGGTATAGCTTGCCGCTAAAAGATTGTAAAATGGGAATTACCAAAATTACCCTTTTCAATCAGGCAGAGCAGCCCGAGGCCGAGCGCCTATTCTTTGCCAAAAAGCAAACAGGTCTGCAAATCGAGATCGAAACAGATAAAGATAAATATGCCATTCGCGAAAAGGTCGAGCTGAAAATTAAGGTAAAAGATGCAGCAGGCAAGCCAGTGCAAACGCAGCTCTCTTTGGCCGTGGTCGATGATAAGTTTTGGAATCTGGACCAAGATAAACCCGATAATATTCTCTCTCATTTTCTACTCTCTAGTCAGCTAAAAGGAAAGGTCCAAGAACCCGCTTTTTACTTTGAAGACAATAACCCCAAAGCAGATACTGCCTTAGATTATTTGCTTTTGACGCAAGGTTGGCGCCGCTATAATTGGCGGCAAATATTGGCAGATGAGCCCCAAGTTAAATTCATAGCAGAAGATGGAAAACGTTTGGCCGGACAGCTATTATTTAATGGGAGGCCTCTGAGCAATAAGTCGCTAAGCGTTTATCGTAATGGAGATAGAAAACTACTCAGAGAACTCAAAACAGATGCAGAGGGCTTTTTTGTCTGGGAAGACTATGAGGGAGAAGATCAGCTCATACTAAAAACAAAGCATAGAGGCTTTTCGCTAGAACAAACGGTTTACCCCAAGCACTACTATAATGCCCCGAATACTAAGCCTATTTATTTTCAAATACAGCTTTTCCGCAGACAGCAAGATAAAGGCGCCTATTATAGCCGTAAAAAAGTGGGGAGCTCCTCAGATCCCACGGCCCTCAAAGGGATGGTCTTTGATGAATATGGAGAGCCTCTGGCTTTTGCTAATGTTGTCCTACTAAAAGCAGGAACAGAGCAGCTCGTAAAAGGAACCACTACAGATTTTGATGGGAATTATAAATTTGATGGAATTACTCCTGGAATCTATGACCTCAAGATTACTTATGTAGGTTATCCTAAAGGGCTGGTTAAACAGCTAAGTACTGGAGGCGGTGAGCAGCTACGCTATGACTACTATTATTCAGATTCGGATCTAGAGTTAATGGAGGTAGCTGTTGAAGAGGTGCAGGTTGTAGAATATAGTATTCCACTGATAGAAATGGATAATACCACTGCTGGCCAAACATTGGGGGCAGAGGATATCGAAAAATTGGCTACTCGTAATATTGCTAGTATTGCCGCAACTACAGCAGGGGTGAACCAGGCAGAAAATGGCGAGAATTTAAGTAGACGCACTAGGGCTGATGATGTTTTTGTTGATGGAGTAAGAGTAATTGGTGGCGCGCCAAGACCAGCTCCAATAGAAAAGATTACAGTAGTAGGACAGAAAACAAAGCTGAATACAGCTAATCTAAACGAAAACAGCAATTACCTCAACTTGCAAAGAGCAGAAGGACAGCTGCGACCCAACCCCACAACCGATAAGTTGAGCCAACCTCAAATTGCCGATACCAAAACGACGATAAAAGGACTCAGCGCAAAGCTTAGCCAAGAAGGTTGGGCGAGGTTTTATCGAAGTCAAAGCTTTTATGCTCCAGATTATAGCCCTTACTTAGCTGCAAAAGAGGACTACGAAAATATTTCCGTAGAGCGGACCGACTTTAGAAATACCCTATACTGGAACTCTTTGGTCGAAACGAATGAAGATGGAGAGGCAGAACTCTATTTTTATAATTCTGACGCACTAACCACTTTCCGCATTATTACAGAAGGGACCGGCGGACAAAAAATTGGCCGTAAAGAAAAAACCTATAGCGTGCAGGCTCCTTTTCAGCTACGTGCCCAATTGCCCAAAGAGCTGATTGTTGGCGATACCCTCCGTTTGCCTGTCTTTTTGATTAACCAAACCGATGAAGCGCTTTCAGGCAAGTTTTATTTATCGCATAGCCAGCAATGGCAACCGCTGTTTAGTCGAGATACACAGACATACAATATTCCTAAGGATAGCTTTTTGCGCCTGGAGCTGCCTTTTGTGCTCAATTATAGCAAAAACCGAGACCTCAATATGAAACTGAGCTTTTTTGCTTCTGGCCATAAAGATGCTTTAAAGCTAAAGAGCCGACTCAAAGCTAGAGCTTTTCCTGTAGCCATTAGCCAGGCCGATAAACAACGGCAAGCGAGCTATCAATTGAATATTGATGAAATGAAGGAGGGCTCTATGCAGGCCCAAATTACCGTTTTTGGCAATCCGCTTATGCAATTGCAAGGAACCTTAGAAGGCATGATCCGCCGCCCTTATGGCTGTTTTGAACAGGTCTCTTCCAGTACTTACCCAAATATTTTGGCCCTACATTTATTAGAATCTACAGGCCAACTCGATCCCAAAATAGCGGATCGAGCGCTGGGCTATATCCAAGATGGCTATAATAAATTGGCGGGCTATGAGTCTGCAGGCGGTGGCTTCGAGTGGTTTGGCGCATCTCCCGCACATGAGGGCCTCACAGCTTATGGCCTAATGGAATTTAAGGATATGGCCGCTGTGGCACCCATTGTCGATGAGGCCATGGTCGATCGTGCTCGAACTTGGTTGCTCTCTCGCCGAGATGGCCATGGTGGCTTTTTGTCTGCGGCTGGCTATAATCATGGCTGGGGCAAATCGGAGGCGGTAAGCAATGCCTATATTACGATGTCTTTGGCCTATATTGGCGAAAAAGGCTTGGCAAAAGAGCTGCAACTAGCCGCCAAAGAGGCAAGCGCTAGCCGCGATTTATACCGTCTGGCCCTAGTGAGTTTGGCCCATTTCTATGCAGGCAAAAAGACCAAGGGCAAAGAGCTTTTGGCTTTGCTCCAAAAGAATATGACCGACCTCAACAAGCTAAAGGCCGAGCATTCAATTACCTATTCTACGGGCCGAAATCTTCGTCCGCATATTTTGGCTTTGGCCATTTTGGCCCATTTGGAGGCGGGCGATTTGGCCGCCTGCCACCCCCTAGTCAATGCTTTGATCAAAACAAAAGGTCGCTATTATTTTGGCGATACCCAAGGCACGGTTTGGTCGCTCAAGGCCCTAACCGCCTACGCCTTGGCGCAAAAAATACAGTCTGCAGAAGACGGAAAATTGCTTGTTCATTTAAATGGGGAGCTGGTCCAAGAACAGGCCTTTAATAGCTATGAGGGCCTAACTTTAGCCATGGATAACTTGGCCAAAAAGATGGCTCTTGGTCAAAATAAAATTAGCCTGAGCTTTGAGGGCTTTAGCCAAGCGCAAAGCTATATGTTGGCGCTCAATTGGCTAGAATATACGCCCCCTACGGCCCAAAATGCGCCTATTTCAGTGGCTACTCGCTTGGCCAAAACGCAAGCATTAGAAGGAGATTTGATTCGCTATGAGGTAGAAATTAAGAACGAACTGCAGGATAAAGATGCGCCCACGCCCATTGCCATGATCGGGATTCCCGCTGGCCTGAGCTTACAATCTTGGCAGCTCAAGGAGCAGCAAGAGGCGGGCAAATTTGATTACTACGAGATTTTTGACAACTATTTGGTCCTCTACTTTAGAAAAATTCCTTCGGGCCAATCTAAAAAGATACTTTTGGACCTAAAGGCGGAGCTGCCCGGGCATTTTACGGCCCCAGCCAATTCGGCCTACCTCTATTATCGCCCCGATGCCGTATTTTGGGAAGCGGGCCAAAGTATTCAGATCAAAGCGGCCAATTAAGCGATTTTTATTTTGGGGCTGCCCCGCCCTGCGGGCGGGTCGGGCTGTGTCGTGGCTCGCAGGTCTGCTCGGCCCTGCAGTTTTTTCGCTACGCTCAAAAACTTGGGTCTGCGGCTGCGCCGCCCCACTTTCCATCCCTCAGCCTGCGGCCCTTTGGGCCTGTAGGACGCCAAGAGTGGGCCTTGGCCTAGCGATGCGGCGGGGTGGCCCGAAGGGCCAGACCAAAGGCGAAACGAAGTGTAGCCTGAAGGGCCGAGCAGACCTGCGAGCCCCAAAGCGTAGCGCCTGCCGAAGGCAGGAGGCCCCAAAAAAATATATATACAGATAGCAGATGAATAAACTATTAGCCTACTTTTTTTTCCTTTTAGTTGGACCAATTTGGGGGCAGAGCCTATCGGAGCCTGCCGTTTTTCAGCATTATTTTAAAGATGACTTGCGGGCCGCTCGTTTGTATACGGATGCGGGTTTGGGCAAATATTTTTGGTTGGCCCAGCAGCGGGAGCCCAACCTAAATTACTATGGTTTTGATGATTATAGTTTGGACCATGATGGGGCCTTTGGCAGTATTTTGCTTACGCCCAAGCATCAACCTCGTTTGGGTATAGACCTTATGGGCAGTCATGCTGGAGAGTTTAATGGGGCTTTGCGCAGCCGTTTGGATGTGGATGCCATGCAGGTCAGTTTGGATGTTCAGGGGCAATACCTGAATCAAATTCGGGATGCAAATGGGGATGGCTGGCAAGATCAGGCCCAAAATCAGAGTTTTTATTTAGATAATGGCTGGGATTTTTACTCGGGTCG
The DNA here is from genome assembly GCF_000275825.1 of Saprospira grandis DSM 2844. Taxonomy (GTDB): domain Bacteria; phylum Bacteroidota; class Bacteroidia; order Chitinophagales; family Saprospiraceae; genus Saprospira; species Saprospira grandis_A. The sequence continues at coordinate 2,249,018 of NZ_JH719942.1, forward strand.
ATATCACTCCAATAATAATATTCAGTTTTTGAGTTTGGAGCAGCAAGATGGGCAAACTGCCTTTTTGCAGGGCGATACGATGGCTTATGGGCAAGAACTCAAGCTGCAACAGCAGCAGTTTAGCAGCCATCATTTGCTGGGGTTTCGGACCAAAGATTTATTGCTCATCAATTTGCAGTATAAGGACCATATGCAGCAGCGAAATTGGGGGGAGCGAGAATATGAGGGGGAAGAAGTTCGCCTAGAGGTTAAGGCTCGTTATGAATACCACCTCAAATCGGAGCTGGATATTTTTCGGATGCAGCTGGATGTGGTCCAAAATCGCTTTATTGAGCGCTTAGACAGCCAAGATTTTAGACGAGATGAACGGCTTTTGGGCGGGGCCTTGGGCTATGATACCTATTGGGGCCCAAAATGGCAGTTTATTACGCATATGCAGTTGCACTATCATAATTTGGCGGGCCCGCAATTTAGTCCACAACTAAAATTGAATTATCAAATCCATAAGGAGGTCAAGAGTAACTTTTTTGCTGGCCGCTCTTGGCGCTTTGCCAATCCCTTGACCGAATATGCCGATTTATTGCGCACGGGCCGCAGCATAGCAGTAGATAGCGATTGGCAGGCCGAAGAACTCTATTATTATGGCTTTGCCTTAGATGTTTCGCATTGGTGGAACCTTTATTATGGACCATTTGGCGCATTTCTTTCCCAGCTTCAGTTTCGTTGGCGGCAGCAGCTGGCCCCTCAAGAAATGGTTGCGAACTTAGATGAAGATCCCTATTTGCTTAGCTTTGACTATTTAGAGGAAGGGCAGAGGGGCCTGCGAAATAGCTTAGAGGTATCAGGAGGAATCAACTTTTCAGAGCCTTTACTTTCCTTTAATTTTGACTATCGTCATAGTCGGCGTTGGAGCTATATTGCAGATCAGCGTCGAGAGTTGCCCCTTTATAGTCGGCATCGTTTACGTTTGTCGGCTCGTTATATTTGCCGTTTCCGAAATTGGCCAAGGAATCGACCTACTTCTCTTTTTACTATAGAGTCTATTTTATATCTGCAATCTGCTCAACGTCTGCCGACTTTGGGCGCTAGAGGCGATGCCCCAGAAAGAAGTCCGGGCTTTAGTCGCTGGGATATGGAGTTGGAGTTGCCTTTCAATCGCTGGTTTTCAAAGTCTAAGTTCTTTAAGAAAACAGCATTTAAGCTAGGCGTACAACAACTGCTCAATAGGCAACAAAAAACGCTGATTTATGGAGCAGAAGATCCTTTTTCTGCAGATTTTGAGGGCGGCTATCAGTGGGGGAGTACAGTGGGCAGACGGTTTTATCTTCATTTTCGCTATCAGTTGATGTAGCAAGCAAAAAAGCCTAGTATCTGATGATACTAGGCTTTTGCTTTGTAGAGAAACCTACTTGAAAAGTTGGTCCAGTAGATCCTCATCGGCTTCTTGGGCAAGGGTAACTTGCAAGCCAGGAGAGCGTTTCATCTCTTCCTCAATGGCAAAACGAGCATGTGGGTTTCTGGCCCAAGCACGGCGGGCAATGCCGTTATTAACATCCCAGAAAAGCATCTGCTGTAGTCTGCGATCCGCTTCGGGACTGCCATCTAAGAGCATTCCAAAGCCGCCATTGACAACCTCGCCCCAACCTACACCACCACCGTTGTGGAGAGAAATCCAAGTGGCTCCGCGAAAGGCATCACCCACAAAGTTTTGTACGGCCATATCAGCGGTAAAAGCTGAGCCATCATAGATATTAGAGGTTTCCCGATAGGGCGAATCTGTTCCAGATACATCATGATGATCGCGCCCAAGGACCACAGGCCCTAGTTTGCCTTCAGCAATAGCTTGATTAAATGCTTGGGCAATGCGAATGCGGCCTAGGGCATCGGCATAGAGAATACGAGCCTTAGAACCCACCACCAATTGGTTGTCTTCGGCGGCCTTAATCCAACGAATGTTATCCGCCAATTGCTGGCTAATTTCTTCTGGCGCATCTTGGGCCATCTCTTCTAGCACCTGCGCCGCTAGCTGATCGCTAAATTGCAGATCTTCCATCTTTCCTGAAGCACAAACCCAACGGAAAGGACCAAAACCAAAGTCGAAGCACATTGGCCCCATGATATCCTGCACATAAGAGGGATACTTAAATCGACCATCGGGCAAACAAATATCAGCTCCCGCCTCATCACGAGCCGCCTTGAGAAAGGCATTGCCATAATCAAAGAAATACATGCCTCTTTCACTCATCTTATTGATGGCCGCCACATGCCGTCGGAGAGTGGCCTGCACGGCTTGGGCAAACTGCTCGGGCTGCTCGCCCATCATCTGCTTGGCCGTATCAAAATCTATATCAATCGGGTAGTAGCCGCCAGCATAAGGGTTGTGCAAAGAGGTTTGGTCAGAGCCTAGCTCTACTTTGACATTTTTCTCGACCAAATATTCCCAAAGGGCAACTACATTGCCCTGATAGGCCAAGGAAACGGCCTCTTTTTTAGCTCTGGCGCTTTCTATCCGCTCTACTAATTTGGCCAAATCCGTATAGACCTCATCTACCCAGCCTTGCTCATGTCTTTTTTGAGTGGCAATGGGGTCGGCCTCCGCTACAATGCCAATGGCACCAGCAATAACAGCCGCCTTGGCCTGAGCGCCCGACATGCCGCCTAGACCCGCCGTAACAAATAACTTTCCCCCCAAATCGTCGCTGCCTTGCAAACGAGCCGCATTGAGGACCGTAATGGTGGTGCCATGCACAATCCCTTGTGGACCAATATACATATAGGAGCCTGCTGTCATTTGACCATATTGGGTGACCCCCAAGGCGTTGTAACGCTCCCAATCATCTCCCTTAGAGTGGTTGGGGATCATCATGCCATTGGTGACGACCACTCTAGGCGATTCTTTGGGCGCAGGAAAGAGCCCCATAGGATGCCCAGAATACATCACTAAGGTTTGCTCATCAGTCATCTCCGCCAAGTACTTCATCGTGAGGCGATATTGGGCCCAGTTCTGAAAAACAGCCCCATTGCCCCCATAAGTAATCAGCTCATAAGGATGCTGGGCCACTGCAGGATCCAAGTTGTTCTGAATCATCAGCATGATGGCCGCAGCCTGCTTAGATTGATGCGGATATTCTTCTATCGGACGAGCATAAATGGCCTGCTTGGGCTGGTAACGGTGCATATAGATGCGGCCATAATCCTTGAGCTCCTGCATGAATTCAGGCGCCAACTGAGCATGCAAATGTGGCGGGAAATAACGCAAAGCATTTTTAAGGGCCAATTTTTTCTCCTCCAAACTAAGGATGTCCTTGCGCTTGGGCGCTCGGCTGATGCTAGGGTCCATTTTGGGGTATTCGGGCAGCTCTTGCGGAATGCCCGCTAGTATTTCGGCCTGAAAGGCCGTTAGACTGGCGTTGTCTGTTAGCATAGTTCTGTTTTTTTATATGAAATAGCTGTTTTCTTCATTAGGGCTAGGAAAACCTAAGGCCCAATACTAACGTACTGGGCCTTTTTTGGTTTTAGTCTTGCACGCAGCGACAAGCGGCAAAATTAGATTGGCTATAACTGGCCCCCCTCATGTTCTCATCATCATAATCCAGAATTTTATAATGGGCGTTCTGTGTGCCATCGGCCTCATTGCTCCAAAAAATTCCATATTCGCTGAGGCCCCTAAATTCGCCCTGAGCGGTCAGGTAATCTCCAGCGGCAAAAACCTTGAAGCCCAAGGCATCAATGCCATCGCTAGAGAGGATCCAGCCAGAAGTGGCTTTGAGCAAACGAGCTGGCCCTCCTTCATCATAGGGGAGGCTCTGCACCAAATTGTCCCATTCGCTCAAACTAGGCAGATGAAAATCCGCTGGGCAAACCAAGTTGGCGGTGTTCCAGGTATACAAACGACCGTAAATAGTGGCCGGAAAATCGGGATTGACCAAGGAGCCATTGGCCTGGTAACGCAGGTTTTCGCCCATCCAAATTTGGCCCCCCATCTCGGTTAGTAAGTAAAGTTGATTGTCTCGACTATCTTCGAGGTAGGCGGGTTGGCCAAAAAACTCTAGGGCGGGGCCATTTAAACCATCTACTTCGGCCCGAACTTTTTGGCTGCGGTTTTCTCGGCCCAAGGTCCAGTATATCTGCGCCACCCCATGGCTATTCGTTTTGCTGCGAGCCTCAAAAGTGCCATTATCAAAAGTACCGCTGCCAATGGCAATCTGAAAACTAACCTCTACATCTTCTATGGGCTCGCCTTTATTGTTGGTCACTCGAAGCTGTAAGGGCTCGCTTTGGCGGCTGCCCAGGGGCGTTTCTTGGTTGTTGCCTGCAAAAATGCTCGCTTCTGCGGGGATATTTTTGGTGCAGCTTCCCAAAAGTAGGAGGGAGGCAAGCAGGAGAAGGGGGAAATGGCAGCTAATTTTCATGCTAAGGGCTAAATTTAAAAGGAAAATATCTGTTTTTTGATGTTTTGGGGCTGCCCCGCCCTTTGGGCGGGTCGGGCTGTGTCGGGGCTCGCTATTCGCTCGGCCCTGCGCTTTTTCGCTCTGCTCAAAAGCTGGGTCTGCGGCTTCGCCGCCCCCCTTTCCATCCCTCAGCCTGCGGCCCTTTGGGCCTGTGGGACCAGAAAAGGGCGAACTAGCTTAAAGATAAAATTTTTGGAGCAGAGCAAAGCAGCCCAGGCCAAAAAATGGTCCAGTTGGCCTGGCGAAGCCAGGCTGGCCGAAGGCCAAATGGCCCAGCGCTGCGCAGCGGTGGCCGAAGGCCAGACCCAGCGGGCGCAGCCCGCGCAGGGCCGAGCAGACCTGCGAGCCGCGTAGCCTAGCGGCGGCCGCCCCCCTGAACAGGGCGGCCGCGGGCCCCAAAAAAAAGGACCATCCTGCAGCAGAATGGTCCAGATAAATTATCGTTCGTTTGGCTTAGAAAACGATGCCTAGACGTAGGCCAATATTATGAAAACCCGTGCGGGCTTTGTTGGGTTCTAGGCTTCCATTTAGCTCAAACAGTTCGTTAGTACTTACGGCATCCAAGAAGCCATAGTTGTAGAACAGGCCAGCAGTAAGCAAGAGGCCGCCGTCTTCATTGGGGGCGTACTCTACTCCAGCGCCGGCGCCAAGTTGGATTTGGAGGGGAAAGATATCCTTATAAACATTTTCGCCCTTTACTTTTTCGGGGGTGTAGTAAACTGGATCTCCAGTGCTGTTGACAAAGTTCGTTTCGTTGGGTGATTCAATGGTAGCGCGGGCCGAAACGGGGATACCAATAGTGAGGACAGGCAGTTGGAAAAAGGCGCGCATATAGCTTTCGCCCAACTCATTGGTGCGCAACTTTAGGCCAACGGGAATCTCGAGATAATTGAGGCGATACTTCACCTTAGTGCCGGGGGTGAGGAGCATTTCATTGCCATCGGTACCGATATTTCCGGTACTAGTGCTTACATAAGACTCGGCATCTAGCTCAGAATCGGGGAAAAGGCGTCCGCCATCCTCATAGAAAAGAGAGCCTCCACGGCCTAGCGAGAAATTTCCGCCCATAATGAGCGCATAATTATCGCTATTGCCAAAATAGTATTCTCCGAGCAGGCCAATAGTAAAGCCGAGATTGCTACCATCGGGTTCTACATCTTTGTCATTAGAGGCGAAAAAAGAGACAGAAGGCTCTACATAAACGCCAAATTTAAATTCCTTTTGTGCTTGGGCAGAAACAACAAAGGCCAAAAAGGCCGTTAATAAGGTGATTTTACGCAGCATAACTTTTTATTTTAGCAGCTATTAAATATTGGAGTTGTTGAACTGGCGAGTATTTAGCAGAAAGCCAATAGCAACAAATTCCTTGAACTCACAAAATTAGTGTAAAATATGAAAACTCTTTGGGGCCTATTGGCTTTTGTCTTTCTTTTTTCGGTCTTTACGGCATGTAGTAGCTCAGCGGAGCGGCGGTCTAAATACCAGCCAGATTTGGGCGAGCTATCGGCCAGAGTAGACATTTTTCGTTTTGAGCAAGACCTAATGGCTTTGTCCAGAGATAGTACGAAGATAAAAGAAGGGATAGAGAAATTGAAGGAAAAGTATCCGGATTTTGCCCCCCTTTATTTTGGCCAAATTATGGGCATGCCTGATCAACAGCCAGATTTTGCGCCTCGTTTATTGAGCTTTTTGGACTTTAAAGAGTCGCAATTGCTTTATGATAGTATTCAGTTGGCTTATCCCAACTTGGATCAGGTACAGGCAGATTTGGAGCAGGCTGGAGCGCATTACCTTTATTATTTTGGGGGCAAAAAGCATCCCTTTGAGAAGGTCTATACCTACTTTAGCTTTTACAATTATGGCACCTTTACCTTAGAAGACTATTCGGGTTTGGGTTTAGACTTCTTTTTGGGGCCGGATCATATTGGTTATTTGGCGCATCCGAACCTAAAAAACGCCTATATGCGCAGAACCCTAACGGCAGAGCACATCTCGGCCAAAATGGCCTATGCCTTGGCGGATCGTTTAGTGGAGCAGCAGGCCAAAAGAGAAAGCAGTCGATTGATTGACGAGATGCTTTTTAATGGGAAGAAGTTCTTTTTGGCGGGGGCTTTTCTGCCTCAAACCGCCGACAGTCTGCTCTTTAATTTTTCGGCCTTTCAAGTTGAATTTTGCGAAAAAGGCGAGCAGGGGCTTTGGGATTATTTGGGCGAGCAAGACCTCTTGTATAGCAGCGATGCCACCAAATACCGAAAATACGTAACGGTAGGTCCCTTTAAGCCAGAGCTAGACCTACCGGGCAATTCGGGAAGTTGGTTAGGGGCCCAAATTTTACGGCAGTACGCCCAGCGTCGGCGTTTGGAGCTCAAAAACAACCGGCCCAATAGCAGTCCTCAGGAAATAGACCAAGTGATTATACAGGAAATCCTCAATGAGAGTCGACCAGAACATTTTATGAAGCGCTACAAGCCGAGAAAATAAACAAAAAGGGCGAGCAGAATTTCTGCTCGCCCTTTTTTAGCTTAAAGGTCGTTGGCTTCCTTTATATAATGCTCAATGGCTTCGGCCATAGAACGTATTTTGGGAAACTCTGGATTAGGGACCTCAATATCAATATACAAGCCTTTGGCCTCAATAGCCTTGGCGGTAGAATTGCCATAAACGGCAATACGGGTACTTTTTTGCTGAAATTCTGGAAAGTTATCGTAGAGAGAGTCTAGACTCAATGGGCTAAAAAAGACCAAAATATCATAGAAAACATCTTCTAGGTCAGAAATATCCGAGCTAGCCGCTAGGTACATTTCTGAAACGACAAAATTAAAGCCTTCTGCTTCTAAAAAAGTCTTATAGGCTTTTTTGCCCAAATTAGAAGAGGGCAGCAAGAAGGTCTCTTTCTTCTTATGCTTTAGCAAATAAGGTTTGAGGTCTTGCAAAGTTCTTTTGCCAAAAAAGACACGGCGTTTGCGGTAAGTAGTATGCTTTTGTAAATAGAGGGCAATTGCTTCGGAGAGACAAAAATACTTAGTTTCTGCAGGCACCTTATAGCGCATCTCCTCACAAAGGCGAAAATAGTGATCAATAGCCGACTTAGAGGTAAAGATAATAGCCGAATACTCTTCTAGCTTTACCTTTTGTTTACGAAACTCCTTGGCCGAAACGGGCCGAACCTCTGTAAATGGGCGATAATCCACCTTAATACCGTACTTCTCTACTAAGCGATCATAGGGAGCTTTATTATTTTTGGTAGTCATTTGAGTCACCAAAATACTCTCTACGCGCTTTAATCTTTCTTTTGCTTCCACGGATGACATATATTCCCTTGGCCCTTTTGATAGTTAAATGATAGACAAGAATTTGAGTAGAATTAGCGGGGGGGCTATTTCAACGGTGCAAAGGTAAAGAAAAAACTGAAACTTATGAAATCGAACTGTATCAAGGGCAGTAAATGCCGCTCTTAGGGCAGTATAGCCAAAACTAAGGCCGAGCAAGCTCGCCAAGAACATGGGCAATAGGCCCTGCAAGTCAGGAGCGCTATAGGCCAACAAAAAGAGCATAGGCAGCAAGCTAAAGCCCATAATACGGTGCTGATTGGCATTGAGGTAGCCATAAAAACTCATCTCTTGGCCAATCGGGTAGAGCTCTCCCAAGAGACGCAGAATCGCTTGTCTAGCAGTATAGGCCGTTAGGCTAGCGGCTAGTAAAAAGGCAAAGTTAGCAAAGCTCCAATCGGGCAGTTGGCCTTCTTCTAGCTGCATAAAGTTGCTAGACAAATAGATAAAGCTCCCTAGGGCAAAACCCGCCTGCAAATAGCTCAGTACATTATAGGCCGACCATTGCTGAAACCGCTGCTCTCGCTCCTCTTGGCCCGCAATATTCAAATTGCCATAGGCCCAAAAATCTCGGTAGGTCTCCGAGCGGTAGGCCGTGAGCAAAAAGGCAAAAAGCAAAAGCTGCCCCAAAAGAGCAAACAATAGCCAAGCCGGCTGACGCTTCGCTTTTTGGGTAGAAGTAGATAAAACCGCAGGCTGCTCTTTGGGCGCAAATAATTCAGACCAAAATTTATCCATATCTACATCCTTGGCCAATTTGGCCTTGCGCCGCCCCAATTGCTGCCCCTTTTTGGGCAAATTGAAAGGGTTGCTGAAATCCTCCAAATCATAGGGATTATCTACATAATGCTCCCTAGAAATTTTGGTCGCCCGATAAGGCGCTGGCGCTGGCTTTTGTGGAGCCAAACGCAGTTGCTCAAAGGCCAAGGGATCCTCTAACAGAGGCGCATTTTGCTCCTGCTTTTCTTCCACCAGCATATTTAAACTCAAAGCATCTGCCGCCAAAAGCTGCTGCTCGCCAAACTGAGCCGATAGACCCAAGGGAAGCAAAAACAAACAGGCTAAGCAAATGAAGAGGCCTAGAATTAGGCTATGTTTTGTCTCGATATTCGTCAAAATGGACAGAAATTTGTCACTTTCTGGAAAACTGTTCCCCAAACCGGGAACTTTGTCGATAAAGATACAAAAGCAGGGCAGACAATCAGGCTATAAGGCTTTATTTTTATACTTTTAATGTGACTTTACACCCTATTTTAGCTCCCTAAATCAAATTATAATTTACAAATAGCGCTTTTTAGCGCCTCAACAACTACAAAATGAAACAAATTAGCTTTATTCTCCTCCTCTTTTTTACCTTCGCTTTTCAGGCGCAGGCCCAAGTAAAAGCTACCCTCAAAGAAGAGGTGCGCAGCATGTCTGAAGGCGCCCACAATGCCCTTGTGGTAGACCTCCCCAATTGCTCTGCCGATAAAGTAGGCGATATCTGGAAAACCTTTGTCAAGAAAAATTATAAAGGCAAAGTGAAGTACAAAAAGAAAGATAAACTCTATATCTCTGATAATGCTATCGTTAAAGATATGAGCGAAAATACCGTAGATATCTACGCTATGGTCCAAGATAAAGGCGAAGAAGGCGCCGAAATCGTGATCTGGTTCAACCTAGGCGTGAGCTACCTCTCGCAAAAAGAATTTCCCAATCAGTTCCAAGTGGCCGAGGAAGTCGTGAATAAATTTACCAAAAAACTAAGCGCCGACCTACTCGAAGACCTCCTCAAAGCCGAGGAAAAAACCCTCAAAAACCTAGAGAAGGACATGAAGGAGCTCGAAAAAGACGAGAAGAAACTTACCAAAGATATCGAGGACTATAAGGAGACCATCAAGAAGATGGAGGAAAATATCAAAAAGGCCGAAGAGGATATCAAGAAGTCTAAGGAAGATCAAGGAACCAAAAAGAAAGAGGTCGATGACCAAACGCAAGTGGTCGATGAACTCAAACAAAAAATTAAGGCCAATAAATAAACCCAAAAGCTCCTCTAGTCTGAGGGGCTTTTTTATTTTTTGGGGCCTCCCGCCTGCGGCGGGCGCTACGTTTCGGGGCTCGCTATTCGCTCGGCCCTGCGCAGGCTTCGCCAGCTTGGTCTGGCCCTGCAGGCCACCCCTGCACATCGCTAGGCCTGCGGGCCTTCGGCCCTGTAAAACCCCAAATAAAGAGCCCAAACTTCTTTTTTTAAAAGGCAGGGAACAAAGATGCCCCAAAAATTGTAAGTTTGTGCGTCTCCACTTCTCAACAACTGGAGCCCTTCACTAACCAATAATTTATCATGGCAACTAGCGAAATCCTATTCATCCTCGAAAATGTAGAGCTGATTGATTTTTACGGACAAAACGATAGCAAACTCGCTTTGCTGCAAGCCAGCTATCCAGACCTGAAAATTACGCCCCGAGGCAATACCGTCCGCATTAGCGGAGAAAAACAAAGGGTGCAAGAGGTAAAACATAAACTAGAGCTGATGGTCAAAATGCTCCAGCAATTAGGCGAGCTGCACCCTCAGGCAATTAAAGATATGCTCAAAGGAGAAAACCCCTTCGAAAGCAAATTGCGTAAGGTCAATCGCAATGCAATTGTATATGGCCGCTCTGGAAAACCCATTAGCCCGCGTACCCGCAACCAAAAGAAATTAGTCGAACTAGCCGATATTAACGACCTAGTCTTTGCGATCGGGCCAGCCGGAACCGGAAAAACCTATACGGCTGTGGCTATGGCCGTGCGCGCCCTCAAGCAAAATATCGTCAAAAAAATTATTCTCACCCGGCCCGCTGTAGAAGCTGGCGAAAATCTAGGCTTTTTACCCGGCGACCTCAAAGATAAGATCGACCCTTATCTACGCCCCCTCTACGATGCCCTAGATGATATGATTCTGCCCGATAAGCTCAATTACTTTATGCAAAACCGCATTATTGAGGTGGCCCCTCTCGCCTTTATGCGTGGCCGCACCCTAGATGATGCCTTCGTGATTTTGGATGAAGCCCAAAATACCACAGAAATGCAGATCAAAATGTTCTTGACCCGCTTGGGGCCCAATGCAAAATGTATCATTACCGGCGACCTCTCTCAAGTTGACTTGCCCAGAAAACAACAGTCGGGCCTTATCCGAGCCCTACGCATCCTTAAAGGCGTAGACGGGATTGGCCAGCTTTATCTGGATGCCAGCGATGTGGTCCGCCACCGTCTCGTTAAGGAAATTATTCATGCCTACGACCGAGATGATGCCGCCCAAGAAAGCCGCCGAGAAGATTGGCGACGCAAAAAAGAAGATGAGCGAAATAATGACCCGTATTAAAAAAAAACGCTTGCCTTTATGATACATCCCTCAGGAGTTTTTCCTGAGGGATTTTTTTTGGCCCCTTCTGCATCTAGCAGGGCCGAAGGCCCGCAGGCTGAGGGATGTAGAGGGTGGCCCGCAGGGCCAGACCAAACAAAATGAGCGTAGCGAATTTTGTGAAGGGCCGAGCAGACCTGCGAGCCCAGAACAGCCCGACCCGACCGATAATTCATGAGGGTTTTAACCCTCATTTTGTATCGCTTCGCAAAGCGATACCGCTTTGCGCTGGGTTTTAACCTCGCGGAAGGGGCAGCCCCAAAAAAATAATGAAAATAAAAAATTGACAAAATTGGTCCTAAAACCCATTAAAATGGACCTTGATAAAAATAAATATTGACAAATATCCGAAAAGCTATTTCGCTATCTAGCCCCAAAGGCCGTTCTTTGAAAATATGAAAAGCCAATAAGCGCATTATCTCCCCCTTAAATCATTTAGATTATGAATTGGAAAATATTTTATCTCCGTTTAAGTTTTCTGTTGGCCTTTTTGGGCAGCGGAGAGCTTATGGCCCAATGCGGCAACTTTCAGGCAGATGTTTATCCCGATAGCTCTACTTGTCCCGCTCAATTTGTTCAGGCCTACGCCTATGGCGGAACAGCTCCTTACAGCTATCTCTGGAATACAGGCGCCACCACGGCTTCTATTGCTACCCCTAGTTTGGGGATCTATAGCGTAATGGTGCAAGATGCTAATGGTTGTACAACTACAGACACAATTGTGGTGAATACCTTTAGCCTAAGCGCTACTAGTATTGTAGACGCTAGTTGTGGAAACAACAATGGCCAAATTCAACTGGCAGTCTCGGGCTCTGGACCCTACGACCTACGTTGGTACAATGCCAACTGGCAGTATCTGGGCTCAGGCATGACACTCGCTAATGTTCCTGCCGGAAGCTATACCATCCAAGCCTATGATAGCACCACACAATGCTACGAAAGCCAAACCTATACGGTAGGCGGAGGCAATGGCCCTCAGGCAACAATTTTTCCCGATACCGCCAGCTGCCCCGTAAATACACTTTTTGCTAGCGCCTCTGCAGGTACTGCCCCTTATTCTTATTATTGGAGCAATGGAGCCACAACTAGCTCTATCTCTAACCTAGCCGCTGCTCAAAACTATAGCCTAGCTGTTGTTGATGCCAATGGTTGTGCCGATACGACTAACTATTATATTGATACCCTTTGTAATCAACAACCGCCCTGTAGTATCTCTATCTTTATGCGAGACGATAGCCTTGGCTGCCCCGCTAACTGGGTGCATGCTATGCCTTCTGGCGGAACATCTCCTTATAGCTATGCTTGGTCTAATGGACAAACATCAACAAGCATTAGTAACCTGGTTGCAGGAATGAACTATATGGTCACGGTAACCGATGCTACAGGCTGTACCGCTTCTACTAACTATTACGTAGATACGACTAATTGTAATCAGCAACCCGTTTGTAATATGCAGGTCTATACCTACAGCCAAGGTTGTCCCGCCGATACACTTTCTGCTTATGTATGGAATGGCGCCGCCCCTTATACCTATAGTTGGAGTACCGGACTCACCGTCACCACACAAAATAATGTGCATGATGCTTATGCCATAAATGGAGCAGGCCTGTATAGCCTAACCGTAACAGATGCCAATGGCTGTATAGCCGTAAGCTCAGTACAAGTCAATAGCCAAGCGCCTATGCAAGTAGGCTATACCATTAACGATGCCTCTTGTGGCCAAAATGATGGCGCCATTGATTTGACCGTAAGCGGAGGCGATGGCATGTACATGTATAATTGGTCCAATAATGTAAATAACGGCTGGCAAGAAGATCAAAGCAACCTCGCCCCAGGTTTCTACTCTGTCTATGTTTATGATAGCTCTGGCTGCTCGGTTTATCTAGATAGCCTAATCCTAAATGGTAGCGGAACGATCAACCCTACTATCACGCCCGCCAACTGTGTCGATTCTCTAGGCGCTATTGCCCTAAACCCCAGCGGCTTTAGCAATCCTCAGTTTGTTTGGAGTATTGGCGCCACTGGCCCCAACTTGAATAACCTCGCTTCTGGAGTCTATACCGTAACGATTACCGACGATAGCTGCCAAACTGCCCGTACTTTCTTCCTCGACCAAGATTCTAGCTGTGCCATCATGATCGCTGGACGAGTAACCGATAATACCACTGGCGCAACTTGTACCCAAGGTACTGCCGAGGCTTTCCGCCTTGTTCGCCTACAACCCGCCGGAATTATCACAACAACTAACCAATACGGCTACTATCAGTTTACCGTAATGCAAACCGGAAACTATACCGTAGAGCTGCTACCCGATGGCGTAAGCAGCCAACTCTGCCCCGCCGCCAATATTTCAGTCAATGCCGCTAATGTAGGAGGCTATTATGGTGGAAACGACTTTGTGGTCACGCATCCCCCAGTGAATGATCTTCGTGTGAATTTGGTCCACTATAGTACTTCTACCCCCGGTTTTGACCTCTATACTTATGTCTACTACTGCAATGATGGAAATACTACCCAAAATGCAACCATCACTGTAGATTATGATAGCCAACTAGAGTTTAACTTTACAGCCATAAACCCTAACTACAATAATGCTAGCTATTATAGCTATAGCAATGCCTCTATCACTTCTCATGATGCCGTGAATAACAATATTACCTTTACCGCCAATAACTTGGGCGCTGGAGAATGTGGACTTATCCGCATTTACCTAAGCACACCCACTACGGTGGCCCTAGGTAATCAAGTCGCCAATAGCGTAGCCATTACCCCCATCTCTGGCGATGCTACTCCCGCTAATAATACAGATGTAGACAGCCTGATTGTTGTAGGCTCTTGGGATCCCAACGAGATCGTTCTTCGCCCAACTCGCTCTGGCGACCCCCGCGGACAAGCCGAAATCTTTACTCAAGATGAGGTTTTGGATTACACCATCCATTTCCAAAATCTAGGTACTGCCCCCGCCTATACCGTGGTGGTCCGCGATACCCTAGATGCTAGCTTTGATGTGAGTAGCCTAACTAATTTGCAGTTCTCTCATCCCGCTACAATGACGGTCGAAAACGGAAATATCCTCGTCTTTACTTTCAATAATATCAATCTTGCAGATGCCGATAGCGATGAGCCTGGCAGCCATGGTTTTATCAACTATAGCATCAATAGAGACCCGAATCTCCCCCTAGGCGCTGTAATTCCCAACAAGGCGGCGATCTACTTTGACTTTAATGCGCCCGTAATCACTAACCTTAGTGAGGCCATTATTTCTAGCCCCACTAGTACTCGCCAATTAGAGTTGCTCAATACTACGTTCAAGGTATTTCCTAACCCTAGCCAGGGCCAATACTTTGTCAGCTTTGAGCAAAACCAAACCCAAGACCTGCACCTTCAGGTCTACAATATGCAGGGCCAACTCTTGCTAGAACAAACTCAAGCCGATGCCCCCACATCCGGACAAATGAGCTTTGATCTCAGCAATTTCCCTGCAGCTCACTATTTGCTCCGTATCAATGGCCAAGAGCAATTGATCCAAAAGCAATAGAAGAGTAGTTCTCAAGTCTGTACAGACTTTTATTTTGCGGTCGCTGTCCTCATCCTTTTTTGGATGGGGGCAGTTTTTTTTGGGGCCTCCTGCCTGCGGCAGGCGCTACGCTTTGGGGCTCGCAGGTCTGCTCGGCCCTGCGGCGGCTTTGCCGCCTAGGTCTGGCCCTGCAGGCCACCCCGCCGCATCGCTAGGCCGCTCAACAGCTATTTTCAAGCTTATCTTTCTGCTTCGGCCATAGGATAGCTTAGTTAAGCTATTCGCAATTTGTGAAACGGCATTTGTAAAGTCAGGGAAGCTATTTGCAATTTGTGAAACGGCATTTGTAAAGCGTGGGAAGCTATTCGCAATTTGTGAAACGGCATTTGTAAAGCGAGCTAAGCTATTTGCAATTTGTGAAATGGCATTTGTAAAGCGAGCTAAGCTATTCGCAATTTGTGAAACGGCATTTGTAAAGCGAGCTAAGCTATTCGCAATTTGTGAAACGGCATTTGTAAAGCGAGCTAAGCTATTCGCAATTTGTGAAATGGCATTTGTAAAGAGTGAGACTGTTCAGGATTTTGTGTATCCGAATAAAATTGGGCCTTTAGCTGCTTAGGATTTGGCCAATAGTCGCCTAGGGACAAGCCCCTAGGCTAATCAAATGGAGTCAGCTCTAAAGGGCCTCAAAGGTTGACATACAGGGACGGGCTAAGTAGTTCTTGCAGAGAAGGTCCTTATCCAAAGGCCCTCTTTAGAGGGCTGTCTGAAAAAGCTAGCCTAGGGGCTTGTCCCTAGGCAGCAAAAAGGAGAAACACAAAATTTTAAACAGTCTCTACCAATCCTTCCTTAGGGAAAAAGAAAATCCCCTCCTAGGAGGGGATGCTGATTTAGTTCCTATAAATTTTATGAGCGTAGTAGGCACAGAAAAGGGCCGAAGGCCCGCAGGCCACAACAAGGTCTTTAGACCGCAGTTCGACGACCGAAGGGAGTAACCGCCGCAGCTTTGCTGCGGAGGCCCCAAAACAATATCCTAATCTACCGCTTCCGCCAACTCCTTCAAGACAGATTTGGCCGCATGGAGATTGCGCAAACCCTCGCAGATGAGAATGAGGTGCTTGGGACTTTGCTTGAGGAAAAAACGGTGGTCGCTATGTTTCTGGATATAATCCAAAATGCGCAAGAAATAATCGCTTTCATAAAAAGGAGAATCCTGCTTGCTAATAAAGTAGCAACGGAGCTTTTTGCCCTTGAAAAGCAGGCGCTCAAAGCCCAAAGAGCGGGCCATCCAACGCAGGCGCAGGGCCTCAAACAATTGGTTGACCTGTTCGGGTAAGGGGCCAAAACGGTCAATCATCTTCTCGCTAAAGGACTTAATATCGGCCTCGTTTTCTAGCTCATCCATCTTTTGGTAAAGGGCCAAGCGCTCGCTGATAATGGGCACATAATCAGAGGGGATCAGCATCTCTTCATCCAGTTCAATGATGACATCCTGGACAAATTCCCGCTTTTTCTCCATCTCTTCTTTAAAGAGCTCCTTGTACTCGCCCTGCTTGAGCTCCTGAATGGTCTCATTCAGAATCTTTTGGTAGGTTTCATAGCCCATATTGACAATAAAGCCGCTTTGTTCGCCGCCCAGAATATTTCCGGCTCCCCGAATATCGAGATCGCGCATAGCGATATGGATCCCGCTGCCCAATTCGGCAAACTGCTCTAGGGTTTGCAGGCGCTTGCGAGAGTCGGCGCTCAGGACCGAAAGGGGAGGGGCCAAAAGGTAGCAATAGGCCTTTTTGTTGGAGCGGCCCACCCGGCCCCTCAACTGATGCAAATCGCTGAGGCCAAAATGGTGGGCATTATTGATAATAATGGTATTGGCGTTGGCAATATCAAGGCCCGTTTCGATAATATTGGTACAAACAAGGACCTCATTATAGCCCTGAATAAAGTTCATCAGGCGCTTTTCGAGTTGGGCGGGCTCCATTTGGCCATGGGCCACGGCCACATCCAGATTAGGCATCATTTGGCGGAGCATAGCGGCCATATCTTCTAGGCTCTTCACTCGGTTATGAATGAAAAAAACCTGTCCGCCTCGGCTAACTTCCTGCTCAATGGCTTCTTGAATCAGCTCCGCATTGAAGGTCCGCAGCTCTGTGTGAATGGGCTGGCGGTTGGGCGGTGGCGTATTGATGACCGAGAGGTCTCGGGCGGCCATGAGCGAAAACTGTAGGGTTCTGGGGATGGGCGTGGCGGTTAGGGTCAGGGTATCTACATTGACCTTGATATTGCGGAGTTTTTCTTTGGAGGCCACCCCAAACTTTTGTTCCTCATCAATAATGAGCAAGCCGAGATCGGCAAATTGGACCTTTTTGTTGAGAATGGCATGGGTGCCAATCAGGATATCAATTTTGCCTGCTTTGAGGCGCTCGTAAATTTCTTTTTTCTCCTTGGTCGTTCTAAATCGGTTGATATACTCTACCTGCACATCAAATTGGCCCAATCGCTTTCTGAAGGTTTGGGCATGTTGTAGGGCGAGAATAGTGGTTGGGACCAAAATAGCCACCTGTTTGCCGGCCACCACCGCCTTAAAGGCAGCACGGACGGCAATCTCTGTTTTGCCAAAGCCCACATCGCCACAGATGAGGCGGTCCATGGGGTAGGGCTTCATCATATCTTCTTTGACGGCCTCGGTCGCTTTGGCTTGATCGGGGGTATCTTCATAGATAAAAGAGGCCTCTAATTCATTTTGCAAATAGCCATCGGGGGGAAACAGAATACCCTGGGTAGATTTGCGTTTGGCATAGAGCTTAATGAGGTCAAAGGCCAAGGCCTTAATTTTCTTTTTGGTCTTTTTCTTGGTATTGGCCCAGGCATTACTACCTAATTTGTGGACCGAAGGCGGCTTGCCGTCTTTGCCCACATACTTAGAGATTTTGTGTAGCGATTGAATGCTGACATAGAGAATATCTCCGCCATCATAGACCAATTTGACCGACTCTTGTTGTTTGCCGTTAATCTCAATATTTTGGAGGCCGGCAAACTTGCCCACTCCATGGTCAATATGCGTGACATAATCGCCAGGTTGCAGCTCATTGATGGCCTTCATCTTGAGGGCCATATTGCGATCAAAGCCTCTTTTTGTTTTATACTTATGGAAGCGCTCAAAGATTTCATGATCGGTATAGCAGGCCATCTTGAGCTCTTGGTCCACAAAGCCTTTATGTACTATTTTTTGGATGGGGTGCCATTTTACATGAGCGCGCAAATCTTCAAAGATGCTATAAAAGCGTTCGATTTGCTTGGGGTTTTCGGCCAAGATACAATTAGTAATGCCCTGTTGGCTATTTTCTCTAAGCTGCTCAATCAGGCGTTCGAAGTTTTTGCCAAAGCGGGGTTGCAGGCTTCCTTGAAAGCGAAAGCTTGGGCTTTTTTTGTAGAAAGGAGTATTGGCAAATTCTAGTAAGCGTTTATTGGCCAGTTGGTCCATAATATGGCGGGGAAAAACAAAGGCTTGTTCGTCTAGCAGGCCAATTTCCTCTATGCGTTCATATTGTTCTTGTTCTTGGAGTTGGGCCGAGAGGAGCTGAGCTTTTTCGAAGCAATCTTGCAGGCGGTCCAAGAGGAGCTGTACATCTTCTGCACAAATGAGTAGTTCTTTGGGGAGAATACTAAAGAGGTCGGTTTTCTGCTCCTTCTTAAATTGAGTATTGACATTGGGCACAATCGTGACAAAGGCCATTTTTTTGGTAGACAGTTGGGAGCTAGGGTCAAAAGAGCGGATACTTTCCACTTCTTCATCAAAGAGTTCTAGTCGATAGGGTAGTTCATGCCCATAGGAAAAGATGTCGATAATGCCGCCACGCAGGGCATATTGGCCGGGTTCGTAGACAAAATCGACATAATTGAAGCCATATTCGGTAAGGATTTCGACCAAGAATTTGCGGTCCAAATCTTCGCCCACCTTAATTTTGATGGCATTTTCGGCCAGTTGTTCGGGGGCGACCACCTGTTCAAAAATGGCTTCTGGATAAGAGACCATAAAAGGGGGGATGCTGCTGGCATCCAGCAGCTTACTCACGGCCTCGGTTCTTTGTAGAACGCTAGCACGGTCTAATTTATCAAAGCCTTGGGGGCGGCGGAAAGAGTCGGGAAAAAAGAGAATCTCCTCTCTTTCGCTAATATTTTGCAAATCAGCCTGCAGATAGGCAGCCTCTTCCTTATCATTGGCGAGAACGAGCAGGGGGCGTTCTGTTTTGAGGTAGAGCGCATAGAGAAAAAAGGCTTTTTGCGAGCCGTAGAGTCCCTTGAGCTGTACTTTTTGGTTCTCCTTTTTTTGGAGAGTTTGACAAATATCGGCTAGCTTTTCCGATTTGCGGTAGGCTTGGAGTAAGGTCTTAAAATTCATGATACAAAGATAAACGCTTTGCGAATAAAAACAGGAATAAGCATTTTGTTTTGGCCCGGGGCGGTTTTCTATTGGCCCAGCGCTGCGGAGTGGGTGGCCCGAAGGGCCAGACCCAGCGGGCGCAGCCCGCGCAGGGCCGAACAGACTTGTGAGCCCCGCAGCATAGCGGCGGCCGACCTAGGCGAAGCCTAGCCGGCCGCGGGCCCCAAAAAAGCCCCTCAAAGAACAACTTTGAAGGGCAAAATCTTTAGCGCGTCAGGACGATATAGTCGAGGAGGAGTTGGCGCAGAAAGTCGAGACGGTTTTTGAGTAGTGGCAGCTCTAGTTGTTGGGCCAGATGCTCGCTTAGGTCTAGAATGACCTGTTTGTGGGCCTCATTTTTATACTTTTTATGGCGGTCGATTACTCTTTTGACAAAGAGCATATCTTGCTCGCTCAGATGGAGGACCTCGGGGTATTTGGGTTCATAATCTTCCTTCTTGGCCAAAGAGAGAATATCTTCAAGGCGAAACTGTCGGCTTGCTTTGGTGCGCACCACCGTACTGCCCGATAGGAGGTCGCCCATGCGTTGGCTATGCCCAGAGGACGAAATCATGAGGCTAGCCACCGAGCCCGCCGAGCCCCAAATATCGATGAAGCGGAAGGCCCAACGCAGCACATAATCAAAGGCTTCGGCGGGCTCTCCATTGAGCTTGATAATGCGCAGCCCCACGGCCCTTTTGCCTAGGGTTTGGCCATTGAGTAAAATCTCGGAGGCCAAGGTGTAAAACAAGAGGGTAGGGAGGATAACGAGGATGGTGAAGTACATATAAGCTTCTCCATCAATGACCAGCCCAGCAATGAGATTGAGAATAATCATCAGGCCAATGAGCACGAGCATATCAATCATAAAGGCCGATATGCGGCTGCCTAGAGGCGCAAGCTCGTATTGGATACTCACTTTTTGGGCGGTGGTAATTTCAATCGTTTTCATGGCAAATGGGATTTATTGGGCAAGGGGAATCTTTAGCTTTTGGCCTTTGTACAAGTTGTTTGACTTCAATTTATTAAATTTTTGGATTTCTTGCCAGCGCAGGCCGTACTTTAATCCAATAGAATAGAGAGTTTCTTCTGCCTGCACCTCATGGATATACTCGCCATTGATGAGCGGCGGCTTGTCTAGCGCTGGCGGCAAGGGCGGGAGCTCGCCCATTTTTGTAATGGGTTGATCGGGTAATCCGCTACCTTTTGGCTCTTCTTTTTGGGTTGTTTCTGGGCCAAAAGTTGGAAAATTGGGCACTTCGGTTTTGGGGCTATCGATGCGCAATTCTGGAATCTTCAGGTCGCGACCATCAGGGCGCGTATTAGTATTTAAAGAATCCTGATAAATCTGCTCGGGATAAGTGGGTTGGTTGATGACCAAATCTGGAGCCTTAAATTCTTCTTTGGCTGGAGTTGTTGTGCTGTCTTTGGGGCTAATGTTAGGGACCAAATTGACATTCTCCCAATTGGGCAGTTTGTGGGCTCTAATTTTTGGCGGGCCCGCTGCTTTGCGGCCCAATAAAATGAATTCGCCATTGGCGGGCTCTTGCCCTTCTTGCATGAGGTTGCGCTCATAGAGCTTGTCTAAGGGCAGGCCATAAAATTGAGCAATTTCATACATGCTCTCATCATTCTTGACCAGATGTTCTTCTTTTTTCTCTCGGTACCTACTCTTTTTGGGCTGAATATAGCAATACTGATAATCAATGAGTTGATCCCCATCTACTAGATCGTTGAACCGAAGGAATTTGGCATAGGGCAGCCCAAAGCGGTTGGCCACTTCTAGGGCCGATTCTCCTGCTTTGGCAATCACATAAGAGCTTTTATTTTGCCGAAAAATCCCCTTTTTATAGCTCAAAAAGAGGGCACTTTTTTGCTGTCGGCGCAGTTGGCGCTCAAAGGGTTCGGGGGTGGCAAAAATACTAGGATCTACGGGCGTACTGTCTAGCTCATCACTAATTGTTAGAGGCTGCATTTCCAAGTCAAATTGCTGCAATTGGTTCTTTTCAATGGTGGCAATGAGCTTATCTGGATACTTAGGGTCTGTGGCATAACCCGCCTTGCGCAGGCCCTTGGCCCAGCCGGCATAATCCTCTTTGTCTAGCTCAAAAAGGCTAGCATAGCGCTTTCTTTTGGTCAAAATAGCACTATGGTCCACAAAAGAAGCCTCTGCATTTTCATAGACCCGAAAGCAAGACTCTATGGATTCATCATCCCATTTATAAAATTTTTCGCCGGGCCAATCCGAGGCGCATTTGATCCCAAAATGGTTGTTGGCTTCTTTGGCCAAATTGCTGTTTCCGGCCCCCGATTCATGAATGCCTTGGGCCAAGGTAATGCTAGCGGGAATCCCCGTTCGCTGCATTTCTCTTACCGCAATATTTTTATAGCTAGCAATATAATCTTCTACGCTAATGCGCTGCGCAATTAGGCCGGGTGCGCTCAATAGCAAAATGGCCCAAAACAGTATTTTCATTTCCTTTGGCGGTTCGTCTATCAAAAAAAGCTCAAGCTCTCACAAAATGAGGCAAGCTTTGAGCGCCACAAAGTTAAACAAACTGCAGGCATTTATGTATAGCCTTTTTTCTTTCTGTTTTTTTGGGGCGTTACTCCTTTCAGTCGTCGAACTGCGGTCTAAAGACCTTGTTGTCGCCGCAAAGCTGCGGCGGTTACTCCCTTCGGTCGTCGAACTGCGCCCTAAAGGGCTTGTTGTCGCTTCATAGCTCGCTGCTGTTTTGGGGCCTCCGCCTCGCTTCGCTCGTCGGCGCTACGCTTCAGGGCTCGCAGGTCTGCTCGGCCCTGCGGCCTGACGGCCTTGGTCTGCGGCTTCGCCGCCCCCTTTCGCATCGCTAGGCCGATGCTGCGGCTTGACAGCCGCAGCAAGAGCGGTATTGCTGCGCAATCTTTTAGATATTATTGGGCCAAGGGGGGCAGCTCTTCATAGCGCCAAAGTTGGGCCGGACGATCTTCTTGGGCCTCGGAGCCAATCCAAAAGCTGGCCCGGCCATGAACGACTAAGGCTTCGGCTTGCACTAAATCATAAGAGGGAAGAATAAATTGGCCCAAAACAGCCAGGCTGTGGCTATCAAAAACCCAGAGCTCCTGCTCTTTGGCCGCCAAAACATAAAGCAACTTTTCATCTTCAGAAAGGGCCACCGCTGAAGGATGAATCAAAAAAGGGCTCAAATCAAGGAGCGGAAGATAGTCGCCATTTTTTGGCGAAAAGAGATAGAGCCCCGCCGGCGATTTGGCCGCCACCAACAATTGCTGCTTTTTGGGCCAAAAACAAAGGCCCTCATATTCTATATCGGGCGGTAGGGAAAAAGGGAGTTCTTGCCCTTTCGTTTCCTCTAGGCCAAGCTGCCAAATTCGCCCATCGGAGCGCAAAATAAAATAGCCTAGATGGGGCCAAAAGGCCAGGCCTTCATAATCGCCGGGCGGTCCCCAAGGCTGGGGAAGCGCATCAAAGGCTGGATTAAAGTTGGCGGGGTATAGGCGGCCTTCCTCATCATTGAGGGCCATGAGTTGCTGCCCATTATCGCAAAGGCCAGAAATTTCATTTAGGGCTGGGGGCAAAACTTCTTGAACGCTAGCAAAGGGCATCATCCATTGCTGGCCGGGCAGGCGGTAGCTAGCGGGCCCCTCTTGGCAGTGGCCAAAAAGAAAAAAGCTACTGAGTAGCAGCAGGTGTTTCGGGAAGGGTATAGCCATAATTTCGGGCAGTACTGGGGCATTGTTTGGCCAATTCTAGCAAAAAAGCTTGCTCAAAAGCGAGGCTATCGGCAGCGGTTTTGAGTTGGCTCAAGGGATTCTCTTGGCCCATACATTCTTCCTGTTCTTTTTCTAGCTCGGCATAGAAGTCGGCTTCCATGCGGCCATTATCAACTTGGATCTTGGCCTTGGCTAGGGTTTGGCTGCAGTCGCAAAACTTTTTGGCATATTTGGCCGCAGAAGGGCCAGAAGAGCAAGCCATCAAAAGTAAAGGGAAAAAGAAAAGAGCAAGGCGCATAAGGCATCAGCTTAAAAAGTAAGACAATGGGAAAAGGGGGATTTCTTTCTAGCAAAGAGCCAGGAGCGAAGAACGTCATCGGCTGAGGGATGGACAGCAGTGGCCGCAGGCCAGACCGAGCTGGCGAAGCCAGCGAAGGGCCGAGCAGACCTGCGAGCTGCGACAACCAGCCCCTAAAGGGGCGCCAGTTCGACGACCAACGGGAGTACCCAGCCCGACCCGCCTGTAGGGCGGGGCAGCCCCAAAATAAAAACATTAAGGAACGGGGTCATGTCCATGTCCTCCCCAAGGATGGCAGCGGCCAATTCGCTTAATGGTCATCCAGCCGCCTTTAAAGGGGCCATATTTTTTGATGGCTTCTAAGCCATAGGCCGAGCAAGTGGGTTGGTAGCGGCAGCTAGAGGGCAAAAAAGGCGATAAAAACTTGCGGTAGAACTGGATGAGCAGTAAAAAGATAAAGGAAAGTATAGCCGAAATCAAGCGAAAAAGCTGAATAAAGGGCCAAAATAGATAGCGCATAGCATTTTCTTTTAAAGAAGCCATTTTTGCTTAAAAAGTTGCTTCTTCGGCCAATTTTTGCTGCAGGCGGCGGCGAGATTTTTCGGCAGCTTTTTGGATACTGCTTAGTGGTTCGGCTTTATGGCCCAGATAGACCCACATCATTTGCAGTTGTAGGTTTTCGTTGGGCAAGCTGGCCAGCCAATGGGGTTTATTTAGGCGGTAAGCCTCTCGCAATCGTCTTTTGAGTAAATTTCGGTCGGGGGCCTTTTTAAACTTTCGTTTGGCCACCGATACGCCCTGCAAAATAGCGGGTTCCCCCTCTGCTCTGGGCTGTAGGCGATAAAAGATGCGAATGGGGTAGCTCCCCAGCGATTGTCGAGCGGCAAAAATGGCCTGAATGGCCTTTTGCTGCTTGAGTCGTTCCTTTTTTGGAAAAGAAAAATCAGACATATAGGGGGCTTAGGGCTACAAAAACACAAAACAGCCTATCCGCTTTTGCGAATAGCTGTTCTGTGGTATGTATAAGAGTAAGTTATATACAAGCTTGGCGATCGGCTTACTTGAGCTTAGCGCGTTGGAAGTCGTCAGATACAGTTAGGCTCTTGCGTCCTTTTTTGCGACGACGGGCTAGTACTTTACGGCCGTTTTTGCTGCTCATGCGCTTGCGGAAACCGTGCTTATTTACTCGGCGACGTCTTGAAGGTTGGTACGTACGTTTCATGATTCAATAACTTTTGTAATTGTTCTATGAGAATTGCCGGCTGAGCAGCGGCAATAAATTCAATAAAATGTTTGCTTTTAGCCCCTCTTTGAGCTAAAGCGAGGGCAAAAATATAAAAAATATCCCTTTTTTATAGGGCTAGTTCGCTTTTTTTCAGTGAAAAGCAGAAAAAAATTAGCTATTCATAGAAAGCATGAATTCTTCATTGGTTTTGGTTCCTCTTAGATGCTTGAGCATAAAGTTCATGGCTTCATCGGTATTCATATCGGCCAGGTGTCGGCGGAGGATATACATACGGCTCATGATCTGTTCGTCATGCAAGAGTTCTTCTCTTCGGGTAGAGGACTTGGTGAGGTCTATAGCGGGATAGACGCGTTTGTTGGCCAAGCGGCGATCGAGCTGTAGTTCCATGTTTCCAGTTCCTTTGAATTCCTCAAAGATGACTTCATCCATTCTAGAGCCCGTATCGATAAGGGCAGTGGCTAGAATAGTGAGAGAACCTCCGTTTTCGATATTTCGGGCGGCGCCAAAGAACTGTTTGGGTTTGAGTAGGGCGTTGGCCTCTACACCACCAGAAAGGACCTTACCGCTAGCGGGGGCCACGGTATTGTGGGCACGGGCTAGGCGGGTGATCGAGTCAAGGAGAATAATTACATCATGGCCACATTCTACCATGCGCTTGGCTTTTTCGAGGACAATGCCGGCCACGCGGACATGATTTTCGGGATGGGCATCAAAGGTAGAAGAGATGACCTCTGCACGGACATTGCGCTCCATATCGGTAACTTCCTCGGGCCGTTCATCAATCAATAGGATGATGAGATAGGCTTCGGGGTGATTGGCGGCAATAGCATTGGCGACATCTTTTAGCAGGTAGGTTTTACCTGTTTTGGGTTGGGCCACAATGAGTCCACGCTGCCCCTTACCAATAGGCGTAAAGAGGTCAATGATGCGAGTAGAGTAGTGCTTGGGGTTCTCTTGGTCAATGATATTGAGCTTTTCGGTAGGAAAAGTCGGGCGCAAATGATCAAAAGCTACCCGGTCCTTAATATCTGCGGGGTCCCAGCCATTGATATGGCTCACTTGTAAAAGGGCAAAGTACTTTTCGCCTTCTTTGGGCGGGCGAATCGTTCCCTGAATGCTATCTCCTGTGCGTAGGCCCAATAATTTGACCTGTGAAGGAGAAACGTAAATATCGTCGGGAGAAGGCAGGTAGTTATAATCTGGAGAGCGCAAAAAGCCAAAGCCATCAGGCGTCATCTCCAAAACTCCACCCCCTTCAATTACGCCATCTAGCTCTACACTAAAGGCCTTTTTGCGAGCATACTTACGATCTTTACGCTCGTTTTCGTTCCGCTCTTGGTTTTGGCGGCTGTAGCGCTTACGGTCTTGAGGCTGCTCGTTTTGTTCTCTGTCTTGAGGCTCTCTTTTGTTATTTCGCTGTTCTCTGGGAGCTCTTTCTTGAGGTTCCCTTTTGTTGTCGCGTTGGTTTCTGTTGTTGTCTCTGTCCTGAGGCTCTCTTTTGTTATTTCGCTGTTCTTTAGGAGCTCTTTCTTGAGGCTCTCTTTTGTTGTCGCGTTGGTTTCTGTTGTTGTCTCTGTCCTGAGGCTCTCTTTTATTATTACGCTGTTCTCTGGGAGCCCTTTTGTTGTTATTTCGAGGCTGACGCTTTTCTTCTTGAGGCTCCTCCTTTTTTTCTGTAGCTTCTTCTTTAGTTAGCTCTTCTGCTTGAGGAGTTTCTACTTTCTTTTTGGGAGGGCGGCCACGGCGCTTGGGCTGAGGCTTTTCGGCCTCTTTGTCTTCCACTTCTTTTTTATTAGTCGTTTTGCGGCCTTTGGCAGGCGCCTTTTTCTGGGGCTCCTCTTTTTTCTCTTCTTTAGGAGCAGGGGGCACACCGCCATGGATGGCTTGGGCGTCTAGAATTTTATAAATGAGCTCCTTTTTGGGGAGACGCTTATAGCTTTTTACCTGCAACCGCTCCGCAATATCGCGCAATTGAGGCACCAACATTTCATTGAGTTGAAGGATGTTGTACATGTAGTCGTAAATTAGAATTGAAATAGTAGGTAGTTCTATAGCCACAGTCAGACCATCTACAAGCAATTGCTTTCTGCTCGCCCAAGGTGCATAGAATTAACTGATAAGCTGAAGTAGCCTCAGCTAAATGCATTTTACATCAAATAAGTGGACTGTAACTATCAAAATGAAGGGAGCTATCAAACAGGCAGTAGTTTAACCAAATTGGTTTTGCATTTTATCATCTTGCAAATAGCTGCGCTGAATGAGCCCGATAGATATAGGTAGGAAATGAAGCAATTAGATATAGGGCTTCTTGCTTTGTAGACGACAAATTTACACTTTAATTTTAAATTTCAAATACTATCTTTGAGCTTGTTTAAATTTTTTAGTCAGCAGCTAGACTAAGGCAAAAAAAAATGCTGCAAAGCGCTTATTATTGTTGATTACGACAAAAACAAAAAAAGGCTTTGCAACATGGTTGTGAATTTATCAAAAGAATTTATTACGGAAAAAATATTAGCATTTTTTCCCGAAAAAAAATTGGCTCGAAAAACCAAAGCGCCTCTGTGGCAAATTGTTAAAGCGATAATTTATAGGCTTAAAACAGGTTGTCAGTGGAGAGAATTACCGATACAATCTTTTTTTGACGAAGTTCTAATTTGCTGGCAAACAGTATATTACTACTTCAATAGCTGGTCCGAGTCTGGTATTTGGCAAAAAGTGTGGATCCAATTTCTAGCCCATGAAAAATCTTGTTTAGATTTATCTAGTATACAGCTTGACGGAAGTCATACCCCAGCGAAAAGAGGGGGCGAAGCTGTGGGTTATCAGGGCCGAAAAAAGTCCAAAAC
Source organism: Saprospira grandis DSM 2844 (assembly GCF_000275825.1). Taxonomy (GTDB): domain Bacteria; phylum Bacteroidota; class Bacteroidia; order Chitinophagales; family Saprospiraceae; genus Saprospira; species Saprospira grandis_A. The sequence goes on from NZ_JH719942.1 coordinate 2,276,218, forward strand.
CACAAATGCTCTCTTTCTCACAGATAAAAATGGGCTGCCAATCGCTATGTCTCCGCCTTTTGCGGGAAACCATAATGATTTGTTTGAAATCGAGAGTCATTTCCAAAAAATGCTTGCCGATCTGCAGCTTTCAGACATCTCTCCTGATGGTTTATTTATGAATGCTGATGCAGGGTTTGATAGCAAAAAACTTAGAGAAAACTGCCAAAAAATGGGCATTATCCCTAATATTGACCACAACAAAAGAAATAGAAAAAAAGCTTATTATCAAGATATTATAGATGAGGAACTTTACAAAGAACGCTTTTCTGTTGAGCGAACTAACGCATGGATTGACGCATTCAAAATTTTACTCATTCGTTTTGAAAGAAAAGCCGACAACTGGGCGAGTCTACACTATTTAGCCTTTATACTTATTTTCCTAAAACGAAATTTTTAAACAAACTCTTTGTGAAAAGCGCCTTTTATCCACTCCTAAAGCAGTTGTTTATCTTCTGTCTGAATAAATAGACGCTAAAATTACTTGGCCTTGGCCCCTTTATTGTAGCCGCTGCCACTCATTTGACAATAACCATTTTACCTACATAAATTAGCTTTATGTTAGCCGTTCAGTTTATTCGCGAAAATCGCGAGAAAGTGCTCAGAAGCCTCAAAATTAGAAGCTTTGAGCCCCTCAACATCTTAGATGATATTTTGGCCGCCGATGACCTACGCCGTAGCCTCCAACAAGATCTAGACGCTCAAAGAGCAGAACTAAAGTCCATCTCTAGCCAAATTGGCCAGCTGATGCGCAAAGGAGAAAAAGCCGCCGCAGAAGAGGCCAAGTCCCAAACGGCTGGCATCAAAAGTCGTATTCACGAGCTAGAACAACTTAGCCGCGATAATGCAGAACGCCTAGAAGAACTGCTCCTGCAGGTCCCTAACTGTGCCCACGAAACAGTGCCCGCCGGAAAATGTGACCTAGATAATGTGGTGGAAAGAGAATGGAAAAAGGACCTTCCAAAACTTCCCGAAGATGCTAAACCCCACTGGGAACTCGCTCAAGAATATAGCTTAATCGACTTTGAAACTGGGGCCAAAATTACTGGCGCAGGCTTCCCGCTCTATACCGGTATGGGCGCCAAACTCCAAAGAGCACTCATCAACTTCTTTCTCGATGAGGCCGATAAAGCAGGCTACCGAGAGTTCCTTCCCCCACATCTAGTCAATGAGGCTAGCGCCCGTGGCACTGGCCAATTGCCCGATAAGGACGGCCAAATGTATCATGCTACAGCCGATAATCTCTACCTGATCCCCACCGCCGAGGTGCCCCTCACCAATATTTACCGAGATGTGATTTTGGCCGAGGATGATTTCCCGATCTGCCTAACGGGCTATACCCCCTGCTTCCGCCGCGAAGCTGGCTCTTATGGCGCCCACGTACGTGGCCTCAACCGCCTTCATCAGTTCGATAAGGTGGAAATCGTTCGCCTAGAACATCCCGAACGCTCTTATCAAGCCCTAGAGGAAATGTGCGCCCATGTAGAAGGCCTGCTCGCTAAATTAGAACTGCCTTTCCGTACACTCCGCCTCTGTGGTGGCGACCTCGGCTTTGCCGCCGCTCTCACTATTGATTTTGAAACTTATTCTGCCGCTCAAGATCGCTGGCTAGAGGTGAGCTCGGTCTCTAATTTTGAGGAGTTCCAAGCCAACCGCCTCAAGCTCCGCTACCGCCCCAATGAGGGCAAGGGAACGATCCAAGCGCATACACTCAATGGCTCTGCCCTGGCCCTGCCCCGCATTTTGGCCACGATCCTAGAAAATAACCAATGCGAAGAGGGAATCCACATTCCTAAGGCTTTGCAAGGCTACCTGGGCGGCCGTACAATGATTACTAAGTAGTTATTTTTGGGGCCTCCCGCCTGCGGCGGGCGCTCCGCGCCCTGCAAAACCGCAAACCGCTAAGAAAATAATAAGAGGGCCCTGGCCCTCTTTTTTTATGCCGAAAAAGTTTTTCTTTAAGTCATGAATAAAACAGAACTAAAGCAAATTGCCGCGGCCCTAAAAAGGGCCCTGCCCCAATGGGGACAGTTTATGCTGGAGGAAATCCAAAAGGTCCAAACTAAGGATGTACTCACTAAAGACCTCAATAGCTTGGTCAGTTATGTGGACCAAGAGGTAGAAAATCGCATTATTAAGTTGGCCCAATCCCTACTCCCTCAAGCAAATTTTATTGCCGAGGAGTCTGGCCAAAAACAAAGCGATAGCCCCTGGCGCTGGATCATTGACCCCCTAGACGGAACGACCAACTATTTGCACCAACTTCCCTTTTTCTCTATTAGTATTGCCCTGCAATATGAAGAGAAAACCGTTTTGGGAATGGTCTATGAACCCAATAGAAAGGAGTTGTTCTGGGCCATTCAGGGTGAAGGCGCCTACCTAAATAAACAGCCCTTGCTGCTTAGCCAAAAGCCAGCCGCCCTGAGCGATAGCCTCCTGGCTACGGGCTTTCCCTATTATGATTTTGAGCAAACAAAGGCTTATCTGGCCCTTCTGGGCGAGCTGATGCCCGCCTGCCGTGGTCTGCGCCGCTGCGGCTCGGCCGCCTTAGATTTGGCCTATACAGCTGCTGGCCGCTTTGGGGGATTCTATGAATATAGCCTAGCCCCCTGGGATGTAGCCGCAGGCGCATTTTTGGTCCAAGAAGCTGGCGGCTTTGTTTGCGACTTTTCTGGCCAAAATGATTATCTTTTTGGGCGAGAAATTTTGGCCGGCCAAAAAGGACTGCAAAGCATCCTTTTAAGCAAAATTCAAAAGCATTTTAAGGCTTAGCCAAAGAAGTTAGTATCTTGATGGTCCAAATTATACAGCTAGAGGCGAGCGAAGCGAGCCGGCTGAGGGATGGAAAAGGGGGGCGCAAAGCGCCAGACCAAGCAAAATGAGCAAAGCGAATTTTGCGAAGGGCCGAGCAGACTTGCGAGCCCTGACACAGCCCGACCCGACCGCAGGAAGGGGCAGCCCCAAAACAAAAAAAAGAACGCTAAAATAGAACTATGAATTATAAGGATGATGTAGAAGCACTGGAGGCCTTGGCCCAGGCTTACCGAGATTTGCGCCAAGAAATTGGAAAAGTGATTGTGGGCCAAGATGAAGTGGTCAAATCAGTCTTGATTTCGCTCTTTTGCGATGGATATAGCCTGCTGGTTGGGGTGCCTGGCCTAGCCAAAACCCTCTTGGTTAATACCATTTCTAAGGTGTTGGACCTGCAATTTAACCGCATTCAGTTTACGCCCGATTTGATGCCCTCAGATATTACTGGGGCCGAAATTATGGACGAACACCGCAATTTTACCTTTTCTAAAGGGCCCCTTTTTACCAATATTTTGCTAGCCGATGAGATTAACCGAACCCCACCCAAAACACAGGCGGCCCTGCTAGAAGCTATGCAAGAACGCTCGGTGACCGTGGGAGGGGTGAGCTATAAGTTGCCTAAACCCTTTTTGGTCTTGGCCACCCAAAACCCCATTGAGCAGGAGGGAACTTACCCCTTGCCCGAGGCCCAACTCGACCGCTTTATGTTTAATATTGTGCTGGATTATCCCACTTATGAACAAGAGGTGCAGATTGTGAAAAATACCACTTCTGGCCAAAAAGTAGAGCTAAAAGGCGTGGTTTCTGCCGAGCAAATCGTCTTTTTCCAACAACTAATTCGCAAAATTCATATTGCCGATAATGTGCTGGAATATGCCGTGGGACTGACCAATAAAACTCGCCCAGGCACCGCCATGGCCACCGATAAAGTTAATAATTATATCTCTTGGGGCGCTGGACCAAGGGCCTCGCAGTTTTTGGTGCTCGGCGCCAAATGTCATGCCGCCATCAACGGAAAATACTCTCCCGATAAATCTGATGTGCAGGCCGTAGCACCCTATATTTTGCGCCACCGGGTGGTCCGAAACTATAAGGCAGAGGCGGAAGGCATCACGATCGAGCAGATTATTCAAAGCTTATTCTAGAACTATGCGCATACTAAAATGGGTGGTAGCTGTTGTATTTATATTGATTTCGGTGGGAACGGTAACTTATGTCTTGGGGCCAAGGCCTAAGGCGGAAAATATTCCCGATAATTTACCTATTTATCATACGCCTTATGCCTCTGCCGCCGCTTTGGAGGCCCAGGTCGCCGCCTTTGATGCTCGCGATAAGGATGTGAAAACGGGCAACCAAAGCCGAGTAATTTGGGCCAATGATAGCCTCAAGAAAAAGACGCCTTATGCCTTTGTCTATTTGCATGGATTTTCGGCTTCGCCCATGGAGGGCTGGCCCATTCATGAGCAGTTGGCCAAGCGCTATGGGGCCAATTTGTATCTGCCTCGGCTTTCGCAACATGGCCGAAAAGATGTAGATGCCTTTGCCGATTTGACGGTACAAAGCTATGTCCAATCCGCTAAAGAGGCCCTAGCCATTGGCCGAGAATTAGGCGAAAAAGTGATCCTGATTAGCTGCTCTACGGGCGGCAGCTTGGGCCTTTACCTCTCGGCTGCAGATACCGCTATTGCCGGACATCTGGCCTTTTCGCCCAATATCCAAGTGGCCGACCCCAACGCCAAATTACTAACAGGCCCCTGGGGAATGGAACTGGCCCGCATGGTCTTTGGTGGCGATTACCGCAGCTGGGTCCCCGAAAATGATAGCATTGATAAGTACTGGACGAGCAAGTACCGCATCGAGGGCCTGATTCAATTGCAATTGTTAATAGAGAATTGTATGAAGCCCGAACTCTTTGAACAGGTCAAACAACCCTTTTTCCTCGGCTATTATTATAAGAATGAAGAGGAACAAGATCCCACGGTTTCGGTGGCCAAAATGCTCGAAATGTATGAGCAGCTAGGTAGCAAAACCAAACGCAAACAGGCTTTCCCAGAGGCAGGGGCACATGTCATCTGCTCCCCCTGGACCTCCAAAGCTTGGGAGGAGGTGCAAACCGCAGCCATCGCCTTTTTAGAGGAGGAGATGCAGCTTAAAGCAGTTTCCAAATAGCCCAAAAGGATAATTTTTATAGAAAGGTAGTGAGCTTTTTTGCTGACTACCTTTTTCTTGTTTTGGGGCCCGCGGCCAGCAAGCTGGCCGCCGCTATGCTGCGGGGCTCACAGGTCTGTTCGGCCCTTCAGGCTACACTTCGTTCCGCCTTCGGTCTGGCCTACGGCCACCCCTCCGCAGCGCTGGGCCGCTCAACAGCTATTTTTAAGCTAGATCTCCCGCTTCGGCCAGGAAAAAGGCGCAAAACCTAGGTTTTGCGCCTTTTTTTATGTCCAATTGTTAGGGAATTGTTAAAAATTGAAAAAACGCAACAAAATGAAAAAAGGCAAAAGTTAGGTCTGGCGGTAAACTGGTTATGTCTGGCGGTAAACTGGTTATGTCTGGCGGTAAACTGGTTATGTCTGGCGGTAAACTGGTTATGTCTGGCGGTAAACTGGTTATGTCTGGCGGTAAACTAGTTAGGTCTGGAAGTAAACTAGTTAGGTCTGGCGGTAAACTAGTTAGGTCTGGGGTGTTTAGAGCCATGGGCTAAAGCCCTTGTTTGCGATGGGGCTTGGATAAGCAGATAGTCGCCTAGGGACAAGCCCCTAGGCTAATCCAATGGAGTCAGCCCTCTGCGAGGGCCTCAACTATTGATATACAAGGCCTTGTTCAGTTGTTGTCGCAGAGAAGAACCTTATCCAAAGGCCCTCTTTAGAGGGCTGTCTGAAAAAGCTAGCCTAGGGGCTTGTCCCTAGGCAGCAAAAAGGGGAAACACAAAATATTAAGCAGACTCGCCGAAGAAGAAACTTAAGCTGGAAAAAGACAGATGAGCGGCCTAGCGATGCGAAAGGGGGCGGCGAAGCCGCAGACCAGAACAAGCCCTTTAGGGTGCAGTTCAACGACCAAAGGGAGTAACCGAAGGTGCGTAGCACCGAAGCGAAGGGCCGAGCGACCAGCGAGCCCTGCAGCGACAACAAGCCCTTTAGGGCGCAGTTCGACGACCAAAGGGAGTAACCGCCGACGACCGAAGGGAGGCGGAGGCCCAAAAAACAACTTAGTCGAAATTTGCAGAAGGCTAATAGTAAAAGTTTGACGGCTATTTCTTTAGCGCCTAAATTTGCCGCTAAGAATTACAAACCTCCACAACGAACTATTATGCAGCAGTTTTATCTACTGATATTCTTTTACTTATCGGCTATTTTGGGCTTGGCGGCTCAGCCGGTGGGCATGGCGGCCTACCCCAACAAAAAGGGCTTGCGGGCCATGCAATTGGGGGAGGGTAAATTAAAAATTGATGGCCGCTTGAATGAGGCGGCCTGGCAGGCGGCCCCCATTGCCGAGGGATTTACGGAATATGAGCCTGCGCCAAATACGCCAGGCTCTTTTCGGACCGAAGTACGGGTAATTTATGGACCTTCGGCCATTTATATAGGGGCCTATATGTATGATCCTGCGCCAGACAGCATTTTGCAGCAGTTGGCGGTTCGAGATGAAGTTTCGGGCTCTAATGCCGATTATTTTACCGTTTACATTGATGGGATGTTTAGGCAGCAAAATGCCTTTCATTTTACGGTCAGTGCTTCGGGCGTGCGAGAAGATGCCAGTGATGGGGACCAACTTTGGGATGCGGCTTGGCGCTCTGGGCATCAGATATTAGAAGATGGTTGGAGCGTAGAGATAGAGATTCCCTACTCGCAATTGCGTTTTGCACCTCAGGAGCAGCAGCTTTGGGGCATCAACTTCGAGCGTTATATTCGGAGATATAGAGAAAGTGCGTATTGGTCGGCCCTAGACCCCGAAATAGATGGGGAGGTGCAGCAATTTGGCTTATTGTATGGTTTGGAGGGCATCAATCCGCCCTTGCGCTTGTCCTTAACGCCCTATGCGGCCAGTTATTTGACCTTAGAGAATGGGCAGGCGCCTAGCTTTCGGGCTTCTGCAGGAGCAGACCTAAAATACGGCATCAATGAGAGCTTCACCTTAGATGTAGCTTTGATACCAGACTTTGGCGATGTGCAATCGGACAACCTACAATTTAACCTCAGCCCTTTTGAAATCTATTATACCGAGCGCCGCCCCTTTTTTACGGAAGGGACCGAATTATTTGGGCGAGCCGATTTATTTTATTCTCGTAGAGTGGGGAGCCGACCCAGTCGAGCCAGTTGGGCCAGCAGCCAAATGGATAGTACCGAAACCCTAGTCAGCAATCCAGAACGCAGCCAGTTGATTAACGCCCTAAAGTTGTCGGGCCGAACCAAAAAAGGCCTTGGCGTTGGGGTGTTTAATGCGGTAACCGCCCCGGCCTATGCCAAAATAGAAAGCGAAAAAGGGGAGGAGCGCAGCATCAAAACCGAAAGCCTGAGCAACTACAACCTTTTAGTCATTGACCAGCAGCTGCGGAACAACTCCTATATTAGTTTTGTACAAAGCTCTGTTTTGCGTTCGGGTGGTTTTACCGATGCAATGGCCTGGGGGACCGAATTTCGCTTGACGGATAAAAAGAACCGTTATGTATTGTCGGGCTCAGGCGCTTATAGTCGCCGTTATTTGGACCCAGAGCTTCATACTGCAGAGCTAGAAGATGGCTTTAAAGCTTATTTAAATGTAGGGAAGATTCAGGGCCAATGGCGCTGGTCGCTCAATCAAACCGTCTATAGCGATCAGTATAATATTAACGATCTGGGCTATATTGGTCGGCCCAATTATCTGCGGACCACCGCCAATCTAGATTACTATATCTTTAAGCCTTTTGGCCGCTACAATTATATGCACTACAATTTCTCTACTTATATGGAGCAGTTGTATAAACCCTATAATTTTAGCCGAATTGAAATGAATGCGCAGGTTTCGGCCACCGATAAAAACTTCTTATATAGCTTTTTTAATTTAGCTTTTCAGCCTTTGGGCTATGTCGATTTCTTTGAGGCCAGAGAGGCGGGCCGAGCTTGGAACAAACCCGTCTGGGGCCGTATTCGAGGCTATTTTTCTTCAGATTATCGCAAACCTTTTGCCTTGGATGGCGATATTTCTTATCGGCCCTTTTTGTCGGCCAATCCCATCTGGAAGAATGCCTATACCTTTGAGATGGAGCTGAGCCCCCGCTACCGCTTTAATGATCGGGCCAATTTGGTCTTGTCTCAAAACCTGACCCTGCGGAACAAGAACCTGGGCTATGTCAATCGCTTGGCAGATGAGAGCATTGTCTTTGGGCAGCGCAGTTATCAAACCCTAGAGTCGCAACTAACCTTTAATTACCTCTTTAGTCCCCTGATCTCGCTGAGCTTTAGAGCTCGACACTTTTGGGCCTCGGTGGCTTATTCAGATTTTTATGTTTTGGACCAAACTGGCGACCTACTCGATAGCTCCTATGATGCTTTGCACGACCAAAATTATAATGCCTTTAATATCGACCTGATTTTCCGCTGGCGCTTTGCCCCCGGTAGCGAGTTTAATGCAGTCTGGAAGAATGCCATCCTTACTGAGGGCCAATATGTAGAAGAAAACTATGGCCGAAACTTTCAGCAGATGCTAGAGGATAATCCCCTCAATCAGTTTTCTGTGAAGTTGCTCTACTTTTTAGATGTTCCCCGCTTTGGACAGGAGCTGGCCAAACGCTTTTAGTTTGGCCCAAAAAAAGCGCCCCAACAGCCTAGGCTGTTGGGGCGCTCCCTTTTTAGGGGGGCAAGCAATTAGTTTTGCTTCTTTTTGTTTTTCTGTTGGCCACCTTTTTTCTTTTGTTGGCCGCCCCCTTTGGGCTTCTTCTTACCCCAATTATCTCTTAGGGGAGAAGTCTGGTTAAAGCAGGGCTTTTCGGCTGTACTCTCGGCATCTAGGGTAAAGTAACCAATGCGCATAAACTGAAAAGCTTCTCCTTGCTTGGCCTCTTTCAAGAAGGGCTCTGCATAGGCGGTCTCTATGATCTCCAAAGATTTGGGGTTGATATCATCCAAGAAGTTGCCCGATGCTTTACCCGGTGCTTCCGTAGCAAAAAGACGATCGTATTTGCGAACTTCTACGGGAACCGCATGCTCAATAGATACCCAATGCAAGGTCCCTTTGGCTTTTACGCCACTGGTATCTTGACCACTCTTACTGTTTTCAATAAAACGGCAACGTACTTCTGTCACTTCGCCCTGCGCATCGGTTTCATAGCCCGTGCACTCAATAATATAAGCGCCCTTGAGGCGTACGCAGCGGCCCGGACCGAGACGGAAAAACTTCTTGGGTGGGTCAATCATAAAGTCGCCCCGCTCAATATAAATTTCTTTGGTAAAGGGCATGCTGTGGGTAGGCGAATCCTCAAGTTCGGGATTATTGACTACCTGCATGTCTTCACAATGGCCCTCGGGCAAGTTCTCAATGATTACTTTAAGAGGGTCGAGCACACAAAGGGCACGAGTAGCTACTTTATTGAGCTCTTCCCGCACACAGAATTCCAAAAGCGAAAGGTCAATGAATTGCTCGCGTTTAGATACCCCAACTTTCTCAATAAAGTTGCGGATAGCCATGGGCGGATAACCGCGGCGACGCATCCCCGAAAGGGTGGGCATCCGTGGGTCGTCCCAGCCACTAACATGGCCCTCTTCTACCAATTGCTTGAGCTTGCGCTTAGAGGTAATGGTATAATTGAGGTTGAGGCGAGAAAACTCTAGCTGTTGTGGCTCATGAATCTCTAGGTTTTTGGTCAACCACTCATAAAGCTCGCGGTGGGGCAAAAACTCTAGTGAGCAAAGCGAGTGCGTGATCCCTTCCATAGCATCCGATTGACCATGGGCCATATCGTACATAGGGTAAATCTTCCAAGCATCGCCAGTGCGGTGGTGGGCCATATTTTTTACCCGATAAATAATGGGGTCGCGCATAAGGCGGTTGGGGTGGCTCATATCAATTTTGGCCCGCAAAACGCAGATGCCTTCTTCATATTCGCCAGCCTTCATCTTCTCAAATTCGGCTAGGTTTTCTTCTACAGAGCGGCTGCGGTATTCGCTGGCTTCCTCGGCTCTTTTTTGGCGGTCCATTTCTTCGGCAGAAGTAAAATCGACATAAGCCAAGCCTTTTTGAATCAGCTTAAGGGCATATTCATAAAGCGTCTGAAAGTAGTCAGAGCTGTAATATTCTCTTTCTTCCCAATCAAAGCCCAGCCAACGCACATCTTTCTTGATGCTTTCCACATACTCGGTACTTTCCGTGGCGGGATTGGTGTCATCAAAGCGCAGATTGGTTTTGCCGCCAAATTTTTCGGCAATGCCAAAATTGACACAAATGGCCTTGGCGTGACCAATATGCAAATAACCATTGGGCTCTGGGGGGAAACGAGTGTGCACCTGGCCCCCAAAACGGCCATTCTCATTATGTTCTACAATAATTTGCTCAATAAAATTGAGCGATTCTTTTGGTTTGTCGTTTTCTTCTACTTTAGACATGCTCTTTTATTCTAAAATGTTCAGTTTCTTTTGGGGCCTGCCGCCTTTGGCGGCCGGGCTGTGTCAGGGCTCGCTGTTCGCTCGGCCCTGCGGCGCTTGCAGCGCCTGGGTCTGCGGCTGCGCCGCCCCCTTTTCCATCCCTAGGCCTGCGGGCGCTTCGCGCCCTGCAAAACGCAGAGAAGAACATTCGCCTAAGGCCTTTGTTCTAAGAGAACAAAATTAGTCATTTTAGGCAAAAGATAGGACTTAGGCGCTTGCTTTTTGTTGGCCCGCCCTTTTTTTCCTCTTTTGCTGGCCCGCAGGGCAGCCTTTCTTTTGGCCTAGCGATGTGCAGCAGTGGCCGTCAGGCCAGACCTAGCCAGCTTGCTGGCGCAGGGCCGAGCAGACCTGCGAGCTGCGAAACGTAGCGCAGCAAGGCGAAGCCGCAGCTGAGGCCCCAAAAAATCATAGAATATCAGTAAACAAGCCTTATCTTTGGGCAGAATCAGAAATAGAAAAACATGATGCGAGCACCACAAGCCGAACGCTTTAGCGAGCTATTTGAACAATATGATTGGGCGGCCACTAAGGCCAGCATTTACGCCAAAACGGCGGCTGATGTAGAGCGGGCCTTGGCCAGCGAAAAACCCAACTTAGAAGATTTTAAGGCCCTGATTTCGCCTGCGGCCGCGCCCTACCTGGAGCAAATGGCCCAAAAAAGCCAAGCCCTGACGCTCAAGCGCTTTGGGCGAACCCTGCAGCTTTATGCCCCCCTTTATCTCTCTAATGAATGCCAAAATATTTGTACCTATTGCGGCTTTAGTTTGGATAATCCCATGCGCCGCCGCACCCTTAGCGGAAGCGAGATGTTGATGGAGGCCACGGCCCTCAAAGAAATGGGCTATGAACATATTTTGCTGGTTACAGGAGAGGCCAATAAGACCGTGGGCATAGATTATTTTGAGCGGGCCTTTAAGGCTTTGCAGCCGCATTTTGCGCAGTTGTCTATGGAAGTGCAGCCGCTCAAGCAGGAAGAATATGAGCGTTTGTTGCCTTTGGGCCTGCATGCGGTATTGGTTTATCAGGAAACCTACCACAAAGAAGATTATAAAAAGCACCACCCCAAGGGCCGAAAATCCAATTTTACTTATCGGCTCGATACGCCCGATCGTTTGGGCCGGGCCGGGGTGCATAAAATGGGCATCGGGGTATTGATTGGTTTGGAAGATTGGCGGACCGACAGCTTTTTTACGGCCTTGCACCTAGATTATTTAGAGCGGAAATACTGGAAAAGCAAATACTCCATTTCTTTTCCGAGATTACGGCCTTTTTCGGGGGGATTGGACCCCAAAGTACCGATGAACGACCGAGAACTGGTCCAACTCATCTGTGCCTACCGTATATATAATGAAGAAGTAGAATTGTCCTTATCGACCAGAGAATCTGAGCACTTTCGAAATCATACTATCAAATTGGGCATTACCTCCTTGAGCGCAGGCTCCAAAACGAACCCTGGCGGATATGTGGTTGAGCCGCAATCATTAGAGCAATTTGAAATTTCAGACGAAAGGAGTCCAGCCGAAATCGTAAAAATGATAGAGGCGCAAGGCTATGAGGCCGTTTGGAAAGACTGGGACAAGGCCTACAGCGGTTTGCTTTCTAAAGTCTAAAAAAACCTTAGGAAGCCGTTAATCTCTTGTGGAAGTAGGGCGAAGTCGCTACCTTTTGCGTTATAGAAAGTATCACATAAAAAATAGGCATGCAAGCATTTGATTATAATGAGGGAGAGGGCCAAGATTTTCGCATGATTTTGCGCCGATACGAGGGAATGTTAGCCAAGGGCGAACTTCAGTTTTTGGACCTAGAAAGCTTTTTGCGCTTATTAGAGCATTATGAGGCGCAGGGCAAATGGGAGCAGGCTTTTTTAACTTTAGAGCATGCGTTGCGGCAGCACGCTTTTTCGGGCCAATTGTATCTCTTTGGGGTGCAGCTCAGCTTGGAGGTGGACCGCCTTTGGGAGGCCGAGCGTTATTTGGCGCAGGCCAAACTTTATGAGCCTAGCAGCATGGAAGTCCGCTTTTTTGAGGTGGAAATCTTGCAGCAAAGAGGACATTATAAGCAGGCTTACAGATTATTAGATGAGATGATGGCCGAGGCCAAGGGGGCGGATCGTCTAGAAGCCCTTTTGATGCAGGCGGTCATTCATGAGCAGCAAGAGCGCTATGATAAATCTTTTGAACTCTTGGCCGAATTGCTCCGAGAAGATCCCCATCATGAGCTAGCCTATAACCGCATTTGGTTGGCCATGGAGCTGGGCGAGCTCTATACGGAAGGGGCCGAATTACATCAGGAACTCACCGATTTGGATCCCTATGCGCCCTGGGCTTGGTACAATTTGGGCCATGCCTACAAGAAACTGGGCCTTTATGAAAAGGCCTTAGATGCTTATGACTATGCCATTGTGATTGCCGAAAAAATGGAATTTGCCTATCGGGATTATATCCCCTTATTGATGCATCTCAAGCAATTGGACCGTTTGGCAGGGGTATTAGAAGACTTTGAGGAGCATTTTCCTCAATATCCCCAAGATTTGGGCATGTGGAGGGGCCAACTACTACAACTGCAGGGACAATATGCTCAGGCGCAACAGCAGTTTTTAAGTCTGTTGGAAGAAGAAAAAACGCCCAACTGCTTTTATTTGCTGGGGGTCAGTTATGCGGCTCAGGGGCAGTGGCTAGCGGCCCTAGATGCCTTTGAGCAGGCCTTTAAATTGGCGGATTATGAAGAGCGCTTCTTATTGGCCATGGCCGAAACCCACAATCAATTGAACCAAGAAGAGGCGGCCAGAAACTGCTTTCAGCAGGCGGTGGAATTGGCCCCGCATTCGCCTTTGGTTTGGCGCAGCTACCTAGAATTTCTAATTGATGAGGGAGATTATGAGCAGGCCTGGCTGGCCTTACAATCGGCGCAGTTAGAGAGCAATGCAGATATATATGATTGGGCGGCGGTGCTTTTGCTTTGGCAATTGGGCCAAAAACAGGCCGCTAGCGAGCAACTCATTATGGCCCTTTCTACAAAGGTCTGGAGCAAACATTTGTTGTTTGAGCTAGAACCCGATCTGGAGCAAAACGAAGCCTTTATGAGCTGGTGGGGCAGCCATTTAGATTAGGATTTGGGGCCCGCGGCCGGCTAGGCTTTGCCTAGGTCGGCCGCCGCTATGCTGCGGGGCTCACAGGTCTGTTCGGCCCTTCGCTTTTTCGCTGCGCTCAAAAGCTCGGTCTGGCCTTCGGCCACCCCTCCGCAGCGCTGGGCCAAACCGCTTTATGAATAAATTAAAATGTCTATCCTAAAACAGGATGGGCATTTTTTGTTTTTTAGGCAGTGATATGATGAACATATAAAAAACAACAGATGTCAAACAACGCATTTTTTCTTAGCGGAATAGGAACTGAAATTGGAAAAACCTTGGTCTCGGCCATTTTGGTCAAGGCCTTAAAAATGGATTATTGGAAACCCGTACAATCGGGAGAACTGGAATATACGGATACCGATAAAGTCCGGGACTTGGTCCAATGGGAGGGCCTAAAGACCCACCCAGAGCGTTATCGTTTAGAGATACCGGCCTCTCCACATTACTCTGCTAGGGCCGAGGGCAAAAAAATAGAGCTAGAGCAGTTGGTTATTCCCAAAACTGACAATAATTTGCTGATAGAAGGGGCGGGCGGCCTGATGGTCCCACTAAATGAGGAAGAGCTATATATAGATTGGGCCGCAAGGCAAAAATTGCCCGTTATTTTGGTTTCTCAAAACTACTTGGGCAGCATTAACCATACAATCTTGAGCATAGAAGCCCTAAAAGCTAGAGGCTTGACAGAAATTTACCTCTTGTTTAATGGTCCATCAACCCCATCGACAGAAGAATTTATCTTGAATTATAGTCAGTTAACTTGTTTGGGCCGAGTAGAACAGGCTGAAGGCCCCGTAGATGCAGCCTTTGTGGCCCAAGAAGCTAAGCGCTTAAAATCAAATTTTGAAAAAATTTTAAAAAAATAGGTGTTGTAACGGTAACAATTTTGCTGTTTTGGTCATAGATAGGTAACAAAGATATAGAGTCGCCCCTTTTATATAATTTTTTTGCTTCAATAATTTGCTTTTTATAGCAAAAAAGTGAAACTTTGCCCGCCTCAGGGCGTATACCTAGAAAACTTTATCAAAATAGCCTATGCGACAGTTAAAAATTACCCAGAAGATTACCCAACGCGAAAGCTCAGCATTAGAGAACTACTTAAAAGATGTGAGTAAAATTTCTATGGTTTCGGCCGAAGAGGAGGTGGTTTTGGCCAAAAAAGTAAGAGCTGGCGATCAGCAGGCTTTGCATCGTCTGACGACAGCCAACCTGCGTTTTGTCATTTCGGTGGCCAAGCAATATCAGCATCAGGGCATGGCCCTAAGTGATTTGATCAATGAGGGAAATTTGGGTTTGATTAAGGCGGCCCATCGTTTTGATGAAAGCAAGGGATTTAAATTTATTTCTTATGCTGTATGGTGGATCCGTCAATCGATTTTGCAGTCTTTGATGGAGCATGGGCGAATGGTGCGTTTGCCCTCTAATAAATTAGGGGGGCATGGCCGATTGCTTCGGGCCAGACAGCGCTTTATGCAAGAGCATGAGCGGGAGCCTTCGGTAGCCGAGTTGGCGGAAATTCTGGAGCTAAGAGAAAAGGATATTGTGGCTTTGGAGCGCATGATTCAAAAACATATTTCTGTAGATGCGCCTTTGGGAGCTGGCGAACGAGATTCTGATGTGAATATGCTAGATACACTGGCTTGTTCGCTAACAGAAGAAGGCGATCAGGCTTTGATGGAAGAGTCTTCGCGGATAGAGCTAAAAGGGCAATTGGACCGCCTGTCTGATTTGGAGCGCCAAATTATTGTTTCTTATTATGGTTTGTATAATCATTGCCCAATGACTTTAGAATCTATTGGAGAAGATTGTGGCCTGACCAGAGAGAGAGTACGCCAAATTAAGCAGCGAGCCTTGCGCCGCCTCCGCCGATATATTAAAGCAGATTTAGTTTTGCCTTCTGCAAGCTAAAGGACGATATATAAAATATTTAATTGTGTAATTTAGTAGTTTCAGTAAGTAGTTGAAAGCCTTCCTTTGCGGGAAGGCTTTTGCTTTTGGTCCATCTAGGCGCGCAGCGCCTCGGCTGAGGGATGGGCAGCAGTGGCCCAAAGGGCCAGACCCAGCCGCCAAAGGCGGCGCAGGGCCGAGCGAAGAGCGAGCTGCGATACAGCCCGACCCGCCCGATAATTCATGAGGGTTTCCACCCTCATTTTGTATTGCTTCGCAAAGCGATACCGCTTTGCGCTGGGTTTCAACCCTGCGGAAGGGGCAGCCCCAAAATAGAAGTACATAAAATATTAACTTAGTTTACATAAAATTAACCCAAAGTAAATTTGGTGTTCCTGTGTTTTTGTAGTTTAATATTTGTGTTTTTAGGCTTCTTTTGCACAACTCTTTTAATCACTAGTAGGCCCTTGTTTGTAGGCATTTTTCAAAGAAAGTGAAAGCCCTATATTGAGTTAAATCTTTATCCACAAAACAAAAAACGGGCATGAAAAAACTATCCCTAGCTATTCTTGCAGTCTTCTTGACAGTAGCCGCCGCGCAGGCGCAGATTGTCATCAATGAGATTATGTACAATCCCCCAGAAAGTGGGGCCGACTCCACAGAATTTATTGAGCTCTACAATGCGGGCACTGCTGCTGTAGATATTCAGGGCTGGCATTTTACTGCCGGTGTAGCGGACTCTGTAGATGTTTCTACCGTGATTCCTGCTGGAGGCTACTTTGTTTGGACCGTAAACGCGGCCGCTTTTCAAAACACTTATGGCCAAGCTGCTGGCCGTGAATGGGCTTCTGGTGGTTTGAGCAATGGCGGAGAAGCCATCGTTTTGGTCGATGGTGCTGGAGTTCTTATGGATTCTGTTACTTATAATGATGCCGGTAGCTGGCCTACTGCCGCTGATGGCCCTGGTCACTCTTTGGCCCTTTGCGATGCCACTACAGATAATGCCGATCCCGCAAACTGGACGGTAGATTCGACCAATACCGGACTTACCGTAGGCGGAACGGCTCTTTTTGCTAGCCCCGGCGCTGTAAATACAACCAATTGTGTAGTCAATACGACCTTGACCGTAGGCTTTGTTGGAACACAAACTTATGTAGACGAAAACGTAGGTACGGTAACAATTGATTTGACGATTCAGAACCCTAACGCTACGGCTACTACAGTAGAGGTGAGCATTGGCGCTTCTTCTACGGCTATTGCTGCTGATTATACCAACTTTAGCAGCCCCACAACCGTTACTTTTCCTGCCAATAGCACAACTAACCAAAGCTTCACGATTGATATCGTAGATGATGCCGACCAAGAAGTTTTGGAAACCATCATTTTTGAGTTGGGCAACGCAACTAACGGCGCAGTCATTGGTACAAACAACAGCTATACAGTGAACATCAACGCTAGCGATATTGCCGCCGTTCCTGTTCCTGATGTTGTGATTACAGAAATCTTGTACGACCAAGTAGGAACCGATACCATCGAGTTTATCGAGTTGTATAATAATGGTGCTGCTACTGCCGACTTGAGTGGCTTCTACTTTGATGGCGTTACTTATACTGTGCCTAACGGAACTACTCTTGCCGCTGGTGCTTACTGGCTGATCACTTTGGATTCTGTGGCCCTACAGGCCGTAACTGGCGTAACCGCTAACCAATGGACCTCTGGCGCATTGAGCAATGCTGGGGAAGATATCGTTTTCTATACTATTGCTGGCGATACTGTTGATATTGTTAACTATAACGACAATGCACCTTGGCCCCTACGCGACGATAATGTCGCTATCCAACTTTCTGATGTAAATACAGATAATAACGATGCCGCCAACTGGTGCTATGCTACCAACAATGCCGGTACTACTGGCCTAGGCGATATTCTTTATGCTACTCCCGGCGCTGCCAATACAGCCTGCGCTTCTCCTGGTGTTTATGTTTACTCTACTATCGATCAAATTGATGGACTTCTTCTTCCTGGCAATGTTCCCGCCTATGAAGGCGATAGCGTTGAGCTTCGTGGCCTAGTCTACTGCGCCGATTTCCGCTCTAGCAACGGCCTAGACTTTGCCCTAATCGAAACGGCTTCTACTAACGGTATCCGCGTCTATGCACCTGTAGATATTAACAACTACACCGTAAATGCTGGCGACTCTATCCGTGTATTTGGCCGAATCAATAACTACAACGGTTTGTTGCAGCTATTGGCCGATAGCATCGATTTTGTAAGTGCTGGCAATGCCACGTTGAGCCCCCTAGAGGTAACTGCTCTTTCTGAAGCTACCGAAAACAAATTGATCGAAATCAATAACTTGACTTTGGTTGATCCCGCTCAATGGACAACCGGCACTGGCTTTGGCTTTGCCGTTGAAGCTACCAATGGTACCGATACTTTTGATCTCTATATCGATAATGATGTAGATCTTTTCACACAACCCGCTCCTACTGGCGCATTCAAAGTATATGGCTTTGGTGGACAGTATGACCCCAGCATTCCGCATGATGAAGGCTATCAGTTGCTAGCTTGCAACTCTAGCATTACGCCTATTTCTAGCCTGAACTTGAGCACTCAAGCGCCTGTTCGCATCTATCCCAATCCCGCCCAAGACCGTCTATTCGTAGAGGCCGAGGCCGTTGATGCTATCCAAGTATACAACAATTTGGGCCAGTTGATGATTCGCCTAGACAACTTGCAAGGTAATCGCCAAGAACTCAACTTGAGCCAACTAGAGGCCGGTGTATACCACCTCAATATCATCCGCAACGGACAATCTAGCAGCCAAAGCTTTATCAAGCAATAGGCTTAGCGCAATGATTTAATACCAAAAGGTCTTCTTCCCAAAATAGGGGAGAAGGCCTTTTTCTTTTGGGGCCTCCCGCAGCAAGCTGCGGGCGCTACGCTTTGGGGCTCGCAGGTCTGCTCGGCCCTTCGCTTTTTTCGCTTTGCTCAAAAAAGCTCGGTCTGGCCTTCGGCCACCCCGCCGCATCGCTAGGCCTGCGGGCCTGACGGCCCTGCAAAACGCAGATTGGAGCATTTTTTATGCTTAAAAGCCATTGAAAAACAAAAACTTATAAAATGAGGTTATTTTTTTGTTTGTTTTTTTTGCCAAAAAGTTTGCAAGAACCAAAAAGCTGCCTTATATTTGCAAAGCAGTTCGGAAGAGAGTTGTTAAATATTTGATAAGCAGAAGTAGCTCAGCTGGTAGAGCATAACCTTGCCAAGGTTAGGGTCGCGAGTTCGAATCTCGTCTTCTGCTCCAAGAGAAGTTCGCAAGAGCTTCTTTTTTTTTGGATGAACAAGAAGTTCTTTTGCCCGGATGGTGAAATCGGTAGACACGCAGGACTTAAAATCCTGTTGACAGTAATGTCAGTGCGGGTTCGAGCCCCGCTCCGGGCACCAAAAAAAGGACAAAAAAAGTTTGGAGTTTAAAAAAAGCGCCTTATCTTTGTGTCCACACAACAAGCAGAAGTAGCTCAGCTGGTAGAGCATAACCTTGCCAAGGTTAGGGTCGCGAGTTCGAATCTCGTCTTCTGCTCAGGATTCTCACGATCGAGCAGTTTCTTTTATAGGAGCTGCTTTTTTTGTGTCTATACTTCAAAGCTCAATCTTTAATTAGGTTGGGCTTTTTGTGTTTTGGTCCAATGAGGAAGGGCGCGCAGCGCCCGCCGAGGAGCGCAGCGACTGGCTGAGGGATGGGCAGCAGGGCCGCCGCAGGCGGCAGACCTAGCGGCTGAAAGCCGCGCAGGGCCGAGCAGACCTGCGAGCTGCGAGACAGCCCGACCCGCCTGCAGGGCGGGGCAGCCCCAAAAAAATAGCCCTTAGAATAAAAAAAGAGGGAAAACCTGTAGCGGAAAGAATAAAGCGTACTTTTATAGGAAAACAGTTTTATGAAATGGATTTGGATGCTATTGCTGCTCGTTTCTTTGGGTAGCTGTCAATTGAAGAAAGTGGTAGAGCGAGATGCGGAGGGAAGAAAAATCAGTCGTTATCGGCAGCATAAGAAAACGGGAGAAATAGAGGGGCGCTACAAAGGCTTTCATGAGTCGGGGGGGATTGCTTTAATTATGCATTATAAAAAAGGGAAATTGGATGGGGCGGTAAAGACCTATTACCCCAATGGGCAGCTAGAAAGTTTGGCTTATACGGTAAAAGATCGTTATGAGGGGAAGTTTCAGTATTGGCACAGCAATGGGCAGCTCAAGCAAGAGGGCGAGTATATTAACGGTGATATAGAAGGGCCGTTGAAGACCTATTATCCCAACGGAAAGTTAAAGGAAATCGTTGAGTTTAGTGGTAGTGTAGAACATGGGGCCTATACCTTATACTATCAAGATGGAAAAATAAAGGAAGAGGGGCATTTTTTGAAAGGGCCGAATATGGATGGCCTCATTAAGCAATATGATGCGGAGGGGCAGTTGTTGCGCAAACAATCTTGTTCGGCGGGCAGTTGTGAAACCATTTGGGAGCGTAAAACAGCAAAAGATGAAGAATAAGGTATTGATTTTTTTGGGCCTATGTTTGGCCTTTTCGGGCTTGCAAGCTCAGGTAGAAGGTGGGCGCTATGTCTATGAGTTTTTAGAGTTTTCGCCATCGGCTAGGGCAACGGCTTTGGGCGGGCGTTTGCCCTCTGTACGAGACAAGGACCTGAGCTTGTCCTTTCTCAATCCGGCTGCTTTGAATGCAGAGAACCACAACACTGTATCCTTACAGCAGAATGCTCATATTTCGGGTATTACGCATGGAACCGTGGCTTATGCCTATCATATTGCGCCCAAAAAACTGAGTTTGATGGGGAGCATAGAGCATGTGAGTTATGGTCAGTTTGAGGGCTATGATGAAGTGGGGCAGGCTACGGGCAGTTTTTCGGCCTCGGAGTTGGCTTTGGGTTTAGGGGCGAGTTATCAGGCTAGTGATAAGTGGAGCTTTGGGCTACAAGTTAAGGGGATTTTCTCTAGATATGAGGCCTATTCATCTAGAGGTTGGGCGGCTAATTTGGGCATGATTTACCAGGATACGGCCAAGCGTTTCAGTATGGGCTTTGTTTTGAAGAACATTGGCCAGCAGCTCAAAAGCTATCATCCGGATCAGGAAAAATATGCCCTGCCCTTTGATATGCAATTGGGGATTAGTCAGCAGCTCAAGTATTTGCCTTTGCGGATTTCGGTGGTGGCGCATCATTTGGACCGTTGGGATATTCGCTATGAGGACCCCGCATTGGTCCAGGAAAATAGCTTATTGGGCACGGAAGAACCGCAGAACAACGATTTTGGCGATAGCGTAGATAATTTTTTCCGACATTTGAACTTTAATCTAGAGTTTTTGCTAGGGCCTAGCCTCCGTTTGCGTTTGGGCTACGACCATTTGCGCCAAAGAGAGATGAGCATAGAAAACTTGCGTTCTTTGGCAGGATTCTCGGCAGGTATTGGCTTCAAACTCTATAAGTTTCGCTTTGATTATGGGCTGGCCAACTATCATTTAGCCGGGACCGTACATCATTTTGGCATCAGTACTCGGCTTCAAGATTTTTAAACAGAATTAGGAAGGCCAATAAATAAATGTATCTTTGTGGGTTGAAAAGCAACCGCAAATGCTGCGGTATTAAAGAGACTAGCAACTTAGCAAAGCATGAGAAAACAGCAGTGCCTAAAGCAGGCGGTAACAATAGTTGGAAAAGGCTTACATTCAGGGATAGATGTTGAACTTAAGATCTTGGCAGCCGAGGCTGGCCATGGTATTCAGTTTCAACGTATGGATTTGCCCGAAGCCCCTGTCATTAAGGCTGATGCCGCCAATGTTTTCAAAACTGATCGCCATACGGTAATTGGAGATGAAACCGCTTATGTAGCTACTGTAGAGCATCTGATGGCTGCTTTTTATGCTTTGGGTATTGATAATGCTTTGGTAGAAATTAATGCTGCCGAACTCCCTATTTTAGACGGTAGTGCCCAGCCTTTTATAGAGGCCTTTAAGGCCGTTGGCCTAGAGGAACAGGCTGCAGAAAAGCCTTTGCTTAAAATTCAGGAGCCTATTTCGGTGAAACTAGGCGAAAGCGAAATTAGTATTTACCCTGCCGAGGAACTAGAGGTGATGGTGACCGTAGATTTTCAGTCTGCCGTTTTACCCGCTCAGTTTAGCCGCTTTAAAGCCAGCCAAGAAAGCTTTGAAGAAGCCATTGCGCCCGCTCGTACTTTTGTTTTTTTGCATGAGCTCTCTGCGCTTTTGCAGCATGGTTTAGCCAAGGGCGGACAGCCCGATTCGGCCCTCGTTTTTGTAGAGCAACTCCCTACTGCCAAACAAAAGGAGGCCCTAGAACAACAATATCAGCAAACTATTGATGTGCAAACTACGGGCTTGCTGCCTGGCCAAAGTCTCCGCTATAACAATGAGGCCGCCCGCCACAAATTGCTTGACCTTATGGGCGATTTGGCGCTCTTGGGTTTTGATATTGTGGGACGAATTGTGGCCCATAAACCCGGACATGGCGTTAATAACAAAATGGCCCTAGCACTTCGCCAATTGGCCATCAAAGAACGCAAAACGAAGAACATTCCTGTCTATGACCCCAAACAGGAAGCCATCTATACTGTTGAAGATATTTTTGGGAAACTGCAACATCGTTATCCCTTTTTGCTCATTGATAAAATCATTGATCTTTCTCCCCAGCATGTGGTGGCGGTAAAGAACGTGACCTTTAATGAGCCTTTTTTTGTTGGACACTTTCCTGGCCACCCCATTATGCCTGGTGTGCTCCAAATTGAAGCCATGGCCCAAACTGGCGGAATTTTAGTCATGGAGGCTATCGAGAACCCCCTCTCTTACGACACTTATTTCCTCAAAATTGATAAGGCCCGCTTTCGCCGGCCTGTAGTCCCTGGAGATACGCTCATCTTCCGTCTAGACCTGATGCGCCCAATTAGAAGGGGCTTGGTCGAAATGCAAGCTAAGGCCTATGTTGGTGATAAACTAGTGGCCGAAGCCGAATTATTAGCTCAAATTATTAAGCGTAAGTAATCGTGAATCATCATCCACTAGCTGCCGTCAGTCCAAAAGCCAAAATTGGCAAAAACGTAAAAATTAGTCCTTTCGTTACCATCGAAGAGGATGTCGTTATTGGTGATGGTACCCAAATTGGCCCCAATGCCGTGATTATGTCTGGTAGCCGCATTGGCCAAAATTGCCAGATTTTTCCCGGCGCAATTATTGGCGCGGCCCCCCAAGATCTTAAATTTAAAGGCGAATACTCTACCCTAGAAGTAGGCGATAATACCATTATCCGAGAGTATTGTACGCTCAACCGTGGTACAGCAGCTAATGAGAAAACTGTGGTGGGCAGCAATTGCCTGCTGATGGCTTATGTGCATATTGCCCACGATTGTATTGTCGGTAACCATTGTGTGCTGGCCAATAATAGTACCTTGGCCGGGCATGTAGAGCTAGAAGATTATGTCATCCTTGGTGGCATGTCTGCTGTGCATCAGTTTACCCGAATTGGCGCACATGCTATGCTCGGCGGTGGAGTGCTGCTCAATAAAGATGTACCTCCTTTTGTCCGGGTGGCCCATTATCCCGCCTCTTATATTGGGGTAAATGTGATTGGCCTGAAACGAAGAGGCTTTAGCGTAGAGACTATCGAAAGTATTCAGGAAATTTATCATCAGCTTTTTGTAATTAAGCAAAGCCGAGCCGATGCCTTAAGCAGTATCACTGCTTTGACTAGCTCTACCGAAAGAGAACAGATTCTTCAGTTTGTAGAAGGATCTGAAATCGGAATTGTTAAGGGCCTGCGCTCAAATGCTTAGCCTATGCTCTCCATTGATCTCCAAGATTTAGCTAAACGCTACCGATACGAATGGATTTTTAAGGGCCTCAATTATACTTTTGAGGCCAATACCGCCTATGCTATTCGTGGACATAATGGGGCCGGAAAGTCTACGCTGCTCCAATGCCTTTCGGGCTTTCTTTCTCCCTCTGCCGGCCAATTGGTCTATACTTATCATGGCAAGCCACTAGATAGAGAGAACGTTTTTCAATATTGCAATTATCTCGGCCCTTATGTGCAACTGATCGAGGAGCTGAGCCTGATGGAGGCCATTGATTTTCATCGACAGTTTAAACCCCTGCTGCCAGGCATTTCTCCCCAAGATCTTTTTGAGCTCTCTGGCCTGCCTAAGTCAGCCAAAAATAAACCGATTCAGTTCTTTTCTTCAGGGATGAAACAACGCCTCAAGCTAAGTCTGGCCCTCCTAAGCGAAAGCCCACTGCTCTTACTCGATGAACCCAGTATTACGCTAGACCGAAAAGCCGTGGCCTGGTTTCAAGACCTGCTCGAACGCTATGGCCTTCCCAATAGACTCTGTATTATTGCCTCTAATGTAGATGAGGATCTGCTGCTCTGTCAAGAACAACTGCAAATAGAAGATTTTAAAGCAAGCTAATTATGGCTTGCTTTTTTTTATGGGGCTGCCCCGCCCTGCGGGCGGGTCGGGCTGTGCCGTAGCTCGCAGGTCTGCTCGGCCCATCGGCGCAAGCGCCTCGGTCTGGCCCTTCGGGCCACTACTATCCATCCCTCAGCCTGCGGCGGCTTTGCCGCCTGCAAAACCCATAAAGCGGTATTCGTCGCTTCGCTCCTCATGCGTTAATATATCCCCGCCCACCCACCCCTTTATGGGATTCCTTAAGGAATCCCTTGGCTGGCTGGGCCCTTTTGTTGCCCTCCCTCCTCAAAAATAGCAGCAAAACACTCCCTTTGCCCAGTTCCGAAAACAAGCAATAAGCTTAAAGGGCTGCATGAGGTATACATTTTTCCAGCGAATGCTCCAATGCAGTTGCAATGCCTATATCTTTTTGCAGCGAATGGGCTGAGGGATTCTAAAAGAGCATTTTTTTTCCAGCAAATGGTCCGATGCAGTTGTAATGCCTATATATTTTTGCAGCAAATGGGCTGAGGGATCCTAAAAGAGCATTTTTTTTTCAGCAAATGCGCTGGGGGGGCTTAAAAATAGCCGTTCTGCTTTATGGCCTATCTCCCTACAACAATTCTCTTAGCTGTCCTCAGTAGGGAAATAAGCCAATTGCCTTATTTTCTCCCTTTTTGCTTTGGCCCAAGCTCCTTTGCCCGGGCGGTCCTTGGCCCAGCGCTGCGGAGTGGGTGCGGCGCAGCCGCAGACCCAGCTGCCTTCGGCAGCGCAGGGCCGAGCGAATAGCGAGCCCCGCAGCATAGCGGCGGCCAAGCTAGGCTTTGCCTAGCTTGGCCGCGGGCCCCAAAATAAAACCCTAAAAAAATTAAAAAGACGTTAAGTTGGGAGGAAAGAGCAACCCCTAAAAAAAACGGGCCGTTTAATAGGGCGTTGAAAAGAATTGAAAAACGAGAAAAACAACTAGCTATGAAGCCCAATCTTTCGCATTTATTTTCTGGTTTGGCGGGTGGACTATTGGTCCTTGGCGCCAGTTATCTCTTACCGGCCAGATCCTCGGTTCAGGCTGTAGAAATTAAGACCGAAACGGTGGCCCAGTTGCCCAAAGAAGGCCCCAAAGAACAGCTTCCGAAGGCCCAAGAAGAGCTGGGGCAATTGGCCCATAATATGGGGGGCGCTCGGGCGCCTATTGATTTTTCTGCAGCAGCCGAAAAGGTCATGCCGGCGGTGGTCAATGTCACTTCTATTAGTCGATTTAAGCCTCGTTCTCGGAGAGAGGAGGTCTATATGGAGCTTTTTGGTCAGCCTCGGGATAATCAATCGACGGGTTCGGGGGTAATTATTGGTAAGCAGGGCTATATTGTCACGAATAATCATGTGATTGAGGGGGCCACAGAAATAGAAGTGACCCTTTATGATAAGCGAAAATATAAGGCGGAATTAGTGGGGACCGATCCATCTACTGATTTGGCGGTGCTAAAAATCAAGGCGTCCAATTTGCCTAGTGTAGAGCTCTCTAACTCTGATGAGACCAAAATTGGGGAGTGGGTATTGGCTGTGGGCAATCCCTTTGATTTGAATTTTACGGTAACGGCGGGTATTGTTTCGGCCAAGGGCAGAAATATCAACATTTTGGGCAATCGCAAAGCGAGCATCGAGTCATTTATACAGACCGATGCGGCGGTAAATCCTGGAAACAGCGGTGGTGCTTTGGTTAATGCTAAAGGAGAGTTGGTGGGCATCAATACGGCCATTGCTACGCCTACGGGGACCTATGCGGGTTATTCATTTGCTGTGCCCATCAATCTAGTGAAAAAAGTGGTGGGTGATTTGATGGAGTATGGAGAGGTGCACCGCGCTTATTTGGGCGTGATGATTATGGATGTGGACAGTGATTTTGCCAAGCAAGAGGGCCTGTTTGTGAGTCAGGGCGTTTTTGTTTCTGAGCTAATTGATGGGGGAGCGGCCAAGGATGCTGGCATTAAAAAGGGAGATGTCATTGTGGGCATCAATGAGCAAAACGTTCGTTCGGTTAATGAGTTGCAAGAGAAAGTGGGCAGCCGTGACCCCGGCGACACCGTTCGAGTGAAGGTAAAAAGAGGCAAAAAAGAGTTGGTCCTCAATATGAAATTGAAAGAATAGAGTAGGGGAGGGAGTGTCCCGTCCTGAAAAACTGATACAGAATTTAAAGCAATAAAATTCTGATTAAATACGGGTAAAAAGTTATTCTGGAAGATTTTGACCTCCTTCAAAAAGGTCAAAAAATCTTACGGAAATAACTTGTTGTCAATTTAACAACTCTGGCTTAAGATGATCTTGGGCTAGAGTTGTTTTCTTTTTATAGCTCTTATATTCGAGCTCTTGTTGTTGGTGCATTTCAGCAGGCGGCATAAATTGACAAGACCAATGTGGTCGCGCTTGGTTGTAAATATCAATACTTTGAGCCACTATTTTCTTCATCGCATCTAGCCCTAAATGGAAAAAATCTGCAATAAACTCTTGCTTTAATATTCCATTTATTCGCTCTGCTACGGCATTTGCATAAGGATCGTAAGACTCTGTCATAGAACAACTTATGCCTAGTTTTTTGAGCAGTTGCTGATAATCATTTGAGCAGTATTGAATGCCCCGGTCAGAATGATGAATCAGCTCTTCATTAGGATATTGACGACGCTTTGCAGCCTGTTTCAAGGCTCGAATAGAGCCAATGCTGCTTAAGCTGTTAGAGACATCATAACCCATTATTTGCTTAGAATAAGCGTCTGTGACCAAGGCTAAATACATCGGATTTTCTCTCGTTCCAATGTAAGTAATATCTGAAACCCAGACTTGCTCTGGTCGATAAATTTTCAAATCAGCTATTTTGTTCTTATGTTTTCTGTAGTGGTGGAAGGAATTTGTCGTTGTATGATAGTTCTTTCGAGGTCGAACCAGCAGATTATTGGCCCGCAAAATAGTAAAAAATTTATCTCGGCCTACTCCTAGAGCCTTCAACTCAGCTTGAAGTAAATGATACAATTTGCGGCCGCCTAAGCGAGGCATTTTGTTCCGTACTTCTTGAACTAAGGCAACTACTTTTTCTGCCAAACCCTGATTAGATCTAACTTTTGCCTTCGATCTATAATACTTTTGACGATTTATCCCGACCAATCGACATAAGCTACTTAAGCTTATTTTTTCTTCTTTTTGGAATTTATCAACTGTTCGGGTAAAGACTTTTTTCTGATTGGAATTTCAAATTCTTCTTCCGCTATATCTATCATCATATCAAAAAACAAGGCCTTCTTATCTGCCTGATTTAGCTCCTTTTCCAAGCGACGATTTTTCTTCTCTAAAAGCTTCAATTGCTGACGCAACGCCATCAATTCTTGTTCTGGACTCTTCTTCATACTTCTTAATTTATAGCTTTTATCATATTGGCCATGTTTCTCGATCCATGTCCGAATTGTTCTGTCTCCTTGTATCCCATACTTGCGTTGAGCGGCCTTTAAGCCAATCTCTCCATTTTCTACTTCCGACACAACTTGGAGCTTAAAAGCTAAGGTATAATCTTTTTGTGTCCGCTTAACATACTGACCTTCTTTATTTTCCATCTATCTTCTGATTTTGTTGTATCAGTATATCAGGACAAGACAGAGGAGAGATAAAAAAAGCCCAGCGCATAGCGCTGGGCTTTTTTTGTTAGGGGGTATGGCCCAATAGTTTTTCTATAAAGATTTGGTTTCGTAGTTGGGCTCTTTTTAGCACTGTAGAATACTTAATTACTTCAGTATATAAACTTGCAGGAGGTCTAGGATTGAACGGCCTGCTAGAAATAGGTTTAGCGGGTCGATATAGAAAATCAAAATGTGGATCTTCTAGAAAAGCACTATCATGGTCTTGTACATCCCAAGGGTCTATTTGTTCACCAATTAGATAGCCATAAAAAGTAGTGAAATTAAACTCCTCTTTAGCTAGATTATGAATAAGTGCGGCATATCGGCTAATTTGATTGAGTTGTGTGGCTGGGTTGACATTAGGGTTTTTGAGTTCAATAATAATACATTTTCCTTCTTGGGGAAAGAGTAAAATATCTGTACGTTTTTTATAGCGATCTTCTTGGACTGACTGTCGGTATCTTTGTTCGTCTTCGCTCAGTTCTTCTTTGAGCAATTTGACCCCATTGATTGTGATATTACCTAGTGTAAATTCTGATAGGCCAGAGAAGTAAATAAAATCTTCTTGTAGAATCCAAAGGTCACTGATTTCAGGCTGCTTAGAGCTTTGTTGGAAGAGCAAGTTGTGCAAAAGTTTTTCATCTATATTTCGCTCTTTAGTTGTTTGTACTTCTAGTTCTTTCTCAAGAATTTTAGCAAAGAGGTCAAGGACTAGTTTACGTCTGGCGACATATTGGCTAAGTGCTGCGCGGTTTTGCAGTGGTAATTGCTTTACTAGCGTTTTGGATAGTGTAGCTAGTTCTTCTTGATAAGAGGAAGAGCTAGGGTCTAATTTTTTAAGTTGATCGAGTTGTTTTTTTAGTAAAGCATCTGCCTTAGCTACTTTTCGGGCATCAAAAACATAACTTTTTTCTAGTATTTTCTCTTCAGAATCTTGGAGTCGGAGGCCAGAGTTGGCAATAGTCTCTGAGCTCAATAAAAACATAGACTTTAGTTCCTCTAACCCTTGTTCGTGAGCTTTGTTAAGTTGTTCTATTTCTGGATAGTGGGCCTCTATCTCTTGGTTTATTTTATCTTCTAAATCAGAGAGAATAATTTCCTCCTGTTGAAACAAATCCTGTCTTTTTTCTAATTCTTCTAGGCTTTCTGGAATAGATAAAAGCCCTCGAGTATCAGAGTCTCTTAGGTCTAAGTAATCGGAAGAAAGTAGAAATAAATAGCGTTGTCCTTGGATCGTTTCGGATTCCTTAAGATGTCTGAATTTAAGCTTTAAGCTATCAATTAACTCTGACTTGGAGGTGAGTTTGATTGCATTCTGACTTAGAATATCTTTGCCTACTTTGAACCCTTTTACATTGAAGGCTGCTAGCTTATCTAAGTTTTTCCAAATTCCATTTTTTAGTCCTTTAAATGGAATTTCAAATTTAAATAGCTGGTCCTCTGTGGGAATATCTTCTGAACTAATTACTTTTTCTTGATAGACGGCATCATCTAAGTAGAAACAGATATGAATATTGGGAAGTTGCTCTTTTTGTGTACAGAAATAGTCGAGGTAGTGTAATATAATTTCTTTGACTAGTTCTTCTATAGTGAGCTTGTTATAAAAGGCCTGCTCTTTTTCATCTAGTAACTCTTGAAAGTGTATCGCACTATAGGTTCCTTTTGAGCTGATTACCTCTTTTTGGGGTAATTCTGCCAAAATAGCATGAGCATCTAGAAATGGTTTTGATTTAGACATTTCTAATTGCCGTCTATTTAATTGACCTGCAAGAAGGTATTGGCTGTCTATAAATACCTTATTGAAAAAATGAATATACTGTATACGGCCAGACCCTTTATTTTTGGGGCCTTTTCGGTTGTCTTTATAGCGCTGAAAACGAAGGTAGTTTTCTTCTGTAAAGCCTTCGCCATTGTCGCTAAGCAACATAGATTCAAAAGTCTTTTCTTCTTCAATTAGGGAAGAAGTGTAGTATAGATTGAGTTTGATTTTAGCTGGAGCTTCCACATTTTGCTGTAAAACTTCAAATGCATTTGTGAGGGCCTCAAACAATGGCTGCAAAGCTCTGTTTGACTTTTTTAAGTCAGCTAAAACGCCAGGGTAGTAAAGATGTGCACTCCTAATGTATTGCTTTTGGGCCATAATGATTAAGTTTTATTAACTCTTAGCTATACAAATATAAGAATTCTTTAGTTTTGGAAGAATTTAAAGTCTGCTATGTTAATATAAAGGCCCTCTGTTCAACAGAGGGCCTTTAAGCTAGCTAGCTGTTCATCCTTTAAAAAGGAGCCGTATTTATTCTGTGCTTTTAAGCTGATACTCTTCTTGATCTAAGATGCTCTATCCTAGCCCTCAAAAGCTGCTCGTACAAACTTCTTAGTATTTTGGGCAAATTCGCCTCTAAGGACCCAATCGGCATAGCCTTTATCGGCGCGGATGGGCTGGTCTCTTAGTTTGCCAAAGTTCCAGTAGAGCTCGCCTTCTTTGCGGTAGATTTTGCCCGCAAAATCAACACGTTCTTTACCTTCTTCTACAAAGAGAGCTTCTAATTCTTTAACCGTAATGGGAAGCTCATCATGTTTCTCCAATTGCTTTTCGAGGATGGTTTTGGTGGCCTCAATATCGGCAATGGCATCATGGGCATCTAATAGCTCCTCGCCAGTATAGCGCTGATAGGTATGGCCCAATTTATGGCTATTGACATGGCGTTCTAGCTTGATGACATCCACAAAATGGGTGTCGGGTGTAGGGTACTCCATACCTGCCCGAGCAAATTCCTCGGCTAGCATAGGAATATCAAAGTTATCGGAGTTGTAGCCCGCTAGGTCGCTATCTTTTAGCCAGCCATAGAAGGCCTTGGCCAGTTGGCGGAACTTAGGTGCATTAACTACATCCTTATCATAAATGCCATGTACGGCAGAAGCGCCTTCTGGAATAGGCATTTGGGGGTTGACCAAGCGGTTCTTAACTTCGGTGCGGCCATCTGGAAATAATTTGATGGCGCCAATTTGTACAATTCGATCATTAACAATGCTGGTGCCGGTGGTCTCTAGGTCAAAGAAGACCAAGGGGCGTTCTAGTTGCAATCCCATATCTAGTTTTGTTTTGTCTGTTGTTATTTACATCCACTCCCAAGCGCTGGCGTATTTGCCATGCTTCTCGCAGTAATCCATAAACGATTGATAAAATTTGTGTTGGCCCAAGGTGGCACTATCCCCAATGATGATGAGCTTTTTTCGGGCTCTGGTCATGGCCACATTGAGGCGGCGAGTATCTTTCAGAAAGCCAATTTCTCCCTTTTCATTAGAACGGACCAGGCTAATATAGACCACATCTCGCTCTTGGCCCTGAAAGGCGTCAATGGTGTCTATCGTAATATCGTCATCAGGAAAATGGTCAAAATCTGTTTCCATCTGTTCTTGCATAAAACGAACCTGCTCTCGATAGGGCGAAATAACGGCAATGCTGGGCCGAACTTGCTTGTCGGCAAAGCTAAGCAGATGGTCCAAGTGCTGCCTTAAGATATAATATTCTTCAGGGTTATAGGAGCTCAGGGTTTCGGGGTTGATTTTCTCGTCAAAGCTACAACCTGCCGTATCAATAAACTCTACGGGAGTGGTATCTCCACCAGGCCGCATGGCCAAGGTCCAATTCTTTACAAAGTCGGCAGCCTGAAGTTGGCCCTCATAAAAGTATTGGTTAGAAAACTGCATAATTTGCTCATGCATACGGTATTGCGTTCTGAGCAGCTGCACCCGCTCCAAACGCTCTACGGCCTTTTCTAATAGGGTAATGGAAAGCCCCTTTTGGGCCGCCTTTCTACTTTTTACGGTAGGAGGAAGCTGAAAAGGGTCGCCCGCCAAAATGACCTTGTCGGCCTTGGCGATGGCAATCCAACAGGCGGGCTCCAAAGCCTGAGCGGCTTCATCAATCACCACCGTATGAAAGCGGCGGTTTTCAATGTAGCGGTTCATAGAGCTCACCAAGGTACAACAAATGGCATCCGCCTCCGATAGGATCTTTTCAATCAGATAATCTTCCATCATGCGGGCATGACGAATTAGATTTTTGGCCTCTTGATAGGTTTCTCGACGCTCATTGCGCTCGTTGGGCCCAAATTTCCGCTTAAATTTTCCAGCTTTGCGGAAAAGCTCGGCCGCCTCTTTTTTCATCTTCTTGACCTCCTTCATTTCGGCCCGATCTTGCAAAATGCCCTCAATGCTATGCTGCAAAACTTTTTCGTCTAAACGAGAGACGTTCCCCACCCGAACTACATTGAGGCCTTGCTCCGCCAGACGCTCTGTGAGCAAATCACTGGCGGGATTAGAAGGGGCACAAACCAAAATCGGACTCTCTCTTTTAACCAATTCCTTGATAGCGGCCACTAGGGTAGTGGTTTTTCCCGTACCAGGAGGGCCATGCACCACGGCCACATCTTCGGCAGCCAAAATCTGCTGTACGGCTTCTGCCTGAGAAGTATTCAGTTGGCCCAAATCGCCTGGGCGGCGGTGGTCCTGAAAACGAGCAGGCATTTTACCCAGCAAAATCTCGCGCAACTCAGACAAACGATTGTCTTGAGCCTCGGCCACATACTTTAACGCCTTGCCCATTTCCAAATAAGAACGCTCATCAAAAGCAAGCTGCACCCCAATTTGCTCATGCATCACCCAAGAAGGCAACTCCTTGCCATAAAGAATAATCTTCATCTCGTCTTTCTTGATGTAATGAACCACCCCATACTCAAAAATCGACTTCTTGCGCTCAAAATTACTACTAGGGAAAATCCCCACCACGGTCCCTGCCCGAAACTTATGCGCCTGATCCTTACTATACATCCGACTGATGGTCACATAAGGGTGCTCGCCCAAACTCCAACCCGTCCGCTCTTGCCGAACAGGATGCCAACAAACCCCCTTTTCTATGCGCTCTTTGAGCGATAATTGCTCGAGCAAATAACGATATTGCTTAATTTCTTCCTGCTTTTCTTCTTCTAGCAGCTCCATTAAAGCCTGTATTTCTTCTGTTGCTTTCATTTGTTGCTTTTTGGAAATATACAGCGGTTTGCGGAGAATATCATCTAATTCTGGGTTTTTTGGGGCCCGCGGCCAGCTAGGCGCAGCCTAGCTGGCCGCCGCTATGCTGCGGGGCTCGCTCTTCGCTCGGCCCTTCGCTGCCTTCGGCAGCTCGGTCTGCGGCTGCGCCGCACCCGCTCCGCAGCGCTGGGCCAAATGCCCCTTTTCTGCCCAAACTTACTTAGATACGAAAAAGTGGAGGTAAAACTTGCGTATCTCTTTAAGTGTGGCTATATTTAGTATATTACTTAATGTAGTCACCTTAATTATTATGAAAAGCAAGAAGTTAATCAAGCAGATGCAGCAGGAGTTGCGGCAGATGAAAAAGATGTATAAGGCCAACAAATCGCTTTTGCAGGGTCGGGCAGAGGGGCGGCAGTTATTGGCTACTATAAAAGACTGGGAGCAAAAGATCAAGCAATTGGGTAAGTTGTAGTTGTATTTTGCGGTTTTGCAGGGCGCGTAGCGCCTCGGCTGAGGGATGGATAAGGGGGGCCGCAGGCCAGACCGAGCTTTTGAGCAAAGCGAAAAAGCGAAGGGCCGAGCGAAGAGCGAGCCCTGGCACAGCCCGACCCGAGCGCAGCGAGTGGGCAGCCCCAAAGGAAACAGAAAGTCGCAGTCAGAAAAATAAAAAACAAAAAGTTGTATTTTTTTGCGCCAATCTGTTTTAAGATTCAAGCTTTAGCCTTAGCTTTGTTATAAATGTGAAACACCCTTTTTGAGAGCGGGCATAGCCCAAGAAGCGACAGACAATAATGCTAAAATCTTTACAGATAGAAAACTATGCGATTATCGAGTTTGTACGGCTCGATTTTCATCAGGCCCTAACCATTATTACGGGAGAAACTGGGGCGGGAAAGTCTATTATATTGGGGGCTTTGGGCCTTATTCGGGGCAAGCGGGCCGATACGAAGGTCTTGTATGACTTGAATAAAAAGGCTTATGTAGAGGCGGAGTTTTCGCTTTCGGCAAGTCGTTTTTCGGCCTTATTTGCGGCCTTAGATATAGATTTTCAGGAGCAGACGATTATTCGGAGAGAGATTCGGCCATCGGGGAAAACCCGGGCTTTTGTGAATGATAGTCCTGTAAAATTGGAGCAGCTCAAGGCGCTTGCCGATCGTTTATTGGATGTGCATCAGCAGTTTGACACCTTAGATATACAGGAGCCCGATTATCAGTTGCATATTATGGATGCCTTGGCGGGCAACTTGGAGAATTTGGCCCAATATGAATTGTTGTATGCTCAATGTCAGGGCGAGAAGAGCCAGTTGCGGGCGTTGGAGCGCAAGCAGCGTTCGGCCTTAAAGGAGCAAGAATTTATTGCCTTTCAGCTCAAGGAATTGTTGGAGGCCGAGTTGTATGCGGGCGAGCAGGAAGAATTGGAGCAGGAGCAAAAGCAATTGAGCCATGCGGAGGACATCAAGCGGGTGCTTTCGGGCTTGGTGATGGGCCTAACGGAGGAAGAGCCTTCTTTGAGTGAGCAATTGACTGTGATGAGCAATCAATTGTATACGGTATCGGATTATCAGAAAGATTTGCCAGAATTGGCGGAGCGTTTGGAGGGCCTGCGTTTTGAGTTGGAGGAATTGAGCAATGGTTTGAATCGCATTGCGGAGGATACGGAATATGACGATGAGCGTTTGGAGGAGGTCAATGAGCGTTTGGATTTGCTTTTCCGTTTGCAGAAAAAGCATCATTTGGCTTCGGAGGAGGAGCTCTTGGAGTTGCAGGAAGAATTGCAGCAGCAATTGGATAGTTTTGAGGGCTTGGAGGACCAAATAGAGCAGCTCAAGAGTAGTATTATTAAGAAAGAAAAGCAGCTTTGGCAGCAGGGCAAGGCCTTATCGGCCAAGCGAGAAGAGGCAATTGGTCCATTTGAGGGGCAGCTTAGAGAGCTCTTGCAGCAGTTGTCTATGAAATATGCAAGGCTCAAGGTAGACCTTGCCGAGGCCAAGGAATTGGGCCCTAAGGGGATTGACCAATTGCGGTTTTTGTTTTCGGCCAATAAAGGGGGGCGCTTGGAAGAAATTCGGGGCATTGCCTCTGGAGGGGAGCTCTCGCGTTTGGCCCTATGTATAAAATCTATGATGGCGGGGGCCATTACCTTGCCCACCCTCATTTTTGATGAAATTGATACGGGAGTTTCTGGAGAGGTGGCCCTGCAGATGGGGCAAATCTTGCAGCAGCTATCGGCAGCGCATCAGGTGGTGAGTATTACGCACTCTCCACAAATAGCGGCCAAGGCCCGCAAACACTACTTTGTGCATAAAGAAGTTATAAAAGACAGAACTGTAACAGCCATAAAAGAACTAGAAAAAGAAGAAGAGCGGGTAGAGGAATTGGCCAAAATGCTTAGTGGCAACCCGCCTTCGGCCTATGCCAAGGCCAATGCAAAAGAGCTCTTGGCCCGATGATATAGTCTAAGTGAAACCAAGATTAATGAAAGTTCGTACCTTATGAGAAAGTACGAACTTTTATTCTTTAAAGGGCTTTGTATCGGCTTAGAATAAGGGAGAAGGCAACAGATTTGTTATTTGATTCGTTTTAGTAGCTGAACTTATGCAAAAAAGCTAGCTAGGCTAAACTGTTAAAAATCAGCGGATTTAATTGCAAGAGTGTATTTTTGGCCTTATTTTACTATGCTCTATAGCTTAGTAAGCTAAGAAATTGGTTTGTTCTTTGCCTTATAGAGCTCAACTAACAACAGGCTTGTTTAAGGCTTGGCCTTAAGTAACTAGCCGCTAAATGATATTCAGAACATTTAACAAATTTGTATCTAAATGAAAATTAAAACTACACTTACACTTCTTTGCGCAGCTATGATGGGCATGCAGATCCAGGCCCAAAACGTGGGTATTGGAGAGCCCACACCTAGTGGCAAATTAGATATCTTGCAAACAGAAACCACCGGAAGCTCAGTTGAAGTGAACCATACGGTTACTACAAATGGTAGCTCGGCTATCTTTTTGCGCAATGCCGGAACAAACCGCGCACTACATGCACAAAACTTATCAACAACAACAACTTCTTCTGTCGCTCGCTTCTTGCAGCTAGGGCAGGGGCATGGTGTTGAAATATCGATGGATGTGGCCAGCCCTTCTGGTATCGCTAGCTTTTTTGTTAATAACTTAGGAGCCGGCTTTGGGGGCTACTTCGTTCAGGCTGCGGGCAATACTCTCCCCGGTTTGTTGGTAGACCACTACGGATCTGGCTATGGCTTGTCGGTTTATCAAAATGCAACAGGAAATGGGATGTACAATGATGTGACCGATGGAATCGGTTTTGTCAATATTATCCGGGCCAACCAAACAGGGTTTATGGGCGACCATACTACTGCTGGAGGGACTGGTGCATCAATCAGCCTTGATGTACAAGACGGTGTTGGCTATATTGTAGATGCAGACAATGGTACTACGAGTACTCCCGCTACCGCTGGTGGTGATGTTTATGGCTTTTTTGCCAATGTCTATACGGCTAGCCCTTCTTCTGGAGGTACAATTGCTGGGGCGGCCTTCGCCGCTACGCAAGGCGGCGTAAGTCACGGTATACTAATTAACCATACAGGTACCCAAGGCCGTAATGCCGAGTTTAATACTAATGGCGCTACTAATACCGATGAAACCGTTTTTGCTACCAACTTGGGCCAAGGTCCTGTTTTTGTTGGGCAGCAACAGTCTGATGTGATCACGGGTATTATTTCTGCAGGAGACTTTTCTTATACTGGCTCTGATGTAGCTGACCATATTGGTGTGTCTGGTTCCTCTACCCCCACTGCCGGTTGGGGTATTGGCGTAGAAGGTACTGGTAACTTCTATGGCGTCTACTCAAATGGAGATATGGGGGGCTCAGGAGCCAAAACCTTCATTATCGATCACCCCGAAGATCCCCAAAACAAAATGCTTAAGCATTTTTCTATCGAGTCTAATGAGGTCCTCAATATGTATAGAGGTATCGCTCAGCTAGATGCCAACGGAAATGCAACTATCGAGCTGCCTAGCTACTTTGATGATATTAACATCAACTTTAGCTACCAACTAACGGCTATCGGTACGCCTCAGCAACCTTATGTTTTGGAGGAAATTACGAATAATACTTTTGTGGTGGCCGGTAAGCCCGGAACCAAAGTTTCTTGGACCGTCTATGCAGAACGCAATGATGCTTATCTACAAGCTCATCCCGAAAAACGCCAGACCGAAATCGCAAAAGATGGAGAACGTACAGGCAAGTATCTACAGCCCGAGCTCTATGGCCAACCCAAAGAGCAGTATATGTTCTATCGCAAGTCTAGCGAAAAACAACAACCCACAACCAAAATTCTACTTCCCAAGCAAAAAGAAGTAGCCAACCAACAAGAAGAGCGTCCCGCTATCCAAATCCAAGAGGAAAAGACAGAACGTCCAACTCTAGACTAATAGAAGCAACTCACGCTAAATGCTTATAAAAAGGCGAGCCGATTTCGGCTCGCCTTTTTCTTTGGCCCAGCCTTTGCAAAGCCCCTTTAGATTTTCTTAACAAGCAACATTTTAATCATGAAAAACTATTTGTTACTCGCCTTTGTCGGACTTTTTATGGGGAGCTTGCAAGCGCAGCAATCAGATGAGCTCTCTATCCAAAAAGATGGTATTCAGTATAGCTACCAATACAAAATGCTAGAGAAAAAGAAGAAAAAGGACCAGTACCTCATCCGAAGCAAATTAGAAAATGTAACTAATGAGAGCTTGTATTATGAGGTGCCCGCTGGCGATTTGCTCGATATGGAGGAAGAGGGCCTAGCGGTGGTCCGTATCCATAATACTAAGGGCCTTTTTGCCAACCGAGGAAGCTGGACCCTAGGCGAAAAGACAAATTATAAAACTAAATCAGGCGGAACAATCTATGAAGTTCGGCCACATAGCCCAATTAGTAAAGAAATTAAAAGCTCGGTGGTAAAGGGCAAAACTCCCGAAATGACCGCCGAAATCTATAAGCAAGTTGGCCCACTCTCCAATTTTGATATCGATTTTATGCAGCCAGAGTTTATCAATGGAAACTGGACGGCCAACTGTGGTAATTTTAGCTTCCAATTAAGCTTCAACCGAGATACACTCAATAATATCGAATTGACGCAGTTGGTCAATAACCGCAGCTATACCTATATTCATAGAGGTAACCAACGCTTCGAAAGAGCCGATAACCCTAGCTATTTTATCCTCTTTGCCGCCGATGGCAAGTCTTTCCAATATACAGCAGAAGATGGCCCCGTTTGTAGCTGGCGCAAGAACTAATTCTTGGCCCTAAACCAAAAAAGCCGAGGCATTCGCCTCGGCTTTTTTTATCCCCAGATCTAACTCAGTTCCTCTTTCTGAGGAAGCTCCTTATAAATCTCTAGGGGCCAACCATTCCGCATCTGGTTCTTGATGGGGTCCAGCAGCTTACGAATCGTACTTTTCTTGATCCGCTTGTATTTTTTATCAATCAATAGCCCCATATGCCGCTTTAGGTAGCCTTGATCATATTGGCCCTCTGGCAAATAGGTCAGCCGGCCCTTCAGATAAGCCTTGCCCTTAAATTCCTCGGTTCCCCGAAGCTTGGGCAAACGGCCAATCACCAAAATGTAATCTTCATCCACATTTTTGCTGTCCATAATGTCCGAATCACTACTTTTTTTCTTGTAGGGATAGGCTTCCATCACAAAAAAAGGCTTAACGACCAATTTAGATTTACAGCGGTCCTTAAAGTATTTGAGGTCCTTTTTTAACTGCGCCTCTACCTCTTTTTTAGTAAAGCGCATAGGCGTTCTATGGTCCTCCTTCGAGTTTTTGGTAATATCTAAACGCGCCTTTTTATTGTCCTGAGGCATGGGCAAATAACCCACTTCTTGGGCGGGTTCTTCCTCTTCTGCTGCCTCTTTTTCTCCCCCAAAAAGACTAGAAAGAAGGTCCTCGCCCTGAGCATCTTGCTCGGCCAAAACTTCTGTTTCTTCCTCCGCTTTTTCTTTCTCTTCTACAAAACTCCAATCAAAATCGTCTTCTTCTGTTTGGGGGAAATCATCTTCTTCCCAAGAAAACTCCTCATCCTCTTCCTCAAAATCATCTTCTTCCCAAGAAAAGTCATCCTCTTCCTCAAAATCATCTTCCTTCCAGTCAAAGTCGTCTTTATCGTCGGTCAAATTCATAGTTAATCCATTTTAGCTTTCCTAAGATAGGCATTTTTAGCTAATCTCACTAAGGCTTTTTCTTCTGTTTTTTGTTTTTGGGGCTGCCCGCTCGCTTCGCTCGGGTCGGGCCATTGCGCAGCTCGCAGGTCTGCTCGGCCCTGCAGGCTTTTTCGCTTTGCTTCAAAAGCCTTGGGTCTGCCGCCTTTGGCGGCCCTGCTACAGCCCCTCAGCCGAGGCGCTGCGCGCCTTTGCGGCGGCTTCGCCGCCTGTCTGCCGCCAAAGGACCTAATTTAGGCTTTGGTAATATTGGTATAGATTATACATTAGCATATAGTCTAGGCCATTGTATTCAAAATGTCGGCCCCAGGGGTTGCCATTTTTTAGTTCGGGGTGCACCCAGCGGTCAAAGCCCATCCAGCCGGGCACTTCTTGGCAGCCTGGGGTGCCAAAGCAGGGGCCATCCCAGGGGGCCGTGTGCAATAATTGCTCTACGGCTTCCATTTTAATGGACTGGTGTAATTTTCTGCGGTTGACAATGGCGTCTACAAAGGCCCAGGCAATAAAATCGTGGCGTTGGCAATAGCGGGCCATCTTTTTTGGGGACCAAGCATTGACCAAGATGGCCGATTGTACAATCATGCCTCTATTGTGTTTGGGCATGGGCAGCCGCCAGCCCAAAAAGGTAAAGGCGGCTAGGCCCCAGCCTTGGCTGCCTTTGCTTTGGTAGTTTTGGCCCGTATAGGGTCGGGCTAGGCGGTTGCCGCCCTCGGCTAGGGCATAATTGAGCATGCGCAGATCGCCTCCCCATTGGTTGGGGATTTTTTCGCCATTGGGGGCTTTGAGGGTCCAGTTTTCTTGCAAAAAGTAGCTAGATAGCCGATGCACTTGGCCGGCTACTTTTTCATCAAAGCTAGGCAGGCTATCTTGGTACTTTTGGCCTTCTAGCAATTGGGCTGTAAGTAGCCAGCCAACATAGAGGTAAAAGACTTGGTCTTGGCTAATGAAGTAACCATCTTTGGCGCTAGGGGTTTGGCAGGCGGCTGCTGCGCGGCAGCAATTGGCGTTATCAAATTCTAGATAAAAATCGGGGGGGACATCATCTCGGATAAAAAAGCCATTGAGGCTAGGGGGGAGGCCCAAAAAGGTTTCGGCTTGTTCGTCTAGGCGGTCGTAGGCTTCTAGGGCCAGCCAAAGTTCTTTGAGGCAGGCCGAGCGGTCTTGGCCTTTTTGTTCGAGCAGTTTGGCTTCTAGGGCGAGGCTGGCCATATAGAGGCCAAGGTGGATGGTCGCATCGCCCCATTCTATTAGTCCTTGGCCCTTTTGGGTACTACATTTATCTCGGAGCATATGCCAGTTGGTCTGGCAGTTGGCTGTAGGCATTTTGGCTCCCATTGGTATAGATTGGCCGGGGCCTTGGCCAAGTTGGATATACTCTTGGAGGAAGCGGAAGCGGTAGCGCCAATATTTTTGTTCTAGGCTATCTTGGGGTGATAATTGGGCCGAGCTATGGGGGCATAAAAAAAGCAGGCCGAAGCCGAGCAGCCAAAAGCGGAGTCTTTTTGTGGAGCGGCCTAGCGATGTGTAGGGGTGGCCCATAGGGCCAGACCGAGCCGCCTTGGCGGCGAAGGGCCGAGCAGGCTTGCGAGCCCCGAAACGTAGCGCCGCAAGGCCAAAGGCCGCAGCGGAGGCCCCAAAAGAAAAATACTTTATCATAATATCTAATATTAGGGCCATAAAATAAAAAACTTCCCCCATAGCCGAAACTAAAAAGGGAAGTGCGCAAGAGTATCTTGAGTAGGGGCCTTAATTAGGCATCTACGGCATGTTGTTTTTGTTCTTCGATCTCGTCGACCAACTCTTTATCGTAGCCCACATAAATGTGGATCCAGATAGAGCGGGCTAGGCGAGCATTGACGGGTAAAATGACGATAGCGCCTAGAATAGCGACCATAAAGGCCATATTCACGCTAAGTCCGGCAAAAAACATAAGTAGAGTTACAGAGCTAAGCATATAGCCACCACTGAGGCCATAGCCGATATACATAGCGCCCCAGAAAAAACCGGGTTCTGTTTCGAAGCGTTGCCCGCAGTAGGGGCAAGGTTCATTCATATTATAAATTCCGCCAGTAATGCCAGTTTTGAACATATCGCCTTCATGGCAGCGGGGACATTTGTTGAGCAAAATGGCAGCGATTTTTCCTCTTTTAGCCATAATTCTTTGCAATTTGTAGTGTCCTTGATGAGAGGGCACAGATGATGATGTATTGGGCTTGAGCTTGTCAGGATGATGGATGAAAAAAAAGAGCTCAAGCGCTTTGTTTGTCTATGACAAATATAAGTATTTTTGGCAGCTTGGCAAGGTGACGGCTATCACAGTAATTATTCGTTTTAGCTAGAATAGAATGATTAAAAATTTGATTATCAATAAAATAAATGTATAAACATGAGAATTGAGGGAATAGATGCTGTTGAATTAGAAGATTTTATCAATAGAGCGATCAAAGAAGACCTAGGAGATGGGGATCATACCTCTTTGGCTTGTATAGATGAGGAGGCGCAAGGGACGGCTAATTTATTGGTTAAAGGTGCTGGGGTTTTGGCTGGGGTAGAGTTGGCCAAGGCTATTTTGGCCCAGCTTACGCCAGAATTGAGCATAGAGGTATTTTTGGAAGATGGGGCTAAGGTGGCGGTAGGCGATATTGCCTTTCGTTTGTCGGGGCCTAGTCAGAGTATTTTGAAGGTAGAGCGCTTGATTTTGAACTGCATGCAGCGGATGAGTGGAATTGCCAGTTTGACGGCTCGTTATGTAGAAGAAGTAGCGGGTTTGAAGGTACAGTTATTAGATACGCGTAAAACAACGCCCACGCTTCGGTTCTTAGAAAAATGGGCTGTGCGTATTGGCGGCGGCAACAACTACAGAACGGGTTTATATGACCGGATTATGATTAAGGATAATCATATTGATTTTTGTGGGGATGTGCAGACGGCCATTCAGCAGGTATTATTTTATTTGGTGGCCGAAAACAAGGATTTGG
Source organism: Saprospira grandis DSM 2844 (assembly GCF_000275825.1). Lineage (GTDB taxonomy): Bacteria > Bacteroidota > Bacteroidia > Chitinophagales > Saprospiraceae > Saprospira > Saprospira grandis_A. Next base: position 2,318,051 of record NZ_JH719942.1, read on the forward strand.
CCATTACGGTAGAGGTGCGGGATATGGCCGAGCTAGAAGCTGTTTTGGAGATGGGGCAGGTTGATCGGATTATGTTGGATAATTTTAGTCCGGCAGAAATCAAAACCGCCTTGGCCAAAATTAAAGGCGAATTTGAGACCGAGGCCTCGGGAGGCATCACTTTAGAAAACCTTAGGGCCTATGCCGAAACAGGGGTCGATTTTATTTCGGTTGGGGCATTAACCCATTCTTTTCAGAGTTTGGACCTCAGCTTGAAAAAAAGCTAAGATCAACAAAAAAGCCGCTGAAGGAATATTCCTTCAGCGGCTTTTTTACTAGATCCCAATATAAACATAGGCCACTATAAAAATAGAGAAGAGCTGTAGCCAAAACTTAGGGTCTTTGTAGACCAGATTGCCTTCTTCCCAGATAGAGCGGAGGAGTTGTGAGAAAATGAGAATATAAAGGGTAATAACTAGTAGCATATATTTTTTAGAAATAAAGGGGTGAGTAAATGTTCTGTTCTGACCTATCAAAAATTGGTCCATAAATGCCTGTAGATTAGGTAAAACGCCTAAATTATAGAATTAAGAACTTCTTTGATGTAGGAAAGCAGCCAACTTTATATAATTGAATGTTTAGTGAACTCATTGGAAATGCTCGGCATGCAATTATTGATATTAGGAGAAAATAAGTTGGTATCTGAAACCTTGGTCGAGCTCTTGGCCGAGCAGAGCAGTCTTGCGCTGGCTTATCTGGCCTTGCCGGCTTGTGCCTCCTGTTGGCTCAATGAGCAAAAAGAAGAGTTGAGGCAAACCCATATATTTATCATTAACACCGATAATGCCTACGAGAAAGGAGTAGAATGCCTCAAAACCTTAAGAGGTGCTTATCCAGAGGCCCCTATTTTTGTGGTTGATCAGCATGAGAGCCCTAGCCTAATTGCGCTTTGTGCAGCAGCAGGGGCCAATGCCTATTTCTCGCTTTCGGGCTCATTAAACAAATTGGAGCAGGCTATTAGTAGCTGTTTAATAAATGGCCAATAGATTTTATCTATCGACCTAAGTCATTGTTTATTAGCGGGGTAACTACTGGTTTTTGCTAGTTACCCCGCTTTTTATTTGCCCTAATAGGACCTAGACAAACAGAAAATAGCCCCAAAGGCTATACAACTTTCAATTTTTTTTGAAAACTTATATTAAGACAATTTTAAGGGGGTTTGGGCTTATTTTGCTGTAAATCAATTATTTGTGCTTTTTAAGACTCTTAAGGTTAAGCTAAATAAATTGATGTAGCTACATTTAATTGGAACAAAGTTTTGTTTTTTGTTTAAGATTGCCTTATATTTGAACTATTGAAAGTTCAACAGTTTTTAAGAATCACAAAAAATGCATGCCTTATGTCTAGCTCTGAATTTAGCGTTCAAATCCATGAAATGGCGGGCATCCTTCAGGCCTTTGCCTACAAACTGACTAAAAGCTCAGAAGACTCTAAAGATCTCTATCAAGAAACGGCCTTTAGAGCACTCACCAATAAAGATAAGTTCCGTCCAGGGACCAACCTCAAGGCTTGGTTGTTTACCATCATGCGCAATATTTTTATCAATAATTATCGCAAGAAGATGAAAGCCAACACCATCTTCGATGCTACCGATAATCAGTATTATCTCAATACCGGAGGGCAAACGGTTTCTAATGGGGCTGAATCAGGTATCCTGATGCAGGAACTCCAAAAAATGATTGCCTCTCTAGATGATAGTATCCGCATCCCCTTTATGATGCATTACTATGGCTATAAGTACCAAGAAATTGCCGATCAGTTGCAGTTGCCTTTGGGTACCGTTAAAAGTCGTATTTTCTTTGCCCGCAAAGAATTGAAGGCCCTTATCCATAATCGCTATGGCGATACTTTGGGCCGCACAAAATAAGAACTGGGCTTTTTTCCTGACAATTGGAAAGCCATCTAGAGCGCTCTGCCTTCGGGCTAAGCGCTTTTTTTGGGCCCAAAAAAAAGCAGCTTGCGCAAGGCGCAAGCTGCTTTTTCTGCAACTAAAAGAACAATTTTCCTAAAGACTGCCAATCATGTTTTCAGGACGAACCCAAGCATCAAACTCTTCTGCTGTCAAATACCCTAGGGCCAAACCAGCTTCTTTGAGAGTGCTGTTTTCTTTATAGGCCTTTTTCGCAATTTCAGAGGCTTTGTCATAGCCAATATGCGTGTTGAGGGCCGTCACCAACATTAAGGAGTTGTCCAAGTTTTTGGCAATGTTGTTCAACTGGGGCTCCAATCCAGCAATGCAGTTGCGCTCAAAAGAACGACAAGCATCTCCAATCAAACGAGCCGACATCAAGAAGTTGAAAATCATCATGGGCTTGAAGACGTTGAGCTGAAATTGCCCCGTCATGCCGCCTACGTTAATCGCTACATCATTTCCAACTACCTGAGCCATGGCCATAGTTAAAGCCTCGGCCTGTGTAGGATTGACCTTGCCAGGCATAATTGAAGAACCAGGTTCATTGGCGGGAATGGTGTATTCTCCAATTCCACAACGTGGACCAGATGCCAACATCCGAATGTCATTCCCAATTTTCATCAAAGAAACAGCCACGGTTTTCAAGGCGCCATGAGATTCTACAATGGCATCATGGGCCGCTAAGGCCTCAAATTTATTGGGCGCAGTCACAAAGGGCAAGCCCGTTAGGCCCGCAATCTGAGCCGCCACTTCTTCCGCATAACCCGCAGGAGTGTTCAATCCAGTCCCCACTGCCGTTCCTCCCAAAGCCAATTCGGCCAAATGAGATAGACTATTCTTAATGGCCCGAATGCCATGATCCAATTGCGCTACAAAACCAGATAGCTCTTGACCCACCGTCACCGGCGTGGCATCCATAAAGTGCGTGCGGCCAATTTTTACTACTCCCGCATAGGCTTTGGCTTTCTCGTCCAAACGATTGCGCAATTGCTCCAAACCGGGAATCGTGTTCTCTACCAACATTTTATAGGCCGCAATATGCATGGCCGTCGGAAAAGTATCATTTGAAGACTGCGATTTATTGACATCATCGTTAGGGTGGATTTTCTTCACCTTATCGCCCAAATTCCCCCCCAAAAGCACATGCGCACGGTTGGCTACTACTTCGTTCATGTTCATATTCGATTGCGTACCCGAACCCGTCTGCCAAACCACCAACGGAAACTGATCATCTAAAGCGCCAGTAAGCACCTCATCGCAAACTTTAGCAATGATTTCTGCCTTGTCATCAGCCAAAACCCCCAATTTGTTGTTGGTCAAAGCTGCCGCTTTCTTCAAAATGGCAAAAGCATGCGTAATCTCCAAAGGCATGCGCTGCCCTCCAATCTGGAAGTTTTCCTTAGAACGTTGCGTTTGTGCGGCCCAATATTTGTCGGCGGGCACTTCTACATATCCGATAGAATCTTTCTCTTGACGAGTCGCCATGAATCTTGATTTTTTTAGGTCATAAAAAAGCAATTTACAACTTCTATATATAAGTATGGCGATTTTAGTACAGTTTTTTATAGGGGCCTCCGCAGCTGCGCTGCGGCCCTACGTTTACTCCCTATGGTCGTCGAACTGGCGCCCCTATAGGGGCTGGTTGTCGCAGCTCGCTGTTACTTGCTTCGCTGCGTCGGCTCCCGTTGGTCGGGTCGCTCGGCCCTGCGGCTGCGCCGCACTGCTGCACATCGGTAGGCCAAGTCGCTGCGCTCCTTTGCGGCGGCTGTGCCGCCTGCTTGCCGCATCATGAATAATTTGGTGGTATTCAAGGCATTTTTAAATGGGATTTTCTCGGCATTGTAAAAAGTAATTTAGCAAAGCGCTAAGATTATCCTTTCCTAAGTTTTGGAGTTATTTTTAAATGAGTTCTTGAACTCATTTAAGAGCGACGTCCTTACAGCTGATCATGAATAATTTGGTGGTATTCAAGGCATTTTTAAATGGCATAGCATCGCTATGGCAGAAAAAAATAAGGCAGAAGAGCGCAAAATTAGCATTCCTCAGCAAGGACCGTTGTTTTTAAATGAGTTCTTTGTATATTCGTAAGTCTCAAGTTAATTTCACAGAAAAATAATCATCATCATGTATAAGTGGATCCTAAGTTTTGCTCTTCTCGCCTTTTTATTTATTGGCCAAGAAGCTAGCGCCCAAGATAGAGCAGCCGCTGCTCCAGCTGCCGGTACAACTGTAGCCGCCAACCCCATTAGCGATTTGCTAGACCTTCTTCGCAAGGATTATCAGGCCACTGCAGAATTGGTGGATGTAGCCAACCGCTCTGCCCAATATCTCCCTACTCGCAATCATGAAAATTATGAGGCCTTTAAAGGGATCTTTCTAAAAAAACTAAGCTATTATATGCCCGAAGCCGACCACAGCCGCCTCAAAGCTGACGCTAAATTTGCCGATGTTTTGCAGCGCCTGTATCGCCAAGCTGGCAGACGATAGTCTGCGCTGCCTCCTTTTTGGACCATTTACTGGATTCTTCCCAAAAAGATACTAAATTTGTTGGCCTTCAACCCCTCAAAAGTTGAAGGCTGGCCTTTTTAGCGGAGACAGGGCCGAAGGCCCGCAGGCTGAGGGATGGATAGTGGTGGCCCGAAGGGCCAGACCCAAGTTTTTTGAAGCGAAGCGAAAAAAACTGCAGGGCCGAGCAGACCTGCGAGCCACGACACAGCCCGACCCGGCCAAAGGCCGGGGCAGCCCCAAAAAAAATAGCAGAATATTCCAACAACTCCAGTATCTCAATACCCATGGAAGAGCACTCTCTACCCGATGAGGAAAACCAAGAACAGGAACCTCAAAAAGAAGAACGAGAAGTCACTGCAGAAGAACTGCAGGTCTTTAATGAGGAACTTATGCCTCAAATTAATGCCTTGTACAACTTTGCCTATCATCTGACCTACAATGAAGATGATGCAAATGACCTGGTACAAGAAACTTATCTCAAGGCCTATCGGTTTATACATCGATATCAGGCCGGAACCAACGCCAAAGCTTGGCTCTTTAAGATTCTGAAAAATGCCTTCATTAATCAGTATCGCAAAAAGAGTAAACGTCCACAAAAAGTGGATTATGAGGACATTGTGAGCTATCATGATACCGAAGAAGCAAGTTATGTAGATTTTATGGACCTCCGCCAAGAAATCTTTCAAGGCATGATTGGCGATGAGGTAACCACGGCAATCAACTCTCTAGCTGTAGATTTTCGCACCGTCATTTTACTCTGCGATATTGAAGGCTTTACCTATGAGGAAATTGCCAAAATTATTGATGTTCCTATTGGTACGGTGCGCTCGCGTCTGCACCGCGCTCGTAATATGCTCAAAGAGCAACTGCGTACTTATGCCGAAAGGCTAGGGTATAAGGATTATAGGGGCCAAAAAAATAAATAATTCGCTTTTAACAGACCGAAAACGAACTATTTAGGCGCTTTAAGCCGTTAGCAAGAAACTTCAAATTATCAGGCGCCTCTTAAAAGAAGGGGCGCTATTTGAAATAGATGCAAACTATTCTCAATTTACTAAAACAGTACAGTTATGAATGGACTAACTGACAAGGAGTTCAACCGCCGTCTGGTCATGTACCTAGATGGGGCTCTCGCTCCAGAAGAAAGCCGCAATTTTTTAGATGCCATTATGGAATCTCCAGAACAACTCGCCAAATTGGAACAGGAGAAATCCTTTAGAGAATTTTTACGTAAGAAAGTGGGCCGGAGAAACGTCTCCTCTGCCTTGGTACAAAGTATTAAAACCAAAATTAGCGACCCCAGTACTTCCTCCTATTGATCCTATCTTTTACTGTATAGAGGCAGCATCTCGCCCGAGATCTGGTCGCATCCTCTGCAACAGTTTCCCTATTATAGAAAAGAGACGAGCCTTTGCCCGTCTCTTTTTTTTTATGCTATTGTTTGATCACTAGCTGCGAAACAGGCAAAAATCCTTGGCCCGATAAACGCAAAATATAACTGCCAGAAGGCAAATTGCCCAAGTCAAATTCATATTGGGCTGCTTGCCCCTCTAAAGGAAATTCCCTCAGCTTTTGTCCACCCAAACCATAGAGCTCGGCCCGCTCCAAACTGGCCTCCTGGGGCAAAAGTGGCGCTACCGTAAAACGCTGCTGTACAGGATGCGGGTAGAGCTGTAGCTGCAATTCTTTGGCATTTTCTGCCGCTAGAGGCTGGCTTTTAGAGGCAAATATACTTTTGGCCAAATGCAATTGGTTAGACTCCCAAAGACGATCATAAGAATGCACCATAACCATTTCTTGATCCGAAAAGGCAAGTTGACTAAAATCGCTGGGCAAGGGAATAGGTTCTTGCTCCACCCATTCTTCCGATAAACTGCGGCGCTCAAAAATGAGCAATTCGCGCTGCGCATTATTACAAACAAAACGCAATCCATCATGCGACAGGCGGCCCGGCTCTATATCGGCCCCTTCTATCAGCACATCCTCAAATTGGTAGAGCCCCGGAAAAGCCCCCAACTTGAAGCGCAAAATTTGCTGGCCGTTGCTTCCAGAGTGATAAACATAAAGCTCTTCTAAATCTTGGGTCAGACTAGGGGCCGAGATGAATTCCAGATTGGCAACACCCTCCAAACTAAGGATAGCGGCAGCCGTCGAAAACTCTTCGTTTTTATTTTTTCGCTGAGAGAAATAAAGGTCAATTTTGCCCTCTTCTCTTACCGTATGCAGGGCGGTCAACTCATCTGCAGATAGCCAAATCGACATATTGTCTAAGCCAGCTAGATTGAGGCCCATTACTTTAGCCTCTCCAAATGTAGCCTCCAAATTGGGCCGCTCGGCCTGCATGATTTGGTCCTCTCCACCAATGGTTTGGGTCCAAAATAAACGCAAACCATCCTTAGATAACCAAGGGTAAGCATCGGTGCCGCCCTCCATATTGACCTCCTTGAGGTTGCGGGCAGCCTGCAAACCAGTATAGCTAAAATCACTGTTTTCCTCTGCAATGGGCAGCAAAAAATCAGCCTCCTGCTGGCTTTCATATTCAATAAAATCAGGCGCTTCTAAGCGGGGGAGCTGCGCCCAGCTGGCCAGAGAAAACAAACTGGCCGTAAATAATAAGATTGGCTTTTTCATAAGAGAACAATTTTGAGGTAAATACCCATTTGATCAATGGGTTAGGGGCTATTTGTCTAGATGTTTAGTTTTTTAATTTTGGTGTTTTGAGGATTGTTTTTTTGGGGCTGCCCCTCCCTTTGGTCGGGTCGGGCTGTGTCGTGGCTCGCAGGTCTGCTCGGCCCTGCGCTTTTTCGCTGCGCTCAAAAGCTGGGTCTGGCCTTCGGCCACCACTATCCATCCCTCAGCCAGTAGGGCGCAGAAAAAAGCCCCGCCGCAATTTTGCGGCGGGGCTCTCTTTTAATCAATATGTGGAATTTCGACCAGTAGGGCGGCGCAACGGCCTTTGCCCTTAAATTTCATTTGGCCATTATTGCCCAAACTATACTTTAGGGCCGAATCATCGGCGAGTTTTGGACCAAGGACCGCCTTGAGGCGGCTCTTGAAACTCAGTTTGCCGCTTTGCTGCTTGAGCTGTCGGCAAACTTGCTCAATATCTAAAGGTTCTTGCGAATAAATGATGCACAAAAAATCAGTGCCTACCTGTCCGTTTAGACGAAGGTGTTTTTCTTCATTGGGCAAGGGAACCTCATTCTTTTGGTAATTGAGTAAGGGGCTCACATTAGGCTTATGGGGAAAAACCACAAAAGGCTTATGCCGCAAATCGTCGCCAATGGCATAGACATAGGCGGGGGCTTGGTTGCCAATATACATTCTGAAGCGGGTCCCTGAGCGATAAGAAGATTTTAGGCGGAAGCTACTTTTATCGGCTTGGATGCGGGCTTGCATAGCTTGGCCCTCATAGCCTTCTAGGCGGAGGCTGCCGGCTAGTTCTCTTTTTGCGGGGGCCTTGGCGGGCTCGCCTACAATTTCGATAGCCTGATAAAAGAAGGCGGGAAAATCTTTATACTTGACCCAAATTCGGCCATTGCCGCCCCAGGAAGTACCCCAAGAATTTTGGACCAAAAAGGCCCCACCATATTTATCATCATCATAGCCAATGAGGCAAACGGCATGGCGGCCATGTGGGTTAGTTGGCGACTCTTTAGCAGATTCGGTGGGCCGCCAAAGATCTGATTTGGCATACATAAAAGAATTGGGGCAAATCATAGAAACGGCAATGGGATAGCCTTCGGAGAGGCTTTTTTTGGCCTTGGCCACCTTTTGTTTGTCGGTAGTGCCGTCATTTTTGTCCCAAAGGCGGACATAATCCTTAATCTTAAAGTTTTTGGCGGCATCATAGGCTTGTTGGGGCAGTTTATTGCCATTATAGCAATGGGCCTTAAAGTCCTTGTATTTGGGTACGCCATAAACCTTCATATTTTCGGCACAGCGAGAGAGGTAAGCGCCCCAGCAATTTTTGCTAGAAGAGCTTAGGCGATAGAGGAAGCCATAAGAAAAGATATTATTGTCGATAGTTTTGGTATCGGTCCAGCCATTGGCCTTTGCTTCTAGGATAGAGCGGGCGGTATAGGCCGTGGCCCAGGCGGCGCAGGTCCCATAATTGCCTTGGCTACCGGGAGTGGGGGCCCATTTGGTCAAAGAGGCGCTAGAGCCTACAGAGCGGTAGAGTGATTTTGTTTGTTCGGCTTTGACGGGAATATCGTCATAGTCGGGGTCTGGTTCTAGGGGGATGCCTGTGGTATAGGGTTGGGCCAAAAGGCTGCTAGAGAGGGTCAAAAAACTGAGGCAGGCAAAGAATAACTTATACATAGGATCTGGTTGGAAGTGGAAAATAGGGCCTCTTTAGTGGCCGAAGGCCAAACGGCCTAGCGATGTGTAGGGGTGGCCGCAGGCCAGACCCAGCCGCCGAAGGCGGCGCAGGGCCGAGCGAGCAGCGAGCCCCGAAACGTAGCGCCACAGCAAAGCTGTGGAGGCCCCAAAAAAGCAGTAGTAACTAGCGTTTTCTGAAGACAAAATTTCCGCCTTCATCGCCAGTTTGGGGGAGTACGCCAAACTGCGGGACATGATTATTGGGGCTATTGTAGATGACTGCGGGTTTAATTTTAGAGTAGAGATTTTCGGCGGTGAAGCAGCTAGCATCATTTTGGTCCAGCATTTTGATAAAATACTTAAAGAAAATGCTGTTATCGGGTACTACGGTATTGGCTCCGCTAGTGATAGCTCGGCGGCTTTTGAGTTTGGCCATTTCCTCGCAGGCGAACTCCTCCATATTTCGGAAGCCGCCGGTAAAAATGGAGCCACTAAAGCAGGCATCGGCGACCACCAGGGTATGTTTGGCTTTCATGGCATTCATATAATCGCGGAGTTCGGCATTAGAGAGCCAATTGCTGCGGCTATTCTTTTTAGAATCTTTGGGGAGCCAGTAGCCCACTTCATTTTTCACGATCCCGTGGCCAGAATAGTAGACCAAAAGGTTGTCATCATTGGTTAGGCGGTCTTGTAGGTAGACCAATTTATTGAGAATTTCTTCTTTTGTGGGATTTTTGAGAAAGTGCACATCGGTAGGTTCGAAGGTATAGGTTTGGGTAAGGACCTTTTGGAGTTCGGTAGCGTCATCGATGGGTTTTTCGAGATCAGAGATGGCGAAATCGTCATAATTTTCTACGGCGATAATGAGGGCGTGATAATTTCCGCTACTAGAGGCTTTATATTCGATAATGCGTTTTTCGGAGCGCATTTCGTGTTTATTGGTTTGGACCTGAATAATGAGTTCGTTTCGTCCTTCTTGGAGGCGGACGGTTTCGGAGAGGCTGCGGTCGCAGTCATCTTCTAGGCCAAATCCTCTAGCGCTAAAGCTTTTTCCGTTGAGCAGGAGTTTTACCGAAGTGATATCTAATTCGGAATTGATACAGGCTTTGACCTCATAGACGGGGTCTGTACTAGCGGTATAGGCTTTATAGGGGTAATCCCAGCTAACGGAGGGGGGTGAAGTTTCCTTCATATGGGCTGTAGCTTGGGCTAGGCCTTTTTTGTAGGCTGTTTCTTGGGGGTTAATATTTAGGGCTTTTTGGTAATCTTTGGCGGCGGCTTGAAAATTGCCTAGGCATTCTTGGGCCATAGCGCGGTCGCCATAATAGAAAGCGTCTTTAGTTTTGGCCATACGTTCGGCCGTATTAAAATCGTCTAGGGCTTTATTGCAGCGGCCAAGGCATAGATAGATAGCTGCGCGGCTATGGTAGCTATGTTCATTGGCTTCTATTTGGATGGCTGAATTGACATCATTGAGGGCAGTTTCGCATTGGCCGAGGAGGTACTTGGCCCAGGCGCGATTATTATAGCAACGGGAATCGTTAGGTTGAAGTTTGAGTGCTTCGGTATATTGGCGGATAGCGAGGTCATAATTTTTAGCATTGAGGGCTTTATTTCCGGCGGCATAATAGTTTTGGAAATAATCTTTACGGCCTTGGGGTTCATAGTTGAAGTGGAGTTGGCTAATGCGGTGATTTTTATCCCAGTTAGTTTTGATATAGTTGGCGGGAAAGGCGGTTTGGGCCATACTGACTTCACTTTGGGCTTTTTTGAGTTTAGACATAACGACCAGCCATTGGCCGTCGCCATAGGTGATACCGGTAATATTGAAGCCTTTGCCATAATTTTCTTGGATCCATTTGGCGGGGTAACTGGCTGACCAGCGGAAAGTTTGTTGGCGGAACTGAGCGCCTTTAGAGAGGACGCCCACCCATTGGCCTTGGCCGTAGGCTAGGTCGATGATATACTTACCGGCTTTCCATTGTTGTTCGATATAGGTTTTAATTTCGTCGAAGCTATTTTTTTTGGCCCAGCCTTCTTGTTCAAAGCCAGCGCCGCGGCTCATGACCACGATCCATTGTTCATCGGCAAACTCGATATCGGTAATATCGAAGCCTTCGTTCCATTTGCGGTCGATCCAATCGTTGGGGAAATCGGTACTTCGATAGAAGGTTTGTTGTTTATAATTTTTCTGCGTCATAACGACCCACCAAGCCTCGCCATCGAAGGCGATATTGGTCATAAATTTTCCTTGGTTCCAATGTTTTTTAACAAAGTCGGTAGGGAATTCGCTGCTCTTTTCGTAGGCTTGCAGCGATCTGCTCGTGCTCATAGAGATGGCCCAGCTATCATTTTGGGCATAGAGATCATTTAGGCCGAGTAATAAACAGAAGAGGATGAAAGTGGTGCGCATGTTCTTATAAAGTTTTGTTTTGGCAGAATGAATTCGTCGAACATAGTCTGGGACTACAAAGAAAGTGCTATTTTTTATAGGAAAGCCAGCAAGTTGGCTTCAAGGAATTTAAAATACTTAGGAGATGCGAATTTTGTACAGTTTAATCTTAATTTTTTGGGTCTTTTCGCTTAAGGCTCAATATGAAGTGCCAGAGCGAAAGCGGCCTCAATACCATCCGCAGCGGTTGTTTAGTGTAGAGTTGGTGAGTACGGTAGGTTTGGGCCCTTCGCAGAGCAGTTTTATGTACTTTAATACTCAATATAGCCTTTGGCAGCGACCTTTACAGCAACTTAACTTACAAACGGGTGTGGGTTTAGGTTTTATGCGGAACAACTATGGGAAAATGGTGGCGATGTCTGTTCCTTTACGTCTATTATATGCTTATGGCAGTCGGGGGCATTTTATAGAGGCGGGTTTTGGGGCCAATGTAAACCTGGGTTATTCCTTGGCCGATGGGGGTAATTTTGTGCCAGTGGCTCTGCCTTCTTTGGGTTATCGTTACCAAATTCCGGGGAAGGTATTCTTTCATGCCTATTTGGGGCTACAGTATCATCCTAAATTGGGGGCGAGTCCGTTAATTGGTATAGCAGTTGGGTATGATTATTAAAGCAGTAAGTAGGAGCTGCTAGCTTTTGCTTACTTTTATTTTTTGTACTATAATATAAGAGAGATGAAATCATATTACTACAGTTTAGTACTCAGTATTTTTATGCCCATAGGTCTTTGGGGGCAGAGTTATATTAAGCATACCGAAAGTGATCGGGTAAAAGCCATACGGGAGAACATACAAGTGTTGAGTAATGGCAAGGGGGATTTTTGGACTGAGGTGGGTGTTAAAAAGGGTTGTGAATATGTAGAAGAGGCTATTTTTTTGGATCGGGGCGATCATATTACTTTTTTGATGCAAGACCAGGCGACCCCTTTTCAGGGGAGTTTTTCTTCTGAGAGCGAAGAAATCATGAGCATCCAGCCCAAGCAGAAGGGCGATAAGTTTCGCTTTAAGTCGAGTTATACAATTAAAGAGGCGGGTGATTATTTTTGGCGTTTTACGGCCTTGGACAAAAAGGACTATTTGGTAACCCCAAAATTGCTACTCATTTTGGCCAAAAAGGACTGGGCCAAATATCGGGATGCCCAGGAGTTTGGCGAGCAACTAGAGTTTTTGTTGGCTATTTCGGAAACCTTATTTATTCCCATTCAGGGAGATTTTATTGATAAGGATATTAAGGGCAGCCGATATGAAACCAGCTATTTGTTTCAGGGCAAAGAGGGGACCATGGAGATTACGCCCAAGGGGTATGTTTATCGCTGCAACTTATATGAGGGCGAAAAACAAGACCTAGCGGCTCAGGCTAGAGATCAGGCGGCCAAGCAAGTAAAAAGAGTGTTAGAAAAAAACTGCTTGCGAGAGGGGAAGGAAACCACTAAGGCTCCTTACTCTTTGCTCAAGGAATATTACGAGCTAAATTATGAGGCTTGTAGCCTAGAAGATGTAGAGGTCAATTTATACCATTACAAAAGAAGAGAGGACTATTTTGTACAACTAGAAATTGTGCATAAGAAGTAGGAGGGAGGCGGCCCAAGGGCCGCCTTTGGCCTTTGGGCCAAAACGGATGAGGGATGGAAAGCAGTGGCCGCAGGCCAGACCAAGTTTTTGAGCGTAGCGAAAAACGCAGGGCCGAGCGAACAGCGAGCTGCGACACAGCCCGACCCGCCCAAAGGGCGGGGCAGCCCCAAAAAAGAAAAAAAAATAGGTCGGCTCTTTCTAAAATGTTAAGTTTGCAAAAATATTAACTTATACCATTTATTTATTTTCATAAAAATGAGACACTTATACTGTATTTATCTCTTTTTACTGGCGCCCATTTTACTATTTGGGCAAGATACAGCCAAGTATAAAGCTTTTGAGGCGCGTTATATGGAGGCTTATATGGAAAGCCAGTATGCGCAATCTATGGCTATTATAGATTCTGCTTTGCTTGCTTTAGAGACAGAGCCGGCCAGCCAGGGTTGGAAAGATAGTTTGAGTTGGAGTTTTACGGGCAGTAAGATGGTGTTGCAATATAACTTAGGTAAATATGAAGCTATTCATGCTACATTAAGGGCTTCCAAAAGCCAGGTAGAGCGCTTAGATCAGGGCAAAAAGGGCATACATCTGGCAGAGTGGCTAGGGCTGAGAGCCAAGCTATATTTGGTTGAAGCTAATTTTGAGCAGGCGATGACTCATCAATTAGAAGCTAAGGCTATTTTGGAGCAGTTGGAGATGGAGAGCAGCCCTCAATATATTGCCCTAATCAATAATATAGCTGTAGTTTATCTAAAGCAGGCAAAGTATGATTTGGCCGCTGATTTTTTTAGGCAAAGCGTTGCCCTAGAACGTAAATACAATGAGGCCAAAGGAGAGCCTTATGCTCGCTCTTTGTATAACTTGATGCTTGTTGAGCAAAAAGCAGGGCAGTATACAAAAGCGGAACAAACGGCTAACCTCATCCTGAATATTATGACGGATTTAGGGCACGAAAATGAATTTTACCTGCAAGTCATGATAGCAAAAGGAAGCATGCTAGAAATAAAAGAAGCCTATTCAAAAGCAAAAGAAGTTTACCAGGCTGCTTTGGTCTTCGCCAAGAGTAAACAATATAATAAGGTTATTCCATCTATCTTTTTAAACTTAGGCAATGCTTGTAGGGGAGAAAAGGATTATTTGGCTGCAGAAACTTATTATAAAGCTGCTTTGGCGGAGGGAAAAGTAGCATTCAAAAAAACTGTTTTATTTAAACTGTTTAACTTGTCTCTTGTACAAGAAGATTATCAACAGGCAGAACATTATCTAGAACAATATAGAGCCTATATTACTGCCGTTTTTGCTCCAAAAACAGTCAACTACATCCAAAGCCTAAAACTTGTAGCCCGCCTAGCGGTTGCCAAAGGAAATTTTGATGCTGCAGAAGCCGCTATCCTTCAGCATTTGGAATTAAACAGTACCCAAGAAAAACGCTTTGATTTAGACCAACTAGCCGGCCTAGATATAAATTATTTTCTGGACCTAGGCGAACTGTCTAGAATTCTCTTTATCGCTAAAGATTTAGAACGCAAACGCTACCAAGAAAGCAAATCGCCCACCTACCTCAAGCGCCTGCTAACCATGGATAGCCTTCATGCCGAAACCCTAGCCAAAGAAAGAGAAACGCTTAATTTAGAACAAGATCGCCTAAGCTCGCTAAAGATTAGCTCGGCCACTTACCAACGGCTAATGAAATGGGCGCATCTGGACCAACAGGCCGCTGAGCAGCTGCTCGCTATCTCTGAAAAAGATAAATCAACTCTTCTCCTAGAGAGCCAAAATGAACGCATCGCTTATAGCAAAAAATTACTGCCCAAAAATGAACAGGAAAAGCAAGAGGGCATCAAAAAACAATATCATCAAATCCTAAAGGCCTATCAGTCTACTGAAGAAAAAACAAAGAAAGATAGCCTGCTCGTTTTGCTCAATGACCAAATCTGGGAAATGGAGGAACACAAACGCTATCTGTTTAAGCAATATCCAGATTATGTTGATTATAAGTTTGGCCATAAACGCCTACAACTAAAGCAGCTACAAAAAGACCTAGGTCCCAAACGAGCCGCTATCGAGTATTTCCTAACCGATAGTAGTTGCTTTATTTTTTATCTCGATCATCAAGAAATCCGATATGTAGAGCAAAAAATCAATGCCGAGGAATTGGCCCAAGAACTCATGGATTTGCAAAGTATGCTGCTTTCCTACAAACAGGTCCTTTCTGGCAATGAAGAGGTTTTTCTGAACTATAGCCAAAAAGCCCATCAGCTCTATCAACTGCTGCTGGCGCCCGTTCTCCAAAACCCAAAGACAACAATCAAACAATTACTGATTATTCCCGATAAAGAACTGGCCTATATTCCCTTTGAAACCCTACTGATATTGCCCGCCAAAGACAATGATAATTATAATAGCTTGGCCTATCTGATTAAACGATATGCCATTAGCTACTCTTTCTCGCTCGAGCTCTGGCAACATAACCAAAATACCTCTTTCCAACAGAATAATGGCCAAATGCTGGCCATGGCCGCCAGCTACCAAGAAGACGATACCATTAGCCTGAATAATAAACGCAGCCAACTAACGCCCCTAAAACTAGCCGAAGAAGAGGTCCAAAAACTAGCGACCCTCTTTGAAGGCCGCTTCCTCTTTGGCCAAGATGCCCAAGAAGAACGATTTATTAAAGAGGCCAAAAAGTATCGCTTTATTCATCTCGCTATGCACGGCCTGATGAATAGAGAACAACCTAGCCTATCAGGCCTAGTTTTTACCCCCAATAGCGATAGCCTAGAAGATGGCTTCCTACAAGCTATCGAAATTTTAAATCTAGACCTCAAAGCCGATCTGGTGGTCCTCTCGGCCTGCGAAACCGCCTACGGAGAGTTTCAAGCAGGCAACGGAACCGCCTCTCTGGCTACCGCTTTTATCAATGCAGGAACTCCCGCTCTTCTGGTCAGCCTCTGGCAGGTAGATGATGCCGCTACCTCAGCGATTATGCAAAGTTTTTATCAACAGCTAGAGGCTGGCCTGAGCAAAAGCGAGGCCCTCCGACAAGCAAAACTCAATTATCTGGCCGCCAATAAAGGCCCTATGGCGCATCCCGCCTTTTGGTCGCCCTTTATCCTTATGGGCAATGATAAAAAACTAAATCTGCCCCCCTCCAATCCCTTTTTGCCCTTCGCCATTGGCGGAATTATGCTCTCCGCCGGAGGCGCTTTTTTCCTCCGCCAAAAAAGAAAGAACCAACGCAAAGAGAAAGCCGCCTAGTTGGTCTAGCTAAACCTTATTTTACTCTAAAAGTTAGTAAACTATTGATCGGGAGACTTATCTTAGATGAGTCTCCCCATTTTTTGGCTTCAACCCGATTTTTCTATGGCTGCCGTCCTCCTCTTTTTTCGCCTCTTTTTTGAGGCCTGCTTCCTGGCCCTCCAACAATTGCTTGGCAATAAACTCCGTACCCTGCTCTCCCTTCTCGGCATTACCATTGGCATCTGGTGCGTGATTATGGTCTTCTCCGCAGTCGATTCCCTAGAGTATAGTATCCGCAAAAGCTTTGAGCAACTAGGCGATGATGTGGTCTACGTAAATACGATGCCCTGGGGAGAAGACCCTAGAGAGAATTACTGGAAGTATATGCGCCGACCCGAACCCTCTTACCGAGATTTTGAAGCCATTCAAGCCAATTGCCAAACCGCTGGCAAAACTTCTTTTACTGTCTTTATTGGCGGTAGCAATACGGAGTCTAAACTGGGAGAGGCCGCTGGGGTGTTCTATATGGGCGTAACCCCCGATTATAAAGATATCTTCGGCCTAGAGTTCGAACAAGGCCGATACTTTAGCCCCAATAGCTTTTTTAGAGGCCAAAATGAGGTGGTGATCGGCTATGAGGTCTATAAGGCGCTTTTCCGAGAAGGGGAGTCCGCCCTGGGCCGATGGATTAAGTCTAAAGGACAAAAACTTAAGGTGGTGGGCGTCCTTCAAAAAGAAGGAAAGGACCTCATTAATCCCATCAATTTCGATAATGTCGCGATCATCCCCTACAATACGGCCCGCAAGTATGTTAACCTAGGCCGATCTGCCCAAAATAAGGGCCGTAGCTCTATTTCCGTAAAAGCCGAGCAAGAGGTAGATGTAGAGGCCCTAAAAACCGAATTGGTGGGGGTGCTCCGAGCTAGCCGCCGCCTGCCCCCAAAAGAAGAAGACAATTTTGCCCTCAATACACTCTCTATCCTCTCCAATTTTCTCAGTAGCATTTTTGGGGTCATTAATTTAGCAGGCCTCTTTATTGGCGGCTTCGCCATTATCGTGGGCGTTTTTTCGGTGGCCAATATTATGTTCGTTTCCGTAAAAGAACGCACCAACCTGATCGGCGTGAAAAAAGCCCTAGGCGCCAAGCGCTATATGATCCTCATGGAGTTCCTGATCGAGTCTATTTTACTCTGCCTCTTCGGCGGCGCTATCGGCCTCCTCTTTGTCTACCTAGCCGCCCTAGCGGTTACCCATTTTGCCGATTTCCCCATCTTTTTATCTAGCTATAATGCTATCCTCGGCCTCAGTATTGCCGCCTTTTCTGGCGTGATCGCAGGTATTATTCCCGCCTATTCTGCCTCCAAAATGGAAGCCGTAGAAGCTATGCGTGCTGGACGATAATGAGGATTTGGGGCCTCCGCTGCGGCTTCGCCTTGCGGCGCTACGTTGCGGGGCTCGCAGGTCTGCTCGGCCCTGCAGCCGCCTGCGGCGGCTTTGGTCTGGCCTTCGGCCACCCCTGCACATCGCTAGGCCTTTTGGCCTTCGGCCATGGCGGCTTCGCCGCCTCTAGGACCACATAAAAAAGCCCAGTACTAACTAAAGTACTGGGCTTAAATAGTAGGGCTATAGAAGTTTAAAAGCTACATGCATCTGTAAAAATGATTTCAAAACTAGCATCAGTAGCATTGATGTCAAAATTTTCGAGTTCTACAGACTCTGAAAAATAAACACTAAGCTTTTCTTGATCTGTTATATCTGCTGCATTGGTGTTTGTGTCTTTTCCTATATTAACCTTGCGACCAAAGTAGCTTACTCGGGGGTATCCTATGTCTTCAAAGTATGTATCACTTTGTACTGCAGTACAGGCAAGATAGGTATGCATTCCTGCTTCCAAATTACTATGAATCTTGTTGATTTGACAAGGAGATAACGCATTTTCTCCAGAATAATCCATCACATTATTAGAACAATAGGCCATATCTTTTCCTAATTGAACGGCATTATTCCACCAACCACAGGCTGGATGTTGGCTACAGCCATTTAATTGTGTAATCTCCCAAGCGGTGGGGGTATCACTACAACCATCATCACAGTTTGTGTTAATAGGATTTGTAGCACCAGGAGGATCATTAACTCCAGTAAGGTTGGAGCAGCCTGTACCACAGGCACCGCTACCATTCCACTTAACTGTATGAGAGAGCCCCATTAGATGACATAATTCATGGTTTAGGTTACTACCATCTCCATGAAATATCCAACCCATGGGGGTGCTATTTTGTATTGCAGAAATATAGCTTTCCCAAATATGTCTATTTTCTGTAAATTTATTTTTAGAGCTGGGACTTAAACTGGATGCATATCCACCACCACTTGAATCCAGAGAATGAGTGAAGAATATATTTAATACACTATCTCTATCTGCTCCTTGTGTGCCTACATTAATCGTTTGGAAGTAATAGCTATTATCATCTCGATGAAAATAAATAGCATCAACTACATATCTAAAATTCTTATCAATAGCAGGAATATTGTTGTTGGGATCAAGGCTTAAGGCTTGATTCCAGCTTGCTCGTCCGTTCATCCAGGCTGTTATCTCAGTAGCATAATCGTAACCTGTATAGTTACTATTTCCGTTGCCATCATCTTGCTCTGTAAAATTACCACTACCATCAGATTTAAGCATAAAGTGATAGTTGATTCGGACTACTTTTAGATCAGATATGCTTTTGGCATCAATATGATTTTCAACAAAAGAGCTTTGATCGGTAAGACAAATCGTATTTTGCGAAAAACAGCTACAAAAGATAGCCAGACTAAAGCAAATTGTTGAGGATATTTTTAAAATCATAACTTCACAAATTTAGTTTGATAAAACTGTTGATCATCTGTTCGCAAATGTAAGATGTACATGCCCTTGGGCAAGTCTCGAATAGAAAAGTGGTTTTGATGCAGCTGAAAATGACGAACTTCCTGCCCCGCCAAATTATAAATGCTAAGATTCAATGCGCCATTTAGCGCTATATCTAGCCAAAGCTCATCCTGCGCAGGATTCGGAAATACCCGCACTTCTTTTGCTGCCGAAATTCCCGACTCCGTTCTGAAAATACTGCTGATAATATTATTGGCTAAGGAATCTGAAAAATAGGGCGGAGCAAATAGTCTTCCTCGCACACTATCCTGATAAAATGCAAAGCCTTCATAAAATTCTCCATAGGTTGCTAAAGATGAGGAACAGGCTAGTCTAGATATCTCTGGATGAAAGCCATCAGCACTGCCAATGTTTTTAATGACTCGACTAAAATAGAAGGAGGTGTAATTGCCTGAGCTAAGATTATATCGTTCAAAGGCAATTTGTCCCGAAATTTCCGCAGAGATACTATCTATATATAGGGTGTCTTGGTCTGGAAAATTGGAGTTGCCATTGCAAGTTGAGCGCGGATTGCGAACAATCAAAGAATCGCCTACTGTAGCATTAAAATCAAACTTGAGGATAAAGCTATTGCTAGTAGGATCATAAAAATAAAGACTATCATTAGACATGTATTCATATTCATAGCCTAAATGGTTCTCTGTCCGACCAAGAATAGGACTTACGGAGTAGTATTGAAGAAAGCTAAGGGCTATTTTCTTAACCGCCTGGTTCAGAAGCAGAGTATCCTTTTCATAAGTATATTTTAGATAGCTATCTGGCCCCCAAGCCGAGACCGAATATACCCAAGTCGCTGCAGGGGGGCACCAAGCAGCCGTATCTGCTTGCTGGGCTTTTGTGACATTGAAAAACGTGAAAAGAGTAAGGAAAAGTAATAAATACCTCATAAGAATTTTATTTATAATTTTAAGATAATGGCAAATGTAGTTCTTTTTGAAAAAAAACAATTCAAAGTTAATATCTTTGTTAAGCTGGGCTGTTTTGGGGCCTCCGCTTCGCTCGTTGGCGCTAGGTTTACTCTCTTCAGGTTGTTTAAAATTTTGTGTTTCTCCTTTTCTGCGCCTAGGGACAAGCCCCTAGGCTAGCTTTTCAGACAGCCCTCTAAAGAGGGCCTTTGGATGAGGTTTTTTTTTGCGATAACAACTGAGCAAGGCCTTGTATATCAGCAGTTGAGGCCCTTTAGGGCTGACTCCATTGGATTAGCCTAGGGGCTTGTCCCTAGGTGATGAATGGCTGAATCCTGCTTTTAAGCACTAAGAGAAAAGCTAGCCCGAGCAAGGAAAAAGCTAGCCCGAGCAAGGAAAAAGCTAGCCCGAGCAAGAAAAAAGCTAGCTCGAGCAAGGAAAAAGCTAGCCCGAGCAAGGAAAAAGCTAGCCCGAGCAAGGAAAAAGCTAGCCCGAGCAAGGAAAAAGCTAGCTCGAGCAAGGGAAAAGCTAGCCCGAGCAAGGGAAAAGCTAGCCCGAGCAAGGAAAAAGCTAGCCCGAGCAAGGAAAAAGCTAGCCCGAGCAAGGAAAAAGCTAGCTCATTAGGGGCATCAACAAAGTTCGTTTAGCTTCTGATTTAACAAAGCTTTAATAATTATACTCAAGAGAGGCTATTTAATTGCTAAAGAGAAGAGGAAGTCGGCCAGGCCTATATTGGCCCAGCGCTGCGGAGCGGGTGGCGCGCAGCGGCAGACCCAGGCGGCGGAGCCGCCGCAGGGC
>NZ_JH719942.1:2338826-2524242 GCF_000275825.1 Saprospira grandis DSM 2844
ATAGGGCGGAGCAAATAGTCTTCCTCGCACACTATCCTGATAAAATGCAAAGCCTTCATAAAATTCTCCATAGGTTGCTAAAGATGAGGAACAGGCTAGTCTAGATATCTCTGGATGAAAGCCATCAGCACTGCCAATGTTTTTAATGACTCGACTAAAATAGAAGGAGGTGTAATTGCCTGAGCTAAGATTATATCGTTCAAAGGCAATTTGTCCCGAAATTTCCGCAGAGATACTATCTATATATAGGGTGTCTTGGTCTGGAAAATTGGAGTTGCCATTGCAAGTTGAGCGCGGATTGCGAACAATCAAAGAATCGCCTACTGTAGCATTAAAATCAAACTTGAGGATAAAGCTATTGCTAGTAGGATCATAAAAATAAAGACTATCATTAGACATGTATTCATACTCATAGCCCAAATGGTTCTCTATTCGACCAAGAATAGGACTGACGGAGTAGTATTGAAGGCGGCTAACGGCAATTTTTTTGACCGCTTGATTTAGAATCACAGTATCTTTCTCATAAGAATATTTAAGATAAGCGCCAGAGTTTGCGCTAAATGTTCGGTATACCCAAGTCGCTCCAGGGGGGCACCAAGCAGCCGTATCTGCTTGCTGGGCTTTTACAGTACTAAAGAGTAGGCAAAAAGCCATTAGGCTGAATAGAAACTTCATAAGTTTTGGTTTAAATATTAGAAGATTGAAAAGTTAACTATTGATTTTCTAACTTTTCTACACGTCTTTTTAACTCTTCAATTTGAGTCTGTTGTTCCTGTAGAGCTTTAATTAAAACAGGAACTAATGCCGTGTATTGTACACTATGGTAGCCATTGTCATCTGTTCCCACAATTTCGGGGAGGATTTCTTTAACCTCTTGGGCAATTAACCCCATACTAGTACTAGCTTCTACTTCATTTTTATTTTCCTTATCAGCGGCTATTGTTTTTTGCTTCATTTCAGTTTCTGCTCCTTCTTTAATGCCCTTGTATTTATTATCAGGGAAGTTATACTGATAACTAACAGGACGAAGCTGCATAATTGTAGAAAGACCGACATTTAAATTTTTAATATTTCTTTTAAAGCGCTTATCAGATGTTACAAAAACATAGTTCTGTGCGGATATACTCCCATGAACTCTTAGCTTATAGTTATTCTCAACAGGTCCTCCAATAGAGACATTACCATTGTCCCCTAACGCTAGAATATAGTTTTGTGCATTCCAAGTAGGCCAAGGTTTAAAGAAATTTAAAGCACCCGCAGATTCCCAGTACTCTAAAGCAAAGTGGCCATTTGTTGGAACAGCTGTTCCTGAGCCAAAAGATAGAACTTTGTATTGATCGTAACCAATCTGAACAAACTCATCTGAGCGCACTTTAAAGTGCCCGTTCTGAGCTTGTAGTTGAAATTGAATACAACCAATGAAAAAAACAAGTAGAAAATTTTTAAAAAAATAATTTGAATTGTGACTAAAGTAAAACATTTTAGTTGTGGTTTTAGATTAAAAATGAAGGCTCAAATGTAGTGAGTATATATTTAATATTGATATTAAGTTATTGTTAATAGCTCTATTCTGTATACAGAAGGTTTTTGGGACTGAAATTTAGAGGTACATAAAAAAGCCCAGCAGATAACTAAATCTACTGGGCTTTTGACAATCTGCATCCAAGCTATTGCTTCACAAATTTAGTTTGATAAAACTGTTGATCATCTGTTCGCAAATGCAAGATGTACATGCCCTTGGGCAAGTCTCGAATAGAAAAGTGGTTTTGATGCAGCTGAAAATGACGAACTTCCTGCCCCGCCAAATTATAAATGCTAAGATTCAATGCGCCATTTAGCGCTATATCTAGCCAAAGCTCATCCTGCGCTGGATTCGGAAATACCCGCACTTCTTTTGCTGCCGAAACCCCCGATTCCGTTCTGAAAATATTGCTGATGATGTTATCTACAAGGGTATCATTATAATTTTCGCTAAAAACTAGTCGGCCACGAAGACTGTCCTGATAGAAAAATAGCTGTTTATGGACATAGCCATCAATGGGCAGCGGACAGGTCATTTCAGAGACCTCGGGATGAAAACTCTCAAAACTACCAATGTTCTTAATAACTGGATTGAAATTAAATGAGGTGTAACTACCTGAACTAAGATTATATCGTTCAAAGGCAAGCTGTCCCAAAATTTCTGTAGAAACACTATCTATATATAGGGTGTCTTGGTCTGGAAAATTGGAGTTGCCATTGCAAGTTGAACGCGGATTGCGAACAATCAAAGAATCACCTACTGCCGCATTAAAATCAAACTTGAGGATAAAGCTATTGCTAGTAGGATCATAAAAATAAAGACTATCATTAGACATGTATTCATATTCATAGCCTAAATGGTTCTCTGTCCGACCAAGAATAGGACTTACGGAGTAGTATTGAAGAAAGCTAAGGGCTATTTTCTTAACCGCCTGGTTCAGAAGCAGAGTATCCTTTTCATAAGTATATTTTAGATAGCTATCTGGCCCCCAAGCCGAGACCGAATATACCCAAGTCGCTGCAGGGGGGCACCAAGCAGCCGTATCTGCTTGCTGGGCTTTTGTGACATTGAAAAACGTGAAAAGAGTAAGGAAAAGTAATAAATACCTCATAAGAATTTTATTTATAATTTTAAGATAATGGCAAATGTAGTTCTTTTTGAAAAAAAACAATTCAAAGTTAATATCTTTGTTAAGCTGGGCTGTTTTGGGGCCTCCGCTTCGCTCGTTGGCGCTAGGTTTACTCTCTTCAGGTTGTTTAAAATTTTGTGTTTCTCCTTTTCTGCGCCTAGGGACAAGCCCCTAGGCTAGCTTTTCAGACAGCCCTCTAAAGAGGGCCTTTGGATGAGGTTTTTTTTTGCGATAACAACTGAGCAAGGCCTTGTATATCAGCAGTTGAGGCCCTTTAGGGCTGACTCCATTGGATTAGCCTAGGGGCTTGTCCCTAGGTGATGAATGGCTGAATCCTGCTTTTAAGCACTAAGAGAAAAGCTAGCCCGAGCAAGGAAAAAGCTAGCCCGAGCAAGGAAAAAGCTAGCCCGAGCAAGGAAAAAGCTAGCTCATTAGGGGCATCAACAAAGTTCGTTTAGCTTCTGATTTAACAAAGCTTTAATAATTATACTCAAGAGAGGCTATTTAATTGCTAAAGAGAAGAGGAAGTCGGCCAGGCCTATATTGGCCCAGCGCTGCGGAGCGGGTGGCGCGCAGCGGCAGACCCAGGCGGCGGAGCCGCCGCAGGGCCGAGCAGCCTTGCGAGCCCCGCAGCATAGCGGCGGCCTACCGAGGCAAAGCCGAGCAGGCCGCGGGCCCCAAAACCCCTTGAAAAAGAGCGGTTTTAAAATTTTTGTGCGATTTTGGGGTTGATTTTCAGGGATTTAGAAAAGGGCAGTTGAAAAAACCCATAAAAAAGCTTCCGAATACAGAATAGGAATTGTACATTTGCAAGCGCTTTGGGCTAAAGTAGATTGTTTTTGTGCTCAAAAGCTGCTAATAAATTGATTACTAATATAAAATTATAGGAATTGTGGATACGCTGAGTTACAGAACACAGTCTGCAAAAAAAGAGACCGTAGAGCGCAATTGGTGGATTGTGGACGCAGAGGGTAAAACCCTAGGTCGTCTTGCTTCTGAGATTGCCAAGGTACTAAGAGGCAAGCACAAAGCATGCTTTACTCCTCATGTAGATACAGGAGACTATGTGATCATCATCAATGCTGAGAAAATCAACTTGACTGGTCGCAAATTGCAAAAGAAAGTATATTTGACTTATTCTGGTTACCCCGGTGGTCAGAAGTCGGCTACAGCAGCAGAGTTGTTGGCCAAGCGTCCTCGCCGCGTGCTAGAGAATGCGATCAAAGGTATGTTGCCCAAGAACAAATTGGGTCGTGCCACTTTCAAAAAATTGTTTGTATATGAAGGTTCGGAGCATCCTCATCAGGCCCAGAAGCCTCAGACTTTCGATCCTACTAATAAATAAAAGGCAAGTATTACGATATGGAAATGATTAACACTCTCGGAAGAAGAAAAGCGGCTGTAGCCCGTGTATACCTGCGTCAGGGAACTGGCCAAGTAACGGTAAATGGTCTTGATTATAAAGAGTACTTTCCTGCTATCCACATTCAAGGTAAAGTAGTAGCTCCTCTACATGAGGTAGAAGTACAGAACCTATATGACATCAAAGTTAATGTAAGTGGAGGTGGAATCAAAGGACAAGCTGAAGCGGTACGTTTGGGTATCTCTAGAGCGTTGGTAGAGTTGAACGAAGAGTTCCGCAGCCCGCTCAAGGTGAAAAAATACCTCAGTCGTGATCCTCGTTCTGTTGAGCGTAAGAAATACGGTAAGCCCAAGGCCCGTAAGAGCTTCCAGTTCAGCAAACGTTAATTTTATTTCTGCCATCTCTCTGCTTGGGGCTGCTTAGCGGCCCGAGCTACAAATTATAGATAAAGATATGCAAACACCTACTTATAAAGAGTTGTTGGATGCGGGTTGTCATTTTGGCCACATGAAAAGAAAGTGGAACCCCAAAATGCGTCCCTTCATTTTTATGGAGCGTAAAGGTATTCACGTAATTGACCTTAACCGCACAATTGAATCGCTAGAAGAGACTGCTAAGGTCATGAAGCAAATGGCTAAGTCTGGCAAAAAGATCCTTTTTGTTGGGACTAAAAAGCAGGCTCGCGGTATTGTAGAAACTGCTGCCCGCAGCGTAAACATGCCTTTTGTTACTGACCGTTGGTTGGGAGGTATGATGACAAACTTTGCGACTATCCGCAAGTCTGTACGCAAAATGCAAAGCATCGAGCGCATGCTCAATGATGGTACGCTAGATAATATCACTAAGAAAGAGCGTTTGGTGCTTAGCCGTAAGCATGCTAAACTAAACCGTATGTTTGGTGGTATTGCTGACCTTAACCGTCTGCCCCATACTTTGTTTGTTGTAGACATTAGCCATGAGCACTTGGCTATTGCCGAAGCAAAACGCTTGGGGGTTAGCACTATTGGTATCGTAGATACTAACTCTGATCCTACTGTAGTAGATTTTGCCGTTCCTTCTAATGATGATGCTTCTAAAGCCATCGCTATTGTGGTAAATTACCTCACTGAGGCTATCCGCGAAGGCCAAGAAGAAGGCAAAAAAGTGAAAGAGGAAAAAAAGGCTAGCGCCGAGAAATAAGCGACGACATCACATCTCACACCTTATAAACCAATAATTGACAATGGCTTTCAAAATTTCTGCAGCCGAAGTTAAAAAGCTACGCGACCAAACTGGCGCGGGCATGATGGATTGTAAAAAAGCCCTACAAGAAGCTGAAGGCGACTTTGACGGTGCTATTGAGTATCTTCGTAAGAAGGGCCAAAAAATGACCGAAAAGCGCGCAGA
This sequence comes from Saprospira grandis DSM 2844, assembly GCF_000275825.1. Lineage (GTDB taxonomy): Bacteria > Bacteroidota > Bacteroidia > Chitinophagales > Saprospiraceae > Saprospira > Saprospira grandis_A. Next base: position 2,344,227 of record NZ_JH719942.1, read on the forward strand.
CCGCGAAGCTAAAGAGGGCGTTGTTTTGGCACTCACTTCTGAAGATAACAGCAAAGGTATCGCTGTTCGTATTAGCTGCGAAACTGACTTTGTTGCCAAAAACGACGAATTCGTTGCTTTTGTAGCTTCTATCGCTGAGTTGGCCTTGGCTAACTTCCCCGAAAATGCTGAAGCTCTTGCCGCCCTAGAACTAAGCGCTGGCAAAACTGTAGCTGATGCTCTTATTGAAAAAACAGGGGTTATCGGTGAAAAAATTGAGTTGAATAGCTATGGCCGCGTTGAAGCTGCCAAAGTTATCTCTTATGTACACATGGGCAATAAAGCTGGTGTTGTTGTAGGTTTCAACAAAGATGTTGATAACCTAGAAACTGCCGGTAAAGATGTGGCTATGCAAATCGCTGCTATGCACCCCATCGCTGTAGATAAGGACGGTGTTGACGCTTCTGTAGTAGAGAAGGAGATCGAAATCGGAAAAGAGGTTGCCCGCAATGAAGGTAAGCCCGAGCAGTTGCTCGAGCGTATCGCCATGGGTAAACTCAATGCTTTCTACAAAGAAAATACGCTCCTTAACCAAGAGTTCGTAAAAGGACATAAGCAAACTGTTGCTCAATTCCTTGCTACACTAGATAAAGACCTTACGGTTACTTCTTTTGTACACATTACCCTAGGTTAATGCTTGTATAAGCAAATATATAAAGCGTTTCGATGCCGTCGAAACGCTTTTTTTATACCCAAAAATAGACAGAGACAGATCTTTTCAACAACTTCTAGAAGCTTTCTATTATCATGGCTAATTACAAAAGAGTCCTGCTCAAACTTAGTGGCGAGTCGCTGATGGGCGGCAAAGATTTTGGCATATCTCCCAAAATGCTCGTACATTATGCTTCCGAAATTCGTAGAGCTATCGACCAAAATATTGAGGTGGCTGTCGTTATCGGAGGAGGAAATATTTTTCGTGGACTAGAAGCCAAGGATTCTGGCATCGAAAGAGTTCAAGGCGATTATATGGGGATGCTCGCTACCGTAATCAACGGCCTAGCCCTGCAATCTGCCCTAGAAGCAGAAGGTATCTATACCCGCCTCATGACCGCCCTCGGTATGGATAAAGTAGCCGAACCCTATATCCGCCGCCGAGCTATCCGACACCTGGAAAAAGGCCGTGTGGTCATTTTTGCCGCAGGAACCGGTAACCCTTACTTTACTACCGACTCCGCCGCCGCCCTCCGCGCTAGCGAAATTAACGCCGATGTGATCCTTAAAGGTACCCGCGTAGATGGGATCTATACCGCCGACCCCGAACTAGACCCCAATGCCAAAAAGTTTGATAATATCTCTTTCTCAGAAATTATCCGCTCTGGCCTCTCTATTATGGATATGACGGCCTTTACGATGTGCCAAGAAAATGCAATGCCTATTGTGGTTTTTGATATCAATGAACCCAATAACCTGATCCGCATCCTGAAAGGAGAAGCCATCGGGACACTAGTGACCAACGATAGCAAATAAAATACAATAAGAACCCAAAAAAAAAACGCAGCCCCTAATGGCTGCGTTTTTTTTGACCCCACAGAAGCTTAAGCGTTTTAAATGAGTTCTAAATAATCTAACGTATCTTTAAGCCCTCAATACAAAACTATGGAACAAACAATACCCGCCACTTTTAAAAAGTTGGCTTTCTGGAACCTCTTCAGCTTCCTAGAACGAGCAGAAGTAAAAGAAGAAATGGTAGACCAATGGCTAGACGCTTTGGCCCAAGACTTTAAAGTGCAAAGAGAACAGTTCGATTTTAAAGTAGGCAACCAACGCCAAGAAGGCTTTAACCGCATTTTGGTCCTCGAATTTGACTGCGGCAGAGGCTATACCCTCCGCCTAGAATATACCCCACACCCAGAAGGAGGCGAAAAGTATCTCTACCTCTGCGCCCCACATCAAGAAAAACAACTGATGGGCTGGTGGAACCTTGAAAATTGGCACCCCTACGCCCTCTCCCCAGAAGAACTAGACCTCTTGCTCTCTTATTGGGAAAAACAAGGCGGAAAATGGACCAACCGCCATCTAGCACATGCCCTTCTACACGATTTTGTTGGCCTCGATAGCGAAGATGCTACCGCCGATTATGCCAGCAAAACCTTGAACGCCTTCAACGAACTCCGCATCAAGGGCTTTGCCAAGGTAGAACAAAAACCAATCGCTATCTTTTATTATGAAGATAGCGAGTACCACTGGCGCTACAATAGAAAACTCGGCTGGCTCTTCGAAAGCGACCAATATGCCTGCTATTCTATCCGTAATAAAGCCCACTCCAAAGGCGAAGAAGGCCGCTTCCCCTTTGAAGATTGGAATTACCTCATGAAACAAATTCGCCAAGAAGTTAGCCAATAAAATATACCCCCTATGCCTAAATTGTATCCCCTACTTATCCTCGCTTTACTGCTGTCGGCCTGCCAGGCTAACAAAAAATTGCCTAGCCAAACTCCCCAAAAAACAGCCTTTGTCCCTAGCCAAAAAGGTACGGTCTGGACCTATCGCTATACCTTTCATAATCAAGAAAAAGAACCAATAGAACAAAAACTCGAGCTGCTGCAAACAGAACAAAAAGCCGATGGACTCTACCTAGACCTCAATCAGGCCAAATGGATGCTCCGAAATGATAGCCTTTTTGTTCGCTGCCAGGGCCGTGGAGGAGGAGAGTTCCTAGCACCGCTCTATTTGCCCACCGCCGACTCTTGCACCTACAATACCTGCAAGGGCGATGTCTTTATGCAGGTAGAAGCCAAACGCCTGCCCCCAAAAGAGATTTTGGGCAAACGCTATGAAGATCGCTTTAGTTACCAAATTGGCCCTTATGAACGAGTGGAATATGCCAGGGGCCTGGGCCTGACTCTACATCAGTATTTTGGAATCGGCCAAAAATTAGAAACCCAAATGGAATTGATCGATTTTCAGCTGGGAGTAGGGGAGGACTAGGGGCCTCCGCTGCGGCTTCGCCTTGCGGCGCTATGTTGCGGGGCTCGCAGGTCTGCTCGGCCCTGCGGCGGCTTCGCCGCCTAGGTCTGGCCCTTCAGGCCACCCCTCCACAGCGCTAGGCCCAGCGGGCTTCGCCCGCTGCTAGACGCAGCATCAAAACTGTCAAAGAAAGATGAAAAATATCGCTGAATTTAGCCAGCAATACGAAATAGATTATGCTCGGCCTTTGCCGGCCAGAGGCTTGGGCTCTGTTTATCGGGCCAAGGACCAAGAGGAGCAGCTCTTGGCCCTAAAGGTCCTAGAGCTGCACCCCAATTTTGATGATGGACTCTTTGGCCGCCTCTATGAAGGGGCCAAAAAATTAGAACATCCTCATTTATTGCCCTATCAGGTGGTGCATATTTTTAGAGAAGAGGAGGTGGTCCAATACTATATATTAATGGACTATTGCGCTGGCGGGAATTGGGCCAGCCGCAGCAGCCAATTGACTACTGAAGAAAAGCGAGCATTGCTGCAAGATTTAGTCAAACTGCTGATTTTCTTAGAAAAAGAAGGACATTGCTTACAGAACTTAAAGTTAGAACATCTGTTATTTAAAGAAGAAGAGTCCTTAGACTGGCAGTTGATAAATTATGGGGCCAAGGAAAACTTGCCCAATTATTTTCATCTGGATTATGCCTATTTGGCACCAGAGCAACTGCAAAGGCAGGCCATTGGTCCCGCTGCAGATATTTGGGCTTTTGGGGTCTTGCTTACTGCTTTTTGGACCGGCCAATTGCCTTTTGGCCAAAAGTCGCCTCAGCAAACTAATGCAAAAATTAAAAATCGCATCCTGAAAGGGGAGCTGCCTAGGGAGCTCCTTAGACGGTTGCCCCTCGATCTGCGTTATTTAGTAGAAGGCTGTTTGCAAAAAGAGCCTGCCAAGCGCTGGCCCTCTTTTGAGGCCTTGGCCGCTGCCTGGGAAGCTGGTCCCGCTAAAGACTATGCTCAAAGTTGGGAGGCTGCCCCCAGCGCTGAAGTCTCTGTTTTGGAAACCTTGGCCTATATGGGCCAAGAAGCAGAAAAAACAGAGGCCCCAAAAGTAGAAGAGCAGTCGGAAAAGACGCCCTTTTTAGAAAGAAAATTTAAACGACAGAAAAGCAAGCCGATTACGATTTGGGAAATACTGCTTTGGTTGGGCGGGGCCTTGGCCCTAGGCTATTATCTCTCTAGTTTGAGCTAGTGTGCATGAATTTTGAGGGGACAAAATCGCCCTGGCCTAGCGATTTGAAAGGGTGGCCGAAGGCCAGACCGAGTTTTTGAGCGCAGCGAAAAACGAAGGGCCGAGCAGACCTGCGAGCCCTGAAACGACAACAAGCCCTTTAGGGCGCAGTTCGACGACCGAAGGGAGTAACCGCCGACGACCAAAAGGAGGCGGAGGCCCCAAATAAAAAAAGAAAAGCCATGAAAAAACAGTTACTCCTACTTTTTGCCCTCTTTTTCTTGGGGAATGCCTATGGGCAGCAGGCCGTGCAATATAGTTTGCAGCCCTGGAACCCCTACTATTATAATACAGCCTATGCGGGTTTAGATGAATCCTTGAGCATGACGGGCCAATTTCGGAAGCAGTGGACCGGTTTTGCGGGCAGCCCCTTGAGCTTTAATTTTTCGGCGCATTTGCCCATTAATTACATTAATAGTGGCCTGGGCTTTATGGTTGAGCAAGATTATCGGGGCTTGGATGGCAATGCCTACACCAACACCAACTTTCGTTTTTCTTATAACTACTTTATTGACCTGGGCGAGGGGAAATTATCTATAGGTGCGGCTTTTCGCTACTTGCAAAAGCGGGTAGATGGGGGGGCATTTCGGGCGCCAGATGGTTCTTATAATACAGATAGTGGAATTTTTGACCATAATGATGGGGTAATTCCCTTGGGTGTAAGTCAGGCGCAATCGGCCACGGCAGATTTTGGGATATATTATAAAAATGAGCGTTTGCAGTTGGGCTTATCCTCTAATTATTTGACCGAGCCTATTTTGGCCTTAAATGATCAGGCGGTGGACCATGAATTGCGCAGCCGAAATTATTTTTTATCGGGCTCTTATACCTTTGATATGGATGGGCGGGGCGATTGGAAATTGCAGCCGACCGTATTATTGAAAACCGATTTGACCAAATTTCAGCCAGAACTGGGTGTATTGGCGCATTATCAGGACCAATTTTATGGAGGGGTCAATTTGCGGGGTTATGATAGCAAAAGCTTAGATGCCGTTGTTTTAGTGATGGGCTGGCGCCTGAACAAGCAGCTAAAAATGGCCTATGCCTATGATTTGAGTGTATCGGGCTTGCGCAACTTCAATGGGGGCTCGCATGAAATTATGTTAAATTATAATTTGCAAGAACCTATCGGTAGAGAATTACCGGCTAAGGTCATTTATAATCCCCGATTTTTATAAGGAGAAAGGGAAGGAAATAAAAAACAAAAGTAGCTCTGGACAAAGGAGCTACTTTTTTTATTCTATGCAGATAGTTTTTATCTTTGTGGGTCCTCGGCCCCAAATTGTCAAAAAATAGAGTAAAAAGGGGGCGAAACGAAGCCCTCTAAAAGAAAGTTGGGAAAAAAGCAATTTTTAATAAAATAATTGCTTTTGCTCCTCCGTTTCTATGATGACTTTGTCAAGACGAAGCTTTGTACTGCAATGATTTTGGAATAATTTTCCAGTGAGCTGTTAACCTTGGCCTAGTTTTAAGATGAACAACTAAGAAAGAAAAAAGAAAAAAAGGCCTACTTGCCAAAAGGGCCTATTGCCTTTATATACGGATCATACGCAACTCTAATCTTTAAGCCTTTAGGATTGAGGGGCATTATTAACGAAAAACAACGAAATTAAACTCGGGTGCGAACATGAAAAAACAGCAAATTCTAGCCGTCATTGCCAGCACGTTGCTCCTGTTCTCTTGCGCTCCGCGCGATAATGGACAACTTATAGGTGTTATGGACCGTCCCTCTTGGTCGCCTATCAATCCTTACGGAATGCAGTACGTGCCTTCGGGTGCCCTACATATCGGTCCCAGCGATCAGGATGTCAACCAATCTTTGGTAGCTCGACCCAAACAGGTCTCTATCCAAGGATTTTTTATGGATGATACAGAAATTACCAACAATGAATACCGCCAGTTTGTACACTGGGTGCGCGATTCTATCGCTCACGTACAAATGGGCCATACTGTAGACCATCCCAATGGCGTTCAGGGCGTTGACTGGGAGGCTGAGCTCGATTGGGAACCCGGTGGAGCACTAGACGGAATGTTCTATTCTGGTGCCGAGCAATTGGGGGACCGCCGAAATATCGATATCCGCCAATTGGTCTATGATTACCAATGGTATGACTGGAAAAAGGCCGCTCAGGACTTTGACTGGAAGACGGACTTTAACCGCTTCTCTAAAGAGAAACACAATCGCGCCGATTATATCCGTAAAGATGCTATTCGCATTTATCCCGATACCCTTTGCTGGATCCGTGACTTCACTTATTCTTATAATGAGCCCATGACACGGAACTACTTCTGGCACCCCGCCTTTGACGATTATCCCGTTGTGGGTGTGGCTTGGAAGCAAGCCATGGCTTTTTGCTACTGGAGAACTAACCTTTGGAACGCTTTTGAAGAAGTTAATACAGAGGATTTCCGCCTGCCCACAGAACACGAATGGGAGTATGCCGCCCGTGGTGGCCGCGAATTGGCTCCTTACCCTTGGGGGGGATACTATGTGCGCAACGCCAAAGGCTGTTTGTTGGCCAACTTTAAGCCCGGCCGTGGTGATTATCCCGCAGATGGTGGTTTGTATACCGTAAAAGGTGATGCTTATTTCCCCAATGATTACGGTTTGTACTGTATGGCTGGAAATGCTTCTGAATGGACCTCTTCTGCCTATTACGAAAATGCCTATGCATTTGTACACGACTTGCAGCCCGATATCCGCTTTGATGCCGAAGAAGATGATCCCAACACTTGGAAGCGTAAGGTAATCCGCGGAGGTTCTTGGAAGGATATTATGTACTATATCCAAACGGGAACTCGCCACTGGGAGTACCAAGATACCACGAAGTCTTACATCGGTTTCCGTTGTGTATTGACCTTCCTCGGTCGCTCAATCAATGACTTCAACTAGGCTACTTTTAGCTAAAAATACCTTAGGCGCTATATCTTAATGATGTGGCGCCTTTTTTATTGTTTTTTGGGGCCTGCCGCCTGCGGCGGCCGGGCTGTGCACTGGCTCGCTACTCGCTCGGCCCTTCGCTTTTTTCGCTGCGCTCAAAAGCTCGGTCTGGCCTGAGGGCCACCAGTTACCATCCCTAGGCCTGCGGGCGCTTCGCGCCCTGCTAAGCGCAAAAAAGAGAGGCGGCCAAGCAAGAACAAATTGGCATTTTATAAAAAAATTGATATTTTTAGGCAACAAACTGTAACCAATACCCAAGGGCTGTATTAAGAGAATAAAATAGCCCCCCAAAAGGCAAAAAAAAGGGATGAAAAAGCCCAAATAAAAAGAAAAGAACCCAAATAAAATTTGGGCAAAAGAGCAAAAGAAAAACTGAAAAAGCCCATTAAAAGGAGCATTCAAAAAAAATGTTATAAAAAGTGTAACGATTTTAAGAAATTGTCTTATACTTACGAACCCTTAGCCTCAAGGAGGCCCTCGAGCTAAGGGCACACTATTATTACTTTCTTTATTATTGATTGAGAAAACCCTTTTCATTCACTAACCATTTAAAACTTTAGCGTCATGAGTTTTATTCATTCTAGTGGCTTCGCTTACATCAAAAACTTGATTATCGGTGTAGGTGCATCTGTTGTACTTGTAGGAGCCCTCTTTAAAATCCAATCTTGGCCCTTCGCCTCTGAAATGTTGACTGCTGGTCTTTTGACTGAGGCAGGTCTATTTATCATGATGGGTGTTCTTCCTCCCCACAAAGAGTACTACTGGGAAAAACTATACCCCGGACTAGATTCTCACGGTGGATCAATCGAAGGTGCTATCGGACAAGGTAGCGGATCTAGCTTTGATGGTGATGCCCTAAACGTAACAATCGAGAAGTTGGGTAGCCAGATGGGTAACATCAAATTGGATACTACTGGAATCGAGAACCAACAAAAAGCTATGATCGGTGAACTACAGACCATGGCGAAGAGCATGACTTCTTTGAAGGCTCTTCAAGAAGCTGACTTTGGCGAAATCAAAAAAGTAACTCAAGGTGCTGGCAAATTTGCTTCAGCTTTGGGTGAGGCCGTAGAAAGCATTAGCGAATCTCTAGAAGATACTCGCGTATACAAAGAGCAATTGACTCAGTTGAACAAGAACCTCAAGTCAATGAACTCTGTCTACGGTAATGTTCTTTCTGCTATGGGCCAAAAAGCCTAATTCTAGCATAAAGTACAAAAACTGAATTTTGAATTCCAAAAAATCATTATAAACTATGGCAATTCCAAAGGAGCCACGGGCACTGATGATTAACCTGATGTACCTCGTACTGACGGCTATGTTGGCCTTGAACGTCTCGGCCGAAATCATCAATGCCTTCTTTATGCTCGATAAGGGTATTAAACACACAAACGAAATCGTTGGTGAAGGTATTAAGGAGTCTATTGAAGCTATGCAAAATACAGCTAAAGATAAGTCTCACCTACAACCTATCGCTGATGCTGCCAAAACAGTTCCAGCTCAAATTGAAGAGCTAATGGGCTACATTGATACGCTTCGTGTAAATATTACTAACGGATCTGGTGGACTTTATTCTACCGCTGACCACAAAGCAAAGTGGGAAGGTAAAGGATTTACTATTGGTAAAATCGTTGAAGGCGCCGAAGAAAAACTCGACGGTAAGCCTAAGGGTAAGAAAAATAAAGATATTACCCAACGTCTTTTGGTAGATGACGGTCAGGGAGCAAAACTAAAAGAGCTTCTAGACAAAACTCATGACAAGTTAATCAAAGTAGTAGATGACTTGGTTGCAGAGGTAGAAAAGAACCCTATTGACGGGGTGAAGTTTGATCCTAACCAAATCAAAAAACTAAAGGAAAACCTTGTACTCGAGAAAACAGATGACAAAGTTTGGCAGGATGCTGGTAAGCCCTCTTGGGAGGCTTATGTATTCGGTTACATGCCCGTAGCCGCTTGTTATCCTCTTTTCCGTAAGTATCAGAATGATGCGAAGAATGCAGCTTCTCAGGTAATTAACTTCCTATCTGCGAACATGGGTACCAAGTCATTGGTTTATGATCAGTTTGCAGTATTTTCTTCTTCTAAAAAGCCTTATATCCTTTTGGGTGAGACTTATGAAGCAGAAATCGCCTTGGGTGCCTACTCTAGCCAAGCAGAATTCTCTGTAAGCGTAAGTGGTCGTTCTCTTCCTGTAGAGAATGCGAAAGCCAAGTTTACGGCTAAGCCTTCTTCTGTGGGTACGCAGAAGTACACGGCTACTATTACTGTAAAGAACCCTGCTACTGGTAAAACTGAAACTGTAACTGAAGAGTTTGCCTATGAAGTAGGTGTACCTTCAGTAACTGTTGCTGCCGACAAGATGAACGTATTCTACATTGGTGTAGATAACCCCATTTCTGTAGCTGCTGCTGGTGTTTCTTCAAATAATATCTCTGTATCTGTTTCTGGTGCTGGTGGAGCAAAACTCAAGCCCGCTGGTAAAGGTAAGTATATTGTGAATGCTACTAAGATGACTAAGCAAGGAGCATACTGTAACATCGTAGTAACCAACAAGAAAACAGGAAAGGCTTTGGGCTCTTACCCCTTCCGTGTGAAGCGTATTCCCGATCCTATTGCTATCTTGACTAACGGTAAATCAGATGGAACTGTAAAAGCTGGTGAAATGCGCGTACAAAGAGGTCTTATTGCTAAATTGCAAAACTTTGACTTCGATGCACAGTGTAAAATCCAAAGCTTTACTATGTACTACACACCTCCTCGTCAGGACCCCGTTCCTGCCAAGAACAATGGTGGTACTTTCTCTGGTACAGTATTGAGCTCTGTTAGATCAGCTAAACCTGGTGGATCTTTCCAATTCGTTGATGTGAAAGGTCGTTGCCCCGGTGATGCTGTAGGTCGTAAACTAAACGGCTTGGCTTTCCAAATTCGATAGAAGTTTTTGGTAGCTGAATAAAATAGAAGTTGGTTGTCTTTCGTTAACATAAGGAAGCAACCAACTTTCTTTATTAGTGATAGAGGCTCCACAACCAAAATCACTTCCTTCGCATTCGGTGAGTCTTTCACAAGCGAGAGAAAGATTACGCTTTTTTTCTTTCTTAACATTTAACTCACTCTGAGGCCCTAGCTAAGCCTCGCACTTAAATTGTTAAATTCAATGAATGCTACTGCCTTATTTCAGTCTGCCTTGGTATTTATGTTTCTGTTGGCTGCTAACCTAACAGTTTCGGCTCAAAGGATGCCTATTGGCACTACCGAATCAAACAATCCAATTCAGGAAACACCCCGTGACGATATCTATGAACGTCATATCAACTCTAAAAAGTTGATCATCCCTTATGACTATCTACATGAAAAAGATGTCTTTTGGGAAAAACGCGTTTGGCGCCTCATTGATGTGCGCGAAAAGCAAAACCACCACTTTGCCGCTGTGGCCACTACTGGCCGTAAGCCGTTTATTATGATTCTTTTGGATCATGCTCGTAAAGATGATATTGCCGCCTACTCGGTGCAAGGTCTAGAAGGAGCCGATGGAGATAACTTTAGTAACCCCATCCCAAAAGAAGAAATGCAGACACTAGGGACCAAAATTGACACTGTTGTTACTTTTGACCCCGAAACACTAGAAGAAATTATCGAGCCTGTTGTCAACCCCTTCAACCCTGAAGACGTACGACAGTTCCGCCTCAAAGAGGTTTGGTTCTTTGATGAAGAAACTTCTGCCATGGATGTGCGTATCCTCGGTATTGCACCTATCCAAGATCGTTATGATGATAATGGAAACTTCATTAACTCTGGTCCCATGTTTTGGGTATACTACCCCGACATCCGTCCAGTTTTGGCCCAACACGCTTGCTATAACCCCACCAACGACTTGAATACCATGAGTTGGGAGGATGTCTTTGAAGCAAGACACTTCTCTTCTTATATTATCAAGGAATCTAATGTGCATGATCGCCGTATCCAAGATTATAAGTCTGGTGTAGATGCTTTGCTAGAAGCCGATAAAATTAAGGAGCAGGTCCGTGACTATGAGCATGACCTCTGGACATACTAGACCCTGGTCTACAGAAAACAGCCAAGCTGCTTTCTACTTTTTTAAGAGACGTTCTATACGAATAGAACGTCTCTTTTCGTTTTTAGAATAACTTGGTCCTATTTCTGCGTATTGCAGGGCCCAGTATGGGCCCGCAGGCTGAGGGATAGAAAGTGGTGCGGCGTAGCCGCAGACCAAGGCGGCTTGCCGCCGAAGGGCCGAGCAGACCTGCGAGCCACGACATAGCCCGACCCGGCCGCAGGCCGGGGCAGCCCCCAATTATTTGGCTTAAAAAAAATAGTCCTATAGAGATAAGCTTTACTCCTAACTTGCCGCTAAAAAAGGCATATAGATGTACCTACCGAACTCATTAAAAATGATACTATGGCTTATCCTAAATTGATGATTTGGGCGCTGCTCTTTTTTGGGCCCCAACTAATTTTTGCGCAACATACTTTTGAGACCCCAAAAAATGACCAAGAGCTCAGTAGCCAAGCCGCTCCGCCCCTTTTGCAATACTCGCATTTGGAAGAGCGAGACGTTTTTTGGGAAACCCGAATTTGGCGAGATATTATTGTGGCCGAAAAAGCAAATCAGCATTTTTCCGCTATAGACCAAGAGCTGATTGCGGCACTGATTAAGGCCGCCGAATATGGTGAAATTACGCTTTATCACCCCATAGATGACCGCTTTAGCCAGCCGCTTTGCCCTGCCGACCGAAAAGCAATTTTGGGCGAAACCGATACCACAACCGTCATTGATCCAGAAACTTTGGAGGAGGAGCATATTGCTATTTATACGCCCCTCAATTATCAAAATATTGTGGCCTACCGCCTCAAAGAGGTCTGGTACTTTGATTTGCAAAGAGGAAAACTAGATGTGCGAATTTTGGGCTTGGCCCCAATTGTAGAAGAGTATGGCGAGGATGGAGAGTTTTTGGCCCGCCGCCCCCTCTTTTGGGCCTATTATCCAGATGCCCGACAAGCACTGGCCAAAAGCAGAAGCTACACGCCTTATAATACGCCCATGAGCTGGGCCGATGCCCTAGATGCCCGCTTCTTTAGCTCCCTGATTATTAAGCAGTCTAATTTGCAAGATCGCCGAATTGAAGATTATGCCGAAGGGATGCAGGCCTTGCTAGAAGCCGAGAAAATTCAGGAGAAAATCCGAAATTTTGAACAGGATCTCTGGACCTATTAAAGCAAAAAGGGTAGCCGATTCATCGGCTACCCTTTTTTTATTGGCGATGCAAATGCTGTATTTTGGCCCCAAATAAACTGTCTAACTTTGGATAGGTACAATTTTTTTTGAGCAAAGAAAAATGCAATTGGTTAATCTTTAAATCTACCTCAAATTCATTTTTCAACTGAAAATACTCCCGAACATTATCCCGAATTGGATCATTATAGGTGAATTGGGCACAGTAAAGCCCCTCATTTTCTCCTTTTTCCAAACATTCACAGGTTTTTACGGCAACAGCCTCTAAACGAAACTGGCTAAAAATACCCAACTGACGAAGCTGAAGGTCCAAGACCTCCGCACTAAGGATATACTCGGGCCGAGTCTTTTTTCTGAAATCTACCTCCTGCAAAACGTAGACGGTCCCCAAAACGCCTATGGCCAAGGCAAAAAGGACAAAAAACAAGGAGCGAAAAGAGGGACTTTTTTCCATGATAGCACTTTCTTTTAATAGAAATAATAGCCTATTTATTTTGTTGTTTGTCTCGCTGCAACGCCCCCACTAAATTAGAAATTTGCGCCCGCCGAACACTATTGCTGTAGGTCATGATTCTAAAATATTTGCTATCCTGATAATCTACTTCCCACTGCGCATAGGCCTCTTCCGTCTCGCTGAGGATGTTGAGCATACGCTTATTTTTCTGGACCAAAGGCAGCTGAATAATCAAGGGCATGCGTTGGTCAATTTTGCGCTGTAGCTCAAAAAGCGAGGACACATCTTTAATTTTTCCGCCTTTGGCCTGCTGCACATACTTGAAAACAAGGTCCATCTCAGAAATCGTTTTGAGCAAGCTCTCCGACAGGCTTTCGTCTTCTTCTAGCCATTTTTTGGCCATTTCTCGGCTCAGGTTTTCCGCAGAAAGCTCTTCCTCTTCTTGCACATTTAAGCCCATTTCTTGCCAGCTTTTTAGCTCGCCCTGAAGCAATACTTCTTTAAGGATAAATCCCCCAATGACTAGGCCAAGCACAACGGCGATGGCAATGGTTGTTTTTTTCATTTTTCTTTGTTTTTTTGGGGCCCGCGGCCGGCTAGCCTTTGGCTAGGTCGGCCGCCGCTATGCTGCGGGGCTCACAGGTCTGTTCGGCCCTGCAGCCGCCTTTGGCGGCTTTGGTCTGGCCTTCGGCCACCCACTCCGCAGCGCTGGGCCAAGGACCGCCTGGCCCTTAGCCGCTATTAAAGTTTATACTTAAAGCTTTTATTTCCTTTGATCAGTTCTATTTCTTGGCTACCTCTGGGGTAGCTGTAGGTTTCCCACTTAATGGGTTCAATAATTCGGCCACCAACCGCCACTACACCCCATTTTCCGCCTTTTTGGACCAAAAAACGGCCTTTGGGCAAAATGACCACATCCTCATATTTTGGGGGCAGCAAAATACCCTTTTTTAGAGAAACTACCCCCCATTTTTCGCCATCGGCGGCAAAGAAGTAGCCCTCTTTCCTAAAGTCAAAGTTGGTAAAAGCGGGGGCAATGAGTTCTCGGTTTTGGGCATCGACCACGCCCCATTTTCCGCCTTTTTGGACCATAAAGGTGTTGCGGTCAATAATGTGCAGCTGATTATATTTTTTTGGGGGAATCAAAATGTCTTTTTCCACATTGGCCACTCCCGCCTTGCCATTGAGCTCTATAATAAAGAGCTGATGCCGCAAAAAGTACTTAATGCCATCATAGGCAAAATTAAAATAGCCTTCGCCCTCATACATGTAGTCTTCTTTGCCCTTGTAGCGAGCCATCAGCTTGTAGTTGTCGGGGTCAATGCCAATATCATCATAGATAGGATCCAGAATAGTGTCCAATTTCCCCAAAGAATCTAGCCGCAAAATACCATACTTATCTTTTTCTAAGACCTTGAGCCAGCGCAGGGGCAAAAAGGAAAAGGGTTCGAGCTCCTTGTATTTTCGCTCAATGAGTAATTTCCCCTCATCGTTGGCAACGCCCCAGAGCCCATCTTTATAGACCGTAAAAAACTCATTGAAGTATTCTATCCGCTCAAAGCTGAGCTCGGGCTGCAATTCGCAGGGCGAATTGCCATTTTGGGCCAACCAATTATATACGGACCAAAGTTGTTTATTCTCTTGGCGAACTAAAGAGTATTTAGGTTCTAGATTGTCATAAATATGCGCAAAGCAAATGGGCAAATATTCTTCTCCACGAATAGTGAGGATACCCCATTTTTCTCCTTTTTTGACCTTAAAATAATTGCCATCAAACATGATTTCATCATAAATGGGGGCCAGCCATTCGCTACCATCTTCATTAAAGATGCCGTACTTTCCACCAACTTCTACAAAGATGCGGGCTGGGTCTAGTTTATAGCGATAATTGACCTTATCGTATTTTGGGGGCATCCAAGCGCTGAGGTCCTTATTTAGTAGGCCCCATTTTCCATTTTTCTGAATTTCGTAATAGCGCAAATCTTGTTCTAGGCGAAACTGATATTTGATGCTATCATAGGCGGCGGGGCTGAGAATTTCTCCCGTTTCTCGCTCATAAAAGCCCCAGAGGGTTTTTTCGCCCAATTTGACCTTGTAAATATTGTCCATCAAAAAGCTGCTGTCGGGCCGTTGGGCCTTTAGGGGCCCAAAAAATAGGAGGGCCAAACAGCAGATAAAAAAGAATCGAATCATAAGAAAATAGTTTAGTAGCTAGACGGAATTTCTGGATGGCTGCCAGGCCCTATTGGCCCAGCGCTGCGGAGTGGGTGGCCGAAGGCCAGACCGAGCTTTTTGAGCAAAGCGAAAAAAACGAAGGGCCGAGCAGACCTGCGAGCCCCGCAGCATAGCGGCGGCCAACCGAGGCGCAGCCGAGCTGGCCGCGGGCCCCAAAAAAAGAAAAAATTAGATATTTTGCCAAAATGTTTCTTGCTGCAACTGCTCTGGAATTTTGGGGCAGGGGTGTAGGCAAATGCGCTGCCCATTTTCCCATTGAATGCTTGTTGGCTGCTCGGCGATTTTTTGGCCTTCTAGTTGAGCAAAAGCGGCCCAAAGTGCAAGTCCACCCGCCCGAAAAGTTTGCTCAATATGGTTTTTTGTACTCTTTTTTTGCCAAGCGGTAGCAAAAATGCCTTGGGCCAAAATAGGTCCAGCATCTACTTTTTCCTTTACCAAATGCGCTGTGGCTCCAAAAAATGGCGACTGCTGTTTTCTGGCGGCTTCTAGGGGGGCTAGGCCAATGAGGCCAGCAAAAGCAGGTAAAAGCGAATAATGCAAATTGACCCAATGGGCTTCAGAAAATTGGGCCAAGGTTTGGGCATCAATAATTTTATGGATATTGGTAACGATCAGATCGGCCTGCAATTGGGCCAAATACTGCCGCAACTCCTCGGGCTGGCTCTGCCGATAACCAATTTGCTGGGCAAAAATGCCTTTTTCTTGGGCCCAAATCAGGGCGGGGCAAGGCCGATCGGCCAAAACGCCAACCAACTCCCCCTCCAAAAGGCCAAAGGCCAAGAACTTGGCCAATAATCGGAGATTGCCGCCCCCGCCCGAAACCAAAAAAACATAGCGCCTAGTCTTCATCTTGCTCTTCATTTTCTGAGGCGCGGAGCCAAAAATTGGGCCTTCGGCTGCTGCGCTGATTGATACGGTGGATATACTCGCCCAAAATGCCAATGCCCAAAAGAATCAGACTGAGCCCAAAGCCCAGGATAATCACCAAACTGCTATAGCCTGGAATAATATCGTTGAGGAGCAGTTTTCGGAGCAAAATGTAGAGCGAATAGACCGAAGATAGTATAAATATAATGATCGAAATGCCCGAAAGTAAGCGGATGGGCAGGTCCGAAAAAGTAATTAAAATATTGATGCTATGATTGAGCAATTTGCGCAGGGTATAGCCACTTTCTCCGGCCTGCCGCTGCTGATGACTGACCCGCACACTGCTCACCTGCTGCGTAATCCAGCTCAGATAACCATCTAAAAAGGTGTAAGAATTATTCATCTGCAGGCAAGCCTTGGCCATATCGCTACGAATCAGGCGAAAAGGGCTATAATGGGGGTGTAATTGGGGAATGGCCAAGCTCAAACTGCGCTGCATCAACCAAGAGGTCAGGTTCCGAAAGCCATTGTGCTGTCGCTCTTCAAAGTAGCCATAAACCAAATCAAAATTGCCCTTTTTTTGCTCGGCAATTAGGGCCGAAATATCGGCGGGGCGCTGCTGTAAATCCTCGTCCATCGTAATGACCCAAGGGGCCCGAACCTGCGCAAAACCGCAGATAATGGCATTGTGTTGGCCAAAATTTCGGCTCAGTTGAAAGGGGCGGACACGAGTATCCTGAGCCGCCAATTTTTTCATGACCGCCCAGGAATTATCGGGGCCGCAATCATGGACCAAAATAAGCTCAAAGCTCAAATTGGCCCCCTCAAAAAAGGCCTTAATTTCTTGATAGAGTAGGGGTAAACTCTCTTCGCCTCGATAAACGGGGACCACAACAGCATAGGCTACAGATGACATCGCTAAGTCGTTAAAGTTGGATGATTTGGGGCTGCCCCTCGCTTTGCTCGGGTCGGGCTATGCGGGGGCTCGCTGCTCGCTCGGCCCATCGCTTTTTCGCTGCGCTCAAAAGCTCGGTCTGGCCTTCGGCCACCCCCTACTATCCCTCAGCCTGCGGGCGCTTTGCGCCCTGTAAAGCCGTTAAATGGACCGAAAAAACTGCTTGGCGGCAGGCCCCAAATGAAAAAATAGGTCTAAAATACTGACCGCATCGCTAAATGGCGGATAAAGTTGCTCATAAGTAGGGTAGGGGCCATAATTCAAATACTCCAATTTGATATTAGCCGCCTCAAAAGCTTCTTCATGGATATAGGCTTTGGCTGCAGGGCCCGACAAATAATGTTGGGCATCAATTTGCTGTAAGAGCTCAATCAATCGCAAACTAGGGTCTTGCTTTTGCAAGTCAAAATGAACGCTTTCTAGAACCTTTGTTTGTATCTGCAGCTCATTTAGGGCCCAGAGAATAAAGCGCTTATTGATTTGAGAGAGAAAAGGGCTGTCCTCTTCCAAATAAAGGGCCTTAATTTGCGGGGCATATTGCTTAAAAAAAGGCGCCTTGGCATAATGCGTCTGCCAGCTATTCCAGTGCTTTTTGGCCCAATTGGCCTGTGCAACTTGCGTATCGGCAATGCGTTGTTTTAGCTGCTTTTGACGAACGGGAATCGTTAGCCATTGTAGCCCTTGGGCGGTTTTTATACGATTTCGGTTGCGCCAATCGTTCTTGGTATATTGCACACAATCGTAAAGTACAAAAACATCGGCTTGGGCAATGGCCTCAAAGTAGCCTTTCCAAGGAATATAATTAGATTGACAAATAAAAGCCTTGCGCATAATTAGTTAATTTCGGCTAAAAGGTCTAGCGTCCAAGCCTCGGGCTTGGCCGCAAAGCGTTTTTTTGTTTCTGGCCAAACCTGCCCAAAAAGCGTTGATTTTCTGTAACAGTCTAAGGCAGCAGGCCCATCCCAGTAGCTATAAGAGAAAATAATATTTGGCTGATCTTTTCCTCTAAGGATCTGCAATTTTTGGCAGCCCTCAAAATGGCGAATTTGCTCCTTGAAAGGCTCGAAAAAAGCTAAAAAATTAGCGGTTTCCTCTGGCTGGAAAGTCATCTTGACAATGCGAATAATCATAGGATAAATTTTTTAGACAATGCCTAAAGCTATAGTTTTTAAGGGCTTTTTAGCAATTTTTTAGTTGAGGAATCGGTAAAATATTTGTACTTTTAAAAAGTTCCCATTCCCAGCGTTTTTATGTACCTCCCCCACAAATAGTGAACATAGCAACTAGACACTGAATATTAGATATTATGACGGTTAAAGATAGGAGTTTAACAACGGCCTTGAAAAAATATTTTGGATTTGAACAATTCAAAGGCCAACAAGAGGAGATTATTCAAAGTATTCTCGGTGGACAAGATACTTTTGTGATTATGCCAACGGGTGGGGGAAAATCGCTTTGTTATCAATTGCCTGCGCTGCTTTCTGAAGGAACCGCTATTGTGGTTTCTCCACTCATTGCCCTAATGAAAAACCAAGTAGATGCCGTTCGCTCTTATGCTGAATCGGACCAAGTGGCTCACTTTCTCAATTCTTCACTTAGTAGAGCGAAGGTAAAAGAAGTCAAACAAGATATTGTTTCTGGCGCTACTAAATTACTTTATATTGCCCCAGAAACCTTAACCAAAGAAGATACACTTCGGTTTCTATCGCAAATTAAGGTATCCTTTGTTGCAGTTGATGAAGCACACTGTATTTCGGAATGGGGCCATGATTTCCGTCCAGAATATCGCCGAATCCGCTCTATGATTGAAAATATAGAGCAAGAGATTCCTATTATTGCCTTAACGGCTACAGCTACGCCTAAGGTCCGTATGGATATTGTGAAAACGCTACGCCTAGAAGCACCTAGAGAATTTATGGACTCCTTTAATCGGGATAATCTCTTTTATGAGGTGCAGCCCAAAGGAAAAAAGGAAGATGTCCTCCGACGTATTGTACAGTTTATTAAGGATAAAGCCCCCAATGAATCAGGGATTATCTATGTCCAAAACCGTAAAACAACCGAAGAGGTGGCCAAGGTGCTCTCTGTTAATGATATTAAGGCGGCGCCTTATCATGCTGGCCTAGAGGCCAAACTCAGAAGCGATACCCAAGATGCTTTCTTAATGGAAAAAGTGGATGTGATTGTCGCTACAATTGCTTTTGGGATGGGCATCGATAAACCCGATGTGCGCTTTGTGATCCATTATGATATTCCTAAAAGTATTGAAAACTACTATCAGGAAACAGGCCGGGCGGGTCGAGATGGCCAACATGCTCACTGCCTAACGTTCTACTCTTATAAGGATATTCTCCGCCTCGAGAAGTTCTTACGCGATAAGCCTGTGGCCGAAAGGGAAATGGGCGCTCAGCTATTGGCCGAAATGATTGCCTATGCGGAAACTACTGCTTGTAGAAGACGCTTTTTGCTGCACTATTTTGGAGAAAAATATAAGGATGAGGTCTGCCGAAGAGACCAAATGTGTGATAATTGCAAAAAACAACATCCTACCGAAAATGCCAAGGAGGCTTTGCTGCTCTTGTTGCAGGTGGTCAAGGACCTACACGAACAACTTCAAGTTAAGGAGCTACTCGACTTTCTCCTTGGAGAAAAAACGCAGTCAATTCTCGACTTTAAGTACGAGAAACACAAACTCTTTGGCAAAGGAAAAGATAAGGACCGCCACTACTGGAATTCTGTCCTCCGACAAGGCCTACTCAATGATTATCTCAAAAAAGATATTGAAGATTATGGCATTTTGAGGGTGGCAGAGGCTGGGCACGATTTTTTGATCCAACCCCAATTTTTTGAGATGAGCCTAAATCATAATTTTGCTCAAGAAATGCAAGATATGGAGGAGGAAAGAGAACAGAATGCTAGTTCTACGCTAGATCCTCAATTGCTCAAAATTCTTCTCGATTTACGCAAACAGGTGGCCCGTAAAAAAAATGTACCGCCTTTTGTCGTCTTCCAAAAAGTGTCTCTAGAAGAAATGGCGACTCAATATCCCTTTACTATTGAGGAAATGAAAAATATTGCTGGGGTCTCTGAGGGCAAAGCTCGCCGATATGGCCGCAACTTCTTGGCCAGCATTAAGGATTATGTAGAGGAGAATAATATTATTCGCCCCGTCGATTTTATCATTAAATCAGTTGCCCGAAAATCAAAGTCTAAGGTGACTATTATCCAAAGCATTGACCGAAAAATGCCCTTTGAAGACATCGCCGATAGCCTTGGCATCCGTATGGATGAGCTACTGCAAGAACTCTACATGATTATCAATGCAGGCACCAAACTCAATGTTGATTACTATATTGAGGATATCTTGGATGAAGGGGTGCAGGAAGATATTGAAGATTATTTTATGCAGGCCGAAACCGATAATCTCGATACTGCTTTTGAGGAACTCAAAGAAGATGATATTTCGCTAGAAGAAATAGAACTCTACCGACTCAAGTTTCTCTCGGATAATGCAAACTAATTTTTTGCCCCGAGCTTTTGCTTGGGGCTTTTTTAGTTTTGGGGCCTCCGCAGCGAAGCTGCGGCGCTACGTTTACTCCCTTTGGTCGTCGAACTGGCGCCCCTATAGGGGCTGGTTGTCGCAGCTCGCAGGTCTGCTCGGCCCTGCAGCGCTAAAGCGCTTTGGTCTGCAGCTTCGCTGCACTGTTCCACATCGCTAGGCCGCTCAACTGATAGCTTTGCTTTAGTCTTTTTGCTCTGGCCCAAAAGAAAAGGCCACTAACTGGAAAAAGTTAGTGGCCTTTTGGCATTTTTCTGTGCGGACTAGGGCGCGAAGCGCCCTGCAGGCAAAGCCTGCAATGGCCTAGCGCTGTGCAGCAGTGGCCGTTAGGCCAGACCCAGCCAGCTTGCTGGCGCAGGGCCGAGCGAGTAGCGAGCTGTGAAACCTAGCGCCCGCAGCCCCCCAAAAAAAGGGCTGCGGGAGGCCCCAAAAAAACAGTAAGTTATTAGAGTTGTAATTGGCCCACCACTTTAAATCTTTTCAAATGTTCGGCTGAATGGGGAGCTTTTTGATCTAATTCTGGGGTAAGGTCTTGCCCGGCCCATTGGCCATAATGCTGGCCATTTCGCCAAAGGCGGCTGCCATTGAGCTCATAGATAAGGCCTTGGTAGGCCACCCAAATTTCTTCTCGGTCTTGGCCATTGCGCAGGGCCAGTTGGCTGCGGCTAAAAAGAGGGAGATCTTGCATTAAGACTCTTCTTTTTTGGGTGTTTCATTTTCTTTTTCGGCCTGTCGTTTTTTCTCTAGCTGTTTGCTGCCATCATAGAGATCGTATTGCAAAAGGCGGCATTCGAGAGGGCCATTATAAAGTGGAATTCGATTTTTGGGTCGGAGTCCCACCTCCTTAGTCGCCTCTCTGTTAGAGGAGAGGAGCCAGGCTGAATAGCCAGAAAAATGCTTCTTGAGAGCGTCGCCAATTTGGGCATAGAGGCGGCCAATTTGGCTAGGTTTGAGGCGTTCGCCGTAGGGTGGGTTGATAATCACGGCACCGGGCTCGCCTTCTTCGGGGCGTTTGAGCTTTCTGAAATCTAGGTTCTCTAGCTGCATAAAGTCGGCCACGCCAGCGGCATGCGCATTTTTGAACGCCTCAGAAATGGCCGATCGTTTAAAGTCTGAGCCATAAATGCGGTGTTCAAAGGTTTTTTCCTCGCTCATCAGTTCCATGCGGGCTTGGCTCCAGAGTTCTTTATCGAAGTTTTTCCAGTGCTTGAGGCTAAAATTGGGCCGGAGCAAATTGGGGGCTTTATTGGTAGCGAGCAGGGCACCTTCGGTCAGAATTGTTCCTGAACCGCACATAAAATCGACCAGATTACCTTGGCCACGCCAATCAGAGAGGAGGAGCATACCAGCGGCAAGGACCTCATTCATGGGGGCGGCATGTCCCCCTCGGCGGTAGCCTCGGCGGTGGAGGGAAGAGCCGCTACTATCAATAGAAATGCTACAGCGATCTCTAAAAATATGCAGATGGATTTCGATATCGGGATTATCCCGATCGATATTGGGGCGGCTGCCTGTAAAATCTCTAAATTGGTCGGCGATAGCATCCTTGAGTTTAAGGGCGGCAAAGAGCGGGCTTTTAAACTCTGGGGCATGGCTTACTCGGGCGCGGATAGCATAAGTAGACTCATTATTAAACCAGCGCATCCAGTTGATAGCTTTGCCTAGGGCATAGAGTTGGTCGGCATTTCGGACCTTTTCTTCGGCCAGGGGGTGCAAGATGTGCAAGGCTGTGCGCAGGCCCATATTGGCCTTATATAATTGAAGCGGGTCGGCCTCAAAGCGGACCGCTCTTTTGAGGGGCATAATATTTTTGGCGCCAAGCTGGCTGAGTTCTTTGGCCAGGACATTTTCTAGGCCAAAAAAAGTAGTGGCAATATAGGCTTGCATAGGAGCAGAAGGTTTAAAACGGGCACAAAAAGACAGACCTAATGGAACCAAGCCAGTAGGTCTGCCAAATATTTGTCAAGGACCAAAAATCCTAGAGGTTATTGACGTAAGCAGTCAATTTGCTCTTCAAGTTGGCCGCTTTATTTTTGTGTACTTGGTTCTTTTTAGCTAAGCGGTCGATCATAGAGACTACTTTGGGCAAGAACTTCTCCGCATCAGACTTTTCAGTGATGCTGCGTAGACGTTTGATAGCAGAACGAGTTGTTTTCTTGTAGAAGCGGTTGTGCACGCGGCGCTTAGTTGTTTGGCGAATGCGCTTTTTTGCTGATTTGTGATTGGCCATTTTTATTGAATAGTTTACGATTTGGCAATAAAAAGAGGCTGAGGGGCAATGGCCCACAGCTCAACGGATGGCAAAGGTACAATTTTTTCCAAAAAAATCTAAACCTCAGCCTTTTTTAAGAAAAAAAGAAAAAACACAGACCGATAAGCCGAATTCTGTCACTTTTGGCCTAAGCCTCAAGGCTTCATCATTTATCTGGGCGTTTACTCACATAAACGCTCTATCTGCCTACCCTCCAGCATTGGGCCTGCAACCCTCGGGCGCTGGTTT
This sequence comes from Saprospira grandis DSM 2844, assembly GCF_000275825.1. Lineage (GTDB taxonomy): Bacteria > Bacteroidota > Bacteroidia > Chitinophagales > Saprospiraceae > Saprospira > Saprospira grandis_A. Next base: position 2,367,217 of record NZ_JH719942.1, read on the forward strand.
ACATGGCATTTCAACTCGCGGGGTTTATCCCAAGCTCCTGTTGCCAGTAGCTTGCCTGCGCGCTTATCTGCAGGTTTTCACCCTTACCCAAAATGGGCGGTTATTTTCTGCGACACTTTCCGTCAGAGTGCTAAGCATTCTGCCCAGCCGTTAGCTGGCGCGATGCAGTACGTTGTTCGGACTTTCCTCAAGAAGGGCCTTATCTTATAGTATTTTATAAGTTCAAGCATCCGCTTCTCGCGATGAAGTAGCCTGTGTTTCAGGTAAAATTAGGCAAAAAAAATGCTTTTTGTTCCACTTTGCCCTAACCTTTTACAATTAAGGGCATAAAAAAGCGCCAATTATCCCGCCCTAGCTAGAACGGATCAGTTGGCGCTTAGTCTTTCAGTGACTTTTAGGTTGTGGAGCCTTTTAGAGTCTGTGCTATTAAGGGCATGGACTCTTTTTTAATTTTGGGCTGTCGTATTGCTGTCTGGACGCTCCAAATCGGCTTGAAAAAGAATACCCATCAGCTCTATTTGCTCGCGGCTGTGTAGCTTGAAATTTACGGCAGACCATTTTTCATCGCTTTGCATACGGAGCTCAATGTTATCTTGCTCTTTGTTGTAGCGCCATTCTCCTTCATAGCCGCCATAGTTGTCGCCGCCTTCCATAAATCCGCCTGGGTCCAAAATTAAAAAGCTTCCCAATTCATCATTGCCCAACCATTTAATGGGGTTACCTTCTTGGTTGACCATATAAGCCTTAAATTGCTGAATGTAGAGGGGCTCTTCCTGAATTTCTACCACCACTTCATCTCTAAAGCTAGCCGATCGCTGGGCGGGTTGTTGTAGTAGTTCTTGGCTGCTCATTTCTGGGATCTCGGGGCTTGCTGTAGATTGACAGGCCCAAACTAGGGACAAAAAGGCCAATACAGCTAAAATCTGGGGGAATTTCGGTTTTGAGATCATATGACTTTTGTTAAACTTTATTAATGGCAAAGCTCAACAAAATTTTGACCAAAAAGCCAGTTACTTTTACAAAATAAGACTTTTGTCTTCCTTTTGTCGCTACTTTTGGCAAGCTGTGATTGTTATTGCAAACAAACTGCTGCTACTCGCCTTTCTTTGCACAAAAACGATAATAATGTCAAAACAACAAGCGCTAGCCAATAGCTGGCCTATCCGTATACTCTTTGTACTTCTTCTTGTTTGGGCGCTTACGCCATGGGCAAATAGCGCTGCGGCCTTGGTCGTTGGCCTCCTTTTTCGACATTTTTTGGGGCACCCTTTTCTTAGCCATAGCCAAAAGGCCGTAAAAAAATTACTCAAGATAGCCGTCATCGGCTTGGGCTTTGGCATTTCGGCCCAAGAGGCGCTGCAAGTAGGCCAAGAGGGCTTTTTGCTAACCGTTTTTTCAATTAGCCTTACGCTTAGTTTGGCCTTTATTATTGGCCGTTTGCTCAAAATGCCTCGGGCAGAAAGTCATCTGATTGGCTCGGGGACTGCTATCTGTGGCGGAAGCGCCATTGCCGCCGTAGCTCCCGTAGTCAATGCTTCCGAACGCAATATATCCACGGCCTTAGGGGTGGTCTTTATCCTCAATTCTATCGCCTTAGTCCTTTTTCCCCTGATTGGCCAAGCCATAGGCCTCAGCCAAGCCGATTTTGGCCTTTGGGCCGCTATCGCTATACACGATACTAGCTCGGTGGTGGGGGCCGCTCATAGCTACGGAGAAGAGGCCCTAAAGGTCGCTACTACGGTCAAATTGGCCCGCGCCCTCTGGATTATCCCCATTGCGCTGCTCTCGGCCTATTGGTTCAAAGGCGAACAAAAGAAAATTAAAATTCCTTATTTCATCGGCGGCTTCCTCATCGCTATCCTCATCAATAGCTACACCCCTTTTCCCGACTTTCTCTCTTCAGGCATCAAACAGGCCGCCAAGGCCCTCTTGGTCCTCACGCTTTTCCTCATCGGAAGCAATCTTTCTTTAGAACAAATGAAACAAGCTGGCCTCAAAGCCCTTAGCCTCGGTATCGCCCTTTGGCTAATTATTTCACTAACGAGCCTCTTCTGGATCCTCTATTTATAAACTGGATGTTTTGGGGCCTCCGCCTCGCTGCGCTCGTCGGCGCTACGTTTCAGGGCTCGCTCTTCGCTCGGCCCTGCGGCGGCAAAGCCGCCTCGGTCTGGCCCTACGGGCCACCCTTACACATCGCTAGGCCTGCGGGCGCTTCGCGCCCTGCTATACCGCAATTTGGCCCAAAAAAGCCCTGCCCAAAGGAACTTTAGCCAAGGACAAATCTTAAAGCCCCAAAAAGTTCCGCTAATTATTTGGTTTTTTGAAAATTAGCTGCTTATCTTTGTCTGTCTTTAAAAAGACCTCGCCGCAAAGGCTGAGTTGGGCCTAACTGCCTAAGCTTTAGTTCACTAGAACGACTACCTATGAAAAAACGAGTATTTTATCGTTATAACAGGAACACGCTCTCCTACGAACGAATCAAGAAAAATTGGCTCCAACAAATTGGCCAAATGACAATGATTCTGACCGCCACAGCCTTTTATGGCTGGGGACTATGGACGCTAGCGGCTCCTGAAAGCCTGCGCAATTATGTTGCTGAAAAACAACTGATTACCGAAAAAATTCAAGAAACTAACCAGAAATTGGACCTGATGGGCGCTGCCTTGGTAGACCTCAAAGAACGGGACCAAAACTTATATAGCCCCACGCTAGACCTCAACCAAATTGATGATAGTGAATGGGAATACGGAGTAGGGGGTAGCGTAAAACATCCTGAACTCCAACAACTCCAAGATGGAGCGGCCCTAGTTGAAATGGCCGAAAAATTGCAAAAAATTCGCCACCAAATGTCTATGGTGGCCGCCTCTCAAGATAAGTTATTAACCAAAACCAGTAAGGCCGAAAAGCGCATGCGCGCTATTCCTGCAATCCGGCCCCTTTTGCGCCTAGAGCGCGCCCTTCACCTCTCTTCGGGTTTTGGTATGCGTAGAAATCCTTTTAATAAGTCCGTTTGGCAAATGCACCCCGGTATTGACTTGGGCGCCCCTATGGGAGCTCCCATTTTCGCTACTGGCGATGGTACGGTGGTTCGTGTAGAGCACAAACGCAGTGGCTATGGCTTTAATGTGGTGATCGACCACGGCTATGGCTATAAAACACTCTATGGCCACATGTGCCTGATTGATGCCAAAGTGGGTAAAAAAGTACAGCGTGGAGAAATTATTGGCTATGTGGGTAGCACGGGCTATTCTACTTCGCCTCATGTTCACTATGAAGTGTTTATCAATAATAAGCGTGTAGATCCAGAACCCTACATTGCGGATATGACCACAGAACAAATCAAAACGATTGCAAAATCTGTAGATCCTGAGGTTAGCTTCTCTTATAAGCGCCGCCGTTCGCGCCGCCGATAGATAGAAGCAAAAGCTAAAAGATTATCAAATAGAGCGATATGTGGCCCTTTGAGGATGCTGCATATCGCTTTTTTATAGGAAAACTGTGGAAGAGCAAGCAAAAGAAAATAAATTGGGCCTAGCTGCGGCTGTAGCCGTTATTGCTGCCTGTATGATTGGTACGGGGGTCTTTACGAGTTTGGGCTATCAAGTGATAGGGATCAAATCTACCTTTGCGGTGGTGGTCCTTTGGTTGGTGGGGGGATTGGTAGCGCTTTGTGGCGCATTGGTCTATGGCGAGCTGGCTGTCCGTTTGCCAGGTTCTGGTGGAGAGTATAATTACCTAAGTAAGATTTATCATCCCGCTTTGGGGTTTCTGTCGGGTTGGACCTCGGCCACAATTGGTTTTGCGGCCCCAATTGCCGCTTCGGCTATGGCCTTTAGCAAATATTTTTCTTGGGCTTTGCCTAGCTATTTTGAGGGCATGAGCGAGGCCGAACTGCAAAGCTCGCAGCTAGTTGTGGCCATGGTTTTGGTCCTTTTGGCCGCCTTGGTCAATTTTATGAAACTCTCTTGGTCCTCTTTGATACAGAGTGGAACCACCTATCTCAATCTCTTTCTGATTATGGTCCTGATTGTCTGTGGCCTTTTTATAGCTGGAGATACGAGCCATTTTTTTTTTAGTATAGAGGCGGTAGATTTTGAGGCCATTGCCAGTCATAGTTTTGCCGTTTCCCTAATTTATGTCTCTTATGCCTTTTCGGGCTGGAATGCGGTCACTTATGTGGCGGGAGAGGTGAAATCGGCCAATAAAAATGTGCCTCGTTCTCTGATTTTATCGGTTGTTTTGGTGGCTACGCTTTATGTTTTGCTCAATTTTGTATTTTTGTACCGGGTTCCAATGGAGGAGCTAGCTGGGCAAAATGAAGTGGGCGCCATTGCGGCCCAAGCCATTTTTGGCGATTTGGGCGGGCAGTTGATTTCGGCCATGATTTGCCTAGGGCTTTTAGCCTCTGTTTTGGGCATGACCTTAGCGGGCCCCAGAGTGAGCCAGCAAATGGGGCAAGACCTAAAAGGCTTGCGCTTTTGGGCCATTAGCAATAAGGCGGGAGCGCCTTATATGGCCGTAATTATTCAGTCTGTTATTGCTATAGCTCTTATTTATACCGCTAGCTTTGATGCCGTAATTCGCTATGTGGGTTTTACCTTGGCCCTCTTTACCTGCCTAACGGTTGTGGGCCTTTTGGTGCTCAGAACTCGGCAGCCAGCGAGCCAAGGTTACCGTTTGCCGCTTTATCCTTTGCCTGCGGTAATTTTCATTTTGCTAGAGCTTTGGATGCTCGTTTATACCATGATCGATCATCCTAAAGAGTCTTTTGCGGGCTTGGGAACGCTAGCTGTTGGGCTAATTGTCTATTTTGTGGCCAAGGGCCGAGAATAAGGCGGCTTTGCCGCCCTGCCCCAAAGGGGCAGAAATGGCCTAGCGATGCGAAAGGGGGGCCGTAGGCCAGACCGAGCCAGCAAAGCTGGCGAAGGGCCGAGCAGTCTTGCGAGCCCTGTAGCGTAGCGCCGCAGCTTTGCTGCGGAGGCCCCAAAAAAATAATCCATTTACAATCAAGTAATAAAATCCATGATGAAAAAGTCGATTTGGACCCTAAGTAGCCTAGCTTTGGCTGCCAGCCTTAGTTTGGGAAGTTGCACAGAAGCGGGCTCGAAAACAGGCGCTACAGAAGTAGTAAATAATGCGGTAGATACCGTAAAACAAGATAGTGTGGCGGCTGTAGCGGAGCCTGTGGTAGAAGCTGTAGTAGAAAAAGTAGCTGTAGACCGAAAATATGATGATGTTGCCCGAATTTTGGCGGGAATGAGCATTGATGAGGCCTCTGAATTTTATGAGGTGACGCAGGGAGCGGCTTGGAAAGCCTACGCCAAAAAGGCGGATCAAGGTTGGGCTTCTGCTGATGCTAAGCGCTTTGATGAGTTGCGGACTTGGGCCGGAGCAGAGTTGGCGGGCTTGAATGAAATGAAGGGCGATTTGTTCTATCCTTTTTCTGGGCCAGATATTTATTATGGCTATCAGTTTTTTCCTTCTGCTAAAAATTATCACCTTTTTGCTTTGGAGCCAGCAGGGAATTTGACCTTTATGAAATCGGATGATGTGAACTGGATGAACTACTGTAATTCGGTGCAAAATACGATTGCCGACTTTATTCGGGGGGGCTTTTTTCATACCAAGCACATGAAAGTAGATATGGCCAGAACAGGCGTATTGCCTACACTTTTGGTCTTTTTGGTTCGTTCGGGCAACAAGATTGTCAATGTGCGGCCAGTGGCCATTCAGGCAGATGGTAGCGTAGCTGTTTTGGAGGGAAGCAATGACTTTTCTTCCGTGCGGGTAGACTTTTTAGATGCCAAAACCCAAGAACAAAAGACCCTCTTTTATCATTCTTCTGATGTATCGGATGCGGGCTTGGAAAAACGTCCAGAATTGTACAAGCATTTGGAGATGGTAGCGGCCAACCGCACATTTACCAAATCGGCTAGTTACTTGATGCACCGCCCAACCTTTACCAAAGTTAGAGAATTGATTTTGGCCAAGGCCAAGGCTGTTTTTCAGGATGATACGGCGATTCCCTACCACTACTATAATAGCAGTGAATGGGATTTTACCTTTTATGGTCAGTATACCAGCCCGATTCCATTATTCAAAGTGCGTTATCAGTCGGAGCTAAGAGAGGTGTATAAAACGCAGAAAATTAAGGATTTGCCTTTTTCTTTGGGCTATCACTCTACTCGAGAGCATGACAATATGATGATTGCCAAACGCAAAAACTAAAAAGATGTCAGTTGCAGTAATTACGGGCGCGACCAAGGGAATTGGGCGTGCTTTGGCCCTGATGGGGGCCGAAAAAGGCTATGATTTGGCCCTTTGTTCTAGAACTTTGGCCGATTTAGAAGCCTTTAAAGCCGAACTTTTGGCCATTAACTCAGCTATTAAGGTCTTTGTTCAGGCTGTAGATATGTCTAAAAAAGCAGAGGTAAAAGCTTTTGGCGAGGCAATTCTCCAGGAGTTTGAGCAAGTCGATCTTTTGGTCAATAATGCGGGGGTATTCATTCCTTGTCCCTTAACGGAGGCTGGACATGAGCAGAGTTTTGAGCTCATGATGGATACCAACCTCTATAGCGCATATTATTTGACGCAGGCGCTATTGCCTAAGATGCAGGCTCAAAAATCGGGACATATCTTTAATATGTGTTCCATTGCTAGTTTTATGCCTTATGGGGCTTATGCCGTTTCTAAGCATGCTATGCTGGGCTTTTCTAGGGTCCTTAGAGAAGAAGTAAAAGCCCAAGGGATTCGGGTAACGGCGGTCATGCCAGGCGCCACTTATACGGCTTCTTGGGAGGGCACAGAGCTGCCCAAAGAACGCTTTATGAAAGCTGAAGATATTGCGCAGTCGGTTTGGGATTGCCATGGTTTGAGTCCGCAAACGGTGGTGGAAGAAATTATTTTGAGGCCGCAATTAGGTGATATTTAAATCAAAAAGCGCTTGCAGGAGTACTGCAAGCGCTTTCTTTTTTTGGAGCGGTTTCGCTTAGTTATTTCGGAGTTTTCGCAAGAGCTCCATGGTCTCTTCGGCTTCTGCCAATTCGCCTGCATCTTGAGCGGCCAAAATAGCATCAACGGCTAGTTCTAGGGCTTCTTTGTTGCGGTCCAATTTGGCGAGTAGATGTGCTTTGGTATCCAAATTATACCAATTTCGGTTCATCTCAATAGAGGTGTTGGCCCATTTTAGGGCTTTGCTGAGGTCGGAGCGGTTCGATTTAGTTTCGTAGTACTCCCAAGCTTTGGCGTTGAGGCTTTCCCAATTGTTATCTGTGGTCGTTTGCTCTTGATTTGCATTATTGTTGGCCTTCAAATAAGGTTTGGCCAAGCTGATGAGGCCTTCTGCATCCCGGGCGCCTTCTGCCTTTTTGAGCAGTTCGCCATCGGGGGAGAAGAAGAGGAGGGTGGGGTAGGCCCGAATACTTTGTTGCTGAGCAAAAGCTGGCCCTTCGCCTTTTTCCATATCAAATTTGTAGCTGATAAAGCCACTGTTGTAGAGCTCACCGACCGAGGCATCGGTAAAACTATTGGCCGACATCCATTTGCAGGGGCCACACCAAACGGCATAGGCGTCTACAAAAATGGGTTTGTTTTGGGCTTTGGCTTTGGCTTTTACATCGGCCCAACTTCCAGATTCAAACTGAATGCCCTGGGCAAAAAGGCTGCTCATGGCCAAGAGGCAAAAGCTAAGACTAAAAATTAACTGTTTCATAGCGGTTGTGGTTTAATGCGTATTGCTTAATGCTGTCTTTTAGTCAAGGTTAGGGCCAAAAGGAAGTTGTTTTATTATTTTTTTGGGCCTCCGCCTCCCTTTGGTCGTCGGCGGTTACTCCCTTCGGTCGTCGAACTGCGCCCTAAAGGGCTTGTTGTCGTTTCAGGGCTCGCAGGTCTGCTTGGCCCTTCGCAAAACTTCGCTATCGCTCGTTTTGCTTGGTCTGGCCTAGCGGCCACCCTTTCACATCGGTTACTCCCTTTGGTCGTCGAACTGCGGCCTAAAGGCCTTGTTGTGTCCGCTCAACGGTCTTTTTTCTTTTGGTTTTCTTCTTCGGCAGTGAATTTTAGGCGGCAGGGAGGGCAGTAAAAAGGCCCGAAGGGCCGTCGGCTGAGCTGCCCGGCGGGTGCCGCGAAGCGGCAGACCAAAGCCGCCGCAGGCGGCTGCAGGGCCGAGCAGACCTGCGAGCCCAGAGGGGAGCGACCCGCCCGCAGGGCGGGGCAGCCCCAAAAAGAAAAAATCATTAGTAGCCTGCAGCGCTATCATTGCCTCTTTGGTCGGCTGCGCCCTGCCATTTTCCATTGGGCAAGCGAATAATGGCGTCCACACGGCCAATAGGCTCTCGCAACTTAAATTGATGGCCCATTTTTTTGAGCTGCTCTTGTTCGCTTTCTGGAATGGCCCCCGCCTCCATATAAATCTGATCGGGCAGCCACTGATGATGAAAACGAGGGGATTGAACGGCGCTGGGTAAATCTTGCTCAAACTCAATGACATTGAGGAGGACCTGAAAAACGGAGGTAATAATGGTGGAGCCGCCGGGGCTGCCCAAGACCATAAAAAGCTCCCCATCTTTATCGACAATAGTGGGCGTCATGGAGCTGAGCATCCGTTTTTTGGGGGCGATGGCATTGGCTTGGCTGCCCAAAAGGCCGAACATATTGGGGTGGCCGGGTTTTGCGCTAAAATCATCCATCTCGTTGTTTAGGAAAAAGCCAGCCCCTTGGACCATCAATTTGCTGCCAAAATTGCCATTGAGGGTGGTGGTAATTGAAACCGCATTGCCGGCCTCATCGACAATAGAATAATGGGTGGTTTCCTCTGCTACTTTTTTAGGTTGTCCCGCTTGAATTTCTTGGCTTGGACTGGCTTTTTGGTAAGAAAAAGACCGCATTCTATTTTTGGCATAAGTCTTATCGGTTAGGGCCTCAATAGGAACGGGATAAAAATCGCTATCGCCCAAATGTTTGGCTCTATCGCTATAGACTCGGCGTTCGGCTTCTACCATTAAATGCACGGCTCTAGTTGATTGAAAGCCCATTTGCTTCAGGGGATAATTCTCGACCATCTGCAGCAGTTGGGCCAGGGCTATGCCTCCACTAGAGGGCGGCGGCATGCTATAAACCGTATATTCATTTTGATAATTAAACTGGATGGGGCTTCGCCATTTTGGTTGGTAATTTTCTAGGTCTTCGGCTCGAATAAGGCCGCCAGCTGCCTGCATTTCGGCCAAGAAAAGGGCTGCTGTTTCTCCCTTATAAAAGCCATCTCGTCCTTCTTTTTGGATGCGTTTTAGGGTTTGGGCCAATTCTTTTTGGACAATTCGATCGCCTGCTGCCCAGCTTTCTTTTTGCATAAAAGGCGTTTGGTAGCGGTTCACCTTATGCATTTCGGGCAGCTTTTCATTTAGGCGTTTGGCTGCCGAAGCAGACAAGATATAGCCTTTGTTGGCCACCTCAATAGCGGGGGCAATCAGTTTGGCCCAGGGAAGCTTTCCATATTTTTGATGGGCCTCAAAGAGTCCGGCCACCGAGCCGGGTACCCCCACCGAGCGGGCCCCCAATCGGCTGAGGCTGTCATTGGCTTGGCCCAGGCTATCTAAATACATATCTCGATAGGCTAGGGCGGGGGCTGTTTCTCTAAAATCTAAGCTTTGTACGGGTCCTTGAGCTGGGCGAAAAATCATAAATCCGCCCCCGCCAATATTGCCTGCTTCTGGATAGACCACGGCCAGCATAAAATGAACGGCCACAGCGGCATCTATGGCGTTTCCGCCTGCCTTAAGCACTTTTTTGCCTGCCAAAGAAGCTATGGGGTGGGCTGAAACCAGCATGGCTTTTTCGCCCTCCAATTGTTTAAATTCCTGATAGCTGTTTTGGCAAGAGAAGAAGCCGCCAAGCAGCAAAAAATAAGCTAAATAGCGCATTAGATTTAAGGTTTTAGGGGCAAAAGAACTCGGCCATTCCATAAAAAGTCGGTACTGCTTTGCTGATCGTACTTCGGTTGCCTGCTGGCATCATCATATTCTCCAGACTCATTTTTAAAAATGAGTAGGTTGGCGCTTTTTTGATGCTCCTTAGGGTAGACAAAATATTGATGTTGGAAAAGGGGTAAATCAGAACCGCTATAGAGCGGGGGCAAGGCATAGAGCTGTTGTTTTTGAAGAAAAACCGTTTGCATGCCATTGGTCCCGCCGCAATAGCCATCGCTAAAAGAAAGCTCAATAATATGTTCTAGCTGCTCTAGGCCACGGTTATCGTCTAGTCTAAAACTCAGGCTAGTTTGCAGGTTGCCCATGGCCTTTATGGCTAGATGCTGTAACTCTTTATTATTTTGGACCAAGCGCAGCCCCAGCCAAAACTGCCGGCTTTCTATTTGGCCCTCTTTGATCAGCTCCATTCGCTCATAACCATACAGTAATTGGCGGCCATCTTGGAGTAGTTCTTGGCCCAAAGCCAGTAATCCGCCCCAAACAAAGGCTTTTTGTCCTTTATAACGGATCAAATACCAGGGGGCGGTCATCCCTTTTAACCGAAGCTGCTTATCTGATTTAGCAATAATTTCTACTGTGCTTCCAATAGGCGCTCTTTGCAAAACTTTGGCTTGCAAACTAGGTTTTTGGCGCAGATTGACCTTGTCGGCCATGAGCAGATAGCTTTGGCCAGGCAAAAAATTATAATAAACAGAGGGGCTGTTCTGGCCCACTAAAGGAGAAAGGAGCCCCAACATAAATAGGAGGGAAAGTAAACGTATCATGAGCAGTAAGTTTGTTTTTAAACAAGATACGTTTTTTTCTAAGCTTCATAAATACAGAGCCCTTAGGTACAGACACAAAAAAGGGCAGATAATCGATAAGGATTATTGCCATTTTTTGATGGGTAGAGAACGGGGATTCTCAAGAAAAAAGGGGAATGGGGTGCTTGGGATTACAGAGCGTTGATAAAGACCTCGTCAAGGAAAAGTGTCAAAGGGAGGGAAGTTTGTTTATTGTGTAGAATAATGGTTCCAGAGGAGGCATTAAGGTGTGTACAGATCTTTATCCATAAAAAGTGTTTGGTTTATACGACCTTAATGCAAGTTTTGGCCAAGTTGTGAACTTTAAAACTGAACTTTTTTCACTTTTTTTTCAAAAAACCTGACTTTTCCCAGAAAAAGGGGGCTTATATGGCTTTCTATAGCAAATTTATAGCCAAAAAAAAGCCTCGACCAACTGGCCGAGGCTCCTAACAATCTATGAAAATCTGATCTCTATCGCTGAACAATATCAGAACGTAGGGTTTCCAACAAGGCCACCAAGTCATTGATGAGCTCCGTATCGGTCACGCCATTTTGCCCAAGGGCCGTTCCCACATCCGCAACAAAGGCGTCATAAGCTGCATCATCTGCAGCTAGCCCCATCCGGCTATATTGGGCGGGGTCATGAGCAGAGACCATATCGCGGCCACTATAACTAAAGTTTTCTGCTCCGGTAGCTACAGCCATAAAGTTGGTCAAACTAGCACTTAGTGCAGTTACCCCAGACATGTCGCCACTGCCTACTTCTGTAAGCAAAACCTGAAAATAAGGCGCCATTACCGTGTCGGCAGCAATCACAAAAATTGCCGAATCGACTACCGAGCGCAGGGTCAAATAACCTTGCTCCATCATTTGACTAGAGTTGTTGGGGTCCGCAACCATGGTCGTCCCACCAACTCGCTCATAAAGCGTTGGCTCGTCATTGTTGTTGTCATCGGTATCATCTTCTTTACAAGAACCCATAAAAAGGGCTAAGGCCAATACGGCAAAGAGAAAACCATTTAAATACTTTGTCATAAAATAAGGATTAAACAGTGATAAATAAAAATAGTCTGCCATTAGAGGAGCGGCAATGCTATATGTGGTTAATTCATTTTTTTGGGGCCCGCGGCCGGCTAGGCTTTGCCTAGCTCGGCCGCCGCTATGCTTCGCGGCTCGCAGGTCTGCTCGGCCCTTCGCAAAACTTCGCTAGCGCTCGTTTTGCTCGGTCTGGCCTGCGGCCACCGCTGCGCAGCGCTGGGCCATGGACCATTTTCAGGCCCGGCTTTTTTCCTGCCTAAAAGAAGGATTGAATCAAGGCGCCTAGCCGATAGCTAAAAGAACGTTTATCCAAAACCGGACAACCATTGGCCAGTTGCTCTTTATCTACAACATACATCTTGGGCCGAATCGGTAGCTGCTCTATTTTAGCAAAAACAGCCTTGGGGTCTACTTCTCCCGGAGCGTATCCATAGACTAAGGTGCCATGCGATTTGTTCAAAAAAGCATGCTGTACCCCAGCCGTCTTGCGCACTTCACGCTCCGCCAAATGAAATAAACTGTCGTTTTTAGGGCCCTCAAAGTCAATCCGAGAAAGCTGTATGGGCTTGCTATTGTGATATTTCATGTTAGAAGGTCCCATCACCATATAAATATGAATGACTAGGGCCGAAAAAAGAAGGAAGGAGACCGCTAGGCTGCTCCATATAATTCTAAAGATCCATTTTTTCATAGCAGGGCTTTTTATTATAATTAGTCTAGTTACGGCCCTCTTCCTTTCTTGGATTTTCTGTTTTGACATTTTTATGACAAAAGGCCCCAGCTTCTAGTCCAGAAGCTGGGGCCTTTTCTTATATCTCCCAAAAAAAAGCCCTACAACATCAACTGTTATAGGACCTTATCCAAAATAGCTACATTTTTTGATGAGCACCTAACTCAAGACTTCCGATTCTAACTGGATGTCTTCAATTTTCCAATTACCCTCCAAAAGCTGATGAACATGGCAGTGATTAGCCGCAGCCAAAAGCTGGGCTTTCTGTTCTTCCTTCAATTCTCCCTGAATCTGCATTTTCATACTTACGCTGGTTTCAGGAAGTTCGCCAGTCATGTCCTCTTTCATTTCCAATTGAGCCGTGATTTTCTCTAGCTTCCATTGGTTTTTCATAGCAATAAAACGAACCGTGGCCAGCTTACAATAGGCAATACTAGACAATAATAAATCTACTGGAGAATAACCACTGTAAGGGGCGCCAGCCGCCATCGGAAGATCCAACTGCATGTCTACTTGGCCATTGTGCACATTAGAGACAAAGTGGCTTCCCTCATTATTGATTTCAATTTTTACGCTCATTAGATGAATGCTTTTAATAGTAATACTTGTATACTACAAAGTAAACAGATTGCTGAACGAAAAAAAAGACCGTTTTTCCCTAAGATGTAGCCATATTTCCTTTTTTCTGCCTAAATGTACTGGGGGATAATAGGGTTTGCTGCTTAAAAAAACGGCTAAAACTGCGCTTTTCTTCAAAGCCCAATTCGCTGCTAATTTCAGCTATTGATTTATTGCTGTAAATAAGTAAACGCCGAGCTTCTAGGGTCCTCCTTTCTTGAATATATTGCTGCGGACTTTTATGGCCCAACTCCTTGAGTAGGTTGCTGAGCGTTTTGGGCGAACGATGTAGCAATTTGGCATAATCACTCACTTTGGTCTTTTCCCTAAAATGCTGATTAACCAAATAGTAAAATTCTCGAACGAGCTCTTCTTGGGGCCATTTTTCTGCCGCCTTTTGGTGGTTCTCCAAATAAAGGCGGTTGGCATAGATGAGTAGGTTGCGCAACAAACTACGCAATAAACTGAGTTTGTGCGGCGCTTCTAGGAGCAGCTCTTCCTCTATATCGGCCCAAGTTTGCTTAATCTTTTGCCCCAGTCTGCCCAATAAAGCAATTTTAGGCAGCTCTGCAGCCGAAAAAAACAGGCGTCCCTTACAACCCAATTCTTGGTCCTGCTCCAAAATACAGTGAAATAAGGAATTAAATTGTAGGTAGGAGAGGCCGTCTATCACCAAAAACTGCCGCCTTTGTTCTGGCCCCAAAAAAAGAAGTTCATCCGCCCCCAAGGCCAAGGGCTCTCCATCTACTTCTATAGATACTGTATTTTTGGCCCAAAGGACCAATAAGCCTTTTTGGACCAATTCCTCTCGAGGCCCCGCCTCATAACCCATCTCTAAACAAGGGCTTTGAGCAGAACCAAAACGTTTTCGCTCTTTTCTGTTCATATTGATTATAGTGGTTAAAATAGGAGCGGAAATAAATGAGCTGCCCCAAGCCACTAATGACCCAGGGCAGCCCCAAAACCTCACTAAAGCAAATGCGTCCAAGAACCCTGAATCCCAGGCTCCTGCTCATTCTCCTTAAGAAAGTCTAAGTAAATTTTTCGAGGGTAGAGCCGAGCCCCAAGACTCGACAAATGCTCCGTGTACATCTGGCAGTCAATCCACTGAAAACCAAGCTGGCCCAAAAGCGGCACTAAGGTCAAATAAGCCGCCTTAGAGGCATTAGAGACCTTGGAAAACATAGACTCCCCAGAGAAGTTCCAGCCTACAGCTACACCATATAAGCCCCCAACCAATTTGCCATCTTGCCAGGCTTCTACAGAATGGGCATGCCCCGCCTTATGCAGATTGATGTAGGCCTCTTGCATATCCTCCAAGAGCCAAGCCCCAGATTCTTCCCCCTCGACCACCTCCTGGCCGCGGCGGGGAATATTAGCACAGTTGCGAATAACCTCCTCAAAGGCGGTGTCCAAAGTAATTTTAAAGTCTCCACGGGCCAAGATTTTCCGCATGGATTTACTGATTTTTACCTCCTCTGGCCGCATAAGCATCCGCGGATCCGGAGACCACCACATAATAGGTTGCTTGGCAGCAGTCCAAGGGAAAATCCCCTTCCGATAAGCCGAAAGCAAACGGGCCGTCGTTAGTTGTCCCCCAACCGCTACAATACCATCCAAATCCTCTTCTATAGGCGGAAATTCGTCAATGTTGTCATTTGAAAGAAAGTTGTACATCAATCCTGTGTTTCAATTTGTTCATAAAAAAAGGGGCCAAGCCCCCGTTAATTATTGCAATGTTTGTCCAACTTAGGTGAGTAGGTAGTTCGTTTTAGTCCTCCAAAACAGCGGATAAACCCCGCTCTAATAAAGCCTCTTTCATCGGCTTTAGCTTGGCTTTAGTCCCTGTTTTAACCACCGCCTTGCCATTAAAGTGAATCATATAGCTCAATTGCTCGGCCTGGATGCTGCTATGACCACAAACCTCTATAAAAGACTCAATCACCCAATCAAAGGTGTTGTGGTCGTCATTGTAAACCAAAAGCTTGATTTCATCTTTTAAGGGGTCCATTAATAAGACCTCTTCCTCTTCGTAATATTCTTTTCTTTGCGAAAAAATAGCTGGCTCCTTCCACATAGCGTAGTATATTTTTAAATTTGGCTAAATTTTGACCTCAATCAAATATACGTATATTAAACTAATATGTCTAATTTTTTTGCTATTAAAAATGGCTTAAAAAAGATTAACGCACTACAAAACAGCAATTTATGTTAGATTTTCCGCCCAAGAATATACAAGATTACTGCGAACAGCATTCAGCGGTTTTTCCCGATGAGATCCTCAAAGAGATAGAACGCTATACGCATTTGCATGTACTAATGCCTCAGATGATTTCTGGGCAGCTGCAGGGCCATTTTTTGGCTTTGTTGAGCAAGCTCTTAGCCCCAAAAAAGATTTTAGAGGTAGGGACCTTTACGGGCTATTCAGCCATTTGCCTAGCTCAAGGTTTGGTGCCCGGCGGACGCCTACTGACCATAGACATTAATGAGGAGCTAGAGGAGGCCGTAAATGGCTTTTTTAAGAAGGCTGGCCTGGCCCAAAAAATTGAGCTGCGCATCGGCGCCGCCCTAGATATTATTCCACAGCTAAGCGATGACTGGGATCTGGCGTTTATTGATGCAGATAAAATGAATTACGATAATTATTATGAACTCATTTTACCCAAAATGCGAAGCGGCGGATGTATTGTTATCGATAATGTGCTCTGGAGCGGCAAGGTGGCCGAAGAGGAGCTCAAAGGGAAAAAAACAATCGCTATCGATGCCCTAAATAAAAAAATTCGAGAAGATAATAGGGTAGAACCTATGCTTTTACCCCTCCGAGATGGCATGATGATGATCCGAAAGAAGTAGTTGCTCGCAGTCAATAGGACAGGCCCTTAGCGCATTGCGCTAAGGGCCTGTTGTCTTTGGAGCGCTAAGCCTAACGTATGCTGCCCGTACCAAAGCCTTTACCCAAGGGAATTACCCCCTCTACCACTATGCCCTCTTCTTTGGACCATGCCTGTAGATAAGATTGTTCGCTATCTCTAAGGGCATCGTCTAGAAACCAACGAGCGCCAGATTTTGCAAACTTCTTTAGGTTGGGCAAGGTGTTGAGCCGGCTCCCTCTTGGCCCATCTACCAAAATAAGGTCGGCCTTTTGGTCCATCTCTGGAGAGAATTTACTAAAGTCGTAGTTTTGATCGGCCCCAAGCGGAACATAATAAACAGAGACATATTCCGCTAAACCCAGTTTCTCTAGGGTGGCTTCTATGCTGGCTTTCTCTTCTTCCGATTGCTCCAAAGAGATCAATTGCCCATTAATGCCTGTTTTCTTAAAGTAAGTGCCCGCCATAATGGTGCTGGTCCCCGAACCACATTCTATAATGACTTCCGGACGCAAACGCAGCAGCTCGGCCCAATAAAAATGAATGCTGTCTACATCCAAAGCCCAGGCGCCAATGGTACGACCCGCTAGGTTCTCCCGCAATTCAGACACCTCTATCAAGTCCGCAGAAACGGCCTCGGGTACATAATGTAAGGATAGCGGATGCTCATAAGGGTAGCTCTTGGCTATTTCGGCCCTTAGGGCCGCCCATTCTGCTAAGGGACGAGGCGTATTGGGCCAGGCCGCATATTGGGCCTGTAATCTTTTGCGGGGCTTGGCAGATAGGACCTTCTCTAGGCCCTTGCGGAAGAGTGTTTTCTTTTTCATAGCTAGATAAGCTGCTGTTTACGCAGATGAATTTCTATAGGATGAGTGGAAGGAGTCTGATTTGTTTATTTTACATTTGGATCTCCAAATTTACACATTTCTTCTGGCTATTTAAATTCTATCTATGCTGGCCCCGCTTCTAGAGCGTTTGCGCTCTTTTTCTTTCTTCGATGTGTTCAAACATTCTAGCATCTACTTTTTGGGTACCCTGCTGACCCAAGGCCTTGGCATTATTTCTCTGCCGGTCTTTACCTATTTTATGGATGAGGCCCAATATGGGGTGGCTAGCATTTTTCTCTCTTATGTCAATTTGGTCTCGGTGCTGCTCTCCTTTAATCTGCATTTGTCAATTAGCCGCTATTTTCATGAGGATAAGCCAGATGTAAAGGGCTTTGTGAGTACGGTCCTCAGCGCTACAGGACTCATCAATCTGGCTCTGGGGGGACTGGTCTATTATTTTAGGACGCCTATCTCCGCTTATATCAATTTGCCCGCAGAAACAATTATTTATTTGCTGATCACGGGCTATATTGGGGTGCTTTATTACATTTTCTTTCAGCTCAAAAGAGAACAGCAAAAGAGCGTGGAACTTACCATTATCAATGTCATTTGGCAGTATGCTAAGTTCGCTTTGGCCTGTGTTGGGATGTACCTTTTGCATGAAACGGGCCGGGTCTATATGGGCAAAATTATCGGGGAGATGCTGGCCGGTGGCTTTTTTGCCCTGATTTTTATCTGGCGCATCTGGCCTTTTGTACAGCCTTTTCAGCTGGAACGCAAGCATTTTCAGTACGCTTTGGCCTATGGCCTTCCCCTGATTCCCTATTCTATTGGGGGCTATTTGCTCAATTCTTTCGATCAATGGCTGATTAACAGCCAACTGGGCCATGCCGAGGCGGGCCTCTATAGTTTTGCCTACAAAATCGGGATGCTCTTGCTCGGCCTCATTACGGCCCTGCAAAATGCAGCCAATCCCGCTTATCATAAAATAATGAATGAGCAAAAGTATGAGCAATTGGGCCCTCAGGTCTATAGTATCCATAAGTTGAGTTTGCTGGGGGGCGTTTTTCTCCTCCTCTTTGCCGTCGATTTGGCCAGTTTGCTGCTCAGTTTTAGCAAAAATAATTTTCAGCAGTCCCTCTATATTGTGCCCATTATTATTCTGGGCTACATTTTTTATAGTATGTCGCTGCTCTACAACCGCTATATTCAGTACCAAAAGGTCAATATTTACCTGACGGTTATTTTGCTGGCCTCGGCCTTGGGCAATTTACTGCTCAACCTCTATTTTGTCCCGCTCTATGGCTATCAGGCGGCGGCTTATACCACCTTAGTTTCCTATATCATCATGTTTTTACTCAGCTGGTTAGTCTGCGATTATTGGCTGAAAGCGCCCCGCCTGCCTTTGGGCAAAATGCTCTTGAGCTTGCTGCCCGTTTTGGGCATTACGCTTTTATATTATGGCTTGGGTTGGGACCAAAAAGCCCTAGAACTGAGCAATATGGCCCTCAAACTGCTTTGTTTTGCCCTTTTTGCCGCTCTCATTTTTGGCCAATCTATTCAAAGAATGCTGCAAAAAGGAAGCTAGTGAAGGCTGCTGTTTTGGGGCCTCCGCAGCAAAGCTGCGGCGCTACGCTTTGGGGCTCGCAGGTCTGCTCGGCCCTGCGGCGGCTTTGCCGCCTGGGTCTGGCCCTGCGGGCCACCCCGCCGCATCGCTAGGCCTGCGGGCGCAAAGCGCCCTGTTCGCTGCAGAAAATAAGGCCTGGCAAAATAAATAGTATAGGCAATTAGCTTTGTAAGAGAAAATATCTATCTTAATTGGATATTAACCATCTATTATTCTCAGATAAATAAAAAAGTTATGAAAAACGCAATCTTATTTTTCTTTTTCTTGGCTAGTTTTTCTTTTGTACAAGCACAAAGCAATGCCTATTTGAGCAACCAAAGCTTTGAGGTTGCTTTTGAGGGCCAGCTTTGTACCATTAGTTATGATGCAGAGGGTGCCGCTACCATTAGCCGGCAGCAGCAGAGCAGCGAAAACGCCACACAGTTGGCTATTCTGGCTCCAGAAAATGATGTAGAACTGGAATATGACCCCGCTACGGCAGAAGGCATCAGCGCTATTTTTGCAGGAAAAACTGAAGACTATTGGGTCTATGATGTGGCCAAAAATAGCTTGAGCCCCTTGGGCGCAAGGGCTATTTCTTCTATTCGTAGCAGAAATAAAGCGCCTCAGATTAACATCGCCAGAGGAACTATTCAGCTGAAGAGCCAAACTACAGACCTTTTGTCTATGCAAGGCACTACGGAAGATGAATGTCTAGCAGATGGACTTCTTGTATTTAAGGCAGCCACTATAACCATGGAGTAAATCTTAGGCTTAATAGATAAATTTTAAAAGGCCACTAACGCTAAAAGTTAGTGGCCTTTTGCTTTGGAGCAGGGGCAAAATAGGGCTAGATGAGACTGTTTAAAATTTTGTGTTTCCCATTTTTGCTGCCTAGGGACAAGCCCCTAGGCTAGCTTTTTCAGACAGCCCTCTAAAGAGGGCCTTTGGATGAGGTTTTTCTCTGTGATAACAACTGAACAAGGCCTTGTATATCAATAGTTGAGGCCCTCGTAGAGGGCTGACTCCATTGGATTAGCCTAGGGGCTTGTCCCTAGGCGACTATTGGCCAATTCCTAACAAGCTAAAGGCCCAAATTTTATTCTAATACACAAAATCCCGAACAGTCCCGAACAGTCCCTTTCACAAATTACAAATAGCATCCCCTGTTTTACAAATGCCGTTTCACAAATTGCAAATAGCATCCCCTGTTTTACAAATGCCGTTTCACAAATTACAAATAGCATCTCCTGTTTTACAAATGCCGTTTCACAAATTGCAAATAGCATCCCCTGTTTTACAAATGCCGTTTCACAAATTGCAAATAGCATCCCCTGTTTTACAAATGCCGTTTCACAAATTGCAAATAGCATCCCTTGCTTTACAAATGCCGTTTCACAAATTGCAAATAGCATCCCCTGCTTTACAAATGCCGTTTCACAAATTGCAAATAGCATCCCCTGTTTTACAAATGCCGTTTCACAAATTGCGAATAGCTTCCCCTTGCTTTACAAATGCCGTTTCACAAATTGCGAATAGCTTCCCTTGCTTTACAAATGCCGTTTCACAAATTGCAAATAGCATCTCCTGCTTTTTTAGGCTGGAGCGAATAGGTTTTGTTTTCAGGTCCTGCGGGTTTCAACCCGCAGTGATGGCCGAAGGCCAAACGGCCTAGCGATGCGGCGGGGTGGCCGTCAGGCCAGACCAAGGCGCCGAAGGCGACGCAGGGCCGAGCAGACCTGCGAGCCCCAAAGCGTAGCGCCGCAAGGCGAAGCCGCAGCGGAGGCCCCAAAAACAAAAGAAAGAAGAAGGAAGGGAAGGGGAGGAGTTTGTTGTGCTTAAAATCTAGTTTAGTCAGTCTGCAAAAAATGTTTATTTTTGCCCAAACTAGTTGGGTCTGAAAGCAAAGGCCCTCAGCTGCCCTTAAGTTGGGCGAACAAACTAAACTTTATGATTAACCATTTTAGAGACTGGATATTTAAGAATGTGCATGGTGGGAGCCTTGTATACAACATTTGTTGGGAAGATCCTCGTTGTGACCGTGAACTGATGCAAATTGAGCCAGACAGCGAAATTGTGATGATTACGAGTGCGGGATGCAATGCCCTAGATTATCTGTTGGATGCCCCCAAGGCCATTCATTGTATTGATTTAAATTCTCGGCAGAACGCCCTATTAGAATTTAAGAAGAGTTTATTTAAGCATAGCTCTTATGATGAGTTGTACGACTACTTTGGCGATGGCAAGCATGCGCAGGCGGAGGAAGTTTATCGGCAGCAATTGCGTTCTCATTTGCCGGCTTATGCGCAGGAATTTTGGGATCAAAAGATGAGTTACTTTGAGGGCAAGGGGCCTAAGAAGAGTTTTTATTATAGAGGATCTTCGGGGACATTAGCCTGGTTATTTGTGCGATATATGCAGATGCGGCCTAGTTTGCACAGCAAGGTATTAAAATTGCTCAAGGCGGAGACCTTAGAAGAGCAGGAGCAATATTTTGATCAGGTAGAGCGCAAATTATTTAACAAGGCGGTACGTTGGACCATCAGTCGGCATTTTTCTTTGGCTTTGGCGGGTGTACCTAGAGCGCAGCGTCGGTTAATTACTGAAGAATATCCGGGTGGGGTGAGTAGTTTTGTGGTAGATGCGGTTCGGCATGTATTTACGGAATTGGACATTAAGGAAAACTACTTTTGGCAAGTCTATGTGAATGGGCATTACACCAAAGATTGCTGTCCGAGTTATTTGCGGGAGGAGAATTATTTATCATTGCGAGAGCGGGCGGACAATATCCATACGCATACCACAAGTTTTTCGCAATTTCTCAAGGACAATCCGGGGCAATATAGTCATTATGTATTATTGGACCATCAGGATTGGTTGGCGGCGCATGATGTGCCAGCTTTAGAGGAAGAGTGGCAGTGCATCTTGGCGAACAGTCGGCCGGGCACAAAAATCTTGATGCGTTCTGCGGCTATGCGGATCGACTTCTTTCCGGATTTTGTGAAAGAGCGGGTCAGTTGGGTTTCCTCGGAGGAGGAGTTGAAGGAAAGTCATTTTCAGGATCGGGTAGGGACTTACGGCAGTGTTTATTTAGGGACAGTGAAATAAGTTTGTACATCAAGAACAAGAATTAGCGCATGGGAACAGCACATAAAGACTCGAGAGAGCAAGCGAGTAGTATGGACCAGTACTACAAATTTCAGTCAAAAATTTATGATCTAACGCGATGGAGTTTTCTCTTTGGTCGGGTAGAAGTGATTAAAGACATTCCGTTGGAGCGGAATGCCTCGATAAAGATCTTGGAAGTAGGATGTGGGACGGGTTTCAATACGAAGATATTGGCCGAGACCTTTCCTGCTGCGGAGATCAAGGCCTATGAGGTCTCTACGGATATGGTAGATATTGCGACCAAGAAGGTGGCGCCATTTGGTCAGCGGGTGCAGGTTGTGCATGCGCCTTATGGTCAGGATGCGGAGGGGCAAAACGGGCAGTATGATGCCATTTTGTTTTCCTATTCATTGACCATGATCAACCCACAGTGGGAAGATCTATTGAAGCAGGCGAAGAAAGACTTGAAAGTGGGGGGGTATATAGCGGTAGTAGATTTTCATGACAGCAAGCAAGCTTGGTTCAAGAGTCATATGGGCAACCATCATGTGCGGATGGATGGTCATCTGCGTCCTTTTTTGCGGGACAACTTTGAGCCCATCGTGAACAAAGTGCGGTCTGCCTATATGGGAGTTTGGGAATACATTAGTTTTGTAGGCAAGAAGCAGTAGCTCCAAAATACCCCCATGGCAGACAAAAGAGAAATCGACATATTGGTCCTTTCTGATGTGCATTTGGGCACCCAGGGTTCGGAGGCCAAGGCCTTATTGCAATATTTGCAGAGCTTGGCGCCTAAAATGCTCATTTTGAATGGAGACATTATAGACATTTGGCAATTTCGGAAGGGATATTTTCCGCGGGCTCATTGGGCCGTTTTGCGGCATTTTCTGAACTTAGCAGAGGCTGGAGTGCCGGTATATTACTTAACGGGCAACCATGACGACAGTTTGCGTCGGTTGACGCCTTTTCGTTTGGGCAACATTCACTTACAGGACAAATTGCTTTTGGAGTTGGATGGCAAGCGGGCTTGGTTCTTTCATGGAGACGCTTATGATCCCTCGGTACATAAGGGGCGTTTTTGGGCCAAGATAGGGGGGCAATTTTATGATTGGAGTATTCTACTGAACCGGGGGGTGAACCGTTTGTTGAAGCCTTTGGGGGTACCGCCTAGTCAGTTTTCTAAGCGCTTGAAGGCCTCGGTAAAGGCGGCGGTACAAAAAATGAATGACTTTGAGCAAAAAGCGATAGAGGTGGGTTTGGCCAAGGGCTACGACTATGTAGTTTGTGGGCATGTACATCGGCCTCAGCATCGGGAGATTGTGACAGATTTTGGGCAATTGACCTACTTAAACTCAGGCGATTGGATGGAGCACCGTTCGGCCTTGGAGTATGTAGACAAGGCTTGGCGGCTCTATCATTATCGGGCCGAGGAGTTTGCTCTGCCTGCCTGTTTGGAGGGCGTAGAGAACAAGCTAGAAGAGCTCCTACGGAGCATACAGGATGATACTTCAGACCGTTTTTCTCGGCTTTAGTTAAAAGGTTTAGGGGGCTTTTGGTATATTAGTTGAAACTATAGCGACCGAAATTCCACATTTAAATGACTTCATCGAATAAGCTAATATGAAACAACTACTCATTTTCTGTTTGACGATATTATTTGTCCCGCAGATACTTTCGGCACAGGTTCCGGAGGTACCTAAAAAGAAATTCACTTATGTAGAAGATCGGGACTACTTATATGATTATGACTTAAGGGGAAACACTATTTTTCCCTATCGGACCAAATTGCGGGGAGCGCATTATGACAGTCCCTTAGAGCATGGGCAAGCCATTTTTGAAATTGAGGGGACCAAGGTCACGATTAGTGAAAAGATTCGGTTTTCGACAGCGGGCATAGATGCTGCGCCTAATAAAGAGCCGGTGACTATGCACATTCATAAAACGGAATCAAAGGCTTTTGGCTTTGTAATGACCTTGATTGACTTGCGGAATCCAGAGATTCAGGGTTTTATTCAGTTTCATTGTGACCGTGGCCGTTTGGTGAAATTGCATTATCAGGAGGAGCCGACGAGTTCGGAGCATATATATTATATAGCGCCTACTCCAGATTATCAGTTGAACAGAGACCGTTTATACTTTACGCAATTGGGTGATGTGAGTTTGGTGGATGAGGAGCAGTTGTATAAGCAGAAAGTGGTGCCATTTTCTACCTTAGAACTGAAGTACGATCATTTGGAGTTCAATCGGATTTACGCCAAGGATTTGGTGAGCATTGAGTTTGAGGAAGTGGTTATCCCTAAGGGCAAGCGTCGGAAGAAGCGGGAGCAGTTTATTAAGATTAGTGATAGCCGAAACAAGGCCACCCCCAAGCAGGTCTTTAAGATCAAGAAAAACAAGCGTTCGCGTTTCTTTGATCCGATCAAGGGGAAAGAGGTACCCGCCCGCGTTCTGAAGGTAGTTAATGAAGTTACCTCAAAAGAGTCGGAAATCTTTTTAGTTGAGGGCTCGAACCAAACCTTAAAATATATTGTAATTGCTAATATGCGTTATTTACTGCGCTCTAAATAAATGAATTATGCCTTTGGCCTTTGGCTGAAGGCTTTTTTTATGGAGCAGTGGGGCATTGCGCTTTAGGGATATGCTTAAAAGCTTATATTTTCAAACAACTTAGATTGCATTCATAGAAATCTGTAGCGGATTTCATTAAAACTTCCTCCTATTATGGAACTCGTTAGTAATGTAAAACTTTTTTCTGGGCAAAATTCTCGTTATCTGGCCGAGCGGATTGTAGACTACTATGGTCAGCCTTTGGGAGACATGAGTATTGAGCGTTTTTCGGATGGAGAATTTCAGGCAAACATCAAAGAATCGGTTCGTGGTGCCTATGTATTTTTCATTCAGTCTACTTTTGCGCCTACAGAAAACCTCATGGAATTGCTCTTAATGATGGATGCGGCCAAGCGGGCTTCTGCAGGCTACATCACGGCGGTAATTCCATATTTTGGTTTTGCCCGACAGGATCGCAAGGACAAGCCGAGGGTGGCCATTGGGGCCAAGTTGGTGGCTAATTTACTGATGGCGGCTGGGGCCAATCGGATTATGACCATGGACCTACATGCCGATCAGATTCAGGGATTTTTTGATATTCCCGTAGACCATTTAAAGAGTGAGGGCATCTTCTTTGAATATTTGGAAGGCTTGGATACTGCTAACCTCATTTTTGCTTCTCCGGATGTGGGCAGCACCAAAAGAGCGAGAGTCTATGCGCAGCATTTTGATTGTGGCCTAGTCATTTGCGACAAATACCGCAAAAAGGCCAATGAAATTGCCGAGATGACCGTAATTGGAGATGTAGAAGGCAAAGACGTTATCTTGGTCGATGATATTATTGATACGGCAGGGACTTTATGCACAGCGGCCCAAGCCTTAATTGACAAGGGGGCGCGTTCGGTGCGGGCGGTTTGTACGCATGCGGTCCTTTCTGGCCCAGCTTATGAGCGCCTAGAAAAGTCAGTTTTGACCGAATTGGTGGTTTCGGATACAATTCCGCTGAAGGAAAAGAGTGAAAAAATTAAGGTGGTTTCTACGGCTAAGTTATTTTCTCGGGCCATAAGGAACACTCATGAGCACCGTTCTATTTCGGCACTTTTTGTAGAAAAGCGAAAATCTAGTTATAGTAAATAAAACTTGGGGCTGCTGAAAAGTGGCCCTTTTTTTTGGGTCTAGAACGACCGAAGGGAGTGGCCTAGCGATGCGAAAGGGGGCGGCGAAGCCGCAGACCGAGGCCGTTAGGCCGCAGGGCCGAGCAGACCTGCGAGCCCTGAAGCGTAGCGCCGCAAGGCGAAGCCGCTGCGGAGGCCCCAAAAGCAGTAGAGACATTAAAAAAAACAAAAAAGCCTTTAGAACCTTCTGAAGATCAGGGATTCTTTCTTTCTTGGAAGCAGTAAATTAGTTAATGGAATGAATCGATCGTCTATTATAGGAATTGTTGGGGTGATGAGCATTGCTCTTTTGGGGATCTTTGGCGTACAAGTCTATTCGATCCAGCGGGCTATTATGCTCAATGCCGAGCTTTTTGACAATAATATTCATGCGGCATTAGAGCATGTGGTGTCTAAATTGGAGCAGGCTGATATTAAGCGGATGGCAGAAATGTACGACCTCCCTAAACTGTCGGAAGGGCAAGATTTGGGGCGGGATCTGCGGACCTTGGCCGAGGTGGAGGCCATACATACCTCTTTAATTTATCAGGATACCAATAACCAAGCGGTTTCTGTAGATACCTTTGAGGTAGAGGGAGTTGGGCGTTTGCAAACCGTCTTTTTTAGCCGAGAGAAGAGGAGCCGAAGCTGGAAAAAAGGGGGCGGGCAAGCCTTTATGACCCAATTTAAGACCTACTTTACGCATCATAGTTTGGTGCAGAATATTCCTTTGACGGAGCGTTTGGATTGGTCTAAACTCAATCGTTTGATTGAAATTGAGCTGAGCAAAAAAGGAGTAGAGGGTCCCTATGCCTACGGTGTTTATGATGTGCGAGCCGATAGCTTTTTGCGCCTCAACCCCATTTGTAAGAAGGCCGAGCAGAAAGACTACTTTGAGAAAGAAGACTTTAAATATATGGCGAGTTTGTACCCTTCTTTGGAGGAGGAAACAGCCCGGATTTATATTGACTTTCCCTATAAACAGTACCATATTTGGCAGAGTTTATTGGCCAATATTATTCTGACGATCTTTTTTACGGGGATTGTGAGTTTTATCTTTTATTATACAATTCATATTATCCTGAAACAAAAGAAGTTGTCTGAAATGAAAAGCGACTTTTTGAGTAATATGACGCATGAGTTTAAGACGCCTATTGCTACCATTTCACTAGCCACCGATGCCGTGCGCAACTTTGTGAAAATGGGCAAGGTGGATAAAGCCGAGCGCTTTATACATATTATTAAGGAGGAAAATGAGCGGATGAACTCGCAGGTGGGGAAGGTCTTGCAGATGGCGAGGATAGACAAAAAAGAGTTCTCCTTAAATATGGAGATCATAGATGCCCATCAGATTATGCGAGATGCGGCAGAGAAGATTATGCTGCAATTGGCTCAGAAAGAAGGGGTAATAGAGCTCGATTTACAAGCTAGCCAGCACGAACTAGAAGCCGACGAAACGCATTTTACAAATATTATTCATAACTTATTGGATAATGCCAATAAGTACTCCCCTGAAAAACCACATATCATTTTGCATAGTCGCGATGCTTCTGGCGGAATTAAAATTACGGTAGAAGATCATGGTTTGGGCATTTCTAAGGAGGCGCGTCGACATATTTTTGACAAATTCTATCGGGTCCCCACAGGCGATATTCATGATATTAAGGGATTTGGCCTAGGGCTAAGCTATGTAAAGGCCATTGTAACAGCTCATGCCGGACATATCGAGGTGAAAAGTGAAGAAGGCAAGGGGAGCCGCTTCACACTTTTTTTTCCATATAAACATCAGGAGGATTAAAGCCGCCAAATGTTAAAATTTGGTACATTTTATGCGAACCTTCAAGCAATCGATGAAGAGCAGTAACCCTAAAAAATAAAAGACTCTATGACTGAGAACAATAAAATCCTACTGGTAGAGGATGATCGCAATTTTGGCGATGTATTATCTTCTTACCTAGAAATGAATGACTTTGATGTCGTCTTGGCTACAGATGGCGAACAAGGACTAGAAAAATTTAAGGAGGGGCAGTACGATCTTTGCATCTTTGATGTGATGATGCCTAAAAAAGATGGCCTTTCTTTGGCCAAGGATGTCCGACAGCTGGACCAAGAGATTCCGATTATCTTTCTCACGGCCAAAACCATGAAAGAGGATGTCATCAAGGGCTTTAAGGCCGGAGCCGATGATTATATCTCTAAGCCCTTTACCTCTGAGGAGTTGCTCTATCGCATTCAGGCGGTGCTCAAGCGCAGCCAACGAACAGATCAGAAGGATCGCTCGGCCAAGGAGTTTGAGTTTGGCCGCTTCCATTTTGATTATCCTTTGCGCATTCTAACCTTCACGGCAGCCGATGGCAGTACCGCAGAAGACAAATTATCACCCAAGGAGGCAGAGTTGCTCAAAATGTTCTGCGTTTATGTCAATGACGTTTTGCCCCGATCGGTGGCCCTCAAAGAAATTTGGGGCGAGGACAACTATTTTACGGCCCGCTCCATGGATGTATTTGTGACTAAGTTGCGCAAGTATCTCAAGCCCGATGAAAATATCGAGATTGTCAATATTCATGGCAATGGCTTTCAGTTGCGGGTACAGGCTGAAGAAAAGGCTTAGCCTCCAAATCGCTAATTTTAAGCTCTGTTTCTTAGAAGCAGGGCTTTTTTTATGAGGCTCAGGGGGGGGCTGGGTCCCCTTTCGCAGCGCTCATCCTTTTGGCTTGCAGCCAGTTGGGCCGAGCCCGGCAGGCAAAGCTAGTTTTCTTTTTGCTCGGCTTGCTGCAACAGTCTATAGCGCTCAATAACAGCGCCCCCAAAAAGCGATAGCCCGGCATTGAAGCAGAGCAGGGCAGCCGTGCCCCAACTCCCCCAGCTATAAAAGCTTTCGTTTTGGGCCTTGGCCATAATGGCTTCACCTAGGAGCGAAAGCCCAAAACCTGTGAGCAAAAGACCAGAAATAGCCAAGATAAGCCAGCGTTTGTGACTTGGATTTCGTTTATTCATATATTCCCATTTTTTAGAACTAACAACTATTTATTATGAAAACTAAATCGATTATTGCCCTAAGTTGTTTAGCTGTTTTTGTTTTGGCCTCTTGTGCAAGCCCCTATAAAAAACGCCGCCGATGCAAAGGAAACGGAAGCTGGTATGGCAACAGAAACGTATCGCAGGCTCCAGCCACCCAAGAGAGTAAAAGCTTAAAGTTAAGTGATTACCAAGCAGCGATAGAAGAAAAAGAAGAACTGCACTAAAAGGTCTTAAAGCTGCTCTATTTAGAGTAGCTTTTTTTTGGGGCCTGCCGCCTTCGGCGGCCGGGCCCTTTTGGGGCTCGCAGGTCTGCTCGGCCCTTCGCAGGCTTTGCCTGCTCGCTCTGGCCTGCGGCCACCCCTACAGGCCCCTAGGCCAGGCTGCCCCGCGGCTCAGCTACAAGCCGCTTTGCGGCTTCAAGCTTCGCCGGCTCGCGCCAAGCGCGCCCGGACGGCGGCTGGCGGCGGCCACCTTCTTCTTTAGGCATTACTTTATCAGGCCCTCAACATATTTCATTTCAGTTTTGGGTTTTCCCCGTGCCGCCCCCGCCTGGGGGCTGGGCTCCTTTGGCCTTGGGGGCCAAAGCGCCCAGCATGGCGTTCGTCGCTCCGCTCCTCACCCCAAAAAAATAGCCATTGGCCCAAACTCCCCAAGGGATTCCGGAAGGAATCCCGCAGAGGGGAGGGTGGGCGGGGACATTATCAGCAAATGAGGAGCGCAGCGACGAATACCGCCCTTACAGCAGAAATTAAAGCGCATTAGCGCAAGAAAATCCCAAATAGCCCTTATTTTTAGCCAAAAGCAGCTGGCCTAGCGATGTGCAGCAGTGCAGCGAAGCTGCAGACCAAGGCCGTGAGGCCGCAGGGCCGAGCGAACAGCGAGCTGCGAAACGTAGCGCCTGCCGCAGGCAGGAGGCCCCAAAACAGCAGCAAGCTGCAGAACGACAACAAGGCTACAAGCCGCAGTTCGACGACTGTAAGGAGTAACGCCCCAAAAAAACAACAACAAAATGAAATACAGCAACCGACTCCAAAAAGAAAGCAGCCCCTACCTACAACAACATGCCCACAACCCCGTCGACTGGTACCCCTGGGGCCAAGAAGCCCTAGACAAAGCCAAAGCCGAAAACAAAATGATCCTCCTCAGCATCGGCTACTCTACCTGCCATTGGTGCCACGTCATGGAAAAAGAATCCTTTGAAGACCCTAGGGTAGGGGAGTTCATGAACCAGCATTTTGTTAGCATCAAAGTGGACCGAGAAGAACGACCCGACCTAGACCATATCTATATGGAGGCCGTCCAATTGGTAACCGGCGGACAAGGCGGCTGGCCCCTCAACTGCTTTCTGCTCCCCAATGGCCGCCCCTTCTTTGGCGGTACCTACTTTCCGCCCCGCCGAATGCAAAACCGAAACTCCTGGATGGAAGTGCTCGGCAACCTCAGCAAGGTCTGGCAAGAACAACCCCAAACCATTATCGACCAAGCCGATAAACTCTACAACTTCTTGCAAAAAGGAGAAGACAAAATGACCGAGGGCATCGACTTTGGCCAAAATGGCGACTCGCCATTTAAGACCAGCGATTGGAACTACTGTCTGGACCAATTGGCCGACAATTTTGACGAACAAGCTGGCGGCTTTGGCCACTCCCCAAAGTTTCCCTCTGTCATGTCTTTGCGCTACCTGTTAAATAGCTACTACCACGAAAAGGACCAAAAATCCATGCAGCAGCTCCAATTTTCTCTAGATGCCATGATTTACGGCGGCATCTATGACCTATTGGGCGGTGGCTTTGCCCGCTATACCGTAGACCGCTACTGGAAAATTCCGCATTTTGAAAAAATGCTCTACGATAATGCCCTGCTCATCGGCCTATTGGCCGATACCTATAAACTAACCCAAAAACCAGTCTACGCCCAAACTATTGCCGAATGCTGGAACTGGCTGCAAAGCGAAATGCAAAGCCCAGAAGGCACCTACTACTCGGCCCTAGATGCCGACTCTGAAGGCGAAGAAGGAAAGTTTTATGTCTGGAACTGGGAGAAACTGCAAAACGCCCTCGCTAATTGGCCCCAACCCTGGAAACAAATCTTTTTAGACTTTTATGATGCTTCTCCCGCCGGAAACTGGGAGGGCAAAATCATCTTGCGCCGCCCCCAAAGTCTGGCCGGCTTTGCCCAAAGCCGTAAGCTAGACCCCAAAGAACTACAGCAAGAATTAGATAAAATTAAGGCGCATTTGCTAGACATCAGAGCCCAGCGCATCCGCCCTGGCCGAGATGAGAAAATTATCCTCTCTTGGAACGCCCTTTTGGCAACCGCCTTACTCAAAGCCTATCAGGCCATCCGCTTACCTGAATATAAAAAGGCGGCTTTTGGCATTTTGGAGCAAATAGAAAAGCGCCTGCAAAATGAAAAGGGCCAACTCCTACACAGCTATGCAGGCCAGAAAATTGCCCCACAACTCGCCTTCTCTGATGATTACGCCTTTTTGATAGAAGCCCAACTCTTGGCCTATGAAATCAGTTTTGAGGAAAAGCATCTGCAGCAGGCCGACCACTTGATGCAAGCCTGCATAACAGACTATTCGGCAGAAGCTGGCCTCTTTTATTATAGCTCTGCGCAACAAACTGATATTTTGTACCGCAAAAAAGACCTCTACGATAGCGCCACCCCCTCTGGAAACTCAAGCCTGATGCACAACTTAGAGCAGCTAGGCATCCTCCTAGATAAGGCCGAATATAGAGAACGAGCCGCCCAAATGGCCGCCGCTATGCGCAAAAGTATTCGCAAATATCCTCAGTCCTTTGGACGATGGGCCAACTTTTTATTTAAGATTTTATACCCCACTAAAGAAGTGGCCATTGTTGGCCCAGAGTTTGCTAATTGGGCGGCGGAAATGCAAAGTCAATTTGCGCCAAATCTGATCTATGCCGCTACCCCCAAGCAGTCTTCTCTCCCCCTACTTTTGGGCAGAGAACAAACAGACGGAAAAAGCAAAATATTTATCTGTGAAAATTATGCTTGCCAACTGCCTGTAGATAGCGTAGCGGAAGCTTGGACTAAGATTAAAAATAAATAAGCAAAAGACCTGTTTTTTTAGCCGAAAAATAGTGGTCTAACTTCTTCGTAATTAGCGTTTTTTGAACGATTGTTAAAAAAATGTAAAAAAAAGAAAAAAGACTTGCTTTTATGGGGTAAAGGCCCCTACATTTGCACTGTAATTCATGGCGCTCTTAAATTTTAAAGAGGAGGACGAGCCCTCTTAAGAGCAATCCAGATATTTACTAATGCAGTCAAACATTTCCCTAATGTTTAGCTGTTCATTTTTAAACCTTAATTTTCATTATGAAAAAACTGACGATTTTTTTGATGGCGGTTTTGTTCGCAGCTGGAGCTAACGCTCAGGTAGAACAAGTAACCAGCAAGAATGGTCTAGACGTAATGCCCGAAGCTGGCCAGTTCGCTATTGGCTTTGATGCTGCCCCCTTCTTGGGTTATGTCGGTGACTTCTTCAACAACACAAGCAACAACAACTTGTCTGCTACTTATGTAGACAATAACTCAGGCTTGCAGTTGTACGGTAAGTATTTCCTTTCGGAAAGCCAAGCTATCCGTGGTCGCCTCCGCCTAAACCAAAACACTGTTCAACAAGT
Organism: Saprospira grandis DSM 2844; assembly: GCF_000275825.1. Lineage (GTDB taxonomy): Bacteria > Bacteroidota > Bacteroidia > Chitinophagales > Saprospiraceae > Saprospira > Saprospira grandis_A. The sequence goes on from NZ_JH719942.1 coordinate 2,399,157, forward strand.
AAACCGCGTGATGACAGACGGTCAAAACCAGACCAACATCGAGGTAGAAGATGAACTAGTGTCTAACACCTTCACTGTAGAATTGGGTGGTGGTCTAGAATGGCGCCGCAGCAAAGGCCGTATCGTAGGTGTTTATGGTGCTGAAGCCAATATCGGTATGAGCACTTCTGGCTCTACTTATACTTACGGTAACGAAATGTCTGTAGATAACCAACTTCCTACTACAACTACTAACTTTAACTCAGGTGCTAGCAGCCGTCAAGCTGACCGTATGGTTTCTGCAAGAGGTGCAAACAGCTTCTCTATCGGAGCTCGTGGTTTTGCTGGTGTTGAGTATTTCGTTGCTCCCCAAATCTCTTTGGGCGCTGAGTTCTACCTAGGTATTGCTTACAGAGGTACTAACCGCTCACAAGTAGTTACAGAAGAGTTTAACCCCGTTACTCAAGAGGCGGTTGAAATCACTGATGTAGATGCTGGTACTTTGACCGAATTCGGTATCAACACTGCCGATTATGGAGGAGCTATCAACTTGATGTTCCACTTCTAATCTGAACTTCTGTTCATTTTATATTTTCCCTTTTATATTCTTATTTTAATAATTACCACTTAATTATATAAGCTATGAAAAATCTAGCAGTTGTAACTTTCATCTTGGCTGTATTTGCCTTCTCTATCACTTCTTGTAAAAAAGTTGATGATCCTCAAGCAGTAACTGTAATGGAAAATCCAGGTATGGCTACTATCTCTGGTATTGTTTACGCTCCCGTAAATGACACTACTTCTGCCGATACTTACGCTCCTAGCGGAACTGAGCTTATCGTTCGCGTTGATCCCGACGATTTCCCTAACGTTTCTGTTTTGAACAACGGTTCTGAGTACATGTACTACCCCGTTACTGTAGGCGCTAATGGTACTTACTCAATCGATGTACCTGCTCCTAAAACTGCAGCTTCTGTACGCATCTATCCTCAAGATTTCCGCGCTAACTACATCGACGGTGCTGGTGATACTGAAAATGCTGAGTTCTACTACAGCGGTGCTTACCTAACTGTATCAGTTTTTGAAGGAGCTACTGTAATCCAAGACTTCAGCTACGCTCGCAACTAAGAGGCTTTCTTTTTTAAGAAGCTAATTAGCCAAAAATATAAAGCCCGATCAGTACGCTGATCGGGCTTTTTCTGTTTTAAATTGGCCAAAATGATTACTGCTCTTCTCCCTTGGGCAGCAAACGGGCCAATAACTCTCTGCGGGCCTCCAGTTGGGCCGTCGCAATAGCTACATTCTCTTTCAATTCCCGATATTGCTGACGAAGAACCTGGTGCTGCAGCCACAAAGCATCATATTCTGCCTTTGGCACCCGCTCCAAATTGGCCAGCCGCTCCTCTTCCTTCCATTTCAAAAAGGTCTTGCGGCTAATCCGATACTTCTGGCAAATCTCATTCAAACTAAGACCCGCTTCCCGCTCAGCCAAAGCCTGCTTTTTTTGTTCTCTAGAAAATTGTCTCATCTCATTGCTTTTTTGCTGTCTGCAACAAAACTAAGAACTTAGCAACAATTCTCTGTTTTTCTGCCTCTTTTTTGGGGCTGCCCCGCCCTGCGGGCGGGTCGGGCTGTGTCAGGGCTCGCAGGTCTGCTCGGCCCTGCAGGCTTTTTCGCTTCGCTTCAAAAGCCTTGGGTCTGCGGCTTCGCCGCCCCCTTATCCATCCCTCAGCCGCCTCGCTTCGCTCCTTTGATATATGGCTTTTGGCCCTAGAAAATTATTCCTTGGTTATTTGTTCGCCAACTAAACCATGTAAGCACTTTATAATTTGATTGCCACCAGCAGGACCAGCATGGTAATGATACCCTCTTAGTTCATCAAAGTGCCCACCACATTCATCTAAATCTTCTGAAGGCTTTCCCGCCTCATCTAATTGAGCATATATGCCAAAACCATCAAGAGCATAGCCAATCATAGGCGCATGACCATCTTCTTGTTTGATCTCTTTTATAGAACCCCTTACCGCATGATAATGATAACCACCATGCGGATTGACATGCCCGCCATGATCATCTAATGGAGCCAAGGTATGAGCAGATAAAATTGCATTCTCTGGGGCAGGTGGATCAAATTTTACCCCATTAAAGGCTAAACCAAGAGCTTTATGCCTAGAATTAGAGGGACGACTGGCGTAAATTGGGCTAATAGGGATGATAAAGGTCGTACTCTGATCCTCAAAGTATTCGGGTAGACACTCTACACAATGATTCTGATAGGCTTTTTCTACATTGGGCTTGGCCGCCCCTAGGCAACCCTCTAAGGTATTTGTTACATTGATGCTGCTGTCTTCTCGGTAAAGTTTCCAGTCGTCATCATCATAAAATTCATCCAAATGTGCAATGAATTCACCCGTAACATCATACACTTTCCCATCCTTAAACCAAATCCCGCCTTTATCCGCCCCATCAGATAAGTGGGTAGGACACCAAGGCCCCATTGGATGCTCCACCGCTCTCGATCTAGATTTAATCAGATAGCAGTTGGTCTCAATCCCATCAAGCTTAACTACTTTTTCTTCTATTTCAGCTAGAAGGTTGTCTGTTATAAAATGACTCGGATCTACTTTGACCACTTTACCTTTTTGCTTGTATTCTACTGGATTACAAGCAAAAAGCAAGTAGCTAACTGTAACTAAAAAAATAAGTTGTTTTTTACTATACATAAAGGAGGTTTCAGCTTAGGACCTCCTCAATCTTAATGCGTTTAATGACGCAGATTAAAAATATGTGCTTGTTAGCTATAGCTCTAGCCACAAAATTATCCCTTTCTCCAGCTCTACTACATAAAATCATCTCTATAGGAATAAAAAGGGTCATCTTTTCTCTTCCATTTCCCCAACACCCTCGGATGAATATCAATTTTTTTAGCAAGCTCAAGCTGCGTCATTCCTCCCCTTATGGCCTCATGAGCTACCTTCTGTTTAAATTCTTTTGTGAATTTCCGTCTCGTTTTTTCAATCAAGCTAATAACTTAGCAATAATTCGCTGTTTTTCTGCCTCTTTTTTGGGGCTGCCCCGCCCTGCAGGCGGGTCGGGCTGTGTCAGGGCTCGCAGGTCTGCTCGGCCCTGCAGGCTCTTTCGCTTCGCTTCAAAAGCCTTTGGTCTGCGGCTTCGCCGCCCCCTTATCCATCCCTCAGCCGCCTCGCTTCGCTCCTTTTAAACAGCTAGCTTTTAATAACTTTAACCCTAAGCTTACTTAAATGAGATTGCTATTTACCCTATTATTACTATTTATTAGCAGCTTAAGCCCTCTTTCTGCCCAAGACTGCTTCAGCCAAACCCAAGCAGAACAGCTCTTAGGCCTACTCGCAGAACATGAACAGATTCTCTGGCTAGAAGAAGCCGGATATCTAGAGGTTTCACTAGATGAAATTAACTATCAATTTGATGCTAGCTGTGGATTTACTTTTTACCTTATTGGCCAAAATAAAAAAGGCCAGCCCTTTAGCCGCCCCCTAATCGCCAAAAAGTTATACCTTAATCAAAATGGACAAAGCCATAACCTCAGTTACTGGCTTAGCCAAAAAGAAAGCAATAGCGGCAATTACCTCATCTGCAATAGCAAAAATGCCTATACCTACCATAAAGGATATTGCCGAGGCCTCAATCGCTGCACCCATGGCGTCAGCCGCATCTCAGAAGCTAAGGCCAGAGCCCTAGGGAGAAGAAGGTGTAAGTTCTGTTGGTAGGGGAGGAGTTGTCTGTAGGATAGACGTTTTATTTATAGATATAAACTGGCTACCCCCACCCACAAAAAAAAGCAGATGCTCTCGCATCTGCTTTTTTTTCCACCGTCGAGACGACTGGATTCGAACCAGTGACCCCTACCCTGTCAAGGTAGTGCTCTAAACCAACTGAGCTACGCCCCGATATATATCCGCTCTTTTCTCCGAGCGGATACAAATGTAAAGCAGGGCCCGCTTTTTTCCAAAACTCTAGCCCGCTTTTTTTCTTCTTTTTTAATTTTCGGCCAAGGCATCTAGCTCCAACCGAAGGTTGTCTATAATAAAACGCTGACGCTGAGGGGTGTTTTTCCCCATATAATAACTAAGCAGCTGCTCCAAATCCGTAGAAGCAGATAAACGCACCGGCTCTAAGCGAATGTCATCCCCAATGAATTGCTTGAATTCATCCGGCGAGATTTCTCCCAATCCCTTAAATCGTGTGACCTCCACATCTCGACCCAGTTTTTTCATGGCCGCCTGCTTCTCTTCTTCCGAATAACAATAGAAGGTCTTTTTCTTGTTGCGCACCCGAAATAAAGGCGTCTCCAGGATGTATAAATGACCATTAGAAACCAATTCCGGGAAAAATTGCAAGAAAAAGGTCAATAACAATAAACGAATGTGCATCCCATCCACATCGGCATCGGTGGCAATGATGACCTTGTTGTAACGCAGTTCATCCAATCCGTCCTCAATGTTTAAGGCATGCTGCAGTAAGTTGAATTCATCATTCTGATAGACCACTTTCTTGGTCAAACGATAACAGTTCAATGGCTTTCCGCGCAAAGAGAATACCGCCTGGGTCTGCACATCCCTAGATTTGGTAATAGACCCACTAGCCGAGTCCCCCTCGGTAATGAAGATCATGCTGTCTTGCGCCCGCTTGTGCTTGCTGTTGTAATGCGCCCGACAATCCCGCAGCTTTTTGTTGTGCAAACTGGCCTTTTTGGCCTTGCTGTTCGCTAACTTCCGAATGCCAGCAATCTCTTTGCGCTCCCGCTCCGATTGAATGATGCGCTTTTGTAAGGATTTAGCCACCTCCGGATTCTTATGTAGGTAGTTGTCCAGCTTATGCCGCAAAAAGTCCGCAACAAAGCTATTCATAGATGGCCCATCTGGCGCCACATGCGTAGACCCCAATTTGGTCTTGGTCTGCGACTCAAATACAGGCTCCATCACCCGAACCGATACCGCCGCCACAATGGCCGTCCGTATGTCCGTGGCATCATAGCTTTTGCCATAAAAGTCTCGAATGGTCTTGACCAAGGCAGTCCGAAAAGCATTCAAATGCGTTCCCCCCTGTGTGGTGTTCTGCCCATTCACAAAGCTTACGTATTGCTCCCCATAGTTGTTCCCATGAGAAAAAGCAATCTCTATGTCTTCTCCCATCAAATGCACTATCGGATAACGCAGTTTCTCCACATCTACCCGATTACTCAAAAGATCAAATAAACCGTTTTTAGAGTAGTAACGCTGGCCGTTCAAATAAATATTCAAGCCCCGATTGAGATATACATAATCCCAAATTCGGTCCTCAATGTACTCCAAATTGAATTTATATTGCTTGAAGATGTTCTCATCAGGTACAAATTCTACATAAGTGCCATTAGGCTCCTCTCTGGCCTCTTCCCACTCTTTAGTCAGCTCTCCAGTGGCAAATTCCGCAATTTTGGTCCTGCCTTCCCGAAATGCCTGCACCTTAAAGTAAGAAGATAAGGCATTTACCGCCTTGGTCCCCACACCATTCAAGCCCACAGATTTCTGAAATACCCGAGAGTCATATTTCCCCCCCGTATTGATCTTCGATACACAATCTACCACTTTGCCCAAGGGAATCCCCCGACCATAATCCCGAATAGAAACCCGACCATCACCCATGACTTTGACCTCAATCTTCTTTCCAGCCCCCATCATGAACTCATCCAAAGAGTTGTCTAAAACCTCCTTGACCAATACATATATTCCATCGTCAGGGCTGTTTCCATTCCCCAATTTTCCAATGTACATCCCAGGCCGCATCCGTATGTGCTCTTTCCAATCTAAAGAGCGGATCGCCTGCTCATCATATTTTACTTGTTTTGCCATTTTCGCTTAATTTCCACAAAATTAAAATTCTTCCCCGAGTTTTGCAGGCTTTTTTGCCTTTCCTCCTCCAAGATGTTTTGGGGCCTCCCGCAGCAAGCTGCGGGCGCTACGCTTTAGGGCTCGCAGGTCTGCTCGGCCCTTCGCCAGCTTCGCTGGCTCGGTCTGGCGCTGCGCGCCACCCTGTCGCATCGCTAGGCCAGGCGCTTCGCGCCTCTGCTGCACATCGCTAGGCCTTTGGCCTTCGGCCATTTGGCGGCTTAAAAGCCGCTGAACTAGCCGCTCCCTCTCCCCAGCAACTCCCCCAAAAGATAAAGAATCCGGATCGCTAGCAGATCGCGAAGCGAAGCCCTTATTTTCAGTGGGGGAATCCCCACTTTTATCGGCTGAGGGATGGATAGCAGTGGCCCAAAGGGCCAGACCAAAGGCAGGCAAAGCCTGCCTGCAGGGCCGAGCAGACCTGCGAGCTGCGACACAGCCCGACCCGACCGTAGGGACAACCAGCCCCAAAGGGGCGCCAGTTCGACAACCGAAGGGCGTAGCGGCAGCCCCTAAAAATAAAACAAATAATTGTAATTTTCAACTCTAAATTAAAACAAAAAGGTATAGCTTTGCTTAAAGCCGCAAAAAGAACCAAGAGTTATATAAAGTTTCTTATCTTAGGTTTAGAATTAGCAAATAGCGCTCTGCCCCCCATTTTATGCAAGTCTTAAGGTTTTTTTAAATCCCTATTAGTTAAGTCTTTAAGGATAGCTTATTTGCTTTGTCATTATTTATCTATCAAACTGTTATTTCGTGGATTTAATCGAATCGAAATCAAAGAAGAGCGAACAACGCCACCCCTGGGAACTGGCCCGTTATGAAGTGATGCGCTCTTTGCTCAAGAAGACCTTTAAGGGCCAAATGCCTAAACAAATTTGGGATGTCGGCTGCGGCGATACCTATTTTGTAGAACGCCTAGCCGCAGAGCTGCCCCAATCGCAACTAAAAGCAATTGATATTGCCTTTACGCCCGAATTGCTGGCCCATTATCGGGCAGAAATGTCGCAACCCAATGTAGAAATTTTTAAGGCCGTAGACGATATTCAGGGCGTACAACAGGTGGACCTCATTTACCTGATGGATGTGATCGAACATATTGAGGATGACCTAGGCTTTCTGCAGTGGCTCCAAAGCTTTCCCGCTATCAATGAGAAAACCTATTTCTTTATTACGGTCCCCGCTTTCCAATCACTCTTTTGCTCGCACGACCGCTATTTACTGCATTACCGCAGATACGATAACCAAAGTTTGCGCGAAACAGTAGAAAAAGTAGGCCTAGAGGTACATGATATTGGCTACTTTTTTAGCTCTCTGCTCTTGCCCCGCCAATTGCAGGTCTGGAAGGAGAATAAACAAGCCCAAAAAGGCGAATTGGAAGATACTACCGGCTTGGTCGAATGGTCTGCAGGCAATTTTAAAACCCAACTGATTAAGAATGTCTTGCTAGCCGATTACCGCTTTGGCCAGTTTTTTAAAAGTATGGGCCTTAAACTACCCGGCCTCTCAAATTATGTAATATGCTCCCCCAAAGCTGCCTCATTGTAGTTCCCTGTTACAACGAGGCCGAACGCCTGGCCTTGGATGAGTTTCGTGCTGTTCTGGCCCGCTGGCCTAATCTGCAGTTCCTTTTTGTCAATGATGGAAGCCAAGATGATACTTGGAGTATGCTTTCGGCTTTTGCCCAGGAAGAAGAAGGAGCCCTAGCCCTTGAGCTGCCCAAAAATAGCGGAAAAGCCGAGGCGGTCCGACAAGGAATGCTGGAGGCACTGCTGCTCTCCGATGCCCAATATATTGGCTTTTTTGATGCCGACCTAGCCACGCCTTTATCCGAAATTGAATGCCTGGCCCAAGGCCTAGAAAAAAACGCCAACTGCTGGATCGCCGCCGGATCTAGGGTGCGCCGATTGGGCAGCCAAATTGAACGAAAACCTATCCGACACTATCTCGGACGCATTTTCGCTACGGTGGTGTCAATTCTACTCGGGATCTCGATCTATGATAGCCAATGTGGCGCTAAGTTGTTCCGCCGCCAAGCCGTAGAAACCCTCTTTGAGGACCTGTTCATCTCTGCTTGGTTCTTTGATGTAGAACTCTTTGCCCGCCTGATTACTAAAGGCCCCAAGCTCCCCATCAATGAGCTGGCCTACGAACAACCCCTGAGAAAATGGAAAGAGGTGGGCGGCTCTAAAATTAAAGCGACGACCTTTCTGAAAGCCCCCTGGGAGCTTTTCCGAATCTATAGACACTATTTTAAATAGGAAAAGGCTGTTGGATACACTCCAACAGCCTTTTGTTTTTAGTAGCTCCAACGAGCCAAAGGAACGGTATCCTGCTGTACAAACTCGCCCGCCAAATACTGGTAATAGGCGGTGATCCCAATCATGCCGGCATTGTCGGTGCAGTACTGAAAGTCGGGAATATAGGTAGCCCAACCCCTTTTTTGCCCTGCCTCGGCTAAAGCCTGCCGCAAAGCAGAATTGGCAGAGACGCCCCCGGCTATCGCCACTTCTTTGATGCCGGTCTGCTTGATCGCTTTCTTCAATTTATTCATCAAGATGCTCACAATCCGCTCTTGAACCGAAGCGACTAGGTTGAGTTGCTCTTCTTCCAAAAATTGAGGGTTTTCTCTGAGCTTTTTCTGAATGAACTGCAAAACATTGGTCTTTAGTCCACTAAAGCTAAAGTTTAGGCCCTCTACCCGAGGCTCCGTAAACTGATAAATGGCCCGCCCTTCCTTGGCCAATTGGTCAATTTTGGGCCCAGCAGGATAACCCAAACCCAGTATTTTCCCAATCTTATCAAAGGCTTCTCCTGCCGCATCATCTATGCTTTCGCCCAAAATGTTCATGCTTAAAGGCGCCCGAACTTCTACAATCTGAGTATGCCCACCCGATACGGTCAAGCATAAAAAGGGAAATTTAGGCTGGGGAGCATCAATCAAATGGGCCATCACATGGGCCTGCACATGGTTCACGGCAATCAAGGGAATGTCTAGGGCCAATGCCAATCCCTTGGCAAAAGATACCCCCACCAAAAGGGCACCCATCAGGCCCGGCCCCCGAGTAAAAGCCACCGCCGATAGCTGCTCCTGAACAATACCGGCCTCTTTCAATGCCGCCTGTACAACCGGCACAATATGCGCCTGATGCGCCCTAGAGGCCAATTCAGGCACCACCCCTCCATAAGCCTCATGCACAGTTTGGCTGGCTCTACAATTGGAGAGTACTTTGGGGCCCTGCATGACCGCCGCGGCCGTATCATCGCAAGAAGATTCTATAGCTAATATATAAGGTAGTGACATGCTCGCTTTGTTTTGTGATCTGTCCGCAAAATTAAGAACTTTCAAGGAATCTGTAGCGCTTTTTTGATTTTTTGGGGCCTCCGCCTCCCTTTGGTCGTCGGCGCTACGTTTCGCAGCTCGCTATTCGCTCGGCCCTGCGGCGGCTTTGCCGCCTTGGTCTGGCGCTTTGCGCCACTGCTGCACATCGCTAGGCCGTTTGGCCTTCGGCCAAGGCGGCAAAGCCGCCTGCTATCTCTCGGCCCAGCAGGCCTTTAGGCCCGCAGGATATTTGGGCCAAAAATACAATCATCTCTCATATTTCGATGCTAAGCGCCTATCCCTAAACTGTAGTAGGCTAAGGCCAGAAAAAAAAGATAGGAGATTATAGATATGCCCAGAGGCGTTTGTAAACTGCAGATTAGCTCCGGGCATCGTTCAGAGCTGTTTTGCAACTGCAAATTAGCTCTGGGCATCGTTTAGAGCTGTTTTGCAACTGCAAATTAGCTCCGGGCATCGTTCAGAGCTGTTTTGCAACTGCAGATTAGCTCTGGGCATCGTTTAGAGCTGTTTTGCAACTGCAAATTAGCTCCGGGCATCGTTCAGAGCTGTTTTGCAACTGCAAATTAGCTCCGGGCATCGTTCAGAGCTGTTTTGCAACTGCAGATTAGCTCTGGGCATCGTTCAGAGCTGTTTTGCAACTGCAGATTAGCTCTGGCGCCACGCCAGAGACGTTTTGCAACTGCAGATTAAGGCTAAACAACTGTTTCTCCCCATTCAGCAACTGCAAATAAACAAGATGCGGCTGTTTGGGCTGTATTTGTATTATCCGCAGGGGGCTAAACTAGCGTTTAGCTGCCGGCTTGGACCAATAAGCGCCTAGAGCATCTCTCTAGGCGCATAAAGCAGAAATTCGTCTAGAAAGGGCCGAAGGCCCGCGGCTGAGGGATGGATAGGGGGGCGGCGAAGCCGCAGACCCAGCTTTTGAGCGCAGCGAAAAAGCGCAGGGCCGAGCGAACAGCGAGCCCCGACACAGCCCGACCCGCCCGCAGGGCGGGGCAGCCCCTAAAAAAAAATAAAAAAAACTTAAGAAGCGAGAACAAACTATGCCCTAGGGAATTCGTCTACGTATAAAAGGTAGTCAAGCAGAGATTAAGGCCCTGTCTTTTAAAAGGAGATCCTTATATTTGCATAAAATTTAGTTAGCCATCGCAAAATCCCAGAGGAATCCGGATACCCCGCAGGTACAGCCCTCTCCAGTAGCCGTAGCGCCAGCATGGCGTTCCTTGCTAAGAAAGCTGTGGACATTAGGCAGTCGTCTAGTGAATGGGACCGTCATCTTAGTATTTTTGTTTTGGATGTTATTTAAGATTCCGGCGGTACAAAATGCTTTGGCCGATTGGATGGCGGATTATCTATCGGAGGAATTGGATTGTCGGGTAGAGATTGGGACCGTAGACATACAGCTATTTAATGAGGCTCACTTTGAGGATTTTTATGTAGAGGACCAGCATGGGGACACTCTTTTGTTTGCGCGTCGATTGGATGCTTATTTGGATCTTTCGGCCTTGGTGCGTCGGCGATTGATTGTGGAGGAAGTGCATTTGGCCAAGGGGCAATTTTACTATCATCGGCCCAAAGGCGAGCGGCAATATAATTTGCAGTTTATCCTTTATTATTTGGCGGGAGACAAAAAGAAGAAAAAGAAAAAGCGCAAGCGGCCAATTGCCCTAGATATTCGGAAAGTGCAGTTAGACAGCATAGACTTTCATATGTTGGATGAGATAGCGGGTAGTTCGGTTAAGGTATTTGCGCCTAATGGGCGCTTGTATGCGCAGAACAGTGATTTGATTACTCAGCTAGTAGATTGTGATTCTCTTTTTTTGGATTCGGCTAGGGTGGCTATACGGATTTTTGAGGGCAGTCCTATGCCAGCAGATCCCAACCCCAATGACAGCTCTAGTTATGTGCAGCCTAAATGGACCGTATATGCGGACAAGCTGCGTTTCAATCATTTTGAGTTTAGTTTATTGAATGAGCGGACGGGCATTCGGCCAGAGTTGCCCTTAGACTTTTCTGATTTGCAGATTGATCCGGCCAACTTTTTTTTAGATGATTTGAGTTTGCGCAATGACAGTTTGCAGGCGCAGGTCTTGCAATTATCGGCCAAAGAAGCCCGAGGGTTTCAGCTAGATAGTTTGCGGGGCGAGCTAATGGTTTGTCCGACCGGCTCGCATTTAAAAAACTTTAAACTACAGACCCCGAATTCGGTATTGGGGCATGAGTTAATCTTCCATTATCCAGAATTTTCTGCCTTTTATGACTTTGTGCATCAGGTAGACATGCGGGCCAAGGGGCGGAATGCCGTGGTATTGTTTCGGGATGTCATGACCTTTGCGCCTAGCTTATATAAGATTCCATTATTTGAGCAAAATAAGGGGCGTTGGATTAGGGGAGATTTTGATTTTGAGGGGCCGGTAGAGCACTTCTTTGTGCGCAATGCCAACTTAGATATAGAGCAAACGCATTTTGAGGGGCAGCTAGAATTTAGGCCCTTTGAGCAATACATGCGGATGGAGCCGGCTGATTTGCGGACGCATACCGATGACATCTTCTCTATGTTTAGTTTTTTGTCCTTACCGAAGCAAATGCAGGCCTTGGCGGCCATGAGTTTTCAGGGAAGTTATGAAGGGAACTTTAATGGGGCCTTTGTGGCCAATGGGCAGCTAATGAGTACCTTAGGTCAGCTTAATGCGGCCTTAAAAATGGACCTGTCTAGAGGTTTGGAGCGAGCGAGCTATGATGGTGAACTACAGTTTAAGAACTTCAATTTGGGGAGTTTGATTGGGATTTCCAAGCTCACGGCCTTGGATGCAGATTTTGACTTAAAGGGGAGTGGGACCAGCTTGAACAGCATGGACGCTAAAATTAACAAGGCCAATATCAATCGGATGGTCTATAATGACTACTCCTATGACACCATTCGTTTAGAGGGGATGCTAGAGCCCTATGCTTTTGCGGGACTTTTGGCCTCTCAGGACCCCAACTTTGATTTGGACCTTTATTGCTCGGCTAATTTGAAAGACAGTCTGCCCAAAATTGAGCTTTTTGGGCAGATTCAGCTCATTGATTTTTACAAAACCAAATTGCTCAGCGATACTTTTCGTTTGGGCATAGAGCGCATTAAGATACAGACCGAGGGGAACAAACTAGAGAACTTCTCGGGGGACATTAGTTTGGAAGACATTGGTATAGATAGAAGCTGGGGGCAATACTATTTGCCAGAAATAAAGCTGCAAGCAGGCGATAGCCTGCTGCTGGGCCGAGATAGTTTGGGCCAAGAAAGAATAGACAGCAGTAGATACCTACGGTTTAGAAGCAACTTTGGGCAAGTGGACCTATTGGGCAACTACGATGAGGTCAATCTGCCTAAATCTCTTTATGCCTTTGTACAAAACAACTACCCCAACTATCTGCGCAACTTTAATTTGGCAAAGGCCAAAGACTCTTTAGCTTTGCAGCAAATGCAAGACAGTCTGCAGCAAGACAGCAGTCTGTTTAGCCTACCAAATCAGGAGGTGCATCTAAGCGTTTGGGTTAATGACAGCAACCACCTCTTACAGCTATTGCATCCTAATCTAGAGGCTTTAGAAGGCTTAAGTTTGCAGTTGGACTATGACAGTCCGGCCGATTCTTTTTATCTAAATGGCGAATTGGGGCGTTTTCGTTGGGCTGGTTTTGAGATGCGGGAAAACAGCTTATTTGCTCGGGGGCGAGACACCACATTTGAGATTCAGACCGGCTTACAATATATGCAGCTCAACGATACGGCTAAGTTGCCCACGCCCAAGGTTCGTTTGCGAGGGAAGGGGGATACGATAGACTACAACATACAGCTAAGCGAAGTGGCCAAATTGGCATCTGATGTAGAGCTAAACGGTCGGTTGACCTTTGAGGAAAAAGCCTTACAATCGAGCTTGAATAACTCGGGTTTGACCTTATTGGATAAAAGCTGGCAGGTAGATGGCAGCAACTACATTCGCTTTGACTTTGGGGAGCAGACCTTAGATGTATCTAACTTAGTTTTGCAAGATAGTGCTGCTTATCAACGCTTGGCGGTAGAAAGCTATGGCAACAAGGGCCTAAAGGCCAACTTGGCCCATATAGATGTGGCCTGGCTATATGATTTGGTCCGCATCAACCTCTTTGATTTGGCGGGGGAGTTGGATGCAGAAATTAGAATTAAAGATGTTTTTAAGCAAGAGGGCTTATTGGCTGACTTTGACTTTCGGAAATTTCATGTAAATGGAGATAATTGGGAAAATCTGCATCTGCGGATAGGAGCTGATAGCTTGAAAAGTCCATTGACAGGTTATTTAGAGCATGCTGGGCCTTTGGTAGACAGTATCAATGCTGACTTTAGTTTTTTGCCAGCCTTTGCGACAGAAGATGAGGATAAGAAAAATGACTTAGAAGTAAACTTTGCCCTTAAAAACGCCAAGGGGCGGATCTTAGAGTATTTCATGGCGGGTATTGTAGAAAATACAACGGGCTTGGCCTCTGCGCGGGGGACAATTAAGCAAGAGAAAGGTAATTTGACTCTATCTGGAGCAGCCGATATAGAAGATTTGGCCACCTCTGTCATCTTCTTGAACAGCCGTTATCGGATGCCCAAGGGGCGGCTCTTGTTGGAGGATAATGGCCTATACTTTGCGCCTAAATTAAAGATATTGGGCCGAGATGCCGACTGTTCGAGTTGTTTGCCCATACGAATCAGCGAGGCGGCGGTCTATTATATCTCGGGTGGAGTCCCTATTATAGACCAAGAAGGGAACACCGGTTATTTGGGCGGAGGCATTACGCATCAACAGCTCAATAAGTGGGGGATAGACATGGACATCGTCTTTGACAACAACCTGAGTTTGAATACGGGGCCGGGCAGTGATATGCCTTTTTATGGAAAGGTCTATGGGACGGGGATTGCTAGCTTTTCGGGTTTATTTACCAATATGAGTCTAAAAGTAGAAGCGGCCACCAACAAGGGCCGAAACAACGAGAAGAGCAAACTCTTTTTGCCCTTGATGGACCCGGTAGAAATTACGCAGGCGGTAGACTTTTTGACCTTTGTGGACAAGATAGCGCAGGCGAATCCCGATTCATTGGAAGCGCAGGATAAAAAGGTGGTGAGGAGTAGTGGTGGAATTGACATAGAGATGGACATACATGCCACTCCAGATGGCATTGCTCGTATTATCATTGATGAAAAGGCGGGAGATATTATTGAGGGTAGGGGAGAGGGCGACCTACAGATCCGTTATAGTCGAACGGGGGAATTGGACCTGCGAGGTTTGTATACGATTACTGCTGGAGACTATTTGTTTACCTACAGGAACCTCATTAACAAAAAATTTGAGGTAGAAAAAGGCGGGACCATACGCTGGTCGGGAGATCCTTATAATGCTGACATCAACATGAAGGCCAAGTATAAGCAATCTTCTAGGTTGTACAACCTTCTATTGTCTTATCAGGAAGAATTGCAGAATGCGACCATTCGCTCGGCGGCCAACAAGCCTGTAGATGTGCAGGTGAACATGTACATGACGGGCTCTTTGATGAAGCCGGATATTAAATTTGGTTTGGAGCTCAATGAAACGGTAGAGGGGAGAGTGGGCACCTTGGCCAAGCTAGCTTTGCGGGCCATTCAGCAAGATGAAAACAAATTGAATCGTCAGGTCTTTGGTTTGATTGCCCTCAATCAGTTTTTGCCAGAGGAAAACTCTGGGGCCAATGTAAACTTGGCGGCCTCTAGCTTTAATACCTTGAGTGAATTGGTCACGCAGCAGTTTTCGCGGCAGATCAACAGCTTGTTATCGGAGGTGGTGGAGGATGTAGATGTCATTTCTAGTGTAGACTTTGACTTTGATTATCGTTTGCAGGAAAACCAATTGGACAATAACAGCACGGCGGGTTCTCAGCTCAATGTGCAATTGGACCAATACTACTTTAAGGATAAATTGCGGGTAAGTATTGGGACCAATTTGGACTTTAACAATGAAGAAAATTTAAATGGTTCGAGTAGTAACTACATTGGTGGCGACTTTATGGTGGAGTACTCGGTGAGTAAGTCGGGTAACCTCAAAGTGCGGGTATATAATAAGAGTGAAACCAGTCTTTTTGGGCCAGTGGTGCGTACGGGGGTGGGGCTATCTTATAATCGGGAATTTGATTCCTTTGAGCAACTGTTTCAAGAAATCAAGAGCAATATCCAGAAAAAAACGGCGGCCCGAAAAGCCAAGAAAGCCAAGAAAAAGAAAGCGCAAGAAGATAGAATGTTGGGCCCATCATAGGGCCGAAGCCGAATGCCAAAAGCAGGGCCGCAGGATGAGCGGTCACAACAAGCCCTTTAGGGCGTCTTCGACGACCAAAGGGAGTAACTGATGTGCAAGGGTGGGCCGAAGCCGAATGCCAAAAGCAGGGCCGCAGGATGAGCGGCCTAGCGATGTGCAAGGGTGGCCGTCAGGCCAGACCGAGCTGGCGAAGCCAGCGAAGGGCCGAGCAGACCTGCGAGCCCTGGAACGTAGCGCCCGCCGCAGGCGGGAGGCCCCAAAAAAGAAGCCCCAGCTAAAAATTAGCTGAGGCTTTTATCATTTAGTTATTTTTGAAAAAAGAACACCACATAATCAAAAATGGCTTCTCGTTTTAGGCGTTTATGTTCTAAACGGCTGGGTGAAAAGGCCTGAAGGGCCTGCAAATAATGCTGCAGTTGATGTTGTTGTGGGTGAAGAATATCGCCGGGCAGGGCCTTAAAAATGGGGTAAAGCCAGGGGTGGCGATGAACATCCGTAGACAAAATCAATTGGCCGCCGGGGGCCAGAGAATCGATTAGATTTTGCAGGCAGCGCTCCCAATTTTGCACATGATTAATGGCATTGAGGCAAAAGATGCTAGAAAACTGCTTGGGCCGTACAAACTCCTCCAAAGTTTGGTTAATGAATTCCGTATTGGGGTAATCATTCCTTTGGAAATGGGGGAGTTTGGCTTCATATTGATTAAAAAGCGGATCGACAGCCGTGATGGCAGCATCCTCTTGCAGCAGGCAAAAAATGCCTGCGGGCCCCGCCCCAGCGTCTAGGATAGGGCCATGGAGCTGCAGGGGAAAATCGGTTTGGAGATCTTGGAGAAAATTGCTCCAGTAGTTCTGTTTCCAATTTAGATAATCAGCGGCTTGTTTTTTGGCCAAATACCCTTGCCACCAGCGGATTTCGGCGGCCTGTGCAATTTTCCAGCGAATGCTCATTACATGCCTTTTTGAGTAGAAAGATAGAGCTCATTGACAAAGCGGAAGAAGGTATTTAGGGCATTTTCCTCTTTGTTTTCTAGATCCCAGATCATTTCTTGGCGAATATAAGGGGCGTTGGCCTTGGGCTTATAGGTATGTACGCTCATATCTTGGAGGCCTTTGGCAAAGCGTTT
Organism: Saprospira grandis DSM 2844; assembly: GCF_000275825.1. GTDB lineage: Bacteria > Bacteroidota > Bacteroidia > Chitinophagales > Saprospiraceae > Saprospira > Saprospira grandis_A. Next base: position 2,415,795 of record NZ_JH719942.1, read on the forward strand.
CATTTCCTTGAGTTCGCGCTCAGAAAAAGTATTGGGTTTGAGGGTATTGACGCGCTCTACTAGGGCGATGGCATTTTCGGGAGAGAAGAAAATGGTTTGGTTATCATTTTTCAGGTAAGCCTTATGCTTGCTATCCATTTTCTTATACTTCTTGCCATTAACCAGGCGATCTTTATCGCTACCAAAGAGGAGTAGATTGCCATCTAGGACCAAATAGAACTTAGGGCTTTGGGGCAGGCTAATTTCGTACTTATTGCTTTTGATTTTTGTGGCAAAGCCTAGAATCTCTACAATCTCGATCAGGTTGAGGATATCTTTTTTGTTGCCATAAGAAGCACCCACTACAAAATTGGGGAGGGGCTTTTCTACTTCCCGCTCTACCATTTCATAATTGTCACTTTCTTCGTTATAGACATAATCCTTATCTATATACTTTTGCATAGACAGGCCATTAAAGGCAATGAAAAGGTCGCCTTTTAGGAAATTGAAGCTGGCTTTTTCATCAATAAAGATTTCCATAAACTTGAAGAGGCGGTCAACGATATCACTTTGGGGACCGGCTTTTTTCTGGGCCAGTTTCTTGAGGCCTTCATAAGTGCCTTCAGGGCTAAAATGCGTGTAGGTATAAAAGATAGTATTTTGGCCATCGAGGTAATTGAGCACCTTGGTATTGGCCTTACTATTGGCAATATCGCTATAGAGGTCAATGTAATCCTGATTGCCATAAAACTTAGACTCGGCCACAATTTTCCCTTTTTCTAGAGAGAGGTCCATCCCCGCATAGAGATCGCCATACATACTGAGCATAAGAGGCATAATTTCTCGCATAAACATAGCGGCTTCTCGGCCAAGTTCGCGGTTGAGGCCTTCAGCGCTTTGGGCATACAGCTGCATAAAACGCTCATAATTGAGCCAAGCACCCATATCGCGGACCGTTGCCTCCCAGTCATTATATACCTTGAGGTTGTTTAGGCTCTCTTGGCTATCCATATTGATGCACTGCTGAAACATATCAAACTGCTTCATGTAGTTCATCTCTTGGCTTTCGGGAGCAAAGAAATTTTCGGGAGTAGAGGCAAAAATAAACAAGACCTTAGCGTTCCAGGCCAAGCTAAAACCCTGCACTTGCAGCCAGTTGTAGCCATCTTTTTGGCTTTTGTTTTTGAACTCTTCCTCCTTAAATAGGGCCTGACAAGCCGCCTCAAACTTTTGGGCATCGGCTAGGGGGGCAATCAGCTGCGCTTCGACTTCTGTCCCATAATCCGTACTAATCTCACTATTAAACAAGAGGTAGCTATTCTGCTCAAGGTTGATCCCGAGCTTTTGGGGATTTTGGAAAAGGTCTTTAAAAAAATCGGGCTCATTGGCGCCCAAAGCAGGCCCAAAGCCTCTAGAAAACTCTTTAATGGCGGGGTATTCCTGCACTTCGCTCCAGTTGGCCTTGTCGTTTAGGTTTTGGGGGCGCAAAACAAAGGTATACATAGCGTCCTGACTAATATATTGCAGGAGCTCACTGCTCTGGGCCCAGCTAATTTGAGCTAGGCAGATGAAGAGAAAAAGGATAGTTTTTTTCATGGGTTGCGATTAAAATAATAATGAAGAATAATTTTTTTTGATTTTGGGGCCTCCTGCCTGCGGCAGGCGCTACGTTTCGGGGCTCGCTGTTCGCTCGGCCCTTCGCTTTTTCGCTGCGCTCAAAAGCTCGGTCTGGCCTTCGGCCACCCCTGCACATCGCTAGGCCAAGCCAGCGCCTGGGGCCAAAATAAGAAGAGAATAAGTTAGACTAGTTCTAATTGTTCATAAAGCTCGGATATTTTTTTGCAACCTTAAGCTTTTTTTAAGAAATTGCAGCTTAGAAGCAAATTGAAAATTGCTATTAACTTAAGGCATTCCGTTTAGCTTTGCAGCTATTATATATAGGTATAAGAAAATCAAAACGCTTTGGCGTTATTTGGGCCCTAGCCAGCGCCTAAAAATAGAAAAAGAGCAAGAACTTAGGCTTTGTAGATGGTTTTTGGCCTTTATTTTAAAAAAATAAAGGCCAAGGCCGTTTAACGAAAATAGGGGGAACTCAGTGGAAAGCCCCATAAAAAGTAGCTGCTAAGGCAGTTAGCGAAACCTTAATGCCCTTAGTTATTTAGACCATATCTAAATAACTTGGACTCTTTATAAACATTTTGGAAATGTTAAGCAACATTGTAAATTTGCGCACAAAGCGACAATGCGGTTTTTTGACAAAAAATTGACAGAAATGATATATCAAAACTTAGTACGCTACTTTTCCCTTGCGTTCCTGTTTTTGGCCCTTTCGTTAGGGGCGCAGGCGCAAGATGCCAAGCATGGTAAGGAATTATTCTTGGCGAACTGTGCCTCTTGTCACAACGCCAACATGAAGGACAATGCGACTGGTCCTGCCCTAGGCGATGTGGAAGCCCGTTGGGCCGAATTTCCGCAAGAAGAGCTTTATGCTTGGATTCGGAACTCTCAGGGTTTAATTGCAGACAATTCAGCAGCGTCTCAAGCGTATGCCGCTGATTTGTACAAAAAGTGGGGGTCAGTGATGACGCCTTTCCCTGCTTTAACAGATGCCGACATTCTAGATATGTTGGTTTACATCCAAAACAAATACGAGTTTGGTTGTGATTCTCCTCCCTGTGTAACGGCTGTTGCAGAAGGAGGCAATGAAGGACCTGCCAAAGAGGATAACTCTAATACGGGGATCATCTTGATCATCTTGGCCGTTGTTTTGGCTTTGAGTACGGTCTTCTTGGCTCGTTACATCAACAACCTAAACCGTCTGGCTGCCCAGAAAACAGGTGGAGAGCCTGTGGCTAACAAATCATTTTTGCAAATTGTGCTCAATCCTACGATTGTTCGTTTGTTGATTTTTGCTCTAGTGATTTTTGGTGGCTATACTACGGTAAACAATGCGATCAATTTGGGCCGTCAGCAAAACTACGCACCCGAGCAGCCTATTAAGTTTTCTCATGCTTTGCATGCGGGCAAAAATGGCATCGATTGCCAGTATTGCCATGATGGCGCTCGCCGCTCTAAGCATGCGGTAATTCCTGCTATGAACACTTGTATGAACTGCCACACTGCAGTGAAAAAAGGACCAGAGCATGGAACAGCAGAAATCTTGAAGATTTATGCTTCTACTGGATTTAACCCCATTTCTATGGAAACAGCTGAATATGGCGCTTACTTTAGCGATACAGTAAGCTTGGAAAGCCGTTTGGCCGTATATGAAAAATGGCTCAAAGCTTCTAATGAGGGCATGGCAGAAGGCGATATCAAAACGCAATTGGCTGCTGTACCTCAGTTTATCCAGACTTCAGAAGAGAGCAAATTGGTAAATACTAAGCCGGTAAGCTGGATTCGTATTCACAACCTTCCCGATCATGTTTACTTTAATCACTCTCAGCACGTAACTGCGGGTAAAGTAGAGTGTCAGGATTGCCATGGTGCTGTAGAGGAAATGGCTGTAGTAAAACAGCATGCTCCTCTTTCTATGGGATGGTGTGTAAACTGTCACCGTCAGACCAAGGTGAAGTTTGACGAAAACGCCTACTATCAGGCCGATTACTACAAGCAGTACGAAGAGTACCACAAAGAGATTCAAGAAGGTGGCGTAACCGTAGAGGAAATCGGTGGTCTTGAGTGTCAGAAGTGTCACTACTAGCATAAGATACAACAGGAGGTTGGGCCAGAGGGCTCAACTTTCTGCTGTTGTTTGAGTAAATACTAATTAGCAAAATTCTGGGAGCAATCCCGTACAACATATTTTATCTTCAAGCGATATGAGCAAACAGGAGAATACTAACAAGGTTTGGGTTAGTGTAGAAGATTTGACCCAAGATGCTGAGTTTATCAAAGCACAGCAAAATGAGTTTCCTGCATCGGAAGAGCAGACGGAGGGCGAGGGCCCTAGCCGTCGTGATTTTTTGAAATACGTAGGTTTTGGATTGGGTGCAGCTACTTTGGCTAGCTGTGAAATTCCCGTAAAACGGGCCATCCCTTATTTGGTGAAGCCCGAGGAAATTGTTCCTGGTGTGGCTACCTATTATGCCTCTACCTTTCTTAATGGTGGAGATTGTGTACCCGTTCTAGTAAAAACTAGAGAGGGACGTCCAATTAAAATTGAAGGGCATCCTAATGCCTTTACTCAAGGCGGAACTTCTGCTCGCACACAAGCTTCTGTTCTAGATCTATATGATACAAATCGCATCAAGTCTGCCGGAAAGGTAGCTGGCGATAAGTACGAAGAAATGAGCTGGACTGCCCTAGATAAAGAGGCCAAGAAAGCATTGTCTGCTGCTTCTAAAGTAGCTATCGTTTCTCATACCGTACTCAGCCCTTCTTTGGAGCGCGCTATTGCGGACTTCAAAGCAACTTATGCTGGAGCTGAGCATATTCAATACGATCCTTTTTCTTCTTCTGCTTTGCTAGAAGCCAATAAGGAGATGTATGGCAAGTCGGCTATTCCTAACTACCGTTTCGAGCAAGCCAAATGTATTGTTGGTATTGATTGTGACTTCTTAGGAACATGGATCTCTCCAGTAGAGTTTAGCGTAGATTATGCCAAGAGCCGTAAACAAAACTTTCCAATGAAAACCTTTGTAGATAGCAAAGGGGAAGTGGCCGATAAGGTAGAAAAGGAAATGAGCGTACACATTCAGTTTGAGGCAAATATGTCTATGACTGGATCTAATGCAGATCACCGTGTATTGATTAAGCCTTCTGAACAAGCCATGGCCGTTAAAGCACTTTATAATGAAGTAGCAGCACTAACGGGCAATTCTGGCGGAGCAGCTTCTGCTAAGTTTAGCTGGACCAAAGCCAATAAAGCCATTAAGAGCACGGCCAAGAAATTGGTTGCTGCCGCTAAAACTGGTGCTTTGGTGGTTTGCGGTATCAACGATGTAAATATCCAAAAAGTAGTTAATGGAATCAATGAGATGCTAGGTGCCTATGGCAAAACTATCATCTGGAGCGGTTACTCTAAGCAACGCAAAGGAAATGATACTAGCATCAAAAACTTGGTAAATAACTTAGGTAACTATGATGCAGTGATCGTAATGGGCGCTAACCCCGCTTATGATTTGCCTGCTTTGGCTGCTCAGTTTGCTACTGCTTTGAAAAAAATGACCGCAGCTAAGAAATTTACAGTGGCCTTTAATGCTGCTTTAGATGAAACTGCTGCCCTTTGTCAATATGTTGCTCCTGATCATCATTATCTAGAGGCTTGGGGTGATGTTAACCCCAAACAAGGAGAGTACTATATCGTACAACCCACCATTAACCCCTTGTTCAAAACACGTGCTGCAGGTCAGACACTATTGACTTGGGCCAATAAAGCCATGCAAGGCGAACAGCCTTATTTTGAATATATCAAAGCATTCTGGACCAGCGAGTTGTTTGCTGCTCAGAACCGCTTTATGACCAAAGCTTCTTTCTGGACCAACGTACTGCATGACGGTATGTTGAAGCTCTCTAACCCCGATGCCGCTCCTGGTATTAAGGCAACGGTAGCTGCTGCTCCTGTAGAAGAAGCCAAAGATGGAGAAGAAACTACAGTAACTGCTGTTCCTACTCCTAGCGAAAAAGAAGAAACTGTAGAAGAGGAAGTGGCTCCTGTTGCAAGTAGTGGCGCTTTGAGCATTGCTCAAGCAGCCTTGTCTAGCTTGTCTGAGAAGAGCAGCGATGCCCTAGAGGCCGTTTTCTACGAAACAGTAGCACTTGGTTCTGGTCAGTATGCCAACAACCCTTGGTTGCAGGAAATGCCTGATCCCGTAATGCGTACCACTTGGGATAACTTTATTGCAATTCCTGTAAAATGGAATGGCGATAATGATTATACAACACCTTACGATAACATGAAAGATGGGGATATCGCTGAGATTAAAATTGGCGAAAACACTTATCAGTTGCCTGTTATCCGTCAGTTCGGTTTGCACCCCCAAACTATTGCTATTGCATTGGGTTATGGTCGCACAAAAGCCGGAAAAGCGGGTAACCTAGTCGGTAAGAACCTCTTCCCTGAGTGTAAAAACTTTACTTATAGCTCTGCTAGCGTAAGCGCTCCTACTAAGGTGGGCCGCGACGCTCAGTTTGCTTGTGTGCAAATGCACCATACGTACGGCTTGACCTCTAAAGATGAATCTGGAAAAACTATCGTTGATGAGTCTACTGGCAAGCCATTTAATGTGGATGAGCAGGTATTGGGCCACCGTGGTTTCCAAGGCTCACTAACCAACCGCTCGGTATTCTTTCAATCTTCAGCTAAAGATCTTAAGTCTGGTCTCAAAGAACTACACGCTAAGCGTAAGAACTATCAGTACCTGAATGACAAAGGCCTTTATCCTGATAGAAATGAGGTATATGGTACTGGTCACTGGTGGGCCATGTCTATCGACTTGAACGCCTGTACAGGTTGTGGTGCTTGTACCGTAGCTTGTATGGCGGAAAACAACGTTCCCGTTGTTGGTAAGTTTGAGGTATCTAAGGCACACGAAATGACTTGGTTGCGTATTGACCGCTACTACTACGGTGATGAAGAGACACCCAATACGGCTTATATGCCCATGATGTGTCAGCACTGTGATAACGCTCCTTGTGAGAACGTTTGTCCTGTAGCCGCAACCAACCACAGTTCTGAAGGTTTGAACCAGATGACTTATAACCGCTGTATTGGTACTCGTTACTGTGCCAACAACTGCCCTTATAAAGTACGTCGTTTCAACTGGTTGGACTACACTTCTGCCGATACATTTGCTTTGAATGAAGTAGATATGAACCGCGGAATGGAGAACGATGAGTACTATACTTATATGACAGATAACCTTACTCGTATGGTCCTCAACCCTGATGTGACTGTTCGCTCAAGAGGTGTTATTGAGAAGTGTAGCTTCTGTGTACAACGTTTGCAAGAGGCTAAATTGACTGCAAAAGTAGAGGGCCGCCGCCTTATGGATGGCGATGTAAAAGTAGCTTGTCAAGCTGCTTGTCCTACTGGCGCTATCGCTTTTGGAGACCGCAACGACAAAGAAAGCCAAGTTCTAGCTTGGATGGAGTCTGCTCGTGGTTACCTCGCCTTGGAAGAAGTAAATGTTCGTTCTGCTGTAACCTACTTGATGAAGGTGCAGAATACAGATGTGAACTTCGCTTAATTTTAGAATAAAGAATCGTCTATTATCATAAAATCAAACTCTTATGAGCTCAGTTGTATCAGATATTCGCCCACCATTAGTAATGGGCAATAAGACATATCATCAGATTACTGAGGATATCTGTTCCCCAACGGAGGAGTTGCCCAATGGTAAATGGGTAATGCTCTTGTTGGGCGCTTTGGGGCTACTCGCCTTTGGTGCTTTGGCCTTGTTTGTTACCATCTGGTTTGGAATTGGTAGCTGGTACCTCAACCGTACTGTAGGTTGGGGTTGGGATATTACCAACTTTGTATGGTGGGTAGGTATCGGTCATGCCGGTACACTTATCTCGGCCATCTTGCTGCTTTTTCGCCAAAAATGGCGTACGGGGGTAAACCGTGCCGCAGAGGCGATGACCATTTTTGCCGTAATCTGTGCGGCGCTCTTCCCAGGTATTCACATGGGACGTATTTGGTTGGCCTTCTTCGTTTTCCCTTATCCTAACACACGTGGTCCTTTGTGGGTAAACTTCAACTCACCACTACTTTGGGATGTATTCGCTATCTCTACTTACTTTACTGTATCGCTTTTGTTCTGGTACATGGGACTGATTCCTGACTTCGCAACTATTCGCGACCGTGCCAAGGGCTTCCGTAAGCGTATTTATAACTTTGCCTCTTTTGGTTGGACTGGTTCTGCCAAGCACTGGCAACGTTGGGAGGCCATGGCTTTGGTTCTTTCTGGATTAGCTACTCCTCTTGTACTTTCTGTACACACCATTGTATCTTTTGACTTTGCTACCTCTGTTGTACCCGGATGGCATACCACGATCTTCCCTCCCTACTTTGTAGCAGGTGCGATCTTCTCTGGTTTTGCTATGGTGCAAACACTAATGATCCTAACCTCAATTGCTTTGCCGCAGCTGAAAGATTATATCACGCAGCAGCATATTGAGTCAATGAACAAGGTAATTGTTTTGACCGGTTCAATTGTAGGTGTAGCTTACTTGACTGAGCTTTTCATCGCTTGGTACTCTGGTTATGTCTATGAGCAGTTTGCTTTCTATAACCGTGCATTAGGTCCTTACTGGTGGTCTTACTTCGCTATGATGACTTGTAACGTAATCACACCCCAGTTTTTCTGGGTGAAGCGCCTGCGCAGAAGTGTTTTGGTTACTTTTATCCTTTCTATTGTAGTAAACATCGGAATGTGGTTTGAGCGCTTCGTTATTATCGCAACAACCCTACACCGCGATTTCTTGCCTTCTAGCTGGAGCTATTACTCTCCTTCTTGGGTAGAGGTTGGGGTATACCTCTTCACTTTTGGCCTCTTTGGCGTTCTTTACCTCATTTTTATGCGTGTGGCTCCAGTTGTAGCTATCGCCGAGGTGAAATCTATCTTGAAGAGCTCTGGTGATCAGTATTGTGGTGAAAATATGCACCAACATACAACTGCTGAAGAACTAAGCAGCGAAGCCTAATCCTTTAACCTTTGAATGACCTACTGCCCCAAATAGGGGCAGACCAAAATAAAGCTGATGAAACAGTTGAATAAAACTATCCTCTACGGTCTATACACAGATGAAGAAGTGTTGATGGACGCTGTTAGAGATATCCGTGAAGAGGGGAACGAAATCTGGGACGTCTTTACGCCCTTTCCCGTACACGGTCTAGACCCCGTTTTGGGCCTTAAAGAATCGCGCTTGCATATTGCAGGTTTTGTTTATGGCCTCTTTGGTGCATTGACCGCCTTTGGATTTATGACTTGGACGCTCACCAGAGATTGGCCCATCATTTTTGGTGGTAAGCCTTATTTCTCTGCGCCCTCTTTTATTCCGATCACTTTTGAGTTTACTGTACTCATGGCTGCTGTCGGAATGGTGGTCACTTTTTACCTGGTTTGTGGCTTAGGCCCCGGCGTAACTAACCCTTACCTCGATCCTCGTATTACCGATGACCATTTCTGTGTCGCCTTTGATGTAACCAATATGTCTGAGGAACAACGCCAAGCCCTAGAAGCTAAACTCCTTAGCACCGGCGCCTGCGAGCAACCCAAGATCAAAAATATCTAATAACTTCATCTCACCCTTCTATACGTGATTGATATGAAATTACCTAATCTATACTTCTTCGCAGCTATTGCCCTTTCAGCTTTCTTCCTCGGAAGCTGTGGCAAGTCTGGAGGTGAGTTTGCTGGTTATGAGTATATGCCCGATATGGGCCACTCTATTGCCTATGAAGCAAACGTAAATACGTACTACCGCTTTAATACAAACTCTTCTGAAGAAGAGTATCAGGAATTTGCCAAACCTCGCAAACCCGTTGCCGGTACTGTACCATTTAATAAAACAGCTACCACCCCCGGTGGCGCTTCTGAGTTTACTTTTCCCGTCTATGCTTTTGATAATACAGAAGCAGGACGCAATGAAGCCATGAAGGCCATTACAGAAAATCCACTCAAAGCCAAAAATGAGGATGACCTCAAAAAAATCTTGGCCCAAGGAGAAGAGCTTTATGTAGTATACTGCGCTTCTTGCCATGGTGAAGAAGGCGACGGAAATGGCCAACTATGGAATAGCGGCGACGGACCCTACCCCAACGCCCCAGCCAACTACATGACTGATGACCTCAAAAATGCTACCGATGGCCGCTATTACCACGCCATTGTACACGGTAAAGGGGTTATGCTCTCTCATGCCGATAAACTAAGCCATGATGAGCGCTGGATGGTGATCCACTATATCCGTAGCTTGCAAGCCGAAACATATGACTTGCCTACCGCTAATGGCCAAAACAAAGTAGCTACTCCCGCAGCCGAAGAAACTGAGGCCGAAGAAACAGCTACTGAAGAAGATAAGAAATAAGGGTTAGTGATGACTAACTTCAGATTGAATCAAAACTATTGACTAAACCTATAGAAACTGATAACTAATGGGTGCGCATCACAACCACGCAATTCAGGATAACCCTCAGTTTGTCTTTGATGGGAAACTTAAAATGATCACCGCGATCATGACTCTCATCGGAGCAATTAGCCTTGGGGTTACTTACTTTACGGATGGCGACTATGGACATGTCCGCTTCTGGACCAATTTACTCCATAATACCGCCTTCTTTACCGGTATCGCTTTCGCTTCCCTCTTCTTTTTGTCTACTCATATTGTAGCTTGGGGCGGATGGCAAACTATTTTTAAACGAGTGCCCGAGGCCATGATGATGTTCATGCCTGTTGGCCTCATCTTTTTTGCACTTATTGCTGCAGGCGTTTATCTAGACGCTGAAGGAACTGACTATCTCTACCTCTGGAGCGATGAAACCGCTCTAGCTGAAGATCACCTGGTTATCCATAAGTCGGCTTTCCTTAACCCCTTCAATTATGTACTCACTTTGGTGGTGCTTGGGGTATGGACGCTTTTCGCTATGATGATCCGCAGATTGTCGCTAGAACAAGATGGCGATCGCTCTTTGCGTAAGGTGAACTATGAAAAAATTCACATGTGGTCAGCTATTTTCTTGCCCATCGCTGGTTTCTCTAGCGCTTATGCTATCTGGCAATGGGTAATGTCTGTAGATGTTCACTGGTATAGTACGCTCTTTGCTTGGTATGCTACCGCAAGTGTTTGGGTAAGCGCAATTTGTATCATCTTTTTGCTCATCCTTTTCTTGCAAAGCCGCGGCCATATGCAGTACTTCACTAAGGAGCACACACATGACCTCGGTAAGTATATCTTCGGATTTAGCGTATTCTGGACCTACCTCTGGTTCTCGCAGTTTCTCCTCATTTGGTATGCAAATAACGGAGAAGAAACACAATACTTCGACCTTCGTTTCGATCAGTTTCCCGCCGTCTTCTACCTCAATGTCTTACTCAACTTTATTCTGCCTTTCTTCATCCTCATGATGAACAATTCTAAGCGCGCTAAAGGTACTTTGGCCCTTGTTGCAGTGATCGTTTTGCTAGGCCACTGGGTAGATTATTTCCAAATGATTAAACCTGGTGTTTGGCACAACTGGGAGCATGCTCAACATGCTAGCCACGCTCATGGCGATGATCATAAACATGGAGAAGAAGGACATGATGCTCATGGTGATCTTTTGCAGCTCAACCAAGCTCCAAAAGCTGTACTTACTGCTCAGCCTCAACATGGAGAAGAAGGACATGCAGAAGAAGGACATGCAGAAGAGGCTCCAACTACAGAAACAACTGATTCTGCTACTGCCCATACTCCTGCTGCCGAAGAAATTCATGCTCATGCAGATGCTCATGGCGAAGAAGCGCATGCAGAAGAAACTCATGCAGAAGAAGCTCATCCCACTCAATTTGTAATGGGGATTCACTTTCCAGGCCTTCTAGAGCTAGGAACGATGATTGGCTTTTTGGGCTTGTTCCTATTTGTTACTTTCCAAGTATTGTCTGGCGCATCTTTGATGCCTAAGAATGATCCTTATGTAGACGAGAGTAAGCATCACCACGTTTGGTACGATCTCTAGAATACTGATGATTTGGGGCCTGCGGGCTAACGCCCGCCGCTATGTTTCAGGGCTCGCAAGTCTGCTCGGCCCTGCGGGCGGCCAAGGCCGCCCTGGGTCGGCGGCTATGCCGCCCCCTTTCACAGCGCTAGGCCAGTAAGCCGCTTCGCGGCTGATGGCCGGGCCGCTTTGGTCCAATTAAACGGTTTTGCAGGCGCAGCGCGCCGCAGGCCTAGCGACTGAAGCAGGGCGGCGAAGCCGCAGACCGAGGCGCTGCAAGCGCCAAAGGGCCGAGCAGACCTGCGAGCTGTGAAAGGCAGCGCCGCAGCTTGCTGCGGAGGCCCCAAAATAGTTTTAGATTGGCAAGAAAAAAGTTCCCAATTTTTAGACTTTTTAACAATTTAAAAAGATTCTAAAGATTAGTTCTTTGCGAGGGGCGTTAATCAATCTTTTGGCCTCTTTTGTTATATTTGCGAAGTAAATAATATTATTGGCAGCTGTTAGCTGCAGAAAAACCTATAGAACATGACTTGGCTTCTACTCATTATCATCGTTCTCGCTACTGTCTTTATTGTACAGATCGCTAGAGCGCGCGAACTTGCCTCTTTAGTAAGAGGTGAAAAGGCGGAGGAGTTTGAACGAAACAACTTTCATGCGGGCCTAGGAATGGTCTTCGTGATTGGCTTTCTCCTTACTTGTATTGTATCGTTTATTTATTACATTCCTTATTTATTGGGATGGGGCCCAAATACGGCGGCATCGCTGCATGGTCCTATGGTAGATAGCGTATTTAATACGACTTTGTTCTTTACGTCTATTGTATTTTTTGGTTGTCAGTTTGCGCTATTCTTCTTTGCATGGAAGTTTAGAGGGCAGAAGGGCCGTCGGGCCAAGTATTGGGCACATGATGATCGTTTGGAGATGATCTGGATGCTTGTACCTGCAATTATCATGACTTTTTTGGTGGTGAGTGGTTTGCAGGCTTGGAATGAAATCATGGCGGATGTTACTCCTGAGGAAGTAGCTGGAGAGGATTATATGGAGATTGAGGCAACTGGGATGCAGTTTGCTTGGTTGCTCCGTTATCCTGGCCGCGACCAAAAGCTAGGAACAAAGCACTTTACAAAAATTGATGGGACCAACCCATTGGGTCAAGACTGGACCGATAAGAAAAACATTGATGATTTTCATCCTAGTGAAATCGTTTTGCCTGTAGGTAAAAAGGTGCGTGTGCGGATCAATTCTAGAGACGTATTGCACAACTTTTACCTTCCTCAGTTCCGTGTAAAAATGGATGCTGTACCTGGTATGCCTACATATTTTGTCTTTACGCCTGTTGTTACTTCTGACTCTATGCGTAATCGTTATAAGAACTATGACAACTGGAATATTCCTGACAAGCAGAACCCCGATAAGAAACGTTGGGAAGCTTTTGAGTACGAATTGGCTTGTGCAGAGCTTTGTGGCCGTGGTCACTACTCTATGCGCCGTGTACTTAAGGTAGTTACTCTAGAGGAATATGCCGAATGGTTTGACGGTATCGAGGCCACTTCTCATTACTTGAACAATGTTCGTGGTACGGACAAGGATCCGTTTAAGGATGTAGAAAAAGGACAGCTTGATTTTGAACAACTATTGGCGCAAAAAGAAATTGTTAAGGCAGAATTGGCTAGCTTGCAAGAAGCAATGGCTGCCGCTGCTGGCGCTAGCTTGAGCAAAATGGAAGAAGCAGAGGCTAAAGTATTGGCCGCTTTGAAAATTGCTCGGACTACTTTGGATGTAGATGCTGCTAAAAAAGCAGCTGCTGATGCTAAAGCCGCAACAATGAGCGTTTTGGCTCAACCTGAGCCTATTGAGGCCCCTGTTATGGACTCTGTGACTACGAACACAGTATCTGAAGAGCAGCCTTCTTAGTTTTAAAAACACTTGTTCACTATTTTATAAATTACCTTCTTATGGCTGATATTAATATCACAGAAAAGGAACTGCACGCTCCACAGGGTGGAGACGGGCACGGACACGGCCATGATGATCACCATCACGGTGATAAGTACCAATCGTCTTTTATTGATCGTTATTTGTTTAGCATGGACCACAAAACCATTGCAAAACAGTTTTTGATTACGGGGATGTTTTGGGCCGTCATTGGGGCTGCAATGTCTGTTATTTTCCGTTTGCAATTGGGCTTTCCTGATGCAGACTTGTCTTGGCTACAACCCTTGCTCGGGGGCTGGATCGATGTAGATCCCGCTTCTGGTAAAGGTACTTTGAGCCCTGACTTTTACTATGCTTTGGTGACCATGCACGGTACCATCATTGTATTTTTTGTACTTACTGCTGGATTATCGGGTACTTTCTCGAACTTACTTATTCCATTGCAGATTGGAGCCCGAGATATGGCTTCGCCACTGATGAACATGCTTTCTTACTGGTTCTTCTTTTTGGCTGGTGTAATTATGTTTATCTCTTTGTTCTTGAATACGGGCCCCTTTTCTGGGGGATGGGTAGCCTACCCTCCGCTTAGTGCACTACCACAGGCATCTGATGGATCTAAAGCGGGTATGACGCTTTGGTTGTTGGCGCTTGTTTTCTTTGTAGTCTCTACGCTTTTGGGAGGTATCAACTATATCTCTACGATCTTGAACATGCGTACTAAGGGGATGACGATGTTCCGCATGCCTTTGACAATTTGGGCTTTCTTGCTCACTGCTGTTTTGGGTCTGCTTTCTTTCCCCGTTGTTACTTCTGGTTTCTTCATGTTGATGATGGACCGTATGCTTGGTACTAGTTTCTTCCTAGATGAAATCTATGTAGCTGGTGAAGCATTGACAGATAGAGTAGGGGGTAACGCCATTTTGTACCAGCATTTGTTCTGGTTCTTGGGGCACCCTGAGGTATATATCATTGTTTTGCCTGCAATGGGATTGGTTTCTGAGGTACTTTCTGTACATGCTCGTAAGCCGATCTTTGGTTATAAGGCCATGGTATTCTCTATCCTAGGTATTGGTGTACTTTCATTCCTAGTATGGGCTCACCACATGTATGTTAGTGGATTGAATCCCTTCATCTCTAATATCTTTGTACTCTTTACTTTGATTATTGCTGTACCTTCAGCGGTAAAAGTATTTAACTGGATTGCAACGGTATGGGGGGGTAATATGCGCTATAACTCGGCTTCTTTGTTCTCTATCGGTTTTGTATCGCTCTTTATCTCTGGTGGTTTGACGGGTATCTTCTTGGGTAACGCCACTATTGATATGCAACAGCACGATACTTACTTCGTAGTTGCTCACTTCCATACTGTAATGGGGGTAGCTGCTTTCTTTGGTATGTTCTCTGGAATTTACCATTGGTTCCCTACGATGTTTGGTCGTTATATGAATGAAACCTTGGGACAAATTCACTACTGGGGTACTTTGATTACTGCTTATGCCGTATTTGGTCCTATGCACTATCAAGGGATGGCTGGTATTCCTCGTCGTTACTACTCTTTCGACACTTTCCAAGCCTTTAACCAGTTTGATACGATGAACCAGGTGATTACTATTGCCGCGATCATTGCCTTCTTCCTACAAATTCTGTTTATCATTAACTTCTTCTACTCTATCTACAGAGGAAGAAAGCAAACAGAACAAAACCCTTGGGGTGGAACTACACTAGAGTGGACTGTTCCTATCAATCCTGGTCATGGAAACTGGGATGGACCTATCCCTGAGGTTCACCGCTGGCCTTACGATATCAGCCGTTACGAAGATCGTGAATTCGTAATGCAGAATGAACCTCTAGCAGAGGGTGAAGTAGACGGAGGACATTAGTCTTCCTGATAATGATCTATTCTAAATCAAGATTGATATTTTGAATACGAATAATAGTACTACCGTTAGTAGCAGTCTTTTGGGCCAGAAGTGGAAAAACTATATGGCTCTAGCTAAGGCTAGATTGGCACTGTCGGTAGTATTTTCAGCATGTACAGCCTACTACCTAGGAACAGAGAGTTTTAATGCTTATCACTTTCTGCTCCTAGGCTTAGGAGGCTTTCTGGTAACTGCATCGGCCAATACCTTAAATCAGGTGTTGGAAAAAGATACAGACCGAAAGATGAAGCGGACGCAAGACCGTCCTCTTCCTGCTGGTCGAATGGAAAGCTGGGAGGCTGTTCTTTTTGCTGGCATTGCGGCTGCTGTGGGTTTGTTGGCTCTAGCCTTCTTTAATCCGATGACCGCTTTTTTAGGCTCTGTTTCTTTGGTGAGTTACGCCTTTATCTACACGCCATTAAAACGAATTTCTCCTGTAGCCGTTTGGGTAGGAGCCGTGCCCGGAGCACTTCCTATGGCTATTGGTTGGGTTGCTGCAACTGGCGAGCTGGGATTGGCGGCCTTCTTTCTGTTTAGCCTACAGTTTCTCTGGCAATTTCCCCACTTTTGGGCTATTGCTTGGGTGGCCTACAAGGACTATGCAGAAGGCGGTTTCTATCTCTTGCCCTCTAGCCAAAAAGATGGCCGGACAAAAGAGACAGCACTTCAAGCAGCATTTTATGTGCTTTGCCTTATTGCAATGAGTTGGGCACCCGTTAGTCTGGGCATTTCTGGCTATATTGCCGCTGGCATTATGTTCTTTATGGGGTTGTTCTTCCTCTATTTTGCTATCCGTTTGTTTAAGCAAACAACTGCAAAAGCAGCAAGACAGCTAATGCTAGCTTCTCTAGTTTATCAATTGGTGGTTTTTTTGGCCCTCATGATTGATAAGATCTAAAATCAAAGCGCCATGAGCACTTTAAATAAAACAGTAAAACGTATTCACCCCAAAAAATTTGCCCTCTGGATGGGCATTGTGGGGATGATTATGTTCTTTTCGGCATTTACTAGTGCCTACATTGTGCGAAAAGCTTCTGCCAACTGGTATAACTTTCCGCTTCCCAATGAGTTCTTTTATAGCACAATTGCTATCCTTGGAAGTAGCCTCGCTTTCTACTTGTCCAAAAAAGCATACCTTAGAGCAGATGCAAAAACCTTTAAAGGACTCTACTTTTTAGGCTTTCTGCTAGGTTTCGCTTTCATTGGCCTACAGTACGCTGGCTGGGAGTCACTACAAGCAGTCGGTATCGACTTGGTCGCTAATCAATCTAGTAGCTTTCTCTACTTGATTACTGCCGCTCACGTCTTGCACGTGATGGGCGGAGTTGTTGCCCTAGTCGTTCTCGCTGTCGGCCTTATCCGCGGCCGATTTGATGTGCCCACGCCCAAACGTACACTCAAAATTGACTTGACTTTTACTTACTGGCACTTTGTAGATATCCTCTGGCTCTATCTCTTGGTGTTCTTTCTGATACAACAATAAATATCTATCTGTAATTTTTACAAATTGATCCGATACAATGGCAAACGAAACAGTCATCGAAACACAGGAGCAGCACGATAACGCCCCCCAGAAGGAAAATCTCTGGAATGGTGGCCAGTCTCCTTTCAAAGCGAGCTACGGAAAGCTCATGATCTGGTACTTCCTCCTCTCAGATGCTTTTACATTTGGTGGATTCCTTTTAGCCTATGGCGCCCTGCGCTTTAGCGTGAAAGGTTGGCCCGTACCCGATTTTGTGTTCCAAACGGCTCCCTTCGGCATCTCTGGTGCCCCCCTTATTTTTGTAACTTTCATGACTTTCGTCCTGATCGTTAGTTCGGTTACTGTACTTCGTGCCGTACAAGAAGGTAAAAGAGAAAATCAATCTGCTGTAGTAAAATGGATGCTCGCTACCGTACTAGGTGGCGCCTTGTTCCTCGGCTGCCAAGCTTGGGAATGGACCAACCTGATCTCTACAGAAGGTATGACGCTCTATACCAACCCCTTCGCTACTCATATTGATGAAGGAAAATATCTTACTCTAGACGAACTTAACGGTATCGCTAAAGAAAAAGGATGGGATAAAGAGGTCGTTAGCCTAGAAAGCCATGGCAAAACTACCGAAATCACTTACTTTACCGACGCTAAAGGCAATAAGTACTTTGAAAAAAGAGACCACCATGGCGATCTTCCCGAAAAAATGGAGATCCAAGCCGGTGACTCTTACCTTGTTACTTACCAACATGATATGAACGATTATGCATTAGGTGCCTATAAAACTACTGATGGAGAAATCAAAACAGAGGCTTTTGGCCCTCAAGCTTTTGGTGCACTCTTCTTTTTTATTACTGGTTTCCACGGTTTTCACGTATTTACTGGGCTAGCCTTCTTACTCATTATCGCTATCCAAGCCGCTAATGGCACTTATGTTGCCCGTAAAAATGGCTACGAAATGGTAGAGAAAGTTGGTCTTTATTGGCACTTTGTAGATTTGGTTTGGGTTTTCGTTTTCCTAGCCTTCTACCTACTCTAAACTCTATTCGATTAATCTTTTAATGCATATATCATGGCTCACGCAACAACTCGTGAAGAAGATATCAAAGTAGGCCGCAATGGTTTTATCCTTTTGCTTATCATTACTCTAGCAGAAGTAGGTATCGCTCTTATTGGTAATGGCCACCTTATTGAAGGCCTTACGCTTCCCAAAATGATCATGATTCCTGTGATGATCGGACTTAGCCTTTATAAGGCTTACTATATTACAGCTATCTTTATGCACCTCGGTAGTGAGGTGAAACCAATGATCGCTACGATCATTCTTCCTATGGTCCTCTTTGTTTGGATGATCATTGCCTTCTTGTGGGAAGGTAACTCATGGCTCAATAGTAATGAGTATATCCAACAGAAAAATAATGAACAAGTAGACCCCAAAGGAGAAGCTACTGAAGGCGCTACAGGCATGCTTATGGATGCCCAAGATGCTCCTAAGTCTGTTCGCTTCGAATAAATAAGGTCTCTGATTGTTATATATCAGCCAAGTGTTTTAACCCTCTAGCTCTCCGCTAGAGGGTTTTCTGTTTGAGGGCGCAAAGCGCCCAATAGGAGCGAAGCGACTGGCTGAGGGATGGATAGTGGTGGCCCAAAGGGCCAGACCCAAGTTTTTTGAAGCGAAGCGAAAAAAACTGCAGGGCCGAGCAGACCTGCGAGCCACGACACAGCCCGACCCGCCCGAAAACTCATGAGGGTTTTAACCCTCATTTTGTCTAGCTTCGCAAAGCGATACCGCTTTGCGCTGGGTTTCAAGCCGGCGGAAGGGGCAGCCCCAAAATAATCTTCCCCAAAAAGTCGTTCTAATGCCCTAAATTTACTCCCCAAATCAATTGCTATTATGTATAAATATATCTTCCTTTTTCTCCTACTGAGCAGCTGCACGCTCTGGGGCCAAAAAGATCAAGCAGGCCTGCATGCCGTCCGAAATAAAAATTTACCCTATGAATATTGGACCTATTTCCCCAAAGGATATAGCGGCGAAGAAGGCCAAAAATTTCCCCTGCTGATTTATCTGCATGGCCGAAGTATCCAAGGCACAGACCTCAATAAGGTGAAGAAATATGGGGTGATTTACGAACTAGAACGAAAACTCGAACTCGGTTTTATCGTGATCGCACCCCAATGCCAAAAGGGCTGGGAAAATGATAAATTGATCCAAATTCTAGACTATGCCGAGGCCCATTATGCCGTGGATCGAAAGAAGGTGTATCTCTGCGGTATGAGCATGGGCGGCTATGGCGCCTGGTATCTGGCAGGCTATGCCCCCGATCGCTTTGCCGCTGTGGCCCCTATTGCCGGCGGTGGCCGCCTGAAGGATGTAGAAGGTATGAAAAATTTACCCCATTTTGTGGTGCATGGAAAAAAGGACAAACCCGTGCCCGTAGAGGAGTCTCGAAAGATGGTGAAAGCCCTAAAAGCCGCCGGAAATACCGAGGTGAATTATATCGAAGAGAAAAATTGGGGACATTCGGAGGCCGTTCGCGTCTTTTCTTGGCCCAAACTCTACAAATGGTTCCTAAAATACGAACGCCCCATTAAGGATGAACCCATTTTGGCCCAGGAAGACCCGCCCAAAGAAGACCCCCAAACGCCCGAAATAAAGGAGCCCCTAGCAGAAGAGGAAGAATATATTGTCTTTGAAGAGGAGGACCCCAAAGAGACCGTGAAACCAAAACCCAAAGCGCCCAAAAAGAAGAAAAATAAGTGGTGGAAGTTCTGGAAATGGAAGTTCTGGTCCAATATTTTTGGATAAACTATTTATTTGGGGCTGCCCCGGCCTTTGGCCGGGTCGGGCCATTGCGCAGCTCGCAGGTCTGCTCGGCCCTTCGGCGCTAGCGCGCCTCGGTCTGCCGCCTTCGGCGGCCCTGCTACAGCCCCTCAGCCTGCGGCCCTTTGGGCCTGCAAAACCGTAAAATAGGACCAAAAAGGCCCGCTAGTTCCTACTAGCGGGCCTTTGCTATGCCAAATCTCTAGGATCGCTGGCCACCGAAATAAACTCCAATATATTTCCCGCTTCATCTACCCGCGCCGCCGATAAGAGATTGCCCAAAGAAGCGCCCGTATCCAAATTGCAATAGCCCTTTTTGGGCCGATAAAGCACGGCTTTCTGGGGCGTATGTCCCAAAAATTGCAGCTTCCCCAAGGGTTTCAATGGACCACGATGCCACAAAATGCCCTGAGGATGCATGGGGTCCCAAGCATGGGGACCATAGCCCAAGCCCGCATGAGATAGAAAAGAAGACTCCTCTTCATAATAAGTAGGGCGTTGGGCCAACCAAGCTACATCGGCCATAAAGTCGAGCCCCTCTGCCGCATATTGGGCCTCAATGGCATCAAAAAAAGCCTCAGCCCAATGCTGGCTAGCCCGCCCCGCTAAGTACTGCTGCCCCAATTGCTGCTCATGATTGCCCCTTAAAACCAAGGCGCCCGCCTGCTCCATTTTTTTGGCCCATTGGACCAGCTCCAAGCTGTGCTTTCCCTTGCTAATCAAGTCGCCTAGCAAACAAAGCTGCTCCTTAGTTGCATCCCATTGTTTTAAAAGTTCCAACAAACTGTAGTAACATCCGTGAAGGTCTCCAATGATAAACTTTGATTTTGGCCTATTTTGCATTTTTGTTTTAATTTTTGGCGAAATTTAGTTGAAATTACAAACAAAAAGTTTTACTTTTGAAGAGTTGAAACAATCTGATTTGCAGCATCCATAAAATCGCCCAGTATGAAAGACCGCTTTACCATCATCTACCCCCTCTCTTATAAGAAGAAAATGCAAGCCGAAAATATTGAACCGACGGTAGATAAAGATAAGAGCTTGCAGCTCCAACAAAATAAAAAAACTTCTTGGTCTTTCTGGATGAAGGAGCGCTATCGCGCTTTTCGTTTGTGGATGGCGCCAGCCGCTTGGGCGGCTCGCCTTCGCCGACCCTATTTTTTGTTTCACCCTAAAGGCCGTTGGGGAACGGCTGCTGTTATGGCTATTGCTTCTGGCATTTATTTTTGGCCCCAAATTTCTGCCTTGCCGCAGCAGTTATCCCAAAGCCAAGCCGTAGCAAATACCGCAAAATTGAGCGGAGAACCTTTGGTTAAGGCCCAAAAAGCAAGCTTTGTTAGTAGCGAATTGCCCAAAACAACTCAAGCCGCAGCTCCTTTGGCTATGGCCCAAGAGGAAAAAGAAGAGCAGCCTGCCACCGCAGAAGAAAATAAGGAATTGAGCTCGGAAAATCTTCCGCAAATTCCAGAAATTCAACCTACAGTTAAAAAGCCCGTTTCTGTCGAAATCTCAGATGAGAAGCTGCAAAAACAGCTCGATTTTATGAACCGCCTGCGCCCTTTGGCCGAAAATGAAGCCGCTAAAACCAAAATTCCCGCCGCTCTGCTTTTGGGCCTTGCTATTATGCAATCTGATTTTGGCCAAACAGCCGTAGCCAAAGCTGGAAATAATCCCTTTCATCTTCTTCTCGAAAATAATAGTTTGCTTGCTCATGAGGGCTGCAGCGGAGAAGGCATTTTTCATGGCCAACGCTATGCTCGCTATCGTAGCCTTTGGGCCGGCTTTAAGGCCCATAGCCTTTATTTGCAAAGTCTAGAAGCGCCCAAGGAAAATAATAGTTGTAGCGCTTGGGCCAAAGCATTGGAAGAACAGGGGTATTTCCAAAAAGACCAAGATGCCCAAAAGTTGATCGATTTGATTAAAGGCCTAGAGCTAGAAAAACCACTGATGAATAGCTAAAATTTTGTGTTCCATTTCCGTATTTGAAAAACTTCCGTGTATTTTCAAGGGTGTTGACCAATCTTGGTCGGCGCCCTTTTTTTTATTTTTTCATTGGAGTTTTTGCTCTAAGACAATTTGCTTATGTCGCTTTCTGCTCGCTTTATTGCTTTGGTCCAAAAAGTATTGCCCAACCCTTTGGCCCTCGCTATTTTGCTGACCTTATTTACTTATGTTTTGGCGCTTTTTCTGACCGCTTCTCCCAAGCCACTCTTAGAAGTTTTGGATCAAAATGGCCAATCTTTGGTCCAAGTCAATCTTGAGCAGCAAACAACAGCTTCTTTTCAACAGGCTGGCCAAGAGCTAGACCTACAATGGACCAATAATAGCTTGGCGATTAAAAATAAAGTAGGGGAGTTGGTCTGGCGAGGCAAACTCCAAATCAAGACAAATAACCCACTGAGCACTTCTATTAAGTTGCCCAAAAAACAAGGGCTACAGCTGCGCCAAAAGGCCAAAAAAACGCCTTATTTTCTGGCCCTTTGGACCTATTGGCAGGGTGGTTTTTTTAAGTTTTTGGCCTTTTCGATGCAAATGATGCTTATTTTGGTTTTGGGCCATGTGGCGGCCCTTAGCCGCCCCGCAAATTGGTTGTTGGAACGTTTTACAGGCTTGGCGGGACATTCGGGCTGGGCCGTTTTTGCCGTGGCCTTAAGTAGTATGCTTCTAGGGCTGTTTAATTGGGGCTTTGCGCTTATCTTTTCCGCTGTATTGGTCCGAAAACTAGGGGAGGTAGCGGCCAAAAAGGACCAGAAAATCCATTATCCGCTATTGGGGGCTGCGGCCTATTCTTGCATGATGATTTTTCATGCGGGGCTCTCGGGCTCGGCCCCACTCAAAATTGCAGAAGAAGGCCATGAAATGGCCGAACAAATGGGCGTTATTCCTATTGGCCAAACGCTTTTGTCTTCGCTCAATTTATGGGTGTTGGGCCTGAGCTTGGCCATTATTCCTGCAGTTTTGGGCCTTTTGGGCCATTTTATGCGCCCGCCAATCGTTCAATTGCCGCAAAAGCCTTTAGCGAATAGGGGAGAGGAGACTAAGCTAGAAGGTGCGGCCCGTCTAGACCAATGGCGACCTTTAGCCTGGGGCTTGGGCGCTTTGATGCTATTTTTGGCCCTTTATCAGGCGCTTATTTTGCCCATTTGGGTCCAAAAAACAGGCTTTGATTGGCAGTTTCGTTTTTTCAATCCTAACTTCCTCATTTTTGTCCTTTTTGGTCTGGCCTTTTTGCTACATGGCCGCCTGAGCCAATTTCAGCAGGCGGTGGGCCAGGCAATAGGAGGCAGCAGTGGCATCCTCATTCAGTTTCCCTTTTATGCGGGCATTATGGGCATTATGTTCAGTTCGGGCTTGGTCAATTATTTTTCGGCGGCTTTTGTGCAATACGCCAGCCCCGAAAGTTTTCCCTTTTTTACGCTTTGCTCGGCGGCGGTGGTCAATTTTTTTGTACCTAGCGGGGGCGGGCAGTGGTTGGTCCAAGGCCCGATTCTCATAGAAAGCGCTCAGCAACTGGATGTGCCTTTATACAAGGCGGTTTTGGCCCTTTGTTATGGAGATCAATGGAGTAATATGTTGCAGCCTTTTTGGGCTTTGCCGCTTTTGGGCATCACGGGTTTAAAAGCGCAAAATTTGTTGCCCTACACCTTTTTGCTCTTCATTTTGGGGGGGCTAATCTTTGCTGGTTGTTTATTTTGGGGGTAGATATTTGGGGCCCGCGGCCAGCTTTGCTGGCCGCCGCTATGCTGCGGGGCTCGCTGTTACTTGCTTCGCTGCGTCGGCTCCCGTTGGTCGGGTCGCTCGGCCACTTCGTTTCGCCTTTGGTCTGGCCTTCGGCCACCCGCTCCGCAGCGCTGGGCCGCTCCCCATTATTTTTTGCGTTCCAGCTCTTTTCTTCGGCCTCTTGGTCCTCCCTTTAAAGCGGTATTCGTCGCTTCGCTCCTCATTCGTCAATATGTCCCCGCCCACCCTCCCCTCTACGGGATTCCCTAGGGAATCCCTTCGGGGAGCTTGGGCCAAATTTTTTAAAAAACTCGGCTTAAAGTGAACTAAATAATGGGCTCCTTGTTTCAAAGCCAGTAAATCAAATTTTACCAATGAAATATCCAGGGCAAAATATTATTAAGCAAAAGAAAATTCCTAAGCAGCGATCTGTTTGAGGAGGACTTTGCTATGCCCTCGGAAAAGCTCTGACAGATATTAGATTTGTCAGAGCTTTTCTTATTTTTGCAAGAATTTAAAGCCTTGCCAATCATTTTTTTCTGCCTTTTGCCAAGGGCTACTTAGGCGGCGCAGCCGCCTTGGCCTAGCGATGTGTAGGGGTGGCCGTAGGCCAGACCGAGCAGGCAAAGCCTGCGAAGGGCCGAGCGAAAAGCGAGCCCCGGAACGTAGCGCCGCAAGCGTAGCGCAGCGGAGGCCCCAAAAAAAGAAGCAAGCAATAAAAAATTAAAATAAAAAACCGTGGCATCTTACAAGCTATATGAGCAGTTGAATCTGGCTGCCATTGACCAAGATATCCTAAACTATTGGGCCGAAAAGCAGATCTTCCAGCGCTCTGTATCAGAGCGAGAAGGCGCCGAAAACTTCGTTTTCTATGAAGGCCCCCCCTCTGCCAATGGCCGTCCGGGTATTCACCACGTATTGGCCCGCTCGGTAAAAGATAGCTTTTGCCGCTATCAGAGCATGAAGGGCAAAATGGTCCGCCGAAAAGCGGGCTGGGATACGCATGGACTCCCTATTGAATTGGCCGTAGAGAAGAAACTGGGCATTACCAAAGAAGATATTGGCCAAAAAATCTCTATTGAAGAGTATAATCAGGCTTGTAAGGAAACCGTGATGGAGTTTAAGGACCTTTGGGACAAACTGACGGTGAAAATGGGCTATTGGGTAGACCTCGATAAGCCTTATGTAACCTATGAGCCCAAATATATGGAGACCGTTTGGTGGCTCCTTGCTCGCTTATACAACAAAGGACTTTTGTACAAAGGCCTAACGGTTCAGCCTTATTCGCCAGCAGCGGGTACGGGCTTGAGCTCGCATGAGCTCAATCAGCCAGGCTGCTACAAAGATGTTTCGGACAATACCGTAGTGGCCATGTTTAAGGTCCA
This sequence comes from Saprospira grandis DSM 2844, assembly GCF_000275825.1. Lineage (GTDB taxonomy): Bacteria > Bacteroidota > Bacteroidia > Chitinophagales > Saprospiraceae > Saprospira > Saprospira grandis_A. The sequence continues at coordinate 2,440,669 of NZ_JH719942.1, forward strand.
AAAATCAGAACAATCGGCCTTCCTTTTTGACGAGGAAGATGAAGATGTTCGCTTTTTGGCTTGGACAACCACCCCCTGGACCCTGCCTTCTAATACGGCATTGACTGTTGGTCCAAAAATTGAATATGTCAAAATCAAAACAACTTCGCCTTATACCAAACTGCCCATTAGTGTGGTTTTGGCCAAAGGGCTAGTGAAAAAATGGATGGGCGGCAAAAAACAACCGCAAATCATCCAAAGCTCTGAGCCCTTTAGCGGCAAAGACTTAGCAGGTATCCGCTATGAACAGTTGCTCAATTATGGCAACCCCATTGAGCCCTTGCAAGGCCAAACCGATGCTTTCCGCATCATCTTGGGCCAATTTGTTACTACCGAAGATGGTACGGGTATCGTGCATACCGCCCCCTCTTTTGGTGCAGATGACCGCATGGCCGCTAAAAAAGCGGGAATCGGCGCACTCACCTTGGTGGATAAGCAAGGTCGCTTTAAGGAAAATGTAGGTCCTTTTTCTGGACGCTATGTGAAGGATTATGAGGACCAAGGAGATGAGTTCCGCTCTGTAGATGTGGATATTGTCATCCACCTCAAAACGGAAAACCTAGCCTTCAATGCACAAAAATACTCGCATAATTACCCCCACTGTTGGAGAACCGATAAGCCCATCCTTTATTATCCGCTAGATTCTTGGTTTATCCAGGCCTCTGCGGTAAAAGAACGGATGTATGAGCTCAATAAAACCATCAACTGGAAACCCGCCTCTACTGGAGAAGGCCGCTTTGGCGGTTGGCTAGAGAATCTACAAGATTGGAACCTCTCTCGCTCTCGCTTCTGGGGGATCCCCCTACCCATCTGGAGAACCAAAGATGGCAGCGAAGAGCGCTGCATTGGTAGCCTAGAGGAATTGATGGCTGCTATAGAGCAATCTATGGCCGCTGGCCTTATGCAAACTAACCCTTATGAGGGCTTTGTGCCCAATGATTTTTCTGAGGAAAATTACGCTAAGGTAGATCTTCATAAACATATCGTAGATGAAATTGTCCTTTGCGCAAGCAATGGCGAACCCATGTACCGAGAAGCCGACCTTATCGATGTTTGGTTTGATAGCGGCTCTATGCCCTACGCCCAACAACACTATCCTTTTGAGAATAAAGAACTAATCGATAACGCCATTCAGGGCAAAGAAGGCGCTCGCGCTTTCCCTGCCGACTTTATCGCAGAAGGAGTGGACCAAACCAGAGGCTGGTTCTATACCTTGCATGCTATTGCCACTATGGCTTTTGATCAGGTAGCTTATAAAAATGTAGTCTCTAACGGCTTGGTGCTAGACAAAAAAGGCAAAAAAATGTCTAAGCGTCTCGGCAATGCCGTAGAGCCTTTTGAAACGATTAACAAATACGGAGCAGATGCTACTCGCTGGTATATGCTCACCAATGCCCAACCCTGGGATAACCTCAAGTTTGATGTAGAAGGCCTAGATGAGGTGCGCCGAAAACTATTTGGCACCCTCTACAATACCTATATCTTCTTTGCTACTTATGCCAATATCGATGAATTTGATGGCCAAAGCATCAAGGAGTTTGCCTTCAAAGGAGAGCTAGAACTGGCCAAGCGCCCAGAAATTGACCGCTGGATCATCTCTAAACTCAATAGCTTGGTCAAAGAAGTAGATGAGGATATGAGCGATTATGAGCCCACCAATGCGGGCCGTAAAATCGCCAACTTTGTCGATGCGCAACTCTCTAACTGGTATGTCCGCCTTTGCCGCCGCCGTTTCTGGAAAGGCGAGCAAAATGAGGACAAACTAGCCGCTTACCAAACGCTTTATACGGTTTTGGAAACCCTAAGCCGCTTGATGGCGCCTATCGCTCCATTCTTTAGCGACTTTTTATACCTCAACCTACAAGCAGGCCAAGAGGGCGCAGGCAAAGATTCTGTACATCTAGCCAATTTCCCTGCCGCTAACTTATCAGCTATCGTTCCCGAATTGGAGCAACGCATGGATTATGCACAGCGCATTTCTTCTATGGTGCATGCTCTTCGCCGCCTACACAAAATCCGTGTACGCCAACCCCTACAACGCATCCTCTTGCCTATCCTAGATGAAGGTTTTGAGGCCCAAGTAGAGGCCGTTAAGGATTTGATCCTCTCGGAGGTGAATGTGAAGGCCATCGAATATGTTCGAGATAGCTCTGGTATCTTGAAGAAGGGCGTAAAACCCAACTTTAAGGTCCTCGGTAAACGCCTAGGCAAGCAAATGAAGGCCGCCAAAATGGCCATCGAAGCCATGACACAGGCCGATATCCAAAGCCTAGAAAAAGAAGGGCAGTTTATGATTGATTTAGAGGGAACCGCTACCCCCATCCACTTAGAAGAAGTGCAAATCACTTCAGAGGATATCGAGGGCTGGTTGGTCACTTCTGATAACGAAATCGTAGTCGCTCTAGACGAAAGCATTAGCGAGGAGCTAAAGGCCGAAGGGATGGCCCGAGAACTCGTTAATCGTATCCAAAACCTTCGCAAAGACCAACAACTAGAGGTCACCGATCGCATTCAACTGAAACTGGAAAAACAGCCAGCTATCCAAGCCGCTATCGACCAGTTTGCAGATTATATTAGCCGTGAAGTTTTGGCCCAATCGCTAGAAGTAGTAGAGGGCCTAACAGAAGGGACCAAAATCGAATTATACGAAAACCTGGCCTTGCACATTTGGCTAGATAAAGCCTAAACCGCAGGCCGCAATGCTCATTAGAGCCCACGAACAGTATGAAAGTAAGCGAACACTTCCGCCAAGCGGAAGGCCAAAGCCTGATTTCTTTCGAAATCCTTCCCCCTCTGAAAGGAAGGGGCATCCAAGGAATTTTTGACACCTTGGACCCACTCATGGAGTTTAAACCTCCTTTTATTGATGTAACTTATCACCGTGAGGAGTTCATCTACAAAAGACGCCCCAGCGGCTATTATGAGAAAACCGCTATCCGCAAACGCCCCGGTACCGTGGGCATTTGTGCAGCGATCATGAACCGCTATGGCGTAGATGCTGTCCCTCACCTGATTTGTGGTGGATTTACCGCCGATGAGACCGAAAATGCCCTGATTGACCTCATGTTTTTAGGGGTCGATAATGTGCTGGTCCTCCGTGGCGACCCCCGCAAGTTTGAAACTAAGTTTATGCCCGAAGAAGGCGGCCATGCCTATGCCCTAGACCTAGTCAAACAGGTCCAAAATATGAATGAAGGCCACTATCTCGACAGTACCCTCATGGATGCGCAGGCCTCTTCTTTCTGTATTGGCGTAGCCGGTTATCCCGAAAAACATTTTGAGGCGCCAAATCTCGATATGGACCTGCATTTCCTGAAACAAAAGGTAGAAGCCGGAGCCGATTATATCGTTACCCAAATGTTTTTTGATAACCAAAAGTACTTTGATTTTGTCGATAAATGCCGTGCAGCTGGAATTAACGTTCCTATTGTGCCCGGCCTAAAACCCATTACCAAAAAGTACCAACTAAACGCTATCCCTCGGCATTTCTTTATTGATTTGCCCGATGATTTAGCCAAAACAATGATGGAAGCCAAAGATGCCGAAGCTCGCCGCCAAGTAGGCATAGAGTGGTGCGTCATGCAGTCTAAAGAACTCAAAGCGGCAGGCGTTCCCTGCCTACACTATTATACAATGGGCGATGTTGATACCATTAAATCAATTGCCGAACAAGTTGTATAATGATTTGGGGCTTGCCCGCCCTTTGGGCGGGCCGCTCCCTGCCGGGCTCGCAAGTCTGCTCGGCCCTGCGCCGCCTTTGGCGGCTGGGTCTAGCCCTGCGGGCTCCCCTCTAGGCAGCTAAGCCAAGGCGCTTCGCGCCTTTCTGGACCAAAAAAGGCCGCCCCAGGCGGCCGCTCGGCCTAGCGATGTGCAAGGGTGGCCGAAGGCCAGACCGAGCCAGCTTGCTGGCGAAGGGCCGAGCGAATAGCGAGCCCTGAAACGTAGCGCAGCAAGGCGAAGCCGCAGCTGAGGCCCCAAAACAGCAGCGAGCTGTGGAACGACAACAAGGTCTTTAGACCGCAGTTCGACGACCAAAGGGAGTAACCGCCGCAGCAAAGCTGCGGCGGCCCCAAAACAAGAAGAATTGTACATTGATTGAATTTTTATAAAACGTAAGCAGTAAAATGGCTTTAACGGAACAAGCTAGCCAAGCCTGGCTAGAAGAGCTCGACCAATTGCTGGAGGCTGGCCAATTAGGCGGCCGCAAGCTCAATGAAATGGAGCGACAGCGCATCACCAATTTGAGAAAAATGGTGGAACTCAAGATTAACCCTTATCCCGCCGAGGCCTTTGAGGTCAGCCACCTGGCCAAAGAGGTAAGCGAAAACTTTAGCGAGGAAAAGGCCGAGGACTTTAAAAAGGTCAGCTTAAGCGGCCGCCTAATGTCTAAACGCGTAATGGGAAAGGCTAGCTTTGCCGAACTCCAAGACAGCAGCGGACGTATTCAGTTTTATATTAGCCGCGACGAAGTTTGCCCTGAAGACAATAAGGACCTCTACAATAAGGTCTTTAAAAAATTGCTAGATATTGGCGATTATGTGGGCATTGAGGGCTATGCTTTTTATACCAAAACGGGTACCCTTTCTATTCATGTAGAAGAGTTTACTTTTTTGGGCAAGGCCATTCGCAATCTGCCTATCGTAAAAACGGATAATGAAGGCAATGTACATGATGCTTTTACCGATGCCGAACAGCGCTATCGGATGCGTTATGTGGACCTTACCGTTAATCCACAATACAAAGAGATTTTCTTGACCCGGGCTAAGGTGGTTCGTGAAATGCGCCACTTCTTTGATGCTCAAGGCTGGTTGGAAGTAGAAACGCCCATTTTGCAAGCGGTGCATGGTGGTGCCGCCGCTCGTCCTTTTGAGACGCATCATAATACCTTGGATGAGGACCTCTATTTGCGTATTGCCAATGAGCTTTACCTCAAGCGCCTCATTGTGGCCGGCTTTGATGGAGTTTATGAAATCGGCAAGATGTTCCGCAATGAAGGAATGGACCGGACCCACAACCCCGAGTTTACCTCTATGGAGATTTATGTGGCCTATAAGGACTATATCTGGATGATGCAGATGGTGGAGCAACTCTTTGAGAAAATCTGCCTAGCTGTTCATGGCAGCAGCAGCATTAAGATCCGCAAGCAGCATGGCAAAGAATTTACTACGCATGAAGTAAATTTTGCTGGACCCTTTGAGAAGCTCAGCATCTATGATGCAATTGAGAAGCATAGTGGCCACAACCTACGCAACATGAGCGAAGCGGAGATTTTTGCCCTTTGTAAAGAGCTACATATTGATGTAGATGCCAGCATGGGCCGCGCTAAACTCATTGATGAGGTTTTTGGTGAAACCACCGAGCCGCACCTCATTCAGCCTACCTTCATCACCGATTATCCGATCGAGATGACGCCTTTGGCCAAAAAACACCGCAGTGAAGAAGGGCTGGTCGAGCGCTTTGAGCTCTTTGTTATGGGTAAAGAAATTGCCAACGCCTACACGGAGTTGAATGATCCTATCGATCAGCGCCGCCGCTTTGAGGACCAACTTCGCCTAGCCGAAAGAGGAGACGAAGAAGCCATGGCCATGGATGAGGACTTCCTCCGTGCCCTAGAGTACGGTATGCCTCCTTCTTCTGGTTTGGGTATTGGTATTGATCGCCTAGTGATGTTGATGACCGACCAAACGTCTATTCAAGAAGTGCTCTTCTTCCCACAAATGCGTGCGATCAAGAAGAAAATAGAGGAACAAGAAGAAGCTTAAATAACTTAAGCCCCTTCAATAAGAAAGGCCCCGCTCCAAATTTGGAGTGGGGCCTTATTTGGTCCTTATACAATCAGGCTATAAATACTTTTTCCAGCCGGCATATTTTGCCCCCAGATAATCGAAGTCGCTAGCTTTACAAAAGCGCTTAAAGACCTTCATATCGCTACTTTTTGGTTTAGCTGAAAGCTGAAAATGTACCTCTTCGGCTCCAGCTTTTTGCCATTCTACAGAAAGGCGGCCAGGGCCTCTTTCTCTAAGCAAGAAGATCAGATTAGGCGAGCCATCCAAGGGGAAAAGCTCGATCAACAAGCGGCCTTTTTCTTCTTCCAAAATGCGGTAATTGGCCCGAATTGCCCGCTCTTCCATGGGGTTGAGCAAGAGCAAACCCTCTGCAGAAAGCAAGAGGCTAATATCGGCCAAGCGCTCTTTGAGCATCTTTTGCACATCAGCGGGCAGTTTGGGGTCCAAGCGGTTTTGCTTGGGGTCAAAACGGCCCAATTGGCCAAAATGAGCCGCCAAAAAGGCTGATTTTGCATTTTCAGTTGCCCAAGCTGCTCGCTGGGCCAAAAGTTTGGCTTCCAAAGCTTTGAGTTCGGTCTCAAAATGCGTTTGCAAATAATCTTTGGCCTTGCGGCTTTTGGCCTTTTGGGCCGCTTGCAATTGGGCAAAAGCCGCTTTTGCATCTCCCGTCAAGTGCAGGCATTTGCCTAGGGCAAAAGCGGCTTCTCGAGCATAGAGTGGCTCTTGCAAAAGGGCTTCAAAGATGGCTTTGGCTGGGGCATAATCTTCAGCTTCTAGCAAATAAAGTCCCCGCTTAAAATTCCATTCTAAGGCAGCCATGCCCCTACTCAAGGCAATCACTTTCTCCAAAGCAGCTGCGGCTTGCCCAAACTCATCTTGAGCAGCAAACAAAAGCGACTTCTGGATATAAATTTCCTCATCTTCAGGTTGTTCTTGCTCCATTTCCTGATAAATGTTCAGGGCCTTGGCATATTGGCCTTGGGCCTGCAAGCAGATGGCCAACAAGCCTTTGAGCGCATACTGTTCTTGAGCGGGCGCCATGGACAAAGCCTTTCTAAAGGCCTTTTCGGCCTGACTATATTGCTCTTCGGCCAAGAGATAATTGGCCAAACCCACCCAATAGGGTAGGGGCTGAGCCGCCGCCTGAATCAAGGCTTTATAAGTGAGACTAATCTCCTTAAAAGAAGGTGCTGCCTGCATCATCAAGGCATTGAGCTTAAGCGTAAGAGCGGCCTCATTGGCTTCTTTCTCCAACAAGCGCTCAATCAGCTCCAAAGCTTCTTCCAATTGGGCCATATTGAGCAAGGTCTTGGCCTTGAGGCGCAAGAAACTGGGCTCTTCCAAAGCCGAAGGATCCGCCTGATTCAAATACTCAAGGGCTTGCGCTACATTTTGGGCCTCAAACAATTGATAATGGGCCAAGCCTACAAGCGCCTGCCAATTTTGGGGCTCCAAAGCAAGGGCTTTATCGTATAAAATCCTTGCGGCTGCTGCCTGTCCCTGAACATCCTTATAGCTGGCCATGCGCAGCAAATAGCTGGCTTTTTTTGGGGCCAACTCAATGGCTTTGGCCAAGGCAATTTCTGCATTTTGATACTGCTCCGCCAAAAAGAGGGCTTCGGCCAAACAATAATAACCCAAATCTACGGCAGGTTCTGCAATAATGGCCGCTCTGGCCAATTCATTCAATTCAGTTGGTTTTCCACTTTGCCGCGCTTCGGCTAAAGCTTGCAGCAGTTCTGGCATTGACATATCTCCGTTTTCTTCTGTTGATAATTTATTTTTTGGGGCGTTACTCCTTTCAGTCGTCGAACTGCGGACTAAAGTCCTTGTTGTCGCGGCGGCCTGCGGCCTTGCGGCGCTACGTTTACTCCCTTTGGTCGTCGAACTGGCGCCCCTATAGGGGCTGGTTGTCACAGCTCGCTGTTCGCTCGGCCCTGCAGCGCTAAAGCGCTTTGGTCTGGCCCTGCGGGCCACTGCTGCACATCGCTAGGCCGATAGGCTGGGGAAAGCCCCAGCCTAAAGGCGAAGCAATAGGCTAGTTATTCCATGGCAGGTATTGCTCAAACTTCTGGATCATGGGCGCGACATCCTTGCCAGGCTCGATCTTAAAGTCGCCTTTGGGGCCATGCGTAAAGCTGAGGCTTTGCATAGAGAAGCTCGTTTCATAGCCAGGCACCTGCAATTGGAGCAGCTCGTATTTGCCCAACTTATGCGTAAAGAAAGCATCAATGGGGTCGAGATAACCAAAAGACCAAGAGGCGGCGCCATTCCATAGACTGACGATATAGCCTGGAATCTCTACTTTGAGTAGCATATCGTGCTGGCTCGTTACGGTGGTGGGATAAAGTTTTCCTACAAGGCTCTTATTCTTTAGGCCCAAAGTTACTTTAGCATCTGCTTGGCAGTCGAGCTGTCCACTTACATTTGCTTTGGCCTGGCCCTCTACTTTTTTCTTAATTACCGGAATGGTAAAGCCACAATCTAGTTCTAGATCGCCTTGGGCCCAGGCAGAGCTGCTCAGCTGGCTATTGATTTCTACCTCAGAGCCAGTAAAACGGCCCGAAAGGGTACCCGATAGGCGAATATCCATAGACATGCCCATAGACAGACGGCCCCATTTTTGGCGGGCTGGTGTATGCTGCAGATGCAAAAACTCCTTGCTAATTCCCTGATTGAGGAAGCTATTGATAAATTGGTCTAAAAGGGCTTTGGCGGCTAATTCGGCTAGGCGTTTCAGCTCGGCCTTTCCTCTTTCCAAAAACTCATCGAGGCTGCTTACGCCATCAAAAATATCGGAGGCTTCTTTGACCAAATCGCTTAGGCCAGCCTTTTCAATTTCTTCTTTAAATACATCGGCTCCAACGCCTAAGATTTCTCCTAGGTCAGTTTTTCCATCTTCCAAAACAGCTTTGGCCGCCTCGGCGATGCTCTTAATCTTATCATTGCCCGAATGTTCGCCAATTGCGTCTAGGCCTTCAGCGATAAGCTCATCTTTATCAATTTTGCCATCTTCTAAGATGTTGCCGGCTCGTTCAGAGAGCTCGTCGAGCAGTTCGTTATCGGTATTATTGGCTACTGTTTCTAGGCCTTCGCGGACCAACTCTTCGGTATCAATTTTACCATCGGCAGTAACTTGGCTAACGGATTCGGCGACTTGACGGACCTTTTCGTTGCCACTATTCTTAGCGATTTCGCTACCAATTTGGAGCAGGTCGGTGATATCGACGCCTTCTCGCTCAATTTTATCGGCCTTTTCTAGGATAAGATCTAGGCGGCCCAATAGGTCGGCAGCTTTCTTTTTTGATTGTGGTTGTTCTGTTTGCGCTTTGCGCTGGCCCAATTCATTCTGGACCGATTCTAGGACCTTGCGGCCTTCTTGGACTTTAGACAAAAAATCTCCGAAACCCATAATTTTTTAGTTTTAAAAGGAGTGAATTAAAAGAGGAAGCTAAGAAAATCGGCACCAGAGGGCAGGGGTTCTGGTTCAGGTTTTTCCTCTAGGGCTTTTTCTACTGCTTTTAGCTCGGCTTCCTTAGCGGCGATAACTGCCTCTAGTTCTTCTAGGCGGGCAGAGAAGTCGGCTTCGGCAGCTTGGGCTTCGGCTTGGCTAGGCGCCTGAGCTTTCACTTTTTCCTTTAGGGTTTGGGCTTGGGCCAATAATTTGCTCCGAATATTTTCGGCTTTTTGGGCTAGGCTGGCTTTTTCTTCTGCTGTTGCTTGTTCATAAGCTTTAAGAAAAGCCTGAATATTATCTTCTAGGCGCTGGATGGTGTCTAGGTCCTTATCAGTGGCTTTATTGGCTTTGAGATGGCCCAATACCGTTTTCTTGGTTTCTTCGGTAAGGCGTTCAATTTTTTGGGCCAAGATAGCGAGTTCATTATCGCTTTGGTTCGCATTAACTTTATTGGCGGCGGCTAAAATTTCCTGCAACTTGGGCAACAGACTTTTTGCATTGGGGTTGCTGTCTTGAGCCAATTCTTTTTGGGCCGCTTGCATGGCGGCAATTTGTTCTGCGTTTATTGTTCCGGCTTTGACTGCGGGCAACCACTCTCCTTTGATACTGGCTAAATGCTCTTGCCAGGGGGCGAGCTGGCTGCTTTCTTCTGCACTGGCGCTTTCTGCTTCTTCGGGGGCACTAAACTCTAGGGTAATGCCTAGTTTGGCAAAGGCCTCGGCCATTTTGCTTTGAATTAGCTCGCTACTCATGCCCCCTTTTTTGATATCTACTTTGGCCAAAAAGCCATCGGCAGAGGGTGCTAGGCTAAAGCTAGCGGCGGCAGTTTTTTTGATGGGGTGGAAGCCTTCTTTTTTGAGGTTCTTGAAGGCGGCAACCATTTCGGGCAGCTTCTTATAAGGGACCGCTAGGGTCGTTTTTTTGCCGGCTAGGCGGTAGTCTTGTAGAAAAATAACCGCGCTGGCTTTTTTCCAAAGGGGCATTTTCTTAAAGAGCTTTTCGTAGTCTGCTTTCTTTAAAGAAGGCAGTAGCTCTAGGCTTAAGGTATTTTCGGCCATAATATAATATCTTGATTAGGTAGTAAATGTATGTTGAGGAGCTTATCCCCAACTGCTTGGCAGCCTTTAATTTAGTCTTTTTTGCTGGGAAGAGGAAGCCTTTTTTTAGAATGCTTTTAAAAAGCAGCTGGCCTTGGTCCATTTTTGCGGTTTTGCAGGCCCGCAGGCCTAGCGATGTGCAGCAGTGGCCGTTAGGCCAGACCTAGGCAGCTTTGCTGCCGCAGGGCCGAGCGAAGAGCGAGCTGTGACAACCAGCCCCTATAGGGGCGCCAGTTCGACGACCAAAGGGAGTAAACGTAGCGCCGCAAGGCGAAGCCGCAGCGGAGGCCCCAAAAAAAAAGCAGTCTCTTCAGAAAGAAACTGCTTAAATATTATTGGATAATTTTGAGTTCTACCCTTCTGTTGAGTTGTTGTTCTAGGGCAGTTTGGGCGCGGGGGTGGATCATTTCCCAGTTGCCATAGCCTCTATATTTTAGTCGTTCGGCGGCGATGCCTTTTTGGATAAGGTAGTCATAAACGGCCTTGGCGCGGGCTTGAGAGAGCTGATAGGAGCGAGATTGGGGCGGAACGGGGGCTCGATTGGGTTTATTGATATGGCCGCCGAGCTCAAATTTGAGTTTTGCATTATAGCGGATAAAATCGGCAATTTCGTTTAGGGTTTTTTCTGAGTTGGACAAAAGCTCGGCTGTGCCGGCCTGAAAATAGAGGTCAGAAAGCTGTATCTTACCGCCCAAAAGGGCTGGTTCTAGCTGAATATCGAGATAAATAGAGTCTGTTTCGGGCGTTTTGATCAGGCGATTGGCAAAGAAATAATTTTTGGCATAAGCCCGAAGCTCTAGTTGTCTGAAGCCGCCTAGTAGTTGTTCAAAATGGCCTTCAGCATCTGTAAAAAGGGTATCTTGGCGGCCCATACGGACGATCAGGATCTGGGCATTGGCCAAGGGGGCATTGGTTTTAGAGTCGGTTAATCGGCCCTTAATTTTGCATTTGTCATGAAATCGGCTAGGGTCGTAGGGGCCCAAGGCATAAACAGACACACGGCGGTTTTTGGCCCGGCCCTCCTCGGTGTCATTATTGGCAATTGGGCTAAACTCGCCATAGGTCCGAACATCAATAAAACTGCTGTCAAGGCCCTGCAAAAGCAGTTCTTGGGCCACCGAATTTGCCCGATTTTTGGCCAGCTCATTATTGTGCAAACTACTGCCAATAGAGTCCGTATGCGCCTGAATGATGATTTTTTCTAGCTCTTCCTCGGCCAGTTTCTCTACCAAAGCCTTTAACTCGGCCTTATCTTGGGCATCTAGCTCAAAAGAGCCCGACTCAAAAAATAGCTCATTGGTAGAAAGAAAGCGGTAGCGCTTTCGGTCAATTTGGCCAAACAGCAACTGGGGCAAAAGCAGTAGGGATAGAGTATAGAGAAAAAAACGCATCTATAAATTCAAGTTTAGAGCTTAACTTTCTAGGGGATCAGAAAACTGTCACAAATATAACCTTTTTGCCCCCTTCCTTCTTCCTATTTGGCCAAAGAAAAAGCAGCATTCTTCAAAAGTTTTTATCTTGGGCCTTTCCTTTCATTAAAAACAAATTCTATGACTAGCGACCAATTGGATCAGCTGCAAACTCGTTTGAGTCTTCTTAGGGGGTATCTTTGACGTCCCCAAACGGAAAATGCAGCTAACAGAAGAAAAAAAACATACTTACGACCCCAATTTTTGGACAGATGCCGAGCGGGCGCAACAAATCCTAAAAAAAATAGCGGGCCTACAACATTGGGTCAAACGCTATGAAGCTACCGCCGAATATCTAGAAGATTTGCAGGTCCTTTTTGATTTCTATCAGCTAGAGGAGGTCTCGGAGGAGGAGGTCGAGGAGCAATACCAAAAAGCTTTAACGGCAATTGACGACTTAGAGTTTCGAGCCACCCTCAATGAAGCCGAAGATGAGCTCTCTTGTATCCTCAAGATTCAAGCAGGCGCAGGCGGAACAGAAAGTTGCGATTGGGCCAGTATGCTCCTTCGTATGTACCAGATGTGGGCCGAAAAAGAAGGCTTTAAACATAGCGAATTGCACCGTGTAGATGGCGATGTGGCTGGGGTCAAATCGGTCAGTATCGAAATTGACGGCGCCTTTGTCTATGGCCTCCTCAAATACGAAAATGGGGTGCACCGACTGGTCCGTCCCAGCCCTTTCAACGCCCAAGGCAAACGCCAAACTTCTTTTGCCTCGGTTTTTGTCTACCCCCTAGTCGATGATAGTATCGAGATTGAGGTGAATCCCGCCGATATCGAATGGGATACTTTTCGCGCTAGCGGAGCCGGTGGACAACATGTCAATAAAACAGAGTCCGCCGTGCGCCTGCGCCACCTGCCCTCGGGCATTGTGGTGGAGTGCCAAGAAGAACGCTCGCAACATATGAACCGAGAAAAATCCCTCAAAATGTTGCGCTCCGAACTCTATCAATTAGAGATCCAACGCCGCCAAGCCGAAAAAGACGCCCTAGAGGCCAACAAAAAGAAAATTGAATGGGGCTCGCAAATTCGCTCTTATGTCCTCGACGACCGCCGAATTAAAGACCATCGCTCCAATTACCAAAGCCATGATACCAAAAAAGTACTCGATGGCGATCTAAACGATTTTCTGAAGGCTAGCCTGATGGCCCTCAAGGATGTCTAAATGTAAGAAGCAGTTTCTTTTATAGAGACTGCTTTTTTTGGGGCTGCCCCAGCCTGCGGCTGGGTCGGGCTGTGTCAGGGCTCGCAGGTCTGCTCGGCCCTTCGCAAAAAATGCGCAGCATTTTTGCTCGGTCTGGCCTTCGGCCCCCCTTATCCATCCCTCAGCCTTCGGCCCTCCGGGCCTGCAAAACCGCAAAAATAATTGGACCAAAACAAACAATGCCCAGCCCTTGCTGTTCTAGCTAAGAATGAATCTAAATAGCAGCGAAAGCAGTGCTCAAATTCCTTTTAGAACTCTATTTTTTTTGCGAGCTTTGTGGCTGAATTAAGAAGAATTATACCTCTATGTCTGAAAATAAAGTAATAGAAACCGATATCCTAATTATCGGTGCTGGACCAACGGGCCTATTTACCGTTTTTGAGGCGGGCTTGCTCAAGCTTCGCTGCCACCTGATTGACTACCTTCCTCAGCCCGGTGGCCAACTCACCGAAATTTATCCCAAAAAGCCCATTTATGATATTCCAGGCTTTCCCGATGTGCTCGCTGGCGATCTGATCGATAACCTAATGAAGCAAATCGAGCCCTTTAATCCCGGCTTCACCCTAGGCGAAAGAGCAGAACAAATTGAACGCCTAGAAGATGGCCGCTTCAAACTTACTAGCCATAAAGGGACCGTGCATATTGCGCCCGTGATTGCCATTGCTGGCGGCTTGGGTTGCTTTGCCCCCCGCAAACCCCCAATTTCTAATATTGCCGACTTTGAGGACCGTGGAATAGAGTACATCATCCGCGAGCCCGAGTTTTATCGCAATAAAAAAGTAGTGATTGCCGGTGGGGGAGATTCTGCCCTAGACTGGACCATCTACCTGGCTGATGTAGCCAAAGAATTGACTTTGGTCCACCGCCGTAAAGGCTTTAGAGGCGCACTAGACTCTGTAGAAAAGGTAGAGCAATTGGCCGAAGCTGGCCGCATCAAACTGCTCACAGAATCTCAGATTATTGGCCTAAAAGGAGAGGAGCAACTGCAAGCTGTAGAGATTAAGCAAAAAGGAGCCGATAATTATTGGTTGGAGACCGAGCATTTTGTGCCGCTCTTTGGCCTTTCGCCCAAATTGGGCCCAATTGGCGAATGGGGCCTAAATATTAACCGCTCGGCAGTAGAGGTAGATACCTTTGACTATAGCACCAATGTTCCCGGCATTTTTGCTATTGGCGATATCAATACCTATCCCGGTAAACTCAAGCTGATCCTCTGCGGATTTCATGAGGCTACCCTCATGGTCCAATCGGCCTTCAAAATTATTCATCCCGAAAAGAAGGTCCAATTTAAATATACTACTGTAAACGGCGTAAACGGATTCTAATGGATTACTTTGAGTTTTATGAACTGCCCCGGCAATTTAGTTTGGATGAAAAAGCCCTCAAACGCAAATATTTGCAAATGAGCAAACGCTTTCATCCCGATTTTCATAGCTTAAGTAGCGAGAAAGAACAAGAAGAAGCCCTAGAAAAGTCTACGCTCAACAATAAAGCATATAAGGTCCTTAAAGCATTTGATAGCCGCCTGCGCTATATCTTAGAATTGCATGGACTCTTGCAGGAAGGGCAAAATGCAGCCCTTCCGCAAGCTTTTTTGATGGAGATGATGGAGATTAACGAAAGCATCATGGAGCTGCAGTTTGATTTCGATGCCCAAGCTTACCAAACTATTTTAGCCGATATTCAACTTTTTGAAAAAAAGTTAAAAGAAAATATCAAACAGGCCATTGCGGCCTACGATTTGGCCCAAATTAAAGAAAATCAATTGCTTGAACCCGTTTTAGACTACCACTATAAGCGGAAGTATTTGGTCCGAATTAAAGAAAATTTGAAAAAAATAGAGAAAATGGACTAAATAAATTTGGAAATAAGAAAAACCGCCTTATATTTGCAACGCTTCCAAAGGGGAGTAACAAAGTTTTTCTCTAGCCTTGGTGGCGAAATTGGTAGACGCGCTGGATTCAAAATCCTGTGGTGGCGACACCGTGCGGGTTCGATTCCCGCCCGAGGCACTTTAAGGTCGATTATGCAAATTTGCATTTTCGACCTTTTTTTATTTGTTTTGGCCAAGCTTTGGTCCAATACTCCCTTAGCTTGGAAAAGGCCCGAAGGGCCGTCGGCCTAGCGATGTGTAGGGGGTGGCCGAAGGCCAGACCGAGGCGCCTAGCGCCGAAGGGCCGAGCGAATAGCGAGCCCCGAAACGTAGCGCAGCAAGGCGAAGCCGCAGCTGAGGCCCCAAAACAGCAGCGAGCCCCGAAACGACAACAAGGTCTTTAGACCGCAGTTCGACGACCAAAGGGAGTAACCGCCGCAGCTTGCTGCGGAGGCCCCAAAAAAATTAAATCAGAAAGGAAGATGGCAAAGAAGAAGAAAAAACTCAATTTTTATTCGACAGATCCCAATTTTGAATGGAATGATGAGCCTTTGGAGGAGGAGTTGTTGCCCCCACAGCAGCAGCGCCTGCGGGTGCAAATTGACCGCAAGAAAAGAGGGGGGAAGGAAGTCACTTTGGTTACTGGATTTATAGGCCCAGAGGAAGACCTCAAGGCCTTGGGGAAAAAGCTGAAAGCCAGCTGTGGCGTGGGTGGAAGTGCTAAGGATGGGGAGATTATCGTGCAGGGAAAGCAGGCGGAAAAAGTGCTGGAACTGCTCAAGAAATGGGGCTATAGCCAGACGAAGCGATCGGGCGGTAACTAGTGATAGTGCACCAAAATATCGAGGCCTAATTCTTGGGCCAATTCAAATTGTAGGCGGCCCCGCCATTTGGGCCAGTTTTTGGGCTCTTCTTGGCTAGCGAGCAGCTCTGTGGAGAAGCGTTCTTGTAGTTTTTCGGCCAGAGGGTGTCCCTCTTCCATGGGGCGCCAACTGAGGCCCTGCACCTCTTCCATATTGAAGGGGGCAAAATAGATTTCGCTGGCAATTTGGTCTACCTCCGCCTCCCAATCGAGCCGAGAGGGCCGAAAGACCAAAGGGGCGAGCATCTGCTGCCAGTTAGGGGGCCAATTGGCTTCAAAAAGCATTAAGAGATCATATTTCCAATGCCCATCTTCTGTTTGCAGAATATGGGCTATTTCTTTTTCTAGCTGGGGCAATTCCTCTTTTAATACCTCTGCAATTAGGGGGGCCACGGGCCAGTTGCGATCTTGCAACCACTCTAGCAATTCATGGGCAAAAGGCAGCCAAATTTCGGCCTCCGTTTGGGCCAAAATATCTACCGCCAAATCATCATGTTTATCTTTGGGGATAAAAGGCGGGCGAAAAAAATACATGCTCATACCATTCCTATTTTTTGCCGCTAAGCATACGGGGACGGCCTTCTAGATCGGGCATAATCTGCACTTTCTGAAGGCTAGGCCGCATAAGTTCGGCAATCTCTTGGGCGGAAAAGGTATTGGCTTCAAAATAGAGGCTGCCGCCTTCTTTCAGGGCTTTGCCTTGGCAAAGGCGAACAATCTCCCGATAAAAAACGAGTCGATCCTCTGTTGCTGTAAAAAGGGCCAAATGCGGCTCATAATCGAGCACATTGGCGGCCATGTTTTCGGCCTCGGAAGGGGCGATATAAGGCGGATTACTTATGATGAGGTCAAAATTAGCCAGCTCTGCCCAGTTTTCCTTGGCCAAAATATCTAGTTCTATAAATTGAACATTGGCTCCCAACTGCTGCGCATTTTTTTTGGCAACCTCTAGGGCCGCTGCGCTATAATCTAAGGCATAAACTTGCCAATTTGGGGCCCTTTTGGCCAAACTAATGGCTATGCAGCCCGAGCCCGTACCAATATCTAGGACCTTAAGTGGTGCCTGTTTATTTTCTCTTTGCAATATCCAGTAGAGCAGTTCTTCGGTCTCGGGCCTTGGAATGAGGGTGGCGGAATTGACGGCAAAAGAGTAGCCATAAAACTCGGCTGTTCCCACTACATATTGCCAGGGCTCAGCGGCTAATAATCGGCTTTCTAGGACCAAATAATCTTCTTCTGTCAATGTTTTGACCCGCCAACAATCTTCATAGATATAGCGGGCAATGGTGCCGGCTTCTCGCTCTTCATAAAGGGCAAGCAGGGCTTGGGCCAAGCGGTTTTGGGCAGCTTCTGGCTTCATCTTATTGTTGCAATCTTCTGAGGCTATCCACCTGCATTCTAAAATTCTGAACCACTTCGTTGGGGTCTTTGCCCAAGAGCTTTAGGGAAGCCTCTACCTGTGGGCGAAGTTCATGCTCTGGATACTTTTCCAGAAACTCATCATACATTTTGCGGGCTTCTTCGGTCCAATTGACTTCGCTGAGCTTCTCGAGCTCAAAATCGGCATGCATCTTCGAGCGAAATTCCTTTTTTCTTTGATATTGCTGCATGAAAATGGGCATCTTCTGCTCATATTCTAGGGCCAATTGCAAAAGGGTCTGCGGATAGAGATGAAAGTCGTGATACTGCTCATAAATACGCTTCCAAAGCTGCACGGCATCATAACTTTCCCCAATGCTAGAGGCCAGTTTTCCACCCTCAAAGCAGTAGGCCGGACTAAATTCGCTGCTGGGGTAGTTGCGGGTATAATGCAGGTACTGCCGCACTAGTTTATGCGCCATGGCTCTATCCAGTTGCCCCTTGGGGCCCGAGCGCAGTTGCTTTTGCATCTCGCCAATCCGAGCTTCCATTTTTTCTTCTGCAGGCTTAAAGAAGAATTCGGCGGTGGCCCGTCCTGCTCCATTCGGAAAAGCCTTGAGGTATTTTTCATAGAGCTGTCCCGCCCGCTCATTGTTTCGGTCATGCGGACTATCATAAATCGAGGCCGCCAATAAGAGGGCTTCTGGATAGGCTTTGCTGTCTTCAAATTGGTCTATGACCATCTCTAAATGTTTGCTGGCTTCTTTCCAGTTTTGCATCCGATAATAATAACTACCCATTTTATAGAGATAAACGGGTGTTTGCGGGTCATCCTTAAATTGCTGGCTATAGTCGGCATAGGCAAATAGCAGTTGGCCAAGCAAGCTGTCTTTGACCAAGACGTTTTGTTGCTGCTCTTCCAAACTGGCCGCTACTCGCTCTTCCAATTCCTTGATTTTCTGCTGGGCCGAACGCTCTGCCGAACAGGCCATGAGAAAGAAAAAAAGCAGGGCCATAAGGCCATATTTCCAAAAGTGATTGATCATCTGTTTTTATTTTGTAGTCAGTACTTCTATATAAAATATAAGAGGGCTATGAGGCGGCACAAAGGGCGGATTGCCCAAGGCCCCATAGGCCAAAGCCGAAGGGAGATAGATGAGTCCTTGCTCGCCTTCTGCAAATTCTTGTAGGGCCAAAGACCAACCCCGAATCGTTTTTAAGTCGCCTAGCTCTACCCAAATCGGACGCATGTTCAAGAAACTATCATCGATGATGTCGCCATTAGGCAGCAGGCAAATATATTGGATTTGAGCCAACTGCCCAAGCTGAAGTTTTGGACCTTTTGTAGACTTTAGTTTTTCAAATCTTATTCCCTCGGCGCCTCTACCCGCTAACTGACTCAAACTGCTGTCTTTGGCCAATTCTGCCTGTACCCACTGCCGCCGCTGAGCGATGCGCACTCGCTCGACCTCAATTTCTGCCGCCAACTGCGCCTGGCTTTTTAATGTTTTGAGCCGATAACCAAAACGAACTCGCTCTTTTTCTTCAAATTCTGCCGCATAGGGGCCCAATATATCAGCAGCCGATTTGGCCAATACCAAAACCTCCAAACTATCGCCCTCGGTCATCAAACTCAGGGCCTCTGTAAATAAGTTGTGCGCTTCTGCCGAAGGCATTTCAACCAATACAGGCATCAGCTGATCTGCCGAGCTCAACAACAAACTGTCGCCCTTCCAAATACTATAACTAATCTCCATTTGGTCCCCTTCTTTGGGGTGCCGCAGCCCTTTTTGCTCCTGCTGGCCGCTATGCTTATACCAAAATTTCCCTTGATGGTAGCTCGTCCACCCCCTAGGAACCGACCGGCAGGAGGTCCATAGCAAACTGCTCAGCAATAGAAGGAGGAAGAGGTGGTTTTTCTTTTTTTGGGGCTGCCCCTTCGGCCCTTTGGGCCTGCGGGTCGGGCTGTATCGCAGCTCGCTGTTCGCTCGGCCCTTCACGGGCTTCGCCCGCTTGGTCTGGCCTGCGGCCACTGCTGTCCATCCCTCAGCCTGCGGCGGCTTCGCCGCCTGTAGTTCCGTAGATCTAAACATAGCTGGGGCTTATTCTGCTGGCTGTTTTGGCGCAACTAATTCTAGGTAAAGGACTTTTCGACTTTTGGGGAAGATAAAGTAGCCCCTCTGCCCAAGTTGCATTTTGGCCAAGGCTTGCTGATAATAAGGCGGTAGCCCCTGCTGCCCTTCTAAGGCCAAACGGTCTCCGCGGCGCAGGTTGTTGTCTAGGCCTTGGCCATTCTCTAGCTCCAATAAAATATAATAGGCCCAATAGGCTGGAGCTGCGCCCCGACCTTCTCCCTGCAAACGAAAAAAGAAGCCTTCTTCCGCCCGCTCAAACTGAAGCTGCTCCGCCAAATAGGCCGAACGATAGGCCGAAAGCAATTCTTCCAGACTATCGGCCTGCTCCCGCTTCTGCACACTCTCGGTTTTCCAGTCTTCTACTTGCTCAAAGCCCCTAGCTAAGGCATATTTTTGCTCCCGCTTCGCCTTGAGCGATATGCGGTCCAATAGGTAGCTTAAACGATATTGTATCTGTACACTGTCTGTAGGACCAAAATGCTCAGCTCCCTCTGGCCACTCTTCCGCTAACTGCCCGTAGTTCCAAACAACGGCCAAACTATCGCCTGTACGCATTTGGACCAAAGGATGCAAAAAGAAGTTGCGCTGCGCCTTTACCGGATAAATCAAACAACGCTCCCCCCGCTCTACACGATCGGGATATACCAAACTGTAGCTAAAACAAATAGAGTCTCCAAACTGAGGAACCTGCTCTTCTACCGGCCCCTCTGCTAAGGTATGAAAGGCATAACCCTCCTCCGCTTGCTCCCAAGTAATTTGACAAGACCAAAACAAACTACTACTTAGCAGTAGTACGCAAAACCGAAGCATAGTCTTCATTCATTAGGCGTTTAAAGCGATTTAATGTTTCTTCTAAACTCTCTCTACTCATGCCCCCAGAAGCATTGCGATGCCCGCCGCCATTAAAATGGTTTTTGCAGACCTCCTGTACAGAGAAATCTCCTTTGGACCGCAAAGAGAGCTTAACCCGATCTTTCCGCTCTGTAATTAAGGCCGCTACCTTAATTCTGCGAATCTGTAAGATGGTATTCACTACTCCCTCTAAATCCCCCCGCTGAATGTTAAATTCCTGATGCTCGGCCTGACTAAGGGCAATGTATCCCACATCTAAGCCCTCCAAAAAGCTCATTTTATTGATGCAATGCCCCAAAAGACGCATTTTCTTCTCACTAAAGGAGTTGGTCATCATGTTGGTGATGTAGTTGCTGTTGAGCCCTCGCTCGGTCATATCTGCAATGATGCGGAAAAGATGAGCATTGGTGGCATGCTGAAAACGACCCGTATCGCCAAGTATACCCACATAAAGACATTCAAAGGCCATTAAGGGGACTTGCTCCAATACGCCTAATTCGGCAAAGTAGTCATAGACCAATTCTGCGGTAGAACTAGAGCTGGTCCGCCAAAGCCGACTTTGGGCAAAGTCTTCGGGCTGCATATGGTGGTCAATTAGTACTTTGTAGCCAGTGGCCTTCCGCCAAACCGAGCCCATACTGTCCAAACGATCCAAGGCACTATAATCTAAAGAAAAGAGAATATCGGCCTGTAGAATGGTGGCATTACTTGTTTTTTGTTTGCGCTCGTAGTTCCAAATAAGGTGAAAACCGGGCATAAAGTCGAGCATCTGAGGCAGCTCACTGGGCATAATTACCTGAACGCGATGCCCTAGGGTTTGTAGGTAGTGATAGAGGGCTAAAGTAGAGCCCAATGCATCGGCATCGGGGTTGACATGGCCGCTAATGACAATATTTTTAGGGCTGTCTAGTAGTGCTTTTAGTTGTTCGCCATTGGTCATTTGGGCAAGCATATATTATTGGTATTTTGTTTTGATAAAATTGGATGTTGGGGGGATTGCTTTTGCGGTCTGCAGGCGGCGAAGCCGCCGCAAAGGAGCGAAGCGACGCGGCTGAGGGGCTGTAGCAGGGCCGCCGCAGGCGGCAGACCAAAGCGCTGAAAGCGCTGCAGGGCCGAGCAGACTTGCGAGCTGTGCAATGGCCCGACCCGCCCGCAGGGCGGGGCAGCCCCCAAAAAGAAAAGAACAGTTTGTTATTCTCCTCATTTTAGGGAATAGGCCAAATAGCTAGTAAAATTACAAAATCATCCCTAAAGGGCTTCAGTTTGTGGGGGTTTTCCGAGCAAGCCTTGGATAATAGCCGATGAATCTGGTTTAAAAGTACTACTTTTGCGCAGTTTTGTAAATATCAAAAACGGCTTTTTATGCAGCCTACAGCTTATAAATGGGCCTGGCCGGCCTTGGCCCTTGCCTATGTTTTGGGGCTTTTTATGGTCACGATTATGGATGTGGATTCGGCTCAATATGCCTCTATTAGTCAAGAGATGTTGCAGTCGGGAGAATGGTTGCAAGTACATCATAAGGGGAAAGATTATTTGGATAAGCCGCCACTTTTATTTTGGTCTTCGGCTTTATTTTATGCCATTTTTGGGGTCTCTCAATGGGCCTTTCGCTTGCCTTCTCTGCTCTCTTCGGTCATGGGGTTTTGGGCCACTTATCAATTGGGTAAGGAGCTTTATAATAAGCAAACGGGCCAATTGGCGGCCTTAATTTTGGCCAGCACGCAGGCCTGGCTAATGTTTAATCATGATGTGCGCACCGATACCCTCATTTCCAACTTTTCTATCTTGGCCATCTGGCAGTTGGTGAAGTACGTAAATGGGGCTCAACTCAAGCATTTGTTTTGGGGTTTTGTGGCGGTGGGCTTTGGCATGATGGCCAAGGGGCCGTTGGGGGCGGTGGTTCCTGGGGCCGCTATTGGCTGCTATCTTTTGGGGCAGAAAAACTGGAAGATGCTCTTCCGTTGGCAGTGGCTGCTCGGCGCTCCTATTGTCTTGTTGGTTTTGGCGCCTATGCTGTATGGGCTCTATCTGCAGTTTCCCGATTGGGAGGGGATTTATTTCTTTTTCTGGAAGCAAAGCTTTGGCCGTATTACTGGAGAAAATGAGTGGGCCAATGATAGCGGAAAGTTCTTTTTTGTACACACCTTCCTATGGTCCTTTTTGCCTTGGTCGGCCCTAGCGGTTTGGGCCATGCTGCGCCGTTTGCAAGAGTTTTGGCAGGGGAAAAAGGTGGAATTACTGACGCTGGGCGGTTTTGTTCTCCCTTTTATTGCCCTCTCTTTTTCTCGTTATAAGTTGCCGCATTATATCTTCCCGATGTATGGCATGATGGCCGTTTTGGTAGCTCATCAGTTAATGAACTTGGCCAAGTCGAGCAAGTCTTGGGCTTGGCCCTTGGCCCTGGGGCAAAGTATTGTCTTACATACTGCGGCCCTGGCCTTTTTGGCCCTTTTGATGGGCTGGGCCTTCCCTGCCGCGCCTATTTGGTTGGTTATACTACTCATTTTGGCCGCTCTAGCTAGCTTTATCCCTTATTTTAAGTTCAAGCAGCAGCGCCCTATGCAATTGGTTTTGCCCGCCGTTTTTGCCATGGCCATTGTAAATGTAGGCATGAATGCCCATGTCTATCAAGCGCTCCTGCCTTATCAATCTGGTTCAGAAGCCGCTCACTATTTAGTGCAAGAGGGCTTGGCCGAGCAAAATGTAGGGGTCTATGACTTCTCTCAACACTCTTTTGATTTCTACCTAGGTAAGGTGGCCAAGGTTTTTGATTCGCCTAAGGATATAGAGACCGCCGCTGGACAAGCAGAATGGATTATCCTCATCCGTGGAAAAAGCCTGGCCGAACTCGATAAAGCTGGCATCCGCTACGAGAAGATTAAGCATTTTGATCACTTTCATGTGACAAGACTAACCGCTAAGTTCCTCAATCCTGCTAGCCGAGCTGAGCAGCTGCAAGATGTCTATTTGATTAAGGTGAGCGGAGTAGTGGGTTAGGATTTGGGGCCTGCCGCCTTCGGCGGCCGGGCCCTTTCAGGGCTCGCAGGTCTGCTCGGCCCTTCAGCCCTTCGGGCTTCGGTCTGGCCTGCGGCCACCCTTTCAGGCCCCTAGGCCGAATGGAAGTTCTGCGCTTCGGCCATCCTTTGATAAAAATTTCAGGCTAGTCAAGGCATTTTTTAAAGGCATAGCCGTAGCTATGGCTGAGAAAAATAACGCAAAATAGCAAGAAATTAAAGCAAAGGATAGAAGTGGCAGGGCTTTCATTTGGCCTTTGCCTGCGGCCCTTCGGCCCTGTAGGATGTATGTGAAACCTACCATAATATAAGAGGCTGTTCTACAACTAAATAAAAAGGGATGATGCTGTAACGCTAATTTTTATCTAGGTAGAAAATAGGCTGTAAAATACGCCAAATACTTAATAGCCCATTAAAGGGTTTCGCTTGCCATTTTAATTTGTTTTGCTTCTCTTTATCCTTGTAGAAATAGAACATCATTGCAAAGTCATTGTAATAAGGCTCTGAATAATAGGCTTTAGCTGTGCAGCTAATTCTAGCTGATAGTTCTTCTAAAAAAAGACTATCGTTAGACGAAAGTGTAGTTCTAGATCTAATTTTTTTGCAATATGCAGTTGTTCTATTTTCGCCTACTCCCCAGATGAAAAATATAGCCTCGGCGGCTGCTCTTTTTTCTTTAGCAAGGCTTGCTTGCACTTCATATTCTTTTTGAAAAACACAAAAAGGATTAGGCTTAAAGGTATAATGGATCCCCTCTAGCTTAATGACGCAAGAATCACAGATGGTTTCACTACAAGGCCCTGCCGAGGACTGTCCTAAAAGGCTTAAACTTAAAAAACAACAGAAAGTGAAGCTATTTATTTTTTGCTGAGTCTGTTCAAGGCTTTGTGCTTTCCCAATGATTGGCAGTTTGTAATAACTGTAAGTTAATGAATTCAACTGTTTAGATAGCAAACAGCCCCATCTTTTTAGCTAAAATAAGGGCGAGGAGTACTGCACCCCCTCGGCAGGACTTAGTGAGCTCCTCGCTTGGGTTTGTATAGCTCCTCAAGAGGACTTGGGTAAATCCTCGCTTGGGCAAGGGGAGGTCCTTGATAGGGCTTCTGTAGCTCCTCTTTTGGACTTACTTAAGTCCTCTATACTATAGGTATAGTTGCTCTGCAGGACCTCTATAGGTCCTCCTTTGGAGTAGTTCAAGTCCTGCCGATGACTAGCCTAAGTCCTCCTCTTTAGGTAAAAGAATGGTACTGATGACTAGGAGGCCAGCTCTGGAGGGGGAGAGCTAGTCCTCAAGATAATGTACAGCAGTCCTATAGAGGATTAGAAGAGGCCCTCGCTTGGAGGGCTGGAAATGCTCCTGATGATTAGGAGTAGCCCTGCAGAGGACTACGTCTAGTCCTAGAGAGGGGGATGGGAACCCCTCTCGATGGGTATAGGAACCCCTCTCGATGGGTATAGGAACCCCTCTCGATGGGTATAGGAACCCCTCTCGATGGGTATAGGAACCCCTCTCGATGGGTATAGGAACCCCTCTCGATGGGTAGGTAAACCCCTCTGGATGGGTAGCTGAACCCCTCTCGATGGGTAGGGGAACCCCTCTGGATGGGTAGGTAAACCCCTCTCGATGGCTAGCTGTACCCTTCCACAACAGAAAAAGGCCCAAAACCTAGGTTTTGGGCCTTTCCTTATTGGGTCCTACAGGCGGCGAAGCCGCCGCAGGCCTAGGGATGGTAACTGGTGCGGCGAAGCCGCAGACCTAGGGGCAGAAGCGCAGCGGAAGCCCCGCAGGGCCGAGCAGACCTGCGAGCCAGTGCACAGCCCGGCCGCCGCAGGCGGCAGGCCCCTAAAAAAAAACATAAATAGAAACTTAAGAAAGGAAGCTTTTCTAAGCGCTGAAGAAAACTTAACTTTGTGCTAGAATAAAAAAATCATAAAACAAAAACACTTATGCGCTTAATCAACAAGCGGTTATATCTAGTACTTATTCTTTTGCTGCCTGTATTGGCTTGGGGGCAGGAGGGGGACCCCTCGGAAAAGCCAGTGGCTAATTTGCTGACGCCCTATGATGCTATTTATACGCATTTATACTACTTGCAGACCGAGCATTATGATGCCAGCATGTCGGCTAGGCCCTTTTATAAGCGGGGCGAGGCGGGGCAGGATTTGGCCTTAAAGCTCAAGCAAATTTGGGATGGAAAAGGTCTTCGGATTTCTTTGAGTAGGGTTCCTGAGGACCCCATGTACAAAGATTCTGTGGGGCAAAAAAACGTCTACATTCCCTATCCGCAAGAGCTACCCGAAGTATATTTGGAGCGCAATAAAATATCGGGTAAATGGCATTATTCGAGAGAGACAGAGCGGGCGATTCCGCAGTTGCACAAGCAAGTATATCCCTTTGGGAGTGATTTATTGTTGGGCTTATTGCCACAATTGGGTCAGCAGCGGTTTATGGGCTTGGCCAGTTGGCAATACTTGGGGATGTTAATTTTGATTGCCTTGAGTTTTATATTGCATGCCTTTATCTCTAGGTTATTTCGTTGGACCATACACTTTTTGGCCAACAGTCGCTTGGGCAAGGGGCATTTTGATGAGAAGCAGGTCAGTCGGATGGCCAAGGTCTTGAGTTATCTTTTGGTCCTTTATATTGTCTATACCTTTGTGCCTGTATTGCAGTTGCCCATTGGCTTGAGCTTTTATCTGCTCTTATTGCTCAAGCTAACGAATACCGTTTTGGTGGCGATTTTGGCCATGCGCAGTTTGGCTTTTTTCCGTTCTTATTTGGAGTGGTTGACCAGCCAGACCAAAACCACTACTGATGAGTACTTGCTGCCCATCTTTATACGGATACTCAATGCCTTGATTGTTGCGGCGGCCTTTATTCATGCCCTTAGTGTTTGTGGCGTAAATGTAACGGCTCTATTGGCGGGACTTTCACTGGGTGGTTTGGCCGTGGCCTTGGCGGCCCAAGAAGCCCTGCGCAACCTCTTGGGTTCTATGATGATTTATGCAGATCGGCCCTTTCAGATCGGGGACTTTGTGAGTGTGGGCTCGGTAACGGGGACCGTCACAGACATTGGTTTTCGGTCGACGAGAATTAAGACCATGGACACCTCGGTTATTTCGGTGCCCAATGGCAACCTCATGAACGAGACCATTAACAACCTAGGCGAGCGGGAGATGCGTCGCTTTAATACTACGATTGGCTTGGCTTATCATACTCCGCCGGCCCTAATAGAAACCTTTATTCAGGGCTTGAGAAGACTGCATAAAGTGCATCCGCATACCGACAAAGAAAACGTCTATATTCACTTGAATAACATGGGGGCTTCTTCATTGGATGTGCTCTTTATGATCTACTTCAAGACGAATGATTGGGCGCAGGAATTAGCTTGGAAAGAAGAGCTTATTTTTGCTATCTTGCGGCTAGCGGAGGCCTTGGGGGTACAGATTGCCTTCCCTTCTACCTCTGTTTATGTAGAAACGATGCCTGGGCAGGGGACGGTAGTGCCTTCTTATGAGGAAGAATTGAAAGCGGCCCAAGCTCGGCTGGATGAATTTATTAGCAAGATGAAAACGGATCAATAAATTATGTTTGAAGGATTAGCGGAACTGATTGCCTCGCCACAGGCATGGACAGCCCTATTGACCTTGACCTTTATGGAGGTTATTTTGGGGATTGATAATATTGTCTTTATCTCTATTGTGGCCAATAAGCTTTCTGAGGAAGAGCAGCCCAAGGCGCGTAACATCGGCTTGTTGTTGGCGATGCTGCTTCGGGTGATCCTCTTGTTTGGTATCTCTATTATGTTGCAGTATCTCACGGCTAGTTGGGGCGACCTCCACATTTTGAGTTTTCATGCGCAGCCCAATGGGCAGGCCATTGTCTTAATTTTGGGAGGGGTATTTTTGCTCTATAAAACGATTAAGGAGATTCATCATAAATTGGAGGGGCACAACCCCGAGAACAATGATGGAACGGGGGCCAAGCTGATGGATGTCATTATACAGATTACCATTATCAATATGGTCTTTTCGGTAGACTCTATTCTGACGGCTATTGGCTTGACTCAAGACCTCACGCAGAGCGATTTGAACGCCTTGCCGGTTATGATTTTGGGGGTCGTCTTTTCGGTATTGATTATGATTGCCTTTGCTGGCCCAATTGGTCGCTATATCAATAAGCACCCATCTATACAGATGTTGGCCCTATCCTTTTTGCTCCTCATTTCCTTTATGTTGATTGCAGAGGGCGGACATTTGGCCCATGCGGCGATTGGAGACTTCCATATTGAGGCAATACCTAAGGGCTATTTGTACTTTGCCATTGCCTTTTCGACCCTAGTGCAGATGTTAGTTTTGCGAATGGACAAGAAGTCGGAACCCGTTATTTTGCACTCGGCCTTGCAAGAAGCCGAAGAGCGGAACCTACTACAATAAAACCTCTTGGGCAAAAAAGCGTTATAGGAACAAAGTCACACTGTAGTTAGCGAGAAAGCCTTATCTTGTGGATATTCTTTTAACTGCTAAATGATAGAAACTATGAGCTTTCCTAATCTAGGTCCTGCCGAATTTAAGGCAGCCTTTGAAGCCGATGAAAACGCTGTTGTACTAGACGTACGCACTCCCGATGAGATTGCCGAAGGCAAGCTTGAGGGAGCGATTGAGCTCAACTTCTTCGACGACAATTTCCAACAGGAGGTCCTTAAATTAGACGCCAACAAATCTTATTACATTTACTGCCGCTCTGGCCGTCGCTCAGCTAATGCCTGCGCATTTTTGGCCCAAAATGGCTATGCCAAAGTCACGAATTTGGACGGAGGCATGATGGCTTGGGAAGTAGCCAAAGTATAATTTACTTTTTCTACTTAAGTCTTAGACTCAGCTTTGCGGCCAGCCATTTTTGGCTGGCCGCTGCCGGGTCTACCTCTCCTAAATGCAGCGCTAAAGAGCAAAAGAAGAATACCTTTTATTATGAATCCTGTTTTTTTTGCTACGGTACTGACCGTTGTTGCCATTTTTATCTGGCTGTTTTTTATTCGAGGAAAAAGACAAAAACAGCAGCTTCCGCCTTTTTATAATCTAGACATTGAGGATTGGTTGCAGGCCTTAGAGCAGCGCCCCAATGCCATTTTGCTAGATATTAGAGGCAATGCCGCTTTGGGTCGAGATAGTATCCCCAATGCAGTATTGGTAAATTTTGAGCAAAGGCCAGCCTTTGTAGAATTTCTACATGGCCTAGATCTAGACCAGCCCTATTTTGTATATTGCGAGCAGGGCCAATGGGCCGCCAAAGCCTGCGAGGTTATGTACAATAATGGTTTTAAACAGCTCTATGCCTTGCGAGGTGGCTTTGCCGCTTGGCAGGTAGCGCAGGGCAAGGACTGGACAATCTAATTTATGCTCACTTTACTCCGACAAATTAAGTGGATGGCCATTTGGCCCCACCTTATCGTTTTTGCCCTTTTTGTTGCTTTGCTCCATGCCTTTGGCTTGGGCTGGGATATGGCGCCTTGGTTGGGCGCCCTGCTCTATTTGGGGCTCTCTGTTTTGCTCCAAAACATTATCCCTCATCATCATCGCTCGGGCATGAAGGCCCTGCAAAATGAAGATTATGAGCTGGCCCGACAGGCCTTTAGCTGTAGCTACGACTATTTTAAACAGCATGCCTGGCTAGACGATTACCGCTCTTTCTTTATCCTCAGTATCTCCAATATGAGCTATAAGGAAATGGCCCTGATTAACTATGCACTCTGCTATTTCCAAGAAGACCGCTGGGAAGAAGCCCGCAGCGCCTACGAGCGCGCATTGGCCGAATACCCCAATAGCCGAATGGCCCAAGATGCCATTGATTATATAAATAACCCAGATACAGAAGAAGAGGAGCTGGACTAACTGCTTTTGGGGCCCGCGGCCGCCCTTCAATTTGGGGCGGCCGCCGCTATGCTGCGGGGCTCGCTGTTCGCTCGGCCCTGCGCTTTTTTCGCTGCGCTCAAAAAGCTGGGTCTGGCCTTCGGCCACCCGCTCCGCAGCGCTGGGCCATGGCTCGCTGCGCTCGCAGGCGGCTGCGCCGCCTAAAACTAAGCCCCTAAAGGAACAAAATAACCCCTTTTGCCCTTATGCAGAGAGAAGCAAGAAGCAGAAAAGAATTTTTTTGTTATATTGCTATACGGGAAGCTCTTCTCTAAGAATACCCTCTGGACCTAGAGGCGGCGAAGCCGCCGGCTTAGGGATGGATAGGGGGGCGGCAAAGCCGCAGACCCAGCGGGCAAAGCCCGCGCAGGGCCGAGCAGACTTGCGAGCCCCGACACAGCCCGACCCGCAGGCCCAAAGGGCCGAAGGGGAAGCCCCAAAATACCTTCCTCTACCTCTATTTAACTGCCCTCTCCAATTGTATCCGCATCATGGCTAAGCGAAATAAAAAATCCTTTTCTACCGACCTTGAATCTTTGTTTGAGCACACCCTCTATGAGGATAATGCCCAAGATAATCCCTCTGTTTTGACGGTAGAAAAAGAGGAGAAAAGCAGCCCGAAAAGCAAAAAGAAAACAGGCAAAAAACGCAAAAGTAGCCGAAAATCTTTTGCCGATAACCTAGAGAGCTTTTTTAAGGAAAGTATTGAGAGCTCTTTTGGAAAAGAAGGGACCTCGGTGGCTGAAGTGAAAAGGGGCGTTGTGCAAAATAAAGATGGCGAAAAGGCCGTGGGCATAGAGCTTTTACTCCGACGAACTACTCCGGAAAGCCCTGAAGACCAAGAAACTAACGGCAGCCGAAAAGCAAAGCAGAAAACAAGACGGCTTACGGTGGTGCTCAATAGTAGTAAGATTGATCAGTTTAAAACTATTGCCCGACAGGAGAAAAAGCCCATGCGGCAAATTCTGGATAAATTGATTGAAGCCTATATTCGAGAACAAGAAGAACTCTTGGAAGAAGAGGAAAAGAAATCTAAAAAATAACTATGGCGAGCAGCAAAACCGAGCTTTTTAGTAGCGAGCAAAACGAAATGGCCAAATTGGCCAAGGCCTTGGCCCATCCGGCTAGAATTGCTATTCTGCAGCGCCTAATTTCTGCCAATGCTTGTATTACTAGCGATTTGGTAGAGGAGCTAGGCTTGGCCCAAGCTACTGTTAGCCAGCACCTTAAGGCCTTGAAGGAAGCGGGCCTGATTCAAGGAAATATTGAGGGCGTTCGCCGTAATTATTGTATCAATAAAGTGGGTTGGAAAAAACTGCAAAACAGCCTAGGTCCACTCATTGCTGGTCCAGAATTGTTAAATTCTGATAAAAATTGCTGCTAACTTAGAAAGTTAAATTACTTATCGTACTTTTACGATTGTTAGGCCGAAATGGCCTTTTCTTTTTACCTAATCTATCGTAAAAATACGATCTTATGAAACTATCAGCATTAAAAACTTATTTGGGGCAAGTTGAACGCCTTACTGTTTTTCAGCAAGACGGGCAGTCTATTCCAGCCCATTTTCATTTGACAGAGTTGGGAGAAGTTCGGAAAAAATTTATGGATTGTGGGGGGCAGCTTCGGGAGCAGAAGGAGTTGGTTTTGCAGTTTTGGGTAGCCGATGACTTGGATCATCGTTTGGCGCCCAGCAAAATGCTCAAGATTATTGAGTTGGCGGAGCAAAAGCTTCAGCTATCTGATTTAGAGCTAGCTGTAGAATACCAAGGGACTAACAGTTTAGAGTATTATTGGCTAGACATAAATGCCTCTGGGCAGCTTATTTTGAATGCTAAGCAAACGGATTGTTTGGCCAAGGAGGCCTGTGGGATAACATTTGAGGGAGAGGAAAAAGAAGAGAAAAGCTCTTGTTGCGGACCAAATTCTGGCTGTTGTTAAATTGAAAATCTATGTCTATTTATCCAAAACTCCTCAAGCAAATTGAGCAATTGGAGAAAGAGGTTAGGTATTACCCTTCTGATCGTTTTGTTGCAATTATAGCTGCCTTAAGGGCTGCGCCAAAAGGTAGCCAGCTTTATTTTGTTTGTCGCCACAACAGCCGAAGAAGTCAGTTTGCAGAATTTTGGGCGCATTTGTTCAATGAGTACTTTGAGTTGGGCTTTCAGATTTATTCTGCGGGAACAGCTGCAGGACCTTTGGCGCCTCAAACTACAGCCAGTCTTCAGGAATTGGGCTTTTCATTGTCTCAGGGACAGCTCTATTGGGCTGAGGGTAAAGGGAGTCCTTTAGAAAGTACAGTTTGGGCTATTGATGAGCAGACCGAAGCGCCTATTTATGCCTTTATGCTTTGTAGTGAAGTAGAGGCAGATTGTCCTTATTTGCCAGAAGCTTATCAGCGTTTTTCATTGCCTTATGAAGATCCTTCTAAGGTAGATGGCCAAGCTCGGGCGGCCTTTGTATATCGTCAGCGAGCAGAAGAAATAGGGCGAGACCTCTTTTATATTTTCAGTAAATGCAGCCAAAATGAAATATCTAGATAAATACCTGACCGTATGGATTTTTATGGCCATGTTACTAGGGTTATTGTTGGGGAAATTTATACCCAATTGGGGCGAAATTCTGGCTAGTTGGGAATATCAAGAAGTGAACATCCCTTTAGCTATTGGATTGATTTTAATGATGTACCCACCTTTGGCCAAGGTAGACTATCGGCTACTTCCAGCGCTTTTGAAGAATACAAAGGTTTTGGGGCTTTCTTTGGTCCTCAACTGGATTATTGGCCCCTTTCTGATGTTTGGCCTTGCGGTTTTGTTCTTTGCCGATCAGCCTATGTATATGACTGGGCTCATTCTCATTGGCTTGGCCCGATGTATTGCTATGGTCTTGGTTTGGAACGATTTGGCCAAGGGAAATAAAGAATATGCCGCGGCTTTGGTGGCCCTCAATAGCCTGTTTCAACTTTTGGCTTATGGGGCCTATGCGCTATTTTTTATTAACTACTTGCCCGCTTGGCTAGGGATTGAGCTAGATGAGATTCCAGAAATTCCATTTCATTATTTGCTCAAAACGGTGGGCATATATTTAGGAATTCCCCTTGCGCTAGGTGGATTAAGCCGCTTTTTAGGACAAAAATATTGGGGTAAAACTAACTATGAGCAAAAATTTTTGCCCAAAATAGGCCCGCTAACGCTGGTCTCCCTCTTATTTACCATCGTCTTGATGTTTTCTTTAAAAGCAGATATTTTCTTTGAGTTGCCCTTGCAGGTTTTGCATTTGGCTCTTCCGCTCAGCCTTTATTTTGTCTTGATGTTTTTATTGGGCTTCTTTATTAGCCGCTGGCAAAAGGTCCCTTATGATCAGAATGTGGCCATCTCTTTCACGGCGGCAGGCAATAATTTTGAGCTGGCTATTGTGGTGGCTATTGCCCTTTTTGGCCTAGATTCTATTGCCGCTTTTGTGGCTGTTGTGGGCCCACTAATCGAAGTTCCCGCGCTTATTCTTTTGGTCCGCTTGGCTTTCTACCTCAAAGGAAAATATTATGACCATCTGTAATATACATCACTTGATAAGCTGCTCAAAAGCTATATCATCACATTAAATCGTAAAAATACAATACAATGAAATCAGTTAAAATCCTCGGCACAGGCTGTGCCAAATGCAAGCAACTCTACCAACTTATTGCCGACTACAAAGCGGAGCATCAGCTCGATTTTGAGCTAGAAAAGGTAGAGGACATCATGGATATTATGGCTTATGATGTGATGGGGACTCCCGCCTTGGTCATTGATGAAAAGCCTTCTTTTGTGGGCCTTCCTTCTAAGCAGGAGCTGGCCAAATTATTAAACGCCAACTAGGATGTTTCAGTTTTTGGAAGATGGGGCGGCCTATTTTGTTCGCCTAATTGGCCTTTCGGTCGATTCGCCATTTGGGGCAGCCCTACACTTTTTCCTCTACGATAGCGTCAAGATTATTATTCTGCTTTTGCTCATTACGCAACTGATGGGTCTGGTCAATCACTATTTGCCCACGGCCCGCATTCGCAGCTTTCTGACTAAGAATAAGCTCTTTGGCCTCGATTATATTTTTGCCGCTTTCTTAGGGGCCATTACGCCTTTTTGCTCTTGCTCTTCGGTCCCGCTTTTTATTGGCTTTTTGCGTGGCGGCCTGCCCTTGGGCCTGACCTTCACCTTTCTGATTGTCTCGCCTTTGGTCAATGAAATTGCCTTGGCCTATTTTCTGGCGGCCTGGGGCTGGAAGTTTACGCTCTTCTACCTTTTTGCCGCTATGACGCTGGCCATTTTGGCGGGTTGGAGCATCGCTTTGTTTCGCCTAGATAGCTGGCTGAGCCCTTGGCTACAAGAGGCTTTGGCCAAAACTCAGACGGTTCAACAACAGCAGTTTAAAGCTGGCCGACCCAATTTTTCGGCCATTTGGCAAGAGGCTTGGAGCACCCTCAAAAAATTGCTGCCCTATATTTTAATCGGTATTGCCCTAGGCGCCTTTTTGCACGGCTATACACCAGAGGGTTTTCTCGAAAACTACCTGCCCAAAAACAGCTTTTGGTCGGTGCCTCTAGCTACGGTCCTCGCTATTCCACTCTACAATAATGCCGCAGGCATTTTGCCCCTGCTCGAGGTGCTGATCCAAAAAGGAGTTCCCCTAGGTACCGCTATGGCATTCATGATGGCCACTATTGGCCTGTCTTTTCCCGAGGCGATGTTGCTTAAAAAAGTTATGCAATGGCGACTCATTGTCCTCTTTTTTAGCCTAGTCGCCCTACTCATTATTTTATTGGGCTTTCTGTTTAATGCTGTAGCTCCTTATTTAATTTAATCATATTTTGGGGCCTCAGCTGCGGCTTCGCCTTGCTGCGCTATGCTGCGGGGCTCGCAGGTCTGCTCGGCCCTGCAGCCGCCTTTGGCGGCTTTGGTCTGGCGCTTCGCGCCCCCCCTCCGCAGCGCTAGGCCGCTAAGAAAACTGTTCATTATGAAATTACTTTCGCTCTCTATTCCCTTCTTTTTGATCGTTCTTTTCGCTTCTGCCTGCGGAGAGGCTACGCCCCCCGCAGAAATTCCCCAAACTGTACAAACGGCTATTCCTCCCACTATTGAAGAGGCCAAACGCCCCCCTTATCATCTCTTTCTCTTAGAAACTTATACTAAGCGCCGCTGCAAAACTTGCAATACTATTGAGGCAAGGACCAAAAAGGTCTTGGCCGAACATTTTGCCCAAGAACTCCAAGAACATAAGCTGGTCTATCAGTTTATGAGTGTAGAAGAGGCCGATAATTATGAGCTGGCCAAAAAGTTTGAAGCTTCTGGCACTGGCCTGTATCTGCAAACCGTTACACCCACCACCGAGCATATTCTGGACCTTACCGATTTTGCCTTTAGTAGCGCCACTAAAGACGATAGCCAGTTTGAGGATGAGCTTAAGCTCGAAATTGAAAATGCACTTAATCAATTGGCTCAATAAGATGGATTTTCTAGATACCCTGGCCCACACTAAAGAATTACCCGCCTTGGCCGCTTTTGCCTTGGGCCTACTGACCGCTATTAGTCCCTGCCCACTGACGACCAATATTACGGCTACAGCCTATATTGCCAAATCTATAGAGGGACCAAAAGCTACGCTTTGGGCTGGTTTGGCCTATACCTTGGGCCGAAGCCTAGTCTATTTGCTGATCTTATTGGTTTTGGGCTTTGGCGCTAGCCAATTTGAGCTCGCCCTTTTCTTACAAACTAAAGGCGAACGCTTTTTAGGCCCCATTTTACTGTTGCTGGGCTTGTTTATGCTGGGCTGGATCCCCCTGCCCAAATTGGGCCAAGCAGGCCTGGGCCAATGGGGACAAAAACTGGGTTTCAAGGGCTATACCGGGGCCTTTGGCTTGGGCATTCTCTTCGCTCTGGCTTTTTGTCCCTATAGTGGGGCCCTTTTCTTTGGCGCCCTAGTTCCCTTGGCCCTACAAGAAGGAACCCAAGCCTGGCTAATGGGCCTCCTCTTTTCTATCGGAACCGCCCTGCCCGTGCTCTTCTTTGCCTATCTACTGGCCTTCTCGGCCCATAAGATGAGTCGCTATTTTAAGCAGATTCAAACCCTAGAACGCTATGTCCGCAAACTGACGGGCTTGCTCTTTCTGGCCGCTGGACTCTATTTTAGCTATATTTTCTTTTTCGCTTAACCCCAAACAAAGCCCTGTCCCGTCCTGAAAAACTGATACAGAATTTAAAGCAATAAAATTCTGATTAAATACGGGTAAAAAGTTATTCTGGAAGATTTTGACCTCCTTCAAAAAGGTCAAAAAATCTTACGGAAATAACTTGTTGTCAATTTAACAACTCTGGCTTAAGATGATCTTGGGCTAGAGTTGTTTTCTTTTTATAGCTCTTATATTCGAGCTCTTGTTGTTGGTGCATTTCAGCAGGCGGCATAAATTGACAAGACCAATGTGGTCGCGCTTGGTTGTAAATATCAATACTTTGAGCCACTATTTTCTT
Source organism: Saprospira grandis DSM 2844 (assembly GCF_000275825.1). GTDB lineage: Bacteria > Bacteroidota > Bacteroidia > Chitinophagales > Saprospiraceae > Saprospira > Saprospira grandis_A. The sequence goes on from NZ_JH719942.1 coordinate 2,476,223, forward strand.
CATCGCATCTAGCCCTAAATGGAAAAAATCTGCAATAAACTCTTGCTTTAATATTCCATTTATTCGCTCTGCTACGGCATTTGCATAAGGATCGTAAGACTCTGCCATAGAACTAGCTTATGCCTAGTTTTTTGAGCAGTTGCTGATAATCATTTGAGCAGTATTGAATGCCCCGGTCAGAATGATGAATCAGCTCTTCATTAGGATATTGACAACGCTTTGCAGCCTGTTTCAAGGCTCGAATAGAGCCAATGCTGCTTAAGCTGTTAGAGACATCATAACCCATTATTTGCTTAGAATAAGCGTCTGTGACCAAGGCTAAATACATCGGATTTTCTCTCGTTCCAATGTAAGTAATATCTGAAACCCAGACTTGCTCTGGTCGATAAATTTTCAAATCAGCTATTTTGTTCTTATGTTTTCTGTAGTGGTGGAAGGAATTTGTCGTTGTATGATAGTCTTTCGAGGTCGAACCAGCAGATTATTGGCCCGCAAAATAGTAAAAAATTTATCTCGGCCTACTCCTAGAGCCTTCAACTCAGCTTGAAGTAAATGATACAATTTGCGGCCGCCTAAGCGAGGCATTTTGTTCCGTACTTCTTGAACTAAGGCAACTACTTTTTCTGCCAAACCCTGATTAGATCTAACTTTTGCCTTCGATCTATAATACTTTTGACGATTTATCCCGACCAATCGACATAAGCTACTTAAGCTTATTTTTTCTTCTTTTTGGAATTTATCAACTGTTCGGGTAAAGTACTTTTTTCTGATTGGAATTTCAAATTCTTCTTCCGCTATATCTATCATCATATCAAAAACAAGGCCTTCTTATCTGCCTGATTTAGCTCCTTTTCCAAGCGACGATTTTTCTTCTCTAAAAGCTTCAATTGCTGACGCAACGCCATCAATTCTTGTTCTGGACTCTTCTTCATACTTCTTAATTTATAGCTTTTATCATATTGGCCATGTTTCTCGATCCATGTCCGAATTGTTCTGTCTCCTTGTATCCCATACTTGCGTTGAGCGGCCTTTAAGCCAATCTCTCCATTTTCTACTTCCGACACAACTTGGAGCTTAAAAGCTAAGGTATAATCTTTTTGTGTCCGCTTAACATACTGACCTTCTTTATTTTCCATCTATCTTCTGATTTTGTTGTATCAGTATATCAGGACAAGACACCCCCAAACAAAAAACCTTGCTCCCAGAAGTTGGAGCAAGGTTTTTTTCTTATTGGCCCATAATCTAAGGCGCTTTAGTGCGCTAGCTCACTTAAAATCTATCGGGAGGTTCCATAATTTCTAGCTTTTTATTACCTTGATGCAAGCTTAATCTAAGATTAACACCCCCGGATGTCCTCTTGTCGCTATAAAGCCCCAAAAGGACATCCCTTTTTTTGCGGGGACAAACTACTTCATTATTCAACCTACTTATTTTAAACTATGCATCCTTATACTATCATGACGATAGCTTGGGTGGCTAGCATCGCTTGGATCGCTTTTGTGATTCTGACGAACCGCAAAGCCCACCCCAAAGCTCTTTTCTACCTCTTCTTTGTGGAAATGTGGGAGCGCTTTTCTTACTACGGTATGCGTGCCCTCTTGGTCCTCTATATGACCAAAGGTATGCTCGAATATGATTATGACCAAGCCTATAGCGTTTATGGAGCCTATGGCTCTATGGTATACGCCACCCCACTTATTGGGGGATTATTAGCCGAGCGCTTTATGGGCTACCGAAAAGCCATTATGTGGGGGGCCATCCTAATGATGATCGGCCACTTCCTTATGGCTTTTGAACATGAATATATTTTCCTCACCGCCCTCGCTATGCTGATCCTCGGTAATGGCTTCTTTAAACCAAACATCTCGAGCATGATCGGTAAGTTCTACTCTAGAACAGACCCCCGCCGAGATGGTGCCTTTACCCTTTTCTATATGGGAATCAATATCGGTGCTTTCCTTTCTGGCCTTACCTGTGGGGTGGTCGGAGAGATCGAAGGTTGGCACTGGGGCTTCTCTCTAGCCGGTGTAGGGATGCTCGCAGGCCTGATCATTTTCTGGATGGCCCAACGCTCTGGAGCACTAGAAGATAAAGGTTATGCCCCTCATGAAGCCACTGAAGATGAGGTGGGCGATGAAGAGGTGCCCTCTTATACCCTAGAGGAAAATGCAAGCTCTCCCAAATTGCTAGGCCTTCCTGTCAATTGGGCGATTTATATTGTTAGTTTGCTGGTGGTGCCTCTCGTTTGGTTCCTCCTCCAAAGCCATGGCCTACTCGATGTTATTGTTTTGGCTATGGGTATTGGTATGATTGGCTACCTGATCTTTACTTCTTTGAGCTATGATAAGGTCCAAAGAGAACGCCTCTGGGTGGTCCTTACTCTCTTCTTCTTTACGATCATTTTCTGGACCTTCTTCGAGCTAGCCGGTAGTGCCCTTACCGTATTTACCGATAATAATGTGGCTAAAACGAGCTTCCTGACCACCACCATGTTTCAGTCGCTCAACCCACTTTATATCATGATGTTTGCCCCTGTTTTCTCTTTTATGTGGATTCAGTTGGCCAAGGCCAAAAAGGAACCCGCCGCTCCCATGAAGTTCGGTATTGCCCTCATCCTTTTGGGTGCCGGTTTCTTGGTCCTCAAACTCGGAGAAGGTATGGCCACAGCAGGGATGATCCCCGCTATCTTTATAGCCCTTTTATACCTCCTCCACACTTTGGGCGAATTGGCCCTCTCTCCTGTGGGCCTCTCCCTAGTCACTAAGCTATCTCCCGCCAAAGTGGTGGGCTTTATCATGGGCTTCTGGCTGATGTCTACCTCTTTTGCGCATTTGGCCGGAGCCAAAATTGCCCAAATGACTAATGTAGATATGTCGGAGCTGATGGTGGAAACCGAACGCCTCGACCGCTTCAACAATAGCATGGAAAACGAAGATATCAAAACCGCCATGCTCGCCAATAAAGAGGTCTACAAAATGTATGTAGGTAGCTCTGAGGATACCAGCAAAATGAAGGAGCTCGGCTTTACTGCCGAAGATGCCAAAGAAACACACTCTGTCCAAGAGTTCGTTCTTAGCGATTTCTTCCTCGCAGAACTCAACAAAAATGGCGATAAGTATCATGCCGTTACTGTTGCTGATAAAGCAATCATGGAAGAGGCCGCCAAACAGGAAGAAGGCCTCTATAAAGAAGGCCTCGTCAAAAAAGCAAAAATTAGCTTCCTCTCTACCGATGCTAGCCTCAAAACAAAAGAGCCTAAGCAGTTCCCCAAAGATCAAATCGAAGAGATGATGGCCGCTAGCCCCAATGCCGCTGTATCCAAAACAGTGGCCGAAGATACGCTAGTGATCTGTATTAACGTATTTATGATTCTTGGTTTTGTTGCCATTGGTGGCGGCGTATTCCTCATCCTCCTCTCTGGAGTGGTGAAACGCTGGATGCACGGGATCAACTAATTCATAATCAATTTTTTCCTCAAAAGGCCCTGAACTTCGGTTTTGGGCCTTTTTGTTTTTTTTTAGGGGCCTCCTGCAGCAAAGCTGCAGGCGCTGCGCTTCAGGGCTCGCAGGTCTGCTCGGCCCTTCGGCGCCTGTGGCGCCTCGGTCTGGCCTGACGGCCACCCCTCCGCATCGCTAGGCCAGTCGCTTCGCTCCTTTGCGGCGGCTTCGCCGCCTGCTAAACCGCCTAAAGGCCTTGATCGCTGTCAATGGTATAGCCATAAGCTTCAGCCCCTGTTTGCTTGTATTAGCATTCGTTATGGGCCGATGGTTTTAACCATCGGCCCATTTTATTGGAGTTAGTATGGCCTCTTCTGTTGCTGTGGGTTTCAACCCACAGGTACCCATATTATATAAGTGCCCAGGGGCCTAGACAACAAGAAGCTGTTTAGGAACAAGCCTCTAGGCAAATGGTCAGGAAATTGTTAAAAATGGAAATAATGTAACAAAATCAAAAAGAGCAAAAGTTAGGTCTGGCTGCTAGCCGAGTAGGTCTGGTTGCTAGCTGGGTAGGTCTGGCTGCTAGCTGGGTAGGTCTGGTTGCTAGCCGAGTAGGTCTGGCTGCTAGCCGAGTAGGTCTGGCTGCTAGCCGAGTAGGTCTGGCTGCTAGCTGGGTAGGTCTGGTTGCTAGCTGGGTAGCTCTGGCTGCTAGCCGAGTAGGTCTGGCTGCTAGCTGGGTAGCTCTGGTTGCTAGCTGGGTAGCTCTGGCTGCTAGCTGGGTAGGTCTGGTTGCTAGCTGGGTAGCTCTGGCTGCTAGCTGGCTAGCTCTGGCTGCTAGCTGGGTAGGTCTGGTTGCTAGCTGGGTAGGTCGCTGCTGGGACTGTTCAGGATTTTGTGTTTTAGAATAAAATTTGGGCTTTTAGCTGGCTAGGATTTGGCCAATAGTCGCCTAGGGACAAGCCCCTAGGCTAATCCAATGGAGTCAGCCCTAAAGGGCCTCAAAGGCTTATATACATGCCCTTGCTAAGTAGTTATTTCAAAGAAGGACCTCATCCAAAGGCCCTCTTTAGAGGGCTGTCTAAAAAAGCTAGCCTAGGGGCTTGTCCCTAGGCCGCAAAAAGGAGAAACACAAAATTTTCAACAGACGCTTATTTTTCTCCCCCATAGCTAGGGCTATGCCTTTAAAAAATGCCTTGACTAGCCTGAAATTTTTATCAAAGGATGGCCGAAAAGTTAAATTCATGAGGGTTTCAACCCTCATCTATATATGATTGCGAAGCAATATCATTTTGCTGTAGGTTTCAACCTACAGTATCGGCCTAGGGGCCTGAAAGGGTGGCCGCAGGCCAGACCGAAGCCCGAAGGGCTGAAGGGCCGAGCAGACCTGCGAGCCCTGCAAGGGCCCGGCCGCCGAAGGCGGCAGGCCCCAAAAAATCAATAAGAAAAGCCCCACTATCCAAGAATAGTAGGGCTTACAAAAGGTTGTTGATGGGCGCTTAATCACCAAGGAAGGAGGTCAAGGGACTGCTGGCCTCGGCCCCCATGCGCTGCTCGGCTAGGCGGGCCTCAAAGGCCATGCGCCCCGCCATAACGCCCAATTTAAAGGCTTTGGCCATTTCTACCGGGTCTTGAGCAGCGGCAATGGCCGTATTGACCAAAACCGCATCGGCCCCCATTTCTAGGGCTTTGGCGGCATCGGAAGGGCTACCGATACCCGCATCTACCACCACGGGCAGCTGGCTTTGCTCAATGATAATCTCTAGGAAATCAAGGGTTCTCAGGCCCTTATTGCTCCCAATTGGCGAGCCCAAAGGCATGACGGCAGCCACGCCCACCTCTTCCAGGCGCTTGCAAAGCACGGGGTCAGCATGGATATAGGGCAGGACCACAAAGCCCAATTTGACCAGCTTTTCGGCTGCTTTGAGGGTCTCGATGGGATCGGGCATCAAGTATTTGGGATCGGGATGAATTTCGAGTTTCAACCAGTTGGTCCCCAAGGCCTCTCTGGCCAGTTGGGCCGCAAAAATGGCCTCCTCAGCCGTGCGAGCGCCAGAGGTATTGGGCAAAAGGTGGATGTGCGGCGCATCGAGTTGGTCCACAATAGGGTCCTCCGATTTCTCCACATTCATCCGCTTGAGGGCCACCGTGACCAGCTCCGAACCAGAGGCCAAAAGGGCCTCCCGCATCAGGGCAGAAGAGGCAAACTTGCCTGTGCCCGTAAATAATCTTGAGTTAAATTCCTTATCGGCAATTTTTAATGTATCCATGCCTATCTTCATTTATACCCGCTAGGGGCCATTTCCAAAAGTTGATAAATTTCTTTTACTAGGGTCTTTTTGTCTGTCGTTTGGTTGATCAGGCCAGAAAGAGCCACCCCATGCAGGCCAGTCCGCAAGAGCCCATCTATATCGGCCAGCTTAATGCCGCCAATACCGACAATGGGAATCTCCCAGCCTTTGCGCTCTAGTTGTTGCAGTCGTTCGCGATAGCCTTTCATGCCCAAAATAGGACTTAATTTCTTTTTGGTGGGCGTAAATCGGAAGGGGCCCAGCCCAATATAGTCGGCTCCAGCCAAATAAACTTCCTCAATATCTTCCCAGCTATTGGCGGTGCCGCCCAAAATAAAATCTGGGCCCAAAATGGCCCGAGCTTCCTCCAAGGGCATATCGCTACGGCCTAGGTGCAGGCCATCGGCGGCTACGGCTTGGGCCAGCTCAATTTGGTCGTTAATAATGAGTTGGGCCTGATACTGATCGCAGAGGGCACGGGCGGTTTTTCCTGCGGCCAAATAATCGGCGGTACTCACTTCTTTGAGGCGAAGTTGAACCCAGCGGCCACCAGCCGCCAGAAAATCTGCAATTTGGTCCAGATGTTCTTGTATTCGCTGCCCGCTACTCACATATTGCAAGGCGGCAATTTCTTTTTTACTCATCTTGATAGCTCCTGTGCCAACCGAGCAGAGAGGGCTGGCTGTTCATAAATTGAAGGTTGTAGTCTTTGGCTTTTCCAAAGGCGGTAGTTAAGGGTTGCCCTAGGGCCAAAAAGGCAGTTAGGGCAGAGGAAAGCACGCAACCTGTTCCATGCTTATCATAGGGCGCAATCATTTTTGGGGGCCATTGAGCGGCTAGCTCGCCCGCCAAAAAGAGTTGGTCCAATCCCTTTGCTTGGGGATCATGTCCCCCTTTGAGCAACAGCGCCGTTTGCTGGCTAATCGTTTTGGCCACGGCCAAGGGCGATTGTTGGGGCCAAAGGCGCTCTAGCTCTTGGCGGTTGGGCATAAAAACATCCACTCGCTCAATCAGTGCTTTGAGGTCCTCAAAAGCATCTGCTTGCTGAAAGTCAAAACCAGCAGAGGCGCTAAGCACGGGGTCCCAAACCACTAGAGGCGGAGCGGCCAAAGCCGCTAGTTGGTCCAAGAGCCGACCCAAAAGGGCCAAATCTCCAATAATGCCAATTTTTACGGCCTTGGGCGTATAGCTTTGCAGCAAAAAAGCCAGTTGTCGCTCCACCCAATCGGCATCGGTCCATCGCAAATCGGCAAAGTGGCCGGGCCCTTGTATGGTTTGGGCGCTACAGACCGAGAGGCCATAGACGCCCAGCTGTTCAAAGGTTTTGATATCGGCCAAAAGGCCCGCCCCCGCAGAGGGATCAAAACCCGCAATACTTAAGACAAAAGGGCCTGACATGCTGCGAGCATTTTAGCAAAATAGGCGGGGGCGGCCTCGCCTTTGAGCCAAACGGAGCCTAGGGCGCCTACTTCTTCAAAGCCTTTTTCGGCAGCGGCGCCCAGGCTGTCCAAATCAATGCCGCCCAAGCCTACAATGTTAAAGTCGTATTGGGCCTTGTAGCCGCCAATCGTCCAATCTTCTTTTGGGCCATAGCCTTGTTTCGAGATCGAGCTAAAGACGGGACTGACAAAAATGTAGTCAAAATGACTGGGGGCCAATTCGTCTAAAGTAGCGCGTTCATGCACCGAGGAGCCTAGGGCCAAGCCTGCTTTTTGGAGCTTTTGGCGGAGAGCCAAGAGTGCTTCGGGGCTATAGCTGCGGCGGCGGGCCTCGCCCAAATGGATTCCACGGACCTTATACTTTTCACAGAGTTCATAATGGTCGTGCAAAATAATTTTGGGGTGATATTGGGCATCAATCTGGGCCAGAAAGTCCTCATATTGCTGGGCCGTAAAATTGGGCTTACGCAAATTGAGGCAGGCTAGGCCCTCGGCAAAAAGGGCATTGATAAGCTGTATTTCATCCGTCAAGAGTTCGGGATGCGTCAATAATCTGATCTTCATTTTTTTATTTCAAAAGCCAAAGGCCCCATGTAGAGGCCTTTAACTGTTAGATGAATAATTTGGGGCTGCCCCGCCCTTTGGGCGGGTCGGGCTGTTCGGCAGCTCGCAGGTCTGCTCGGCCCTTCAGGCTTTTTCGCTTTGCTTCAAAAGCCTTTGGTCTGGCCCTTTGGGCCACTGCCTACCATCCCTCAGCCAGTCGCTGCGCTCCTTTTCTGCGGGCGAAGCCCGCAGAAGGGGCGGTGGAGCAATATCTAGTGGTAGATTTTACTTCCTTTGTTCAAGAACTCCTCTGATTTTTCGGCCATTCCTTTTTCTAGGGCGGCTTGGGCGTCTTCGTCTAGGTTAGCGGCATAGTCACGGACCTCCTGCGTGATTTTCATTGAGCAGAATTTTGGACCACACATAGAGCAGAAGTGGGCAATTTTGGCGCCTTCTGCGGGTAGGGTTTCATCATGATAAGCGCGGGCGGTATCAGGATCTAGAGAAAGGTTAAATTGGTCGTACCAACGGAACTCGAAGCGGGCTTTGCTTAGGGCATCATCGCGATATTGTGCGCCGGGATGTCCTTTGGCCAAATCGGCAGCATGAGCTGCTAATTTATAGGTAACTACTCCTGTTTTTACATCTTCTTTATTAGGCAGGCCCAAATGTTCTTTGGGAGTTACATAGCAAAGCATGGCCGTACCGTACCAGCCAATCATGGCGGCACCGATGCCTGAGGTAATATGATCGTAGCCGGGAGCAATATCGGTAGTCAGTGGGCCGAGGGTATAGAAAGGCGCTTCGCCGCAGTGTTTGAGCTGTTTGTCCATATTCTCCTTAATCATGTGCATCGGAATATGGCCGGGCCCTTCAATGATAGTTTGCACATCATGTTTCCAGGCAATTTTGGTCAATTCGCCAAGGGTTTCTAGCTCAGCAAATTGGGCTTGATCATTGGCATCGGCAATAGAGCCGGGGCGGAGGCCATCGCCTAGAGAGAAGGCTACATCATAAGCCTTCATGATTTCGCAGATATCCTCAAAATGGGTATAGAGGAAATTTTCTTTGTGGTGGGCCAGGCACCATTTGGCCATAATTGAGCCACCACGAGAAACGATACCCGTTACTCTTTTGGCGGTGAGGTGAATATAAGCGAGGCGGACACCGGCATGGATGGTAAAATAATCTACGCCCTGTTCGGCTTGTTCGATGAGGGTATCTCTAAAGATTTCCCAAGTGAGGTCTTCGGCCACGCCATTGACCTTTTCTAGAGCTTGGTAGATGGGCACAGTTCCGATAGGCACGGGAGAATTGCGGAGGATCCACTCGCGGGTTTCGTGAATATTTTGGCCAGTAGAGAGGTCCATAATGGTATCGGCTCCCCAGCGGCAGGCCCAAACGGCTTTCTCTACCTCCTCGGCGATGCTAGAGGTTACGGCAGAGTTACCGATATTAGCGTTAATTTTGACCAAGAAATTGCGGCCAATAATCATGGGTTCTAATTCGGGGTGGTTAATATTAGAGGGGATAACGGCGCGGCCTCGGGCCACCTCTTCTCGGACAAATTCTGGGGTAATAAACCCTTGGGGGATATTGGCGCCAAAGCTATGTCCGGGATGTTGTTGGCCAAAGTCGATGCCTTGTTGCATGAGTTCGGCTCTTCTTTGGTTTTCGCGGATAGCGATATACTCCATTTCTGGGGTAATGATGCCTTTTTTTGCGTAATGCATTTGCGAAACGTTCTGGCCTTTTTTGGCGCGGAGCGGTTTGCGTAGGTTAGGGAATCGGAGCCAGTCGATATCGCTTTTAGCGAGGCGTTCTTGGCCATAGTTAGAAGAAATGCCTTCTAGTTCCTCTACATCTTGGCGGTCGAGAATCCATTGTTGGCGGAGGGCTTGTAGGCCTTTATTGATATCGATATTTACATTGGGGTCGGTATAGGGGCCGCTAGTATCATAGACGGTAACGGGGGGATTTTCTTCAAGTTCGCCGGTAGCTTGAATCTTGGTAGGCGAGAGGCTAATTTCTCTCATGGCCACTTTAATTTGTGGGTGGATACGGCCGGGAACATAAATCTTCTTAGAGCTAGGGAAGGGCGTTCTGGTAATTCCTTCCTGCTGAGGCAATTTATCTTTTCTCATGATATATAATTTTTTGCATAGCAAATTGGGGCTAACCGCCTTGGGTAGCCGTAATGAGTAAAACTTGGTCTTGATTTTCAAGGAAAGTGTTGGCCCAGAGGGCTTTGGGGATGACCTCTTGGTTGAGGGCTAGGGCTAGGCCGCCTTCTTCCTCTTTCTTTAATTGTTGGAGGAGTTGGAAGAGGCTATAATTTGGGGGGCAGCTCATGGCTTGGCCATTGAGGAAGATTTGGATAGCGTTTGGCATAGATGAGAGGAGCTTAGGCGGCTCTTTGATGGCATAGGTATGGCTATCCTGAAGAGGTAGGACGGCACTTTTCCCTACGGCAGTACGAGCTGCATCAGGTGATAAGGGTCTATTCTCAGTTTAGTTTTTGTTTAATGGCCGGGCGTTATTGGCCTAGCGATGTGGAGGGGTGGCCGCAGGCCAGACCGAGCTGGCAAAGCCAGCGAAGGGCCGAGCAGACCTGCGAGCCCTGCAACGTAGCGCCGCAGCTTTGCTGCGGAGGCCCCTAAAAAAAAACTAAACACCCCTAAAGTGGATGTAATCTTGTCAAAGTTAAGGAACTTTTGAGGCAAAAGTTTAGGGGAAAGGGCAAAAAAAAGGCCCAGCTTCTATAAAAGAAGCTGAGCCAGACCGATTTCCCCTCCTAGACTAGTCGTCCGGTCTAAACAACTAGCTAAACTTTATGCGGACTAGTGCGGTAATTTAGAGCGCAGGGCGCCATAAAGGTAAGTACCGACTAGAGCAGATGCGATAATAATGAGTACGGCCCAGTAGCCTTGGCCCAGTAGGGTATACATGGGGCCCGGGCAGGCGCCGGTCATAGACCAGCCGAGGCCGAAGATGATCCCGCCAATGAGATAGCGAGGAACAGACATATTTTTGGGGTGGAACTTAATTTCTTCGCCCTTAAAGGTTTGCAGATTGAGTGCTTTAATCAGGGCGGTCGTGATAATTCCGAGGACTACGGCGCTACCGATGATCCCGTACATATGGAAACTATCGAAGAGGAACATTTCTTGGATTCTGTACCAAGATACTGCTTCAGATTTGGTCATGACCATGCCAAAGAGGAGGCCTAGACCTAGATATTTTACAAATTTCATATTGTAGATAGATTTAGGCGCCAAACAGCAAGGGCAAGATAAAGTAAGTCATAGTGAGGCCACCGATAAAGAAGCCAATCACAGCGATAAGAGAAGGAATTTGGAGTTGAGACAGGCCGCTAATAGCGTGTCCAGAGGTACAGCCGCCGGCATAGCGGGCGCCAAATCCGATAAGGAAGCCACCAAAGATCAGGATAAATAGGCCTTTAGCGGAGAAAACAAAATTGGGGTCATTATATTCTTTAGGTAAAAGCATAGTTTTACCGTTATCTGCTACTTCTGGCTCTGAGAAGCCGATACTTTTGACGTATTCCATTGTCTTGCTGCCTATATCCATGGCTTCATCGCCGGAGAGAAACTGCATAGAGATAAATCCTCCGATAGCGGCGCCGGTAATAAAGAGCATATTCCAGCCCTGGCTACCTTTCCAGTCAAAATCGAAGAAAGAGACGCTTTTGCCGGCGCCCATAGCGGAGCAGGCGGCGCGCATACTAGCGGAAACGCCAAAGGATTTGCCGTTAAAAACGAGCAGTTGCATAACCAGAACGATCAGTGCCCCGGAGACATACCAAGGCCAAGGTTGAGACAACATGTCTGTAACTTCTTGCGCAAATAAGAACATGATGAATTGAAATTTAGGTAGAAAAAGGCGCTGAACCAGCTAGCTCCCTAGCTGGTTAGCGCATCTTAATTAAGATAGAAGACTATCGACTTGTTTTAATTGGGTGTACTCTAAAGTGTGAGGTCTAGAGTAGGGTAGAAGGGCAAACGTAGTCACTTTTAGGAGCGTCGGTTTCGCTAATAGCTTTGAAACCGCCGGCTACGTTGATAATATTTTCGAAGCCCATATTTTGTAGGATAGCAGAAGCGATCATTGAGCGGTAGCCACCGGCACAGTGTACATAGTAAGTGGCTTTTTTGTCAAGATCTTCTACTTTTTTGGCCATTTCGGCTAGGGGGTAGCTAGTAGCTGCGAGCAAATGCTCAGAGATAAACTCGCCTTCATTGCGAACATCGATAACTTTTACCTCATCGCCTTTAGCGATAGCTTTGGCAAGGGCGGCAGGAGAAACTGTATTTACGGTAGTTGTTTCTTCGCCAGCGGCAGTCCAAGCATCGATACCACCTTTTAGGAAACCGACAACATTATCGTAGCCAACGCGGGCTAGGCGGGTAACGGCTTCTTCTTCACGGCCTTCTTGAACGATAAGCAAGATGGGGCGTTTGAGGTTTTCGATCATAGCGCCAACCCAGGGGGCGAAGCTACCGTCGAGACCGATATTGATAGCGCCTGCGATATAGCCTTTTTCAAAAGTATCTTGGTGGCGAGTATCGAGGATGAGCGTACCTTTAGCCATTTCAGTTTTGAAGGCGGCTACATCTAGAGGAGTAGTACCTTGAGCGAGGGCATCATCAAAGCTGTTGTAGCCTGCTTTATTCATCATGGCATTGTGGCCAAAGTACTGAGGAGGCGTAGCCAAGCCAGCAGTTACTTTTACGATGAAGTCTTCGCGGCTCATAGGCTGAAGGGCGTAGTTAAATTCTTTTTGGTTGCCCAAAGTGGCATAAGTTTCTTTAGACATATTTTTACCACAAGCAGAACCAGCGCCATGACCAGGATAAACAGTGAGGTCGTCGTTTAGGGGCATGATTTTGTTGTGTAGAGAGTCGTAGAGCATACCGGCCAAGTCATCCATAGTAACATCAGACTTGATGGCTAGGTCAGGGCGTCCAACATCTCCAATAAAGAGTGTATCACCAGTAAAGATAGCTAGTTGTTCGTCTTCTTCATTGAGTAGGAGAAAGCAGCTAGACTCTTGAGTGTGGCCAGGCGTGTGCAATACTTTGATGCGCAACTTTCCGAGCTTCAACTCTTCATTATCTTTGGCTACATAAGCGTCATAACCAGTTTCTGCTCTGGGGCCAAAAACGATTTGGGCGCCAGATTTTTTAGCTAAATCGATATGCCCCGAAACGAAGTCGGCATGAAAGTGAGTTTCCAAGATGTACTTGATCTTTGCACCACGCTCTTCGGCCATTTCCATATAAGGAGCAGTTTCACGAAGGGGGTCAATGATAGCGGCTTCGCCTTCAGATTCGATGTAGTAAGCGCCATGTGCAAGGCATCCGGTATACAGCTGTTCAACTTTCATAATGCTTATATTTTTAAGTGTGATGTTTAGTAAATTGTTGTTGATACAAAGATAAGGTCGTTCTAAAAGATTGTTTGTGACTTTTGTGACAAGCTGAAATTTTATTTTATAAACTTGCCGTTTCCTTTCTTGTTCATTACAAAAGTAGGGCGGCTTATCGTATATCTTTGTGACCAAATTGACAAAAGCGATTTTTTTATTTTGCCTTTGTTGAGCTAGCCCTTTTGGCTAATTGTCTGTTACAAATATCCGAGATAAAATGCATTCATGTAGTAACATCAATCACAGTAAGAGCAGTTAACCTTATTTTAACAAAAAGGGCCCTGAGCGCAGGAGTTGCGCTCAGGGCCCTTGGCCTATTGTATAGCTTTATTATTTGTTCTAACTTATTGGTAGTAAACCAAAAAACAGACTATTGAACAATCCAGTTATACATGAACAATGGCTAACTACAATTAGTAAGTTAACTGCTGAAGATTATCCACACTGGGTCCTCTTCCAAAACGGAAGTTGCGTCATATTAGAAGCCGAAAAGGAAGACCCTAGCACAGATGATTTGGCCGAAATGGCCATAGAAGTCCTTAAAGAACAAGCCTCTAGGCCAGTTTTATCTGTACATGCCTACCCCGAGGGCCAACTCATTGCTATAGATGAACAAAGTTGGTTGTTGCCTGCAGGAGAAGGACTGTATACCGTCTTGAAGTTGGGCGAGTTTCAAGAAGAAGCACCCTCAGAATTTGCTATTTGGGTAAAAGCTAGACAAAAACAGCGCTTAGACTTAGAACAAGCGACAATTATATATGTCAATTGTTCGCAAAAGAATCGCTATTGCTCTTAAAGCCAACTTTGCCTTTATATTAAGTTTTTGACTACTGCGCCGCTACCACCAAAGCAGGAGCCGCCGCATGATGACTTTCCAAACTAATAATACTAGGAATCATACAATCCTGTAAAGGCAATTCCTGAATCAAACGCATCACCTCAATAGCCGAGCTCGCCTTTACTATGGCCCAAGAACGCAAAGCGTTGGCTGAATAAGAAAAAGACTGAATCCGCCCCTGGGCCATCAATTCTTCTATTTTTGCATGATGTTCTGCAGAACGAGCCTCTACATGGGCCTGCATCTCTGCAGGTACCTCAAATTCTAGCATGTAATAATTTTCCATAAGTTGTTTTTTGTTAGTTTCTATTGGAAGTATCGCAATAACTCGATATTTCCAAATTTATTAAGCCTGATTTAACCAATTGTTGAAATTTAGGCAAAATACCTAAAGGTTCTGTTAATATTAGATGAATTTAAAGCCAGTACAGCAAAAGACCTAAACCCAAACAACTAGCAGACTGTTAAAGTCTGCTGTTTTGAATCTATCTAAATAAATAGCTTAGGGTTTAAATTATTTGCGTAAATAGTTGTCACTGTACACGCAAAAAGTTAAATTTGTTCTAGAACTCCCTATCGAGTTCCTTTATAATAGCTTTAGGGCATTAACTTTTTGCTTATGAATTCTGTAGTAACCGAACGCTTTATCCATTGTCACGACCAACTCAAAAAAGAGCAACGCATCCGCTCTAGCCGACAATTTGCCCTCTCTCTCGATTATCTGCCCCAAAGCCTGAGCGAAATCCTCAAAAAACGCCGAGATGTAACCATCGAGTTGCTCCGAAAAGCCATCGATGCCTATAAGCTAAATCCCGTTTATCTCTTCTCCGGAGAAGGCCCGCTCTTTATGACTGAAGACGAACAAGCTAATCTTAAGGTCCTTACCGTAGTGACCAACTCCCATAATGATGAACGCATTGTGCATGTGCCCGTGCCCGCTCAAGCTGGCTATGCCTCAGAGTCTAAAGACCCCACTTTTATTCAGGAATTACCCAATTATACTTTGCCCGATTATAAATATAAGGTGGGCACGCACCGCTCTTTTGACCTCTCCGGCGATAGTATGGAACCCACGCTTTTTGAAGGCGATAAGGTGGTCTGTAGCTACCTAGAACCCAGCCTCTGGGCCTCTTCACTCAAAGATAATTATGTCTATGTAGTGGTCACTAAGGGCGATGTCCTGATCAAACGCATACACAATCATATCAAAGCCGAACAAAAGCTGCTGCTCTTTTCTGATAATACCTATTATGACCCCCTAGAAATGAGCGTGAAGGATATTCAGGAGATTTGGTACGTCCGAGCCAAAATTTCTCCCTTCTTGCCCTCTCCTTCCAATATCAATAATATGCTCCGCTCAGAAATGGAGGAGCTCCGCAAAATGGTCCAAAACCAATCGAATATTATCCAGAACCTATATAATACTATAGAAACTCTTGTAGAACAGACCAAGAAGAACTAACTTTTTTTGGGGCTGCCCCAGCCTGCGGCTGGGTCGGGCTGGGTACTCCCGTTGGTCGTCGAACTGGCGCCCCTTCGGGGCTGGTTGTCGCAGCTCGCAGGTCTGCTCGGCCCTGCGGGCTTTTCGCTTCGCTTCAAAAGCCCTGGGTCTGCCGCTTCGCGCCACTGCTATCCATCCCTCAGCCAATCTTTCGGGTTGAAACCCAAAAATGGCCAGCGGCTTTCAGCCGCCGCCATTGAATAGGCCCAAAGGGCCGCAGAGGCGCGCAGCGCCTGGCCTAGCGATGTGAAAGGGGGCGGCGAAGCCGCAGACCAAGGCCCTTAGGCCGCAGGGCCGAGCAGACCTGCGAGCCCTGAAACGACAACAAGAACTTTAGTTCGCAGTTCGACGACCGAAGGGAGTAACCGCCGCAGCTTTGCTGCGGAGGCCCCAAAACAGCAGCGAGCCCTGAAACGACAACAAGGACTTTAGTTCGCAGTTCGACGACCGAAGGGAGTAACCGCCGCAGCTTTGCTGCGGAGGCCCCAAAACAGCAGTAGATAGATATTTAGCCATCCAGTCCAGAACGGAAAGGATGGACTTTTTTTGCCCCAAAACCAACAAAAAATCCCCGCCTACTCAGAAAAGCAGGCGGGGAGCAAAAAGGACCAAAGGCCCTCTAGAAATATAAATCAAAGATCACCAAAGCCCCAAAAATAGTAGAGGCAATTCCATTAGTGGTAAAAAAGGCCAAATTCACCTTAGATAAATCATTTGGCTTGACCAAAAAGTGCTGATAGGCCAATAAACCAATAAATAAAGCCACCGCCATCCAATAATAAAGCCCAAAGAACTCTGTGGCTTGTATGCCCGGATAAATTACCAAAAGAGCCGTCAGCCCATGCAATACATTAGACACCATCAAGGCCCGCTTTTTTCCTAAGGCCGCCGGAATCGAATTTAATCCCAAAGAACGATCAAACTCCTCATCCTGCAAAGCATATATAATGTCAAAACCCGAGACCCAAAACAAAACCACAAAAGAATAAATAATTGGCAATAAGGCAAACTGATTACTCACCGCTATATAAGCCCCAATTGGCGCTAAAGCCAAACCTACCCCCAGCACAAAATGACAAAGGGCCGTAAATCGCTTGGTATAAGAATAACCCAAAACTACCAATAAGGCAATCGGCGAAAGCAAAAAACAAAGCCAATTGATAAAATAAGTGGTGGCCACAAATAATGCACAGTTAATCAATACAAAAAATAAGGCATTGCGAGCCGAAATTACCCCAGCCGGAATCTCCCGGGTGACCGTCCGCGGATTCCGCCGATCAATCTCCCGATCTGCATAACGATTAAAGGCCATGGCCGCCGAACGCGCAAAGACCATACACAAAAGAACTAAGGCAAATAAACGCCAGTTCAATGCTCCATTGCCCTCTACAGTGGCCAAGAAAAAACCAATCATCGCAAAGGGAAGGGCAAAGATCGTATGGCTAAATTTAATTAAAGATAGGTAGTTTTTCATCATGTACGCACTTGCAATTGAGGGCCCAATAAAGCCGCCAAAGACTCAAAAATAAAGTTTGCAATTATACAAATAATAATCCTTTAGGTTGCGGCAGTAGCTAGATATAATAGGACCAAAAAAAAAGCCTTCCATCACTGGAAGGCTTTAACTTGTTGCAGAGACAGGACTCGAACCTGTGACCTTCGGGTTATGAGCCCGACGAGCTACCACTGCTCCACTCTGCATTGCAAATATACGGCAAGAATATCATTTTCCAAGCTTTTTTATACTTTTTATGCATTTTTTCCCCTAACCCCTTGACAGTCTGAAGTTTTAGTTTTATAGTTATACCTGAATAACATTTTCAAAAACTAAAATTTTTAAGATGAAACACCTCATGTTAATTGTTTTCTGTTGCCTGGCCTTTGGCCTGCAAGCGCAACGCCAGGCTAGCCTCGCCCATAGCGAGGAGCAAAATGCCTTTAGCCAAGTTGGCTATATTGCAGTCTATCCCGATGGCCGCTATGAGTATATCAGCAGCCAAGTCGCTCAGGATATCTATAATGGAACAAGCAGCAGCAATGCTGTCGAATTACTCCCCCTGGCCCAAAAGTCTAAACAACAGCTGTCTGGCTACTGGAGCAATACCGCTAGTCGTAAGGATAAGGACAAAAAAGGCAAGGGCGATGCCGCCAATAATGATGGCGACCTCAATAATGATATCCCCATCTGGTGCCGCTGCTCCGATGGCCGCCTCATTCAAGGCGTGATGTATGACGACCGCAGCCAAGGTGGCCCCGCAAATAATTGTGGCGAACTCTGCAATGGCGGAAGTATTATCCCCGAGAATAGTAGCTTTTATATCACTCTAAAAGAAAAAGGTGCGCAACTAAAGCTTAAATAAGCCAATGCAATAGCGTACTCCGCCGCCAAGCCTTAGGGGCCTAGCTTTTTAAGCTAGGCCCCTTCTCTATTTGCCCAAGATGTCTGCAGAATTCCTTAATTTGTGACCTTTAAACAGAACACTATCTTATGAAAATAATGTATACCCTTTCTCTGCTGCTTTTTCTTCCACTCTTCTCTTGCCAAAAAGAAAAACATCCCCCATTTAGCCAAGTCCCTATTTATGAGGAAAATATAGCGGGTTTTCAAGCCCTAGAAGATAGCCTAAGGGCCATCTGCCAAAACCCTAAGGGCCAAATGGGCATCTATGTCTATGATGCCCAACTCGATAAAAGCTTCTCTATTGCTGGAGACACTCTTTTTCCCCTAGCTAGTGTCTATAAACTCCCTATTGTGGCCAGTCTGCTAGCCGCTCAAGAGGCCGGCAAACTCTCTCTCTTTGATTCTATTCGCCTAAACCTAGAAGATCGCCGCCACTCGGGCTGCTTTATGGATTGGGATACCACGGGCAAAACCAATTTTACCCCCAAAATTGAAGATCTAGCCCTCTATATGATGCGATATAGCGATAATTGCGCTACCGATGCTCTGCTCCGCCAACTCGGTGGACCCGAGTTCGTTCAGGCCCAACTCAAAAGCTGGATGGTCTCCGATATTAACATTAACCGCTACCTCATCGAAATTTTTATTGATCTCGCTAACCGAGAATTACCCGAGGACCAAAGCCTCTGGACCTATAGCCGAGCTACCCAAATTTTATCTACTTCCCCCTGGTCCGAACGGAAGGTCGCTAGACGCAAATTCCTCTGGGACCGCCGCGACCAAGGCTCCCCAAAAGCTTTTGTCCATTTACTCAAAGGCCTAGATCAAGAACATTGGCTAAACGCAAACTCTAGCCAATGGCTCAGAGATTGCCTGCTCTCTTGCCGAACTGGCCGCTATTTCCTCCCCAAGGTCCTGCCCCCAAACCGCCAAGTAGCGCACAAAACCGGAAGCCTGCCCGGTATCTATAATGATGCGGGCTGGATAGAAAGAGAAGCCGGCCAACGCCCTATTTATTATGCCGTCTTTCTCAAAAATGCTTTTGGTAAACCCAAAAAAGAACGAGCCCGTATTGCCGCCGCTATGAAGCAGTTGCTCGCCTTCCAAGCCCTCCCAAAAACAGCCTTGGTCTTTAACTAAAATTCAGATAGCTTCAGCTCAAACCCTGCCTAGGCAGGGCTTTTTTATGTCTTTGCCGCAGCTTCTTTAGGCTGCCTAGCCCGAATCAATTTGCGAAGCTCTCTCTCTACATAATAATATCGACCAAAGATCCCAAAGCTAATAGATGCCGCCCCAATAATAGCCGAAAATTGCCGAAGCCAAAAGACAAACTCTCGCAAATAAGGGAAAAAAGGATCTACCAGAAAAAGAGAAAATAAACTCACGCCCAACCAACTGGCCAAACTCAATATAGCCCCAGCAAAACCCCAACGCACCCAAGTCGGCCGCCGAAGCATTAAGTTGCGACGCAACCAAAGCAAATATTTGGGCTCATGAGGCCGCATGCCCACTAGAGCCTTGGCCCGCTTAAAAGAGGCTTCGTATTGGCCCAAATAAAAGAGGGCCCGCATAGCACTAAATAAAAAATGTAAGTATACATCCCGCCCATCTACCTGCCGAATGTCTGCAATTATAGATTGCTCAATCAACCAATCCGCCTCTTCTATATGCTGCGTATAGGCCTGAGCCACAAAAAGAGCATTGGCATAATAGCTCCGCAAACGGTAGTAGTCCGCAAAGGGCAATAGAGCTAACTCTACTTTGTTCCGCTCATAAAAATGAAGCACAGCAAAGCTTTCTTTGTCCGCAATTAACTCAAATTCACTCAAAAGGGCCGCCGGCCCACTAAGAAAGCGCATCAAATTTGGTCTTTAAGGTCGTTTGGCTATTGGCAAAACCAAAGACCAGGCTCAGAATAAAGTCTATAGGGCCAGATAAAGTAGGGTAGGGATCAACAGCCCCTACAAAGAGGTTTTCCCCGCTTCTTTTTGCTCCAAAAGGCTCTTTTAAGATAAGGGAGTTTTGGCAAAGGGGCAAGGACTTTAGCCACCAAATAAAAAAGATAAAAAGCCCTCTTTTTGTTGCAGAAAATCAGCAAATAACTGCGCCAAAAATAAAGAAATCTAAGGCCAAAAGCCTCTTTTTTATGTTTTGGGGCCTCCGCAGCAAAGCTGCGGCGGTTACTCCCTTCGGTCGTCGAACTGCGAACTAAAGTTCTTGTTGTCGTTTCAGGGCTCGCTGCTGCTTTGGGGCCTCCGCAGCAAAGCTGCGGCGCTACGTTTCAGGGCTCGCAAGTCTGCTCGGCCCTGCGGCCTAACGGCCTGGGTCTGCGGCTTCGCCGCCCCCTTTCACATCGCTAGGCCTGCGGCCCCTTCGGGGCCTGTAGGGCGCAGGGACCAATGGGCCAGCACTAGCTGTTGGCCCCCCTTATTGTTCTACCAATAGTTGCTCAATCAATTGGGCCAACTCTTCTCGATATTCTTCGTAGTAGTCTCCCGTCCCAGGCCCATTAAAACCCGTATGGATCTTCCGTACCTTGCCCTGACGATCTATGATAATGGCCGTGGGAAAAGACAAGATGTGGTTGAGCATGGGCAAACTCTTGGCCGCCGCTTTCTTATCTGC
This sequence comes from Saprospira grandis DSM 2844, assembly GCF_000275825.1. Lineage (GTDB taxonomy): Bacteria > Bacteroidota > Bacteroidia > Chitinophagales > Saprospiraceae > Saprospira > Saprospira grandis_A. The sequence goes on from NZ_JH719942.1 coordinate 2,496,744, forward strand.
TGGCCCAGCCAAAACCATAGGGTAGCTGATGCCTAAGTCGGTCCGTAAACGCTTTTCTATTTGCTTGAAGTTATCCATATCTTTAGGCAGCTCATAACTTAGGGCAATGACTTCTAGCCCCTCTTTCCGATAACGTCTGTAGTACTCTTCTAACAAACGGCTTTCATCCATGCAGTTGGGGCACCAACTGCCCATAATCTGAACAATAACGACTTTCTCCTCAAAGCGCTCATCTTCCAAACTTAAACTATCGCCCTGCGAGTTGGGAAAGCTAAAGCTTATTTTCTCATAACCTTCCTTTAAAAAAGAGAGGCTGTCCATAGGGCGGAGCTGGGCCTTGGGGTTGGGCTGCGCCCGCCAGTAGGTAGACCAATGCTTGCCCGAATAAAACTGCCCCCACAAGCTGCCATCTCCCTGCCGCTGGGCCCTAAATAAGAAGGCATGGGCCCCATCAAAGGCAGAAAGCTGCAAGCGCTCCTGCTTAAATTCTCCAGCCAAATAACGATAATCACCCGTTTCGGTCATAAAGCTAGCTTTTAGGATAGAGGTCTGAGGGTCGAGCTCAAATAAGGCTACTGCAGGATAGCTATTGGCGCTGTCTTGAGGAGAAAACTGTACCGCCCACTTTTTGGCCAAGCTGCTTTGGGCTGCTGTTTTTGGTCCAAAACGAAAAGCTTGGCCGCCTTCAGCCCTAAAGGAAAGGCGATAGTCTTCTTTCTGGCTGTTTACCCACTCTCCTTTTAAGCTTTTGGGCCCAATTTGCTTGATGTTGAAGTAGGTCCCAAAAACAGGCAGGGTCCAACGCATACTGTCTGGCCCTAAGGAATCTACTTGCAAGAGAATCCGCTCCTCTCCATTGATGATTTCCCAAGACTGCCCATCATAAGCCAACTCAAAGGGGAGCTCCAAACTGTCATTGAGGGCCAATAGCCCCCGCCAAGCCCCCCGTTCTAAACTTTTGTCCTTAATTGTCGAGCCTGTAGGCTGCTCTGCTTGGCAAGCCATTAAAATCAATAAAGAAAGTAGACTAGCAAAAATAGTATAGCGCATATAAAGACTGCTTTTATGGAGTTACTGAAAAAATATAAGAACAATATGATTGCATTGGACCATTGGCTAGAAAAGAAACGCTCCATTGCAACTCTTTTGGACCATTGGCTAGAAAAAAAATGCTCAGATAGCATCCCTCAGCGCATTGGCTGGAAAAGAAACGCTCCATTGCAACTCCAAAAGAGTGTTTGCTGGAAAAAAAATGCGCTGGTGGATTTATTCTTAGCATTTGCCAGAAAAGAAATGCTCCATTGCAACTCCAAAAGAGTGTTTGCTAGAAAAAAAATGCGCTGGTGGATTATTTAGGAGGCTTGGCCCAAATCCAAAGTAATAAAAAGGGAAGAATGCCAAGCTAGGGCGGCCAAGGCCCCACTGGCCGCAGGCCAGAACGGCTGAGGGATGGGCAGCAGGGCCGCCAAAGGCGGCAGACCAAGGCGCTTTAGCGCCGCAGGGCCGAGCAAACAGCGAGCTGCGATACAGCCCGACCCCGAGCAAAGCGAGGGGGCAGCCCCAAAACCTAATCCTCTAGATGAACAAAGGCCTTTTCAAAGGCATCGATAATATAGTCGGGATCTTCTAGGCCAACATAATAGCGCACAAAGCTAAAGGGCAGGGGAGGAGGGGGCGCTGTGCCTAGATTATAGAAGCAGGCGGTAGGAACCTGCAAAGACTCGAAGCCTCCCCAAGAGACCGCCAGCAAAAAGGTGGGCATTAGGGCCTCCGAAAAGCGCTCCATTTGTTCGATACGCTTGGCCTTAAAGTTTACCGAGAATAAGCCGCCAAAGCCAGACATCTGTTTTTGGGCCAATTCGTATTGGGGATGAGAGGGATGGCCTGGGTAAAGAACATAATCTACCTTGGGGTGCTGGGCCAGATAATCCACCACCTTTTTGGCATGTTCATTAGACTTTTGAATGCGCAACGGCAGCGTGCGCAGCCCCCTGAGGAGTAGCCAAGCATCATTGGGCGAAATAGCGGGACCTAAGGCCATATAATCTAGCTCAAACATCTTTTGAATCAGGGCCTTGCTTCCGCAGACCACCCCCGCCACTACATCACTATGGCCATTGAGGTATTTGGTGGCCGAATGAACGACCAGATCAATGCCCAAGGCGATAGGATTTTGGTAAATCGGGCTAGCATAACTATTATCGCAGATGGTCCGAATGCCGTGTTTTTGGGCCAAGGCGGCACAGGCGGCCAAATCTTGTAGCTCAAAAGTGAGCGAATTGGGCGATTCTAAGAAAAGAACCTTAGTGTTGGGGCGGATGGCCGCCTCGATTTCCTGCAAATTGCTGGCATCAATAAAATCATAGCTAATGCCAAAGCGGCTGAGGAACTTGCTAATCAATTTGTAGGTCCAGGAATAAGGACTTTGTACCGAAAGCAGATGATCTCCCGCTTGGAGCTGCGAGATAATAGCCACTGCACAGGCTGCGCTACCACTGCCAAAGACCAAGGCATCCTCGGCTTGCTCTAAGGCGGCTAATTTTTGGCGCAAGATGGCCACAGTGGGGTTATTTCCACGACTGTAGACAAAGTTATCTAATTCGTTGAGAATCGCTGACCTAAAGTCCGACAAGCTATTATAGGCAAAATTAGAAGACTGCATAATGGGCGGAATCACCGCATTGTAATACTCTTCTCGCTCTTCTCCCAAATGCGTCAGCAAATAAGATGTATCCATATTATATTGATTTAAAAATTTATCCTTAATATTAGAAGCTAAGCTTTTAGCTATTTTTAGGGCTAGCTACAATACTACAATTATAATGAAAACAATACTTGCTTTTTTGGGCTTACTTTTGGCCCTTCCGCTTACTGCACAAGTTGGGATCAACATCTTGCAGCCAGATAGCAGCGCGGTTTTACATTTAGAATCTACCGACAGAGGCTTTTTACCTCCTCGGATGAGCCGCCAACAAAGAGATAATATCCAAAATCCCAAGCCGGGACTTACGGTCTATAATGCTACAGATAGTGTTATGGAGTACTTTAATGGCAATTGCTGGTTGGCCTTCAATCAGAGTAGTTGCGATGATTGCGCCTTTGATTTTAGCATGGATAATCCCGCTGGCCATATAGACCGAGTGTATAGCAATCGAGATTCGGCCTTTTTGTATCTCAATCAACGCAATGGATTTTCCAATGACATCTCGGTCTACATTATCCCTAACTTGCCTACGGGTATTACGGCTAGTTTGGACCAATATGTAGTGAATGGAAGCGATACCCTACAGCTTACTGTAGAGGCCGATATCTTTGCGCCTCCTGGCATTTATCCTGTGATTGTGCAGGCTGTATGTGGAAATACTGTCGGCAACCAAGTTTTTGTGGTCGCCATAGATAGTTGTATGGAGGTCTACATTAACTCGCCCCAAAGTGATTATGATTTGCAAGCGGCCAATGCTTTGCCAACAGCCGTACCTATTTGTGTACTGGCTACGATTGGCCCTGGGGTGGTCCTAGACAATCCTACGGCTCCTGCCGTCTTTACTACAGGTGGGCTACATCCCGATGCTAAGGTCGGCATTCTCAACCAAGGGACCCTCTTGGCCCGTGGTGGCGATGGCGGTGCTGGCGCTGGCGCTAGTGGTGGAGGTGCCGGAACTGGCTTTGATGGAACCCATGCTATTAGTCTGACCGTAGACACAGATTTGCGCAACCAAGGCCGCATCTATTCTGGTGGCGGCGGCGGTGGCTCTGTGGGCCTCATTCAACCCATCAATTTAGGCATCGGAACCTATAATTTGGGTATTGGTGCTGGCGGTGGCGGTGGTGCGGCTGATGGCGCTGGGGGCAACCTCGGATCGGGCTTTGGCTATTATGAACCGGGCCAAAATGCCGGAACAGGGGCCTTTGCTCAGGGCGGTAGAGGCGGCGCCCTCAATAATCCCTACAACTTTAACCTCTTTGGGGCCGATTTTACCATTACCCCTAATGTTTATGGCGGCGATGGGGGCGATTATGGCGAGGATGGGCAAGCGGGCTACCTCTTTGTTAATATTTTGGTCCAAATTGGGGCCCCTATTGTGGGCACCATTACGCTTTACGACCAAGATTTTCCAGACCCGCCCAGCACTAATTTTCCAGTAGGGGGAACTGCGGGCTTTGCCGTTAAGCGCAATGGCCATAGCTTGCTCGGTAGCTTTATTGATGGCTACTATTTGTCTGGGGCCATGAAGGGCTACATTGGCAACTAATTTATTTTTTATAGCCCGCCAAGCCAGATGCAACCTTTTACAAAAGGATGGATCTATAGTTATTATTGTTTGGGGCTGCCCCGCCCTGCGGGCGGGTCGGGCCATTGCGCAGCTCGCAAGTCTGCTCGGCCCTGCAGCGGCAAAGCCGCTTTGGTCTGCCGCCTTTGGCGGCCCTGCTACAGCCCCTCAGCCTGCGGCGGCTTCGCCGCCTGTCTGCCGCAAAAAAAAGGATTTAACCCTAAGCTAAATTAGATATTGGGGTGCTTTTTGGGTGTAATACCTAAATTAGCAGAGAACCCTAGGCATAAAACGATCTTGGCAAATTGTTTGCAACTTTTATACTTACGCAAGATTACCGACTAGAAACTACTTAACTTAAATAGAGCTACTACTTATGCATAAGCTTTTCGGAGGATTTATTCTCCTACTCATAGGCCTACTCCCTTTACAGGGCCAAAACTTTGAAGGGGTCATTAAAATGGAGCAAGAAGGGGAGGCTGGTATGCGTTATCAGCTAAATTGGTACATCAAAAAGGACCAAATTGCCTTTGAGGTACAAACCAAATCGGACCCAAACTCCCTAAAGATGCGTTTTGTGCCTCAGCCACAAAAAAATAATATGCTCATGGTCATTCAATCGGAGGAAGGGCAGAGCAAAAAGGAAATATCTTCTCGAGATATACAGGCTGATTTGGGCCTGAGCAATGCCGTCATTAAGAGCGAAAAGGTCCGGAAATCAGTAGAGTTTGGGCAGCTGTATACGCTTAATATCGAAACCGATAAATTTAATACAGAGGTCGAGCTGGTCAAGGAAATTGATGTGGACCTAAAAAAATATGCCGCCTACCTAAAAAATGATTATGGCATACAGGCCCTAATTCAGACTGGGGCAAAGGGCTTTCCCTTAAATTCTACTACCTATGATAAATACGGAAAGTTGATTTCTAAAACTAAGGTCCTTTCTATTGTTCGGCAGAAAGTAGACGATAAATACTTTCAGTAGCAAATGAGTAGAACTTTACAAGATATAGGGGCTGGCCAGAAAATGGCTGGCCCTTTTTGGGTCTAGCAGGGCGCGCAGCGCCCGCAGGCAATAGCCAGATTTAAACGCACTCACTTTTATAGTTTGCAGCAATTTCCTGCTAGTCGGCCCTATTTTTCTAGGCCATAGCGAAGGCTATGCCCTTAAAAAATAGCTAGCCTAGCCAAAAATTCATAGCAAACTATGGCCAAAGCAGCGCGGTTAAATCTGGCTGAGGGGCTGTAGCAGGGCCGCCAAAGGCGGCAGACCAAAGCGCTTTAGCGCTGCAGGGCCGAGCGAATAGCGAGCTGTGATACAGCCCGACCCGACCGAAGGGACAACCAGCCCCTATAGGGGCGCCAGTTCGACAACCGAAGGGCGTAGCGGCAGCCCCAAATTGCCTCCTGAACAGAAAAACAGAAAAGCAAAAAGACAAGCTTTGCCTAAACCATCCGCCGATGAATGGCGTAAGAGAGTAGACCCAATTGTAGGCAAACCCAAAAAACGGGATAGCCCATTTTGACAGCATCAATAAAGTTGTGGCCCCCGCCAAAAGCGGGAAAAAGGTCAATGGTCATTAGGCTGAGGGGCACACACATAATGAACATAAAGGCTAGGCTGAGAATATGAAAACTAGGCGAACGCCCCACAAAGGCCCTAGCCGCCCAAAAGATAAAGCTCTCTAAAAACACTAGGAGGAAGAGGGCCGAGCCTACCATAAAACCGGTATCGCCAAAATGGATTTTGCTGTAGAGATGGGCAAAAGCTAAATAGGCTAGGCTGTAACTCCCCCAACTACTTCCCCAAAGGACAAAAAATATAGCCCAATATTTGTAGGTAGGTATTCTTTTCCCCCAAATAAAAAGAGGTAGCATGTAGGTAGTTGTAATAATTCCGCATATAATTGGGGTAGTATAAAAAGGAACATGCAGCCAGTGCGTACCTTTCCAGCCCACTAAAAAATTGAGTTCAAACTGCCAAAGGGACCAAGCCAAGCAAGCTAAAAGATAGCTTAGAAAAATGGCCAATTGGTCCTTACTCTTTTGTAGATGTCTCCATGCTGACATAAACTATAGGGGGTGATTTGCGTTAAAGAATCGGTAAAAAAGAAGTAGCTACATCAAAAAGCTCGTATATTTAAAAAAACAGTCCCTTTTCGCATCAAAAATAAGAATAACCTATGTTTTGTAATAAGACCAAGGCCCCTCTCTCGCTCTTAGAACAAGAAGAACAGCCTGCCTGTAGTGCCTTAGTAGAGGCAGGGCTTTGTTTTCGATTGAGTCGGAACATCTCTGATTTGAAGGCTGCCTGGCAAAGCTTGGCCCCCAAAGAAAACAAATTTTTACAATATGAGTACTTGCAGGCCCTAGAAGCCCATCCTCCTCAAGGTATGGGCTTTTGCTATTTGGTCTTTTATCGAGATAAGGAGGCTGTGGGTTTGGCCTATTATCAAACCTACTATTTGGACATGCAAGAAAGTGTGCAAAAGGAATTGGAAGGCGAGGGGCTGTTGGGGTCTTTGCGCAAGAAATTGCAGCAGTTTTTTCTGCGCCAGGCGGTCTTTAATGTGCTCATTTGTGGCAACTTAAGTCTAACCGGAGAACATGGCTTTTATTTTAAGGAAGGGCATGGCCCCAAACAATTGGCTTGGCTGCAAGAGGCTACTGATCGTCTGCAAACGGAGCTAGAGCTAAGCGAGCAGAAGAAGTATCAGCTACAGATGTTTAAGGATTTTGCCCTAGATGGGGTTACTGAGCAAAACTTACAGCCCATTTTGCAGCAAGAGGGCTATCATCGCTATCGGATTCAGCCAGGTATGTATATGCGGTTGCCTGCGCATTGGGATAGCTTTGAGGATTATCTGGCCGAGATGTCTTCTAAGTATCGGGTGCGGGCCAAAAGAGCCGCCAAAAAGGGCAAGGATCTGGAGTGGAGAGCCTTGGAACTAGAGGAAATCTTGGCCCAAGAAAAAGAGATTTATGCCCTCTACCGAAATATATCGGATAATGTAGACTTTAATGCCTATGCCTTTGATGAGCAGTATTTTTCGGCCCTCAAAAGAGAGTTGGGCGAAAATATGCAGCTGGTGGCTTGCTATTTAGAGGGCCGCTTGGTGGCTTTTTATACGGCCATTTTTTCGGGCAATACCTTAGAAGCCCATTTCTTGGGCCTAGAGCATAGCCTGAACCGCTCGCATCAGTTGTATCTCAATATTTTGTATGCCTTGGTGCGTATGGGCATCTATAGAAAGGTAGAAAAAATTGACTTTGCCCGTACGGCTTTGGAGATTAAGAGCTCAGTAGGGGCGGTAGCGCAGGAGTTTGACTGCTACTTGCGTCACCGCAATCGCTTATCTAGCGAACTGATGAAATTGGTCTTTGATCATTTGAGCCCCAAAGAAGACTGGACCCCCCGATCGCCCTTCAAAGATATGTCGATTGTAGTATAGAAAGCTTATCTTGGGCCCAAAATTAGGCAGAGTAATGTGGAAGAAATGGCGGGCCAAGATTGGAACAGAAAGTCCCCTAGGACGCTTTTTAATTAAGGCGGCAAGCTGGAGCTTTATTTTACAAATAGGTTTATCAGCCCTCACTTTTCTCAGTTCGGTCCTTTTGGCCCGTTTGGGGGGAGATGAGGGCTTTGGCATTTATAGTTTGGTCTTTAGTTGGCTGTTGATTTTGCAAGTAGCCGCCAATATGGGCCTAGATGATCTCCTGCTCAAGGAGCTACCCATCTTTAAGGACCAAAAAGCCCCAGGCAAGCGAGATGCCCTACTTGCCTGGGCCGAAAAACGGACCCTTTGGGCCAGTTTGCTCCTGATATTTGGCTTTTATTTCTTGCTTCAGTATACCCATATTCCAGGCCTGAGCAATTATGCCGATTATTATTTTTGGGCCCTGCCTATTATTCCCGCCTATGCCTTTTTGCAGCTTTGGCAATCGGCTTTGCGGGCAGAGGGACAGATGAGTTGGGGCCAATTGGGCGACCGAATTGTGCAGCCTTTGCTCTTCTTTGCCTTTTTGGCCCTGCTCTATCTCTTCGCTTACCCTATTAGCGATTTGGGCCTGATTGCCGGACGAAGCCTGAGCTTTGTGCTGGCCGCCGGCCTTGCCTTTTGGCTTTGGCGGCGCTATCGTCGGGCACAACCCAAAGCGAGTAATTGGCCAAAATTAGATCTTCCCGCCTACAAAAAAGCTAGTTTTTATTTCAATTTGGGCTCTTTGCTCTATCTGCTCAATAGCCGAATAGATATTTTGTTTTTGGGCTTTTTTGAGCTGCCTCCCGAGCAGATCGCTTATTATAATGTGGCCCTGAAGTTCTCGGATATTGCCCTGATTCCCTATTTGGTGCTGACCACCGTCAGTTTGCCAACCTTTTCCTCTCTTTATCATCAAGGGAAATTACAAGAGTTGGGACGACTATACCAACGGAGTACGGCCCTGATTACCTTGGTTATTATGGCCGTTTTGGCCATTTTTATTGCTTTTGGGCCTTACTTTTTACTCATTTATGGCCCCGAATATCAGCAGGGCTATACGGCTTTAGTTTGGCTCTGTTTGGGCAAGGGCATACATGTCTTGGTGGGCCCCGTGAGCCAGTTGTTAGCCTTGGTGGGCCAAGAAAAAATGGCCGCTTATCTCTTGGCGCTTTCCCTGGCCATCACGGCTATCCTCCAATACAGTTTGATTCCCATTTTAGGCATTGATGGAGCAGCCATAGCGGCCTTTATTGGCTTGGCTGTATTCGATCTTAGTCTGGCCTATTGGGCTTATCGCAAATTGGGTTTTTGGCCCATTGCTTACTGGAATCGGAAGTAGGGGGAGGTTTTTTGGGGCCTCAGCTGCGGCTTCGCCTTGCTGCGCTACGCTTTGGGGCTCGCTGTTCGCTCGGCCCTGCGGCGGCTGCGCCGCCTGGGTCTGGCCTGACGGCCACCCCGCCGCATCGCTAGGCCAGAGGGGGCCGCTTTTGTTTGGCCCTAGCAGAAAAAGAGCTGGAGAAAGGCCCGCTCTAGGGCTATTTTTTCTAGAAAATTGCTTTGAAAAAAAGGGAAAAGCACGAACTTCGTCCAAAATATAAACGCATGTCTATTCAAGATTTTGACCCCAGTGGCTTTGCCCTAAAGAACAACAACTTTATTGGCTTACCTTTTACAGAGGAGAGCGCTAATTTGGTCCTTTTGCCTGTTCCTTGGGAGGCCACGGTATCTTATTCGGCTGGAACAGCTGAGGGGCCCGCCAATATCCTAGAGGCTTCTTATCAGTTAGATCTCTATTTGGCCGATTGCCCAGATGCCTATAAAATGGGCATTTATATGCGGCAGCCCGATGCGCAGATCTTGGCCCAAAGTCAGGCCGCTAGAAGCTTGGCCAGTTGCCATATAGATGCTTTAGAAGCTGGCGAAGGCGGCGATGAAGCCGCTCGCTTGGCCGTAAATGCCGCCTGCGAAAAACTAGAAAACTGGGTTTATCAGCAGGCTAAGGATTTGCTAGAGCAGGGCAAATATGTGGGCCTATTGGGGGGCGATCATTCTACGCCCTTAGGCTATTTGCGGGCCTTGGCCGAGCGGCATGAAGAGGGCTTTGCCATTTTGCAAATAGATGCCCATTGCGATTTGCGAGAAGCCTATGAGGGCTTTACTTATTCTCATGCTTCTATTTTCTATAATGCTTTGGAGCGGATGCCCAAACTGTCTTTGGTCCAAATGGGCATTCGAGACTACTGCCATGAGGAAGTAGATTATATGAAGCAGCAAGGGCAGCGCATTCAGGTCCTTTTTGACCAAGACTTGGCCCGCGGAAAAATGCGGGGGCTCAGCTTTGAAGAGTTGGTCTTGCCATTTATCAAGAGTTTGCCCCAGAAGATATACATCAGCTTTGATATTGATGGTTTACGTCCAGAACTTTGTCCAAATACCGGAACTCCTGTAGTGGGCGGCTTTGACCTGGCCGAGGTCAGCTATATTTTTGAGTTATTGGCCCAGGCGGGGAAAGAGCTCATTGGTTTTGATCTCTGCGAGGTAGGTTCTGCCACGGAATGGGACGGCAATGTTGGGGCGCGGGTCTGTTATCAGTTGGCGGCCCTCTTGGCCCGTACGCAGGCTTTGGTCTAGCTCTTCATAGGCTTTGCGTTTGCCCTTGAGGCGCAGCACTGCTTGGATTCTCAGGCGGACGGTATCGCTTTTGGCGCTAGTTCTGAGCAGCAGGGGCAGACTTTGAGGTACTTCTTTCAGGTAGATAGATTTGGGGAGACTATAGAGCGGGCTATAATAATTGGGTGAAATAAAATAATCGCGTTTAAGGATACAGCGTTTCCACCAGCCGGCTGGGGAAATTCCTTTTTTGTGGTAGCGTTGCAGGCATTTTTCCTTAGCGGGCTCTTTAAGGATGGCCCATTCGATGCCATAGGGCAGTTGTTGGCCGGTGGGCCGGTTAAAAATTTGGTTACCTTGGGCCCATTGGAGGATAGGGCGGAGTTCGGAGAGATGGGCCAGGCTATCGGCTTCAAACTGCGCTTGTCCACTGCTTTCTGCATAAATATAAAATAGTAGTTGGGCTGATTTAATCGACTCGAACTGTTTCCAGAACTCAGGCGTTAAAGGCAGCTCTATTTGTTTGCTGTGGCTGCGCTTCTGCTTTTGATCTAAGAGGACCTCTTGGTCCAAAATAATTTTATTGACGGTAGTAATTGGGGCTTGGGCGCAAAGGCCAGTACTAAAAGCCATAAAAAGCAAGAAGATAGCTCTAGACATCTCTAGGGATTTTGTATTTTGTTGGAAGTATATTTTGCGTTTGCGAGGCGGCGGAGCCGCCTTTGGCCCAGGGGGCCAATTGGCCTAGCGATGCGGCGGGGTGGCCGTCAGGCCAGACCCAGGCGGCGCAGCCGCCGCAGGGCCGAGCAGACCTGCGAGCCCCAAAGCGTAGCGCAGCAAGGCGAAGCCGCAGCTGAGGCCCCAAAAATACGAAAGAAAGACAATCAAATTAGATAGACCATGATGAAGCGACAAAATACTTTTTTACTTTGGCTTTTGCCCTTATTTTTTGGCCTTTACAGTTGTGCTAACGTCTCGGAGCCGCAGGAGGGCGAGAAAGAGCAAGTAGAGGCGGAGCCCAAACGGCCTAAAATGAGTAGTTTTAAGTTTAGAGAGATAGATATACAGGGGCATAGGGGCTGCCGTGGCTTGATGCCAGAAAACAGCATTCCGGCCTTTATGAAAGCTTTAGAGTTGGGTGTTCGGACCTTAGAATTGGATGTGGTAGTGACCCAAGACAGCCAGGTAGTGCTTTCGCATGAGCCTTGGATTTCGCATATATTGGCGAATAAATTAGATGGGCGTCCAATTGGGCCAAATGAAGAGCGGCGTTATAGTATTTACCAGATGCCTTATTCGGAGCTGATTAAATATGATTGTGGGAGTTTGCCGCACCCATATTTTCCGACTCAGCGGAAGATGAAAGTCATCAAGCCCCGTTTGTTGGATGTGGTGAAGTCGGTAAACCTATTTGAGATGAAGGCCGAATTGGAGCAGCCTATACATTATAATATAGAGATCAAGCGATTGCCAGAGTATGATGGCCGCTATTGTCCGCCAGTAGAAGAGTTTGTAGACTTGGTTTTGGCGGCTATAGATAGTGCGGGTATATCGGGGCATGCTAATATTCAGGCTTTTGATTGGGAAACCCTGCGATTGGTCCATCAGAAGCGCCCCAAAATGCCGATTTCTATGTTGGTGGAGGAGACGGATGACCTGCAAAAAGATTTGGATGAATTGGGTTTCACGCCAGAGATTTACAGTTGTCATTTTTCTATGGTTAATGATACTTTGGTAGATTGGGTAAAGGGGCATAAGATGCAGCTGATTCCTTGGACCGTTAATGAAACGGCGGATATAGAGGCCATTTTGGCTTATCCCTTAGATGGAATCATTAGTGATTATCCAAATCGAGTGATGGATGTATTGATGCAGTAAAAGAGCCGCTAATTAGCCTAAGCAGCCCTAGAGGAAAATCCTCTGGGGCTGTTTGTTTTTCTAGCTGCTTCCAAGTTGTGTAGGCTTATTGGTTAAATAAAATTTGCCATAGTCGACTTTTTGCAGAAAAAATAATATTTTGGAAATACTATCAACACTGTCACGAAAAGTAAAAATAATGAAGAAACTCTACACTATTGCACTGTCTACAGCGCTCAGTTTTTCTGGACTTACGGCCTGGGGCCAAGGGGTGGGCATTAACACCGATAACAGCTCGCCAGATGCATCTGCCATGCTAGATGTTAAATCGACCAATAAGGGGGTGCTCATTCCTAGAATGACTACTGCTCAAAGAACGGCTATTGCGGCTCCCGCTCAGGGTTTGTTGGTTTTTGACCAAACCAGCAATGGCTTTTGGTACTATGATGGGGCCAGTTGGCAGCCCTTTGTTGCTGGAGCCGATCAGGATAATCAGACCCTAAGTTATAGTGGCTCTACGCTCACAATTACCAATGGAAATACAGTGACAATTCCCAATGGAGATGTCACTGCAGTAACTGCTGGTACGGGACTTACTGGTGGGGGAACAACTGCAGCGCTAACCATTAACGCAGTAGGAGATAATGGCCTAACCACCAATGCTAATGATATTGACTTGGGCGGCGCGCTCAACCAATTGACCACCATCTCGCAAGGGGCCAATAATATGGTCTTTAACCTAAATGGTACAGGAGATTTCCATATTCAAGATAATGGAACTAACCAATTTTCTGTTTTGGATAATGGCGATCTAAATGCCGATGCAGGGACCTTTTTTGTTGATGCTTCAACGAATAGAGTGGGGCTAGGGGTGACAGCACCCAGAGGTAAGCTAGATGTTAATGGAGACATCTTATTTACAGGTGGCCTGCGAAATATTGAGACCCAAGATGGCGACCAAAGTATTCAGGTGGATGATGCCAATCCGGTTTGGGCCGGCGAGACCTACAATGGGGTGGTGCGCTTTCATGGAGATGGTAACTTAGCCGCCTCAAAACTAGAAGGAGGAGGACTCCAACTAGAGCGCCGCATCCAAATTAAAGGAGGCAACCCTGCCGCTGGAAAGGTCCTTACCTCTGATGCCAGTGGCTTGGCTTCTTGGGTTACCCCCACCGCCAATACCGATAACCAAAGCTTAACTTTAGCTGGAAATAACTTGAGTATCCAGAATGGAAATACAGTTAGTCTGGCTGGTTTTCTAGATAATACCGATAACCAAACGCTTACTTATAGCGGATCTACTTTAACTATTAACGGCGGAAATGCCGTGACGATCCCCAATGGAGATGTAACTGGCGTAACCGCTGGTACGGGACTCACTGGCGGCGGAACTGCTGGGAGTTTTACCATTAATGCCGTAGGAGATAATGGCCTAACCACCAATGCTAATGATATTGACTTGGGCGGAACGCTCAATCAATTGACGACCATTACGCAAGGGGCCAATAATATGGTCTTTAATCTAAATAGTACAGGAGATTTCCATATTCAAGATAATGGAACTAACCAATTCTCTATTTTGGACAATGGCGATCTGAATGCCGATGCCAATACCTTTTTTGTCGATGCTTCTACTAATCGAGTAGGGGTGCTCACCACAACTCCCGATGATGCCTTTGATGTGAATGGCGATATTGTCTTGAGTGGAGGGGTGCGCCATATCGAAACTCAGGCTACCGACCAAAATATCGAAATTGATGATGCCAACCCCACCTGGGCCGGCGAAACCTATGGGGGCGTTACCCGCTTTTATGGCGATGGTACCCTTTCTCGCTCAAAACTAGAGGGCGGAAGTTTGCAGCTGGAGCGCCGCCTTCAAATTAAAGGCGGAAATCCGGCAGTAGACCGGGTATTAACCTCTGATGCTACAGGACTAGCCTCTTGGCAAGACCTAAGCTCCATTGATGGCATCTGGTCTACGGTAACGGCTAGTACGCATTATGAAATTACATTTTCTGGAGATGATGCCGAAATCAAGTTTGGGAGTACTGACCTTAGTGGGCAGGACTTTAGTGCTGGAGATGGAGTCTTTTGGGGAACTCAGTCTGGCGAAGATACCGGCATCTTTACCGATGGCGACCAACTTATTCTGATCTCTCCCGGTGATAACGATTTGATTCAGTTTTGGGAGGAAGATGGCCATATCAAAAGAGCTTATATTGAGCAAACTGGGGGGCAGTATTTCCAAACCTCTGACCGAAACCTCAAGCAAAATATTCAGCCCGTAAGCAATGCCCTTTCTATGATTATGCAGCTCAATGGCTATCGCTATGAGCACAAGCTTTCTGAAGGCGATATTGCCAAAGGCGATAAGCCCGTGCCCACTATCGGTATTATGGCCCAAGAGGTGGCTGCTGTAGCCCCCGAATTGGCCAAAAAATGCGAGCAAGGCCACTATCTAGTCAATTATTCTGGCTTGATTCCCTTGCTCATTGAAGCCACAAAAACACAGGAAAACCGCCTGCAAGAACAAGAGCAAGAACTCAAGTCTCAGGCCCAACAATTGGCCGAACAAGCCGAGTTGATCCAAGCTATGCGTGCCGAACTAGACGCAATGAAAGCAAAACAGCAAGATTAATTTTTTGAATCTTGGGGGCCTCCGCTGCGGCTTCGCCTTGCGGCGCTACGTCCGGCAGCTCGCAGGTCTGCTCGGCCCTGCGGCGCTTGCAGCGCCTAGGTCTGCGGCTTCGCCGCACTGCCTACCATCGCTAGGCCGTTTTGGGCCTAAAGGCCCAAGCGGCTGCGCCGCCCCCCGGCATGCTCCCACAAAATTTAGCCAACTGATGATGAAAAATATATACCTCAGTCTTTGGGCCTTGCTGCTTTCTGCTCCAGTTTGGGGCCAAGGAAACCTCCGGGTCGAATCGGCCAATATTCGGATCGCTAACGGAACCGAATTTAGAGTAGAAGATAGTCAGGTCCATAATGTTGCTAGTGGCCAAATCCAAAATGAAGGCAACTTCTATCTGGACCTCAATTATAATCAAGATGCCTCTGCCAATTATCTCGGTAGCGGCTGGCTCTGGTTTGAAGGCAATGCCAACCAAAATATTATTGCTGGCAGTCCCTTTACCATCAACCGCTTAAGAGTAGATAATGGCCAACGCCTCATTTTGCAAAATAGCCTTTTTATTGGCCAAGAACTAGACCTTAGCCTCAATGGCTCGCTAGAATTAGGTAGCCATGATATAGAATTACTGCCCGGCGCTATTCCCAATAATTATGACCTGAATAACTATGTAGTGACCAACGGCAGCGGAGGCCTCCTGCAAGAAGTAGGGGCCGCCGCCGTTGTTTTCCCTGTTGGTAATAGCCAATATAATCCCGCTACCCTTAGCAATAGCGGCACTACAGATGTAATCGCTATCCGTTTAGAGGATGTCGTACTCGACCGCTATCCCATAGGAACGCCCGAAACCGAAGGGGCCGTTTTTAGAACTTGGCAGATTGAGGAACGAACCGCTGGAGGCTCTTCGGTCACAATGACCCTAGAATGGGAGCAAGGCCAAGAACTCCCCAACTTTGATCGCAACCAATCGGGAATATCGCATTGGCGTTCTACTTATTGGGACCGTAGCCCTAGCTGGACCGCCGCCACGCCCTTGGGCGGCAACCGCTATACCCAAAGCCGATCGGGCATTACTAGCTTTTCTCCCTTTGCCGTAGAAGATTACAAAATGGATCTGCCCATCGAATGGCTCTCTTTTGAGGCCCAACGCAATTCAGCCGATTGGGTGCAACTCGATTGGGCCACCGCTAGCGAGGAAAATAATCAGGGCTTTGAGCTAGAGCGTATGCTAGAAGGCGAAAGCGATTTTAGTCCCATCGCTTGGCTAGATGGCCAAGGAAATAGCCAGCAACGAACAGACTATCAGTATATGGACCAAAACGACTTTAGCGGCATTTCTTATTATCGCATAAAACAATTGGACCAAGACGGTCAGTTTAGCTATTCGCTGATTCGCGCAGTAAGCGGCCAAGCCCAATTAGGCAATTTGGCCCTTTTCCCGAACCCCACTAGCCAAAACCTCTTTATCCGACTAGATCGTATAGAGGACCAAAAGGCCAACCTTCGACTCTATGCCGCTAATGGCCAAGTTGTACTAGACAAAACAGCCTTTCTAGAGAATAATTATCTCCTTCAGCTTAATGATTTGCCCGCAGGAGCTTACCTCTTGCAAATCCAATTGGAGGATGGCCGTAGCTTTACACGAAAGCTGACTAAACTCTAAGCTCCATAAGAGATAAATTACTTAGCCCCAAAGGAAAATCCTCTGGGGCTTTTTTGGGCCAAAACCGAAACAAAATAAAAATTGTCCCTAATTCACTCCTTGAGCTAATTGAATTAGCTACTGAACCTAATGAGTTCGTCTTGGGACCTAATGAACTAGCCCGCCAACCTAATGAACTAGGGCTGAAACCTAATTGAATTAGCTGCTGGACCTAATGAGTTAGGGCTGGGACCTAATGAACTAGCCGCCCAACCCAATGAACTAGGGCTGAAACCTAATTGAATTAGTTGCTGGACCTAATGAACTAGCTCTGCTTGCCCAAAACCTTATTTTGCTCCGCTATTTTGCTGGCCTTAAAGGAAAAAGAAAGATGAGCGCCAAGAGGGCCTTCGGCTGAGGGATGGATAGCAGGGCCGCCGCAGGCGGCAGACCCAAGGCCTTTGCAGCAAAGCTGCAAAGGCCTGCAGGGCCGAGCAGACTTGCGAGCTGCGACACAGCCCGACCCGCCCGATAATTCATGAGGGTTTCCACCCTCATCTTGTATAGCTTCGCAAAGCGATACCGCTTTGCGCTGGGTATTAAGCTAGCGGAAGGGGCAGCCCCAAAAAAACTAATTTACTACTTTCTTCAATAAAACGGCAGTGCCCAGCCCCAAACCCGCCGAACTTGCCCCAATAGCATATTTGGCCTTGGGATGACGGGCCAAAGCATGGGCCAAAGAGACCAAAATTCGAGCGCCACCCATACCCAAAGGATTGCCCATACTCAGGCTACCGCCATAGGGATTGAGCTGATCGGGCCGTAGGTTTAGGGCCTTTTGGGCCAAAATGCCTTGCAGGGCAAAAGACTCGGCAAACTCAAAAAAATCAATCTCATTAGCCAAAAGTCCCTGCTGCCGAAGCAATTGCTGAACGGCCATAATTTGCGCCTCGCCCATATCTTCAGGAGGCAAGGCCATGCTTGTCCAAGCCACTACCTGGGCCAGTGGCTGCCCCCCTTCTCGCTCCAAATAAGGGCCCTGAGCCAAGAGTAAAAAGGCCGCCCCATCGCCCAAACGAGCCGAATTTCCCAGGCTAATAAATTGGCCATTTTTGACCAAAGGCGGCAGCTTGGCCAAAAGCGAAGCCGCTAGCGCCCTCGGCTGCTCGTCTCTGTCCAAGAGCAATTCTCCCGATCGATTGTAGACCGAAACCAGCTCCCGATTAAAGGCGCCCGCCGCTTGGGCCGCCAAAAAACGAGCTCGACTCGCCTGACTGTAGGCATCTTGTTCGGCTCTGCTAACTCCTCTTTTTTGGGCCAAACGCTCAGCCGTTTCGGGCATACTCAATGGCGCATAAACTGGCGGCAAATGGGGGTTGACCATCCGCCAACCTATGCTGCTGTCTATCTCTTGCTCCTGATTGCGCAGACGAACAAAAGGGCTGCGACTCATGTTTTCTACGCCCCCTGCCAAAACCAATTCCTGCTCTCCTAAGGCCAAAGCCCGAAAGGCCTGAACGCAGGCATCTAAACCCGAATTACAAAGACTATTCACCGTAATTCCCCAAATATGCGCCGGCCATTGGGCCAAAAAAACAAGCTGCCGAGCCAAATTGCGGTTGTCTTCTCCCGCCTGATTGGCGGCCCCCAGATAAATCGCAGAAAGGTCGGTAGGCGAAAAATTGGAGATCTCCTGCAATACCGCTAGCCCCAAATCATCGGGCCGAACGCTAGCCAAAGCCCCATATAGGCGGCCAATAGGACTCCTCTTTGCGGCTAGGATATAGATGGGGGCAGACTTGTTCATTTAATTGAATTAATTAACTTTGTGGCCTGATTTTATCTGAAAAAAAGCCGAATTATTATGATACAACGTATTCAAACCATTTACATGCTCTTGGCAGCCCTCGCGCTGGCCTTGCTCTTCGTTTTTCCCTTTGGTACAGCCCCCAGCACCGCTGAAGGCCCGCTGCAAGATGGCGATTATGACCTGATGGACCAGTTCGTCCTGCTCCTCCTAGCCCTCTTTCCCGCCCTGCTCAGCCTTGGCACCATCTTCCTCTTTAAAAATAGAAAACTACAAATGCTGCTCAATAACCTGGGTTTGCTCAATTGCCTGATCCTTATGGGTTTAGCCTCTTATTGGAGCATGACCATTAGTGAGGAAGTGACTGCCGGACTTGGCCTGTTTACTCCCGTTTTAGCCATGCTTTTCCTTTTCTTGGCCAACCGCGCAATCAATGCCGATGACCAACTCGTTAAGGACTCCGATCGCCTCCGCTAGTTACATCCCGTCATAACGACCACGAACCTGCCCGTCATTCCCCGATTGACGGGCTTTTATGTCTATTACTACCCCCAAACCCAACATGATAATATTCGGAATGGCAATAATCCAGAAGTTCGCCATCTTCTGCTGCTCCACTTCCCGCTCCTGCTTCTCTACCATCTGCCGACTATAATCACTCATCTCTTCTTTCGGAATCTCACTGCCCGCTACCTCCGGCAGTTGCTCTTCTTGTACCCGATTAAAGGCCTGATTCGTGAAAACCGCCCCCAAAATACCCAAAATACAAGCCGCATACAAAAAGTAGGTCTTCATTTGAGGTCTCAATAGCTTCATAATCAATAAACTAAGGGCCAAAAAGGTGAGCGCATAAAAAATATAAACATAGGGAAGCACCTCCTTGAGATTCACCAAATGACTGTTGTCTACAATCTGCGCATTTAGGCTAACGGTCAACAAAAGTAAAGCGCCTAAGCTCCAAATTTTCTTGCTATTCATCTTCATTTTTTTTTATTTTTGATTTGGGGCCTCCGCTGCGCCAGCCCCTATTCGCTATCGCTCATGGGGCCGCTTGCGGCGCTACGTTTCGGGGCTCGCTATTCGCTCGGCCCTGCGGCGGCAAAGCCGCCTTGGTCTGGCCTATCGGCCCCCCCTACACATCGCTAGGCCAAAAATAAGCGCAAATGACCCCCAAAGAACCGCTAAGTACGCAATTCGGAAAAGAAAAGAAAAATATATAGTCTTTGTTTTGGCAAAGGGCCCTTTTGTTAGTAATTTGTTAGGGCCTATGCAATACCTTTACCTTGCTCCAAATTAAGCCTTATAAGTTATGCCTAAGGGAAATCAGAATTCTTCGCAAGAAAATCAACGCATTTACGAACAACTCTACCAAAGCCTCGAGGAATTTGAGGCCAATGAGGAATTACAGTCTGTTCAATCTGCCGCTGAACAACTCAATAGCCAAGCTAATGCAGTGGTCCAAACCGCCGCTGAAGGTTTTCATCAGGAAAGTACCCAAGAGGAGTTTAGCCAACCCCTAAACGAATCCGCCAATCCCCCCCAAGAACAACTATCCGTCGCTAGCCTCAATAGTGGTATCGAAAAACTAGCCGAAGGAATAAGCTTGCAAGAAGGAGGAGAGGAAGAAGGCGAAAGCAAGGAAACAACAGCCACCGCCGAAGAAGGACCAGAATTGCCCCCTCTAGGCGCCGCCTTCAATGAGTCCGAATTAGATGCCGAAATTGCCGCCACCCTAGGCCAAGACGTCCCTAGCTTTAATGAAACAGAGCTAGATGCCGCCATAGAGGAAACCCTTGCTGAAGATAAGGCCGCCGCCGCCGCAGCAGAACTCAAGGCCGCCCTAGAAGAAACCCTGGCCGAAGGAGAAACAGAGGAGGGTAGTAGCGAAAATAGCAACGAAAATACAGAGGCAAAATCAGAGGAAATCGCTCGCCAAGCTAGCCAAATGAATACGGAGGTCAGCCCCGAAGAAGCTAAGGTGGGCGCAAAAACAGGCGCAAAAGGCGGAGAAAAATCAACTGGAGAAACCAGCCCAACGGGCAACCCTCAAAACAAACAGCAAAACTCAGCCGCTGGAGGCGAAGCTCCCGCTAGTGCAACTACCGGCGATCAAAAAGGTGAGGAGGTCGGTGCCGCCTTTGCCGCCCGTATGAATATGGGCCCCGTGGCCCAAACTGCCGAGGAAAGCGCAGAGGCCCAAGAATTAGAAGCTGGCCGAGCCTTTGGCCTAGATGTTGGCCGCTCTGGCGGCCTAGGCAAAAAAGTCACTACCGATGAGTCGGGCAAAATGAATGTAATGCCCTTTGCCGAAGGCGAAAGCGCAGATGCTTATGTGGCCGCCCAAAAAGAGGTCATGGCCAGCAAAAGCCAAAAGTACCAAACGGGCTTTTATCAGGGCTTTAATCAAGGCTACCCCGAAGGCCAAAAACTAAAGGTGGAGGCCGCCCAAATAGAGGAACAACAAAAAATGGCGACCGATCCCGAAGCCCAAGAAGGGACTAAGGATGGGACCGAATCTGCCGTTAAAAGTAATAGCAATAAGGCCGAGGATAAAGAAAGGGTAAAAGAAATTAAAGCGGCCATGAAAAGCCGATCCAAAACCTATCAAGTCGCTTATTATCGCGCCTTTAATGTGGTCTATATGCAGGCCCGAGCCGCCGCCGTCAAAAAGTCGATGCCCGGCCCCGCAGAACTAATGGAAAACCCTACTTACCGCAAAGGCTATGAGCTGGGCTATAATATTGGTTTGGCCCAAGGCCAAGGCAAAGCCCCCGAAGGCATGAGCAAGGAGGAGGGCCAACAAGCCGCCACTTACGCCAAAGCAAATAAGGATAGCTCCGGCCAACCTATCGCAGAAGATCCCAAAAAGCTCTATTCTAGAGCCTTTTATCACGGCTTTAATGCCTCTTATATGAAGGGGAAAGAAACAAAGGTCCAAGCCGAAAAAGAAGAGCGAAAAAAAGATCCTCATTATGCCGTGGGCCATGTTTTAGGCACCCTAGCCGCTATGTCTTCTAAAGAAAAAGCGACGCAGGTCCTCAAAGGAAGCCTCCCCCTCTCCGAATTGGGCGAGAACCTTCCCCCGGTCCCAGATTCTGCTAAACAGTATTTTGCAGAAGGAAAGGATAAAGAACAAACCGCAGAGCAAAAGAAAAGCTTTGAGGTGGGCTATTATCACGCTTTTAATGCCTCCTACAATCAGTTTAAACAGCAAAAGCTCGATAATGAACAAAAGGCCAAAACCAATAGTGTAGAATATAAGAAGGGCCAAGATATTGGTAAAATTGCTGCCGCCGCTACCGTTAATCTCGATAAATATAAAAAGGAACTTAAGGCAAGCGAAGATCCCGCTAAAAAAGAGGAACTAACGGCCAAAATTGAAAAAATTGAAGAAAATTTAGCCACAATTAAGGACCAACTCAATGACGAAAATGTCAAAAAAGAGTTCAGTACAGGCTATTATCATGCTTTCAATACCAACTATAATGTCGAAAAGCAAAAGCTAGTCGATAAAGAGATGTCTGTAGCCGCCGATAGCCCTAAGGCTAAAGGCTATGAAGCTGGCCGACATATGGGCGGGCTCTTCTATGAGCACTATCAAGCAGCCATCGGCAAGCCCGAGAAAAAAGCCGAGGTAGATGCCAAGGTTAAAGAGGCTTTTGCCAACGCTAAAGCAGAAGGGGAGGAGTTCGAAAAAGGTTTTTATCTAGGCTATAATCAAACGGTCTATAGCGGGAATAATGCAGGCAAACAGGCCAAAACTAAAGAGGAGAGAGAAGAAGCACAAACTATCCGAAATGCAAAGGAGGAGTTTGGCGCAACGGCTGGCGGTGTCGATTATGTCGAAAAAGGCCGCGAATATGGCTATGGCCTCTGGTTTAAGTACGAGAGCGCTACCACTAAAGAACGCCCAAGCCAAAAACCAGAAGAAGCCTGGACCAAGAAAAAGGAAGGCCTCGCTAAGGTCATTAAAGAGGAAATGCAAGGAAAAGCCGATACGAAAAAGTTAGAAATGGCTTTTGAAAAAGGCTATGAGGTGGGAAGCGCCGCCGGTGCCCGAGAAGGAAAACAGTATTTTACTGGCTATGATGATGCCATGACAGGCAAACAAAAAGAAGCTGGCGCAAACGACCATTATTATCAAGGCTATAATGCCGGTAGCCAAGCTAGCCAATATGATAATTTTAAAGGCCAAGCACTCTCGCAAATGATTGATGGCTACGAAAATGATAGCGCTCAAGCCGCTTCTATTGGCCAGTCTAAGGAGTACCGAGAAGGCTATGATCTCGATTATGATAACTGGCTCTATATTGCCAAAATGGCTACTGGCCAAGCCACTGAAGAGCTGGGCGGAAGCTTAAAGCTTTTTGGCGATGAGGAAGCTCCCAAAGCCCAAACAGGAGAGGCCGCTAAAACTCAAGCCAATGAGATTTTGGCCCAAAAAGCCGCTAAAATGCAGGCCGCATTGGCCAAAAAACGCAAAGAGCTAGAAGATCAGGCCCAAAAAACAGCCGCCAATACAAAAAAAGACAGCAGTAGCGAAGATCCCCAAGCAGAGGTGGATCGCCAAATGACCGAAATCGAAAAAGGCTACCAGCAAGCAGTAGAAGATGCTACTGCCAAGGTGGCCAAAAAAGATAATACCGAAAAAGCCCGCCAAGATGGTCTGCTCTTTGGCTATCAATCCTTAGAAGGTTGTCCTCCACTAGCTGGACAAGAAGAGGCGCTGGCCGCCGCCGCTGGCAAGGATGCAGAATATGCCCAAGCCGATAAGAATACCCTGGCCGCCTTTAATGCCGGTCGGGCCGAAGGCTATAAAATGGCCCAAATGCTGCAAGCTGGCCTCATTTCTACAGAAGAGGTAAACCGAAAAATGCAAGGCGGTGGACACGATAGAGGCTATCAGCTGGGCCAAGAAACTGCCCGAAAAGATATTGAAGCGCATAAAAAGGCACTGCTGAACGGCGAGAGCTTTGAAGCTAGCAAAGAAACAGCCGCCGCAGAATTAGATGGCCCCACCCAAGCGGGCTTCCTAGATGGTTATCAATATCTCTTTGATAAAGGAGAAGCCTATAACTTAGGCTATCAACAAGGCCATTTAGCCGCTACCAACGAAAAAGAAGACGATAACTTTGAAGAACAAAGCTATACGCCTAAAGATCCTAGCCTCTCTTATGCCTCTGAACTAGAAGGACAGTTCCACCTTGGCCGTACAAATGGCCGCCAAGATGGCCTGAACCAAACAATTAATGGAGAAACCAAAAAGTCAGGCTCTGTCCTTGACCAAAGAATAGAAGAGCTACGAACCACCCTAGGTGATGCTTATGCCAATGCCTATGAAAAAGGCTATGCCTATGGCCGAGACCAACGCCAAGCTAGCCCCAGCCAAATGGCCAACCTCCAAGGAGAGTTTGAAGCCAATGGTGTGCCTACTATGCTCGAAGACCTCCAAGCATTCGTACCCCAAATTATTCAGGCCGCTAAAGAAGCTGGCCAAGCTGCCGCCGAAGAATTAGAGGATAGCCAAATCTCGCAGATCTTGGCCCAAATAGAAGGCCAAAGCCAAAGCCTGCTAAGCTTTGACCAAAATGCTACGCCCCTAGAAAATTATCAAGAACTAACCGCAGAACTAAGCAAACAGGCCGAAGACTTACTCTCAGAACAGCTGTCTAATGAAGATAAACAGTTCTTGCGCAGCGCAATCGCCGAATGGGAAAAACAACTGCAAAACTTTAAAGAAGGATATATCCGTGGAGCCAGAAAAGGCCTGGTAGAAGGAATCAATAATTCAGATACCGCTGAAGAAGGCGCCGCCCTAGCCGAAGCAACCGACTACCAAAACCAATTGCTGGCCGCCGCTGGCAATGTTGGCCAAGATAAGTATGTCCTAGGCTACGAAAAAGCACGCGAACTCCTCATCGATGATTCTTATAAAAGCCCAAATCCCTCTTCTGCAGAAATGGAGAAAGGCCGCTACCGCCTAGTTGGCGAGATGAGAAAGGCTTTGCTCCAACTTATCGAAAAAGAAGCTAGCGAGGCTAGCCAACAAAGTACAGCCTCCCAAGAAGATAAAGATCTGGCCAATGCAGTAGAAAATGCCTACCAAGACCTTAGCCGCATCTTTGCACAAGAACATCCTACGGCCCTTTCGCCAGGCCAAAACCAAAATGATTATATCAAGGACCAAGTACTCGCCCTACAAGCAGAATACGATAACTTTATTGCCGACCTAGATAAAGACGGAAAACGTAGCCTCGATAAATCTACCCAAAAACAACTAAAAACTAATTTTCAAGCGCTTTACCAAAGCCAAATCCAACCCTTTTTCCAACAATATAAAGAGGGCTTCCAAGCCGGATATACCGCCGGAATTCAAGAGGTCCTAGCAGGAAATACAGGCGTAGATGGCGTGGGCTCCGGTAATGCCCAATATAGCGCAGTAGAAAAAATACATGAGCAACTCGAAGCAGGTCTGATTGAAGATGGAGATGTGAATAGCCTTTCTTTACTCAACCAATACGATCCGGTGCTAGACCTGCTTTTTGAGTACACCGATGTGGTGGCCCAAGATCAAGAGCTCTTCTATTCCGCAGAAGATGCTACCCTAGATCTCCAAGACCAAATTAAAGAGAAAACAATTGCCAAAGAAGGGCTAGAAGCCCGAGAAAATCAATTGTCCGCAGAGGAACAAAGCGAATTAGAAGAGATCCGAACAGAATTAGACGAATTGCAGGAGGAACTCGAAATGGCCCAAGAGGAACATTTTGAAGCCTTCGAGGAACTCAATATGGTCTATGAAGGAATCGAGGACCAACTAGGCTTTACCAAAGGCGGTAACTCCGAACCCAAAGCACTGCTCGATTATCTTAGCATGACCAATGATGAGTTTACCCTCCAAGGAAGCTATAACTACCAAGATAGCCAACTCCAAATTCAAGGAAATGGCGCCTTCTATACCTCCGATAGCAAAGCCAATTGGCTCCAGCAAGCCGCCGTGGAGTTCCAAATTTCCGACCTGAAGTTTAGCTCCAATTCTTTCGAATACCTAGAAAGTAGCCGAGAGGTGAAGCTGCAAGCTGGACAGTTTTCGGTGCCCGTAGAAGATGGAGGCAATAGCCGAGATATTACTGTCGATTTTGCTAGCCTAAGTCTTAAAGCCGGCGAAAGCCTGATTAACCAGTTAGAGGTCCAAATGGACCTAGGCGCAGGCCTCAATGGGGGCGGCCTAATGGAAAATGATTTGAACTAATTCCTGATCTAAAACAACAAAAAAAGCGCTAAGCCTCAACGGCTTAGCGCTTTTTTGTTAAAACTTGATGTCCCGGGCTACAAATTGTAATTTCCGCCGCCCCCGATAAAAATGCTCTTCTAACTGATAACATAAATGAAAGGGCTTGCGACTCTTGATTTGCTCAAAATGTTCCATGAAGTTATAGGCAATGCCTTCTTGTGGACTCCCCTGGCCCTGCCGCAAAAATAAACGCAAATGCTTCTGGTTGATGGCCTTGGAATAACCACTGTCGCAAAGGTTTTTACTCATAAAATAGGGGTTGGGGTTGCCCGGCCCAAAAGGCGCAAATTGCTTGAGCAGTTTCCAAAACTTTGGCCCAATTAAAGAAAAATCTAATTGCGCATCTATGACAATGGCCTCGGGCTCTGGCCCTCTACTCAGTTGCTGATAAAGCTGCGCTTCTAAGGCCACCTCAAAAGCAGCCAATTCTTCTTTTTTGAGCTGTAAACCTAGGGCCCGACTATGGCCGCCATATTGTAATAATTGAGCCGAACAAACCTCTACCGCAGGCAGTAGTTCTTGGCCCTCAGGGCAACGCCCCGATCCCTGCCAATCTCCCGCCTTATTTTGGCCCAAAAGAAGACAAGGCCGCCCCCATTCTTTGCTCAATCGACTAGCCAAAATACCCAAAACTCCCAAGGGCCAATGCGGCTGCGCCAAGAATAAAAGCGAACGCTCCATCCATTGCCCCTGCTCTTGTAAGATGCGCTGAATGTCCCGATAGACCTCTTCTTGCGCCCTTTTTCTCGCCTGATTGTGCAAAAATAAAAGCTCCAATTTCTTTTTTTGCGCTTTTTCTCCCTTGGCCAACAAACAATCGGCAGCGGTTTGGGCATGCCCCATCCGCCCCGGCGCATTGAGCAAGGGGACCAAACCAAAATAAAGCGCCTGCATATTATAGGGCCTGGGCCGATCCAAACGCTGCTGAATCTGCCGCAAAATCTCTTCGCCCTCTTCCTCTAAAAAACGCAAGCCATGATGGGCCAAAATTCGATTTTCGCCAGTCAATGGGGCTTGGTCTGCCGCCAAACTGAGCGCCACCCACTGCAAAAGCGGCCAAAGTGGCGCCTCTGGCCAATTTTCTTGCTCGACCAAGGCCTGAGCGAGCTTAAAGGCCAAGCCCGCAGCCGTAATCTCTGGATTCGGATAGTTGCAGTTGGCCTGCTTGGGGTTGATCAAAGCAGCCGCCTTGGGCTGCTGCTGACGAGCCAATTCATGATGGTCCACAATAATCACATCAATGCCCAGCTTTTTGGCCAAAGCCAAGGCTTTATGGTCCCGACTGCCACAATCTAAAGCAATAATGAGCGAACAATTGACCGCCTGCGCAAACTCTACCGCATAAACAGAAAGGCCATAACCCTGCTCAAAACGATCGGGCAAAAGATAGTCTAAGGGCAGCTTTTGGTCCAATATCCGATGCAAAATAAGCAAAGCCGAAAGGCCGTCTACATCATAATCAGCAAAAAGTAGGGTTTTTTCTCCCCTAGCCAAGGCCTGCCCCAAACGAGCCAAAGCAGCAGGCAAGCCCGCCAGCAAATTGGGGGCATGCAAATGGGCCAAATTGGGCCGAAAAAAGGCCTTGGCCTCCTCAAAGTTATGCACCTCTCTTTGGACCAACAACTGGCAAAAAACAGGATGCACCTTCAGCGCCTCTTGTAGCTGCTGAGCAGTAGTGCTATTAAAAGACCGAAGTTTCCAAGCTTTCATTTTTCCTGCGCAAATTAAAAAAGGGAGCTTGTTTAAATTTTTTTAGTCAGCAGCTAGACTAAGGCAAAAAAAAATGCTGCAAAGCGCTTATTATTGTTGATTACGACAAAAACCAAAAAAGGGTTTGCCACCTGGGTGGGAATTTTTTAAAAAAATTTTTTACCGAAAAAAATTTAACCTTTTTTCCCCAAAAAAAATTG
>NZ_JH719942.1:2524342-2561365 GCF_000275825.1 Saprospira grandis DSM 2844
AGCGATAATTTATAGGCTTAAAACAGGTTGTCAGTGGAGAGAATTACCGATACAATCTTTTTTTGACGAAGTTCTAATTTGCTGGCAAACAGTATATTACTACTTCAATAGCTGGTCCGAGTCTGGTATTTGGCAAAAAGTGTGGATCCAATTTCTAGCCCATGAAAAATCTTGTTTAGATTTATCTAGTATACAGCTTGACGGAAGTCATACCCCAGCGAAAAGAGGGGGCGAAGCTGTGGGTTATCAGGGCCGAAAAAAGTCCAAAACCACAAATGCTCTCTTTCTCACAGATAAAAATGGGCTGCCAATCGCTATGTCTCCGCCTTTTGCGGGAAACCATAATGATTTGTTTGAAATCGAGAGTCATTTCCAAAAAATGCTTGCCGATCTGCAGCTTTCAGACATCTCTCCTGATGGTTTATTTATGAATGCTGATGCAGGGTTTGATAGCAAAAAACTTAGAGAAAACTGCCAAAAAATGGGCATTATCCCTAATATTGACCACAACAAAAGAAATAGAAAAAAAGCTTATTATCAAGATATTATAGATGAGGAACTTTACAAAGAACGCTTTTCTGTTGAGCGAACTAACGCATGGATTGACGCATTCAAAATTTTACTCATTCGTTTTGAAAGAAAAGCCGACAACTGGGCGAGTCTACACTATTTAGCCTTTATACTTATTTTCCTAAAACGAAATTTTTAAACAAACTCAGGGTAAAGATTCTAGTTGGGCTAAGGTAGAGCCCGGCATTTTGTGTAATTTAGCTAGGGTAGGGGAGCCATTTTTTTTGGGGCTTCCCCTCCCTGCGGTCGGGTCGGGCTGTGTCGCAGCTCGCTGTTCGCTCGGCCCTGCAGTTTTTTTCGCTTCGCTTCAAAAAACTTGGGTCTGGCCCTGCGGGCCACTGCTTTCCATCCCTAAGCCAAGGCGCTTCGCGCCTTTCTGGACCAATTAGCGGCCAAAGCCGCCCCGCCCCGAGCTCCCCAAAAAGATGAGCGGCCTACTGATGCGTAGGGGTGGCCGAAGGCCAGACCCAGGCGGCAAAGCCGCCGCAGGGCCGAGCAGACCTGCGAGCCCCGAAGCGTAAGGGCGGGCCAAAGGCCCGCAGGCCCCAAATCAAAAATACATTAGTCTACTTTAAAATTATAGAAAATGCGGTATTATCTAGCTTTACTATGGTGTTGCGCTAGTTTTTGGCAGCTTTCGGCCCAGGCAGACAGCAGTGCGGCCCGCACAGCCGAGGAAGGCGCCCTCAAGTTGGGCCTCAAAAACTTTGATGATGGCCCCCGACAAGGGCGGGCCGTTCGCCTTACCTTTTATAATGTCGAAAATCTTTTTGATACAGAAAATGACCCCAAAAAACGAGATGATGAGTTTACGCCAAGGGGCCTGAAGGGCTGGAGTTATTTCCGTTATAAACAGAAATTGAGCAATATTTATAAGGTCTTGACGGCCCTGGGGGGCTGGGGTGGCCCGCCCGAAATGGTGGGCTTTTGCGAGCTAGAAAACCGAAAAGTACTGGAAGATCTGCTTCGTTTGACCCCTTTGCAGAAATTCCGTTATAAAATTGTGCATGAAGAATCGCCTGATCGGAGGGGAATTGATGTGGGTTTTATTTATCGCTCCGACAAATTTGAGGTTTTGCATCATGAGCCTATTCGGGTGGTTTTTCCCTTTGATACGGCGGTCAAAACTCGGGATGTCCTTTATGTTTGCGGCAAAGTATTGGGGAGCAAAGACAGTCTGCACATTTTTGTCAATCATTGGCCTTCTCGAAGAGGGGGGCAGGCGGCCAGCGAGCCCAAGCGGGTTTTTGTGGCGGGCTTGGTTCGGGCCAAAATTGACTCTATTTACAAGGCGAGCCCGGCGGCCAAGATAGCCGTTATGGGAGATTTTAACGATGAGGCCGAAAATATTTCATTGACCGAAGTCTTGCGTGCTGTGCCCGAAAAAGAAGAATTGGGGCCGGGCGATATGTATAATTATATGCATGCACTTTCTAAGAATTGGCAATTGGGCTCGCATAAATTTAGGGGGCATTGGGGCACCTTAGACCATATGGTCCTGTCTACGCCTTTGGTTCAGGAAAGCCGAAAAGGGCGTTTGCGGGCTAGCCCTTTGGGGGCACAAATTTTTTCTGCTCGTTTTTTACTAGAAGAAGATCGGGCGTATATGGGCTTGCAGCCTTTTCGGACCTATGGCGGGCCCAAGTTTTTGGGTGGATTTAGCGATCATTTGCCTATTTATGTGGACCTAATCTATGAGTAGGCCTTTTTTTTGTAGGGAACGTATAAAAAAACGAAAAGATGAAAAACTTCTTATTATTTTCTTTGAGCATGTTGTTGAGTCTAGGGCTTTCTGCACAAATTGATGAGGCTTTATTGGGTCATTTTAAAGATTTGTCGGGCAGTTTAGAGGCCGAGCAACTAGAAAAAATCTGTAGCCAATCGGCGCAGGCCTTGCCTGCTTCAGAGGTGGCCAAATTGGGTTTGGGTTATATTCCTGCGGGGACCAATTATTTTCCTTTGGGTAAAATTGCCTTAAAAAAGGGTTGGGTATTGCTTTATGCCAGTAAAAAAGAGGCTGGAAAAATGATTACCGTAGATGCAGTTTCCTTTAAGAAAAAGGGCGCTAAAGTAGAGAGCTTGAGTTATCTTTTGCAAGTAGGCGAAGACTTTGGCCAAAACTTAGGGGGGCGTTTATCCTATAAAAACGAGCTTTTGCACTTCGAGCAAGAGTCGGTAGACAGCAAAACGGGCAAGCGTAGCGTTAAGACGAGCATCTACCAAAAAGACAAAAACCGTTTGGACTTTAAGGAGCGTTTTTAGCGAAGGCTTCATTTTGGGCCAGAAAAAGCTCCTGCGAGATTCTCGCAGGAGCTTTTTGTTTTGCGGGGCTGTCTTGTCCTGATATACTGATACAACAAAATCAGAAGATAGATGGAAAATAAAGAAGGTCAGTATGTTAAGCGGACACAAAAAGATTATACCTTAGCTTTTAAGCTCCAAGTTGTGTCGGAAGTAGAAAATGGAGAGATTGGCTTAAAGGCCGCTCAACGCAAGTATGGGATACAAGGAGACAGAACAATTCGGACATGGATCGAGAAACATGGCCAATATGATAAAAGCTATAAATTAAGAAGTATGAAGAAGAGTCCAGAACAAGAATTGATGGCGTTGCGTCAGCAATTGAAGCTTTTAGAGAAGAAAAATCGTCGCTTGGAAAAGGAGCTAAATCAGGCAGATAAGAAGGCCTTGTTTTTTGATATGATGATAGATATAGCGGAAGAAGAATTTGAAATTCCAATCAGAAAAAAGTCTTTACCCGAACAGTTGATAAATTCCAAAAAGAAGAAAAAATAAGCTTAAGTAGCTTATGTCGATTGGTCGGGATAAATCGTCAAAAGTATTATAGATCGAAGGCAAAAGTTAGATCTAATCAGGGTTTGGCAGAAAAAGTAGTTGCCTTAGTTCAAGAAGTACGGAACAAAATGCCTCGCTTAGGCGGCCGCAAATTGTATCATTTACTTCAAGCTGAGTTGAAGGCTCTAGGAGTAGGCCGAGATAAATTTTTTACTATTTTGCGGGCCAATAATCTGCTGGTTCGACCTCGAAAGAACTATCATACAACGACAAATTCCTTCCACCACTACAGAAAACATAAGAACAAAATAGCTGATTTGAAAATTTATCGACCAGAGCAAGTCTGGGTTTCAGATATTACTTACATTGGAACGAGAGAAAATCCGATGTATTTAGCCTTGGTCACAGACGCTTATTCTAAGCAAATAATGGGTTATGATGTCTCTAACAGCTTAAGCAGCATTGGCTCTATTCGAGCCTTGAAACAGGCTGCAAAGCGTCGTCAATATCCTAATGAAGAGCTGATTCATCATTCTGACCGGGGCATTCAATACTGCTCAAATGATTATCAGCAACTGCTCAAAAAACTAGGCATAAGTTGTTCTATGACAGAGTCTTACGATCCTTATGCAAATGCCGTAGCAGAGCGAATAAATGGAATATTAAAGCAAGAGTTTATTGCAGATTTTTTCCATTTAGGGCTAGATGCGATGAAGAAAATAGTGGCTCAAAGTATTGATATTTACAACCAAGCGCGACCACATTGGTCTTGTCAATTTATGCCGCCTGCTGAAATGCACCAACAACAAGAGCTCGAATATAAGAGCTATAAAAAGAAAACAACTCTAGCCCAAGATCATCTTAAGCCAGAGTTGTTAAATTGACAACAAGTTATTTCCGTAAGATTTTTTGACCTTTTTGAAGGAGGTCAAAATCTTCCAGAATAACTTTTTACCCGTATTTAATCAGAATTTTATTGCTTTAAATTCTGTATCAGTTTTTCAGGACGGGACAGGCCCTAAGAAAAGGGCATTATTTTAAAAATTCTTGGATGGCAGACTGTAACGAATGCAGTTTGGGGTAGTTAAGACTATAGAGAATCTGTTTTCCTTCTCGGACATAACTGACTAGCTCTGCTTGGCGGAGAATGCGCAAATGCTGAGAGGTAATTGATTGCTCGAGTTCTAAAGCATTGTAAATACTATTCACATTAGTGCCCGGATGTTGGTCAATATAAGAGAGAATATCTAGACGAAGGGCATGGGCCAAGGCCCGAATAGTTTGGTTTGCTTTTGCTAAACTGTCTAAGTTGAAGGGGTTCATATTTTCATTGAGAAAGGTAGATGCGGCCATAGTGATGGTGGTTTTTTGAAGAGTGGACAAACATTTATTGGAGGCCAAGAAGTAGTGCTTTGACAGCTTCTAGTTGTTCTTGATGAATGTGGTAATGAATAAACTTACCTTCTCTTTCGGCCATAACAATATTGGCTTTTCTAAGAATCGCCAAATGCTGAGAGGCCACAGATTGTTCAATTCTTAGCTTAACGTAGAGCTGGGTGACCGTCATTTGGCCCTTGGCCAAAAGCAGCTGAACAATTCTTTGTCTAAGCTGATGATTAAGGGCACGAAGATCTAAAACAATTTTGCGCAGGTCTTTAAACTGAAACTGAATCGCAGTTTCCTCATCAGAAAAATGATAACTTTTGTTGACTGGTGTAGGCATAGCAGTTTGTTTTGTGAGGGGGGGAATGGTCGTGGAGTTCTGCTGCTGAAAATGCAACAGCATTTTCTATATGTACAAATTTAAGATATTGTTTAAATGTTCAAAATAAAAAGGGTTGATTTTTAGCTTTTTGCAATAAGAAGCCTTATTTATTAACATTTTGTCAATGGTTTTTAACATTTAGATAAAAAAAGAGCAGAACTACATTTTGTAGTTCTGCTCTAGCTTTAGGCAGTAACCTATATATGTGACAGTAGTTATTCTGCCTCTTCGGCTTCTACTTCTTCTACTACTTCTTCTTCTGTAGCGGCTTCTTCATTTTGCTCGAAGCGAGCTTTGTAGATTTCGTCAAATTTGGCGGCATCTACAGTTTCTTCGGCCTTACCAAAGAGGGGGAAGAGGGCCTCAAATACTTTTTCTTCTTGTACTTGCTCTCCAAACTGACGAACAGTAGCCTCATCCTTCATCAAGTTCTCGATTTGGCTGTCCATGATGGGGTGGTAAGGAGGAATCTGGAAGTTGTACTGACGAGCGATGGCCAT
The DNA here is from genome assembly GCF_000275825.1 of Saprospira grandis DSM 2844. GTDB lineage: Bacteria > Bacteroidota > Bacteroidia > Chitinophagales > Saprospiraceae > Saprospira > Saprospira grandis_A. The sequence goes on from NZ_JH719942.1 coordinate 2,529,974, forward strand.
ACGGACAGCATGCTCTATTTCTTCTTTGCTTACTTCTACATTGTGCTCGCTAGTGAGTTGATCAATGATCAAAGACCAACGTAGACGGCGCATAAAGCTAGCAAAGTTCTCATCATTTACTTCTTCTTGCTTTTCTTCACGGCTTTCTTCTAGCCATTTGCGCAAGAACTTCTCAGGAAGGTCAAAGTTGTTTTTCTCCATCAACTCCTCATAAACATAGCGGAAGAAGATGCTTTTGGCGGGGGTCGCAAACTGTCCGCTAACCATTTCAGCAAATTTGGCCTTAAATTCTTCTTCTGTTTTGATCTCATCCTCAGGGAAAAGCTCAGCAAAGAATTCTTCATTCAATTCGCGAGGAATCTGACGCTTTACTTTGAGTACTTCAACTGTTACTTCTACGTCTTCCTCTTCTGTTTCTACTTCGGGGAAAAACATACCCATACGACGCTCAGCCGTGAGGGCGGTATCCAAATCAGACAATTTGCAAACGATGCTTCCAGCTACCTCAATGGCTTTGAGTTGAGCTTGTACGTCAGCAGTGGCTTTGTCCATAGCGACCATAGTCGACTCATTGGTCCAAGCTCCCTCATTGTTAGCTACTACCTTGATTTCCAAAAGATCGTTGTCCTGGATATCCGTAGCATCTTCACTGAGGTCTTGGCTACGCTGCTTGCGCTGTGCCTCGATCTCTTCAGCTAGCTCTGTTTCACTCATTTCTACTGTGTAGAAAGGAAAAGCAGTCGCTTCGCTAATGCCTGCAATCTCTTGCTTGGGCATATAAGCAATCTCGATATCTAGTTGTACATCTACAGGCTTGTTGATGTTGGTCTCTAGGCTATTCTGAGGCATGGGGTTACCCAATACCTTGAGTTCTTTTTCTTGGATGAAAGCACGTACTTCTTGGTCCAAAAGCTTGTTTACCTCATCCCAAAGGATTTCGTTCCCAAACTTCTTACGCAATAAACCCATAGGGGCTTTACCGGGGCGGAAACCGGGCTGCTGAAAGTTTTTTCGAGCTTCCTTTAGCTTCTTATCTACCAAGCTCATGTATTCATTCTTGGCAATCTGCAGGTGCAGCACTACGGTCTGCTCCTCCTCATTAAACGTATGCGTTGCAACTGGCATCGTGTCTAGTCTTTAATAACTTAATAATCAAATCTTAATTTTAGGGATTTTCCCCAAAAGTGGCCCAAAGATACTGAAGTTGTCTTAATTCTAGGCATAGATTTAAGGCCGATCTTTGGTTTTGTACAAAAAAAAAGCGCAAATCCCATCAGAATTTGCACTTTCTAAATTGGTGCGGATGGAGGGACTCGAACCCACACACCTTGCGGCACTAGATCCTAAGTCTAGCGTGTCTACCAATTTCACCACATCCGCTTATCATTTTCGACGTTGCAAATATAAGGCGGCTTTTTGGATCTCGCAAATCTTTTTTCATTTTTAGCCGCTTTTTTATGCTTGTAATTTTTAATTGCTTGCTAACTTGTTTTTTATCAGCTGTTTAGCAGCCTTAAATTTTTTTATTTTTTTTGGGGCCCGCGGCCAGCTTTGCTGGCCGCCGCTATGCTGCGGGGCTCACTGTTCGTTCGGCCCTTCGCTTTTTCGCTTTGCTCAAAAGCTCGGTCTGGCCTTCGGCCACCCCTCCGCAGCGCTGGGCCGCTCCACTTTTTTTGTTGCTTCAAATCTTTAGGCTTCGGCCTTTTGGCCCTCCCTTTTAAGCGGTATTCGTCGCTGCGCTCCTCATTCGCCAATATGTCCCCGCCCACCCACCCCTCTGCGGGATTCCCTAAGGAATCCCTCGGGGAGGCGGGCAATAAGCTAGCTGCAAATTTGGCCCAAGTTCAACGCCTAAGGGTTAAACATACAGCTAAAAAGGGCCGAAGGCCCGCAGGCTATAGCCAGATTTAAACACACTCACTTTTACAGTTTGCAGCAATTTCCCGCTAGTCGGCTCTATTTTTCTCGGCCATAGCGAAGGCTATGCCCTTAAAAAATAGCTGGCCTAGCCAAAAATTCATAGCAAAGATGGCCAAAGCAGCGCGATTAAATCTGGCTGAGGGGCTGTAGCAGGGCCGCCAAAGGCGGCAGACCGAGGCGCTTTGCGCCGAAGGGCCGAGCAGACCTGCGAGCTGCGCAATGGCCCGACCCGAAGGCCCAAAGGGCCGTAGGGGCAGCCCCAAATCCTCCTCCTAAGACAACTTACTGTAATTGCTAGCAGGAGCCCCTTCTTCATGCTTAGCCTCTAGAATCTCAAAAACATTCTTGCGAATAGTATGGGCGATATCGCCAGTAGGTAGGTCGTTGCAATCCTGGCCAAAAGGGTCTTGAATCTCCGCCGCCATCAGCTCGAGGCCCAAAAAAGCAAAGAGAATTAGCATCAGCACGGGCAGGCCCCAAAAACCAAAACTAGGCAAAATCACAAAGGGCAAAATCAGGGCATAGCAAACAATAAAGAGCCGCAGAAAAATCTCATAAGAAAAGGGAATGGGCGTTTTCTTGATGCGTTCGCAGGCCCCCAAAACATCTAGCAGGGCTTGGGTGTGTGGCTTAAAATTGAGCTGGTCTAGCTCACGGATTTCGCCACGGCGATAGGCCTGCACCAGCAACTGCTGAATTTGGGCCGAAATATAGGCCGGCAAATGCTGCTGCGCTGCATACAACTGCCGATCTCTAGCACTCAATTCAATCAGCTCCTCCAAACGCACCCCCTCCCGCAAATGCTCCTTGAAGGCCAGACAAAAATTGCTGATCAGCAGGGCCAAACGATGGCGAAGGGCCTTATTCTCTTCGGGAAAGCAAACCTGCCCCACAATGGCCAAATTTCTACTGTGATTGACCAAGGCCCCCCATTGCTTGCGGCCCTCCCACCAACGGTCATAGGCCGTATTGGTCCGAAAAACCAAAAGAATGCTCAAAACCACCCCCAAAAAGGAGAAAATGCTGCTCAGTCCGTCTAATTTTAGATATTTGGACCAATCCGCCCAGAGGAATAGGGCCGCCAAAGCCGCCACCGCCAAACCATAAAAAAAGACATAGCTTAGCAGCCGTCGAATGACCACTGTGCGATTAAAATGGCGAATGTCTCTGAAGAAAGAGCCCGAAGGCTTGTAGATAATCATAATTTAGAGGCTTAGTTGTTCTATCGGCATCGTTCTTCCGCCGCAAATAATGGCCACAATATCTTTTGCAGCTTGAATTTCGGGCCAGTCTTGGACCAAGGCCGCTCGGACCAAGCCGCAGGCAGGCTCGGTCAAATGTCCCGTTTCGGCCAAGAGTTGCTTCACTCCCTCAAGGGCCTGCTCATCAGGCAAAACTCGACTATACACTTGGGGCGATTGGGCCGCCTCCCAAGCCGCTTGAGCCACTTTTTTAGCCCCCAAACTACTGGCGATGCCCTCAATTTTAGCCAACTCAATTTGTCGACCCGCAGCCAGAGATTGATGTAAGGAGGCCGTACCTTCCGTCTCTAAACATAATACTTTTGTAGACCAATTCTGCCGCGCCAAGCCCTGCATCACTCCCTTAAAAAGGCCTCCACCTCCTACAGATAGCAAAATGAGATCGGGCGGCTGCGGCAATTGCTCGGCCAATTCTTTGACCAAGCTGCTATGGCCTTCCCAAAGCATCGGATGATCGAAGGGGGGAATATAGGCCGCTTGGGGCGCCTGGGCTAGTTCTAGGGCCAATGTTTGGGCCTCGGCCCAGCTTTCGCCAGAGCGGTAGACCTTAGCGCCAAGGTCAAGCAGCAACTGCTCTACAAAAAGCGAGCTGCTTCGGGGCAAAACCACCTCGGCCTTGAGCTGCAAGGCTTGGGCCGCATAGGCCACCGCCAAACCCGCATTTCCGCCAGAGGCAATGACTAAAGACAAAACGCCTTGGGCCTTCAGCTGCTCGGCATAATGGCCAATGCCCCGAATTTTAAAGGAGCCCGAAGGCTGCTGGCAGTCTAGTTTGTAGTAAATGTTTTGTCTCCTCCGCTGAGATAAACCCCACTGTTTTCTGCAGGCCGTTTTTTGATATAATGGCATGATCTGGTTTTTATTGGGCCTTAATTTAAGGAAGTGATTCCACTTGAAGAAAGATAAAAAAGTAGGCAAATAACTCCAGAGCCTATTTTTTCTCGTATTTTAAAAGTCGCTTAGCCCCAAAAAACTTAAAATATACGCCCTTGTCTATAAAAATACTATCCACACATAAGGCCCTGCCGCCTTACTCTAGATCTACAGCCGATATTTTACCCTATATCGATCTTTGGCTGCAGGCCAAGGGCCAAGATGAACGCTTTCGCCGAAAGGTGGAGCGTATTTTTCGCTATGCGCAGGTAGACCACCGCTATTCTATTATGGATATCGAAGAGGTGTTTGAGCAAACTTCTTTTGAAGAAAAAAATGCCCGCTATGCCAAGGAATATACTCTACTGACGCAGCAAGCTGTAGAAGGGGCCCTCAAAAAGGCCAATTTACAGCCTACCGATATCGATATTATCATTAGTGTGAGCTGTACGGGCATTATGATTCCCTCTATAGATGCTTACTTGATTAATGCGCTGAGAATGCGCCAAGATATTATGCGTTTGCCCGTAACGGAAATGGGCTGCGCGGGAGGAACCTCTGCCTTGATTTATGCCTACAATCTGCTTTTGGCCAATCCGGGCAAGCGGGCGGCTATTGTTGCTTTTGAGTCGCCTACGGCTACCTTTCAGCAGGATGATATGAGCATGGTCAATATGGTCAGTGCCGCCATCTTTGGCGATGGGGCGGTTTGTACCATTCTGGGCCCCTCTGAGGAACTAAAACCCGCCATCATTGCGGGAGAGATGTATCATTTTTATGACGAAATTGATATGATGGGCTTCAAGTTGCGCAATACGGGCCTCCAAATGATTTTGGACAAGGAAGTGCCCAATAAAATTGAGCGACATTTTAAGTCGGTCCTTTTCCCTTTTATTGAAAAAAATGGCTTGACGATCGAAGAGATTGAGCATTTGATTTTTCATCCCGGCGGCAAAAAGATTGTACAGATGGTAGAGGGCCTTTTTGCCGATTTGGGCAAAAATATCGAGGAGACTAAGGAGGTCTTGCGCCTTTATGGCAATATGTCTTCAGCCACGGTGCTCTATGTGCTCGAACGCTATCTAGAAAAGGAGATTGCCGCAGGCGAAAAGGGCCTGATGCTTAGCTTTGGCCCGGGCTTTTCGGCCCAGCGCCTATTATTAAATTGGGAGTAGGCTTTGCCCCAGAAAATTAGTAAACCCATGTATAAGGAAAAAGAACTTTGGGGCCTCATTTTAGGGGGCTCTTCTGGACTGGGTTGGGCTGCCGCCCAAGTACTGGCCAAAAAAGGCATGTCGCTTTGTATTTATTATCGAGAAAGGCGAGCCGATGCCCGAGAGGCCCAGGCTCGTTTTCAGGCCTTGGCCCTAGAAACGGGCGTAAGCATTTTGCATTATAATGTGGATGCTACGCAGAAGGAGCAAATTGCCCGCTCTTTGGCCGAGCTCTCGGACCGCCTGCCTGCTCAGGCTCGCTTTCGGCTGCTCTTGCATAGTGTTGCCAAGGGCAATCTCAAGGCTTTTTTAGGGCAGAATAATTTGACGAGCACCGATTTTCAGCTCACGGCCCAAAATATGGCTTATAGTATCGTCGATTGGGCGCAGGGATTAATTGGTCTAGGCCGCTTTGCCGAAGATGCCCGAATTTTGGGCCTCAGTAGTGGGGGTAACCAAAGAGCTTGGTCCCATTATGCGGCTGTATCTGCCGCCAAAACGGCCCTAGAGGCCATTATCCGTTCTATGGCCCTAGAGTATGCGCCCCTAGGCATCCGAGCCAATATTGTACAGGCGGGCATGATGAATACTCGCTCTTTTCAACTGATTCCAGGCAGCGATGATTTGGCCCAATTTGCCAAAAGCCGAAACCCCTTGGGCCGAATGACTAAGGCCGAAGATGTGGCCAAAGTTATCGAGCTGCTTTGCCGAGCAGAATCCACCTGGATTAATGGCGCTATTATTCCCGTAGATGGGGGAGAACGATTGATTTAAGAACAGATGAAAGAAAACTATCAAGATATTTTGGCCTTGCTTCCCTATGGCCCCAATTTCTGCTTTGTAGATGAGTTGTTGGAGCTAAATGAGGAGGGCGTTATTGGCCAATACCGCTTTGCAGCGGATGCCCCTTTTTATGCGGATCATTTTCCCGAAGACCCCATTACGCCTGGTGTGCTGCTCTTGGAGTGCATGGCCCAAATTGGCCTAGTTTGTCTGGGCATTTATTTATTGAAAGAGGAGCTGCAGGAGGTCCCCAAAATTGCTTTTAGTAGCTCTAAGGTGAATTTCTACCAGCTCCATCGCCCTGGAGAGCTGCTGCGGGTAGAGGCTAAAAAGAAATTATTTCGTCTCCAACAGCTTCGAGTGACGGCCTCGGCCTATAATGAGGCTGGCGATTTGGTTGCTAAGGCCGAACTAGCGGGAATGTGGACCAAAAAAAATAGCCATGATGCAGGAAAATAGAGTTGTGATTACGGGTTTGGGGGTAGTGGCTCCCAATGCCTTGGGAAGGGCCAATTTTTTGGCCGCTTTGCAGTCGGGAAAATCGGGAATTAGCTATCGCTCAGATTTGGAGGAGCTGCAGTTTGCTTGTCGAGTCGCAGGCTGCCCTCCATTGACCGAAGAGTACATTAATAGCTTTTTGACGCCCTTGCAAAGGCGATATATTCAGGGCTCTGGCCTTTTGTATGGTTGTTTGGCGGGCCTAGAGGCTTGGCAGGATGCCGCCTTGCCAATTTCCGAAAAGAAAGAGGAGCCCGATTGGGAGTCGGGCTGCATTTTTGGCGGCGGGCAGTCTAGTATTGAGGTGGTTCGAGAGGGAATTTATAAGGTGGATGCGGGCAAGGTCCGCCGCATTGGCTCTTCTTTGATTCAACAGACGATGGAGAGCAGCATCAGCGCTTATTTGGGTGGCTTTTTGGGCCTTGGCAATCAGTTGAGTTCTAATTCGGCGGCTTGCAGCACGGGCAGCGAGGCCATATTAATGGGCTATGATCGCATTCGGTTGGGACGAGCGGAGCGGATGCTGGTCGGCAGCTGCAACAGTTCTGGTCCATATATTTGGGCGGGTTTTGACTCTATGCGGGTGCTTTGCCGCAAGTTTAATGACCGCCCGGAGCAGGCTTCTCGCCCAATGAGCGAGCGGGCGGCAGGTTTTGTGCCCGGCAGTGGCGCTGGCGCATTGGTTTTAGAGAGTTTGGCCTCGGCTCAAGCCCGTGGCGCGCGCATTTATGCCGAGCTAAAAGGGGGACATTTAAATGCGGGCGGTCAGCGTCAGGGGGGCAGCATGACGGCTCCCAATATCAAGGCGATTGAGCGCTGTATTCGCTTGGCTTTGGCCGATGCGGGCATTTCTGCGCAGGAGCTAGACGCTATTTCGGGCCATCTGACGGCCACTATGGGCGATCCTGCCGAAATTGGGGCTTGGCTGCGGGCTTTGGGCCGTTCTGCCGATGATTTTCCTAAGATTAATAGCCTGAAATCCTTGATTGGTCATTGTTTATCGGCGGCGGGAGCCATTGAGTCGGTGGCGGTGGTTTTGCAATTGGTCCATGGCTTTTTGCACCCCAGCAAAAATGCCGAAGATCTTCATCCCGAAATTGCGGCCCAGATTTCTGCCGCCTGTATTCCCCTACAAACAGAGGCCGCCAATTTGCGCTATATGGCCAAGGCGAGTTTTGGCTTTGGGGATGTGAATAGTTGTTTGCTTTTTGCCCGTTGGGAGGGGGAGTAGTTTCTTTTTTTGGGGCTGCCCCTTCGGCCCTTTGGGCCTTCGGGTCGGGCTGTGTCGCAGCTCGCAGGTCTGCTCGGCCCTGCGCCGCCAAAGGCGGCTGGGTCTGGCCCTTTGGGCCCCTGCTATCCATCCCTCAGCCGCGGGCCTTCGGCCCTTTTTAGCTGTAGGTGAAAACCTATAGCAAGAGCGGTATTGCTTCGCAATGATTGATGGATGAGGGCTTGGGCAAAGTCTGCAGTTAGTTTGTCGCCCGCCTCCCCGAGGGATTCCTTAGGGAATCCCGCAGAGGGGTGGGTGGGCGGGGACATATTGGCGAATGAGGAGCGCAGCGACGAATACCGCTTAAAAGGGAGGACCAAAAGGCCGAAGCCTAAAGATTTGAAGCAACAAAAAAAGTGGAGCGGCCCAGCGCTGCGCAGGGGTGGCCGCAGGCCAGACCAAAGCCGCCAAAGGCGGCTGCAGGGCCGAACGAAGAGTGAGCCCCGCAGCATAGCGGCGGCCAGCAAAGCTGGCCGCGGGCCCCAAAAAATAATAATAGGCCCACAAAAAAACGCCAGCTTTTGTCGAGCTGGCGTTTTTTATTCCCCTTTTCAATTTGGCCTAAGCCTCCTCAAAAAAGTCTACATGCCCATCAGAAAGGTTGTAGTAGGCCGAAAAGACCTTGAGCTCCCCATTCTGGATTTCATTTTGGATGATGCTGGAGTTGGCGGCTAATTCTTCTGCCGTTAGTTCGGCATTTTTCTTAACCACCTCATTTACATCTTGGCAGTTGGGGCAGGCCGAAAGCGCCGGCTGAATATAATCTAGCAAATGCTTGAGGTTATTACTTTCTGCATCGCCCTCGGCCATGGCGGCCGTAACCGCTCCGCAGCTTTCGTGGCCCATGACCACAATCAAATTGACGTCTAAGTGGGCCACGGCATACTCAATACTGGCTATTGTAGAGGTATTGGCAATATTGCCCGCTACCCGAATAACAAAGAGCTCGCCCAGGCCAGTATCAAAGGCGAGTTCGGGAACTACTCTAGAGTCGGCACAGCTCAAAATAATTGCCCAAGGAGCCTGCCCTTTCGTGAGCTCTTGGCGGCGGTCTAGGGCCTGTTTTTTTCCTTCTGCTTGTTCATTGACAAAGCGGCTGTTTCCGGCTTTCAACTTGGCCAAGGCCGCATCCCATAATAAGTTCTTAGACATCTTGATTTTGTTTTTTAGTGTAATGATTGTAGTTCTTTGAGCCAAAGCGCTTTTGCATGGCCTTAAATTCGGCCACCTCTACTCGGTTCATCCAACGAGCAATATATCCTAAGAGGAGGAAGATGAACAGCAAGTTGACTCCAATCCATTTTGCCTGATTAAAAAAGGAGGCCAAGGACCAAAGCCAAGAGGGAATCCGAGGATAGCGCCAAAGCAACAATATAAAAGATATATTTTCTAAAAGATCAGTGATAGAGATCAAAAAAGGGAAAAAACAGCCCTGGTAAAGACTGCCCAAATAACGGGGAAAAGAGTTTTTGAGCAGAAAAAGCAGCAAGGCCGAAAAAAACAGTCCGTAAGCAAGCGGGTAAATCAAGTCTAGACTAATGTATAAGTAGCTCTGCTCTTGCCGATAAACAGGCCCCAGATGTTCTAAGAGAGGAATAACCTCTTGGGATTTTAGGCCAAACTGAGCATCCAGTAGCTCAATTTCCTCCCCAGAGGCCAATGGCCCCAGCGCAGCCTGCCAATGGGAAATGAGGTACTGAAAACTCAGAAAAAGTAAGAGCAGTAGGGCCGCCAAGGCCCATAGCCTTTTAGGGCGGCTCCAAGGAAGGAGGAAAAAGTAGGCGCGGACCAAGAACTTGACCTTATTTTTCGAGCTATTCATATTGCTTTATTTATTTATAAATTCTCTTCCGTATATTTTCCGCCGACAAACAGAAAATAATTGATTTTTATGCCCAAAATGGGCCACAACAGCTAACAATTTATGCATTTGCTTACCGAGAAAGAACTAAGTTTAACTGCCCTGCATCAGCTTTGGGCCAAACATACCAAAATTGAATTAACGGACTCCCTTTGGACCAATGTAAAGGCTTGCCGCGATTTTCTAGAGGAAAAAGTGGCGAATTCAGAAGACTCTTTTTATGGCATCAATACGGGCTTTGGCTCCCTTTGCGATGTCAAAATTGGCAAAGAGGCCCTAAGCGAACTGCAGCATAATTTAGTCCGCTCTCATGCCTTTGGTACCGGCGATTTGGTGCCCCAAGAGCTGGCCCGCCTCATGCTACTACTCAAAATACAGAATCTGGCCCAAGGGTTTTCTGGCGTCCGCCCTATTTTACTCCAACGCCTCATTGATAGCTATAATGCAGACCTTATTCCCGTCATTTATCAACTCGGTAGCCTAGGCGCCTCTGGCGATTTGGCCCCCCTGGCCCACCTTTCTCTCCCCATTTTGGGCGAGGGAGATGTCTATTTTGAAGGGGAATTCATGTCCTCGGCCCAAGCCCTAGAAAAATTGGGCTGGCAGCCTCTTGCCCTCGAAATGAAGGAGGGCCTAGCCCTGCTCAATGGTACGCAGTTTTCTTTGGCCTATGGCATCTATAGCTACTGGAAGGCCGAAAAACTCAGCCTTTGGGCCGATAGCATCGCCGCAATCTCTATTGATGGATTTGGGGGCCTGCTCACGCCCTTTGATGAACGCCTGCATCTTATTCGCCCCCATAATGGCCAATTGCAAACCGCCAAAAATATTAGAACGCTATTGGCCGATTCTCCCCTGATGAAGGCGGAAAAAGAGGTGGTCCAAGATCCCTATTCTTTCCGCTGTGTGCCTCAGGTGCATGGGGCCAGCAAAGATGCCCTGCAATATGCCAAAAAGGTACTGACTACCGAGCTCAATAGTGTCACCGACAACCCCAATATTTTCCCCGAAACAGATGCCATTCTCTCTGGCGGAAATTTCCACGCCCAACCGCTCGCCCTTACGCTCGATTTTATGGCAATGGCCCTATCCGAACTCGGAAGTATCTCGGAACGCCGCCTTTATCAACTCATTGGCGGAAAAAGAGGCCTGCCCGCTTTCCTTACTCCCAATTCGGGCCTGCACTCTGGCCTGATGATCGGCCAATATACCGCGGCCTCTATCGCTAGCCAAAATAAACAGCTCTGTACCCCCGCTTCTGTAGATTCTCTGGTCTCTTGCAATGGCCAAGAGGACCATGTGAGTATGGCCGCCAACGCAGGCACCAAACTTTATCGCTTGGTCCATAATCTAGAACGCCTTTTGGCTATTGAACTAATGGCGGCTATGCAAAGCCTAGAGTTCAGAACCCTAACTAGCTCTGCTGCTATCGAAAATTGCCGCCAAGCTTTCCGCCAAGTCGTACCCGCCATTGAAGGCGATCGGGTGTTTGCCCAAGATTTAGCCAAGGCTATTGACTTTATTGCCGAAAAAGATAGCCCCCTGGCCCAATTAATCAATAATTAGAGCACTTTTTAGAGGAAAATGACCAAGGATAAGGGCAATTTTTTTGGGCCTCCGCTGCGGCTTCGCCTTGCGGCGCTACGCTTTGGGGCTCGCTGTTCGCTCGGCCCTTCGGCAGCTTCGCCGCCTTGGTCTGGCCTGAGGGCCACCCCGCCGCATCGCTAGGCCTGCGGCCCTTCGGGCCTGCTTACCGCTTTGGTTATTGTTGGTCCGCCTAACTCCTTGCTCGGATAGATTAGCTCCCTGGATTAGATAGAATAGCTAAAAAAATACAGATGCTTTATCGTTGGACGACTATATACTTAATTCTTTTTGCCCTAACGGCTCCAATTGAACAGCCGCTATGGCCTGCCTACTCTAGATTTTGGGCCGAAGCATTTGAGCCCTTTTATCGGGCTTCTGGGGCAGCTTTAGGGATAGATCAGGGCTACTATGTCTTAGCATCGGATAGTACCGGCTTTTATTTGCACCTAGTTGTTTTGGCTGTGGGCGCGACTTTGCTATTGCTTTGGGACAAAAAAAACTGGAGCCAGCAGTTTCAGCCTTATTTGCAATTGGGTATAGCCTATTATTTAGGCATGCAACTGGGGCGTTATGGTCTAGACAAACTGCTCAAACAGCAGTTCTTTTTACCCGAGCCCAACACCTTATATCAGCCTTTGGGCTATATCGAGAAAGATTTAGCTTTTTGGTCGGTTATGGGCAGTTCTTGGAGCTATAGTTTTTGGACCGGTATAGTAGAAATCTTAGCGGCATTAGCATTATTCTACCGTCCTAGTCGAGCATTGGGAGCTTTGTTAGCGGCTGGGGTCATGGGGCAGGTCTTGCTGATTAACATCAGCTTTGACATCAACGTCAAGATATATTCGGCTGGGCTTTTATGGATGGCCTTATATCTTTTTTGGCCCAGATTAAAAGGGCTTTGGGCTTGGTCTAGCGGGCAGGCTTTGGCGGCAAAACAGTCCTTAGGGCCTAGTTTTCGCAAAGGGCAAAAAAGAGTGCTCAAAACAAGCCTCCTCCTATTGATCCTTCTGAATATTGCTTGGCCCTATCGGCATCGGCAGCATTGGAACGACGATTTGGAGCCTAGGCCCCCTTTGCATGGGGCCTATGCCCTAGAAAATGGCCAACAGTTTTATATCCATCGCCGGGGCTACTGGATCATGCAGCAGGGGAGGAGGCAAAAGAGTTATCGCTTGCGCTATTTGCCCAAAGATGGCCTTGCCCTTTATGATTTGCAGAGCGATAGCCTTTGGGCGCGTTTATATTATCGCCAAACTAGTGACCAACTCTTCTTATTTGGAAAATGGGCGGGCCAAGAGGTGTCTTGGCGGGCCAATACCTTAATGTACAGGGAACTACCGCTTTTGCAGCCCGCCCAACATTGGCGGGTAGAAGATTGGCGGGAATAAAAAAGGCCCAACTCCAATAAGGAGTTGGGCCTTTGGCTTTGCTTTTGGACCTACTTTTTGGGTAGGGTTTCTGTTTTTTCGCCAAAGTACTGGACAAAGCGCATAAAATCGTTGCTCAGTTGTTGGTTATTGGTGGCCCGATAATAAGTATCGGCTAGGCCGCGTAGGGTTTGGTACATAAAGCGGTCCATTTCATTGACCTGCATCTCGAGGGTCCAGAGGTCAATTTTGAGGGTATCTTTATGAGCTTTATCGAAGAGCGAGATCAGCATGGCCTTGCATTCTTCGGGGCCGTTTTGGCTATCGGAGGCTTCCCATTCAATTTTGATGGGGGTACGATCGGCATTGAGGCCGACAGTCAATTGAATATTATTTTCTTGGACCACTTTGTTGGTATCTTTTCCCATGATTCACTTTTATTTTTGGAGGCCGAAATACTGGCCTTGAAAAACGGCTTGGGCGGGGCCCAACAGCCAAATATTTTTAATTTCTTCTTGGTAATCAAACTCTACGGCTAGTTCTCCGCCTTTGGCGCGGACCTCTATGCGCTGATGGCCTTTTGTTTTTGGGCCATGTTGTAGAAAGTGGGCAATAGCGGCGGCGGTAACGCCGGTGCCGCAGGCCAAAGTTTCATTTTCGACCCCTCTTTCGTAGGTGGCAATTTGGAGTTGTTTAGGGCCGAGGACTTCCACAAAATTGACATTTGCGCCTTTTTCTCCATAGGGAGCGGCATAGCGAATTTTTCGGCCTTCTTGGACCACATCGACGGCTTCGGATTGGGCCACAAACTCAATATGATGAGGAGAGCCTGTATCTAAAAAGCAGTGCGTATCGGTCAGAAGCAAATCCTGATAATCCTGCATTTCTAGGGCGATATAATTGGGGGCTAAGAGCTTTGCATGGTGCAGGCCATCTACGGCCATAAAGCTACAGCTATTTTCAAAGAGGCCCAAATAATGCGCAAAAGCGACCAAAGCCCTTCCGCCATTGCCGCACATACTGCTAGGGGCGCCATCGGCATTAAAATAGACCATCTTAAAGTCTGTAGAAGCATCTGTTTCTAAGAGCATAATGCCATCGGCTCCAATGCCAAACTGCCGATGGCAGATGCGGGAAATTTCTTGGGCCGAAAAAGACAACTGCCCATTTCGGTTGTCAAAGATGACAAAATCATTGCCTGCTGCTTGATATTTATAGAAAGGAATGGCTGACATTTTAAAGCAATGTTAAAGAAGGGTGAAAAAAGAAAGGCCTAGCTAGTTTGCTGTATCTTTTTGATGGTGCAAGCTATTTTGTTCAATATGCCGGGAGGGGGTGGCCTCAAACTGTTGTTTTTTGAGGTCAATTTTACCCGTCCAAACGCCATAGGCGGCAAAGGCAAAAACAGCTAAAAGGAAAGCGAGGCCGAAATAGGTAAACTTCCAGCCCCAAATATTGCCCATATATTCTTTTCTGTTCTTGCCAAAGACTTGGTCTAAGGCTGCTTCTCTCCGCTCTTTGCGGTTCATGCCCTCATAGGGGTTTGGTTTTTTTCTCATAGCTTAATAGGCGTTTTTTATGGGGGTAGGGGAGTCGTTTGGGCTTCAGCAGATTTTAAGAATGGCCGAAGGCCAGATGGCCTAGCGATGTGTAGGGGTGGCCCGCAGGGCCAGACCGAGCCGCTGAAAGCGGCGAAGGGCCGAGCGAGCAGCGAGCCCCGAAACGTAGCGCCCTGAGCCCTCGAGGGTGAAGGGAGGCCCCAAAAAGGTAAAAAAAGACAAATGCAGTAAACTTCTGGCAGTTTTTCTCTTCAAAGCTGCAAAAGTATGAACTTCAGTTAGGATTTTAAAGTTTAAAATCAGATCTTCTAAATCAGCATCTAATCTATATATAGCTTATGAGAAATGGAATTATCCTATTGGCGGTTTCGATATTGAGTTCGGGATTGACCTTAGGGGTTTATAAAACCTGTCTAGAAAAAGAACGTCCCGCCGGCCAAGAAGTGATTGTGCGGGAATTTGTGCCTAAATACCAAGCGACTTATTATAATGATAGCCCTTATGGCAGTCCCTTGACGGATCGGCCCAAGGATTTTAAGGCGGCGGCCAATTTGGCTCGGCCTTCGGTGGTGCATATTCAGTCTAATGGGGGCAATGAGGAGTTATTTGATTTTGGCTCTGGGGCTTCGGGTTCTGGGGTAATTATTAGTAAGGATGGCTATATGCTGACGAACAACCATGTGGTGGAAGGGGCTCGGCAGGTAGAGGTGACCTTGAATGACCGTAGAAAATACAAGGCGAAGGTGATTGGGACCGATCCTTCTACGGATTTGGCCGTGATTAAGGTAGAAGAAGAGGAGTTGGATGGTCGCGAGCTGCCTGTTTTGGGTTTTGCCAATTCGGATCAGCTGCAGGTGGGCGAATGGGTATTGGCTGTGGGCAATCCCTTTAACTTGACCTCTACGGTAACGGCGGGGATTGTGTCGGCTAAGGGCCGTAACATTGATATTTTGGAGGGAACTTATTCTATTGAGTCTTTTATTCAGACCGATGCGGCGGTGAATCCGGGGAATAGTGGTGGCGCTTTGATTGATGCAGAGGGCCGTTTGGTGGGGATTAACACTGCTATTATTACTCGTTCGGGCCGCTATGAGGGCTATTCTTTTGCGGTGCCGGTCAATTTGGCGCGTAAAGTGGCCAAAGATCTGATTGAATATGGAGAGGTCCAGAGAGGATTTTTGGGCGTAACGATTCGAGATGTGAGCAATGAGTTGGCCAAAGAAATGTCGCTTACTTCCTTGGATGGGGTGTATTTGGACCGGGTTAATGCAGGCAGTGCAGCCGAAGAAGGCGGCCTAAAGTCAGGCGATATTATTACGCATGTAAATAATGTAAAGGTGAAGAGTTCGCCAGAACTGCAAGAGCAGGTGGGGCTTTTCCGTCCTGGGCAAGAGGTGGCCATCATTTATTTCCGAGATGGAAAATCTTATGAAACGAAGGTGGAGCTCAAGAATGCCTCTAATGGCAATAGCATTGAGGACAAGCCTCGTTCGGAGCGTTTTAGAAATGAGGAAACCGTATTGCAAGAGCTGGGCATTGATATTCGCCCGCTTAATAGCAAAGAGCGTCGCCGCTTGGATGTAGACAAGGGCCTAATTGTGACGAAAATCCGTTCGGCTAGCCTAATGGAAAGTACCAATATGGACCGCGACTTTATCATTGAGACGGTAAATGGGGAAAAAGTAGAAACTGAAGCAGAATTTATTCAGGCTATTATTCAGGCCGAGGATGAAGTGAAACTAGATGGTTTTTATGAGAACTTTAGTGGCGATTATAGCTACTTGTTTAATAAATAGGCCGCTTAGTTTTAAGCTGTCATAGTTGGCCCAGCCTATTTATAGGCTGGGCCTTTTTTTGTAGAGGAACTAACTTTTGGCTTTCTGGGGTATAAATTGCACAGAACTCTGTATAGCGTTTCTATCTTCGGACAAATTCTCCACAAAATTTATATTATTTTATGCGTTATTTAATCATCCTCAGTTGTTTTCTCCCTCATCTCCTGGCGGCCCAATCGATACAGTGGGCGGCTGTGGTTTTTGACAAATCCTCTGAACTGGCCTTGGCCAAAAACAAAGGGCAGTATGTGGCCAAGGAAGTTTTGGGCAGCCCTTCGGTCATTGCCGAAAGTTGTAAAGGGACGCCTTGTGCTTGGACGCCCAAGTCAAAATCTAATGGAGATGGCGAGTTTATTAAAGTGGGCTATAAAAGGCCTCAAAAGGTAAAACAGATTACGGTTTCCGAAGCCTTTAATCCTGGTGCGATTGAAAAAATTGTGGCCTATGGCAGCAGGGGAGAGGTTCGCTTGATTTTTGAGCAAACGCCCAAATTGAGCAAGGAAAATAAAGACCGCAAGGGCAAACTGACCAAATTTGTTTTAGAAGAAAAGACAGATTTTCTGGTCTCTGCCATTCAGCTCCAACTCAATACCCGTATGGTTTACGGCTACAATCAGATTGATGCCATTGGCATTTCTGAGGAAGAGGTAGATTATCGGGTAGAGGTACAAACTGTGGCTGGAGCCGATGAGGTAGATGATCCGGTCAATCTTGGGGCAAACATCAATAGCCCAACCGATGAATTGGCCCCCTTGATTTCTCCCGATGGCCAACTACTTTATTATACCCGCCAAAATCACCCTGATAATCTAGGCGATAAAGGCAAGCAAGATGTTTGGTGCGCAAAATTGGGCGAAGATGGGCAGTTTTTGCCCGCCGAAAATATTGGGGCCCCCATCAATAATGAGCGCAATAACTCTATTTGTTCGGTAACTCCCGATGGCCAAACCCTCTTGGTCCTCAATGTCTATAAAAAAGATGGGGGCTCGGAGAAGGGGCTTTCTTTTTCGCATAAGGAGGGGGCCGACCGCTGGTCTTTTCCCGAGGCTTTAGAAATTGAAGACTACTATAACCACAATAAGTTTGGCGAGTATAATCTGGCCAATGATGGCAAGACCTTGGTCCTGGCCATCGAGCGAGACGATACGGAGGGGGCCAAAGATATTTATGTTTCTTTTAGAGAGGAAGATGGCAGCTGGACCGCCCCCCTGCATACGGGAAAGGTCCTCAATACTGCCGCTTCAGAGCTTTCTCCCTATTTGGCAGCCGATGGCAAAACGCTCTATTTTGCCAGTTCTGGCCGGCCTGGTTATGGACATGCCGATATGTTTATGAGCCGCCGTTTAGATGATAGCTGGACCAATTGGTCGGAGCCCCTGAACTTGGGCCCCAAACTCAATACGCCCAATTTTGACGCCTACTACTCTTTGCCTGCTTCTGGCGAATATGCCTTTTTCTCTTCTAGTGAAAACTCTTTGGGCAAAACCGATATCATGAAGGTGCAATTGCCCGAGGCGGCCCGGCCAGAGGCCGTATTATTGGTCCGTGGCCGAGTATTTAACGCCCTAGACAGCACGCCTTTGGCCGCCTCGGTGCAGTACGAAAGCTTGGGCAAAGAGGGGCCTTCTGGCATTGCCCGCTCCAACCCCAAGACGGGGGCCTATAGCTTGGTTTTGCCTTCTGGGACCAACTACGGATTTTTGGCCCAAAAGGATAAATTTCTCTCAGAAAGTAAATCGATTGATTTGCCCAAGGCCGTAGAATATAAAGAAGTGCGGGTAGACCTTTATTTGCACCCCATTCAGAAGGGGGCCAAGATTCGCCTCAACAATATTTTCTTTGATACCAATAAGTATAATCTTAAGGAAGAGGGCCAAAAAGAACTGGACCGCCTCTTGGCCCTGATGGCCCAATATCCAGAAATGAAGATTGAAATTGGGGGACATACCGACAGCCGAGGAAGCTTGGCCGCCAACCAAACGCTTTCTAATCATCGGGCAAAGGCCGTAGTGGATTACCTCCAAGAGCATGGGATTTCGGCTAAGCGCATGAAGGCCAAAGGCTATGGAGAAAATGATCCTACGGCCAGCAATGAAACTGAAGAAGGCCGTGCCTTTAATCGAAGAATTGAATTGAAGGTATTGGAGTTGGATTAAGGGATTTTGGGGCTTCCCCTTCCGTCGGGTTAAAACCCAAGGCAAAGCGGTATCGCTTTGCGAAGCTATATAAAATGAGGGTTAAAACCCTCATGAGTTTTCGGTCGGGTCGGGCTGTGGCGCAGCTCGCAGGTCTGCTCGGCCCTGCGCTTTTTTTCGCTTTGCTCAAAAAGCTGGGTCTGGCCCTTCGGGCCACTGCTATCCATCCCTAAGCCGATTAGGGCCTTGCGGCCCTAGCGCTGACTAAACTTCGTTTAGCAGCGCTTTTTTAATTGGTCCAATTGCGGCAGACAGGCGGCGCAGCCGCCGCAAAGGAGCGTAGCGACTGGCCTAGGGGCCTGAAAGGGTGGCCGCAGGCCAGACCGAAGCCCGAAGGGCTGAAGGGCCGAGCAGACCTGCGAGCCCGGCAAGGGCCCGGCCGCCGCAGGCGGCAGGCCCCAAAAAAAACAGCAACTACTGCATCAGTAGCTGCTGTCCTAGTAGAAAGTAGGCTAGACTAAAACCTAGATAGAAAAGTGAATATGTTGGGTTTCTATTTCGCTGCAATCATGGTCCTCACAAGCTTCTACCTCTAGGTGAAACTCGGTACCGGCGGGATAGCTAGAGAGGTCGATATCTTCTTCGATGTCTACGGTAGTGGCATGCTCATGCACCGTCATGGGGCCAAAGGGAGCGATATAGCTGCTGTCGCCCTCCACTTGGAGATAGACATAAATATCGTGTAGGTCCTCATCGGAAGTAAGTTGAACATGGATATGCGTTTGGCTGGGGTCGGCCACAGTCCCCTCATTGGTAGGAGAAAGGAAGCTGATGCTCACTTCTGCATGATCGTGATCGTCCTCATCTTCTTCCTTTTCGCAAGAAGAAAAGCCAAAAAGAAGGACAAAAAGGAGTAGGGGCCAAGAATAAGAAAGTTTCATGATTGATGCTATTTTAGATATTAAAAGGAATACTTTGGATAATGGGTTGGGGGCAGCCATGTTCTAGGCAGCCCTTTACCTCTAGGCGAAATTGGCTACCGGCGGGAAAGGCCGAAAGGTCAATTTGCTCGTTAATTTCTAGGAGGTCGCCATCTCGGGGCGTTCTAGAAGGTAAAAAAGGGGCGATATAGCTGCTGTCTCCATCTAGATAGAGGAAAACCTGCACCCCATGGATATTTTCTGGAGTGGAGACCTCTAGTTGGAAATTGGCGTTGGCGGGGTCGGCTAGGGTTTCATTGGCCGAGGGGCTAATAAAACTGACTTGAAACTCTGTGATTTCGATGTCCTCCTCTTCTTTGCTACAGGCCGAAAAAGAAAAAAACAGGCCCAGCAGAAGCAGCAGGGATAAAGTTTTGTTCATGATAAATAGATTTCAAGAACTGTTAATAAGGGCAAAGGTAAGTATAAATGCAACAATGTTGCAATAACTTGGCCGAAAAAGACTTAAGCTTTTGCTAAAACTTTGGTTTTCGGCTAATTGGGCAGAAGCTTAATTTTTTGTCTAAAAAAGATTAAATTTGTAAGGACCTCAAAGTGATAGCAGGCTTTGAGCATTTGTTTGGATAAGCCTTTTTTTCATTCATATAAAATTATACACTTTATGAGAATTTATACGCTAATTGCGGCCTGTCTCTTTTTGAGCCTTGTTGGCTTGAGGGCGCAGTGTACCCAAGTAGCTCCCTACTCGGAGAGCTTTGATGGGACGACAACCCCTACTTGTTGGACTGAAAGCGGCTCGGAAGCTTGGAAGTATAGTACTGGCGCGGGTTATGGGGCTAGTGGTACCTTAGATCATACTGGAAATGGCGGGAACTACGCCTGGATTGACGGTTCTTCGCCTTCAGGCCCTACTCAAATTTCTACATTAGAGACGCCTTTGGTTGATATTTCGGGCCTAACGACCCCTACTTTGACCTATTGGGTTTTTAGTGATAATGACGATAACCCTGGAGATAACAACACCTTAATCATTGACTTTTTTGATGGGACCAACTGGAATAATGTGGATACTTTCCGTCAGGACAGCATTGACTGGGTGGAGTTTAAAGTAGACCTCTCTATTTATAC
Source organism: Saprospira grandis DSM 2844 (assembly GCF_000275825.1). Lineage (GTDB taxonomy): Bacteria > Bacteroidota > Bacteroidia > Chitinophagales > Saprospiraceae > Saprospira > Saprospira grandis_A. The sequence continues at coordinate 2,550,207 of NZ_JH719942.1, forward strand.
GATTACAGCTAATGTGCAGGCGCGCTTTACGGTAGTGGAAGATTGTCCTACTGATGCCTTTTACAATGACATCTTGCTAGATGACATTAGCTTTGCCAACTTGCCTACTTGTTTGACTGCGGGCAACATGACTGCTTCTAATGTTGTGGCTACTGCTGTGGATTTGGATTGGACAGACAATAATGCGGTTGCTACAGGCTCTTATATCGTAGAGTATGGTCCTACGGGCTTTACTCAAGGTGCAGGAACTATGGTATCGGCCACAACTACTCCATTTAACCTAACTGGACTAATGGCTGCTACGGACTATGATGTCTATGTACGCCCATTTTGTGGGGTAGGTGATACTGCAAACTATACGGCTCCCTTGAGCTTTACAACAGCTTGTAATGTCTTTGTCGCTCCTTATTTAGAAACCTTTGATGGTTCTGCTACCCCTAACTGCTGGACCGAAAGCGGTTCTGAGGCTTGGAAGTATAGCACGGCTGCTGGTTATGCCGCTGCAAATGCTGGCGACCATACTGGAAATGCTGGAAATTATGCTTGGATTGATGGTTCTTCTCCTAATGGAGCTAGCCAAATATCTACACTAGAAACGCCTCAGGTAGATGTTACTGCCTTGACTAATCCCGGTCTTATTTTCTGGGTATACTCTAATAATATAGATGATCCAGGGGTAAATAACACCTTGATTATTGATATTTACGATGGGGCCAACTGGACCACCGTAGACACTATCCGCCAAGATTTTCCAAACTGGCATGAGGTGATGGTTGACTTGAGTGTCTTTACGATTACTGGCCCTGTACAAGCCCGCTTTACGGTAGTAGAAGATGCTCCTAGCAGTCCTTTTGAAAATGATATTCTAATTGATGATGTAGCCTTTGATGACTTGCCTTCTTGTTTGTCCGTTTCTGGCCTAGCTGCTAGCAACATTACAGCTACTTCTGCTGATTTGAACTGGACGGGAACTGGCGCTAACTTCCAAGTAGAAGTGGTCATGGCTGGTAATACCCCCACGGGAACTACTGCCGTAATCAATACCAACAGTAGCAGCCAAACGGGCCTTACAGATAATACAACTTATGAGGCTTATGTCCGTGAAGTTTGTGCCCCCGGCGATACTTCTGCCTGGAGCATGATTAGCTTTACTACTCTTTGCCTAGTCAATGGAGATACGCCCACAGATCCTATTATGGTATCTACGGCTACTTTTAATGATACAAGCAGTACCGCTAGTTGCTATACTGACTTTATCGCCAACTCTTCTGCTGATGTTTGGTATCAAGTGATTATCACTGATCCTTGTGTAACCACTATCGATGCCTCACTTTGTGGCTCTAGCTTCGATACTTATCTCCGTATCTATGATGCAGGAATCAGCCAGATTGCGGGCAATGATGATAACTGTGGCACGCGCTCAGAAATTTTGGGCACCTCCGTTAGTTACCTCGATACTATTTATGTAATGGTAGAGGGCTACAATACAAATACTGGGGCTTATATCCTAAATATTACTCAAAATGCGGAGAGTCCCTCTGCTGATATTAGCTATCCTTTTGCATCTTATTGCCAAAACTCTGGACAAGTTGCTGTAACTAACAACGCTGACCTTGGCGGTACTTATATGAGCACTGCAGGCCTTAATATTGATAGCCTAACGGGTGAGATTTCTGCCGGTTCTTCTACTATTGGAGCCTACAACGTTATTTATGCTGTTGGTCCAAACATGAGCTGTATGGACTATGACACCGTTGCTGTGGCTATCGCAGATGCCGACACCGCAGATATTAGCTATCCTATGGCTACTTATTGCTTTGGTGCAGGTACTGTTACGCCTACTATCGCAGCTACCCAAGGCGGTAGCTTTAGCAGCCCCTCTAATGTAGTTGATCTCGATCCTACTACTGGTGCTGTCAATGTAGATAACTCTAGCGCTGGTCTTCACGCTATCGTGTATACTACCCCCAATGCTTGTTCCGATCTAGATACTTTTGTCATCAATATTGATGCAGCCGATACCGCAGATATTAGCTATGCCATGAGCAGCTACTGCCTAGATGGAACCAACCCCATTGCACAAATCAATGCCAGCAATAACGGCTTGTTTAGCTCTACGCCTGGTATCGCTCTAGAAAGCTTTGGCGGGACTATCGACCTAGCCAATAGCCAAGCCGGTACTTATGTGGTTACTTATACTACTCAAGGGAATTGCCCCGATATGGATACCGTGAACATTACGCTCAATGGCCTAGATGACGCTAGCTTTGCCTACGATTCTACTACTTTCTGCTTCGGCGGAACGGCTAGCCCTGTCCCCACGACAACTACGGCTGGCGGTAGCTTTAGCAGCAGCACTGGCCTCATTATCGATGCCAACACTGGCGCTATCGATCTAGCCAACAGCCCCATCAATGCCAACCATAGCATTAGCTATACTACGGCAGCTGCTTGTAGCAATAGCGCTAGCATCAATATCGGTCTAATCGACTGTAGCACCAGCATCACCACTTGGAATGAGCAAAACATTAAGCTCTTCCCCAACCCCAACAACGGTCAGTTCCAACTCCAATTGGAGCAAGCCCTAGAAGGCGAGCAGCAGATTCGCATCTTCAATGCTTTGGGCCAAGTAGTTTGGACGCAAACCGCAAGCATCCAACAACAATATGACTTTAACCTCAACGATTTGCCCGCTGGCCAATATATCCTTCAACTAGAAGGTAAGGATGGCCGCCTACAATTGCCTTTCGTTTTGGCCAAATAGTTTAATTAGCTTTTGCTAAGCCTTTAAAGGTCCAGTACTTCGGTGCTGGACCTTTTCTTTTTTTGGGGCTGCCCACTCGCTTCGCTCGGGTCGGGCTGTCTCACAGCTCGCAGGTCTGCTCGGCCCTGCGCCGCCTTCGGCGGCTGGGTCTGGCCTTCGGCCACTGCTGTCCATCCCTCAGCCAGATTTAATCGCGCTGCTTTGGCCATAGTTTGCTATGAATTTTCTGCTAGGCCAGCTATTTTTTAAGGGCATAGCCTTCGCTATGGCTGAGAAAAATAGGGCCGACTAGCGGGAAATTGCTGCAAACTATAAAAGTGAGTGCGTTTAAATCTGGCTATAGCCTGCGGCGGCTTCGCCGCCTGCAAAACCGTTTAGAAGTGGTATTGCTTCTCTATCTTTTATTGAAAGAGCAAAGCCCCAAACGGGAGTTTGGGGCTTTGTGTGAAAAATTTATTTGGCAACAGGCGTTAGTTTAATTGTTTTTGTTTGGCTGGGAGGAGTTACATCTACACTTGTGGCAAAGGCAACCTCTGCCATATTAACACAATTGAAATTATCTTTTGAGGTGTTAACCTCTACTGTGATTTCCTCTTTTGTGGATTCCTTTATTTTTGCAGTTATTTCGATCTGCTGTTCTGTGTAAGCGTTAGAAACCTGCTGGCCACCTGAGGTCCCTGCAGTTATAACTGTAAAAGCACTCATAGACAGATCTTTTGTTGTTTGAAAAGAATTTTTTTCTACTCTAAGTAGAAACTTAATTTTAAGGTTTTTTTCACTCTTAGAATACTCAGCAAAAAGATCTGATGCTTTTATCGTCATGTAGTTATTTCCTCCCTTAGTAACTACAGGGTTACTATTGTTTGTAATTGCATAGGAAAAAGAACCACCTTCAGTTATTTTGCGGCTGAGACTAAATGTATACTCCATGATGTCTGACTCCTGTTCTTTGGCCGCTACGCTTTTTAAAGCCTCTATTAACTTGGCTTTTAAAAGTCGAATAACAGATTTTCTGTCAGTTGTTGTTTTTCTAGCCTTTTTCGCATCATCATCAGACCACCAGCTTGGCATATCAGGAACAAATTGAAGGATCCAGTCTGTTATCCGCTTAACACCTTCTGCAATAATATCTGTTACATTGTCTTCAATAGTATTAAATACTTCTTCGGCTTGCTCTGCAAGTAGTACTATATCGGCTACAGCTTTTTTCCAATTAAAGATCCATTGAATTTTGAAAGAATTTTTACCTAAGTCAAAGAGCGTTTCGGCTTCTTTCTTCGGCAGAGGAATAGGCTGAAAAATAGCCTCTAGCTTAGTACTATCTGCCAAAGCATGAATACCCGCTTTTTCTAAGGCCTGAACTGCAGCTTGATGCTGCTCTAAGTGGTTAATGCCTTTGTGTATCGCTAGTTCTAATAAGAAAGCCTGCCAACTGCTAGCAACCTCTGAATAACTTAGTTTTTCCCCTTCTACTAAAGTCTCCTTAAAGGTTTGCTGAAAGAGCGTCTCCAATTCTGGAAAGTCCGATATCTTCAGGTTGTTTTGGGCGTTTCGCTCCAAGGTTTTTCTAGAAAAATAGCGATACTTGTATTTGGCTAACTTATTAGAAAAAAGATCTCTATACTCCTCGCTCCATGCTTGTATGATTTTTTGAAGAGGACTAGGCTTAACTGTTGCTAAAACTATAACGGAGGCAAATTTAGCATCAAAAGAAGTCCAATTTTGGATACTTCTTTTCGGAAATTCATTAGTTATTAAGCCTTCTAATGCACTGTAATTAGTAATGGCATCGCCTAATGCAGTGTATATTTGGCTTAAGGTAACAGCCTTTAATTTAGAGATATCTAGCAGCATAATTTGTCCAATAAAGTCATTGGGATCTGCGCTCATTCCATTTAAAAGAGACTTCAATTGTTGGGAGTCCACTTTTACATTGGGATTTTTCTCAAGATAGGCAAGTTGTGACCTCAACTGAACTAGTCGCTCAGTTCCTACTGCGTTAAAAATTTCTCTAAGGGACTGTACTCTGTAGTTGGAGAAATCAAAGTCACAGTGAATAAATACCTTATGTTCTTCTAGGCTTCCTTCCTGCTCTAGGCGTTCCAAAGACTGAAGTAAAGAATTTTTGACGGTCGCTACTTTCACATATTTGTCTGTATAATAATCATTGGCCACTACTTGAGGAAAATAGCTGGGGGCTAAACAATCTGCAAGGTTAATGCTGTCATCCCATGTTAAATATTCCTCATCCTTCCATCTATTGATGCTATTTTTTTCCTCTTGTATTTTAAGGACTATATTCTTTTTCTCTTCCAACTCCTCCTCCGTCAAAAAGTCATCTTTGGCCAGGGCTTGGTCCAAAATGGGTTCTAGTTGGTTGGGGGAAAGGACATAAGGCGCAATGCTAGACTCAATAAAGCCAGACTTAGCTCTATACTTCTTAATCTTTTCTACCGCATCATAACGCTCAAAAATCTGGGCCAATTCTTCTAAGAATACAGTGGGGGGCTTGTTGTCCGCCTGCTCTACTAAAGCCTTAATATCTGCCGCAATCAGACGGCAAACTTTGAGCTTTTTACCTTCCTTGAATTTAATGTAAAGCTCATCAAGGTGTAAGGTTTCCCTCCATTCGTCTTTTTGGATATTGCCTTGAAGTTTTCGTGCTTTTAAAGCAACTTTTCGAGCATTTAGAGCAAACTCTAACAAAAAATCAGTTTTGGGAATATCCTCTTCCTTAAGGGCCGAAAATAGCTGCTCCAAATTGGCCTTATCCATTTTGAGCTGCGGCTTAAAGGCCTTTAGGCCCGCTTTGGTCTTGAGCAAAGCCGCCTTTAGGCTTGGGCGATCGGGATCCTCTGCAGGAAGCTCCTGATAAAGCGCATAGAGCTCTTGATATTGGGCCAAGGTTTCTTCATAAAGGGCTGTATCTTCTTGATACTGCTGCTGCTTTGCCAAAAAAAGTTCTCGCTGCTTCATCTGTAATAGGTTTAGGTGACCAAAAAATAAACTGGATAAGAGAAAAATGGCTAATGCTTTCATCGTTTTGTTTTTGTGTTTACATAAAAGTAGTAACTTTTACATATAAACGCAAAACAGCTTTGAAATTTTTATCCAAAAATGGCCGAAGGCCATTCGGCCTAGCGATGCGGCGGGGTGGCCCGCAGGGCCAGACCGAAGGCGAAACGAAGTGTAGCCTGAAGGGCCGAGCAGACTTGCGAGCCCCAAAGCGTAGCGCCGCAAGGCCGCAGGCCGCAGTGGAGGCCCCAAAAAACAGCAGCAGAAACAAAAAAAAGCGGGCCCGCAGCAAAAATGCTACAGACCCGCTTAAAATGAAAAAAGCACCAACTTACGTTAGTGCTTTTTGCGGTCTGGACGGGACTCGAACCCGCGACCCCCTGCGTGACAGGCAGGTATTCTAACCAACTGAACTACCAGACCAGTGATGCCCTCTTTTTGAGTGCGACACAAATATAAGACGGGATTTTGGACTTTCCAAATTTATTTTTAGAAATAGGCCGTTTTTTTCTAAAAAAGGGGAAAAACAAGCCTATAAGCCCAAAAAGGCGCCTATTTAGTAAATGATTCTAGACAAAGAAGCAATTACAGCAGAGAGGCGGACCGACTCAAAGACTCGAGCTTCGGTGCTGCCAAGGCTCAACAAAGAAGCTTCATGAGATTTCACACAAGCCTCGCAACCATTTACGGCAGAAACGGCCAAGCTAACGAGCTCAAAAAACTCTTTGCCCAAAACGGGGTTCATCATGATGTTCATCCGCAAGCCTGCACGCATAGTTTCGTAAGAATCTTTGCCCATATAGTGGCGGAATCGGTAAAATACATTGTTGGCACTTAGCAAAGAGCTACAAGCAATAGCGTCGGCAATTTCGGCTTCTGTGGCCTCATTTTCTCTAGCTTGGGCCGTAAAAGATTTTTCTAAAACGGTATTGTGCAAAGCATTGGCAATGGACAAGCTGATGAGCGCTACCTCTTTGGCATTGAGCTCTTTAGAGCGACGAAAGCCCTTGAGGTTCATGCGTAAATCGCGTAAATATTTAGATTCGCCCTTAATCAATTGTTCTAGGCTGGGGTTGCTATAATCTTCGGCTAGGCCAAGGTCGGCCAACAAGTCATTTAGGGTACTAGATAGCATTTTTGTTAAATTTGGAGTGAAAAAAAAAGCTGCTTCTCCCAAAAGGAGAAGGCAGCTCATCTATATATTAAACCGTCAATTAGACAGTAAGGGTAGCTTCTCCTTTCTTCCAGTTACAGGGGCAAAGCTCATCGGTTTGCAAACCGTCGAGTACGCGGATGACCTCTTCTACGTTACGGCCTACATTGAGACCATTTACGCTAACAAAGCGGATCACGTTATCAGGATCAATGATAAAAGTAGCACGGTAAGCTACGCGCTCATTGGCTTCCAAAACACCCAGCTCCTCAGCCAAAGACTTAGAGGTATCGGCGAGCATAGGAAACTGCAAGCCACGTAGGTCCTCATGGTCATGTCTCCAAGCCAAGTGAACAAACTCAGAGTCAGTAGAAGCACCAATTAGGGTAGTGTCACGATCGCGGAACTCATCAAAGGCTTTGTTGAACTCAGCAATTTCAGTAGGACAAACGAAAGTGAAATCTTTGGGCCACCAGAACATAACGGTCCAGCGGTTGTCTTCATTTTTGAAGTCATTAACGAGCTCAGCAAACTCTTTTCCCTTTTCTAGAGAAACAACTGCTTGCTTTTTAAATTGAGGAAACTCAGAGCCGATTGAAAGTAGGCGATTCATACTAGTTTTATTTTAAGTTGTCAAACAAAAGTTACGAAAGCTTAATTTTACAAGAAGGCGAACCCTTGACTTTCGTCTTATCTTGCTAACACAAAAGTACGTCAGCCGTTTAAATAAATCGAATTGATTTTTTTGATAAAAATATAGATAAACTCTATATGCCTTGCTATTCAGAACAAAAGAAGCCAAAGCATTTATTTTGTAGAATTTAATTTAGTTACAAGACCCTTAATCACTCAATAATTAGTTAAACTTTTTTATGCCTACACTCAGCCAACTAGAATATATTGTCGCTGTAGATTTACATCGGCATTTTGGGGCCGCGGCTCAGCACTGCTATGTAACGCAGCCTACTTTGAGTATGCAAATCAAAAAAGCAGAGGAGGAGTTGGGACTTAGCCTCTTTGACCGCAGCCGCCAACCTATTGTGCCCACCGAAATGGGCCGCTTAATTATTGAACAGGGCCGGGTTATTCTTCGAGAACGAGATCGACTGCATGAACTATTGGCCGAGTTTAAAAATGAGTTGCAGGGCCATCTTCGCCTGGGGATTATTCCTACTCTAGCCCCTTATTTGTTGCCTAAGTTTGTGGGGGATTTTGTCCGAAATTATCCCAAAATTAAGCTAGAAGTGCTGGAGCTATCTACTAAAGACTTGGCCGAAGCCCTAGAAAAAGACCAGGTTGATTTAGGGATTTTAATCACGCCTTTTCGACAGGCAAAAATCCATACCATCCCCCTTTTTTATGAGGAAATTCAACTCTATATTCATGAGCAAGACCCTCTTTTTAAAAAGCAAGTTGTTGCCGCCGAGGAGCTTAAAGGGAGAAGCCTTTGGCTGCTTAGACAAGACCACTGTTTCCGCAACCAAATGATCAACCTCTGTAAGATTCCGCAAGAAGAACAACGGCTACCTTTTAGCTTTGACAGTGGCTCCTTAGAGGCTTTGCAGCGTTTAGTGGACCAAGAAGGGGGCTTTACGCTTTTGCCCGAATTGGCCTGCCGAGCAGAACAAGCCCCCCGCCTTCGCCCAATTTCTCCCAAACCACTGCGAGAGGTGAGCCTGGCCCATTTGCATAATTTTGCCAAACCCCGCTGGATTAAAATTCTGAAGGAGGAAATTTTGGCGGCCCTGCCCAAACGGATGCAAGAGCTCCAAGGCGGACAATTGGTCGATTGGCAATAGCTTAAGGATAGTATTGCCCCTGATATAATAGGGTTTTATCCGATTTGAGCTCATAGTAGAGCCGCTGCTGGGGCAGCTGTAAAAACAGGCCCTCCGAAAGTAGCTGCCATTGTAGCTCGGGGCTGTCTTTGGGCCGCTCTAAGCCCTTGGCCAAACGTCGCAACAACATAAATTCTGTTTGTCGACTTTGCTGGCCCCGCTGCTGATGTAGACCCAATACCCAAATATTTTCTTTTCCCTTTTTCCCCATCCATAACCAAAGTTTCCAACTCCCTTTTTGGTATAGGCAAATGGGCCGCCCAAGTTGCTCGCTAAGGTTTTTTTGCTTTTTGGCCACGGCGGCTAAGGGCCATTGCTGTATCCATTGTTGGGCGGGCCATTGCTGGCTCTTAAATAAACGCCGCTGGGGCAATAGGAGCAACTCTTCCGGTAGGGCTTCTTTCTGAATTAAGGCCTGGTTGAGCTGGGCCAATTGCTGAATTTCTCTGGCCTCTGTTTTAGCCAGTTTATCGAGTTGGAGCAAGGCTTTTTCCGACTCCCCCCGGGCGTTCCAAATGATCGCCTCAGCCAACTGAATATAGGCCTTTAGGGGCTGCTTGGCCTGCCCTTTGGCTAGTTTGAGCAGCTGCTCGGCCCGCTGCAAGGGCTGGGCCTCTAGCTCAAATAGCTCGGCCTGATGAATGAGGTAAAGCGCCTGCGCATAGCCCAAATAACTCACTAAGGGCATTTTCTCTTTTTTGGCCACCTGCCTAAAATAATCTAGGGCCAAGGCCAGCCGCTGCTTGGGCGATTTCCCAAGGTAAATGCCCGCCCCCCGCAGCCGCTCGGGCCGCTTCCAGTTGTTGTGCAATAGGTTGGGAAAAAACTGCGCTTCGGGATAAGCCTGAGCCGTAAATTGTAGCTGGACCAAGGCCATATTATGCAAAATCTGACTATGCGCAAGCCCCATGCTATCTATCAAATAATGATAACAAGCCTCCGCCTGAAGATAGCCGCCCAAACTCGCCCATTGCTGCCCAGCCTCAAAAACCTGAATCAATTCTTCGGTCCGTTGCAAGACCCCCTCATAGGCCTTTTGTCTAAGGGGCAAGGGCAAATAGCCCTGCAAATCAGCCGCAAGCTGATAATCCGCATAGGCTTTTTCCATAAAATGAGCAATGCAGTTTTGCCCCGAAGGCGTTTGGGCCAAGAGATCAAATCCAGCCATATAGGCCCAAAAAGCCCCCTCTTGGTCCGCCTGCGCTTCTTGCTGCTGCCAAAGCTGAAAGTTCTTGCTCTTGGCCGCAAATGCCGTTCGCCTTTTGCCATGCTCCCGCCAATGATGACTGAGCTCATGCGCCAACAAAAAAGCCATGGCATCTCGCCCATGAGGCAGCTGCTGACAAAGCTGAACCATTTTTTGATCCAAGACAATCCAATTGCTATCCGCCCGATAAAAAGCCATGCTCGCCCGCTGCCGCCAGATTTTTAAACTAGGCGGATGCGGCAAATGCAAGGAGGCCAATAATTGCTCATAAATAGGGGCCACATACTGCTGCTCGGCACTGCTCTTGGCCAAAAACTGCTGCCCCAAAAGCGAATGACTCGCCAACAAAAAGAGAATAAGGATCCGATACATCTTTTCTACTTTATACAGTTTTAAAGAAAGAGTTAGGCCTAAAATAATTCCATTTTACGTTTGTTGCCGCTTTTTTAAAGAGGTTTTGGGGCCTCCGCTGCGGCCTGCGGCCTTGCGGCGCTACGTTTCGCAGCTCGCTCTTCGCTCGGCCCTGCGGCCTGACGGCCTTGGTCTGCGGCTGCGCCGCACTGCTGCACATCGCTAGGCCAAATGGCCTTCGGCCATTTTTGGATAAAAATTTCAAGCTAATTTTGCGTTTATAATTAAAAGTTACTACCTTTGTGTAAACACAAAAACAAGACGATGAAAGCATTAGCCATTTTTCTATTTCACAGCCTGTTATTTATTAGCCCATTCAATACTATAAAAATGGATAATCATCAACTTTTTCTAAAAAAGCAGCAGCAGTATCAAGAAGATACAGCCCTTTATGAAGAAACCTTGGCCCAATATCAAGAGCTGCATTCACTTTATCAGGAACTTCCGGCAGAGGATCTTGATCGCCCAAGCCTAAAGGCGGCTTTACTCAAGACCAAAGCGGGCCTAAAGGCCTTTAAGCCGCAGCTCAAAACAGATAAGGCCAATTTGGAGCAGCTATTTTTGGCCCTTAAGGAAGAGGATATACCCAAAACTGATTTTTTATTAGAGTTTGCTCTAAATGCTGAAGCTGTTACTTTAAAAGCACGAAAGCTGCAAGGGAATATTCAAAAAGACCAGTGGGAAGAAAAAGCTATCTGAAAAATCTTTACGCCAAATTCAAGGAAGGTAAAAAGCTCAAAGTTTGCCGTCTAATTGCAGCAGATATTAAGG
>NZ_JH719942.1:2561465-2565593 GCF_000275825.1 Saprospira grandis DSM 2844
AAGTGGTATTGCTTCGCAATCTTTTATTGAAAGAGCAAAGCCCCAAACAGAAGTTTGGGGCTTTGAATAGCTGATTTTTATTTTTTATGGAGTGGAATTTCTTTAATCAACTGATCGGCATTATTGGATAAGACCTGTTTAACAAATATTCCTCCATTTGGATACACAAAGTTGCCAATAGGATCAAGCAGTAACCATTGTACTTCTACGCTATTTCCTTTCTTTACCGTTTGTAAAGTCCCCTTAACAAGTTTGAAAAACCCTTTTTGTATTCCATCTGTCTTTGTATTAGCTACAGAGGCATTTATACTAACATTTCCTGAACTATAATTTGTAGTAGATTTTTCTGTAGCATATTCATCTGTAAGAGAATAGTCGCCTCCAAGTATGCCATCAAGACCAAAGTTTGCAGCGCCTGTTCGCCCAATGTTATGTGTGGAACCTTTTGTTTTACTACTCCCTATTTCAACCCCAGCCTCTGCAGCTATACTTTCAGTTTTCTGATCCGCAGCTATTTTGTAGCTAATCTCTGCAGAAAATTCGTGATAAGCAGTACCATCAGCTTCCACAACTAGCGGAGCATTAAAACTGGCTTTGATTTCATAGTCAGGCCCCTTTTTTTGACTAACATTCATGCTTAGAGCTGTGGCTTTTGCCGCATACTGCCCGTTGTTTTTATTCAACTGAAATTTGATAGTAAGCGAGAGGGTACTATCATTAGAGAGTAGAATATTTTGAGTTAAGCTATCTTCTGTATGGCTAGGCGCCCATTGCACTACTGCTTGTTGACAGCTTTTTATGGCCTCTTTTATATTGTCCTCCTGAAAATTATGAGCGAGAATTAGTGCTAAGTCTGCAGCTAGTGTTGCATTAGCCCCATTTTTTAGCTGCTCTTCTATATAGCTGATTAGCCCATTTTTTTCTCTATGGAAAAAAGTATTGCCTATAGCCTTTTTATAAGGCCGTATAAGATCGCGGGCTAAAATTATATTTCTACCCTTGAGGCTTGCTTTGAGTTGTTTAAGCTCTGCCTCTAAGGCTGGAGCAAAAGCAGCCATTGCGGCTTCTTTTTTGAAATAGGCGATTAATTTTTCAGTTAAACAATCTAGCTTATAGACGCTATTGTCAGTTGCAAAAACATTAGACTGCCTTACCCAATCTAAGTAAATATCATAGCAGTTAAATTTTGCTCTTGCACCATCTATTTCTGCAAGAAGAGCTAGAATTTTGTGAAGGTTGGGTAGCACTACTTTAGTGTGATTTTCATACCATGCTTCAGGATGCGCAATTAAAAAGGTAGCTGTTTTATCGATGATCTTAATCATATTATTGGATACATCTTCATTGCTTAGCTGTCCTTTAGGAAGGAGTTTACGGCTGTAATCAAAAATTAGCTGAACGACTTTGGGATCATCAACTTTATCCCATTCTTTTATTTCTTCTAATACATAGATAGCGTTAATTTTTAGATCGCGGTATTTTTCTAGCGTATCTAAGACCATTAGCTCATAAATAGTTTTTATGCTTTGGGTTTTCCAGTTTTCAACTTTTGAAGTCCATTTCTCTATGGCCATTTCTTTCTCTCTTTCCAACTCCTTTCTCATCTCCTCCAGCTCCTTTCTCGTCTCCTCCAATTCTTTTTCCTTCTCCTTCAACTCCTCCTCCGTCAAAAAGTCATCTTTGGCCAGGGCTTGGTCCAAAATGCTTTCTAGTTGGTTAGGGGAAAGGACATAAGGGGCAATGGTAGACTCAATAAAGCGCGATTTAGCTCTATACTTCTTAATCTTTTCTACCGCATCATAACGCTCAAAAATTTGGGCCAATTCTTCTAAGAATATACTGGGCGGCTTGTTGTCCGCCTGCTCTACTAAAGCCTTAATATCTGCCGCAATCAGACGGCAAACTTTGAGCTTTTTACCTTCCTTGAATTTAATGTATAAATGATTTAAAGCAGTAGTTTTTGCCCACTGGTCATTTTTTATATTACTCTTCAGATTTCTTGCTTTACCTGCTAGCTCTAGAGTATTTTGAGCAAACTCTAATAAAAAATCAGTTTTGGGTATATCCTCTTCCTTAAGGGCCAAAAATAGCTGCTCCAAATTGGCCTTATCTGTTTTGAGCTGCGGCTTAAAGGCCTTTAGGCCCGCTTTGGTCTTGAGTAAAGCCGCCTTCAGGCTTGGGCGATCGGGATCCTCTGCAGGAAGCTCCTGATAAAGTGAATATAGTTCTTGATATTGGGCCAAGGTTTCTTTATAAAGGGCTGTATCTTCTTCATACTGCTGCTGCTTTGCCAAAAAAAGTTCTCGCTGCTTCATCTGTAATAGATTTAGATGTCCAAAAAATAAACTGGATAAGAGAAAAATGGCTAATGCTTTCATCGTTTTGCTTTTGTGTTTACATAAAGGTAGTAACTTTAATATGTAAACGCAAAATAAGTTTCGGTTTATTTTGGGGCTGCCCCGCCCTTTGGGCGGGTCGGGCCATTTACTTCGTCGAACTGGCGCCCCTTTGGGGCTGGTTGTCGCAGCTCGCAGGTCTGCTCGGCCCTGCGGCGGCAAAGCCGCCTTGGTCTGCCGCCTGCGGCGGCCCTGCTACAGCCCCTCAGCCGCGGGCCTTCGGCCCTTTTTACTGTAGGTTGAAACCTACAGCCAGATGTGGTATTGCTTCGCAATGATATATGAATGAGGGTTGAAACCCTCATGGATTGAACAAAAGCTGGAGGGATTGGCCGCAAAAGAACAAAGCCCCAAACGGAAGTTTGGGGCTTTGAATAGCTAGTTTTTATTTTTTCGGAAGGAGATTTAGTGTAAGCTCTTTTTTATTAAAGCTCGTTTTTACCTCCTTAATAAATGGATCATTTTTAATGCTTGGAGAGATTAAATGCTCTGTTATTTTTATGTTGTAGCTTTCCGTCTTTTGCTCAGAGCTGTTAGCAGTGATTTTTCCTTTTATAATGAAGTCAAAGGTCTTCGAATTAGCCGAAGTTGCTCGGCTGGCACTGAGGTTAACACTCAAAAATGTCGCAGCACTTGCGCCTACATCAATGTTGATATCAGTAGGTTTTTCAGTTACGTTCAATTTAACTGTTAAAATGAAAGAGCCATCAGTTTTTCCTTCATAAGTTGATCCTGTGATAGCTGCCTCATGGTAAGGACTCGTCGTGTTACTCAAACTAGTAATTTGATCAATCCCTTTATCCCCTACAAAAACAGGGAAGAGTCGTTTTTGATCTAAGCTGTCATGCTGAAAGCGGAATTTTAAGCTTAAGGTATCAGTACCAGCTTTTTGCTGGTAGAAAGTTTCAAGATTTTTCTTTATGAGCTTTAATGCTTTCTTATGAGAAAAAGGGTTTACATTGTCGGCGAAGTCTTTACCCTTTTTTATAAACTTTTTTACATAATCATCCCAAAGTGAACTTTCTTTAGCGGCCTTTTTTATCTCCTCTTCAATTTTCTCTTCAGGCTGAGTCATCATTTTTTCTATCGTACTGACCAATTCTGCAACTTGGCTGTCAACTTTAGGATAAGTAATAAGCCAGCTAACATGAAATTGATTTTCAGCAAGAAGAAGGATGGGATCCTTTTCTTTCTTCGGCAGAGGAATAGGCTGGAAAATAGCCTCTAGCTTAGTACTATCTGCTAGAGCATGAATGCCCGCTTTTTCTAAGGCCTGAACTGCAGCTTGATGCTGCTCCAAGTTGTTAATGCCTTTGTGTATCACTAGTTCTAATAAGAAGGCCTGCCAACTGCTAGCCACCTCTGAATAACTTAGTTTTTCCCCTTCTACTAAAGTCTCCTTAAAGGTTTGCTGAAAGAGCGTCTCCAATTCTGGAAAGTCCGATATCTTCAGGTTGTTTAGGGCGTTTCGCTCCAAGGTTTTTCTAGAAAAATAGCGATACTTGTATTTGGCCAACTTATTAGAAAAAAGATCTCTATACTCCTCGCTCCATGCTTGTATGATTTTTTGAAGAGGACTAGGCTTAACTGTTGCTAAAACTATAACGGAGACAAATTTATCATCAAAAGAAGTCCAACCTTGGATACTTCTTTTAGGAAATTTATTAGCTATTAAGCCTTCTAATGCACTGTAATTAGTAATGGCATCGCCTAATGCAGTGTATATTTGGCT
>NZ_JH719942.1:2565693-2660693 GCF_000275825.1 Saprospira grandis DSM 2844
GTTTATTTTTTGGCCATCTAAATTTATTACAGATGAAGCAGCGAGAACTTTTTTTGGCAAAGCAGCAGCAGTATCAAGAAGATACAGCCCTTTATGAAGAAACCTTGGCCCAATATCAAGAACTATGTTCACTTTATCAGGAGCTTCCTGCAGAGGATCCCGATCGCCCAAGCCTAAAGGCGGCTTTGCTCAAGACCAAAGCGGGCCTAAAGGCCTTTAAGCCGCAGCTCAAAATGGATAAGGCCAATTTGGAGCAGCTATTTTTGGCCCTTAAGGAAGAGGATATACCCAAAACTGATTTTTTGGTGAAATTTGCCCAAAACGCTCAAAAAGTTGCGTTAAAGGCACGAAAGCTGCAAGGCAACATTCAAAAGGACCAATGGGAGGAAATCTTATACCTAAATGATCTTTACATCAGCTTTTCTGAAGGTAAAAAGCTCAAAGTTTGCCGTCTAATTGCAGCAGATATTAAGGCTTTAGTAGAGCAGGCAGACAACAAGCCGCCCAGTATATTTTTAGAAGAATTGGCCCAAATTTTTGAGCGTTATGATGCGGTAGAAAAGATTAAGAAGTATAGAGCTAAATCGCGCTTTATTGAGTCTACCATTGCGCCTTATGTCCTTTCCCCAAACCAACTAGAAAGCATTCTGGACCAAGCCCTGGCCAAAGATGACTTTTTGACGGAGGAGGAGTTGGAGGAGAAGGAAAGAGAGAAAGAAATGGCCATAGAGAAATGGACTTCAAAAGTTGAAAACTGGAAAACCCAAAGCATAAAAACTATTTATGAGCTGATGGTCTTAGATACGCTAGAAAAATACCGCGATTTAAAAATTAACGCTATCTATGTATTAGAAGAAATAAAAGAATGGGATAAAGTTAATGATCCAAAAGTGGTTCAGCTAATTTTTGATTACAGCCGTAAATTCCTTCCTAAAGGTCAATTAAGTAATGAAGAGGTCTCCAGCACTATGATTACAGTTATTGGAGAAACGGCTGCCTTTCTAATTGCGCATCCTGAAGCATGGTATGAAAATCACAATAAAGTACTACTACCCAACCTTCACAGAATTATAGCTCTTCTTGCAGAAATAGATGGTGCAAGAGCAAAATTTAACTGCTATGATATTTACTTAGATTGGGTAAGGCAGTCTAATGTTTTTGCAACTGACAATAGCGTCTATAAGCTAGATTGTTTAACTGAAAAATTAATCGCCTATTTCAAAAAAGAAGCGGCAATGGCTGCTTTTGCTCCAGCCTTGGAGGCTGAGCTTAAGCAACTCAAAGCAAGCCTTAAGGGCAGAAATATAATTTTAGCCCGTCATCTTATACGGCCTTATAAAAAGGCTATAGGCAATACTTTTTTCCATAAAGAAAAAAATGGGCTAATCAGTTATATAGAAGCAAATAGGGCTAATGCAACATTGGCTGAAGACTTAGCACTAATTCTCGCTCATAATTTTCAGGAGTACAATATAAAAGAGGCCATAAAAAGCTGTCAACAAGCAGTAGTACAATGGGCCCCTAGCCATACCGAAGATAGCTTAACTCAAAATATTCTACTCTCTAATGATAGTACCCTCTCGCTTACTATCAAATTTCAGTTGAATAAAAACAACGGGCAGTATGCGGCAAAAGCCACAGCTCTAAGCATGAATGTTAGTCAAAAAAGGGGCCTGACTATGAAATCAAAGCCAGTTTTAATGCTCCGCTAGTTGTGGAAGCTGATGGTACTGCTTATCACGAATTTTCTGCAGAGATTAGCTACAAAATAGCTGCGGATCAAAGAACTGTAAATATAGCTGCAGAGGCTGGGGTTGAAATAGGAAGTAGTAAAACAAAAGGTTCCACACATAACATTGGGCGAACAGGCGCTGCAAATTTTGGCCTTGATGGCATACTTGGAGGCGACTATTCTCTTACAGATGAATATGCTACAGAAAAATCTACTACAAATTATAGTTCAGGAAATGTTAGTATAAATGCCTCTGTAGCTAATACAAAGACAGATGGAATACAAAAAGGGTTTTTCAAACTTGTTAAGGGGACTTTACAAACGGTAAAGAAAGGAAATAGCGTAGAAGTACAATGGTTACTGCTTGATCCTATTGGCAACTTTGTGTATCCAAATGGAGAAATATTTGTTAAACAGGTCTTATCCAATAACGCGGATCAGTTGATTAAAGAAATTCCACTCCATAAAAAATAAAAACTAGCTATTCAAAGCCCCAAACTCCCGTTTGGGGCTTTGCTCTTTCAATAAAAGATGGAGAAGCAATACCACTTCTAAACGGTTTTGCAGGCGGCGAAGCCGCCGCAGGCTGAGGGGCTGTAGCAGGGCCGCCGAAGGCGGCAGACCGAGGCGGCTTTGCCGCCGCAGGGCCGAGCAGACCTGCGAGCTGCGCAATGGCCCGACCCGCCCAAAGGGCGGGGCAGCCCCCAAAAAAAGCCCCCTTAGCACAGCAGGCAAGAGGGCAAAATAAGCGATTAGTGATGGGGCCTTAGACATTTTCGAGAATGAGGAAAATGAGCCAGATAATAATGAGGAGGGCACCAATAAAGCCAAAAATAGAGGCGAGTACACCGATATCGAGGAGGCTAAAGAGGGCGCCCAAAACGATAAGCAAGAGGCCAAGAAGGAGAAGGTTTTTCATGGGAATATTGAGCTGTGTTTGCTCGGGGGCCTGTTCGCTATTTAGTTTTTTGAGCAAAAAGGCCTTCTTTTGGGCTTTGCTAAGGCCTTTCATTTCTTTGCGGTACTTTTTGCGGAGTTTGCGGAGTTTTTGGCGTTTTTGTTTTTTAGTGAGTTTTTTGCCTTTTCCCTGGCCTTGGCCTAGTACGGTTTCCTGATGGAAATGGCCCATATCTATGGCTGAAGAGGCGGCTTGTAGTTGCTTGTTGGGGATAAAACTAAAGAGGGCAAAAAGCAGGGGGAGCATCCAGTAGTACTTCATAATCATAATTTAGCAGTGAAGAGATATAAAGAAATGTAAAATACAAGGAAGTTTGGAAAATGGAAATCGGGACCTTAAAAAGGTTGGCCCACGGCCAGCACCCAATTGAGGCGGCCCCAATTCCAGTAGACGGGTAGGCCATCTGAGCCATAACGTTGAATTTGGTCATTTTCGTCGGTAATATCAAAGCCGGCTGGATTTCGGACCTGCATGGCTAAATCTAGGCGGAGGATAAAAAAGCTCATATCTAGGCGGATACCGACGCCTGCGTCTAGGGCCAGTTCTTGCCAAAAGTCCCAACTGATGGCGCCGTTTTCTTCTGGGCTATAGGGGTAGCCAGCAAAATCTCTTTCGATGCCTTTCATCAGCCAGACATTTCCGGCATCGGCGAAGATAGCGCCGCCAATCCAGGAATTGAGCATAAAGCGGAACTCCGTATTCATTTCTAGGCGAATATCGCCGAGTTGGAACTCTGCGCCGGGTTCGGCTCGGATGCGGCCGGGGCCGAGGTAGCGCATATTCCAGCCGCGCATACTACTTGGGCCACCTAGGTAAAACTGTCGGCTAAAGGGGATGCGGCTAGAATTGGCATAGGGCAGGGCTGCGCCCAGCATAAGTCGGCTAGCTAGGCTATACTTTTTGGCGATGCGCCAATTGTGGCCGAGGTCCAGATCGACCTTACTATATTGGGTGTAGGGGATACCAAAAAACTGAATATTGTTATTGCCATTGATTTGGTCGAGCAGCCAGACGCTAGAGCCCGTTATTTCTAGCAGGGCCCTAAAGTAGCCCAATTGATTTTTGGCGATGCGGATATTGCTTCGGCTATATTGGAAATTGCTAGCGGGAATAAAATAGCGTTCTTGCAGGGAGAGCCAGAGGCCGAGGTTACTTTCGGCTAGGCGTTCGCTAAAGGTGGCATCTAGTTGGGGTTCTAGGGTGAGGTTGATTTGCAGGGGCGACCAGCTAAAGCTTTGGTGCTTGCCTTTTTGCCAATTGTAGGAAAAGCTGGCATCAAAAGAGCTGATGCGGAAATCGCTGGCTTGTTGGAGATAATTATAATTGAGGTTAATCTTGCTATTGGGCTTATCTACGCCTAGGGTCCAGTTTCTGAAGCCCAGCATACGGGGAAACTTCAGCTCGAAGCCCGTGTTAATATCGAGTAGATTGACCCAGCTCAGGAAGCCCTCCGTGGCATTGAGTACACTATCTCGGTTTCGAATTTGGAAATCGATACCACTTTCTACATTAAAGGAAAAAGATTCTCCACCTTTGAATATATTTCGGTTTCGGGCCGATAGATTGACTGCTGCGCCTAGGTTATTACTACCCGTATTAACCTCGGTATCTATACCCAATTGTAGTTTTGGGGCTTTTTGCATAAAAACATAGGCATCTAATTCGTTGGCTTGGCCAGATTTGGAGGGCACATATTCTAGGCGAGGAAAATTAAAGACATTGAGGTCAGAGATGCGGTCGATACTCTCCTTACCGGCGTCAAAATTATAGATGCTTCCGTTGGTCAATTGGACATTTCTGGAAATGGCCGCATCCTTAATAATAAAGTTTTGTTTTTTGCGCTTAGCAATTTCCTTGGCCGCCTTGGCGGTATCGGTTTGGATACTTTTGGCGGGTTTGCGCAAGATAGTATGGATATGAATATCGGTGGGGCTAATTTCTTGGACCTCCTGATAGGATTTGCGAATAAAGCGTTGGCGGTAGGGGTGGAGACTCAGCTTATAGATTTTGCCATTGAGGGGGTTTTCGGCATAAAACTGCTGTTTGATTCGGTTTTGGTAGAAAGATTTCTTGCTTTCTTTTTTGGGGAAGCTAATTTTGATTTCGCTCCTAGATACTTGGCTAATCTTGCCCCATGCTGCATTTTTGGGGGCTTTTTCTTTGAGGCTAAGGCGGAGCAGGTAGGGGAATTTACCGCCGGCTAGAACCAAAATGCTTCTATTCTTTTGCTTAGAAATACGAGCCAGCAGATTTTCCTCTCCCTGTCCAAAGAGCGTCCAATAATTTAGACTATCGCCCTCATGCAGTTCGCTGCGGTAGAGTTGGCGGTGGCCTTTATTGGGGGGGCGAAGCACCACATAACTACTATCCATTTGGTAGCGGCGGCTACTTTTATGGATTTCTAGCCGGGGTTCATCAAGGACAATAAAGACATTGTGGATACTATACTGTTGGTGCAGGCTACTATCGCTGGGGGGGAAGACATTGACATAAATATTGGCCCGAGGACTTTTAGAGGGGCGGCCCTTAAAATCAAGCGTATCGGCATTGACGGTATCGGCTTCAAAGGCGATATAGTTCCAGTTGAACTCCTGATAGCCTTGATTTCGGATTTCGTAGGTGAGTCGGGTTTTTTCCTCTAAAAAGGCCGATTTGGCTAGCGGGTTTCCGGCTTTGATTTTAGACTTATACTTAGTTTGTTGGAGGATTTTGTGGATTTGCGGATCTGGGGATTCAAAAATGACGGTATCAATAATAAGCGGGCGGCCAGTACTATAATAATAATTGACCTTTGCCTTATAGCGGTTATATTCTACCTGATAGCCCACCTTAGCATCTAGGTAACCTTTTTGGATGAGGTAATTTTGCATAGAGAGGGCGGCATATTTGGCCTCTGCGGAATCAAATATACTGGGGGCTTCGCCCACCTTATTGCGCAAAAACTTTCGCCAGCGATTATCTTTAAAATAGCTAGAGTCTGCGGTTTGGACAAAATTGAGGGAATCGGGGCGGATGCCCCCTTTTTTCCATTGGCCATTTTCGTCTAGATGCCGATAATTTCGGTCATAAACGTACTTGATGCGTTTTTCCTTGGCTCGGTTATGAATCCAGAGAAAGGGGTAGCTAAGAAGGATCTTCCGATTGGGTTTTTGGCGCAGGGTATAGAATAGATCGTAAGCAAAAAGCTCTTGCTGTTCGGCAGAAAGCTCATAGCTTTGTTGGGGGACCAGAATAGAGTCGGCACAGAGCAGCGCGCCATCGGCTCGTTCTTTATTCTTTTTTTTGTTTAGCTTGATGGTATTACTGACCAAGAGTTGCTCTTCATAGACTCTTCTTTTTTTGTGCTTGGGGTTAGAGTGGGCAGGGAGGTACTTGCGGTTTTGGCAGCTATGTTGGCCCAATGCAAGCAGCAAGAGCAGGGGGAAGAGCAGGCCGAGGGGCCAAGAGCGAAGAAAGGGAGCCATATTTTGGGTAGATTGCGGCGTTTTTTTTTGTAGATTGTGGCCTTTGCTTTGGGCGGGCTAAAGATACATCTTTTGTTGCACTCCTTTAGCTGTTTAGCGGCCCGAAGGGCCGAACGGCCTAGCGATGCGGCGGGGTGGCCCGCAGGGCCAGACCAAAGTTTTTGAGCGAAGCGAAAAAACTGCAGGGCCGAGCAAGCCTGCGAGCCCCAAAGCGTAGCGCCGCAGCTTTGCTGCGGAGGCCCCAAAAAAATAAAAATATATGAAACGAATCAGTAAAAATGAGCTGAAGGCGATTAAGAGCTTGCAGCAGAAAAAACAGCGCGATTTGCAAGGGCGTTTTGTGGTAGAAGGAGAAAAAATTGTGCGAGAATTGCTTTTGCAAGAGCACTTTGAGGTAGAGGCCTTGATGGGCATTGAGGAATATTGGGCTGAACTTCCCTTTGAGGATTGGGCGCAGGAACCCGAGCAATATGGATTGAGCGGCAAGGAACTGGAGCGGATGTCGGGCCTCAAGCAAGCCAATAAGGTGCTGGCCGTGGTGGCCAAAAGAGAAACGCCCCCAATTGAGGGCCTGGAACAAGGGCTGTCTTTGGTCTTGGACCGCCTGCAAAATCCAGGAAATTTGGGGACCATCATCCGTATGGCCGATTGGTTTGGGGTGAAAAATATTTTTTGTAGCCCCGATTGTGTAGACCTGTACAACCCCAAGGTGATTCAGGCGAGTATGGGAAGCTTTTTGCGGGTGAATGTACATGATGTAGATTTGAATCAATTATTTGAGGATTGGGCCGACTTGCCCCGCTATGGCGCACTTTTGTCAGGCGAAAATGTCTATGATACCCCCTTGAAAAAAGGCGCCTTCCTATTGATTGGAAATGAGAGCCAAGGTTTATCGGAGGAACTGCAGGCGCAATTGACTACCGCACTGAGTATCCCTAAATTTGGCGGGGCCGAATCCCTAAATGCCGCCGTAGCCACCGGAATCTTATTAGGAGAATTTGCTGTTCGCCAGCTTTAATGGAAAAGAAAAATGGAACCGATATTTACGAATGAGGCCGTTGTTTTGGGCCTGCTGATTGTCGTTTTAGGGGCAGTCTTTTTTACCGAAAAACTAGAAAGCAAGGGCTGGAAACGCTTTTATACTTTTGTGCCCTCTTTGTTGCTCTGCTATTTTATTCCAGCCCTTTTGCATTATCCGCTGGGCCTAATTGCTCCGCATTATTTTGAGCAGGAGCCCCTAGAGGCCGTACTAAAAGCAGCAGAAATTGCCCCTCCAGAGGGTTGGGGGAGCTGGACCTATGAGGCCGTGAAAACTTGGCTGGAGGAAAAAACCAATTTGGAAGAATCGGCCTATATGGCCACAGCTAAGCATTCCAATTTGTACTTTATGGCTTCCCGATATCTCTTGCCCGTTAGTTTGATTTTGCTTTGCCTGAGCATTGATATTAAGGGCCTGATCAACTTGGGTCCCAAGGCCTTAATTATGTTTTTTGCAGCTAGTGTAGGAATCATTTTGGGCGGACCAGCGGCCTTACTACTCACTAGTTATATTGCCCCGGGATTGGTCGATATGAGCCCCGATGAACTCTGGCGAGGATTGTCTACAGTGGCAGGGAGCTGGATTGGCGGCGGCGCCAACCAAACAGCGATGAAAGAGGTCTTTGAGGTGCCCGATAATATTTTTGCCGCCATGATTGTGGTCGATGTAATTGTGGCTAACATTTGGATGGGCTTTTTGCTCTATGGCGTCAAGATTTCAGATAAGGTAGACCGCTGGCTCAATGCCGATTCTTCGGCCATCAAAGAATTGGAAGAGCGGGTGAGCGATTACCGAATGAGTGTGGCCCAAATGCCCAGTACCTACAGCCTATTTATTATGGCAGCCGTGGGTTTTGGCGGCCTGGCCTTGGCGCATGCCGGAGCCGATTGGATCGTTCCGCTATTAACCCCTTTTGAGGAAACACTCAATGAAATTGGCCTGAGCTCTTTACTTTCGGCCTTCTTCTGGCTGATCGTTTTGGCCACCACTTACGGCCTCGTTCTCTCCTTTACGCCCGCCAGAAAACTAGAGGGCTTGGGCGCTAGCCGCTGGGGATCCTTGTTCATTTATATTTTGGTGGCCACCATCGGCATGAAAATGAACCTAGGCGAAGTGGTTAAAAATCTCGGCCTTTTTGCCATCGGCATTTGCTGGATGCTCGTGCATGTGGGCGTTTTGCTTTTGGTCGCCAAACTCATCCGAGCGCCCTTTTTCTTTGTGGCCGTGGGCAGCCAAGCCAATGTTGGGGGCGCCGCTTCTGCACCCGTTGTGGCCTCCGCTTTTAGTCCAGCCTTGGCGCCAGTAGGCGTACTAATGGCCGTTTTGGGCTATGCCTTAGGCACCTATGGAGCCATTATTTGTGCCCTGATGATGAAGGCCATTGCCAGCTGATAAGTTAAACGCTTAATGAATGAATCCCTCTTTAGTATAATGGCTAGAGAGGGATTTTTTTGGGGCCTCCGCTGCGGCCTGCGGCCTTGCGGCGCTACGTTTCGGGGCTCGCAGGTCTGCTCGGCCCTTCGGCAGCAAGCTGCTTCGGTCTGCGGCTTCGCCGCCCCCCTGCACATCGCTAGGCCATGGCAGAACAGCCCGCTCAGGGCATTTTTGCCTCCCCAAAATAGCAGTAAGAACATCAGTCGATTATAAAAGTAGAAAAGCCTAAACGTTAAAACTCGAGAAAAAGCAAGGGAAAAAGCGGATAAAAAATATACAAAATAGGCAAATGTTGCGTTCTGAAGTTAAGCCAAAGTCAAGCCAGTGCTATCAAAACCTTAAGGCTAAACCGCCTAAACTGTTAAGGTTTTTATAAGCCTAGATTGAATGTCCGCTGAAATTTTGGGCCTATGCCCAAATATCAACTACTTTTGGCCAGAATTACAAAAGAAAAGTACAGAATCAGCCTTGGAAAACTGATTTTATTTTAAAATCAAAAGCAACTTAAATGAGCTCCCCTTTACGATTAGTTTTTCGGTACTTTGCCGTTATGCTTCTCAGCCTGTTTTGCCTGCCTCAACTCTATGCCTCGCATGGAGTAGCGGTAGACTTAACCTATGAATGCGTTGACCCCGCCGTGGGCCAATATCAATTTACTTTGGTCTATTACCGAGATTGCGACGGAATTACCCCCTCGGCTACCTCTCTTTCTGTTACCGGAGGAAATGGCTGTGGCGTAACTACCAATATTACCCTCTCGCAGGTCTCCGTAACAGACCAATCACAACTCTGCGACCCTTCTACTTCTAGCTGTAATGGCGGTAGCCAACCCGGGGTAGAACAGTATGTCTATCAAGGGGTAGCCACAATCGGCACCGGTTGCTCTAACCTAGTAGTCAGCTTTAGCGAATGCTGCCGAACCTCAGCCATCACTAACCTGAGTAGTACCGGAACCACTTATGTAGAAACGGTCATTAACTCGAATCACCCTCAATGGGGCGCACCTTGTAATAGTAGCCCCCAGTTTGGTCGGATTCCCGTACTCTATACCTGTGCCGGACAGCCCGCTTTCTATAGCCATGACGCCCAAGATCCCGATGGAGACTCTTTGGTGTTTTCTATTTCTGAACCCCTAGATGGGGCCTCTAGTAGTATTACCTATAGCGCTGGATTTACCGCCACTGAGCCTTTTTGTACCAATAATACCTTTACCCTAGATCCTAGTACCGGGCAAATCGCCTTTACGCCCTGTGCCAACCAATCACAGTATGCTGTAGTTGGTTTCACCATTCAAGAGTACCGCAATGGCGTGCTCATCAATACTAGCCGAAGAGAGGTGGTTATTGTGGTCCTCAATAACTGTACAAATACTTCTTCTCAAGTAGATAGCTTTACCGTAAACCAAGGCGTTTTAGATACTACAGGACTAGTAACCGCCATCAATGTTTGTGGCGGTAACCAATTGGACCTCTGCCTCAATGTTTCGGACCCCGATATTATTGACTCTTTGTCTATTAGCTCTAATATTGGGAACATTATCCCCGGAGCTACTTATACCGTCACTTATCCTACCGCCAACTTTAATGAGGCTATTGTCTGCTTTACAATCCCTACGGATAGTGTAGCTACAGGATCCTATACCTTTGTCACCTTTATAGAAGATAATGCCTGCCCCATTTCAGCACAGCAGGCCATCTCTTATAGACTGGACCTAGAAAACCTTCAGCTAGAGTTAAGCAAAGAGTTTATTTGCCCCAATAGCATAGATACAATTCAACTAGAAGCGCTGGGCTTTGGTGGTGCCGCAGCTCCAGGAACCTACTCTTGGTCGCCAGCCGCCCTCTTCGATAACCCCAATGTGCATAATCCTACTGCCTATATATTAGATACTGTAGATTTAATTTGTACTTACACAGACGGCTCTTGTGTTCAACATGATACCGTAGATGTAAGCGCTCCTTTCCCCGCAGTAATCAACCCTATTCCAGATGTAACGATTTGTAACGGAAACTCGGCTCAGGTCTTTGCTTCTGTACAACCCGGCCCTGGACCACAAAGCTTTACACTTAGCGGAACGGCAACCATTCAGCCAGACTCTATTCTCGATATTCCAATTAACACTTCAGGAATCGCTCCGGTAGATATTCTCTCTACCTCTATTCAGTCTGTCTGCCTAGATATGACTTGCGGAAACGGTTTTGTCCGTGACCTCAACCTTTTTCTTATTTCTCCTACCGGCTGTATCTTACCCCTAATGAGTGGCCAAGGTGGAATTAACGATAGAGGATTAACTGGAGCTTGTTTTACCCCAGATGCCACACAGGCAATCACGGCTTATAACACGCCCTTTTCTGATATTCCTAATAATACAGACTTTATTCCTGTTGGTGCAAATGGCTTTGGCGGACTCAATGGCTGCGCAGCCAATGGACAATGGGTTTTGCGGATTCAACATAATCTTGCGCCTAGTTTGGGCGGTGTACCTTGTACCGTAACCAACTGGAGCATTACCTTCAATGACCAATCCGCAGCTAGCTTTTATTGGTCACCTAACTATAATATTAGCTGTACAAATTGTGATAGCAGCATCATCTCTCCAACTGTAGATACACAGTATCAGGTGATCGCTCAAAACACATTTGGCTGTAGCGATACAACAAACTTTAATGCCGTAATTGATACCGCTTATCCCGCTCCAATTATTGTTTGTGATTCGGTAACCGCTACAGATGTCTATTTCTCTTGGCAGCCTATTTTTGGCTCAGGAGGATATAGCATTAGCGTTAATGGTGGCCCCGCTTTCACTCAGGCCGTTACCAATACAACCTATTCTGTAGGAGGGCTCACCCCCGGCCAATGTGTAGACTTAACCATTTATGCCCTTTCTGGAGGAAGTTGCACAGATGGACCTTCTACTACGCATTCTTGCTGCGCCTCTGGCTGTATTAACCCCATTACTTCTAGTACCGCTACTAGCTGTAATGGAACTTCCGATGGTTCTGCAACAGTAGCACTCGCTTTTGCTACTCCCCCCATTGTCTATCAATGGGATGCCAATGCCGCATTGCAAACGACTGCAACCGCAACTAACCTAGCCGCAGGAACCTATGCTGTAACTATTTCTGAAGCCACTGGCTGTACCGCTACCGCAAGCGTAACGGTATCAGAACCTACGGTCTTGCAACTGAGCAATACAATCAGTTCAGACTATAATGGCCAAAATATTTCTTGTGTAGGCGCTGCCGATGGAGAATTGACTGCCGCCGCCACCGGAGGAACCTCGCCTTATAGCTATCTCTGGCCCGATGGCCAAACTACAGCTGTAGCTACAGGCTTGGCCGCAGGTACTTATTGTGTAACGGTAACCGATAATAATGGCTGTACCGCTACCGCTTGTGAAACACTTACAGATCCTAGCGCTATTACTGCTACTAGCACAACTACAGATGTGAATTGCTTTGCTGGTGCCGATGGTACGGCAACGGTGACCGCCACCGGAGGAACTGTAGCTGTTGATTATACCTATAGCTGGAGTACAACGCCAACTCAGACTACCGCTACGGCCACAGGCCTTAGCGCTGGAACTTATACTGTGACCATTACAGATGATAATAACTGTAGTATTACAGAAAGTAGTACGGTGATTGAGCCAACAGCAACTGTAACGGCTACGGCTGCAGTCACTTCTAACTATAATGGCCAAGATATTAGTTGCGCAGGCAACTGCGATGGCGAAGCAGAGGTCCTTCCTGTTGGAGGAACTCCCGCCGCAGCCGGTTATCTATATCTCTGGCCTGATGGCCAAACTACGGCCATTGCTACTAACCTCTGTGTAGGCACTTATGCCGTAACAGTTACCGATAGCTTGGGCTGCTCAGCCGTAGCCAGCGTAACGGTAAATGAACCACTGCCGCTTTTGTCTACTATGCAGGCGAGTACAGATGTAAGCTGTAATGCAGGATCTGATGGTGCAGCTACGGTTAGTGCAACAGATGGAACTGCTCCTTATAGCTATAGCTGGAACGATGCTGCAGCACAAACAACAGCAAATGCAACTAACCTAGCTGCAGGGCAATATTTTGTCACTGTTGAAGATGCCAATGGTTGCCAAACCCTAGATTCTGTAGTCATCAATGAACCCACCGCAGTAACAGTCTCTTTGGCCGTTAGCTCTAACTATAATGGTCAAGATGTAAGCTGTAACGGAAGTAGCGATGGAGAAGCTATTGCTACCGCAACTGGAGGCTCAGGCGGATATACCTACCTTTGGGATGCCAATACGGGCAACCAAACAAGCGCTAGCGCTACTTCACTAGCCGCCAATACCGCTTATTGTGTAACGGTCACTGATGTGAATGGCTGTACCGCTACCAATTGTATTACACTGACTGAGCCTACGGCGCTTTCTGCTACTAGCTCAACTACGGATGTAAATTGCTTTGGTGGAGCCGATGGTACTGCAACAGTTGTTGCCTCTGGCGGAACGGTAGCTGTTGATTATAGCTATAGCTGGAGTACAACGCCAACTCAGACTACCGCTACTGCCTCTGGCCTTAGTGCTGGAACTTATACAGTGAGCATTACAGATAATAATGGCTGTAATATTACAGAAACAGTCACTATAGTAGAACCCGCCGCTGCGCTAAGCTTAACCGCAGGAGTAATCTCTAACTATAATGGCCAAGATATTAGCTGTGCAGGCAACTGCGATGGCGAAGTAGAGGCCCTACCTACAGGTGGAACTCCTGCCGCAGCCGGTTATCTATATCTCTGGCCTGATGGCCAAACTACGGCCATCGCTACTAACCTCTGTGTAGGCACTTATGCCGTAACAGTTACCGATAGCTTGGGCTGCTCTGCCGTAGCTACCGTAACGGTAAATGAACCACTGCCGCTTTTGTCTACTATGCAGGCGAGTACAGATGTAAGCTGTAATGCAGGATCTGATGGTGCAGCTACGGTTAGTGCAACAGATGGTACTGCTCCTTATAGCTATAGCTGGAACGATGCTGCAGCACAAACAACAGCAAGCGCAACTAACCTAGCTGCAGGGCAATATTTTGTCACTGTTGAAGATGCCAATGGTTGCCAAACCCTAGACTCTGTAGTCATCAATGAACCCACTGCAGTAACAGTCTCTTTGGCCGTTAGCTCTAACTATAATGGTCAAGATGTAAGCTGTAACGGAAGTAGCGATGGAGAAGCTATTGCTACCGCAACTGGAGGCTCAGGCGGATATACCTACCTTTGGGATGCCAATACGGGCAACCAAACAAGCGCTAGCGCTACTTCACTAGCCGCCAATACCGCTTATTGTGTAACGGTCACTGATGTGAATGGCTGTACCGCTACCAATTGTATTACACTGACTGAGCCTACGGCGCTTTCTGCTACTAGCTCAACTACGGATGTAAATTGCTTTGCTGGTGCCGATGGTACCGTAATCGTTGTTGCCTCTGGCGGAACGGTAGCTGTTGATTATAGCTATAGCTGGAGTACAAGCCCCACGCAAACTACCGCTACCGCTACTGGCCTTAGCGCTGGAACTTACACGGTAACGATTACAGATGATAATGGCTGTAATATTATAGAAACAGCTACGGTAGGAGAACCTGCTACCGCTGTTAGTGCAACTACAAGTACAACCGATGCACTCTGCTTTGGTAGTGCAGATGGAACCGTAACGGTTCTTCCAACAGGGGGGACTGGACCTTATACTTATCTCTGGGATGCCGCTGCAGGAAGCCAAACTACGGCTACCGCAACAGGCTTAGTCACTGGAAATTATTGTGTGACAGTAACTGATGCACAAGGCTGTACCTTTAGTATCTGCGAAACTGTAGCAGATGGTATTGCCATTCAGCTAGCGGCAACAACTAACCCAGCTCTTTGCTTTGGTAGTGCTGACGGTAGCGCAACGATAACGGCAACTGGAGGCGCTGCAGGATATACTTACTTCTGGTCTGCCATGGGACAAACCACTGCTACGGCTACTGGCCTAGTTGCTGGCCAACATACCGTGACGGTAACTGATGCCAACGGCTGCGCTGTAGATACTACAGTAACCGTTAACCAACCAACTGCATTAACTACTCCTATCTTTAATAGCAGTACAATTAGCTGTAATGGGCTGACTGATGGAACAGCTACAGTAAGCACCTCTGGCGGAACCGCTCCTTATACTTACCTTTGGGAGAATGGCCAGACAACTGCAACGGCTACTGCCTTGGCAGCAGGGATGGAGTCCGTAACGATTACCGATGCCAATGGCTGCTTTATTATTGATAGTGTCAATATTGTAGAGCCAACAGCTGTAGTCTCTACACTAGTTACCGACTCTATTAGCTGTTACGGTCTTAATGATGGACAAATTACCGCAACAACAACAGGTGGACAGCCTCCTTATACCTATAACTGGTCTAATGGGCAGTCTGGCTTCCAAATTAGTAATTTGCTTACTGGTCCTTATGATGTGACCGTGACCGATGCCAATGGTTGTTCTGTTACTCTTAGCACTTTTGTTGGCGAACCTGCTTCGGCTGTAGTGGTCAATATCATTAACCCAGTTAATCCTATTTGTGCTGGAGATAGTGATGGTGAAATGACCGCCGACGCTTTGGGGGGCACACCCAACTATACCTTTATTTGGTCTGATGGACAAACTACAGCTACTGCTGATGGTCTAGCGCCAGGTACATATGCCGTAACGGCAACGGATGCTAGAGGATGTACTTCTTCGGCTTCTGCAAGCATTACAGCACCTTCAGCAATTGTGCTTAACGTGCAACAATACTCGAACTTTAATGGTGCAGCAATTAGCTGCCCTGGTGCAGCAGATGGAGCGGCTCAGGTCACCGCTAGTGGTGGAGTTGCGCCTTATACTTATGCCTGGTCTGGCGCCCAAGCCCAAAATGGCACAATTGCTAGCAACTTGGCGGCAGGGACTTATGCCGTAACGGTAACGGATGCTGCTGGCTGTACAGCTATTGATAGCATCAGCTTGGCGGATCCAGTACCTTTGGATGCGACGATCCAACAAGTGAATGTATTCTGTGCTAATGATTGCGATGGCCAAATTATCGCTACAGCGGTATCGGGAACCGGTACTTTGGGCGTAAATGGCTATGAATATCGCATTTTAGGTCCTGGTCAAACAGGCAATGTATTTAGCAGCAATAATAACTTTACGGGGCTCTGCGCAGGAACCTACACGGTAGAGGTCCGAGATGGAAACAACTGTGTATTGCCGATTTCAGTAACGATTACGGAGCCTACAGCCATTCAGTTGAGCCTAAGCGATACGGATGTATCTTGTGCAGGCGGAAGCGATGGAACGGCTAGCGTAAGCGCTAGTGGTGGAACGCCTCCTTATAGCTACAACTGGGGTAATGGCATGACAGGAACCACAATTACAGGCCTAATGGCGGGTACTTATGAGCTGACCGTCACCGATGCGAATGGTTGCGATATGGTGTCTACTACAGAAGTAGAAGAGCCCGCAGTCCTAACGGCTAGTATGAGCGCCAATGCGCCTAGCTGTAATGGAAGTACAGATGGTAATGCTACCGTAAGCGTACAAGGTGGAACAATGCCTTATACTTACTTCTGGTCAGATGGCCAAGGAACAGCAACAGCAGTAGGGCTATCGGCAGGAACGCATAGCGTGACGATCACCGATGCCAATGCCTGTGAGCTAGTAGAAAGTATTGTGATTGGCGAGCCAAGCTTGTTGAGCACAACAATTACCACCAATACAGCAGCCTGTGCTGGAGCAAATAGCGGTAGCGCTACGGCAGTTCCCACAGGTGGAACAGCCCCTTATACTTACCTTTGGTCTGATGGACAAACTACGGCCACGGCAATGAACCTAGCGCCAGGGGCTTACTCTGTGGTGGTAGTGGATAGCCAAGGTTGTTCTGTAACAGAACAAGTCTTGCTACAAAACCCCGATCCTGTCGTATTGAGTTTTGTGTCGAGCAGCAACCCTAGTTGTAATGGCGATCAAAATGGAACGGCTACGGTAGTAGCTAGTGGAGGGAATGCCCCTTACAGCTATCTCTGGCCCAATGGCGAGACTACAGCGACGGCAACTAGCCTAGGCGCTGGAGTAAATACAGTAACGGCGACAGATGCCAATGGCTGTAGCACGACATTGGATGTCAATATGGTAGAACCTGCGGCCCTAGTGGTCGATACGATTCGGATGACAGCGGTGAACTGTAAAGGGGGAGCCGATGGAACGGCCACGGTCTTCTTGAGTGGCGGAACCTTACCATACAGCTTTGCTTGGTCCAACGGAATGACTGGCCAAAGTATTAGCGGTTTGGCCGCAGGGACTTATGTGGTCAGCGTAACGGATGCGAATGGTTGTGTGACCAACAGTCAGATTATAGTGAGTGAACCCGCTAGTGAGCTAGTGGCGACCCTAAATACTGCAGATGCGCTTTGCTTTGGTGGAGCCTCTGGTCAAATTACCGCTATTGTGAGCGGTGGAACGCCAAATAGCAATGGCGATTACACTTATGCTTGGTCGAATGGAGCGAGCAGTGATGTGAACTCGAACTTGAGTGTTGGTAGCTATAGCGTGACGATTACAGATGCCAACGGCTGTTTTTTGGTCCGTACGGCAACAGTAAATGAAAGCTCAGGAATTAGTAGCCAAATTGTGAATGTAACAGATGCAAGCTGTACAGGCAGCGCAGATGGAAGCGCTCAGGTGACGGCTTCTGGCGGAACAGGAACCTTGAGTTATCAGTGGTCAGATCCTTTGGGTCAGACGACGAATGTAGCGACTGGCCTTTCTGCGGGCACTTATTATGTGAGTGTAACAGACCTGAATGGTTGTACGCAAGTAGATACGGCAGTAGTAGAAGAGGCTTTGGCCTTGAGTGTTACGGTAGCGATTGATGATGTAGATTGCTATGGGGCCTCTACGGGTGCGATTAGCATTACGAACTCGAATGAGCCTTTGCAGGCGAGTTACTGGAGCAATGGTGTTGTGGGCACGAGCATTACGGCCCTAGCTGCTGGCCAATATGGCGTGGTGGTCCAATCGATTAGTGGTTGTGTGGATAGCTTTAGCTATCTAGTGGGTCAGCCTGCGGAACTAGAGTTGAGTTTGAACCAAGTTCGAGCGGTAGATTGCTACAACAATAGTACAGGCGCTTTGGGCTCTACGGTAGCTGGTGGAACTTCGCCTTACAATTATCTATGGTCCAATGGTGCGCTAACGCCTAGTTTGGATAGCATAGCAGCAGGCAACTATACCCTTAATGTAGAAGATGCCAATGGATGTAAGGTAGATACGAGCATTAGCTTGGCGAATCCGACGGAAGTAGGTATTGGCAACCTCAGTATTACAGGCGCGGCCTGTGTGGGCGATGCGAACGGAAGCATTCAGTTGGATGGAACGGGCGGATCGACGCTATTGGGTAGCTATACTTATAGTCTAGATAGCTTGACGTTTCAGGGCGGTAACCTTTTTGTGGGCTTGGAAGCGGGGATTTATCCTTTGTATGTCCAAGATAACAATGGTTGTCTTTTTGATACTTTGGTGACGGTAGAAGCGGCAGATCCCTTCTTTATGACGAGCTTTGGTCCGGCTTTAGATTCGGGCGAAGTGGAGTATGTGCTAGAGTATGGCGATACTTTGACGCTTTTTGCGGATTTGAATGATACGACTGCGGCAAGCTGGTGGTGGACCGAGATTAACGCTGGGGCATTGGTGGATAGTAGTTTGGAGACTTCATTGACGCCTTATGAGTCGGGGATTTATCAGTTTACGGCCATGAATGCTTCTGGCTGTATGGAGGATAGCACGATTGTGGTGAAGATGGAGAAGCCTAGAAATGCAGCTGCACCTACGGCCTTTACGCCGAATAGTGACGGGAATAATGACCGTTTCTTTGTTCAGGGCGATGAGAAGGTGGAACAGGTGTTGGTGTTTAGAGTGTATGACCGCTGGGGCGAGTTGGTGTATGAAGGTTTGGACCTTGATCCTAATGATCCTCAACAGGGTTGGGATGGTAGCTTTAAGGGCAAGCCAATGAATTCTGGGGCTTATGCTTGGTATGCTGAAGTGCTCTATATTGATGGAGAGACGGCAGTGATTAACGGGGCGGTGAATTTGCTTCGTTAGTGCTGAGTTGATGATGTAGTGAAGGGCTGTCGGGTTTTCCCGACAGCCCTTTTTTTATGGGGATGCGCCCCGGAGGGGGGGATCGTAATGCTGGGCGCTTTGGCCGTAGGCCAAAGGAGCCCAGCCCCCAGGCGGGGGCGGGGCAGGGGAGGGCTAGGCCTGAAATGGAATATATTGAGGGTTAGATTAGCTCAAGTGCAGAGCATGTGGTGGCCGCCGCCAGCCGCCGGCCGGGCGCGCTTGGCGCGAGCCTGCGAAGCTTGAAGGCGCGAAGCGGCTTGTAGCTGAGCAGTGGGGGGGGGCCTAGGGGCCTGAAGGGGTGGCCGCAGGCCAGACCGAGCCGCTGAAAGCGGTGAAGGGCCGAGCAGGCTTGCGAGCCCCGAAAGGGCCCGGCCGCCGAAGGCGGCAGGCCCCAAAAAAAAGAGACCCTTAAAAAGAGTCTCTTAGCTAAAAAAAAAATAGTAGAATGAGCTGTTTAGAGCTGCCCTAAAAAGGTACGGAAAGGATCATCGCTGATGGGGGCAAAATCGCTATCCATAGGATCTTTGACCTTATCAACTTTAGCGCTGTTGGTCGCAATTTGGGCTAAAATCGGTTGTTTGGCTTTAACTTCAGCAACAACTTTGTCTAGCTCCTGAAGCTCAGCCTCGTCTTTAGCTTCGGCCAAAGCGGCTTGGGCATTGGCAATATAAGCGCTAAGATTGACGGAGTTGATGACCTTAAGTCCTGATTGTACAGACTGAATGAGGGCATCTGTCACGATTGTAGAACGAATATCGGCTAGTGGTTGCTCTAGCTCGGCAATCACAGGATCAATGCGTTTAATCAAAGCTTGGCCATTTTCGATGAGGGCCGCCAAACGCAAAGCCATGCTATTATCTTCTAAAACGGTATCTGAACTAGCTGAGGCTACTGCTTCAGCTCCTGCCGCGGCCTCTTCTAGGCTGTCGACAAAATAGGCCTGCAGCTTACATTTTTTAAGCAAACTCTTATTCAGTGCCTTAAGCACCGCAGGTTTTTGGCCCTTGCCCAGCTCTGCCAATAACTGAAGGTTGCCCTCCGCATCTAAACGGCATTGGCCCGCAACAAAAGAAGCCGACTTCTTTTGTTCCTTGATGTATTTTTTCCAAGCAGAAGGAACCCCCTCTCCAATATACATTAGGGGCGACTTCTCTTCTCCAAAGTCAAATTCTGTGTCATAGAAAAACTTGAGCGGGCTACTTAGGTCGCCCTTAACAGCTTGCTTGAGTAGCTTAATATTAAAATCTGTTCCTTTCTCTTTTAAGAAATCTGGACTTTTAAACTTCGCTTTCATAATCAGTTGATTTTAAGTGGGATGAGGCATTAAAATTTGGCGTACTCAGCCTTTAAGGTTTCTAGCTCCTGGGCCGTAAGCGGTTCCATATCAATGGTTTTGCTCGTTAGCTTTGAAAACTTATCACTGAAGAACTTTTGCATATCTTCAATGAAGGGGTATTCCACCAACCATTCGCCCTTGCTGATGTCAAACTCTTTGGCGGGAAAAGGAACGTCTTTTTTCTGAAATGGAATATGAGCATGCATGCTAGCCGCCCGCTCTACATTCAAAATAACGAGTTCATTGCCTTTTTCTGGATATTGTAGCTTGGCCTCGGCGGGGATGCCGATCGTATCCAAAATAGCCTTGATGATAGCTGTCGCGCCAATCGCAAATTCTAAGTAGCCCTTAAAGCTCAAGCCACCTTTTAATTCAGCATCAAAGGCAAAATTAGTCGCTGCAGCAATGTTGCCTTTATTCAAACTAACTGCCGCCTCTCCTCCAATTGCCGCCTCTGCAGCCAAAACCGCTCTAGCCGATGCCTTGACAATTTTTAAGATAGCCACATAGATGCCCAAAAAGGCTTTGGCCTCTGCCGTAGCCGAAGCCCCAATATTTCCACTAACAACTTTCTCTATTGCCGGATCAAAGAAGTTGTGTAGGGTCAATGCGCCTCCTACCTCAAAAGCTGCCTTGAAGGCCGCCCCCAACTCTAAGCCTGCATCTACAAAGCCCAGATCAAAGAGCGGAACATCTAAACTAACCTCATAGTCGGGAGTCGATATTTTATACTTTAATAGGTCTCCTGTAGAAATCGTAGGCTGCTGTCCCTCTTCTGTAGGCTCGCCATTGGCTTTCTTAATCAAGTATTTTCCGGCAGCAGCCCCAAAGTTTTCATAGGCCCAATTGGCCAAGCCAAAGGTCTTGCGAATCCAGTCAATCTGATCAGGTACTTCAGTGGCTTCTACACCCTTAATAACAGCTTGGGCCCCCTCCGGATCAGCTTCCTTAAAGGCATCTTTTAAGGGCTCTATATATAAAATGTCAAATTTCTCTAAGCTGGCCTTAACCGAATCATCCGCCTGCCCCTTATTGCGTAGGGCTTTCACTTTGTCATCCAACTTTTCCTGAAATTGGTCACACTTACTAAGGCTGCCATTAGGCTGATGCGCTTCCCCATACAAAAGAGCCAAACCAAAAGAATCCTTTAATGGCCCTAGGTTGTCTTTGGTTAGCTTCTTTAAAGAACCCTTGGTGGCCGAACGACTAAAAAATCCCTCGCTATGATGATAGTTCTCTGCCGCATCTTTAAACTGCGCAGTCAGTAGATCAATATCACTCTGTTGAAGGTATCTGTAGTCTATGGCTTTCAAACTGCTCAAAAATTGCTTGAGGTAGTTGGTCGCCATGATGAGCGCCTTCTTTTTATCCAAATTCTCCTCAACCGCTACCATTTTTTCAAGCGTCTTGAGTAGCTGTGTGGTATTGGCCGCAACAAAAACTTTATCTTCCTTGATTTCTCGCTCTACCATCTTACGATAAAGGCTGTACGTCATAAAGGGCGACTTTACCGTATTGAGCTTATCCCCTAGTTCTTCTTCTACATAAGACTGAATAAATGACTCCTTAGACCGAATGTCATTCTCTAACTCCTTGGCCTTTTGTAAGACTCTGGCAAATTCAGCCCCAGGATCAGGCGCCTGACTCAGCCTTTCTGCAGGGTTTCCTGCTAAGTAGCCCTCTAAGGTCTGTAGCTGTTGCTGGATGTTTTCTTTTTCTGCCTGGATTTTTTTATCCAAGTATTGCTGACAGTCATTTAAATAAGCTTGCAGCTTGTTCGCCGCAGTCTCAAACTCTTGCAGCTTGGCTTTAAATTCTTTTACTTCTTGGCTCATCTAATTAGTTTTTCTAATTATTAGATAATAATGAGGATAATGTATTTAGGTATTTATTTCGGCTATAGCGGCCTCAATGGCCGGCATGTAGTTTAAGGCCAAGGCCTTCTTCTTCAATTTCTCTAGCTGATCTGCCGAAGGCTGCTCTACAGGATAGTAGTACTTGGCCGCCGCATCTACTTCTAGCACCGGGTAGTGCAAGAGCAATTCTCCCTCAAAAAAAGAAATGCGCATACTGCTCGAACTTCCGCCCTTGACCGGCTGAACGCTTAATAAAATGGCATGCTCCGACTCTACTTCTACACGGTAATAAGCCTCTAAGGGAACTTCCGCCCCATTTTCAAAGAAAAGTAATCCCTCTGGGGTGATCAATAGCATTTCCTTAGACATTTTGTCCAATACTTGCTTGCTCAAAAAGGCAGGCAACTCTAGGAGCTCCTTTTCTGAGGCCGCTATGATTTTAGACATATTGGGTGTCCATAACTGACCAAAAGCTTGCTGCAAAATTGGCGATTGGGCATTGCGCGTAAATTCTGCCTCATATTTTGCCCGAATTTTATCGGCACTGTTGGCCCGCACTTTCTGCAGCTGCTCCGGATATTTTTCTTCTAAATAGGCGGTTGCCTTGGCAAAGCCCTGTTGGTCCGCCCTGATGAGCATCTTAACGGCATTGTTCCGATCCCCGTTTTTAGTATAGACTACCCCCAAATGATAGTAGAGCTCTGCAATTCCCATGCTGCCCGTTTCCTTAACCGCCGCAGTCAAATCCGCCGCAGCTCGATCATATTGCTTGGCCTTGGCAAACAATAAACCTCTGGCTTTAAGTAAGCGACTGGCGGCACCATCTAATTTTAAGGCCTGACTATAGTCCTGCAAAGCCCCCTTGAGGTCTTTCAATTGCTCTTTGGCCTCCGCCCGCATCTCAAAGTATAAAGGCTGCTCTTCTTGCGCAATCAAAGCATCATAATCCGCTACCGCTTTGGCCCATTCCTCGGCCTGTACCAAACGATAGGCCCGCTTTTTTAATATGGTCGTCTTCTCTTTTTCTGTCAATTCTAAAGCCATGGCTTTCTCATAAAGCGCAATGGCCGCCTGATGATCTGGCTCAATCGCCGCCAAATTCAAGATATAAATCACTTCTTCTGGCAAATGCTGATGCAAAAGCGCCAAACTCGCCTTGTAGTCCCCTTTGTAGGCCGAATCTGTTTGATACAACCTTAAGCGAAGCTTCTCGATATTGAGCTGAAACTTTTCTTTCGGAAAGTACTGCTCCAAAAAGGCCAAAGCTTCCGCTGTCGATCTAGATTTCTGATAGAGCTCTACCACCGATACCGCAATCTGCTCTTGCTCGTTTTGTGCCAAGCTCTTGTCCTGCATCGCTTGCTGATAATGCCCTAAGGCTTTTTCATAAGAGAGCTGCTCTAGCTTAAGATCGCCCAAATAAGCATGCGCCTTGGCATGGGCCGAATCTACTTCCAAAATGGCCTCTAAATGGTTTTCAGCCTTAAATTTACTGCCAAAGAGAATTTCATGCTCGGCCAAACTAAATAATACTTCTATGTTCGTAGGCTCTTTTTCCTTGGCCTTAAACAAAAAATACTCATATTTGCCGTTTTTCTGAGCGGCCTTGGCCGCTCTGGCCAAAAGCAAAAAGAAATCGACATCAGTCTCTTCTTCATACTCAAAAGTTAAAGGCGCTCCTTGTTTAACAATAGCCTCAAATTCTTGCTGCTCAAATAGTTGCTCTAAAGCAGCCCTTTTTTCTGCAAAACTCATAGAGTTGTCGTTTAAGGGGGTTATGAAATGGAGGGGAATCTACTAGTTCTAAATTATTCAATGCCGTTTGTGACAAGGCATTTAATTTATTCACTAATAGCCGATTATAAGATAAGCTTTTTTAAGAATCTATTGCCTTTTCTATTTAAGGAGTTTTCTTTGGGGCTGCCCCTCCCTACGGTCGGGTCGGGCTATGTCGCAGCTCGCTGTTCGCTCGGCCCTGCGGCAGCAAAGCTGCCTGGGGCTGGCCCCGAGGGCCACTGCTTTCTATCCCTCAGCCGCTCAGCCATTTTTTTTAGCCGGGCTTTTTTCTTCGGCGGCTTGGCTGCTCGCCCCGAAAATAAGGCAAACACAACATCCTGAAACAGGCCCAAAAAAAGGAGGGCCAAAACCATAGTTTTGACCCTCCTCTCTAGATCAGGGAAGCACTCAAGCCTTAAAATAATGGGCGTTCTCTCTGCCTTGTAGTATCTTAATTAAACGGTTTTGCAGGCCCGAAGGGCCGCAGGCAATAGCCAGATTTAAACGCACTCACTTTTATCCTTTGCAGCAATTTTCTGCTAGTCGGCCCTATTTTTCTCGGCCATAGCGAAGGCTATGCCCTTAAAAAATAGCTGGTCTAGCCAAAAATTCATAGCAAAGGATGGCCAAAGCAGCGCGATCAAATCTGGCTGAGGGATGGATAAGGGTGGCCGAAGGCCAGACCCAGGCGGCAAAGCCGCCGCAGGGCCGAGCAGACCTGCGAGCCCTGACACAGCCCGACCCGACCGTAGGGAGGGGCAGCCCCAAAACTCAATTAGTATTGAATAATGACCCCAATAGAAGGCACCGTTACCGAGCTGGTATTGTCTATGCTCCTGAGCAAATAAGCAGCATCGGGCTGTCCCTCATTGATGATACTAATGGGCTGATCGCCATCATCGCCCTGCTCTAAAATGAGGCGAGGCTGACTGGCCGCCTGAGCGGGGAAGTTCTGCAAATCAAAGTAGAGTTGTAGGCTCCATTTGGGAAAATACCATTTATAATCTACCCGAAAATCAACCCCATAAAATAAATTGGTCCGCTCGCTATTGAGTTGGCTATAATCTCTAAGTCCCTCATTAAAGCTGTTCCAGTTTTGGACCAAAGCAGAGAGGCTGTCATTATAAGGCGTATAGGGCAGGCCCGTTTGCATGCGGATATTTAAACCCAATTGTAACTCCTGATTAACCAGCGTCTTCGTAATGGCTGGTTTTCCCTTGGCTTCCCGCTTTTCATTGCGGGCCTTGCGGATCTTTTGGTTCATCATCGGAATCGTTTTGCCCAAGGCCGCATTCACAATATGACGGCTATCCCAAGAAGAAACCACATAATCTCCCGCCTGATTTTTAAACTCAGAGCGGCCCAAAGTATAGGCCAAAATGCCATAAAAGCCTTTGTAGAGACGTTGTTGAAACAAGAATTCTAGTCCATAACTACGGCCCTCTCCACGATCATCTAGGGGCGCAGCGCCCACTACACCAAAATCAGCCCCAAAGTTGGCCAAGGCAATCTGTTCATTGAGCAAAAAGGGGTAATTGTTATACTTCTTATAATAGGCCTCTACCGAAATCTTACTGGCCGTTTTGCTCAAATAACTAAAACCGGCCACCAACTGCTGATTGCGAATAAATTTTAGGCGATCCTGATTGGCCAAACTCCCATCATTGTTTCTAAAACCAAGAGCCGTATAGGCCGGCAGCTGATAGAAAATGCCCGCATTGGCATTAAAGCTAATCTGGGGCGTAATAGCATAAGAAAGGGCCAAACGAGGCGAAAACTGCTCTAGGGGATTGGCCATTAGCTCCGAATAACTATTGCCATCCAAGCGCATCCCCACCGAAAGGTTGAGGCGGTCTTGCAAAAACCGCTTGCTAATTTGGCCAAAAGCCGCATACTTATGAAAAAAGAGCTCCGTCTGATAACTCACGAGCTGAGGCGAGCCGCCCACCAAGGCTTGCAAATTGCTGCGGTTAAAATAACGAACATATTGGTAGCCCAAACCATAACTCAGTTTATAGTCGCCCTTCAAGCGCAGACTATGCTCTAAACGCAATTTGTTCTCACTCTCCTGAGAGTTGTAATCAAAGGTTCTGGGCAGACTCTCGTCATTATCTTCATGCTTGAAAATATCGTTGTTGAGCATATTTCTACTCAAAACAAAGGTATAATAGCCATTCTTCTGAAACTTCTTATAGACCGCGCCAATGGCATAGTTCCATTGGTTGTTCACCGGAATATTATCCAGTTGATAACGCTGCTCTGGGGTTTCATTAGCATCCAAATTGAGCTTAAAACGATCAATGGCGCCCAAGCCAGTCACATAAAATAGGTCCTTATTGGGCAGCTTATATTGCCATTTAAACTGAAAATCATTGTAGGTGGGCAAAAAAGAAAGCCCAATGGCATCAAATAAAAATTGGAGATAAGACTGACGAGCAGAAAGCAATAAGCTGTGGTTCTTGTTCTTGTCTAAAGGTCCCTCTAAGGCCAGGGAAACATCTGTGGCGCCCACGCTAGCGGTCAAACCCAAACGGTCGTCTCGGGCATTCTTTTGCCTAAAATTAAAGACCGAGCTCAAACTATTGCCTCGGTTGGCCGGAAAAGC
The DNA here is from genome assembly GCF_000275825.1 of Saprospira grandis DSM 2844. Taxonomy (GTDB): domain Bacteria; phylum Bacteroidota; class Bacteroidia; order Chitinophagales; family Saprospiraceae; genus Saprospira; species Saprospira grandis_A. The sequence continues at coordinate 2,592,053 of NZ_JH719942.1, forward strand.
CCCACTAAAAAAGTCCACCTCCGAAATTAAATCCACATTGAGCAAACCCTGTGGCCCACCCGAGGCCCCCTGCGTAGCATAATGGTTAATATTCGGCACCTCAATATCATCCAAAAAGAAGCGGTTCTCATTGGGCGCTCCCCCCCGAATAATCAGGTCGTTGCGAAAAGAGTTGGTGGTGGTCACCCCTGGCAAAATCCGAATCACCTTAGAAATATCTCGGTTTCCGCCCGGATTGCGCTGAATCTCCGCCGTTCCAATGGTCTGTAAGGAGGTCGGACTCTCCGCCTTCTGCTTAAAGGGAGAGGCCTTAACCACTACTTCTTCTACGGCTTCACTTTCTTCTTCTAAAAAAAAGTCGATATTAGCAGGCCGTGAGTTGGTCAGCTGAATTTCAGATTTGGTCTGGCTCTGATACCCCAAATAACTTACGGTAAGCGTATAAAAGCCAGGCTCCAAATTGGCAATTTCATACTCCCCGTCTATATTACTGATACCGCCAAGGCCCAAACTAGGGATACCCACACTAGCCCCCATAATGGGCTGGCTGTTTTTGGCATCTAAAATTCGGCCCTTAATCAAGCCATTTTGCCCCCAAATAGGCAGGTAGGATAGGATGAAAACCATCCAAATACCTCCTAATAATATATTTTTTAGTGCGTTCATGTTCTTTTTATACAGTTTTAGCGTTCAATATGCAGCGGAAACACAACATTTTTTAATTTGTTTAATTTTGTGGAATATTTACCGCTTGATTCTTCCACAAAAATATTTTTACAGTATGATGAAATACGATCAGTTGATCCGTTTACTGCCTTATTTGGCCGCATTCGAAGAGGAGGGACCCAAACCAGATTGGACCGCCAAGGATTTTGCCTACTGGATTCTAGAGCAGGATATTGAGGTAGATAATATAACCGAATTAGCGCCCGCTATGCCCCTACAAGGCGATTTAGCCGCCCAAATTACTCAGTTAGTTACCCTTAATTATAAATACCTTCGCTTTTACCTCAAGAAAAAGTTTAAAGATGAGCCCATCTCTACCATAGATGAGTTTGGTTTTCTGGCCGCTCTTTTAGTCAATGGAACCATGCAAAAAAAACAACTCATCGATAAAAATACCATGGAGTTTAGCTCGGGTATGGAAATTATCCGCCGCCTGAAAAGAGGACAGTTCATCAGCAGCCAGCCCGACCCCAGCGATGGCCGGGCAAAATTGGTTTCTCTAAGCCCCAAAGGAGAACACCTCATTATGCAGCTTTTGCCACAAATGGGACAGCTCGGAAAATTGGCCATTGCCCCCCTCAGCAAAAAAGAGCAACAGCAGCTGCACTACCTGCTCCAAAAACTAAATGTCTATCATAACCCCATCTTTTACCAAGCCCATCAAGAGGATATGCAAACTATTTTAGCCGAAAAATTAGGGGAGTAGTCTTTTTTGGGGCTGCCCCGCCCTGCGGGCGGGTCGGGCTGTGTCAGGGCTCGCAGGTCTGCTCGGCCCTTCGCTTTTTCGCTTTGCTCAAAAGCTCGGTCTGGCCTGCGGCCCCCCTTATCCATCCCTCAGCCAAGGCGCTGCGCGCCTTTCTAGACGCAAAAAAATAAAATTTCTTTAGGCTGAAAATGAGGGAGTTGCCGTTTTTGCTTCAAAAAATCTAGTTTTTTTTATAGAAAAGTTTGGACAAACCGAATACCCGCCCTATATTTGCAATCGCAAGGACGGAACGATATCGTTCTGATTACGCAGGAGGTTTGGCAGAGTGGTCGAATGCGTCGGTCTTGAAAACCGAAGACCCTTCACGGGGTCCGGGGGTTCGAATCCCTCAACCTCCGCTACAAAAGCCTGATGGTTAACCATCAGGCTTTATTTTTTTGGGCCAAAATTTCTTTCTTTCTCAAAAGAATATTATTTTTGCCCGCTGCCGAAAGGCAAGTACGAAATTTTATTAATTATTCATTTTTCACTCATCCAGGTAAGATGTACGCAATCGTAGAAATTAAAGGACAACAGTTTAAGGTGAGCGAGGGTCAAGAGATCTTTGTTCATCGTCTGGATGCTAAAGAGGGCGATCAAGTTACTTTTGACAAAGTACTCCTCCTAGCAAAAGACGACACTTACCAAGTTGGTCAGCCTACCCTAGAGGCTAAAGTTAACACCACAGTATTAGAGCACCTAAAAGGTGACAAGGTAATCGTTTTCAAAAAGAAGCGCCGTAAGGGCTACCGCAAGAAAAACGGTCACCGTCAGTCTTTCACAAAAATTAAGATTGACAGCATTGCATAGGCTTATAGCTATGCGAAGTTCATTATTTGTTAAATTAGTACGCTAAACATATAAAGTCATGGCACACAAGAAAGGTGTAGGTAGTACGGACAACGGACGGGATAGTAATAGTAAACGACTCGGTGTAAAGAAATACGGCGGTCAACTCGTTCGCTCTGGAAACATTATCATTCGTCAGCGTGGTACAAAATTCCACCCCGGCGAAAATATGGGTAAAGGTAGAGACTTTACTCTTTATGCGCTCTGCGACGGTATCGTAGAATTCAAGAAAGGCTATAAAAATCGCACTTTCGTGAATATCATTCCCGCAGAAGTAGAAGTGGTTTCTTAGGAAATTTCACATCAATGATATAAAAAAGCTTTCTCTTACCCTTGGGTTGGAGAAAGCTTTTTTTATTTTGAGGAGCGAAGCCCCTTTTTTGCCCTTTAGGCTGCAGTGCGACGACCAAAGGGAGTAACCGATAGGGCTGGTGCAATTGGCCTAGCGATGTGTAGGGGTGGCCGAAGGCCAGACCTAGGCGGCAAAGCCGCCGCAGGGCCGAGCGAACAGCGAGCCCCGAAACGACAACAAGCCCTTTAGGGCGCAGTTCGACGACCAAAGGGAGTAACCGCCTGCCGAAGGCAGGAGGCCCCAAAAAAAATAGTGAGGCCCCAAATTATCATTCATTCAAAAAATCCCCTTAAAATATGATAGCTCGACACACATTTAGTCAGGAAGATATAGCTGGCCGCCTAGCCAATATTCGGCGTTATGAGCCCGTACTAGATTATTATGGGCAGCAGCTCAAGGTAGAGGCCGCCTTGCTCAAAGCTATTGTGGCGGTAGAGTCTTCAGGCAATGCTCGAGCAGGAGCAGGCCGTTATAGTGGGGCCAAGGGCCTGATGCAAATTACTCGACAGACCTGGATAGCTACGATTAAGCAATATCCAGATTTGCGCTACAGAAATACCAAATTGAGCGAGTATTTGGACCGAGATAAAAATGATGTTTGGGCCGATGCTTCTTTAAATACCTTGATCGGCACCCTAGCCCTCATTCTAAAGGCTCGTAGCCTGAGCCGAATGACAGGCCTGGCCGTTTCAGCCAATGACCCCAAGGATGCCCCTATGTTGCTCACCGCCTACAATGCTGGCGAATATACCGTGATGAAGGCCTTTAAGCGCGCTCAAGCCGCTGCTAGCTCCAACCCACAAATGGACTTTTTGGAGCGAGCACATTTGCAGGGCGCTATTCAAGATGTGGTGACCCGCTTTAATCTGAGCTGGGATACCACCGCTAAGTATAAAGAAATTAGCCAGTATGCTAGCAAGGTCTTTAGCTTTTTAGACGTTTTTCGGGGAACAACTAGCCCAACTAACAACACAGGAGGCAACAACAATACAACAAGCCCTCAAGAAGAGGAGCCCACGCCCACGCCTACACCCACGCCTACACCACAAGCGAGCACTCAATATTATTCGGTGGTCTCCGGAGATACAGGTTATGGCATTGCTCGAAAACTAGGGATTCCCTTTAGCAAGTTATCAGCGGCCAACCCTGGCGTGAACTGGGCGCGTTTGTCTTTGGGCCAAAAGTTAAAAGTAGGAGAGGGGCAGCCCCCTAAAGAAACGCCCGTTCGTCCAGAACCACCCAAAACGCCCAAAATTTATAGGGTGCAAAGAGGCGATAGCCTAGGCGTTTTGGCCCGCAAATTTAATGTGAGCGTAGCGCAAATAAAGGCCTTAAATAAGGACCAACTACAACGTTGGGGCAAGGTAGAAGGCTTCTTTGTAGGGGCCAAAATTAAAATCCCCCAATAAATCAATTTAGCATAAAGAGCCCCCAATCTGAAAAGATTGGGGGCTCTTTTTTTAACTGAGTTCATTGGGCAAGGGACTTTCATAGAGTTCTATGACCCGACCTTTATCGTCTTTGCGGCGACTTTTCTTGACCCATTGCCGCTCTTTCTGCATCTTTTTCGCATAGGCCTTGGGCTGAATAATCACTCCTCTGTATTCACAAATAGCCTTGATAAACTCGGCTCCAATAAAAATCAATTGGGCCGAATAATAAACCCAAAGCAAAATGATAATGAGCGAGCCCGTGGCCCCATAGGCACTCACAATACTCGTGTGGCTGAGGTAGTAGCCCATCAGCAATTGACCCAACCAAAACAAAATAGCCGAAAAAATGGAGCCCCACCAGATGTAGCGCCAACGAAGACGGGCCGCAGGCAAAATTTTATACATCAACATAAAGAAAATCGCAATGATGAGAATAGATACCCCCAAATTGATAAAAACTAAAAAATTGGAGGTAAAATAGCTCACCGCCGGCGCCAATTGATCCGGCAAATGACTAGCCACCCAATCCTGATGCCCTTTGATATAGGTGCTGAGCCCCAAAATCAGTCCGTTGAGCAAGATGGAAAGGACCAACAAGCCCCCAATGCTGAGAATCATCCCAAAAGATAAAATCCGATTGATGATCATTTGCACAATCTGCATCTTTCGAGCCACTTCCCTTACCCCAAAAATAGTGTTTAGGGCCTCTTGTAAGGCATAGAATATATGAGTAGATAAAAAGATCAGAAAGCCCAAACCCAAAATGGTCGCTAACCAATTGGTGCTCGGACTGCCAATGTTTTTTACCGCATTCTGAATCTGCTCAGCCGCGGCCTCCCCCACAAACTCAACAATGGTGTCGTAAATACGCCCCTCTACCGCCGCTTCACCCAAAAAGAAACCCACCAAACCAATAATGATAATCAAAATGGCAGGCAAAGAAAAAATGGTATAATAGGCCAAGGCCGCCCCCATCCGCTGCACTCGGTCTTGTCCATAGCTATTTATAGTGGCCTGAATAACCAAATAAATCGGACGAAGATAGAGCCGGAAAATGTTTCTGAAAATGTGTAACATGCTTAGCTGATTTTCCTCAAAATAGGGAGATTAGTAGACATAAAAAAAGCAGATTGCCAATTAGACAATCTGCCTGCTGTAGGTATAAGTTCATCTTATCAAACGAGCGTAAGCCTTGGAAAATTTCACTCATATAGGGTAGTGTGTGGTCTACCTACAGCTTCAAAAGTATCAGTCAGAGATGATAAATTTTATTAGTAAATATAAAAGCTTAATTCATAAAAAAGGCATCTTGAACGAGGTTTTTAGTGCTGAAAACAGAAGATTTTTTATTAAACCGTATGATTTTAGTCTAAATAAACCTCCATTCATCTAAAAAAAATGCTAAAAACTGCATTTTATTCGGCCCAAGGGTCGGCCTGCAAAAATGGATCAGCCCATTCAGCTTTATTCACATAGCTCGTATCGGTCAAGGCATGCAAAAAGGTAATGATGTCCTGTTTCTCTTGGGCCGTCAAATGCGGCAACTCCGGCGCAGTGCTCAGCTCATTGGCCACATTTGGCCCCCTACTGCCCGAGGTATGATCAGTATAATGGTCCAAAACTTCTTCTAAGGTAGCAAAACGACCATCATGCATATAAGGAGCCGTAAGGCCCACATTCCGCAAACTCACTTCTCTAAATCGACCATTGTCCACGACCGAACCCGTAACATCTCCCAATCCATTATCACTAAATTCTATAAAGCTGCTCACCGAGTCAATGGCATTGTTAGAAAAACTATTGCGGGCAAAAATAGCCGCATCCCGAGTAAAACTATGACAATGCGCACATTCTGCATCCTTGGTGCTGGCACTGCCCAAAGCATCTCCCAAAAAGAGGAGCTTCCCCCTTTGGGCCGCTTCACTCATATACTCAAAGGGCACCCACTCGTCTCGGTCATATTCAGAATCTGCCGAGTTAAGCGTACGTAGAAATTGAGCAAGGGCCTTGGCCGCCAATTCTTTGCTCATCTCATCAATATGCTCAATCCCAAAGGCCTGACGAAACATCCGAGGATAATGCTCATGCCCTTTCAAACGCTGCATGACATCCTCCCAATTACTCATCATTTCTAAAGGATGCTCTACGGGCGAAAGCACCTGCTCCTCTAAGCTGGCAAATTTGCCGTCCCAGTTAAAGTTGTGCTGGCTGTTTTGTTTCCAGTTATAACCCACATTGATTAAGGACATGCTGTTTCTGGTCCCCACAGCACCACCAACCCCTATACCCACAGGGTTCCCATCGGTAAAGGCCCGATCCTGATGATGACAGCTGGCACAAGAAATACTGCTGTCTATAGAGAGTTTGCGCTCGTAAAATAAATATCGACCTAGTTTAACCCCCGCTTCTGTCGCTCTATTGTCACTGGGCTCTTCCATAGCAGGTAAGCCGTTAATCTCAGGGTAGTCATAGGCTACTGGGTTATACGGAATGCTATCCAAGCTCCCCACTGTAGGAGAAACCGGACCAATGTCATCGGGCTTGGGGTCGCAGGCTGTTTCCAAAAGTAACAAGCTGCCCAAGCCTAAGCTCAAGTAAAGAAGGGATTTCTTAAACATAGTTTATTGCAATTCTAGGGCCTGGCCCATATTCGTAATAACGGTTTTTACAATGGCGTATTCCGCAGTGCTAGGGTCACCAGAATGACTGACGTTGTTGTCCGCAATCGGAATCTCTTGCCCCACTTTGTAAAATACCTCTTTTATATCAATCGTAAAATTTAAGCTGGTCGCTTGCTCCAAATTGAATTGTTTACTGAAATTCTTTTGCTGATACATGCCATCTACCCCAGAATGATAAAGAAAATTAACATCTCCACCCGCAGCAGTAGGCAAACTATCTATCTTGCCTTCCGTACGCGTAAAAATATAACTGTCCCAAGCCGTCCAGTAATTTCCAGCATCCCCCAAAGCTACCGCACTGCTAAAGTCCGCCGGATCCATGGCATTCAAATCAGGCGATACCCCCAAGCCAAAACGAATGGCCGTAAAATTACCCGTCTCCGCCAAACTATAACTCAAATCAACCCCAGCCTCAGCATCCGCTAAGTCTACCAAGCTATTAAAATTAACGTAAGCAGAACTATCTACCAATACCCAATCGCCATTTTCTTTCTGCACTTCTATATAAGAAAGAAAAAAATTAAATACTTGCAACTGAAAATTTTCTCCATTCGGAGCCGAAACATCCGTAAACATCGGCAAGGCCTGCCCATCAAATTGCGCCTTGAAGTTTAAAGTCAAGTTTTTTGTCTCCTCCACCGGAGGATCTACAGGGTCTTTTTTACAAGATGCGGCCCAACCCACTAAAGCCAAAATTAAAAATGCTGATAAATAACGCATAAGTCAAAATTAAGTGAATAAACAAGTCTGATTCTATTATTTTGGGGCCTCCTGCCTACGGCAGGCGCTACGTTTCGGGGCTCGCTGTTCGCTCGGCCCTTCGCCGCTTGCAGCGGCTCGGTCTGGCCTTCGGCCACCCCTGCACATCGCTAGGCCGCTCAACAAAACGGCTTTGCGCTTGGCTCTCCACACTAGCCCCCCAATCTCTTATTATAAGATAAAGAAACTAGACCAATTAGTCTGTAGCAGCAGTTACCTATACCCCAATAGCAGCATAAAAGTACAGTTTTGTAATATGCCCAAGGGCCAAGCCAACAACTTCAACCAAAAGCTAGGGGCAGTCGCCAAAAGTTCACTATCTTTCGCCCAAAGATTAAACGAGGATTATGCTAAAAGGATTGGCGAACTTTCCGCTTTACCAAAATTTATTGAGGGCTAAGGCCCAAAAACAAAAGGGCTTCGCCCTGCTTATCGACCCCGATAAACTTAAGACGACGGAATTGAACGAAACGATTGAACGAGCGGTTTGGGCTGGTGTAGATTATTTCTTTGTAGGAGGGAGCTTGCTGCTCAATGATGCCCTAGAAGAGGTGGTGGCCCTACTCAAAAGCCAAACGGATATTCCCGTTTTCCTTTTTCCCGGCTCCCTGCGCCAAATTAGCCATAGTGCCGATGCCCTACTGCTGCTTTCTCTCATTTCTGGCCGCAACCCAGACCTGCTAATTGGCCAACATGTAGAAGCTGCTGCCTATTTGCGCAAAAGCCCTCTAGAAATTTTACCCACGGGCTATATGCTCATTGATGGCGGAAAACCCACTTCGGTTTCTTATATTAGTAATACCCAACCTATTCCCGCCAATAAAGAAGATATTGCCATCTGTACCGCCCTAGCGGGCCAACTTCTAGGCCTCAAACTGATTTATATGGATGCCGGCTCTGGAGCCCTTCAGCCCATTTCTAGCCAAATGATTGAGGCTGTTGCTTCTGCCATAGAGCTGCCGCTCATTGTGGGCGGGGGCATCCGCACAGCCGAAAAAGTAGCCCAAAATATTCAAGCAGGAGCCGATCTGGTAGTCGTGGGCAATGCCCTAGAAAAAGCACCCCAACTCATGGCCGAAATGGTGGCCGCCTGCCATTAAATATGGACCAATTTTTAGAATTTAGATCTAACGCCTTTTATGCAAGGAACTGTAATTAAATCTACCGGTAGCTGGTATCGTGTCCAAACGCCCGACCATAAAGTTTATGATTGTCGAATCAAAGGAAAGTTTAGGCTCAAGGGCTATAAACTGACCAACCCCGTCGCCGTAGGCGATGAGGTCCTCTTTGAGCAAGAAAAAGGCCTAGAAACAGGCATGATTCACAAGATTTTGCCCCGCCAAAATTATGTGCTCCGCCGCTCTACCCGCCAAAAACACCACCAACACCTCATTGCCTGCAATCTGGACCAAGCCCTTTTGGTGGTCACGCTCCGAGAACCCAATGTAAAGCTAGGCTTTATTGATCGCTTTTTGCTCACCACCGAAGCCTATTCTATTCCCACTTATATTATTCTCAATAAGGCGGACCTTTATGATGAGGATGACCTTGAAATGTATGAGGGCCTCAAAATTCTCTATGGCCGAGCTAGCTATCAAACTCGCTTGGTTTCTGCCCAAACAGGAGAGGGCTTAGAGGAACTTAAGTTGTTGCTCAAGGATAAGCGCAGCCTCTTTTCGGGCCATTCTGGAGTGGGCAAGTCTTCTTTGATTAACGCCTTGGTGCCTGGCTTTGGCCTACGCACCAATGAAGTTTCAGATTATAGCCAAAAGGGAATGCACACCACTACTTTTGCCGAGCTATTTACTTTGCCTCAAGGAGGCGAAATTATTGATACTCCAGGCATCAAGGAGCTGGGCTTTCTCAATTTGGAGCCCCAAGATGTGGCCCATAATTTTCCCGAAATTTTTGAGGCTTCTAAAAATTGTAAGTATAATAATTGCTTGCATATCAATGAGCCGCACTGTGCCGTAAAAGCAGGTCTAGAAACAGGCGAAATACATGAGCTGCGCTACCAAAGCTATTTGTCAATTATGGAGGAAATCCAAGAACAAAACCATTGGGAGCGACATTTATAAATTGGGCCAGTTAGGCGGCGAAGCCGCCCCGGCCTAGCGATGTGCAGCAGTGGCCGCAGGCCAGACCAAGCAGGCGAAGCCTGCGAAGGGCCGAGCGAAGAGCGAGCTGCGAAACGTAGCGCCGCAGCTTTGCTGCGGAGGCCCCAAAAAAATATAAAAAAGAAGAAAAGAACATGAAAAACCAACCCCTAGTTAATAGAGTGGCGCAAAGTAGCCTCATCAACTTTAATTTGGAAGATTATTATCCGCGGGCCGAAATTTTGGTCTTTGATATCAAAGATTATCTCTTTAAAGGCTTAATTTTGAGGGAGAAAGATTTTCGACAGGCGCTCAAAGAGATAGATTGGAGCCAATATGCGGGCAAAAATTTGCGAGTATATTGTTCTGCGGATGCGATTGTGCCCACTTGGGCCTATCAGTTGGTGGTCAGTTTGGCGGCGCCTTATGCTTTGGCGGTTCGTTTTGGGAGCCAAGAAGAATTTTTGGCGGGGCATTATCAGGCTGTTTTGGGCCAACTAGATTTGGCCGATTTTGCGGGCAAGCCCGTGGTGATTAAAGGTTGTAGTGACAAGCCCGTGCCGGTGGCGGCCTATATGGAAATCACGCGGATTTTGCAGCCAGTGGCCAAAAGCATTATGTTTGGAGAAGCCTGTTCGACGGTTCCGATTTATAAGCAAAAAAAGAAAAAGTAAGATGAAAACGCTATCCTCCTTATTGGTTTACAGCTTGGGCACCACTGCCTTTTTGGCCTTTTTGGTCCTGACCTCTTATACGGACCCCAAGGATGAGCCCGAGGCGGCTCCTCAGGCTCCTCGTTTGGAGCATGTGCAGCAGGTGCAGATGCCTAAGATTCCTGATTCGCTTAGTTTTGCTGGGGAGGCGGTGCCTATTCAGGATATGGATATGCGGGAGCGTTTTGACCGGGAGCAATTGTCGATTTGTTTTCGACATTCGGCCACTATTCATAGTATGAAATTGGCCAATCGTTATTTTCCGATGATGGAGGAGGTGCTCAAAAAAAATGGGGTACCTGATGACTTCAAGTATTTGGCGGTTACGGAAAGTAATTTGCTAAATGCGACCTCGCCAGCTGGGGCCAAGGGAATTTGGCAGTTTATGCCTGCTACGGCTCGTATGTATGGTTTGGAGGTGAATAAGGAGGTAGATGAGCGCCTAAATTTTTATTTGGTAACCGAGGCGGCCTGTAAGTTGCTCAAGCGCCTAAAAAACAAATTTGGCAGTTGGACCTTGGCGGCGGCAGCCTACAATTGTGGTGAGGGCAGAGTGCAAGAGCGGCAGCGAGCGCAGGGAGGAACGGCTTATTATGAGTTGGAATTGCCTGCGGAAACGATGCGTTATTTGCCTCGTATTTTTGCCACCAAATGTATTTTGGGTGATCCAGAGAGTTATGGGTTTTACTATGAGCAGGAAGATCTTTATCCCGCCTTTCCCGATTATCGTTTGGTGACGGTTAATGGACCAACTAATTGGGCTTCTTTTTGCAAGGAGCAGGGCCTGAGTTATCGGACCCTCAAATTGCATAACCCTTGGATTCTCAGAAGCAAATTGACCAATGCCAAGCGAAAAAGCTATACGGTTCGTTTGCCCAAGGGGTAGGGGAGGAGCCTAAGCAAAGAGAGCGCAGTTATCCATTTAGATAACTGCGCTCTTTTTATTTTGGTCTAAAAGAACATAGCTTAGGCTCTAGCTGCCGAGCAACTAGAGCCTGAGATATAAAGCAAAAAGGGGGGTAGACTTAATCGTCTAGGCCTTCATTGCCAAAGTCTACTGCGGGAGCAGCTACTTCTTTAACCTTAGGAGCTACCATAAGGCGGCCGCGGTAAAAACCACACTCGCCACAAACGTGGTGAGGCAATTTAGGAGCGCCACAGTTTTGGCAGTCGATTACGTTAGGAGCCTCGATTTTATAGTGGGTACGACGCTTACGCTTACGTTGTTTTGATATTCTACTCTTAGGATGTGCCATTTCTACAGAATTTTATAAAGTACTATTTTTTCAATAATAAATGTGAAGGGTTATTCTAAGTCTAAATCTTTGAGAGCATCCCAGACAGAAGAATTTGGAGTTTCGTCTTCCTCCTCTTCTTCTTCAGGCAGTTGGCTGTATTGGTCTAGCAAATCCAAAATTTCAGGAGGGCAACCCTCATTGGGGTGGACCTTTCGAATTGGAACAGCGAGTACCAAGAACTCATAGAGTGTATTGGCCAAATCTAGCTGACTGGCGCCATGTTGCAGATAAATTAGCTCGGGCTCAGGGAACTCAGGCAATTCATGCACAAACTTAACAATCATTTGCTCATTTAGCGCAATGGGCAAGTCAAAATCTTGTCCACAAAGGTCGCATTGGGCCGGAACATGGCCAGAAAGCTGAAAGTCAAGCTGCATAAACTGCTGCTTTTTGAGCATTTGCAGTTTAACTACGACTTGGGCCTGGTCTAGAGGGGCATCCTCAAAGGCACTTAAGAACTTTTCATTGAGCTCATAATCAAATTGATGTTGACCATCGGCCAAACTTAGAAAGTTGATTGTGTAGGCTCTAAGATGTTTCATGTCTCCGCTTTTTTTGGAAACGCCTGCAAAAATAGGCAATTTTCAATAAAATAATAATTTTTACAGCCTAGATATTAAAAAACAGTCTTTTAGGCTGCTGCAGACCCTCAAAAGGAAAAAAGGGGCAAGAAGTTCCCATTTTTTAGAAGGGGATATCATCTATACTGCCGTTGTCATTATTCATTTTAGAGGACAGGGGGCTGGGTTCGCCGCCTAAGTTGGAGGGGAGCTGGAAATTGCCGCCGGCTTGTTGCAGGCCATTAAAGTCTTGGTCTTCTAAATTAGAGAAGAGGGCATATTGGCCATCCCAGCGTAGGCGGACGGTTTCTAGCGAACCATTACGGTGTTTGGCGATGATAAGTTCGCCAATATTTTGAAGGGAGTTGCCTTCTTCATCTTCTAGGATATCGTAGTATTCTGGGCGATAAATAAAGGTAACGATATCGGCATCTTGTTCGATGGCACCAGATTCCCGAAGGTCGGAAAGCATAGGGCGTTTGGAGCCGCCACGGGTTTCTACGGCACGGCTTAGTTGCGAGAGGGCGATCACGGGCACATTGAGTTCTTTGGCCAGGGCCTTGAGTCCACGAGAGATGGTAGAGATCTCTTGTTCTCGGTTTCCGTTTTTATCGCCACCGCCTGCGGTCATCAGTTGGAGGTAATCAATAACAACGAGTTGGATATCGTGTTGCATTTTGAGGCGGCGGCATTTGGCGCGCAGTTCAAAGATGCTAATGCCTGGGGTATCATCAATAAAGATGGGCATTTTGCCCAATTGGTCCACTTGTGCATAGAGTTGTTGCCACTCATAATCTTCGAGTTGGCCCTTGCGGAGCTTTTCGGAAGAGATTTGGGTCTGCATAGAGATAATCCGATTGACCAGCTGTACGCTAGACATCTCTAAGGAGAAAAAGGCGACCCCCGAGCTAAACTGTGCGGCTGCATTTTTGGCCACGGCTAGGGTGAAACTGGTTTTACCCATACCTGGACGGGCGGCGACGATGACCAAATCACTGGGTTGCCAGCCGGAGGTCACTCGATCGAGGGCGGTAAAGCCAGAAGGCACTCCGGTCAGTCCATCTTCTTTTTCCGATAGCTCTTCAAATTGTTTGATGGCCATATTGACCAGGGTGCTCATGCCCATAGAGCCTCGGCTGAGGTTTTGTTCGGTAATGCCAAAGAGGCCTTGTTCGGCCTTATCGAGAAGGTCAAAAACATCGGCGGTATCTTCATAGGCCTCATTGATGGTTTCTGTAGACACGCGGATGAGTTCTCTTTGGATGAACTTTTGGGAAATGATGCGGGCGTGATATTCTACGTTGGCGGAAGAGGCTACGCGGTTGGTTAGTTCTACCAATTGGTAGGGGCCGCCTACGGCCTCTAGTTTGCCCATTTTGCGGAGCTCTTCGGTAACGGTCAGCAAATCGACGGGGTTACTATCTTCAAAGAGTTTGCAGATAGCCTTATAAATATGTTGGTGGCGTTCGACATAGAAGCTTTCGGGAGAAAGGATATCGATGACGATGGCCAGGGCATCTTTATCGAGCATCAGTGCGCCCAAGACGGCCTCTTCGAGGGCGGGGGCTTGGGGTTGCACTTTGCCAAAGGCGTTATTGCTTTGGGCTTGCTTGAAGCTCTTGAGATTTTTCTTTTGGTCAGTTTTATTAAAATTCATAGCAGGCGAGTCTTTCAAATAATTGTATATCAATTAGATGAGGTCTTAATTGGTGGTGCTTGTCTGATTTGCGGAGGGCAAATTTGCTAAGAAAAAAAGGGAATAAAAAATTTGTTCTTTGGAACTCCTTTTTTGGGGCCCATAAAATGGGCTTTTGGGGCTTTTCTGGCCAATATTTTTTTTGGAGGGGACAGGCGGCGGAGCCGCCGCAGGCTGAGGGATGGACAGCAGTGGCCCAGAGGGCCAGACCCAGCAGGCGTAGCCTGCGCAGGGCCGAGCGAATAGCGAGCTGCGAAACAGCCCGACCCGAGCGCAGCGAGTGGGCAGCCCCAAATTATTCTTCTTCTTCTAGAATTAGAATTTCTTCAGCGATGGGGCCATACACTTTTTCTTTTTGGGCATTGTAGAGGCTGAGTTGAATTTGGTGTGGGCCTGGGGGGAGGTTTTGGAGGCTATGGGCTTGCCAGTTTTGGATCCACCAGCTTCGTTTTTGGTCGAGCTCGAGCAGGACCTGATAATTTTGGGGGCCAATTTTGCAATTATAGCGATAAAAATCGACAATTACATTTTGGCTTTCTTGGGGGCTAAATTGGCCAAGCGGGCTAGCGTAGGCTATTTGGGCTTGGCGGTTGGGGATGCTTTTTCGGACCGATTGATTGAGGGTTTCTATATCTCGGCAAACGAAGGCTTGGGGGGCGCGAATCACTTGGCCGTTTGGGGCCGAGAGGAAGGCCTTGAAAAGCTGGGGGCCGTCGGGGATCTTGATTTGGAAATTGCGGTCATTTTGGGCGGCATGCAGGCTATCGTTGAGGACCAAATGCAGATGCAGCCCCAGAGGAATATACTTTTGCCCTCTTTTTCGCAGGCTATCAACGGCTTGGCCCAATAAAAGGTTCTGGACAATCATGCTAAGGCGGCCATTTTGGTAATTGAAGCCACGCATCTGGATACTACTGTCTTGATCTAGGGCCAAAGCGGGCAGGGGCAAAAGCTTAACTTTTGATAAGTCTTGTTTTTTTGTAGAACTTTGGCAGCTTAGAAGGAAAAAAGAAAAGAGAAAGAGAAAAAATGCTAATTTTACGCGCATAAACCTATAATTTTGGGGCCCCCTTCTTTTGGGGCAGATTATTTTAAAGCATTTAAGCCAAAGAGTTAAGCCCTTTAGGAGTACTTAGTTTAGTTAAAAAATAACTATATTTAACGCTAAATAATTATTCCGGCGCAAGTAGCCTTGACTGCGCCAAAAGAAAGCAAAAACTCTGAAGCATTAACATTGTACAAAATTATCAGTCAGATGAAAATTTTAAAACCTATACTCCTTTTTTGCATCCTCGCAAGCTGGGGGCAACTGCAGGCGCAGGACGTTCACTTTAGTATGTTCGACATGTCGCCAGTGAACCTCAACCCTGCCTATACGGGCTTCTACGAGGGGACCTTCCGGGTGGGAGGGATCTACCGTAGCCAATGGCAAGGGTTAGGCACCAACAGTTTGCTTCCCCAGGGCGCCACAGGCAATGCCTACCCCACTTCTTTTTCGGGCTACAAAACGCCCTCGGCCTTTATTGATGCCCCAATTATTGGGATCAAAGGCAAAGATAAATTTGGTGCGCCCAAACATTGGTTTGGTGTGGGAATTAACTTCTATAACGACCAAGTTTCTTATTTGTCGACCCTAAAAGCAGAATTGGCCCTAGCTTTTCATGCTGGACTTGGCGCTAGAGGCAATACCCGCCTCTCTTTTGGCTTCAAAGGAGGCATCATACAACAGTCGGTTGGCGATGCTAGCGATTATACTTTTGAAAATGATATTACTGGCGGTACTGCCGAAACTTTTTCTAGCGGAACCGCTAGCGGAATGGATTTCTCGGCCGGTTTGATGCTCTCTCATGTGGCTGCTGGCTGGAATATCGAGGCAGGTGTAGCTTATAACCACCTCAACTCGCCCGAATTGACCATCACCAACGATGTCTATAAGTTGCCTTCTAATATTATTGGTAGTGTTCGCTCAAATATTAGCCTAACGCGCAAACTGTCTGTTCGCCCTATGGCTTTTGTTCAGTATATGGATAAAGCCTTTGAGGCCAACTTGCAGGCCCTTGCCGCTATCCACTTCAATGACACTAAGGACTTTAATCTATTGGCAGGTGCTGGTTACCGCCTTTCTGATGCTACCTTCGCTCGCCTCGGCCTAGAATACCGCGGCCTTTCTTTTGGCGTAGCCTATGACTTTAACCTCTCGGGCTTGTCTAATAGCAACTACAGCGGTGACAATCTCCGGGGCCAAGGCTTCGAATTGGGCCTTACTTATATTGCCAAAATTTACAGAACTCCTGTGGTCAAAGAAATTCTCTTTAACCCTCGTTTCTAATGCTGTTCTGCTGTTTTGGGGCCTCCGCAGCAAAGCTGCGGCGCTACGCTTCGGGGCTCGCTATTCGCTCGGCCCTTCGGCGCTAAAGCGCCTCGGTCTGGCCCAAAGGGCCACCCGCTCCGCATCGCTAGGCCGCTCTACCAAAAACTCCACCCAAGGAAACTCTCCGGCCCCCAAAACAAACAGCCCGCATATTTTAAACAAGCATCTCCCTTAAAATTTAGAAAAATAGCAATGAAAAACTATTTCCTATCGGCCTTGCTAGTTTTACTAGCCATGCCATTCGTCTGGGGACAACCTGTGGGCAATAACCAACCCACAGAAAAACTAGAAGAAATCGCTTCTAGTAACCTCGAACGCTACGATACTTGGAACGCCTTGGATTACTTCAAACAGGTCCGCGAACGCAAACCCAATGATGTAAAGGCCAACTATGATGTAGCTTATACTTATTTCCTTCTTCGCGATTATACTTCTGCCGAAAAAGAATTTCAGCAGCTGATCGAACTCGATAAGGAAAACTTTATGCCTATGGCGGGCTGGTATTATGCCCAAAGCCTAAAATTAGCCGGCAAATACAGCGATTGTATCCCCGCCTTTGAAAGCTTCAAAAGCAAATACAATGGCGAAGATGCCGACCGCATGAAAACTTTGGCCGATGTGGAAATCGCAGGAGCCAAATGGGCCCAAACTATGACTTCGCCCAAAGAAGAACTCATTATTAAGCCTCTAGATAAAACAGTAAACTCTCCACTTATGGAGAATTACGCTTACCCTATTGGCCGTAATAAAATTGTCTTCTCTGCCCTCCGTGGCGATAGTATTATCGTTTTGGAAGATGCCGAAGAAGAAGCCAAGTTTGCCCGCATCTTTGTGGCCGAAAAAGCAGAAGATGGCGAAAAATGGGAGAAAGTAGAGCCGTTTAGCGCTTCTACACTTGCCGCTGAAGGCTTTCATGTGGTAAACCCAACCTTTAATAAGGATATGAACCGCTTTTTCTTCGCTAAAGCTCAGTTGGTGGGTAACCTACTCGAAAATAGCAAAATTTATGGCGCAGGCTATGACGGTACTAATGTTACTGAGCCTACTGCCCTTGATTTTAATGATGGAGAATATAGCTGCAAAAACCCCGCAGTCGGTATGCTAGATGGCCAAGAAGTACTTTTCTTTGCTTCTAATATGCCCGGCGGTAAAGGTGGTTTCGATATCTGGTATGCAGAAATCAATGCCGACGGAACTACTCGCACCCCCCTCAACCTAGAAGCCGTAAATACAGTAGGTGACGAAAGCCACCCCTTCTTCGATGAGCGCGATAATCGTCTCTATTTTGCTTCTAATGGCCACCCCGGTATGGGCGGTATCGACCTTTTCCAAACAGAGCGCAATGAAGCTGGCGCTTGGTCTGCTGTAGAAAATATGGGACCTGGCTTTAATACTAGCGTAGACGAATTTGGCTTCATCGTGACTCGTGAAGGCCGCGATGATTGCTTTGGCTACCTGATCTCTAACCGTGAGGGAAGTAGCGGAGCCGTACAAAGCCAAACTTCTACCGATGATATCTTCTCTATCTTGATGCCCGAACGTTGTGATGTTGATCTAATCGTTAATGTAAACGATGATAAAACAGGAGAAGAAGTAGTAGGCGCTACCGTGAAAATTGTAGACAAAGAAACTGGTGAAGTAGTTGCCGAACAAACCAATACCGAAGATAACAAATTTGTATTTCCGCTAGAACAAGGTAAAGAGTATGAAGTAGTGGCTAGCAAAGAAGGCTGGGAAACTGGCTCTAGCA
Source organism: Saprospira grandis DSM 2844 (assembly GCF_000275825.1). GTDB lineage: Bacteria > Bacteroidota > Bacteroidia > Chitinophagales > Saprospiraceae > Saprospira > Saprospira grandis_A. Next base: position 2,610,082 of record NZ_JH719942.1, read on the forward strand.
CTTCTGCTGATACTCGCCGCCCCGCTCTAGAAAATCGCTTTGGTAGCGTTTCTGGCCCTATGGAATGGGAAGAAACCACCACCTTGAAAGAAGCTGGCTTGATGGTGCAAACCTTTGACCGCAACAGCAATGCTCCTTTGAATGGCGTAACCGTAATGGTTTATGATGGCGATAAGTTGGTAGACGAAAAAACAATGACTGATGGCAATCAGTTTAGCTTTATTTTGGACAACAACAAAGAGTACAAAATCAAAGCTCGTCTAGAAGGCTATATCGGCGATTTTAAGACCGTAAAAGCAACAGAGGCTAAAGAGATGCACAAATTGTATTTGGCTCCTCCTCCCTTGTTTGTCAATGTATTGTTTGACTTTAACAAGTCGAATATCCGTACTGGCGCAGCCGATACCTTGGACCGCATTGCTGAAGTGATGACTGACTATCCTGAAATGGTGGTGGAAGTACGTGGTTTTACCGATGCCATTGGTGCTAATAGCTACAACGACCGTCTTTCTAAGCGTCGTTCTAAAGCGGCTATTGACTACCTAGTAGAAAAAGGCATTGCTGTTGAGCGCTTGATTGCTAAAGGTTTTGGTGAAGCCGAGCCTGTTGCTCCCAACGAAAACGAAGATGGTAGTGATAACCCTGAAGGTCGTCAGCTCAACCGTCGTGTAGAGTTCAAGATTATTGAAGGTAATGTTGGCGCTGTAGAAACAGAAAAAAAAAACTAACTGAATCGGCTGCTCCTATTCAAGAGAATAAGCGGCCAAAGACAACAGTAAAGTTTATCGAGCCAGAACTGAAGCTGGGAGAACTCAAATATGGAGCAGTTAAGGAAGCGACTATTGAATTTGTCAATACTGGGACCGAAGACTTGAAGATTGAGTTTGTGCAAGGTGGATGTAGCTGTACGGAGCCTACTTCATGGAGCCGCAAAGCCATTGCCCCGGGCCAAAAAGGCTATGTCAAAATTAAGTTTGACTCTTCTAAGGCCGATATTAAAAAAGGCTACGAATCTGCTGTAGAAATTTATGGTAATGTAGAAGGTGATCTTTTGCTATACTATCTTAGTGCGGATATTGTAAAATAGCTTTTTCAGTTAGCCGAAACCCCTAAACGACTATTTTGCGTTTAGGGGTTTTTTTTATGTTTAGGGCCTAGTTGTTTTGCGTCTTGCAGGCCCAAAGGGCCGCAGGCCTAGCGATGCGGAGGGGTGGCCCATAGGGCCAGACCGAAGGCGAAACGAAGTGTAGCCTGAAGGGCCGAGCAGACCTGCGAGCCCCAAAGCGTAGCGCCTGCTGAAGGCAGGAGGCCCCAAAAGAAAAAAACTATGAATCAAATTGTATTACTTTTTGCAATTTTAGTTGTAGGTAGCTTGCAGGCACAAGTAGATGCCTATCGTTATTTGGGCCTAAAGCTGGCCCCGCAAGAGGTAACAAATATTCGTCTGAAGGAGACTTATGTCATCAATAAATCTAAAGGGGCTAAATTTAAGGAGAGGTATTTATTTTCGAGAGAAGAGTATAATGAGCAAGGGAAGCGCTCCCTCAATTTGTTTTTTAAGCCAGATGCTAGTTTAGAGTCGAAAATTGTGGCCTTTTATCCTGATTCGACCAAAGAAATTAACATCTTTCAGCAAAAAGGGGAGGTAGTAGATAGTGCTGTTTTTCTTTTTCATCCTGATGGACGAAGGAAGATGGAAGTTTGGTATTGGGGAGATAATTGCAGTACAGACAGTTTGTTGTTTTCTTATAATGCCCGCAAACAATTATCTAAGGTGTTTAGGCGCTATGATTGGGATGAAAAATGGGATACGCTTTTTTACAAGGCCGATGGCAGCTTGGATAAGGCCATTTTTTATAGCAAGGCCGATGGGTTACAAAAGCAAGTAGACTTTTTATTTTCTCCAGATTCTTTTTTGTTAAAAACGGCTAGTCGCAACCGCGACCGTTTAATTATAGAAGAAGAATACTTTTTTTATGATAAAAAGGGCCGTTTGGATTATACCACCACCCGTTATTTTCCAGATGGAGAAGAAAAGCCCGAAACGCCTCGTTTGACCAGCCATTATAGCTATTGGCGAAATGGGGAGTTGAAGCGGCTAAAAAAGGTATTATCGTCTAAGAATAAAAAGCGAATTTCGGTTTCTGTCTTAAAATATAATCGTTCTGGCCGTTTAATTTATCAGCGAGACCGAAATAAGTCGGCGGGGATAGATAGTAAAATTATTATAGAATATAGAGCTCGGCCCAAGGGCTGGACGTCTCGGCAGGGCTCAAATTTTTGGTAGCAGATGAAGAAATTATGGATTCTATTGCTGTTTGTTTTCTTTGCAGGCAAAGAGCTAGCTGCTTGTAGTTATGCCTATCAGTATAGTTTATTTTTATTGGGCAGTAGCTCGGGCGAGCTCATTTGGTTAGAGCTAGAGCTAGAGCGCTATGTGAGTGGGGGAGCGGGCAGTTTGCCCAATTTTCGGCCTATGGGGCGGACTAAAAGCCTGGGGCAGACTCGTTGGAAGGGGCAGTTAAAATTGAAAAAGGGGCAAGAAATTGACCAATTAGTACAGTATAAGCATATTGCTTGGGTAGATTTGGCCGATGAAGATTATCAGGAGTATCTGGCGCCTCATTTTGCCAAGGCTCAAGGCTTGGCCGAGGAGCTGCCCTTTTTTCGGCCTGCCCAACTACTAGAAGAGGCTATTTGTGACTATGACCGCAGTTGTGGCCAAATGCAGCTGAAGGCGGATAGTTTGGCCCTTTGGGCCGCCTTGCCTGGCCAGAAGGGAGCCAAAGCCCATTTTCCGGGGCCCGTCTTGAGCAAGTTTGAAAACCTCACTCGACTCAATTATAGCGAAATGGGCAAACTGGCGGCAGAAGAGCGCCTCAACTTTTTTCAGGCCTGGAAACCCTTCTCTGTTCGGCATTATCGCTTGGCGGGCCAAGAGATTTATGTTTATAGCTTAGGTTGGGGCTTGGCCAAGGGCTATAAACCGCGGCCCTCTGCGGCTTGGTTGCCCTGGGGGCGGCCCCTAAAAGATTATATTCGAGGAAATAAAGTAATGATGCATGGGCAGCGTTTCGACTTCTTCCAAATTTTGTAAATTTGCAAATCAAAAAATTAAACGAGATCAATTTATTTAAAATGTTAGGAGTCAAGCGTATTTTATTGTGTTGTGGCCTAGGCCTATTATTGAGCTGCTCATCGGAAAAGCCAAAGATAAATGTAGGTGCCATTGCCGAGGAGACGGATAGCTTATATACGGCCTTGCAAAGCGAGCTGGCTTTTTATCGAGAGAGGGCCGATAGCTTATATCCCGCCCTTTTAGATAAAGAGGCCGAGCTAGATAAGCAGTATCTAAAGATTAAAAATCTTTTGGCCCAAGCCGATCGGCAAAAAAATAATGAGCGCAAATTGGCCAGCCAAGTAGAGGCCCTGCAAGAAGAACTCAAAAAACTGAGGGCTTTTGTAGATGAACAAACCCTAGATTTGGCCGAATTGCGCCGGCAGAATGCCCAACTAGTAGAGGAACGCAGCGAATACCGCAAACTCTATGAGCAAGAACAAGATCTAAAAGACTCCCTGGCCCAAAAAGCCGCCAACCTAAAAGAAACCACCGAAGAACTCAATAAACAACTAGATAAAGGCGCTGTCCTCCGGATCTCTAATTTAGAGTTTATTGCCGCCAAATTGAGCAAAGGAGGAGATACAAAGGCCACCAACCGCCGAAAACGAGCAGAGTTTTTTCAGGCTTGCTTCAAAATAGTGAAAAATGAGGTGGTGGTTCCTGGCCCCAATAAGTTTTATATGCAAATTATAGATCCCAATGGCCACATTATTGTCGAAGAAAAAATGGGCGGCGGCTATTTCTCCGATGCAGAAGGACATAAAGTGCCTTATACTATTGTAAAAAGCTTTGAGTATTATCCCGATAAAGAGGACCTTTGTATTAGCTGGAGCCCCGCAGTAGGCAGCAAATGGACCTTTGAAAAAGGCGACTATAGCCTGCAACTCTATAATAGAGGCCTTAAGGTGGGCTTCCAAAAATTATCGCTCCGCTAATGCAATTGCACGCCCTAATAACTGCCTGCCAGCAAATTTTGAACAAGCAAAGAAGCAGCCTTTGCTACCATAATTTGGCCCACACAAAAGGCGTAGTAGCCGCTGTAGGAGCCCTAGATATCGCTGCCGAAATCTTAGTTCCAGCCGCCTATATCCATGATTTAGGCTATGAACAATCGGCCCAAGGACATGAGGCAATAGCTATAGCTTGGGCCGAAAAACAGCTGCCCAAATGGGAGTTTAAGCAAAAACAAATTCAAGAAATTTGTCTAGCCATTGAAGCTACCCAATTGGGCCAACAACCAAAGACAAATTTAGGCGCCTACCTCAAAGATGCCGATATCTCCTATAGCTTGAGTAGCCATTTTTGGAGCCGTGGAGACTTGCTCCGAACAGAATGGCAACTAGAAAACCAAAGGCAATATAGCCATACAGCCTGGCTGCAACTGCAATATCATTTTCTAGAACAACTGTTGTTTTTTAGCCCCTGGGGGCAGCTTTATTTAGAACCACTGCGGCGCTATTATCTTCAGCAAATTGCTGAACGGCTGCAAAAAATGAACATATGAATTATCCCCAATCTATTTTTTTATTGCTCTGGGCCTGCCTCTGTGCCAATAGCCTGATGGCCCAAACAAAGGAGGATAAGGAGGAAGAACCCCCCAAACGCTATTATATAATCGATATGACGGTGGCCTCTATGAAAAAAGCTGCCGAATCCTCTAAAAGCGGCTACCGAAAAAGCCCCTGGAAAACAATAGAGCATAACTGCGAAATCGAATTGCCCTTTGAGCTAGATAATGCCTTTTTGGGCGTGCCCAAACAATCACAAGCTAGTCTGCTCAATCTGGTCAAAGGAGGGGTCAAAATCTCTAATCAGGTGATCCAACCCATCGAAAGACAACTGATGACCTCAGACTATTTTCGCCCCGGAATTAGTAAGGAGCTCTTTGAATGCCTAACGGGCTGCACCCTGGCCGAAAAAGATTTTCAACAAAGCCATTTTCTCTATATCGAGGACCTGAGCCGAGATATCGCCTACGCCCGTAGCGAACTCTATGGCGAAAGCTCTTTCGACTCCCCCTTGCCTTACCCTACGCCCTGGGGCAATTATAAATGCCGCATGATTAGAACCAAGGCCGACCTCGATAGCGTGATGAACCACCCCGAAGAAATTGGCCTGACCTATAGCTTGCGTGGTGGACACGTCTTTAGCGACCTCTTTGCCCTGCGCCCCGATGAAGAAAGCGGAGAAACTAATCTGGAAATCTTGGGCCGTCAAGAGTTTGGCCAGCTGGTCCTCAATAGTGTCAACCAACTCAAAGGCATTTTACCCATCCGCCAAAAAACAGGGGAGTACCTCAGTGTACCCATTTTTTCTATTAGCTTCGGCAATTATTTTGAAGATGGTATCGTGGGCAAGGTCTCCAGATTCAATAGCGCTCAAGAAGAGGTTTTTGGCAAACAAAATAGCCTGGGTAAAGGCTTTACCGAACTGGGCCAATGGGTCTGCCGCCGCCTACTCGATAAAAAGGTGGGCCGCCGCATCTTAGTCGATGTAGCCGATATGAGCCTAGAGGGCCGCCTCTGGTTCTATGGCTACCTCAAAGAAGAACGCTTCCGAAAAGATACCATCCCCGCCCTAGCCCTCAATGTAGGCATCAGCGGCCTTTCCTATAAAGATAATGCCTATAGCGGAAGCGACGAACCCGTCAAAAATCAACAGTCGTTTTTCAATAATCGCCAAGCCAATTTGTGCCGCCAAGATATTAAGGCGATCGTCAAATCAAAGGGCTTAGTCGGTATCTCGCTAGATAGAGACCGCCTGATGGGCAAGGCCTTCCAAACCCGATACAATTCTACTATGCCCGGCTCGGCCAACCGAAGAGCCGTAGCCGTAGAGGCCATTGTGGCCAATATTTGCCGCTTCATTTATGTGGCCCAATCCATTGATGCCTGGGAAATGCTCAGCATCTCTTCCTCTTTCGATATGTACGCCCGCCCCCTAGAGGTCTATGATAGCTCCGATGATATGGAGCAACTCTATCGCGACCTAATCAACTTTTTTGAACATCCCCATGATATCGAAGGCCTCTATACCGCTGAAGATATCCAAACGTTTATGTATAGTTTTTCTGCCGAGGAGTTGGTAGATCGCATTATGTATAAAAATGCCCTGAATTTTATGTACAAAAATTTGCCTGAAGTAGATCTAGAGGAAAAAAAAAGTAATTAAGGGATTTTGGGGCCCGCGGCCGGCTAGGCTTTGCCTAGGTCGGCCGCCGCTATGCTGCGGGGCTCGCAGGTCTGCTCGGCCCTTCGTTTTTTTCGCTGCGCTCAAAAAACTCGGTCTGGCCTTCGGCCACCCACTCCGCAGCGCTGGGCCCGCCCGCCGCAAAACTTCTCGGCTTCGCAAAAAAAAAAGAACAGATAAACTTTTGAAAATCAATATAAAAGATAAACCTAGCTCCAGAAATGTCATTTTTTAGCTGGAAAAAGTTTGGCAAAACCAAAAAGCTGTTTTATATTTGCAACGCACTCAAAGGAATGCAATGTTAAGTTGAATGGGGGATTAGCTCAGCTGGCTAGAGCGCTTGCATGGCATGCAAGAGGTCATCGGTTCGACTCCGATATTCTCCACAAAGAGACCAACAGTTTTGTTGGTCTCTTTTTTTTTTGCTTTTTATCTAAAATTGGGCGCTTTATAGCAGAAAATCAGTAACTTAGTTAAGTGACTAAGACTAAAGTTATGGATAAAAAGCGGACAAAAAAAAACCTCTATCTACTTTCTAGCTGGATTCTTCGGGCCCTTAGGAAAGAGAAGAAAACTCGGCCAATTAGCCAGCGCCTAGAGTTTAATTGCCGGCCCAGCCTGATTAAAGCCTTGGCCCATAAGCAAAAAATGAAAAAAAAGAGCCTCTAAAAGCCCGCTATAGCGGGCTTTTTCCGTTAGAGCCAAAGACAAAAGCCAAGGGCGGGCCGGCCTAGCGATGCGGCGGGCTGGCCCAAAGGGCCAGACCAAGGCGCCGAAGGCGACGAAGGGCCGAGCAGACCTGCGAGCCCCAAAGCGACAACAAGGTCTTTAGACCGCAGTTCGACGACCAAAGGGAGTAACCGCCTGCCGTAGGCAGGAGGCCCCAAAAAAATAATAGTCACTTAATAGAAAACTTGTACCTTAGCAATTCTAAGTAAAATCAAACCTTTTGACCAGTATGCGAGAGCAGATTAGCTTGTTTATCCTGATTTGTTGTAGCCTGTTTGCCCTAAATCTGCAGGCCCAAATTCCTCCTATTGTGCCTCCTGTTATTGACCCCGGCCAAGTAGATCCTGGCGGCAATGGCGGAATCATTGAGGCGCCAAAAGTAGACCCCAAGGCTAGCGAAATAAATGCCGAGGAAAAAAAAGTAAAAGACCAAATAGAAGAAGAGCGAAAAGAACAACGCAAGGAAGAAGAAGAAAAAGATATTTTGGCCCGCAAACGCCAAGAAGAACTGCCCGAACCCAAAATTTGGGGGCAGCAGTTTTTTAGAGATCAAAGTATTAAACTCTTTGACCGCTCCAAAAACCAGAGAGCCATTGAAAGCTATCGTATTGCCTCTGGCGACGAAATTGAAGTGACCGTTTGGGGCGCCGTAGATTTTAGCAAAAGTGTAAGCGTAAATGACAATGGTTATATAGACCTCTCTATTCCAGACCTCTTGGTTCCTCGGCTCTATATTAAGGGCATGAAATTTAGTGATGTGCGGGATGCGATTTATCAGCGGCTTTCTCGGCACATGAATATGAAAGGTTCTAATTATGATGTGCAGCTAAATTACTCTAGGAGTATTACGGTCAATATTACGGGAGAGGTATTTAGCCCAGGAAGCTATACTATTCCCGCTACCAACACCGCCTTTAATGCCCTAGTAGCTTCTGGCGGCCCCTCTCAGATTGGTAGTGTGCGCCGGATCAAAGTAATTAGTAGTGATCATCCGACTAGGCAGCTGGATGTCTATAAGTTTGCAAAGAACCCCAATGTTTCTGAGGAGTTTTTCTTAGATAATAACGACTATATTTTTGTGCCTTTGGCCGAAAAAGTAGTGGAGGTTCGAGGATCTGTTAAGCGCCCTTTTTACTACGAACTGCTAGAGGGAGAGCAACTGTTAGAAGCCCTAGCCTTTGCGGGAGGCGTAAAAGCAGATGCCTATTTGCGGAATATTCAGATTAAGCGTTATGCCAATGACGAAGAGCGAATTATTGATGTGAATTTGGCCCAAATTATAGCCAATGAAGAGAACTTCCCTTTGATGACAGGGGACATTATTGATCTTTCGCCCATTTCTGAGGCCTACTCTAATTATGTGACGGTAGAAGGGGCCGTAAAGCTGCCTGGAGAATATGAACTAGGCGCGGGGACTCGTATCCTGGAAGTCTTGCAGAAGTCGGGCATTATGCTTTCTGCCGTTAAAGAAAAAATTTATGTGCGTCGCTTACGCCCCGATTTCTCTATTGAATACATTGATGTGAGCATTGATAGCATTTTGGCCGGCCAAGAAACCGCCAATATCGCTTTGCGGGCCCTCGATAAAATTGAGGTGAAATTCAAATCGGAATTTGTAGATGAATACAGGGTGCAAATTTATGGGGCCGTGCGCAAATCAGGCGCCTACGCCCATAGTGATAGCCTCACTTTAGCCGATCTGCTTTATCTGGCCAATGGCATCGAAAAAGAAGCAGCTAACTCTATTCTAGAAATCTCTAGATTGGTTCCTCAAGCTGACGGAAGCTCTAAGGTAGAGCTGATGAGCTATGATATCAATGAAGATTTAGAGGTGCTTGGGGCCGAAGGCCTGACCCTAGAACCCCGAGACCAAATATTTGTGCGCCTAGCCAAAAATTATAAGCTTCCCCAAAATGTAAGCATCCAAGGGGAAATTGCCTACCCCGGCGCCTATACCTTGCAAGATAATGGCGAACGCATTGCCGACCTCTTGGCTAGGGCAGGGGGAACCACCACTCTGGCTTTTCTAGAAGGCGCTCGCCTGATCCGCCAAGGCGAAGGCTTTGTGGTCCTCGACCTCAAAGATGTGGTGACTAACCCAGATTCTCGATTTAACTATATTTTGCGCCCAGGCGACCAACTCTCTATTCCTGTGGTTAAAGATTTGGTGGCCATCGCTGGCCGGATTAACCACCCCGAGGTGAAAAACAAATCGGAAATTGCCGAAATCGAACTGAAATTGAAGTTGCTGAAAACCGAGAATAAGATCGAAAGAGAAGAAATTCAGGCCGAAGAAGCCATTAGCCGAAAAATTAAGCCCGACCGCATCAATGTGCCTTTTCATAAAGGCAAACGAGCCAATTATTACCTCAAAGAATATGCTGGGGGAATTGACCGAGCCAATGGTGGCCGCAAACGCCTAGTCTATGTTCGCTACCCCTCTGGTGCCGTAAAGAAAACACGGAACTATTTTTTCTTTAAATGCTACCCCAAAGTGACTAAAGGCGCTATGGTTTATGTAGACACCAAAACAAAAACCGATAAACAAAATATTCCCAAGAAGAAACGACAGCCCATCGAATGGAACCGCATCATCCAAAATGGGGTAGCCATTACTTCTTCTACCTTGACCCTCTTGCTCGCTATTCGAGCCCTAAACAACTAAGTGACTATGGATTTTTCTCAGTTGCTGACGGCTGAAAATATACAGAAACAACTCAAGCGCTATGCACTGCTTTGGCTAAAATGGTCTTGGCTGGTGCTGATTCTTATGGCCGCCTTGGGCTATTATCTCTATCAGTCTAAAGCAAAACTCCCTACCCGATATGTCGCCCGCCTCTCTTTTAGCATGAATGAAGGAGGCGGAGCCGACCAAGGCTATCTGCAGCAGGTGCTAGGCGGAGGCCTCTTTGGAGGCCTAGGCGGAAGCGCTGAATTGGCCTCCGGAAATATGGGGCGCTTGCAAGAGTTGCTCAGCACCCGCCGCCTTTTGCAAATGGCCCTCTTTGAAGAGGTTGAAATGATGTATCCTGAAGGCCCTAAGAAGGACTTTATGATCCATCATTACCTAGAGCTACAAGCTATGCGGAAACAATGGGCAGAAGAGGAGCGAGCGCTGGCAAATGTTTATTTTAAACATAAAAAATTTGAGACCTTTAGTCGCCAAGAAAATGTAGTCTTACAAGCGGCTGTGGGCCGCATCCAACAACAACTAACCCAAGAACTTAGCCCCTCCGAAATTCTGAATATTCGCTTTGTGAGCAATTCAGAGGTCCTCTCTCATGATTTTATTAACCTGCTCTATAATAAACTTAATACCTATTATAGTAACCAATCGGTAGAAAAACAACGCCGAATCTTTGAGGCCGCCCGAAATCGTAGAGATTCGCTAGAACAGGAAATGGACCAGGCGGAAGGCGATTATATTAAATACCTCAACCAACATAATGCTACCGCTCAAGGCCGCTATGCCGAAAGTATCCGCACGCAGTATTTGGCCCGAAAACTCTCCGGCGAAATGGAGGGCTATTTTCTCGCCATCAAAAATGTAGAAACCGCCAAGTTGGCCCTAGAACAACAAACCCCTTTGCTGCAGGTCATCGACCGACCGCTTTACCCACTCTATGCCGAACGCCCCAACCCCCGCCTGTTCCTATTTATTGGCCTCTTTTTAGGCTTTTTCTTAGGGACGTCCGCCATTCTAGGTATACAAGGAGCCAAAGATCTAATGAAGTTTCTAAAGGCCCAGCAAGCCACCAAAAAAGAACCGCAAACCGAAGATGATGCCTAAGCTTTTTTATCAAGAGACTGGCCAAGAAAATGGCCCCATCTTGCTTTATTTACACGGCTTTTGTGAAGACCACCGCATTTTTACCCCCTTCCAAGAACAGCTGGGCCAAAAGTATCGGCAGCTGCTGCCCGACCTCCCCGGCTTTGGCCAATCAACAGGAGCAGCAGAGGATCTCGGCCAATTGGCCGAGATCCTCTGGCAATGGCTAGATGATTTGAAGGTAGAAAAAATTAGCCTTTTGGGCCATTCTATGGGCGGCTATCTGGCCCTGGCGATGCTCGAAAAACGCCCTCAAGCTATTGAAAGACTCTGCCTGCTGCATAGCCACCCCTTTGCCGACCCCCCAGCCAAACAAGCCAAACGAAAAAAATCAGCCGCCTTTATTGAGAAATATGGGGTAGCCACTTACCTCCAACAACTGATTCCCCAACTTTTTCCCGCAGAAGTCCGTAAAACAAAATTGGTCCAAACCTTTTTGAAAGAACAAAGCGGACATAGCGCCCAAGGCGTGCTGGCCGCCCTCAAAGCGATGTGGTCTCGACCCGATCGCTCTGCCATTTTGGCCCAATATGAAGGCCCCGTACTGGCCGTGATTGGCGAACTAGACGAGGTGGTTCCCCCCGCCTTTTCTGCCGCCCAAGCCCAAGAACAACTCTCCCCAAATTGGCAGTGCAAAACAATTCCGAATATTGGCCATATGGGCTTTTTAGAAGCAGCCAACCAACTGAACGAAATTTTTAACCATTTTTTTTAGCTCCACACACCTCTTTTTTGCTTCCCAACATCTATTAAGGTGTTTGCAGCAATTTTAATTATGTTTTCATTTTGACAGAATGAATCATCTGACTACTCAGATGTGTTGTGTGTGAGCCCTAGGTTTTTGGTCCTAGGGCCTTTTTTTTGCCTATGCCTAAATACTTCCGCCTTACCGATTTTATTAGGATTCTAATCACTAATATTTTACCTAGCCTACTGGCTTTAGCTATCCCTATTTCACTACTCTACTGGAACTGGCGCTGGACACTAGCCTATTCCATTAGCTCAATTTTTATTCTGGGCCAAATTGGAGAATGGCGACAACTACTGGCCTACGAACCCCCAGCCTGGCTGCATCTGGCCCTTTTTTCCGCCTTTGTCGGCTGGGGGTTTATGCTCTATTATGTCCCCCTCTCGCCTTGGTGGAGCAGCAGCCTGATCGCCGCCGCTGTACTGGCAAGTAGCTATGGCCTCGATTGGATAAAAGCCCAACCCCAACGCTATTTCTATTATTTGAAAAGCCCAAAGGTCAATTGGGAACTCTGGCTAGATAAGGAACTCAAAGAGGAGGATTGGCAAGAAATCATTAGCGGCCTGCGAGAGAAAAAATGGTCGAACCCTATTTGGGAACTAGAAGAACGCTTTTTACAAAAAGATGATCTGCCCAATCCCCTCAATAGGGCGCTCTGGCAAGATGCAAAACAGTTTTTTGAGCAGGAGGAAAACGGGACGATCTCTCTCGATGGCTATTATGCTCTCCCCACTTATCTGCATTTTTTCCTCCAAACCCCCTATTTTATTGACGGCCTCTGTGCCAGTATTCAGGCCCCAACAGACAACCAACTTTTCGAGAGCCTGATCGCCAAATGCAATGATTTACTGGCCCAAACCCTAGCCGAAGAACCCCCAAATCAAAGCAGTCGACTGAGCTCTTACCTCGATCCTCAAGCGCTTTATCGCTATTTTGATAGCTGGCCCCAATTAAGTCCGAATACCCCCAAACTAACCCTACTCCTAGAAGATTTTAAGGCCCAATTACTGCTGCTGGCTATCCAATATCAAGCAATTCAGGAGGAGGAGGATTAGGGGCCTCCGCAGCAAAGCTGCGGCGCTACGCTTCAGGGCTCGCAGCTCTGCTCGGCCCTGCGGCCTGACGGCCTTGGTCTGCGGCTTCGCCGCCCCCTTTCGCATCGCTAGGCCGTTTGGCCTTCGGCCATAGGGCCAAAGCAGTAGGCCTAGACTGAAAAAAGCAGGAGGAGCGGCTGAGGGATGGATAGTGGTGCGGCGAAGCCGCAGACCCAGGGGCTGAAGCGAAGCGAAAGCCCCGCAGGGCCGAGCAGACCTGCGAGCCACGACAGAGCCCGACCCGCCCGCAGGGCGGGGCAGCCCCAAAAAAACTACTTAAATATCAGAATTAGTCCGAGGACAATGAGCAAGCCATACACCAGCTTATTGAAAAGGGCGGGATTAGACAATTTGCTATTGAAAAAGCGGCCCAAAATTACCCCTGAAATAATTGGGATCAGGGCAAAGCCCGCCATTTGTAGAATATCGCTAGTATAGCGGCCCATATAGCCGTGTCCAGAAACAACAGCCAGCCCCAAAAGCAAATAATAGCCCTGCAAAGTGACCCTAAAAACAGCGGGGCGCCAGGCTCTAAAATTGCCATAGAGCACCCCGGCTGGGCCAGCCACATTGTAGGCTGCGCCAAACAATCCCCCAAAAAAGCCAAAGAGGTAACCCCATTTTCGGCCAGAAGGGCCTTTGGGTTCGCCTACTTCCTCGGCCAATTGATAACTCTGATACAACTTATAGATGGCAAAGGCCATAATGAGAAGGCCGAGCAGCTTGCGCATCCAGATAGCGGGCAAAAATTGAGCAACAGAAAGGCCCAAAGGGGCCGCAATCAAAGCCCCGATTAAAAGGGGGAAGAGCTCTCGCCAATCCATTGTTTTATAATCTTGAATAATAATATAGGCACTACCGCCCAAGGCCAAAATGGCCACCAAGGGCACCGCCTGATCTAGGCCCAATAATAAGGTTAGCAAAGACATATTGACCATCCCCTCGCCAAAACCAAAAGTAGATTTGACCAAAGAAGCAAGAAAAATAACGCCCATGACCCCAATAAAAATTAACATAACTACTTGTTTGCTGAACTTTAGCTAGACCCTATTCTTGGGCCAAAAGGAGGGGGGCAAGGAGAGTAGAATAATCGTCTTAGCGAAGTTCAAATCAGAAAATATGGGGCAAAAGTACGCTTTTATTGCCCGCCAAACAAAAGGCGTTTGCAAGCTCCCCAAAAAGCCATTATCTTATGCCCCTTAACTCAAAGCGCTACTTTTATGATCGAACGTATTGCAAAACTGCTAAATATCCATGCTCAGGCTGTATCTAGAGTCATTGAGCTCTTTGAATCTGGGGCAACCATCCCTTTTATTGCTCGTTATCGGAAAGAGGCCAGTGGGGGCCTTAATGAGGTAGACCTCATGGCGATTAAAGACGAATGGGAAAAACAACAGGAAATTGAAAAGCGGCAGGCTTTTATCCTAGAAAAGATTGAGGAGCAGGGCAAGCTAACAGATGAGCTGGCCAAGAAAATTAAAAACTGCTTTGAGCTGCATCTGCTTGAAGATCTTTATTTACCTTATAAGAAAAAGCGAAAAACCAGAGCCGATAAGGCCCGTGAGTTTGGTCTAGCGCCCTTGTCGGAATTACTTTTGGCCCAAAAAGACTTTGATCTAGATGCCATTGTAGAGCCCTTACTCTCTGAAGAAGTTTTAGACGAAGAGGATGCTTTAGAAGGGGCCAGAGATATCATTGCCGAGCGCATCAACCAAGATGAAACAGCTAGGGCCACCGTTCGTCAGCATTATCAGAAGCGGGCTCGATTTAAGGCAGAAGTGGTAGCGGGCAAAGAAGAAGAGGCCCAAAAATATAAAAATTACTTTGAGCTAGACCGTCCGCTCAAGCAACTGCAAGCGCATCAGATATTGGCTGTTTTGCGGGCCGAAAAAGAGGGCCTGCTCAAGGTCCAATTGGCCCCCAATGAAGATTATGTACTCAATGATCTTTGTGGGCAGTTTATCCGAAGAAGTTGCCCCGATCGTTGGGCCGAGCAACTAGATATGGCCATAGAAGATGCCTATAAACGGCTGATGAAGCCTTCTATTAGCAATGAGTTTGTTAAGCAAGCCAAGGCGCAGGCTGATTTGGCCTCGATACAGATTTTTGCCGATAACCTCCGCCAATTGCTGTTGGCCTCTCCCTTGGGCAACAAAAGAATGATGGCCATTGACCCTGGCTATGCCAGCGGTTGTAAGCTGGTTTGTTTGTCGGCTACTGGCGAACTACTTGAAGACACCGTTATTTATCCCACACCGCCTCGCAACCGTAAGTTTCAGGCAACCGATACGGTTTTGGACCTAATCGAAAAGCATCGGATAGAAGCGATTGCGATTGGCAATGGAACGGCGGGGCGAGAAACGGAGCAGTTTATTCGCGAACTTCCCTTTGAGGGAATAGCCCCAACCATTTTCTTGGTTAATGAAAGTGGGGCCTCTATTTATTCGGCCTCTGAAATTGCTCGTCAGGAATTTCCCGATAAAGACATTACGGTTCGGGGGGCGGTTTCTATTGGGCGCCGTTTGATGGACCCCTTGGCCGAGTTGGTAAAAATTGACCCTAAATCTATTGGGGTGGGGCAGTACCAACATGATGTGGACCAAAAACAGCTGCAAAATAAATTGGGGGCGGTGGTTGAAAGCTGTGTAAATGCGGTTGGGGTGGACCTCAATACCGCCAGCGAATACCTCCTCACTTATGTTTCGGGTTTGGGGCCTGCCTTGGCCCGCAACATTGTCGATTATCGCCGATCGAAGGGGGCTTTTAAGAGCCGGCAAGAACTGCGTTCGGTTAAGCGTTTGGGCGAAAAAGCCTTTGAGCAGGCTGCGGGCTTCTTGCGCATTCGGAAAGGGATTCACCCATTGGATAATACGGGCGTGCATCCAGAGGCCTATCCAATTGTAGAGCAGATGGCCAAGGACCTCAATGCCAGCATTGCGGATCTTATTGCGGATAAGAGTTTGCGTAAAAAAATTCAGCTCAAAGATTATGTAAAGGGTGAAATTGGGCTCCCTTCTTTGCATGATATTATGAAAGAGTTGGAGAAACCGGGCCGTGATCCTCGTCCGCCCCGTCAAGTTTTCCAGTTTGCGGATGTACATCAGATAGAGGACCTTAAAGAGGGGATGAAGTTGCCGGGCATTGTGACTAATATTACGGCCTTTGGGGCTTTTGTTGATCTTGGCATTAAGGAAAATGGGCTCTTGCATAAGTCTCAGATGAGCCATGAAAGAGTAGATGATCCTGCTCGCTTTGTCAAATTGGGCCAAGAGCTAGAAGTGACTATTGTGGGCTTAGAGCTAGGCCGCAAACGGATCCAGCTCTCAATAATAGAGTAGGCTTGGCCCAGCGCTGCGCAGCCGTGGCCCGCAGGGCCAGACCCAAGCCGCCGAAGGCGGCTGCAGGGCCGAGCAGACCTGCGAGCGGCGCAGCATAGCGGCGGCCGACCTAGGCGAAGCCTAGCCGGCCGCGGGCCCCAAATCCTAATTATGCTAGCTGTAGATCAAATAAAAATGCCATTCCCCGAGAAGAGGAATGGCATTTTTTTGTGCTAGACCAAAGGTTTAGTACATTTTGATCAGCTCTTTAGTTTGTTGGAAATCGGGAGCAGCGATTTGGATAAGGTACAGGCCAGCGGGCCAATCTTGAGCGGGGAGTTGAATCAACTGATGACCGATTTGAGTTTGGGCATCTTGTTCATAAATCAATTGGCCGATAGCATCAAAAACGCGGATTTGCAGATCGCGTTCTTGGCTAGACAGGATATCGATTTGGGCGTTACCGCTAGCGGGATTGGGGAAAATGCGAATATTTTCCTCTGTTGTTTCGCCATAGAGGCGAGCGACCACCGTGGGGCTATAGCTGAAGCTACCGTCATTATTGACTAGGCGAAGGCGGTAGTAATAATTGACATTAGGCAATACCTCATAGTCATTTAATTGGTAGTCTTGAATTAATTGACTACTGCCTTGGGCCGAAACCTGAGCCAAAAAGTTAAATTGGTTGTTATCTAAGCTGCGTTCTATTTCAAAATGGGAGAGCTCATCCTCTTCTTCGGTGTTCCAATCAACTTGGATATAGTTATTTTCGATAGGGTGAGCCTCTAGGTCCAACAATTGATTTTGGGCCAAAAGGATATCGGCAGCGGCTACTCCAAACTGAGAGAAGCCATTGAAGCCTGTACGTTCTAGAGAGACGGGGCTGCCGCCACAATCATCAGCGGTACCGGCAACGGCATTGTCTTTAGTGACTAGCCAAACGGTTTTGGAGAGGAAATTATCATCTTGAGGCCAAACTCTTACGGCATAATTGCCAGAGCCAGAGCCCGTAAAATCATCAAAGACCCATTGGCCATGATCTAGGCCGCCCCAGTAGTCAATTTGGTAGCCGCTACATTCTAGTTGGCCGCCAAAGCTATTGTCTAGGCCCGTTTGGAAATATCCCGTGATGACATCATAATCATTGGCGCCAGAAAAATCGAGATGAATATATTGCATTCCTCTTTGGGCGCCGGCTGCGGCGGGTTCTAGGCCCAAGACATAGCCATAGGTTCCGCCAGCGGCAGAAATAGCTCGGCGGAGTTTTCCTTGTACATAGCCATTATCAAAGCTAGACATATTTCCGTTGGTATTTACGGTGTTGTCTAGCATATTGGCTAGGCCAGCTGTGGGGTTCATTAGGCCAAAAACGGCGGGATAAGCGGCGCCATTTGTGGGTAGGGCAGAGGGATCAGCGGTGATGATTCTATTGGCTGTGGCCGCGCCAGGGCCGCTAAAATCTACGGTATTGCGTACATCGGCTACATTTCCTGTTCCATTGAGCCAAATCACGCCTTGGTCATTGGCCAATTGAAGGTCATAAAAAGAGCCATCATCTACGCCAGTGGCTGCCTGTCCACCCCGAACGGCATAACTACCGCTAATGAACTGCGTTTGTCCAGCATTGACATCATCATTGATGAGTTTGGTCGTTCCGGTCCCTCTTTGCTGAAAGAGGTTATCGGAGTACATATTCCCCTGTACTTCTAGGTAGCCGTCATGCTCCATCAGGGCGGTTGCGCCCATCTGATGCACATCTCCCATGACATAAACATTGGCTCCTGCTTGGACCTTAATCAGGGCGCCATCATTGTAGAGCTCGTTATTGTGCTGTGCCCAGCTACTTAGAGTAAGTAGTAGAAAGCTACTGCTAAGCAGCCATTTTTTGTAGTTGTTTAAGGCCATAAATGTATACTTTTATTGAAATTGTTTTGTAGAAACGAACTAGTTCGATTTTTTGTTTTGTGTTCAAGGCTTGGGGGCTATAATAATACGTAAAGATTAGCGGTAAGGCTTCTTTGGACCTGCGGCAACTTGTAGTTTTGCCGATATATTCAGGTCCTGCTCTTGGTCCAAAAAGGCATTTTCATCTGATTTTCCCCAATAGTTGGGACCAATAACAATTGGCGCAGGCTCATCCGAACAAGGCGAAAAAAGGGCCAATTGATAGCGCTTACAGTCTATAAAGTTATTTTCTTCTACCAAAGTCTTGCCTTTATTGGCATATTGGCAAGAAAGCTTGAGGTTTGTCGAATTACCCTTAAATTGATTTTGTCGAATATTCAGGCTAGATCGCCGACTC
Source organism: Saprospira grandis DSM 2844 (assembly GCF_000275825.1). Classification (GTDB taxonomy): domain Bacteria; phylum Bacteroidota; class Bacteroidia; order Chitinophagales; family Saprospiraceae; genus Saprospira; species Saprospira grandis_A. The sequence goes on from NZ_JH719942.1 coordinate 2,628,411, forward strand.
ATTTTCTGCAACTTGATGGCCACTCCCTCAAATTGCTCAAATTCATTGTTGCGGATGTTAATCAAACCGCCGCCTAGCATCCAAATCACTAGGCCAGAATGCCGACCATAGCTTGTAAACTTTTTGAGCTGGTTGTTCTCAAAATCAGTGCTGCCCCCCAACATAATCGAGTTGCAGTTTTCTATTTCGTTGCCCATCACTTTGGCCATGCTGCTATTGCGCACATTCAAGGCGCGGTCGCAATTTCTAATCTCAGAGTCTATGAGTTGAATCTTTGCTTGCCGCTCAGACTGAATGGCCGTATAACAGTCCTCTATTTTACAGTTTCTAATGCTCAAATGACAACCTTCGGTCCGCAAAAGCTGGGCGGGAGCTTCACCAATACCCAAAAACTCACAATACTCAAATTGTGTGCTCCGAACTTGGCCCTCTTCAAAATGCAGGCAGCTATGGTAGAAGCGCAAACCGTTCCAAGGTGCATTGTTATGCCCCAAAAAACGAATGGGCTTGCGCTTGCTGCCTATGGCCGAAAGTCCGCCTTTGACTAAGATTTGGGTTTCATGCGCAAATTGCAACTCTACGCCCGCCTCAATACGCAAACAGGCCCCCTCTGCAATGAGTAGGTTTTGCGTAATGATATAAGGACTATTGGCCCGTAACCATTCGGTATCCTCCAAAATAGACCCTTCTATATAGGTGGTGGCCCCCAAACTAATAGGCAGTAAAAAAAATAGTAAAAATATCTTGTTCGACATAAGCAATGACTAATTAGGGTTGGACAAAACAGCCTAAATATAAAGAACTTAGCTCAAACTATCCTATCAAAATAAAATCCTTTTATAGCAGGAGCAAATCCTTTTAAGTAGTTTTTCTTTTTTTTTGGGGCTGCCCCGCCCTGTGGGCGGGTCGGGCTGTCTCGCAGCTCGCTGTTCGCTCGGCCCTGCGGCGGCTATGCCGCCTTGGTCTGGCCCTTTGGGCCCCTGCTGCCCATCCCTCAGCCGAGGGCAATTTCTTCGCTTTGGCTGCTTTAGCATAAAAAAAGGCCCAAAGTCAAAGCTTTGGACCATTTAGTTGGTGATTAGCGGCATAAACTGCCTAGGCATTAAAAAAAACGGCCAAGAGCAATTGGCCTAGCAATGTGGCGGGGTGGCCGAAGGCGCTTGCGCCGCAGGGCCGAGCAAGCCTGCGAGCCCCAAAGCGACAAGAAGGTCTTTAGACCGCAGTTCGACGACCAAAGGGAGTAACCGCCTGCCGTAGGCAGGAGGCCCCAAAACTAATTAACGAAAATTCCAGCGGAGGCCCAGATAAAACTCACGGCCATGCAAAGGGCTATAGGCATAGGCGGCATCAAAGTAATCGCCAAATCCAGCTTGTGCATTGGGATCATTGAAGCCAGAGAGGGGAGAAATAGCCTGGCGGTAATCAAAGAGATTTTGAGCGCCTAGATAAATGGCTAGTTTTTGTTTGGGCAATTGTTTGGTGATTTGCAAATTATGGATGCTAAAAGGGGTAGAACTCGTACTTCTAGATGCTGCCAGAGGATCTCCATTTTCATCTAAATCATAGACCTCGGGTAATTGCATTTTGCCTGTAAGGTTGGCGGTATAGGCCATAAGCAAATTCCAGGGCTTATACTCATAATTGACCGTAAGGACGCCAGAAAAAACGGGACTAAACTCTAGCGGATTCTGTTCTTTAACCCCCTGTTCATTGCTACGATATTCAAAGGCATTTTGGTAAGTTGCACCCAAATTGATTTGGAGGCCAGAGGGGAGGCCATAATTAAAGTTAAGGGCTAGTCCACGACTTTGCGCATAGCCATCGAGGTTTTCATAAATAATCGTATTGGCTTGATCATAATTGGGGATGATCGCATTGGTAAAATGAGTATAAAAAGCATCTAGGTCAATGCTCCCTTGTCCTTGGCCCAAATTAAAAATGTGTTGAATATTAAGCGTACCGCTGACGGCCTGTTCGGGCTCTAATTTTTCGGCAAGGACCAACTGACGATTTCCTGTAACAAAGGCATGATCCTCGGCAAAAAGATTGACCAAACGAAAACCCGTTCCCGTATTCAGGCGAATTTTCCAATTGGGTTGAGGCTCATATTTTACACTAATTCTGGGCGAAGGGATGAGGCCATGCGCCTCATAATAATCTAGTCGTAGACCAGAGAGGAGGGTCAATTTTTCGCCTTTGGGTTTCCATTCGTGCTGTGCCCAAACTCCAGGGATAAATTGCTCGTCTGCCTGAGGCGTCACCGAGCTGTTATCATCATAGTATTGATATCTGGCCGTAAGTCCAGTAGTTAGGCTATGTTTTGGGCCCAAATTGGGCATATAAATAGCATTGAGGTAGGCAATACTTTGGTCGGCCAAATAGCCATCTGCCCCATAGTAGCTATCCTGATGATGTTTACTAAAGCTATAATCGAGTCGGATAGGGGCAAGAAGTTCATAGCTGCCCATGAGCTCAAAGCGTTGGGTATAAATACTCTCGCCATAAATAGAGTCATTTCCTCGAATCTCTTGGTAAGCGCGGTCTTTTGTATATTCTTCTACACCATTTCTGCGGTCTTCATAATAGTACTTAGCAAAGAGGCTCGCCTTTTTGTTTTTAGGGCGATCGAAAGTAAATTTTCCGAAGACCGAAAGTCTATCCATGCCAATATTGTCCCCAAAGCCATCCTGATTAGCATCTTCAAAATGGTTGAGGTAAGCATGTTGGAGGCCAATAGTTGTATTGAGCTTGCCAATTTTTTGAGAGAAGGCCAAATTGGAAAAGGCCTCGGCATGGGTGGTTCCCATAAGGTCCAAAGAGATGCTTGGCTGCTTGCTCGGGTCTTTGGTAATAATGTTGATGACCCCAGCCATGGCCTCCGAGCCATAAAGCGTTGAGTTTGGCCCCTTAATGACCTCAATGCGGTCAATCATATTTTTAGGAATGCCATTCAGCCCATAAACCGAGGCCAAATTGCCATAGGCTGGAGTACCATCTATGAGGACGGCAGCATAGGGGCCAGGTAATCCATTGATACTAATTGAATTGGTGAAGCATACCCCACAAGCAACCACTTCTTGTACGCCATTGATGAGCTTTAGGGATTGCATAAGATTAGTTGGAGCTACTGTATTATCTAGATATTCGGCTCTATATACTTGAATTTTTACCGGAGAGTTTTTGACAAAATTTTCTTTGAGTTGGCCGGATACCACCACTTCTTCTAAACCCAAAATATCCTCTTTCAAAATAATACTATCCAGCTCGAGAGTTTCATTCTCTCTGAGCTCAACCATCAGCCTCTGCGATTGATAACCAATGGCCTGAATTTGCAACTCAAAGCTTCCCGCAGCTAACTCACTGAGCGCAAAGTAACCCGAGTCATCACTTGAGCTACCTTTTTGCTGCTCAAGAAGACCAATACCCGCAAAGGGGATTGGCCGCCCTTTTTGGTCCAATAAATAACCTTGAAGACTAGCCGTCTGAGCCGAAACTCCAAGGCTGTAGAGGGCAAAAAGTAAAACTAAGTACTGCTTTGCAGCTGACATATTGATTGTTTTTAGTGCAGTCTAAAAATAATTTTCTTACATTTCAATACAAAGCTATACTAAAATAGTTTTACCTACAAATTAATTTAGATTAATCTAAAAATTAGACCGAGGCATAAAAAAGCCCGCTTGAAAAAGCGGGCTTTTTTGTTTTGGGCCAAATAATAAATAAGGCTTAGCCTAGGCGCTTAGACAAACGAATTTGCGCACGTTCGGCCTCAGAACGGTCCATTCCAATTTGATCAGCAAACTGATAGACTTCTTCGCGAGACATATTGCCAGAGGCATGAATCGCATTTTCAATGGTATACTCTTGGCCCAATTTGATGAGGTCATCGCGCTTTTTCTCCTCAAAGCTCATCATTTCGGCATATTCGTAGAGCTTGTCTTTCTCCGATTGGTCAAAGTCCTTATCAGAAAGGGCTACAGCTACCGTGATCATGAAAATATTTTCGCGACCCTCAGCAGATACCTCTTCCAATTCTACTCTAGATAGAGGCGCTTCACGCATTACCTGAGCAAAACTGCCAGTATCATCATCCAAAAAGCTCTGGAAGAACTCTTTTTCTTCAGCAGCAATTTGGCCATCAGCTTTGGCCATTTCAATGAGCATTCGAGCCAAGGTTTTTTTGTCGTAGGCAGTAGATAGAGGCGTTGCTTTTAGACGCTTTTCAAATTCTGACAAACGACGAGCAATTTTCCAGCTTCTGCTGTCCTCATCATAGTAAAAATTAAAGGCTACACGCTCAAAAGCTTTTACTACAGCGGCCTTTTTCTCGGCAGCCGAAAAGCTATTGTGAGAGGTGTTGGCACGCACTACTTCATTACCCGCCATAGAGGCAATGTTACCCGCCATGCCGCCACCAACAGCGCCACGAACCATACGCATCAAAGAAGAACGCATACGGCTCATGACCGTACGGCGGACCATGTTTTTCACCTTGCTACTGGTGTCTTTTGAGTCAATACGAATGTTGCCCTTTCCTTCAAAGACCTCGCCTTCTACTTGGAATTTGCAAACCATCGTGCTATTTTCAGCCGTTTCTTCTAGAATAATCGGCTTGATTAAGTCATAAGTAATTTCCATCTGCTTTTAATACTTTTAGTTGGGTGGCGAACTAATTTTAGTTCAGTAAAAAATGTGGATGTAGGTTTTGTACGCAACAAGTTTAATAAAAAAACTTGAGATTTTGCCCAGACTCTTCTCCTTTTCTTTTCTCAGGCCTTCAGGATGTTTTTTTTGGGGCTGCCCCAGCCTGCGGCTGGGTCGGGCTGTGTCGCAGCTCGCAGGTCTGCTCGGCCCTTCAGCGCCAAAGCGCTTCGGTCTGGCCCTTCGGGCCACTGCTATCCATCCCTCAGCCGAGGCGCTGCGCGCCTTCGAGGCCGCTTAAAAAGGCATCGCTTCGCTATTTTGGTCAATTGGCTTGGGCCGTCTGAGGGCCAGGGCTTTGTGCTCTGCCCTAAAAGCCCTATTATATAAGCCTTATCCCTTTAGTTTACCCACTTAATTGATGGAGCTTATGAATCAGCGTTCTTTGGCTACGGCCTTGCTTTTTATGCTACTGCCTTTGGGCCTTTGGGCCATGGCAGCGCCACCACCGGTAGAGTATCCTAGTACAATTACAGGCATTTTAGCCTTTGTCTTTAGTTTGTTAGGTCTATTTCTCTCTATTAGTTTGACGCCTTGGTATTGGTTTTTGGGCGGCCTCTTGTCTATTGTTTTTAGTTTTTGGACCCGCTACTTGGCCGATACAGATAAAACAATGCGCTTTTGGTTGGGCTGGCATGGGCTCTGGCAGCTCATTTTAGGCAGCGCCATTTTAACTGATCCTAGTTGGCTGCTCACTGGCCTAACTGCTGGCTTAAGCCTTGGTTTTTTGGCCTTGGCAATTTTGCAGGCGCTGGTCGGTTGCCTTTTCTTATTTTGGGCTGTTCGGAATTATTTTGGCTGGGATTAGGGCCAAAAAGAAAGTCCAGTTGCAAAAAGCAACTGGACTTTTCTGGTCCATGGCGCCCTACAGGCGGCTTTAGCCGCCGCAGGCTGAGGGATGGACAGCAGGGCCGCCGCAGGCGGCAGACCCAGGCGGCAAAGCCGCCGCAGGGCCGAGCAGACTTGCGAGCTGCGACACAGCCCGACCCGCCCGCAGGGCGGGGCAGCCCCAAATCCTTATGCTAATAAGCTTTGGCAAAAAGCACTCTAGCTTTGGCAGGAGCGCCAGTGAGCACACATTTGGGCTCGGTAACTTCCTCGGCGCCAGTGGGAGTTTCTAGTGGAATACAGCGGCTAGTGGCGCCAGTGAGTTCCTTAATTTTGAGCTCGGTTTCGGTGGTCCCATCCCAGTAGGCATAGGCAAAACCGCCTTTGTTTTTGATTACATCGACAAACTCCTCCCAGTTATTAACGACATGCGTACCAGCATCTAGGCGGGCTTTGGCCTGATTGAAAAGGTTCGTTTGGATCTCCTCGAGTAGGTTTTTGATATTTTCGGCTAGGCCTTCTAGGGGGTAGCTCATTTTTTCTTTGGTATCGCGGCGGGCCACTTCAATTTGGCCATTGGCGAGGTCGCGTTTACCGAGAGCGAGGCGGAGGGGAATACCGTGCATCTCATGTTCGGCAAACTTAAAGCCGGGGCGGCGTTTGCGGTCGTTGTCATACTTCACGCTAATGCCAAGTGCTTTGAGTTCGTCCATAATTTGGGCGACAACGGCATCAATTTCCTCATTGGGTTTGGGAATGGGAATGATGACCACCTGAGTGGGGGCGATGCGGGGAGGAAGGACCAGGCCTTCATCATCGGAATGCGTCATAATGAGGGCACCCATTAGGCGGGTAGACACCCCCCAAGAGGTGGCCCAAACGTATTCTTCCTTATTTTTTTCGTTGAGGTATTTCACATCAAAGGCCTTGGCAAAATTTTGACCTAAGAAGTGAGAAGTACCTGCTTGTAGGGCCTTGCCATCTTGCATAAGGGCCTCGATAGTGTAGGTATCCTCGGCGCCAGCAAAGCGTTCGTAGGCTGTTTTTTCGCCTTTATATACGGGCATAGCGAGAATTTCCTCGGCAAAATTGGCGTAGACCTCAAGCATTTGGCGGGCTTCGGCTACGGCTTCTTCTTGGCTAGCGTGGGCGGTATGTCCCTCTTGCCAGAGGAACTCGGCGGTACGGAGGAAAAAGCGGGTGCGCATTTCCCAGCGCATCACATTGGCCCATTGGTTAATGAGAAGGGGAAGATCGCGATAAGAAGAAATCCAGTCGCGGTAAGTATCCCAGATAATGGTTTCGGAAGTGGGGCGGATAATGAGCTCCTCTTCTAGTTTGGCATCGGGGTCTACCACAACGCCTTGGCCATTGGGGTCATTCATGAGGCGGTGGTGAGTCACCACGGCGCATTCCTTGGCAAAGCCCTCTACATGTTCGGCTTCTTTAGACAAAAAGCTTTTGGGGATGAGGAGTGGGAAATAGGCATTTTGGTGGCCTGTTTCTTTAAATCTGCGGTCCAAATCGTCGCGCATTTTTTCCCAAACAGCATAGCCATAAGGTTTAATAACCATACAGCCGCGCACCTTAGAGTTGGCGGCTAGATTGGCCTTTTTAACAATGTCTAAGTACCACTGAGAGTAGTCTTCTTGTTGGGCGGTAATCTCCTTTGCCATTGGTATATTGGTATATTTTTTGGTCCATTAATGAAAAGTGGACCTGAACAATAAAAGCTTAAATTAATGGAGCTTTTGGCGGCCATAACGTTAAAGTTTAGGCAAGCGGCTGCTTTTCAAAACTTAAGCTTTAAAAAAGCTGTATATTCATTAGGCGGCCAAAAGGCCCACAAAGTTAAAAAAAGGACTAAAAGTACAGTTGAAAATACCGAAATATCTATGAAAAATCACGCACTCCCTATTTTCTTGGCTTTCTTTGCCACCTTTCTGCTGGGGCCTCAGGCTTGGGGCCAACACGATGATATTTACTTTGATGGCGAAGAGGAAACTGCGGCTCAGCAGCAAAATTATCAGCAGCCGCCCAGCAATTATGATGAGAATAGCTATGATCGTCCAGAGCAAGAGTATGTAGATGCTCGTTACGATAATGCTTATGCGGCCCGTATTCGCCGTTTTCATCGTCCTGCTCGGGGCTTTAATTATTATAGTAACTACTATGTAGATAGTTATTGGTACAACCCATACCATCCAGGGATGAATATCTATTCCTATAATAGCTATCGTCCTCGTCGTTGGAGACGTTGGAACTACAGTTATGGTTGGGGCTACAATTCCTACTACAACTCTTATGATCCTTGGTCTAACCCTTACAATAGTTGGGGACATAACCCCTACAATAATTGGGGTTGGGGACATAACCCCTACAGAAGAGCTTATAATCAGGGCTATTGGAATGGCTACCATAATGGTGGTGGAAACAATTGGTACTATGAAAGTTCTGCTCCCAATGCAGCCAATTATGTAACGACTCGTTATAGCCGAGGCAGTGATCCTAATATTCAGAGAAGTCGCAGCCGTGGAGTAAATGGTTATGACACGCATCAGCGGCAGCTAAATCCTTCTGCTTTGCACGCTAGTGGAAATACGGGTAACTTGAATGCAGGCCGCAGCCGTGGTTCGGAGAATAACAATAATTATAATAGTGGCCGCAATAATAGCAGCAGCAACAATGGCGACTTGAATGCAGGCCGCAGCCGTGGGACAGAGAATAACAATAGTTATAATAGTGGCCGAAATAACAGCAGCAGCAACAATGGCGATTTGAACGCAGGCCGCAGCCGAGGTTCGGAGAATAACAATAATTATAATAGTGGCCGAAATAACAGCAGCAGCAACAATGGAAATATTAACAGCGGTCGCAGTAGAACGAACCGCAGTAACAACTCGACGAGAAATAATGGCAGCGTGAATAACCGCAGCCGGAACAACAACCGCAGTCGTTCCTACAACAATTCTTCTCGCTCTTCTTCTCCTTCTCGTTCATCGGGAAGAAGCAGTAGCCGAAGCAATAGTTCTTCTTCTAAATCTAAGTCTAAGTCTTCAGGAAAGAGCAGAGGACGTTAGTTGGGCTAGTTAAGCGTGTAGAAAAGCCAGTTTCCTTTTGGGGAGCTGGCTTTTTTGCGTTTAGAAAGCGAGCGCAGCGAGCTTTGGCCTAGCGATGTGGAAGGGTGGCCGAAGGCCAGACCGAGGCAGCAAAGCTGGCGAAGGGCCGAGCAGAGCTGCGAGCCCTGAAACGACAACAAGGCCTTTAGGCCGCAGTTCGACGACCAAAGGGAGTAACCGCCGACGAGCGAAGCGAGGCGGAGGCCCAAAAATACAATAAAAAAAGCCCTTCTACTGATGGAGCAGAAGGGCTTAATTATTTAGGTTAGAAGTCGTTTATTTCTTCTCCTTCACCATTTTTTCGGCGAGTTCGAGTGCTTTATAAGCGTTTACTACACCGCCTTTTTTACAAAGGTCTGTAAACTTAACGAGTTCAGAAGTGCCTGGTTTGTTCACCTCATAATCGATAGGTACAACAGATTTTTCTAGGCATTCTTTGAGTTCTTGGCCAGAAAGTTCGGGATAGTAGGCTTTGACCAAAGCGGCAACACCAGCCACAACGGGGGCGGCCATACTGGTACCACTGAGGGCCTCGTATTCTCCTTCGGGAACAGTAGAGTAGATATCTACGCCGGGGGCAAAAATGTCTACGGTGCTAGCGCCATAGTTAGAGAAAACGGCGGGAGCATCGGCGGCGCCTTTCCAAGAAAGGGCACCAACTTCGATCCAGTTATTGGCTTCTTTGGGGCCACGTTTGTAAGGATCTTTTCCTTTTTGGTAGAAAGGAGTAGGGAAATTATACTCTACATCTGTATTTTTGTTGTCATTACCAGCGGCATGTACTAATAAGACGCCTTTTTTGGCGGCATATTTTACGGCTTTATCAACAATTTTCTTGTTGTAAGAGTAAGCCTTACCAAAGCTCATATTGATAATATCGGCGCCATTGTCTACGGCATAGCGGATAGCATTGGCTACATCTTTATCGCGTTCATCTCCGTTAGGGACGGTGCGGATCGACATGATTTCTACATTGTCGGCAACGCCCATCATACCAAGATCATTTGTACGAACGGCGGCAATGATACCGGCAACATGGGTACCGTGTTGGGCATCGGGGCCATAAACATCGCTATTTCCGTAGCGGCGTTCCGATTGTTTTTTGTAGTTGTCGCCAACAGTGGGGCGGGGGTCAAAATCCTCATTGAGGAAATAATCTACATTCATGCTGAAGTAGTTCACGGCCCCTTCTAGTTGTTCTTTCATGACTTTGCTAGGCACTTGAGCCAAAGAGGGAGCCATCATGGCCGCGGCTTGCTTGAGGTCATCGCTAGCATTTTCGGGAATTTTCTCTAGGTCTTTGGCTGTAAAGTCGTCGGTACCTAGTTCTTTTTCCACCAACTTGAAAGCGTCGAGGATCATGTCATATTGAGATTTGCGTTGCTTCATCTCTTTACGGCGAGTTTCGTACTCTTCTTTGATTTTTTCAAAGAAAGCCTTCTCCTTTTTGTTGAGTTTTTTCTTGGCTTTGAGTTCGCGATAGAGGCGAGTGAGTTCCAAGTTTTCATAATTGACATTTTTGCCATCGGCACCACCAATGAAGTTCCAGCCATGGATATCATCCACATAGCCGTTTTTGTCATCATCGATGCCATTGCCAGCAATCTCGTCGGGGTTTACCCACATGACCTCCTTGAGGTCTTCATGTTCGGGATCTACACCAGAGTCAATAACGGCCACCAAGACTTTTTTCTTGGGTTTTTTGTCCTTGAGGAGCTCTTTATATGCTTTTTCGGTGCTTACTCCATGTACTTTATCTGCTGTAAGGTCCAAGTTGAACCAATTTTCGGGAGCTTTTTCTGCTGGGGCTTGTGCCTGTAGGCTAAGAGAAAGGGCCAAAAAGCCAATTCCTGCCACTTTAGATTTCCAATTCCAAGTCATTAGAATATAATTATAATTTAAGGTAGATAATATCTTGCGATCAATAAGAATACGCTTTTTTGTCTTGATTTATTCCTTGGGTTTTTGCTTATCCGACAAAAGACCGCCCTAAACCGACAGTTTAGGGCGGTCTTTATACTAATGCCAAAGCAGCTTTACCATTCAATCAAGGCAGAGGCCCAGGTAAATCCACTACCAAAGGCGGCCAAACAAACCAAGTCGCCTTCTTTAATTTTGCCTTCTTCCCAAGCTTCGCAAAGCGCAATTGGAATAGAAGCCGCAGTGGTATTTCCGTATTTCTGAATATTATTGTAGATCTTATCATCGCTTAGGCCCATGCGTTTTTGTACAAACTGAGCAATGCGCAAATTCGCCTGATGCGGAATCAACATATCAATTTCGTCTACCCCTCTTTGGTTGGCCTGTAGGGCTTCCATGATCACTTCAGGAAAACGAACTACGGCATTCTTAAAGACAAAAGGGCCATCCATATTGGGGTATATGTGTCCTCGCTCCAACATCTCTGGCGTAATGAGCATAGAGTCCCAAGCACTATCTGTATGGAAGTCTTCGGTATCTCCCGTGAAAATTCCTCCATGTGCACCCGGATTGATGTAGGCCAAACGCTCGGCATGCTCTCCCTGTGCATGCAAATGCGTAGACAAAATGCCTTGCCCCTCTTTGGTCGTCGGCTGCAAAACAACAGCTCCAGCACCATCGCCAAAAATAACAGTCACATTACGGCCTCTAGTGCTAAAATCTAAGCCCGCAGAATGCGTCTCAGAACCCACCACCAAAATATTCTTATACATGCCCGTCTTGATAAACTGATCGGCTACCGATAAGCTATATACAAAACCAGAACATTGGTTGCGAATGTCTAAGGCGCCAATATGACTCTTAATGCCCAATTCGCGCTGCAATAATACTCCACAACCCGGGAAGTAATAATCCGGACTCAAGGTCGCAAAAACAATAAAGTCAATATCGTCTTTGGTGATCCCCGCCCGCTCAATCGCAATCTCTGCAGCCTTTACCGCCTGTGTGGTGGTGTTCTCCTTATAACGATCTACATAACGGCGCTCCTTAATTCCAGTGCGCTCCTGAATCCACTCATCACTGGTCTCCATCACCTCTGTCAGGTCGTTGTTGCTGATTACATTCTTGGGAACATAATGCCCAATTCCAGCTATTTTACTGCGTACTTGCGTCATAGTTTTTCTTTTTTTGTAGAATTTTGAAAAGCTCTGGGCGGCAAAAATAAGTTTTTTCTCCTTTTTGCTAAGATAAATTAAACGCTAATTTAATATATAGTTTAAGATCAGCCAGATGAAGCCAATAGATTTTTACTCTAGCCCCCTCCCCAATACAAAAAAAGCGATTTAGCCCAATCGCTAAATCGCTTTCTATATCGTCCAAAAAGACTTATGCCTCTTCTACTTCCGGAAGCTGACATTCCTCCTCCGGCTTACGGCCACATACCGTGCATTCCCCAATCTGATTCTTCAATAAAGGGTTGTTCTGTGCACATGTCCCCCGAAAATCTTCTCCCACAAAAATTTTGCGGATGTTAATTAGCAAAAAAGCAAGAATAAGTGCCCCAAATGCTACGGCTATGGTCAATAAATTGCTCATCATAAGCGCTATGTTTTTATAAATGATGTCCCTATAAACTAACGCAAAACTAAGCATTTTTTAGATAAAAGTCGGCTTTTTAGATTTCCTTAATCTTCCGCCTCATCATCCCAATCAAAGTCGTCATCATCGTCATCGTCATCGTCATCGTCATCGTCATCATCATCATCATCGTCGTCATCATCATCATCGTCGTCATCGTCATCCTCATCCCAATCAAAATCCTCTTCTTCCGCTTCTTCTTCCGCCGCCATTTCAACAACTTCCTCTACCACAGTTTCTTCTACAACCACCTCTTCCTGAGGAGCTTCTACTTCAGCAACTTCTTCTAGCGGTTTTTCTTCTTCCTGACCCCCTATTTGGGCCGTAGAAAACTGCACTTTGGTCAATCCTCGCTTGAAAAATTTGGCTCTTTCTTCCTTAGAACGTTGCGATACTAATTTTTTCATTTCCTTTAGTTTTTTTCGTAAAAAGCAACTGCTGTTGCCCAAGTTTGTTTGTCAAACAAATTAGGAAAAAAAAATGGCTTATCTATTTTATCTGCTGATAAATCTACCTAGAGCTTTAGATTCTATAACTCCTCCTTATTTTAACCAAATTTATGTTGGTTGTCTTGTTTTTTTAGGGGCTGCCCCTGCGGCCTTTCAGGCCTTGGGTCGGGCTGTGTCAGGGCTCGCAGGTCTGCTCGGCCCTGCAGTTTTTTCGCTACGCTCAAAAACTTGGGTCTGCGGCTGCGCCGCCCCCTTTTCCATCCCTCATCCGCTCATCATTGGCCCTTCGCTTTGGCTTTTTTCTTCGGCCCTCTTGTTCAGCTTTAAAGGCAAGAAAAGGCCTTTTAGCCATTTTTTTAGCCCAAACTCCTTAATTTTATCATTATTTTGACTAAAAACTGAAAAACTATTTACTTTTTGCGTATAAAATAACTAACTTGTCTTATCTCTTAGATGTTGAGCAGCATAAAGGTATGGGCCTTTTACAATTTTATTCGCCCTTTTTCCTCATCGCTGCTCTTTAGACTGAAGTCTTATGATTGTACGTTTTGGTTTGAGCCTGCAAGAGCAAATTTTTCCGCTCTGGGAAGAAGGCATCGATTATAGTTGTGGCCCACAACAACTCATTGAGTTCCTAGAGGAACAGTTGGGCATTGGTTATCCCGATAATAAGGCCTTTTTGCGCGTAGAGCAATATCGGCAACTCCTCGCTCTGTATCTAGAAAAAAATAAAGAGGCCTTTTTTGCCGCCTCTTTCTCCGCAGACCCACTCGCTACAGCCCAAGCCCTGCTCGATCGCCGAGATGAACTCTATCTCTCTAGCTGGGATTTTGCTATCCGAACCCAAATGCCTAGCCGCTTGCGTACGCTGGCCGAATTAGAACGCCTGCTCCAACGCCAAGAGGAAATTCAATTGGCCCCCGCCTTTGCCGAACGCTTCCGCCAGGTTTTTTCCTATATCGAAAAGGGCCGAAAACAACCCATTTCTAAGTTGTTGCTGCAAGAAGCCGAAGCACTCTGGCCCCCTTACTGGCAGCGCTTCTTTGAACTGATGAAGCAGGAGGATGTAGTCATTGAAAATTTAGACCAACCCCAACCCCTCGCCAATAAACAGTTGGGCCAATTGCAAGCCCGCCTGCTCGGCCAAGAGATTCCTAAAGCCAATACGGAAAAAGCCGATGGCTCTATTTTGGTCCTCAAAGCAGAAAGCGAAGCCTATGCCGCAGCCTATTTGGCCAAGCTTTTTGCCCAAATGCCCAACCTAAAACCACTTTGCCTGCTCTCTAATAAAAATAGAGCGCTAGATAATGCATTGGTCCAAGAAGGCTTGCCCTCTTTTGGGGTAGAATCAGCCTCTCTAGCCCGACCCAGCCTGCAAATCCTCAAGCTCATTAGCTCCTTTCTCTGGCAACCCCTCAACCCTTATCGCTTACTGGAGTTTTTATCACTACCTAACATTCCTCTGCATAAGGGCCTAGCGGTTAAATTAGCCGAGTCTATTTCTGCAAAACCAGGCCTCTTTAGTGCACTCTGGTTTCGCAAAAAAGAGGAGTTTGTACAAGATATGAAGGCCCAAATCGAAAGAGCAGGCCCCCGAATTGCCAAAAAATTAGAAGCAGAATTGGCCCAAGCCGAAAAAGATTATAGCTTCTGGTTCGAACGCCGCCGCTATGACTCCCGCCAATTATTACCCGTCCGAGAATTAGTCGAAATCTTTGATTATCTCCGCCTTTGGGCCCTCAAACTAGTCGATGAGCAAAAGAAACAATTAGATAAGATTGATAAAAAACTTAATAAATCAGATCTAGAAGAAGCTAAGGAACAACAACTGGAACGCCAAAGAGAAGAAGTTTTGGCCGCCCAAAAACCCATCCTCCGCCTCTATGAACAAGCTGGCCGCCTCTTGCTTTTACTCCAAAGTTTGGCCAAAAAGGAACAAGGAGTGGGCTACCTACAACTCGAACGCCTAGTCAAACAGGTAAATCAAGCCGTGGCCATCCCTTTCCGCCCTAGCGAATTGGGCCATGCCCCCTTTGTCTATGAACCCGCCGCAATTGTGGGCGATAGCCCTCAGCTGCTTTGGTGGAATTTTGTCGACCCACAGCGAAATATTGGCTTTGAACGCTGGTATAAGCAAGAAAGGGCTTATCTAGAAAAAAGAGCAATTGAACTGGAGACCTTGAGCCAAATTAACCTGCGCAATATCTGGCAGCGCATCCGCCCAATCTTATACTGTAGAGAACAACTCATTTTGGTCCTTCCCCACAAAGTAGAAGGCCGAGAACAACATCCGCACCCGCTCTGGGGCGATATGCAGGCCCTTTTTGGCGATTTACTCGATAGCTTTAGTATTCAACTGGAAGAGGCCAAAAGCTCTAGCTATTTTCAACAGTATTTTGAGCTGGCCCAAGAAGAAAAATTGCGGCCTAGCCCATTAAAATCTCCCTCGCCCTATATCCGTTTGGGCCAACAAGAAGGAGGCGCTGGCCTGCTCAGCGAACGAAAAAATGAGTCCTTTAGCTCTTTAGATAAACTCTTTTACTATCCTTACCAATGGGTGTTCCGCTACCTGATTGGCCTGAATAAGTCTTCTATTTTGCAGGTCTCTAGCGAAAACCGCCTAAAAGGTAATTTATCGCATGTGCTTTTTGAACGCCTCTTTGATTTGATGGTGGAAGAGCCCAAAACTTGGAGCAAAACAGAATTAGAAACTTGGATTGATAAAACCTTACCCACAATTATTGAACGAGAAGGGGCCGTTTTGCTAATGTATGGCAAAGAAGCCGACCGCATTAGTTTTATCAATAAAATGAAGTTTTCTGCCTGGACGCTCATTTCGGCTATTCAGCGAAATGGCTGGAGCGTGAAAGCCTCTGAAATGGCCGTAGAAGGTGAACTTTGTGGCCAAAAAATTAAAGGCATTGCCGATT
Organism: Saprospira grandis DSM 2844; assembly: GCF_000275825.1. Classification (GTDB taxonomy): domain Bacteria; phylum Bacteroidota; class Bacteroidia; order Chitinophagales; family Saprospiraceae; genus Saprospira; species Saprospira grandis_A. The sequence continues at coordinate 2,643,993 of NZ_JH719942.1, forward strand.
TGGTCCTTTATCGAGAACGAAATGGTCAAGCGGAAACTGCTGTTTTGGACCTCAAGTGGAAGGGCAAGAGTTTTTATCGCCAAAGTCTACAAAATAATGATGATTTGCAACTGGTGGTCTACGCTAAGTTCCTTTCTGAACAAGAAGAACAATGGGCCCATAGTGGTTACTATATAATTAGTGAGGGAATTATTTTGTCTCGAAATAACCAAGCCTTTGCCGAAGCCGAAGCGGTTTCTCCCGAAATTGATGCAGTGCAGCAACAAAGCAAAACTTGGCAGGAGATGGAGAATACTTACCTCTGGAGAATGCAGCAGTTGCAGGAGGGAGAGGTTGAACTTCGCAATGAACATACGCAATCGGCCCTAGAAGAAATTTTAGAATCAGAGGGTTTGCTAGACCTTTTAGAAATGCGTCAAGCCTCGGCCAAATATGATATTTATAGAGTGTTGGTCCAACCCATGGCCTAAGTAAAAATGAAGTTCTATTTTGGCGCCTCCATTTGAAGAAGGCGCCTTTTTTTTGCAATTTTGTTTGCCGCCAAGCGTATTTTGGCCCAGCGCTGCGGAGCGGGTGGCCGAAGGCCAGACCGAGCTGGCTTCGCCAGCGAAGGGCCGAACAGACCTGTGAGCCCCGCAGCATAGCGGCGGCCGACCTAGCCGAAGGCTAGCCGGCCGCGGGCCCCAAAAAAAACAGAAGAATTATGCAAAAATGGATATGGATTTGGGCCTTGGCCCTTTGTTTTTCCTGCCAAACAGAAGGTCCAAAAAAAGAAACTATTGCCAGCCAAAAAGCAGAAAGCGATAGCTTGTCGCCTGCCGCCAGAGCCTTAAAAAGCAATCGGGCAAAATCCTTTGAGGCCTACTGCTTTTTTGAAGGAGACGAGCCAGAAAACCAGCTGGATAGCTTGGCTGCTGCCGCTTGGTGGGCCAAAATGCAGCAGGAAGAGGGCTGGCATCAGGCCAAAAATTTATTGCAAGAAAAAGGTGGTGGCCCTTTGGGGGCCGAGTGGAGTGCGAATACAGATTTGTATGTTTTGCTCCGTTTTCCAGCAGACTATAATGGTGATTTCCGCTTGAGTTATGGCAGCCTAGAGCAAGATTTTAAGGGGGAACCCTATCGACAGGCGGAGGGGCTTTTGCTTTTCCGTTTGCCAGAGGAAATTTGGGCGATGAAAGCCAGCCAACAGCCTCGGCCCAAGGATTATCCGCTTCTTTTTTCTGAAGAAGAAATGCAAGCGCATGCCGAGGATCCCGCTATTTTTCAGGCAGCCAACTTTTTGCCGATACGTATATATTATAAGGGGGAGCTATTCCGTAGTTTCTACCTGCGCTTTGCTTATGGCGACTAGCCAATTGCGTAAATGTTCGCCTTGGCCTTTTCGCTTTTTGGCTTTGTAGTACCATTTTGCGGTAACGGCCAGATGGCTGGCGCCTCGGATGCAATAAAAAGAGTAGGGGAGGCCCTTCTGCTTCAGGCTTTGGGCAAAAGAGGCCGAAGCTCGAAAATCGACCAAGCCATCTCGGTTGCCATGTAATAAAAGGGCGGGGAAATCGTCTTGGGCATCGATTAAATAAATGGGATTCGCCAATTTGAAATTAACAGATTGCTTGCTTCCTGCATATTGCCGAAGCGGCATACTTGGCTCCATTTGGTTGAGGTCTAGAGCGCCGGCAATAGAAAAAAATCCGTTAATATTTGCGCTGCTCAGACCCAAATTGCTTAGCCGTTCTTGGTCGTAGGCGAAAAGAGCGGCTAGGTTTCCTCCCGCAGAGCTTCCGCCAATAATCCATTGGCTTTTGGGGAGCGAAATGCCCCAATGTTTGCTGGCGGCTAAAATAGCCTGGTCAATATCGAGCTGTAAATCTTCTTGGCAATAATCGGGGGCCAAACGATAGGCTGGCATCACCAAACGATAGCCCAAATCGGTAAATAGTTGGGCCAGATGCTGATGCTGCTCGGGCTTGCCTGTTCGCCAAGCGCCACCATGTACATAAAAAATAATGGGGGCTTGTTTTGCGCCACCCAAAGGCTCGTAGAGCCAAAGATATTGCCGCTCTTCTGGACCATATTGGATGCGTTGCCGCTCTGCTTGGGCAGGCGCCTGCCGATTGAGCCGAAAAGCGTGAACGGGATAAGCGAGTACCTCCCAAATGCTGCCCGAGGTTTTGTTCTGGGCCCAGCTGCTGGCCGAAAAGGCCAAAAAAAAGAGCAAAAAGTAAAGTTTCAGTTTCATTGAATAACTGTTTAGTTTTTACTTTTTGCTCTACAAAGAAAGCACCAAAAATAGTGGGGAAATCAATCTTCAAAGCGAAGTTGATAGGGCCGTTGCATTTGGGCGGCCAGCTCGCCTAAAGAGAAGGCCCCAAAGAAGCGGTAAAACTCTTTGCCCTCAAAAAAAACGAGGAGCAGCGGAACCGAAAAGGCGTTGTGCTGGGCGGCTCGCTCGGGCTGGGCCATACAATCAATGACCTCTAGTTCCATTTTGGGATAATGCTCGGCCACAAACTCCGAAAGCTTGGGCAAAAGGGCATGGCAAACCCCACATTGGGGTTGTGTGAAATAGAGAAACTTATCCATGTATTAAAAATTAAAAAGGGCTGACTCTGAGAAGAGTCAGCCCTTTTTTGAGTCAAAAGACCATCAAATTTAGTTCTGATGGGCCAAAAAAGCACTCAAAATTCGGTTAAACTCATTAGGACGCTCCATCATTGGGGCATGTCCACATTTGTCGATGTAATATAGCTGAGATTTCTCAATTCCTTTGTGAAAATCCTCACCAACAAAAGGAGGCGTAATGCGGTCTTGCTTTCCCCAAACGAGCAAAGTAGGCACCTTAATATTGTGAAGGCGATTTTCCACATTGTCACGAATTGCAGAGCGAGCACAAGCGACAACGCGGATGGCTTTTTCGTTATTATTGACAATTTCAAAAAGGCTGTCTACCAATTCTTTGCTAGCTGTAGCGGGGTCGTAGAAGGTATATTCTGCTTTGCGCTCAATAAAGGTGTAGCTTTTCCGCTTGGGAAAGGTATTGCCCAAAGTGTTCTCAAAAAGTCCAGAACTCCCCGTCAAAATAAGGCTTTTTAGGCGGTCTTGCTCTTCTAGAGCCATAAAGAGGCTGACATGTCCGCCCAAAGAATTACCTAAAACGTGCATTTTTTCTGTCTCGCCCTTGGCTTCTAAAAAATCTACCACATAATTCTTAAGATAGCCCACAGAAAGCTCTCTTAGTGGCGCCTCATAGATAGGTAGTACAGGGACCAAAATGCGGTAATCCTTACGAAAATGTTCGATAATACTACCGAAGTTACTAAGGGCCCCAAAAAGACCATGCAAAAGCAGAAGAGTTTCCCCTTGCCCTTCTTCTATATATTGGAACTTTCCTAGCTCCTTGACTTTGTAGTCCATAACTGAGAAATTCTTATTTTACTGATAATCAATCAAAAAGGCCCTAGAGGGGCCTTAATTGGCCTCAAAAATACATCTTTTAGATTAGTTATGGACGGCAAACCCCTATTTTATATTAAAAAACTTTGATTTCTTTTACCTTGGCGAAAGAGTACAAGCCTAAAAAAAGGCTATTTTTGCCCATCCTTTTATAGACCAAAATTGATCTCATGCAGCTTGCTCAAATTTATACTACTTTTTTATCGGCTAAGGGCCTTTGTATTGATAGTCGCCAAGTTCAACAGGGCGACTTATTTTTTGCCTTGGGTCAAAAAGATGAAAATGGCCAACACAAAGGCAATGATTTTGCTGAAATGGCCCTGCAAAAAGGAGCCTTGGCCGCTATTATCAATGCCCCGCAACTAAAAGCCAAATATGCAGAGGATGAACGCTATATTTTGGTCGAAGATGTGGAACTTTGCCTACAGCAATTGGCCCAATATCACCGAAAACAAATCGATATTCCAGTAATTGCCGTGGTGGGCTCTAATGGCAAAACCACTTGCCGACAATTACTTTATTTGCTGCTCTCTCAAAATTATGATTGTTGGGCCACCCCCGGCAATTTGAATAATCATTTGGGCCTCCCCCTTTCTGTGCTCCAAATTAAAGATGAACATGAGTTGGCCATCCTAGAAATTGGGGCCAACCACCTAGGCGAAACCGCCGCCCTCTGCGAAATTGCCGCCCCTACTCATGGCCTGATTACTAACCATGGTAAGGACCATCTAGGCGAATATGGCTCGCTGGAAAATATCCAGAAAGCAAACCATGAACTCTATGATTATTTGGCCAAAACAGAGGGCCAAGCTTTTGTCTATGGCCAAGATGCCATAATGATGAAGGCCGCAAAAAAACTAAAAAATCCCATTTTTTATGGCCGACCAAAGGACCATACTCAAGCAAAAGTGCTCCAAACTCCCGATCTTAAACTACAACTCCAATTAGGCAAGAGAAAGCTGCCCGTAAAAATGAATCTCTTTGGCGAGTTCTGGACGCCCAGCATTTTAGCCGCCGCCACAATTGCCGACTATTTTGCCCTGCCCGCCGCCGTCATTAAACAAGCGCTGGAAAGTTACGCTCCAAAATCGCTCCGCTCCGAACGCCGAAACTGGAATAATCAAGCCGTTTTACTCGATTGCTATAATGCCAACCCCAGCAGTATGCAGGCCTTTTTGCAGGCCGCTCTGGCCGAGAAATCTGCCCCCAAAGTCTTTGTCCTTGGCGAAATGCTGGAACTAGGCGACTTTAGCCAAAGCGAACATCAATCCCTTTTAAACCAACTCGCGAACAAAAAAAATATTCAGCTTCTCCTCTTTGGCCCTAGCTTTTTGGGCTTGTCGCTGCCTCCTTTTGCCCAACATTTTGACAACTTGGACCAACTGCAGCAGGCTTTGCCCACTTCCGCCCACGCCATTTATGTTAAGGGCTCTAGGGGCAACCGCCTAGAACAGCTATTTGAGGAAGCAAAGGAATTGAATTAGTATACTGTTTTTTTGGGGCTGCCCCGCCCTACGGGCGGGTCGCTCCCTTCTGGGCTCGCAGGTCTGCTCGGCCCTGCGTTTTTTCGCTGCGCTCAAAAACTTGGTCTGGCCCTTCGGGCCACCCGCCAGGCAGCTCAGCCTGCGGCGGCTTCGCCGCCTGTAGAACGCAGAAAATTGGACCAAAAAAAAAGCGATCCCGATCAGGATCGCTTTTCTTAGTGCATAAAGTTTAGTCTTCCAACTCTAGCTCTTTCTCTTCTTCTTTTTTAGTAAACAAGAGCTTCTCTTGCCCTTTAGGAAGATCCACATAAATGAGGTCGCCAAGCGCAAATTGACTCGCCAATAGGGCCTTAGACAATTCATTGACCAACTCCTTTTGGAGTACCCGCTTCATGGGGCGAGCACCAAAGGCAGGCTCATAACCCAAATCGGCTAGGTAGTCAATGGCCGCTTCAGAAAGCTCAATATCAAAGCCTTGGCCCAACACTCTTTTGCGAATACCTTTCAATAGCAAATAAAGAATCTGCTTGATTTCTTCGCGGTTGAGCATAGTGAACATAACCGTTTCATCAATTCGGTTGAGAAACTCTGGACGAACACGGTCCTTGAGGCGCTCAACTACTTCCAGTTTGGTCGTTTCAATGATCGCTTGGCGTTTGCTAGCCTCTACATCATCTAAACCATCAAAGTTATCTTGGATCACATCGGCCCCCATATTGGTGGTCATGATGATAATCGTATTCTTAAAGTCCGCTACACGGCCTTTGTTATCAGTAAGGCGGCCATCATCTAGGACCTGCAACAAAATATTGAAGGTATCGGGATGGGCTTTCTCAATCTCATCTAGCAAAATAATAGAATAAGGCTTTTGGCGAACGGCATTCGTCAATTGCCCCCCCTCTTCATAGCCTACATAACCAGGAGGTGGACCCACCAGCCGAGAAACAGCATGTTTTTCCATATACTCCGACATATCAAAGCGAGTGATGGCTGCTTCATCATTAAAGAGGAGTTCGGCCAAGGCTTTGGCCAATTCTGTTTTACCTACTCCCGTTGTTCCCATAAAGAGAAAGGAACCAATGGGTTTTTTGGCATCTTGTAGGCCAGCGCGGCTACGGCGAACCGCATCAGAAACGGCTTGTACGGCCTCTCTTTGTCCAATAATTCTTTGGCCAATTTCTTCTTCTAGGCGGAGCAGCTTCTCTCTTTCGCTCTCGAGCATTTTGGCTACGGGAATACCCGTCCAGCGAGCAACAACCTCAGCAATGTCGTTGGCATCTACCTCTCCATCGGTCAGGCGTTTTTCTGGAGAGAGCGTTTCTAGTTGGGCCTCTGCATTGGCCAAGATAGTTTCCTGTTCTTTAATTTTACCATATTCCAGTTCGGCCACTTTGGCGTAATCGCTATTACGGCGGGCTTCTTCCGCTTCTAGGCGGTGTTTTTCAATTTCAGACTTACAAGACTGAATAATATTGATGAGCTCTTTTTCCGATTCCCAGGCGGCTTTTAGGACCGTGAGTTCTTCCGAGATATTGGCAATTTGCTCATTGATGGCATCCAATCGTTTTTGGTCGCCATCTCGTTTTACGGCTTCTCTTTCAATTTCTAGCTGACGACCCTTTCGGTCCAATTCATCTAGTTTTTCGGGCATAGAGTTTAGCTCTAAGCGAAGTTTAGCGGCGGCCTCGTCCATCAAGTCGATCGCTTTATCGGGTAGGGCACGGTCACTAATATAGCGATGAGAAAGTTCTGCCGCGGCGATGAGGGCATCATCTAGAATACGAACTTGGTGGTGGTTTTCGTAGCGTTCTCTGAGTCCACGCAAAATGGCCACTGTTTCTTCCATAGAAGGTTGGTCGATCACAATTTTCTGGAATCGTCTTTCTAGGGCCTTATCAGTTTCAATGTACTTTTGGTACTCATCTAGGGTAGTGGCTCCAACAGCGCGTAGTTCGCCACGGGCAAGGGCTGGCTTAAGGATATTGGCAGCATCCATGGCGCCACCACCACCGCCAGCACCAACCAGCGTATGAATTTCATCAATAAAGAGGATGACGTTATTAGAGGTGGTCACTTCTTTGACCACGGCTTTGAGGCGCTCCTCAAATTCTCCTTTATATTTGGCTCCAGCGACTAGAGCGGCTAGGTCGAGGCCAAAAACGGTTTTATCTTTTAGGTTTTCGGGCACATCATTATTCACGATACGCCAAGCCAAACCTTCAACGATAGCAGTTTTTCCCACACCAGGTTCTCCGATGAGGATGGGGTTATTCTTTTTGCGGCGAGAGAGGATATGGAGCAGGCGGCGGATTTCATCATCGCGGCCAATAATGCGGTCCAATTTTCCGTTGCGGCATTGTTCATTATAGTTTACCCCATATTTGCGGAGGGCATTAAATTCGTTTTCGCCGCTTTCGCTTTTAACGGTGCGGCCTTTGCGCAATTCCTTAATGGCGTCGCCAAGTAGTTTTTCGTTGGCGCCAAGGCTGCGGAGCAGGCGAGTGGTTTTATCGTCTACAGAGAAAATACCGGCCAAAATCATATCGAGGGCTACAAACTCATCGCCAAAATCGCGGGCCAGGTTTTGGGCATTTTGGATAGCTAGGCTGGCCTCTTTAGAGAGGTGGCTGCCCGAGTTGCTTCCATAGACTTTAGGGTAGGCATCCATAATCAGCTCTAGCTTTTGCTTGAGGTCGCTAAGGTTGACGGATAATTTTTTGAGTAGGTAGCCCACCACATTGTCGTCCACTTCTAACATAGCGGCTAATAAATGGGCCAATTGAACGTCTTGTTGTTGGCGGCTGCGCACATATTCCTGTGCTTTGAGTACGGCCTGCCGGGCTTTTTCGGTAAATTTGTCAAACATAATATATAGGGCTTATTGATCTAGTAGATGGAGATTTATACAATTTGTTTTTTCCGTTCAAATGTAAATCCAATTCTTGAAGTTAAGGCAAAATGGCAGTTTTCCAAAGCTTTAGCTGACATTTCGAGTGTTTTCGGTTCCTAATCCGTGACATTTTTTCCGATAGCCAATTTTTGGTCCAAGAGGAGGCGGCGAAGCCGCCGCCAAGGCGCGCAGCGCCTCGGCTGAGGGATGGATAGCAGTGGCCGCAGGCCAGACCGAGCCAGCTTGCTGGCGAAGGGCCGAGCGAATAGCGAGCTGCGACACAGCCCGACCCGCCCGCAGGGCGGGGCAGCCCCAAAAAACAGCAGAAAAAAAGCGAACACTACAATAGCTTGCAGCATTCGCTTGGGGGTTAATTTTTATAATAATCGAGGGCTTCATCGCCCATTTTGGCCATATTTTCAATAAAAAACCGGAGGTCTGCCAGTTGGTCATCGCTCATTCTTTCTTTGGTAAAGATGGGAATTCCGCGCCAATTTTTGCCTGATTGATAGCGGTGGGCGGCATAAATAGAGTATTTGGCTTTGCCTTCAAAGTTGGCGGCTAGTCGTTTAAATGTTTTTTGGCGGTTATCGAGTTTGAATCGGCTATAGCGTTTTTCTTCATGGCAATGCAGGCAGCTGCGTTCATAAACTTTTCGGCCATTGAGAAAGCTATTGCTAGCGGGAGAGACCATTTGGCGGGCGCGTTCGTCTGGTGGGCGGACCAGGTGGGCGGGGTACACCTCTGAGTAATAGCGACGTATAAGGTTTACGGCACGGGCATTACTGCGGTTATTTTTGATAGAATACTCGACCTTTTCCCAATCGGCTTTTTTCATTTTGAGTTCGCCCATTTTCAGTTCTAGGGTCCAGAGATAGGCCAAAATGGCTTCTTTTTCCCAATCTTCCATTTCTCGGCCATCGGCAAAGAGTTGGTTGCAGGCATCCATAGATTTGCGCAGGTCAAAGTGGGCGCCCTTGAGCAGATGGGCATAGGGGCCGTTATAGAGCTTGGCAAAATCATTATTAAAAAAGAAGATGCGGTTAATCATGCCATAAAAACTAGGGCCGGGCAGAAAAGAGAGCTGGTTAGAGTCTACATATTTCAGGCGTTTTTGAGGGTCCAGATTATCTAGGCTAGGTTCTTCCCGAACACTGAGGTGGCAGGAGGCGCAGCTCATGGTTTTACTAAGCAACTCGGTGCTCGTGCCCTCTTTGGTGGTAAACCCCTGCTCAATCAGTTCTTTTCCTTGCCGAATTATCAGTTGGTCTTTGGCCTTGGCCCAATCTTTTGGCTGGTTGGTTTTAATTTTGCCCAATTTGCCCATGACGGTCCAAAGTGGAGTGCTTTCTGTCATCTGAAAATCAGATTGCTCCTCCTTTTTTAGGAGCTTTGGGCTGGTAAAGGCCGTGGCCAAGCCCCAACAAACCCCCAAAATGGAGAGGGCAATTTGCCAAGGTTTGGGACGAATATATAATAGTGGTTTTAGCATATTGCTGGTTTTGCTTGTCTTGGAATATAGTATGTATAACGAACTACTTAAAAAACAAGCGCCAAAGCGCTTCTAGTTCCTTAGGCTAAAAATAGGCCAAAAGCCTACTGCAAAAAACAGTTTAGCCGACCTAATCTAGGGATTAAGTCGGTAGTTTTTTGTCTTAAATTTAGGGGAGTTGGGCGCTTTTACTGGGGCCTTCACAAAATAATAGTTTCGGAAGATATTATAAAACAGGGAACGCACAAAAAAAAGCCAGTACTCCTTAGAGGACTGACTTTTTTCTTTTGGGCCCGCGGCCGCCCTATATATTGGGGCGGCCGCCGCTATGCTGCGCCGCTCGCAGGTCTGCTCGGCCCTGCGTCGCCTTCGGCTCCTGGGTCTGGCCTTTGGCCACGGCTGCGCAGCGCTGGGCCATTGCTCGCTTCGCTCGCTGGCGGCTTCGCCGCCTCTAAATGCCGCCTTGTCCGCCGCCACTGTTTCCACCGCCAGAGCGGTTTTCTAATTGGCTGCGACGTTTGTTTTTTACATTCATTTTACCAAAGTTGTAGCTCATACTAAAGTTAATGACGCGGTTTTCCCATTCGTAAATTCCACTTTGACGGAAGCTGTCTGTACTCCGCTGATAGCGGTAGCTATTGCTATAAATGGGGTTTTGGACCCAAAGAGATAGGCGCAATTTCTTTTTCATGAGCTGTTTATTGACCGATACCCAATGCCAAAAGTTGGGGCGGTTGCTTCCCTGAATATCTCGAACTTGATACCAAACCGAGCCCCCCATAGATATATTTAGCCCAATTTTTTGCAAGCGGATACTGCTAAATATGTTTCCGCTAGCGCCTAAGGTTTGGTAAGAAAGGTCTTGGCCCTCTACTTCTGCATCAAAATGCGATTGGTAGAGGTTGCCGCCCATATTGAGGGTCCACCAAGGGAAAATACTTGTATTAAAGTTGAAGTCTAAACCGTATTGGTAGTTGTAGGCCAGGTTTTGGGGCCGAGAGCGGATCACGCCCGTTAGGCTGTCAATGGTTTGCACTCGGGTAGACTCATTATCATTATAGCTGGCATATAGGCCAACATTTATTCCCGATTTGCCAATGTAGTTGCCGTAGTTCAGTTCTACCTTCTCGGTAAAGGAGGGCTGCAAATAAGGGTTGCCATAATAAAGGTAGCGGGGGTCCTCAAAACTAGGGAAGGGGTTGGTGGACCAAGAACCGGGGCGATCGATCCGACGGCTATAATTAAAAGTCATTTGAGCCGACTTACTCATTTGGTAACCCAAATTAAGGGAAGGAAAGAGCTGAAAGTAGCTCCAGGGATAGCTCTCTTCCGTACTAATCAAACGAGGGTCTACACTGGCTTGCTCTAAACGAAGACCAAACTTCCCACTCCACTTTTTGCCCAACTTTTGGCTGTAGGTCCCATAAAGGGCATGAATCTGTTGGCTGTATTCAAAGATATTGGAGCGGCTACTATCATTGACCAAAGTGGGGCGTTGGGGGACATAATTATAATAGCCAAAATCACTGCGGTCCAATTGGTAGCGATAGTGATAGCCTACTTCTAGTCGCCCTTCTAATTTGGGCAAGGGAAGGGTATAGTCAATGCGGGCCCAAATTTCTCTGCGGCTGTCAAAGTCCTCAATGCGTTGAGAGTCTGGGGCCGCATTAATGGCATCGCCATTGGGCCAATAAGACTGATTGCCGTAGTAGTCAATATCTTGGTCTTGGCTATTTGATATTTGGAAATCAAAGACCAGTTCGTGCTGCTCGCCCATGCCCCCAATTTTATCCAAATTGGGTTTGCCTGTAGAGTCTTTCTCTGGGAAAATAATCGAGTAAACGGCATTGTAGCTCCAGTTGTAGCGTTCTGTATCGCCATCTCTTCCTCGAATCTCTTGGCTGTAGTATACAGAGTCTTGTCCGAAGTTATCATATTGGGTTTGGCCGCCATTTTGGCCAGCACCTCCACCGCCCCGAACTTGCATAGAGAGGGTTTGGGTGGGACTAAAGTAGTAGTCCATGCCTAGACGCCCCCAGAAGTTATCTTTTTGCCGGCGGCTATCGCGGTAGGTATTAAAATAATAACTGCTATCGGGCAATTGATTGAAGCGGTAGGCCTCAGAAAGGGTGTAGGAGCCTCTGCGGCTCCAGCTGGCATTAGAAAAAAGGTTGAGCTTTTCAGATTTGTAGTTTAGGCCAAAACCCGTATTAAACTTATTGAACATAGGACCAATGGGCGCTGAGCGCCAACCTCGGGCATTGGTCCCAATTCGACCGTTGACATTGCCGGTAAAGCCAGAGAGGAGATTGCGTTTCATCACAATGTTAATGATTCCTCCTGCGCCACCATCGGGGGCATCCTTGGCCGAGGGACTCGTAATAATTTCTACGCTTTTGATACTGTTTGCGGGCAGTTGCCGAAGAACGGCAGCTTGGTTTTCTCCAGTGAGGCCCGTGGGTTTACCGTTGATGTATACTTGGACGACCTTACCACGCACTTTGATTTGCTCATCTTGGTCGACTTCAATGCCTGGGGTAGATCGAAGAACCTCGGTGGCGCTTTCGCTGTTGCCAAGTCCACTGTTTTCTACATCAAAGACCTTTTTGTCTAGGCCCAATTTGAGTAGCGATTTATTGGCCGTTACCTGCACGGTCTCTTGGGTGGCAGCATCGGGCTTTAGCAAGACTTTTCCTAGCTGAAGGGTCGGGAGTTCTAGTTTAAGGCTATCTATGCGTTTTTCTTCATAGCCCATAAAATTGAACTTGGCATAGTAGTCTCCATAGGGCAAGTTGGCCAGCCGAAATTTACCATCCATATCGCTAATGCCCCCGGTAATGAGGGAGTCGGAAAGGTTGTAGAGGGATACGGTAGCAAACTCTAAAGGCTTTTTGCTATCGGCATCTATGAGTTGGCCTAAAAGGGTGGTTTGGGCAGGGGGCATAGGCCCCTGTGCCCAGCTCCAGCTACAAACGAGCAGGAGTAAGGAGAGGAGGGTCAATTTCATGTTTTTTGGAATTAAGATCGAGGTTAAATTGATTGTAGGAACTAGCCGAACTATTGTGCTGGACTAGCTTGGAACCGAGGAAGCCACAGTTCTGTTAATTTTTGATTGCTTTTTATGTATAATAAGTTTAGGGTACTGTAGTTACGATCCCTTAACAATCCTTAACCTTTAGATTTCGACTAACTCGACCTTTTGAAAGACTGAACTAGCGGTTTATTTTCTGGTCGGTCCAATTTCTGTTTTTGTAGAATTTCTAATAAAAGGGCTGTTTTTTTACTTTATTTAAGTCTTGCTCTACTCAATCAAAAAATTGAAAAACGATACCTTATGTTGAAAAAGAAAATTGCAAGCTTAGCTTTTGGCCTTTTGGCAGGAGCTAGCTTGTTGGCCCAAACAGGGCCCGATCGCTGGCAACAGGCGGCCAAATACTATATGGAAATTGATATGGATACCAAAAAACATCAGTTCGATGGTAAACAAAAGCTGGTCTATACCAATAATTCGCCCGATACTTTGCGTAAAGTATTTTATCATCTCTACTTTAATGCCTTTCAGCCAGGTAGTATGATGGATGAACGCTCTAGAACGCTGCCCGACCCAGATCCTCGGGTAGGCGACCGCATCGCTCAGCTCAAACCCAAGGAAATGGGTTATCATAAAATCAAAAGCTTGCTGCAAGATGGCAAGAAGGTCAATTACGAAATGGCCGAGACTATTTTGGAGGTAGAACTAGCCAAGCCCATTCTACCCGGCGAAAGCACTACTCTAGAAATGGAGTTTAAGAGCCAGGTGCCCATTCAAATCCGTCGCTCTGGCCGCAATAGTAAAGAGGGTATCGATTATTCTATGTCGCAATGGTACCCCAAACTTTGTGAGTATGACTACCAAGGCTGGCATGCCAACCCCTATATTGGCCGAGAGTTTCATGGCGTTTGGGGCGATTTTGATGTAAAAATTACCCTGCCTGTAGAATATACCGTAGGCGCTACGGGCTATCTCCAAAATCCCAATGAAATGGGGCACGGCTATGAGGATGTGGGCCAAAGAGCCGACCTCAAAGGCAAGAAGCGCCTTAGTTGGCATTTTATCGCCCCCAATGTGCACGATTTTGTCTGGGGCGCCGATCCCGATTATATCCATGATGTGGTCCAATTAGATGATACGACTAAGATTCACTTTCTCTATCAAGATGATGAGGATTATAAAGCCACTTGGAAAGCTGTTCAGCCTAAAATGAAAAAGGCTTTTGAGTATATCGAGAAACGCTTTGGCAATTATCCCTATCGCCAATATTCCTTTATTCAAGGGGGCGATGGTGGAATGGAGTACCCCATGGCTACCCTGATCACCGGAAACCGTGCTCCTTCTAGCCTACAGGGCGTGATGGTCCATGAACTCATGCATACTTGGTATCAGATGCTAATGGGAACCAATGAGGCCCTTTATGCCTGGATGGATGAAGGCTTTACTTCTTATTCTACCAATATTGTTACCGCTTATTTGGATGGCCAATTGAAAAAAGGCGAAAACCCCCATTACTACTCTTATGCAGGCTATAAGCAGTTGGCCAAAAGTGGGGTAGAGGAACCCCTAAGCACACATGCCGACCATTTTATGAGTAATGCGGCTTATGGCGCTGGCTCTTACAATAAAGGAGCTGTTTTTGTCCATCAACTAGAGTACATTGTTGGCGAAAAGGTCCTTCAGGAGGCCATGCTAGATTATTACTATAACTGGCGATTTAAGCACCCCAATCCCAACGACTTTATCCGCATTGTTGAAAAACGCTCGGGCCTAGAGCTAGATTGGTACCGAGAGTATTGGGTCAATAGTACACATACCATTGATTATGCTATTGATAAGGTGGAAAAGAAGGGCAAAAAGACTTTGGTCCAATTGCAACGCCTAGAAAGCAAGGATAAGAAAGCGGGCATTAAGAATGGCCGTATGCCCATGCCTGTAGATTTGGTGGTAACCTATAAAGATGGCAAGGAGGAAAAAACGGCTTGTTTCTATATTCCCTTGGCCATTATGAGAGGGGCCAAAGCCAACGAAAATATGTACCTAGAGTATAATGTGATGCCCGATTGGCGCTGGACGCATACTAGCTATGAGCTAGAGTTGCCCATTAAACAAAAGGATATTTTGAGTATTGAAATTGATCCTTCTAGCCGAATGGCCGATATCAACAGAAAGAATAATACTTATAAGCCTTAATTAGGCCGCTAAGAAGTTTTGCCTTGAGCCACTCTATTTTATGGAGTGGCTTTTTTATTGTTTTGGGGCCCGCGGCCAGCTTTGCTGGCCGCCGCTATGCTGCGCCGCTCGCAGGTCTGCTCGGCCCTGCGTCGCTTTGCTCCTTGGTCTGGCCTTCGGCCACGGCTGCGCAGCGCTGGGCCTGCTCCACTTTTGTTTTTCAGTTGATGCTTTCTGCTTCGGCCTTTTGGCTGCCCCTTTTAAGCGGTAGGCCTCGCTTCGCTCGGCCTGCTTTAATATGTCCCCGCCCACCCACCCCTCTACGGGATTCCTTAGGGGAATCCCTGCGGGGGCGTTTGGCCCATTAAAAAATTCCTGCCTAAATTCTCTCGATGGGGAGAGTTCGTCCTCCGCTTTATTTTTACGGTTTAGCAGGCGGCGAAGCCGCCGCAAAGGGCCGCAGGCCCGCGGCTGAGGGATGGACAGCAGTGGCCGTCAGGCCAGACCAAGCGGGCATAGCCCGCGCAGGGCCGAGCGAACAGCGAGCTGCGAAACAGCCCGACCCGCCCCTAGGGCGGGGCAGCCCCAAAACAACATAAAGAAAAAAGCGTTAAGGATAAAAAGAAGGTGAGGGCTGGCGGTTTTCTTGCAAAATTGTAGCTTTGGCCCAAAATACAGCGAGCACTATGACAAAAGCTTATCCGGCGAAACTACTATTATTTGGAGAGTACAGCATCATGCAGGCGGCTCCGGCCTTGGCCTTGCCCTTTTGGGCCTATCGGGCCAATTGGTCTTGGTCGGCCGCTAAAGAGCGATTAGCTTCGCAGCAGGGTTTGCAGCTCCTATTGGATAGCATGGCGCCCAATTGTTGTTTAGATTTGGAGCGATTGGGGGAAGACTTGCGAGCGGGGATTTGGTTGCAGAGTGATATTCCGCATGGTTATGGTTTGGGGAGTTCGGGTAGTTTGGTGGCCGCAGTATATGAGCGTTATGCCAAGGGAGAAAAGGCGAGGGGGGAGGAATTGATATTGACATTGGCCCAGATAGAAAAGGCCTTTCATGGGCAGAGTTCGGGCATAGACCCTTTGGTTTCTTATTTGAGAAAGGGGTTGTTTTGGGAAGCTGGTCAGAGTGAAATTTTGGGGCAGGAAATTCGTTTGGGGGAGAGTGATCGGGCCCAGTTATTTTTATTGAACACAAAAATTGCGAGGCAAACGGCCCCATTAGTGCAGCATTATTTGCAAGCTTGTGCGCAGGCGGATTTTCCATTGGCAGAGCAAAAAGAACTTGCTCAGGCGCACAGTTTGGCTATTTCTGCCTATTTGGGCCAGGAAGATGAGGTCTTAGGTACCGCATTTAGGGAGATATCGGCCTTACAGCATCGGTTTTTTCAGCGGATGATCCCGGCAGATTTTAAAGAGATTTGGCAAAAAGGTTTGGAGGGAGGCAGTTATTTGCTCAAGCTATGTGGAGCGGGGGGCGGAGGATTTTTGCTGGGTTATAGTCAGGATTGGGCAGCTACGCAGGGGGAGCTATCTGCTTTTGAGTTATTGCCATTGTCTTTAGGGCAGATATAGGAGAAAGCTGGCTGGGGGGGCGTCTAGTGAAAAAGAGAAATCAAGCTTCATTATCTAGTATAAAAAATGTAAATTTGAGCGCCCTCAAAGGGGGCTAAATCATTTATTTCATTTTGCATAACTATACGATCCATGAGTGGAGAAAAAATTAGCATGAAAGAGGGGCAGTTGCAAGTGCCTAATCAACCTATTATTCCTTTTATTGAAGGAGACGGCATTGGTCCTGACATTTGGGCTGCTTCTGTTCGCGTTTTTGATGCTGCTGTAGAGAAAGCTTATGCTGGCGAGCGCAAAATTGAGTGGAAAGAAGTATTGGCTGGTCAGAAAGCCTTTGATGCGACTCAGGAATGGTTGCCACAGGCTACCCTAGATGCTATTGATGAGTATTTGGTAGCGATCAAAGGGCCTTTGACTACCCCTGTAGGTGGAGGAATCCGCTCACTAAATGTGGCTTTGCGTCAGAAGCTTGACCTTTTTGCTTGCGTGCGTCCTGTGCGTTGGTTTCAGGGGGTACCTTCTCCAGTAAAAAAGCCTGAGTTGGTTGATATGACTATTTTCCGTGAGAACACAGAAGATATTTATGCGGGGATTGAATACCTAACTGG
>NZ_JH719942.1:2665693-2706089 GCF_000275825.1 Saprospira grandis DSM 2844
GAGTGATTCTGCGCGGAAAATACTCGGGCATAAAACGTTTTACCGAAGCTATGGATTCGAAAGAATGGTAGGGGAGCATTGTAGTTGCGCTGAAGGTGTACTGTGAGGTATGCTGGAGCGACTAGAAAAGCAAATGTAGGCATGAGTAACGATAAAATAGGTGCAAGACCTATTCGCCGTAAGACCCAGGTTTCCGATTCTATGTTAGACAGAGTCGGGTTAGTCGGACCCTAAGGAGTAGCCGAGAGGCGAATCCGATGGAAAATCAGTTAATATTCTGATACTTGTATATTGGGCGAAGCGGGGACGGAGTTGACGGTCATCTGCTCACTGACGGAATAGTGGGCTAAAGTGTGGAGAGAGGACAGTAGTGAAGTACGCTGTCTATTTGAAGCACGAAAGTACTTGGATCTCATTAGAGAGAAGAGCAAAGATGTTAGTCAGCTTCCAAGAAAAGCCGCTAAGCATTAACTAATATACAAACCGTACCGCAAACCGACACAGGTGGTCGAGGAGAGTATCCTCAGGCGCTCGAGTGATTCACGGCTAAGGAACTAGGCAAATTGGACGCGTAACTTCGGGAGAAGCGTCGCTCTGAGTAATCAGAGCCGCAGTGAAAAGGCCCAGGCGACTGTTTAGCAAAAACACAGGACTCTGCGAATCCGAAAGGAGAAGTATAGGGTCTGACACCTGCCCGGTGCCGGAAGGTTAAGGAAGGGGGTTAGCGTAAGCGAAGCTCTTGACTGAAGCCCCGGTAAACGGCGGCCGTAACTATAACGGTCCTAAGGTAGCGAAATTCCTTGTCGGGTAAGTTCCGACCTGCACGAATGGTGTAACGATCTGGGCACTGTCTCGGCCGTGAGCTCGGTGAAATTGAAGTATCGGTGAAGATGCCGATTACCCACAACGGGACGAAAAGACCCCGTGAACCTTTACTACAACTTAACATTGTCTTTGAGTAATTGATGTGTAGGATAGGTGGGAGACTATGAAGCTGATGCGCTAGTGTTGGTGGAGTCGTCCTTGAAATACCACCCTTTAATTGCTTAGAGACTAACCCGATGGGGGACATTGTTAGGCGGGTAGTTTGACTGGGGTGGTCGCCTCCTAAAAGGTAACGGAGGCTCCCAAAGGTTCCCTCAGCATGGTTGGTAATCATGCGAAGAGCGTATAAGTACAAGGGAGCTTGACTGTGAGACAGACAAGTCGAACAGGGACGAAAGTCGGGTTAAGTGATCCGGCGGTTCTGCATGGAAGGGCCGTCGCTCAAAGGATAAAAGGTACTCCGGGGATAACAGGCTGATCTCCCCCAAGAGCTCATATCGACGGGGAGGTTTGGCACCTCGATGTCGGCTCGTCACATCCTGGGGCTGGAGAAGGTCCCAAGGGTTGGGCTGTTCGCCCATTAAAGTGGCACGCGAGCTGGGTTCAGAACGTCGCAAGACAGTTCGGTCTCTATCTGTTGTGGGCGCTCGAATATTGAAAGGATTTGACTCTAGTACGAGAGGACCGAGTTGAACAGATCTCTAGTGTACCAGTTGTGCCGCCAGGTGCATGCTGGGTAGCTACATCTGGAAAGGATAAGCGCTGAAAGCATCTAAGCGCGAAGCCAACCTTAAGATGAGTATTCGTTGAAGAGACCTGGAAGATGACCAGGTAGATAGGCTATAGGTGGAAGCACAGTGATGTGTTAGGGAGCCAAGTAGTACTAATTTCTCGAAAGCTTCCTTTTTCTTTCTTTTTTTAAAAGAAAGATCGATAATCAACGCACTTTTAAAATTCTATTACTTTCCGTATGTCATAACGATATAGAGTTTATCCAAAGGGATAGACAAAGATTTAATGGTGGTCATAGCGAGGGGGAGACACCTTTTCCCATTCCGAACAGAGCAGTTAAGCCCCTCAGCGCCGATGGTACTACGAAAGTGGGAGAGTAGGTCACCGCCAACCTAATCTATAAAGCCTGTACAGCAATGTACAGGCTTTTTTTTGTTTAAAAAGGAAGGTTTTGCCCCGCAGGGGCTGGCGGCCTTGCCGCCAAAGAGGAGCGAAGCGAGGACGGCTGAGGGATGGATAAGGGTGGCCGCAGGCCAGACCCAGCTTTTGAGCAGAGCGAAAAAGCGCAGGGCCGAGCAAACCTGCGAGCCCTGACAGAGCCCGACCCGCCCGCAGGGCGGGGCAGCCCCAAAATAACAGCAGCAGAAATAGTACATTCCTGATTTTGAAGCGATTTGGGAAAACGACTCGAAAAATTGGGATAAAATAGATACTTTTGTGGGCCTTTAGGGCCTTTTTTTCGTCTATAAGGTAAAACTACCCTCTTACCGCTGCAGATCAGATAAGCAGCATATAAAAACAGACTCATGGAACCACAGCCAAGAATTAAGAAGCTGAGCATTATTATACCGGCCTATAATGAAGGTCGGACGATACACCGTATTTTGAACAAAGTGAGGGCCGTAGAGCTGCCCCTAGGTATAGCCAAAGAAGTGGTTATTGTTAATGATTGTTCTAAGGATGATACGGAAGAAGCCATCAAGCGGTATCAGGCGGCTCATCCAGACCTTCCTATTCAGTATTTGGCGCATGAGATAAACAAAGGAAAAGGGGCGGCCTTGCATACGGGAATTGAGCATGCTTCAGGGGAGTACCTCATCATTCAGGATGCGGATTTAGAATATGACCCTGAGGAATACAATGATTTGCTCAAGCCGGTGCTTTCTGGTTTTGCAGATATTGTTTATGGCTCTCGTTTTATGGGGGGAAATCCGCATCGTATCTTATTCTTTTGGCATAGCATCGGGAATAAGTTTCTGACCTTTTTGTCGAATATGTTTTCGAACTTAAATTTGACAGATATGGAAACCTGTTATAAATTATTTCGGACCGATATTATTCAGCAAATTGATTTGAAAGAGAACCGTTTTGGTTTTGAGCCAGAGGTAACGGCAAAAGTTGCTCGTATTCCTAATATTAGGATTTATGAAGTAGGGATTTCTTATTATGGGCGGACCTATGAAGAGGGCAAAAAAATTGGTTGGCGAGATGGATTTAGAGCCATCTATTGTATTTTGAAGTACAATATTTTTACTGCTAAGCGAAAAATGTTTAAAAATGGAGTCTTCCAAAGCTAGGCTTAATTTAGCAGAGGCGCTAAGGGGAGCGCAGATTAGAGTGCTTTCAATTGGCTAAGGACTTTAGCTACTGGATAAATCACTGCATAGCGCTCTATTGTCTGTCTTCCTGTTTAGAAAAAGGCAGTGATTTAGGGGCTAATATCTCTCTGCATTTTACTGGGCCCAAGAGGAGTTTTTTTTGACTAATTTGCGGCAGTTGTTTGGCTAAGGCAGCTAGTCCTAGAGGCGATAGATGTTGAGCTGCAAGACTTGGGTTTAATGGAGTAATTTGCTTCTGGTTATGCACTAAACATCTTAGAGCATATAGCCGCAGATCGGCAAGCTTTGGAAAATTGCTATAAATTGATTCGAAAAGGGGGAAATCTAGTTATCTTAGTTCCTGCTTATAAGTTTCTTTATAATGGCTTAGATGAGGCCTTGGCTCATTATACCTCAGCTATTTGGGACTAAAGGTCCTCAAGGCGGAATATTGGAATGCTGTGGTCATAGGCTATTTTGTAGTGGTATGACCAAAGATAGAAAGAGAGGGTTGCCAGCAAGTCCCTTAAAACCTTATAATCAACTTTTACCAATCATTAAGTTCTTAGACTGTTGTCTTTTTTGCAAATTGGTAATTCGGTGCTCATTTTGGCCCTAAAAAATTAAACTTAGTTTAGATACAGCTATTGCTATGAAAATTACGAACGCACTTTCGCATTTTGCCATTGTCGCTATTTTGCTCTTTGCGGCTATACTTTACTTTAAACCAGTTGCCTTAGATAATAAGTCGCTGCCCGAGAGTGATAATAGCCAAGCCCGCGGTATGCAGGCAGAAATCCAAAAATATAAAAAGGCAGAGGGTGATGCTCCCCTTTGGACCGATCAGGTCTTTGTTGGGATGCCTTCTTACCAAATTTATGGAGAGTACAATAATAACGTTATCCAAAAGTTATTTCTCTATGTTGTCCGTTTAGGGACCCCTGTCAATACTCCACACATCATTTTGTTTATGATGATGTTGCTGGCTTATTTATCGTTGATTATGTTTGGGGTAAATAAATGGATGGCCGCAGTAGGAGGGCTTGCCTTTGGTCTGATGACCAATAATTTGGTCCTTTTTGAGGCAGGACACTCAACAAAGTTGCATGCTATGACCTATATGGCGCCTATTTTGGCCGCCGCCACAATGGCTCTTCGAGGGAAGCGGATGCTGCTGGGGGCTAGCCTAATGGGCTTTTTCTTGGCTGGACAGATTTCGGCGAACCACCTTCAAATAACCTATTATACCTTTATGATGCTGGCCTTTATTGGCGGAGCATTTTTGGTCAATGCCTTACTAAAGCGCGAGCAGCTAATGACCGTCGTTAAGGGGGGGAGCTTGCTGATTATTGCAGCGGCCTTGGCCGTAGGAGCCAACTTATCGGCGCTTTGGACTACCTATGAGTATTCTAAAGAAACTATTCGGGGGAAGTCGGAGCTAACCGCCTACACCTTAAATGAAAGCGATGCTCGGACCTTGGCCCAAGAAGGAATGCCAGCCGAAAAAATTGCGCAGTTGCAGCAGGCCAGAATTCTTAATGAGCCGATTAAAACGGAGACAATTTTCATCAATCGATTAAAAAATGTAATTGGTCCTGATTATGTAAATGCAAATAAAGAGCGCATCTTGGCCCTAGCTTCTAGCCAACAACAAGATGGCTTGAACAAAGAATATATCTTTGGTTGGAGCTATGGGAAAATGGAAACCTTTACGCTTTTGGTGCCTCACTTCTATGGAGGCGCTAATGGAATGTACTTTGCCGACGACCAATCAAAGAGTGGGATTCAGCTCAGTAAAGAATCGGCTACCGGAAAGGTGATCCAGAAAATGATGCGCAATGTACAAGACCCCAATCAAAGTCAGCAAATTGCCAATCAATTGCTGCAAATGAGTACGCAGTACTGGGGCGCTCAACCTTTTACTAGTGGCCCAGTATATTTTGGTGCCGTGATTTGCCTGCTCCTGATTTTAGGCCTCTTTTTGGCAGAGGGCCCCTTGCGTTGGGGCCTAGGTTTGGCCTTGCTTTTCCTTACTGTTTTGGCTTGGGGCGATAACTTTAAGGCCTTTAACTATTTTATGGTGGATAATTTCCCCATGTATAATAAGTTTCGGGCAGTGAGTATGGCCCTTTCGGCTGCGCAGGTTTTGGCCGCACTCTTAGCTATTTTGGGCTTGCAAGGGTTCTTTAATTTAGAAGATACGGCCAAGCGAGAGAAGCTGCTTTATCTAGCCACTGGAATTACGGCAGGCCTAGCTGCTTTTGCCCTAGTTTATAGTTTTGTAGGCGACCTTTCGGCTCCCAATGATGCTCGCTTAGAGGCTATGGTAGCTCAGGCTCCTCAGTGGGCCGAATACCTAGAAGCCCTAAAAGAAGATCGGGCTAGCCTGATGCGCTCGGATGCACTTCGCTCTTTGGTCTTTGTTCTTTTGGCTGCCGGAAGCCTTTGGGCCTTTAACAGAGGTTACTTTAAGGAGAAACTGATTGCAGTGGCTATCTTGGGCCTTTTGAGTTTGGTCGATTTGGTGGGCGTAGACCTAAATTATGTCAATAAGGAAAGCTTCCAACGTAAAAAAGATGTGGCTAGCGCTCCGCCTATGACAAAAGCCGATCAACAGGTGCTCTCTGATAAAGATCCCCACTTCCGCGTTTTTGACCTGATTGCTGGCGCCCGCCGTGGCGGCTCTCCCTCAAATTCTTTTGCCAACTCAGAAGGGGCCTATTTTCATAAGGTGATCGGAGGCTATCATGCGGCCAAACCCATCTTGTTGCAAGAAATGGTAGAGGGCTATTTTACCAATAATGAAATTTTGACCGATAAGCGGCATTTGATCGAAATGCTGAACGTGAAGTATGTAATGCAAAGCCCCGAAAATGCGGTCCAAATTGGTAACTTAGGAAATGCTTGGTTGGTAGATCAGGTCAAGCAGCTAGAAGATGCCGATGCCGTTTATACCGCCTTGGCCACTTTTAATCCAAGAGTAGAGGCGATCACAACAAAAGCTAATGCAGCTTATCTGGATGGCTTAGCGAATACAGCAAGCTCTGGGGATTATATCCGCCTGAAAAGCTACCATCCCGAAAAACTCGTCTATGAGTCGCAAACCCAAAATGAGCGCTTTGCCGTCTTTTCTGAAATCTATTATCCCGCTAGCAAGGGCTGGCATCTTTACATTGATGGACAAAGAGCAGATCAAGATTTTATTAAGGTGAATTATCTGTTGCGTGGAGCCAGAATTCCCGCAGGCCAACATAAAATCGAAATGGTTTTTGAACCTAATTCTTATTATACTGGCGAAACCCTGGCCCTAATTAGCTCTTTGCTGATTCTTCTGGCCCTTTTGGGCACTGGCTTTCTAGCCTATCGCCAAGCTCAACTTAAAGCAGAAGAAAGTCTAATCTAAAGACTTTTTAAGCCATAAGAGGATACAAATTTAGGCCTCTACGCTTCAGCGTAGAGGCCTATTATTTTGCGGTCTAGCAGGGCCGAAGGGCCGCAGGCAACAGCCAGATTTAAACGCACTCACTTTTATAGTTTGCAGCAATTTCCCGCTAGTCGGCCCTATTTTCCTCGGCCATAGCAAAGGCTATGCCCTTAAAAAAATAGCTGGCTTAGCAGAAAATTCATAGCAAACCATGGCCAAAGCAGCGCGATTAAATCTGGCTGAGGGATGGATAGCAGTGGCCGAAGGCCAGACCAAGCTTTTTGAGCAAAGCGAAAAAAGCGATGGGCCGAGCAGACCTGCGAGCTGCGACACAGCCCGACCCAGCCGCAGGCTGGGGCAGCCCCAAAAAACTAAATCCTATTGCTTAAAATAAAAATCATCCTCAATAGAAGAGAGCTCCCAAGGAATTTGCACGCCCTCAGAGGCCTTGCGAACATTTCTGCGAACCCTCTTGAAGATGTCTTCTAACTGGATGTTGGGCTGCCGCATCTGTGCCAACAATTCCTCCACATAAAGACTGTGCTCCCCCTTGGGGTTGTTCTTGGCCACCGCCCCCGGAGAGGTCGAAAAGGCAATGAAGGAGTTGTAAGGGGCCGAGTTGATGGAGGCCAATCCGTTGTGGGTGTTGCGGCTGGATTTAAATTCTTTTTTGTAGGGATTGTCCCGACAAGCATCCAAAATGACAATGTTCAATTCATTGTCCGCATAATCCATCTCCACCAAAACACGGCCCAAATCTACCGACTCAAATTCAATGTCTTGGGCCTTGCGAATATCAGCATTTACAGGCACCAAATAGTTGCGCCCATCGGCCTGCAAACCATGGCCCGTATAGAAAAATAGGCCAATGCCGCCCTCTTCCTTGAGCTTTTGTCCAAAATCCCGAATCGCCCGCTTCATGTCCTCTTGCTTGGCATTGGTATAAAGCAGAACCTCAAATCCAGAACGCTGCAGTTCCTCCGCCATAGCCAAAGCATCCGATTGAGGGTTTTTCAACGGCTTGTGCTTGTAGGTCGAATTGCCAAAAACTAGGGCCAAACGCTTTTTTCCCCTAGGGATATTGCTCAGCGCAGGCAAGACCAAACCCTTAATATCACTGGGGTCCAGCTTGTTTTCTGCAAAAGGATCACTGGCCTTGCTCTCAGTCTTGGGCTCCTCTTTTACTAAGGTCGAAATCGTCTCAAATTGCCCATTATTCCAGCGAACTCGAGCCGTAGAACCATCCGCATAGCTGTAAATTCCCTCCCCAACAATCTGATTATTCTTGAAAACACCACTGAAACTCTCGCCATTGGTCCATTTGTAGGTCCCTTCTCCCTCTCGCCAATTATTTAGATATTCGCCAATGTATTGCTCCCCATTAGCATGAAAAAAATGCCCGTAACCATGCCGCTTGTTGGCCCTAAATTGCCCCTTGTAAACATTGCCATTCTTAAAGGTATAATTGCCCCGACCATGCATCTGGCTCTCCTTAAATTCCCCAATGTACTTATCGCCATTGTCAAAAATAAAACGCCCTTTACCGTTCTCACAATCGCCAACAGTACAGCCTTTTTCTTGGGCCAAAAGGAAAAAAGGCAAAAAAAATAAGCTCAAAAGTAGTCTGTGTTTCATAGTAGCTGCAATTTGTAAAATAATCATAATGGGGGGCTTCCCGCAGCCCTTTAATTTGGGGCTGCGGGCGCTATGCTGCGGGGCTCGCTATTCGCTCGGCCCTTCGGCGCTAGCGCGCCTCGGTCTGCCCCTCTGGGGCACCCACTCCGCAGCGCTAAGCCATTTGGCCCTGCGGGCCAGGCGGCTTCGCCGCCCAATAGACCAAAATCGAGCCAAGAGAATTTAACTTATTAAATATAGTTTAAAGTAACTTTAGCCCTTCTTTCTCTAGGAATAAGCCCTTAGATTTATTCTAAATAATGAAATCAATGTCTAAATATACAACAACTTCTTACCTCATAGAGGGAATGTCTTGCGGGGCCTGTGCCCAAAGTGCAGAAAAAATTCTCTCCCGCCAAAAACAACTCAGCCGAGTATCGGTCAATTATGCCAGCAAAAAGGTCCAAATTACCGCAGAGCAATCGCCAGATTTAGAGCAGCTCAATGCCGCCCTCAAAAAAGCAGGTTTTCAGTTGCTTCCCCCCGCTCCCGATCAAAGAGCAGCCGCCCGAGAACGGGCCCAAAAAAAACAAAAACAAAGTTTCCGCCAGTTATTTTTAGCCAGTTTATTTGCCCTTCCTCTTTTTGTCGTCTCTATGCTGATGCCGCCTTTTGCAGGCGATAATTACCTCATGCTATTTTGGGCCTCCATGATTTTGTTTGGCCCCGGACGACAGTTTTTTATCAAGGCTTGGCAACAACTGAAAGTAGGCCAATCTAATATGGATACCTTGGTGGCCCTAGGTACCGGAACCGCTTATGTATACAGTCTTATCGCTACTTTTTTGCCCAATTGGTGGAGCAGCCAAGGCCTTAGCCCCCATGTCTATTTTGAAACAGCCGGCCTGCTGCAAACCTTTATCCTTTTGGGCCGCTATTTAGAAGGACGGGCCAAGGCCAAAGCCTCCAAAGCCTTAGATGCCCTGCTAGATTTACAACCCCCTACGGTCCAAATTTGGCAGCATGAAATCTGGACCGAAATGCCCCTAGCCGCAGCCCAAGCAGGCGACCGCCTGCTCATCCGCCCAGGCGAACAAATTCCCCTAGATGCTACTATCCTCGAAGGCGAATCAGAGGTAGATGAACAGCTATTGACCGGAGAATCTCTGCCCCAACACAAACGAGTAGATGACCCCATTTGGGCGGGCACACTCAACCAAACAGGCCGCTTGGTGGTAGAGGCCAAAAAAGGAGCCGACCAAAGCCGTTTGGCCCAAATTATTGAGCTGGTCGAGACGGCCCAAAGCTCTAAGGCGCCTATTCAAAAATTGGTGGATAAGATTTCGGGGGGTTTTGTGCCTGTTATTTTGGTTTTGGCCCTGCTTACGGCTTTAATTTGGTTCTTTTTTGGCCCAACTCCAGTCTGGAGCCATGCGCTAAATAATATGGTGGCCGTTTTGGTCATTGCTTGCCCCTGCGCCCTAGGACTAGCCACTCCCATGGCCATTATGCTCGGCATTGGCCGAGGGGCCAAATTGGGTTTGCTGCTCAAAGGGGCCGAGAGTCTAGAAGCTGCCCAAACTATAGATGCTTTTGTCTTTGATAAAACAGGCAGCCTTACCGAGGGCCAAATGAAACTCCAAGCAGATGAATGGCGCCAATCTATGGCCCATTATTGGCCCGCACTTTATGCTTTAGAAGAAAATTCAGAACATCCACTCGCCAAGGCGTTACTAAACTTGAGCGAACGCCCCAGCCATTTGCCCAAAGTAGATCGCTTTCAGGCCCGCTCTGGCCGAGGCGTTTTGGGCCAGATTGCTGGACAAACTTATGCGGTGGGCAATCGCCAGTTATTAGTAGAGCAAGGGCTTGCCCCTAAGGATTTAGCCAATGGCCCCTGGCAAGCTTGGGAGGCCGAAGGCCAATCGGTCCTCTTTTTTGCCGTAGAACGGCAGCTCATTGCGGCCTTTGCCTTTTCTGATGTACTAAGAGTAGGGGCCAAGGAAACGGTAGCGGCCCTACAAGCTCGAGGCATCAAAACTTATATGCTGAGTGGAGACCAAAAAGTGGTGGTGGACCGCCTAGCCAATGAGTTAGGTATTGCCCATGCTCAAGCCGAACTCTTACCAGAAGATAAAATCAATTTTATTAAGGAGCTGCAGGCCCAAGGATTAAGAGTGGGCATGCTCGGCGATGGCCTAAATGATGCCCCCGCTTTGGCCCAAGCCGATTTAGGGGTGTCGCTAAATGCAGGAACGGGGGTGGCCTTAGAAGCTGCAGAAGCCTTGTTGCTCAAGAATGAACCCTGGCAGCTGATTCAATTACTTGATTTGGGCCAAGCCAGCATGAAAATTTTGCGACAGAATTTATTTTGGGCCTTTGCCTATAATTTGCTGGGGATTCCCATTGCCGCAGGATTGCTTTATCCTTTTACGGGCTATTTATTAGATCCTATGCTGGCTGGCGCAGCGATGGCTTTTAGTTCGGTTTCGGTGGTGCTCAATAGTTTGCGCCTGCTCTCTTGGCCCATTTCCAAAATGACGGCCTAGCCTTACTGCTGTTAGAGCGGTATTCGTCGCTACGCTCCTCATGCGTTTTCATGACCCGCCCACCCACCCCTCTGCGGGATTCCCTAGGGAATCCCTTGGGGGAGGCTGGGCCATTTTTGCAGCAGACAGGCGGCGAAGCCGCCGCAGGCCTAGCGATGTGCAGGGGGGCGGCGCAGCCGCAGACCGAGGCAGCTTGCTGCCGAAGGGCCGAGCAGACCTGCGAGCCCCGAAACGTAGCGCCGCAGCTTTGCTGCGGAGGCCCCAAAAACCTCAAAATAAGTCGCTCAACAAAAGCGGCTTTTGCAGAACAAGCCTTATATTTGCGCCCAAATTCTATTGCGAAACCGCTCATTGAGCTGCAGAATATATACTAAACATGAAAATCTCACTTAACTGGTTGAAGCGTTACCTAAGCTGCGACCTATCTCTAGATAAAATTAGCGAAAGACTGACCGACATTGGATTAGAAGTAGATGGAGTAGAAACCACAGAAACAATTCCCGGTAGTCTGCAAGGGCTAGTTGTTGGCTATGTAGAAAGCTGCGAAAAGCATCCCGATGCCGATAAACTTTCTCTTACTCAAGTAAATGTAGGAGCCGAGGAATTACTTCCCATTGTTTGCGGCGCACCCAATGTAGCCCAAGGTCAAAAAGTAGTTGTGGCTACTGTGGGCACCACCCTCTATCCCGAAAAAGGCGATGCCTTCAAAATTAAAAAAGGAAAAATCCGTGGTCAAGTTTCTATGGGCATGATCTGCGCCGAGGATGAAATTGGTCTAGGCCAATCTCATGCGGGCATTATGGTTTTGGACCAAGATGCGCCTGTTGGTAGCCCTATGGCTGATTATATCAATGGCATTGGAGGCTATAAAGGCAAAAAAGCCGAAACCGACGCATTGATTGAAATTGGTTTGACCCCCAACCGTTCAGATGCCACTAGCCATTATGGTGTTGCTTTTGACCTAGCTGCCGCTCTTAACTTTGAAGAGGAGGGAAGTGCCAACCTAGAACTACCTGCTGTAGCAGACTTTGCCCTAGGCACCTCAAAATTGGCCATGGGACTAGAGGTGAAAGCAACAGAAAAAGTGGTCCGCTATTCGGGCTTAGTCATTGAAGGAATAAAGGTTCAGGATTCTCCCGAATGGTTGCAGCAACATCTTAAAGCCATTGGGATTCAGCCAACCAACAATATCGTAGATATTACCAACTTCGTTTTGCATGAAATGGGCCAGCCCCTACATGCTTTTGATTACGAGCAGATTAAAGGCGCCAAGATTCAGCTAGATTGCCTAGCCGCCGATACGCCCTTTTTGGCCTTGGATGGCCAAGAATATCCACTGCGCGCCGAGGATCTCATGATCTGTGATGCGGAGGGCCAAGCCCTTTGTATGGCTGGCGTTTATGGGGGAAAAGATTCTGGGGTGAGTGAAAAAACAGTGAACATCTTCCTAGAATCGGCTTGTTTTGATGCTCAAAGCATCCGCCAATCAAGCATGAAGCATAATTTACGGACCGATGCCGCCACTCGCTTTGAGAAAGGCAGCGACCCCAATGCTACTATCTATGCGCTTCAACGTGCCGCCCTCTTAATTAAAGAGTTGGCCGGTGGAGAATTGGGCAGCGAATTGATGGATTACTATCCGCAGCCCGTAGCCCGCCCAGAAGTAAAACTACGCTACAAGCGCCTCAATGGCCTTATTGGCGTAGATATGCCCCAAACAGAGGTCAAAAGAGTATTGGCCCTTTTGGATATGCCTATTGTCTCTGAAGATGAAGAGCAACTCATTGTTGCCGTACCCACCAACAAGACCGATGTCTTGAGAGAAGTGGATATCATTGAGGAAATCCTCCGCATCTATGGATTCAATAAGGTACCCAACTCCGATAAAGTAGCCTACAACCTTAGCTTCCCCAAAAAGCCAGAGAGCCTAAAACTCCGCCATCGCTTGGCCGAAAACCTAGCCGCCGCAGGCTATACCGAAATGATGGCCCTCTCGCTCTCTAAAAATAGCTATTATGAAACCCTCTATCCCATTGCTGCAGCGCAATTGGTAGAAATTCACAATACCTCTAATCAAGAGCTGAGCCTCATGCGCCCCTCTATGCTCATGGGCGGCCTAGAAGCCATCTTGCACAACCAAAATCGCCAACAAGATAACCTTCGCTTTTTTGAGTTTGGCAAAACTTACCGCAGAGATGAACAAGGCGCTTTTGTAGAAACCGAACGCCTAGCGTTCTTCCTCACCGGAAAAAAACAAGAGGAAAGCTGGTTGCAGCCTCAAACCGAATTGAGCTACTACGACCTCAAAGCAGTAGTGGAAAATAGCCTAGCCAAATTGGGCATTGATCTCAACGCCCGCAATATCCAACAGCAAGTTATTGAGGATGAAAAACCTTGGGCCTACGCCCTCCAAGCCAATATCCGTATGGGCAAAACTGCCGACGAACTATTGGTTATGGGCCGAGTAGACCCCGAACTCCTCTATGAATTCGGCATCAAAAAACCCGTCTACTTTGCTAGCCTCAATTGGGATACCCTCATGAAGGTGGTGGCCAAGAAAAAGGTCAAATATCAACCGATTAGCAAGTTCCCCGCTATGCGTAGAGACCTCGCTTTAGTCGTGGATAAGGCTGTTCGCTTTACTGAAATTGTAAAAATTGCAGAAAAGCAGGCAAAAAAATGGCTAAAAGCTGTAAATTTATTCGATATTTATGAAAATGAAAGCCAACTCGGAGAAGGCAAAAAGTCTTATTCTGTTAGCTTCATTTTTCTAGATGAAAATAAAACCTTGAAAGATAAAGAGGTGGATAAGGTAATGAAACAGCTTATGCAGCAGTACGAAAAACAACTGCAAGCGCTCATTCGCCGCTAAACCTCCTAGCCTTATCATTATGAGTCTTTTAGACGAAAAATTAAGCGAAGTTCTACAAAAAGTTCAGCTCTTGTTGCAAGAAAACCAATTGCAAAAACAAGAGCTGCAGCGCCTTCGTCTACAAAACGAAGAACTTCGGGCCCAACAGGATCAACTGCAAGAAGAATTGCAGGCCCAATCGGCCCAAAATGCTGACCAACAACAACTTCAATCACAGGTTTCGAAATATATAGAGGATATTGATTCTGCCATCGAATGGCTGAAAGCACTCGATTAAACTATGTCGAAAGAAAATCTCCATAGCATCAAAGTAGAAATAGCCGGACGTAGCTACCCGCTTTTTGTAACCGACAAAGAGCGAGAGGTCGTCCTGTTGCTCGGAGAAAAAATTAACGAAGAGATTAACGATCTGCATGCTCGCTATGCCAATAGCCTAGTTAAACAGGATATTATGGCCATGCTACTACTTACCTACGGCAAAAAAATGCAAGAATTAGAAGAAAGTACTAGCCTGCCCTCCATAGAAGATAAAATCAATCAACTCCAAAACCTTTTATCCGAAATCCCCCTTGAAGATTAAGCACTTTTTGTAAAATTTCCCTTGTCTAAAAGTTTGTACCGCATTTTGTTGCCCAGCTCGCTGGGCCCTACATACTTTTACTATTCTTTTTAAATTATAACGACAATGGAAATCATCATAGCCCTTCTGGGCCTTGCCATCGGTTCTGGCCTAGGGTACTACCTCGGTACTAAGGTCCTGAACAAAACGGTGCGCGACAAAGAAGAGGACCTGGAATCTAGAATCCAAGATATCCTCCAACAAGCTAAAGATAAAAAAGCCGAGGCCGAAGCCGACGCCCGCCAAGCCGCTTCCAAAATTATTGAGGACGCTAAACGCAATGGCGAAAATATTAAACGCAAGAAAATTAAAGAGGCTAAAGATCTCTATAATAAAAAGAAATCCGAATTCGAGGCCAAGGCCAACCGCCGCGACCAACAACTGAAAAGTGCCGAGCATAAGGCTAAGGAAAAAGAAAACCAATTCCGCCAAGAAGAAGGAAAACTTAAAAAAGAGGCCGAGGCTAATGCTAAACTCCGCCAAGAATTAGAACAGAAAATTCAAGATACTACCGCCAAAGCTGAAGCTATGGCCCAACAAGAAGAGCAGTTCCGATTTGCACTCGAAAAAGTCGCCAAAATGTCGGCCCAAGAAGCCAAAGAAGAACTGATCAAAAATATGCGCGATAAGGCCGAATCCGAAGCTATCGCTCTCGTCAAAGACCGTATCGAAGAAGCTAAGCTCACCGCCAATAAGGAAGCCAAAAAGATTGTGATCCAAACCATTCAACGAATGGCCGCAGAACACACAATCGAAAATACCGTCTCTGTCTTTCACCTCGATTCTGATGACCTCAAAGGCCAAATTATCGGTAGAGAAGGCCGAAATATCCGTACCCTAGAAGCCGCTACCGGCGTAGAGGTGATCGTAGACGATACCCCCGAAGCCATCATTATCTCTAGCTTCGACCCCGTCCGCCGTGAGGTCTGTCGCCTCTCCCTACAACGACTTGTCGCCGACGGACGTATCCACCCCGCCCGAATCGAAGAAGTAGTGGCCAAAACACGAAAACAAATCGAAGAGCAGATTATGGAAATCGGCCAACGTACCGTGATCGATCTCAATATCCACGGTATGCAACCCCAACTTATCCGTATGGTGGGCCGCATGCGCTTCCGCTCCTCTTATGGCCAAAATCTACTCAAACACTCTATCGAAACCGCCAAGCTTTGCGCTACTATGGCCGCCGAATTAGGCCTATCGCCCCGAGAAGTTAAAATGGCCAAAAGAGCCGGCCTCCTACACGATATCGGAAAAGTATCTGAAGAGGAAACCGAACTCTCGCACGCTATCCTCGGTATGAAGCTTTGCGAAAAACATGGCGAAAAAGCACCCGTGATTAACGCCGTTGGTGCCCACCACGATGAGGTCGAAATGAAGTTTATTATCTCGCCCATTATCCAAGCTTGTGATGCCATTTCTGGAGCCCGCCCCGGCGCCCGCCGAGAAATTCTCGAAAGCTATATCCAACGAATCAATGAACTGGAACAACGCGCGCTCTCCTACGATGGCGTCCAAAAAGTTTACGCTATGCAAGCCGGCCGCGAACTCCGCGTGATCGTAGAAGCCGATAAGGTGAGCGACCAAAAAGCCGACGAACTGTCTTTCCTCATCTCTCAACAGATCCAAAACGAAATGCAGTACCCCGGCCAAATTAAAATTACGGTGATCCGTGAAAAACGTGCCGTGGCTTTCGCCCGCTAATAAGTAGCATTTGCTATATCGCCCCTCCGCAATTTGTGGAGGGGCTTTTTTTTTGCCTTTTTTGGGCCCGCGGCCAACTAGGCTTTGCCTAGCTGGCCGCCGCTATGCTGCGCCGCTCGCAAGTCTGCTCGGCCCTGCAGCCGCCGCAGGCGGCCTAGGTCTGGCCCTGCGGGCCACGGCTGCGCAGCGCTGGGCCGCTCATCTTCTGTACTTTCTCTATACGATCTGCTCCGGCCCCCCTGGCCCAAAAAACAATTTTCTAGGCCTGTGCATCAAGATAAAGCATATAGCTGCTTCCCACTCTTAGTTTTATGAGCAATCCTCCCCACCCTATACCGCTTATTAAAAGGCCTGAGCAACTGACTATAGAGGCTAATCTACTGGACCAAGTGCAGGCGGCTTTGCCGCCTGCAAAGGGCCGAAGGCCCAAGGCTGAGGGGCTGTAGCAGGGCCGCCAAAGGCGGCAGACCAAAGCGGCTTTTGCCGCTGCAGGGCCGAGCAGACCTGCGAGCTGCGAAATGGCCCGACCCGCCCAAAGGGCGGGGCAGCCCCAAAAAAACAACAGCAGAATCCAACCCCAACCAAAATTATCAGCCGCTTTAACCTCTAGTTAATAGTAGCTTAGTATCTTGAGTTCACTATCTTAGTCAAAATCACAAGCACCCACCATAAAATAACTGCGATGAAAAAACTTCTCCTCGGCCTCCTGCTCCTGCCTCTCAGCCTAGCCAGCCAAAGCCTTACCGACGATTTTAGCGATGGCGACTTTACAACCAACCCTAGCTGGACCGGCGACCAAGCCCAATATACCATCAATGCCAACAATGAACTAGCCATCAATGACCTCGGCAATAGTAGCAATAGCAGCCTTTATGTGGGCGCCAATATGCAAGATAGTACCGTTTGGGAGTTCCTGATTAAAACAAACCTGACGACCTCTGGACCCTCCAGCTCTAATAAGGTACGCGTCTACCTCCAAATTGACCAAGCCGATGTTAGCGCTAACCTCAATGGCTATTATCTGGAGTTTGGCGAAAGTGGTAGCAATGACGCCCTAGAACTTTACCGAATTACAAACGGCTCTGCCGCTAGCCTGATCCGCGGAACAGATGGCCAAATGGCTGGCCCTAGCAATAATGTCCGTGTCCGCATTAGCCGAGATAATGCCGGCAACTGGGAACTGAGCGCCGATTATAGCGGAGGAACTAACTTCGTCTCGGAAGGATCCACCCAAGATAATAGCCATAATGCAGGCAGCTTCTTTGCTATCCGCACTTATTATTCTTCTACCCAAGGCGACCGCTTTTCCTATGACGATATTTCAATTTCGCCCCTTTTTGTGGACCAACAAGCGCCCAGCCTGCTCTCGGCCTCTGCCGCCTCGGCAACTAGCGTAGCCGCCCTTTTTGATGAGGCCCTAGACCCCACAACTGCCAATAATGCCGCTAACTATAGCCTGAATAACGGCCTGACCGTCTCCGCCGCTCAAATTGATGCCCAAAATCCCAATCAGGTGAACCTGACGGTAAGCAGCATGCAGTCGCAAACAAGCTATCAGCTAAGCGTGAATAATGTGGAGGACCTCTCGGGCAATGCCCTGAGCAACCAAAATACTACCTTTACTTATGTTCAGCTGGTCACGCCCGCTTATCAAGATCTTATCTTCAATGAACTGATGATCGATCCCTCTCCCGTAGTCAATTTACCCGAAGCCGAGTTTATCGAGATCTATAACCGAGGAACAGGAGCCGTGGACCTCAGCAATTATGAGCTGATCCACCGCAGCGCTAGCAGCGGTACCGAAACTAGCCGCAGCCTAGCCAATTATATCCTCTTGCCCAATGAATACCTAATTCTGCACAATGATGCCGCCTATACAACGGCTAGCAATCAACAGCAAATAGCAGGCTTTCCCTCTCTAAATAATACTAGCGCCTACCTGCTGCTCAAAACAGCCGCCGGCCAATTGGTCGATAGCATTTTGTATAGCAACGATTGGTACCAAGATGAGAATAAAGATGCCGGCGGCTGGACCCTAGAGCTAATCAATCCCAATTTGGTCTGTAAAGGCGGCAATAACTGGATCGCCTCCAACGATCCTAATGGCGGAACCCCAGGCGCCCCCAATTCGGTCCTAGATAATACCGTAGATACTACGGCCCCAGTCATTCTTCAAGCCCGTCAGGCCTCTGTGAATCAGGCCGTTTTGGTTTTTGATGATATTTTAGATGCCCTAGCCGCCACCAATATCGCTAACTATAGTATAGATAATGGCCTGAATCTCGTTTTTGCCCAGCTCTTGGACCAATATACCGTTGAACTGACCTTTAATAGCAATATGCAAAGCCCAAACACCTATACTATTACGGCCAATAATGTGGGCGACTGTGTCGGCAACCTGGCCAATAGAACAGCTAGCTTTGTCTATTATGAAGTGGAAGCCGCCGAACATTATGATATCCTAATCAACGAAATCTTGGCCGATGCCTCTCCCTCTGTAGGCTTGCCAGAACTCGAGTTTGTAGAGCTTTATAACCGCTCCAATAAGTATATCAATCTCTTTAATTATCGCTTCAGCGATGGGACAAGTAGCCGAGATGCCGTCTTCCCTTTCTATATCTTGGCCCCCGGCGAATACCTCATCATTAGCGGAGAAGAACAGGGCCAATCTTATAGCAGTTTTGGCTCGGCAATTAGCTTCACGAGCTTTCCAGACCTCAACGCTGGGGGAGAGCTCATTAGCCTGAGCGCAGCAAACGGAAATATTATTGATGCCGTAGACTTTAGCTCCGACTGGTATAGCGAAAGCAGTAAGGCCGATGGTGGCTGGACCCTCGAACGCATCAATCCTAACCGCCCCTGTGAAGGCGCGAGCAACTGGATGGGCTCCATCGCCCAACCACCCAATTATGCTACGATTGGGGGAACGCCCGGACAAGAAAATTCGGTCTATCAAGATAATCCCGACCAATTCGCTCCCGACCTTATCCGCGCCTATCCTTTTGGGGCCAGTGTTGCCGCCAATGGCGATAGCATCCGCCTCTTTTTCTCAGAGGCTTTGGATGATAGCACAGCCGTTAACTTGGCCAACTTTAGTCTGGATAATGGCCTGATGGTCCAAGAGGCCTATCTGGAAGCCCCCAACTACAATACTTTGGTCATTGTTACTGATCAAGGACTAAGCGCTAATACGATTTATACAGTTAGCCTAACTAATGGTCTGACCGATTGCGTGGGCAACCCCATCGGCCTGATCAATAGTACCCAATTTGCCCTGCCCCAAAGCATTGCCGCTGGCGATCTCCAACTCAATGAGGTCCTTTTCAATCCAGCTACGGGCGGTAGCGATTTTGTGGAAATCTATAACGCTTCGGAAAAGGTGCTCAACCTCGGCGACCTCTGGATCGCCAACACCACCGAAGAAAGTACTTTGCTAGATGATGCCAATCGAGTAGTGGGCAATTTGCTCGTTTTCCCCGGAGATTATGCCGTACTCACTGAGGGAGCCGCCGCTCTGGCCCGCCAATATGCCCGCCCAGTGGGCCAACCAACTCCCGATTTAAGCAAGATGCTAGAAACAGACCTGCCTTCTTATAATGATGATGAAGGAACGGTTTTGATTTATAGCGTAACGAATAATCAGGCGGTCTTTGTGGACCAATTTGATTATTCTGAGGATTTCCATAATGAACTGCTCGATGAGGTGGATGGCGTTTCTCTAGAACGCATCGACCTAAATGCGCCTACCAATGATCCTAATAACTGGCATTCGGCTGCGCAGGCCGCTACCTTTGCCACTCCAACTTATGAGAATAGTAGCGCTTTGCGCAATGAGGTCTTGGGCCAAGAATTATTAGAGTTGCCCAATAACACCTTCTCGCCCGATGGCGACGGCTTTGAGGATTTTCTATTGATTAACTATAGTTTGCCCGGCCCCGATTATGTGGCAGAGGTTGCCGTCTATGATGCGCATGGCCGCTTTATTAAGCAGTTGGTGCAGGGCGAAAGTCTCTTGCAAGAGGGCTTTTTGCAATGGGATGGCAGCAATGAAGCCGGCGAAAAGGCCCTTGTGGGTCCCTATGTTATTCTGGCCAAGTTGGTCTCTCCCTCTGGAGATACAAAAGTGGAAAAGAAGACTTGTGTGCTGGCCGCCAAGTTTTAATCTCTAAGCAAAATGAGCCGTTTAGGCGCTAGCTTTAGATAAGCAATTAGTCATTTCTATGGCTAGTTGCTTATTTTTTTGGGGCCCGCGGCCAGCTAGGCTCCGCCTAGCTTGGCCGCCGCTATGCTGCGGGGCTCGCAGGTCTGCTCGGCCCTTCGCTTTTTTTCGCTTTGCTCAAAAAAAGCTCGGTCTGGCCTTCGGCCACCCGCTCCGCAGCGCTGGGCCAATGCCCGCCTGGCCCATAAAAAAGGCTGGGCCTAAAAACAACCGATTTATAGTTATTGTTAAAGGCTAAAGCAGGCTGTACTGCTATTTTGGAGCAAGCAGAAAATAAAAATCCCCTCGCAGGGAGGGGATAGTAAAAGTAATGATAAACGCCTGTTTGTTAGTTAGCTCCAAGGGCTTCATCATCTTCCAACACTTCAACTTCTACCTTAGCAGAGCTGTTTTCAGAATTCTCCAACACCAAGAGGCGATGTCCAAGCGGGAGCTGTAGACGAGCATTTTGGCTGTTATCTAGACGATAAATTTGATCGGGGGTATCTGCCGAATTAGCTACAGTATAATACTGAAGGTGGTCTCCTTCTAGCAGCTGTAGTCGAATAGTTTCTCCACCGGCAAGCAAGCCCTCTAGCTTGACAACTCGGCTTTGGGGGGCGAGATCAAATTCAAAGAGGTCGTAGTTTTCTTCTTCCTCGCTATTGTTGTTGCTGCTGCTTGAGCGGCGACGGAAATACTTCAGTTCGTAGAAGTTGGTCACTCGGTGCAACTCTCTGTAGTAGTGCCCAATTAGGCGACCAAAGGCCCCAAAGAGTACGGTGGCCAATTCCTTACGCAAGGCCTCTAGGCTAGCAGAGTGAATGCTTTTTTGGCCCTCATTTCCTTGCTGTTCTTGGCGCAAAAGCTCTAGCTGCTGCCCAAAAGCAAGGATGTCTCCGCCCAATGTCCCTAGTTGCGGGTCCATGCTAAGGGCTTCTCCTAAGGTCATTACAGATTCAATACGCATTTCATAAGCTCCTTTCTGGAAAGGGGTACGGCCATTAGGCAACAAAGATAGATACTTGCTCCCTTTTGCATCATAAGTCATCTGAATCTCTACATCCCATTGACGGATTTTCTCGCTAGAAAGCAAGGCAGTCATATTTGTAAAATCAAGCGTCTTTAGACGATAAGCATTGATTTGGAGCGTCTTTGCTCGATACTGGCGAACAAAGTTGCTATAGGCGGGCTGCACAAAGGTCAAGATGTCTTGAATGACCGCATCATTCGGGGCCTCTGCCATAAGTTTGTGAATGTGGTCCGTAGACATCAGGTACATTTTCTTTAAGCTGCTTTGAGTAGAGCTATTGACGAAGTTCTCAATCTTGCTCCAGTCTTCTCTATATCCCATAAGTTTTGTGTTTAAATGGGGTTAATAAATAAATTACGTTATAAAACTAGGGATATACTTTTAAGTTGTCAAGCCTTTTGTAAAAAAAAATATAACTTTTTAACATTTGCTGTTTACGCAGCCCTATTTTTTGTAGTTGATCAACCAAATTTAGTACTGTACTATAGTAGAACAGTAGTTTTGAGGCAAGAGCTGAATGACAGCAGGGAAAAAGCTGATGTTTAGCGCTAATTTGCATTTGCAAAAAGGCTCTAAACGATGCCCGGAGCTAATTTGCATTTGCAAAACAGCTCTAAACGATGCCCGGAGCTAATTTGCATTTGCAAAACAGCTCTAAACGATGCCCGGAGCTAATTTGCATTTGCAAAACAGCTCTGAACGATGCCCGGAGCTAATTTGCATTTGCAAAACAGCTCTGAACGATGCCCGGAGCTAATTTGCATTTGCAAAACAGCTTTAAACGATGCCCGGAGCTAATTTGCATTTGCAAAACAGCTCTAAACGATGCCCGGAGCTAATTTGCATTTGCAAAACAGCTCTGAACGATGCCCGGAGCTAATCTGCAGTTTACAAATCCCTCTGGGCATATCTATAATGTCCTATCTTTTTTTTCTGGACCGACCCTACTACAGTTTAGGGATAGGCGCTTAGCAGCGAAATATGGAAGGCGGCTGTATTTTGGGGCTAAACATCCTGCAGTCTAAAGGCCTGTTGGGCCGAGCTGTAGGTTGAAACCTACAGCCAATTAACGAATGCAATTTAATATAGTATGGAAGGTTAAAACCCTCCATAAACAAACATCTTCTAGGCTGCCCAAATCATAAATGCAGCAGTTATGAGGGCCGTTAAAAGCGGTAGAGGATTTTAATCCTCTCCGCACTATAGATGTAGTATATAATTGTTGTATGGCTGTAGGTTTCAACCTACAGTTATCGCCGAAGCGCCAGGACCTCCATTCGGCCTAGCGATGTGAAAGGGGGCGGCGAAGCCGCAGACCAAGGCCGTCAGGCCGCAGGGCCGAGCAGACCTGCGAGCCCTGAAACGTAGCGCCGCAAGGCGAAGCCGCAGCGGAGGCCCCAAAAAAACAACTAAATCATAGCGTCCTTAAATAGGAGAGGGGAGAAAGAGAAAAGAGATAAAACTTGGAGCGGGGCTAGATTGGAACTATTTTAGCGCAAAGAGTAATATTCCCCCAACAACCCCATTAAAGTGAAAAGACTATGTGGAAAAACTATCTTTATTTGGCTTTGGCCCTATTTATTTTGACCGCCTGTAATTCGGATAAGCCGAGCAGCAAACCTGCGGTATTAGTAGACACCGATAAGTCGGTTCAAAGAGGCGAAAGCCTTATATCTGAGGCAGAAGCAACGGCTATGGCGGTACAAACGGCCATCAAAGAAGGCTTGAGTAGTGGAAAAAGCTTTAAGGAAGCAATTCCGGGCTATCAATTTGGTATGCAAGCCGAGGATATCAAGAAGGCGCATAAGAAGTTGGCCCGCAAAGGGAAAGCAGATCGCTTTAAGTCGGGCAAAAGCCGAAAAGAGGGAGCTTATGCCTATCGGTTGCCGGTGGCGGGAGAGGCCTTGCCTATTATTTTTGACTTTGAGTATAGCGAAGAGGCTGGCCTTTATGCGGGCAAGGGGCTAATTCGTTTGGAAGAGGGGCAAAATAGTACAGATGTCTTAAACGTAACGGCTGATTTGTTTAATGAATGGTATGGACAGCCTTCTTTTGAGCTGCCCGTACACAACTATTGTAAGCGTTATTTGTGGGTAGAAGGCAACCGTTTGGTTGATTTGGCCTGTGAGCTAGATGGCGTGCAAGTTTGCTTTTATAATCTAGAAGAAGGTATGCCTAATTTATTTGAGGAAAAAGGCAAAACGCCAGAAAAGTCAAAAGAAGAAATGGAATTGCAGTTAGGGGAAGAGTCTACTCCTTTGACGCAGTAGGATTTAGGCAAAATAGGATGAAAAAGGGCCGATAAGTTGAACTGACAACTTGTCGGTCTTTGCTTTGATTAGCATTGTTTTTGCCCTAGTAGGTTGATTATTTAATTAAACAAAACAAGCATGAAAAAGCTATTATTTTTTGTATTGACACTATTTGCCGTACAGGCACAAGCGCAAATTGGCCAAGGACTATTTGCTGGTGGAGGACTAGGGCTCACTGTAGAGAGTGGTAAGTCGGAGTTTGGCAATCTAAGTGTTGAAGGACCTACAACAACGGGTTATTCTTTTGCTCCAAAAGTAGGGTACTTTTTTACGGACAATATTGGTGCAGGGCTAGAGCTTATGGTATCGGGTGTAAATGTATCACTTGATGATGACAAGACCACTTCAACTATTGTAGGTGTGGGTGTATTTGGTCGTTATGCTATTGGTTTGGGTGAAGAGGAAAAATTTGCCATTGTTGGAGATTTGAATCTTCGTTATATGAGCCAAACTGGAGAAACAAAAACAGGGAATGTTACTGTAGAAGATGATCCCATCAATACAGTAGCTGTAGGAATTGCCCCTAGTTTGTTGTATTTCCCTACGCCTAAGATTGGTCTAGAAATGGGCTTGGGTAATATTATCTCTTATGAGAACCAAGTGGAAAAAGTCAATGGTGGTGATGATAAAATCATTAGCAATACTTTTGAGTTGTTTAATTTGAATAGCTTGAACCTAAACATTGGAGCGAGTTATTACTTCAATCGCTAGGATTAAGGAGGGATTGTTCAGGATTTTGTGTATCTGAATAAAATTTGGGCTTTTAGCTTGACGTTTAAAAGCAGGATTCAGCCAATTATCGCCTAGGGACAAGCCCCTAGGCTAATCTAAATGGAGTCAGTCCTAAGAAGGGCCTCAACGGCTTATATAGAGGGCTTTGCTTAGTTGTTATAGCAGATAATAACCTTATCCAAAGGCCCTCTTTAGAGGGCTGTCCAAAAAAGCTAGCCTAGGGGCTTGTCCCTAGGCAGCAAAAAGGGGAAGCACAAAATCTTAAACCGTCTCGCTAAGGGCAAAAAAAGAAGGGGCTGTCGGATCATCCGACAGCCCCTTTACTATATCTGTATGGCCTTAGTTTTCTTCTACCAAGTCTTTAACTTCGGCCAAAGCGGCGGGGATGCCCGCTGGGTTCTTGCCACCTGCGGTAGCAAAGAAAGGCTGTCCGCCTCCGCCACCTTTAATGTGTTTAGCGGCTTGTTTGATCCATTTGCCTGCATTCCAGCCTTTTTCTTGAGCTAGCTCTCTGCTCATAGAAATCGTGAGGCTAGCCTTTGCGCCATCGGCGGCGGCTAGAGCGACTACGGCTCTGGGCAGTTGTTGGCCAATCTCTTGACAAATCTGTTTGATGGCATCTTTATCGGAAACCGAGAGTTGACCGCTCACGAGCTGCACATCGCCAATTTCTTGGGCTTGGGCCAAAAGGTCTGCCTTTTCGGCTTGAGCTTGTTGGAGCAAGAGCTGTTCTAATTCCTTTTGTAGGGCTTTTTGGTCCTCAAGGAGCTTATCAATAACCGTCAAAAGCTTTTTAGGATTATTAAAGCGGCTTTTCACCTCTGTCAATTCTTGGCTTTCCTTGCGTAGGTACTCTTCTGCCACATCGGCAGTGAGGGCCACAATACGGCGAACGCCTGCGGCTACAGAGCTTTCTTCCCGAATCTTAAACAGGCCAATTTTACCGGTAGCCGAAACATGGCAACCGCCACAAAGTTCTTTAGAATAGCTATCGTCAAAGGTAATTACTCGGACCTGATCGCTGTATTTTTCGCCAAATAGCATCATTGCGCCTTCTTCTTTGGCTTGCTCAATGGGCAAATCTCTTTGCTCCTTAAGGCTGATATTTTCCCGAATCTTTTTATTGACCAAACGCTCTACCTCTACGACTTGCTCGGCGGTCATTTTCTCAAAATGCGAGAAATCGAAACGGAGCAAATCTGCATTGACCAAAGAGCCTTTTTGTTGTACATGATGGCCCAAGACTTGGCGCAAAGCGGCATGCAAGAGGTGCGTAGCCGAGTGGTTGTTTTCGGTGAGTCGGCGTTTGGGGGCGTTAATCTCTGCCCGTACGACTTGGTCCAATTGCTCGGGCAACTTCGTCGTAATAGAAATGATGAGATCATTTTCTTTGAGCGTATTGATCACCGGGATTTTCTCCTCGCCAAAGAAGAGTAGGCCGGTATCGCCTACTTGTCCCCCACCTTCAGGGTAGAAAGGCGTTTGTTCTAGGACCAATTGGTATTGGGTTTTCTTTTTCACCACCAGCTTGCGGTACTTGAGCAAGCGACTTTGGCAGCTATCTTTTTCATAGCCTACAAATTCGGTTTGTCCTTCTTCAAGGATCACCCAATCGGCTACATCTTTGGCGGCATCTGCCTGCGAGCGTTTTTTCTGCTCGGCCAAAGCGGCCTGAAAGCCCTTGAGGTCTACGGTCCAGCCTTTCTCTTTGGCAATGAGCAAGCTCAAGTCAATAGGAAAACCAAAGGTATCAAAGAGTTCAAAGGCGGTTTGGCCGGGCAGCTCATTATTTTGGATCTCCAATTGCTCAATTCGCTTGAGTCCATTGGCCAAAGTGCGCAAGAAGGCCTCTTCTTCCGATTTTACCATTTTGCAAATGAAATCTTCTTGGGCGGCCAACTCTGGAAACACCTCCTTAAACATTTCAGCAACCACGGGCACCAACAAATGGATCATGGGTTCTTGGCGGTTAAGGAAGCTAAAATAATAGCGGACGGCTCGGCGCAGTACGCGGCGGACCACATAGCCGGCCCCAGTATTAGAGGGCAGTTGTCCGTCGGCAATGACCAAAGCCACCGCCCGAACATGGTCGGCAATAACACGCATGGCAATATCGCTCAACGCTTTGGGCGAATAATCATCCTTATATTCAAAACCACTGAGCGCCTCAATCTTTTCGATAATCGGGCTAAAGAGGTCGGTCGTATAATTAGAGGTTTTATTTTGCAGCACCATACAAAGGCGCTCTAGGCCCATGCCCGTATCAATATGTTTATTTTTGAGCGGGACCAATTTGCCATCGGCCATGCGGTTAAACTGCATAAAGACCAGGTTCCAAATCTCAATCACCATGGGGTCGTCCATATTCACCAGCTCCTTGCCATCCTTAGCGGCCCGTTCTTCCTCCGAACGCAGGTCAATATGAATCTCGGCACAGGGGCCACAAGGTCCCTGATCGCCCATTTCCCAAAAATTATCTTTGCGGTCAAAGCGCAGGATGCGATCTTTGGGCACCCATTTCTCCCACATTTTTTCGGCCTCCTCATCGGCGGGGAGATCATCGGCTTCATCGCCGCCAAAAACAGTAATATAAAGGCGTTCGGGGTCAATGCCGTAGCGTTCTGTGAGCAGTTCCCAAGCCCAATCAATGGCTTCTTGCTTAAAGTAGTCGCCAAAAGACCAGTTGCCCAACATCTCAAAAAGAGTTTGGTGGTAGCTATCTCGGCCCACATCTTCCAAATCATTATGCTTGCCCGATACCCGCAAACACTTTTGGGTATCGGCAATTCTGGGCGAGGGACTTTCCTGATTGCCCAAAAAATAATCTTTAAACTGTGCCATGCCTGAGTTGATAAACATCAGGGTTGGGTCATTTTGGTTAACGACAGGAGCGGAGGCTACAATTTGGTGGCCCTTACTTTCAAAAAAGTCTAGAAACTCTTGTC
The DNA here is from genome assembly GCF_000275825.1 of Saprospira grandis DSM 2844. Lineage (GTDB taxonomy): Bacteria > Bacteroidota > Bacteroidia > Chitinophagales > Saprospiraceae > Saprospira > Saprospira grandis_A. The sequence goes on from NZ_JH719942.1 coordinate 2,692,851, forward strand.
GGATCGCTTTTGCTGTTTTCATAAACGCTCTAAAATACTAGTACTAAGTTTTCGGATTTAGATGATCTACAGGATGATTTGGGGCTGCCCCTCGCCTTTGGCTCGGGTCGGGCTGTGTCAGGGCTCGCTGTTCGCTCGGCCCTGCGCGGGCTTTGCCCGCTTGGTCTGGCCTTCGGCCCCCCTTATCCATCCCTCAGCCTGCGGGCGCTTCGCGCCCTGCTAGACCGTTAAAAAAGACGCCGAAAGATAGGGTTTTTCAGCTCAAAAAAGGCCCTAAGTAGTTAAATCCCTGCCTTAAAGCGCTAAAATTTGTCCTTTAAGTGAATATTCTTAATTTTGCTTGGCATTTTCGCAAAATTAGAAATCATATGTCTAAGGATAAGTATATATATAACCCGCAGACCCTGCGTTACGAGAAGGTAAAGGTCTCTAAGCGCAAGCGGTATTTGCAGTTGGCTCTCTTTTTTGTCATGATTGTCGGTTTTTCTATCGGCATTGTATATTTGGCTTCGGCCAAGCCAACAGATGATAAGCAAGAGGCGCATGAGTTGAAGCTCATTAAGTCTAGGTATGAGGAGATGACTGACCAATTGGACCTGATGGAGGAAGCGCTAGAAAACCTACATGAGAGAGATGTGGCTATCTATCGCCAAGTGTTGGAGCTCGACCCGAATGACGAAGCCTATTGGACAGGAGGGCGAGGCGGCAGCAATAAATATGCGGGCCTAGAAAATCTATCGGATGCAGAGCTCATTAAAGAACTTTTGGAGCGGGTCTTACAAATGCGCCAGCGGCTGGCGCTTATGGCCAAAGCTCAGGAAGAAGTTTTGTTAGCCGCCAAAGAGAAACAAGAACTTCTACAAGCTATTCCCTCGATTCGTCCGCTGCGCAGACTACAGCGCCGCATCGAGTATCTTTCTGGTTTTGGTTACAGAAAGCACCCTATTTACAAGATCTTGAAGATGCATACGGGCATTGACTTTGGGGCACCGATTGGCACGCCTATTTATGCTACGGGCAACGGAAAAGTGGCCAAGGTGGTCCTTAAGCGGACGGGCTATGGTCGTCATGTTATTATTGACCATGGACATGGCTACAAAACCCTCTACGCACATATGTCTAAGGTAGAAGTAAAGGCTGGTGAGAAGGTAAAGCGGGGAGAAATTATTGGTCGAGTGGGCAATACTGGGGCTTCTACGGCGCCGCACCTTCATTATGAGGTGGTATATAAGGGCAAAAAAGTGAATCCCTTGCCCTTTTGCCGAGATGGTCTAGATAATCAGGAGTATAAGGAGTTTATTCGCTATGCTTCGCAGCAGAATCAGGCCCTATCGATACATAAGTAGGTCCTTTTGTTGCGGTTTTGCAGGCCCTTTAGGGCCGCAGGCCACAACAAGCCCTTTAGGGCGCAGTTCGACGACCGAAGGAAGTAACCGATGTGTAGCAGAAGGCGCGCAGCGCCTGGCCTAGCGATGCGACAGGGTGGCGCAGAGCGCCAGACCGAGCCAGCTTGCTGGCGAAGGGCCGAGCAGACCTGCGAGCCCTAAAGCGTAGCGCCGACGACCGAAGGGAGGCGGAGGCCCCAAAAATCTATCATAAAAAAACGATTAGGATGAAGCCCAAGGAGTTAGCAGAAAAGTTAGATGTATCAACGGCCACCTTGCGTAATTGGGCCAGAGAGTTTGCCTTTTTTCTTGGAAAAAAGGGGCGAAAGGCAACGGATTACACCGAGCATGGCGTGCAGCGCATGTTGGTGGTCAAATACCTTTTGCATGAAAAGGGCTTCACGGTAGAGGGGGCCAAAAAAGAGATTCATCGGCGGGCAAATTTGGACCAAAGTCAGAAGCAGATGATCGCAAAGCTAGAGGAGATTCGCCATTTCTTATTGGGCCTACAGGCTGATTTGGCGGCTCAGGAAGGGCAGGAGAAGGGCATTTAGGGCTGTTCTGGCTTGAATATGCGGACTATGGCCGCAGTTGGGCAAAAGATGTTGTTCTTTGTCTGTACTCCCCAAACCTTCAAAAATATCGCTGAGGTGCTTGGGGCTAGCATATTCATCCGCCTCGCCTTGCAAGACAAAAGCGGGGGCTTGAATTTGGGGCAAAAGTGGAGTGATATTCCAAGATTTAAAATCGGCGCGCAGCCAAGTATCGGCCCAAGCCGAGAAAATGCGGGGGCTTTCGGCCCCATGATATTTCCCCAGTTTCTGAATAATTTTCGGAAGCTGGGGATTGTTTTTTACGGCACGAATGCCGGCCAGCGTTAGCTCCTCCACATAAATATGAGCGGCCAAAACGGCCAGGGCCTTCAGTTTGTATTGGGCCGCATAGGCTAGGGCAATGCTGCCGCCATCGCTATGACCGATAAGGATAGGCTGTTGGACCTTTAGGGATTGGAGCAAAGCGTATAGTTCTTCCACCCCATCTTTTTCGAGATAATTTTTGGGGCGGGGGAGAGGCAAGGGATCTGATTGGCCATAGCCTCTGCGTTCGTAGAGCAGGATGGGGCAATCTAGCGCTTTGGCTAGTTCTTGGGGCCAGCCCTTCCAGAGTGGCAAAGCCCCTAGGCCTTCATGCAAGAAGACCAAAAGGGGCTTTTGGGGGGCAAAGTTGCCAATCAGTTGATAATGTAGTTGATAATCTTGGATGGGAAGAAAGGTAGAATGGCTCATTATTGAATAATCGTTTCGATAGAATTGGCTCGTAAAAAGGGGCGTTTTTCGCCTGGGGCGCCCCAATAGATGCGGGTATTGGGTAATATTTTTTTCAGGGCCTTAATGGCCTGTTCATTAACGCCATTTTCCTCTTGCCAGATGAGCACCTTTAGGTGTTTGAAGCGCTCGATGCTTTTGGGGAGGGTTTGGCGGCCTAAGAAAGAGATATCGAGGACCTCTAGATGGGGTAATTGGGCCAACAATTTAAGATTGTTATCTAGGGGGAGTTGGTAGCAGCCGGCAATGCTCAGTACTCTGAGCGATTTCATTTGTTGGACATTTATGGCAAACTGCTGTAGGGGCAAGCGTTGCAAAAGTAGCTTTTCCAGTTTGGGGAGGCGATAAACGGCGCTAGGAAGATAGCGAAAATTATTGTAGGCGCCAGCCATAGAGCGGTGGCTATTGCTGAGGTCTAGGCTGCGCAACTCTCGGAGTTGAGAAAAGCCAGTGGGGAGAAACTTCAGTTTATTATCTCTTAGGCTGAGATTTTCGAGTTTTCGGAGTTGATAAATAGAATTGGGGAGCTCTTGCAATTGGTTAGAGCTAAGGTCTAGACGTTTGAGGGCCTTACATTGGTAGAGGCTAGTAGAAAAGCGTTGGATCTTATTATACTTGAGTAAAAGTTCTTCTAGAGATTGGAGACGGCCCAATTCATAGGGAATCTCTTTGAGTCCACGACTAGAGAGGTTGAGGTAGCGTTTTTGGGCCATAGCGCTGGGGCGCATAGGGATATTCAGGCCCATCAGGTAGCGAATGCGGGCCCTGCGTTTGCTTTCTAGTTGATAGAGAAAGAACTGCACTTCCTCTTCGCTTTTGCCGTAGGGATAATTAAAGTCCTCTTGGCTTTGGAGCAGGGCAAAAATGCTATCGCTATAATTGGGATAGGCATTATGGATGTAATCGGGATGATCGGGGCGCAAAGGGTGCCCTCTCCAAAGGCTATCCTTTGGATATTGGTAGATAGTTGGTTCTTCCACCAAGGCAACGGGCTCGGCAGGGGGGCTGGTTTGGCAGGCCCAAAGGAGCAGGAGCTGGCTAGCTAGCCAGCTCCTGCGGGCCAATCGCTTGATTGTTTTAATTGACTTTCCAGTTTTGATAGAGATTCTTCAAATTACTATTTTCTTCCTTCTCTATAACCGTCTTTAGGGCCTTTTGAATTTCCTCATAGGGCGATTTTTCAAAATAAGCCTTTTGCAAATCGTAGAGGGCGTTGGCTGCGGCATAGCGGTGCCAGAGGTCATTTTTGGGGTTGCTGCCAATTTCTTTTAGTGTTTTGACCTTTTCTAGGGTCAAATTATCATCGGCAATAGCGAGCAGGAGTTTTTGGTATTGGCTAAAAAAGCTAATGGCTCCATAGTTCTCTGTTTTTTTCCAGTTAGTATCAAAGAAGGGCAGATATTGTCGGTCGCCAGTTTGGCCATAGAGCTCGGCAATGCCCATGAGTAGGGTGGGGTTTTGTTCTTGTTCTAGTTCTTTGGCTAGTTCAAGGGCCAAGTTTTGGTCAATTTGCTGAATGGCCTTAAAGGCGCCATAGATGACGCTATAGGCTTCTTCCTGATTGCCCATAATTTTTTTGATGGTGGGGAGAATGCTGGCATCGCCTATGCGGCCAAGTTGTTGGAGGGCGGCCATGCGCACCTGAGAGTGGGGATCTTCCTCGGCCATTTTGCTCAATTTGGCGATCAGGCTTTTTGTCTCTTCATCAGATTGTGCTTTTACATAATCGCAAGCCATAGCGCGGATGGGCCAGGCGGGATCTTGCAGGGCGGTCCAGAAAAGCTTGCGCATATTTTCTTCGCCTTGGTCGTATTTGATCTTTTGCAAGGCATCGTAGCGATCTTGAAAGCGGGGTGAAAAGCGATATTGGGCGGCCCATTCTTCCTTGCTTTGTTCCTCGGCACGTTCGGCTAGGAGCATGCGTTCTTGATCTACGGCCACCCAAGTAGGGGCTTCATCGAGCGGGAACTCAAAGCGCTGCTTTTGTTGGTCCATACGGATCTGCTTAATGATGGGCAAATCGCCAGCAGAAGGGGTATAGATGGCCAGTTCCATGGGCAGGATAAAGACCGTACTTTGGGTATAGTCTTGGGTTTGTTCTAGCTCTAGCACTAGGGTTTTGCTACTATCCGAATAGCTGCGTTTGATATTGAGCTTGGGGTGTCCCGCCTTATAGAACCATTGGTTAAAGAACCAGTTGAGGTCTTCTCCGGTCACTTCTTCAAAGGCGAGGCGAAGCTCATCGGCTTCGGCGGCGCTATATTCATTTTTGTGCAAATAGTGTTTGAGGCCTTCAAAGAAAGCATCATCGCCCAAATATTTGCGGAGCATATGTAAAATGGCCCCTCCTTTATTGTAGCTATGGGCATCAAACATATCTTCTTTATCCTCATAGCCGTAATGGATAAGGGGGTGGGCATCATCTTGCAAAACGGCTTGGTTCATATAGCCACGGACCTCATTCATGCGCTTGTAGTCGGCAAAGTCGCGGCCATAACGGTGTTCAAACCAGAGGTATTCGCCATAGTTGGCAAAAGATTCATTGAGGGGGAGATTGGCCCAGCTCTCGCAGGTGACCAAATCGCCAAACCAATGGTGCATCATTTCATGGGCCACTACGCCTTCATTGCTGGTATTATCGATAAGTTCTCGGCTAGTTCTCTGCATATACTCGCCAAAGATAACGCCGGTGGTATTTTCCATGGCGCCAGAAACATAATCGCGGACCACCACCTGCGAGTATTTGGGCCAGGGGTATTCATAGCCTAGGCGGGCTGAAAAGAAGCTGAGCATTTCTGGAGTTTGCGGAAAAATGGCCTTTGCATGTTCTGCATATTCGGCTTCTACATAATATTCGAGCAGTTTGCCGTTCCATTCTTCGGTACTACGGGCAAATTCTCCAATGGCCATCATAAATAGGTAGGGCGCATGGTCTTGCTCCATTTTCCAGTGGTCGGTTCGGCTGCCGTCTTCATTTTTTCTGCTGCTAATGAGTAGGCCATTAGAGAGGGTCTGAAAACGATCTTGAACGGTAATTTTAATTTCTTGGGTGGTCCTTTCGTTGGGGCGGTCAATAGTAGGGAACCAGCAAGAGCTAGATTCGGTCTCGCCTTGGGTCCAGATTTGCTGCGGTTTATCGGGGTTTTTGCCATCGGGGTTAATAAAGTAGAGGCCTTTGTCTGCCGTAATGGCGGCGCTTCCGCCAATGGGCAATTCATCGGGTTTGGCGGTATATTCTACCAAAATTTGGTAGCTTTCTTCTCGGCTATAACTGCGGTCCAATTGAATAAAGAGGTTCTTTTGGTCCTCATATTTATATTGCAGCTTTTTTTCTTGCCCAGCTTGCAAAATGGCTACATTCTGAATATCAAAGCCCTTGGCATCTAATCGCAGAGAGTCGGTGGGGTAAAAAAGCGGCTTGATGGTCAATTTTGCTTTGCCCAAGAGGTATTTTTTATTCCAATCAAAGCGAACCTCCAAATCGGTATGCAGCAAATCATTGCGGCGGGTATAGCTGGGGTTATAAACGGCCCGATCAAAATCTAGGCGGTTGGCGGTTACTTCTACGGGGGCTAGTTCATAGTCAATGTACTCGACTACTTCTTCTTTTTTTACTTTCGAGCTGGTTTTGCAGCTTGTTCCCATCATGGCTAGGCCCATGAGGCTCCCCCAAAAGAGGGCTTTTTTAGAGATCTGTACCATATTATTTTCTGCACTACTTTTTCAATGCGTTTTGATTTTGCCGTTTTGGCTGCTCTTCAAAGATACAAATTTCTGCAAGAAGTAGATAGGGGCTTTGGGGCCCGCGGCCGCCCCTAAAAGGGCGGGCGGCCGCCGCTATGCTTTGGGGCTCGCAGGTCTGCTCGGCCCTGCGTTTTTTTCGCTGCGCTCAAAAAACTTGGTCTGGCCTACGGCCACCCCGCCGCAGCGCTGGGCCAAAAAAAGGGGCTGCAATGCTTGCAGCCCCCGAGTTCAAAGCGAAAAATGTTGATCCGCTTACTCTTTAGCCCTTTCTTTAAAGGCTTGCATTTCGTCGCCAAAGTCATTAAACTTTTGAAAAATTTCTGGTCCATGCTCATCGGGGCAGTTTTTGGCTAATAAGCTACTCAGAATAGCGGTATACTTTTGTCTTTCTAGGGCAGGATTACCGGCCATTTCTAGTAGTTCTTGTGAAGAGGCAGCGCTTAGATTATTTTTCTTTGCATCTCCAAAACATTGGCTAAAGGGCCGAGTATTTAGCATAATTGTACGTACTTCTAGCAGCCTCTCCTTAGGATTTAGCTCTTCTTTGTTTTGGGCTTCTTGGAGCAAGGCAATTGCTTTGTCTAAGGAAAGTTGTAGCGTTTTCCCCTCTTGCTGTAGGCAGTTACAAATGTCAAGAGCCATGCTGTCTAGTTCTGCTTGGGCGCCTGGACTTAGCTTAGCTATATCTGTTTCAACAGAAGAGCTGTCCTCTTTTTGGGCCAAGGCTTTTTGGGGGCTGGCCAGCAAGAAAAAGCTAATGATCAGGGCTGTAAATAAGAAACGCATAATTGTCTTGGCTTAAGGTATAAAACAAAAAAGGGGCTGCAAGAATTGCAGCCCCTTAATAGGTTTAGGCATAAAGTATATGCTTACTCTTTACCTTTATTCTGAAGCGCTTCCATTTCTTTACCGAAGTCCATGAACTTCTGGAATACCTTCTGTTCTTTGGGGCAGTTTTTACCCAAGAAAGCGTTGATGATTTCCATCTGCTTCTTTTCTTTTACTTTACCGTCAGCGTCTTCGCCGATGATTTTCTTCATTTCTTCGTCTAGAAGCTCTTCGTTAACATTGTCGCCTACTTTCTGGAAACATTCGCCGAAGGCTTTCATTTTGGCCATAGAGCCCATAAGCTTACCCATTACTTCCATGGGGTTAGCATCTTCTTTGGTTTGAGCTTCTTTGAGCAAAGGAAGAGCTTCATCTACAAAAGCAGTGAGCTCATCACCGTGATTGCTAAGGCATTCGCAAGCACCGGTAGACATTTTGTCCATTTCGGCTTTGGCTTCATCGCTCATTTTTGCGATGTCGGGATTGCTAGCTGTGGGATCTCCACCTCCACAAGACATGAGGAAAAAGCTAGTCATAAGAGCGATAAGAAGGCTACTGCTAAATAAACGCATAATTGTAAGAATTAAAATGATAAGATATAATAGGGATTGAGTACAATTAGAACAATGGTTTTGCGCTTGAGCAATCAGCCCAGAAACTCCAAAAACATGGGTGGATAACTGTCTCAGTTTTTAACAAAACCAAATATAAGGCTTTCGGATTATAGCTGCCAGTTTTTTTAAGAAAAGCTTAAATATTATTTTCTAGTCAGCTTTAAATTGAGTAGTTTGTTTTAATTTATTTTGGAATAAAACTCCTTTAAAATCAAAGTTATAGGGAGGGCTATATCTTTAAAAAATGCTTGGGGCAGATTTGGCCTAGCGATGTGCAGCAGTGGCCCGCAGGGCCAGACCGAGCCGCTGAAAGCGGCGAAGGGCCGAGCGAATAGCGAGCTGTGGAACGTAGCGCCTGCCGCAGGCAGGAGGCCCCAAAAAAACAGCAGATAAACATCAGCATATAGGGGGCAAAATAGTTTTGTATAGCCTAGTGAAAAGTCTATCTTTACAAGCTTTTCTATTGTGAACAACCTTGAGCGCTTAGTGGGACAAGCTTTGGGTTCAAGTAAAAGGAAAATTAGACGATGGGCAAAAAGATTGAGATTCGGGCCGACTATGAACTATTTTCTAAGGCGGAGGAGCTGCCAGCGATTGAGGCGGAGCTTTTGGCTAGGGCGCATGCGGCCTGTGACACGGCCTATGCGCCATATAGTGAGTTTAGAGTGGGGGCTGCGGCGCTTTTGGAGAATGGGGAGATTGTATTGGGGAGTAATCAGGAAAATGCGGCATATCCGTCTACCATTTGTGCAGAAAGAGCCGCTGTTTTTGCGGCGGCGGCACAATTTCCGGGGGTAGTTATTCGGGCGGTGGCGATTCGGGTAAAAACGGCTGGGGAGCGGGTAGAGCGTCCTATATCTCCTTGTGGGGCTTGTCGGCAGGTATTATTTGAGTTTGAGTGGCGGCAAGAAGCGCCCATACAATTATTATTGCAGGGGGACAAAGGCGATATTTATCGGATAGCTTCGACCAAATCGCTTTTACCACTTTTGTTTGACCCAAGTTTTTTATAGAAGATGTTAAGTAGAAATTTCCGTATTCGGGAGGGCTTATTGGCCCTAGATTATTCTTTGGCAGATGAGCAATGTTTGCGTTATTTGCAATTTTTGCAGCAGTATGTGCGCATAGATCGTTTAGAATTGATGCATGTGGTAAAAAAGTCGGGCTTTTTTGAGCAACTTTTTGCGGCTGATGCGGAGCGGATGCGGAAACTTTTTCCTTCTGCGGAAGAGCAGCGGCAGCGTATGCAGGCTTTGGCGGAGGTTCATTTGGGGCAGACGAATATTCAGTTGGCCTATGAGGTAGAGAATGGGCAGCCATTGGAGGAATTGTTGGAAGAATTGGAGGAGCAGCGGACAGATTTGTTGGTTTTGGGCAAAAAGCCTTTGGCCCAGGGGGCTGGGGTTTTGAGTCGAAACTTGGCTCGTCGCTCGCCTTCCTCTTTGCTTTTTGTGCCTCCTTTGGCCGAGCAATTGAAGTTGGGCCGTTTTATGGTGCCTGTAGATTTTTCTGAAAACTCGGCTTTGGCTTTGCAGGCGGCTTGTGCTTTGGCTCGACGTCTGCCGCAGCCGCCGCAAATAGACTGTGTGCATGTGTATCGCATGCCCGATCCGCATATATATAATATCAATCAAACGCAGGCGGAGTTTGAGGAGCTGCTTTTATCGAGTACCAAGGAGGCTTATGAGAATTTCTTGGACAGCTATCTGCCTAAAGACATGCCTCGGATGGAGCTGCAATTGATTCAGCGAGGACGCTTGAGTACGGCGGGGCATTTATATGATTGGGCGGAGGATCATCTACCCGACCTCATCTTTTTGGGGGCCAAGGGGCATACTGCGCTCAAGACGCTTTGGTTGGGCAGTGTTAGCGAAAAAATTATTCAACTCAATGAAGCTTTCCCCTGTTTCATTATTAGATAAGTTATTGGATTATGGGCAAACAGATAGATGCCGAGCAGTTGCGGGGGCTTTTGCTCCCTTTGGGTTTTATTGAAGAGCAGGGCACGAAAGAGGAGGCCCTTGTATTTTGGCGCCGATTGGAGAACCGAGATTTGCGTTCTCCCTTTGCGTTTAGTCATGTTCGGGCTTCTTTGGACCAATATGTCTTTCGCTTAGAGGCTTGGAATCAGGGGCGTTTGAAGAAGGCGGCCAAGGCGGATTTGATCGTTTTGGAAAGCCCTGAAGATTTGGAGCCTTATAAAGAAATTATTTTGGAGAAAAGCCGTGCCGCTGCCGAGCAATTGCCTGCTTTTATTGGCTTTTTTGCCCAGCAAATGCAGGCTTTAGAAGAAGAGAAATTGAGTAGCCCAATTTATAAGGCGGCACTCAAAAATTTGGAACTGATGGCTCAAGCGGCCAATCAGGTAGATTTAGAATAAGGAAGTTATGTTATTAGAAATTCATCCCGAGAACCCTCAAGCTCGAAAGATTGAGCAGGTTTTGAAGGTCCTAAAAAATGGGGGCGTGATTATTTACCCCACCGATACTGTTTATGGTTTGGGCTGTGATATTACCCAGCCTCGGGCCATCGAACGCATTTGCCGCATCAAGGGGATTCAGCCCAAAAAGGCCAATTTATCATTTATTTGCGCCGATCTTAGCAATATTTCTAATTATTGCCGCCCTTATTCTACCAGCATTTACAAATTGATGAAGTCGGCCCTGCCTGGTCCTTTTACCTTTATTTTGGAGGGGAACAGCAGCTTGCCCAAATTGCTCAAAAACCGCAAGAAAACCTTGGGGGTTCGGGTGCCCAATAGTCCCATTGTACGTGATTTAGTCTTGGGCCTTGGCCAGCCTTTGCTCTCTTCTTCCATCAAAAACTTAGATGAGGAAGATGAGATTAGAGAATACCCTACGGATCCCTACGAAATCCATGAACAATATGAGCATCTGGTCGATTTGGTGATTGATGGTGGCATTGGTGGCCATCAGCCTTCTACGGTAGTGGATTGTACGCAAAACCCGCCCGATTTGATCCGCCAGGGTTTGGGCAAATTGAACTTCTAAGTCATGAAAAAGGAAAAATGGATTTTGGGCCTTGGGGCCATTTTTGGCGCTTTGGCCGTTATTTTAGGTGCTTTTGGGGCGCATGCACTCAAGGCGCAAATTACGCCCGATCGTCTAGAGATTTATCAGTTGGGGGTGAGCTATCAGTACTATCATGCCTTGGCCCTTTTGGCGACTGGCCTTTGGGCGCGTTTGGCTGGAGCTCCAGCATTAAAATGGGCGGGCATCAGCTTTGCCATGGGCATTTTGCTTTTTTCGGGCTCGCTTTATCTCTTGGCTTTGCGCGATGTAATGGGCATTTCGGGCGGGGTATTGGCCGTTATTGGCCCATTAACTCCTGTTGGCGGCCTCTTTTTTATTGGCGGCTGGTCGGTACTGGCCATTAAAGCGTTTAAGTAGTTTTTTTTGGGGCTGCCCCAGCCTTTGGCTGGGTCGGGCCATTGCGCAGCTCGCAGGTCTGCTCGGCCCTGCGCGGGCTGCGCCCGCTGGGTCTGCCGCCTGCGGCGGCCCTGCTACAGCCCCTCAGCCTGCGGCGGCTTTGCCGCCTGCAAAACCGTTTAGAAGTGGTATTGCTTATCAATGAGATATAAATGAGGGTTGAAACCCTCATGAATTTAAACTTAGGTTGAAACCTACAGCCAGATGTGGTATTGCTTCGCAATCTTATATAAATGAGGTTACTGCAGCCTAAAGGCCGCAGCCAATCTTGCTGGTCCTCATTTTTCTTGCCGCAGGAGCTTAAAAGCGCCTGCTTCTGATGTTATGGAGGACAACTGTTTTTAAGTCCAGCGGCTTTTGGAATGCAGGAATGGCCGAAGGTCCAAAAAGAACAAAGCCCCAAACTCTCGTTTGGGGCTTTGAGACTATCTAAGTTTTTTGCTAATAATTACATTGGTAGAGCTAAGAATTTGAGGCATAAGTAGTATAGGGCTATCCTTATCAAGTATTTTTGATGAGAATGAGAGACTGACAATTTCATCTCCAGCATCATTTAGGCCCTTATAAACTGATTGAAGGTCAATTTGAAAATGAGCTATACTTTGCTTTTGTTGGCTCGGCTCTATTTGGCCCCTTAGCTCATCCATTTCTCCCTCTGAGGCCTCTCGAATTAGATATTCTTCTTTTTTTTGCTTGATGACAAAATCCGTCTTCTTCTTGCCTTCAATGCCTTTTATCACATTATCCGTGGCAACTTCTTCATTTGTGGGATCTCGTTCAATGGCTTCTTTAATTTTAACCACTGTAGCTTGTTCTTTGTACTTTTGCTTTTCTGTGGAAAAAACCTGGGCCAATGGCTCATTGATTATGATGGTAAAAGAACTGCTTTCGGTAATTATATTTCCCTTTTCTTCTACAGAAAAGGTTGTGGGTGTACTAGATGGCAACTCATACTGCTTACTACTGGCTTTGTCGCCAGCTTTTGTGAGCATCATGCTTAGTTTGGCGGCTTTAAAATAAGGCTTTTGTTTAGCTGCTGGAATAAGAAGACTATCTATGCTGATAGAATAGATCTGGCCCTCAGCAGTAGCAAAATGAATATGGAACTGTTGCTCTCTTTGAAAGAAACTCCTTTTTGGAGGAAGTGTAGCTTGTTTAAAAGCATCTTTGTAGGAGTCTATGGCCAGGAAAGCGGTATGCGCCCGACCACTTAGGTTGCGCCAATTCTTGGAGTTGTGTTTAACGGCTTCTTTATAGTATAGTGCCTCTATTTTTTTGTCATCAAACTGGCTTAATTCGGCTAAAAGGGCGGCCTGTAAGTCTGCTCTTTTGATCTCTTTAGCTAGTTTTTCTACGGCCTTGGCAAAGGCTAGGGGAACAGCACTTTCTAAGGGGCCAACAATTTCGGCCAAAAAATACAACTGCTTAAGGCAGAAGCAGACGATCCATTTCTTTGGGAATCTCTTTTGAAGCGATGAGCTTTTCTAAGGATTTTATCGCAGGATGAATCTGCTCTTTCCATGCTGTTAATCCGTAGCTAAATCCTAGGTGTTTAACTTTTAGGCCAAGACCATTGATTTCTTCTTGAAATTGATAGAAGGTAAATGCATACCCTAACTCTTTTTCTGCTGCTCTAAGCGAGTTATTTACTTTGACCTTAGCTAAACTTTGAGCAAAGCAATCCTCAATAGTATTGAGTTGAATGAGCCCTAGTTGAGCTCCCGATAGCTGTGCAATTAAACCCTCAATTAGTGCTTTAGCCATAGGACTTTGGCTAGCTTTAGCTAAGCTATTTAAGCTGTCTAAAAGCTCTGCCTTTTGCCAAATAAAATCGGCCAGCGACAAAGTACTATCAAATTCTAGTTTAACCTGGGCTAAATATTCCTCTTCTTCT
>NZ_JH719942.1:2706189-2801827 GCF_000275825.1 Saprospira grandis DSM 2844
TTGATTTCTTCTTGAAATTGATAGAAGGTAAATGCATATCCTAACTCTTTTTCTGCTGTTCTAAGTGAGTTATCTACTTTGACCTTAGCTAAACTTTGAGCAAAGCAATCCTCAATAGTATTGAGTTGAATGAGCCCTAGTTGAGCTCCCGATAGCTGTGCAATTAAATCCTCAATTAGTGCTTTAGCCATAGGACTTTGGCTAGCTTTAGCTAAGCTATTTAAGCTGTCTAAAAGCTCTGCCTTTTGCCAAATAAAATCGGCCAGCGACAAAGTACTATCAAATTCTAGTTTAACCTGGGCTAAATATTCCTCTTCTTCTTTTGCTTGTTGTTCCTCTTTGGCCAACTTCTCCTTCAACTCCTCCTCCGTCAAAAAGTCATCTTTGGCCAGGGCTTGGTCCAAAATGGGTTCTAGTTGGTTTGGGGAAAGGACATAAGGAGCAATGCTAGACTCAATAAAGCGGGATTTAGCTCTATACTTCTTAATCTTTTCTACCGTATCATAACGCTCAAAAATTTGGGCCAATTCTTCTAAAAATATACTGGGCGGCTTGTTGTCTGCCTGCTCTACTAAAGCCTTAATATCTGCCGCAATCAGACGGCAAACTTTGAGTTTTTTACCTTGAGAAAAGCTGATATACAAATGATTGAGAGCATTTGTTCTTAGCCATTTGTCTTTTTGAATATTGCTTTTTAGACTTTTTGCTTTATCAGCTAAATCTAGAGCATTCTGGGCAAATTTTACCAAAAAATCAGTTTTGGGAATATCTTCTTCCTTAAGGGCCAAAAATAGCTGCTCCAAATTGGCCTTTTCCATTTTGAGCTGCGGCTTAAAGGCCTTTAGGCCCTCTTTGGTCTTGAGCAAGGCCAGCTTAATTGTAGGGCGATCGGGATCCTCTGCAGGAAGCTCCTGATAAAGCGCATAGAGTTCTTGATATTGGGCCAAGGTTTCTTCATAAAGGGCTGTATCTTCTTGATACTGCTGCTGCTTTGCCAAAAAAAGTTCTCGCTGCTTCATCTGTAATAGATTTAGATGGCCAAAAAATAAACTGGATAAGAGAAAAATGGCTAATGCTTTCATCGTTTTGTTTTTGTGTTTACTTAAAAGTAGTAACTTTTAATTATAAACGCAAAAAAAATAAATTGCTTTTTTTCCCAGTCGCTGCGCTCCTCTAGAACGCAAGAGTTTGGAGCAAAAAAAAGCAGGAAAAATGAAGTCAATCATTTTTCCTGCTTTTGTATTATTATGGACCTTAGGCCTATAGCGGATCAAGTTCAATAAGGACTTGATTTTTCTCTACTGCTGCGCCTTTATCTACCTTAATGGCTTTAATAATGGCATCGGCTGGGGCTTTAATCACATTTTCCATTTTCATGGCTTCAAGGATGAGGACCGCCTCATCTTTTTTCACTTCTTGGCCAACTTCCACCATCAGGTCGAGCAGCAAGCCGGGCATAGGGGCTTTAATATCATTGACCTTAGCGGCTCCTACTTTTTCAAAGCCGAGGCGTTCGGCCAAAAGATCGAAGCGATCTTTAGCACTGAGGCAGTAGGTATTTTGTCCGATACGGATTTCAAAACTTTTGCTTTGATAATCGGCAGCGATTACTCTAGCGGTATAAGATCGGTTTTGGTAGAGAATATGGAAAGCCTGATCTTCTAGTTGGACCAGGTCCCAGTTGAAGTCTTTGGGATCCAATTCTAGAAAATCTTCTTTAGATTGATGTTTAATTTGGTACATAGCACTATGCTTTTCCGAGCTGAGTCAAAAAGTAAATTTCAAAAAGCGTAAAGCAGAAGTATACCCAAAAGAAGGGCAATACAAAAAGCTGGTCGGCTGGTTTAAAGGTATAAAAATAGGCCAAGACCAGCGAAAGGCTGAGCAGCATTTTGATGCTAGTTTGCATCATAAAGACTCGGCTAAACTGCAATTGGTCGGGACTTTGGCTAGCCTGACGGGCCCAAAAGAAGCAGAGCCAGCTAAAGAGCACAAAAAAAAGGTAGCTGGCCCAGGCGAGGCCGCCATAGTTCGCAAAGCGGGGCCAAAACCATTGCAGGCCCAAAAGGCTAGCGGCAACAAAGGCCGAAACGCCTAAAAGGCTAGAATAAAATTGAGATAATTGCATGATTACTCTTCTTCCTGGTCTTTTGGGGGACTTTCGGCCAAGAGTTGGCGAATAAATAGGTAGAGGGCCAAAAAAACGGAGCCTAGAGAGCCCAACACCACAAATAGGGGTTTGCTATCGAGGTATTTATCTAGGTATAGGCCAGCAAAGGAGCCTGCAGCAATCACCAAGGCCATTTGCACGCCCATACCAGAGTACTTCATATAGCCCTCTAGGGCTTTTTTGTTTTTTCTAAAGGCTTGGCCTTTTTTATTTTTTGGATTGTGGCCCATGTTGCAAGTTCATTTTGCAGGCTCCATTCATTTGTGCGCCATCTTCTACGGCCAGTTTAGTGGTTTCTAAATCGCCTTGAATTTTGGCCGATTTTCGAACATCCAATAATTGTTGGCAATAGACATTTCCTAAGACTTTGCCTTCAATGATGGCATTTTGGCAATGAATATTGCCTTTGATGACAGAAGTTTGGCCCAAAACCACTTTGGCTTTGCAGCGCAGATCGCCCTCTATGCGTCCATCTACACGGATATCAATAACAGATTGCACATTTCCTTTTACGATAGCGTCTCGGACGAGGCTGTTATGAGAGACGGCGGCTGTTCGGGCAGCACGTTCTTTATTTTTATTGCTAAACATAAGTGAGTTCGTTAAGAAACAAAGCAAAAAAAGGCTGTCTGTTGAGAGACAGCCTTTTTAGCTAGCAGATTGCATCAAAGCAACTGGGCTAGCCAACTAGTTTGATTTAGCCGATTTTTTGGGGCTAAGAGTAACATGCATACGGCGGTCCTCCATTTTAGGGGGATAATCCGTTACGCTCAATTCTGTTAGTTCTGCAACAAAGCGCTTGAGCAGGGTACGTCCACGGTCCTTAAAGACAATAGAACGGCCTTTAAACTGCACATAAGCCTTTACCTTGGCGCCATCTTCTAGAAAGCTCTTGGCATGCTTAAGCTTAAACTCAAAATCGTGATCATCGGTATTGGGGCCAAAGCGAATTTCCTTAATGACCACCTTCACCTGTTTGGCTTTGAGTTCTTTTTCGCGTTTTTTGCGTTCGTAGAGGAATTTTTTCAGGTCGATAATTTTGCAAACAGGGGGTTTACCCTTGGGCGAAATTTCTACGAGGTCCAATTCCAATTTATTGGCCCAAGAGGCAGCAATTCGCGTTTTAATAACGGTACCACTTTCTACCTCTTTGCCAGCTATTTTACTGATTTCATCAAAGTTATCACCTACCAAGCGAATTTCTGGTACGCGAATATTATCATTGGTTCTGTACTCAGATCCAGGTGTCTCTCTCCGACTATATCTTCCTCGGTTTCTGTTAATTCTTCTAGCCAAACAACTAATAATTTAATGAAAAAAATGAATAGAGAATTTTTTCTCTTTGGGAGAAATTTCTCGGCTTGATGCTTCAAAAGTACTAAAAAAAATTGGCTCTCTTTGTTCCTTTTCAGCGTTTTTTGCATCTTCTAAAAAGAAGAGCTATATATTATAGTTAATTTTGCTTGTTTTTCCTAACTTTTGGGCCCTTTTTATCCATCTAGAGGTGAGCGAAGCGAGCCGGCTGAGGGATGGGCAGCAGGGCGGCAAAGCCGCAGACCCAGCAAAATGAGCGCAGCGAAATTTTGCGCAGGGCCGAGCGAATAGCGAGCTGCGAAACAGCCCGACCCGAGCCGATAGGCGAGGGGCAGCCCCAAAAACATAAAACTAAAACTAAATGAAAAATCCTCCTGTTTATTCCCCTGAAGAGTTGGCTAAGGTCTTACTCTTAGAAGAGTATAGTTTGCCCTATGATTATAAAGATGGGCAATTAGTATTGCCTGCGGATACCGCTAAAAGTTTGTCTTTTTTGCTACAAAAGGAGCAAGAAGAAGGGCAGCGTTATGAGATTTTTGCAGAATTTGATTATCGGCAGATGTTTGATGATCTCTGTGCATTTTTGGATGATCAAAAGATTCCCTATAAAATTTGGGAAAAGCAGCAAGATCCTGGAGAGGATTATGCTCGGGCGCCAGCCTTGAAAGAGAGTGTTTTTTATGTCTATTTGCGTTTGCTTGATTTTGAGCGCACGCAGGCACTTTTGCGAGAGCAGGCCAAGACGCAAAGCATTTATAAGCAGGCCGATTATCATTTGCGGAAATATGGCGATGAGGAGCTGATGAAAATTTTGGAGCAGCCTGAAGATTGGCAGGCGTTGGATGTGGTGGCTGCTCGTTATTTGCTCAATGAGCGGGGCCATGAGATTACGGAAGAGGAGGTAGAGCTGATGCGGCAACATCGGATGATTCAGTTGCGGCAGCCCAGAGCGTTGACCTCCAAAGAGCGCCGAGATGGTTATTTGACGGCTATTCTTTTGGGGCCATTGGGCTTTTTTTGGGGCTACCATTATTATTCTGATCAGCGATTATTACCCAATGGGCGAAAAGTTCTTAATTTTGCGCCCCAAGCTAGGTCTGAGGGGATCCGAATGATGATGATTTCACTGAGTTGGAGCCTTTTGGCGGGCCTTATTTTATATTATATGTTATAAGTTTTTGATGGGACGGAATAAGAAATTACAGAAATTTGCAGAGCTACACGAGCTGCCCAATGTTTATTTAAACTTTGGCGTTAATTCGCCAATTATTGAATTGCCCAATGGCCAAAAGCAGGATATGCGCGGCCAATGGAAAGCGCAATTGGGCCAAGATAAACCTTTGGTGCTCGAGCTAGCCTGCGGAAAAGGAGAGTATAGTCTAGGCCTTGGCCAAATGTATCCCGATAGCAACTTTATGGGGCTGGACCTCAAGGGAAACCGCATTTGGACCGGCGCCAAAAAAGCCTTGGAACAAGGCCTAGGTAATGTCTTTTTTCTCCGTGCCCAAATTGATTTTATCGAGTCCTTTTTTGCATCTGAAGAGGTAGACGAAATCTGGATTACCTTTGCCGACCCCCAAGCCAAAAAGCCTAGAAAGCGCCTGACATCGCCCCTCTTTTTGTCGCGCTACCGAAATATTTTAAAGAAAGGCGGCAAAATCCATCTTAAAACCGATTCGCCTCTGCTTTATGAGTTTACCCTAGAGCAAATTGAGGCGCAAGGCCTTCCCCTAGAGTTTGCCCATGATGATATTTATAGCTTGGCCGAACAAGATCCAAATTGGGGAATTACTACCTATTACGAGCAATTGCACCGAGGCAAAGGCGCTACGATTAAGTACGCTCGTTTTAGGTTGGATTAAATAAGATATAATGCGATTTCGTTCTTTCTTTTCTATTGTCCAAAAGGGCTTGCCTTTTTTGGCCTGCCTGCTTATGTTTATTGGCCTGATTGCCTCTAAAGCACTAATCGCTATTTCCTCGGCTGCTTTTGGACTAGCAGCATTGCCTTATCTCTTTAATAAAGAAAACTGGAAACAGCTTCGGCAACGCTGGCTGTTGTTCTCGCCTAGCCTACTCTTTTTATTGCTAGCTGCTACAGCAACTTATTCTACAAATTGGGAAGAACTCGGGATTCGCCTAAGGGTGATGCTCCCCCTCCTTAGTCTGCCGATTTGTTTTGCTTTTTTGCCAACTCTACCCCAAAAACAATGGCGATGGCTACTGGGCGTTTTTGTGCTCCTAATTAGCTTAGCTAGCTTAGGGGTTTTGTTTAATTACATGATCCACTTTGAAAGTATACAATATGCTTTGCAAAGAAGTAAAGGCATGCCCAACCCCGCCCATGATCATGTGCGCTTTAGTTTGCTCATTTGCTGGGGCTGTTTTCTTTCTGGACAACTATTTATCTGGAAACATGGCCGCTGGCCAGCCCTTTGGGCTATTCTTAGCCTTTTTCTTCTCCTTAGCTTACATATTATGGGCGTCCGCTCAGGGCTCTTGGCTTTTTACCTTTGCTTTTGTATCTACCTAAGCTATCAAGCTATCCAAAAAAAAAGGTACTTACAAATGCTCATTGGCTATGGTTGCCTAATTTTACTTCCCTTTATCGCCTATAAAACGCTACCCTCTTTTAGAAAAAAGGTTCACCTTAGCCAAGAAAATATTCGCCTCTACCAGCTAGGCGTTATCGAAAACTACTCGGATACACAACGAATGCTTTCTCTAGCTATTGGTCTAGAAGTTTGGGGCAATCAACCCCTATTAGGAGTGGGCCTAGGCGACCTAAAAGACCAACAAGAAAAAATCTATAAACAACGATATCCTAAACAACGTCCGATGTATCCACATAGCCAGTATATTACCATCTTGGCTGCAAGCGGAATCTTAGGGCTAAGCTGCTTTATTTTGTTCTTTGCAGGCCCCTTTTTCTCCAATAGCCCAGCCCTTTTTCGCTTTTTTATTGGCCTGATTGCCATCTCCTTCCTCACAGAAAATACACTCTTTCCCACCATCGGAGCTAACTTATATGCCTTTTTTTATTGCTATTTGTTAGCAGAAACTAAAGACTAGGTTCTGGGGCTGCCCTTCACTTCGTTCAGGTCGGGCTGTGTCAGGGCTCGCAGGTCTGCTCGGCCCTGCAGCGCTAAAGCGCTTTGGTCTGGCCCTGCGGGCCCCCCTTATCCATCCCTCAGCCGCGGGCCTACGGCCCTTTGCAGGCGGCTTCGCCGCCTGCCCAAGCCTATAAAGAAGGGGCCAAACTCGCAAAACCCGATTGTGCCACAATTTTTTGCCCCGCTTCTGATTGACAAAAGGCCATAAAGTCTAACCAAAATGGATCTTTAAGGGCCAAGGTATCTAAATATAAGTAGAGGGGCCGCCTAAAAAGATACTGCAGATCTTGCAAATTGGCCTTTCGTCCCGCTACCGCTACTGTAGAAACACTTAGGCCCGCAGGCAACTCATAGGGCGCAAAGGCCAAGCCGTTGGGGTCGTTGGCCAAGTCCTGCAAAAGGTAATCAAAGTTCTCTTGCTGCTTATGGACCGCCCCCAACTCTCCCAATATCCGCTGCACAAAATGAAAGGAACCCGATTGCTCATTGCGCAAATAAAGCCGTATCGGACCAGAAAACCGCGGGTCTATTTCTGCCCAATCTCGAACCTCCCCCCGAAATATTTTGCCTAACTGCAACTTAGTCAGTTGCTTGATCTCTGCCTTTTCTTTATGGACCAAAACCCGCAAGGCATCATAGGCCAAAAGTAACCGCTGCTCCTCCTTTAAGGCCGGAAGCTGGGCCAACAAACTGTCCTCAATTTCCTTAGATGCCATAGCCATTTGCGCCTGACCCGCCGCTAAGGCCATAAAACCCGCCTGAGAACCCTTGGGCAACAACTCTAAACGCAGCTTCTTCCCATCTTGCTCCCAACGGTAAAGATAGGCCCCAGATAATTTTGACTTCTCTAAAGCCTGAACGCCTTTCTGGCGCAAATAAGCCTCTAATAAGGCTGGCATTAAAACCGCCCCCAAGGTTTTTGAACCCGTAATTTTATATAACTTAAGCCCTGATGGCTGGGGGCTATTGCCGCCTTGCTCTATTAGAGAACTAGCCCCCTCAGGCCGACAAGCCCAAAGGCTAAATAGAATCAAAGCATAAAAAAAATGCTTAACTTGGAATACAGGCATGGAAAATAAGATTTTTCAGTCTTGGAATTTTATTTTTGGGGGCAGTTTACGGGGATCTAGGCCAAAAATAGCCGCTCTAGCGCTTTTTCCCCCTTTTCCTATATTGCCAAATTGTTAACAACTCTAGATATTCAGATGATCCAGCTACCTTTTGTCCAACAAGCCGAAAAGCATCGCAACCGTAAAGCCATTACCGACGAAAATGGCTCTTATACTTATCATTACCTTTTGCAAGCTTCGGCTTCTTTGGCAGCCTACTTACTCAATGGTCGAGCAGATCTAGCCGGGGCTAGAGTCGCTTTTATGATTAGCCCAAGTATTTATTTTGTGGCCTCTCAATGGGCCATCTGGCGAGCCGGTGGGGTAGCAGTCCCCATTCATTTGTCTTACCCCCTACCCGCTGTCGAGTTTTTACTGGAAGACACCGGGGCCGAAATATTAGTGGTAGACCGCAGCCATAAAAAACAATTGGAGGGCCTAGAAGACCGACTCAATATTCAAGTCTTTACTATTGAGGAATTACTCAACGACCTGAAAGAATGTAACTTGCCCATCATTTCCCCAAAACGAAATGCATTAATTATCTATACTAGCGGAACCAGCTCCCGCCCCAAAGGCGTACTCAGTACGCACGAAATTATTCAGGCCCAAATAGAAGCACAGGTCCAAGCTTGGGAGTGGCAAAAAACAGATCATATCCTCAATATCCTCCCTTTACATCATGTGCATGGGCTTATTAATGCCCTAGCTTGCCCCCTTTGGGTGGGCGCCTGCTGTACGTTCCATGAAGAGTTTGAGGAACGTAAGGTCTTTTCTACTCTAGAAGCCGGCAGAGTGAATGTCTTTATGGCAGTCCCTACTATTTATTATAAGCTGATAAATACCTATAAAGAGCTACATAAGTACCAACAAAAACATATTAGCTCGGTCTTGGCCAATTTTCGCCTGATGGTCTCTGGATCAGCCGCCCTGCCCGTACAAGTACTCAAAGAATGGCAAACGATTTCAGACCACCGCCTACTGGAACGCTATGGCATGACCGAAATCGGTATGGCGCTCTCTAATCCCTATAACCAACAAAGCCGCGTGCCCGGCCATGTAGGCCAACCCCTGCCTGGCGTAGAACTTCGCCTCTGGGATGAAGAACAAGGAAAAGCCATTACCAAAGAAAATGAGGCCGGAGAAATTCAAGTGAAAGGCCCAACGGTCTTTAAAGAGTACTGGAATCGCCCAGAATATACCGCCAACTCCTTTACCCAAGATGGCTGGTTCCAAACTGGCGATATTGCTATCCTAGAAAAGGGGAGCTACCGCATTATGGGCCGAAAATCTATCGATATTATTAAGTCTGGAGGATATAAAATCTCTGCCCTAGAGTTAGAGGAAATTATGAGGGAACACCCCCTCGTAAAAGATTGTGCCGTCCTAGGCCTAGAGAATATCGAATGGGGCGAAATTGTAGCCGCCGCCGTTATCCCTAATACCCAAGATGCAGAAACCCTAGAACCTCTGCTCAACGAATGGCTGCGCCAAAAATTACCCGCCTATAAGCTGGTGCGCCGCTTCTTACTCCTCCAAGAACTTCCCCGAAATACTATGGGAAAGGTCAATAAACCTAGCCTGAAAAAGATGTTTGAAGACCCCAATAACCAACACTAAAATAGAAAGACTTTTGTTAGACCAAGGGCTATCTGCACCAAAATAGTCGGCCACAAATTGTAAAAGCCGCAAAAAGCCACTATATTCAATGGTCCAAAAAAAAGTACAATTACCCTAATTGACTATACACGCTTATGAAACCGAAATTACAACCAGAAATCCTCCAAGGCCTCAAGTTTGCCGATTATCGCAAATTCTTCTATAAGGAACTCAAACGCATGAAAGCCGGCTTCCCCCAAGGAGAACAAACCGAATACCTCATGCTCAGCGAATTTGAATTTGCCGACCTAAAAGGGAAAAAAATCCCCTTTATCGTTGTCGGAACACTAGGTAGTAGCTGGGGCAAGTTCTATAAAACAGAAGCGAAAAAACGCCCCAATAAAGATTTTAGTAAAGGTAAAGTCTCTTTTGGTGCCACAGAAGGAGGTTTGCAAAATTTCCACTTCGAACTCAATGACGGTAAACTGACCGCCAAACATATCAAAATTGCCGAAAAGGCCCTCTTCAAAAAAGTAAAGCTTAGCCCAAAACTAAGCGAAAATATTGGAGCAGGAGAAGCCGTAGCCGTAGCCAGCGCCACCGCCGCCAAAATGCAAAAAGCTAAGGAGACCCTAGAGAAACAAGGAAAAACCCTCAAAGAAAGCCTGCTCCAACTCAAAGAAGAGTTCCTACAGGTAAAAAAAGAAGTGCTGCCCAAGTTTAAAGTTGGCAAAGCCGGAAATAAAGCCATCAAACAACTTAAAGCCGCTCAAGCCGCTTTCCAAACCTTTAAAAAGGATTATAATGGCGCACACAAAAAAGTGCAAGCCGGCTTTAACTCCGCCTTCCAACAACTAGAAGGCCAAGCCAAAGAAATGGCCAAATTAGCCCTAGCCGTCAAAAAGAACAAAAAGTCTTTGGCCCAAGAATTAGCCGAAGCCTACTTTATGAAGAAGGAAAAACGAACCGCTACCGAAAAAGAAGTAGCCATTATGCAACAAAGCCTCAAAAATGCTATCGCCTACCGCAAACTCGATAGCCAAGACGACCGAGCCCTACAACTGAAGGCCATCTACCTGACCGCCCAACATGTAGGCCCCTTCTTTACCGGAGAAAATACAGACCTCGTCTACCAAAAAATGCAAGCTTAATCGCACTAAGCTATTGCCATATACAGAGGCTGCCGACAATCTGTCGGTAGCCTCTGTTTTTATAGTAATCACTAACAACCCCCAAAACAATCTCTCTATACCACTGTTTCCCCCACTAAAGGGATTTCCCGAAAAAAGACTGGTTTCTTCCCCTAGTTTTTGTATCTTTTCCCCTAAATATTAAATTTTTTGTATATGAGCAGTGCAGATAAAAATCTATCCGACTACCGCCCCGAGGAAATCCCCTCGGCCCAGAATTTTAGCTTCGGTATTGTAACCGCCGCCTGGAACCAAGATATTACAAACGCCCTTTATGAGGGCTGCAAAAATACACTACTCGAGCATGGCTGCTCTAAAGAGCAAATCCACTCGCTTTGGGTGCCCGGCACTTTTGAACTGCCCACTGCCGCCCGCCTTCTCGCCCAAAATAAAAAAGTAGATGCCGTCATCTGTATCGGTTGCGTGATCAAAGGAGAAACCTCCCACAATGAGTACATTAACCAGTCAGTAGCCATGGCCCTACAACAACTCTCTATCGCCTCAGCCAAACCCTTCATCTTTGGAGTGCTTACCCCCAATAGTATGCAACAAGCACTCGATAGAGCCGGCGGAAAACATGGCAATAAGGGCGTAGAATCCGCAGTAACCGCTATCCAAATGGCCGAATTGCGCAAAAACCTGAGTAGCACCGAAAAGAAAATTGGATTCTCCTTTGGACTATAAACAAATATTCTCATGAGCTTAAAAATGACTGTCCGTGTAATCGATACGGGCTTTTTTAAATTAGATGGCGGCGCCATGTTTGGCGTGGTGCCCAAAACACTTTGGCAACGCCTAGAAGAACCAGATGAAGATAATCTCTGTACCTGGGCTATGCGATGCCTCCTGGTCCAAACCGAACATGGCCGAAATATCCTTATCGATACCGGCATCGGAACCAAACAATCCGAGAAGTTTTTCTCTCACTTCAAATTGCATGGCCAAGCCTCACTCTATAGCTCGCTCGCTATGCACGGCCTAACCCCCTACGATATTACCGATGTCCTCCTCACGCATTTGCATTTCGACCATGTCGGCGGCGCCGTCAAACATGATGTAGATGGCAAGCCTACACTCAGCTTCCCTAATGCCACCTATTGGTGCAGCGATAAACAATGGGAGGAGGCCACTATGCCCAACCCCAGAGAACAAGCCTCTTTCTTGCTCGATAACCTGTTGCCCCTAGAGTCTTCAAACCAACTTAAGTTTATCGAAGCCGGCCCCTACGACGCACAAACCCGCTGGTTTAGCAATTTTAACCTCCTCTTCGCCTATGGCCATACCAACGGCATGATCCTGCCCTACCTCATGGTCAATGGCAAAAAAGTGGTCTATTGCGCCGACCTCATTCCTTCTCCCAGCCATATCCGAATCCCCTATGTTATGGCCTACGATATGCGCCCAGAACAAACACTCATCGAAAAGGCCTACTTCCTAGAACGTGCCCTAGCCGAAGAATGGATCCTGGTCTTCGAACACGCCAAATCCGTAGAAGCCGCTACCGTCAAAAGAGATGAACGCGGCCGCATCGTGATCGATAAAATAGATACCCTCGACGCCTTCCTAGGCCAAGCTGATATTTTTGCATAACCTTTTTTGGGGCCTCCCGCCTACGGCGGGCGCTACGTTCCAGGGCTCGCTGTTCGCTCGGCCCTTCGCAGGCTTCGCCTGCTCGGTCTGGCCTACGGCAACCCCTCCACATCGCTAGGCCATAAGGCGGCTGAAGGGCATCTAGCCCCTCAGCCGCCTTCCTAATGTATACCTTATCTAAATTAAAATAATGAAAGAGCAAATCTTAGAGCGCTTTCTGCGCTATGTGAAAATCGATTCTATGTCAGAGTTTGGCGTAGACAAAATTCCCAGTACCGAAAAACAATGGGATATGGCCAAAACCCTCGAGGCCGAACTAAAAAATATGGGCATGCAAGAGGTAGATCTAGACGAACACTGCTACCTCATGGCTACTCTCCCCAGCAATAGCCAAAAAAATATCCCCACAATCGGCTTTGTGGCCCATATTGACAGCTCTCCCGATTTTATCTCGGATGATGTCCGACCCAAAGTATGGCCCAATTATCAAGGCCAAAGCCTCGCCCTAGACGAAGAAGCAGGCATCTTCCTCTCTCCCAAAGAGTTTCCCGAAATGCTCAAGTATAAGGGCCAAACCCTAATTACTACTAGCGGAAATACCCTCCTCTCTGCCGATGATAAGGCCGGAGTAACCGAAATTATGTCGGCCATGGATTACCTCATCCAACATCCCGAAATCGAACACGGGAAAATCCGTATCTGCTTTACCCCAGATGAAGAAGTAGGCCGTGGCGCCGACCTCTTTGATGTGGAGAAGTTTGCCGCCGATTGGGCCTATACTATGGATGGCTCTGAAGTAGGCGAACTAGAATACGAAAACTTTAATGCCGCCTACGCTAAGGTGACCGTCCAAGGCAAAAGCGTACACCCCGGCTACGCTAAAGGCAAAATGGTCAACTCTCACTACCTAGCCGCACAGTTTATACTAAGCCTCCCCCTAGAGGAAACTCCAGAACATACCGAAGATTATGAGGGCTTTTATCACCTCAATAATATGAAGGCTTCTGTAGACCAAGCCGAAATGCTCTATATTGTTAGAGATCATGACCGCCAAAAGTTTGAGGACCGTAAGCAGTTCTTTGAGCAAAAGGTGGCCGACTTTAACCAAAAGCATAACAATTGCCTGAGCCTCGAAATGAAGGACCAGTATTATAATATGCGCGAGAAAATTGAACCCCTTATGCATATTGTAGATTTGGCCGAGGCCGCTATGAAGGACCTCAATATTACCCCCCTGATTAAACCTATCCGCGGCGGTACCGATGGCTCTCGCCTTTCTTATATGGGCCTGCCTTGCCCCAATATTTTTGCCGGCGGAATGAATTTCCATGGCCGCTATGAGTATGTCGCCCTAGAGTCTATGGTGCTCGCTACTCAACTCATCGTTCGCATCGCAGAACGCCTAGCCGAAGAGGCCTAAGCCTTTCTCGCTATCCACAAAAAGGGCTGTCGGCATCGCCGACAGCCCTTTTTGTTTGGCCCTAGATCTAAGATGCCGTTCTGCATCTGCAGAATAGGGCAAAAAGGTATTGATGGGGTGTTTTGCATCTGCAGAATAGGGCAAAAAGGTTTTGATGGGGTGTTCTGCATCTGCAGAATAGGGCAAAAAAGTTTTGATGGGGTGTTTTGCATCTGCAGAATAGGGCAAAAAAGTTTTGATGGGGTATTTGATCTCTGTCAAATAGGGCGTAAAGGTTTTGATGGGGTGTTTTGCATCTGCAGAATAGGGCAAAAAGGTATTGATGAGGTAGATTTCTGTTAATACTTATAGCCCTGGGCTGAAGCCCAGGGTTATTGACTGAGCGAACTGACGGACTAAAGTCCTTGTTCGCTTTTCTACTCCTGAGGCTATTCAGGAAACAAGAAAATGAACCCAAGCCCTAGCAGCAAGCCCGCTCTTTGCATAGCCCCACAACCATGGGCTTCAGCCTGGGAGCTAACTAGCTATGTAAAAGGGGCAATTTTGTGGTTTTAAAGGCCCTAAAAGTTAAAATCATAAGGGTTTTAACCCTCATTCATAAACCATTGCGAAGCAATATCAACTGTTGTCTGGCTGTAGGTTTCAACCTACAGGCCCATATAGCAGGCGGCGCAGCCGCCATGGCCGTAGGCCAAACGGCCTAGCGATGTGCAAGGGTGGCCGTCAGGCCAGACCGAGCCAGCGAAGCTGGCGAAGGGCCGAGCAGACCTGCGAGCCCTGAAACGTAGCGCCCGCCGCAGGCGGGAGGCCCCAAAAAAAATCCCCTTCTGCAGCAACTACAGAAGGGGAAAAAAGGAAACTACCCTAGACAATTAGTCTTGTAGGATAATTTTTTGGCCCAACTGCTCAGTAGGCAATTGGATTTGGAGGTAGTAAGCGCCGGCGGCAAACTGGCTAAAGTCGAGTTGGATATTTTGCTCGATGAGTTCGCCATAGTTTTGCTGCCAAACCATTTGGCCCAAGCTATTGTATAGCGCTAGGCGGACATCCTGAGCGGCTTCTAGGCTCAGCTCTAGCTGTAGTTGCCCTTTGCTGGGGTTGGGGTAGAGCTGTAGGTTGCGCAAGAGGCTAACTTCCTGGACCGAAGAGGCCAAAGAGGCGCAGAAATTATCTGTGCTGCTGCTCCCAAAAGCGGCAGAAGCCATATTGACTACCGTATCATTTGCAGGAGAAATAATATGATAATCGCCATCTTCTGCACAGTTATAGAGCGTACCTTCTATGCCATCGCCATAGCTGTCAAAGATGGTAAAATCGTAGCAATCATTTTCTTGTAGACAGAGTTGTTCACTGTGGAGCGTAGGGCTGTTGCCCGTATAACTATCTTTGCTGTAGAGCAAGATGCCATTGGCATCGCGTACTTCCCAAGACGTTTCAGAGGCATAGCAATCTGTTTTGAGATCTAGCTGAAAGCTAACAGGCTGCGTAATGGCGTAGAAGTCGGCGCTGATCACATCATTGACGCTATTAGAATCTACTTGGCCATTGGGGACCGTTACGGTAGCGCTAAAGGTTTGTGGACCAGCGGCGCTAATGTTAAGGCTAGAAAGACTAACCGTTTCGCTGCTATTGCTAGCTAGGTTGCCGCTCCAGCTATATGCCTGATTGCTCCCGCCATTTATATTGTAGAGAATAGTGGCAGAAGTAAGTGTACTGCTCCCGCCATTATAAATCTCGATGCTGGGGTTAATGCTGCTTGCGCCACAGATAACGCCCGTGATGGCAGGGTCGGTATTTAGGCC
Source organism: Saprospira grandis DSM 2844 (assembly GCF_000275825.1). Taxonomy (GTDB): domain Bacteria; phylum Bacteroidota; class Bacteroidia; order Chitinophagales; family Saprospiraceae; genus Saprospira; species Saprospira grandis_A. The sequence goes on from NZ_JH719942.1 coordinate 2,721,497, forward strand.
AGCATCATTGGCTACAGGGCCAGTAGCGCCGGGGCCAAAGCCCGTTAGGGTTTGTGGGTCGCTATTGTTGGGGTCCAACCAATCTTTGAGGCGGCTGCTGCTAGCGCCGGCGCCATCCCAAGAGATATCAAAGCGGCCATAATAATCCGCAGAGCCGTTATTGACAAGACCAGAGCAGGCGGCACTACCACCATAAAGTTGGCCAATAATCAGTCCGTTGAGGTTGAATAGGGGAGAGCCAGAAGAACCCGGTTCGGTTGTGCCTTCATCCCAGTTGGCCACCTGCCAAGTATCGGCACCGCTAAAGGTAGATGTGCTTAGGCTTTGGTTTTCCTTAGAAATTTTCTTTACATCTCCGCTAGGGTGGTGCACGCAGATCGCGCCATTTGCAGCCGTGCTACTGCGGTCCCAACCGGCCAAATAATAGGGGGCGGTGGGCAGGGCGGTCAATTCTAGCAGGGCAAAATCGGTTCCTGCATCGCTAGCTCTAAGGGTAGCGCCATTCACCTCATTGTAAGGAGCGCCGGGGTCGGTACTGTTCTGCGCTTGCGCACAAACGGCATTGGGGCTTTCCCAATTGAAGCGGAACACCCAAGTAGCGGGGCTACCACTCATACAGTGGTTGGCGGTCAAGAAATAAGGCGTACCATCCTGAGCGGTGTTATTGATGAGGGCCCCAGTACAGAAGCCAGAACCGCCAGTCATCATGATGCCCACCGAGTTGATTTGGTTGCGCCAGTTGTTGCCCAAGGGGCAGTTTACGTCGATATTACAATCGCCTGAACTATTAAGCGCCTTAATCAATTCTTCTGCATAGGGACGAACATCGCGGTAGCCATGCACTAGGGTACCAATATGCAGTTTTCCTTCTCCAGCTACAGCCGCTGGCTCAAAGTATTCAATCACAATAGACTCTCCTTGGAGCAGGCTAGTCCCTAGCATACGGTCGGGATGGTTGTTTTTGGCGGTATAGGCCCCTAGGCGGGCTTTGCGATCTAGGCTATAGAGCTGCACATGAGCCCCTTCAGGCAGCAAATAATCGTCAAAGATGAGGTTCATGCTCAGGGCACCCTCAGAGCGGAAAGCCATGCGCCAAATGCGGTCGCCATTGGGCAAGCTGGTCCAAACTCCTCCTTGTTCTAGGCCATAATTTACGGCAAACTCATAACCAAAGCGCCAAGGACCAATTTTCTCGGCCTCATTGATGGCGTCAATTCTCTGCTGCTCTTCTAAATCAAAAGCAGGCATATTATATACAGGCGCAGCCTGCAAAGCCGTTATCTTTTGGTTCCAGCTTTTGGGCATACCCAAGTCTGTGGTTTGCGCAAATAGGCTAAAGGCCGAAAATAGCAGCAGAAAGGTGAATAAAAATTGTTTTAACATAAGTAAGTAGTTGTATGTAAAAAATAATAACTTCTAAGCTTTTAGGGCATTACCTTAATGCCAAGATAAGCATTTTTGATGGCCTTCCCTTGGGCCTTATTATTTAAACCCTTTTAGTGACATCATTTTTATGTATAGAAAATCTCCATCCGCCTATTTTTTTAGTTTAGGGGCCTCAGCTGCGCTGCGCTTGCTGCGCTACGCTACGGGGCTCGCAGGTCTGCTCGGCCCTTCACAAAAAAGCGCTGCGCGCTTTTTGCTCGGTCTGCCGCTCCGCGGCACCCGCTCCGCATCGCTAGGCCAGCTGGCTCTAGCCCTCTTGTTTTGCTTTGGCCTATCGGCTCCGCTCTCGGCCCAAAAAGCCCCTGCAGTGGATAGCCTGGCCCAAGCCCTATACTTTAGTGGCAACTGTAAGGAGGCAGAGCAGGAGTATCTCCGTCTGCTAGAAACCGTCAAGCCTGAAGAGCAGCCCGCAGTTTATCAAGGTATTGTCATCAGCTTAGCAGGCGTATATGCCTGCCTATTTGAGTACCAAAAAGCTAAGCAGCTCTATTTTGAGGCCCGCAGTTTGGTGGCTAGCCAACCCAATGGAACGGCCTCCGCCCCCTATTTAACCATTTTAGATGGTTTAGCTGGTGTGCACCACCAAATGGACGACCTCCTTTCGGCAGAGCTCTATTATAAGGAATACCTCGAGCGAGAACTCCGAAGAGGCGAACCCAAGAGTTTTAATCGTTCTATTGGACTCAATAATATTTCCTTGGTTTATTATGATCAGGAAAAATGGGATAAGGCCATTAAAAATTACCAAGAGGCCATTGATATTATGAAGTTTCGCAAAGACCCTTATCATAGTTTGCCCTTATATTACTTAAATTTAGGACGGGCCTATCAGGGCAAAAAGGATGTGGAAAACACCCGCAAATATTTCCTTTTGGCCCTAGAAAGTGACAGCTTGGCCTATGAGAAGTCTAATCCTTATTCTTTCTATTTTTCTATTCTCTACAACCTCTCTTATCTAGAGATGGAATTGGGCCAAAGAGATAAGGCCCTAACCTATGTTCGCCGTTGTCTAAAAGAAAACTGCCAACTCCCGAACTTAAGCGAAGAACTAGATGAAAACTGGAAAGCAGCCATCTTGAATGCCGATTATATTTCTGAAGTCCCGGTTTGGGATGCCCTTTGGGCCTATTATGATGTTTTGGCGGGCCAAGATCCCCAAGGGCAATTACTTATTGCACAAACGGCCATGGCTATGCAAAATCGCTATTTATTGCGCTTTGAGGATGAAAATGATCTTTATACGGCCCTAGACTATAAGGGGCAATGGGCCGATTTGGGCCTAAGGGCGGCGGCAGCGGCCTATGCCAAGAAGAAGTCGGCCCAACCTTTTCAGCAAGGGCTATATTTTGCTGAAGAAGGCCTAGCGGCCCTTTTGCGCAGCAAGCTGCGCAAAAATGAGCAGCTCAGTCTGCTGCAGCTCCCTGCAGATTGGGCCAAAAAAGAAGAAGACTTGCGGCAGGCGCAAAAAGCCGCTAAACTGGCCCTATTAGAGGCCGATAGAGCGGAGGAAGACGCTGCTCAAAAAGCGTATAATCAGGCGCAGATCGCCTACAGCCAATTTCAGGATGAGCTGAGAGAACAATTTCCCGACTATCATCAGCTCAATTATAGCGAGGCTAGCATTTCGGTAGAGGCCATACAAAATGTATTGGGCCCCAAAAGAAGCATGTTCATCTTTTTGCAGTCAGATTCGGCGGCATATCGGATGGAGTTGAGCCAGCAGCGGCTTTCTTTGGTCCGCTTGCCAATCATGCAAGATAGTTTGGACCAACAGATTATGGCTTTGCGCAAAATGCTAAGTAATTATAATAGCTTGAAGCAGCAAGACATTGCCGACTTTAAGGAGCGGGCCCATGCGCTTTATCAGTTTTTGTTTCCTAAAGAGATGCCTGCTCAGGGGCAGGAGTTAATCTTTATCAATGAGGGAAGTTTTGCCTTATTGCCCTTTGAGGTGCTTTTGATGGACCAAAAAGGGGCGGACTTTGAGCAGCTGTCTTATTTGCTCCGCAATTACCCCATTAGTTATAGTTATTCGGCAGAGTTGTGGGTACAGGCCGAGCAGGCCTATCGTTCTTCTGCTCAAAAGTTATTTTGGTCTATGGCGGCCAACTATGAGGGCAGTAGCTTTTCTTCCCTACCTTCTGCAGATTTGGAGGCTAAAAAACTGGCCCAGCTGATGGGGGGCGACTATAGTGAGGGGGCCAAAGAAAGTGAATTTAAGCAGGGCGCCAAAAACTATCGGATTTTGCATTTGGCCATGCATGGTTTGCTCAATGACAATAACCCTATGTTGTCGGCCATGGCCTTTAGTGCCAACTCGGAAGAGGATGGTTTATTGCAGGCGCATGAAATTGCGGAACTAGATTTAGGGGCCGAGTTGGTGGTGCTTTCGGCTTGTCAGACTGGCGAGGGGAAATTGCAAACAGGCGAGGGGAGTTTATCTTTGGCTCGGGCATTTCGTTATGCGGGCACCCCCTCTTTGCTAATGAGTTTGTGGCAGGTGAATGATCAGAGCACGGCTTATATTATGGAGGCCTACTACAGGAACTTGCAGTCGGGTATGACAAAAGCCATGGCTTTGCAGCAGGCCAAAATAACCTATTTAGACAACAGCAAGGGCTGGTCTGCTCATCCGGCTTTTTGGGCGGCTTTTGTGCAATTGGGCCAAACGCAGCCCTTGCAGTCGGGCAGCAATTGGGTATTGTGGCTATGGACTTTGGCCGTACCGCTGAGCTTATTATTGGCCTATTACTTTTTGTTTTACAAAAGAGGAAACCGAGAAGAGGCGGCTTAATTGGGCCTGTTTATACTGTAAAGGGAGAAGAGCAAAATGCTCTTCTCCCTTTTTTGTTTTGGGGGGCAGTTACTAGAAAATAGAGTAAGAAGTAGATAATCAAGTATTAGATTGCAGAAAGAAACTTGATTATATTGTCATTGAGGTAATATAATAGAGGCAAATATACAAATATATATGGCCTTTAATGTTTGCGTTAATCGAACAACTCATTAAATGGTTTCCAGTTTTTAGTTAGCTTTCCAGGAGTGTAATTATAGTTAAACTTCACTCTAAATTCTGTTTGTGGTTCTTCTGTACCTCTTATAGCAGATTCCGATAAATACTTTTCGTTATTAAAGTAGTACCATTGGTTGTTTTCTAAGACTACAAGTCCTCCAACATAATTTCCATTATTTGTATTTAACTCTCTCAGTTTTTTAGCAAGTCCTTCAGCACGCCCTTCTGGATTTTGTGCTGTATTTCCACTTTTTGTGTCAAAAATTCCTACTCTACCATCTTTAAATTTTACAATCCAGTCTGGATAAAAGAGTGCTTCTTCTTTTTTAGCTGTGTTGTAATATTTTAAACAGTAAAACTCTTTACCTGAATCTCCATTTTTAAACCACCAATCCAACTTGTCTTTTTTCTGTTCAAGAAAATTCAAGAATTTTAGTTCGTTTTCACGTCCTATGTATTTTTTTTTCAGGTAGAAGGGTTGTATCGCACTCAATTCAGACGTTCCTTCAGTTGTAGTTAATTCTGCATAATCCTCTGTAAATGTATATTCCGCCATAATTTCAAAAAGAGGAGCTTCTCTTTCCTCTAAATCCTTTTTACGATTTTTAAGAAATTCTTTTTTTATTGGATAATAATCTTTCAAGGCTTTAGTTAGCGCTTGTCTAAAAACACTTGATTGCTCTTTTCTTAAATCATTGATTAAAATTCGGTAATATAAATAGCTGTCTTGGTCGAATATGCTCTTAAACCAAACTCTAAAAGCCGATTTTAAGGGTGACCAAGAACGTGAAACATTTGAAACTTTTGCTTCTACTTCTGTTTGTTCTGAAAGTAGTTGAAAGCAATACCAATTAAATAATTTCTCAACATCATTTCTTGAAATTTTATAATCTTCTTCCTGTCCTTTTTTTGCAAAGTCTAAATTGATTTTGTCGTAGTCTGTAAATTCTGCATTAACAATTAACTTATTTGTAAGTATTGGGTTGATTTCGATTCCTTTCGCTTGGATTTTTTCTCTTAGGGTAATTGGGTGATCTGCTTCGTCAAAAGCAAAATAGTTATTAAACGACTTTAAGAAGCTCATTTGGAACTGTACTGCGTTACCTAAGTCACCATAATCTACACGAGAAACAAAATCTGAATAAAGCCCTTCAATATTTTTTAGACCTTCCCTTCGTTTAGACGTATAAATAAATGGTTTATTTTTTATGCTTTGGTCTGGAATTTCTACATCATTACGTCTGTAGTTTGTGTATAAATACCCAGTTCGTAAGTTAGGATTGTTTTTGTAATCATCTTTTTGATTAGGTTCAGCCATGCGTAAAATTCTACCAATGGTTTGAACGTAAAAAGAAGCTGAATTTATTTCTCTGAACATCACTAAGATATGAGCTCTAGGGCAATCCCAACCTGTACCCGCAGCTTGTTTAAAAAGCATAAAGTCAATATCACTTTCATTATGGGTAATGAAGTCCATATTTTTCTGTTTACCATCAAACCATAGAGCTACTTTACGGTCAACGTCTATTTTCTTTTTCTGTAGGTAGTCTAAAACAATTTCTTCTTTCGTTTTTTGTCCAGCATCTTTTAGACGACTATCGTCATTTGGTAACTGAATTAAAACTAAGGGGTTAATATCTTTGTCTAATATTTTATATTCTTCTTTGAGCTCTTTTTGACGTTTAATAGCTAAATCTAAAAGCAATTCGTCTAAATCTTTGTTTGGGTATTTGGCTAAATCTTCTTCTGTTTGTACCGCAATCTTTTCTTTAATTAAGCCTTCTTCAACGACTTTTTCTCGTTTAACTCCAACATATCCTGCTATTCCTTCATCTATTTGGTCTATTCCAGGTATGTTTTTAGGTGTTGCCGAAACATTTATAATTACTTTAGGATTGATAATGTCAATTATTTCTTGAGCTAAACTTGTATTTCTATTTTTGTGGCTTTCATCAACTATTAGAATAAATTCTCTCTTTTCTTTATGTGTGTTTTCGATTAAATCCTCAAAGTAATAGCCTTGTTCCTTTAAAAATGCTTCTTCATCTGGTCGTCTTAGTAAACGGTTTGCTTTTTTTGAAGCAACTAACTTTTGCCAATTAATAAAAAGAATGTCATTTTTGTGAAGTTTACCTTGTTTAAAGTCATTTACTGTTAGTAAACTATTTTCAAGGTTTTTATCGAAATACTTTTGGAACTTGTCTTTACTCTGCATTGCCAAGTCTTCAGAGAATGTAATCCAAATAAAAGCTTTGTCGTAGTCCCAATTTGGCATGCCATTTAAGTTGTGTACAAAATTAGCAACCATAAAAGTTTTACCACTTCCTGTTGGTGATTTAAAAACTAGTGGTCGTTGCGGCTCTGGATTTCCCCATAAATGGATAAAATTAGCAACTAATTTATCTATGGCTTCCTGTTGAAAGTCTAATGGACTAAATTTGCTCATACTGTAACTATATTGTAAATCTTCTTGTAAATTTCTAAAATGGATTGCGGAATTGTTTTGATTTTAACGTGACTTAAGTGATTGAACAACACTTCAAATTCACTTTTATTTCCCCAACTAAAAAGATATAAGGAGATCGGTTTTTTTATACCTTCAACCTTTTTTAAAAAGGCTTCCATTTCAGTTAGCTCCTCTTTGAAGTAAATAGCAGTCGCTTTTTTATCATTTTCAAAAAGCTGGAAACAAGTACTTAATTCAATTTCTTCTAACGTGTCTTCAGCAATTGAAAGCAGGTAGCCTGCCTTATGGGCCAATGAAGACTTATCTTCATCTGTAGCTGAAAGAATATTATTAGAACCTACAAAATCAGTTCGATAATATTTCAATGAATTACCAAGTCCTTGAATTTGGTTTTGTTTCTTTGTGTACCCACTAATTATAAAGATGCCTTTTGTTACTTCAACTTTAATGTTGTCAAATTGACTTAAATAAGGCTCTGAATTGTATTTTTCAATAGCTGAAAGGATTTCAGTGTTATCCTCAATGTTTTTTCTATTTAATTTTAATGAAAATAAAGTGCTTTTTTGGCTCTTGGTTTGATTATATCCATTAACCACATTATTTAATCTTGGCAATGTGATTTCGTGAGCTATGTTTGCTTCATTATTTGTACAAAGTATAACTTGTCGTTTTCCTCCATCAATATTATTTTGCTCCATTACAGCTTGACCAGTAGAGCCGCTTCCTGCAAAAAAATCTAAGATTATAGCATTCTGGTTTGTTGTGCCAAGTGTAAAAATAAACTTTATAAAATCAACAGGTTTCTTACCATTAGTAAATTTAACTCCTCCTTCATATCCTACTTTATTAAAGATTTCTTCAAAATCATAAAAGTTAGGGTAAGGAACCAACTTTGTATCTTTTTTATTCAATGGAAGACCTTGATAGTAAAATCCATTTGTCCCTCTTGAATCAAATGGTTGTCTGATATATCGATAGCCAAGACCGTCTCCTCGCGTTCCCATATCTATAATCTTATAAAGAGTTCCAAAGCCATCGTCAATTTTCCTACTTCTTAGGTTTTTTTCGTAAAATTCTGAGGCAGAACCACTTTGTGTTATTAGAGATCCTCGGATATTATATTCTTTGAGGGCTTCTATTGTTGGGGTAACTTTTTGAATTTCATATTCCCCTGATCGAAAAATATGAACTTTTCGACCTGCTATCGTTGTTATTTCTGGATTTTCAATTTTCTCAACTATCCGATATTGATATGCATTTAATGAAGTATTGTCTCTAACTCTTTTTATTGTTGTAAATTTTTCAGTTTTTCGATACATCAATAAATACTCTGAAGTTTCGTGGAAATCATTGTCACCTCGTAATATTCTATCTTCGTGTCTTACCTTTATATTTAATGTTGTCAGATAATTTGAAGGTTGGAATATTTTGTCACATAATAACTTTAATCCTGAATATTCAACTTCGTTAATTGAAATAAACATTGTTCCATTGTCCTTGAGGAGGTTGTGTGCTAACTCTAATCTTTTACTCATAAAAGATAACCAGTAGCTATGTCTAAGTGGGTGGTCTTTGGGAACAGTTGTTCCATCAGGGTACTTATCTAAAACTCGTTTGTCTTTATATCTAAAACCATCTGAACCTGTATTATAAGGTGGGTCAATATAGATTAGGTCAATTTTTCCTTTATGTGTGTAATTGAGGCAAGTAAGCGAATGATAATTATCACCCTCAATCAAAATATGAGTTGGTTTTCCATCATCATTTTTTATTGCTTTTTCTTTTATCTCTGTCAAAATTGGCAGTTGGTTTTCGCTTTCTTCTTCAAATGCTTCAGGTACGTCCAACCAAGTAATACCATATTTCTCGGTTTTAATTCGGTTGTTAGCAATTTCCAATTTCTTTTTGAGGGCCTCTATTTCAGCAAGTAGTTCTTTCTCCGTCGCCATTAACTTTTCTCTTTATTTAATATATAATCAATTTTTTAGGTCAATATTCAAAAAGCCTGCAATATCGAATCTTTATAGTCCTAGTTGTTCTGAGCTTAAGCGTTTACTTAACCTTTGAGCTCTTTTTAGATTTTTCGGCTAATCAAGTTTACCTATATTATTTTCCAATACTTACATGATTTTGGCTGTTATAGTGTTTGTTTGCAGTTTGCAAAATTACATTTACATCTCAAAAAACTATGTGAAGAGTCAAAATATTTTTGTGTGGGAGGTAGGTTGCTCTTCTCCCTTTTTTGTTTTGGGCCTTAGTGTTCTGCGGCAGGGCCAAAGAGGAGCGAAGCGACGACCGGCTGAGGGATGGGCAGCAGGGGCCGCAGGCCAGACCAAAGCGCGAAGCGCTGCAGGGCCGAGCAGACCTGCGAGCTGCGATACAGCCCGACCCGCCCGCAGGGCGGGGCAGCCCCAAAAAAGGCAAATAATGGTTAAGTCTTTAAGGGGGCTAAAGTTATTTATAAATGAATGAATAAAGGAAAGGGTGAAGCCTATAAATGCTTGTAAATATAGTGCTTAGCGGCTATTGTTGGGCCTTGGAGCTAGGCTTAATAGCTGCCTAAAAGCATTAACTGACAAAGCGGTAATTTTTTTGCTTCAAAATTGAAAAAGCTAAAAAAAAAGCCTAATTTAGAAGCCAATTGGAACCGAACTTTTCATGCACTATAATATCTGCCGAATACTATGGCTGAAGAAACTCAAGAGTCCTTAGCAGAAAACATGGGGCCCGTAAACCTTAATTACGGACCTTTTGAATTAAAATCTGCTTCTGGAGATCCGACTCAGAACATGAGCGCATCTTTGCGTTTATTTGAAAATAACAATGAAATTCCTCCGGGCATCATTCAGGTGATGAAAGAGGGAGAAGATTATAGAGCGAGCTTTGATGGCGCTTATCCTTTGCAGGCGAACTTAGGTGGTTTGCAGACGGAAGGCTTGACGCTCAACCATGTAGCGGTGGGCAGTGGCGGACTGGAGAGTCTGCAGGTCCAGCTTGCTCGTTTGGCGATGGGCCAACAATTTGAAATTACGAATGCGCAGCTTAGCTTATCGGGCAGCAATGGCAACTGGCAGGTGACTGCTGGCGGGGCTTCTGGTGAACTGATGGGGCATGCCTTTACGGCGGCTGGCGTACAACTCAATTTAGATAGTAACGGAAGCTTTGTGGATGCAAGCTTTGATAGTGTGACTGGCGAGGGCATGGAGCTTTCTGGCGGGCGTTTGACGCCTGAGGGTTTGCAGATTGCTAGTGCTGGCTTGCAGTTGCCTGAGGTTTTGGGCCAAAGCATGACGGCTGATTTTACCGATTTGAATATTACGGCAACTGGAGCGACTGGAGCTGGCGTTTTGCGTCAGGATTCTACTTTGGCGCTTTTGGGCGGGAAACTTCAGGTTTCTGGCTTGGTAGGTGCGGTCAATCTTTCTGCTGATAGCTGGATGGTTGATGTGGCGGCCAATGCTGATTTTCAGGATGGTGCACATCAGGTGACGGGCTTGATGGCTCGTTATACGGCCAATGGAGAAAGTACAAATTTGGCGGTAGAAGGAGGCAGTTGGAGCTCTACTGTGGGGGCTTTTACTTTTTCTGGAAATGGCCTTAGTTATGATACGACTTCTGATCAGTTGAATATTGCTACGGCTGAATTATTGGCTGACTTGGAGCAGTTTCAGATGCAGGGTACCGGAACAGGTCTTCGTTTGGGCCCTAATGGCTTTGAGTTTGACCGTATTCAGATGAATACTTTGGCGCCTGTAGATTTGCTGCCGGGCCTTTCTGTAGCTAGCCTATCTGGCGAACTACGCAAGGAAGGGGAGGGCTTTGCTTTTGATGCAGAGGGCCAACAAATTGCGATGAATTATGGCGCAGCTACGGGAACCGTAGGCGCTTTACAATATTATTATAATAGTACGGGCAGCTCTATTGAAGCGCAAAGCATTGCTTTGGAGCATCCTGCTTTGGGTATTTCTGTGGGGAGTTTGAGCCATATTGCTGGACAAACGACCTTAGGCGAGTCTCAAATTACGGTCCGCAATATTGGTAATGCTGGCGATATTGTGGCCAGTAGTGAAGGGATGGAGTTTACAGAGGCTGGCTTGCAGATGACCAACTTTAGTGCTAGCTTGCCCGAGTTTGGCGGAGTAGCCGCTACGGCTACTGCAGCGGGAATCACCCTTGGCGATAGCTTGGCCGTAGAGGGGGGAACCCTAGATCTGGCTGGCGAAATTAGCCTTTTGGGTGGAGCTTTGACGGTAACGAATCCGAGCTCTACTTTTGACTATGCCGAAACAGGTTGGCAAACGGAAACTCAGGGCGCTATTGGTCTAAATGTCCCTAATACAACGGCTTCTGGAGAGCTTAAGGTTTCTGCTGGGGCTGAAGGAACAGAAATGGAGTTGCTCAATGGCCAAATTGATGCAGAAATTGCAGGCGTTGGCCTTAGTGGTACTGGCGTGAGCTATTCTTCTGAAACCGATGAGCTGAATGTAGATCAGGTACAGATTACTGCCTCAGAATTGCTAGAAGGTGGCGAATTGCAGGCTACAGCTACAGGCATCAAGTTTAATCAGTCTGGTTTTGATTTTCAGACGATTGATGTTAGCTCTAGCGGAGCGATGGAGCTATTGCCTGGCTTTACTGTAAGTGCTATTGATGGCTTGCTGAGCAAAAATGGCGAAAACTTCGACTTGGCCTTTGGTGCAGATGCTGCAGTGGCTTTGGGCACAATCAATGGCGCTGCCGAACTAGATTATACCTACGAAAATGGACAGTCTACAATTGAGTTGCCTAGCCTTCAACTCTCTGCGGGCTTGTTTAGCTTTGAAACGGCTAATGTAGCTTATGAAAATAGCCAATTGAGCATTGATACGGTAGATTTGAATCTGGAAAACCTAGGTCCAATTGCAAGTAGCTTGACGGCTTCGGCTTCTGGTATTTTATACAGTAGTGCAGGCTTGTCTATTGATAGCATGAGCGCAGACTTTCCCGATTTGGCGGGTACTGGCGTTTCTGTCTTGGTAGAAAACTTTAATGTGGCTGCTGGTGGGGCTGTATCGGGTAGTGGAACAGTAAATCTGGCTAGTGATATTGTTTTGGCTGGTGGTTCGGCTACCCTGAGTGATATTGAGTCTAGTGTAGATTTCTCGGGCAGTACCTGGGGCGTTTCTATTGGCGCTGGCTTGGCTTTTCAGGTAGCTGGTGTAGAGGCTTCTGGACAGGTAGATGTCAATTATGCTTCTAATGCAGGCCTAGGGATTAAAATCAGAAATAGCCGATTTGATGCTGGTTTTGCTGGCTTTGAGGCGAGCTCTAAGGAAATGGGCTATGAGGCTGCTGAGAATAGATTTGTCGTTGAGTCACCTGCCTTTAGCTTCCCCAATTTTGCCGATGGACTAGAAACGGAAGCCGAGTCGATCTCTATGGAGGATGGCGACTTGAAGATTGAAGATGTTAAGGTCACTTTGGGCTATGAGTGGAATATCCGCGAAGGAATTGTAGCCTCTCTAGATGAGGGCACACTCAATAAAGATGGCGGCAGTACAACGCTTACTGCAGTGGCTTCTCTCAATATTGATTTGCCCAAGTATAGCACAACCGGAAGTGCCGCGGCCTCTTTGGAGGTTTCGCTCTCTGACGGAAATGTGGAGGCTGCTCTAGATAGCCTTTCTTTAGATAATGCGATTGTGAACCTAACGGTAGGGGCCGATTCTAAACTGACAGAAAACGGTTTCTATTTTAGTGAGGTCACTTTGGGCATTAGTGAGGATGCCGATTATGAGACCCTCAAGGAGATGTTCCCTGCCTTTGGTGGCTTGGGGGCTATGGCAATCAATGCGCTTAAAGGCTCTAATGTAGTGGCTACAGGCGTTAATGTGAGCCGAGCAAATGGCTTTGAGGCCGAAGATATTTCTTTGGACTTTGCCAAGATCCCTTTCCAAGCTATGGGCATGGAGGGAGAACTAGATATCAATAATCTTTCGGCCAAATTGGGCGGCTCTAAGGAGTTCAAATTAGAAGATTTTGGTATTCCGACTAGCGTGGGGATTTCGGTGCCTATTGTGGCTGGAATTAACGCTACTGGCGAAATTGGCATTGATGCCGGCATTAAGTTAGGCGCCAATATTCAGGCCCAGGGCAATAAGGATAGCGATGTTTGGGAACTCATGGGCGGCATTGATGCCGATGGCGAACTGTCTGTCTATATTCAGGCCGGCGTAGAGGTAGATGCTTGGGTGGCTGGCGCTGGCGCCGCTATTCGCGCAGCTTTCAATACTGATCTCGATATTAGCGCAGGTATTGGTATGGCCATTACTTATAATCCCGATACCAAGTCTGTAGAGATGGTGCATGAGGGAATCACTTTTGATTATCGCGCCTTGGCCGAAATTTATACTAGCTTGAGCCTAGTGCTAAATGGCCACATTTTGGGCTGGGAAACTGAAGAAATTATCGAGTTGGCCCGCTGGGATATTGGTATCTTGGATGCCAAAGGAGATACAGAAGGAAATTCTTTGGGCGACTTGCTAGGCAACTTTAGCAATAGCGCCAAATTGATGACGGAAGATGATGAATATAACTTAGTATAACTGGAGTTTCTTCTCTAAATGCTATAGGTCCAATACGTTGATGTATTGGGCCTTTTTTATTTTTTTTGGGGGCTGCCCCGCCCTTTGGGCGGGTCGGGCTGTTTATTCCCGTTGGTCATCGAACTGGCGCCCCTATAGGGGCTGGTTGTCGCAGCTCGCTGTTCGCTCGGCCCTGCGCAAAATTTCGCTACGCTCATTTTGCTAGGTCTGGCGCTTTGCGCCACTGCTGTCCATCCCTCAGCCTGCGGCGGCTTTGCCGCCTGCAAGACGCAGAAAAGTGGTATTCGTCGCTGTGCTCCTCATACGCTAATATGTCCCCGCCCACCCACCCCTCTGCGGGATTCCCCAAGGAATCCCTTGGGGGAGCTTGGGCCATTTGGCTCCAAAGAGGCGGCTTTGCCGCCTACTGGCCGCAGGCCAGAACGGCCTAGCGATGCGGCGGGGTGGCCCCTAGGGCCAGACCCAGCCGCCGAAGGCGGCGCAGGGCCGAGCAGACCTGCGAGCCCCAAAGCGTAGCGCCGACGACCGAAGGGAGGCGGAGGCCCCAAAAAAAAAGGCTCCTTCATAAAAAGGAACCTTTTAGGGCGTTAATAATGCTGCCTAATCTCGTGCACAATAAAATCTAATGCGCCCGTATCGTAGAGTAAGCGGCGGCACATCTGAAAAAATAGGAGCTCCTCCCAAAGCCGATAATTTTCATCATCCACCAAAGGATTGCCCGTAGAATGAAAGCGGGCATTTTGAGGCTGAGGCTCAATTTCTGTGGCAAAGCGGGCCTGAATCTGGCTGCTATCGGCTATTTGTAGGCCCAAAATGCGTTTTCGGCCCTCATGTCGGCTATAAATCTGCAAGGGGAGCCCCATAATTGCCTGATGAAAAAAGCTATGTGGCGAAAACAAACTGAATTTTCGGCTTTCTGGAAGCTGAATATGAGCCCCCAAAAAATCAATAATCCATTCATCAATGCTTTTTTGGCCTCTGGCCACATAATAGAAATAGGCCCGCTCCCAATCGGAAGAGGCAGCGGATTGAATTAGGCTATCGTAAGAGGAGCTAGTAGGCATATTGTAGGGCTTGAGTAGGTTAATCTAGGCCTTCTAGGGCCTTGCTATTTACATCAAAAACTTGTTCAAATTCTTCGTCAATCATGCGGGCGCCTCTTTCGCCACGCATAAAGGTGGTCCATTTTACGCCAATGCGATTGACTTTTTTGATAGAGAAGCTAAAGTCCATATAATAGGGATCATCGCCAGCATTACCAATATTGCTGTTCCAAAGACAGCGGCCTGTTTTATCAAAGAGCGCTGCGGCCAGCATATTTTTGGGGTTTTCTAGATAGGTACCCGAAATAGATCGGCAGAACTCGGGCATCACCTCAGTGGCCGTATAAAGTAAGAGGGTTTCGCCATTGGGCTGAACAATTTTGCCCCAAACTACAGCCGATTCTTCTTTTAGGAGTTCTGTTTTATCGCCGAGCAGGCGTTTAAAGTTAGGGACCCATAGCCCAAAGTTTTTATTGACATAATGGGGCTTAATCTGCTTCTCAATGTCTAGGCCTTCATAGTAGTCCTTATCTATAATAGGGAGCCGAAGAGCGGCCAAATTGGCCATGAGGTCTTTGGCTTGGCTATATTTTTCATGGCTAACTGCCTTGAGCTGCATTGGAAAGCGTTTTCCTTGAACACTCCGCCATTCGCCAGTAAGTTGATCGCCATCTAGCTTTAGCTGCATGCGTTCGCCATCGACCAGTTCGCCAGCTTCAAATTTTTGAAAATCTACTTCTATATGGCTAGGGTCGCCTTTTCCTGTTAGGTAGATGCTGGCCCCTTGGCTAGAATTGTAGCCATAATGAATGCCATAGGAGTGCTCTCCATCGCTGTAGCTGTCTACTCGGCTAAGGTATAGCCAGATGGGAATATCTTTTAGGGTACCTTCAAACCATTGGCCGCGGTGGTTCAGTGCTTTCCAGTATTCTTTGGGAGCTTCTTGCAGGGCCTCGGCTTGTAGGCTGCTTTCTGTTTTGGTCGTAGAAGAGGCAGCGCTTTCTACCTGACCATCTTCGGCGGTTTTGGGGGCAGCGGATTGGCAAGAAAATAGGCTTAGGGCCAAGGCGGCCAGAAGCAGTTTAGTATGCTTTTTCATAGGGAGGATTACGTTTAATGAGGGGTATTGTCCTAAAATAAGCTTTCTTCCCTATAGGCCAAAAAAAAGAGCTGTCTTTAGAAGACAGCTCTTTTGAACTTTGTTGCAGAGACAGGACTCGAACCTGTGACCTTCGGGTTATGAGCCCGACGAGCTACCACTGCTCCACTCTGCGATACAAATATAAGGCGAGTATTTGGGTTTTCCAAATGCAAATAAAAAAACAGGCTAAAGTAATTTCACTTTAGCCTGTTAGCTTGCTTTGAATCAATGGATTAGCGTGCAATTATTTTTTTACAATTTTATTAAGGGCTTCTTTATTGATCTTGATTTCGTATTCCTCACGCAGGCTAAGGATCAGGTCTTTTTCTAGCTGATCTTGGAAGTCGGCCACTACATAACCGCGGGCCTCGTCTAGACTTTTGTTGCTAGCGGGAATCACTTCCTCAATTTTGATAAAGTAGTAAGAGCCATCTTTGGTATAGCCTTTATTCATTTTGCGGGCTTTCCACTTGATTGCATCCACTTCGGCATTGCGTCCTTTTTCATAGGTAGCTTCGGTGGTTTGGACCAAGGCTTTGTCTGCATTAAAGAGCTCCATGACTTCTTGGGCCGTTTTCTTTTTGGCCTTTTTGCGCAATTTCTTGATCTCTTTTTTGTCTACAGAACGAAGGGTATAAAAGGTGACCTTGGCTCTTTCGTTCCACTGATAGTCCTCCTTATGGCTTTCGTAAAAGGCTTTGAGGCCTTCCTCATCATTAGAGGCTTTGTCCCAGATGAGCTGTTTTTTTACTTCAAAAAGCAAGATGCCCTCTTCATATTCGCGAAGCAAGGCCTTAAATTCTGGATATTTCTCTTCCAAACGAGTTTCTTCATAAGCCAAGCTTTTTTGGGCCACTAGTTTGGCCAATACTCGCTCTAGCGCATCTTCATGACGGCGGGGACGCATGGCAAAGCGCTCGTTGGGCGAGCGTTGCGCCATCTGAATCAATTCTTTTACGGTCGCATTGAGGTTGCCCAAGCTAAAGACCACTTTCTCATTTTTGAGCAGCTCGGGCTTGGGAGTCCAACGGCCCTGAATAAAGGCTTGGTCTTGGCGCAAAGCCGCAATAACTTCCGCATAGACCTTTTCGTCTAGTTGGTAGCCCGCTTCTTCCTTGATTTTACTCACTAGGGCAGTTTCTACCAACTTAAAACGAGGGTCGCGCTTGACCTTAGCCGTCAATTCGGATTTCATCTGAGGATAGCTGCTTTTGTCCATAGATTTTACCCGACGCAAGATATGCCAACCCGACTCAGATTTTACGGGCTCTCCATAAACGCCATCTTTGGGCAAACCAAAGGCTGCCGCCTCAAAAGAAGCATCAAATTGATTGATGCCTACCCAGCCAATAATGCCCGCTCTTGTTTTTGAGCTGTTATCCTGAGAGTATTTGGCCGCTAGCTCGGCAAAGGTGGCTTGACCCGCCTTGAGGACCCCATGCAAAGAGTCAATTTTTGCCTTGGCTTTTTCTTCTCCACCTTCCTTTTTGGGGCGGATGAGAATATGGGCCAACTGAATTTGGCCATAAGCTGGACGAACCTCTGTTACTTTGAGCAAATGCAAACCGTATTTGCTCCGAACAATCTCCGATACAGCACCCTTTTGGGTCTCATACAGCGCATTTTCTAAGGCATAAGGCAGTTGCAAAACCGTAAAAAAGCCCAAATCTCCTTTTTTACCCTTGCTGTAGCTGTCCTCAGAGTACTTGCCAACCATCGTCTCAAAGTTCTCTGCAGTGACTTCTTGCTGCAGCTTTTTCATCCGAGCATAAGCCTCTTTAACGGCCGTTTCTTCCGCATTTTCTCCCAATTTGATGAAAATCTGAGAAAAACGACGGTCTTCCTGCGCCCGATCAAAAGCTTCTTTAACCAGCTTTTCCGTAATCTCCCGATCCGTCAAATAACTGCTCGATAACTGCCGCTTGTACTGATTCTGCTCCCGCAAAACCTCCGGCTTTTTATCCAAGCCCATTTCTTGGCCCTTAACCACCTGCAACTTGAAGTTGATGTAAAGGTCTAGGTATTCTTCCAATGATTTTTTGCTGTAATCTGCCTTATCACCATTGGTTTTGTCATAGATGTAGGTAAACTCAGAAAGACGAACTTCTACGCCTTTTACCGTAAATAAAATAGGATCATCCTCTGAAGAGGGGACCCCAGAATTGGGTTGATGCGCCCAAACTTGCCCCGCCAAAAAAAATAGGCAGAAGGCCATTATGCTATGCATCTTCATCATAGGTCTTGAAATATATAATAGTTATGAACAAATTGAAACTCTTCTAGCTTCAGCGCCACAAAGTTAAAGGAGTTCTAGCAAAAAAAGAATTTTCAGAAAATAGAACTATGTCTAGCTGTTGGTTTTGGGGCTGCCCCGGCCTGTGGCCGGGTCGGGCTGTGTCAGGGCTCGCAGGTCTGCTCGGCCCTGCGCGGGCTTTGCCCGCTTGGTCTGGCCTTCGGCCACCCTTATCCATCCCTCAGCCGAGGCGCTGCGCGCCTTAGCAGGCAGCAAGCCGCCTGCCTAGACCAATTAGCGCAAACAGTTTTTATAAAGCGGAATCACATTCTGAAAACCCATATATAAAGCATCTACGGTCAAAGCATGCCCAATAGATACCTCCAACAAATTAGGGAGGTTTTGCTTAAAGTAGGCCAAATTGACCAAGTTGAGGTCGTGCCCAGCATTGAGATCAATGCCCACCGCCGCAGCCGCTTCTGCCGCCTTGACATAGGGGGCAATGGCCGCCACCCGATCCGCCTTGTATTCATGGGCATAAGGCCCTGTATAGAGCTCTACCCGATCGGCCCCTAGCTTTTTGGCTCCCTCGATCATTTTAGGGTCGGGGTCTACAAAAATAGAGACTCTGGCCCCTAAGCTTTTTAGCTCTTGGGTCACCTCCTGCAAAAATGAGGCAAAAGCTAAAGTATCCCAACCCGAATCAGAAGTTAAGGCCTGAGCCGCATCGGGAACCAAAGTAACCTGATCTGAAGGATACTTCCGCAAAAGGGCCATAAATTCAGCTGTGGGATTGCCCTCAATATTAAACTCCGTGGCAATTTTTCCCCGCAAGTCTGGAATATCATCATAGCGAATATGACGCTGGTCCGGACGAGGATGTACCGTGATTCCCTCCGCCCCAAATTTTTCGCAATCTAGGGCCACTTGCAGCAAGTTAGGAAAATTAGCGCCCCGCGCATTGCGGATGAGCGCCACCTTGTTCAAATTTACGCTTAAGCGACAAGTTGACATATTTTTTCTTTTTGGTCAATTAGATGGCGCAATATACAGAACTCATGGCAAAAGAACTTTCTTGAGCTAGGAAAGCTAAACCGCTAGGGATCCCTCTTTTTACCTTAACGCTTTTTTAATAGAAAAGTAGAGTAGGGGAATTTGGCCAAGAAAAAAATTAGCGTAAATTTGTATCGCAAGCGATATTAATTATTGACCATATGATTTTAAAAAATACACTTAGAGTAATTTTAGGCCTATTTATGCTTTATGCAGGAGTTGGCCATCTCACTTTTTTGAAAGAGGAGTTTTATGCCCAGGTCCCCCGCTGGCTAACTACTGAACAGGGGGTTATGGACCTAGTGGTCATTCTTTCAGGTATTGTAGAAATTTGTTTAGGGGCCATGATGGTTTTAGGCGGAAAATGGAAAGCCCAAACAGGCTGGGCATTAGCTATTTTCTTTTTCCTCATTTTTCCTGGAAATATCAACCAATATGTAAATGAAATTGATGCTTTTGGCTTAGATACAGACCAAAAGCGCTTTATTCGCCTACTCTTTCAACCTTTGCTTATTCTTTGGGCCCTTTGGTCTACACAAGCCATACAACTTTTAAAGAAAAATAAAAAGCAAGCTTAGCGCAACAGGAGTTAAACTTCTGGGTTGCATAGCTTTCCTTAAATGAACTGAGTTCAGTATATCATTAACAATTAAACAAACCATCCAATGGAATTATTAGATAAGCTAAAATGGCGATATGCCGCCAAGGCCATGAATGGCCAAGAAGTGCCCCAAGAACAAATTGACCAAATTATTGAGGCCATTTCTTTGTCGCCTACCTCTAGCGGCTTGCAGCCTTTTGAGGTGTTTGTCATTACCAACCAAGAGGTCAAGGAAAAAATTAGACCTGTAGCTTGGAACCAAGCTATGGTGACCGATTGCTCGCATCTTTTTGTTTTTGCCGCCTGGGATACCTACACCGAGGAACGCATCAACTATATGTTTGATTTGACCAATGAGATCCGTGGCTTTAAGAATGAGGGTTGGGAAAATTACCGTCAGCAGTTGCTTAAATTTTATCCGCAAAGAGATGCCGAATTGAATTTTCAGCATGCGGCCCGACAAGCGTATATTGCTTTTACCAATGCGATTAACGCCGCCGCCTTTTTGGGCCTAGATGCTACGCCCATGGAAGGGTTTGAGCCCGAGGCCGTAGATGAAATCTTAGGCTTGAAAGAAAAAGGGTTGAGAAGTTGTGTCATGCTGCCCGTAGGCTACCGAGATGCAGAAAACGACTGGCTGGTCAATTTGAAAAAAGTGAGAAAGCCATTGACTAAATTGGTCAATAAGGTAGACTAGTACGCTATCTGTAGTCAATGACTAATGCGCTATGAATTAACAATTCATGGCGCATTTTTTATGCCGTTTGGGCCTTGAAGTAGGGGCATGAAAAAAGGACCAATGGAAAACCATTAGTCCTTTGAAGTAGCGAGAGAGGGACTCGAACCCTCGACCTCAGCATTATGAGTGCTGCGCTCTAACCAGCTGAGCTATCTCGCCTTTTGCCCTAGTGCGATGCAAATATAGGGCAATATTTTCTTTCTCCAAATTTTTCCTAGAAAAAAGCTAAACATTTTTCTTAGAAAGTGGGGCAACCTGTTCTTCTTCGGCCATTATCGCCAAAGTTATAGATTAGCGAGACCTCCATACCACCACGGCTATTGTTAACGGTAGCTAGGCTAGACATGGTTGCATCATAGCTAAAGCCAAATTGGAATTGGTTGACATCTAGGCCCACAATAAAGATCATTGCATCTACGCCCAAGGAGCTAGAGTTATCGGTAACATATTGGTTGGCTAGGCGGCTCCAGAGGCCAAAGCGGAAGGCAAAATCGTCATATTTGGGGGCTTGGTAGCGCAGGCTAAGCCCGGTACTAACTTCGGTAGAGGGGCCTTGAATCATGACTACAGCGCCGGGCAAAAGGCTCATAGAAGAGCGGCGACCGCCTAGGCGGACCTCTCCACCTGCGTGGATATTAAATCGGCTGTAGAGTTTTTCGGTGGGTCCGGCAAAGGTATTTCCAGAAGTATCTACCGGAGAGCGGTCAAAGAGGGAGATATCGGGTTGGTTGAGGTGGAAAATGCTAATTCCGCCATAGGCAGACTGTCGTTTTCCGAAGGTACCGTACCACATTAGGCCAAGATGAAGGTCGGCATACATTCTAGAATCGCGAACGGCCAACATATTTTCGCCGCTATTGATGTTGGGGTTATAGTAGCCATTGTTATATTCGTTATCATATTGGGTCGAGTAGGTGTTTTGGTCCCAATTGATTGCTCTTTGTCCCAAACCGAGGTGACCTCCAGCAATGAGGTAAGAGCTACGTTCTTTTCCTAGTCGGCCACGTCCTTGAGTAAGGAGTTTTTGATAATTTACATCTAGGCCGATATCAGTAATAGAGTAGGAGGAGGCGCCAGCGACATCGCGCATTGCATTGAAGCCGACCCCAACGAAGTCTTCTTTACCGACGGCAAACTTGCCTTCTGCGGTAAAAGAGGCGGTATTATAGGGTTGGTCCAAAACAGAGGACCATTGGCTGCGGTAATTGATACCTAAGCGGTATTGCGACTCCATAACGCCGGCTAGGGCGGGGCTCAGTCGGGCAGGGGCAGAATAATACTGCGAGTAGCGGGGGTCTTGGGCCTTAGCCTCCTGTAAGTTGCAAAAAAAGGCCAGGAGCAAGAGGGCCGAAATAGGTCGGATAAGCTTCATGCGTCTCTTAAAATTTTATCGGTAAAACCTTTAAGGCTATTAGTCCTTAGATGGGTAGAATAAAATGGCCAACAAAAGTACAAAAACTAATGTGGCTGAAAAATATTGTTTTCCTAGAGTGATAAGATGTCTTAGACCTTAAAACGGAGATTTATACAAAATCTTGTAAGCGGCCTTAAAATTCTTTTAAAGAAATGCTATTCTTTTAGATCAAACGGCTATTCTAGCTAATTTGCTGCTAAAGATGGCCGCGGGCAATTGTTAAAAGCGGAATAAAGTCTGTAATTTGGGCCCGCAAAATAGGCGGTAGGGCTTTTTTTGCCTAGCGTTCATTTAATGGGGTTGGGCCATTTGGCCTAGCGATGTGAAGGGGGGCGGCGCAGCCGCAGACCTAGGCGCTTTGCGCCGAAGGGCCGAGCGAAGAGCGAGCCCCGAAACGTAGCGCCGCAGCTTGGCTGCGGAGGCCCCAAAAAATAAGAATTAATATATGAGAACACAATTAGCTATTCATTTTTTTATGTTTTTGCTCTTGGCTGCGGCTTGTCAGCCCAAGGCAGAGCCAGAAAGCCAAAACGAGAAAACGGCTTTTACTGTAGATCGAACCTATTATTATGTTCGTTATTTAGAAGATAGTAAAGAGTTGCAGGCCGAGGCCCGCTTTCAGCAAGATACGGGGAGTTTGGTTCTGCCAGATAAATTGTATTTTGAGGGGCAGCCTATGCAGCCCAAAAAGTTGCCTAAAATTGGTTGGGAGTATCGCTATCATGAGCGTCCAGCTAAATTTAAGGACTGTTATCACTTTAGTTATGGGGGGGCAAGCGATACGATTTGCTTTCCGACCTATAGCAATTTTGCCTTGAAAACGCCGGAAGTATCTTTGGCTACTGGGGGCTTGTTGGCTTGGGAAGGGCAGCCTTTGGGGCAGGCCGAAAGTTTGGTTCTTTTGTTTGAAGATAGCAAAGGGCAATCGAAAACGGTGAATCATGTGGGCTTGACCCGCGGCAGCCAGTTTGAGATTCGCCCCGAACACCTAGAGGGCCTAAATGCGGGCCCAGCTAGCCTGCGCTTGGTACATAAAAGTACCGTGATTCAGAAAGTAGATGGGCAAGTAGAGGTGATTAAATTAGAATATTACCGCAAAGTGTTAAAAATTGAAATTGTAGACTAATGTATATAGTAGCAGAAAAATATTTGGTCACCTCGGATATCTTCGACAAGCAGTTTGTCTGTAACCTAGATGCCTGCAAAGGGGCTTGTTGTTGGGAGGGCGACTTTGGTGCGCCTCTAGAAGAAGCCGAGGTAGAGACCCTCAAAGCCATTTACCCCCTCATTAAAGACCGCCTGACGCCTGCAGGCCAAGCGGCCATTGAAGAGCAGGGCGTGGCCACGCATAGCGAAGAACAAGAGGGCTGGGCCACCGCTCTAATTGATGGCGGTCCCTGTGCCTTTATTCATTATGAGGAGGATGGCCGTGCCAGCTGCGGGATTGAAAAGGCCCATAAAGAGGGCATTATTGATTACCTCAAGCCAGTCTCTTGCCATCTTTATCCTATTCGAACGAAGCAATTACCCGATTTTTTAGCCCTGAACTATGACCACTGGGATATTTGCTCGGCTGCTTGTAGCTTGGGCGAAGAATTAAAGGTCCCTGTTTATCAGTTTCTCAAAGAGCCCTTAATAAAGGCCTTTGGTCCCCATTTTTATGAAGAACTAGAAGCTATGGCTGATTATCATGCCCAAACGGGCGAACAGACCTAGCAATCACTCACCTACTAATATTTGCAAATGATTGCACTAGCTGGAATTATTGTTTTGGGAATTTTGGCCCAATGGGTAGCTTGGCGCCTCCGCCTACCCGCTATCCTCCCCCTGATTTTGATTGGCCTTTTGGTGGGCCCTATTGCCGAAATCTGGACCGGCCACAAGTTTATTGAACCCGTTTTTGATTACCTCTTTGAGGCCAATGGCAAAGATCTTTTGCTGGATGAACACGGCAATCCACAAGGCAATGGAGGACTTTTTCCCTCTGAGGTGCTTTTCTGGTTTGTCTCTCTGGCCATTGGCGTGATCCTCTTTGAAGGAGGGCTTACCCTAAACCGCCATGAGGTAACCGGAGTTGGCCCCGCCATTGGTAAATTAGTGACCCTAGGCTCTGCCATTACCTTTGTTGGTGCAGGCTTGGCGGCTAAGTTTATCATTGGCTTGCCTTATGATATTGCCTTCCTCTTTGGGAGCTTGGTCATTGTGACGGGCCCTACGGTTATTGCGCCCATTTTGCGCAATGTGCCCCTGCGGCGAAATATCTCGACGGTCCTCAAATGGGAGGGGATTCTCATTGACCCCATTGGGGCTTTGGTGGCCGTTTTGGTCTTTGATTTTATCATCTCGCATGAATCAGAGGGCTCTTTTGGCATAGAGGCCTTTAAGGAGTTTACGGGGATTATCTCGGTGGGCTTTACTTTTGGCATTGGTACGGGCTTTGGCTTTTATCAATTGCTCAAAAGAGATATGATTCCGCATTATTTATTGAATGTGGTCTCTCTGGCCCTCGTACTGGGCGCTTTTGCCCTTTCCGATATTGTGGTGCATGAGTCGGGCCTACTGACTGTAGTGGTGATGGGGATGACCCTAGCCAACCTCAAGGTGCCTCACTTTAAGGAGCTGCTTTATTTTAAAGAGTCTTTGACCGTCTTGTTGATTTCGATTCTCTTTATTGTGCTTTCCGCAAATATTGATGGCGAGCAATTATTGCTCTTGGCCGATTGGCGCTATTGGGCGCTCTTTGCGGTGGTGGTGTTGGTCCTTCGTCCTCTTTCTGTTTTTGCCTCTACGGCCAAAGGTGGCCTAGATCTCCGAGAGAAGCTCTTTATTTCTTGGGTGGGGCCTCGTGGCATTGTGGCCGCAGGTATTGCCTCTCTCTTTGGGCTCAAATTGGCCAATTATGGCTATGAGGAGGCCGCACTAATTACGCCTTTGGTCTTTATGATTGTAATGGGAACGGTCTTGCTGAATGCCACTACGGCCCGTTTGGTGGCTAGGTTGCTGGGTGTTACCCTACAACAATCTAATGGACTACTCATTGTGGGGGCCAACCCTGGCGCTCGCCTGATTGCCAACTATTTACAAAACCATGGGCGGCATGTGGTCTTGGTCGATCGCTCCCCAACTTTGGTCCAAGAAGCCCAAGATATGGGCCTCAAAGCCATTGAACAGGATATTATTGAGGGCAATCTGGAGGAGGAGCTAGAGCTCCTCGATATGGGCTATTTGTTGGCCCTTACCCCCAGCATGGCGGTCAATGATGTGGCCTGCAAACGCTATAAAGAGGTCTTTGGCGAAAATGGCACTTTCCGCATTGTTTCTCAGGCCGAAAGCCAGGGCCAAATCGAATTAGCCGATGAGGCCGCCTTTGATATCAAAACCGATTATATCAACTTTTTGGAGACGGCCCGAGACTACCCACATATCCGAGAGTATGTTTTGCAGTCTCAAGAACAGTTTGAGCAGCTTTGCCAGCTGAGCTGCCGCAATACGATTCCGCTCTTTATCCGTAAACCCGATGGCGATTTCCATTTTGTGCGGGCCAACCAGCCCCAAAATGAACAGATCGAAGCGGGCGATACACTGATTTATATGGGCAAAGAAATTGAGGCCCCCACCACCGAAATAGTGGAGGAGCTAGAAGAAGCTTAGGCCATAAATTTACTGCAATACGATAAAGACAGTCTCTGTTTAGGGACTGTCTTTTTTTTGGGGCCTCCCGCCTGCGGCGGGCGCTACGCTTCAGGGCTCGCAGGTCTGCTCGGCCCTGCGGCCTGACGGCCTTGGTCTGCGGCTTCGCCGCCCCCTTTCGCATCGCTAGGCCGTTTGGCCTTCGGCCATCACTGCGGGTTAAAACCCGCAGCCAGATTAGGTCCCAATGAGCCAGCTTTTAGCGGTCCCATGGCTTGCAGCTTAAAAGCCGCAAGACCTGAAAACCGAATGCTTTCGCCTATCTTCAATGAAGCAGGGGCTTTTAAGCCGCTGCGACAAGAAAAATGATGGCTCAAGCAGATTGGCTGCGGCCTTTAGGCTGCAGAAACAGTGATTTTTACCCCCAATTGTTAGAGTTTTGTTAAAAGTTGAAATAATGTAACAAAATCAAAAATGGCAAAAGTTATGTTTGAGACCTAACTGGCTAGGTAAAAAACATAACTGGCTATGTCTGGGAGCTAACTGGTTAGGTAAAAAACATAACTGGCTATGTCTGGGAGCTAACTGGTTAGGTAAAAAACATAACTGGCTATATCTGGGAGCTAACTGGTTAGGTAAAAAACATAACTGGCTATGTCTGGGAGCTAACTGGTTAGGTGAAAAACATAACTGGCTATGTCTGGGAGCTAACTGGCTAGGTAAAAAACATAACTGGCTATGTCTGGGAGCTAACTGGTTAGGTAAAAAACATAACTGGCTATGTCTGGGAGCTAACTGGCTAGGTGAAAAACATAACTGGCTATGTCTGAGAGTTAACTGGTTAGGTAAAAAACATAACTGGCTATGTCTGGGAGTTAACTGGTTAGGTAAAAAATATTTAAACTGTCTCTTGGACCTAGAGGCGGCGAAGCCGCCGGCTGAGGGATGGAGAGGGTGGCCCGCAGGGCCAGACCGAGCAAAAATGCTTCGCATTTTTTGCGAAGGGCCGAGCAGAGCTGCGAGCCCGACAACCAGCCCCAAAGGGGCGCCAGTTCGATGACCAACGGGAATAAACAGCCCGACCCGCCCAAAGGGCGGGGCAGCCCCAAAAAAACAGCAGGAATAAAACTTAAAGAGAAATTGCTAATTGGCTTAGTTTTTGACTTTAAGGATTTAGTTTTTAATGGTTTAGTGAAAGGTTTTTTTCAAGAAAAGAGAGTTAAACAACTCCGCTAAAGTGATTCGGTGGCCTCCCGAATCGCTTTTTTTTGTCTACTTTTTTATCTTAAGGGGAAAATTTTATGATAAAATAAAATCAGGAACAACTATGACGTATAGATGGACGGCCCTTTCGATCTTTATTTGGGCCTTATTGAGCTGCTCGACAATTTACGCTCAGGAGAATACCAAGCTGAGCAATAAAAAAGACGGGGGCTATATTTTTACGCTCCTCAATGATATTGAGGCGACCGAGGTGCAGAGTCAAAACCGTACGGGGACCTGCTGGAGTTTTTCGGCCCTTTCCTTTTTTGAGTCGGAGCTATTGCGGATGAAAAAGGGCAAGCACAATCTTTCGGAGATGTACATTGCTCGTCGGGCTTATTTGGATAAGGCCGTAAACTATGTGCGGATGCACGGCAACTTTAACTTTGGGCCAGGTGGTGCCTTTCATGACATTCCCTATGTGGTGAAGCGTTATGGAATTGTGCCTCAGGAGGTTTATCAGGGCTTGGAGTATGGTATGGACACCCACAACCACTCGGAGCTGAACAATATGTTGGAGGCCATGGTCAAAGAGGTGATCAAGGCGCCGCAGAAGAAGCTTACGCCCTCTTGGAAAAAGGCCATCAATGGGGTCTTAGATGCTTATTTGGGCGAAGTACCCGAGGAATTTGAGTATCAGGGAAAAACCTATACGCCAGAGTCTTATGCCAAAGAACTGGGTTTAGATATGGATGACTATGTAGTGATTACCTCTTTTACGCATCATCCGTTTTATGAGTCATTTGTATTGGAGATTCCCGATAACTGGGCTTTTGGATCTACCTATAATGTCCCTTTGGACGAGCTAGTAGAAATTACCAACAATGCTTTGGAAAAAGGCTTTGGGGTAGCTTGGGCCAGTGATGTATCGGAAAAAGGCTTTTCTTATCGCGATGGCTTGGCGATTGTGCCCAAGGATGAGCGCACAATTCGCATTAAGGGCCGTGACAACCGCAACTTTAGTGATGCGGGGGCAGAAAAAATTGGTTCTGCCTTTGATGAGCCTGTAGAAGAATTGGCTATTACGCAGGAAATGCGTCAGGAGGCCTTTGACAACTACGAAACAACCGATGATCATGGCATGCACTTTACGGGTATGGTAGAAGATCAGCGGGGAACGAAATACTACATTGTGAAAAACTCTTGGGGAAAAACCAATGATTGCGATGGGTATTTTTATGCTTCGGAGGCCTTCTTCCGGTACAAAACTACCAACATTATGGTGCATAAGGATGGAATTCCTAAAAAGATCAAGAAGAAACTAGGCATCAAATAAAACTGTCTTGACAGGAACTATCTGGAGGTCCGAGCAAAATTGTTTGGGCCTCTTTTGGGTTAAATGGGGCTAGTTAATAGCTGTTTTGCCCTTAAATAGGACTTAAAAAAAAGGGGGGGCTTTTGCAAGCCCTAATACTTTTACTAAATTTGCCAACTGATAAAATAGGTCTTTGAGCCTGTTTATCTGGATAAAACAGTTTATTTAGCATCCCTCAAACCTGCAAAACGCTAGTATTTTTGCTAGAACATTGATTTTGCCAAACCAAAAAGATGAATAATTTTAAGTTTTTGAACAACCTTACGGGTTGGCTCATGTTTGCTGTGGCTGCCACAGTTTACCTACTCACGGCCGAGCCCACGGGCAGTCTTTGGGATTGCGGTGAGTTTATTTCTGCCGCCTACAAAATGGAGGTAGTACACCCTCCTGGTGCGCCTTTATTTTTAATGGTTGGTCGCATGTTTGCTTTTGTGGCCGATACTTTTTCGGCGGATAAAGCCAATATTGCCTATGCTCTAAATGCGATGTCGGGCTTATCGACAGCGGCTTTGGTCTTATTCATTTTTTGGTCGACTACCATTTTGGCCAAGCTCAGTTTGTTGGGCCATCGAGTTAAGGTTACTGACACAGGTGACAAGCTTGCTATTTTGGGTGCTGGGGTAGTGGCGGCCTTGTCTACTACTTTTGCCACCTCTGTTTGGTTTTCTGCCGTAGAGGGCGAGGTATATGCTATGTCTTCGGGCTTTACGGGCCTAGTTATTTGGGCTGCTTTGCGTTGGTATGTGACCGACAATGCTCGTTCTGACCGCTGGTTGGTCTTTATTGCCTACATGATTGGCTTATCGATTGGGGTGCACTTATTGAGCTTGCTCGTGATTCCCTTTATTGCGCTTTTGTTTTACTACAAAAAGAGCCAGGTTCGGGAAACAGAGTTTAGCAGCAACATGATGTACAACGTCTTGGCTTTTGCGATTCTCGTTGGGGTGCAGTTTATCTCTACTTTGCCCGTTTGGTTACATGTAATCTTTGCTTTAGCTGTACCTGCTATTTATATTTATTCGGCTATTCAGGCGCCAGCAGCTGAGCGTAAGATTTGGCGGAATATGGGCCTTTCTTTTGCCATTGGCTTTGCGATTCTGATGTTTATGCAGGCCATATTTATTCCGAAACTTCCTGAAATTGCGGCCGGTTTTGACTTTACTTTTGTCAATAACTTTGGTCTTCCTTTAGGCAGCGGAATGATCTTTTTTGTTTTGGTTTTGATTGGCCTAGTGGCTGCTGGAATTTACTATGCCGAAAGCAAAAAGAACTACTATCTACAGATGGGCGTCATGATGTTTGCGGTAGCCTTGATGGGTTTTTCTACCTATTCTTCTATCGTTATTCGGGCTGCGGCCAATACGCCGATCAATATGAACAAGCCCTCTGACCCTTATAGCTTGTTATCTTATATTAACCGGGAACAATATGGAGAGCGTCCGCTTTCTTTTGGTCCTCACTTTGCCGCCGAAAATATTGGCTATGAAGCGGGAGACAAAATTTACCGCCCTGTAGAAAAAGGCGATGGTTTCCGCTATGAGGTAGTGGCCGAAAAAGGAGGCTACAAATACAAGAAATCGGACCAAATGTTTTTCCCTCGTTTGGGGCATATGGACGAGGCGCGCAAGACGCAGTATCGTCGTTGGCTCAAGCTAGCAGATGGAGAAAAGCCCGACATGAATAACAACTTAGATTTCTTCTTCCGCTATCAGGTGGGTTGGATGTATTTCCGCTACTTTATGTGGAACTTTGCGGGCCGCCAAAATGCCAAGCAAGGGTTCTATGAAAACGATCCCACCAAAGGAAACTGGGTTTCTGGTGTTGCTCCTCTAGATGGCATGCGCTTGATTCCGCAGTCTAATTTGCCCGAATCGAGAAGTCAAGATAAAGGCCGGAATACTTATTATCTATTGCCTCTTATTTTTGGTTTGATCGGTTTGGTCTTCCACATTCGCAGACGTCCACAAGATGCCCTAGCTTTGGGTGTTCTTTTCCTCGTTACGGGTTTGGCGATTATCGTCTTCTCGAATCAGCCACCTAGCGAGCCTCGTGAGCGAGATTATGTACTTGTTGGTTCTTTCTTTACTTTCTGTATGTGGATAGGATTGGCCGTCCCCGCTATTTATAGTGAGCTCAAACGAGTAATGGGTCAAGGACAGGCTGGAGCGGCTGTTGCGCTTGCCCTAGTTGTTACAGCGCCTATTATCATGGGCTTTGAGAACTGGGATGACCACTCTAGAGCAAAGCATACGGGAGCTCGTGATTATGCGACGAACTTCTTGATGTCTTGTGCGCCCAATGCCGTGATTTTCACTTATGGCGATAATGATACTTATCCGCTTTGGTATGCCCAAGAAGTAGAAGGCATTCGGACCGATGTGCGGGTGGTTAACTTTAGTCTTTTGGCCGTAGATTGGTACATTGACCAATTGCGTAGAACGATGAATGAATCGCCTGCTATTGCCATGACCATTTCGGAGGCTGCTTATCGAGGAACGGCCAGAAATGCCCTGCCTATCCAAGCTTCTGGCCGCCCCATGAACTTGGTGGATGCCGTTCGCTTTATGGGCGAAAATCATCCTTCGGGGCAGGCGCCTAGCTATTTGCCTACGGATAATATTGTGATTCCGGTAGACAAAAAAGCGGTAAGAGCCAATAAGGCTGTTTCTTCTACAGTAACGGATGAGCAAATTGCCAATCAAATTAACTTGAAACTCAGTAAGCGTTTGGTCTTTAAGGACGAAATTGCGCTTTTGGATATTGTTGGGACCAATATGGCCAATGGCTGGACCCGCCCCATTTATTTTGCAGTTACTGTTCGCCCCGAGAAATTAGGTAGCTTTAAGGATTATCTGCAAATGGAAGGGATGGCGCTCCGCATTGTGCCCATCAAAACGCCTAGCACTAACTCTTATGCGGGGGCTATGGGCATGGGCCGTATCGAGCTTGATAGTATGTACCGCAATGTGGTCGATCGCTTTAGCTGGGGAGGCTTTGACCAATACGAAATGTTTGTAGACGAAAGCTATGCGCCTAGTGTACAAACAACTCAGTTTACCATGGTTCGCTTGGCCAGAGAATTGGCCGCTGCAGGCGATAAGGAAAGAGCCTTGAATGTACTCGATAAGCTCTTTGAGGGCTTTCCTCATATGAACTTCCCCTTAGATGAGGGCTACAGCCGCTTGCAGGCCCTAGAGATGTACGCCAATCTTCAAGCTGGCGATAAGGCCGTGCCTCATTTGAAGGACCTTAGCCTTACCCTAGCCGACAAGATGGGCTATTATGCTCAGTTTGTGGCCCCTTACAGCCTTGGCGAATTTGCCCAGAAATTTGGCGGCCTACAGCAACAATTTGATGCAAAACGAAATCAGTTGCAGCAAATGGTGCAGATGATGAACCAAGCGCCCGAAAATAGTCCGCAAAAGCAACAGCTTTATCAGCAGGCGGTACAATTGAACAATGAAGTAGGACAGTTGGAGGCTCAGAAAGAGGCCTTGCTAAAGGATACGGATAATCCAGAAATGGCCACCGTCTTTAGTGATGAGCTTTCTTTGGCCATCTCACAAAGCAATTTGGTGAAGCGTCTAGCTGGCCAAATTGGAAACCAAGAGCTCCTCAATACGTACAATGAACTCTTTACGCCTTTGGGCTTTGAGCAAGCTTCTGCTGGTGCTGCGCCGGCTCCAGCTCCTCAGCCTGCCCCTGAGCAAGACAAAGAGGAAGCTCCCGAATCTATTTCTGTAGATTCTTAGGGCTTATGCCATAGATGCAAAAAAGCCAGTCTCGCTAGAGGCTGGCTTTTTTTATGCTCCTATAAGAACTATTTTACTGCGGTTTTGGGGCCCGCGGCCAGCAAGCTGGCCGCCGCTATGCTGCGGGGCTCACAAGTCTGTTCGGCCCTTAGGGCTTCACTTCGTTTCGCCCTTGGTCTGGCCTTTGGCCACCCCTGCGCAGCGCTGGGCCTGCGGCGGCTTCGCCGCCTTAAAAATGGCATTTTGTTTAGACAGCCCTTTGGGCTGATTGGACCCGGCCGGCGGTAGGCGGCTGGCCACTTTTTTCTTTGCTCCTTAGCTAAAATTAGCCCTCAATATATTGCATTTCAAGCAAGGGGGTGCGGCAAAGCCGCCTCCGCCTGGGGGCAGGCTTTGTTGGCCTTGGGGGCCAACAAGGCCTGCATGGCCTTCGGCCCTTCGGGCCTCAGCTTCTAATAATCAATATTATGCTGCCATCACTTTTTTTCTGGACGAAAAGGCCAAGGCAGCTCCTCAGACAGCTTAAGTTTTAAGGTAAAGCGTGAAATAGAACCTCCATGCTCATAGAGATAGTATTTCTTCTCTTCTTCTGAGGTCCATTCTAAGTCGAAATAAAATTTCTTATCTGCGAATACCTTGGCTAAAGAATGGCCAAAACTCGTACAGTCTTTACAACTGCTTTCCTCCTCACAGATCGGAATAACATCATAAACTCGATAAATAGAATCATTGGAGCTATTCTCTTTAACAAAGGCTATGTAAAAAAGTGGCTGTTGTTTTATTTTAGCCCAGCGTTCTTCTGAGTTATATTTTAGCCCCTCTTCCTCTAGATTGAAATCAATATAAACATAAACATTCATGCTGCTTGGAGTAAACCTAGGATAATATATAAACAAGCTCCTTGTACTATCCTGCTGCGCCTGAGCTAGCCAACTAAAAGAGAGCGAAAAAAATAGAATTAAAAGGTAGTTATTCATTGCTGGGGAGGGAATTAGGTTTTTGTAAGGGAATAGGTTGATCAAGTAGTAGGTAGTCAGGACAAGCTTGCTGAAAAGAAATGCTCTTTCTTTTTATGCCCAAACTAGGGGCCGAAAAAATAAGCTGGTTTCCCAACAAACTAAAACTATGCTTAGGGTAAGGGCCAAGTAGATAACGGCCAATCAGTTGATGCTGGCTATTAAAAACAGAAAGACTGCTGCTGCCAAGTTGAGTGCTTTGGCTAGCTATGCTATGTATAAAGTGGAGCTTGTCTTGCCCCTGAATGCTCCCCAAATAATGTAAATACAAACTACTATCCTCAGTTTGAGGAATAAGATACCACTTATTGGGGATGCCCTCAGCCAGAACTTTTGCCCAAGGCCCTGAAGCAACAGTATCTAAACTAAAGGCCAGCTCAAATAACTCATTGTTTTCGCAAAAATGAGCGGGCAACTCAACGGTTACGACTTTGGGTGGCTCCTTTTTAGGCTGACAAGCTGAAAAAGCCAAACAGAGACAAACTAGATAAAACCATTTCATTGGGCCAGATTTGAAGCAGGATGTAAAGGATAAAAACCAGAAAATGAACAGCTGTCATAAATACCTTGAGAAGGAATCCCTTTTGCAAAACTGAGGCTGTAGTGCCCACAATCTTGCTCAAAAATTAGGGATTGGCCCAAAATGCCCTTGGGCAATAAATCAGTGTAATTTGATAGCTGATAATAGCCCAATAAGCGATTATCTGCAGCATAACAATAAAGCGCTGCATAACTCCTATGTACCGTACACTCCATAGATGCTGAAACCAACCGCTGAACAAATTTGAAGGTATCTTGCTCTTCACTGATAATTTCCCCCAAATAAGAGAGGTAAAAATGAGGAAAATCAGTTTGCTCAGTTGATATATAGTACCATTTATTAGGGAGGCTCTCGGCCAAAATTTCCAATTGAAAAGCCGCTAACTCCTGCTGATAATTATGCTGCTCTAGCGGCAGCCGCAAACTATCTATAAAAACCGCTAGCCCTAAAACAGGATGCGGCTGGCAGTCTGCAGGAGAAACTTGTAAATAACGAATCTTACTTGCTTGCTTGGTCTGCTTTTCTTCGGCACAAGACAGCAGCAAAAGCAAAAAGAGTCCACTAAATAGAAATTTCATAGGCTAACTTTTACTGCGGTTTTGGGGCCCGCGGCCAGCAAGCTGGCCGCCGCTATGCTACGGGGCTCACAAGTCTGTTCGGCCCTTCGGGCTTCACTTCGTTTCGCCCTTGGTCTGGCCTTTGGCCACCCCTGCGCAGCGCTGGGCCTGCGGCGGCTTCGCCGCCTTAAGATGGCATTTTGTTTAGATGGCCTTCGGCCCTTCGGGCCTCAGCTTCTAATAATCAATATCATACAGCTTCATATCCCGACTACTTTTGGCTTTATCATTAACTAAGCAGAAATAATAAGCTGTGTCTGCCAAATCAAAAAAGCCATATTCATAGAGATTATACTTAAAGGCGTTGGGGGTATTGGGATAAGGAAAAGCCTCCCTTTGGCCCTCCTGAACTAATATAATTTCATCGCTCCAAGCCTCCTTAATGATTAGGTCTCCCTTTTGGGCCTTCCTCCAAAATTTTAGGGTATCCCCAGCAGGAGGTAAGATCAGTTGTTTAGGCGTCCCAAAGGAGTCTATCACAATAAAATGAATAGAGCTACTAAACTGCCCTAGTCGTCCCTTCTTTTTAGCTAAGAGCATCCCCTTAAAATGAATTTTGTTAATCACCAACTGTTCACAATCCTCCCTACTGATTAGATAATCCCAACGGCCCAATAAAAAGAAAAACAGAGCCGCTACAATAGCGATTACTATTACGGCTATTGTAAGGAAAGAATCGATGTTATACACCCAATCAAGGAGCTTGTTAATGATTTTGAACTTATTTTTTTGTGGAATATTTTTCTTTGACATCTTCTATAGCCTTTGTAACACTAATTGAGGTAATATTGCTTATGTCTTCCCCAGCATTTACTCTACTAATTAAATCTTGGAGGCGGCTCATGTCAATGGCGACAATTAGTTCTTCTCCTATGGCTTGGGCCTCTTCTTTTGAGTAACCTGCGTCTTCCAAAGTTGATATAATATTTAGGGATAGTTCTGCAAGCGTTAATTCTTCAAGCGTCTCCATTACAGATGCTTCTGCTGCTTTCAGGATGCTGGCAATAATTATTTTTTTAAGCATTAGCACAGGTATCGCTGCAACTTCAGCATAAGCACTTTTCCAAGCCAGTATCTTTCCTGCATTAAGACCTCTAGCGGGAATGCCTAAGGCTAAAAGATTAAGTGTTCCTATGCTCAAATAGGTTTCATTTTCACTTTTTGTATAGTTACGTCCAGTAAATGGGTCTTCATCCCATAGAAGGCCTTTTGTGAAATTATTGGACTGAGTTATGTTTAATGGTCCAAAAACTCCTTTAATGCACCAATAAGCCGTAGGATGAGTTCTTTTGATCTCTTCAATTTCTGTCTCACCTCCTGAAATAATAGGACTATTTTTTGTTGCTATAAATTTAATTTGGCCATCTTCCTCATCTTGTTCAAGATAGTAGTCATAGTGAATCACTATATCAGATCGATTTACGCCCATCAATTCATCTATAACAACAATATTATAAACTGTTTCAACAACAGTTGTTTCGTCGCCATTATGAAATAGCTCTCGAACAATAATTTTTACTGTTCCTTCCTCTGGCGCATCTAGTTCTGAAACATCCTGTTTTTCTGTATTATTTTTCTCGCTTTGCCCGCCAGCCGCCAAAGCCTGTTGCATCTCCTCTACAAAATCACTTCCTTCCTCCCAATTAAAGTTGAGCTGTTCCTTATCTAAGCCTTGAGAAAGGTCTGTAAATTGAGGGATATCAACTTCCCAGTTTCCATCTAATTGTCCTTTTAGTTCTATTTGGGGAATAGGATCAAAAGGCATATGCTCTTGGAAAAAGCCCGAAATTAAAAGGCTCATTTCTTTTAGGCCTGTAGGTCCCATCTCTAAGCGATGGAGATAGGCATCGTCAAATCCTTCTGTGGCAATGTTTGGAGAAAAATAATACGGCTCTGTCAACCAAAAAAAGCCTTCTTCTTTTTCTTCTAAAGAAAGAGCTTCTCTAGCTATATCCTGTCCCAGAACATGGATATTCTCGGCTGGATTTAACTGATTGACATGGTCTGTCTGTCTGTCTGTCTGTCTGTCTGTCGTCGTACATATTACTTTATGGATATGGTTTAAGAATGAATAAATATAGCTTTTTTATATAAAAAATCTATTAAGTAAGTAAAAATATTGCTTTCCAAAAAGAAGGCAGCTTTCGCTTTGCGAAAGCTGCCTTAAGACCTAGCGCTCAATCAATTCGGCGCTTAAAATAACATTGGCCATTTCTTTGGGCATATCAATGTTGCCGGCTACGGCCATTTTCTGTTGGTATTGAATCTTAAACCATTTGCCTTTGAGCTCGGGGTTTCCGTCCCAGCCTTGGTTATCCATATTGGCCTGGCTTTCGGGGACTTCTTGGGCAAATTTATAGTTGGGGTCTTCATTGCCAAAAAACTCAAGGGTTTCGCCTTCGGTATTTTTAAAGATATAGACAGCGGCATCGCTAAGGAGCTCGAAAGTGACAAACTGAAACTCGCCTGTTTGCTTGGCCTCGGAACTGGTTTCGGGAGTGGTTTCTTCGGGAGTGGTTTCCTGGGCTGTTGTGCTACTGCTTTGGGGATTTTCTTCGATAGCGGGCTTGTTGTTGCCAGAGGTACAGGCTGTAAATAGGAGGGCGAATAGCGCTAGGCTTAAAATAGATTTTTTCATTTTCATGAGGATATTAAGTAGGTGAATAAAAAGACTTTAGCTGAATATAGCGTTTTTGGGAAAGCGTTAGGACTTTGGTCCAAAACAACTGGGCGCAAATAGCTGGGCCGAAGGCCTTTGAAGGCCCAAAGGGCCTAGCTCGCATTGGCCTAGCGATGCGAAAGGGGGCGGCGAAGCCGCAGACCAGAACAAGCCCTTTAGGGCGCAGTTCAACGACCAAAGGGAGTAACCGAAGGTGCGTAGCACCGAAGCGCAGGGCCGAGCAGACCTGCGAGCTGTGACAACCAGCCCCTATAGGGGCGCCAGTTCGACGACCAAAGGGAGTAACCGTAGCGCCTGCCGAAGGCCCCAAAACATAGGCGAAAAAAATAGAATTAAAAGGTAGTTATTCATTGCTGGGGTAGGTTAAATAATAGGCAAAAGCTATAGCTTGGCACTCTATATTGTAAAGTCTCTAGGGCTGGGGAAAGTCTGTTTTGATTGAATCTGCAATTAGTTCTGCTTTTACAATACAGTCTACTATCCCTTTGTTTTCAGCTGTGCAGCCTATGACCACCTCTTTGGGTTGATAATGAATCTTAAACCATTTGCCTTTAAGCTTGGGATCGCCGCCAACATAATCACCGGCTATTTTTGCTTCTTCTTCAGAGAGCGTTATAAAAAAGGATGTTGTAGTATCGTTGTTACAGTTAAAATATATGGTTGATCCAGCCGAATCTTTAAAGGTATAGCTGGGGCCAGGGCCAACAGCAGCGCTAAAGTCGACAAACTGAAGTGTTACAGTTTGGATCTCTGGGCTACTTGTTTTAGGATGAGAGGGGCGGGTACAGGCTGTAAATAGGAGGGCGAATAGCGCTAGGCTTAAAATAGATTTTTTCATTTTCATGAGGATATTAAGTAGGTGAATAAAAAGACTGTAGTTTAATATAGCGTTTTGGGGAAAGCGTTAGGACTTTGGTCCAAAACAACTGGGCGCAAATAGCTGGGCCGAAGGCCTTTGAAGGCCCAAAGGGCCTAGCTCGCATTGGCCTAGCGATGCGAAAGGGGGCGGCGAAGCCGCAGACCGAGGCCGTCAGGCCGCAGGGCCGAGCAGACCTGCGAGCCCTGAAGCGTAGCGCCGCAAGGCGAAGCCGCAGCGGAGGCCCCAAAAAAAGAACTAAACAGAAGCGCTCTAGGCAGAAGCAGAAGATAAAAAGCAGCTTTCAAGCAGGAAGGCGATAATTTTTGAGCAAGTTCTTATATATTTGCCCCAAAGAAGAACGAAATTGCGAACCAATAAACGATAGTCTATGACCAAATTGGATTTAGCCTTTAATAAAAATGAGGACGATAATAAGTTAGAGGTCTCGCGAATGCGCCATTTGTTGGAGCGCATTTATGAGGGGGGAGGAAAAAAACGCATTGACAAATTGCATAGCAAAGGGAAATTGACCGCTAGAGAGCGCATCAGTTACCTGATTGATAAAGATAGTGAGTTTTTGGAGCTAGGCGCTTTTGCTGGCTTTGAGATGTATGAAGAACATGGGGGTTGCCCTGCTGGAGGCGTTGTTGGTGGAATTGGATATGTGAAAGGCCGCCAATGTGTAATTGTGGCCAATGATGCGACTGTAAAAGCAGGCGCTTGGTTTCCGATTACGGGCAAGAAAAACCTTCGTTTTCAAGAAATCGCCATGGAAAACCGTCTACCGATTATCTATTTGGTAGATTCTGCGGGGGTATATTTGCCTATGCAAGACGAGATTTTCCCTGATAAGGAGCATTTTGGGCGTATTTTCCGCAACAATGCCGTGATGTCGAGCATGGGGATTCCTCAAATTGCGGCCATCATGGGCAGTTGTGTAGCTGGTGGGGCCTATTTGCCCATCATGTCGGATGAGGCCCTTATTGTAGATGGCACGGGTTCTATCTTCTTGGCGGGTCCTTATTTGGTCAAGGCCGCTATTGGCGAGCAGGTGGATAAAGAGACCTTGGGTGGGGCTACTACCCAATGCGAAATTTCTGGGGTAACCGATTATAAGGTGCCCAACGACCATGTTTGTCTGGATACCATCAAGGACCTGATTGACAAGCAGGGTGCTTTTGATAAAGCGGGGTTCAACCGAGCCGAACCGGCTTCTCCGGCCAAAGATCCAGAAGATATTTACGGAATTTTCCCCTTCGATCGCAGTCGCCCTTATGATAGCCTAGAGCTGATTGAGCGTCTAGTTGACGACTCTAAACTAACGCAATATAAAGAGGGCTATGGCAAAACCATGATCTGCGCCTATGCTCGCATAGATGGTTGGGCTGTGGGCATTGTGGCCAACAACCGCCAAGTGGTAAAGAATGCCAAAGGAGAAGTGCAGTTTGGAGGCGTTATTTATTCTGATGGGGCCGATAAAGCGGCTCGTTTTATCATGAACTGTAACCAAAAGAAGATTCCATTGGTCTTTTTGCATGATGTGACGGGCTTTATGGTGGGTAAGCGCTCGGAGCATGGTGGAATTATTAAGGATGGGGCCAAAATGGTTTCTGCCGTTTCTAATTCTACCGTGCCCAAGTTCTCTATTGTGATGGGGAACTCGAATGGGGCGGGCAATTACGCTATGTGTGGCAAGGCCTATGATCCTCGTTTGATTGTGGCTTGGCCCAATGCCAAGATTTCGGTGATGGGCGGCTCGCAAGCGGCCAAAGTGCTGCTCCAAATCGAGAAGAGCTCATTGGCGGCCAAGGGCGAAGAGCTCAGCCAAGAGAAAGAGCAGGAGCTGCTCGAGAAAATTGAGGCCCGCTACGAAAAGCAGAGCTCGGCCTATTATGCTGCCTCTCGCCTTTGGGTAGATGCCATCATTGATCCCCTAGAAACTCGTCGTGTGATCTCGATGGGTATCGAGGCGGCGAACAATGCGCCAGTGGCTAAATTTAACCCCGGCATTATTCAGACATAATCCTTAGCTTAATATAGGAAATCATTAAATTTGCTGGCTCTCGACAAGAGAGTCAGCAAATTTTTTACATACAATACACCTCCTTCAATCGAACAAAGCAATATGGGCACCGCCAAAACACCCTCTTTTTTTAGTCGTCTGTTTCTCAATGATCGCAACATTTTGGCCCTGATTAGTCTCAATGCGGTGATTATCTTTTTTCAGGGGTTTCCCGATACGGGCTAT
The DNA here is from genome assembly GCF_000275825.1 of Saprospira grandis DSM 2844. Taxonomy (GTDB): domain Bacteria; phylum Bacteroidota; class Bacteroidia; order Chitinophagales; family Saprospiraceae; genus Saprospira; species Saprospira grandis_A. The sequence continues at coordinate 2,761,152 of NZ_JH719942.1, forward strand.
GAGCAGCTTTTTACCTATTTGGACGACCTGCTCACGGTTCTTTTTCTGACCGAGCTGTTTGTTAAGGCTAGGCATTATGGGCTGCAGGAGTATTTGCGTTCGCATTGGAACCGCTTTGATCTTACGCTGATTTTGCTCTCTTTGCCCTCCTTATTGGTCCATATTATTCCGGAGCTAACGGATTATGTGAATGTGAGCTTTTTGATGGTGCTGCGGGTGTTGCGGGTCTTTAAATTTTTCCGATTTATTCAGTTTTTTCCACAGGTGGAGCATATTTTCCGCTCGATTAGCGAGGCCCTAAAGGCTTCTTTTATGGTCTTGGTCGGCTTTTTTGTTTTGGTCTTTATTATGGCCATTATTTCCACTTTTTTCTTCCAAGAGGCGGCGCCCAATATGTTCGGCAATCCGCTCAAGGCCTATTATGTTATCTTCCAGGTCTTCACGGTAGAGGGCTGGAACGGGGTAACCGATGCTTTGGTAGAGGAGGCCCAATTTTCGCCAGTGGCCGAGTTTTTTACCAAGGCCTATTTTATTTTCATGCTCATTATGGGGGGTGTTTTTGGACTCTCTATCGTCAATTCGATCTTTGTCGATGCCATGGTCAGTGACCATGATGAAACCGAGCAGCAATTTGAAGATGTGGAGCAGGAACTGAAAAAAATGCACAGTAAAATGGATCGCCTACTGGCCCTTTTAGAGGCCAAGGGTGTTTTGCCAGAAGAGCTAGAGGATATAGATGAGGAGCAAAAGGATTAAGTATTTTTTTGTTTTTTTGGGGCGTTACTCCTTACAGTCGTCGAACTGCGAACTAAAGTCCTTGTTGTCGCCTCCCTTCGGTCGTCGGCGCTACGTTTACTCCCTTTGGTCGTCGAACTGGCGCCCCTTTGGGGCTGGTTGTCGGGGCTCGCAGATGTTTTGGGGCCTCCGCCTCCCTTCGGTCGTCGGCGCTACGTTTTGGGGCTCGCAGGTCTGCTCGGCCCTTCAGCGCTGCGCGCTTTGGTCTGGCCTTCGGCCCCCCCTACACATCGCTAGGCCAGGGCCACTTCCTTTTTTGCGTTTAGGCGGCAGAAAAAGAGAGAGATGTCACATTTCTTCTAAAAAACTGTAACTTTTTTGCCCTTTAGGCCTTATAGTAGTAATTGAGTTAGATGACCAAAGAAAAACACCGAATAAACGGCCCAATTCAAAGGCACAAAAACCAACTATATCAGGAAAGCTTTAGGGAGCTTTCCTTTTTTTATGTCTAGCTTTGTGGGGAGAGAATAGAAGGCTTGGCCGTTTTGCTCTACTTATGTATCTTTGCGCTTGGCTTATTCATTATGGAAGCAGCCCAAGAGGCTTGGCCTTTTGATTTATTTGGATGACAATAAAACATTTGCAGTTTGGCAACTCCAAGAACTGTAGCCTTTTATACCTTAGGCTGCAAACTCAACTACTCTGAAACATCTAGCATTGGCCGTCTTTTTGAAGAGGCGGGTTATGGCGAAGTCCCTTTTAATGAGGGGGCTGATATTTATGTCATCAACACCTGTTCGGTGACCGACTTTGCCGATAAAAAGTGTCGGAAGGTGGTGCGTTCTGCTTTGCGCAAGGCGCCGCATGCCTTTGTGGTGGTGATTGGTTGTTATGCGCAGCTCAAGCCGCAGGAGATTGCCGATATTCCGGGGGTGGATTTGGTCCTTGGGGCTGCCCAAAAGTTTCGGATTCTCGATTATGTGAATGATTTGACGAAGGCGCCAGAAAAAGGGATGGTTTATGCGGGAGAAGTGCAGGAAGCCAATGAATTTATAGATTCATTTTCTTTTGGTGATCGTACTCGTTCTTTCTTGAAGGTGCAGGATGGTTGTAATTATAAATGTTCCTTTTGTACGATTCCGCAGGCTAGAGGAAAGAGCCGCAGTGATACGGTAGCGCAGGCGGTGGCCAATGCGCATAAAATTGCCGAGATGGGCATTAAGGAAATTGTGCTGACGGGGGTCAATTTAGGGGATTTTGGCAATGGCACCGAGGTTATTGAGGGGATGAAGCCTAAAAAAGAGGCTTTATTTATTGATTTGATCAAGGAATTGGAGCAAGTAGAGGGGATTGATCGTTTTCGGATATCTTCTATAGAGCCTAATCTTTTGACCGAAGAGATTATTGATTTTGTGGCTCAATCTAAGCGGTTTTTGCCTCATTTTCATGTACCCTTACAATCGGGAAATAACAAGCAGCTCAAGGCGATGCGTCGCCGTTACAAAAGAGAATTGTATGCGCAGCGAGTGGCTTGGATTCGGGAGAAAATGCCTCAGGCTTGTATTGGGGTAGATGTCATTGTGGGTTTTCCGGGAGAGACGGATGAGGATTTTAAGGAGACCTATGAATTTATTCGGAGTTTGCCTGTTTCTTATTTGCATGTCTTCACCTATTCGGAGCGGGCCAACACGCTTGCGGCGGAGATGCAGGGCAAAGTGCCGATGCATATACGGAGAGAGCGCAACGAGATGCTTCGGATTTTGTCGGAGAAAAAGAAGTTGGCCTTTTATCAGCAGCAATTGGGGCGGGAAGAGTTGGTTTTATTGGAGGCCAAGGAGCAAGAGGGAAAAATGTTTGGATTTACCCGCAACTACGTCAAAGTGGCCTTGCCTTATAAAGAAGAGTGGATTAACAGTTTGCAGCCGATTAGATTGAAGAAAGAGGAATACCTAGCAAATGAATTGCTGGTAGAGGCGGAACTGCTTCCGGCCTTATAAATTTGGGTACATATTGTTAAATGGCTAGCCGTAAATTACGGCTAGCCATTTTTTTTTCTGAGGGTCAATTTTGGATGGGACAGGCCCGAAGGGCCGCAGGCTGAGCTGCCCGGCGGGTGGCCCGCAGGGCCAGACCGAAGTGCGCAGCACTGAAGGGCCGAGCAGACTTGCGAGCCCAGAGGGGAGCGACCCGCCCGCAGGGCGGGGCAGCCCCAAATCAAAAAGAAAAACAGCAGCAGAATAGCATAACTTTTGGGTTTCTTGGCTCGATAGAGAAAATAACTGGCCATCTTATTGTGCCTAAAAGGAGGCAAAGACATTTATTTTACGTTAGTCTTAGAGGAACAAGAAGGTAAATAAATTATTAACAACTAGAGTAATATGTATAAATATATATTGATATTTTGTTTGCTGCTCCCTTTTTACTTGGGGGCACAGAGCGACAGTAGTCGATTGGTTTTGAGGAGTGAATACAGTTTAGTTTCTGTAAAGGGGGGCGACAGTTTATTTTTGCGTCAGATGTACAATTCGGACACCTTAGTGGAAGCGGTTTACATACAGGGCGGGAAGATTATTGGGCAGTACAAAAGCTACCACAGTGATGGGAGCAGGAAGCGGATTGGGACCTATGACCGTTATGGGCGGGCGACGGGGGAGTGGAAGAGTTGGCATATTGGGGGAAATATGTCGAGTGAGTTAAACTATAAAGATGGGGGTTTGAATGGGGCGGCCAAATTTTACTATTCCTCGGGGCGTTTGCGAGAGGAGGGGCGTTTTATGAGTCGGAAGACCCAGATGATTATATCGGGGCAGATTGTGGAGCAGCAGTTAGAGGCAAGGATAGGGGAGTGGAAGAGTTATCATTTGAATGGGAAGCTTAAGAGCAAGGGGGATTATTGGTGGCCGGGGATCAAGGACCGCAGTTATGAAGACTATTGGGAAGAGCAGGGGAGTATGGAAAGCGGGGAATTTATACAGGCTTGGGAGGGGGATTTGCGGCATGGCGAGTGGAAATTTTATAGTGAGTTGGGCATTTTGGAGAAGGTAGAATACTACCATAAGGGGGAATTGACGGAGCGGAACATGGGGCGGGGGAGCCGTTAGGGCTAGGGCTTGAGGTTTTGCGCTATTGTTTTTTGGAAGGGTTCATTGAATAAGGCAAAAAAAATAGTTAGCTTTAAGAGCTTAAACAGAAAGCGCTTGGCTTTACTGTCTATTGTATTACAAATATCCCCCTCATGCGTGAGACCAAATTTATAGAAAAGAATAAGGACAAGTGGATAGAGTTTGAGGAAGTATTGGCTTCTAAGGACCAAGACCCGGAAAAGCTGAGTGAGCTATTTACGGAGTTGACCGATGACTTATCTTATTCTCGGACCTTTTACCCCAACCGTTCGGTTCGGGTATACCTCAACAATATATCGCAGGCTGTATTTGACAGCATCTACAAGAACCGGAAGAGTAGATGGAAGCGATTTGTACAATTTTGGTCCAAGGACCTGCCTCAGCTCATTTATGAGTCTAGAGTAGATTTTCTATTGTCTTTTGCCATCTTTATTTTGGCGGTGGGCATTGGGGTGTTTTCTTCTATTATGGATCCGGACTTTCCTCGAGTTATCTTGGGTGATGGCTATGTAGAGATGACCTATGAGAACATCCGTAAGGGCGAGCCGATGTCTGTCTATCAGGATGAGGATCAGACGGGGATGTTTATGCGGATTGCTTGGAACAACCTGCGGGTAGCTTTTGGGACCTTTATCCTGGGGTTACTTTTTGGTGTGGGGACCATTTACATTCTCATTCAGAATGGGATCATGGTGGGTGCTTTTCAGTTTTTATTTATTCGGGAGGGCATTTACTGGGACTCTATCCTGACCATTTGGCTGCATGGGGCTGTAGAAATTTCTTGTATTATCATTGCTGGGGCTGCGGGTTTACATTTGGGTAGGGCCTTGTTATTTCCGGGCAGCTACAGTCGCTTGCAATCCTTGCAACTAGCGGCTAGGCGGGCCTTGAGTATCTATATGGCCATTGTACCTTTAATTATATTGGCGGCCTTTATTGAGGGCTATATCACCCGATATAGCGATGCCTCTTATGTGGTTCGGGCCATTTTGATTATTGCTTCTTTTGTATTTATGGGGGGCTACTTTGTTTGGTACCCTTGGCGGGTTGGTCGTCGACAGCAGACGGCGGAGGAAGCTGAGTTAGAGTTGCCGGTGGCCAAGGAGATTCCGATCAATTTCAAAATGATTAAGAACCAGGGCCAAGTATTTATGGATGCCTTCAAGCTATATCGTCAGCAACTGCTTCGTTTGGCTTTGGGGGCGGCAGTTATGGCCTTCATTTATACAGCGGTCAGCATTCAGATGGAGTACTACTTTGAGTTTCATCAGGCTGGATTCCTATTCTCATTTTTTGAGGCATTGGCCTATACGGCCTACCATATTGCTCAGTTCTTATTTTTAGAAGAATTGGGGCTACGTTGGTTGCTCAATGTTGGGGCCATGTCGGTTATTTTGCATATAGCACTTTCTGGTGTTTCGGCCAAGGCCAATGGGCCAATGAGTTGGGCCAAACATGCTTGGCTATACCCCAATGCCTTATTGGCTAGTGCCCTGATGAACTTCTTGTTTGTTAGCTATGGCAATGAGGATTATTACATCATGATTTTCCTTTATCTGCTCTTTGTCATTCCAGTTTTGGCCCATGGCTTAGCGGTTAGTTATAATGAGCAAAAGAACCTGATTGCCAGTATTCCACTTTGGTTTAAGCATTTGGGGAAAAACTACATCTCGATGATGGGGAATTATGTAGTGGGTGTACTGATGAGCTTTATTTTTCTTTTTCTCACTACAGCTCCCTTGGTTGATTTTTACTTTAATTCTTTTATGACGCTACTGCCCATCTCTGAGGAGGGTGCACAGCTCTATTATACCAGCTTCAACCTCTTTTTGCATGCCTTTTCGCTCTGTTTTATGTTTCCCTTGGTCTTTTTGGTCATGAGCATTAGCGAGCGAAGCTACAAGCAGACCGTGCTTGCAGAAGATTTATTTGATCATATTGGCCAATTGGGCCAGCAAAAGAAAAGTTATGGAATGGAAAGGGAGTAGCTGGCTGTATCGCCTATTGCTTTTGGGGGCTTTCTTTTGCCTAAGTCCCAATTTTGGACAAGCACAGGATGTAGAACGAGCCGATTGGGAGCAAATTTCTAAGCAATACGACTATAATAAGGAAAAGGTAAAGGAAGAAAAGGAGGAGGAAAAAGAAGAGGATCAAATTTCTGCAGATAGCTCTATTGATACTCCCTCTATGTCAGCTTCTACCAAAAACATCTTAAAGTATAGCCTCTTTGCGGTCGTTATTGGCCTATTGGTATTTATCGTCTTTCGCCTAGTGGGTGGTGGCCTTTTAGGCGCCAACCAAAAAATTAGTAAAGATGAGGCTTACCTCCTAGAAGAGATAGAAGATAACCTAGAAGAGGCCAATATTAAAACGCCTTTGGAGGATGCCGTACAGGCCGAAAATTATTCCTTGGCCCTCCGCCTCTATTATTTGAGCATTTTGCAGGCCCTCTTGCATGCCGGACATATTGTCTGGAAAAAAGAAAAAACAAATGGGGCCTATATCCGAGAGATTTGGTCGCATCCCGCCCGCCCTTTGCTTCAAAAGGTAACCCGAATTTATGAGTATTTCTGGTTCGCTAAGGGCGCAAATTTAGACCGAACAGAGTTTAGTCGCATCAGCCCCCTATTTGATGATATGCTGCAAAAGGCAAGAACGCCTAAGGCTAAGCAACAAAAGACGAATGCCTAATGGAACAAAAGAAAAATTCAAGCTTGCTCTATATTGTCATTGCGGTCTTGCTTTTGGGCGTTCTAGCCTACTTCTTTGCCTCTTCTAGAGAAGTTAAGTACCAATGGTGGCCCAGTATGGAACATGCCGAAGCCGAACCCTACGATTTTAAACTGCTAGAAGAGCTCCTTAAAATAAGCGTAGATAGCTTTGAACGCTACGAAAATAAACGCATAGATGAACAACTGTCTACCGCCAATGCAGAAAATAGCCTCTATGTATTTATTGGCGCCGGAGAACCCTATTATTCTGCCCAAGATGCCGAAAAATTAAAAGCCTTTTTGGAAGCCGGCGGAAATGCCCTGATTGTGGCGATCGAACCCTCCGATAGCTTGTTTTATACCCTCTTTGAAAGCTATCATTGCTTTTATAGCCTGGCTACCGATTATCGCCACAGTAGCATGAGCAGCAAGCAAGTGCTAGCCGGCTTTTATGCCGATGAATACGATGATGGCGAAAATGCAGAACTTTATCCCTTTGCCTATAAAACAGGCGTAAAGGATACCGGAGAGTATTATTGGACCTACATCCCCGACTATAATATCTGTCCAGGAGATGAACCCGCCGTCGTCGAAGCGGGCTTCTATCAACTAGAGGGTGGCATAAGCGATATGCGCTACCCCTATCTCTTCGCTATCGAAGTAGGAGAAGGACGACTCTATTGGCATAGCAACCCCATTATGCTAACCAATCTCTACCTCTCCCAAAATACAAATGGAACTGTAGGCTATAATTATCTCCAACGCCTATTGCAACCCTTCTCAGCCAAAAAAATTATCTGGGATTACGCAAGTACAAACCCCAGACCCTACGAATACCCCCGCAGCCCACAACGATATGACAAACCCCCAACCCCAATGGAGTATGTCTTTTCTCAACCTGCCCTGCGATGGGCTTGGCTGCTGCTCCTAGTTGGCGCCTTTAGCTACGCCCTTTTTGGCGCCAAAAGAAGACAACAACAAATTGAGGTCCTCCCAAAAAATCATAATACCTCCCTAGGTTTTGTCAAAACAATTAGCCGACTCTATTTCCAACGACAAAGCCATGGACTCATTTTTGAGAAAATTATGCAAATATTTCATAGCCACCTCAGAAAACGATATGGCCTAAATATTAAAAATTGGGATAACCTAGCCGCTCAACAAATTGCTCAACGTAGCGAAATCGACTATAAAATTATTGAAGAAATTCTAGAACGATATAATCACCTCTCTTCACAATTGGCAAAACCCAATGTGACCATGTCAGCAGAAACACTCAATAATTTTTATCTGCTGGTCCAAAAATTCTATGAAGCAGAAGAAACCCGAAGACAACAACCCACAGCCTAAAGCAAAAGATAACTGCCCATTTTACTCACCTCCTAAGTCCATAACTTAAGAACTAAATATGCAAGAATTTCCAGAACAAGACCAACCCGCTAAAGAAGAAGAACATAGCCCTAGCATGCAAAGCTGGGAACAAGAAGATAGCCAAAGCCTCAAAATTCAAGAGGCTGTCCAAAAAGTAAAACAAGAAATCCAAAAGGTAATTATCGGACAAGATGAAATGATTGATCTCATCCTTATCGCACTCTTCTCTGGCGGACATGTCCTGCTAGAAGGGGTGCCCGGTATCGCCAAAACACTTACCGCCAAGCTACTGGCCCAAAGTATGAAGGTGGACTTTAACCGGATTCAGTTTACTCCAGACCTGATGCCCTCGGATGTAACCGGTACAACGATCTTTAATATGAAATCTTCCGATTTTGTCTTTACCCAAGGACCCATTTTCTCCAATTTGGTCCTTATCGATGAAATTAACCGAGCACCAGCCAAAACCCAAGCCTCTCTCTTTGAGGTCATGGAGGAAAAACAAATTTCTGTAGACGGAACAACCTACAAGATGAATTTTCCCTTTATGGTCCTCGCTACCCAAAACCCTATAGAACAAGAAGGTACCTATAAACTACCCGAGGCCCAACTGGACCGCTTCCTCTTCCGCATTCTCCTAGAATATCCCTCCCTGAAAGAAGAACAACAAATTCTCTATCGCTTTAAGGATGACTTCACAAAGCGCCAAGCCGCAGACGTGAACCCCGTGCTCTCCGCCCAAGATGTTCAAGACTGCCAAGAGATTATCGAACAGGTCCATATCAAAACCGAATTACTCGACTATATCGCCGAATTGGTCCACCGTAGCCGCTCGCATGCCGACCTCTTCCTAGGCGCTTCACCCCGTGCCTCTCTGGCCATTATGCAAACCGCTAAGGCCCTAGCCGCCATGAATGGCCGCAGCTTTGTTACCCCCGATGATATCCAATATGTGGCTTATCCCGTCCTCAATCACCGAATTATCCTGACGCCCGAAAGAGAAATGGAGGGCATGCAGATTAGTGATGTTGTCGCCGATATTATCGCTAAGGTCGAGGTGCCTCGCTAATTTTTTAGATCATACTTATAAAAATAATGGGGCCCTAGGCCCCATTTTTACTTTCTAGATATGCCTAGCTTTTTTCCCAATCTAGCCAAACGCTTCGGCTTTTGGCTCCTCCTCTTATTCCCTAGCTATTTGCTTAGCATTCAGCTAAAAACGATTTATCAAGGACAACAACTGCAACTGCATGGCCAAAAAGTCAATGCAGAGGTGGTCGCCGTCCAAACTCATACTAGCTATGACGATGATGGCGATCAGTCGATCAGCTATAGCACTACCTTTGAGTACCAAGATGAAAATGACCGAATCCTTAACCGCAAGATCGAAAATATGCAGACCTATTACTATGAAGGCCAATCTGTCGAAATGATTTATGAAAAAGACCAACCCAAGTTCGCTATCCCCAATACCTTCGAAATGATTTACCAAGATGCCGTCATGTTTAGCGTTATTATTTTGGGGACTACTTTTATATTTGGCCTCTTTGTGTACGTCGCTTTTCTCAAAACCTCTTAATCTTCCATTTAATTTATAACTGCCTGTTTTATAGTTATTTGTGTTTATTGTGCTAGGGGCTGTCCCGCCCTGCGGGCGGGTCGCTATGCTGCGGGGCTCGCAGGTCTGCTCGGCCCTGCAGGCAGGCTGCGCCTGCCTTTGGTCTGCCCCTCCGGGGCACCCGCTCCGCAGCGCTCATCCGCTCCACTGTTTTGTCCCCGCCCAGCAAAGATCTCCGGCCCGCCAATCCTAATGTTTTTTGTCTTTAGGCGCCTCAAAATAACCCGTAGAGCGGTTCTTGCGCACATTGTCCCAATTGAAGTACTCGCCATGCATGGCAATATAAACGCCAGGAGGCAGGGTTTGCACAAAGGCAATTGCACTGCCCAAATTGAAAAACCCATCCGAAGACATGCCAAAGGTGTAGGGAATCATGGCCCCCAATAAAACAATGGTTTTCCCGCCAATTTTGCCAGCTTTGGCAATGGCCGCCGCCGTAATTTCCATGGTATCGGTGCCATGGGTAATCAAAATTTGCTGCTCCTCAGTGCTCTGACAATGCTTAATGATGATGTCTCGGTCCAAATCCGTCATCTCCAAACTATCAACCATCATTAAGGTGCGCACCTTAATGTCTAAGGTGGCCCGCCCCCGCTTAAAGATTTCGGGCAAATGGGTGTCCTTAAAAAAGAGCTTGCCCGTAATCATATCATACTCTTTGTCAAAGGTGCCCCCCGTTACTAGGGCCAAAATGCTTTTGTTCTTTTTCATGCTAGCTATGGTTTAAAAAGTAAAGCTCCTTTTTTATTCAAAAAAGGAGCTTTGCAATGATAGCCATATCCCTGCATATTAGGAAAAGGCCACCGCCGTTTTTTGCGTTTTGCAGGCCCAGAGGGCCGCAGGCTGAGCTGCCCAGCGGGTGGCCCGCAGGGCCAGACCGAAGCGGCAAAGCCGCTGAAGGACCGAGCAGACCTGCGAGCCCAGAGGGGAGCGACCCGCCCGCAGGGCGGGGCAGCCCCAAAAAATCCTAATTTCCCTCGCCTCCAGAAGACAAGAAAATAATGAGCCCAATAATGGCCACAACAATCAAGACCGTAATAATCACCTTGATGGTCGAAATGGGTTTTTCGCCATTAATGCGGCCCGTTTGCCCATTCACCGCAAACTGATAAGACTTGCCATTATATTGATAACTACAGAGCCAAACCGGCAAAATCAGATGCTTGAAGGTCTGCTCAAAAAAGTCGCTATCTACACGCAAACTGCGCTGTTCGTCGCCGCCCAACTCTCGGCGGGCCCGATTGCGAAGGTCCTCCATCATTTTGTGCTCGGCCTTTTGGTAGCCCTGCTGCACATCTACGCTATAAATTTCAGACTCCCAACCGACCACCAATTCATTTTGGTAGTTGATAGTCTCTTCTAGGCGATAAGGAAAAATGCGCTCAATGATTTTTTCTGGCAAGCCCCTAGAGGCCACCACCAAAACATCGTCAAAGGGTTGGCGAAAACGGCCCGACTTTGACTCCCAGCGGGTTTTACGTACCCGTTTGGTCTTTTGCTCGCCATTTTCATAAACCGTTTGGTTTTCATAATAATGATAACCAGCCTGCCCCTGCCATTGCGTGTAGGTCTGGGCGTCAAAGGTCCAAAAAGGGACATAAATGCCATGCACATCGCCCAAAGCGGCCAGTTTTTTTAGCTTATTAGGATGAAACCAGCCCGTTTTAATCCAATCCTTAAATTTATCGCTGGCCTGCCGTTTTGTGACCACAAAAGGCAAGATGCCCTGTGGCTGAATGAGGTTTTGCTCAAAGGCTTTTTCATTCACTTTTTCTGAGCCACAAAAATTGCAACGCAGCGAAACCTCACTGCTATCGACCATGAGTTGGGCCCCACAGCCCCCACAATTCATGACCTTTTTGCCCAAATCTTTGGGCTTATATTGGTTTTGCTGGCTGGCGGCTCGGGCCAAAGATTGCTCCCGAACAAGGTCGTTGGCCTTGTCAAAATCTTTAGAAAAACCACAATGTCCACAGCTAATAAGCTGTTTTTCTGCCGAATAACTCAGTTGGTTGCCGCAGGTTGGGCAGGGCAACTTGAGGATGCTATTCCGAATGTCATCGTTTTCTGCTAACATATCTCTGTTGTTTGGTAATTACTCAAAAGGGTCTACATAAGCAATATACTTATTTATAACGGAAAAGTAAACCCTAAAAAAGGAAAAAAGAAAACAGCCGCTAAATATTGGTAGCTCGTTTAAGAATCCTTATTTTGGCGCTTGTTTTAGCTCCAAAAATCGTAATAATGCAACCTCTAACCGAGCAGCTCTGGAAAAAACTTCGTTCCGCCAATCCCGAAAAGGTGGAAATGGCCCTTTTGCGTGCCCGCGCTCAGGGATTCAATCTAAAACCCTGGGAACAGGAATATGCCGAGCTTCGGCAGTATATTCCCCTGCCTTATTATGCCGAACAGCATGAGGCCGTGGCGGCTTGCTATGCCATCCAAGAGCTAGATTTATCGGAACGAGAGCTGAGCAGCCTGCCGGCTGTCCTCGCTAATTTGCGTTATGTAGAGGTTTTGGACCTTCGTAATAATGAACTGACGGCCCTGCCTAATTGGCTCAATGAATGGAGTAATCTCAAGGAGGTCTATCTAGAAAATAATCAGATTTCAGCCTTATCCGCCGACTTTCTGGCGCATAGCCGTCTAGAGCTGCTGCAGCTCTCTAATAACCAACTCAAGGCCTTGCCCGCTGCTATTTTGGGCCTGCATAGCCTCAAGCGCCTAGACCTCAGCCACAATAATATTAGTAGTTTGCCCAATTTGGAAGAGGAGCAGCTGCCCAATCTGAGCTTTTTGGCCCTCAATGATAACCCCATTAGCCAAATTTGGGTCAATGTCGGCCAACTCACTAAGCTACAAACGCTACAGTTCCAAAATTGCCTGCTGCAACAATTGCCCGAAAGCATTTGCTCTCTTTTTGCCCTGCAAAATTTGTGGTTGCAAAATAATCAGCTCCGCCATCTGCCCGCTCAAATTGGTCAGCTCCGTAGCCTAGAGCTTTTGCAGTTGGCCCAAAATGAACTGCAAGAGCTGCCCGATAGCCTAGACCGCCTAGCTAGCCTCAAACAACTCAACCTTAAAGAAAATGCCCTCCAACATTTACCCAAGTTGGAAGGCCTGGCCTCTTTGGAGATCCTCCATCTAGAACATAACCAACTCCAACATCTTCCCTCAGATTTTGCCCGCCTTGGCCGCCTGAAAATGGCCTATTTGCAAGGTAATGACTTGGACCGCCTGCCGCTAATTCTAGACGCCCTCCGCGCCCTAGAGGTTTTGCATATCGAGAGCAACCCGATAGAGCAATTACCCGATAGCCTCGTCGATCTACCCAATCTGCAACGCTTGTTTGCCGCCCATACGCAAATCAAACGCTTGCCCAGAAGACTTAAGCATAAGTTGGAACAACTAGATATTGAAGGTACCCCCCTGGCCAATGGAGAACCCCAAGAGGAAGCCGAACAAGAGGCCTTTTCTCACCATCCTACAGCCCAAGAAAATGAAGAAGGGCCCAGCCATAGCCCCAAAGGCTGCATGCTGCCCGGCTTAGGCGTTGTTCTTCTCCTCATTATCGCCCTTATTTACGGTATCACATTGTTCTGATGCTCTTTTACAATATGAACAATATGACGAATCATCAAACGGCGAATGTCTTGCTCTAATTTGCGATTCGGCTCCTTCAATATATACTGAAATTTAAATATTACGGCGTCTTTTTTTAGCTCTTCCACCTTCAGGATGAAGCTGTCTTCTTGTATCCATTCATGATAGTTCGCAATGGCCGTAATCAGGTCTTGCTCTAGGTTCGGTATGCGCCGAACATACTGCAAGTCCATCTCAAACTCAATGCTGGTTTTCTTGATGTCTCGCTTGGTATAGTTGACGATCTCACTCAGAAAAACGGTGTTGTTCGGGATGTAAATCAAATCGTCATCATCATTCAAAATGAGCAATTTTGATAGGCTCAAACTCATCACTTTGCCCTTCTGCTCCCCAATTTTTACCACATCGCCCAAATCTACCTCATTCGAAAAGGCAATCATCATCCCACTAATAATATTCGAGATGTAGTCCTTGCTCAAAATGGCCAAGGCAGCCGCAAAAATACTAATGGAGGTCAGTAAACTACTCAAATTGATCCCAAACAAACTCAAAATAGTCATGAATAGGACCAAGAGCATCACCAAATAATAGATGTTGTGGCTGCCCGCAATGATGTTGTCTTTCTGCCCCGCCCCCAGCTTCTTCCGCCGCCGATAAATATATTGCAAAAATTGCATCAGGCTACTAAAGCCCATAAAAAAGAAGTAGAAGCCCGCAAAGCTGTTGAGGTAGCGCAAAAAAGGCGCTTTGACCAAATTCAACCACTCCGTCTCTACCAAAAACCAAAGGCCAATAAAGACTAACCAGCCTACTAGTTGCAATAAAATTTTCATTCCTTGTTTTTCTTGTTCTATGCTAATTTTTTGGGGCCTGCCGCCTTCGGCGGCCGGGCTGTGCACTGGCTCGCTATTCGCTCGGCCCTGCGGCGCTTGCAGCGCCTGGGTCTGGCCTAACGGCCACCAGTTACCATCCCTAGGCCGCGTCGCTTCGCTCCTTTGTGGCGGCTTCGCCGCCTAAAACAGCCCTTGGCCCGCTTTAGTTCGCCAAAGGGAGCAGCCAAGGCCCAAATGGAGCCGCTTGGACCAAATTGACTTTGGGGTCAATAATTCTCTGACTTGGCCGAGCATTCAAACTGACAAAAGCATCTACATATACCGCTAGCTTTTGCCCTTCTCTGGCCTCTTGCTGGGCCAAAAATACAGCAAACTCCCGAATCGCCTCGGGCTGCACGCTCATCCGCTTAATCTGATAGGGCTTGAGGTATTTACTTGCCGATACCTCCCAACGATTTCCTGCTTGGTCCGCCAACTCAAAACGAACTTGCCCCTGATGCTCTACTAACATGACCCGCCAACCATAACGATAATAACGCTGCGACCAAATAATATCTTTGGCCCCAAAGACATGATGCCGCAAGGGCAAAATAAATTGCCATGCAAAATAAAGCAGCAAAATAGACCCAAAGTAGCTTTTATAAGCCGCTTTTCCTCCCTTAAAATAAGGAAGAGGCAGCCTTTTCCAACTTTTAGGCGGAAAAAAAGCCAAGGTCATCCCTATCATCAAGGGCGGAAAAAGTCCAATGTTGAACAGATAGCCCGTGAGCCCATGAAAAATAAGCACCCCCAAATAAGCCCAAGGCCTTGTTCTACTCCAACTCAACCAAATGAAGATCGTTAGGTCGTAGCAGGCCGCCAAACGTCCCCCCAAAACAGCTGTTTCGGCTAAGGCCAAAAATTGCCCAATCAAGGGCGTATCCTGGGCCTGTAGCAACCAAATGCGCAAGGGCCGCCCAGCCCACCAATCAGCACTCAATTTGGCCCAACCCGCAAAAAAATAAACCAGCGCAATTTGTAGGCGCAAGCAAAAAAGCCAAAAGAAAGGATGCTGCTCTAATCGTATCTTGGGCCGCCGATAAGCATCCCAACTGCTGTTGCGATGCGCAGGCGCAAAAAAGAAAAATAAGGCCAATAACTCAATCAAGTAGTAGTGATTGATAAAATTACTGGCATCTAAACGATGCAAATACCCAAAGCAACAGGCAAATAAAAGTACTGAAACCCGATAATAAGCCCCCAAGCTAACCCCAATAGCCCCCAATAGCCCAAAAAGATAGAGGTAGGGAATGGCCGCATCACCTAAAGTGGGAACCGTATAACCCGACCAACTAAAGCGATAGGCCAAGCCCTGAAAACGCTCTGCCGCTTCTCCCTTCACCCAAGAACTGATGAAGCCATAGGCGCCAATGCCGCCAAAAAGAATGCGCAAAAGCACTAAAGAACGAATATCAATGGCTTGCCCCAAGTAGTGTTGGACCTTTTTCATAGAATGCTAAAGCTTGTAGCGAATAAAGGGGGGCCAAAGTGAGCAGCAAACCCCAAAAATAATAATTATCTTTAGCCCAAAATTAGCAGATGAAAGCACATTATCCAATCCTATGCTTAGCTCTTTTTTTACTCTTGGCCTGCCAACACCGAAAAGAAGAACGTGCCTGGCAAGAACAACTCCGCCAAGCCGATGAACAGGCCGAGGCTAGAAGAGCCCAAGAGGAGGCCATAGCCGCCAAACCATTGGCCGATTCTGCCCTGCAAATGCAGGCTTACCGCCAATCTCGAGAGGGAAGAATAAAGATAGAGCAAGAAACAGGCTTGGGCAACCAATTTGGTAAGGGACTTCTGCCCAGCAAGCTGAAAAATAATCAACCCCTGCTGAGCTTTATGACTGGCCCCTGCTACGGAAAATGCCCCCAGTATCGCCTCTACTTTTGGGCCAATGGAGATGTTCTCTATGAAGGCCTCGCCTTTGCCAACCCCATGGGCAAAAGAGAATGCAAAATAGAACCCCAAAAATTGAAGACCTTATTGGCTAGCTGGACCCCCGCCTTTGAGTCTTGGCAACGATATTACCCCCAAACAGAAGAAGCCCTAGAGGGCTTCCCCTTTAAGGCCATTGGACTAAAATTACCACAAGGACAAAAAATAATTTTAGATTATCACGATGCCCCTAAAGGCCTGATTCAGTTGGAGAAAAGTATCGATTCACTAGCCAAAGCTAGCTTTGATTTCCCTATGAAAACCATTTTTTAGGTGAAAAGATTTGGATAATCCAAAGCCCTGCCCTATATTTGCAATCGCTTCAACAGAGAAGCATACCTTTAAAAAGGTCGCGTGGCCGAGTGGCTAGGCAGAGGTCTGCAAAACCTTGTACGGCGGTTCGAATCCGCCCGCGACCTCCAAAGCAGTTAGCATTTTTGCTGGCTGCTTTTTTTTTTGCCCTAGGGCAGTTGGGCCAAAAGAAAAGGGCAGCTGGAAAACTCCAGCTGCCCTTTTCGCTTTAACAGCTCGCTATTGGGCAAAGAGGCCCAGGTTCTCAACCAGCTCATAGCTGGCCACCGCCTTGAGCTGCTGCTCCTGCTCCGCCGAAAGCATGCCCGTGATTTCTACGGCTTCTATCTTGCCAATATTATCGGGTAGGGCAATTTTGGCCAGCTCTCTTTCGCTATTCTCTTCTTTTAGATAAAAGCGACTTTCACTAATGGCATTGCGACGCTCCAAACGGCCAATATCTCGGCCACGCTCGTCTACCAACTTCCCATTGGGGCGGAGCAGCCCAACTAGGCGCTCATCTCGCCGAATTTCGGTCCCTTTGGTGCTCGTCCGAAAGACATACTCATGCTCTAAGGTAAGCACATAGACCAAATTGTTTTTCCCCGGACCAATGTAGCTGCGAAAAGCATAGGCAAAAACAGGCTGCCCCTCCGGAGAGAGAAAAACGCCCTTGCCCTGTCGCCGATTGTTATGTTGAACCACTTGGTCTGCCTCTCTGGCAGAAATGCCCGCAGACCAAGGAACAAAGCCGCCCTTAAAGCTAGCAATAGCCTTCTTAAGGTTGACTAAGTCTTCCTCTAGCTCGCTTTCATCGGGCTGTACATTGCGCAAAAAACGAAGCAGAAAGAAAATACCCGCAATCAAGAGTAATACAACAAGGGCAATTATGGCAAAAATATTCATAGGAGAGAGAGATTAAAAGTTATTCTTCATCTTTGTAGCGAATGCGGTAGACCTTAGAGCAGACCCGGCAGTAAAAACGACCCATGTACTGCTTGGCATTGATGATGTCCTCATCCCGCTTTTCATTTTTTATCGATTTTACAGAAGAAAACTCAGGATTGGTCTTCATAAATTTATTGTGGACCGTACAACGCTGCATACTGGCCTTGTTTCCTCTAGCCCGCTCTTCTGCCGCAAATTGCTTCTCTTCTTTGGTCAGTAACTTGGTGCAAACCGAGCAATAACGACGATAATTGAGCTGATAGGCAAATGGATAATCCTCACTACGGCGAAAATCAGAGGCATTGGCCCGATAGTTATCGCTGAGTTTCATCTTCTTTTTGTGCAAAGGACATTTGCGCATGGTGTTTTTTTCCTCACGACTGAGGTTTTCTAAATCGGGCTGGGCCCAGCTAGCTACGGCTAGTAAAAGAAAGCAAAAGCTTAAAAAATAAGAGAGTTTCATAAATGTCGTTTTGTTAAGTTCTTGGCCCATTCTGCAAGAATTGTGCATTTTAGCCCTTTTGCTCCAAACTATCTGAAGAGCAAGACCATTGCCAATTGGATAAGGGAAAGCGCTGGGCTTTATAAACAAAATGCCACCACTCGGTCCGAATAGTAGAAAAGCCAGCAGCCTGCATCTGCTGCCGCAACAATTTACGGTTTTTATTCACTTCTTCCGAATGTTGGGTATAGGACCAATAGGCTTCTTTGCCAAAATAATCAAAGGGAGTGCCCATATCCAACTCCCGGCCCAAACTATCCACCAAACTGAGATCCAAGGCATTGCCACGACTGTGCATAGAACCCTGCTTGGGCGGATGCACATAACGAGGGTCTGGCGTTTTCTTCCAAAGCGCCCACTGCGCCGCAGAAGGCCGGTAGCAATCAAAGAATTTAAGACCTAGACCCATACTATCCAAATTCTGCTGCACAGCCATCAAGGATTTAGCCACCGCCAAACGAGTATAACAGCCCGGACAAGCATAGACCTGCAACTCCATAAAGTTGTTGCTCGTCGCATAACGAATTTCATAATCCGCCTGTGGAATCAATTCCGTTAAATCTACCCAGGCACTATCCTCCAAAGAAAGTAAGGAGTCCCGAATTTCTAACTGCCGAAGCCGACGAGCTTCTGCGTACAAAAATGCTGTATCTTCAGCCGGGGCCAAAGATACAGCACTGTCTATTTCTTCTTCTGATTTAGACTCAGTTCTTTCTTTTACAGCTCCCCCCTGACAGGCAACCAAAAAAAGCAAACTCAGTAGTAAAGGGCTAAACTTATCCATATTTTAAATTGCGGTCCATATCGCGCTTGAGGTCCTTTTGCTTCAGACTATCACGCTTATCAAAACTCTTTTTACCACGGGTCAAGGCAATTTCTAATTTTACTTTGCCCCGCTCATTTAAATAAAGACGATAAGGTACAATAGAAAATCCTTTTTCCTTTACTCGACCCAGCAATTTCTTGATTTCTTGTTTGTGGGCCAAGAGCTTACGAGGCCGCAATGGCTCATGATTGTTGTAAGTCCCAAATTCATAAACCGAAATGTGCAGCTTCTCTAGCAAAAGCTCGCCCTCTACTATCCGGCAAAAAGCATCGCCCATATTAACTTTGCCCTGACGAATAGACTTAATTTCGGTCCCTTGCAATACAATCCCCACTTCTAGGGTGTATACAAATTCATATAAATGCCGCGCTTTGCGGTTAACGATTTCGATTTTATTCTTAAATTCCATGAGTTGTTATTTTTTTGGGGCTTTCGCTACGCCCTTCGGTTATCGAACTGGCGCCCCTATAGGGGCTGGTTGTCACAGCTCGCTGTTACTTGCTTCGCTGCGTCGGCTCCCGTTGGTCGGGTCGCTCGGCCCTGCGCCGCCTTTGGCGGCTGGGTCTGGCGCTTCGCGCCACTGCTGTCCATCCCTAAGCCTGCGGCGGCTTCGCCGCCTGCTAGACCGAAAAGAACGCCATTTTCTTGATTTCGGGGGCATAACTTTTTTGCCTGCGGCAAAGTTCCAACTTTAGCAAAGGCGAACAAAAAGGTGTTGCCCCAATTTTTTGCTCAGTTGCAGTTGTGGGCCATCTTTTTTCTGGACCAGCAAGCTGCCATCAAAGCTAAAGTGCTTAATGAGCCGCAGCTCTACGCCCAGCTGTAGGCCCAATTCTTCTAAGTAGCGGAGAAAGTCGGCATCATCCTCTTTGACGCCCACAATGCGAGCGCATTGCCCTTCTTTTAGCTCGGCCAAAATGATATGCTCTAGCACATGAAAATTGCCCTCTGCATCTGGAATGGGGTCGCCATGTGGGTCTACTTTGGGGTGGCCCAAAAAAGCATCTAGACGGTCCACCAATTCCGTAGAGCGAATATGCTCGAGCTGTTCGGCTAGGGGGTGGACCTCATCCCAGCTAAAGTCTAGTTTTTCTACCAAAAAGGTTTCCCAAAGGCGGTGCTTTCGGATTAGGGCCAGGGCCTGCTGCTTGCCTTGGGGGTTGAGGCGCACCCCCTTATATTTTTCATAAACAATTAGCTCTTTTTCAGATAGGCGGCGGAGCATATCGCTCACCGAGGCGGCAGAAATCTGCACCTCCTGAGCAATGGCGTTGGTAGATACTGGTCCGGGGTCCAGGTCGGCCAATTTGTAGATGGCCTTTAGGTAGTTTTCTTCTGTGATGGAGAGGTCTAGCTCATTCATAGATGTTGTAGCGTCTAGAAGCGGGCGCAGCCCGCTGGCTTAGGGATGGTAACTGTTGGCCGTCAGGCCAGACCGAGGCGCTTTAGCGCCGAAGGGCCGAGCGAAGAGCGAGACAGTGCACAGCCCGACCCGGAGCGAAGCGAAGGGGAAGCCCCAAAAAAAAATACTTCTGCTCCTCCTTTAGGCACTATTGTATGGCATTTCGCCAGTTGAGTACCTCGGCATTCCAGGCGCTGCGGTATTGGCTGCTGCGTTGGAGTATCCATTGGCCCTCATAGGCACTAAAGGTAAAATGGACGGGATAGCGGCCGCGGCTGCTGCCATAGTACCAGTGCAATTCCTTATTGGTTTGCCGAATAAGTTGTGGCGGCCCAAAGATAGTATAAATTATTCCTCTATCCGTTTTCCAGCCTTCTTTATAGCTACTAAAGCTTTGGTTGGCGTATTCCATACGGCCATAATAACTTTGGATAAGTCTTTTGGCCACGGCCTCTTTTTTGCTTCGGGCCAGCCAGAATTCGTCTAGGGCCTTTTTGGGATTTTCGGCCTTATTCATCTTGTTGTACTCTATATTTTTTGTAATATATCGGCTACCGAGAATAAGGTCTTTGATGCGATTGACCTTAGGAAAGTCCTCGCCAAAGTAGTTGAGATAAATGCCTTGGCTGGCGTTGCTATCGCTCCGGATCCAGTAGAGTCCTTCTTGGCTTAGGCGTAGTTCTTGGCCTTTTTTGACCCAAAATCGGGCTTTGTTGCTTTGGTTTTGGCCCAAAAAGATGCCGCTATTATTGCTGTATGGGGGTGGGGCAGGGGCTTGAGATTTTGGAAAAAAATCGATACAAAAAAGCTGTATAGAGTCGGCGGCGCTAGCCAATTGTAAAATATCAGCGGCTTTGGCGTAGCTACCCAAAAAGGGGCGGCCATCCTTATGTTCTAGATAAATCTCTTGGTCAATTTGTCGCTCTGGGCCATTGAGGTAGAAGAGTTGGGTGCTCAGCAATTTTTTTTGGGGCGAAGCAATTTGTAATTTGAGGACCAAGGGCTGGCCGCCGGGTTTAAAATCGCCTAACTTTAGGCTTTGGGCCTGCCCCAACTCCACGGCCTGAAAATCGAGGACCTCATGATACAAAAGCGTCTCTTTGCTCTGATGCGGATAGACTTGAACATCAAGGATATAGTTGCTTTTGGGGTGTTCCCAGCGGAGGTAAAAATGCTGCTCTTTTTGGATGCAGTCGGTCTGGAGTACCATCGCTTTATCATACTGCTGATACTCTAGTTTATAGAAGGGGCTATAATGGCTGGGCGCGCAGGCTTGTAGGCCAAAAATTAGGAGAAAAAGAAAGGGAGAGAGGCGCATATTGGTAAATTTGTTGTCTATCAAAATTAAGAAATATCTCTGTGTTTGCTTTGGCTTTGGCTTTAGCCCATCAAATAAAAAAAGTAAAACTAATGAAAAAGACCAATGCTATGCGGCTATTATCGGCGGCAAAAATTCCCTATAAAAGCATTTTATATCAGTATGATAGCGAGAACCTAGATGTGGCCAAAATTGCTGAAGAAAACGGATTGCCCTTGGCCCAGGTTTACAAAAGTTTGGTCTTGCAGGGCAGCAGCAAGCAGTTATTGATGGCTTTGGTGCCCGGCGATCGGCAATTGGACCTCAAAGGGCTGAAAAAAAGTTTGGGCCTCAAGCAGCTCGACCTTTTAGCCCAAGCTCAGCTACAAGCTAAAACGGGCTACATCCGTGGTGGTTGTAGCCCTTTGGGCCTCAAGCAGCCTATTCCTATTTATATGGACCAAAGGGCGCTAGATTTGCCCCTATTTGCCATAAATGCAGGCAAAAGAGGGATTTTGCTAGAACTCTCTCCCTTGGCCCTTAAGGAGCTCTTACAAATAGAAGTCTTGCCGCTTTCTAAGGGGTAGGGCCATAGAAAAAGGGCAATCGGAATTCTCCGATTGCCCTTTTGTCATTTAGGCTTGATCTTCAAGCATGCCCAATTCTTCTTTTCGTTTTTTCTCTTGCTTTTTCGCAATGTTAATGCTTAGCTCATAGAGAATATAAACGGGAATAGAAACAATAATTTGCGTCATGACATCTGGGGGCGTAATCATTGCTGAGAGCAAAAGAATCCCAATAATAGAATGCCGACGATATTGCCGCATTCCCGCAGAGGTGACAATCCCCATACGGGCCAAATAATACACAATAATAGGCAGTTCGAAAATAAGGCCAGCGGGCAAGGTGAACATAATCATATAGTTCACAAAAGACTTGGCCTTAATAATACTCTGCCCCTCATTGACCATAGGCAGCTGATAGCCCACCAAAAAGTTGATCGCAAAAGGCGATAAAATGAAGTAGCCAAAAGCTACCCCCAACAAAAAGAGCAAACTCCCCACGCCCACTACGCCACGACTGGCGCTCACTTCGCTATTGTAGAGGCCCGGACGAACAAATTTCCAGAACTCATAAAGCACATAAGGAAAAGAGACAATCAGTCCCCCAATTAAGCAGACTTTGATGTGGAGCAAAAAGGCTTCTCCCATATCAAAGGTTTGTAGCTCGGGGTTAACTGGCGTATAGCAAAGGGCTTGGGTCCCTAGCTGCTCCGAAATGCCACAAAATAATTTGTAGGTAATGAAGTTGGGGTCTAGCGGACCAAAAATGACATATTTAAAGACCAGCTCGGTGGCAAAGAACATTACAATAGCTGCCGCACTAATGCCAATAAAGGCGCGAATGAGGTGCATGCGCAGCTCGTCCAAATGCTCGACAAAGCTCATTTCGGCCCCCTCGCCATCTTGTTCTTGTTGGCGCTGGGCCCTTCGCTTGATGAAAGAAAGTAAGGCCATGAATTAGTAGTTAGCAGGGGCAAATATACCCCCTAAAGAAAAAAAATCCCAAGGGAGAAGACTCCCTTGGGCCAAAAGGTTTAGGCTTCTTCTGTATTTTCTTCAGTGGCTTCCTCTTCTTCTTCATCATCGGCGCCAGGACGAAACTCTACCTCTTCCCCTTTTAAGGTCGCTTTGAGGTAGTCGTTGAGCTCGCGAATCTCTTCGCGGTTGTATTTATTGCCCGGATTGGTCAAAAGGTCTAGATAGTACTCTAGGCTAGAGATATCATTCTCCTCCTCCCAAGCCGCTAGGCTAAATGTCCAATCTTTCGATTCGGCATATTCATAAACTAAGCGAACAGACTTTACCAAGGTAGGCTGCTCTAACTCAATGTACATTTCACGAAGCGCCTTCATTTTATCGACCATGGGCTCGCTAAAGCCGTTTTGGTCCAAGTACATTTGACGAATCGCTTCAATCGGCTTCTGAATAGCCGCCTCTCTTAGGCGGGGATCATCCATGTTGTTTCTACGCATGATGTAAACTTCTTTCTAAAGATTGGAATAATTTCAAGGCACAAACTTACAAAAAATAGCCTACTTTTTCAGCAGCTTAATTTGAATGCGCTCATTTTTCGCCCGACCCGCCGAACTATCATTCAAGGCAATGGGCCGCGCTTGCCCATATCCCCTATATTTTAAGCGACTACGATGCACCCCAGAAGCCAGCAAATAGTCATATACGGCCTTGGCCCGCTTCTTCGATAGAAAATGATTTTCTCTGGGATTCCCTTTATTACTAGTGTGCCCCGATATCTCAATCTCATATGTGGGGTTCATCTCCATGATCTTGGCCAAATTATCCAACTCCTCTTTGGCCCCCTCCAAAAATATCGCATTGCCCCGCTCAAATTGAACCTGCTCCAAAATATCTACCTGATTGAGCCGGTATTCTTTGCGGTTCAACCGAACATCCAAAACAATTTTTTCCCGCCGCTGCGTATTGAGCATCTCAAAACTCCCACAATTACAAGTGAAGTTCGACTTCTGACTGGTCAAACAAACATCATCTATAAAGTAATAGGCAAAGTCTACATGCGGATTGCGAAAAGAATCCACTTCTATCGCTCCGGTCACTTTGGTCGAACGATCATCCTGGAAATTGCCCAAAATTAAGAAGTTCTCTCCCCCCTCTGCGACATAGTCTCCCTGCACTTCTACCCACTGCCGCTGGTCCAAGGGCGAACGATCCTGATTGAATAAATAAGTGAATTTTATATGCTGCAAAACCGCCTCGTCTTCCTGCTCCATCGGAAAACGACTGGCCCCCGCCCCAAATGCCCCCAATGCCCGATTAGATGCCTCGGCCAAATAAAGCTGCGCCTTGATGCAGTAGGTCTCGCCCCGCTTGAGCGGATGCTTGAGCTTGACCTGAACATACTCCCGATAATCCCTTTTACTATACCGACTAGTATAAGCATATACCCCAGCATAGCCCCGACCCGTCTTGGCCTTGGTCCGCCCCATTTTGTTCCGAGGCACCGCTACATTACTGCCCTCCGAACGCTCGTGATAGTAGTCGGCCCCCGCCAAATTAGCCCCGCCCCAATAGGTCGATAAACTGATCTGCCCCAGGTCTTTAGGGTACTGCTGCCGATATTGCTCAAAACTAGGGTTGCGCACTACATTTTGTAATACCTGCGCCTGCAAACTGCCAAAAAGGACCAAAAACAAAAGACTAAAGTTGTATTTCATCTGATTTTCTGCTTTTTATACCCCCAAAGATACAGAAGCAGACCGAATATGCCTTGAAGATGTTCGATATTTTGGGGCTGCCCCGCCCTGCGGGCGGGTCGGGCTCTGTCGTGGCTCGCAAGTCTGCTCGGCCCTGCAGTTTTTTCGCTGCGCTCAAAAACTTGGGTCTGCGGCTGCGCCGCACCACTATCCATCCCTCAGCCTGCGGCCCTTCGGGCCTGCAAAACCGCAGTAAATACAAGCCCTAACCCATAAAGAAGCAGGCCCAAAAGGGAAAAAAGCCGTATTTTCCTCAAAAAAAATTAACTTTGGTCAAAGTCAAAACATAGCTATGAACTACCTAAAAAAATATGCAAAACTCTTGGTCGGCTACTCCCTAGCGGTACAGCCCGGCGAAAGAGTATATATCGCTTCTACCACCCTGGCCGAAGATTTAGTCCGTGAGGTTTATGCCGAGGTGCTCAAAGCCGGAGGCATTCCCTATGTTAGCCTTAGCTTTAGAGAACAAGGCCGCCTGCTCAACCAATACGGAGAAGCCCCTCAACTACAAGCCATTGACCCCATCTATGCACAAGCTATGCAGGAGTTTGAATGCTATCTCTATATCAGAGCGCCCTTCTATGGCCAACTCTGCTATAGCCCCAATGGCGATAAACAAAAACTCCGAGCCCTAGCACATACGCCTTATCGCAAATTATATAGCGAACGAACCGCCGACCTGCGCCTAAAACGCAGCCTCTGCGAATATCCCACTATGGCCCATGCCCAAAATGCTGGCCTGAGCCTAGATGAATATACCGACTTTATCTATACCGCCTGCCGCCTAGATGCAGCAGACCCCAAAGCCGCCTGGGAAGCCCTAAGCAGAGAGCAGCAATCTATTGTAGACCACCTCAATGCTTGTAGCCAAATTCACTATAAAGGCGAAGGGATCGATATTCAGTTTAGTACGGCTGGCCGCAAATGGATCAACTCCGACGGAAAAACAAATATGCCTTCCGGAGAGGTCTATACCGCCCCCGTAGAAGATTCCGTAGAGGGCCAAATCCATTTCGCTTATCCCTCCATTTTTCAAGGCCAAGAGGTCGAAGGAATTACGCTTTGGGTCAAAGCTGGAGAAATTCAACGCTGGGAGGCCCAAAAAGGCCAAAAACTACTGGACCAAATTTTTGAAATCCCCGGCGCCCGCCGCTTCGGCGAGGCCGCTATCGGCACCAACCGAGATATTCAACGCCCCGTCAAAAATATTCTCTTCGATGAGAAGATTGGCGGAACGGTACATATGGCTGTAGGACAAACCTATATGCAGTGTGGAGGCAAAAATCAATCAGCTATCCACTGGGATATGATCGCCGAAATGAAAAATGGCGGAGAAATCTGGGCCGATGGCGAGAAAATTTATGAAAATGGCCAGTTTATCCTTGCCTAAAGTATCTAAAATCAGTTTAACAGAACTAAATAAAGTAGTCAAATGAAAAATGTTGTTGTGATAGGTGCAGGAACTATGGGAAATGGAATTGCCCACGTTTTTGCCATGCAGGGCTATAAGGTCCAATTGGTTGATGTATCTGAACAAGCACTAAGTAAGGCCATGGCGACCATCGAAAAGAATTTGGACCGCATGCTGCGCAAAGAGAAAATTGATGAGGCCGGCAAAACAGCTACCCTCGCTAATATTACGCCCGGCGCTGATCTCACTAAGGCCGCAGCTAATGCAGACCTAATCGTAGAGGCCGCTACTGAAAATGTAGATCTCAAACTCAAGATCTTTAAACAAATGGATGAGGCCGCGCCCGAAGGCTGTATCTTGGCCAGCAATACCTCTTCTATTTCGATTACAAAGATCGCCGCCGTGACTAACCGCCCCGAATTGGTGATTGGTATGCACTTTATGAACCCCGTACCGGTCATGAAGTTGGTCGAGGTCATCCGTGGATATGCCACCTCCGATGAGACCCTAAATACCATTATGGAGCTCTCTAAAAACCTGAAGAAGGTCCCCGTAGAGGTCAATGATTATCCCGGCTTTATTGCTAACCGCATCCTCATGCCCATGATTAACGAGGCGATTTATAGCCTTTATGAGTCGGTAGCTGGGGTAGAAGAAATTGATACCGTAATGAAGTTAGGCATGGCGCACCCTATGGGCCCCTTGCAACTAGCCGATTTTATTGGTCTAGATGTTTGTTTGTCTATTCTCAATGTCCTCTATGATGGCTTTGGCCAAGATAAATATGCTCCCTGTCCCTTGCTGGTCAATATGGTCATGGCAGGTAAACTAGGCGCCAAAACAGGCGAAGGCTTCTATCGCTACACGCCCGGCAGCAAAGACAAAGAAGTGGCCCCCTTCTTTAAAAAATAGACTGTTTCCTTAGGCAGTGGGCAAGCCCACTGCCTCTTTTTCCTCTTGCCATGCTCACGAATAAATTTAAGGTCAGAAGACATAAAGATAAAACTCGCTCTACTTCTCAACAGCATTATCAGCGAGTGAGTAAGTACCTGCGCAATATTGCCTTGGCCGCAGGCTTACTAGTCCTTACGGTCCTTATTGGGGTTGTGGGCTTTATGTTTATTGATAACTATAGCCTTTCTGATGCGTTTTATATGACCATCATTACCCTCTCCACAGTGGGCTATGGCGAAATTCAGCCGCTTTCTTTTAATGGGCGCCTGTTTACCTCTTTCATCATTATTTTCAATATCGGAATTTTTGCCTATGCTATTTCGGTCCTCTCTTCTTTTATTATTGAGGGCGACCTGCGGAAATTCATGAAAGATTATCGTATGTATCAGAAAATACAATCTTTGCATAACCACACTATTATTTGTGGCTTTGGGCGACACGGTCGGGAGATTTCTCAGGAACTGACCAAAAATAAGTTGCCCTATGTTATTATTGAAAGCGATGAGGAAAAGGTGGAGGAGCTTCGCAAAGGCAGCTATGCCTTTATTGAGGGAGATGCAGCTATGGACCAAACCCTGTTGGACGCAGGCATTGAGCATGCCATGTCTATTGTGGTCACTTTTGGCGATGATGCCTTAAATGTATATACGGTACTCACGGCCCGAGAACTAAATAAGTTGGTCCGAGTGATTGCCAGGGCCTCTAATCATTCGGTAGAGCGAAAACTCTTGCGCGCTGGGGCCGATTATGCGGTTTTATCAGAGGTGATAGGGGGCTTTTATATGGCCACCCTGATCTATCAGCCTCGAATGGTAGAGTTTCTCAATCTCTTGTCCAATTTGGGCAATGATGTTTCTATGAGCTTTAAGGAAGTAGATTATAAAGATTTGCGGCCAGAGTTTAAGGATAAGGAGATTCGAGACCTGAATCTACGCTCCCAAACGGGGATAAATATTATTGGGGCCCGCTTGGCCAACGGCAAGTATATTATTAACCCTGGACCAGATACGGCTATTGTTAAAGGGATGAGCCTTGTTATTTTGGGCGATGAGGAGCAGGTAAATACCTTTGAGCGGGTCGTCATGCACCCCAAACATCGTCCACTTGCGTAGCTGGGTCATTTTGTTGTATGAAGGGCTATTTCCTAGGCCTCTTCAACTGACTCAAGCAGAAGAGCAACTGCTTGAGCAGCTTTTTCCTGAGCTGCAAGGGGTCAAGGTGGAGTTATACGAACAGCTTCCTTGGTTTATGCTGGGGAGCTTTGCGGTGGGGGTGGCCTTGCCAGATAGTTTTAGCCGCCGAAAAATTAGGCTGTATATTGATAAGCCTGAAGGGCCTTTGAGTCTAAATAGTTTGGCGACTATTGTGCATGAGCTTTGCCATGCCCAGCAATATGAATTACTGGCCCAAAAGCATTGGGGCTTTGGTTTTTTTAGGCCGTTTATGGGCTATTATTTTGGGCACTTTATGGCCCAGTTTTTCAACTTACTGTTCAAGGAGGGTTGGCGCAAAGCGGCCTATCTGGCCTATCGAGAACATCCTTTAGAGCGCTTGCCTTATATCTATGAGGCCCATTTTATGGCCCATTATCCTCAGTTAGCCTTGCTTTCTTCTTTTCAACAGCCGATGCCTAAGCCACCGCCTTTATGGGCGCATAGCCTAGGGCTAGTCTTTGCCTTTATATTGGCCCTTATTCGCCCATTTTTAGAGGGTTTGTTATTATTGAGTGTATTTCCACTCTATCATTTACTTCGACGTTTCTAGCAAAATGTAAAAAGGGAGCAACAGCCTAAGCTGTTGCTCCCTTTTTGCGTTCTAGTAGTGACTAGAAGGGGTTGGTGGCCCAAACTGTCAATTCTGGAATAAAGCCGCGGTCATCCATTTCTAGGGCGGCGGCAATAGCGTGTGCAATCTCTTGGCTACGGAGCTTTTTGTCTTCTTCAGGGCGTTCTATACGGTCTTTTTTATAAAAGGCAGTAGTCACCTCTGAAGGGTTGATGAGTTGCACCCGAATATTGTGGGGGCGGAGTTCGGCCTGCCAGCATTGGGTGAGTCCACGAAGGGCAAATTTTGAAGAAGAATAGATAGAGCCTGTGGCAAATCCTTTGAGGCCAGCTGTAGACGCAATATTGACAATATTGCCCTTTTGGTCCTTGAGTTGAGGCAAAAAGGCTTGGGTAAGCAAGCTAAGGCCAAAGACATTGGTCATATAGACCTTTTGGAACTGCTCTAGGCGGATTTCTCCAAGAGGAGCATACTCTCCGATGCCCGCATTATTGATCAATACATCAATGGGGCCGCCAACTAGCTCTTGGGCTTTTTCTGCAGCCTGTTCAAATTCTGCGGTATGGGTCATGTCTAGGGCGAGGGGAGTAGCGCCAATTTCTTGGGCCACCTTTTCGAGCTTTTCGGCATTGCGGCCCGTGATGAGGACCTTGGCCCCTTTTTCAATGAGCAGCTTGGCGGTGGCTTTTCCAATTCCTGAGCTTCCGCCCGTAACGACTACTTTTGCATTTTGAAGTTGCATAATCTAATTTTATAATGGTGATTTATTGGCGTTTTGCAGGGCCGGAGGCCCGCAGGCCTAGCGATGTGAAAGGGGGGCCGTTAGGCCAGACCCAGCCAGCTTGCTGGCGCAGGGCCGAGCGAATAGCGAGCCCTGAAACGTAGCGCCGAGGAGCGCAGCGAGGCGGAGGCCCCAAGTTAACATAACAGCAGAACAAAAAAAAGTTGAGAGCGCATAAAAAAAGCAGCCGAAAAAATCGACTGCTTAGGGTTTAGTTCTTATCAATAAGTCCGGCATCTTCATCTAGGCCACGGAAGCCTTCTCCGACCCGTTCTCCATTTTCGTAGCGGCCCACAAAAGCCGTTTTGAAGCGGCTATGGTCTAGAATATAAGAGAGTACATTGAGGGCTTCTGACTTGGTTTTGAAGCCTTCGGAGCCGTCTGCATTGCTTTCTAGAGGCAGAATCATGACACGGGTAATGCCGCCATCGATGGGCTCGAAGCCCAGGCGATAATCGAGTAAAGGGCCTTCTTGTAGTTCCTCGAAGCGGTAGGCGCGATACTTACGAACGGCGGCCACTTGGATTTGGTAGGCCAGGCCTTCTTCGGCTTCGGGGGTAGGGGCATAGAGTTCAAAAATGCCTGCTTCTTGGGGGGCTTCTTCTTCGGGCTCGGTCTTGGCGATGCTCTCGCTCATATAAGGGAGGAGGACTTCATCTTGCCAGTAGACCTCTCCGGTCATAGAGAGATTGGCGACTTCTTGGGCTTTGATAAAGAGGTCATAGACCTCGCTATCCTCGGTATAGGGCTGGCCGGTGCTTTCATTTAGGGGAACTTCATTGGGGAGGAGGTAGGCCATTTCTCGGTCCGAAAACTCTGCGGGGACCACAATAAAGCGGGCTTCTATTTGGGGGGTAATTTTTGGAACGGCGGCTACTTTTGCTTTGGGTAAAACGAAGTTGCGTTGTTTCTTTTCATTGGGTTGGGTATCTTCTGTAGAGAGGGTTTTGAGGAGTTTTGGATAGCCCTCTGCGCTAATTTCAAAGAGGTATTCTTTTTTAGTTTTGAGGTCAAATTTATACTCGCCCACGGCTAGCATTTTGTCGCTAATGAGTTCTTCATTGCCATCGATGACCTCAAAGAGTTTGATATTTACGTCTTCTAGGGGGCCATCTTTGCCCTCGCCCATAATTTTACCAGATAGGAAGAAGCGGCTACCTTCTTGGCCAAAATGAAAAATATCATCATTGGTGGTGGTCACTTTATGGGGGTCAAAGGTGCGGTTAGAGACCAAATAGCCGCCTTTATGGGCTTCATTGATGATAAAATAGAGGTCGTCGGCTGCGGAGTTGAGGGGGAATCCCACATTTTGGGCCACCTCCCATTTGAGCATCTCGCCCTTAGACTTAAAGATATCAAAGCCCCCTGCGCTAATTCTGCCATTGGTCGAAAAGTAGAGCGTTTGCGAGGGGAAGTGATAGAAGGGGGTGATCTCATCGCCCGTTGTATTGATATTGGGGCCTAGGTTTTTGGGCAAAGAGAACTTGGCCTCTTTATCCTTAATGTTGCGGCTACAGTACCAAAGGTCTAGGCCGCCCTTGCCGCCTTCTCGGTCAGAGGCAAAATAAAGAATTTCCTTATCCTCTTTGGTCATTACAAAGGGGTGGGTCGTATTGCTTTTAGGGGCATTGATATAATCGGCTAGGGCTTGGGGGTTGGCCCAGCTGCCATCCTCATTTTGCGACATGATATAAATCATACATTGCAGCTCTCCGGCCTTGACAAAATCACATTCGGTAAAGTAAAAGCGTTTGCCATCAGCCGAAAAGCTACCGTTGCCATAATGGGGCTTTTCCATTTTGCCCGCAAATAGGGTAGGGACCTGCCGGCTGCTCCAGCTATCTTCGCCTGTTTTTTGGCTGCGGTAAATCTTAGAGACCCCACTAATAGAAGAAGAGAAGTAGAGCACATTATTACTAAAGGGGATGGGCGCAAATTCTGTTTTCTCGGTGTTGATATTGAGGGCCAAGTGATTGAGCGAAATATTGGGGTTGGTATACTCCTGCGCCTTGAGGGCAAAGTTACAGCCTTGAATTTCGGTAGTAATTT
Source organism: Saprospira grandis DSM 2844 (assembly GCF_000275825.1). Lineage (GTDB taxonomy): Bacteria > Bacteroidota > Bacteroidia > Chitinophagales > Saprospiraceae > Saprospira > Saprospira grandis_A. The sequence goes on from NZ_JH719942.1 coordinate 2,792,660, forward strand.
TGGCCTGCATCTCTGCTTGATCGCTGCCTTTATAGACCTTCAAAAATTCATTGAAGGCATCTTTGGCCGCCTGATATTGCCCCGTTTGCTTTAGGGCTAGGGCATATTGATAGCCTGGCTTATCATAGTTCTTCTCATTGTTTTTATCCTTTACATCGGCCAAGCATTTTACGGCATTGGCATAATCGCGGACCTTGAGGTAGCAAACTCCAGCCAAATAGAGCAGCTCTGGTTTAGAGCTCTTTTGCGTATAGGCAGACTCATAATAAAGAGCTGCTCGACTAAGATCGCCCAGCTTTTCAAATTCTGCAGCTTCTCGCTTTAGCTTTTTCCAGCTTTTCTGAGGGGCTCTTTGAGCATCAACTATAAGAGGAAGGAGCAGGAATCCAAGGCAGAGTAAAAGGTAGTTTGTTCGTTTCATTCTAATTAGTAGTGGTTAGTTCTATTGACAGCTTAGGCCCAAGAAAGGGGCCGCTTAGATTTCATCATCTTGGCTTAGGCCTCTAAAGCCCTTGCCTACGCGCTCGCCATCTTTATATTCAATGACAAAGGCTTTGGTAAATTGAGTAGAGTTGATAATATGGTATAAGATGTTTAGTGCTTCCGTCTTCTTTTTAAAGCCTATGCTGCCGTCTATATTTCGGCGAGGAGGGACCACCAATACCCGAGTGATGTTCAGTTCGATGGTCTCAAAACTCAATTCATAGTCGCCCAAAGGCCCTTCTTGTAGCTCTTCATATTTAGCGGCCTTGTATCGGCGAACGGCAGAGACCTGGATGACATAAGAGACGCCTTCTTCTGCAGCATCCTCTTGGCTTTCGTCATAGTGCTTATGTAGGCCTTTGCCTAGCTTTTTATTGCTTTTAGGAGCTTCTTCTTTGGGCTCTTCTTTAGGAGGGGGCGTATTGGCAACAATAGGCTCTTCTTCTCCCTTTAGGGGAAGAAGGTTGTTTTTGGCCCAATAGACTTTATTAGAGGGCGAGCGGGCGGCAATTTTAGCCACTCGTTCATAGAGCTCGGCCTCGGTGCTGCCAGCCGGATAAGCCTTGCCCGTTTTAGGGTCTTCTGCTCGCTTGGGCAACTCAAAGGCCTTCTCTTCTCCAGTGTACTCCTGAGGAACAATAGCAAAGAAAGGACTCTTAAATTCCTTTTTGGGAGCTTGAGTAACAAGCTCCGCTGCTCGTAAAGCAATAGGGTTGTTCTGTGTCTCGGATCGCTTAATGTCTAGGGTGGCCAACTCAAAACTAGCCGTTTGATAACCTTCTGCCGTAAGTATGACCAAATAACGCTTGTTGGCCTCTAAACTAATACTATAGCCCTGCAGACCCAGTTTGGCACTATAAACCAACTCTTCATTATCTGCAGTTTGCTCAAAAAGCTGTATCTGTACATCCGCAATCGGCTCTTTTTTGGGGTCGCTCTCGGCATAGATAATTCCCTCTACTTTAAGCTCAATGTTTTTAGCCGCCCCCAAATAATAAATGTTTTCATTGGCCGGGGCCGTCTGCCCTTCTATGCTGCGGTTAGACACAAAGAAACTCCCTTTGGCCCCTTCTGTATAATAGAGCTCATCGGCAGGAGAGTTGATCGGAAAACCAAGGTTTTGGGCCAGCTCCCAACCCTTGCCCGTAGATTGAGCCTTGAAAAGGTCTAGACCACCCGCACTCAAATGCCCATTGGAGCTAAAGTATAGGGCCTGGTCTTTTTCCGAATAGTAAGGACTCAACTCATCGGCAAAGGTGTTGATATTAGGCCCTAGGTTTTGGGGCAAAGAGAAGTTGAAGGACTTGCTTTCTGCCTGCCGAATCGACCGCCAGATGTCATATCCCCCCTTGCTGCCCGGACGATCCGAAGCAAAGTATAAGATTTCTTTCCCATCTTGCTCAACCACAAAGGGGTAGCTACTATTATAGGCGCTCTCATTGATATAAATGGGCAGCGGAATGGGGTTCGACCAGCGCCCACTTTCCTGCACCAACAGATAAATAGCATATTTGCCCTCCTTATTTTTCATCGAAAAATAAAAGCGACGCCCATCTGCAGTAAAGCTCCCTCCAGCAAAATCGCCATTGATTTTGGCATTGCCAGCAAAGGGGGCAGCCTTACTCCAGCTATCTATATTGCCTGTTTTTTCACTGCTATAAAGCACCGTTTTGCGGTCTCTACTCGAGCTAAAATAAAGCTGTCCATTTAACCAAATAGGAGCAAACTCATTCTTCTCTCCATTAATCTGGCTAGACAATAGTTGTAGGGGCAGCTCTTTGGCTTGTTCTGCGGCCTTAATGCCAAACTGACAGCCATCAATTTCATGACTAGCCCGCTCTTTCCAATAATCGGCTTGAGGACCATCATATTGCCCAATAAACTGCCGAAATGCCGATTCTGCCTGCTTGTACTCTCCAGTTTGCTTTAGGGCCAAGGCATATTTTAGCCCCAGCAATTCATAGTCGTTTTTGTCTTCAGCCTTGGCAATGACCAAATACTTTAGGGCCTGAGGATAATCTCGGGCCTTCAAAAAATAGTCTCCAGCCAAATAGGCTAGCTCCATTTGGCTGCGCTTAAGCTCAAAAGCTTGTCCATAACGGACGCCTGCCAAGGCAAAGTCTCTGTCAGCCGCTGCGGCCTCTGCTTCTTTCTTCAGGTCTTTCCAATTTGTCTGTGCAGACAAACTCCCCCATCCCAAACACAGTAGAAGCAAAAAAATAGAAGTGGTTCGTAGTATCATTATTTACACCTTTTAGTGCACCCTTTAGCAAAAGAAATTCCTAACTGGCACTTTATTCAAACTTTTTTTGGGGGCTAATTATTTCCTCAAGCAGAATTTTACTGCTCACAAAAATACAGCTTTTAATCAGAATGAGTACTGCCCCTATACTTTAGAATCGCTTTTTAGCTTTTGATGAGGCCTTTAGGTGGTTATTGTTAGTGGGTTTGGGGCCCGCGGCCTGCTCGGCTTCGCCTCGCTTGGCCGCCGCTATGGTTACTCCCTTCGGTCATCGAACTGCGGACTAAAGTCCTTGTTGTTGGGGCTCGCAGGTCTGCTCGGCCGTTACTCCCTTCGGTCATCGAACTGCGGACTAAAGTCCTTGTTGTCGCTTTTTTCGCTTTGCTCAAAAAACTCGGTCTGGCCTGCGGCCAGCCCGCCGCAGCGCTGGGCCGTTTGGCCTTCGGCCATGGCGGCTTTGCCGCCTGCTACTTATGGCTTGGGGGCTTGTCTCTAGAGGAAAGGGCTGTAGGTTTTCCCCATAATTAAAGATGGGTTGTTTTAGCTAATTGATTATAGCTAGGGAGCAATTGTTTTTCTTTGCACATAAGGTTGTTGCTGGGGTAAACAGAAAATCCCCTCGAATGAGGGGATGCTGTTTTTTAAATTAGCCTAGGGCCTTGGCCTTAGGGGTGTAGATGTAGAGGAGTAAAAAAGGAGCAGCCAATCATCGCCTAGAGACAAGCCCCTAGGCTAATCCAATGGAGTCAGCCCTGAAGGGCCTTAACTGTTGATATACAAGGCCTTGTTCAGTTGTTATTGCAGAGCAGAGCCTTATCTAAAGGCCCTCTTTAGAGGGCTGTCTGAAAAAGTTAGCCTAGGGGCTTGTCCCTAGGCGCAGGAAAGGGCTGTAGGTTTTTACCCAGAGATCAAAGAATTAGCCTATAATTTTCCAACAATCCTAATCCTCTTGTTCTGCAGCATTATCCACATCTTCTTCTTCAGCCATGGCCTCTAGATCGATGCGGCTACGCTTGAAGAACTGGGCCATTTCGGCTACCCAAAAATCAACACCAGGTACGCCAGATTCACTCATGTTCTTTGCCTGCTTATACATCTGAGAAGAAAAGCGCATAGCATCATAATCAAGTAGGGTGCGGGTATCGCGAAGCTTTTCATAAAGCTCATTGGTGCGATACTCAAGGTTTTCAAAAACTTGGCGATGATGGAAATCCTTTTCATATTCCGCTCGATCAAAATAGTGAGGAAGCAATTGTCCTTTTGCTTGATAAAAGCTGTTGGCTTTGAGGATAAAGAGCTTGTTCTGCTCATTGATGCTTCCATAACGTTGACGATCGGCAGGGCTGAGGTTAATGACCTTACCATCTAGAATTTGATCAATTAGGTCAAAGGCGCCATTGATCTGCTGAATAGCAGTGGTTAGCAATTCAATGCTAATTAAATTATGTCGTGCCATAATAAAAAAAATTAAGTAATTAAAATAAACACTAGAGACTAGGTAGAGCAATCATAGCCTAAAAGCTATGGGGGAACTCTTGCCTTTTGTTTATCTGTGTTGTTATAGTTATAAATGTAGGGGTAACTTTTTATAAATGCAAGTTATAACTAAAATTATTTACGTATTTACTTTAAAAAAGCATCTATTTTAACGTTTTGGTTAGTTTTGGACTGGGATAATTGCTTGTAATGCTTCTAAGTCCTTCTTTTTGATTTCTTTAGAATTGATGTTTGGGCTTGCTGGATTAAGGGTATAGGTTGGGAGACCTCAAAATAGACGTCCTCCAACGTCTATTTATAGGTTGATGGACCCCAAATAGACGTCCCCCAACGTCTATTTATAGGTCCCGAACTCCTTGAGGTAGGTTAGTGAACCGCATTATCGACCTTACTAAACCTCTAATAGAGGTTAGTAGACCTATTTGTATAGGTTGTAAGACCCCTTTGGGGTGGTCCCTAAACCTATTTACCCTCCTCCTATGACGACTAATAATACCTTACTATACCCCATGATCGACCTTAGCTAAGCTCTATTTGGGCTTATACAACGTCTCTCATGGGGTTCCACAACCTATCTAATGGAGTTCGGAACGTCTCTCATGGGGTTCCATAACCTATCTAATGGAGTTCAGGACGTCCCTAATGGGGTTCCACAACCTATCTAATGGAGTTCGGGACGTCTCTCATGGGGTTCCACAACCTATCTAATGGAGTTCGGGACGTCTCTCATGGGGTTCCATAACCTATCTAATGGAGTTCGGGACGTCTCTCATGGGGTTCCATAACCTATCTAATGGAGTTCGGAACGTCTCTCATGGGGTTCCACAACCTATCTGCTGGAGTTCGGGACGTCTATCATGCAGTTCCATAACCTATATAATGGAGTTCGGGACGTCTCTCATGGGGTTCCATAACCTATCTGCTGGAGTTCAGGCCTCAAGAAAGGACTTTGAGTAGCTCATCAGGGACTGTTCAGGATTTTGTGTATCCGAATAAAATTTAGGCCTTTAGCTGCTTAGGATTTGGCCAATAGTTGCCTAGGGACAAGCCCCCAGGCTAATCCAATGGAGTCAGCCCTGACAAGGGCCTCAAAGGCTGATATATACGGCTTGGCTAAATAGTTATTGCAGAGCAGGTCCTTATCCAAAGGCCCTCTTTAGAGGGCTGTCTAAAAAAGCTAGCCTAGGGGCTTGTCCCTAGGCGCAGGAAAGGGTAGGCACAAAACTTTAAATAGACTCTAAAGCCCAGTTTGGCAGCCCTTGGGTTGGGGCATGAAAAAGCCCAAGCAAGCTTGGGCGGCAAAAAATAATTCTTCAAATCTATATAGGGTGGATAGTTGTGGGGGAGGTTTGCTTTAACTAAATTGGTTTTAGTCTGTTTAGGTGCTGTAATATGATACTATTAAGCCTTATATTGGGGCCCTTAAACATAAAACCTATTAAGAAATGCTTAATGTCAGATATATTCTAGAGGAAATTAAAGATCAGTACTTAATCGATGATCGTCCTTGGATTATAGGATTTAGCGGGGGGAAAGATTCTTCAGCACTTTTGCAATTTGTGTGGTATGCAATTAGAGAAATTCCAAAGGAAAAACTGACCAAGGAAATACACGTTGTTTGTAATGATACTCTTGTAGAGAACCCTACGGTAGTACATTGGATTGACAAAAATTTAGATGCGATAGAAAGACAAGCCATTAAAGAAAAACTGCCTATTGTTGTTGCTAAAACAACACCAGCACTTGATGATAGTTTTTGGGTAAATTTAATAGGCAAAGGTTATCCTGCTCCAAACAGATTTTTTAGATGGTGTACTGAGAGATTAAAAATAAATCCTACTACAAAATACATAAAAGAACAAGTAGCAAAGAAAGGAGAAGTTATTATCTTATTGGGAACTAGAAAAGATGAGAGCTCTAATAGAAAAAAATCTATAGAGAGATATCAAATTTCCAATAATAGGTTAAGACGCCATGTAGAACTAAATCTTGCATATATTTTTGCGCCGATAAAAGAGGTGACTACAAATGAAATATGGCAATATTTACTACAGGCACCTTCTCCATGGAATGGAACAAACAGAGACCTAATAACACTCTATAGAAATGGTACAGGTGGTGATTGTCCTTTAGTTATTGATACGACAACTCCATCATGTGGACAGAGTAGGTTCGGCTGCTGGGTATGTACTGTTGTTAACAGAGATAAGTCAATGGAGGCTTTGATTGATAACGGAGATGAGCATCTAGAACCTTTACTAGATTTGAGAGATTGGTTGGTAGAAAACAGAGACAAAGATAAATACCGCCAAATGAAATTGCGAGATGGACGTCCTGGAAAGGGGCCATATAATATAGATACAAGAGAATATCTTTTAAGGAGATTGCTTGAAGCGGAAAAGGAGTCAGGCGAAAGTTTGATTACGTCTCAAGAGCTAAAAGCAATTCAGATTATATGGCAGATGGATGGCTTCTATAATAATGTGTACGAGACTTACTATAAGGTATATGGACAGACAAAAACATATGAGATGACAGCAAAAGACAAACTGCTCCAAGAGCAACAGAACGCATTAAAAGATAAGTGTCTTCAAGAAGGCATTGATCCAGACAAAATGTTAAACTTGGTGAAGAACGAAAAGGATAAAAAGCTCCTAAAAAAACGCAAAAACATTATTAAAATCATTGACAAAGTCATAGAGTCAGAATTAGCATAAGTCTACTATGAGAATTACAAGAGTAAAATTTAAAAACTTTAAACCTTACTGCGGAGAAGTAAGCGTTGATTTAACGCCAGACAAAGAGAAAAATATTATTCTTGTTGGTGGAGAAAACGGTAGAGGGAAAACCAGTTTTCTTATAGGGGTGGTTTGGTGCTTATATGGAAAAACCATTAAGCAAGTAGATCAAATCTTTAAAGAAGAGGTAGGAAGTACCTATGGCCGTTTTTTAGATAGTTCATTAAACTGGGAAGCTAAAAAGAAAGGGGTTGAGTCCTTCTCTATAGAGATTGACTTAACCAATATCTCATTTAGTTCAACAGGAGAGGAGGATAAGAAAGCAGATATAAAGCTTATTCGTGATTACAATGTCAAGACAGCTAAAGAGACATTTACAGTTCTTGTTGATGGAGAAGAGATGTCTCTGCTATCAACTGATGATGAAAAAACATATTTTGTTAATCAATATCTAGTGCCTTTAGAAATAGCAAAGTTTGTCTTTTTTGATGCAGAAAAAATAGCAGAAATAGCCTCGTTAAAACCAAAGGATCAGGCTTTATTGATCAATAAGGCTTTTGGTCAAATATTAGGGCTAGATACATATGAACATCTACTAGCAGATTTAGATATTTATAAAGGGATTGAGCAGAAAGCTGTAGCCAGTAATGATGTTAAATTAAGCATTACCAACCTTGAGGCAGAACTAGCTAAGGTTAAGCTTCAAATCAAAGAGATAAAAAAGGAGCGGAGTAATATTGAAGAAAAAGTATCAGAGTTAGAGGAGGATATTAGTCTATATACTAATGAGCTAATTCGACGAGGACATGGATCTCTTGGTGAAAATATTGATGAGCTTCGGGAAAAGGAACAACAGTTAAATGTTGAGTTAGAAAAAGCCTCTACACGTTTTAATAATGCCACAGAGCTAATACCTCTATCTATTATTGCTCATAAATTAGCTGAGGCTTGCGAACATATTGATAAGGAGGAACAAATTCAGAATGCAGTAATAGAGAAAAATGCAATTGCTGAGAAAACAAAAGAATTTACAGATAAGCTTTTTGGTCAAGCTCCATTGATGCCAGAAGATGATGATATTAACATAGAGCAAAGATTTTTTTATTATGAGTTTGTTTAAAAATTTCGTTTTAGGAAAATAAGTATAAAGGCTAAATAGTGTAGACTCGCCCAGTTGTCGGCTTTTCTTTCAAAACGAATGAGTAAAATTTTGAATGCGTCAATCCATGCGTTAGTTCGCTCAACAGAAAAGCGTTCTTTGTAAAGTTCCTCATCTATAATATCTTGATAATAAGCTTTTTTTCTATTTCTTTTGTTGTGGTCAATATTAGGGATAATGCCCATTTTTTGGTCAGTTTTCTCTAAGTTTTTTGTCTATCAAACCCTGCATCAGCATTCATAAATAAACCATCAGGAGAGATGTCTGAAAGCTGCAGATCGGCAAGCATTTTTTGGTAAATGACTCTCGATTTCAAACAAATCATTATGGTTTCCCGCAAAAGGCGGAGACATAGCGATTGGCAGCCCATTTTTATCTGTGAGAAAGAGAGCATTTGTGGTTTTGGACTTTTTCGGCCCTGATAACCCACAGCTTCGCCCCCTCTTTTCGCTGGGGTATGACTTCCGTCAAGCTGTATACTAGATAAATCTAAACAAGATTTTTCATGGGCTAGAAATTGGATCCACACTTTTTGCCAAATACCAGACTCGGACCAGCTATTGAAGTAGTAATATACTGTTTGCCAGCAAATTAGAACTTACGTACAAAAAAAGATTGTATCGGTAATTCTCTCCACTGACAACCTGTTTTAAGCCTATAAATTATCGCTTTAACAATTTGCCACAGAGGCGCTTTGGTTTTTCGAGCCAATTTTTTTCGGGAAAAATGCTAATATTTTTCCGTAATAAATTCTTTTGATAAATTCACAACCATGTTGCAAAGCCTTTTTTTGTTTTTGTCGTAATCAACAATAATAAGCGCTTTGCAGCATTTTTTTTGCCTTAGTCTAGCTGCTGACTAAAAAATTTAAACAAGCTCAAGTTAAAGTATCCAACTCAATGGCTTTACTCACGCGTAGCACACTCAAAAATTTATTCAAAAGGGGGATGGTCCCCACTGAAGTGAACTTTGCCGACCTTATCGACTCTACGGTCAATAAAGTAGACGATGGTTTTTCCCAAAGTTCAACTGAGGGCCTTATGTTGGCC
>NZ_JH719942.1:2801927-2941568 GCF_000275825.1 Saprospira grandis DSM 2844
TGACTTAACCAATATCTCATTTAGTTCAACAGGAGAGGAGGATAAGAAAGCAGATATAAAGCTTATTCGTGATTACAATGTCAAGACAGCTAAAGAGACATTTACAGTTCTTGTTGATGGAGAAGAGATGTCTCTGCTATCAACTGATGATGAAAAACATATTTTGTTAATCAATATCTAGTGCCTTTAGAAATAGCAAAGTTTGTCTTTTTGATGCAGAAAAATAGCAGAAATAGCCTCGTTAAAACCAAAGGATCAGGCTTTATTGATCAATAAGGCTTTTGGTCAAATATTAGGGCTAGATACATATGAACATCTACTAGCAGATTTAGATATTTATAAAGGGATTGAGCAGAAAGCTGTAGCCAGTAATGATGTTAAATTAAGCATTACCAACCTTGAGGCAGAACTAGCTAAGGTTAAGCTTCAAATCAAAGAGATAAAAAAGGAGCGGAGTAATATTGAAGAAAAAGTATCAGAGTTAGAGGAGGATATTAGTCTATATACTAATGAGCTAATTCGACGAGGACATGGATCTCTTGGTGAAAATATTGATGAGCTTCGGGAAAAGGAACAACAGTTAAATGTTGAGTTAGAAAAAGCCTCTACACGTTTTAATAATGCCACAGAGCTAATACCTCTATCTATTATTGCTCATAAATTAGCTGAGGCTTGCGAACATATTGATAAGGAGGAACAAATTCAGAATGCAGTAATAGAGAAAAATGCAATTGCTGAGAAAACAAAAGAATTTACAGATAAGCTTTTTGGTCAAGCTCCATTGATGCCAGAAGATGATGATATTAACATAGAGCAAAGATTTTTTTATTATGAGTTTGTTTAAAAATTTCGTTTTAGGAAAATAAGTATAAAGGCTAAATAGTGTAGACTCGCCCAGTTGTCGGCTTTTCTTTCAAAACGAATGAGTAAAATTTTGAATGCGTCAATCCATGCGTTAGTTCGCTCAACAGAAAAGCGTTCTTTGTAAAGTTCCTCATCTATAATATCTTGATAATAAGCTTTTTTTCTATTTCTTTTGTTGTGGTCAATATTAGGGATAATGCCCATTTTTTGGCAGTTTTCTCTAAGTTTTTTGCTATCAAACCCTGCATCAGCATTCATAAATAAACCATCAGGAGAGATGTCTGAAAGCTGCAGATCGGCAAGCATTTTTTGGAAATGACTCTCGATTTCAAACAAATCATTATGGTTTCCCGCAAAAGGCGGAGACATAGCGATTGGCAGCCCATTTTTATCTGTGAGAAAGAGAGCATTTGTGGTTTTGGACTTTTTTCGGCCCTGATAACCCACAGCTTCGCCCCCTCTTTTCGCTGGGGTATGACTTCCGTCAAGCTGTATACTAGATAAATCTAAACAAGATTTTTCATGGGCTAGAAATTGGATCCACACTTTTTGCCAAATACCAGACTCGGACCAGCTATTGAAGTAGTAATATACTGTTTGCCAGCAAATTAGAACTTCGTCAAAAAAAGATTGTATCGGTAATTCTCTCCACTGACAACCTGTTTTAAGCCTATAAATTATCGCTTTAACAATTTGCCACAGAGGCGCTTTGGTTTTTCGAGCCAATTTTTTTTCGGGAAAAAATGCTAATATTTTTTCCGTAATAAATTCTTTTGATAAATTCACAACCATGTTGCAAAGCCTTTTTTTGTTTTTGTCGTAATCAACAATAATAAGCGCTTTGCAGCATTTTTTTTTGCCTTAGTCTAGCTGCTGACTAAAAAATTTAAACAAGCTCTATAATAAGGCAAAGGATTTACTTGGACAGCTAGAAAATAGCTCTGAAAACTTAGACATAGAAATTGCTTTTGAACATGATCTTGATAAATCTGAAATAAAGCATATTCGGCAAGTATTTCAGTTTATTCAGGGCAACTCTAAAAGTACTTTTGAGGCTATTTTTAATAGCTATATGAGAGCCAATAATGACTACCAAGAGGCTCAAAAACAGCTGAAATTTGCAGAGTCTGCTTCAAAAGATGCTTTTGTTAAGGACTTTAGGCAGAAGAAACAAGAGGCTGAAAATATCAAAGCAGAGTACAATAGAACTTTGGGGGCTCGAGATAGTGAACTTCACAGTCTTGAGTTTAAGCAAAAAGAGATTAAGGCGGAAATCAAAGCAACCTTAAATAAGGTTCAGAAGTCCGAAGCTGTAGAGAAAAAACTAGAAGTTGTTAAGCGCTATGAAAAAACGCTACGTGCTTTCATTAAGGAGCAAAAGGCTATCAAGGCAAAAGTACTAGAAGAAAAGCTTTTGACAGAACTTAAAAATTTATTCCAGAAAAAGGCTTTTATCTATCGAGTAGAGGTCAATATTTTACCCCAGTTTGGTTTAGAGGTTAAGCTATTTGACAAGTCTGGTAAAGAAATAAGCCAAGCCTCAGATATGTCAAAAGGAGAGCAGCAATTATACATATCAGCATTGCTTAAGGCAATTTTATCAGAATCAGTGCATAGTTTGCCAATGCTTATTGATACTCCCTTGGGGCGTTTAGACCAAGAGCATAGAAATAATATTCTAGAGCATTATTATCCATCAATTTCTGATCAAGTGATTATTTTCTCTACTGATACAGAGATTAGAACAACTGATTTTGAAAAAATCAAAGAAAATGTAGCTAAGACTTATCGTCTACAACACACAGATGGTAAGACAGAAATTCTTGAAGGTTATTTTGAACATACTGACGCATGAACCGAATAAAGACAGCAGAAAGAAATAAACAGGTTGTATATAATCTAACCAAGCATAGGTTTGGGTTTAAAGATGAAAAGGTTATTGCTCAAATTGCAATAGCTTACAGTATACAGCTTAACAAATTCTTTTCTCAGGAGGAACTTGACGCTCCTGCAGATAATAAGGGAAAAGAGTATCCTGACACCCTTTTAGGTGAGTTTAATAGAACTACCAATGATTCAATATATAGAGTCATACTAAATCAGCATTATAGTCGAAAGCTTGATGAAGATGAATTTACTAAGTTGATCAAACTTCATATGGATCATGGCTTAGATGTTTTGAATAGAGAGATTTTAGAAAATAATCAAGGTAGGAATGCACATATTGATTTACTATTAAGCATCATTAACAATGGCCTAAGCTTAGTAAATCCAACAGAGTTTATAGGGGAGTCTCAAACTATAAAAAGCTCCTATAAACCGCTTGCTTTCAATGGGTTGATAAAGGTTGAGCTAGGTAAGGACTCAGAAAGTGGAGAACCTGTAGTTCTAAGAATTAACGATGAAAATAAATTTGATAGCCAACATTTTGCTGTAGCTGGTATGAATGGTTCTGGAAAAACAGAACTTGTTAAGGATATTCTCTATCAAATTAACAAGCAATCAGAAGGGACCGTTAAATATGTATTCTTTGACTATAAAGGAGAGGGAGATGGAGGAAAACTAAAGTCATTCCTTGATGAAACCAACTGTAGTTTTATAGATATACAAAAGGAAGCATTTGATTTTAATCCTTTAGGATTTATCAATATCTCAAATGAAAGAGAGCGAAATTACCATATCAAAACTTTTAGAGATACGATTGCTTCTATCGATAAGAGAATTGGGGTAAAGCAAAGGAATAGTTTGGAAATTGCTATTAAGAACGCATTTGATGAAATGGCAACCTCTGGAGAAATACCAACTATTGAGAATGTATACTCTCATTTAGAAGACTACTACTCTTTATCAAATAGCAAAGAGGATACGCTTACTAGTATTGTTAGGGAGTTGTCTGAAAGTATTTTTAAGAGTGAGTGTAGCTCTGGTGAAACACTACTAAATCAAAATACTTATATCAACCTACCACCAACATTACCAGATGTAGTTCGGCAGGCTTCAGTCTTCCTTATTCTTAATTACATCAAGAATAAGTTCATTGCTTGTGATGATGTTGTTGCTTCTTCAGACAGGGTTAAGCCAATAAGATATGTCGTTGTTATAGACGAAGCACACGCTTATCTTAAGCAGAAAAATATGGCTTCAGTCTTAGAAGACTTACTGAGAATGATTCGTTCTAAAGGTGTTATTGTTGTTATGATTTCTCAAGGTGTACAAGAGTACAAGCAAAAGGAGTTTGATTTTGCTTCACAAGTTAAAATTCCAATTCTCCTCAATGTTCAGAGCAAAGACCTAAAAACAGCTAAGTCATTTTTAGGGACTCCAGCAAACTCGGCTCCTTTAAAAACAGCCTTGAATAATTTAGGTAGTGGTCGAGGAATCATTTCAGTGGAAGCACCCACTTTGTTAGATATAAATATGTATTGGCAACGAAGTAAGTAACTAATAAAACTATATAACATAATGAGTACAAAAATAAATACAGAAGCTCTTTTAGAAGAGGTAGGAACCTTAGCTAAGCTAGAACAAGTAGGTAGAATTGGAGAAGTTATTTTAGAATCTTGTGAAGCAACAAGTATTGAAAATAAAATGTCATCTTCAGAAATTTATGAAATATATCGGCAGCTACTAGAAAAAGAACCAAATTTACCAGATATATCTAAAAATACTTTTGTTGTTTACTTATCAAGAATATCTAGTGACCAACATACAAAAATTATTTGCCCAGGACATAGACAAGGCTATTTCTTAAATGAACTGGTAACAAAACTTGAAGAGTTAGAAAATGATATTGCTTTAAATAATTCAGAAGCAACAAGGGCTGCAATTCAGGAAAAAGACTTGTATCCAATATTAAAAGAGTGGCTTTTTAAGAAGAATTATGATCGAGTGGCGGATATTTCTGCTTATCGCGCAAATGGAAAGTGGGGAAACCCTGATTTAGTCGCATTAAGCATTGAAGAGCTTTACGGAGCTACAGAACTAGAAATAACAACAATAGAGGCTAAATTATTTGAAGATCAATGGGAGCAATGGATTTTTGAGGCAATAGCTCATACAAGATTCTCCAATCGATCCTATTTTGCATTCCTTTATCCTGAAGAATGGATTTCTAAACTAGACTCAACAGATTTGAAGCTTTATGCAGAACATTTTAATATTGGAATCTTAGTTTTGGGAATAGATGATGACAAATATTTAAAAATAAAGTCTAGAGAGGAGACTCAGATTACTTCAGAAGAGGTTACTGTTTTAGAGTATCATCAAGCTCCTTATAATAACACACATGTTAAACTTAGGAAGAAGTTTTTAAGCTCATTAGATATATTAGAGGATAAGAAAAAGCTTTATAGCTTTGGAACAGATTTAGATTAACTTTCGGAAAAGACCAAGAGGGACTACCTTTTGGTCTTTTTTATTATGGTATTACCAGATCCTCAAGCGGCGAAGCCGCTATGGCCGAAGGCCAAGGCCTAGCGATGTGCAGCAGTGGCCCGCAGGGCCAGACCAAGGCAGCGAAGCTGCCGAAGGGCCGAGCAGACCTGCGAGCTGCGAAACGTAGCGCCGACGACCGAAGGGAGGCGGAGGCCCCAAAACAACATCGAGCTGCGACAACAAGAACTTTAGTTCGTCTTCGACGACCCAAGGGAGTAAACGTAGCGCCGCAAGGCGAAGCCGCAGCGACAACAAAGACTTTAGTCTGCAGTTCGACGACTGAAAGGAGTAACGCCCCAAAATAATAGCATCCAGTATATATTTACATTAACTAGCAGCAAGCCCTATTGGGGGAAAAGCAATTGGGGCCAAGCCGCTGCGGGAGCAGTGATTTCGAGGAGGAGAATAGCCCCCTCTTTTTGGCTATCGATTAGTTTTAGGGGAAGTTGTTTTTGGTCCTGATAATAGGCCTGTACCAAAGGGGGGAGCTCCTCCCAGCTAGTATTGCTTTGATAGCGACTAAAGCCATTGAGCAATAAATAATAGCGGGTATTGGGCTGGGGCTGTTCTTGCGCCGCCTGCTGGTAGTCCCAAAAAAGGACCTGAGATTGGGGGGGAAACTGCATATAGTATTCGCCAAAATTGCGCTGTACAGGATTGCTAATGACTATGGCCGCCTGCTGCTGATCGGGAGAGAAATGCCGCAGGATTAGTTCCCGCTGTTCGATATAGCCTTGGGTTTGGGCATATTGCATACTTTGGTAAGTGGGGTAGGCCAAAGCCAAAATAAATAGCGAGATAGAGAGCGCCCTTGCCCCAACCATCAAGCGCTGGGGAGAAAGCGCAAAAAGCGAAAGCGCCAAGGCCCAGCCCCCAATAGATAGGGCATTGCCATAGTCCAGCCAATAGGCCAGGCCGGTCCAAAACCATAAGGGCAGTAGTAGTCCAAACGCATACTGCTTGCGCTGCCAAAAGGCCTGTAAATAAGGGGCGGCGGCAATGGCGGCCAAGGGGGCCAAATATAAAAAGTGACGGACATCCGTGCCGCACATGGGCACATAAGCCTTATAAGAAATCGTCATGAAATAGGCCGAAAAAACACTGAGGCCCAAGCTAAGGCTCCAAAAGGCAGACTCGCTGTCTATTTTCCAGAGCCTGCCTTTTAGGAAAAAGAGACTGCCTAGGCCCATGCCCAAAACAGGCAGCAAACCGCTGCGAAGAAATAAAAGGCCCAAACCATAGCTAATGCGCTCTAGTAAATGGGAAATCGGGAGTTGGTCGTAGCTGCAGGGATTAAAATAACTGCCCAGCTCGATCGCTTTGAAGCGATAGAGGAAACTGCCTGTTTGTCCATAAATCACCCCAAAATAAAGGGCAAAAAAGAGGATCGAAAAGCCAATCGCCCAAGTCCAAAAGGCGAGATATTGGCGGCGGTAAAGATCTAAAAGAAAGAAGACAAAAAAGACCGGCAAGGATAAGATAATAGTCTCTTTGGCCCAAAAAGAATAGAGTAAAATCAGGCTAAAGCTCAGGGCATAGGGCCAGCTTGGACCAGCCTGCCGCCTAAAGCGGAGTCGCCAAAGACAGAGAAAAAGGCCTAGGGTCCCTAAAGCGACTAGAATATCGGGCATGACCTTATCCGAATAAAATAGGCTCCATTCATTGAAGAAAAAGAGCAGAACGCCCCAGATGCCGGCCCCTTTCCAACGGCCCCCCAAGCTCCAAAAGATCAGTAGAGCCGTAGCGCCCGTGATGAGCATGGCGGGCAGGGCCCCCGCAAAATCATTGATGCCAAAAAGGGCATAGGAGAGGGCCGTGGGGAAGATCGTCCCCCAGCGATAGGCATAGTGGTCGTCGCCTAAATGAAACTGCCCTTGTACCAATTGAGCGGCCTGATACATATAGCCCATGACATCATCATAGCCATAGTGACCATAATAGCCAAAGAAATAATGCCCCAACAACAGGAGCGAGAGCAGGGCGCTAAGGCCCAAATAGGAGAGAAGTGATTTCATGCTGCTTGTTCTTGGGCCAAAGGTAAGCAGTGAAGGGCAGAAGAAAAAAAGAAGATATAGATTGCTGTGGGGGAAAACCCTCGGCTAGCAAAAACGGTCCGCAGGGCAAGTTAAAAGCTGTGGAGGGTTTCAACCCTCCACGCTATGGATGTAGGTTGGTTTTTGTTGTCTGGCTGTGGGTTTCAACCCAGAGGTATTATAGTAATTCAAAAGACCTGTAGGGTTAAAACCCTCGGCTCCTAATGAGTAAGGTTGGAGCAGTCAATCATCGCCTAGGGACAAGCCCCTAGGCTAATCCAATGGAGTCAGCCCTGACGAGGGCCTCAACTGCTAAAATATAGGGCTTGGCTCCATCATTATAGCAAAGAAGGGGCTGAATCAAAGGCCCTCTTTAGAGGGCTGCCTGAAAAAGCTAGCCTAGGGGCTTGTCCCTAGGCGCAGAAAAGGGCTGTGGGTTTTAACCCAGAGGTTTAACAATTCCTAATAACTAAAGTATTCATTTTTAAGGACCTGTAGGTTAAAACCTACAGCAAGTGGGTGGCCAATAGGGATGATAAAAAAGGAGCCCAGGGTTAAAACCCTCGGCTCCTAATGAGTAAGATTGGAGCGGCTAATCATCGCCTAGGGACAAGCCCCCAGGCTAATCCAATGGAGTCGGCCCTAAAGGGCCTCAAATACTAAAATATAGGGCTTGGCTTAATCATTATAGCAAAGAAGGGGCTTATCTAAAGGCCCTCGCAGAGGGCTGTCTGAAAAAGCGAACAAGGACTTTCTCCGTCAGTTCGCTCAAGTTTACAACTCTGGGCTTCAGCCCAGGGCGCTAATCACAGCAATTGTTTTTACCCCTGAATTTTTTGTGTGGAGTTGTTTTATGGCCATGGGCTGAAGCCCATGGTTGCTGGGCTATGCAAACTGGCGGGCTAAAGCCCTTGTTTGCTGATGGAGCCTAGTGGAACAGAAAATCCCCTCGGCTGAGGGGATGCTGTTTTTTTAATTAGCCTAGGGGGTTGGGTATATTTTTTAGGGATAAAAAGGTGTAACTTAGGACTTGTAAAAAAAAGAGGTCATTTTACTAAACAAATTACCCATGGGCCAATTATTATATACGATAAAAGAAGTTTTTCAAAAAGAAGGATACCTTTCTGCCTTTAAGAAAGTAGATTATTACATCCCCCTATATCAGAGAGGTTACAAATGGACGTCTAAACAAGTGGATAAATTGCTTGATGACATCCATCGATTTGAACCAGAGGGAGCAAAGTTTTACTGTTTACAAAATATTACACTTGTTCCAGAGGGTACTTGTTTTAATGTTGTTGATGGTCAACAAAGACTGACAACTTTAGTGCTTCTATTGTCTTACTTAGGAGATAAAAATCTTGTTAAGGACAAGCTTAGATTTCCTAAACATTCTATTCGACGTTATACCAATGATTTCTTAAAAGAGATAGTCACTAAGGAGGAGTCTGTATTTCCAAACTCCTCTTGGGAAGATTTTATTCTAACAAGACAATACTATGATCGTCAAGATATCTACCACCTATTTGGGGCATACAAAGCTATTGAAAGTTGGTTTGAAAAAAAGAAGTTATCTAATAATAAAGATAAATCTAAATTTAGTGATAAAATTTTAAACCATGTAAAAATAATTATTAACAAAATTGATAAAGAAGGCAATATTAGTGAAGAAAAAATTTTTGGCAATCTAAATTCTAAAAGAGTACCGTTAGATGGTGCAGATTTAGTTCGAGCCATTATTATTACTCGTGTAGCAAAAGAAGAAGGGGAAAGAGAAGGAGATATAAAGAATATTGTCCGAGTCAATGAGAAGCGAGTAAAAATAGGTTGGCAGCTTGATCAAATCAATAATTGGTGGAGTAGAGAGGAGGTAAAAAACTATTTTACTCAATTTATTAGTATTAAATCCGAAGAAGCTGGAATAGGGAACAAACTTTTTAAAGAAAATAAATATCCCATTAACTTATTGTATTTATTATTTGCTGAAAAACAAGGGGAAAGTGAACTCACCTTAGAGTTAATTGAGCGTTATAATAATAATGCTATAGCATTATATAAAGAGCTTTTAGAACTCAATAACAGCCTAAAAGATTGGTTTGAAGATAGGGGATTATATCACTATTTGGGCTTTTTATTTTTTAATGATAATCGTCCAAAAAATAAAGGTGGAATCAGCTTTTATAAAATTTGGGAAATTTGGAAATCAAGCAAAACTCGATCTACTTTCAAGATACTCTTAAAAAAGAAAATGAGAAGGCTCATCAAAAAAGATGAGGGAGCTTTAGATTTTACCAATATGGAAATAAATTGGTACGATGATAAAGACAAGACCTCGGTGAAAATTCTAGTTCTTATGGATGTGATTCACTGTTCCCAGTTTGAGGGACAGGCTTTCCTACCTCATACAGCCTTTACAAAAGCGAATAATGACATTGAGCATATTTTCCCTCAAAACCCTGCCGAGATCAATAAGAAAAAAGATTACATCCATTTTCTCAATACTCATATTGTTCCCAAAGAGAAGCAATTCGATCTAGCTAATTTTGACTCAAAAAAAGAAGATGAAAAGTACTTGCTTAACGTAGATAATTTCATTGAGGAACATATTTCCGCTATTAAAATTAACTCTATAGGAAACCTTGTTTTATTATATTCTTCCTTAAATAGAAGTTTGGGAAATAAAGCATATACTTATAAAAGGGCAAGAGTTGTTGAATACTTCAATAAAGGGCATTTCATTCAGCCCCATACTTTTAAAGTGTTTGTGAGGTACTTTAATAATGAACTACATGAAAATAAAGATTTGGACTATTGGACGAATCAAGATATAGAAGCCAATGCTATAAAAATTACCCAAACCATTCAAAACTTTTTCAAAACAGAGACAGATGACCAATAAAAAATCTATGGAAGAAGTTTCCATTACAAGATTAATAGAGAGATATGACTTAGTTGTTCCAGAAATTCAAAGAGAATATGTCTGGGGTAATAATGAATATGAAATTTTGGATATATTCCTATCTGACATAAAAGAAGGGCGCAACAATATATCTAGAACCTTTAATATGGATACAAAAATCCAAACACTCCTTGAATTGGCTAAAAGTGCGGACGATAATACTCGAAATGTTCTTTTAGAATCCGTAGAAACACTTAAATCGGACAGCATTAAAAACAATAGCATTAACATTGGGTTCCTATACTCTTATAAACCAAGCTATTATATTAACAATGATAGAGATGAAGATGTTTATCTTATTGATGGGCAACAACGATTCACTACTTTGTTCTTGATTTTGTTCTATTTCGGTTTGAAAGAAAATAGATTAAATGATTTCTTGGATCTTTTTCGTTTTAATTCTTCTTTGGAGAAAATCGCCTTTGATTATCGAGTAAGAACGTTAACGCATCATTTCATCATTGACTTACTAAGTTATACCCAAACACTAGAAGACCTTCTTGAACTAAAAGATAAGAATTGGTTCTTAGCAAATTATCAAAATGATGTAACCGTTCAATCAATCGTAGGGTATTCAGAAGATAAATCAAGAAGAGGAGCCTTTCCTATTATTCATCAACACTTCAAAGATGACAAAACAAACTATTTTGACTTTGTTAAGGACAATATCAAATTTTGGCATTTTAAAACAGAAGAATCTTCACAGGGAGAAGAACTGTATATTACCATGAATTCTCGAGGGCAAGAATTAGCTGATAATGAAACAATCCGAGCTAAGCTTTTTGAACCGCTATCTCCTAAAGAAGCTATAGAATGGAGTGAAAAATGGGAAGAATGGCAAGACTTTTTTTGGAAAAGGAGGAATAAAAAATCCTTGAACTCTAGTGCAGACAATGGCTTTAATGAGTTTTTACGCTGGGTTCAAATCATCAAAATGTCTGTGAGGCTGGATAAAGAAAAAAAAGAGGCTTTATCAGAGAACTCAATTGAAGATGTAATTCAATGGGATACAGTAAAAAAGCTAGATGTCAATTACTTATCCCTTCAAGAAATTTACTTGTATTATAAGGTTTTATGCTATTTGTTTGAAGATTTTAATTTAGATGTTGAGCTTTTGAAATCTAAATATAGTGGTTATTCTAACTTTGATCTTTTAAAGACTGACTGCCTGTCTCCAACTAAAGGTACTATTTCCCAAATAGAATGTTTTCAACTATTGCCAGTCTTACATTACTGCAGCAGAGTCCTAGAAGCTAATGAGAAAATAAACGCCCCCAATTTATTTCGACTAATAAGATTTTTCTTCAATTTGAGCAGAGATACTACCATTAAAAAATCAGCACGTAAGCTGACTATAAATGCTATTGAAATAGTCGATAAGTTAGCAGTTAATGCAGATGTATCAGACATTATTGGCTTGACGGATGAGGTGTCTAAGACTATTCTTGATTCTGAAGAAAAAATAAAGTTTGAAAAATATAAAACCTCTTCTAAGAGAAGAGAATTAGAAGCTTTATTTTGGGAGGCCGAAGATATAAAACAAGTAGAGGGTAAAATTAACCACTTAATTGAATTTGTAAATAATTCTACAACAAGTGATGCTGATTTTTTACCTTCTTTCAAAAAAATTTTAGATTCTTATAAAGAGCTAATTCATTCCGAGGAAGAAATATGGGGCGATTTATTACCAACAGGGGTTTATCATGAAAATGAGCATCGAGTCTATTACGACCAAAAATGGTACAAATCGGATGACTTTTTAAGCTTTACTGAAGATAGAAAATTAGCTAAAGGTCTTACTTTAGATGAATTTCTTATAAATAAAAGAAAAGACTTTATTAAGCAAAGATATCTTAATGCGGATAACTTAAGAGCTGAAACTACTCTTAAATATCAATTGTACCTTTATTATATTTTACACCAAAATATTCTTAATCAGTGGAGATGGAATGGGCGGAATTTTGGGGTTTACTATCAAGAAGAAGTACCTGATGCTGTTTCTCTTTTTAATAATAATAGAATTTATCAATACTATAAGACGCGATGGCGTAGAGGACATACAAATGGAATATGGTTGCAAGATCACTACATCCCCAAAACAAAATACTTTGGCCGCCTCATTACTTGGGCGTCTAAATAAATAGTTGTTCTCTAATTATAGGCTAGACTGTAGCTGAATGAAATTTGCCAGTTATTGCTTAGCCCCCAGACTGTACAAAGAGGGCGGTTGGTTAAAACCAACCGCCCTCTTTGTATTAAGACTCAAAACGGCTATCGAGTTCTTCAAAATTGTAGCGAATAAAGCAGCGGCGACCTCTAGGCGATCGCTCTGGATTTTGGCAGGCAAAGAGTCGATCAATTAGGGCTTGCATTTCCATGGGGCTCAGCCGCTTGGGTTGTTGTTTGGCCATGCGCATAGCCATGGATCTGGCCATATTTTGCTCAAAGGAAAGCGAGAGCGATTGGCCCAATTGATATTGCTCTAAGATTTCTTCTAGCCAGCCATCTTCTTCGCCCAACTGCTCTAAATAGGCGGGCACCGAAGAGATCACAAAGGTAGTTTCGCCCATGGGGACCAGCTCAAAGCCCATTTTCTTGAGTTCGGGCAGCAGCTCTTGTAAGAGCTTGGCATCGCGCAAATTTAGGCTCACACTAATGGGGAAGAGGCTGTGTTGTTGGACCAGCCGCTTATGTTCTAGCCGCTGCAAATAATCATCATAGAGGATGCGCTCTAGGGCGGTCTGCTGATGAATCAATAAATAACCTGCTCTTAATGGGCTAATCATATAGCCTTGGCCCAAATAAAAGAGCTCTTGTTTGGGGCCTTGGCCCATTTGCAGGGTCTCTTCTTCTTCCTGTTCAAAAAGCGGGCTTTGGGTAGACAACTTGGAGGGTAGGGGCTGTTGTTCTTCTTCCTCATCTTCTAGGCCCGCATAGAGCTTCTCCCAATGCGCCAGATTGTTTTTCTCCTGCTCTGTTTTTTGAGGCGGACGATAACCGCCGCCACCACCGCTAGTTGTAGACTTTGAGCTGCTCGTCTTATTGGAAAATAGCTGCTGTTTTTCCATCTGTTCCCGCTCCAATTGCTTACTAATGCTCGATTCCTGATCAAAATCAATGCTGGGCGTCACATGATGCTGGGCCAAAGCATGGCGGGTACACACACGGAGGTAGTTATAGATCAGGCGCTCATCCTCAAACTTAATTTCTTGTTTGCTAGGATGGACATTCACATCAATTTTGGCCGGATCTAGCTCAAAGAAAACCACATAAAGCGGATACATCTTTTGCGGCAAGAGGTCCTCATAGGCCTGAAAAAGCGCATGCTGCAAATAATTACTTTTGATATAGCGCTGATTGACGTAGAAATACTGATCACCACGCATCTTGCGGGCAAAATCGGGCTTGCCCACATAACCCCAAATCTTAATAATATCCGTCTCCTCCGCAATAGGAATCAAGGCTTGGGCGTACTTCTTCCCCAATACCTGAATAATCCGCTGTTTGAGGTTGCTAGCAGGCAGATGAAACTGCTTTTGGCCATTGTGGTGCAAGGCAAAAAAGATATCGGGATGAGCAATGGCAATCTGCTGAAACTCATCGAGAATATGCTTAAACTCTACCTTATCAGACTTGAGGAAGTTGCGTCTAGCAGGAATGTTGTAAAAGAGGTTCTTGACCGAAATACTGGTCCCCGCTGCCGCCTGACAAGGCTCTTGCGAGATCAGCTCAGACCCCTCTACTTGTAGACGAACGCCCAGTTCCTCACCCCGCTTTTTGGTCCGCATTTCTACCTGGGCCACCGCCGATATAGAGGCCAGCGCCTCCCCCCGAAAGCCCATCGTATGCAGATTAAAAAGGTCTTCTGCCTTCTGAATCTTAGAGGTCGCATGCCGCTCAAAACTCATCCGAGCATCGGTCTCACTCATCCCAATGCCGTCATCAACCAACTGAATGAGGGTTTTTCCCGCATCATTAATGATTAGCCGAATGTTTTGCGCCCCGGCATCAATGGCATTTTCCATCAATTCTTTTACCACAGAAGCGGGCCGTTGCACCACCTCTCCGGCGGCAATTTGGTTGGCAATATGGTCGGGCAACAGGCGAATAAGGTCTGCCATAAGGAATATAAATTAAGAAACTAGGAATTGGGAAACCAAAAGTTAAGCAAGCCGGGCAACCAGCGCTCTAGGGCCGCATAGGCCGCAGCCGTCAAGATGCCCAAGATAATTAATAGACGCAAAATACCACCAGACCAAAGCCCACGATGCTCCCGCTTGGCAATCTCTCTGGCCAAACGAAGCTCTTCACGAATGCGCATTTTAGTCACTTCGCGGTCAATATTTCCCGTCTTTCGGCCTTCCGCTGCACGTACGCGGTTCTCCAAGGCCTCTTTTTCCGCATCATAAAAACGCGGCTGATAACCAAATCCACGAGGCTGATGCCCCCCTAGTTTGAAGAATTTAAGCATAATGGTTCCTCTATTAATTGGAATGAAGATAACGAACTTATCTTAAACTAAAAAGCTTTGGCAATTCTCTTAATATCTAAAGTGATTTTAGCTTTTTCTTCTGTTTTTTTTGGGGCCTCCGCAGCAAAGCTGCGGCGCTACGTTTCAGGGCTCGCTATTCGCTCGGCCCTTCGGCGGCTTTGCCGCCTCGGTCTGGCCTGACGGCCACCCTTGCACATCGCTAGGCCAAATGCCCCAGCTTCGCTCTGGGCCTCCCAGCCATAAATAATAAGATTATTTAGACAGAAAACTGGCAATTCTAAAAATAAAAACTTACCCTATTGTTATTAAGTTATTTACGACAAAAACGACAGTTATGAAATTGCCTTCTTTTTATGTTCTTTTCTTCTTGCTTTTTGCTGCCCTTCCTCTTTTGGGCCAAAGCCTTCCTGCAGAGGTCATCGCCGCCGATAGTCGGCTCGCCAAGGCCTCCGAGGCCATGATTGCACATTTGGTCAGTCGGGCCCATGCCTATCATATTTGTGCCGAAAAGCCAGAAATTAGGGCCAAAATCAAGTCCTTTAATCGCCGATCCCAAAAAGCAATCAAGGCCTATAATAAAGCCAAAACCACTAGCAAAAAACTAGCGGCTAGCAAAGAATTACTGCTGCTCATTGAGCTACGGCTTGCCATTTTAGACTGCTTGCCCTATCATGACAATGCGGTGCTCTCTCCTGAAGCAGAACAAGCAGAGTTTTGTAAGCTGCTCGGACGCAGCCATATACCAGAGCTGGACCGAGAATATATGCTGGCCCAACTTGAGCTAAATCTCTATATTTTAAAGCATTTGCCCGGCCGCAAGAAAAAGAAATGGCTGTTGCAGTATGCACAGCAAAGTATTGACTTTATAGAGGCCATGCATGAAGTGAATAAGGGCCTGAAAAAACGAGACTAATCGCTAAATCTCCAAATATGCCCCTGGGCCGTACCCAAATACCAAAACTGCCCGTCATGGGCCAAGGATAGAATTTCTTCGCCCTCCAAACCAGCCAGTTTTTGCCAGTTTTCTCCGCCATCATGAGAGAGGAGCAGGGCCCCATCTTTTCCCCCTACGGCCAGACGGTTTTGGTCTAGGGCCAAAATAGAGCGCCAGCGGTATTTGGGGCTCATGGTGCGGCCAGACAGCAGCTTTTGCCAGCTTTCTCCGCCATCTTCGGTTTTATAAACACTGCCATAATCGCCCGCTACAAAGGCGTTTAGGCTGTCTGGCCAACTGATGGCCCTAAAGTAGTTGCCTTGGGGCGGCATGGGGGTCCAGTTTTGACCATGATCCTCTGTTTTTAAGATCAGGCCATAACCAACGGCTAGGGCTTGGCCATTGGGCCGACCCGCCAAATCGCTAAAGCTGTGCAAAAAGCTATCGGCTTGTAGTAGGTTGGGGAATTCTCCATTGCCCCTTAGGCGATGGATGCGCCCCTGGCCCAGATTTTCGCCAGCAACGAGAATACCCGCAGAGTCAGAAAAGAAATGGCCCGCAGAAAAAAACTCCCAGCCAGGCATATAGAGGCCCGACCAAATTCCGCCTGCTCGATAATAAACCGTGTTGCCAATGGGGTAGGCATATAGTCGGTCTTCTAGCCATTGTAAATCTCGTACGGCATGATCGAGCAGGAGCAAGCTATCCCAACTAGGGCTATCTAAGGCGGTGGCCCAAACTCCTCCTTGGTCAAAAAGGTTGCCCAAACCAATATATAGGCTATCGCCATGAAGCAATAGACTATTTACGGGCAATTGATTGGGGGCCAGCCATTGCGTCATGGGCCGTTCTATGGGCGCTACCTTTTGGCAGGCCAAGCAGCTCAAGCCGAGCAAAAAAAGTAGAAATTTATTGTAGGCCATATTTATCAATCAGGTATACCCAGGCGGCAATACCGGCGGCGCCTAGTTCTAGTTCTCTGCGATGCACATTTTCAAAAACATCAGTTCTAGAGTGGTGATAGTCAAAATAACGTTGAGAGTCGGGACGAAAGCCAAAAAGGACTACACCCAACTTTTTGAGGGGACTAATATCGGCCCCAGAACCTCCGGTAGTGAGTTCATAAAAGCCATAAGGGGCAACCAAACTTCTCCAGTTTTGGGCCTTGGCATAGGCGGGTTTTAGAATATGAGGCAGGGCATCCATGGCAAAGCCTCTAGGGGCATGTCCACCTCCATCAGATTCAATAGCGGCAATGTGTTTTTCGCCTTTGCGCTGGGCTTCGGCAGCATATTTTCGGCCACCCGCTAGGCCACTTTCTTCATTGGCAAAAAGCACGCAGCGAATTGTATGTTTGGGCCGAATGCCTAGGGCTTTAAAGCTATGCAGGACCTGCATAGCATGCACACAGCCGGCTCCATCATCATGGGCCCCTTCGCCCAAATCCCAAGAGTCGAGATGGCCGCCAACGACAATAATCTCATCGGGATAGACCGAGCCCTTAATTTCGCCAATTACGTTATAGGTTTTTCGCTTGCCCAAATCTTGGCAATTTAGCTCGAGCAAAACCTTGGCCTTGGGTTCTTGGGCCAAAAGGGCCGATAGTTTATCGGCGCTTTGGATCCCTAGGGCTGCGGCAGGAATTGGCTTTTCTTGTTGAAAAATGGTCACGCCAGAGTGGGGAACATCATCATTTTTGAGGGTAAGAGAGCGAACTAGGGCGCCCAGGGCTCCTTTTTGGGCGGCCACTTTTGGTCCAGAGGTCCGTTGTGAGCCTGCGGCCCCATAAGCGTGAAACGTATTGATCTTTTTGGGGTCCATAGGCCCATTAAAAAAGACAAACTTACCTCTAACTTGGCTACTGGGCAGTTTGCGCAGCTCGTCTACGGATTTCACCTCGATGACTTCTGCCCTTAGGCCCAAATTTGGGGTGGGGGCCGAGTAGCCCAAGGCCACCACAGAGAGTTCCAAATCGCCTAGAGTATTAGATTGGACCACTTTACATTTTTCTATGTTTCCACGGCTCCAGTGGCGGACCTCCACCTCTTGGGTCCAGACCTTATCGCAGCCAATACTATCTAGAATTTGCTGGCTGTATTCTACGGCGGCGGCGCCAGCGGCAGAGCCTGCTACTCTATGGCCTACTTCTTTGCAGAGGTAGTGCAACCATGGGTAACATTGTCCCTGGGTCAAAACATGATCAAAGAATTGAGCAACCTGTTCTACTTCCTCATCTCCGGTTTGGCAAGATGCCTTTGGGCCAGATAAAAAAAGAGAGCAGAGGAAAAGAGCAAAAAGGGAGCGCATAATGTGGAGAATTTAGGCAAGAAAAAGAAATACGGTAGGCCGTTTATGGAGTTCGGGTAGTTCTCCTTTTTTCCATTCGGCTACAGTTTGGCTTTTAATATATTGGCTGGGCAGGCTAATATCTGCGGCCACGCAAAGTCGGCAATGCTTGGGTAATTGGGCCAAAAGGTCCTCTAGCATGGCCATATTGCGGTAAGGCGTTTCGATAAAGATTTGGCTACGGCCTTCTTTTTTAGATTGGGCATAGAGCTGTTTAATTTTTCTTTGGCGATCTCCTTTTTTGATGGGCAGATAGCCTTCGAAGCCAAAGCATTGGCCATTGAAGCCAGAGGCCATAAGGGCCAATAGGATAGAGGAGGGGCCAACTAAGGGGACCACCTCGATGCCTTTGGCATGGGCCATTTCGATAACGGCGGCGCCGGGGTCGGCCACGCCGGGGCATCCTGCTTCAGACATCAGGCCGATGCTTTTGCCCATCTTGAGGGCGGGTTCTAAGAAAGAGGGCAGTTCGGCTAGGTCGGTGCGTTTGTTGAGTTCAAAAAAGGTCATTTCTTGAAAGGGGATGGGGGTTTTCCAATTCTTGAGAAAGCGGCGGGCGGTTTTGCCTCGCTCCACAATAAAATGGTCCAAACTATGCACCACTTGAATCACTTGTTGTGGGACAGGTAAATAATCGGAGGGGCCCAAAGGGACGGGAATAAGGTATAATTTAGCCGGCATAAAGGCAGAGGGTTGAGATAGTTTAATGCCTACAAGATACGGAAGTCCGTCAAATTCTTAAAACAGAGGGCTAAAAGCGGCAGAACTCTTTTGCTGCAGGGCCAAGCTTTGGGGCTTGGGCGGTGGTTGAGGGATGCTTTGTGCAGAAAACTGAGCATAAGGATGCTTGGACAGAAAGCTATCTTGATAGGGCTTTATGACAAATAGCCATATTGATTTTCTTAGTGGGCATAAGCGGATTGTGCCTAGCCCAATGCTTCTTTTGATAAATTGAGCAATTGCTACAGGGTTGTTTTCGCAAGACGGCTCTATTTTATTACCTTTAACTGTTGAAGGTATGCAATAATGGAACTCATCTGCAGAGATATGAATACCAATGTAATGTTTCATTGTATTATCTTTTTTATTGCCGGCCTAAAAATTTTAGGCTAAAGTGCTTGGCGGCTAGCCCTCGGCTGAGGGATGGATAAGGGTGGCCCGCAGGGCCAGACCGAGCAAAAAAGCGCAGCTTTTTTGCGAAGGGCCGAGCAGACCTGCGAGCCCTGACACAGCCCGACCCGCCCGCAGGGCGGGGCAGCCCCAAAATAAAAAAAGATGAAAATACATTTTGCTACATCCTTGATTATCTGTTTGTTGTTGCTTGCTTGTACTGTAGAGCAAGCCCAAGAACCGCTTGTAGAAGGGCCAGAAAAAGCGCCCAAAACCGCAGACAGCAGTTTGTATATATCGACGGATGGGCGGGGAGCCAGCCTGAGTCTGAGCAGTCGAGAAGGAGAGTTGAAAGCGGCGCCAGATTGGGGGGCAAAGAGCTTGCGAAGCTACCATAAAGGCAGTAGTTTTCGGTATTTGGGGCGGATGAGCAAGGCCGAAAGTTTGATCCGTTTAGAGGGGGTGGACCATAGGGAGCCTTGGCTAGAAGTAGAGGCGGCGGATGGCTATAAGGGCTGGTTATTTGGGGGTTGTTTGAGTTTTGACAGTCTACCCTCGGAGGATTTGCGGCGGCTTTGGTTAGATCGTCGTTTATACTTCTTTTTTGGCGATGAGTTGGCTGCGGAGGTCAAGCAATATCAGCGGGAGGCGGCGGAAATTCGGAGTTTGCCGGCTTTTCGGATGATGTATAAAAAGGGGGGGAACTTAGAAATGGCTTTGGAAGAGCGGGTGAATGAGGCCTTGGCTTTAAGTTCGGCAGATAGTTTGGCGAATTTCTTTTGGTTGCAGCATGTATTGCCGGGTTATTTGGTCTATTTGCCGGCCCCCAAAACCGAATATCAGCTTTATCGGGATTATAGATATTGGGGGAAGTTGGCTGGGCAGACGGCAGACAGTTTAGATGACCAATTGGTGGAGTTTTTTTATGCGGCCTATCCTTTAGACAGTTTGGGTTATTCTTTGGGGAGTTGGAGCATTGCCTTATTGGAAGAAAATCGGGAATACAGCTTATTGGGGCGGGGGCAGCATTTGGCCCTTTTTGAGCGACTGGATGCGCTTTATCAGAGCGATTTGAACTTAGAGGAAGCCTTAGATCCTTTTAAGCAAAAGCTATTGGATGATATTTTTTTGACGGAGCACTACTGGTTGAGTCGGGAAGAAGTTTTGGCGGAGCTCCAAGCTATTTTGGCGGCGGACTTCTCTTGTTTGCAAAAATCGGAGAAAGTAGAATTATCGGCACGCAAGGCTATGTTGGCCCAGGGGCAGGCAGAATTTGGGGGCTTAGAGAAGTTAGAGTAGGGGGGAGTTAAAACAAAGGGCGTACTAAATAGCCTTTTTGTTTGAGGCTGCGCAACAGCCCTTGGCTGCCAATCAGGTGATAGAGGCCAAGGACCATTAGGCTAGGGCCTTTTTCCATGAGTTTTTGCATACGGGGCAAAATGGTTTGGTTGCGTTGGAGGAGGATGACTTTTCTGCTTTTGCCCGAAACCTTTTGTTGTTGTTTGAGGAGGTAGGGCAGATTATTTGCGGCATAAGCGTCTAGACTTTGCTGAAACTTTTTCCATTGTTTGCCTCTTTGGCAGGCAAATTTTTTGAGGGCCCAAATTTGTGGGGGGAGGGGCAGGTTTTCAAAAACCGAGAGCATTTCTTCAAAGGTCTCTAGATTTTCAATTTGCAATTCTTCTGTTTGGGCCAACTGCAAGAGATAATGGTCTAGGGCGATGGGATAATCCTTGGCGCTTTTCCATTGGTTATAGAACTGAGGGATGATCATAGGGCGGCTATGGACCAATTGGTCCAGCAAAAAGGGCATGCCTAGTTCTTGAGTAAAGAGTTGTTGGAGTTTGCGCCAAATGCTAGGCGAAACCAAGTCTGAAAGTTCTTGTCCTTGGGGAAGTTGTTGGGCCAAATGCAGTTGAAGCTGTTGTTCTTCATTTAGGGTTTGGCTATCAAACTCTAGGGCAAAGTAATCCACCTCTTTAAGCAAAGAGGTCAGTTGTTCTAGTCCGCCAAAGACTCTTTGGTCGGTACTGTGCATACTGCCCAAGACAAAAGAGGGAGGCACTTGGCCTCCCTGCTTTATTTCCCATAAAAATGCTTGATGCATAGGGTTATTTTTTCCATTTAATACCACAGCCGGCGCTAGGATATTGTGTTTCGCTAACGCTTTGTTTAGCGAGTACAGCATCTAGGGCGGCTCTTAAATCTGCGCCAGTTAGTGGCGTTCCGCTATTGGGGCGAGAATTATCTAGACGGCCACGGTAGGCCAGTTTTGCTTCCCCATCAAAGAGGTAGAAATCGGGCGTACAGGCGGCATCATAGGCTTTGGCTACGCTTTGGTCTTCATCATAGAGGTAGGGAAAGTCCCAGCCTTCTTCTTGGGCCAGTTCCTTCATCTTTTCGGGAGAATCATCTGGGTAGTTTTCTACATCATTGGAGCTAATGGCGATCAAGCTAATTCCTTTAGCTTGATAGTCTTGGGCTAGGCGTTTGAGCTCAGGCAAGATATGGATGACATAAGGGCAGTGATTACAAATAAAAAAGACTAGGGTGCCTTGATCAGATTGCAGTTCGCTTAGGCTTTTCGGTTGGCCCGAAACGGTATCGGGCAGTTGAAAAGCTGGAGCTGAGCTGCCTAGGGGGAGCATATTAGAATGCGTAAGTGCCATAATTCTTTTTTTGTGAAGGGAGTAAGCTCCACTTCAGTTTTAGATGTTCTTCTCTCTTAAAAGCGGAGAGGGCTGCATTTGTTTAAGGGCTAAGGATTAAATAAACCCTAAACAAAATTCTTATGCCAACTCTCTGCTAGGGGAATTTCCCATTTGCTTTCTAGTTCGGCTTTAGTTTGGACCAAATTATTGAAAACGGGGCTATCCGCTTTGATTTTACCTTCGGCAAAGGCTGCGGCAAAATCAGTAGAGGGCAGCCCTTCAATTTGGCCCGCTTCATTGCGGTAGAGAAAGAACATCCGCTCAAAAAGGTCTTGGCCAGTAGCTTGGCTCATCTCCTTCATAAAAGCAACAGATTTGTCAATAGAACAGCCACTAGCATCGGCTTGTTCTTCATCGACCATCAGGACCACAAAGTAATCCTGTAAAATTCCGCCCCAAGCTTTAAGTTGTCTTTGGTGGCTCAACCAAGCGCTGGCAAAGGCTTGTAGTTTGGGGTTCCATTCTGCCTGTTCTTCTGCAGTAAAAGGGCGCTGGCCCTGATAAATCCAAAGTCGGCTATTGGGCGAAAAGGCATCAAAATTGGCCATAAGGCTTACAGTTTATTGGCTTCTACAATCATTTCAGAAAGGTCGAGGACCATAATAGGACTTTGGCGCTTGTCATTTTCTGCTTTGAGTCCATCCTGAAGCATAGTAATGCAGAACGGACAGTTGGCCGTAACATAGTCGGCCCCTGTAGCAATAACTTCTTCGGCCCGCTCCATATTAATTCGCTTATCACCAGGCTCATTTTCCTTGAACATCTGAGCTCCACCAGCTCCACAGCAAAGTCCCTTAGAGCGAGAACGTTGCATTTCAGTCAATTGGCCATCAATTTTTTCCAAAATAGCTCTAGGCGCTTCATAAATATCATTGGCGCGGCCCAAGTAGCAAGAGTCATGATAAGTAAGGGTCTTACCTGCAAAACTACCGCCTTCTACAGTCAATTTACCTTCCGCCAATAGGTTTTGAATGAGCTGCGTGTGGTGCAACACCTCTACGCCTTCTAGACCCAAAACGGGATACTCATTTTTTAAAATATTGAAGCAGTGCGGACAAGTCGTCACGATCTTCTTCACATTATACATCTTGAGCGTTTCGATGTTTTGCATGGCTTGCATCTGAAAGATGAACTCGTTCCCAGCCCGGCGAGCAGGGTCTCCAGTACAACTCTCTTCTTTGCCCAAAATGGCAAATTCTACTCCCGCCGCCGAAAGCAGCTTGCTAAAAGCAACAGTTACTTTTTTGGCTCTATCGTCAAAGCTGCCTGCGCAACCTACCCAAAAAAGGACTTCGGGCTCTTGGCCCGCAGCAGCCATATCGGCCAAGATGGGAATATGTAGTTTCTTTTTAGTAGACATTTATCATTGATATTTGGTGGTTCTGATTTTTGCTTTGCCTATATATGAAAATATCGGATGATTATACCCTAATTTTCTAGTAAAATACAGCACTTTGTGTAAAAATGTTTTGATTAGTTGACTAATTAGTCGATTCCTGAGGCTTAAATTTCTACCCTTTAAAAATAGCTAAGTCGATTAAATTAAATTTTTTTAAACCAAATTAAACGAGGCTTACACTTCTGATTTTCAATGATTTGTATTAGTTTCCCGTTTAAATCCCGTTTAAATCCCGTTTAAATCCCGTTTAAATCCCGTTTAAATCCCGTTTAAATTAAACGAGTTGCCATTCTCGGTTTTCATTTAGCTTTATTAGTGAGTTGCGCTTCATCTTTTGCAACATATTTCTGATTTTATTTTCTTTCTGTTTGGGAGCTAAAATTTCAGGTAATTTATCGAGTAGTAGTTTCTTAAGGTCAGCGCTACTGGCTACTTGAAATTTATTCAAATATTGAAGAATTAGCTGTTCATAAAAGGTATCGTCAATCCCTCTCTGCTTTATATACCTTGCTTTATCTCCCGATGCTTTAGCTACTTCTGAGGAAATATGAAAGTTGGGCTTTCTTCCCTCAATTAGTTTCTTGGCTTTTAAGGATTTAATTTCCTCATCCGTTAATAGTTTTTGCTTGGCTACCTTATCCAGCAGAATAATTTCCGCTAATGATAGTTCGGGGAGCTGGGCAATTTTTCGCGCATATTTTATATCAAGCACCTTAGCCGTAATTTTTACCTTTACCTGATTGTTGCTAAGATCATAGTCAGGCAAGGGAAAGTATTTGTTTTTCTGAATGACAAACATTCGCTTAATGCCGCTACCAATGGTGTCAATCATATTTAGATTAACCATAGCATTAGCTAAAAAGGAATTGCGATATCTAGATTCAGGGGCATCTGCCTTAATTACTTGTTCTACAGAAACAGGAATAAATGATCCCATATTAGAGAATATGAGTTCACCGGCCTCATTTTCTACAATGTTTATTTTTCCACCTAAGCTGTAATCCTGATGCGCAATACAATTATTTAATGCCTCTCTAATAATATAAGGGTCGTATTGATCAACTTCATCAGGGAATAAGGAACCGTCTTTTATATAACGGTATTTTAAGTTCCGAATCTTTGACTTCAGGTTCTCTACTTCTAATAAGAGTGGACAAGAAAAGTGTTGGTAGTCCTTTTCTAAATTATCTTTGTCTTTTAATATCCATGATATCTTAGCTGTTGCAGGAGAAATGAAGTGCTCCGACTCCGGCTTAGCCAATAATAAAATAGCGGCATGGGTTAATTGACCTTTAATCGTAAGTTTGGCTTTATTTAAAAAAGTGCGATCACTCCAAGTTGGTATCTGTTCTTTTAGTTTAGGGTTTTTTATCGCAAACATTTCCCTCGCCTTCTGAATTGCTGCCAGATCCAAATCATCTAAAGTCGCTTGCTCAATAATCTGGGCAGACCAATCATAACTTTTGTTTTGATTCCGAATATTTTCCAGCTCATTTAAATTTAAAGCACCCAAACTTTCTCCATCTCTTCCATACCAAAAGCCCTTCCATGAAACTGGGTTACCTTCTGGGGCAGCAGGAATTTCAAACATTAAAACATCTCGTCCCTGGTAATTTACCCGATGTACATTTACAAAGGATAGCTTGGGACTACTGTGGTTCGCTATTTCTGCTTTGTAATCATTGATTTGATGATCGTTTATTATTGTACCAATAACAGTTTTATCATTCTTTACACCAAAGACTAACCAGGCCTGAGACTTGCCACTTAGGTTGGCTTCGTTACTTAGGGCAGAGAAGTATTTTCTCAGTTTGTTTTTATCATACTGCCTTCTTGCTTCCTTAAATTCTACTACTTCATTTTCGGTAGTAAGCGACAATAATTTATTCAGCAGATCGATCATTTCGCTGTCTTTTTACGGTAAAATAGAGGCTTTATTTATCACTTATAGAGAACTACTGCACTCATTTTAATTAAAATGACCTAGGCTCTCAAGTCTCCACCTCCAACCTAGTTTTATTTACAACTGCTCAATATCCAGCTTTTTTAAAAAAAAATTATAGCAAAGCGGGCCTTTTCTTCCCCAGAATAAGCCCACCCAAATGCTAGTCTTCTCTCTCGTTTTCTTCTCGCATCATCTGGTTGTATTCCTCCGATTTGCCTCTAGGAATAGAAAGACTTTCCCAAGGATCTTGTTTAAAGATGCGAGCAAAAAGTACAATCTGGCCAATATGATAGCTATAATGGGCTAGTTGCCGGTCTATCGCCTGCCAAACATAATGCTCCTCGCCATGAATGTAAATATTGCGGTCCCAGTCTTTGGCCTTCAACTGATCTAAAGCATTAAAAAGAAAAAGCCAACCCTCCTCCCAATAGTCCATCACCCCTTTGCGGTCCTTGAGGTATAACTCAAATTCATTGTCTCTGTTTCGCCAGTCTTTCTCGCCATCTGTGTTCAAAAAATCGGTCCAACGAGAACGCATGTTGCCCCAAAGATGCT
The DNA here is from genome assembly GCF_000275825.1 of Saprospira grandis DSM 2844. Taxonomy (GTDB): domain Bacteria; phylum Bacteroidota; class Bacteroidia; order Chitinophagales; family Saprospiraceae; genus Saprospira; species Saprospira grandis_A. Next base: position 2,827,710 of record NZ_JH719942.1, read on the forward strand.
GCACAATGATGGCTATGCTGTTTTGATCAGCAGAAAATTGCCGAAATAACTCGGCCTCGGGCAGCTGCTGCATAGCCCTTTCTCCCAATGCTTTGTACTGACGAAACTGGATTTTCTTAAATTCCATCTGGGTCTGAAAAAGAGCCAATTCCTGAACCGTATAAGGGTTGTCGTCTTCCTCTTCCTCCAATGGCAAAGGCGCCATCGCCAACATATTGGTCAATTCCTCCAGTAAAGAAGTAGGCTCCTGCCAAACTTCCTGCAATTGTGGCCCCAACTCCAATAGCTGTGGCTCCGCAGGCCCCTCCAAGGCCCGGTCCAAGAGGCGTAGCTTCCAAATTTTTCCGTTCAATACCAATAAGGCCTCATCCAAATCCCCCCAAAGCTCTGCTAGACTCAATTCTAAAATAGATTGCTCTTGCTCTCTTTGAGCCGGCCCCGCCGTGATTTTTTGCTCATTAAACAAAAAATGAATGTCCTCTTCCCGATAAAGGTCCAAGATCGTTTCTAAAGAGTTGAGCATGAGGCTGGCCTCAGAAACTTCAGGCAATGAAAACTCTGCCCAAAGTTGCCCATCCTGCAAAAGTCGAATGTGATAATGTGTGTGCATAGGATTAACTTGAGTTCAATGACAAAAAACTAATAAAAAACTTGGATTTTCGCAAAAGGCCCGCTTTCTTTGCCCTTATTCCTTAAAATCACTTGATTTAGAGCGATTAAGATAATTAAAGATGCAACAAATTCTATCACAGCGCTATTATTATGCTGCTCTGCTCCCATTAGAGTAAGCGCTTTATGGCCTGTCTAAAGATACATTTATACTTTAATACAGCCCGCTTTCTCTAGGCAGAAAGCGGGTTTTTTTATGCAAAAAACAATGATTCAGCAAAATTATGAGGCTTACCAAGCCGAAGATCAAGCCGTTTGGCAACTTCTGTTCAAACGCCAATGGGAAAACCTTCAAGATAAGGCAGTCGCCGAACTCTGGCCCAGCCTGAAGGCCGCCCAACCCAGCCTAAATGGCCAAGAAATTCCTAACTTTAAACAACTTTCTCCCCTGCTCCAAAAAGAACAGAATTTTAGTATCGAACTGGTGCCCGGCCTGATTCCCGTAGAGGCGTTTTTTGCCCTGCTCGCCCAACGCCGCTTCCCCTCTTCTACCTGGCTCCGAAAAATGGAGGAACTCGATTATCTCGAAGAACCCGATATGTTTCACGATACCTTTGGCCATATTCCCCTGCTCTTTAATGCCCAATATGCCAATTTTATGCAGGAGTTTGGCCGCATCGGCCTGCAAGTCGCTCATCTGCCCCAAGCCGTGGCCGCTCTCGAACGCCTCTACTGGTTTACTATCGAGTTTGGCGTTTGCCAAAATGCTCAAGGCCAAAAAATTTATGGCGCAGGCATTTTGTCCTCTTTCGGCGAAAGTATCCAGGTCCATAAAGGCCAAAATTGTGAGTTCCGCCCCTTTGTACTCGAAAGCGTTTTGAAACACCATTTTAATAAACACGAAATGCAGTCGGTCTATTATTGCCTAGATGATTTTCAATCGCTTTTTGGCCTGCTCAAAGAGGTAGAACAACGCTTGCTGACCTTGGCCTAATTTGCTCATTATTAGTGGGTTTTGGGGCCCGCGGCCAGCTTCGCTGGCCGCCGCTATGCTCCACAGCTCGCAGGTCTGCTCGGCCCTGCGCGGGCTGCGCCCGCTGGGTCTGGCCCTTTGGGCCACTGCTGCGCAGCGCTGGGCCGCTCATCTCCCTTTTTCAGGCCAAAGGCCGCTCTTCGGCCCCCTAAAGTTTGTAGCTTTTCCATTGCCCGTTCTGGTCCTTAATCCTAAATTGGCGACTGGGGCCCGCCTGCCGCTTCTGGATGTTTGCATATACAGCCCTTAAGGCCACTTCTTGTTCCCGATAATAGGCAAAACGCATTTTGGTCGGCAGGCAGTCTAGATTGGCTTGCTCCTCAGAACGAAGAATGAAGGCCTGACAGCCATAACCACAAACTTTTTTGGCTGGACAACTTTCGCAATCATACCAGTTTTCTGGCTTTTGTGCATGAAAATTGGCAATTTTTTGGGCCAATTCCTTTTTCTCTTTTCGGCTGGCTTGCCGCTGCTCAGAAAGATGGCCAAAATAATAAGCAGGCTCGTTCCAAGCAAAACGCCCACAAGGCAATAAATGCCCCTCTGGCGTAATCCCCAAAGCCGAACGACCCGCCCCACAGGTTTTTTCATGGCAAAGGGTGGGCTTGGCTTGCTCGGGCTCAAAATAACGGCCCAACTCTAAGGCAATATTGCTCTCTATCAGGGCCTGCCCTTGGGTGGCTATCATATAATCAATAATGGCTTTTTGGGCCATAAAAATTTGCTCGGCCTGCAGTGGGGGCTGCCCATGGGCAGCCCCCACTGGCGTGACCACATTGGCCTTAAAAGAGCGCTGCTTGGCCTCGCCCCACAGCCATTCGCAAAGGGTATAAAAGTTGGGGTAGTTGCTGCTGTTGATAGTGGCCAAAACCCCCGCTTTGACCTTGGCGGCCTGCAGCCGCCTAAAGTTCTTAAAAACCTTGGTCTCGCCTCCCCGCTGGCTATCGTCGAGCAAGAAAACGGGCTGGTCCAAACTGACCCCCAAAGCTATCTGATAGCGCCGAAACAACTGAATATACTCCTCTTTAAGACGGACCAAATTGCTTTGCATGGCAAAATGAACCGTTTTTCCCCATTTTTTGGCCTGGGCCAAGGCATAATCTAGGCCCTCCTCATACCAAGCAATGGGCAAGAGGGTAGGCTCTCCTCCATGAAAGAGAAAAGTGAGTTGAGGAGAAGAAGTTTGGCCCAAACTCAAATCTACCAGCTCCTTAAACTGCTCAATAGACATATCTTGGCCCGTTTTGCTTACTTTCTCATAGCAATACAAACAATCTAAATTGCAGCGATAAGTCACTTTGACTATCAAGGTACTCACAGCCGAAAAGGCCGAGGGCGGAGCAGAAAAAAGGCGTGAAAACATGGGCAAAGGATTGGGGAGTAAAGAGCAGCCTGAAAAAAATGGCCCCGGCCTAGGGATGTGTAGGGGGGGCCGAAGGCCAGACCGAGCAAAAAACTTGTTTTTTGCGAAGGGCCGAGCAGACCTGCGAGCCCCGCAACAGCCCGGCGGGCCCTTGCCGCAGCGCAGCAAGGCAAAAGGGGCCCGCAGGCCCCAAAAAAACTTAATCCTCTACTTCTTGCAGATAATTATTGATAAAGCCCTTGAAGACCTGAAGGCCAGCATCAAATTTATGGTTGTTGTTGATCAGCAAATCGGCCTGCTCCTTAATCGGCGCAATATATTGGCGGTAAGTGGGCATCACATGATGCTCATAGCGGTAGAGCACATCCTCGAGCGGATAATTGCGCTCAATGCGGTCGCGCTTAATACGGCGAGAAAGGGCCGTAGATTCGCTGGTGTAGAGAAAGACCTTGAGGTCGATCAGATCGGCGACTTGAGGATAGTGAAAGACAAAAATGCCCTCTAGAATGAGGATGGGCGCCGCCTTAAATTTAAGCATTTTGGGTTGGACCAAAGGATTGTTGAAGGTATATTCCTCTCGCTCAATATCTTGGCCTGCAATCAGCTGGCGGACATCTCGCTCTAGTTCTTCGGCATTGATAGAAGAGGGAAGGTCAAAATTCAGGACCCCCTGATCATCGGCTTTTTGTTCTTCTCTGGGGCGGTAGTAGTGGTCCGCAGAAAGGATACAAATTTGCTCTTTGCCAAATTCTTGTTCTAAAGCAGATAAAAAAGTGGTTTTGCCCGAGCCACTTCCCCCGGTAATCCCTATAACATAAGGTTTTTTCATAGCTGAATGCGCAATTCTCGATTTTTTGATCAAAATTATCGCTGCCAAAGATAGGGCCTTTTTGCGGAAGCCACAAATTTAGCCTAGGGCCATCGGGCAGAGAACAGGCTGTTAAAAAAAACTAATATCCACATATAAATCCAACCTTATTTTGTATTTATGGTTAGTTTGCAAACAATTGCCATCTACAAAAAAGAATAACCCTTATATGCTCAACATTTCTCCTAGTGATTCGCTGCCTATTCAGCGGATTAAGCAATATCCCGCCTTTAAGAAGGTGAGTACGCCCAAGAGTAGGCGTTGGTTGCTCTACTCTCTTATTGTACTGTTTGTGTTATTATTTTCTATAGCTTTTTTGCCTTGGACGCAGAATATTAGTGCCAAGGGAAAAGTAACTTCTTTGCGGCCAGAAGATCGGCCTCAATCTGTTTACCCTATTATTCCGGGGCGGATTGAGCAATGGTATGTGCAGGAGGGCGATACGGTGCATGCTGGAGATACGCTGGTGCGTTTATCAGAAATCAAGGTGGCCTATATGGACCCTGAGCTAGTGCAGCGGACCGACGAGCAGTTGCAGGCCAAATCTTCATCTGTGGTGTCTTATCAGCAGAAGGCGGAGGCTTTGGCGCAGCGGATTCGTTTGTTGCGGGAGTCGCAGCAGCTCAAGTTGGAGCAGGCAGATAATAAGCTCAAGCAGGCCAAGTTTAAGATTGCCTCGGATAGTGCAAAGTTGGAGGCGGCCAAAATGGCCCAAAACATTGCAGAAAAGCAGTTTTTTCGGACTGATACCCTTTATCAAAAGGGCCTAAAATCATTGACCGAATGGGAAGGCAAGCGCAATAAAATGCAAGAAACGGAGGCCAAGCTCAATGCGGCAGAAAATAAGCTAGAGTTATCTAAGAATGAATACCTCAATGCTAAAATTGCGCTCAATAGCATTCGGGCGGATTATGGCGATAAATTGGCCAAGGCGGAGTCAGATCGTCTTTCGGCTTTGACGGCGGGTTTTGATAGTGAAGAGAAGGTGGCCAAGCTGAAAAACACCAAGGCCAATTATGAGAATCGGCAGCAGTTTTACTACATCCTGGCCCCTCAGGATGGCTTTGTCTCTAAGATTTATAAAAAGGGAATTGGCGAGACTTTGAAGGAAACGGAGCAGTTGCTTGCGGTGGCGCCGCTTTCGCCTCCTCCTGCTGTAGAAATATATGTGCGGCCAATGGATTATCCTCTACTTCAGAAAGGGGAAACCGTCATCTTTACCTTTGATGGCTGGCCAGCCTTTGTTTTTGCGGGCTGGCCCAATCAGTCGGTAGGTACCTTTAAAGGGAAGGTCTATGCGGTAGATAATGCCGTAAGTGATAACTCTATGTTTAGAGCCCTGGTTATTCCGGACCCCTATGCAGCCAAAGATTGGCCCAAGGGTTTGCGGGTTGGGGCAGCGGCAGAAGCTCGGATTTTGCTCAAAGATGTCTATTTGGGCTATGAAGTTTGGCGGCAGCTCAATGGTTTTCCGCCAGATTACTACGAAATCAACTATGAAAAAGTAAAAATGAAAGCTCCTGTCAATCAGCTCAAAAAATAAGCATGTCGTTGAAATCCTTTTTTTTAGCGGCGGCCCTTTTGCTGCTGCTTTTTCCGCTTCGGGCGCAAGACAGCCTGAGTTATCAAAGCCTGATAGAAAATGCAAAGCTCTACCATCCCTTGAGTCGACAAATTCAGCTTTTGGAGCAGACCGCCGAGGCCGAGTTGCGCAAGGCTAGGGGAGGGCTAGACCCCAAGCTGATGGCCAAATGGGACCAAAAGCAATTTAAGAGTAAGGAGTATTACGATATCTTTGAAAGCTACTTGCAATTGCCTAGCATTTGGGGCATCAACCTTCAGGCGGGTTATCGTTTGGCGGAGGGCTACTACCTCAATCCTGCGGATCAGTTGCCAGCGGCGGGGCAGGCTTTTTTGGGCCTAGAGGTCCCTATTCTCAATGGATTGATACAGAACGAGCGCCGCAATGCGATTCGGCAGGCAAAATTGCTTCAATCGCGGAACCAGGCTGAGCAATTGGCCCAAATTAACCAATTGCTCTATGATATTTCGGCAGACTATTGGGGCTGGTCCTACAAGCAGGCCTGTTTGGCTATTTATGAAGAAAACCGAGAAATTCAGGCTACACAATTGTCTCAGTTGCGCGACCGCTTTTTGCAGGGCGATATTGCGGCCATAGATACCTTAAAGGGCTTTATTCAGTGGCAGGATGCTGGCCTTAAGCAACTGGAGGCCCGTTTGGCTAGTGAGCAAGCGGCCTTAAAGGTAGAGCGGCACCTTTGGGGCGAAGAGCTAGAAGAAAAGAGTTTGCCCTTGGGCAGTTTGGCCCAATCTATTTTGGCCTTGCCCTTAACGCCCTTAGATAGTAGTGATTTAGAGGAGCTTTTGGCCCGTTTGGAGCAGCAGCCCGAGCTACAAAGTTATGCTTTTCAGCAGCAGGGTTTGGAGTTAGAAGAGCGCTTAAAGGCCAATAAATTATTGCCTAAAATTAAGCTAAAGTATAACTTTTTGGCGGGAGAAAGCCTACAATTTGGCCAAGGGAGTCCTTTGGAGTATTATAAATTGGGCGTACAGCTTGAGCATCCTATTTTGATGCGCAGCGCCCGAGGTGATTTGGCCCTTAATCGGTTGAAGCAGCAGAAGCTAGATTTTAAATTTCGCTTTAAGCAAAGAGATTTGCAGACCAAGCTCAAAAGCTATTTTATGGCCCTACAGCAGGCAGTAAAGCAGGCCCAATTGGCCGATGAATTAGTAGATAATTATCGGAAATTGGTGGTAGCGGAAAGAGAAAAGTTTATGCTGGGCGAGTCAGATATATTTATTGTCAATACCCGCCAACAACAATATGTGGAGGCTCAGCTCAAAGCATTAAAGTTGCGTTACAACTACATTAAGAGCCGTATAGCTTGGCAGTGGGCCAGCAATTGGTAGGGAGTAAGATGAAACTCAAAAGGGCGAGCTAGATTTATCTAGCTCGCCCTTTTTTGGATCTAGAGGGCGCGCAGCGCCCTGGCTGAGGGATGGGCAAGGGGGGCCGAAGGCCAGACCGAAGCGGCAAAGCCGCTGAAGGGCCGAGCAGACCTGCGAGCCCTGAGACAGCCCGACCCGCCCGTAGGGCGGGGCAGCCCCAAATAAAAAAGCTACTGAAATAGATTCCAGTAGCTAATTTATGGTTTTAATACTCAAAAGCGTATTGGACCAAATTGGCCCCCATTTGCAAAGAGAGCAAGCGTTTGTCTTCGGGGTCGTTATGAACCTCTTGGTCCTCCCAACCATCGCCTAAATCCGTTTCATAGCTATAGTAGCAAACCACTCGGCCCTCCCAGAGCAGGGCAAAACCCTGAGCGGGTTTATCGTCATGCTTGTGGATTTTGGGAATACCGCCTTTAAACTTATAATTCATATTATAAATAGGGTGGTCGTAGGGCAGCTCCACAAAATCTAGTTCGGGAAAGACCTTTTTCATGGCTGGGCGGATAAAAGGGTCCATGCCATAATTATCATCGATATGCAAAAAGCCGCCAGAGATCAGATAAGTTCTGAGATTTTCGGCTTCGGCATCTGAGAAAACGACATTTCCGTGGCCCGTCATGTGGAGGAAGGCATAATCAAAGATTTCGGCGCTAGCTACATCTACGGTGGCATAATCTAGCTCGAAATTGCTATAGAGTTTTTGCTTGCAAAAGCTGGCCAAATTGGGCAGTGCGGTGGGGTTGGCGTACCAATCTCCGCCCCCTTTATATTTGAGCAGGCCCATTTTGAGGGTAGCTTGATTATTTTGTGCTTTGGCTTGTATCGTTTGGGCCTGTCTAGAGAGGGTAATTGTAGGCCCTTGAGCCATCAGCTGAGCAGAGCAAAACAAGAAGCAAGCGATTCTGAGTACAAACATTGGGGAGGCGTTTTTTTAGATTAGCGGCGGGCAAAAACCATTTTATAGCGGCGTGGGATATCGCCCGTCTGAATTTTATCGAGCCGCTTTTTGAGCATTCTTTTCTTCATTGGCGAGAGGTAGTCGGTAAATAGCACCCCTTCAATATGGTCATACTCATGTTGGATCACCCGAGCATTGAGGCCATCAAATACCTTTTCTTTGAGCTCAAAGTTTTGGTCGTAGTATTCAATGCGAACTTGGGCTTTTCGCTTCACTTTTCCGTGAATATTGGGAATACTTAGGCAGCCCTCTTCATAGGTCCAAGGCTTACCGGCTTCTTCAATAATAATGGGGTTGATAAAGACCTCTTTCAGGCCTTTTTCCCCATTTTTTTCTTCATCTAGTTGTAGGGTATCTACCAAAAAGAGGCGAAGGCTTTGGCCCACTTGTGGGGCTGCAATCCCCATGCCACCTGCATGGTACATGGTTTCCCACATGTTTTCGATGAGCTCTTCTAGGCCCTTAGAGTTGTTTTCTATTTCTTGGCACTCTTTGCGCAAGACAGGATGCCCGTAGGCATAAATTGCTAATTTCATACTGTTGTATACATCAATCAAATGGAGGCCGAGCCTCTTAAAGAAATCCCATATATTCTTGCAAGATAATGGCGGCACTTACTTGGTCGACTAGGCCTTTTTCTTGGCGCTTTTTCTTTTTCTTGACCGAAAAGCGGATGACCTCTTTGGCCATCTGAGAGGTAAAGTGTTCGTCTTGGCGGTGCACTTCTAAATGGGGGAACCGTTTTTGCAATTTTGCAATAAATTCCAAAATTTGGGCTTCTTGCGGAACGGGCTGCCCATCTTTTTGCAGCACTTGCCCCACCACCAGCGCCTCTACCTCTTCCTCTTGCAAATAGTTGCAAAGGTAGTCATATAGCTTCTCTGTGGCCACTGTACAAAGTGGAGAAGCAATCAGTTGCAGGGGGTCGGTGGTGGCCAAACCCGAGCGTCTTTTTCCGTAATCTAATGCCATTATTCTTGCCATGCCGCCAAGATAAGTATTTTTCCTAAAACAATTTTGTAGGGCTTTGGTTGGCAGGCAGATTCTTTGGACCGATAAACAAGGAAGAAAAAAGTTGGACTGGACCAAAAATAAGTTCTATTTTTGAGCCTGATTTAAACCACCTAAGTCCTCATTCTCATGAAATCTTTTTTTAAGTTTTTATACTATTTCCTAAGCTCGAAGCTCTTCCTCAAGAATATGGGGATGATGATTGGCATTGCGCTGCTGAGCTTTGTGCTGCTCTTTTGGCTTATTCTCCCCTCCTACACCCGCCACAATGAGTCTATTGAAGTACCCGATATTAAGGGCCTTTCTATTAAAAATGCCGAGCGACAACTCAAAAGCCGAAAGCTCCGCCTGGTCGTTACCGATACGATTTATAACGCAAAACGAAATCCAGGCATTATCCTCAAGCAATCGCCTGAGGCCAATAGCCGAGTGAAGCCCAACCGAAGCATCTACCTAACCGTAAACGCCAATAGCGCCCCCCCCGTCAATATTTATTATAATGAGATTATTGGCCGCCCGCTCAATTTCGTCGAAAAGAAATTTAAGGCCCTCGGCCTAAAAATTGGCCAACTGAAGTATGTTGATGGAGGCGGCGAAAATACGGTGGCCGCCGCTTATACCAAAGATAAAACCCTGATCTTTAAGGAGGCCGACCCCAGCAAAGGAGAACGCCGACCCAAACAACCCTATCAGCTCCAACAGGGCGATAAAGTAGACCTAGAGCTCTATAAAGGAAAAGATAGTGGCAAAAAATTGGTCCCCGACCTGAGCTGCAAAACCTTCTCAGAAGCCGAGTTTATCATTAAGGGCAATGCCTTTTACCTAGGAACAGTGAGCTATGGCCCAAATATCATCGATACAATGAACACCTATGTGGTTCGACAGTCGCCTTCTGCCGCTTCTCGGGCCAGTATGGGCGCCGGAATTGATATCTGGCTGCTGGCCGAAAAACCAGAGGTCTGCCAAGAGTTTGAACAGCAAGATGAGCCCACAAATGGGGATACTCATGAAGAAGATTTTGGCGGAATTGGCCAATAGTTACCCCAATAGCCTGCTAGATATCATGACTAGGAGGCTATTTTTTTGGGGCCTCCTGCCTACGGCAGGCGGTTACTCCCTTTGGTCGTCGAACTGCGCCCTAAAGGGCTTGTTGTCGTTTCGCAGCTCGCTGCTGTTTTGGGGCCTCCGCCTCGCTTCGCTCGTCGGCGCTACGTTTCGCAGCTCGCTGTTCGCTCGGCCCTTCAGCGCCCAAGGCGCTTCGGTCTGGCCCTGCGGGCCACTGCTACACATCGCTAGGCCGTTTGGCCTTCGGCCAAAGGGCCGACCCGCCTTGGGCCAATTTTTTTTAAACGCCTGTTAGTTGGTCCCAAATTTCTACATGTAGGCGGCTAGACATTCTAATTTGCTCCCGAATACAAATTTCGGCCACCATTTTATTGCGTTCGAGTAAGGCGGCTAGGCTATCGGCAGCGGGCATAAGGACCAATTGCTCCTTTTTGATGAGGCCTTTGGCTAAGAAATCGCTTTGTATTTCTTCAAAGTCGCTGGCTTGGGCAATCACAAACTTAAAGATGGTTCCAGCTTCTTGGGCCAAGCCCTTTAGGGCCTTAGGAACAATGCGTTTTTTGGCTGGCATGCCCGAGTTTTGGAGTTTTGGGGAACAATTCCAGTAACTGACCCTTTCTAATAGGGGAGCAGAGGGCAGAAAACAACCATTGGTTTCTACCTCAATAATAGGACGAAGCCCTTGCCGCTCTGCTTCTAAAAAGGCCAAAAAGGCCGCAATGCGTTTATCTTGTAAGAGCGGCTCTCCACCCGTAATGACCAAATGCACCCCTTGGGCTAGGCGCTGGCTAAACTGCAATTCATCGTCTAGACGTTGGAGCAATTGGGCAAAGGGAAGACTTTCGCCTTTCATCCAGACCTCCATCGTATCGCAAATCCAGCTAGCGCCATCATGCAATTGGCCGTCTTTTTCGGCCCCTTTGCCCCCACAAATGAGGTTGCAGCCCGAGAGGCGGAGAAAAATGGCAGGCACCCCCATTGTTTGGCCCTCTCCCTGAAGGCTGTAAAAGTATTCGCTAACGGCAAGTAAATTGGGCGTAGTGGACATGATCGGATAAGATTTTAGCTAAAAAAGATAGGGTAGGGCGGGACCAATTGGCCTAGCGATGTGGAGGGGGGCGGCGCAGCCGCAGACCCAGCCAAATGAGCGTAGCGAATTTGGCGCAGGGCCGAGCAGACCTGCGAGCCCCGAAACGACAACAAGTCCTTTAGGACGCAGTTCGACGACCAAAGGGAGTAACCGCCGCAAGGCAAAGCCGCAGCGGAGGCCCCAAAAAAACAAAAAAAATAACTGAAGCCGATAAAATGCTTACAAATTAGTAATTTTGGGATTGGATAACAACCAAAAAGAAAAGCGGTGCATCCTGTTCTTATAGAAGAAGTTTAGCGCATCTTTAGTTTAGATTCACTTGGATAATAAAATGTATTGGTATGAGAAAATCACCCTTATGGATAGCTAGTTTTTTATTGCTCTTGCTTATTCAGTCGTCTGGACTTTGGGCGCAATCGGCAAAAAAAGCGAGCTACAGAAACAATAATGAAGTTCGGACCGTGCGAGGTTGCGAATATGAAGTGCTAAAAGGCTTGGCGGAAATTACGGAAGTAGAAAAGACGCGGAGCAAGTCGGAAAGTGCTTTGGGCTATGATGAATATAGCGTAAAATTTAAATTTACGCCCATGGAAAAAGGGCAGCAACTAATGGCTGATTTTGGCGAGAATAGCTTTGACTTTTTCTTGCGAAGTGGCTATGACCGCCTGCCTGTTGGCCCTAAATATCTTAAGCACTATTATGTGCATAAGGGCCAAAAATTTGCCATGGAGTTTTTACAAACCGATGATAAAACCTGCCGCGAGCAATATACCTATAAGTCGATGGGGGTCCCCAATGATTTGTTTGAGGCGCAGGATAGCATCAAGGCCTATAAAATTCAGATTGCTGCCGAAAAACTCTATAAAAAAGAGAAGGAGGTAAATGAAGCCAAGGGTATTGCCATGGCCGAAGAAGCTGCCACCCAGAGCAGCGGAAACCGCCCCCCAGAAACTGCTCCAGAAGAACAACCCAAAGAGGAAGAAGGGCCAAAAGAAGAGGAACCTAAAGAGGTAGAGGAGCCCAAAGAAGAAGAGCCTGAAGTAGACCTAAATTTGCCTTCTGAAGAGGAATTGCGCAAAAAAGTAGAGGCCGAACTCCGAGAAAAAGAGGGCATCAAGAAAAGCCCCGACGAAATGGATATGGACGCTTTGCGGGCGCAAATTGAAAAAGAAGAGCGGGCCAAAGCCAAGGCCGAAGCAGCCAAACAAGCCGAACTAGACCAGAAAAATGCCATTAAGCGCGAAAAACAGGCCGCCAAAGAACGCAAGAAATTAGAAGAGCAACGCCGCAGAGAAATTAAGGCCAAAGAAGAAGAATTGCGAGATCAGGTAGCCGAGAAATTGGCCGCAGAAAAAGCAGCCCTAGAGGCCCGTAAGGACGCTATTCGAGAGCAGGTAACCAACGAAATCCGTAGAGAGAGCTGTGTCTATAATGAGAAAATATCTGGTACAATTAAGGTGATTTCTGTAGAAGAAGGCCCCACCGAAGTGGAAAGCCTCTTTGGCTATAAGGAGTATGTGGTAACGCTTAAGTTTAAGCCAGATAACTATGCCGACCTCCCCCGAAAAGAGCGCAAGCTCTGGGATAAAACCTTTAGCTTCAAGCTAGACCCCAAAGGGAAAAGCGCCAACCCCGGAGCAACTTATGTACGTATCCATAAGCTCTTTAAGGGCAATAAGTACAATGGTTTTGCCCAGCGTTTGTCTTCTGGAGTATGTAACGATATTATGGTCTACTCGCCAGATTTACCCATTGACGCCAGTCAGGTGCGTAAGTAAATAAGACAAAGACCAAAAGCAAAGCGGGCTGTCGATTTATCGACAGCCCGCTTTTTGTTTAACTTTTGCTTTCAATCAATTGTTCTAAGGCCGCTTGCAGATCTCGGTACCGATGCTTAAAGCCCTCTTCTTCTAGCCGCTTGGGCAATACTTTGGCCGAATAAAGAACCACATTGGCCATTTCGCCCATGGCCAAACGAAGCGCAAAACGAGGAGCAGGCAGAATCAAGGATTTTTTTCCAGTTGCCTTAGCTAAAATATGCGCCATTGTCTTATTTTGTACGGGAGCTGGCCCCACCCCATTATAAACGCCAGCCTTCCCCCGCTGAATGAGGAACAAGAACATCCGACAAAGATCGCTGATATGTACCCAAGGGTAGTATTGCTCGCCATCGCCAAAATAAGCCCCCAAATGAAACTGATAAGAAGGCAGCATTTTGGCCAAGGCACCCCCACGAGTCGAAAGCACAATGCCTATCCGAAGATGACTGATCCGAGCCGTTAATCCCTCAAATGCCTTGGCCGCATCTTCCCAAGCAATACAACTCTGCACCAAAAAGTCGTCTTTTCGCTCTTTATGAATGGCCGACTCCTCCGATAAGACCTCATTTCCCCGATCTCCATAAATCCCTACCGCCGAAGCCGAAATAAAGGCCTTGAGCTCTTGCCTCGCCTCCCTAAAGGCCTTGGCCAATATAGTTAGGCTTTGGCTCCGACTGTCAATAATCAATTGCTTTCGCTGATCACTCCATCTCGCATCAGCAATGCCCGCCCCAGCCAAATGAATGAGGTAGTCAATCGGCTGATCAAAAAGCTGAGGATCTACCCAACCCCGATCCAAATCCCACTCAAAGGCCGTCCATTGCGTGATTTTAGTCGGGCTCCGACTCAGCAAAATAGGCTCAAACCCCTGCTGATGTAGGAGCTTACAAAGTTCTTGACCAATGAGGCCACTGCCTCCCGTTATTAAAATTCTACTCATTATTTTTATATCTTTAAGCGCCCCACTAACAAACAATTTTCTTCAAATTACACCACTATAATGACCAATATGAATATTAGAAAAAAAACAATCTTAGGCCTGCTCGGACTAAGTTTATGTTTTGGCAGTTGCCAGCCCTCTTCTCCCCAAACAAATGGAGAAGCCGCTCAGGAAGTAAAAGAAAGCCAAAGTAGCAACAAAATGAAAGACCCCTCCGTAACGGTCTGGGAACTAGATGACCCCGATGGCTTAAATCCAATTACCTCTCAAGGAGCCGCCGCTACCTATATTCAGAACAATATATTCTCTCGCTTGTTGGAGTTTCACCCCGAAGATCTCAAATTAGTGCCCCAACTCGCCCTCAAAATGCCCGAAGTCAGAGAACTAGAAGAGGGCCCCTATGCCGGCGGTATGTCACTACACTTCGAGATTAGACCCGACGCCAAATGGGATAATGGCCAAGCCGTTACCGCCTATGATTATCTCTTTACCGTCAAAGCAATCAAAAACCCCCTAGTAGAATCGGGCAGCCGACGCCCCTATTATGAGTTTATCGACTCGATCTATATTTCCCCCAATAACGAAAGAGAGTTTACTATCTTCTCTAAACAACGCTATTTTATCGCCGAAGAATCTGCCGGCGATATGCACATTATGCCAGAATATGTCTATGACCCCGAAGGCCTAATGAAAAAAGTAAGTCTGGCCGAACTCAACCAAATGGATTATGAAGCCGCCAACAAAAATGCAAACCTACAACGCTTCGCCCAAAGCTTTAATAGCCCCAAATTTAGTAAGGAAACTGTAGTGGGCTCTGGCCCTTACCGCTTTGTAGAATGGAGCAATGGCCAACATATTATCCTCGAACGCAAAGATAATTGGTGGGCTAATAATGCCAAAAATCCCATGCTGGTCGCCTACCCCTCAAAAATTATTCATAAGGTGGTCAATGACCCCAATACCGCTATTACCGTGGCCCGAAATGAGGAAATTGATGTCCTCCACAATATTAAACCCGTCAAGTTTAAGGCCCTAAAAGAAGATCAAGAGTTCCAAAATCTCTTCGAACTCTCTTCGCCCCCCGTTTTTGGCTACTATTATATCGGAATCAATCTGCGAAACCCTAAGCTGAAAGATAAAAAACTCCGCCAAGCCCTCTCGCATATCGTCAACCGCCAAGAAATTATTGATGTCCTCTTTGAAGGCCTAGCCACCGAAACCGTCGGCCCCATCAACCCCCAAAAAGATCACTACAATGACCAAATTAAACCCTTTAGCTATGACCCCGAAAGAGCTAAAGAACTCTTAACCGAGGCCGGCTGGACCGATTCCGATAATGACGGAATTCTAGATAAACGCATCAACGGAAAACTAGAAAAGCTAAGCCTAGAGTTTAAGTATAATCAAGGCAACGATATCCGCAAAAATATTGGCCTGCTCCTCCAAGGAGAAGCCCGAACCCTCGGTATCGAAATCAAAATCAAAAGTGCCGATTTTCCCGTCTTTGTCAAGGATATCCAAAACCGAGACTTTGAACTCATCTGCTCGGCCTGGGCCCAAGGCCCCAATCTCGACGAACTTAAACAGGCTTGGCACTCTTCCTCAGACCGTAATGGCGGGAGCAACCGCATCGGCTTCCGTAATGAAGAATGTGACCGCATTATCGATAGCATCCGCATTACTCTCGACCCCCAAAAACGTAAGGAGCTCTATTTCCGCGCCCAGGCCATTATCCATGAAGAACAACCCTACCTCTTCCTCTGTGTGCCTAGCAGCTGCTTCGCCATCCACAAACGTTTCGCCGATATCGAAACCTCCCCCCTCCGCCCCGGATATCGCGTTAGCGATTTCCAACTCAAGTAAACTCCACTAAATCAATATAGCCTCTACCAATAATGTAGGGGCTTTTTCTGTTTTGGGGGCCTCCGCCTCCCTTCGGTCGTCGGCGCTACGTTTCGGGGCTCGCAGGTCTGCTCGGCCCTTCAGCGCTGCGCGCTTCGGTCTGGCCTTCGGCCACCCCTGCACATCGCTAGGCCAAAGGCCCTTCGGGCCTTTAATGAACCCTGGCCTAGGGACATAAAAAAAGCATCAAACTCCCCCAAGCTTGATGCTTTAGCTCTTATCATAGAGCTTAAACCCTAAAAACTATCACTATGAAAACCAAATTTACTTTGGTCACAGTTCAAATTTAAGATAGCTCCTTTGGTTTTTATAGCGAATAAAACCTAATGTTTATCTATAGGTATTTTGCTTAGCATTCTTGTCCCTACAATTAAAACCTACTCATATAGTTGCTCGTAGGCGCTTGCCGCAAGCGGAAAAGACCGAATATGATAACTAAATTGCTCTTCCTGCTGCTCTACCCCATAAAAGACCAAGGAATGCCCCAACCGTCGCCTTTCTATAAATCCTTGCCCCAAAATAGGCCCCAACAGACGAAGATCGCCATAGGCATAGCTCTCCAATAAAGGAATTATCCGATGAGCAAAACAAAGGTTCAATTCCTCCAATTGCCGAATCCCCAAGAAGTAAGCATGCCCAATCTCCTGCGCCGCCGAAAAATATAAACGAATCCGCTGGTTGAGGGCCTGCAGTAGCCGAGCCAAGTCAATGCCCTGACAATCTCCCAAGAGCTGCGGCTCTGGTCGTACCGCTATGGCATGAAAACGCCTCCGCAAGGCCCAATCTAAGGACTGTAGACTGCGGTCGCCCTCATTCATGGTCGCCAGAATATAGAGGTTGTCGGGCAGCGCAAAGGATGCTTTAGAATAGGGCAGTTGCAGAAATAAAGGCTCTGTTCCTCCCAATCGGTTTTCTGCACTCAATAAAGAAAGTAGCTCCCCAAATACAGCTCCCACTTCAGCCCTGTTCAATTCGTCAATCAAAAGCACAAAACGCTTGAGGGGTTGGGCCAAGGCCGCCTTGGCCAAACGCTTAAACAAGCCTTCCTCTAATACATAATGAAGCTGCTTGCCTCGCATCTGGGGCTTTAGCCCTTCCATAAAGTCTTCATAACTCATAGCGGGATGAAAGGCAAGCATAGCCAAATGCCCCGCCTGCCGCTGCTCTTCCAAACGCTGCTCTATCTCTTCTGTCGATAACTGCTCTATTTGGACCAAAGGCAGCCCCTCGCAAATGCTTAAGGCCTCCAAACGAGCCGCCCGGGTTTTTCCACAAGCAGATGGCCCATAATAGAGCTGGTTGAGGGGCCGCGCTTTCTCCCGATGATAAATCAATTGGCTTTCTTCCCAATCATCTATCTGCTCTTTGCCTAGACTGTCGTATTGTTTGTCCCATAGTTCCCGAATTAGCGGCAAGAATAGCAGTTGCCCCAATAGAAAGGGGGCGTTTTCGGCTAGCTTGGCCTTTAGCCCCAATTCAATAAATAAATCTAATAGCAAGCTTTGCGAGGCCGCTGGCCCCAAAAAACTATCAAGGATATAGGAGAGGGCTTTTTGCCTGAAAATAGGCAGCCGCTTTAAGGGCTGCTCCAAATAGGCCAGCAAAAGTTGCCCCGAGGCCGATAAGCCTTTGGCATTGCCGTCTCTTTTGTAAATCAGGAGCTGCTCGGCCCAAAAAGAAAGCTGCATGGGCCAAAGATTAATGCCCGGCCCATGGCTCTGCAAGTGTAGCTTTTGCGCAAACTGAGGCTGTAGCTCGGCCAATAATAAACCCAATTGTAGATGTACAGCCTGTAGAGAACTAGAGAGTTGCTCAAATTCTTCTCCCCACTGCGCTCCCTTTTTCCACTGCAGCCGCAAAAGCTGCATCTCCTCTTCTTCTAATAAGGGCAGGGCCTTAAAATTGGCCCATTGCGCAAAGAGCGCAGCCAAAATAGGCCGATCGGCCTCCGCATAACTCGCTAGGCTGATTTGTAGTTGAGGAATCAAGTTGCGGAGGAGCTCCGCATAAGGACTAAAAATCGACATCTTTTATAAGCTGCTTGGTATTAGCCCCAAAACTATAAGTTTAAGACCAGAACATATTGCTTTTAGCTAATTTTAAAGCCCAATAGACCCAAATCTCTCCAAAAATCAGGATAGGATTTGGCCACAACTTCGGGCTGATCCATCTCTAATGGACCAAGCAACAGCGATAAGGGCGCCAAGGACATGAGCATCCGATGATCTTTGTAACTACTAATTAAGGGCTTTTTTTGGGCCCTTTTTACTCCCGACCTAATATGCATCCAGTCTTCCCCAATTTCTACCTCCGCCCCCAGCTTTTCTAACTCCTTTTTCATGGCCGCCAAACGGTCGGTCTCTTTGATGCGCAAACTCTGTAGACCAAAAAGCTGGCAGGGAATAGCTAGTCCCGCCGCTACGGCCATTAAGGTTTGGGCCAAATCAGGATAATGCCGACAGTCGTAGCGCAAAGAGGAGGGCAGCGGCTGCGCTATTTTCTTTAGTTGTAGCTCTCCTGAAGGTGAAAACTGACTCATGACGCCCAGCTCTTTCATCAGCTCCATAATAATAGAGTCCCCCTGCAAGGAGTTCTGCTGCAATTGCCCCAAACGCAAACTAAATCCAGGCTCGGCCAAGGCGACTAGGGCATAGTAGTAGGCCGCCGCGGACCAGTCGCCCTCTACAATAAATTCTTCTTCGGGAGCTTGGTAGTTCTGGGCCTCAATTAAAAAGCTTTTTCCCGCCTGCAGGTAATCAATGCCAAACTGCTCCATCAGGCCTAAGGTCATCTGAATGTAGGGCATGGAAATAATCTCCCCCTCTAGCTGTAGCTTTAACCCCTGAGGTAGGGCAGGGGCAATAAGCAAGAGGGCCGAAATATACTGGCTGCTGATGCCGCCATCTATACGCAAGCTAGGCATTTCTGCTGTGGCCGTCCAAGTAGAGGCCCCAATCTGTAAGGGCGGATAGCCCTCCTGGCCCAAGTAGTCAATTTGGGCCCCAAGGCTGCGCAGGGCTTCTACCAATGGACCAATGGGCCGCTCTAGCATCCGAGCAGAACCCGTGAGCACTTGCTTTTTGTTGTTGAGGCAAAGGTAGGCCGTGAGAAAACGAAAACAGGTCCCCGCATCTTCGGCATCTAGTATTTCTTCTTCTTCTTGCTGTAGTAGTCGGACCAAGCTCTGGCTGTCTTTGGCCCTAGATAAGCTTTTTGGGGGCGCCAATTGGCCCATAATCGCCTGAATAATCAATAAGCGATTACTAATGCTTTTGGAGCTGTTGAGCTGAATATATTGGGCGCCTGCCAAGCTTTTGGGCGCTTCTAAGAGTCGATTTTTAGGCATAATTAGTTGGTTGATCAAGTTTTTTTGGAGTGAAAAGACCCCCAAAGGGGCGGGCTGGCCTAGCGATGTGCAGCAGTGGCCGTCAGGCCAGACCAAGGCGGCAAAGCCGCCGCAGGGCCGAGCAGACCTGCGAGCTGCGAAACGTAGCGCCGCAAGGCCGTAGGCCGCAGCGGAGGCCCCAAAAATAAATGATCATTAGAACAAGCTAGGCATAGAATAGTTTAGGCAAAAAAAAGCCCCCTTCTTAAGGAAGGAGGCCAATTTGTTAGGTCTTAGTTGCGCTTAGAAACGAGCTGATTTACAGCCTTGGCGCTTGCGGCGGCGCTTGCGAGAGCCCACCAAACCGTTGTCAATAAAGTTGTAAGAAATAGTGATTCCGGTAATGAGGTACCAGTCTTGGGCCTTATCGCCACGAGTGGTTTGCCCCCCTCTTTCGGCTACGGCTGCATCATAGGCATCTTGGGCGGGGAAATCGGCCCCAAAGGTGCCCCCAGCCTGATTGACCAGGTACTCATAAGTGCGGTCAGACATCAGTTGCTGCTCCGAGAGGTTGCCAAATTGACCCCCATCATAAGGATTTTGATCGTAGAGGGCGGTGGCGGGATTGGTGGTCACATCATAGGGATAACTCAAAGAAACATCGTCTAGGTAATCCGTAAATGTTTTGCGAAAGCCAATCTCAAAACCAATATTGAGGTGGCTATGAACGGCAAATTTTACCCCCAAACCCATAGGAATAGATAGCTGTGTAAGCTCATAAGGATTTCTGTTGGGTAGGTTGGGATTGCCCTGTCCCTCGGTGGCCAAGGGCTGTAGCGCTACCCATTCGTCATCTCGGTTGGGGTCAAAGTGCTTGGCCTTGGGGTTGTAGTTGAAAACGCCCAAACCAATAAAGGCATAGGGAGAAAATAATTTTTTGTGGCCCATCGTATTGTAGCCCATAAAGTTGATTTCGGCCATCAAGGCCCCTTCAAAAATATGAGAGCGGAAATGCAGGTTCCGAATCTGGTCGCGTAGCTCTTTCGCATCTTGGTCGTTGCCCGAAATATTGCCGTAGCTGGCCTGCAACCTAAAATTGAGGTATTGGTTGAGGTTGTAGCGAGCAAAAATACCTCCCGCCAAATGCAGATGTTTGCTATCGAGCATAGAGTTGACCAACTCCCCCGAATAACTAGAGGTCCCTAGTTGTGCACCTACCTCAAAATAAGGCCTGGCCCAACTGTGCTGAGCCTGAACAAAAAAGGGAAGCGATAAGGCTAAAAAGAAGAGTGATAGTGTTTTCATATAAGCAGTTTTTGAATTGGAGGGCTAGGGGAATAGGGACAGGTCTACCTGAAAATACAATATTATAATGGCATAGCCAAATTCCAATTTACTGGGGAATGATTAGCTCGTAATCCTCATAATGTAGTCCTCCCCAAACGCCTAAGCCGCCCTGAATATTGGATTCAATGCGGACATAATTGCCAAAAGGCCCCTGGCTGCCCGAACTGTACTCAAAGGTTTGCCAAAACCGAAAATGCGGATAATCAATGTTACTTACTCGAACAACGGCGGTGTCGCCCCGCCAATAATAGCCTGCCGTTTCTAGATCAAATTCAGAAACAAAGGACTGCCCCCGCTGTACCGGGATTTCAAAACCTACCCGCCCATCAAAAATCTTATCATCCGTAACCGATTGGCCCAAAAGCGGATAAAAAGGCTCCTCATTCCGCTTGGTAAATACCCGATAGTAGTTCTCCTCTCCCGCAGGATCAGTCACCGAAGCCCGCAATTCAACCAAAGAGTCATTCTCCGGATAATCAGGATGATCGACGTAGTACAGGCTGTCAAAACCCACCAAAGGCACTAAGGTCGTTACCGCCGAAACGCTATCTTCTCCCGCCCGAACCAGCAGGCTATAACTCCGCCCCGGCTCAATCTCTAAAGGAGAAAAGTTCAAAAAACCAAAGATGTCTATATATATGCAGTATTCTAGCTCAGTGACCGAAATGCCCCCCAAACCCAAAAATTCGGCAACAGTTTGGGCCACAGCTGTATCCAAAGCTGCCAAATCACCTAAGCAAAATTCGGTCAGTTGGACTTCGTTCTCTCCATCCGATACCCTAACGTCGGCATCATGCACAAAGAGTTCTGCTAAACGAGCAGGACTCAAATCCCCGATATAAGGCGAGCTTTGGGTCAAAATAACATAGGGCGGCAGGGCCCCCGGCCCATATTCCACATAGCCTTCTACCACCAGTTGAGGCTCATCAAAAACGTCTTCGGGGGTATACTCTTCTTCACAGGCACTAAGGCCCAATAATAACAACAGCAAGGCAAAAATGGGGAGCTGGTTTCGCATGTTTTCTCTTTTACCGCTTTAACGATCTGTAAGACCCAAAGGTTGATGCCGAAGTCGCTTTATTCTGTTTTTTTGGGGCCTCCGCCTCGCTTCGCTCGTCGGCGGTTACTCCCTTTGGTCGTCGAACTGCGTCCTAAAGGACTTGTTGTCGCTTTGGGGCTCGCAGGTCTGCTCGGCCCTGCGTCGCCTTCGGCTTCGCCGCCCCCTTTCGCATCGGTTACTCCCTTTGGTCGTCGAACTGCGCCCTAAAGGGCTTGTTGTGGCCTGCGGCGGCTTCGCCGCCTGCTAAACCGCCTAAGGGCCCAATTGTTACTAATAAGTTAAAGTGCTGACTTAGTGAACTTCTTGCTAAGGTCCAATGAGCTAGCTTTTGGTTAGCTCGAGCTAATACTTTCCTAGCTCGACCTAGGGTTTGGTCAGCTCGACCTAGGGTTTGGTCAGCTCGACCTAGGGTTTGGCTAGCTCGACCTAGCTTTTGCTTAGCTCGACCTAGGGTTTGGTCAGCTCGACCTAGGGTTTGGCTAGCTCGACCTAAAGCGCCACTAGCTCAAGCTAGGATTTGGCTAGCTCGACCTAGGGTTTGCTTAGCTCCAGCTAAGCGGCTACTAGCTCCAGCTAGAGTTTGGCTAGCTCGACCTAAGCGGCTACTAGCTCCAGCTAGAGTTTGGCTAGCTCGACCTAAGAGGCCACTAGCTCCAGCTAAGGTAAGGGGCTTGTCCCTAGGCGCAGGAAAGGGGAAACACAAAATTTTAAACAGTCTCCCCTAAATTCAGCCGCCGAAGAATAGGGCCTAAAGAAAAAAAGACCGCTGAGCGGCCCAGCGCTGCGGAGGGGTGGCCGAAGGCCAGACCAAAGCCGCCGCAGGCGGCTGCAGGGCCGAACAGACCTGTGAGCCCCGCAGCATAGCGGCGGCCAGCTTGCTGGCCGCGGGCCCCAAAACAAGCTCCCCAAAAATTAAATTAGCAAGCGCTCAAAACTTTTTTCCTAAATTGCTTTTCTAAGAACAAAGAATCAATGAAATGTTAAAAGTTGCTTTTTCGCCCATTTACCGCTATGAGCTGCCCCAAGGCCACCGCTTTCCCATGATCAAATATGATCTATTGGCCCAGCAGCTCATTTATGAAGGTTGTCTGGAAGAAGAGAATTTTTTTCAGCCTCAGCCCATTGCCGAAGAATGGATTTTGCGCACACATAGCAAAGATTATTGGGACGCCCTAAAGGAGCAAACGATCTCGGCCAAAGCTGCCCGTAAAATTGGCTTTCCCATGTCCGAGAAATTGGTCCAACGTTCTAAAGTGATTGCTCAAGGGACCATTGATTGCTGTCTGGCGGCCCAAGAATATGGGGTTTCGCTAAATATTGCGGGCGGTACGCATCATGCCTATGCCAGCCATGGAGAGGGCTTTTGTCTGCTCAACGACTTTGCGATTGCGGCCAATTATCTTCTGGACCAAGGCCTGGCCCAGCAAATTCTCATTGTCGATTTGGATGTGCATCAAGGGAATGGCAGCGCCAAAATCTTTGAAAATGAGCCCAGAGTGTTTACCTTTTCTATGCATGCCGCAGCCAATTATCCTTTCCGCAAAGAACGCTCGGACCTCGATATTGCCCTGCCCGACCTGATGGATGATGGCCCTTATTTGCAGGTTTTAGCCGATTGTTTACCCGCTTTGCTCGAAAGCCTTCGGCCAGATATGGTCCTTTATCTCTCTGGCGTAGATGTACTGGCCTCTGATAAGTTGGGCCGCCTAGGCCTAAGCTTAAATGCCTGCGCTCAGCGAGACCAATTCGTTTTTAGCTGCTGCCAAAAGGCAGGCGTTCCCGTGGCGGTCAGTATGGGCGGTGGCTACTCCCCCCAACTGCGCTACATCATTGAGGCCCATGCAAACACTTACCGAATGGCCCAAAAAATTTACAGTTAAAATGAAGAAACAACATATTGCCATCATTGGCGCCGGCATTGGCGGCATTGGGGCCGCCGTACGCCTAGCTGTCGCTGGCCATAGCGTAGCGGTCTTTGAGGCCAATAGTTACCCCGGCGGAAAACTCTCCAATTTGCAAGTAGGAGATTACCGCTTTGATGCGGGTCCCAGCCTCTTTACCATGCCCCAATATGTAGAAGAACTCTTTGCCCTAGCTGGCGAAAACCCCAAAGATTTCGGCTTTGATTATCATCGCCTAGATACGGTTTGTAAATATTTTTGGGAAGATGGGCAGTCTATTTCCGCCTATGCCGATCTCCATAAATATGGCCAAGAGGTAGAAGAAAAACTGGGCTTTCCGGCCCAAGCGCTTAAGGATTACCTAGCCTGGGCCCGCTTTAGATACGAAACTACCGCCCCCATTTTCCTAGAGCATTCTCTGCATCGACTAAGCACCTATTTTCGCTGGAAAACCTTTAAAGGGGTGCTGGCCATGCCATGGCTGGGGCTGCATCGCTCTTTGGACCAAGAGAATAAAAAGCGCCTAAAGCAGCACCCCAAAATGGTCCAACTCTTTAATCGCTATGCTACTTATAATGGCTCTAGCCCCTATAAAACCCCAGGGATCATGAGCCTAATTCCGCATCTGGAACAGGGTTTTGGGGCCTTTATGCCCAAGGGGGGGATGAAGGAAATTAGCCATTCATTGGTTCGTTTGGCCGAACATTTAGGCGTTAAATTTCATTATGGACAAAAAGTAGAGGAGATTTTGGTCCAGAACAAAGCCGTAAAAGGCATCCGAATTGGCCAAGAAGAACTCGCCTTCGATCAAGTCGTTTGTAATATGGATGTCTTTTTTGCCTACGACCGCCTTTTGCCCAAACAGCCCAGACCTAAGCGCATTTTGGAGCAACCCAAATCCTCTTCGGCCCTCATTTTTTATTGGGGGATGGACCAGAGTTTTCCCGAACTAGATGTGCACAATATCTTTTTTAGCGATAATTATCCAGAGGAGTTTCGCCAACTATTTGAGGAAAAAAGTCTTTATGAAGATCCTACGGTCTACATTCACATCAGCTCCAAAATGGAGCAAACAGACGCCCCCTTGGGCCATGAAAATTGGTTTGTCATGATCAATGCCCCACAACTTAATGGCCAAGACTGGGAGCAATTGATTGCCCAAAGCAAAAAGCGGATTCTCGAAAAGCTAGAGCGCATTTTGGGCCGGCCTATTCAAGCCCATATTGTCGAGGAGGAGCTGCTTTCGCCCGCTCTGATTCAAGAGAAAACCCAATCGCATTTGGGGTCTTTATACGGCACCTCCTCCAACAACAGCATGGCGGCTTTTTTCCGGCATCCCAATTTCTCTCGGCAGCTATCGGGCCTCTATTTTGTGGGCGGCAGTGTGCATCCTGGGGGCGGCATTCCCTTAGCCCTTTTATCGGCCAAGGTGGCCACAGAAGACCTCATCAAAAACCTAAAATAGATGTCCTTAAGCTATTCGCAAAAGCAAAATTGGGTGCTCATTCTGCTCTGTGGCCTCTATGCCGTGGGTTTAGTGGGCGTTAGTTGGCCCTTGCATCCCGAATTTATGCGGCTAACCCCCCTCAATTTATTAACTACTTTTGGCCTCTGTCTTTGGGCGGAAAAACAGCAAGACAAACGTTTATATTTGGCCCTTTTGGCGGTCTATTGGGGCGGCTGGTTTCTAGAATTGGCGGGGGTGCAAACGGGCCTTATCTTCGGAGAGTATAGCTATGGCGCCACTTTAGGCCCTCAGTTGGGCGGCACGCCTTTCATGATCGGCCTCAATTGGGCCATGCTGGTCTATGCTTCTAGCTCGATCATTCTGCGCTTTTTTTCTAGCCGCCCGCTTTGGCTGCGCAGCCTACTGGCCGCCAGCCTAATGGTCAGTCTGGACCTCTTCATTGAGCCCGCTGCGGTCCGTTACGATATGTGGAGCTGGGGCAATACGCCCTACAACAGCCTATTGGTTGCGCCTTGGCAAAATTATGCCGTCTGGTGGTTGGCCGCCTTTGGACTACAGCTCTTTTTTGGCCATTTTTTGGGGCCTAGGCGCAACCCCGCCCTCGAATTTTTGTTTCTTTGGCAGTTCGTTTTCTTTCTCTGGATCTACCTCTTTTTATTGATGTAGTTCTTTTTTGGGGGCCTCCGCCTCCCTTCGGTCGTCGGCGCTACGTTTCGCAGCTCGCAGGTCTGCTCGGCCCTTCAGCGCTAAAGCGCTTTGGTCTGGCCCTTCGGGCCACTGCTGCACATCGCTAGGCCATAGCGGGCTTCGCCCGCTTTTGGAGCCGATAATTTCTACTTTCTCATAATACCTTTAGTATGCAGATTTTACTCTATACCTTAATTACGCTTGCTAGTGTCATCGCCATGGAGTTTGTGGCCTGGTTGGCCCATCGCTATTTGATGCACGGCCTCTTATGGATTTGGCATGAAGATCATCATAAGCCTCATGAGGTAGAAGGCTTTTTTGAGAAAAATGATCTTTTCTTTTTGGTCTTTGCGGTCCCTAGTGCGGCCTCTTATATTGTTGGTTCGGCTGTGCCGGGCTATTTTCCCCTCTTTTTTGTGGGGGTGGGTATTTCTATTTACGGGCTGATCTATTTTCTGATTCATGACGTATATATACACCAACGCTTCAAATGGTTTAAACAATTGGATGGCTGGTATTCTAGAGGGATTTTGCGTGCCCATGGCGCCCATCATGCCAAACAGGAAAAAGAGGATGGCGTTTCTTTTGGCCTCTTGCTGGTGCATCCCAAATATTTTCGCAAAAAAAAGAAGTAATATGCCTTGGATGATTTGTTTTCTTATTGCTTTTAGCCTTAGCTTAACGAGCTGTGGAACAGCCGTTAAGGGCCAAGAATCTAGCAAAATAACGCAAGATAGCCTGATTGACCCCCAACTCATTTTTGATGGCAAAACCATTGAAAAGCCGGAGAAGGAGTGGCAAAACCAACTGACGGAGCTAGAGTATAAAATCCTTCGCCAAAAGGGGACCGAAAGGGCCTTTACAGGTGCTTTGCTGGATAATAAAAAAGAAGGGACCTATTGCTGTAAGGCTTGTGCGCTGCCGCTTTTTAAGTCGGCCCATAAGTTTGATTCGGGCTCGGGTTGGCCGAGCTTCTGGGATATTTTTGATCCCAAAAATATTGAGGCCCAAGAAGAGTATGGCTGGACGGGCAAGCAGATCGAAATTCATTGTCCCCGCTGTCAAAGCCATTTGGGCCATGTTTTTGACGATGGGCCCAAGCCAACGGGCTTGCGCTATTGTATCAACTCGGCCTGTCTGCAGTTTGTCGAGCAAAAGAAGTAAACAAAAAATGCCGCTCCTAAAAAGGAGCGGCATTTTTAATATTGGCCCAAACTCCTCCAATGGATTCCTTAGGGAATCCATTGGGGGGGAGGGTGGGCGGGTTATGACAAGGAATGAGGAGCGAAGCGACGAATACCGCTTAAAAGGGGCCAGTTTGGGGCCAAAGAAAGAAGCTCCAAAAAATGCTTATTGGATGAGCGGCCTAGGGATATGCAGCAGGGCCGCCAAAGGCGGCAGACCCAAGCCCGAAGGGCTGCAGGGCCGAGCGAAGAGCGAGCTGCGCAATAGCCCGGCCGCCGAAGGCGGCAGGCCCCAAAACTTAAATCAACTCATTCATAAAGGCTAGTAAAACATCTTCTCGTTGTTTGGCCGAAAGAACATTGAGCAACTGATTGACGGCGCCCATATCGGCAGGTAGGCCGCCTTCTGCAGACTCTAGGCCCATCAATTCTTGAAATTGGCCCAACATAGCGGGATCAAAATCTTCCATTAGAAGGGCCAACATAGAATAATCGAGCGCGGCCAAAAGCTCATTTTCTTCTACCGGATTACTCATCAGTTGGGCTACAGTTTCCTGCAAATCGGCCACAAAACTTGGAATATGCGGGCAATTAAAATGGCTGATGCTCAAATGAATAGCTGCAGGAGAATGTGGGCTCTCCAATTGAACTTGCACATACCAGCCCTTTTGATTGAGCTGATCGGCCAAATCAAAAATGCTGAGGTCTTCATCTTGGCTAGCAAAAGCCAGCAAACTCATATCGGGCTGACCGATCAGTGCTAAGCTAGGCAACTGCTCCAAAGCTGCAATCACGGCATCTCTAGCCGCCTGGCAATCGGCCACTGCATTTTGGTAGCCGGCTAGGCCCATATATTGGAACATGGCCCAGGCGGCCGCCATAGGCGCCCCTGTTTTACTTGATAAAACCGTGGGATTGATTACTGTATAGCCTGGCCATTGCGAGCAACTAAAAATTTGGTGTTGGCGGAGCTCCTTATTGCGGTACAAAATCGTAGAGCAGCCCTTGGGCACATAGCCAAACTTATGCAAATCGCAAGAGATAGAAGTTACGCCTGGCAGCTCAAAGCCAAAGGGCGGCACCTCATGGCCCAACTGCCGCAAAAAGGGCAAATACATACCGCCCACGCAAGCATCTACATGCAAAAGCAAATCTTTTTCTAGGGCCAAATCAGAGAGCTCTGCAATGGGGTCCATCACGCCATGCGCATAAGAAGGCGCAGAGCCCACCAACAAAATCGTCTTTTCGCTAATGGCCGCCCGCATATCGGCCACTTTTAGGCGCTGCGTTTGTGGGTCTACAGCTATAGATTGGATGCCAATATCTAAATAATGAGCGGCCTTATAAAAACAAGGATGCGCCGTAGAAGGGACCAAAATTTCAAACTCCTTTTGATCGGGGTACTTGGCTCGGGCATAATCTCGGGCCGCCTTGACTGCTAAAATCACGCTTTCGGTCCCGCCAGAAGTACAATTTCCCTTCACCTCTTCATTGCCGCCCAACAAAGGCGCTAGCTGTCCAATAATTTGCTGCTCCAAATGCAAAAGAGAGGGAAAAGCCGTGGGGTCCAAGCCATTTTCGGGCAAAAAAGAAAGGTAAGCCGCCTCGGCCACCGCTTTGGCCTCGGGGGTAGTTTGGTAAATATAGGCAAAGATTTTTCCATCTTGCCAGGGTAAATCTTTCCCTTTAAAGGCCTTTAATTGCGCTAAAATTTGCTGCTGATCTTGGCCTTTATTCGGTATCTTGTTCATAACTTATAGTATGTAGTGAAAAACTCCTTAAAAATAAACTAAATGTTTGTTCAAAAAAAGTTTTCTATGAATTTCAGCTAGGAATTGGCCCAAAAAATGACCCCTCAGGCTTGGACCTCTATTTATGAATTAAAAAAGTAAGCAGCATGATTATTTTACTCAATCAATTTCTCTTTTTCACGGCGCTTTTGTTCCAGATGCAAAGCCCTATTTTGGCAGAGGAAGCTCTTTTGGAGTTAAATTTTAAAAAGCAGAGTTTCAAGATGGAGTTTGTTCATCTTCAATATCCCGAAAAAGCGGAGGTTCAAGCCCAAGAATTTGTGGCTCGGCTAGAGAGCAAGGCGCCTTTTTATCATGAGGAACTGGGCCTAAAGATTGAAAAAATCAAGCTCAAGAAAATTCAGGGTCGGGCTTTGCTGCGGATTCAGGGTCATTTTGAGGATAAAGAGCGGCTGTTGCAGGCGCTACAGTTCGAAATTGATGAAAATCAACATATTTTTTACACGGCCCTATCGGAGGAGCGGGTCCTGAACAGCAATAAGGGCGCTCGTTGCGAGTGGACGCCCAAAGACCGAAAGCTTTTTTTGCATCTTGGCCGACGTTTGGAGCAAAGTTGGGAAAATGAGATAGAGGAGAAGTTAGGGCCTTTAAAAGGGCTAGAAGAACTCTACTAATCTTTTAGACGAGCTATTTTAGCTCGTCTTTTTTTTGGGGCTGCCCCGCCCTTTGGGCGGGTCGGGCCATTTCGCAGCTCGCAGGTCTGCTCGGCCCTGCAGGCTTTTCGCTGCGCTTAAAAAGCCTTTGGTCTGCCGCCTTTGGCGGCCCTGCTACAGCCCCTCAGCCTGCGGCGGCTTTGCCGCCTGTAGGACCGTTAGCTACCAGCTATACTTTAGGGCCCAAGAGGTGGTATAATAAAACTTAGCGAGTGGAACAGGCGGTTCTAGTTCGTAGTTGAGTTGGGCGCCAAAGGCCAGGGCCCAATGTTTGGCTATTTTCCAGCTCCATTCATTAGAAACAAAAATGCGGGCTTTTTGCCATTCGCTATCGGGCCTTGTTTGTAGATAAAGGACCAACTGCGTGCGCAGTTTGGGGTTAAAATCCTCCCAATAGCTCAAGTAAAAATTGAGTTTGCCATATTGGGTATAAAAATCACTAATATCGGCGGGGAGCAGGCTATCTTCTACGGCGGAATAGGTCCATTTTTCTGATTCATACATTGCCCCTAGGCCCAAAAAGAGGTTGCTTTGTTCTTTTTGCCGGAGCTTTAAGCGCAGGTTTCCGCCCAATAGATAGCGCTCTTGCATCCCTCGGATTTGGTCGCCTTGAAACTGGGCAAAAAGCTCATATTGCAGGCCTTCTTCGGGGGCTAAGCGGTAGCGAAAATGCGTATAACCGCTATTGAGTGTATTTTCTCCAGCCGATCGAAGCAGGCGGTAATAATTGCTATGCATCAGCTGGTGTTGGCCAGAGTGGTAGGCCCATTCGGCTTGGCCAGTAAAGCTATAGACGGGGGTATAATTTCGTTTTGTGATGCTTAGGTTTCCTTGGCCAAATAAGTGAAAGGCTCGGCTAGAGTCTAGTTTTGGGGCCAGTGCATCGGCATTTAAGATTTGGGCCTTTAGGGGGAGGGCCAAAAGTAGCAGTAAAAATAGCTTAATAGTTTTCAATAAATTCTTTTCTAAATTGACAGTTAATCCAGCTTTCATCAAGTTGAGCACCTAGTTTTTTATAAAAAGCAATAGCGGGAGCATTCCAATTGAGCACCTGCCAGCTCATTCGGCCCACTTTTTTAGTTTTAGCAATTTGCAGGAGTTCATCAAAAAGGAGTTGGCCAATACCTTGGCGGCGGCAAGCTTGCTTCACCACCAAATCTTCTAGATAGAGGCAGGGGCCTTTCCAGGTAGAATAACTAAAGAAATAAAGCGCCATTCCCAAAATTTGGCCCTGTTCATTTTCGGCCACTAAGAAAGAGAAATAGGCTTGGGGCCCAAAGGCATGTTCTTTCATTTCTTCTCTATTTACGGTATGCTCGGCTTCTGCTTGCTCATAAATGGCGAGTTCTCGGACCAGGGCATGGATGGCGGGAATATCTTGGGGGATACCTGGGCGAATTTGAATAGACATCATTAGGTATTTATCATGATAAAAAGGGCCCGCTGCAATTGCAGCGGGCCCTTAAAATTAAAGCTTAAAGAAGCAATTATTTACAAAGGTTGAGGTCCATTTCGTCCCACTCTTTGATTTTCTTGCTAGTACGCTTACGAAGTACGTACATTTTCTTTTTCTTCTTATACTTAAGGTCAGTCAATTTCACCTCAGCATAACGCTTTTTCTCAGCTTTCTTCTTGTGCTGGTAGCGCTGAAGAACGATGATATCATCCATGTTCTCATCTTGGCGGATGTGGTACTCTTTGGTACGAGTTTTACCTTTGCGAGTTACATTTTTCGCGCGGTACACATAGCCTGTTTTCTTGTTGGCCACAAGGATAGTAGAGTTACGGAGTACACGAGTTTTGAGTACATAAGTATCTTCACCTGCAGCATCGGGGTTTTCGTTCCATTCGCCCAATTTGTAGTTACCAGTAGCGGGAACATCAAAAACGATATAGTCACAGTTGATAGGACCAAGGCAAGTAGCTTGCTCATACTTAGAAGTTTCCCATTTCATGTAGCCTTGCTTTGTGAGGCGGCCAGTAAGCAAAACAGGATTAGTTTCAGTTACTTTATCGCGGGGAAGCATAATGCGCATGCCACGGTTGCCATCACCTTGCTGAGCTTCGCCAGCAGAGTTTTTAGCCTTAACGATTACGTTTTTGCTATCATTCATGTTGGCAAAAGCGGGGAACCAATCTTCGGTAGCGATACCGTACTGGAACTGATCACAGATGTCGCAATCAGATTCTTTGTTGGGCTCATCTACTACTTGAACATCCATGTTGGCGATGTCTTGAGTATAAGTACCATTTTTGATTTGGGCCACAGAACCTTCACTGCTATAGCGGATATCGGCAGATTCTAGGTTAGGTAGACGCTCACCACCGAAGGGGTCTTCGCTACAATCTTCTTCACAAGCGCGGGGCTTTAGGCAGCCACAGTAGCCGTTTACTTCCATTTCGAAGTTATAGGTAGAGCAATCGCCTTCTTTTACTAGGCTACCACAGGGCTTACCTGTGCTTTTCCAAGTAATGGTACCGCCATTATCTACGCCAGTATAGAGCATAAAGCCTTCGGCATCTTGGCCAACTGCGGGCATTTTTACCTTAAGGGTTTTGCCAGCTTTTAGGGCATTGCCATCTACTTTAGCATCAAAGTAAGCGATAGCATTGGCATAAACGCCTTTGCCGTTTTCGTCTTCCATTTTGATACCGGCTTGAGCTACTTCACGGGCAGTAGACAAGCTTTTGTAGGTAAAGGTAATGTCTTTATTCTTTTTAGGCTTGAAGGTTCCTTTTTCAACGAAGACTTCCAAGCAACCTTTTTGCAAAAGGGTATCGCGATCATCATCTTCTAGCGTGAAGAGGAAATACACACGGCGGTTTTCGGCTACACCGCCCTGACCGTACTTAAGGTCTTTTTCTCCGTAGAAAAATAGCTCCATTTTATCTTCGGGTTCTCCAACTTCCTTGAGGTATTCAAAGGCAGATTCGGCACGGCGCTCAGAGAGGCCCATGTTGTAGTTTTCGGTTCCGATATCACAAGTATAACCTGCAATACGTACCGCAAGACGGCGGCCTTTAGTGGCCTCCAAGAAAGAGTCGATCTGCGTTTTACTTTCCTGTTTTAGGATAGCACGATTAAACTCGAAGTAAAGTTCAAAGCTATCTTGCAAGTCTTGGGCAGAGGCCATGCCAAAGCTCAAGAGCATCAATAAGCAGCTTAAATATAACTTCTTCATTCTGACAATTTTTGTATGAAATAAAATGATGGACAACAGTTTTGTTTGTTACTTTAACAGTGGGCAAATATAAGAAAACTTGCCGAAAAGCAGGGCTTTAGCCTGATTTCTATATTTAATCTATAAAATTTATGCTTTGGCCTTTTGCGGCTCTACAGGCCCGATAGGGCCGCAGGCTGAGGGATGGGCAGCAGGGCCGCCAAAGGCGGCAGACCCAAAGCTTTTGAAGCGCAGCGAAAAAGCTTGCAGGGCCGAGCAGACCTGCGAGCTGCGAGACAGCCCGACCCGAGCGAAGCGAGGGGCAGCCCCAAAAAAATAGGAAAATACTTTTGCCTTTGCCCCTGATTTTGGATCTTCGTCTTTAAGAAATCATCAAAAAATATATTCATGTCTATAAAATCTTTCCTTATTAAGCAGCTTGCTCGCTACATTAGTAAGCAAAAAAATGGGCAAGCACTAAAGGGGCTGGACTATCAGGAGAAAATCCGGCGAGAATTGGTGGCGGTGGGCCAAACTACAGCTTATGGCAAGGACCATCAGTTTGATAAAATTGTAGATTATGCCAGCTTTAAGCAGCAGGTGCCTTTGGTTGATTATGAGGCTTTGCGGCCTTATGTGGATCGCATCAATGCGGGGGAGGAAAATGTGCTTTGGAAAGCTCGGCCCAAATATTATGCAAAAACTTCGGGCACAACTTCGGGAGCCAAATTTATTCCCCTAACCAAAGAAAGTATTCCCAATCATTTTGGAACAGCCCGAAATTCGGTCTTTAATTATATTGCCCAGACGGGCAAGGCCGATTTTATGGATGGGAAAATGATCTTTTTGTCGGGCTCTCCTGAACTAGAAAAAAAGGGAGATATTTTGCTCGGTCGGCTTTCTGGAATCTCTAACCATTTGGTGCCCAGTTGGTTAAAGGGTAATCAGCTGCCTTCTTATGAGACCAATTGCATAGAAGATTGGGAAGAAAAATTGGACCGGATTGTAGAAGAGACGATGGATGCAGATATGCGTTTAATTTCGGGGATTCCGCCCTGGGTACAAATGTATTATGAGCGTTTGTTGGAGCGCACGGGCAAAAAGACCGTTTTAGAGGTTTTTCCCAATCTCTCTATCTTTGTTTATGGGGGCGTCAATTTTGAGCCCTATCGAGAGAAATTAGAATCTTTGGTAGGGGGGCGGATTCCTTCTGTAGAGACTTATCCTGCCTCTGAGGGCTTTATTGCCTATCAGGACCAGCAAGATGCGCCGGGGCTTTTGCTCAATATCAATTCGGGCATTTTCTTCGAGTTTGTGCCTGCCGACCAATACTTTTCTGAACATCCGCCCCGTCTATCTTTGGCCGAGGTGGAGCTGGGTGTAAACTATGCCCTAGTATTAAATACCAATGCGGGGCTTTGGGGCTATAGCATTGGCGATACGGTGCAGTTTATCTCTAAAGATCCTTATCGAATTTTGGTCACGGGCCGCATCAAGCATTATATTTCGGCCTTTGGCGAACATGTAATTGGCAAAGAAGTGGAACAGGCCCTTTTGGAAGCCCTAGAAGTAGAACCCGCCAAGGTGGTGGAGTTTTCGGTGGCCCCAGAGGTAAATCCCCCTGAAGGCGGTAAGCCCTATCATGAATGGTGGATTGCCTTTGATCAGCTGCCGCAAAACTTGGAGCTGCTAGCCGAGCGCCTCGATTTGGCCATGCGCAAACAAAATATTTATTATGAGGACTTGGTCCGTGACAAGGTGTTGCAGCCGCTGAAAATTCGCCCAGTTCCAGCCGATGCCTTCCGACAATATATGAAGTCTATTGGCAAATTAGGCGGACAGAATAAGGTGCCTCGTCTATCCGATGATCGCAAAATTGCCGATAAACTCCGAGAGTTGTTTCCCTCCGCTTAATCGACAAACCAAAAAAGGCCAGCGAAATTCGCTGGCCTTTTTTCTGCTCAGTAGAGACTAGACTACTTCTTTTTTGGGGCACTTTTGTTGGTGGCTACATTCTTCTTGCCCAACTTGTGGTACTTCATAACCGCCTCGCGGAGTTCCTGAAGCGTTACGCCTTCTTTGGTGCCACGTATGCCTACAATTTGTGGATGGAGGCGGGTCTTTTCATCATAAATTTTATACTTGATAATGGTAATGGCTTGCATGACCGACTGAATAGACGCCCCGCTAATTTCGCTAGGCAAAGGAATGACCGAAGTGATTTCTGGATCGTGCAAACCAATGGCTTCTACCCGCACAGAACCATACACTTTTTTGTCTGTGGCAGCCATACCAATACTAAAAATATCACTGAGGTTGATGTCCTTGGCCCGAGAAGAAATGTTTAAAATGACCCGAAAACCCACGCCAGCAGCAGCTTCGCCAGCTAGATCGCCCTCTTTTTTTACCTCCAAGGTGGCAAACTTGAGGTAGTCCATGGTCACAATATATTGCATGCCCTTATCCGATACTCGGCCAGGAATAAAACTCATTTTTCCTGTCGGATCTACCTCTGCAACAGAAACCAAAACCGTTTCATTGGTCAAGTACTCTAGTAGTTCGCGCTTGTCCATGCTCTTGATGTACTTCAGATCTACATTGCCCTCATTGTCGGCTACCTCTACATTGTCATAAAACTCAATGGGCTCTACCGGAATAAACTCACTATACTGTAAGGTATTGGCCCCACTGGCCTTTTCCTTCTGAGCAAATGCCCCACTGCCTGCCAAGAGCAGCAATACTAAACAAGTCAAGGTTCTCATACTGTGTTTTTTTTTGCCGGCCTGGCTCTGCCAATGGCCGCAGATTGAAATATAATTTTTGATTTTGGGGAATGGAGTGAGCTCTGAGAGACTAAGGACAAGATAAAAAAAAATTGATTGTCCCTTTACATTAGTAAATGTATTTGTATTTTTGGATTTCGCTCCATAATGGCCCCTTCATTATTAGCCCCTAATGCTTTTGTGAGGGCCCTTATTGTAGCCCCTTTTAGCTTTCGATTTTATTTAAATAAATGTAATATATAATGAACCTAGAACGACTCGTGGCGGTAAGCGGACGCCCAGGCATTTATCGCATGGCTGCCAACCGCCCCAATGGCCTTATTCTAGAAGAGCTAGATAGCAAAAAGAGAATGTTCGCCTCCGGACGAGTACATCAGTTTACTCCTCTAGAATCTATCTCTATCTATACAGAAGATGAACAAGATTCCGTAGACCTTAAACAGGTTTTTCGCAATATGTTGAGCCAACTCGAGCAGCTGCCTACGCCTACCTCTAAAGCCAAACCTCAAGAACTCCGTAGCTATTTTCTAGAAATTTTGCCCAGCCACGATACAGACCGTGTACTGATCTCTGATATCAAGAAAATTATTAAGTGGTTCAATTTCCTCAACGATCGTGGCATCATTGACCTAGAACCCGACCCTGTTGTAGAAGAAGAAGCTACCGAAGAAGAAAATACAGAGGCCTAAGCCGCCTTTGCTTCTATAAAGTTTTAGCCAACTCTTTTTTAGGGTTGGCTTTTTTATGTTTTGGGGCCTCCGCAGCAAAGCTGCGGCGCTATGTTGCAGGGCTCGCTGCTCGCTCGGCCCTTCGCTGGCTTCGCCAGCTCGGTCTGGCCTGCGGCCACCCCTCCACAGCGCTAGGCCACAACAAAGGGCAGCCGCAGGCCGCCCCAAATGCCCTGCATGCAGGGCAAAAGTTTTGGGACCAAATTCTCCCCTTTCTTTAAACTGCTTGCTATCTTTGACGTTTCTTGTTGGAGCGCAAAATAATTAGCCCTCCACACAAAAAGTCCCTAACTAAGACTTTTTTCCAACGAACTGATTCTTTACTGCCCTATAATTTTTCTATTTATGGCCATCATTATCACTGACGAATGTATCAACTGCGGAGCCTGCGAACCCGAATGCCCCAATACCGCCATCTATGAAGGCGGCGTAGAATGGTCCTATGAAGAAGGCACCGAAGTAGAAGGCGATTTCCAACTGCATAACGGCAAAACCGCCAATGCAGGCCTCATGAACGAACCCGTTTCCGATGATTTCTATTTTATCGTAAGCGATAAATGCACCGAATGCGTCGGCTTTCATGAAGAACCCCAATGTGCCGCCGTCTGCCCCGTAGATTGCTGCCTGCCAGACCCCGAACATGTAGAGACGGAAGCTACCCTGCTCCAGAAAAAAGCAATTATGCACCCTAGCGAAGAATAATTTTCCTGCAAAATTTGGTCTTTTCGTTTTGCTAACTTATATTTGTGCCGCTTTCAAGATGGAGGGTGTAGCTCAGTTGGTTAGAGCGCCAGATTGTGGTTCTGGAGGTCGTGGGTTCGAAACCCATCACTCTCCCTACATTTAAGAGCAAAAGCGAGATACTATTTAGTATCTCGCTTTTTTTTTGGGCCAAAACTTGGATTATCCAAAAAGCTGCTTTATATTTGTACCGCTTCAAGATGGAGGGTGTAGCTCAGTTGGTTAGAGCGCCAGATTGTGGTTCTGGAGGTCGTGGGTTCGAAACCCATCACTCTCCCTACATTAAGAGCAAAAGCGAGATTGTGAAAACAATCTCGCTTTTTTTTTGGCCCAATTTAGGGCTAGGGAGGCGGCGAAGCCGCCATGGCCGTTAGGCCAAAGGCCCAGCGCTGCGGAGCGGGTGGCCCGAAGGGCCAGACCAAAGGCAGGCAAAGCCTGCCTGCAGGGCCGAACAGACCTGTGAGCCCCGCAGCATAGCGGCGGCCGCCCCTCCTAAAAAGGGCGGCCGCGGGCCCCAAAAAAAGAATTAAGGTAAGCGATATTTTAGGCCCACCAACAACTGAAAATGATGAGCGGCCATCTGTTCGTTTTGGGCCAATTGGCGGAGATAATGGGCCTGCAAAGACAGGCGGTAGTGATCGCCCAATTGGCGATCGAGGCCCAAGCCCAACTGCAAGGCAAATTGTTGATTATTGGCCCAGCTCCCCTCTTGCAAAAGGGCCGAATTGGGAGAATCTGTAGGTAGATAGCTTCTTTGGAGGATTTGTCCCGCCGCCTGTTGCCCAATTAGCTCTTCTTGGCCCCGCTGCTGCCGCTGCAAAGACAACTGATAAAGGCCGGCAGCCAAGGCTTGCAACTCCCATTTATTATCAATATATAGGCTATAGCGAAGCTGCAAAGGCAACTGCAACAACTGCAAGCGCTCCTCCTTATTGATTTGGCGGCTGTAGCTTAGGCCATCGGGCATGAGGAGGCTAGACTGCTCAAAAAGCGCATAGTTCTGCTGCTGCCAAAATAGGCCCAAAGACAAGCCCCATTTTTTGTTGAGCTCCTGCTCTAGCTGTAGACCAAACTGCAAACCCGCTTGTCCACTACCCAAATTGGCCGTTTCGCCTAGGCCCAAATTGAGGCCCGTATATAGGCCCAAATGACGATGGCGATTATAGACCTTGGGAAAGCTATAGGGACTTTTGAGCTGAAAACTGAGGTCCCCTTTCAATTTATCCAAATCATTGCTGTCCTTTTTGGCCAAATAATTAGCCAAGGACAGCCCCTGATCTTCTAGGTCGAGGGCCGCAAAAACAGCGGCTTCCTTATTTTGCTCTTCCTTTTGGTTGCTGTCTTCCGGACGAGCGTCTTCTTCGGTTCCCT
The DNA here is from genome assembly GCF_000275825.1 of Saprospira grandis DSM 2844. GTDB lineage: Bacteria > Bacteroidota > Bacteroidia > Chitinophagales > Saprospiraceae > Saprospira > Saprospira grandis_A. The sequence continues at coordinate 2,865,562 of NZ_JH719942.1, forward strand.
CTACCTGACCGCTGTTTTCTGCTTGCTTAGCGGTTTTCTCTTGGCTTGTGGCCAAGAGATTAGCCTGAGCTCCAGCGGCTGCTTTTGCAAAGTTTTGGCCCTGAATAAAGGGCGGTAATTTTGCGCCAGCCCCAAAGCTTGCCGAAAATGCCCCTGCGGGCTGCTTTTGTAGTAGGGGACTGCCCATCGCAATCTGCTGCGGCTCCTCACTAAGGCGAAGCGCATTAGTTAGGGCCGTATTTTCTCCAGCCGAAAAGGAAGCTTGCGAATCTTTTTGACCGCTTTGCGTCTTAGCTGAAGGACTATTTTGGGCCAAATCATTGGCGGTATTTGTCTTGCTAGATTGGCCTTTATCCCCAGTGGCTTCTTCCTGCATCGGATGCAAATAAAAGAGGTTAATTAGGGTAAAGAGCGAGAGCAACAGCAGGCCAGCCTCCATAGTTTTGAACCAAAAAACAGCGGGCCGGTCCTTTTTTTCCTCTAGGGCGGCTTCTAGGCGGCTCCAATCCTCGGGCATTTCTTCCTCTGTAGCAGCATAGGCTGCCAAGGCCTGCCTAGCGAGGGCATCCAGCTCTTCGGTCTCCTCGGCATTGAGGTCCAAGTCCGTTTGTAGGCGGTCCCAATCCTCTTCCATGCTCAGCTCATTGGCTTCAAAATCGCCCAAAGCGGCAAGGACCAATTGATCTAATTGCTCATCTTTCTTTTGGCTAGCGTCCAAACGGGCTTCAAACTTCATCCAATCCTCTTCCAGATGATGGGCCTCTGCCTCAAAATCATTAAAGAGTTTTCGGCTATATTCATCGAATTTGTCAAAATCTTCTTTCATAAGCGAACTAGCTCTAGCGCTTAGTGATATAATTGTTTAATGTACTCTCTTAGTTTGGCCCGGGCCTTCACTAAATTGGAGCGGGAGGTACTTTCGGTAATTCCTAATTGTTGGGCCACTTCTCTATGCGAGTAGCCCTCTATGGCATATAGATTAAATACGGCCCGATAGGAGGGCGGCAGTTTTTGGATCACTGCCATAATTTCTTTGGCAGAATAGCGACTAATGGCGTCGGCATCTTCAGAAATTTTGTGTTGGGCGGTCTCTATATTTTCGCTGCGGTGGCGAATTGCCTTGCGGTAAAAGTCAATAGAGGTGTTAATCATAATCCGTCTGATCCAAGCATCTAGGGAGGTCCCTATTTTGTAGCGATGCAGATAGCGAAACACTTTGATATAGCCTTCATTGAGGATATCGCGGGCATCTTCACTATTATTAGAATAGCGCAGACAGACCCCTAGCATGCGCCCATAAAAGCGCTCGTAGAGTTCTTTTTGGGCCCAACGCTTTTCTTCTAAGCAGGCTTTGATGAGCTGAGCTTCTTGCTCTTTGGCGGTTCGCTCTCGCTCTTTTTTAGATGATATATTCAAGGCAAAATCCATAGCAGATAATTATCGGTGGAGGGAAATGGGGTGCATTCTCTCGATCTGGGGCAAGTTTTCCCAGTTGTTTCTAATACGTTGAAGATAGGGGCTTTGCTGCCTAGCTCTATGGTTTGGCCTAAAAAACAGGGAGATAATGTTGTAGTTTTTTTGGGGCTGCCCACTCGCTTCGCTCGGGTCGGGCCATTGCGCAGCTCGCAGGTCTGCTCGGCCCTGCGGCGGCTTTGCCGCCTGGGTCTGCCGCCTTCGGCGGCCCTGCTACAGCCCCTCAGCCGGCGGCTTCGCCGCCTCTAGATGCAAATAAGTGCATCAAAAAAAGCCCCTTAGCTGGGGCTAAGGGGCGGGGTATATCAATTGTTTGTAAGCTGTATTTTGGAAAAGCGGGCGGGGCGTTTAGATAGCGGTTACCTTTCGGTCCACCTTCATAATTTTGCGTACTTCTGCGACCTCCACCATAAAGGGGTCATGTTCTAGGTAGTTATCAGAAATAAGTTTGAGATGAGTTAGTCGATTTTTGTTAAAGACCTTTTGGATGCGTTTAACTTGGACGCCATGGCTACTGACGATGGCGTAGACTTCATTTTCTTGAACCCTTTCGATACCTTCTAGGGGGCGGCAGATGACCAAATCTCCATTGCTGAGAGTAGGTTGCATAGAGTCGCCACTAATTGTAAAGGCCACATAATCGCCTTGAGAGAGGCCGGGCAGGCTAAAATACTGTCCTTCCTCATAGGAATCTATGCCTAGGGCCGAGCTAGCAAAAGCGGCCTGGCTAGAATATAAGATTTGGGAGCCATATCCATAATCGGAGGCTAATTCGCCATTGGCGAAGGCGGGAGCGTCTTCCTCGCCGAACATGGGGCCTTTTCCTTGGAGCAGATAATCCTTATTGACGCCAAATTCTTCACAAAAGCGGCTGGCTTTATCAAAATCGATAGCGCGGCTACTTTGGGGGTTGAGAAATGCGCGGACTAGATGCCCGTTTCCTTTTTTGTCCCAAAAGAGCAAAGAGAGTTTGGTCATCCCTTTATCGTGGCTATTGGGGACAATATCCCCTTTTTCCTCTAAGGCTTTAAAGGCCTTGATAAAACGACGATTCATGGCTAAGCGCTTCTCCTTTTTTTGATTTTTCATAGTGGATCATTTGGCGAGCAGAGGAGGAACAAGTCCCCTTGCGCTACAAATCTAAAACAAATCCGTTTAAAAACAAATAGTTGCATATATTTTTGCAAATAAAAACAGGAAGTTGTATCTTGTTGGAGATAAGAAGGGGAATCCTAAGCCACTATTATTAAATGAATTGATTAAGTCTTACTTTTGGGCGGGGTTTTAAAAGCGCTGCTTATATTCTGCGGCAGGGGCGAGCGAAGCGAGCCGGCTGAGGGATGGACAGCAGTGGCGCGTAGCGGCAGACCCAGGGCTTTTGAAGCGAAGCGAAAAAGCCTGCAGGGCCGAGCAGACCTGCGAGCTGCGAAACAGCCCGACCCCGAAGGAACTGAGGGGGCAGCCCCAAAAAACAACAGGCTAAAAAACAGTATGAAACGGATTCTTTTTGTGGCTTTACATCGGCCAAATCGCTCGCCTTCACAGCGTTTTCGGTATGAGCAGTATTTAGATTTTTTGGAGGAGCATGGTTATGAGTATGAGCTCTCTTATTTGATTGAGGCGGAGGATGATCCTGTTTTTTATGGAGCGGGGCAGTATTTGGGTAAAATGAGGGTATTGTTGAAGAGTGTTTGGCGGCTTTGGCGGGCTTCTGGGTCTTGGGCCAAGCAATTTGATGTAATTTATGTGCAGCGGGAGGCCTTTATGTTGGGGACTTCTTTTTTTGAGCGTCGTTTTGCTAAGCGGGCGCCCTTAGTTTTTGACTTTGACGACTCTATATGGTTGCAGAATGTATCGGCTAATAATAGTGCTTTAGGGTTTTTGAAGAATGCGAATAAGACGGCGGAGTTAATTGCTTTGGCGGATATGGTATTTGCGGGGAATTGTTATTTGGCGGATTATGCTAGGCAATATAATGATTGTGTAAAGGTATTGCCGACGACTGTGGATGAGCAGCGGCATCATCCTAAATTTAAGCCGGCTAAGGCGGCGGATGCGGCGGTTTGTATTGGTTGGACGGGGAGTTTTTCTACGGTACAATACTTTGAGCAGTTGTTGCCGGTTTTGCGTCGTTTGAAGGAGAAGTATGGGGATAAGATATACTTTAAGTTGATAGGGGATGCGAATTATAGTTTGCCTGAGTTGGGCATTCGGGGGGTAGCTTGGACTGAAGCGGATGAGATGGAGCAATTGGTGGAGTTGGATATTGGTTTGATGCCTTTGCCGACGGATGAATGGACCAAGGGGAAATGTGGCTTGAAGGGTTTGCAATATATGGCTTTGGGTTTGCCTGCGGTGATGTCGGCAGTGGGGGTAAATACGGAAATCATTGAGCAGGGCGTCAATGGTTACTTGGCGCATAATGAGGAGGAGTGGTTTGCGCAGCTTTCGGCTTTGATTGAATCGGCGGAGTTGCGGGAAAAGCTGGGCCGGGCGGGTCGTCAAAGGGTGTTGGAAGAGTATGCTGTAGTGGCTCAAAAGGAGCGTTATTTGGCCTTTTTTGATGAATTAGTGGCAAAGAAAAAGTAGGGGAGGGGAGCGTTGGTTATTTAGGGCTTGTGAAATCTGCTTGAAAAGTTAAGCGTCTAATTGGTTTTTTGCTATTGATTTCTGTATCTTTCTGGAGAAGAATTATAAAAACAGTAAAGAACAGTTATATGGCAGATTTAGGTAAGATTCAGGGGCTTATTGGGCAGTACAATGCTCAGTTGACCACCTTAAAGGAATTATTTTTGGCCGATGGTAAAATTGACCAAGAGGAGCAAGATCAATTGGATAAAATTGAGGGCTTGATTAACAGCTTGGGTGATTTATTGGAGGATAAGATTGATTCGGCTCAGGCCGAGGCTGGTGAAGATGAAGAAGCTGGGGCTCCTCCTGCGGAGTTGGAGAGCAATCAGAAAACGATAAAGGCCTCTGTGGGTCGTGGTGGAACCAATGACAAGGCCGATGTGCAGTTGGTTCAGGAATTATTGAAGGCCAAGGGGCATAATTTGGCCGTAGATGGATTGATTGGGCCGGGTACTATTGGCGAGATCAAAGCTTTTCAGCAGGCGGCTTTTGGTTGGGCTGATGGGCGGATTGATCCTGGAGGGCAGAGTTGGCAGGCGCTTAATGGCGCAGCTTCTGCGAGTTCGGATGACAGCAGCAGTAGTTCGGATAGTTCTTCGGCTACAGACAGTAGTGAAGAGGGGGGTGTTTCGGGCAAAGACTTTAGCCACCCCAATGCGGGGAATGTCAGTTTGAGTTATGGCTCGAAGGCGGTTAAGTTGAACAGCAGAGCGGAGAAGTTACTCAAGAGTATTTTGGCGGCTTGTGGTATGACGGGCGCAACAGTAACCTCTACCATTAGAACCTATCATGATCAGGCTCGGATTACGATGACGCAGACCTTGCCTGGTCGTGGGGCGAAGACTGTGCGTAAATGGTATGGCCAAGATGTATTGGATGCTTGTCGGAAGTACAGCGGAAACATTCAGGCCTTTGCTGACTGGTGGCAGAAAAGAGATCAGAACAGAGGGCGGGTATCGAGTAAGCACTTGAGTAATCAGGCTTTGGATGTGGTACCTAATGGGAATCGTTCTGTATTTGCGGACAAAGTAGCGGGGCTAGTGCCGGTATCGGGTTCTGGTGTTCGTCGGATCATTAAGAAAGGGCAAATGAATGAGCCTGTAGACCATGTAGAGTTTACCTTTAAGGTTACTGGATAAAGCGGGACTTTAAATGAAGAGAAAAGCCCCAGCCGAAATCGGCTGGGGCTTTTGTTGGTTTTGGGGGTGTGTCCGGTTGATGTCTGCATGTGGTCTGGCTGTGGTCCTTGGGCAGATTCGTTTTAAGAAAGAGGCTGGGATAAATTTGTAGTAAGTTTTTAGTGGGCTTAAAACAAGATAAAATTATCAGCTATACCTTAAAATGATTATTATGATTAAGAGATCATTAGACTATTATTTACTACTAGTCCTATGTTTATTTTCTGGCAGTCTATGGGCGCAGGACTTAAAGTTAGATTGGGCCTATGACATTGGTGGGGGAGGCTCTAACTCGGCCAGCCATATCATGACAGACAGCAGTGGGAACATCTATGTTTATGGGACGGTTTTGGATTCATTGGATGCGGATCCTTCTGCAGGGAGCAGTATTATTTACAACAGTCAGTTTTTGGCTACTGGGCAGGTTAATCCTTCTGCTCAGGAGGGATATTTAGCGAAGTACGATGATCAGGGAGGGTTAATTTGGGCGATTAACACGCCCTTAGTGGCCAGTTTATACTCGTCTATAGTATTTCAGGTTTCTGCAGTTGGGGACATCTATCTAGCTGGAGGTTTGAGTGATACGGTAGACATTGATCCGACGTTGGCTGTACAGAACTTAGCAGGTTATATTTTGTATGAGGATGCGAATCGGGGGACTTTTCATGAGACCTCATTTTTGGTGAAGTACAATACTGATGGGAGTTTAGCTTGGGGTCATTTGTATCCGGAATACATTCAGGCGCCTGCGGCTAGTGGCAGTAATCTACTAGGGATAAGAGGTCTTGCCTTTGATGAATTTGGCGATGTATATATTGCGGGAAACTTTTTTGGGGACATTGATTTAGATCCGGGGTCTGGGGCAGATTTATACTCGGCTCCATTTACGTCAGGGAGCACATTTCCGCCAGTAAGTGCGACCACTGAGAACTATGGTTATTTGGCCAAGTTAAATCCTTTGGGACAATTACAGTGGGCCTTTAGTTTAGAGAATGATGGGGCGGAGATTGCGGCTTTAGCTATACATGAGTCTAAGATTTATTTGGCGGGAACGGTAGAGGGGCGTCCTACTTTTCCTTCTAGTCCAGATTTTGACCCATCTAGTGACACGGCCCATCTATATCCAGCATATGATTATGCCAACTTTTTGGCTTGCTATAGTCCTTCAAAGACCTTAGATTGGGTGAAGATGATGCCTCAGTTGGATCCATCTATTGCTACGGCTCGTTTTAGAGGAGCATTGGCTACTGCAGAGGGGCTTATATTGAGTGGAGAGGTTAACGGGCAGACTCAGGCTGGTGTAGCCTTTGGTTTAGTGGGCACGGACAGCTTTGATGTAAGTGTAGGCAATGCGCCAAATGGGTTACAATATTTTACGGTAGCTTATCGGGATGATGCGAGTCTTCGTTTTGGACAGGCGCACAATGGATTTTTAGAATACATGGCCAAGGATCATCAGGGAGGTGCTTATATTGGATATAGTTTTGAGAACAGCATGGATTTGGCGATTAGCGATACCTTTTTGACACAGGTGGTGCCTGCTTTTGGTACTTATGGTAATGTTGTTGCTCGCTATGACAGCTTAGGGCAACTACTATTTCATCATGTATTGGCTAATCCATTTGGTCAATTTTATCCAGCTTCTGAGGATATTATTTTGTTTGCGGGATCGTATGTATCTTCTATTCCGGGTTTTCCCAGTAATGATTTTGATTTGGGCCCCAATAGCTTTAGTTTGAGCAGCACTGCGCCTCAGGTTACATCGGCTATTGCCAAATATGTAAACTGTCGGATGGTTTTAGACTATCAGTTGACGGATGTATCTTGTAAGGCTAGTGTGGATGGTAGCATTACGGCTACGGTAGTAGAAGGGGGCACTGCTCCATTTAACTACCTTTGGTCGGATAATCAGACTACGGCTACTGCGGCTAACTTGAGTGCGGGCAGTTATATGTTGACCTTAACGGACGACAATGGTTGTCAGGCTTTTGACAGCTTATACATTTCGGAGCCAGACTCGGCTATTTCGGCCTTAACGAGCAGCCAGATGGCGAGTTGTTTTGGGGCTACTGATGGTTCTTTGGCGGCTCAAGCTTTTGGGGGAACGGCTCCTTATAGTTTTGCTTGGTCTTCTTCTGTGGCTACGGCCAATGCGAGTAACTTAGCGGCTGGTATATACAGCTTAACGATTACTGATGCCAAGGCTTGTGAGTTGGTAGTTCAGGATAGTGTGCTTCAGCCAGACAGCATTGAATTGAGTTTTACGGCTACGATGACCAGCTGTTTTAGCAGTCAGGATGGGCAGGCTGTTGTATTGGCTAGTGGTGGAACTGCGGGCTACAGTTTTCTTTGGTCTAATGGAGAGACTACAGCAGCTGTAAATAACCTAGCTCCGCTTAGTTATATGGTGACAGTAACAGATGCCAATGGTTGTGAAAACATGGATAGTGTAGTCATCGACCATCCATCTTTTTATGGTGCGAATATCAGTGTGGATCATGTAACTTGTCGAAACGACAGTGATGGTAGTGCTATGGCTGCTGCTTATGGGGGAACTCCGCCCTATAGCTATCTTTGGGATGATGCTAGTGCGACTGCAGATGCTGTGGTGAACAACCTAGCTGCAGGAAGTTATTATGTAACGGTGACTGATGCCAATGGCTGTCCTCAGGTGAACCTTGCGGAGATTAGAGAGCCGGGTAGTGATTTGGTTGCTGTCTTGCTTAGTGGTTCGGGGACAAGTTGTCATAACAGCAGCGATGGTGTGCTCTATTTGGCTACCTCTGGGGGATGGCAAGACTCTAGTTATGCCTCTAGTTGGTCTAATGGGGTGAGTGGTATTGGTTTTGACAGCTTGAGTAATTTGGCCGCAGGAAGTTATCAAGTGACGGTAACCGACTTTGAGGGTTGTACGGACACGGCTTCTATTGAAGTGTATTCGCCGGATCCTTTGGTGGTGAATCTTACTATAATTGACGCTCCATGTTTTGCTTGTGAGAATGGGAGTATTGGCGCGGCTAACTTGACTGGTGGAACGCCACCTTATCAGTATAGTTGGCCAAATGGGACCTCTGGCGACAGTTTGACCAATCTTTCGGCTGGAAATTATACCTTGACTATTACGGATGGCAATGGTTGTGAGTTGATCACGACAGCTACTGTAAACGAGCCGCCTGTATCGGTAGCGCATTTAGATTTGGCTGAGCTGCAGCTATTTCCCAATCCGAATAATGGGCAGTTTAACTTGCAGTTTAGTGCGGGGATTTATCGCTTGGAGCTTTTTGATGGTTTGGGGCGTAAAATCTTTGATCAGAAAATGGGGGGCGAGCAGCAATTGCAGTTGCATATTCCGAAGCTAGCTGCGGGTATGTATTGGCTTCGATTAAATGAGCAAATTAGCAAGCGGGTGATCATAAAATAGTTGGACAACAACTGGTTGTGCGCGAGACTACTGGCCTTGTCCAGTAGTCTCTTTTTATTTGGCCTAGCGATGTGCAGCAGTGGCCGCAGGCCAGACCGAGGCGGCGAAGCCGCCGAAGGGCCGAGCGAACAGCGAGCTGCGAAACGTAGCGCCGCAAGGCCGTTAGGCCGCAGCGGAGGCCCCAAAACAGCAGCGAGCTGCGACAACCAGCCTCGAAGAGGCGCCAGTTCGACGACCAAAGGGAGTAAACGTAGCGCCGCAAGGCCGCAGCAGAGGCCAAAAAAATAGGCCTGTCCGGTGGATGTCCGTTTGGGGTCCGTTTGGGGTCCAGTTAAAAATGGGGGGGGTATCGATTTAATGAAGCTTCTTTGTCTTGTACTCATTTGGGAGCTAGACTGGGGAGGGGCTGTTTGTGATGAGTATGTTTTTTTTTATTAAAAAAATGAATTTATGAAAAAGATGTATTACTTACTTCTGCTCTTTCTTTTGTTTGGGCCGATAGTTTGGAGTCAGCAAATAGGAGGCGCTCCGATTGTACCTTATACTTTGACGGTAGATGATACTGTAGCTTGTAGTTATGGACAGACCATAACGGCCACCTTAGCAAGCTCTCAGATTAAGACGGTATACAACCTGCGTTCTGTGACAAATGGGGCCTTGATAGATGGGCCAGTTCAGGGTACAGGAGGGCCGCTTCAGTTTTCGATTTCTCCTTATCGAACAGATAGTTTTTATGTAGAGGCGGTAGCGCCGGGGATTGGGGTTGAGTTGGATGCCACAGACGATGCCTTAGAGATCAATCCGAGTCCGGACATTAGTTCGGGAGATTTCAGTTTGGTGGGCTGGATTAAGATTCCGCAAACAGCGCCTAATTTTGGGTACATCAATACCTTTTCTCGTCCAGTAGGCACTACTCGTTACCTTCAGTTTCTCCATTTTTATGGCAGGCTGCGTTATCTTTCTGGAACGGGAAGCACCCCCACAGCCAATAGTTTGATTGGGAACAGAAGCATAAAAGACAACAAATGGCATCACTTTGCTTTTACGCGTACAGCGGCTACGAATGAAGTGAATATTTATATTGATGGGGTTTTGGATGCGAGCAAGGTAATTCCGGCTTTAGAGACAGGTTTGGATACTTGTTTTATAGGGCATGTTTGGGCGAATGGTCAACGTCAGGGGCAGTTGGGAGCGAGTATAGATGAGCTCAGTTTTTGGTCTCGTCCGTTGAGTTTGACCGAGATTCAGGATGATATGGCCAATGGGACCGATTCTACGGATACGGATTTGGCCTACTTTTACAACTTTGAAGAGGGGCAGGGGAATTCTGTACATGATATTTCGCCTAATAACCCGCCAGCCAATAGCCAATTTGAGAATGCAGACAGCAGTGCAGTTTGGGTAGATGGAGCGCCTAGGTATAGAGGTGAGATGTCTAATCAAGTTGTGATACACTTTACGAACAACCCTCTTCAGATTGTTCAGATCAATAGCTCTGCCACATCGGTTTGTGCTGGAGATAGTTTGATTTTGGAGGCAGAATGTCGCAGTTTTGATGTAGTGAGTAGTTACCAGTGGAGTTCTGGGCAAAATAATGGGGCGGCATTTGTGCCTAGCCAGTCTGCTTATTATACGGTAACAGCTACCGATGCTTTGGGCTGTACGGATGTGGATAGCATTCAGCTAACGGTTAATGCGGCTCCAACTATTCAGTTGCAGGCTTCTGATACTGCAGTTTGTCAGGGCGAGTCGGTTATTTTGACGGCTTCTGGGGCAGACAGCTACCTTTGGAATAATAGCGTACAAAATGCACAGTCTTTTCAGCCCAGTCAATCGGCTTATTATAGGGTGGTGGCCACAGATAGCAACACCAACTGTAGTGTTGTGGATAGTCTATGGCTAAGCGTTTACAGTCTGCCTAATATCAGTTTGCAGCCTTCTGCCTCGGCCATTTGTGCGGGGGATTCTGTACAGATTCAGGCGCCAACTTCTTTGACTTACAGCTGGCCGCAGGGCTTGGCCAATGGGCAAAACTTTGCGCCAGATAGCACCGATGATTATACGGTTATTGGCACTGATGCCAATGGTTGTCGTGATACGGCTATAACCACTATCGTAGTGAATAGCTTACCTCAAGTTCAACTACAGGGCCCAGCCAACAATGGCCTTTGCTTTGGAGAAAGTATGACCCTCAGCGCTAGCGGGGCCAATAGTTACAGTTGGGATAATGGGGTAGTAGATGGCCAATCTTTTACGCCTCAGTCAGCTCAAAGTTATACGGTAACGGCTACGGATGCCAATGGTTGCCAGAATACGGCCAGTATTTTTGTAGATGTTTATGCACTACCTGCAGCTAGTATTGTTCCTGACTTGAGTTTGTCTAACCCCAATCAGCTCTGCCCTGGCGACAGCCTTGCCCTTTTTGGCGCGGGCGGAACTAGCTACAGCTGGAGCCATAACTTAAGCGATGGACAAGCTTTTGTCCCTCAATCTACCGATAGTTATACCGTAACGGCCACCGATGCGAATGGTTGTAGCGATACAGCCAGCATTTATGTTCCTTTACTCACTGCGCCTAGCCCAAGTATTCAAGCTACTGCTATGGCGCTTTGCCCAGGCCAAAGCCTGAGCTTAACGGCAATAGGAGCCGATACTTACAGCTGGGATAATGGGCTGGTCAATGGCCAAAGTTTTGTTCCAGACAGCAGCCGTCGATATACCGTAACGGCTAACCTAAACAATGGCTGTAACGATACGGCACAGGTTTATATTACGGTTTATCCTCGCCCAATGGTACAGGCCAATGCCTCTGCTTTTAGTATTTGCCAAGGCGAGCCTTTGCTGCTCTACGGTAGTGGGGCCAATAGCTATAGCTGGGACAATAATGTGGTTGACGGACAGGCTTTCTACCCGCAGTCTAATGGCAATTATTTGCTGACAGGAACAGATCTGAACGGCTGTACGGCTATGTCTGGCATTAGTATTACCGTAAATCCAACCCCTACAGCAGCTATTCAAGCTTCTGCAAACAGCCTTTGTGAAAGCGATTCTTTAACGCTCTTGGCTACAGGCGGAACTAGCTATAACTGGAGCCATGGGCTGCCCAATGGCCAGGGGTTTGTCCCCGATAGCTCTGCTACTTATACAGTAGTGGTAACAGATGCCAATAATTGCAATGATACAGCTAGCTTATCCGTGACGGTACATCCTTATCCACAGCTTGCAGCTATGAGCAGCCAAGATTCTATTTGCCAAGGACAAATGCTGAGCCTCAGCGGCCAAGGAGCTACCAGCTACAACTGGAGCAATGGCGTAATTGATGGACAAGCTTTTCCCATTTACAGTAGCCAAACTTATCTGCTTAGCGGAACAAGCGCTCAAGGTTGTACCGCCCATGATAGCATTTATATTCACGTATGGCCTTTGCCTACGGCTATGGCGCAGGCTTCTGCCGATACCGTTTGCCAAGGCGATAGTATTAGTTTGTCTGGAAGCGGAGGACAAACTTATAGCTGGGATAATAACGTAGTTGATGGACTGGCTTTTGTCCTCCAAACAACAACGACTTTCACGCTTATCGCCACCGATGCCAATGCTTGCCAAGATACTAGCCAAATTGAGGTGCTGGCCAGAGCGCTTCCACAACTTAGTATCCTCAACCTAAATAGCCTTTACTGTAGCGCCGATAATAGCATTCAGCTAGAGGCTAGCCCCGCTAATGGGCTCTTTTCTGGCCCTGCAGTGAGCCCCGGCGATAGCATTTTATTCAATCAGCTAGCCAACGGAAGCTATACCGTGAATTATGCTTATACCGATGAGTTTGGCTGTAGCAACGAGCTGAACCAAAGTTTTGATATGGATAATTGCGCAGGCTTAGCAGAGGCAAATCGCTGGAGCCAACTAAAGGTTTATCCCAATCCAAGTCATAATGAGGTCTATATTGATCTGTCTGATTTAGAGCAGCAGCCTCTACAGCTTCGTCTCTACAATTTGATGGGGCAGTTAGTTTTGCAAGAAGAGCAAATGGGCGGCCGCCTGGCTAGCCTTTCTATGGCCGATTTGCCCGCAGGAACCTATATTTTGCAGCTTCAACAAGCCGATCAACAAATTCAGCTTACTGTGGTCAAACAGTAATCAATTATAGCTGATAGCCAGCACTTAGCTGCCTTATCAAACCACTTCCTACTCTAGGGAGTGGTTTTTTTTGGGCCCGCGGCCAGCTTTGCTGGCCGCCGCTATGCTTTGGGGCTCGCTCTTCGCTCGGCCCTTCGTTTTTTCGCTGCGCTCAAAAACTCGGTCTGGCCTGCCGGCCACCCCGCCGCAGCGCTGGGCCGCTCAACAGCTGGTCTAGCTCCAGTAAATCAATCTTTGGCCGCCAATCTTCCCCAAAAGCGGCATTCGTCGCTTCGCTCCTCATCCGTTAATAGATCCCCGCCCACCCACCCCTCCTCGAGATTCCCTAAGGAATCTCTCAGGGGGGCACTTGGGCTAAAAATCAAGAATATACTGCTCCAAATCCGCAGAAGAAGCAAAACCCAACTTGTTCCGCAAGCGCAGCTTCTTCTTACTCACCGAGTCTAGCGCAATATGCAAACTATCCGCAATCTCTTGGTTGGGCGATTTCACCCGAATCAAGGCCGCTAACTTCAGGTCTCCCACAGAAAGCTGTGGATGCTTCTCCTCAAATTGCCGCAAAAAATTCTCATAGGTTTTATTCACCTTATTCCTTAGCCCCTCCCATTGGCTTTTGGCCTGTATCTCCCGTTGCAACTGACGAAGAAGAAACTGCCCCCGCCTGCGAACTTCTGCATTCACTTGCTCTTGCACAAAGGCGCCCAGCTCCCGCTCAAAATTCTTCAAAAAACCATTCTTTTCTTCTAGCCAGATCGCATAATGCAAGAGCTCTTTTTGCTTTAGCTCCAAGCATAAAGCTGCTTTTTCGCTCTCTAGTCTAATTGTTTCTTGCATATACGCCTGTCGACTCAAAACATTTTCTAAACGAGCCAACAGTTCTGTCGAATCTACAGGTTTACGCAAAAAATCTATGGCGCCCAATTCAAAAGCCTGTTGTAGATCTTTGCTGGCCGTATGCACTCCAGTGTGCATAATCACTGGAATATTCGCAAATGTCACTGTTGATTTTAGCAGCTTTAGGGTCTCTAATCCATTGAGTACCGGCATGTCCCAATCCAATAAAATGAGATCTATGGCCAGTTCTTTTAAAAGGTCCAAAGCTCTTTGCCCATTGTTGGCAAAAAGAAGTTGGTAATCTTGAGCCCGAGGATGTAGGGCCTGTAATACCTGCTCAATATATTGTGGTTGGTCGTCTACAAGAAGAATTTTATACATATTAGATCCTGTTCTGATTTTATGAGGGGAAAATAACCTAAGCCATTAATCTAGCAATTAGCTGCTGCTTTTCGGCTTCAAAGTCGGCGGTTTTAGCCTGATACTGCAACTGCAATAATCTGTTTAGCGCCTGATAGATAGGACCATCTGCAGCCTGCTCTTGCCGAAGTTGGTAAAGTCGGCCCACTTCATAGGCATTGAGCGCCTCCAACTCTTTCCGAAGCCCAGAAGCAGCCGTTAGTTGCTGCACCGAAGGGGCCTGCCCAAATTGCCGCTGCTCGCTCTGCTGCGCCGCAAAAGTCCCCATTTCTTCTTGAGGCAAAAAGATGGAAATCAAGAGCCCATTTTGGCTCTCTACACTAATTTTTCCACCCAAAAGCTGCACAAAACTTTGGACCAAAGATAAACCCAGACCACTATTTCCACTCGATTGCTGCTCAAAAAAATGGGCTAGAGCCTCTTCACTAAGGCCTTCCCCCTCATCTTGAATCACTAAGCAAAAACCCTCTTGTTTAGCCACTAAACTTAACCGAATTTGGCCCTTTTCTGGACTAAAGCGTATGGCATTGCTCATCAGGTTGCGCAAAATGGTTTGTAAAAGGTAGGCATCGGTATAAATTTCGGCCTGAGAAGGCGCTTGGACCACTAAGCTAATTTGCTTATCGGCAAGCTGCAACTGAAGAGGGGCCAAAAGATCCCTTTGCAATTGTTCCCACTTATGAAGCTGCAACTGTGGCCGAATCCCCCCCCTTTGCTGTTTAATCCAAGCCAGTAGTTCCTCAAAAAGAAAGTAGAGCTTTTGGGCCGATTCCTCCGCCTGCTGCCCCCACTTCTGCCAACTACTGCCCAAAACGGCCTGGGCCAAAGTTTGGTTGGCCTGCAATAGTTGCCCAAAAGGCCGACGAAGATCATGGGCCAAAATAGCATATAGCTGGTCTTGGTTTTTACTGTATTGCTGCAACTTCGCATAACTCTCCCTAAGCAAACTCCTGTTTTTGGCCAATTGCTTATATAGCCAAAATAAGAAAAATAATAAAAGGAGCAAAGCCACTAAAGCCGATAAATATAACCGGTTATAAGCCTCTTTTTCTTCTCTTAATGCCTGTTCATAACGCAGTTCAGCCTCCTGCTCCCGCAATTCTATATCCTTTTTTAAACTGATGGCCGCCTGCCCAATTTCTAACTCTTTAAGCATGTTGGGCGCCTGCTTCCTGTCCTGAAGGTACTGATTATAAACCTTAGCATAAAATAGAGCTTGCTGAGGCTGCTTACTGGCTTCATAGGCCCGCATGAATACCTCCCAGGCCTTACGCCTCTCATTTTCTTGCATAGCCTGCAAACGCTCCTGCTGGTCCAAACGACGAACAATGTTCATGGCAGCCTCTATGTTCTGGGCCCTAAGCAAGGCGCTCGCTTTATTGATTAGAATAAAGTCTTTAATCGGAAGATAAATCAAGGCACTGTCATAATGTGCTACCGAAGCCAAGTAGTTGCTGTCTCGCTCCAAATAAACCGCTAGGTTCAAATGGGCCAAACCAATTTGTGGACCGATTTGCTCAGCATGCTCTTGGGCTAAAACTAAAGCCCGTTTTGCATAATCTACAGCCTTATCATAGGCCTCTTCTAAATGATGAGCAAAACCATAGTAGGTCAAAAGATTAAATTGCTCCAGCAGTTGGTCCTCTTGTATGTAGGGAGCCGACCTGTCTAAAACCACAAACATAGAGTCAGCCATCTTTAAACGCTTATAGATTAAGGCTAAATTCCGATAGGCCAAACTAATCCCACTCACATCTTCTTGCCGCTCAAAACCTGCTAAAGCATACTGATAGTACCTTTTGGCTTCTTCGCCATAGCCCCGCTTGTAGTAGAGGTTGCCAATGTCAATGTAAATGTAGTTGTTGATTTCTTCCTGACTGACTTTATCCCGCATCAACCTAATAGCATCTTCAAAGGCTTGCATGGCCTTTAGTAGTTGCTCTCGGTCCAAAAGTAATTGTCCCCTTAAAGAGATAAAACCAACCAGCTCACTCCAGTCTTCCAAGGCGCTAGATAGTTGCTCTCCTTGCTCATAAGCAAAAAAGGCTTCCTCAAATTGTCTGAGCTTCTCTGCTTGGCGACCCAGCTCTTTGTAATAGGCGTATCTAGCTTCTGTGGAAAGCTGCTCTGCGGCTATGGCCCTTAAACTATCTAGGCTGGCTTGTTGGCTGTACCCAAAGTAGGGAAGAGCTAATATATAAATAAAGAAGAGGTACTTTTTCATACGATAAGACTTGAACTAGCCAATTTAATGAATCTTTAGCCATTCGCTGACTTATTGCGAAAGTAGACTGAAATATATACTAGGTCCTTGACTAACTAAGCTAGTTTTATCCGTCTAATTTGCCCATAAAAAAAGCTTGTCGAACTAATCGACAAGCTTTTTTACCCTAAGCCAGAAAACTTCTAGTTCTCCTGATAGGTCTGTGCAAAAAAGCGCTTGTAATCAGCAAAGTTGCGCTTTTGCAAAATGGTGCGGTAGTTATTCTGACCAATAAAATAGACCTGATGCGCTGGCGCATCTTCGCCTAAAAACTCTTTGTTTCCTTCTACCGTTTTGTAGTATTCTTGGGCCTCTTTACCCGTTTTGAACTTACGAACAATTAGGGTCGGAAATTTACCGTCCAACATCAAGCTCGATACATTCAAACGAAGCAGACTATAATATTTTTTGTTGTAGTTGCTTATCGCGCCCTTAAAGCTATTGACCTTGGCCGAGGGATTATCAAAACTAATGAGGATGTAGTGGCCCTGAGCCAAGTCATTCTCAAATATTTTATTGAGCTCTTCATCGGCTTCTCCTGCGGCAATGGGCTTCTTCCCGCTGCCTTTAACCTCCTCTCCGGTCAAAATGGCAATCATTTCTTTGGCCTTTTGCTCTTCATCTGTATTGGGGAAGCTAGTGACCACCGCTCTTAGTGCTTGTACATAGGCCTTTTGTCCCTGCATACCACCCTGACAAATAGCGCCCAATAAGGCAAAACGAGCTTTAAGTGGGTTATTGGCCCCATATTTTTTCGCCACCTTTTCTAGGTCCGCATAGGCCGCTTCCGATTTTCCTGCCCGAATCATGGCATAAATGCGCTCATAGTCTGCATTGATGGCCTTGAGATCTTTCTCTTTGGCATTGAGGAAGTTGGGGTCCTGCAATGATTTGGCAATGTCCGAATCGGCATATTGGTCCAAAATACGCCGCTTACATTCTGCCGCTAGGGCCGTTTGGCCAGTTGCACCTGCAATATTGTACATGCTAAATAGGGCCTCTAGCTCTCTAGGGTGGCCTGGAAACCGCTCTTGCAATTCCTTAAATTTATTAAGCGATAACTCATTTTCTCCCAAACGCTCATAATAAAGGGTCGCCACCATAAATAAGGCGTCTCTTAGCTCTTTTTCTGTAGCCTTTTTGCTGGCCTCATCTGCAGGGACACCCGCTTTTTTAAGGAAGTTGCTCACATCTTGCTCCGTAACAGGAGGCAACTCATTGCTGGCAAAATCTGGCCCTTCTGTATCAAAGCCATCACCACTGCTGCGCCGCCAGTTGTCGGCCCAAGGACGATCCCCCCAACGCTTCTTAAAGTCGCGCTCGCCACGCTTGAGCTGGCTGGGGCTATAAAGCGCAAAATTAGATTTTGCAATTTTATTGGCATTGATGACCGAAGGCCCCGCCGCAGGCTTTTTGTCCTGGCTGGCATTGGCCGCCTCTAGCTCTTCTTTACGCTCTTGCTGCACCCATTCTCGCTGCTTTTCATAGGGCCAATTGCTCAACATCAATAAGCTGTCTTTGAGCTCATAGGTTTGCATATTAGTTGCCAAGTCCTTAAGCTGCTGACTTCGGGCAGTTACTGCCGCCAAACGCTCATCCGCTTTTTGCATGCTTCTGCTGGTGGTGTCGTAGTAGTTATAGGCCGGAATATAATCCTTGCGCTTGTAGTATAGCTCTGCCAACATATAGGCGGCTTCTGCTCTTTGGAAACTACCTTCTGGGCTGTTGGCCATGGCTTGCTTTAAAGCCAAAATACCATTTTCTTCACTGCCCGCTCTAAATTGTACTTGGGCCAAAGCAAAGTAAATTTGGTCCTTGTACTCGGCATTTTTACCCTCTCTCAACATCCGCTTGAGGGCGTATTCTGGATTGAATTTTCGGTCTTCTACCGAAGCAGCATTGGTCGCTCTTTTCAAACGAGCATTAAATTCCATCTCATATTTGGGCCGCAACCGAAGTACCCGCTTATAGGTGTCCATGGCCAGTTTGTTCTGCCCCTGCTGCTCGTAAAGCTGCGCCAAAACATAGACATAGCGGTTCTTTTTTCGCTTGCCTCTGGTCAGTTCGATAGCCTGCTCCAATTCTGGAATTGCCTTTTCATATTCTTTCCGTATCAACCAACTATGGGCCAAAACAGCATAGGCTTCAGCCTTGATTTTGCGGCGCACCCGACCATCTTCCAATAACAACCGAAGGTAGGTCCCGGCCTCATCATGACGCCCCAATTCTACATAACTTTTGGCCAACCAAAGCATAGCCTCATAACGCACCGGCGGATGCTTGAGGAAATAGGAGGGAGGGTCCAACTCACTAATGTCTTCTTCCTCAACAGCCTTTTTTTCGGTCTTTTTAGTGCTCTTTTTCTTCTTCGAACGCTTCTTTCTTCGCTTCTTCCGACGACGCTTTTTCTTCCGCTTTTTCCCTTTCTTCTTTTTGGCTCGCTCTTTTTTCTTATAAGCCTTGCGCTCATCAGCCGTCATAGCCGATAGGGCCTTATCTGGATTGTATTTGTCTACAATGTACTTAAAGGTCTCGGCAGATTTCTCATATTCTTGCTTCAAAAACTCGGACTGCCCAACCAAAAAATAACTATCATCTACCCAATGACTAGGGCGGTGCAGCTCAATGTTAATGGCGCATTTCTTAATGGCATTATCTAAGGCCGGAGAAACTGCCTGCCCCGATTCTGCTGCAGCATAGGGATAAAGGGCCAGCAACTGATTGTAGTTGTCTCGATGGCTTTGATTTAAGCTCTTAAAACTTTCATCAACCAAGAGGCCCGCATTATAATAGGCATTGTAGCGGCCAGTTACATTATGATAGGCCTTGCCCAGCCCTGTGGTGGCGCCGTCTTTGGTCTTACAAGCGGCTAAAAGAAACAGTAGGCTGATGCTCAGCCAAATAAATTTTAATGGTCGCATAAGGTAGTTACTAGTAAATTGCTATCTGTACAGTGATTTATTTTTGGGGCCTCAGCTGCGCTGCGCTTGCTGCGGTTACTCCCTTTGGTCGTCGAACTGCACCCTAAAGGGCTTGTTGTCGTCCGGCAGCTCGCAGGTCTGCTCGGCCCTGCGGCTGCGCCGCACTGCCTACCATCGGTTACTCCCTTTGGTCGTCGAACTGCGCCCTAAAGGGCTTGTTGTGGCCAAGGACCGTCTGGCCCTATTTTTTGCCCCAAGTCAAGGGCAGACTAATTTAGAAACGTAAAAAAAGGCTTTTTCTGTTGGTTTAGGGGCAAAAAAGCGAGCTTTTGGGCAGCCAAAGGCTGCCTTTCAAGGACCAAAGGGAGTTTTTGATCGGCCTAGCGATGTGGAGGGGTGGCCGAAGGCCAGACCGAGCCAGCTTGCTGGCGAAGGGCCGAGCAGACCTGCGAGCCCCAAAACGTAGCGCCGACGAGCGCAGCGAGGCGGAGGCCCCAAAAAACAGAAGAATTGAACCGCTTTATTGAAAAAAGCCCTAAGGCCTACAAAAATAAGGGCTTTGTTCGTATTTTCGCCATTTCTGGGCCCTTTCCTTAAAGAGTGGCCCTAAGCATCCCAAAATTTAGATCAAGAGCTTTATGAGCGCTACGCCTAATCATAAAAAGAAGAAAAAGCCACTAATTCCCTGGATCTCTGCCCATCATAAACTGGTGGTGGTCAATGAGCAGACCTATGTAGAGGAGAAAAGTTGGCGCCTGAGTCCCCTCAATGTGGCCCTGGTTTCCAGTAGTATTACCTTGGGGATTATTTTGCTAACCGTTTTGGTCATTCGCTTTTCGCCACTTAGCTATTTGTTATCTTCTAGCAATAAAACGGTGGCTGATTCTGGGGTCCGCAAGGAGCTCAAGCAGTTGTTGTTGCAAATGGATAGCCTGAAAATAGACATGGAAAATAATCAGGCTCAGACCGAAAGCATTAAGCAGCTGGCCAATGCGGAATTTGAGTACGAAAAAGATGTAAAAAAGCCTAAATCGGGCGGAAGCACCGAAACGGGTCAAAAAGCTTCGGTTCAAGGCGTGCCCGAGCAATCTGATGCCACCAAATCGGTAGTGGAAAGTGCCGAAATGGAGCGAGAGCTGGGTTCTTTGATTCAAAGTGTCTTTTTGGAAGATGAGGACCGTCTAGATAAAGAAAGCTTTGTGCCGCCTGTAAAAGGCGTCGTTTCGGATAGTTTTGCTCCTTCTCGGGCGCATTATGGCACCGACCTAGTGGCGCCCAAAGGCTCGGTGGTGCAGGCTGTTCGGGCGGGCACCGTCATTATGTCGAGCTGGTCTGCCGATACGGGCCATATGATTGGGGTGCAGCATAGCAACAACCTGATTTCTTGGTACAAACACAATTCGGCTCGCCTCAAGAAAACGGGCGATCGGGTAAAGGCGGGAGAAGCCGTGGCCATTATTGGCAACTCTGGAGAGATGAGCTCTGGGCCGCATCTGCACTTTGAGCTCTGGTATAATGGGCAACCGATTGATGCACAGAATTATATTGAGTTTTAGACTCCCCAAGCCGCCTTCGGGCGGCTTTTTTATCTCTTTCCCTCAACCCCCGCCCCAAAAACTTGTTTCCTTAAAAAAAGCTATGCAAAAACATAAACTCGTCGTTGCCATTGCTGGGGCCAGCGGCTCTATCTACGCCAAAGTATTATTTGATCGCCTGCTACTTTTGCAAGCCCAATGGGAAAAAGTGGGGGTCGTCATGAGCGATAACGCCAAATACAATTGGGAGCTAGAGCTAGAGAACCAAGACTATAAAAACTACCCCTTTGATTTTTACGACAAAAGGGATTTTATGGCGCCATTTGCTTCGGGATCAGCCCAATATAACAGCATGATTGTTTGCCCCTGCTCTATGGGGTTTTTGGGCCGAATTGCCGCGGGCATTTCCGATGACCTCAGCAGCCGAGCCGCCGATGTCATCCTCAAAGAGCGCCGCAAACTGATTTTGCTGAGCCGAGAAACGCCCCTTAGCCTCATTCATCTGCAAAATATGCAGCGATTAACAGAAGCGGGCGCCATCATTTGCCCTGCCGTTCCCTCTTTTTACTCCAAACCCAAAACCTTTGAGGAACTAGCCGCCACCGTGGTCGATCGGGCCCTAGATTTGGCCGGTTTTCAGTTAAATGATAGCTATCGTTGGGGAGAATCTGCGGACTAGTCGATAAAATCCTTTGGGGCCTCAAGCATTCCTGAAAATCATCTTATATTTGCGGGTGTACCCCTAATTTTTTATTCTATCCAACTTCACTTTATGAAACAGCTCATCACTGTAGACGAGTTTATCATCCGTAAGCAACAAGACCTTCCTTATGCCACTGGCGAACTCTCTGGCTTGTTGAGAGATATTTGCCTAGCTTGCAAAATTATTAGCCGAGAGGTCAATAAGGCAGGCTTAGCCGATATTATTGGCTTGGCGGGCGTAGAAAATGCTTCTGGAGAAACGGTCCAAAAATTAGATATTTTGGCCGACGAAATTCTGCAGGCTTGTCTGCAAAATAGCGGAGAATGCTGCGGCATCGCCTCCGAGGAGCAAGAGAGCTTTGTGGCTTTTGAGCATTGCAAAAAGGCCAAATATGTGGTGGCCTTTGACCCCCTCGATGGCTCTTCTAATATTGATGTGAATGTTTCTATTGGGACCATTTTCGCCATCTATCGCCGCAATTCTCTGGATGGACCCTGTACCCTAGAAGATTTCTTGCAAGATGGGGCCGAACAAGTGGCCGCTGGTTATGTGCTCTATGGCTCTTCTACCATGCTGGTTTATACAACGGGTCAAGGCGTCAACGGCTTTACCCTCGATCCTTCTATCGGAGAGTTTTGTCTCTCTCATCCCGATATCAAGATTCCCGAAAGCAAGAATTATTCAGTCAATCAAAGCCGCTATAAAACCTTCCCCGAAGGGGTCCGCCGCTTTATCGATACTTGCGTAGAAGAAGATATGCGCTTCCGCTATACGGGCTCTATGGTGGCCGATGTGCACCGCACCCTCATCAAAGGAGGTATTTTTATGTATCCCAGTAGCCCAAAATCAACCTCTGGCAAGTTACGCCTACTCTATGAGTGCAACCCTATGGCTTTTGTGATTGAACAGGCAGGGGGAGCCGCTACCAATGGCCAAGAAAGAATTATGGAGCTGGAAATTCAGCAGTTGCACCAACGTACGCCAGTTTATATCGGCTCTAAAGACTTGGTGGAACGCCTGTCTGAAAAAATGGAGCTGTTGCCCAATTTCTAAGCTTATGAGTCAGTCTTTTCCCACTTTGGCCCTAGACCCAGGAAGTGGCCGCAATCTAGAACGGATCAAAAAACAGTTGCCGCTTAGCCATGGACTCCGAGGCTATTATATCATCGGAATTAGCTTCTTGCTTTTTCCCCTGCTGCTTTTTGTTCTCCTTTTTGCCCTGAAAATATTGCCTTCTTTTGCCCTGATGACGGCCTTTATGCTGCTTTTTGAGTTGGCCGCTTTCTATTTCCTCTTTCAGGGAAATAAGATTTTGCAAAATCGGAGTAGCTGCCTAGCCGATGGCGAACTCATAACCGCCCAGCTTATCAGCCAAAAAGAAAAATGGAACTGGGGCAGCTTATCTAAACAATATCAAATAGAGTTGCAATTGGCCAATGGAAAAACAAGCCGCTTTTTTTGGCCCCAAAAAAGTACAAGCGCCCCGCTAAGCCCAAATACTAGCCTCTGGGGACTCTATAACAACCAAAAGGAAATGGCCTGCTTTGTAGAAGAAATTGGCCTGCAATTAGCCGAGGAAATGCTCCCAAAAGGACCTAATCGACGAAGATAAGGAGCCTGCTGTTTTGGGGCCTCCGCCTCCCTTCGGTCGTCGGCGCTACGTTCCAGGGCTCGCAGGTCTGCTCGGCCCTTCGCCGCTTTCAGCGGCTCGGTCTGGCCTACGGCCACCCCTCCACATCGCTAGGCCAATTGCCCCGCCTCCGCGCTGAGCAGCATAAGATAAAAATGCCCCTTTACAACTCAGCGTAAAGGGGCATTCTAGCTATTTGGATAAGGCCCTTTGGAGAAGGCCAAAAACAAGAAAGAACATTAAGACTTTTTTACAGGCACCTTATAGCCAATAGACAACTGCATAATAGGCGTGTTGAGGTAGTCTGTAGTATTGTAGCTGTCGTGTTGCTGCATATAGGCCAATTCAAAGCAAAGCTGTGGATTGAGGTCGTACCCAAGGCCCAAATATAACCAGTTGCGTCCCAATCCCTTAAAACGGAGATTGTCAGCCTGATTAACCCAAATCTCATCAAAAATATGTAGGTAGATGTCCTGATTATCTCCAAAGTTAAAAAGCTTAGATTTAATGGTCATCCGATAGCGAAAGCGGTTGCGGAAAACATTATCTGTTTTGCTCCACTCATCTGTAGCTAAGTTGTGCTCCCACTGATCAACAAAACGATGTTCAAAACGGTACCTGTGAGATACCTTAATCGCCTTGTTGAGCTTATGATGAAAACTGACTTGCTCCCAGATGTTATGCTCATTGCTATGAGGGGCTTTGTCGCTACCCGGTAACGCCCAAGAACCAATATAGGTATAACCTACCGTAGCAGAAAAATGCTTGTTTACGGAATAAGTAACATAGGGACGCTCCAACAAATTTCGCCAGTTCTCTACCCAGTCATCCCGACGGATATGAAACTCATTGCCCAACTTCCATTTGCTATTTAACTTGGCCGTCGTATGCAGAAAAAACCAATTGTTAATTTCATCGGTCTCCTGGGCTTGCACGTTCTGAGAAAAGGAAAAACAAAAGAGGAAAAAAATGCTGAGATAGAAGGAATAATTCTTCATGGAATAAAAGCTTTTAAATGTGCGTAATGTTTTTAGCGTATATTACCTGATTGGTAACTTATACTTTGCAAGTGTAGCCCAAAAAGCTGGGAACTTCTGTGGTATTTCTCACTTTGTAGTTTATTTAGACTAGCTTAAAGTCTTGTTAAATATTAGTTGTACTAATTGTTCAACTTGAGAGAACTGCCTTTTGAGGCCTATTGTCTACCTTTGTATTGGCCCAACTAACCTAACTTTCCAGAATTCATGCGAAACTATATCTACAGCCTTTGTTGCCTATTCTTTAGCTGCACGCTTTTAGCCCAACCCAAATTAACCCCCGAGCTTTATCAGGATAGTCTGGCCCAACTGACTACACTCAAAGAGCAGCAGGCGGTCCTTATGCGCTATTATCAAAAGAGCTTTGCTCAAGCAGAGCCCATACTCCCTTTTTGGCGAAATAGCAGCTTCCAAGAGGCCGCCGATTGGGCCTTGGTCAATCTTGCTTTTGCTTATGTAAGTATGGAAGGAAAAGAAATCAAGGGAAAAAAACGCTACCTAACCGAGCTAAAGGCCTTTGTCTTAGAGCAAGAGCGCTGGGCCGAGCAAGAGGCTGCCGCTAGCTTGCCTTATTACTATTTTGCCGATTATTATCTGGGCTACCTAGAAAATCGACCTGTTTTAGAACAAAAAGAGCGCTTAGAAAAAGCCTTGAACTGGCTAGAAAAAAATCCAGATCGCTATTCGGAAAAGCTGAAGTTCTCTCTCTATAAAGAAGGCGCTTATTTCCATTTTGGCCTAAGCAACGAAGCCGAAATTTCTCTAAAATGGGCCAAGCAGTTGGCCAAGCTGGAACAACCAAATGCCCGATTTGTCGCCTACTCTCTTATGGCGCAAATCTATCGAAAGAAAGGAAACTTTGAACGCACCCTAGAGGCCCTAGCCGCCCTAGATGGCGAACCCCTACCTGCTGGGGTCCAAGCAAAAAACTTGGCCAGTAAAGGAATCTGCTATTATGAGTTGGGCCAAAATGAACAAGCCTTACCCCTCCTAAAAAAGGCTAGCCAACTATTTACAGAATTAGGCCAAAAAAATAGCTTTTTTGCCCTAGAAGCAACCGCCTATTTGGCCCTCTTAGATGAGGAGAGTAGCAGCAATATCCAGCTAACCAAATTGCTGCTGAGCTACGGAGGCCATGCACAGTTTCCCCTACTCAAAGCACATATTCATCAACTAAAGAAGGATAAGAATATCCAAGGCCTTGAAGATCTGGCCAACAACCTAGCCCAAGCCCGAAAACAAGGGGCTGTTTTTAGAGAACTAGCCAAAAATCAAGAAGTCTATATCGCCCTCGGCCAAGCCGCCCTCAGCCTAAATAGAGCCGATCTAGCCAAGCCGTATTTTGAGGAAGCTATCCGCTTCCAAACCGCTGGCTTAGGCCAAAAAGAGGGCCTGGCTCAACTTAAAGGCCAAGAAGGCCTCGCCATTTTATGGGGAATCTATCAAACCCAAAAGATAAGCTCCGCCCCTCTGCTAGAGCAATACCACAGCTGCCAAATGGCTATTTCCTTGGCCAAAGAATTAGAAAAACAACTGGGCTCCAAAGGCGGAAAAGCCGCACTGAAAGCCCAAACAGAAAAAGTCTATGAGGCTTTTATCAAAACAGCCATGGCCCTAGATCAAGCAGAAAAAAATCCCATTTATATCCAACAGGCATTTATCGAAATTGAGCTGGCCAAGGGCAGCTGGCTCCTTAGCTCTTTACGCAATAAGGAAGCTCAACAGCTAGGCAAGATCTCTGCCGAACTCTTGGCCGAAGAACGCAGCCTGCGCCAAGATATTAGTTATTATCAGGCCCAGTTTAGCCGAGCCAAACGAAAGATAGATAGCCTGAAAGCCCAAAAAATACAGGCCGTCCTTTTTCAAAAACGCCAAGCACTAGACGAGCTGTTGAGCCAGTTGGCCCAAAAGTACCCTAGCTATACCAAATGGCAAGAGGAACTAAAACAACTCGATATTAAACAACTAAAAGAAAAATTGAAGACAGAAAAATATAGCCTGCTAACTTATTTTATGGGGCCCCAAAATAGCTATTGCTTTTTGCTGGAAAATGAAGAAATTAAGCTCTTTAACCTCGGCCCAACAACAAACCTTCGTGAACAGTTACAAGATTTTCAACAACTCGTCCAACAACCCAGAGAAAGCCTAAAACCTTTCAAAAACAAGTTTATTCGCCTCGCCCATAAACTGTATCAACAGCTGATCCCCCAACGCCCAAAATATGATTTACTCATTTCACCTCATGCCGAATTATCCCAACTCGCTTTTAGCTGCCTGCTGCCCAAGGCCGAAGAAAAACCCTTTAGTCGCCTAGATTATCTCATAAGATCTTATGCCATTAGCTACCTCTATGCAGCCAATTTTTATCTGCAACCAGCCAAAAAAACTTCCGCAAAAGGCTTTTTGGCTATGGCGCCTAGCTATCAGGGCCAAGGACAAGCCATTGACCGACAAGCACTGGATTGGAGCCAAGCCCGAAAACAATTGCAGCCACTAGCCGGCGCTACCGCCGAACTCGATTTTCTAGAAACCCATTTTAAGGGCCAGTTTTTACGCCAAGAACAGGCCAATGAACAAGCATTTAGACAGCTAGCACCCCAAGCACAGTTTATCCATCTCGCTATGCACGCCATTACCGACCCTATGGCGCCTAGCTATTCGGCCCTCTTTTTTAGCAAAACTCAAGATAGCCTCCAAGATGATTTATTGCTGGCTTATGAATTGCCCAGCCTTCAGCTGGCCGCCGATTTGGTGGTGCTCTCTGCCTGCCAAACTGCCGCAGGCCGCTATCAAATCGGAGAAGGAGCCCAGAGCCTCGGCCTAGGCTTCCGTTATGCCGGCGCCGCTAGCACGCTGAGCACCCTTTGGGAGGTCAATGATGAGAGTAGCCGCCTTTTGATGGAGCTCTTTTATAGCTACCTACAGACCGGCCAACGAAAGGATAAGGCCCTGCAGGCCGCCCAAATTCGCTACCTAGAGTTGGTGGACCAAAATGAGGTGGCCGCCCAGCCTTTTTTCTGGGCCGCTTGGTGGCTGAGCGGCAATAGTAACGCCCTCGAGTTACCCCAAAAAACTAATTATGGGCCATTTGTTTGGGCTGCCGTTTTTGCCCTCTTTTTAGTTTTCGGCTGGCTGATTTATCAAGCCAAAAAGTAGTGTTCTCTTTATATTTTGGGGCCCGCGGCCAGCTAGCCGAAGGCTAGCTGGCCGCCGCTATGCTGCGCCGCTCGCAGGTCTGCTCGGCCCTGCAGCCGCCTAGGGCGGCTTTGGTCTGGCCCTTCGGGCCACGGCTGCGCAGCGCTGGGCCAAGCCAGCCCTTGGCCCAATTCCCTTGCGCTTGGCCAAAAAAAAAGACCTCCAACTCTGGAGGTCTTTTTTGTTTCGCCCGGTCTAGCCTAAAACTGATATTGTAACTGAATAGATAGGTCGTTGTTGTATAACTTATAAGGCAATCTGCTCAATTTTAACTCATTGCCATTTTGCTCGGGCAACAGACATTCATCCTGCGGAAGCTTATCTTCTTCTAGCAATTGGGCCGAAACCTCTTGGTTGGCCTGATGCGCTTTTTGTCGGCTGTTTTTGGCCAAGTTGGCAAAAGCCAAATTGCACTGTACCCCCAACTTTAATTGCTCATTAAGCTGATAATGATAGCCCAAAACAACAGCAGAAGACCAACTATTAAAACCCAAATCATCTGCAGTACGCTGGCCATTGGTCATCTGTACAGGCAATAGGTAGCTAACTTTTGCCCCCATCTGCAACTGATGCTTAGGCAACAGCTTGTAGTTGAGCAAAATAGGCAGCTCCAAAAATTCTAAACGCTTAATGGCTTGAATTTGCTCCTCCTGAAGCTCTCCATTCCACTCTAGCATCGCCATTTCACTTCTGTTGCCTAGCTGCTGCATATTCTTATACTGCAAACCCATTTCTAGCGAAAACTGATCATCTAGCTCTTGCTGCAGCTGTAGCCCTAGCTGAACACCTAAGGCCTTAGCTTGCGCATTAAGGCCCAAATTAGCCGATAGCTGTAGCTTTTTGCCGCCCTTGTGGTAACGGTCCAAAACAATCATTGGCGTATCAAGAGTCGTTTTTTGGCTATGGTGAAGCTGCTGCTGAAAACTGCCCTTTTCTAAAAAAGACAAATTTTCTAAACGCTGAATCTCGCGAAGCTGCTCGGCTTTGGCGCGGCTACTAGCAGAATATACATAGCGGGTGGGCAAAATCGTTTGCTTCACCTCTGGATGCATATTCTGGCCCTTTTCTGTAGCGTTTTGCTCTTCTTCTAGCAAAATAACTTTTTGGGCCTTAGGGGCCAAGCTCGCCACTACTTTTTCTTTAGTTGGTTTTTCTGGGGGAGGAGGAGGCGTACTATTCGCCGTTGCCAAAGGCAATACTTCTTCTGAAGTTGTAGCCGCTAGCGCTCGCTCTTCTAGTTGAATGAGCTGGGGCTCGGCAGCTTTTTCTAAGAGGGCTTCTTTTTGGGCCATCTTTTGGGGCATCCCTAAAAAGGGTAGACAATATTGATAGGCCAAAACGCCAGCTCCACTAGCAAGCACAAAAGCACCCATCACCAACCAATTGCTCCAGGCAGAATTGCCCTTGGCGCCCGTTAGCTGGATTTGGTCGAGCCTTTTGTCCATATCCTCCCAAGCAGCAGGCGGCATCTCAAACTGATGGCCTTCTAATTGAGAGCGGATAAAATCATCATCTTGTTCGTAAAACTGCTTCATTTGCTAAAGCGATTTATTTTGGGTGGTTCATATAATGTTTGTACAAAAAATGGGGCCAACTTAGCGAGCAGTTTCATAGCGCTTTTGCTGTTCGAGCAAAGACCGAAGTTCTTTGCGCGCATTGGCCAAATGCCATTTGGAGGTCCCTACAGAAATGCCGAGCATCTCTGCAATTTCTTTGTGCTTATAGCCATCTACTACATAGAGGTTGAAGACACTACGGCTAGCATTAGGGAGCCGATGAATCAAGCGGAAGAGGTCCTCGGCTTGCAGTTGCTGCAAGCTGCCATTATGGACCGCCCCATCTCGCTCTATATTATAGTTAATGACTTGCTTGTACTTGGTGTTTCGGCGAACATGGTCAATAGCACTATTAAAGACAATTTTGGCAATCCAACCTGCTAGGTTGTTGCTATCTTTATACTTGTCTAAAGAAGTAAACACCTTGAGAAAGGAGGTGTTAAGTATATCTAGAGCCTCTTCCTGGTTTTTGGTATAACGCATAGCAATGCCATACATCCGTCCGTAATACTTTTCGTACAAATGCTTTTGGGCCAATCGGTCGCCTTTGCGGCAGCCTTGGATGAGTTCTTTATCTGTACTTTTGTTAGAATATCTCATGCAATAAATTGCTTTTGGCAAGGTGATTTATAACCAAGATGCAAGAACTGCAGCTTTTGGTCATCTTAGGGAGGACTGAGAATAATTTTTTGCCCTATTTTAGAGGCCTTCTCATTAAGTAGTAGAGTTTGTGCTATAACGTTCTTTTTATAGAATAAAGAAAAGAGGGCCCTAGGGGCCATTTTGTTTAAGAACGGAGGCTAGGCTCTAATGGTTGGTGAGCAAGATCTTAAAACTGAGCTTTTTCTGTTGGGCCAGGCGCTTTTGGCCTAGCGATGTGCAGGGGGGGCCGAAGGCCAGACCAAAGCGCTGAAAGCGCTGCAGGGCCGAGCGAAGAGCGAGCCCCGAAACGTAGCGCCGCAAGGCGAAGCCGCAGCGGAGGCCCCAAAAAAATAAACATTCTTTTGAAGCTCTTTCTCCAACGCCTATCTATATAAATTAGTCTATGCGATTTCTATATTATCTTGTTTTTGCGCTCTTTTTTTGCAGTTTTTGGGCCTGTGATGCCCCGCTTTCGCTTAGTATTGCCGAGGCCAAGCAGCGAGCTCAAAAAGAGTTTCGCCTAAAAGACACTTTGGGCATTGGGATTAAGCAGGTGATGCAGGATAGTCAGCACCATTGGTTGGTGGCCTATAATAAGGTGCATAAATTGTCTGCTATCTATTTGTTTCGGGCCGAAAATGCCCGGGAGCATAGCCATCATATTTCTCTTAAGCATAAGCAAAAGGCCAAAATTACAGAACTGCATTTTGAGGATGTGACCTATGACGGCAACTTGGAGCTCTTGGTCTATTTGCACTATGATTTTGACCTCTCTTATCAGGGTAAGGAGCTGGTCATTTTTCGCTACCCTTTTGATACGCTTCGGCAAGAAGAAATTTTTAGCTTCCCCCTGCAACAACAGTGGGAACATGTAGATTCTTTTGACCAAAAATACGGCCTGCCCCTACATGAAAGGCGGATTGATTATTTGGTGACCCCCGAGTTTTTTGAGGGCAATATTTTGCTGCGTGGAACCATTGAGGGGCGGCAAAATCATTTGCTAGAGTTTAGCTGGGATAAGGGCATCGAGGAGTTTAAGAAGGTGCTAGATGAAGATGTGCATGAAGAGGAGGAAGAGGCCCATAAGGGCGGCATTTTGGGCAAGATCAAGGGGGCAAAACGCCTGTTTGAGGTGGTGGCCCATGAGGAGGGCTGCAAGGCTTATATTATAGAGGATCTGGCGGGACATGTGATTAAAATGCCCAAAAATATTCATGATGCCCTGCTTTGCTCGCCCATTACTTCGCTCTCTAATGATGGCCATTATTTGCTGTATATGGACCATCCCCACAACCAGTTTCGGCTCTATGATTTTAATGCCGATAAGCAAGAGGTCATTTTGCCTCAACTCTCTACCCTAGAGGGCTTGTCTACCGTGATTTGGCGCAAAAAAAATGGCCGCCTGAGCTGCTTGTTTGTGGCCGTGAATTTTGAGGAGTATAGCCAAAAAACAGCCCTTTATTTTTGCGAGGAACAAAAAGAAGGGCCTTGGCGCATCCAAGTTTTTGACCTGCCCATTTATTATGAATGCAATCATGAGGGCGAATGTGCCCCGCTCAAAGATTATCATTTCAAATTGGGCCCCCGCAAGAATTTTCTCTATCGCCGCAGCAAAAACGATGATTGGCAACTTTTCCCTTTAGAGCAGAACTAGATGATTTTTTTGGGGCTGCCCCTTCGCTTCGCTCGGGTCGCTCCCTTCTGGGCTCGCAGTTCTGCTCGGCCCTGCGTTTTTTTCGCTGCGCTCAAAAAACTGGGTCTGGCCTTCGGCCCCCCTACAGGCAGCTCAGCCTGCGGCGGCTTTGCCGCCTGCTAGACGCAATTGGGCCAAAATCTGCTTTTTTAACAAACTTTTTTGATCCCTTTTTGCTAAAGAGAGCAAAGGAAAGCTGAAAACAAGCCTACCTTTGCGCAACTATTACATCCCTTCCCCCCCTTTTTATCATCTCTATTAAAGTAGTTAATAATGCTCACGCAAGCAATTCTGGAAGGTTTGGGCCTTGGCCTATTACTTAGCATCATGACCGGCCCCATTTTCTTTACCATCCTGCAAGTGAGTATAGAAAAAGGCAGCCGCTCAGGAATTGCCCTAGTGGCAGGCCAATGGATCAGCGATTTTATTTATATTGGTATTAGTAGCTATTTAGCAAAGTTCTTAATTTCTTGGACCAAAGAAAGTGAGTTAGGGCAAGACCTAGAGTTCTACCTGAGCATAGGCGGCGGAGCTTTCCTTATTCTTTTAGGCCTGTTGCTGCTGTTTAGCCCGCTGCCCAAAGCAAAAACAAAGGAAAAACCCCTAAGCAATAAACAAGCGGGGCAGTATTTTCTACAAGGCTTTCTAATTAACAGCCTAACCCCCTTTCCGCTCTTCTTTTGGTTCACTAGTATCGGAACAGCCTATAGCAGAGGCTACAGCCAAACAGATCTCGTCTTTTTTGGTGTGGCCATTATGCTCATGGTGATCTTAACCGATTTTTTAAAAGTTTTTCTGGCTAGCCGACTCCGCCAATTGTTAAATGAACTTTGGCTCAAGCGAATACGTTGGGTCGCTAGCTTTGGCCTAATTATTTCAGGTTTATTGTTTTGGCTTCGCCTACTTTGGCTAAGCTAAAGTTCCCCATCACATACAAAATTAGCACTATGAAAAAACGTCTTTGGAAATCCTTTTTATTTGCTGCCGCCACCCTCGGAAGCAGCTTGGCCCAAGCACAAACTGCTAGCGAAAATATTCTGCTCTTTGATGCCAATTGTATGCAGGAATATGAATATCAGGCCGTCGATAAATATACAGAATCAGCCTTTCATGATTTTATGTTGCAAGTTTCCCCAAAACAAAAGTTGGCCTTTAGAGTAAAGACCAACAACCTAAATGCAGAACTCTTAGAAGCGCTTCCCCAAAAAGCCCTAGGCTGTGCAGATTTAAGCAGCATCAATGGCCAGTTTATTCAAGAGGTCAATAGCCTGAAAAAATCAGTGAATATTGCCGTCTATAATGAACAAACCAAACGCTACCATATCCATCAGGTGAGCCAAATTGCTAGCTATACCGAAAATGATAAGCAGCTGAGCTATAAGGACCGCCGACATAGCTTTGTCTATGCCGCCAACGAAATCAATAGCGGTGAAGACCTAGACGCTACCCCCGAAGGAAAGGTCCTCTTTGTCGATAATGACCAATTGAGCTGCCTCAAACAACGACAGTTTCGCTCTTTTGACCGCCTGCAAGCCCGCCTTTCTGAAAACCTCTATTTTTTAGAGGGAATCGGACTCTACCTAGTTCAACAACAAAGCGGTAGCCTGCAACTGAAAAGAATAGACAAGAAGACCATCCCCGAACATATCCGAGCCCTTTGCTACCAAAAAATGCAGGAAGAAAATGGCATCGCTAGCCGAGGAACTAAGTCAGCCGATGAGCAAAAGAAAAGAGCTGGGGCGACTTCTGCCGAAGACCAAAAAGCACGAAAGGGGGTGATGCATGGTGGACTCCGTTCTCCCTTTGATGCCGAACCTATTCCAGCCGAAACAAAAAAACAAGCGGGCCCTGCCGAGAAGAAAACTAGCGAAAAAACGCCTGCTGTGGTCAATAATGACCCCAACTATTATATTGTGCAAGAGAATGATAATCTCTATAAGATTGCCGAGAAATATAATACAAGAGTAGATGTTCTCATGGGGCTCAATGGCCTGAGCTCGACTAAAATCGATAGAGGCCGCCGAATTAAGGTGGTCAATGATGGAAGTTATGTAGACCCCAATCCTTATATCCGTACCGATGAGAAATCAGGGAAGAAGTATAAGGTGCATGTGGTCCGACAAGGTGAAAACCTTTATGATATTGCCAAAAAATACGGCCTGACCATGACGCAATTGGTCCAAGTTAACAAGCTGCCTACCGAAAAGGCGAGCATCGATCAAGAGTTAATTGTGGGCTTAGCCAACTAAATTATCTTTGCCCAAATAGAAAAGGGGCGCTCGCTATTGGCGAGCGCCCCTTTTTGCGTTTTCGCTAGGGCCGTTGGGCGCCCAAAGCAAACACCATAGGAATTTTATCCTCTAGGCCCTTGATTTGGTAGCCTTTGGGATGCGCTACAGTATTATTAAAGCAATTGTAAGGCGAAAACTTATACTCTTTGAGGTAGCTGAGTTGCCAGCCTGCTCCTTCGGTTAGGGCGGCGGTCATTTCGGAAAGGCTGTGGTTCCAGCCATAAGATTTTCCTAGGATCTCGGCTTCTCTGTTGGCATAGCTGCCCTCTTCTTCGGTTTCAATAGCGCCCTGGTCAAAGTAGCTATATTGGATATAGCTAAAGTTGTCATCAAACATCCAGACGATAGGGTGAAACTCGACCAGCATAAATTCTCCCCCCCTTTTGAGTAAGGGCCCAATTTCTTGGCCCCATTGCAGCAGATCGGGTAGCCAATAGACCACCCCATAAGAACAAAAGATGAGATCAAAGGGGGCTTCTTGGGCCAAAACCTCTTGGGCGTCTAGTACATTACCCTGGTAAAAACGGGCATTGAGGTTGAGCGCTTTGGCTAGGCTTTGGGCCTTGGCAATGGCGGTTTCGGAGAGGTCTAGGCCCACGACTTCTGCGCCCATGCGGGCCAAAGACAGACTATCTTGCCCAAAATGACATTGTAGATGTAAGACTCGTTTGCCCGATAAGTCGGTCGCCAATAAGGAGCGCTCTATAGACTGCAAGCTCGTTTGCCCTTGCATAAAAGCGTCTTGCTGATAAAATTCAGTTTCGGGATGCAAAGCCGCTCTTTGCTCCCAAACGGCCTTATTGGCCAAAATTTGTTCTTGGTAATTCATGCGATGGATTGATTTTTTTGGATGGGACAGGCCCGAAGGGCCGCAGGCTGAGGGATGGAAAGGGTGGCCCGCAGGGCCAGACCCAAGTTTTTTGAAGCGCAGCGAAAAAAACTGCAGGGCCGAGCAGACCTGCGAGCCCGGCACAGCCCGACCCGAGCCGATAGGCGAGGGGCAGCCCCAAATCCTACTTCTTATCTGGCATCTCCTCCATAAACTCCACCTTCTTTTCATGGCCGATATTCATGGTAGGTGTCCCTTTGTAATCTGTAATTTTCCCCTTTACACAAATTTGCTTGCCATAGAGTTCCGTCTCTGGCGAATAAGAAAAATGCTTGATATCCTTGCCCCAGATGGTTACGGAAAAAATCTGGTTGGGAAATTTTGTGTCCAGATTGATAAAGACAGAGCCCGATTTGGTTTTCTTGGTGGATACCACTGTGCCGCAAACGCAGGCTTTTTGGTTCATAAAGACGGGGGCATCGGCGGTGCTGATACAGTCTTTGGGCAACTCCTCATTGCTGAGGGGAGGAACATCGGCCAGGCGACCTTCCGTTGTTTTCTCCCAGCTAGAAGGGTCCTTCATGGCTTCTAGGCGCTTTTCTTCCGCTTCGGGCAAATTGCTAAAGAAATCTAAGCCCGTTTGGGCCTCCACCTCATCTACCGAGACGGCATAGCTGATTGTGGGGTTGTTGCAGTGGCCATTTTTCATGATAAAACCGATGGCTTTGGGCTGCTCGGCCTCTAGGTCCAAAACCACCTTGAAAAAGGCCTCGGGAATGCTCACTTTATTTGGGCCTTGCGTAATTTGCGGCAAGCCCTCTTTCAAAATAGGGCCAGTAATGACCAAGATCGAGCGTTTGTGAGAAAAGACAGCTCCTCGGACCCAGCGCTCCAAATCGGCCCAGCCCTCTCGGTTAAATTCGGGCAATTGGGGGCTCATGTTAGAGTAATAATAGGACTCACTAATGGCCGTTTTGGACCAGCGGAAATCCGCAGAAGGGGCCAAATGCCCACGGTCGTAACCACTATACCAGTAGTCGGCTTTTACCGCAGTTCCGCTACTCACCAGCTCATCTTCTCTAAAATCATTGGTTCGGCTAAGGTTGCCTTCCATCATGGCGGGCGGAATAATATGGGCCACCCAGGCGGCCTGTTCATGGGCCTCCGAATAGTTCAGAATCATGGCGGCATGCTCTACCAATTCCCCTTTTACGCCATCTTTGGGCAATCCCACTTTCTTCAAATCGGCTCTAATCTTTTGTAGGCGGATGTTTTCAATTTGCTCAATAAGGGCGGCTTTTTGTTCGTCTAGGCTTTGCTTTTGGGCTTCTAGTTTTTGTAGTTCTTGACCAAGGTTTTGGCTCCAAAGGCAAGCCGGTAGGGCCAAGATAAAGGCCCATAAAGTAAGTTGACGCATAAGCGATGGTTTGTTTTGCTGAATGAGCTACTAAGATACAGAATCAATAAAGGGATGCGGGCATTCTGCAGTTATTTAAAGGAAAGTTTATTTTGATTTTTATGTTTTTGGGGCCCGCGGCCGCCCCAAAAAGGGCGGGCGGCCGCCGCTATGCTACGGGGCTCGCTGCTCGCTCGGCCGTTCGCTGGCTTCGCCAGCTCGGTCTGGCCTTCGGCCACCCACTCCGCAGCGCTGGGCCCTCAGCGGCCCTTCGGGCCTTCGCAAAAGCGGTATTCGTCGCTGCGCTCCTCATTTGTTTTCACGACCCCGCCCACCCGCCCCTCCTCGGGATTCCCTAAGGAATCCCTCAGGGGTGCTGTCGGCGGTTTTTTTAGAGAAAAACAACCGTATCGCCTAGCTCTTCAGCCAGAAATAGGCCAGAAACAACCGTCTAGGGCGCTGCTGCAGCCCACAAACAGCCCTAGCCTTGCGCCAGCCTTCCTCTGCAGTTGCAAAATGGCCCAGAGAAATCCCCAGAGCTAATCTGCAGTTTACAAACTCCTCCGGGCGTATCTAGAATGTCCTATCTTTTTTTTCTGGACCCAACCTACTACAGTTTAACAATAGGCGCTTAGCGGCAAAATATATCAGCCCTTTGACTTTTTACCCTTCTTTTTGCAGCGAGAAAGAAAAACCCCCATTTTTTTGCTTAAAAAAATCGCTAATGTCATCAAAAAGCGATAATATGAGCTACAAATTAAGACCAGAGCCCTAAAAAGCCCATTTTATCCTTTTGCCGATGAAGCTAATAGAACAAAAGCGCCTGCATTTTAAGCAGGGCAATTCTGATAAAGTATATGAAGTAGACCTTTGCGAATTGGAAGCAGGGGCCTTTCTAGTAAATTTCCGTTATGGGAAAACGGGCGGCCCTTTAAGAGAGGGCAGCAAAACGCCCAGCCCTGTAGATGAAACCAAGGCCCGCAGTCTGTACAATAAATTGCTACAGGATAAAATGAAAAAGGGCTATTTGGATGTCTCTGAAAAGAGTCAGGCCAAGCAAGTAGCGGCTATTCAGCCCCCAGCTAAATCTCTAGAAGGAGAGGACGCCCAAATAGCTTGGATCCTATACCATTTGCAGCTCGCTCAACTAGATCCAGCAGCCCAAAAGGCCCGCAACTGGAAGTTGTCTAGGGTCGCTTGGCGTGCCGCCAGCCTCAACATCAAAGCGGCTGGACCCTATTGCTGGGCCCTTTTTGAGCAAAACCATAGAGGCAAATCTATAGACGATATGGAGCTCTATAGCCTACTTTGGGCAACCGCTCAACTCGATACAGCCGTAGAGGACCCCAGCAACTTATTAACTTTTTGGCGAAGCAAGAAAAAAGCGCCTAGCGCTAAAAAACTAGCGCCCTTTGTCTATTGGGAACTAGCCGATGCCGCCAGACAGCAGGCTTTGCTCGAAGAGGAGCTGCCCAAACTCCCTGAACTCTGGCAAAAGGCCTTGGATCGTAAAGATAATGATGCTTTGGCCTATCAGCTACGCAAGGCCAAAGGAGATAAAAGCATGGAGGAAGCATTTGCTATGCTTTATTTATTGTCTCCTGCCATGCCTTATTGTCGCAAGCCCTTAGTAGAAGTCATTTGCGAAATGGAGTTCCGGCCCAATAGCTTCCGTTTGCTGCGTCGCCTCTTCAAAATGGCCACCTTTCGCAAGGATGCACAGTTTTGGGGCGCCTTGGCCTACCGTTTTGAAAAAGCGAGCCCGCAGTATAGAATGCCCCGCCGCAATAATCAATATGTTTGGGTCAGCTATAATCGTATGCGGCCCAAAGATGAGTTGAAAAAAGAAAATAGCCGTCTGGCCTTCTCAAATTTGACCAAGGACTACTTTAGCGATTATATGCGTAAGGAGTTGGACCAATTGGGGCAAAAAGGAAATATCGCCTATGTCGCTATGGCCACAAGCCTCCTCCTCCAATATGATGATAACCGAGATGGCCGCACAGATCGCCGAGAAAAGAACTGGCGATTTGATAATAAAAAACAACGCTGGATTGCCAGCGTATATCATTATCCTAGCTATTCTAAGGAGCTAATATTTAACGAGATTCTTTATGCCAATAGCCAGCGATATGTTTATTCTCCCATGAAACAAGAATGGGTGTATGGCGAGCATTATGATCCAGATATGCCCTTGCCGGCCCCACTTTCAGAAACTAAATATGCCGAGCTCTGGCAGCAGGAACCCAAGGCCTTTTTGCACCTAATGGCCGAGGCCAAAAGCCAAAAGGTCCTAGAGTTTGCCCATACGGCATTTATGGCCCATCCCATGGCCAAGAGCTTGCAAAAGCGACTGGGCTTATCTTACTGGAAACAGCTATTGAGCCGCCCCTATCAGCCACTGCAAACTTGGGCCCTCCAAGAAATTGTGGCCAATTATGAAAAGTCAGGCAAGCCCACGGCTATCCTACTTTACCTTTTGGACCATGATTATGTAAAGGCCAGAGAACAGGCTTTGGCTTGGCTAGAAGCTGATTTCTTTGACTATTTTGCCGACCTAGATTTGGTCTATAGTCTCTTATTGCACCAACGCAAAGATTTGAGAAATTGGGCCCAAGAGGCCTTGGGACGTATCGTGGAGCTGTATGAAGCCGCCAAACGTCAAGCGCTTTTGGGCCGTTTGCTGGGCTTCTTGCTCCGCTCGGGCCAAGATCAACAGCTCCTAATGACAGAGGTGGAATCGCTGCTGAAGAGCTACTTTGTGGACGAAACTCAACAACTCAGCCTAGATTTAATCGGGAAGTTTTTACGCCTGCCTTTGGCACAGCAACAAGCCTTCGGTTTGTATTTGCTTAAGGGCCATGCAGCAGAAGCTACACAAATTCCCTTTGAAGATATTCAATATCTCTTTGGCAAAACAGCCGATTATTGGCGCTATGGCTTAGAACTGCTCCGCCATTCTTCAGAGCAAAAGCTCTTGCAAGAAGGCGACTTCCTTTTGGGCCTTTTAGAACATCGAGAAGAGGATGTGCGCTTGGCCAGCCGTGAAGTTTTGGCCCCACTCTATGCCCAAAATCAAGCTTTTGCTGTTGATCAAATGCAACAGCTCTTGCGCAAACTGATCCGCAAAGAAAAAATTGAGGGCTTACACGCGCTCTTTGCCGATATCTTAACTAGCGAACTAGAGGGCCATTTGGCGGAGGTAGACCGGAAGTTTATTTTCCGTCTGCTCAATGCAAAATATGCCCCAGCACAAGAGTTGGCCGCCGTCTTAATTGATCGCTATATCCCTTATGACTCTTTGTCGGTAGCCAATACCGTTCGTCTGGCCAATCATGAAATTGTAGCCGTTCGCGAGCTCGCCTGGAAGATGTTTAAGGAGCAAAAAGATCGTATGCGCTACGAAAGAGAAGAAGCTTTGCGTCTACTAGATGTAGATTGGGCCGATTCTCGACAATTTGCCTTTACTTTCTTTGGAGAAGCTTATACCGCAGAAGATTGGAACCCTAGTTTGATGGTGGGCATCTGCGATTCGGTTCGCCAAGATGTACAGCAGTTCGGTCGCCAGCTCATTACTCGCTTCTTTGAGGAAGAGGATGGCCCCATGTACTTGGAGCAATTGAGCCAGCACCCCCGTCCAGAACTACAACTCTATGCAACTAATTATTTAGAGCGCTTTGGGGCTGGACATCCTGAGCGGATTCTATCGCTACGCGATTATTTCTATACCGTTTTGGCCCAAGTCAATAAGGGCCGAATAGCCAAAGATCGCATCTGGAGCTTTTTGGCCAAAGAGGCCAAAGCTTCTTTTGAAGTAGCGCAATTCCTTTCTGATCTAGCTACTTTTATCTCGGCCACCGCAGCTATTGGCGATAAGGAGCAAGCCGTTATTGTGCTACGCGATTTGCAAGACCAATATCCCCTGCTCGAACAGCCTATTGCGATTCACGATTATCCCACTCAATCTTAGTCTAGCTCAATATGTTATTTAATTATAAGTATGGAGGAACTTCCTCTGTGAAGAATAAAGCTGGGCAAACGGCCATGTCTTTTGCCCCCGATAGTTTGCGCGAGCCTACTTTTTTTGTGGGCCAATTGCATAAGAAAATTGCCTTTAGAGAAGCCATCTCTGCCTTGAATGCCGTAGTCGTTTCTGACCTTCGCTTCAAACCCCGAGATAAATCTGCCTATTTGGCCTGGGCCAAAGAACAAGAAGAGGTTTGGCTGGCACAATACCTTGGCGAAATCGCCGGAGATGAGGCCAATATCAAACAACGTATCGAAGATATTTCTGTAGAATTGGCTGGGGTAGAAGAGCAGGAACGAGGCGTGATGCAACATTTCTACAAAAAACAAAGAGAGTATTTTAATTACCTCTATAAAAAGGATTTTGATGCCTGGATCGTACTAGATCCCGTCATCACTACTCATCCCGATAGCATTTTCTTTGAGTGCTTTAGCCAAGATGAATCTACTTATGGTAAGCTCAGCTGTGGCTATAATGTCTTTAAAAATATTGATGAGTTTTCTTGCGGAACAACCAATATCGATTACTCCGCAGCCCTCTATAATGAGTTTCAAAAGATTCGAAACTATAAGGAAACCGATTTTCGGGTAGATCCTTCTGGCTTTGAAATCCAAACGGAGGACCAAGACTTATATAAGGAGGTCAAAATTGACCTGCCCGAAAGCTGGGTCCGCGGCTTCCTTCAAGTGAGCTCTGCCATGACGATGCCGCTCATTCGCTTTGATTTGCATCCTATGGATATTCACAGCATCTGCCAGCTTTTGCGCCGCTTTAAAGAAACACATGGCCCCCGCTCTTTGCGCTTTCAGCTTCGCCCCGGCCAGCCCGTTAAAGTAGTGGTAGAACCTTGGAATAAAGAAATTATCTGCCGCCGCTCTATTTATCATGGGCCAAAAGCAGAGGAGGTCCGCATTTGGGGCCGCCGCCGCTTACTCATCTTAGAGCGCCTGATTCCACAAGCCAAAAAGTTTACGGTCAGCTTTCTCGGATCTGGTTTGCCTTCTTTTTATGAGGCCCAACTCGAGGGAGATATGGTCTTTACTTTGGGCCTTTCTGGCTGGACCGATAACGATTGGTCCAGAGC
Source organism: Saprospira grandis DSM 2844 (assembly GCF_000275825.1). Taxonomy (GTDB): domain Bacteria; phylum Bacteroidota; class Bacteroidia; order Chitinophagales; family Saprospiraceae; genus Saprospira; species Saprospira grandis_A. Next base: position 2,906,455 of record NZ_JH719942.1, read on the forward strand.
GGGCAACTTTGATCTGCTCGCCCCTCGCTTAGAGGTAGACGATTGGACCAAACAAACCGTTTTTGAGGCCCTCAAAACTACTTATTTCGAATCCGTAGATAGCCTGGCAGAACGCCTGCAGTTAGGTACAGATATCGTCAGCGCTTCTTTACAAGCCTATACCCAAGCGGGCCGAGTGATTTTTGACCCTACCTTGGGCGTCTACCGCCTGCGAGAATTGCATCGGGAACCGCTCGATATGAAATTACTCCGCTTTGCTTCGCCTCAAGAGGAAAAAGCCAATAAGATTTTGGACCAAAACCGCCTCAGCAATTTATCGGCAGAGGCACAGCAAAATGGCCAAACTCGACTGTCAGCACAGATCAAAGGAGAACAACGCAATTACCAATGCCAACTCCTGATCGATGCCGATGACCGTATGGTCCAAGCCGAATGCAATTGCAATCATTTTCAAATGAATAAATTGCGCAAAGGCCCCTGCGAACATATCCTAGCCACTCGTATGGCCCATAATCGCAAAACTGGAAAACTGATCTAGCAACTTTTTTGGGGCCTCCTGCCTGCGGCAGGCGCTACGTTTCAGGGCTCGCTATTCGCTCGGCCCTTCGGCGCTTTCAGCGCCTCGGTCTGGCCTGACGGCCACCCTTACACATCGCTAGGCCTGCGGCGGCTTCGCCGCCTGTCTACCGCAAAAAGGACCAAAGCTTCACTATTTTGATAATTTTTTGAAAAAATTTAAATAAAAACTTGACAAGCTGCTAAAGAATATCTATCATTGTAACAGACAAATGGGGATGACAAGCATCTCTATATAGATATTGAAAAGAAGGATCAAGAGAAGACAAAGTCTTGCAAAAAGAGCGCTGTTTCGGCGTTCAAGCGATATTACTCTTCACTGTTCACTAAGGAAGAATCTTTATGATGCGAACTGCCGTAGGTGCCCCTACTACGTCCCCTACGCGGTTTCGAGTCGTAGACTCTGTAGGGGACGTAGTAGGGGCACCTACGGCAGTTCGCTGGAGTTGATTCTCTTAGTTCTAAGATTGTACGAAGTAAATCTTCTCTCCTTCTTTTTTTCTTTTGCAGCTACTTTCAATTTTGGACCAGCTAGGCTTCGGCTTTAGTTCTCCCAAATTGAAAGTAGTTTTTTTTTGCCTTAATCTGCTCCCTATGTCTGACCACAGAATGACCCGTCAACAGATTTACGACCGTATCCGCCAAACTTCTAAAGAGGAATATATCTTAGAAGAAATGAAACGCCTTGGCTTTTGGGATACAACTGAAGAGGCTCCAAAAATCTCTGAGGAGATTATCCAAAAGAAGGGCGCTCTCCGAAGAGAACTGCGTGAGCTGATGGAAAAGCAACGCATGTTCCGAGATAAGGAGCGCATGCTGGCCGAAATGCGTAAAAAACGCATGGCCGATGCCCTAGCTCGCCGAGAGGAGACCAAGGAGCGCCGTAAGGCAGAGAAAGAAGCCCGCGCTAAAGCTTGGCAAGAAAAGAAAGAGCGGAGTATTGTCTTTTTGGGTAAAGACTATTCTGCTGGCTTGAGCCAAGAAAAAGCGGATCTGGAGAAATTGGCCGCTTTGAATTTACCGGCCTTTCAGGATATAAAGGAATTGGCAGAGGCTATGGATATTTCTGTAGGCCGTTTGCGCTACCTTTGCTTTCAACGGAAGCTCTCTACGGTATCGCATTATGAGCGCTTTTATTTGGCCAAGAAAACGGGAGGGAAACGCCTGATCTCAGCGCCTCGTCCTATGCTTAAAAATGCCCAATATTGGCTGCTAGAGAATGTGCTTTCTCGCTTAGAGATGCATGAAGCTGCTCATGGCTTTGTGCCTCAGCGCTCTATTGTGAGTAATGCTAAACTGCATGAGAAAAAAGAGCTGGTCATCAATATGGACCTCAAAGACTTTTTTCCTACCGTAACCTACCCTCGAGTGAAGGGGATGTTTAAAGGATTGGGCTATTCGGAGCAACAGGCCATTATTTTTGCCCTATTGACTACAGAGCCAGAGGTGGACCAAGTAGAAATAGATGGGCAATTGTATTATGCCCAAAAGGGAGAACGCTATTTGCCGCAGGGTGCCCCTACTAGTCCAGCTATTACCAACTGGCTTTGCCGCCGCATGGACCGCCGCTTTGAGGGCGTAGCCAAAAAACTAGGCTGGACCTATAGCCGCTATGCCGATGATCTGAGCTTTTCTGCTAATGATACGAGCAATATTAGCCGTATAATTTGGCAGGCCCAGCAGATTATTCAAGATGAAGGCTTTGTGATGCACCCCAAAAAACTCAAAATTATGCGTAGAGGTCGCCGCCAAGAGGTAACGGGCCTTACGGTAAATGAGAAAGTGGCTGTAGACCGCAAAACCTTGAAGAAATTTAGAGCTTGTTTGCATACCATAGAAACTAAAGGCTATCAAGCCGCAGAATGGGGCCAAGGATTTATTTTGGCTAGCATTAAGGGCTTTGCAAATTATGTTCGTATGGTACAGGCCGATAAGGGCCAAGTGCTTTGTGAGCGAGTGGACCGCATTTTGGCCAAGGAAGAAAACAAGCAAGCATGGAAGGCCTATTTTGCTAATCCTAGCACCAAAAAATATGCTTATGAGGCCCAAAAACAACAAGCTAAAACAGAAGAGAATGCCGTAGATTTGGGCAGCTCTGGTTTGGCAGAAAGCTTAACCCCCGTAGACCCTCAGCAAAAAGATGAGGAGCAATGGTGGAGCCTTTGGTAAATTAGCCGAGGCAAAAAGAAAGCCCCCGCAGTCATTTGACTGCGGGGGCTTTTTGTTGGCCCAAAAGTACATATCGTTTAGGGCGCTAGAGGCCGACCGAAGGGAGGACTGGCCACAACAAGCCCTTTAGGGCGCAGTTCGACGACTGAAGGGAGTAACCGATGTGCAGCAGTTATTAAGGCCGAGCAAAGGGATCTAAGGCAAATAGCGAGCGGCAATAAGCAGTCTTGAAGAGGCGCTAGAGGCCGACCGAAGGGAGGACTGGCCTAGCGATGTGCAGCAGTGGCCCAAAGGGCCAGACCCAGCCGCCAAAGGCGGCGCAGGGCCGAGCAGACCTGCGAGCTGCGCAACGTAGCGCCGACGACCAAAGGGAGGCGGAGGCCCCAAAACAGCAGTATCCTAGGCCCTAAATCTGTTCGACAGCAGTGGCAAACAAATAATTGAAGGCGATCATTTGGCCCATAAAGCCAGAGGCATAGCCGCCATAGACCTCTTTTATTTTATGGGCGCCGAGGAGTAGGCGAGCTGTACCTACTAGGCCGGCCAGTAAAACCACCCAAATTAACAAGTAGCTTTGGCCATCATAGCTTCTGCTAACGGCAAGTAGCGTCATGGCCACTAGGCCGCCCATGCCTGTAGTATGCACACTAATTTTACTAAATAGATTGAAGAAAAAAGAGATGAACAGCGCAATTGTGCTGCCCAAAGCAAAGGCCGTTAGTTCTAGAGGGACGCCGGGATTATTCTTGAAATTGACAAAAATGATCATATATAAGAGGCCCACTACGATATAGGGGCCGATGCGTTCCATGCGGCCAGGCATCTGCAGGGAAGAGACAAAATTGAGGGCCCGCATCATGAGGACCGTGAGCAGAGGGACCGCAAAAGAGAAAATGGCCAGCCAAATAAAGAGCATACTATTGACCTTATTCTCGAAAACGGCGGCAAAGCTACTGACCCGAAACAAAAAGGGATTGCAATAGGCCAAAAGGACAAAGGCGTAGAGCAAAATCAGAAAAGGGTGGAAGGCCAGAGAAAGAGCTTGGGCCAAAAGGACCAAAATGGCTGGTTGTTGGGCCTGCATATACTCTGCTTGAAGGACCTCTTGTTCGAGTTCTATATCTTCATTTTTCATACTCATGAGCTAAATTATTTTTTACGGAAGGGTTTGACAATGCTGGCTAAAGCCAACCAGGCCGCCAAAAAGATAGATAATCGCCCAGGTAAATCGCCATATTGGGCAAAAAATGTAGGGCTCCATATTTTAGGTGTGCAACTTTGGCCATCTTCTAGGGCTTGGTAGTCGCCATTGGCCAAAAAATGATGAGCTTTCTTATTTTGGACCAAAATAATATCGCTGCCACTCTCTTGGGCGCGGGCCCTAGCCGAGCGGTATAAAATCGGCGATAAACTGCTGTCTGGACTAAAGGCAATAACGGTTTGTGCTCCTTTTTGCAGGCCCTCTCGGATAGGGGCCGTACGGTTTAGGCTATGGGCATTGAGCAAAAGCAGGCGAGAGCCCTGCCAATCGATAAACTGAAAAAAGCGCTGCTCTACCCCCAATATGGTCCGAACAGAAAAGGCTTGGCTACTCAGTTGTTGGCGTTCTCCTTTTTGCCAAAACCGAAGGCTGCCCAAGCTATCTTGCCCAGCCAAATAGGCCCAATCATTTAAGGTTTTTTCTTGAGCATAAAGGGCATTTTCTGGAATCTCTTCTTTTGGTGCTTGGCCCAGCAGCAAGCGGCCCTTTTGGTTTGTATAAGTAGATTGATAGGTAAAACTGCCCGAATCTCCCTTTTGCCCTGGCCCCATAAACAAGCTGAGGACAAAGGGAAGGAGGAGCAAAGGAATGCCGGCCCAAATAGCGCCTTTTCTACTTTTGGCTTGGGCCGGAAAGAGAAAGCGAAATAACTGAATATTCAGGCTGAGTATCCATAAACTAGCGCCTCCAGTACCCACAACCGTTAAGGCCTGCCAGCTATTTCCAAAAAGTAGGGGCAAGCTCCCTAGCTGCCAACCGGCCCAATGCCCACTAAACTGCCCTTGCATCCACTCTAGGGCCAAATAGCTACTCACAAAAGCCCAATAGCCCAATTTGGCATTGTGCCGATGATGAATCAGCCAAAGCATGGCCCAGGGAATACTAAACAACAGACTTACAAAGGCCCAAGAAAAGAGCCCCATAGATAGGGTTACGGCCTCTACGGCCTCGGGGGCCAAGAGGCCATAAGTAAGTAGGTTGCTTAAGATACTAAAGCCTACAAAAGGCCAAAAGCTCTGCCTTCTACTAAGCCAAAGCAAAGGAATAAAGGCAAAGAAAGCCGTCAATAGAATACTATATGTCGAAAGGCTAAAGGCCAGCAGTAATCCACTGCCCAAACTAGCCACTAAGGCCCAAATAAGAGGGGCTTTTGCTTGCTGCGTCTCCAATAATCTCGATTTTATTCGCTAAAAACCATAAAACAACTGAAATCGCTGGCAGTTGTCGGCATTTTCAATAGACAGCTCATAATGACCAGCTGCCTGTCCGGGCAAAGTTAATTGATATGTGGGTAAATCCAGATAGATTTCTTGGCTTTGAACGACTTTACCGCCCCTTTTCCATTTTATTTTTAGCCATTCTCCCTTTAAGGCCGATAAATAGAGCCGTAAATCTTCTTGGGCGGATAAAATATTGGGACCTAATTGGACCTTAGGGCAGGCTGGACCTAAACAGATTTCTTGTAAGTAGCGCTTATGGCCCCAAGGATTAACCGCTAGTAGGCGGTAGCTCGTAGCCTTCCCCCTTTTTCGACTATCATCTAGGGCATGAAAGCCGGCCTGATGAGGTGGGTTGTAGGCGTTGAGGCTGCCAATAATCAGCCAGGGGCTGTCGGGTCCCTCTTTGCGCTCTAGCTCAAAGTGGTCAATTTCTGGACTAGGGTGCTGCCACCAGCTAATGCGCCCCCCTCGCAGGCCTTTGCCCCAATACAAACGGCTGGCTGTAGCGGGCAGAAAGCTTTTGAGCTTAGGGCCATTGAGGCTAAGGACTTCGGCCTTGGGTTGTATGCCCTGAACGGGGCCCAGCTTATAGGCTTCATAATTGGCCATATTGAGGAGGTAGAGCTCCTGGCCCCCTACACTAAAGTATAAAAACTGCTCTGCATCTATGGGCCAAAGTTGTCCCTCGGCCTGGCTTTGCCCCCGAGCAAAATTTCTAAACCAGGTTTTTTTTGGCCGTTCAATGACGCCACTCTCTGGCTCAAAAAATATAGGCGCTCCACTAGATTGCATAGCCCAAAAACGACCCTGATTAGGCAGATAGCTCCAGTTAGACAACAGCAGCGGCAGCCCTCTTTTTACTACAGATAGCTGGGCCTTGGCTTCTAGCCCTAGGCTGTAGAGCAAGGCCCCAGATTGAAAATATAGCTGCCCCTTATAAATAAAACTCCTTTGAATGAGGGCCGGAAGAGCTTCTATTGGGCCTAGGTTTTTCCAATAGGCTCGACTTCTATTGTAGTGCAATAACTCATTGGCCAAACTAATGGCCCAAATATCTTCTCCTTGGCCAGCTACTGTTTTTAAAGAACTAGGCAACTCTAAAAATGGCCTCCAGCCCCAGTCTCCACTAGCTAAAGGGACCAGCTGCTCTAACTGTCGATCGGCCAAACGCAAGGGCTGCTGAGCAAAAAGAAAAAAGGGAAAACAAAGCAAAATAAGAAAGTGGATAAGCTGTGGCATATGACTGATTTTTGCTCAAGGTCTGCTTTTTATCTTAGAAATAAAAGAAGGGGGCTTTTAGCTAGGGCCTACTAAATAGACTGTAATTGGAGTCTGTTTAAAATTTTGTGTTTCTCCTTTTTGCGCCTAGGGACAAGCCCCTAGGCTAGCTTTTTTAGACAGCCCTCTAAAGAGGGCCTTTGGATAAGGTTTTTCTCTGCGATAACAACTGAACAAGGCCTTGTATATCAACAGTTGAGGCCCTCGCAGAGGGCTGACTCCATTGGATTAGCCTAGGGGCTTGTCCCTGGGCGACTATTGGCTAAATCCCAACAAGCTAAAGGCCCAAATTTTATTCTAATACACAAAATCCTGAAGAGCCCCACAATTGGCCGTTTGGACTACTCTACCCCCTCAGTTGCACTTTAATAGGTCCTCTGTTGATGTTGCTTAAGTCCTTCAATGGACCTAAGCAAGTCCTCGCTTCCATTTTACTACCTCCTCCAATGGACTTAGGCAAGTCCTCAATTGCCACAGACTAAATGGTCTTTAGTGCTTATTAAAGCCCTCTTTTGATTAGCCCCTAGTCCTCGCTAGGACCTGTTTAGGTCCTCTTTAGGGCTGCTTAAAGTGAAGTTCTGGGGGGGCATGAATCCCCCTGAGGGGTAGCGCAAGCCCTCAGGATGGGTAGAGTAACCCCTTTGGATGGGTAGAGTAACCCCTTTGGAGGGGTAGAGGAAGCCATCAGGAGGGGTAGAGTAACCCATCAGGAGGGGTAGAGTAACCCCTCGGGAGGGGTAGAGTAACCCCTTGGGAGGGCTACGGCAAGCCTTTCGTTCAAATAAAAGGCAAAAGCCAGATAGAAATAGGGCTTATTCCTTGGCTTTATCTAAATTTTCCTTAGCTTTTTGGCCTAACAAATTACTATATAATCATGAGTCAGAAAGTAGCAGAATTGGCCCCAAAAGCACTATGGGAGGCCTTTAGTCAGCTAAATGCGGTGCCTCGGCCCTCTAAAAAAGAGGAGGCGGTATCTGCATTTATGCGTGAATATGTATCCAAATTGGGATTAGTGGCCGAGGAGGATGAGGTTGGGAATATTTTGGTCCGAAAGCCAGCCACCGCAGGTCTAGAGAACCGTCCTACTATTCTTTTGCAGAGCCATTTAGACATGGTACATCAGAAGAATGCGGATACCGATTTTGATTTTTTGAGCCAGGGCATCGAGATGTATGTAGAGGGCGATTGGGTAAAGGCCAAGGGCACCACTTTGGGGGCTGATAATGGCATTGGCGTGGCGGCTATTATGGCCCTATTGGCTAGTAGTGATATTCCGCATCCGCCTTTGGAGGCCCTATTTACCATAGATGAAGAGACGGGGATGACGGGCGCTTTGGGATTGGGCCCCAACTGGTTAAAGTCAGACTACTTGCTCAATCTGGACACAGAAGACGACAAAGAATTGACCATTGGTTGTGCTGGCGGGGTAGATATTTCGGTAGCGGGAAGCTATACGCCTATGGCCTTGGCTAAGGAGGAAGATTTGGCCCTAAAAATCAGTTTGAAAGGCTTGAGTGGTGGACATTCGGGGATGGATATTATTAAGGGTTTGGGCAATGCCAACTTATTGTTGGCCCGTGTTCTTCGGGCGCTTTCTCCTTTATCTTTGGCCCAATTTGATGGGGGTGGATTGCGCAATGCGATTCCCCGAGAGGCCTGGGCCATTGTGGTTTTGCCCAAGGCAGAAGCGGCCCAATACAAAGAACAACTAGCTGCTTTGGAAGCGGAGCTCAAGGCGGAGTATGCCAGTACTGACCCTAGCCTTAGCCTCACTGCAGAGGAGGTAGCTTTACCGGCCATCAAGTTGGGAGAAGCGGAGCAAAAGGCCCTTTTATCGGCGGTATTGGCTACGCCCAACGGCATCTTCAGGATGAGTCCAGAGATAGAGGGCTTGGTTCAAACCTCTAATAATTTGGCGCGTTTGCTGGTCAAAAATGGGGAATATACTGTGCTTTGCCTTTGTCGCAGCTCCGTAGATACGGAGAAATGGGCCTTGGCCGAGAGCATACAGGGATTGTATGAACTATTGGGGGCCGACACGCAGTTGTCGGGCAGTTATCCGGGTTGGGAGCCTTTGCCGGCTTCTAGTTTGGTGGACCAAATGCGTCAGTTTTTCCTTGATCGTTTTGAGGAGGAGCCCGATGTAAATGCCTGTCATGCGGGTTTGGAGTGTGGTATTTTGGGTCGTCATTACCCCAAGATGCAGATGATTTCTTTTGGGCCCAACATTCGGGGGGCGCATTCTCCTGATGAGCGGGTACAGATCAGTTCGGTACAGAAATTCTGGGCTTATTTGCTAGATGCTTTAGGGCAGTTGAAGTAGTCTGTTTTGGGGCCTGCCGCCTTTGGCGGCCGGGCCCTTGCAGGGCTCGCAGGTCTGCTCGGCCCTGCGCCAGCAAGCTGGCTGGGTCTGGCCTTCGGCCACCCTTTCAGGCCCCTAGGCCAAATAGAAACGGACCGCCAAGTTCTTGGCGGTCCGTTCTGCGTTTGAGCAGGCGGCGAAGCCGCCGCAAAGGCGCGCAGCGCCTCGGCTGAGGGGCTGTAGCAGGGCCGCCGAAGGCGGCAGACCGAGGCGCTGCAAGCGCCGAAGGGCCGAGCGAACAGCGAGCTGTGCAATGGCCCGACCCAAGGCCGCAGGCCGCAGGGGCAGCCCCAAAAAAGCAGAAGAAAAGAAAACTTAGGCAGGGCTATCCTCTAGAAACAGCTCGGCAATAATATGGTCGCTCAGGAGTTTGCCTGCATTGCTGAGATAGATATGTTCATTTTGGAGTTGGGCCAAATCATCTTGGATAAAGGGTTGGATAGTTTGCAGCAGTTGATTTTTAGTGCTTGTTCCCCAGCGTTGTTCCACCTCTAAGAGAGAGAGGCCCCATTTGGTGCGCAGGCGGGTCATAAGCAGCTCATTAAATTGTTCTGTGGGGGAGAGCTCTTCTTTTTCGAAGAGCAATTCATTATTTTCTAGGGCCTTAATATACTTCATATTATGAGCAATATTCCATTGTCGGCTATGGCCATTGAAGCTATGGGCCGAGGGGCCGATGCCGAGATAGGGTTGGCTTTTCCAGTAAGCCGAATTATGTTGGGCATACTGTTCATTGCGGCAGAAATTAGAAATCTCGTACTGTTCATAGTCGTGAAGTTGGCATTCTTCGAGGAGGATTTCGAAATGTCGGGCGGCTTTATCTTCATCTAGGGTCGGCAACTTCTTGCGTCGGATAAGATGTTCGAGGGGGGTATTGGGTTCTAGGGTGAGGGCATAGGCGGAGAGGTGAGGGACTTGGAAGGCGAAGAGTTTTCGGATTGTTTTTCGCCAATCCTCATTAGAGAGGAAGGGGCCGCCATAGATAAGGTCTACAGAAAGTTGGTTGAAGCCCACGGCCAGGGCATTGGCCAGGCAGTTCTCGGCTTCTTCTGCGGAGTGGGCGCGGTTCATATAGCTCAGTTCTTTGGGCAAAAAGGATTGCAGGCCGATGCTAAGGCGATTGATGGGGGTATGTAACTTATAGCTACGGAGTTTATCGAGGCTCATATCATCTGGATTGGCCTCTAGGGTGACCTCCATATTTGGGCCGAGGGGGTAGTGTGTTTTGATAATGGACCAGAGTTGGTTAATCTCGGCGGCGGAGAGCAGGGAGGGGGTGCCACCACCAAAATAGACCGATTGCAGTTTGGCGCCTTGGAGATAATCTTTTTGCAGAAGCAGCTCTTTGCTAATGGCTTCAAGCATCTGCCCTTTATATTTTAGGGAAGTAGAGAAGTGGAAATTGCAATAGTGGCAAGCTTGCTTGCAAAAGGGGATATGGATATAGAGTGCCGACATAGAGGAGAGGTCTGATGGTTAGGGCACAAAATTAAAATAAAATATTGGAAAAGGGGGATTTGCTCCGCCATCAATACTTCTTCTGGCAAGCTTGCAAAAATATTGATTATTAGCTTTTTAATGGAAATGATAAAGTTCTTTTAAAATAAGGGCCTATTAAGAATAAATCCTTATCTTAGCTAAGCAGCAAAGGGTAAGAAATAAAGCAGCTTGCCCTTACAATTAGTAGATTTTTCATGAGAATAGGTGTATGCCTATTGGGCATCTTGGTGTAGCAGCGCCAGGATGCTTTTTTTGTGGAAGCTACTACATTAAGCAGACTATAGAGGGTGTATTAAATGATTACTAAATATACAGCTCTGGCGAAAAGCCTCTTTTTTAGTTGTATTTTTGAAAAAATAAGAGCCAATGATCAAGAAAATAATTAGCCAGTTCTACCTCAAACTAGCGGGCTGGAAAATTCACCCCAGTATTCCCCAAGAGGCCCAAGGCAACTGCGTACTTATTGCGGCCCCGCATACCACCAACTGGGATTACCCCATTACTATGGCTGCCATGGCCGAGCTAGGCGTTCCCATTAAGTACACCATCAAAGATGACTATATGCGGCCCCCTTTTGGCTGGTTTTTTAGAATGATGGGAGGGATCGGAATCAACCGAAAGCCCAAAAAAGAAGGGGTGGAGCGCCCTTCTATGGTCGATGTTATTGCCAACTTATTTGAGGGCCAAGAGCGGCTCTGCATCATTATGGAGCCTGAAGGAACCCGCTCTAAGGTGGTCAAATGGAAAACGGGCTTTTATTATGTGGCCCTAAAGGCTAAGGTGCCTATCTTGCTTGGTTGGCTAGATTATGCGAAAAAAGAGGGGGGAATTGGCAAGGCCATACATCCTTCTGGAGATATTGCCAAGGATATGGCCGAAATTATGTGCTTTTATAAGGACATACTGGGAAAAAATCCCGAACTTTTTGCCCTTGACGAAACATATTACCAGCCCAACCGCTGCTCATAAAATAAATTAGCATGAAACTTAAAGCCCTAAAAGAAGAGATTGCCCAGTTCCAAATCCTATTGGAGCGCATCGAGCAATCGCAACCCATTAGTCAATTAGAGGTAGATCTCGTTTTGCAAAAAATTAGAGGCTTTTATGAATTGGCCTTGGCCAAGGAGGAGGAAGCTCCAGCCTTGACCAGCAAGCCCAAAATAGCAAAAGAGGAAGCGCCCAAAAGCCCCAAAAAAGAAGCGCCCAAAAAAACAGGCCCAAAAATCTTCTTAAATGAAGTCCCAGAACTGCCCAAGGAAAAGGAAGAAATTCTAGCTCCCGTAGAACCGCCTGTGGTCGAGGAAAAAGTTCAGGAAGAAGAGAAACAGCCTGCTCTAGAAGAAGAGAAACCCGAGCCAGTACGCCATCGGGCGACAGAGGAAGCAAAAGAGGAAGAGGCTCAATTGCCCGAGGAAATTTTGCCCGAACTAGAACTGCCTAGCGAAAAAGAGGAGGAGAAAAAAGTAGAGGAAGAGAAAGTAGAGGAGCCAGCTACTCCTATTGTAGAAACGACCAAAGTAGAAGAACAACCGCCTGCAGCTGTTGTAGAAAAAGAAGTGCCCAAAGAAGAAGCGCCGCCTGTTGTCGAAGCCCCGAAAGAGGAGCCCGCAGCTGCCAATAAGGAAGAATACGAAGCTCTTTTTGTCTTTAAGCAGGCTACGGACCTTATGAGTCGCTTGCAACAAAAGCCCATCAGCGACCTAAAAGGAAGTATTGGGGTGGGCCAACGGTTCCGTTATATTGGGGAGCTCTTTGCTGGCGATGCAAGCCGCTTTGATGAGGCCATTGACTACTTTAACCGCAAGGCCGATGACTTTAATCAGGCCCGAGAGTATCTAGAAAATAAATTGATTCCAGAAGGAGACTGGATGAAAAAAGAAAAGCAGGATTTGGCCAAGGATTTTATCAAATGGATCCGCCGCCGTTTCCTCTAAGCTGCCAATGCTATGAAGCCTTTATTGCAAAAATTATTATGGAAAAGCCGCTCGCCCTGGCAAGTTTGGGGAGCGGCTATTGGCCTTTTTTTGGGGCTCTTTCTGCTTTTGTTTAGCCTACAGATTTTCTGGGATGTACAAACGCTAGCCAATGGCGCTAGCGAGGAAAATCTTTTGGTCCTACAAAAAAGGGTAGAGGGGCTGAGCGGAGAAAAAAGCTTTAGCGAGGCGGAAATTGCCGATATTCGAGCCCAGGGCTTTTGCCAAGATCTGGCTCCCGTTCGCTCCAATCGCTATGAATTGATGGCTCGTGTGCCGCAGTTGGGCTTTTCTACCCTGCTGTTCTGCCAGTCGGTCCCTCTAGATTATGTCGACATAGATAGCAGCGATTTCCAATGGAGCGAGGGCGATCCCTTTGTGCCGGTGGTCTTGTCCAATGACTATCTCAGCCTCTATAACTATGGTTTTGGCCCTAGCCAAGGCTTGCCTAAGGTCAGTGCCGATATGCTGGGCTCTTTTTTCTTCGATTTTGATATTCGGGGAAAAAACAAACGCAAAAACTATAAGGCTAAGGTGGTGGGCCTGAGTCGAAAATTTAACTCGATTTTGGTTCCCGCTAGTTTTTTGGAGGCCAGCAATCAGCAGTTTGGCTATGAGCAGCCTAAGGTGAGCCAGCTGATTTTGCAAACGGATAATCCTTTTCAAAAGTCTTTGGCCAATTATCTAGAAGAAAAAAGCTATGAACTGAGCCGAAATAGCCTAATTGGGGGCGAGTTGAAGCAGGGGATTTTCCTCCTGTTGGCCTTTTTGCTTTTCTTGGCCACGGCCATCATCAGCCTGTCCGTTTTGGTCCTTTTGCTCAATTATCGCCTCTTGGTTAGCCAAGCGCAAAGCAGTATTTTACTACTTCTACAGCTCGGTTATCGCCAAGAGCAAATTGCTAAGGTTTTGGGCCAAAAGCTCAATTTACTGCTGGTTTATATCCTCCTTGGGGTCTTTTCGATTTTGCTGCCGCTCAAGTTTGGCCTAGGCTATTTGCTCAGTCAAGAGGGCTATGCCATTGGCCATTGGCCACATTTTACGGTCCTCTTGAGCGCCCTATTTTTGGCTCTCGGCATCCTTTGGCTCAATCGCTACATGATTAGAAAGGCGGTGCAAGCCTTACCTTAATGTTCTTTTTTTGGGGCCTCCGCAGCAAGCTGCGGCGCTACGTTTCAGGGCTCGCTATTCGCTCGGCCCTGCGGCGCTTGCAGCGCCTTGGTCTGGCCTGACGGCCCCCCTTGCACATCGCTAGGCCTGCGGCCCTTCGGGCCTGTAGGACGCCAGCACTCACTGAAAATCATCAATCAAATTTAATATTCTATTATGAAACCTTATGAAAAGGAAGTAGAGGTAATTTGGGCCGATATGGATCCCAATCAGCATATGCGTCATACCTCTTACAGCCAGTATGCGGCCCACACTCGGATTAGTTTTTTTGCCCAGCAGGGGTTTCCCTTGCAAGATTTGGCCAAAAAGGGTTTGGGGGCTATTTTGCTCAGAGAGCAAAGCACTTATATCCGAGAAACTCAAATGCACGAAAAGCTCAGTTTTAATATGTTGCTCAAAGCGGCTACGGCAGACTATACATTTTATACCATAGAGCAGGAGGTCCGCAAGGAGAATGGCAAGCTAGCGGCCAAGGTCCTTATTGATGGCAGCTGGATTGATATGCAGGCTCGTAAAATTACGGCTCCTTGGCCCGATTTGGTGGCTGCTGTTATTGATGAGTTGCCTCGCCACAAAGATTTTGAGTGGAAGGAGCCCACTTATTACCGCTTTAAGTAGTGTTTTTAGCGTCAAAAGGGCGGCCCGCAATTGCGGGCCGCCCTTTTGCTTTTATACTTCAGGCAAATCGTCTTTGTCTACTTCTGTTTGCTTAGTGGGTGGGGCAAAGAGTTTTTTGTTGCTTAGGTTCATGCTATTGGCTAGGCCCAAAAAGCTATAGCTTTTGCAGGCGCCTTGGCAGTGGCGGATAACTTTGGGCAGCAGTTCTATTTCTTGGGGGCTCCATTTGCCCAAAACAAACTCTACTTGTCGGCCTTTGGGGTAGTTGTTGCCAATACCAATTCTTAGGCGGGGGTAATTATTGTGGCCCAATTCTTCTTCTATGCTTTTGAGGCCATTGTGGCCACCGGCTCCGCCTTTGCCTCTCAGGCGGATTGTTCCGAAGTTGATATTGAGGTCATCGACAAGGACCAGGACATTGTCTAGGCCAATATTTTCTTTTTTCATCCAGTACAGTAGGGCTTTTCCACTCAAATTCATGTAAGTAGAAGGCTTGAGGATGAGTAGTTTTCGGCCCTTATATTTTCCTTGGGCCAGATCGCCATAGCGTTTTGTTTCAAATTTGGCGTCTAGGCTTTGGGCCAAGGCATCGGCTACTTTGAAGCCAATATTGTGGCGGGTTTCGGTATATTCTGCGCCAATATTTCCCAGGCCTACAATAAGATACTTCATAGGGTTTATACTTTTGGGGCTAGCGGGGCTAGCAAAAAGTTGTTTAATCCAAGCAATCATTTTTCTTCAAATAAAAAACGCAGCTCAATAGGCATTGAACTGCGTTTTGCAAAGGAAAGCTTTCCTTTTGTTTATGCTTCTTCTTCTGCAGCACCTTTAGACTGAGCAGAACGCAAAGCACGAGGAATGTCAACAGAAGCAACGGGAATGCTGCTATTGGTCATAATTTCGATACCTTCAGTAACTTGGATATCGCGTACACGCATTGACTTACCTAGGTCCAAGGGACTTACATCAGCAGGGATGTAAGCGCAAAGGCTTTCGGGTTGGATCAATACTTTGAGCTTGCGCATTTTTTGTACTAGCGTACCCCCTACTTTTTGTCCTTTAGAGCTACCCACAAGGCGGATAGGCACTTCAGTTTTCAAAGTTTGGCCAGCTACGATAGCTTGGAAATCCATGTGAAGGATTTTGTCGGTTACAGGGTGGAACTGCACATCTTTAACGATTGCTTCAACAGTTTTGTCACCTAATTTGATGCTAGCCTTGCGAAGTTCGTCAGTGTAAATGAGATCACGGATCTCAAGAGCAGTAGTTGTAAAGTGGAGGTTTTCGCCATTTCCGTAAACCACACAAGGAATGCGCCCTTCTTTGCGAAGTTCTCTGCTGCTGCTTTTTCCTAGGTTGCTTCTCAGTTGGCCCTCAAATTCAATCGTTTTCATCAGAAATGCGTATTTGTATTAGTATAACTAAGCGTTGTCTATAAAAATTAAAAGAAGCTAGTGTGGCATTTGGCCCTCACTGGCTTTCTTTCTGCTTTACAAAAGTGTTGCAAAGATAGACAAAATATTCTTTTAATCAAGTTTTTGGAGAAATCTTGCCAGCTTTTTTGCCTTTGTCTTGGGTTTGGGGGAGCGAAGCGACCGGCCTAGCGATGTGGAGGGGTGGCCGAAGGCCAGACCGAGCCAGCTTGCTGGCGATGGGCCGAGCAGACTTGCGAGCCCCGCAACGTAGCGCCGCAGCTTGCTGCGGAGGCCCCTACTTAATGATCTAGAAATTGTCCTCTTTCCTTGAGTTCTTCATCAATGGCTTTGAGGATAGCTTGTTGGTAGCCACTACTTTTATATTTTGCAGATAGCCAGATGCTACCGAGCAGAAAAAACATAAAGGCGGTGGCGGCGATGGGCAGAAAAATGAGGCCGAGCAGGGCCCAAGACCAAAAGCCCAGCATGCCGATGCCGAAGAAAGTGGGGGAGGCGATGCCGGCGGCAAAGATAATTCTGGACAGCCGTTGGTATTCTCGGTTGCGTTGTTGCCAACGCCCTCGTAGTTGGAAGAGGTGTTCGGTGGTATAGTGGGCTGGATGAATGCTGAGTAGGGTGTCGGGATCTTCCTGGCACTCTTGCTCGATGCGGTTCAGCAATTCATCGATAGATTGGTCTATTTGATTTCTCGTTTTCATAAGCTGTTGGATAACTGCCTGTTTGAGCCTTTAATTTACTATTATTATATGAGTTTATTGTAGCTTGCTGCTCGCTTATTCAATAATAGCGTATATTTTTTTGCAGATCTTCCTACATTTGGGCCTTAGGGGCTTTTCCTTTAAAACTAGGTCAAAACCAAAAGTGTAGAGTCAAAAACATTAAAAAAATAATAAAAATATGGAGAAACTAAATATCCCTTTGCTCAGTACAATTTGTAAAACGGCGGCGCCTCCTGCTTTTGAGCAGCGTCTACGTCAGTTTGTAGAATCGGAAGTAACTGATTTGGTAGATGATTGTTTTACAGATGCTTTGGGCAATTTGTATGCAGTTCGGAAGGGGGCCGCCGAGGGGCCCAAGAAAAAAATCATGGTGGCGGCTCATTTAGATGAGATTGGTTTTATTGTTACGCATATTGAGGAGGGCGGTTTTTTGCGTTTTCATACCTTGGGTGGTTTTGACCCCAAAACTTTGAGCTCGCAACGGGTAATTGTGCATGGCAAAAAGGATATTGTGGGGGTAATGGGCAGCAAACCCATCCATTTGATGTCGGCTGCAGAAAGAGGTAAAAGCCTGAGCATCAAGGATTATTTTATTGATACGGGCATGAGTAAGGAGGAGCTGGAGAAGTACGTATCGGTAGGTGATCCTATCAGTCGAGAGCGGGAGTTGATTGAAATGGGCGATTGCGTTAATTCTAAGTCTTTGGACAACCGTTTGGCCGTTTTCATTTTGCTCGAATGCTTGCGAGAGCTCAAAGACGAGCAGCTCGATTATGATGTTTATGGCGTTTTTACGGTCCAAGAAGAGGTGGGTTTGCGTGGTGCTCGGGTGGCTGCACATAACATTGATCCCGATTTTGGTTTGGGCCTAGATATTACTATTGCCTTTGATGTACCTGGGGCCCAGGCGCATGAAAAAATTACGGCTTTGGGTGCGGGGACCGCCATTAAAATTATGGATGGTTCTAGTATTTGCGATTATCGCATGGTGCAATTTATGAAAGAAACAGCCGATGCGGCAGAAATTCCCTGGCAGCCTGAAATCTTGACCGGTGGAGGTAGTGATACGGGTGGTTTGCAGCTATATGGAAAGTCTGGGGCCATTACGGGCGCCATTTCTATTCCTTGTCGACATGTGCACCAAACCGTAGAAATGGCCCATAAAGAGGATATTTACCAGAGCATTCAGCTGCTCAAGCAGTGCTTATTGAATATTTCCAAATACGATTGGTCTTTCCGTTAGGGCTGGTATTTTTCCCATTGCCTACGCTCTCGCTCCAATAAGCGCAAAAACTTGCTGGGCGCGGGCATACTAAGCTCTATTTGGCCGCCTGCGGGATGGTCAAAGGCCAAGCCAACAGCAACCAAGAAAAGACCCTTATGTAAAAGGGTCTTTCCTTTTGGGCCATATTGCTTATCGCCAACAATAGGGCAATCAATTTGGGCCAATTGCTTCCGCAGCTGGTGTTTTCGGCCTGTTTTGGGCCGCAATTCGAGCAAACTCAACTGCCCAGAACGCAGAGAAGGAACGCTCCAAAGCAAGCGATAATCGGTCTCTGCGGCTTTGCCATCTACTGGACTATCGAGCCGCCCTTTGGCTTGGGCCGGCCTTCCCATCACAACCGCCAAATAGGTTTTTTGAATGCTTCTTTGGGCAAAAGCGGCCTGCAAAAAACGCAGGGAAGAAGCTCGTTTTCCCACCAATAATAGGCCCTGCGTTGGCAAATCTAAACGATGCACGGGCAGGGGAGAGGGCAGGGCATCCTCGGTCAAAGAAGGCTGCAAACCCGCTCTAAAACGCTGCTGGAAATTGTGTTTATGATAGCCCGAAACGGCAAGTCCCGCTGGTTTGTAGACCACCGCCAAATCCTCATCTTCATAATGCACCTCTAGAGGGAGCTCTCGCTCTTTTTGGTTGACTGGCCGCTGCCAAAGGGCCAAAACATCGCCCACTTGCAAGTAATAGCCCGTGCCAACTTCCTGTCCATTGACCTTCAAAAGGCCTTTGTCTAGAGCTTTTTTTACACTTTTTCGGCTAGGCAGCAAAGGAAATAACCCTTGAGCATAATCATAGACTCTTCCTGCCCGCTCTTCCCGAACCTGATGTTCCGCAACTAAATACATAATTAAAAATTAGCCGCCAATATAGGCTTTTTTGTCTAGCTGTATGGAGCAAAGCTTTCTCTTTTTTGGGGCTGCCCACTCGCTTCGCTCGGGTCGGGCCATTTCGCAGCTCGCAGGTCTGCTCGGCCCTGCAGGCTTTTTCGCTTTGCTTCAAAAGCCTTGGGTCTGCCGCCTGCGGCGGCCCTGCTACAGCCCCTCAGCCTGCGGGCGCTTTGCGCCCTGCAAAACGCAAAAGGCCCTGCAATTCCTTGCAGGGCCTTTTCATGGACCATAACGGCTATTTTTTAGCTAAAAATATCGGTAAAATAGCGTTTGTCCTTACCGGCAATTTGCATCAACCAATCTAGGGCCTGGGCTTCTGTAGCTTGGGCTTTTTCTTGGTAAATATCCATCAGGCATTGGCGGACGGCAGGGGCCATGCCTTCGCCATCTCCACAAATATATATATTGGCTCCTTCTTGCCAAGCGGCCCAAAAGGCATCTCTATCGGCCCAAAGGCGATGCTGTACATAAGTTTGGCCTTCTTTTTCGGGCGTTTTAGAGTAAACGGGCCGTAAATCTAACCAACCTTCTTTTTCCCATTTTGCAAACTCTTTGGCATAAAGTTGATCCACTTCTTTGGCTCGGCAACCATAGAAAAATACTGCTTTTGCGGGCGTTTTTTCTAGGCTGCGTTCTTGCATAAAGGCTCTAAAGGGAGCAATCCCCGTACCTGCGGCAATAAGAATGAGTTTATCCTCGCTTTTTGGGGCGGGAAAGTTGGGTAAGTTGGGGGTAAAGCGGAGCCAAAGGAGCTGGCCTTCTTCTAGTTTGTTGAGATAGGCAGAGGCTAGTCCTTGGTACTCTCCTTGTCCAGACCAGGCTGCTCCCTTAATGCAAGAGATCACTAAGCTGGCCTTATCTGCAGATTGTTTAACGGAAGAAGAAATAGAGTAGGTTCTGGGGCGCATAGCGGGCAGCGCCGTAATAAATTGGCCAAGGTCAATTTTTGCTCCAGGAAACTGTTCGATGATACTGAGTAAACTCCGATTTTTCTGCAAAACCTCGCTTTCATAGTTATCTATAAACTGCTGAAGTCCTTGGGCCGAAAAGGGACAGCGAGTTTGGGCCAAAACTTCTTCGAGTAATTTTTTGCCTGCTGGCCGTTGTAGCTCCACATAATACTTGAGCAAATCAGTCAGGCGAATATGTTGGTCCAAAGGTAATTTTAGGGCAACAGACTGCTCTTCAGACTCCAATTTGATATAGGGATCATGTTGCATTTGAAAGTGGCGCAATACCCGCTGAATATTGGCGGGGCTGTTTTGGGGCAGAATATCAATATAGCCGCCAGTTTGATAGCTTTGTTCTTCGGGGACCTCAATTTGCAGCTCAATTTTGGAGCTCGCAAAGGGGCTATCTTGTTGGACCAATTCTTTTTTGCTCAGCAATTGAGCCCGAACAAAATCATTTTCTCCTAAAGCCTCTGCATGCCAATCGTGTAGCAATTGGACCTTATAGCTCTTTTTCTTGATCGGACTAACGGCATCTTGTCCTAAGCTTTTGGCTAGGGCCGGCCAGAGTTCATCATGCCATTGGTTAAAAGAAACAAAGAAGTTTTGCTTGGCATTTCCTTCTGCAGGGGCCAAAAATGGCTGTGCTCCTAAGCGCTGTAATTGGGCATCAATTTTTCGGGGAACAGCCTGATAGCTATGAATCCAGTCCGAGTTTCCACAACCAAAGAGGCTATATTGTACTTGGTTTAGACTGCCTTCAGGCTGTGCTACAATCCAATCGACAAATTCTTCGGCATCATGGGTGGGCTGCCCCTCATAAGAGGCCGTAATAATGACATAATGCCCTTTGTTTTGGGCCATTAGTGCCTTGGTTTCATTGAGGCTATGCACGCTAGGCTGATAGCCCAATGCTTGGGCTGTTTCGGCTAGTTGCTGGATAAACTTTTTCGAGGAGCCCATATTAGAACCATAAGCAAGGTAGAGTAGGGGTTTGTTTTGGACAAAAACCTGTTTGTTACCTTTTAGTTGTAGATTTTGGCTGGGCCGAACTTTTGGGCCATCTTCTACTGGCTTAAAGCCTGGCCGTTTCTTAAATTTAAGGAAGTAGTTATCGGGCTTTAGGGTCAGGGTTTCATCTAAAACCAGCTCATAATTGGGGTCGGCCAAGCTAATGTCAAAACGCTGCAAAATCATAGCAATGGCCAGTTTGGCCTCCTGAAAAGCAAAAGGGCGGCCAATACAAGAGCGGCGGCCATGACCAAAGGGGAGGTAAGCCGAATGGGGAATTTTGGCCTCATTTTCTGGCGAAAAGTTTTCGGGGTTAAACTGCTTGGGATCGTCTCCCCAAATGGGGGCACGATGCAAAGAGGGCAAAAAGATAAAAATGGAGTCGGTCGGTTTAATCAGGTATTCGCCCACTTGTTCCTCTTTAAAGGAACGAAGGTTAAAGCCCGAAGCAATGGGCCAAAGGCGCAGACACTCCTTGATGACCATATCCATATACTTTAGCTTACTCAAATGATGAAACTGCAGCTTTTCTTGCCCAAGCACCTCGTCTACTTCGGCCTGAACACGGGCCAAAATATGCGGCTGCTTGAGCATTTCATAGAAGGTAAATGCCATCATGCTACTGGTCGTTTCATGTCCTGCAATCAGAAAAGTGACCATTTGGTAGATGATATTTTGGTCACTCAGCTTTTCGCCAGTATCGGGGTCTACCCCTTCAAGCATCCGGCCCAAAAGATCATCTACTTGCTCTGCCTTATCGGCCTTTCTTCTTTGGTCCAAAATTTTCTGCGCCACGGTATACATATATTGAATGTCCTTATTATAGCGCTCTTTGGTTTTATACATCAAACGATTCATAATCGGTAGGCGCCGCATATGCTGATTGGCCTCATGCAAAATAAACAGCATGGCCTCCACAAAGGGGTGCATGTCGTTTTTATAAAAGCTGTTAAAGCGGTAGTCAAAGGCACAAAGGGCAATAGTGTCTAAGGTCAAACGCGTCATGTTTGCCGGGACATTAAAGGGCTCTTCAGGGCCAAGCCGCTCTAGTTTGATACAAAGCTGTTCGGCCACATCATACATTTTATCAAACATATCTCGCATGGCATGTGGACCAAAAGCAGGGGTCAAAATACGGTGCGCTTTCCCCCAGTTGGGCTCTTCTGTATGGGCCGTAAAAAGGCCATCTCCAGTAAGGTCACGCACTTTTTCTAGGGCCGAAAATACTTTTTTATCAAATCGGTCTTCATTGCAAAATTCTTGGACATACTCTAAACCACTCACAATAACTAGGCTGTCGTTGGGCACTTCTAGGCGATAAATTCCACCGTATTTTTCCGCCAAAGCCATCATACTTTGCACGGGCCGCTTGATGTCTAGACTGAGTACACTTTTTACAATGGGGTAGATGGGAGGATGGGGAATGGGCTTAGAAACTGGGCTCTTCATAAGACTAAATAATTGATTAGTAGGTGAATGAAGCATTAAGTAGGTCGCTTTAAAATAAGCTGTCTTAATATAATCTATTTAAGTATAAACTTCAGGCTGTCTTTATCTTTTGTGCTTGTATTTTTGCCTGAAATATTATTTCATTAAATGAAGATTACTGAGAATTAATATTTTGTGACATTTTTGGGGCTGCCCACTCGCTTCGCTCGGGTCGGGCTGTGTCGCAGCTCGCAGGTCTGCTCGGCCCTGCGGCGGCTTCGCCGCCTTGGTCTGCCGCTTCGCGCCACTGCTGTCCATCCCTCAGCCGTTTCGGCCTTTGGCCGATTAAGGACCAAAATACAAAGCGAGCTTTCCCGCACAAGAACAGTTGTTTTTAAATGAGTTCATTAAGAAAAACCTATCTTTGCAGCATTCATTTCAGAAATTGACTTAGTAGAGAACTATGCAGCGAATAGGAAAAAAGCTCCTGCTCACTTTAGGGTTTGGGTTGTTGTTAGCAGGCGGAAGCCTATCGGCCCAAAGTGTAGCTTTGAAAAAGGCCCAAGATTTTTATCAGAAAAAACTTTATAAAGAGGCGGTTCTGCATTTTGAAACCGCCCTAGAAGAAGGGGCCAAAGAAGAGGCTGATGTTTTGGCTCAGTTGGCAGAGTCTTATGCACTTTGCAATGAGTTGGATAAGGCCTTGGCCTATTATAAAAAACGAATCTTGATCGCAGAGGGCAAAGAGAATTACTATTTGCCCTATGCCCGCCTACTCAAGACCAAAAAGCAGTTGGATGCTGCTCGTAGTTACTTGCAAAGGGTGCCCTCTAAATGGGCCAAAGAAGTAAAGCTAGAGTTGGCGGCTCTTGATTTTATTAAAAAAGAGAGCGGTAGCCAGCCCTATTTTTCGGTCTTTAGCTTGGATGGCATTAATAGCAAAAGTGCCGATTTTGCGCCTTTGATGCATCATGGCTTATTGTTGTTCTCTTCCTCTCGATCGGTGGCCGTTAAGAAAGAAGGCGTAACTTCTTGGACCAATGACGCCTTTAATCAGTACTATTATTTGCCGCTAGATGAACAGGGGCAGCCAACAGGGCAGTTGCAGCCCTTGCATAAAATGCCCAGCAAAGATATTAATGATGCGCCTATGGCCTATAGCCCCAGAGAGGATTGGTTGGCTATTAGTTCTAATAACTATATGGATGGCCTGCGGCCCATTCCAGAATCTGGTCTGATGATGGACATCTATTTTTATCCGATGAAAAAATGGAATAGTTGGGACCATAGTCAGGAGCAGTTTTTTCAGCATAATTCTTCCTTAGATAACAAAATACCTTATTCTACTGGCCAAGCTTGCTTTAATAAGGATGGCTCGGCTCTTTATTTTGCTTCTAACCGCCCAGGCGGCTATGGTGGCTTTGATATCTATGTATCTTTTCGGACCAAAAACGGCTGGGGGCGTCCCCAAAATTTGGGGCCTGCAGTAAATACGGCAGGGCATGAGTTGCATCCTTTTTTGGATAGTAAGGAACGTTTGTTTTTTGCTTCGGATGGGCAACCCGGTTATGGTGGTTTGGACCTTTTTACCGTAGAGCGCTATGAAGATGGGGTGAAATGGGGAAACCTGACCAATTTGGGCCCCAATGTAAATACCGCCTATGATGAGCTCTCTCTTTATTATGATGCAGAAAAAGAGTTTGGTTTTTTTAGCTCTAACCGTTCTGGTGGGCAGGGCTATGAGGACCTTTACCGCTTAAAGTTAGAGCGGCCCTTGCCTGCCCGAGAGCCTCGTCGCTTTAAGCCGGGCGACAAACTCATTTTGGTTGATATTTATCAGCCTAAAGAGGTGCGTTTGGATAAGATCAAGAATGACACCTTGGACCAATTGGTGCAGGATCTTTTGCGGCAAAAAGAAGTGGTCATACAGATTTACGCGCATACTGATTCTAAGGGAAGTTATCGGGCGAATTTGCTTTTGGCAGAAAAGCGGGCCAAGGCGGCTTATGAGTACTTGCTAAGTCGGGGCGTAGACAAAAAGCGCATTCGCTACCAAGGATTTGGAGAAAAGTACTTGGCGAATAATTGCAAGGATGGCGTGCGTTGTTCGGAAGATAAGCATCGGGCCAATAGACGATTAGAATTTATTGTGATTGGCCGAATTTCGGAAGCAGGGCAATATTTACAGGAGTATATGCCAGCCATTGCCGTAGCTGAAATGGATAATCCTCAAGATCGGCCCAGAATTACAGCCAGTACGAGCAACAGTTCTAGTCGGGGG
Organism: Saprospira grandis DSM 2844; assembly: GCF_000275825.1. Classification (GTDB taxonomy): domain Bacteria; phylum Bacteroidota; class Bacteroidia; order Chitinophagales; family Saprospiraceae; genus Saprospira; species Saprospira grandis_A. The sequence goes on from NZ_JH719942.1 coordinate 2,930,573, forward strand.
CGCTCTTCTCGAAAAAAGCCAGAGCGCAAATCGCATTATGCGATTGGGGACTACATCAAGGTGGCCAATATTTACTATGAGCATGATAAAACGGCGGTAGACAAAAACTCTCCGGGCTTAAAGGAGTTGCTCAAAGTATTGCAGGACCATCCGCATGTGAAGTTAGAAATTGGTTCTCATACAGATGCTACGGGTTCAAAAAGCTATAATCAGCGATTATCGCAGCAGCGGGCCAATGCCGTGAAAAACTATTTGGTGGCCAAGGGGATTCCGGCCAATCGTTTAGTGGCCAAGGGCTATGGTGAATCAGAAATTTTGAATCATTGTAAGGATGGGGTTCGTTGTAGCAAAGCGCAGCATGCGGTCAATCGCCGGACCGAATTTAAGGTGATTGGGCAGTCTGGCTTTAAGTATGGCGATATTATCAAGGTGGATAATATTAACTACTCGACCAACAGTGCTGTATTGGACAAAAGAGATATGCGTGGGCTCAATGAGATTGTGCGTATTCTCAAGGCCAATAAAATTTCGGTAGAGATTCGCTCGCATACGGATGCTAGAGGATCTGCCCAAAAGAATATGGATCTTTCTGAGCGCCGGGCCAAGGCGGTTTATGATTATTTGCTTGAGCAGGGCGTGAGCAAATTCCGCTTAAAGTATAAGGGCTATGGAGAGACTTTACCGCTTAATAAATGTAAGGACGGGGTGCCATGTAGCTCAAAAGAGCATGCGGTTAACCGTCGGACCGACTTTAAGATAATTGGTTTGAAATAGAGGAGTAGAGGAGTTTTGAGAAAAGAAAGAAGCGCTTAGCCTGTAGAGGCTAAGCGCTTCTTTTGTTGGCCAACAAATAGGCAGACGCTAAGCGGTCTGCCTGAGATGTTGACACTCACCTAAAAAACACTATTAAAAAGAGTAGTTCTACATACATTATAGCTAGGGTTATGCACTTTTTGTTTTCAGTGGGGGGCGGCCATGTTCTTTGAGGCTCTCATTGACCTCAGTAATCATTTGATTGAGTTGTTGTTTTTGGGCCTTAATATGTTTTTGAAGGTCGGCTTTATGCTCTTGTAGCCTTTTAATCAGTTGATGCAGTTGGAGCTTTAGCTGTTGAGTTTCTTTGATAGCGAGCTGTTGTTTTCCGAGTAGTTTTACCTCTTTTTGCAGGGGGCGAAGTTGGAAAAAGATATTGGCCCAGGCGTTTAGTTGTTCCTCTTTGGGCTTGTTTTTGGCGGCCTGGGCCTCTTTGCGCAATTCCTTGAGTGTGCTAACACATTTGCGGAAAATTTGGCTAAACTCAGCCTTGCTCAGGGGGGCACTGGCTTCTTCTGCTGTGGAGTTGGGCGAACTGGTGGTTTGGGGGCTAGGGGTTTCGCTTGTCTCTACATCAGCGGCATCATTATCTTCTGTTTGCGGCTCATTGGGTAGGGGGGCGGCAAATAGGAGTGGGAAAGCGGCTTTTTTGCTCATTTTTTTAGCGGCCTTTTGGTACTTCGTTTGGGTCAGGCCGCCTTTTTCGGGCAGAAAGTAAAAGCTTTCTTTTTCTTCGGACCAATAGACCTTACCGATCGCCATCAATTTCTTTTGGCTTTTGAATTTATCCTTTAGCCATTTGCGCCAGTCTGTAGTAAAACTGCCAAGGAGGATCAGGGGGGCGGTTTCTTCGCCAAACTGATGGTCAATAATTAGGGCGAGGGGGACGGCTGTTTCGGGAGAAATGGCCTTTTTACGAGCTTTTTTGAGCTCATTTTTTAGCATAGGGCTAAACTTATTGATGGGCAGTTTTTCTAGCTCGTTGAGCTTTAATTTTAGCTTCATGGGGTGATGTATTTATATGGTGTATAACTGTCGTTGGATACAATTATAAGTATAACCCTTTGTAAATACAAATAAAAGCTAACGTTTTTTATAAACTTTTTATTTTCTGGTCCATTTTTGCGGTTTTGCAGGGCGCGGAGCGCCCGCAGGCCTAGCGATGTGCAGCAGGGCCGCCGAAGGCGGCAGACCTAGGCGGCGCAGCCGCCGCAGGGCCGAGCAGACCTGCGAGCTGCGAAACGACAACAAGAACTTTAGTTCGCAGTTCGACGACCAAAGGGAGTAACCGCCGACGAGCGAAGGGAGGCGGAGGCCCCAAAAACAGTTAATTATGGGCATAAAAAAAGCCCACAGATTAGCTGCGGGCCTTAGTAATATTAGTAACCGAGAATTTTCATCACTTCTTCTGATCGTTGTTCGGGGGCGAAGAGGCGGTATTGGATATTTCCGTCTTCATCGACATCGAGGAGTAGGTGTTTTGGGGAGGGGATCAGGCAGTGGTGGACGCCGCCGTAGCCGCTGAGGGAATCTTGGTAGGCGCCGGTATGGAAAAAGCCGACATAGAGGGGTTCGACATCATCGGGTTCTATGCTAGGGAGGAAGAGTTCTTCATCTTCGGAAATAATCTTATAATAGTCGTCATTATCGCAGGTCAGGCCGCCGAGGATCACGCGATGATACTCTACATTCCATTTATTGAGGGGGAGCATAATAAAGCGTTGTTTTTCGGCCCACATATCGGGCAGGGTAGAGATCAGGGAATTATCGATAATGTACCAGATTTCTCGATCATTTTGGCGTTTGGTTCCTAGGACCTTAAAGATTGTGGCGCCGCTTTCGCCTACTGTAAAGCTACCAAACTCGGAGACCAGGGTAGGTTCGGGAACATTTTTCTCTTCGCAATAATTTTTGAGTTGGCCGACTAATTCGTCGATCATATATTGGTAATCGTACTCGAATTCTAGGGAGTTTTGGATAGGGAGTCCGCCGCCGATATTGAGCATTTCGAGGCCGGGGCAGAGTTGTTTCATTTGCACATAGAGCTTAATATACTTATGCAATTCGGACCAATAGTAAGTGGTATCGCTAATGCCGGTATAGATAAAAAAGTGGAGCATTTTGAGTTTCACTTTGGGGTGTTTATGCAGGCGGTAGCGGTAGAAATCGAGTAATTCGGTTCGGCGGATGCCGAATCGGGAGGTATAGAGGTCGAAAGAGGGTTCTTCTTCGGTAGCGATACGGAGGCCAATTTGGACCTCTTTAGCGTCGAAAGTTTCATAGACGCGGAGTTCGCTTTTGCAGTCGAGAATGGGGATAACATTTTTGAGGCCGGCATGGATCATTCGTTGGATGCCGGCAAAATAATCGGGTGTTTTATAGCCATTACAGAGGACATAAGTATCCTCATTGATTTTGTCTTGTTGGAGGAGGCGGAGGACGATTTCGGTATCAAAAGCGGAGGAGAGTTCGATATGGGCATCATGCTTAAGCGTTTCGTCGAGCACATGAGCAAAATGCGAGCTTTTGGTACAGTAGGTATAGAGATAAGGTTGTTGATAATTGTGTTTTTGCATGGCATTATGGAAATAGCTGCGGGCTCTTTCCACCTGTTCTCCGATGCGGGGGATATAGGTCAATTTTAGCGGGGTACCAAACTGCTGGGCCAATTCTTTGAGTGGAATATTATTGAACCAGAGGTGATTATCTTCTACTTTGAAGCTTCCTTGCGGGAAGTCGTAGGTCTGCTGAATGAGGTCTATATATTTGTTATTCAATGCCTTAATTGTTTTTTAAAATAAATTGAATAAAAAACGGGCAGCTAGCTGCGGGCTAAAATTACTGTTTTTTTTTAGCATTGAGTTTTTGCGGGGGCTAGTTTTTGGCGGTCCTTGCTGATGGAGTTGTTTTACAGTCTCTAAGAAAACAAAATAGCAAGATGGCCATAGATAAAGGCGATCTTGCTATTTCTTTAGTCCTTTTATAAGGCTTTTGGGTTGGGGATTTTGGGGCCTGGCTGGGAGTGTAGCTTAGAGTTAGGGGCGTTAAGCTATCGCAATTTGTGTTGATGTTGTATTGAATAGAAAAGGGGCATAGCCTAGAAAAGGCCAGCCCCGTGAATTTTGAGGGAGATTTTTAATGATTGATATTTCTATATGAATAGGTTGTGGTTGTTAGCTAGGAGAGGTATATCATTGTTTCTAAATCCGCTCTATATTTTTTATAAACCTGCATTTTATGTAACTTTGAGAACTCGAATTTAGCCCTAGTGATAGGACCTTATTGTTGTAATAATATGAATATGATAGAGTTAAAATATAAAGATAATAATTCCAAAATATTGGCACCATTAAATGGAGCTGATGCATGGTTGAGTGCTACGCCAGAAGAAGTTGTACGTCAAAAATTTATAGTCTACTTAGTTAATGAACTAGGGTACAGCTTAGAACAGATGGCACAAGAGTTAAAAGTAACTAACTCACAACGAGGAACTGGAAGAGCAAGTGCAGATATTGTGATTTGGAAAACTATTGAGGATAAAAATGAAGATAAACACGCAGCAATAGTAATAGAGTGTAAATCTGATAATGTTACTATACAACCTGCGGATTATTATCAAGGACTAAACTATGCTACTTGGGTTAGTGCAGATTTTTTTGTTACCCATAACACTAAGGAAACAAGATGTTTTCAAGTATTTAAGGAGAAAATACCAAAGAATTTAGGTAAGGAATTGTCTCGTATTCCAACAGCTTCTGAATTATTAGATGATAAAAAGAAAGAGAAATTATTTCAAGATGAAAAAGTTTTTGAAAAAGACGAGTTTGCAAAACTATTACATCAATGCCATAACATTATTAGAAATAATGACAAACTTTCTCCTGAAGCTGCATTTGATGAGATTAGTAAAATTTTATTTACTAAAATTGTATTTGAACGAGACAATAGAAATTCAATTGACAAACAAAGTATTTTCTCTAAAAAAGAATTTCAACGCCAAGAGGAAGAGTATGATAAAAATGTTAGACCTTATCTAAAGGGAGATGATAAAAAAACAGATTATGTCCAAATAATTTTTCGTAAAACAAAAGAAAAATATGCTAAAGATGCCTTGTTTAGCGACAATGATAATATTCGTATTCGTAAAGAAAGTTTCTTATCTATTGTAGAAAAACTAGAAGTTTATAATTTATCTAAAACCTCTGATGATGTAAAGGGTATTGCGTTTGAAAAATTCTTAGGCACTACGTTTAGAGGTGAATTAGGGCAGTTTTTTACTCCTCGTACCATTGTAGAGTTTATGACCAACGTTTTAGACCCACAGGAAGGAGAACGCATTTGCGACCCTTGCAGCGGTTCTGGTGGTTTCTTAATAAACGCTTTTGAATACATAAGAGAGCATATAAAGGAAGATATTGAACGTCAAAAGGAAAAAATAAAAGAACAATATTTTGATGATTCGTATTTGAAGGCCAGCGAAAAAGAAAAAGAAAAAACAGATGCTTTAGTAGCTAAATTATTTAAGCAACTCAATGAGGAATTAAACCTCGATAACGATAAAAGTCGTTTATACCACTTATCGCATAAATGTATATTCGGTACAGATGCCAACCCAAGAATGGCAAGGGTTTCTAAAATGAATATGATTATGCACGGTGACGGTCATGGCGGTGTACATCATAATGACGGTTTATTAGATGTTAATGGAATCTTTGAAGAGCGTTTTGATGTAATTCTTACCAACCCACCATTTGGAGCAAGGGTAGATAAAGAGCTTAAAATTACAGCAGAAGATAGCTTAAAAAGTAAACCTCATTATCAAGATTGGTTGAATATGTATGATGATTATGAGAAAATAATCAACCAACGAGAAAAGGATATTAAAGAAAAAAGAAAAATTGTAGATAAATATGATGTAGGTAAAATCAGTACCCTAACTGAAATTATGTTTATGGAGCGTTGCATCCGTTTATTACGTAAAGGAGGTAGAATGGCGATTGTACTACCAGAAGGTGTATTAAATACCTCTAATCTTAACAAAGCAAGAGAATATTTTGAAAGTAGGGCAAAGTTAATTCTAATTACCTCTATACCGCAAGACGTATTTATTGCATCTGGTGCTACAGTAAAACCAAGTTTGGTTTTCTTAAAACGATTTACAGAAGAAGAAGAAAACAATTGGGCTAGCATTACCAAAGAAGCTACCGAAGAAGTTAATGCCAAGTACAAAAAGCAGATAATAGAAATAAAAGACAAGCTAAAATTAAGAGGTAGTGATGCTCCGAGTAGAGAAGATAAAAAAGTTCTTAGAACAGAGTTAAAGACTATTGAGTCTCAAGTGGAAATTGAAATTAGGGCAATTATTAAAGAACGTTTTAATTACAGTGTACCATTAGCGGAAGTTGAAAAAGCAGGAATCGATAGTAAAGGAGCAAGAATTGATAATGAATTACCAAATTTAAAAGACGAATTCACCCAATACCGTAAAGAAAATGAAATTTGGGAAACAGAATTAGCAATCAATGCTGATTATAAAGTAAAAAATAATGCAATTGTTCGTGTTGAGAAAAAAAGTACAGGAAACCTTAAAGAAGTAGTGTTTTATGCAGAATAATATTGCAATTCCATATAGCTTTTTACAGTTTGTTGAATTTACAAAATTCAATACTTGGGATGTTCATAAGAACACGTATGTAAGTGAATATCAATTTGAAAACCCAGTACTTTTATCTGAGATGCTTTCTTTATTTAGAGAGTCAGTATCGCACCAAAAAGTTAAAGAAAATGATTTAAGAATCATTTCTAAGATTGACTTTAGTGGTAATCTTTATTTGCGTGAAAAAAATGATATTGATAGTTACAAAGGGAATTTGTTTTTAGTACCGCAAAACTCTATCATTTATTCAAAAATTAATGTTAGACACGGTTGTATATTCCTAAACAATAGTACCCCTTTTGTAGTAAGCAACGAATATCCTTGTTTCATTTTTGATACGGAAAATGTTGATGGAGACTATCTAATTCTATTGTTAAGAAGTATTCCTTTTAAAAAACAAATTGATAGCTTAAAAGTAGGTATTGGTAAAGCAAGAGTTAAAATAGAAGAGTTTTTAAGCTTACAAATCCCTTTACCTTCCTTAGAAATACAAAAATCATTAGTAGAAGCCTATCAAAACAGAATCAATCAAGCCGATAAATTGGAACAAGAAGCGACTAATTTAGATGAGCAAATAGATACTTTTATTTTAGAAGAACTTGGGGTTAATTTAAGAGAGGTAAAAAAACGTAAATCAGGCAAACTTTACTTTGCAGAATTTAATGAGTTGTTCAATTGGGTGCATAGTGCAGATGAAGCTACTTTTTTTGAGGATTTACAAGATGCTAAATACCCTGTTACTGAATTAGGCTTAGAGTTTGATTTTATCAGTCGTCCTTGGAAAAAGAAAGAAGAATCTAAAGAATATATTGAGTTAGGTGGTATAGACCCCAATTTTGGTGTAATGAAAACAAAAACGGTTTATACTAAAAAAGCACCAAGCAGAGCAACTCAAACAGTAAAAACAGGAGATTTAATAATTGGTACTACAAGACCCTATCTAAAAAAGTTTGCCATTATTCAAGATAAAAATAACGGTGATGTCGCATCTTCTGGCTTCTCTATAATACAAGAAAATAAGGAAAAGTATAATTTATATTTCCTAAATGAAGTTTTAAAATCTCCAATAGGTATTAAACAGTTTGAAATAAAAATGACAGGTGCATTGTATCCAGCAATTACTCAAGCTGATTTATTAGCGTTAAAAATTCCTTTGCCATCAATTGATGTTCAAAATATTATTGCTGATAATATTCAGCAAATGAAAAATGACCAAAAAAATAAATTTCAACAGGCGCAACAATTGAAAAAACAAGCTTTATCAGATTTTGAAAATGCTATTTTTAAAAAACCTACCAGATGAAACTCAAAAGGCTAGAGATTAACGGTTATAAAAACCTGCAAAATAAAACAATTTTCAATTTTGAGAATTGTACCAATTATGTAGCTCTAATTGGTTTAAACGGATCAGGAAAAAGTAATGTATTGGAAGCCATTAGCAAAATTATATACAGCTACTTTTACAAGCAACCCATATCTGACTTTACATTTCTTTTTGAATACGAAAAAGAGGGGAAACTCATCCGTTTAGAAAACAACAAGGTTTATGTAAACAATAGAGAGCGTAAAAGGAGTTTTAAAGGTTTTTTACCAGTTCAAGTAGTTGCATCTTATAGTGGAGAGGAAACTCGCTTATGGGAAGATATATTCGAAGAACCCTACTTAAAGTATTTCAATAAAATAAAGTTGAACTACATTAACCAAAAGCTACGCTTTTTATACATCAATAAATTTTCTTGGAGTAATGCTCTACTTGCCTTACTATGCCATAATGAGGGTAAAGAATTTATAAAGGAGTTATTGGGTATTAATGATTTACAAGGAGAGATTAAAATACAATTTCAGTTTTCAGAAAAATATGAGGACAGAAAAAGTAAATTTTCTATTGCTGATACAAGTATATTAACTATTCCGCAATTAACAGATCGTATTAAGAGAGAGCAAGAAGACGAGGAAGATAAATATTTGCAAATATCTCAAATAGCATCTATAGACCTTGGTAATATTCAAAACGAGTATCAAAATAGGGAGTGGTGCAAACGCTTTTTTGAATATCTTTTTTTAGCAACTAGTCCAAAAAATAAAAAGCTAATAACAGGGGTGAAAATTGAGTTTGGCAATAAAGACATTCGCAAACTAAGTGAGGGAGAAAAGAAGATATTACTCATAAAATGTATCTCTACAATATTAGCTTCCGAAAACAGCATTGTGCTTTTAGATGAGCCAGATTCTCACGTTCATTTAGACCGAAAAAAGCAAATCGTTGATACATTTACTAATACAGAACATATATCATTTTTCACAACACATTCCCCAACACTCACAAAATATTGTGCTAAAGAAAACATCTTTAAAATTGAGGATGGAGAAGTAACAGTTGCTAATACTATTTATGAAGGAGTAGAATATCTTATTGATGAAGATGATGTATTAAAAACTATGTTTTCTTCTAACGATATTATCATTTGTGAAGGCAAAACAGATGATATTTATATTTCGAAAGCCTTACAACATTTCAGAGACGAATATCCAACATTACAGTTTGATTTTCTTAGAGTTGGCGGAACGGATTCAGACAATATAAAGCACCTATTAGAAAAATTTAGAGTTGATAACGACAAAAAAATAATAATAGTAGTAGATAGAGATGATGCTGGATACAAGGTTTTCAAGTCTTTGTTTCCATATTCAAATAAAGAAAGACAAGCTGTAGAAATTGAAGTTTTTAACGAAACAGGAAATATTGTTTTTCTAATGATACCGCCAACTAATAGCGAAAATGTATCAGGTGAATTTTTAATAGAAAACTATTTTAACAACGACAAGATTAAAGAGTTAGCAAAAGAGGAAATAGAGTCTAAGTTTTTAGACAACACCTCGTTCGCAAAATTTCCTAACATAAAATATAATTTAAAAAAGGAAATTTTAAGAAAGCATTGTAATCAGTCTACTCCAGACGATATGATTGCCTTTAAAACATTACTAAACAAACTTGCAGAAATAATGACAGAGTAAATGGATAACCTAACTACAAGAAAATAATTTATGAAAGCAGCCGCTAAAAATCTATGCCCTTCCCCCAAAACTAGGACAGTAGTTTAAGGTGGAAAACCGCAAGAAAAAAGTCGTATAATAAAGCACTAAATTACAAAAGAGATGAGAAAGAAGCGCCGTAATTTCAGTTCTAAATTTAAGGCAAAAGTGGCCTTAGAAGCACTAAAAGAGCAATTGACCTTGGCAGAATTAGCGACAAAATATGAGCTACATGCGAATCAAATATCGGCCTGGAAGAAAGAGCTTTTGGCCAATAGTTTTTTGCTTTATGAAAAAAAGCGAGGGCCCAAAGTGGATGCTGATGAAGAAAAAGAAGCCCGTTTATATGAGCAAATAGGCAAGTTGCAGTTTGAGCTAGACTGGCTTAAAAAAAAATATAGAGGAATGTGATGAAGCTTTAAGACTGAGCCAAATAGCAGTATTAGAAGTGGAACCCACCCCCAAAAACCAACCCTCAGCTACAAAAAACCACCAACATGCCAAAAAGCAATTTCACCAAAAAGCAAAAACTAGCCATCCTCGCCGAGCAGGACAGCGGCCTTAGCATAGCAGATTTATGTAAAAAGCACCAAATAAGCCCAGCCACTTTCTATAAGTGGAAAAGATCCAAAGAGCAAGAAGTTGACGATAAAGAGCGTTTAATCAAGGAGTTAGAGGCCCAAAATGCTCGTTTAAAAAAGATGTATGCAGACTTAAGCATGAATTATGAAATTTTAGAAGAGGGCTATGCGATGGCAAAAAAGTATTTAACCCCAAAAGACAAGAAAGAGTCATAGACGAGCTGTCCAAGAAGTACAGTGTGCGTCGAATCTGTGTCGTTTTGGGGTTTCGTCGTCAAACATATTATAAACGAAAGTCAGGTCATCGGCCCGAAGAAGTTGATGATCAAATCGCTAAATTATTGCATGAAGTCACGAAAAAATATTTAGCTTGGGGCTTTTGGAAGGTTTTTCATTACGAGCTTGTTTAAATTTTTTAGTCAGCAGCTAGACTAAGGCAAAAAAAAATGCTGCAAAGCGCTTATTATTGTTGATTACGACAAAAACAAAAAAAGGCTTTGCAACATGGTTGTGAATTTATCAAAAGAATTTATTACGGAAAAAATATTAGCATTTTTTCCCGAAAAAAAATTGGCTCGAAAAACCAAAGCGCCTCTATGGCAAATTGTTAAAGCGATAATTTATAGGCTTAAAATAGGTTGTCAGTGGAGAGAATTACCGATACAATCTTTTTTTGACGAAGTCCTAATTTGCTGGCAAACAGTATATTACTACTTCAATAGCTGGTCCGAGTCTGGTATTTGGCAAAAAGTGTGGATCCAATTTCTAGCCCATGAAAAATCTTGTTTAGATTTATCTAGTATACAGCTTGACGGAAGTCATACCCCAGCGAAAAGAGGGGGCGAAGCTGTGGGTTATCAGGGCCGAAAAAAGTCCAAAACCACAAATGCTCTCTTTCTCACAGATAAAAATG
>NZ_JH719942.1:2941668-3070966 GCF_000275825.1 Saprospira grandis DSM 2844
TTTATGAATGCTGATGCAGGATTTGATAGCAAAAAAGCTTAGAGAAAACTGCCAAAAAATGGGCATTATCCCTAATATTGACCACAACAAAAGAAATAGAAAAAAAGCTTATTATCAAGACATTATAGATGAGAAACTTTACAAAGAACGCTTTTCTGTTGAGCGAACTAATGCATGGATTGACGCATTCAAAATTTTACTCATTCGTTTTGAAAGAAAAGCCAATAACTGGGCGAGTCTACATTATTTAGCCTTTATGCTTATTTTCCTAAAACGAAATTTTTAAACAACCTCTACATTAGAAATCAAGGTGTTACCTTCAACCACAAGAAGGTGTATAGAATCTGGAAGAGAGAAAAATTAAACTTGAGACAGCGGCCAAAGCGTCAGCGTATTCGTAGAAAATTTGAACCTATCTCTTTGCCCAAGGAGGTAAATAAGGGTTGGTCTATGGATTTTTTAAGCGATTGGGTCATGAGCTCAGATAAGAAATCGGTCCGAATTATCAACATTATGGATGAGACCTCAAGGCGAGCTTTGTGGACAGAGGCCCATCAAAGTATCTCTGCAAAAAAGCTTACTGATGTACTTGATAAAGTACTGGATTACAGAGGTAAACCTGACTATATTCGTTGCGATAATGGGCCAGAATTCATCTCTAAAAAGCTAGCTGCCTGGGCCCAAAAACATGATATTGAATTGAAGTTCATCCAGCCAGGAAAACCTACTCAAAATGCATTTATTGAGCGATTAAATAAAACTTTGAGAACAGAGTGTTTAAACTTATCTTGGTTCCACTCTTTAGAAGAACTAAATGAGGAAATTCAAAACTGGTTTCAGCACTACAATTTTAATCGTCCCCACCAAAGTCTGGGAAATATTAGCCCATATGACTTTGAACGGAAGCAGTTAAATTTATAGTATTATCTGGTTGCACCTTAGGGTTAGGCTACAGGAGCGGCTGCTTGGAAACAAGATTTAGGCTATCACCGTCGAAATTTAAGCGAAACGGCAATGATGCGACTCAAGCACGTTTTCTCTGAACGACTCTCTTCGCTTAGCTTTAAAATGCAGAAACAAGAAGTGCTGATGCGTATTCAAATTTTAAATGAGCTTAATGCTGTTAAGTTGGAAGTTGCTGCTAATCAGTAAATTACGATTTATGCAACAAGGCCGCTGCTGACTAAGAAATTTAAACAAGCTCGTTTGTATTTTAATTAGGTTTAGAATGATTTTATAACTTTTGAAGGGTCTTTTTTAATTTCTTCAAGTTTTTTCTTTTTCCATTCTTGAATAGCTAATTCAGTTATTTCAGCTTGAGCATCAGCAATTTTTCTCAATAGTTCTTCATTTGCGGCGATTTCTGCATTTAGCTGCTGCTCCATTTTTTCTGAATGAGCTTTAACTTGCATATTGACCTCATCATTTAAATCTGATTGTTTCTGTCGCTGACGCACAAGTATATCATATTTTACACGATCTAGATAGTCGTCATAGGATCCTCTTTCAGTCATCATTTTAAAGAGGATTGGAGCAATTTCTATAAAAATAAATAAGAGTGTAATTAACCAACTAGCTGCATTGAGTTTAGCATTGTTCTTTGTAAGTCTATCCATAGCCTCTAAATGTGCAGCAAAGCCATCATACCTTTTAGCTACATCACTTTTTTGACGTTTTTTAGTCTTTTCTTCTATACGTAGTAGGTCTAATGTTTTTTCTTCTTTCTCTAATTCGGCCTCCTTTTTTATAATATCTTCCTTAGTTTTTTTAATGCCTTCTTCAATAAATTTATTTCCTTTAGATTTTAGGTTATTTAACCTGCTATTAGCCTCTTTATATGTATTATCTGAATTGTTGAAATTTGTAGTAGCTATACTGAACAGCATTAGATATCTTTTTAGCTCTTTTTTACTATAGTTATCCTCATTTTGTCTAGCATAGTAGAGATTTCTTTGAGCTTTGTTTTTACTTATCTGTTTTTCTTTGTAGTCTGTATATAATCGTTTACATTCTTCTTCAAGTTCGTTAATCTGAATTGTAATATAATCAGGTGGAGCTTTTTGAGCTTTTTCAAGATGCCTTTTTAATTGTTCTAGTTCATTTTTATTTGTGGTAACTAGCTTTTCTTGATCAGCTTTATCTTGGAAGAATATAGTATCGGCCTGTACTAATTTCTGATAATTCTCATCTTTCATTTTTTCAATTTCTACCTCAATTTCTTTTTCAAATATTTTTAGCTCTAAAGGAGTAGCTATTACAATTCCTAGAATTACTGCCATTACAATTCGTGGAAGAGCCTCTTTGATTTCTTGAAGAGAAATTGTTTTTTTCCCATCTCCGACTCCAAAAGTAGAAACAATATATCTATCCAAATTAAAAATTAAGGCTCCCCAAAAGATCCCAAAGAAAATAGACAAGTTAATACTTTTGAATGCAGTGAAAAAAGCATATCCTCCAGCCAAAGATGCCATGAGTGCTGTGAAAATAATAGTACCTCCAATACCAAAATATTTACTTTTCTCATGTGGTGTTTTTTCAATAATCTCAAGGTGTATTCCAGAGGACCATAAGAAAAGAAGGTCTATTTTTTTTAAAATAGTCTTAGGGATATTAAGTATTCGTGATATCATAGAGCAATAAGTTTAGGGTTTTGACTTTGGTTTCAGCTTTTTCATAAGTTTTTTAATAGTTCCAACAGTTCGTTTCATAATATTAGATGTTGTATTAAAGGAACTGATGTCTATTTCATCAGAAGTAGTAAAGTCAATTTGTTTTAGTTCTTCTAGCATCTTATCATTACTTAGTTCAGATTTATTTATGAGTAACTGATTTGAGAATCTAATTTCGGATAGTGTTGTTAGTGATGGAGGGAGTTTTAAGTGATCCGTGTTAACAAGATTTGTAATTTGGAAATTGGGCATGGGGGCGTTAATTTGTCGAATTTTGGGCAAGCCCATTGGTTCTGCTAAGAGGTCTTTAGTAACCGATTTATATAATCCTATAGCTGTTAAGGTAAACTTCAACTCACCACTAATAGAGATGTGCTCTAATCCATTTGCCTCTCTTTCTCCTGCTAATGGCTCTAGGAGTACTTTTTCAGCGTGTTCAGTTTCCCACTTGATGTCAACATTATTCAATCCTTTGTGTAGATTGATTTCCCAAGAGAACTCTAAAATCTCAGGATAAATAACATCTAGGCTAAGTTCTTTATAGACTTTTTGACCAAAATGCCCAACTGCAGTTAAAGTGTAGATAGTGTGATCTATAGGCTTAACTTCTGTAGTACCTATAGAGAGGTGTTGTGAATCAATGCCCGATATGACAACGTAGTCTGTTTCATTAGTCTCCCAACTAAGTATTATTGGAGCGACATCGTTTCGAACATATTTATCCGCATCAAAAGTGAGAATTTTGGGAGCTACTTTTACTGCAATGATTTCTAATACTTGAGTGTCTTCACCAAAATCATTTACCAACCTAAGAGTGACCTCTTTAGAATCTAGGAAATTCATGGAGATCTGCTGTGTTTTGTATGCAACTAGCTTATTGTTTAAGTATGCCTTGTTATATTTACTTCCATCCCACTCAAACACGACTTCTTCTTTATTACTATATATATGAGTTTTGTTTGATGTATAATGAGAGATGGAAGGGGTTTTGTCTTTTAGTTGAATGCATACTGTGTATAAAATATTTTTCCAATCTTTGCTAGTTAGTCTAGCCTTTGGATTGTCATAGCCTTTCCCAAAAACTTTTTTGAAACTATTTATTAAGGTATTTAGGCCAATCTTACTAAATAATTGAAGATTTATTTTTATCTTGTTGTAAAATACTTCATTATGCTTTTGGAATAAACTTGAAGACTTTTCTATTTCTGGCCAATCATAAGAATTTGAGTAGTTAATTTTCGTTTGATCATCAGCATCTATAAGAAAGAAATAGGGGCTGACATTAAAAATAATTTCGAAAATAGCATTGGCTAATATCCAATTCTCTGAATTTAGACGATCTGACGTAGTAAGGTTTTTACGCTTATTTGCAGTGTTTTTCGTTGGATTGGAGTTGAATAACTTTTTTAAGTTAGAATCGACCCAGTGAGTTATTTTTCCAATAGTAGTTGGAGCTTTTTGTTTATCATAATGATATCCACTGTCGTAATCAATTAAAGCAATTTGAGTATTAGCAGGATCTATCCATATAGAATTATCACTTAGATCTGAATGAATGAATTTAATGTCATGTAGAAATGCTATTATTTTTGATAATTGGTAACAAAGGATTAGCTTACTTTCTAGATCAAGTTGTTTTAATCTAACTGTTTCTCTTTCATCACCACCAAAATCAATAAAGCCTTCCTCTGCTAGATTATGCATGAGTAAGACTGTTGCAATTTCTTGTTTTTCAGAATTAAAAGCTTCAAAAGCTGCAAACGGTAAGCCCAAAAGCTCAGGAAAATCTTGTAGTATGTAGGCGCCTGTTTCTTTTGGGTATATTTTTATTTTGTGATGTAGTAAACTAATAGTTTCATAGGCATGCTTTTGAGCAGTTTTATCATGGAAAATCTTTATAACATATTTAGGATTGAATGTTCTATATATAGTACCAAATCCGCCAGAACCAATTGGAGTATCTTCATATTCTAAATATTCTATATTGGCAAAGTTAGAGTATATGTGTTTGTTTATTATTGATATTTTTGATATTTTTGAAAGTTTATTAGGCATTTAATATGGATTGATAATATTTAAAAACAGCATCCGTAATAATAATTCCTAATGAGGCGTCATCTTCTAGATATCCATCAGTATTTAAATCTTCGAGTACTTTTGTATTGAAATTAGATAATTTATCTTGAATAGTATCAAGTTGAGGTTCCTCCTTGCATAGCTCTATCAAGAATGTATCAAGTAAATTCAATATATACTGAACAGAGGGAGACTCATTTCGCCAGTATCTATTTTCTTTATCTCTAAGTATAAGATTATTCTCTAGAGAGTTAATACCATCAGAATATATTAGTATAATATTCCCATTGGGGTGGTTCGGGTATAATGTCAATTTTGATGGGATCAATTGATCAGGTCCACTATTATGAGATAAATGTTTGGATAGAGCACCTTTGGCATCAACGTGAGGTAAAAGGAGCTCCGAATATCTGTAAGGATAGTTTGAATATGGTGTATTAGCAAAGTCCCCAGCTATATTGATGACTCCTCCATTTCCGATATATTCAATGTCAATGCTTTTATTATTACTTGTTTGGGCTAAAAGAATGGTAGTTCCTCCTACTTTAATTTCATCGTGGGAGATTAAAGATGTGGAATCTTTAGGAATGTCCTCTATTGAGGGAAAAATATCTTGAAGAAGATAATTTCCAATTTTATTTGCAACTATACCTGAATCTTTGAAACTACCAATACCATCACAAATAATTATTTTTTTTAGCTTATCTATAGTTTTGTAGTTGGCATAGTCTTGATTTAATTTTACATTTTTGTATGAGGCGGAAAAATACATCATAGATTTGTTTTGGAAATTAGGGTAATACTTTTTATCATATGATCTCTAACAAGTGCTGGGTCCATTGTAGTTATAAAAAGCTCATCAGAGGATGCAAACCTTTTAAATTTATTAGATCTTCTTTCTTCCGAAGCTCTAACCTCTTCAATTGTCCAAGGACTGTCATAATCAAGCTCTCCTGTTGCTTCGTCACAAGAATACCATTTACTATCTTCGTCAATATATTTTTCTAAATATTGGCATGCTACAGTGATTTGGGGGTTCATTTTGAGTTCATTGACTTCTTTTAATGAATCGCTATAATCATCAAGTGCTCCATCTGAAAGTATTAACAACAAAACCTGAGTTGTTCTATCAGAGTTTTCTTTTATATATTGATTACTTCTATCTTTAGCATATTTTAGAGCATTTGCTAATCTAGTATCTTTTGGTTCCTGAATTAGTTTAATAGGGTTGAAACACTGTTGAGTATCAATATCTACTAGCCTCTTTATCCCGTCATCAAATACATCAGTATAGTCATCTGAAAAAATGATAAATGATAAGTCAAAACTTTCTTTATTCTTACTTTTTTTTAATCGAGATAGGATTGATTTTATTGAATCTTCAATTCTAACTGCTTTTGATCTTCCATCATCAGTTCTTCCATTCATCGAATTAGATCCATCTAGCATAAAGATTACTAATTGATAAAACGTTCGAGGTAAGACCAGCTCAGATGTAAGATCTTCAAGGGTGATTAAGTTTAAATTTGACAAATTTAATTTTTTGCCAAAAGATCTTTTTAATTCCCCTTTAGATTTTTGTATTTCCTTTTTCATAGTTTTATGTATTTTTGCATCTCCTTTTCGTAGTTGTATTTTAGATTCTTTTTCTGGTTAGTGAAGTAAACGTCCCAATTATCAATTTCTAAAATTAAAAGATATATTTTAGTATTTTGGATTTGCTTTATGCTGTCTATAATTCTTAGGTGAGTTCTTTTTAAGGCTTCTAATTTAGCTTGAAGAAATGTTAGCTTACTATATTCTTGACTAGTGTCAATTTTTTGTTTAGTTAAAAGTTTATCCCTTATTTCTAGAACTTTATCAATATCACTATGTTTGTAGGCGTCAGTTAAGAGACTGAAAACTTTTGAAGACTCCTCTTTATCTTCAAATAGACAATCTGAAGAGTCTGGATGGCAATATTTGACTAAATCTCTAAAAAGACTACTAAGCTTTAAAGTGTCATCCTCACTAAGTTCAAAAACTGGATCTTCTAGGGCTTTCATATAATTTAACTCATTTTCTTCAAGCTTTTCTTCTAAGTCTTTATATTTATTATCACGTATATCATATTTTTTTAGTTTAGCGTAAATTTTTTTACGAATTTTTAGGATTTTTGAGATTAAAGGTGCGAGCTCTTTTGTACATCTAAAGTTGAATTTTTCTATCTTTGCCTCTAAGTCAACCTTTTCAAATTCTAAGATTTCAATCTGATTGTTGAAAATTTTAATTTGTGTTTGTAATTGAAAAATCTTTATACCTGTTACATCTAAAACTTGAGTATGAATCTTCTTGAAATCTTTAATATTGATTAAAGCTTGATCATATTTACCTTGAAGTATTTTATCAATTATATGTTCTAGTTCGTTAATATGCCGGAGTTTGTGTGCCAATGTGTTGATTATATTGGGTTGATTGAGGGGAATAAGTCCCTCTATTGCAGTTAGAGTTTGAATGGCATCAGCAATATTGAGTTCTTTTTCTAGAGATTTTACTTTTCCTGAGATAAGTTTGAGTCGCTCAAATTCATTCATGAAATCATTTGCTCTGTCAGGATTGTTAGTTACTACAGTAACTTCTTCTTCATTGTCACAAAAAGCTCTTTTTGTCCAGTTTGCAGAACCACTTATAACAGTACTATGGTCAATGATACAAAATTTCATATGCATCAGTTGATGATCACCACCTAATTCAGTAAAAAAACCTCCATGCACTTCTAGCAAGGAGTACTGATTATAAGAATTTGTATTGAATTCGTGGTTAGTAATTATTAGTTCAACTTGGACCCCAGATTGTTGTAAAAAGACTAATTTATTAAAAAGAGATCTTTCTGTAAACCAAGCAACTGCAACTGCAACATGGGTCTGAGCATTGGATAAGTATTCATGGATAATAGGAAGTACATCATCTCGTTGAGTAAAATATGTTTTGATTAAAGGGGCCATCTTATAGTGTTTTAGTGATAGGAGCTCTTGTTGTTTTAATGAAGCTGTTTTAAGTACAGAATAAAAAAAGAAGCAATAAAAAAGTTGTAAATTGTAGGTATCAAATCAATAATTTCCAATTCATAAATTGCTCGGTATGAAATATACAGAAAAAGAATTAAAGAGAAAACTAAGTGCTCATTTTTCAGGGTATGGCCAGCGGATGAATATGCTGGTGATGCTAATTCTAGGCTTGCTTAAACTAGGCACAATTAGCTACCCTAAATTTGTACTGCCCTTACCCCCAAAATTAGGACAGTAGTTTAAGGTGGAAAAACAGAAGAAAAAAGTTGTATAATGAAGCACTAAATTACAAAAGAGATGAGAAAGAAACGTCGTAATTTCAGTTCTAAATTTAAGGCAAAAGTGGCCTTAGAAGCGCTAAAAGATCAATTGACCTTGGCAGAATTAGCGACAAAATATGAGCTACATGCGAATCAAATATCGGCCTGGAAGAAAGAGCTTTTGGCCAATAGTTTTTTGCTTTATGAAAAAAAGCGAGGGCCCAAAGTGGATGCTGATGAAGAAAAAGAAGCCCGTTTATATGAGCAAATAGGCAAGTTGCAGTTTGAGCTGGACTGGCTTAAAAAAAAATATAGAGGAATGTGATTGTAGCCTAACCAAAAACCAACCATTAGTTCCAAAAAACCACCAACATGCCAAAAAACAATTTCACCAAAAAGCAAAAGCTAGCCATCCTCGCTGAGCAGGACAGCGGCCTGAGCATAGCCGATTTATGCAAAAAGTACCAAATAAGCTCATCCACTTTTTATAAATGGAAAAGAGCCAAAGAAGAAGAGACCGATGATAAAGAGCGCCTAATTAAGGAGCTAGAAGCCCAAAATGCTCGCCTGAAAAAGATGTATGCAGACCTAAGCAGCAATTATGAAATCTTAGAAGAGGGCTACGCCATGGCAAAAAAGTACTCCACCCAAAACGACAAGAAGAAGTCATAGACGAGCTGTCCAAAAAGTATAGCATACGTCAGATTTGTGCCGTTTTGGGGTTTCGCCGTCAAACATACTATAAACGAAGGTTAGGTCATCGACCAGAAGTAGTCGATGACGAAATTGCTAACCTATTACATGAGGTTGTAGCCGAATACCCAACTTGGGGCTTCTGGAAAGTTTTTCATTACCTCAGAAGTCAAGGTCTTCCCTTCAACCATAAAAAGGTCTACCGCATTTGGCGAAGAGAGGAGTTGAATCTAAGACTGCGACCGAAGTCTTAAAGGCAGCAGAATTTATCTCTTTTGCTAACTGGCCTGCACTCCCCACCCACCTAAAAAACAATTATAAACACTTAGAAGTACCTACTCTATGGAAAAACAAAAAATAGAAAGCTTTTTAGAAACAGCTGAAAATATCGCTAAAGCCTACCTAGAGCAAAAAGCTCGACATGGACAAGTAGGATTTAATATTTTTCAGCTCATATCGAAGAATTACCATCAGGAGAATTTTCACTCAGATGTTATGGCGGCTTTGCTAGATCCTGCAAATTGGCAAGAATCAAGGCCTATTGCCTTATTAGAGTTTATACACTGCCTAAATCAGTTTGAGGATATTCAGATCGATCCAGAAAATTATCAAAAAGTAGAGGTCTTTCGAGAAAGTGGTCGAATTGATATCCTTATTAAGGATAGCCACTCTAAACACGCAATTATTGTAGAAAATAAGATCAATGGGGCAGAGGATATGTATCAACAAATTCCTCGTTATCTGAAAACTGTAGAAAATTCTGATGGTACAGTAGATGCCGTGGTATACATTCCCCTGGCCGATACTAAACAACCTTCTTTTCATGGCTGGACAGAAGAGGAGAAACAAAGGATCCAATCTCTATTAGTTGTGCTGCCGGCTACGCATTATGAAGTACATAGTCTCATCCGTGATTGGCTAAACCCTGCAATTTTAGCGAGCACAGATTCAGACCTGCAGTTTACACTCAGACATTATAAAAAATTGATTCAAACCTTAAGTCAGGACAGTATGAATACCGTAGCTATGGAAGATTTTTATGATTTGTTGAAGAAGGGGGAGAACTGGAACACAGCCAACACGATAAAGGGCTTGTTGGAGCAGTTGGAGGAACATAGAGCCACCAGAATACGTGATTACATAGAGAGTATTGGAGGGAAAAAGTGTTTTGACAAGATTCATTTTTTTTATTGCAAAAGAGATAAAGTATGGTTCTCTAAACTGCAACATAGTAATTTTGATGGTAAAGAATACTGGATGGAGATTCTGTCGCGTAAAGATAGTACTACAATACGTTTTTCTCTTTGTGATCCTGAGTTTAAAGGAGAAGCTAACCCCATTGAGTTAATTTTTGAAAAAATTGGACTTCCTTCAGAAGATTTAAATATCACGGAGAAAACGGAGACAGGCTATAACTTAAGATATGACTTCCCTAATGAAGAAGAAAAGCTATATAAAGATTTAGATACGATCTTGTCTAAAATGAATGCAACCTTTAAACCTGATACAAAATAATCCCACCACAAAAAAAAGCCAAACCCCTAAAGGTTTGGCTTTCTCTTTTCATCTGTGGAGCTGGAGGGATTCGAACCCTCGTCCAGTCAATGCGCTAATAAGCTTTCTACATGCTTAGCAATAAATCTAAATCTTAAAGTGCGAGAAGTTTTATCGCAGACGAACGCACTTCCAGTTCTCAAAAGTTTAACCACGCCGGTGAAAACAAGCCTTTGCAGCGATCCTAAGGGGTTTTGTTAATGCGACTAGCTGTGTATTAGGCCTCAAGCTAGTGGCGAATTGACTGTTATTAGTTCCTTAAAAAGGGCTAATTAGGCAGCCAAAGCATAGTTAGTGTTGCCACTTAAAATTGTTATGCACCAGTTTTAACGAGTGTGAGTACACCTGACTCGGCATGCTTACTTACCAACCGTCCAATGCTGTCGATTCCAGTCAGCCCCAGTGGTAATTGTTTCCCCCTCCTTTAGAGCGGGCGACAAATATAGAACTTTTACAAGAAAGAAAAAGTTTCCTAGCCCCTCATTTTTATTTTCTTCGGCTTTCTCTACCAAACTATCCATAAGAAGATGGACCGTCTTTTCCTTTTATGCATCCACTTAATTATCTTAAGGACCGAAAAGTTCTCTAAACCACCAAAAAATTTAAAATATAGCTATGAAAATAGGAATTATACGTGAAGGTAAGGTCCCCGCAGATTCTAGAGTGCCCCTCAGCCCCCAACAATGTAAGGAGCTGCTCGCCAAGTTTCCCCAACTCGATATCTTGGTCCAACCTTCTCCCAACCGCTGCTTTAAGGATGAAGAATATGAAGCCGCCGGCCTCCAACTCCAAGAAGATCTCAGCGATAGAGAGTTGCTCCTCGGCGTGAAGGAAGTGCCCATCAGTCAATTGATTCCCAATAAAAAGTATTGCTTTTTCTCGCATACCATCAAGGAGCAATCCTATAACCGCAAACTCCTGCAAGCAATTATTGAAAAAAATATTCAATTGCTTGATTATGAGGTCCTAACTGACGAAAATGGCAAGCGCGTGATCGCTTTTGGCCGCTTCGCCGGAATCGCCGGCGCTCATAATGGCCTGATGACTTATGGCAATCGGACCAAAGCTTATGATTTGCCCCAAATGATCAAGTTTAAGGATATGGCCGAGGCTACCGCCTATTATAAAACAGTAAATTGGCCCAGCATGAAGGTTGTCCTTACTGGTGCTGGCCGTGTGGCTAATGGCGCCGCTGAGGTGCTCGAAAATGCTGGTTTCCAACGCCTAAGCCCCCAAGATTTTCTGAATAATGCAAGTGAAGGCCCCGTTTTTACTCAGCTCTGCTGTAAGGATTATGTGGCCCCCAAAGCCGAAGGCGCAAACTACGACCAAAACGAGTTTTTTGCCCATCCCGAACGCTATACCTCCATTTTTGAACCCTATACAAAGGTCGCCGACCTGATGATTAACGGCATTTATTGGGATAATCGCGCCCCCCAGTTTTTTACCGCCGAGCAGATGAAATCCAAGGACTTTAAGATCCAAGTGATCGCCGATGTGACCTGCGATATCGCCCCCGCTGCCTCGATTCCCTCTACGCTTTTTGCAAGCACGATCGCCGAACCCGTTTTTGGCTACGATCCCCAACAGGCCAAGGCGGTGGCACCCTATGCCCCCCAAACCATCGATATGATGACCATCGATAATCTGCCCAATGAACTGCCCCGAGACGCCTCTTTGTCTTTTGGCGAGCAGTTTATCGCCTCGGTTTTGCCCGAGCTCCTCGGCCTAAAGGATAGCAAAATGATCGAGCGGGCTAGCGTGACCCTAAATGGCGAATTAGGCCCTCATTTCCAGTATTTAACTAACTACCTAAACGCTGAATAATGGTTGCTGAAGTATTAAAAATTGAAACGCCCAAGGAGGACTCACACATCAGTAGCCTGCTGCTCAAAACCTATATGGTGCACCCCCTTTGCGAACGCCTAAAACGAGCCGAAGCAAAGTCGGCCCTAGAGCTGGGCTGCCGATTCCCACTGAGTTTCTTCCCCCTTTTTCATCGCTTTGACTTTACAGAGTTTCATGGGGTAGACCAAGACACAAAAGAGCAGGCAATGAGCAAATTCTTGGCCCAAAATAAACGCCTGCAAGCCGCTGATCCCCAAAATTTCTACGAAATTTATCGCTCGGTTTTCAAAAAGTTTGGCGCAGATAGCCAACCCCTTTTGCAAGACCAACAAGCCTTTGAAGCGCTTTTTGAACCCAACCTAAATTGGGAAACCGATGTCTTCGATTATATGAAGGCCCTACCCGCCGATAAAAAGTTCGACTTTATCTCGATGATTAACCTCCTCCACCTCTTGCCCAATGTGGACAAAATGTGGGAGCTGATCAACCTTGCCTTAGACCATCTCGCCCCCGATGGCGTTCTCTATTTTCGGGTCTTTAAGAGCAAAAATTATAACATCCGAGAGTTTTTGGACCAGGTCCAAGAGCGCCTCGATAAGGGCAGCCTGCTCTTTTATCAACCCAAAGAAGGCCTGCAATATTTTAAATTACTCTATTATTAGCGCCATATTTTAAGCCCCATTTAGCCAGTAGAATGACGTTCTGCTGGCTTTTTTTATGTCCTGAAGGGTTGTTTTTGGGGCCTCCTGCAGCAAAGCTGCAGGCGCTACGTTTCGGGGCTCGCAGGTCTGCTCGGCCCTGCGGCGCTTGCAGCGCCTTGGTCTGCCGCTTCGCGGCCCCCCTGCACATCGCTAGGCCAAGGACGAAAACTGCCCTGCGGGCAGCCAAAAAGGGCCTTCGGCCCTCCTCTTATTATATCAATTAGTTTTAGTTAAGAGCTCGCTACAATAGGGGAGGAGTTCTATACTCCTGTTTTGGGGGCCTTTAGCCCAAAATAGGGTTATCTGTACCCATCAGGATAGCTCTTTGTACCCCTCGAGACGGGTCTCTGCACCCCTCGAGACGGGTCTCTGCACCCCTCGAGATGGGTCTCTGTACCCCTTGAGATGGGTCTCTGTACCCCTCGAGACGGGTCTCTGTACCCCTCGAGACGGGTCTCTGTACCCCTCGAGATGGGTCTCTGCACCCCTCGAGATGGGTCTCTGTACCCCTCGAGATGGGTCTCTGTACCCCTCGAGATGGGTCTCTGTACCCCTCGAGATGGGTCTTTGCACCCCTCGAGACGGGTCTCTGTACCCCTCGAGGGGACTGTTCAGTATTTTATGTATCAGAATAAAACTTGGGCCTTTAGCTTGTTGGGATTTGGCCAATAGTCGCCTAGGGGCTTGTCCCTAGGCAGCAAAATGGGAAACACAAAATATTAAATAGTCTCTACAGATAAAAGGCCCAAGGATTACGTTCTATATAAAACCTTAAGCGGCCAAGGACAGCGGTTTGGCTTTAGTAGAGCAGATGAGCGGCCCAGCGCTGCGCAGCCGTGGCCGCAGGCCAGACCCAGGAGCAAAGCGACGCAGGGCCGAGCAGACCTGCGAGCGGCGAAGCATAGCGGCGGCCAGCTAGGCTTTGCCTAGCTGGCCGCGGGCCCCAAAAAAAATAAATAAAAAGAGAAAAGCCCTTGGGGCAAGGGGAAAACAAGGAGAAAATGAAAAAACCGCAAAAAATTGGGCAAAAAATGCGGAGAGCTTAACAATATATTTTAAGTTTTTGCCTTAAAATAATTAACAATTGCTAAAAAAAGCTAAACAAGCCTTCGCTTAGGGAGTAGAAGTCCCTAACTTGGAAGGCCTTTTCCTGTTTAGTGGAATTTGACCAAAGGCAAGCATTACACACTGTAAATGATCGCAAAATGAAGCAGTTTTTTACTAGAATTGGGGGGCTGCTGCTCCTCTTATTTCTGATAAGCTTTAGCGGCTTATCGCCATTAAAAGCCACGCACTTTATGGGCTTTGACCTCACTTATAGTTGTGTGGGGCCCAATCAGTACCAGGTGACCTTAAAAGCCTATCGGGATTGCGATGGGGCCTCTTTGGGGTCTAGTTTTAACATCAACTACCAATCGGCTAGTTGTGGAATTAGTGGGAGCTTGAGTCTGAATCGTTTATCGGTGACGGACATTACGCCCCTTTGTCCCTCTGCAACTAGTGTTTGTAGTGGAGGGTCTACCTTGGGGGTAGAGGCCCATGTTTATCAAGGGACCTTGAACCTGCCCACGGCCTGTAATGATTGGGTGTTGTCTAGCTCTTCTTGTTGTCGTAACAATGCGATTACGAACTTGAGTGGGCCGGGCAGCAACTCGATTTATGTAGAAACGAGCTTGGACAATACGATTAGTCCTTGCAATAGCTCGCCGGTATTTGCTAGTGATCCTACGCCCTTTAGTTGTACGGGGCAGCAGGTCACTTTTCAGCAATTGGCCAATGATGTAGACAACGATTCTTTGGTCTACTCTTTAACAGAATGCCAAACGGCAGCTGGAGTAAATGTAACCTATGCTGGGGGCTTTAGTGGGCCCTCTCCATTGGATGTGCCCATTAGCTTAGACCCTACAACGGGAGAAATTAGCTTTACGGCCAATAATCCTCAGATTGCGGTAATTTGTGTTTTGGTAGAAGAATACCGAAATGGCGTAAAAGTGGGCGAGATTGTTCGGGATATGCAGTTTGTTATTCAGAACTGTAGCAACCAATTGCCTACTGTATCGGGCCTGAATGGAAGCACCACAGTTTTTGATACATTACTTTGTGCCAATAGCCCCCTTTGTTTTGACATTTTGGGCGATGATGCCAACCTAGGCGATAATATTACGATGACTGTGACCAATGCCATTCCGGGTGCTAGCTTCACGCAGCAGATGGTTAATGGCGAACTGGTTGGGACCTTTTGTTGGACCCCTACAGATGCCGATGTAGGTAGTCATACTTTTGCGCTCTTGATTGAGGACGATGCTTGTCCGTTACCTGGTCAAAATAGTAAGGCTTATACTATTAACATTTTGCCCAACCCCAACGACCCCGTCAATGCTGGGCCAGATGTACAGCTTTGTTTAGGTGATACGGCCACCTTAAATGCCAGCACAACAGCTAGCAATGTCGATTACTTTGAGTGGACGCCCAACTTTAGCTTGGGCACGCCCAATCAGGCCAGTACAACGGCCTTTCCAACAACGAATACTAATTATACGGTCACCTTGCACTACACCGATGGTTGTAGCTCTTCGGACCAATTGCAGCTAGATGTTTTGGAAGCGCCACAGGCGGCCATCACGCCGGCTTATGCTTCGGTTTGTTCGGGAGCTAGTTTCTTGCTCACGGGCGTATCGGATGTTGCGGGTTCTACCTTTGAGTGGTTCGATCCTAGCATGGCCTCTTTAGGACAGGGCAATGTTTCGGGTACTGCCTCTACAATTTCGGTGAGTGTACCTACTGCTGCGGGTATTTATGAATATACATTAGCGGTAACCAACTCTGCAACGGGTTGTGTGCGAATGGCAACGGCAGAGCTAGAAGTGGGAACTCCACCAGCCATTGCCAACTGTGTCAATATATATGTATCGCCTACCGGTACGGCAGCTGCTGCGGGAACGCAGGCCGATCCTACCTCTTTAGAAGAAGCTTTGAGTCGGGCCGCTTGTAATAATAGTGTTCTTAAACTAGCTATTGGTACCTATAATATGGATGATCCTCTTTTCTTGAGCAGTTTTATGACTGTAGAGGGTGGATTTGATCCGGCCAATGCTTGGGAGAAAACATCTTTGGCAGGAGCTACTACTATTAACAGAACTACCGCTAACCCAGAAGGGCCAGCGGGATCTCAGCGTTTGGTGACCTTTTATGCAAATAGCAATACGGGCTTCCGTCTGCAAGACTTGACCATCACCACAGATGATGCGAACCAGTCAGGGATGTCTACTTATGGCGTTCACCTTACCTCTTGTTCTGATTATGACATTGTTCGGACACAGATTCGGGCAGGTAATGCTGGTGATGGCGCTGATGGAGCCGATGGAGCCGATGGAGTCAATGGCGGCAATGGTGGCAATGGAGTCACTGGAGATGATGATGGTTGCGTGCAGCACAATGGTGGAGCGGCTGGTTCTTCTGCTTGTTGTCTGGGTGGACAAGGTGGAGGAAACGGTCAGGCTGACTGTGGAAGCCGCGATGGCCAAAACGGTGCTCCTGGTGGTTGCGGAGCAGCTGCTGGTGGAGCTGGAAAAAACAACCAATGTGATTTTTCTGGTTGTAGTAATGATAGTGATGGCAGCTGTTCTGGAAAAGAAATGGATGGCTGTGATGGCGCCAATGGGGTAAATGGTGTAGCGGGAACCAATGGTGTAAATGGTAGTTTGGGAAGTCACGCAGCTGGTTTCTTTGCTACTGGCGCATCTGGGACTAGCGGTACTGCGGGTACAAATGGTACTGGCGGTGGCGGTGGTGGCGGTGGCGCTGCCGAAGAAGGTTCTTTTTGTAATAATGGATCGGGTTCGTCTGGTGCTGGTGGCGGCGGCGGTGGCTGCGGCGGAGAAGCTGGTGTCGGTGGAACCTCTGGAGGGGCCTCTTTTGGTCTTTACCTCTATTTGAATGGAGCCAATGGTCGCTTGAATCAAAGTAATGTTTTGGCTGGCTCTGCTGGTGCTGCTGGTTTGGGCGGTGATGGTGGTGCAGCTGGAACAGGAGGAACTGGCGGTACAGGTGGTGCAACTGCTTGTAGCATTGGTGGTGGCGGAGACGGCGGAGACGGCGGAAGCGGTGGTCTTGGTGGTGATGGTGGTGATGGCTTCCCTGGAGAAGCTGCAGCTATTCATCTTGCTGGCGGTACGGCTTTGTCGACCAATGTCTCTAGCTTTGATTTGGCTGCCCAGCCAGTCATTTTGGCTCAAAACGTAAACTGTATCAATACCCCTATGAGCTTTGAAGCTCCTGCTACGGCAACTGGGGCAGGAGTTACTAGCTGGAACTTTGATCCTGTTACAGGAGCAGCCACACCAGTAACAAGTACAGACAACCCCGCCAACTTGGTATATACCAACTTGGACCGTTATACTGTAGAGCATGCTGGAGATAGTTATGAAGGCTTTCATAATGTATCCTTCTCGGTTACTCGTCCAGAAATTCTAGTGGCTGGAGCAACGGCCTTAGGCGCCGACACTTTCCAGCTTTGCCAAGGAGACTTCGCGAGCTTTGAAAGCTTGCAAAATGCAGATACCTATAACTGGGGCTTTAATGGGGCAATCCCCAACCCTGGTAGTGTCATGTCTACCTCTTATACTCAATTTAATGTAGCTGGCTTTTATACCATTACGCTTTCTATTTTTACAGATTGTTGCGGACTCTCTACAGAAGACACCGTCTATCTATATGTAGATCCTGTACCTCAGGCTACGGGTTCTGGAGATGTAACAATTTGTAGTGGAGAAAATACAACTCTTAGCCTTACTGGCTTGACTGCTACAGACAGTGTAGTTTGGAGCCCCAGTACAGGGATTTTGAGCAGTACTGCCAATAGTATTACGGTAGCTCCAAGCAGCACACAGAGCTATACGGCTACCATTCTATCGGTAGTGGACCATAGTGGTGTTCAAGTCTTGAGCTGTCCTCAATCCGTAGATTTTGAAGTAACAATTGATGCTAATCCCATCATCAACTTTACGAATACCGACCCTCTCTGTAATAACAATGGACAAATTGATGCTACAGCCACTGGGGGAACCGCCTATGACTTTAGCTGGTCTACTGGACAAGTAGACAATGCAGTGGGTAGTTCAAGTCTTTTGACTATTCCGACAGGCGTTTACTATTTGACCGTTACCGAGAGTACTACAGGCTGTACTAGCATAGATAGCAGTTATTTATATCCTGCGCCTACTGCGCCAGTAGTCTTTTTACAATCAAGTACACAAGCGGGTTGTTCTGCCAATGATGGTAGCGCAGCGGTTGCTGGAACAGGGGGATCTGCGCCCTATAGTTTCCTTTGGTCTAATGGAGGAACAACAGCTAGCCAGAGTAACCTTGCTCCTGGCAATTACTGTGTAACCATGACTGATAATAATGGATGTACATCTTCTATTTGTTTGGACATTGTTCGTCCAGACCAACTACAAATGGCTGTTGTTTCGCAAGCAGGCCCAGCCTGTGGCACCTTAGGTGCCATAGAGGTAGAAGCATTAGGTGGAACAGCTGCTTATACCTATGATTGGTCCAATGGAGAAACTACAGCGGCTATTACTGGCCTTAACTCAGGGACCTATGGCGTGACGATTACAGATGCCAATGGTTGTACTGCGGATACTAGCTTGGCCATCACGGCAAGCAGTAACCCTCCGGTTTTAGCACTCAATGAAGTAACTCCTATTGCTTGCCATAGTGATAGCGCTACTTTGGCTACAGGAACCACACAGGGAACAGCTCCTTATACTTATACTTGGACAGGTGGCTCTTCTTTCTTGTTTAGCAGCTCTGCCGATACGGCATATAATGCCGCAGCAGGAACATACAACTTGATTGTAGAAGATGCTGCAGGCTGTAGAGATACGGCTAATATTGTAGTGACAGAACCTGCTGCCTTGACGGTAACTACCGCAGCGACAGATGTAAGTTGCCATGCAGGAAATGATGGTAGCTTGGCCACAACCGTAGCCGGTGGAACAGGAACCTATACTTACATATGGGATGATGCTTCCGCTCAAACTACCGCCACGGCTAGCAACTTGATAGCTGGTACATACTGTGTAACTATTACCGATGCCAATGGCTGTAGTATCACGGACTGTGGGACTGTAACAGAGCCTGCACAACCCTTAAGCGCTACTTTAGCGACTACAAACGCTAGTTGTAATGGCTTTGCTGATGCTTCGGTAGCGGCTACAGCAACTGGTGGAACTGGAGTCTATACTTATATATGGGATGATGCTTCTGCTCAAACTACAGCAACAGCTAGCAACTTAACAGCTGGTACATACTGTGTAACGATTACTGATGCCAACGGCTGTACATTTACAGATTGTGAAACAGTAACAGAGCCTACGGCTATTCAAACGGTCATGTCAGGGACTAACTTGAGCTGTGCGGGAGACAATAGTGGAACAGCTACTGTTACAGTAAGTAATGGTACCCTTCCTTACACTTATGTATGGGATGATGCTTCCGCTCAAACTACGGCAACGGCTACTGGCCTAGCTGCGGGCACTTATACAGTGACTGTAACAGATGCAAATGCTTGTTCTATAACAGATCAGCAAGTAGTGGCAGAACCCGCTGCGCTTACAGCTACAACTTCAGCTACTGATGTGAATTGTAATGCTGGAACAGGTGGTACAGCAACGGTAGTCGCTGCAGGTGGAACCACTCCTTATACCTATGTATGGGATGATGCTTCTAGCCAAACAACAACAACAGCAACTGCGCTTAGCGCAGCTACTTATACCGTAACTATTACAGATGCTAATAACTGTAGCATCACGGCAACGGCAACAGTCAATGAGCCTACTGCTCTAGCAGCGACTAGCTCTACTGTGGCCGTAAATTGCTTTGGTGGAAATGATGGTGCTGCCACGGTAACAGCAACAGGCGGAATCACTCCTTATACTTACGTATGGAATGATGCTTCTGCTCAAACTACCGCCACAGCTAGCAACCTTATTGCAGGGACATATACAGTAACGATTACAGATGGAAATAGCTGTAACCTAGTAACTACAGCTACGGTGGCAGAACCTGCTGCAGCTTTAAATGCTACATTGTCGGGAACAGACCCTGCTTGTGCAGCAACTGCTACAGGCCAAGCCTCTGCAGTGGCTACTGGTGGAACACCGCCTTATAGCTACCTTTGGTCTGATGGACAGACTACTCCTACGACTAGCAACCTTTTGGCCGCTGGAAATTATTGTGTGACAGTTACTGATGCCAATGGTTGTACATTTACAGATTGTATCACACTTACTGATCCTTTGGCTATTCAGTTGGCGGCAACAGTGAGTGCCGTAAGTTGTAATGCTGGAAATGATGGTGAAATTGCTTTGACGGCATCTGCAGGTACTGCACCCTTTAGCTATAACTGGAGCAATGGAGCAACTACAGCCACTAATAGCAACTTAGTAGCAGGCACTTACTGTGTAACTGTAACTGATAATAATGGCTGTGCGATTGATAGCTGCTTTATTATTACTGAACCTACTGTTTTGGCCACTGCAGCTATGTTAGCCGCTAATCCTAGCTGTTTTGCTGGTTCTGACGGAACCCTAGAGGCCACTGTAACCGGGGGAACTCAACCCTATAGCTACCTTTGGTCAGATAACCAAACAAGCAACCCCGCTACGAACCTTGCAGCGGCTGCTTATAGCGTGACGATTACAGATGCCAATGGCTGTGTAGTTGTAGATAATGGTACGCTGGTAGATCCTGCTCCCATTCAGATTAACTTTAGTGCTGTAGATGTCATTTGTTTTGGTGGTACAGACGGAAGTGCTAGCGCTTCGGCTGTTGGTGGTGTTACCCCTTATAACTACAACTGGTCGAATGGGGCCACAACAAGCCAAATTTCTAACTTGGCTGCCGGTAGTTATGATTTAACTTTGACTGATGCTACAGGTTGTACGAATACTGCTTCTGTAGCGGTAGGCCAACCCGCTACTGCAGTACAAGCCAACATTCTATCTATTACACAGCCTGGTTGTGCTGGAGATAGTACTGGAATGATCGACGCCGATGCTCAGGGCGGTACGCCTAACTATACCTTCTCTTGGTCTACAGGAGAAACAACAGAGGACCTCTTCAATTTGGGGGCAGGTACTTACACCCTTTTGGCTACAGATAGCCGAGGTTGTTCAGATACTGCAGTTGCTGTTTTGTTGCAGCCAGCTCCTATCGTGATGACTGTTCAACAATACTCGAACTTTAATGGAGCTGCCATCAGCTGCCCCGGGGCTGCAGATGGAGCGGCTCAGGTTACGGCTAGTGGTGGCATTGCGCCTTATACTTATGCCTGGTCTGGCGCCCAAGCCCAAAATGGCACAATTGCTAGCAACTTGGCAGCAGGGACTTATGCCGTAACGGTAACGGATGCTTCTGGCTGTACAGCTATTGATAGCATCAGCTTGGCGGATCCAGTACCTTTGGATGCGACGATCCAACAAGTGAATGTATTCTGTGCTAATGATTGCGATGGCCAAATTATCGCTACAGCGGTATCGGGAACCGGTACCTTGGGCGTAAATGGCTATGAATACCGCATTTTAGGTCCTGGTCAAACAGGCAATGTATTTAGCAGCAATAATAACTTTACGGGGCTTTGTGTAGGGACCTACACGGTAGAGGTCCGAGATGGAAACAACTGTGTATTGCCCATTTCAGTAACGATTACGGAGCCTACAGCCATTCAGTTTAGCCTAAGCGCTACGGATGTATCTTGTGCAGGCGGAAGCGATGGAACGGCTAGCGTAAGCGCTAGCGGTGGAACGCCTCCTTATAGCTACAACTGGGATAACGGCATGACAGGAACCACAATTACAGGCCTAATGGCGGGTACTTATGAGCTGACCGTCACCGATGCGAATGGTTGCGATATGGTATCTACTACAGAAGTAGAAGAGCCCGCAGTCCTAACGGCTAGTATGAGCGCCAATGCGCCTAGCTGTAATGGAAGTACAGATGGTAATGCTACCGTAAGCGTACAAGGTGGAACAATGCCTTATACTTACTTCTGGTCAGATGGCCAAGGAACAGCAACAGCAGTAGGGCTATCGGCAGGAACGCATAGCGTGACGATCACCGATGCCAATGCCTGTGAGCTAGTAGAAAGTATTGTGATTGGCGAGCCAAGCTTGTTGAGCACAACAATTACCACCAATACAGCAGCCTGTGCTGGAGCGAATAGCGGTAGCGCTACCGCTATTCCCACAGGAGGAACGGCCCCTTATACTTACCTTTGGTCGGATGGACAAACTACGGCCACGGCAATGAACCTAGCGCCAGGCGCTTACTCTGTGGTGGTAGTGGATAGCCAAGGTTGTTCTGTAACAGAACAAGTCTTGCTACAAAACCCTGACCCAGTAGTATTGAGCTTTGTGTCGAGCAGCAACCCTAGCTGTAA
Source organism: Saprospira grandis DSM 2844 (assembly GCF_000275825.1). Lineage (GTDB taxonomy): Bacteria > Bacteroidota > Bacteroidia > Chitinophagales > Saprospiraceae > Saprospira > Saprospira grandis_A. Next base: position 2,963,959 of record NZ_JH719942.1, read on the forward strand.
TGGCGATCAAAATGGAACGGCTACGGTAGTAGCTAGTGGAGGGAATGCCCCTTACAGCTATCTCTGGCCCAATGGCGAGACTACAGCGACGGCAACTAGCCTAGGCGCTGGAGTAAATACAGTAACGGCAACAGATGCCAATGGCTGTAGTACAACATTGGATGTCAATATGGTAGAACCTGCGGCCCTAGTGGTCGATACGATTCGGATGACGGCGGTGAACTGTAAGGGTGGAGCCGATGGAACGGCCACGGTCTTCTTGAGTGGCGGAACCTTACCATACAGCTTTGCTTGGTCCAACGGAATGACTGGCCAAAGTATTAGCGGTTTGGCCGCAGGGACTTATGTGGTCAGCGTAACGGATGCGAATGGTTGTGTGACCAACAGTCAGATTATAGTGAGTGAACCCGCTAGTGAGCTAGTGGCGACCCTAAATACTGCAGATGCGCTTTGCTTTGGTGGAGCCTCTGGTCAAATTACCGCTATTGTGAGCGGTGGAACGCCAAATAGCAATGGCGATTACACTTATGCTTGGTCGAATGGAGCGAGCAGTGATGTGAACTCGAACTTGAGTGTTGGTAGCTATAGCGTGACGATTACAGATGCCAACGGCTGTTTTTTGGTCCGTACGGCAACAGTAAATGAAAGTTCAGGAATCAGCAGCCAAATCGTGAATGTAACAGATGCAAGCTGTACAGGCAGCGCAGATGGAAGCGCTCAGGTGACGGCTTCTGGTGGAACAGGAACCTTGAGTTATCAGTGGTCAGATCCTTTGGGTCAGACGACGAATGTAGCGACTGGCCTTTCTGCGGGCACTTATTATGTGAGTGTAACAGACCTGAATGGTTGTACGCAGGTAGATACGGCAGTAGTAGAAGAGGCTTTGGCCTTGAGTGTTACGGTAGCGATTGATGATGTAGATTGTTATGGAGCTTCTACGGGTGCGATTAGCATTACGAACTCGAATGAGCCTTTGCAGGCGAGTTACTGGAGCAATGGTGTTGTGGGCACAAGCATTACGGCCCTAGCTGCTGGCCAATATGGCGTGGTGGTCCAATCGATTAGTGGTTGTGTGGATAGCTTTAGCTATCTAGTGGGTCAGCCTGCGGAACTAGAGTTGAGTTTGAACCAAGTTCGAGCGGTAGATTGCTACAACAATAGTACAGGAGCTTTGGGCGCTACGGTAGCTGGTGGAACTTCGCCTTACAATTATCTATGGTCCAATGGTGCGCTAACGCCTAGTTTGGATAGCATAGCAGCAGGCAACTATACCCTTAATGTAGAAGATGCCAATGGATGTAAGGTAGATACGAGCATTAGCTTGGCGAATCCGACGGAAGTAGGTATTGGCAACCTCAGTATTACAGGCGCGGCCTGTGTGGGCGATGCGAACGGAAGCATTCAGTTGGATGGAACGGGCGGATCGACGCTATTGGGTAGCTATACTTATAGTCTAGATAGCTTGACGTTTCAGGGCGGTAACCTTTTTGTGGGCTTGGAAGCGGGGATTTATCCTTTGTATGTCCAAGATAACAATGGTTGTCTCTTTGATACTTTGGTGACGGTAGAAGCGGCAGATCCCTTCTTTATGACGAGCTTTGGTCCGGCCTTAGATTCGGGCGAAGTGGAGTATGTGCTAGAGTATGGCGATACTTTGACGCTTTTTGCGGATTTGAATGATACGACTGCGGCAAGCTGGTGGTGGACCGAGATTAACGCTGGGGCATTGGTGGATAGCAGTTTGGAGACTTCATTGACGCCTTATGAGTCGGGGATTTATCAGTTTACGGCCATGAATGCTTCTGGCTGTATGCAGGATAGCACGATTGTGGTGAAGATGGAGAAGCCTAGAAATGCAGCTGCACCTACGGCCTTTACGCCGAATAGTGATGGGAATAATGACCGTTTCTTTGTTCAGGGCGATGAGAAGGTGGAGCAGGTGTTGGTGTTTAGAGTGTATGACCGCTGGGGCGAGTTGGTGTATGAAGGTTTGGACCTTGATCCTAATGATCCTCAACAGGGTTGGGATGGTAGCTTTAAGGGCAAGCCAATGAATTCTGGGGTCTATGCTTGGTATGCTGAGGTACTCTATATTGATGGAGAGACGGAGGTTATTCACGGTGCGGTGAATTTGCTTCGTTAATCTAATGGAGTTATAGATTTTAGGGCTGTCGGGTTTTCCCGACAGCCCTTTTTTTATGGGGATGCGCCCCGGAGGGGGGCATCGTAATGCTGGGCGCTTTGGCCTCCAAGGCCAAAGGAGCCCAGCCCCCAGGCGGGGGCGGCGCAGGGGAGGGCTAGGCCTGAAATGAAATATATTGAGGGTTAGATTAGCTCAAGTGCAGAGCATGTTGTGGCCGCCGCCAGCCGCCGGCCGGGCGCGCTTGGCGCGAGCCTGCGAAGCTTGAAGGCGCGAAGCGGCTTGTAGCTGAGCAGTAGGGGAGGATGGCCTAGGGGCCTGAAGGGGTGGCCGCAGGCCAGACCGAGCCGCTGAAAGCGGTGAAGGGCCGAGCAGGCTTGCGAGCCCCGAAAGGGCCCGGCCGCCTAAGGCGGCAGGCCCCAAAAAAATAGCGTCTAGAGGATAAAAGCTATAGGTTCTTGCCATCTCTTCTCTATCTTTGGGCTTATGGTGAAGAAAAAAATATATTGTAGTGTCACGAATGACCTCTTGCAAGATCAGCGAATGCACCGTATTTGTTTAAGCTTGCAGACTGCAGGCTATCAACTTACTTTGGTGGGACGAAAGCAAAAAGACTCCCTGCCTTTGCCCGATAGGCCTTATGCGCAAAAGCGCCTAAACTGTTTTTTTCAGGCTGGAAAATTCTTTTATATCGAGTACCAATTGCGGCTATTCTTCTTTCTGATTTTTCAGCAATTTGATATTCTTTGCGCTGTAGATTTAGATAGTTTGCCCGCAGGGCATGCTGCGGCTCGCCTAAAGGGGAAACGCTTAGTTTTTGATGCCCATGAGTACTTTGAAGAAATGCCAGAGGTGGTCCGTCGCCCTAAAATACGAGCCATCTGGGCTTGGATTGCCCGCTCCTATATTCCCAAGGTAGATCTGGCCTATACGGTCTGTCAGAGTTTGGCCGATTTATTTGAGGAACAGCACGGCCAGCCCTTTGGCGTGATTCGCAACCTGCCCCTTGCACAGCCCAAAGCTCAGCAAGCCGTTCGTTATCCCGAAAATGGCCCCCTGATTCTTATTTATCAAGGGATGTTGAACGAGGGAAGGGGGCTAGAGGAACTCCTTGCCGCTTTAGCCGATTTTTCGCCTCAAGAAGTTCAGCTCTGGCTTTTGGGCAAGGGCGACAAAATGGCGAGTTTGCAAGAACAAGCGCAAAGTCTTAACTTGGGAGAACAGCTTAAGTTTTGGGGCTTCCTGCCGCCTGAAGAGCTCCAAAAAATAACCCCTCAGGCGCATCTGGGCCTCAATCTGCTCAAGCATCAGGGACAGAGTTACTACTTTTCTTTGGCCAATAAGTTCTTTGATTACGTTCAAGCAGAAAAACCCAGCCTGAATATGGCTTTTCCAGAATATCAACGGCATCTGGCCGAATATGAAGTGGCCCTTTTGCTAGAAGAACTGAGTCCCAAGGCAATTTCAAGGGCTATTCGCCGACTACTAGATGAGCCCCAGCTTTATCAACAACTACAAGCAAATTGCCGTTTGGCTAAGCAAGATTGGCTCTGGGAAAAGGAAGCCCAAAAGCTATTAACTTATTATGAAGCGCTTTGATGCGCAGCATCTACCAACACCTTTAGTGCTACTCCTATGGCTCGAATACAGCCCCTTTTTACCGTCTTATTTCTTGGCTTGACTGCTTTTAGCAGCTTTGGCCAATCGCTTTCTAGCATTCAAAATCGCCAAGCCACCCTAGATTGGGAAGGCGCCCAAGCAGCCGCCCAAACGGCCTTAGCCAGTTTGGAGGGCGCAGACCGCTTAGCTTATCTCCAATTATTGGGCGAGCTGCCGCTGCCTAATCGTGCGCCTTTTTGGCAAGAGGGCCTCAACCTGCTAGATAGCCTCGAGCAGGGAGATAGCCTGCGCCTGTTTTGGCGCTGGAAAACAGGCCAAGCCCTGATTCAAGAAGATACAGAAAAGGCCCTCTCTTATTGGGAGGGCTTGGAAGGAACGGCCTATTGGGGCAAAATCCTGCTGCATTTGGCCGAAAAACGCCCCAGCTCTTCTATTTATTTGGAGCAGGCGATTCAGTTCCTGAGCCGAGAAGAACAGCTGTTTCTCTTGGCTAAAGCTTATTTTTTAGAGCTGCAGCGAAGCCAAAACCGCTTTCGCAAAAAGTATTTGGCCGAAAAGTCTCTAGAGCTCTTGGCTAGTTTGGGCCAACAGGCCGAGAGCCTATTATTAGAAGCCGAAATTTTGAGCCGACAAGCCAGCTGGGAACCCGCAAAATCAGCTTTGTTGTCCTTGCAGGTGAGTCGCCAAAAACTAGAACAAGCCTGGACCCAATTGCGGCCTTACAGCCCCTTGAGAAAACGCTTGCTAAACCTCAGCGCAGCAGTTTGGGAGCAGTCGGTGGCCCTTTACCAACAGCAGTTTAGCCAAGAGGCCCAAGGGCAGTATTTTGAGCAGGCGCTGCAGCTGGCCCTAGAAGCTAGAGTTTGGCAAAAAAGAGCATTGCTCTGGCCTCAACGAAAGGATGTTCGCAGCGATAGTCTGCTTTTGGCTGGACAAACCACCCCCAATTTGGCCCTTTGGCAGGCTCGCCTAGCAGAAGAATCGCCTAGCCGCTATGCGCTTACTTATGCGCCCTTGCCCCAATTTAGTCTGGCCCAATTGCGGCAGCAACTGAAGGAAAACGAAGAGTTTTTGCTTTACTATACCGCCCAAGAAGAAAGCTACCTTTTGGCCGCCGACGCAGAACAACTACTGGGCTTCTGGAAACTGGGCCGCAGCGAGGATCTCCAACAGGCAACGGCGCAACTAGCCAGCCTATTGGCCCAAAAAAATACGCAACCCTCTAAGGTCTATTTGCAGCAGGCGCATAGCTTTTATAAGCGCTTTTTGGCCCTCGGACTGGCCGAAAACAAAGAAGGAATACAGCTTTATCTGGATGGTCCCCTCTGGCAGCTGCCTTTTGAGGCCCTTTTGCGCCAAGCGGTTACGGAAGAAAAAAGCTATGCCGAATTGCCCTATTTGATGAAGGAGCTGGAGCTGAGTTATCGCTTTTTGCCCACAGATAGCAGCAGCCAAAAGGCCAATTTGGGCAAAAATGTCTTGGCCATAGATCAGCGGGCACCAGCTATGGGCTTGCTGCCCACTTCGGGCTTCGATTTGCTTTTTCAGCGCTTTAGAGGCTCTTTTTATCGGGCCAAGGAGGCCAGTTTGGCCGATTTTAAGCCCCTGGCGGCTTCTGGCGATTATAGCCTGCTGCATTTGGCTTTGGCCCAAAAAGGTCCCCAGGCTTCCTATCTATTTGCTGCCGATAGTCTGTCGGCTTGGCAGCTCCAACAGTTGCCCATACAAACGGCCCTGCTTTATTTTGTGCCTTTGCCCGAGCGACAGGCCGAGGCCGAGGAGCTGTTGCGCTGGCGACATCTTTTTGCTCATGATGGCTGCTCTTCGCTTTTGCTGAGCCGCTGGTCCAAATCTGCCGAAGCCGAAGCCGCTTTTTTGTCCATTTTCTACGATTTACTGGCCAAGGGCTACCAAAAAGAGGAGGCTTTTCGAGAGGCCCAACTGAGCCTTTTACTGAGCTCAGAATGGGCGGCCCCTCAGTTTTGGAGCGGCTACCTCTATCTGGGCGACCGCCAAACGATGGCCCTGGCCAAAAGAAGTTTTTTTGAACAATATTGGCTCTATTCTATTTTGGCCAGCTTCAGCCTTTTGGCCCTGCTCATTTTTTTCTGGCGCATCAATCGCTTAGATTTGGGCCGCAATACAGCAGTGAACGATTAGGAAATGCTTCTTTTTTTTTGGGCCTCCGCAGCAAAGCTGCGGCGGTTACTCCCGTTGGTCGTCGAACTGCGGACTAAAGTCCTTGTTGTCGTTTCGGGGCTCGCTGTTACTTGCTTCGCTGCGTCGGCTCCCGTTGGTCGGGTCGCTCGGCCCTGCGCGGGCTGCGCCCGCTTGGTCTGGCCTTTGGCCACCCCTGCACATCGGTTACTCCCTTCGGTCGTCGAAGACGCCCTAAAGGGCTTGTTGTGGCCGTTTGGCCTTCGGCCATGGTCCTTGCTATTGCCTACATTATATAGTAGACTAGGCCGCAAAAAGAATAAATAGAAAACTTTAAATACGCTCTAAAAGTAGTTAATCTATGCGCCTATTTTTTTTCTTAAAGATGCTGCTACTTGCAGCAGTACTTATAGGGGGCTGCCTAGCTAAACCGTTAGATAGAGAAGATGAAAGCCAAAAAGGACTAGATGATTCTTTAGCGGTTTTAGCAAGAAAACAAAGAAAGATTGAGGAGGCCAAGGCGTTCTATTTAAAAGACCTGCTTCTAGGAGATGATCTTAATGAAAAAGATATAGCTTCTTTATTTAAAAAAGTTCGTTCAGGTCCTATTAGTGATTCATTGAAAAATAAAATACTTCCAGGGAGAAAGGGGAATTTATCTTTGAAAGGAATGTGGCCTCTAGAGACAGGAAAGCCTGAACCCATACTAGCTTCTTTTGAATATTGGGAAGAAGAGCCCTATACTGAAATGTATTGTCTCCTTACTTACAAAAAAAATGGGCGTCTAATAGATTGCTTAGCGGCTAAACACTTTAAGGAAGTGGGGGTTTTAGATACCTATTATTCATATATAAATTATGGGAGTACGGAGATTTATGTGCACATTATGGACAGCACAAAGGAATCAGAGCGTCCGACTCCAGATGATGCTATAAAAAAAGATATTTGGGTAGTTAGCGATGAAGGGAAATTTGAGTTGAAGGAGGTACACTACATTTATAGCAAGTTAAGTAAACAATATTATGGCTTGATAAGGCGCCTATGGTAAGCATATTTTTAATATCCTGCTAGATTTTAACTTCATGAGGGGTTCAAGCTGCAGCCACAGCAGAAGGCCCGCAGGCCTAGGGGCCGCGCAGCGGCAGAGCTGCTATTTGGCTCAGTCTTAACGCTTCATCACATTCCCCTATATTTTTTTTTAAGCCAGTCCAGCTCAAACTGCAACTTGCCTATTTGCTCATATAAACGGGCTTCTTTTTCTTCATCAGCATCCACTTTGGGGCCTCGCTTTTTTTCATAAAGCAAAAAACTATTGGCCAAAAGCTCTTTCTTCCAGGCCGATATTTGATTTGCATGTAGCTCGTATTTTGTCGCTAATTCTGCCAAGGTTAATTGCTCTTTTAGCGCTTCTAAGGCCACTTTTGCCTTAAATTTAGAACTGAAATTACGACGTTTCTTTCTCATCTCTTTTGTAATTTAGTGCTTCATTATACGACTTTTTTCTTTCATTTTTCCACCTTAAACTACTGTCCTAATTTTGGGGCTAAGGGCAAAACAATGTTTTTGGGGCCCAATATAGATCCTATTTTTAATATAGAAATTTCTATGGAGGGGGGAATAAAATTTAGTAATCCAAATAAAGGCTTTCAATGGAAATATTTTTAAACCCAAGGTGGATCTATATAGGATTTATCATTATTTATGTAACTGCTAATTACTCCTGCACTTCTAGCAGAGAAGAGAACCTTAAAAATGAAATAGAGGATGTATTAAAAACCTGTGTTATTGAATTGCCAGAAGGAGTAGAAACAGACTTTTTTTCAATGAATTATGTTTTAGTTGATAGTGCGTTTTTTGATATCTCAATATGTCATAAAATTATAGAGCCTTGTCAAAAGCAACTTTTGGGATGTAAATATCAATGTGAAACCAAGGGGAAATTTATACTACAATATGATTGGTCAAATGAAAAAGTGATCTCATTGACTAAAAGTTGTGGAAATTTTTGCGTAGACAACTACTACTATTCAGTTGATGAAAATGGGCAACTCCGTATGCCATACATAGCCCAAAATATTTTAGCTCAAGATACTGTTGAGAATATCATCTTAGAGCTCACTGTATCACAGGATACGATTGTGGTTGTAGATGTAGTAGATAAAGTTATTCTAGCTGAAACTGACTTGAAAGATTTAATAGAAGTAATAGATATATCAGAAAGTTTTAATTTGATAGAGCTCAAGAAAGGTACTGCGGTATTAAACTATGAGTCAAAAGAAGGGGGAATTAAACAAGTAAAACTTAACTGGAAATAAGCCAGTATCTATACTAATTAACGTTCACAGGCGGCTTTTGTGTGATATGAAAACATAGAGCTAGCTGCTTTTGTAATGACTTTACATTCAATGTTTTTATCAGTGTGATTTTAGGGGCCTCCCGCCTTGGGCGGGCGCTACGTTTCGGGGCTCGCTGCTCGCTCGGCCCTGCGCGGGCTTTGCCCGCTGGGTCTGGCCTTCGGCCACCCCTGCACATCGCTAGGCCAGTCGCTTCGCTCCTTTGCGGCGGCAAAGCCGCCTGTAATTCATCGCCTAGGGACAAGCCCCTAGGCTAATCCAATGGAGTCAGCCCTAAAGGGCCTCAAATTATGATTTACGGCCTTGCTCATCTGTTTTTGCAGAGAAGGGCCATATCCAAAGGCCCTCGCAGAGGGCTATCTGAAAAAGCTAGCCTAGGGGCTTGTCCCTAGGCAGCAAAAAGGGGCACACATAAAATTTCAATATTAGTCCCTCAACTTTTTCTTGGGTTCTATGGGGGAGAGATAGAGGAGAAGTTCTTTATATGAAAAGGAGCTATTAGGTTTTTCGGTCCTGTGGCTTTTCGTTAGTCCCTCAACTTTTTCTTAGTATTTTGAAGAAAGAGAGATAAAGAAAGCGTCTTTTAGTGGCTGGGTAGCTTTGGGTTGAAGCTTAATGGAAAGCTACAAGTAGAAAAAGCGAACAAGGACTTTCTCCGTCAGTTCGCTCAGTTACGGTAAGCATAGCAATTGTTTTACCCCTGATTTTTTGTGTGGAGTTGTTCTGCGGCCATGGGCTAAAGCCCATGGTTGTGGGGCTATGCAAAGAGCGGGCTAAAGCCCTTCTTTGCTGATGGAGCCTAGTGGAACAGCAAATCCCCTCGAATGAGGGGATGACAATTTTTTCGATAGCCTAGGGCCTTGGCCCTAGGGGTATTATGAAATTTATGGGGGATAAAAAACAAACTATCGAAGAAAAAAATAACCCTTGTTCAAAGCGGTAGAGGATTTTAATCCTCTCTGCACTATAGGTATAGAATGGGGTTGTTGCATGGCTGCTGGTTTTAACCTGCAGCCACGGCTAGCAGGCGGCGAAGCCGCCGCAGGCCTAGCGATGCGGCGGGGTGGCCGAAGGCCAGACCAAGGCGCTGAAAGCGCCGAAGGGCCGAGCGAACAGCGAGCCCCAAAGCGTAGCGCCTGCCGCAGGCAGGAGGCCCCCAAAAAAAAGGCTTAAAAGCAGTAAACACCACTTTTAAGCCTTTTGGACGGAGATAAAGAAAGGACTAAGCCTCTTCTTTTTCTTCTAGCAAGCCCATACCTTCAAAGGTTTCTACGACAGAGCGTACCGCCTTTTCAGAAGTATCGAGCAACTGCTTTTCTTCCTCATTGAGTTTCAATTCGATAATTTGTTCGATACCGTTGCTACCCAATTTCACGGGAACGCCGAGGTAAAGATCTTCTACGCCATATTGGCCTTTAAGCCAAGCGCAGCAAGGGAAAATGCGTTGTTCGTTGCGCACGATAGCGCCCACCATTTGGGCAGCGGCAGCACCGGGAGCATACCAAGCAGAAGTGCCCATTAGTTTAACGAGCTCTCCACCTCCTTTTTTAGTGCGCTCAATGATAGCATTGAGTTTATCATCCTCGATAAGTTCAGTAACGGGGATACCGGCTACGGTAGTGTAGCGGGGCAAAGGCACCATCGTGTCGCCATGTCCACCCATAAGCACCGCTTGGATATCGCGGGGAGAAACATTGAGTTCCATAGACAAGAAAGCGCGGTAGCGGGCAGTATCGAGGATACCGGCCATACCCATCACGCGGTTTGAGGGCAAACCAGAAGCTTTGAAAGCAGCGTAAGTCATTACATCAAGGGGGTTAGAGACCACAATGATGATAGGGTTTTCGCTATACTCAAGGATAGATTTAGTTACGGCAGTAACGATTTTGGCATTAGTAGCGATCAAGTCGTCGCGGCTCATGCCGGGGCGGCGAGGGATACCCGCAGTAATGACTACGATATCAGAGTTCTCGGTATATTTATAGTCAGAAGTACCGATGATGCGAGTGCTATAGCCATCGATGGGGGCTTGTTGGAAGCTATCGAGGGCTTTACCTGCGGCCATATCGCCTTTAAGGTCTAGCAATACTACTTCGTTCACGATGTTTTCGTGAGCCAAAACATTAGCGCAAGTAGCACCTACATTTCCGGCTCCAACTACAGTTACTTTTTTCATACTGTATTGAATATAAGTTTTATAGGATATTTTGAATAGGCAAAGAGCGCTTGTCGTTCTTTGCTGCGGATGAAATTCTTTGGCATTTGCCAGGCCTAACTCTAGGCTAAATGCGCCAAGGCATTTTGTCAATACATCTATATAATGTAATTTTGCTAGGCTTTTGCTCAAGGGATAATTAAGAATTCCTTAATTTAGGCCCAAGAACAGCAGCTAATATACAGTTTTTTCGATGATTCTAAAGCTCGCCCTTACTTTTTTACAAAAGCTTAGCAGTGGGCCCAAAAAAATCGAAAAACCTCTCTAGGCTTTGCTACGTTATTATTATAGACGCTACCAAAGCGAACTAACTTTTGGGCTTTTGCAGGCCTGCTTTAATAAAATCCTAAAGTGCTTATATTTATGCAAACATCTTTATTCCGCCTACTTTTCCTCTTCTGCCTGTTGGGAGGTAGCGCATTTTCGGGCCTACAGGCTCAGCAAACAGGCCACAACCATATTGGTTGCGGAACTACAGTAGAAACACAGCTAGAACGTAAAAATAGCTTGATGGAACACCGCCGCAATCGGGCCGAGCTCATGCAAGAGTTTACGGCCTTCAAAGCGAGCCGCGCAGCCAATGATAGCATTTCTTATGTGCCTTTGCAGTTTCATGTCTGTGGAGAAAATGATGGTTCTGGTTATGTAGATGTAGAGCGTGTTTTGGGCTCAGTTTGTCGCTTAAATGATGACTACCGTGGCCAAAACATCCAGTTCTATATCTATAATATCAATTACATTCCCAATAGCCTACTCTATAACCACGGCAATGGTTCTGGAAATCCTACGGCCATCTACTTCATGTCCCTTTATAAGGTGCCCGGAGTGCTCAACATCTTTGTGGGCCGAAATGTAACAGCCAATGATGAGTTTTTGGCTTATTATACGAGCTTTTTGGATGTAGTTTTCTCTTTCAAAACAGGGGTAGGCCCCGGCGACCCCACGCTTACGCATGAGTTGGGCCACTTCTTTACTCTCGCTCACACCTTCTTCGGTTGGGAAGGAACTAGCTACGCCAATGAGGAACTAAACGGTAAAGCACCCGGCCAAGTGGGCGGTATGCAAGTAGAAAAAGTAGTCCGCGGCGCCGCTGGCGAAAATTGCCAAATCGCTGCCGATGGCTTCTGCGATACCCGCCCCGATTACTCTTCTGATCGCGCAAACTGTCCCCAAACAGCCATTTTCTACGATCCCGATAGCGTAATGATTGATCCCGATGAAACAAACTTCATGAGCTATTTCAATGATAACTGCCTCTCGCAGTTCTCTGATGAGCAAAAAGATGCCATCCTCCTGGATTTTGTGTCTAGAGGATACCACCTCTTCGATACCCCTAGCCCACTCTATAGCTCGGCAGCTCCTTCTATTGACTGGCCCAACACTGGCGCCCTAGTCGGTAGCCCCAATCAAGTAGAGTTGCGCTGGACCGGCGACGCTTCTAATAGCTATTATCTCGTTAAACTGGAGCGCATCGTAGGAGGCGCAGCCGTACCCGTAGCTAGCTATATCACTACCGATGAGTTCTACTGGCTGAGCCTACAACCTAACGCGCAGTACCGCTGGTCTGTTCAAGGAATGACCGCCTACGATGTTTGTAGCAACTTCGTTTCTGCCCCCGCCGATTTCACAACAGCAGACTGGGCCACTGGCATCGAAACAACCGCTCTTCCTTTGCAGTCTTCTCGCGTTTTCCCCAATCCTATCGGGAATAACGATGAACTCAATATCGAAATCGAAGTGAGCCAATTGACTGAGGTGAACATTAAGTTGACTAACCAACTTGGCCAGCAAATGTTGCCTAGCCAAAGTATCCAAATCGCCCCCGGCAAACAAGTAGAAACCCTCTACACCAACAACCTTGCCCCCGGCGTTTATTTCGTGCAAATCGAAACGGCTCAAGAACGCATTAGCCACAAAGTGGTGGTGCAACCCTAAGCCCTAATTGATACAGAAATCATTTAAAGTGATTTCCTCTTCCTAACTCCTCTCAATGCTAATTGAGGGGAGTTTTTTTGGGGGCTGCCCACTCGCTTCGCTCGGGTCGGGCTGTGTCAGGGCTCGCAGGTCTGCTCGGCCCTTCGCTTTTTTCGCTTTGCTCAAAAAGCTCGGTCTGGCCTTCGGCCACCCTTATCCATCCCTCAGCCAGATGTAATCGCGCTGCTTTGGCTATGGTTTGCTGTGAATTTTTGACTAGGCCAGCTATTTTTTAAGGGCATAGCCTTCGCTATGGCCAAGGAAAATAGGGCCGACTAGCGGGAAATTGCTGCAAACTATAAAAGTGAGTGCGTTTAAATTTGGCTATTACCAGAGGCAAAACGCAAATACTACCTTTGCTATTTTAATTTTCCTGACAGAAAAAGACGAAAACTGACAAACTGTCAGCAAATGCAGCCTTGGAACAAGCTTTGAAAAAAGAGTTGCCGAGATCCATAATGGATCAATAAACTTGTTTAGATCGACTAAAAAATAACACAACATGCAGAAAGGTAACATTTCGGTACAAACCGAGAATATCTTCCCGATTATTAAGAAATTTCTCTACTCTGATCATGAAATCTTTTTGCGCGAGCTTGTCGCCAATGCTGTAGATGCCAGCTCTAAGTTACTTACCCTAGCCAACCGTGGCGAAGTAGCCGGCAAGGTAGATAACCCCCGCATCCAAATTATCGCCAACCCAGAAGCCAAAACCCTAACCATTAAGGACCAAGGAATCGGTATGACGGAAGAAGAAGTGATGAAGTACCTCAATCAGGTCGCCTTCTCTTCGGCCAAAGAGTTTTTGGAGCAATACCAAGACGAAGCCAGCATTATTGGCCATTTTGGCCTTGGCTTTTACTCGGCCTTTATGGTGGCCAAAAAGGTAGAAGTGCGCACCCTCTCTTATAAAGAAGGAGCCAAAGCCGTTCAATGGAGCTGTGAAGGCGATCCCGAATATACCCTAGAGGATATCGAAAAAACAGATCGCGGTACCGAAGTGATCCTTTACCTCAATGATGAGGATGATGAGTTTGCCCAAGATGCCCGCATCCAAGGCCTACTCGATAAATATTGTAAGTTCTTGCCCATCGAAATCCAATTCGGAAGCCGTGAAGAGCAAATCGAACTGCCCAAGGAAAATGAAGAGGACGAACCTACTTATGAAACGAAGACGGTTCCCAATATCATCAATAATCCTCGCCCAGCCTGGAAAAAACAACCCAACGAACTGAGCGAAGAGGAATATAAGGCTTTCTACAACGAGCTTTACCCCACTAGCGAACCGCCTTTGTTCTGGGTCCACCTCAATATCGATTATCCCTTTGATCTAACTGGTATTTTGTACTTCCCCAAATTGGGCAACCAAATGGAGGTGCAGCGCAATAAAATTCAACTCTATTCCAATCAGGTCTATGTGACCGATGAGGTCAAAGAGATTGTTCCCGAGTTTCTTACCCTTTTGCATGGCGTGATCGACTCCCCCGATATTCCTCTAAACGTTTCTCGCTCTTACCTACAAAGTGATCGTAACGTAAAGAAAATTACGGACTATATCACGAAGAAGGTGGCCGATAAACTCCAGGAGATTTTCCGCAAAGAACGCCAAACCTTTGAGGAAAAATGGGAGAATATGAACATCTTCATCAAGTATGGCTACATCTCTGAAGATAAGTTTGCCAAAAAAGCCAGCAAGTTTATGCTCTTGCAAAATACCGAAGGCAAGTTGGCCACTCTAGAGGAGTATAAGGAGCAAATCAAGGAGCAACAAACCGACAAAAACGGCCAGCTCATTTACCTTTATGCCAACCAAGTAGAAGCCCAAGATGCTTACATCCAAACCGCCAAACAAGCCGGCTATGATGTCCTCCAATTTGATAGCGTTATCGATACGCATTTTATCCAAAAGTTGGAGCAAGAGCTAGAAAATACCCGCTTTGTGCGTGTAGATAGCGATAGCGTCGATAAATTGATCCAAAAAGACGAAGAGCAGGAGTCTATCCTCAATGAGGAGCAAAGCAAGGAGGTCGAAGAGATTTTCCGCACGGCTGTCAGCAATAGCCAAGTGAATATCCAACTCGAGGCCCTTGCTCCCGATAGCTTCCCGCTCATGATTACTCGTCCAGAGTTTATGCGCCGCATGCAAGAAATGTCTATGCTCCAAGGCGGAAACAACAATATGCCCGAGTTTTTCAATCTTGTGGTCAATAGCAACCACCCGCTAATCAGCAGCATTTTGGAAAGCAAAGATGCCGATAAGGCCAAGCAATTGTATCAATTGGCCCAATTGCAACAAGGTATGCTCAAGGGGGCAGACTTAACCCAGTTTGTGCAACAAGCCCTCAGCTGGATGAATAAGTAGTGTTTTAGTAAGTAGTGAATACAGTGCAGTCCTGTCTAACTTCGGTTGGACAGGACTTTTTTTATCTTTTTTTGGGGCTGCCCACTCGCTTCGCTCGGGTCGGGCTGTGTCAGGGCTCGCAGGTCTGCTCGGCCCTTCGCAAAAAATGCTGCGCATTTTTGCTCGGTCTGGCCTTCGGCCACCCTTATCCATCCCTCAGCCTGCGGGCCTTCGGCCCTGTAGGACGGATAGCTGGACCATAAAGAAAGGCGAAAGCCCTCATAAAATTAAGGGCCAGAGAAGGTGGCCAAAAGTGAAAAAGAGAGAGGAGCGGCCCAGCGCTGCGCAGCGGTGGCCGTAGGCCAGACCCAGCGGGCGCAGCCCGCGCAGGGCCGAGCAGACCTGCGAGCCGCAGAGCATAGCGGCGGCCAGCGAAGCTGGCCGCGGGCCCCAAAAAAAGAGAAGAGCACAAAATTGGAAGCGCTGTTATTTTATCTTAAATTGTTGTTCATAATCAACCTTCATCCTAAAACAAAGCTTTTATGTACACAATTATTAAAGGTATTTTCATGTTGGCGGGCATCATTAGTCTTTCTTTGCTCAGTATTTTGGGTATTTTTTATCTGCAAGAAAACCCGAATCTGCTCAAGGAGGGGAACATGCAGCTGCCCAATACAGCGGCCCTAAAACAGGCGATGTTGAACATGGGAAATGCTTCGGAAGTAGACAATCATTATTTTTTTCTGAAAATGAATCAGGAAGAAGAGGACAGCAAAGATTTTTATTGCATTAACCATCGGCAGATTTTATATGCGGAGTCGGATCGTTTGGTGCTTCTTTTTGAGGGGAAGGAGCGAAAAATTCCGATTGAAAACATGTTGAATAAATTAAAAAGTGAATTGGGGGCTGACTTTCTCTCTGGCAAATCGATTATTGTGAATAAGCGGGCCATTGTATCTATTCATGAGTTTAATAATCCTTATAACGATAGTAAAACCTATCATGCTCGTTTAGTGAATGGAGAGCAGGTGGACATCAGTCGCTCTATTTTTAGGCAGATAAAAGATGCTCAGACGATCAAAAGGGCAGAAATCAACTAATATTAAGGGTTTTGAATAAGCTAAAAGCGCTATTTCCGGATTGGAGATAGCGCTTTTTTCATGCAGCCTTGGCGGATTAGCCCCAAGTTGCATTTTTTTTCAAAATGGCTGAAAGTCCGATAAACAAAGGCTTTGCAGTTTTTTTTCGCAAAACTGAGCTTAAAAAAGGGCCAATTTGGACCGATTACCCCCGCTTTTGGACCGATTGCAAAATGGCCATTTTTTTTCTCTTTCTGCTTGCCCTATCTTTGTCTTAGACAAAAAAGCAAGGCTAAGCAAAATAACGAAAGCCAATAGCTTATAACTTTAAAAAGCCGCCATAAAAGGCAGCTAGTCAGTTAATTATCCCATTAAAATTTAATCAAAATTAAAAAACTGCATTAAGCGGTCAGGGCATCCTATGTCCATATTTAATCATTTATCATTTAAAACTTTTTTATGTCTAAACAGAAGAAATCAAATCATCAGGCCGACATCAAGAATGCCAATAAGGGGACAAGCGGCAGCAACAAAACCTATTCAAAAAACCAGGGAAACCGTGGGAAGCAGCTCAATCCGAACCAAAAAAAGAAGAGCAGCTAAGCGAATTCTAAGCTAAGATCCGCAGGCGGTTTTGCTATACCGCCTGCTTTTTAAAACAGTAATTAACCATAAAACTTGATTCAATGAAACAGAAGATTAACAAGATTTGCAAGGCATTAAGCCAAAGCCTTTATGAAAGAGAAGAGCTCATTAAATTGGCTATTTTGGCCATTTTGGCCGAAGAAAACATTTTTTTATTGGGCCCTCCGGGTGTAGCAAAAAGCCTAATTGCAAGACGCTTGGCTCAAATTTTTAAAGGGGGGAAATCCTTTGAGTACCTCATGTCTAAATTTAGCACGCCGGAAGAAATTTTTGGTCCAGTTTCTATCAGCAAACTGAAGAATGAAGACAAATACGAGCGCAAAACAGCCAACTACTTGCCTGGGGCCGAAATTGTTTTCTTGGATGAAATCTGGAAATCTGGTCCAGCCATTCAGAACGCCCTACTTACCGTAATGAATGAAAAACTGTATCGAAATGGAGAGCAGGAAGAAAAAATTAAGCTCAAAGGCTTGATTGCCGCCTCAAATGAATTGCCTCGTCAAGGCTTGGGTTTAGAAGCGCTTTGGGATCGCTTTATTGTGCGCTTTCATGTCAATAATATTGAGTCGGAAGATGACTTTATGCAATTTTTGAAAGGAGAAGGTGCATCTAATGGCTTGAAATTGAAAGAAGAAGAGAAAATTGACCTAGATGAATTTGAAGATTGGCAAAAAAAGATCAAAGCGGTCGAGCTATCTGCAGAGTCTGTAGAAATTATCTGCCGATTAAAAAAGAGCCTAGCTCAGAGTAATAAAAAGGAGGCGCCTATTTATGTCTCTGACCGTAAATGGAAAAAAATTACGGGCCTACTTAAAGCTTCTGCCTTTATGCATGGCCGCAGCAAAACAAACAGCCTAGATTGCTTTTTGATCAAGCATTGTCTCTGGGACCAAGTTGAGCAAATTGATGATTTGGCCAAGCAGCTGCAAGTCGTGATTAAAAAATATGGAGAGCTGCAAACTGCTGACTTTAAAAAGCTTAATGCCGAACATACTCGCTTGCATAAAAAGCTTGATAAGCTGTTTGGGACAAAAAACTATGCGCCAAAAGTGTATAAGATAAAAGGAAGAGAATATTATAAGCTTCTTGGCTTAAGCCATTCAGATTTCGGTATTGAAAAGCAGTATAACCTTATTGCCAAAAGCGATTTTGACAAACTTTATGCTCAGCATTTTAAAGAGGTCTCTTTGGTTAATATTCATGCTTCAAAATCGCAATATCCTGTTTTGGTCTATAAAAAAATAACTGGAGAACTAAGAGTTAAATCTACTTCTGTTGATCACTGGGGAAATTCATCTTCACAAGATATCGCCCTAGAAGAGGTTCTTATTTTGCCCAACAAAGCTCCCTTGCTCAAAGAGTATAAGGCCCTTGAAAAAAAGATCAAAAAAGAGGTAGAAGCCAAACAGCAAGTTTGTGATGCCAAGCAGTGGGAAAGCCATCTTTTCACTAATGCAGAAAATATTCGGCTGGCCGAAAATGGCGCTAAGCAGCAACATCAAAAATACTATGAACTAGAATTGAGCTGCCGAGAGGATATTCAAAAACTAAGCAACTAAACTATTCCCTTCATCTCTAAGGCAGTAAAGCCCCAAAAAACTTTGCTGCCTTAGCCAACACAAATAAAATGGACCAATTAAATGCCGCCAGAGAGGCGATTCAGGATTTTACCGCCAACAATGAGTCTTTTGAGCCTCTAATCAAAGAAGAAATACTAGCCGCAGTAGCGCAATGGAAATATATAGATCCTCAGTATTCTATTATTGATACTTGCTATTTGACGCTGATGAATAGCCTTTTTCTGGACAAGGAAATACAAAAACTGATTGAAAAAGAGCCCGAAATGAAGCTCTTGCTAACCATCAGACTCCTAAAGCACCTCCTAGCGCTTCATCAACGGATTAGCCAGCTCGGTTTTACTGCTGAAACGGCCTTTATTAAGCAACTAAGACTGATGGCAGATCAGGATTTCTACCTTTTTTTATCCGAAAAACATCATCGACTTAGAGCAAAATTGCGCTCATTATTTGGCGATCAAGAATATCTTTGCAGCAGCTACAAACAAAAAATCAAGCAGCAAAAAAGAAAAATTACAAGCAGCCATAAAAAAATGAAGCAAGCAGAAATTGCTCAACAAGAAGAAATTAAGGACCTCCAAAAGCGGATAGCTAGAGCCAATTCTGCACTACAGGACTTAGAAAAACCTAAAACAGGCCTTAAAATACTGGGCAAATTGGACCTGAAAACAGGCAAATGGATTCAGGATAATCGCCCAAAAGAACAAGAGGAAAAAGCACAGCTTCAATCGCTTTTAACAGACTTAAAAGAAAAACTAAAGGATAAGAACGCCCCCCTCAAGCATCAGCAGATTCAAGACGATATCCAAATTGCCAAACATAAAATTGCCCAACTAAAACAGCGCTTCTGTGATCTGCTCGAAAGCTTTTTGATGAAGAAAAAAAGAGCCGAAGAAAACAGATTGGCCCAAGAGGAAGTCAATCGCTGCAATAGGGAGCTGAAGCAAATGCTTTTGAGCTTAAAGGAAACCCAAGAACAACTTAATGCTATTGGCTTAGAGCTGCCTTTGCACCAACTTTGGGGCTATGGAAAAGGCTTTTTTCTAGACCGAGGATTTCATTTATTGGAACGCTATAACCAACTGATTGAGCAAAATAAACAACTCCAAGAAGTGGTCAATTTATTGGGCCGACACCGAGAACAAAAAAAGGAATTTGAGGAGGTGACTATCCAAAAAGAAGAACAAAGAGGAACCCTCGTTCTTCAAGATGGTCGAACGGAAGTGGTTGGTATTCAGCGAAGTAATGATCTGCATAGTCTGCTTTCTTCTGAGTTGGCCCTTTTAAGCACCACCGAAACCGAGAACCTTTTTTACCAAAAGTTTGCAGAAAAACAATTGACTAGTTTTCAGTATCAAGCTGAAGGCTATTGTACCGAAACTCATTTCTACGAAGAGCGTTTGCTGCTTCCCAAAGAAAGCCCCAAAGGCCCTTTTATTTTAGCCGTAGATACTAGCGGATCTATGCGGGGCGCCCCAGAGGAAATTGCCAAATTACTTGCTTTTGCCATGAGCAAAATTGGTCTGCAAGACCAACGACCTGTTTATCTAATTTCTTTTTCTGTCCAAATTGAATGCTTGGAAATTAGCCAGTTTGCTCGAGATTTACCAAGGCTAGTTTCTTTTCTACAGAAGAGTTTTCATGGAGGAACAGATGTGGCCCCAGCGCTCAAAGCGGCTATCAAACAGCTAGAAAAAGACAATTTTCAAAAAGCCGATGTTCTCCTCATTAGCGATGGCGATTTTGCAGGATTAAATGCCCGCGATTTGGCTGAGGTTAAGGCCATGCAGGCCCAAGGTACCCAATTTAATAGCCTGATTGTTACTAGAGGTTACCATACTCATGGCTCTTCTTACCCACAGCTAGATTTTTGCGATCATATTTGGTCTTGCCGAAATGATTTGAGTGAAATTCTTCCGCTGCTTCAAGAAAATTTAGGCAAAAAATAGATTTTCTCCTGTCTAACTTCGGTTGGACAGGACTTTTTTTCTTTTTTTGGGGCTGCCCACTCGCTTCGCTCGGGTCGGGCTGTGTCAGGGCTCGCAGGTCTGCTCGGCCCTTCGCAAAAAATGCTGCGCATTTTTGCTCGGTCTGGCCTTCGGCCACCCTTATCCATCCCTCAGCCTGCGGGCCTTCGGCCCTGTAGGGTGGGTATCTGGACCATAAATAAAGGCGAAAGTCCTCATAAAATTAAGGGCCGAAGAAGATGGCCAAAAGCAAAAAAGAGAGAGGAGCGGCCCAGCGCTGCGCAGGGGTGGCCGCAGGCCAGACCAAGGCGGCAAAGCCGCCGCAGGGCCGAGCAGACTTGCGAGCCGCAGAGCATAGCGGCGGCCAGCTTCGCTGGCCGCGGGCCCCAAAAAAAGAGAAGAGCACAAAAAAATGCACTCTTCTACTAATCATTTAAAAACTCGAGCTGGACGCTATCGTCTACTTTTAGGCCAAAGAGAGAGGCGGCCTTGCCTGCATTGATGGCAATTTCTAGTAAGCCGGAAGAGTTGAACAGACAAAGGACCTCGCCCACGGCCTGTTCGGCATAATGCAAACTGAGGTCGCTAATGGGGTCGAAGCGTTTGAAATAAAGCTCGAAAGAGCGGCCCTGGGCAATTTCCTCAAAGAGTTTTCGGTCTACATTGAGGACCACATTTTCATAGACATCGATGTAGAGGACCGCGGCGCGGATATAATCCTTGCTCACCACGGCATTGAGGCTAATGCGCTCGAGTAGTTCATTGCTTTTTCGGCCAATTTCCTCTATTGGTTGTTGGGCCAACAAATGGGCAGAGGCCTTGGCAAATAGGCGCTGCATGCTAAGCAAAGAAGGGGGCTCCTCACTAATGAGCTGATAAATTTCTTGGGGTTTTTCTTTAAACAAAAGAGAGAAAACGCCATTATCGGGCCCAATAAAATAGTGGCCTTTGTGGGCAATGACCAAAAAGCGGGGATGTTCTTGATAGAAATTGTGCACACTCACAATATGAATGCTCCCTTTGGGAAAGGCCCAAAAGCTAGCGCCCAACAAATAGGCCGCTTGGCCAATATTGTAGGCCTGCACCTGATGAGAGATATCGATAAATTGGACAGCCTGCCCCTCCGACAAAATATGTCCTTTGAGTAGGGCCGCATAATGATCGCGGACACCAAAGTCGGTTGTTAGGGTAATGATTCCAGAGGCTTGCATAAAAAAGATGGGTTAAGCGAGCACAAAATTAAAAGAAGTTTGTGAAAGCAGCTTTTAATTTATAAACAATTGAATAGGCGCTTAAAGTTTTTCTCTAGTTTGATGTTGTTGTTGGATTTCTTGCCGCATATCTTGGCCAAATTGATTGACAATTTTTTGCATTTGGGTCTCATAGGCGGCTTGTTCTTCTTGGCTGTAGTTTTTCCAGTTGGCTTTTTCATAGAAAAGGGCCGCTTGGGCAGGCAATAAACCAACGATTTTCAAATAGTCATTTGTGCAAGAGAGTTCAATTTCTCTAGCTTTTTGTTTTTCGTCTAGGGGTTGGATTTTCAATCGGAGGAGTTCATCTTGTTCTTCTAGGCAGTGGTAGCTAGCAGAGGGTCCTTCTTTTTCGGCGGCAAAGAAATAGACAGCTGCCCGATCAATTTTGAGTAGGAGGGCCGAAAATGCGCCTAGCATCATCCGTTGTAGGGGAGGGGCTAGGGCTTGAAACTCTGGAGTGGTTTCGGTTTTGTTTTGGGCGAGTTGCCAGTATTGTCCTTCTAGTTTTAAAATCAATTTGGGCGTATGCCCCATTTTCTTTTGCATAAATTGTATTATTTTTTGAGTTCAGAATATAGCTAAAAGCTTTTAGAGGACCAAAAAAGGCCTTCTCTGCTTAGCGAGAAGGCCTTTTGTATTGTTGTAGGTGATAGATTTTACTTGATGACAGCGGCTTCAGATTTTTTGGGGAGTTCTATGGCCTGCAGCTCATTGTTGCCCAAGGCTTTTAGGCTTTTAAAATGAGAGCTGATTGCGCCGCCAAAGGTTTTAAACTCATAATAGGGCACGCCAAACTCCTCGGCGGTTGCTTTTACAATTTTGGCTACCTCGGGGTAGTGCACATGGCAGATATTGGGAAAAAGGTGGTGTTCTACCTGAAAGTTTAGTCCGCCCAAAAACCAAGAGAGGGCTTTATTTTGGCGGGCAAAATTAGAGGTGGTAGCCAGCTGGTGCATGGCCCAAACGTTTTCCACTTCATTTTGCTCATCGGGTTGAAAATGGTCGGTGAGTTCTACGACATGAGCCACCTGAAAGACCAAAGTCATGATTAGGCTAGCGGTCATGTGCATCATAAAAAAGCCGAGTAGCAAATAGCCCCAAGCATAGCTAGTGAGGACAATAGGAAGGGCAAAAAAGATGGCCCAATAACCAATTTTAGTACTGAGCAGGATCCAGAACTCTTTGCTGTGGGTACTTCCCATGGCGGCAGTTTTACCGTCTTGGCTATAGCCCTTTAGGGCTACAAAATCCTTCCATAAAATCCAAGAAACAGTAGCTAGACCATAGAGAATAGGTGCATAAAGGTGCTGAAAACGCTGATAGCTCTTGAGCTTTCCGTTGGGAGAGAGGCGTAAAAAGGGTTTATCTTCAATATCTTCATCGAAGCCGTAGATATTGGTATAGGTGTGGTGCATCATATTGTGCTGCACCTTCCAGGTAAAGGCATTTCCACCAACTAAGTTGACGGTATAGCCAAAAATAGCATTGACTGTAGGGTTTTTGGAGTAAGCGCCATGGTTGGCATCATGCATGATATTCATCCCAATGCCAACAAGGCCAATGCCCATAACAATATAGGCGATCATGACCGCCCAAAGGGGCAGGATGTTGAGGAGAATAACGGCAAAGGGAATAAAGTATAGCCCTAGCATAACCGCTGACTTGAGGTACATGCGGCTATCTGCATTACGGTCAATGTTTTGGCTACGGAAGTGCTGATTGACCCTTTTGCGTAGGGTAGGAAAAAACTTAGCCTGATCAGCTAGGCTAAAACGAATGGTTTTTGGCATAAATATGTTTCTTTTGGCCCTTTTCGGTGCCAGTTCAAAAGGATAAAGGGCGCAAGCTTGCGCCTTTGTTTATGGATGTATAAAAAAGGGACAACCCCCAAAGAAGTAGTGAAAACTTTTAAGAAATAAAGTGCTTTTTCTATATTTAAGCCGATTATGTGATTTGAATTAAGACTGAATATATGCCAAATGCTTTAATTTATATCCTGCTGTTCACTGTCTTTAGTTGTACCTCTTGCCAGCAAGATACAGAAAAAACAGCCTTAATTAGCCCCTTAGAAGAAAATGCTTCTTTATCTGTTGTAGAGAATAAGCAAAAGATAAACAATGGGTTGAAGCGAGGTGACTTGCTTCGTGTAGAGGTGCAAAATCTCCGACTCCGAGAACATCAGCAGCTAGAGGCCAAGGTTTTGCGCCATTTGCCAGAAGGTAGCGAGCTCTATTTTATGGGAGAGGTTTCTGCTGATAGTGTGACAGTTAAATTAAGAGGAAAAAAATATTATGCTCCTTTTTATCGAGTGAAAACAGCACTAGGGTATCTGGGCTGGGTGCATGCGGCCGCAGTTAAAAAGCAAGACCCAGATCTAAAAGGTAGTTAAGCCCTGGGGCCAAAAACAACAAAGCCATCTCTAAAAGAGATGGCTTTGTTGTTGAATAGACTAAAGTCCTTATTTTTTATCTGCATTAAGCTCTTTTAAGAGTACTTCTACAGCTTTTTGTAGTTGTTGGTCTTCTTGTTTAGCTTGATAATCTGGGGCCAGTCGAACTAAAATATCTGGCATAGCAGGAATGCGTTCCATATTTTCATCTTTAGCTTTGCTGTACCAAGCCCTAAAAGGCATACGGACATAAGACCCATCTTGCAGGCCATAGCCTCCGGTAGAAATAACAGCGCCAAAAGTGGGTTGGCCAACTAGGGTCCCCAAACCTAGGTTTTTGTAGGCATGAGAAAAAATTTCGGCATTAGAGTAGCTGCTTTCATTGCAAAGGGCAATACTCCCTTTGGTCCAAGCCGCTAGGGGCAAGCGCTCACTATAGGGATAGTAGTTACTAAAGGCTTTGTGTTCCTTTTTGAGGTTTTTGGCTGCTCCTCTTGGGACGGTGTAGGCATGTTGGCGAACAGAGAGTACGGCCATAAGGTAGTCGGTTGTCCAACCGCCACCATTATAGCGAACATCAATGACAATTCCCTTTTTCCCATCTCCGGCAGCCATTAGTTCTTGTTCAAAGCGTTCAAAGCTACTCCAACCCATTGCTTTAATGTGAATATAGCCCAATTCTCCTTTGGAGTATTTATCGGTGAGTATTTTACGCTCTTTTACCCAAGCTTCATAGCGCTGCTTATTAAGTGAGGGGCTTGGCCAAATAACAAGTTCGCGAATGTCTCCAGCCTCACTTTTTACGGCTAATAAGGTTGGTTTACTGGCCGTTCCTTCCAAAAAAGCATAGAGGTTGTCTTGGGGTTTAATTTTTTCTCCATTAACGGCAATAATACGCTCATTGGCTAAGATTTGACTTTCTGCCCGGCTAGCTGGACTTCCTTCAAGCACCGAACGAATTTTAGCTCCTGCTTTTCCATCTTGCCAAAGCTCTACCCCCAATAAACCACTCTTTTTTCGAGCTAGTTTTTTGGGGTTATCGCCACCATATAGTCCCATATGACTAGCATCCAATTGTCCTAGCATCAAGTTATACATCCATTGAAAGTCTTCTTTGGTAGAGGCCTTTAAGCAAAGTGGACGATAGGTTTTTTTTAGCTGCTTCCAGTTGTACCCATGAAACTGAGGATCATAAAAGCCAGCCTCTAAGGCCCGCCAACCCTCTTCAAATATTTGAGCTAACTCCCCAGCATAATCAATTTTTAGGTTAGAGCGAAAGCTTAAGTTATTGAGCTTTTTGTTGGAGAGCTGAATATAGGCCAGCTGCCCCCTGTTGAGTTGGCTAAACAGTAGTTTCCCATCTTCAGAAAGCTGTAAATTATAGGGGGTTTGACTAGCCGAAATAAGGGCTTTGTTCTCTTTCCCATCCCAACGTACTGAATAAAGCGCACGGTCTTTCTCAAAGTTTCTGCTGCTGTTCGAACTGCTCAGATAAAAAATAGTTTTGCTGTCAGGGCTCCAGCAAATACCCGACTCTCGGCCAGGCATCGCCGTTACTTGCTGGCTACGAGCATAGAGCTGATCAAAGTCAATCTTTACCTTAATCGCTTCTTTTTTATCCTTTTTACTAGGCTTTTTTTCTTCGGCCCAGATTTCAAGTGCTTTCCATTCGGTGGTCTGGCGCAGATAGTCCTCTTTTTTTAACCAAATAAACCAAATATCACTATCCCCATTGTTGCGGTCCGAGCTAAAGGCTAATTTGCTGCCGTCTGGGCTCCATACTGGATTGCGGTCGTTGCGGGGGTGCATGCTCACATTAACCGGCGGAATAGAATCATTGGCCGCATGAATAAAGATTTCCTCATTAAAGTTGAGATCCTCTAAAGAATAGGCTAGCCAGTAACTGTCCGGAGACCAACTTAGACCAGTAGGACTGGCCCAACCATCTAGTAGCTTTTTATTATTCGATAACTGACCCAGACTGTCTATTTGAGCCACCCATAGCTGTCCCCGCCCAAGTAAATAGGCTAGCTGTTTCCGATCTGGAGAAAGCCAGTACTGACTGAGGTCTAAGGGAAATTCTTGAATGAGACTGTTCTTGAGCTTAAGACTGCGGTAGAGGTCGGTTGCTGTACTGTCTTTAGAAGATACCTTATAAAGGGCATATTTCCCAGCCTCATCACTACGGTAAAGTAGGGTTTGTTCATTGAGAAATAAGGGGGCTCTCTGTCGACTAGGTCCCTGCGCTAGAGTACGCCCCTCTTTTAGTTGCTTATGCTGTGCGCCAATAAATATATCGCCATGTACTTCGTAGGCAATACGCTTGGCCGTAGGAGAAAGACTGTAGTTGTCTAAATGACTATAGCTTTTCTCTATAAAGGGGTCAAAACGATAATCACTGGCAATGTCTACCTTGATTTCTTGCTTTTTACCTTCTGTCTTGCCCCAAAAGATACGGTCAGCTTGCTGATAGACGATATATTGCCCGTCCTGACTAAGCGCAAAGTTTAATATGCCCATTTTCTTTTCTTGGGTTAGGGCTTTTTCTTCTCCCTTGATCAAGTCCTTGAGGTAAATGTTATAACGACCAGATTGAGCTGATAGGTAACAGATTCGCTGCCTATCTACCCATTGCCCATTAAAATCATTGCCTTTAAAGTCCGTAATTTGCTCAAATTTATCAGCTTTGATATTGTAGGTCCAAAGGTCTCTGTTCGCTGGCCCACGATAGTCCTCCCTAGCCGTTCTACAGCTTCCCCGAACTAATAATAACTGCTCTTTATTAGGCGACATTTGTGCGTCTACCGCATCACTATTTAAAATGCGCTGAGGCTGCCCCCCACTAACCGGAATTTCATAAATTCCATAGCTGCGCTCTATCTTGATGTAGGCCCGACGACTAGCAAATAAAAGTGTTTGCTCGTCTTTCCATCCCAGTAGTTGGTCGTTGCCTGAGTAATAGCTGAGCTGCTTGGGACGACCTCCCTGAGCTGGCATGACGTAAATGTTGCTGTTGCCATCTCTGTCTGATTGAAAGGCGATTTGCTGCCCGTCTGCCGACCAAATCGCCTTGCTGTCATAGGCTTGATGAACGGTCAATCGCCTAGGCTGCCCCTCTGGCAGTTTCATCCGCCAAATGTCTCCCTGATAAGAGAAAAGTAATTCTTGCCCATCTGGACTAAGACTGGGCTGACGCAGTAAAATGCGGTCCTGGGCCCAACTTAGCTGGACCAATAGCAGGAGTACTGCCGAAAGTAATAGCTGTTTCACAGTTTGTTTTTTGTTAGTGACGAATTTCTTCCATAAAGAATAAACTAAATGGCTAGCGCTTTGCTTCCTTTTTTCGACCAAGAAGC
Organism: Saprospira grandis DSM 2844; assembly: GCF_000275825.1. Lineage (GTDB taxonomy): Bacteria > Bacteroidota > Bacteroidia > Chitinophagales > Saprospiraceae > Saprospira > Saprospira grandis_A. Next base: position 2,991,026 of record NZ_JH719942.1, read on the forward strand.
AAAAAAAATCCCCCTAAGCCTAAGGCCTAGAGGGATGCATCTTATAAATAAAAAGTTCTACTTCAATTCAATACTAACAATTTCCCAAGCTTGCCCCTTTTGGTCCAAAATGCCATTGGGAACCCATTTTAAGTTGGGGTTGCTGGGCACCAATTGCGGTTTTTTACTCAACTTCACTTTCAGTTTACGCTCCGTAACCCCCAAATCCGTATTCTCATCAATTAAGGGCCGCAATAAGGCATCATTGCCATCCAAAATAACGAGATCAAGCTCTTTTTGCCCAAAATCACCCTTGCTTAGCTTGGCCACAGAACAAAAGAAAGCATGATGAGTACTTTCTGGCATATAATCCTGGATGTCTAATTCTAACTCTAAATCTACTGTAGACTCCTCAATATAAGCCTCGGCCAATTCCTCAAAGCTGCCAGGCAACTGACGATGATGCCATTTCTTAACTATCGTCCCATTATGCAAAAGCAAAAGCCCCGGACTAGAACGAATAATAGTCTTAACCAACTTTTCATCGCCCTGCGTAAAATCAAAGGCAGTGCCTAACTCCTGCCGAAAAGCCTCCAAATCATCACTGTAATCGCCATCGGCATCCGCATCCTCAATGTAGTAATAAAGCGCATGCGTGGGGATGCCCTGCTGCTTTTCTGCCGCCAAACTCAAGGCCGCAATTTTTCTAAATCCTTCCTTTGAAGATTTGCTCAAATCATCGGCAACAACCAAAAAACTATAGCCCTGACTAGCAAAACTATGCTGCTTAGAAGCATCCATTTCAGCCACTTTAGAGTCGCAGCCCTTTTTCAATACTTCTTCCTCCGTTTTGTCATTTTGGGTCGCCCAAATCTTCTTGCCATCGGCATCTTTGGTCTTCCAAAGGTAGCTGTATTTTTCGGTCTCTTCAGACATCTGCTTGTTATTAACCTTGACCTCTTCTCCCGTATTTTTGTTCTTATAGGTATAAGTAAGCAATATTTCGGGCTGGTCCAAAGCACAAACTTCTCGCTCAATCACTATGTTGCGCCCTTCTGCAAAAGGTCGAAAATCTATCCAAGGCAAGCCAAAGTAAAAGTTGAATAAACTAGCCACCGTTATCGCTACCGTCCAAAAAGAAGTGCTAATCAAACGCCCTTTGCCCCGCTCCGGAATCACATATTGCAAGTTCTCGGTCTTGATATAAAGAAAAATCGTCATGAAGGTCAAAATGATGTCCTTCCCAAAGGTCTCAATTGGCAAAAGCTTCATAAAGTCGCCAAAACAACCACAATCACTCACCCGAATGTTATTCGCATTAAAGGCCACCCACTGCTCCGTCGCAAATGGCGAAACATCCTGCGGAATGTAGCTCGTTAGGTAGTTGTAGCCCGTTAGAAAGGTGAAAAAGAGCATCATCAAAAAACTTAAACTCGTGGTTATTTTTTTTCCATGGCCCAAAATTAAGTTGATGCCAAGTACTACCTCCAAGACAATCATCAGTAGACCAAAAGGTACCACAAATGGCTTCATAAAGGACAATACAGGCAGCAAAAGCGTAAAGTAATCGGCCATTTTATAAGCGGTCCCCAATGGATCTACCACTTTTACAGCCCCCGAAAAAACAAGCAGGGCGCCCACAAAATATTGTACAAACCAAAGCGGCAGATGCGTCCGCACAAATTCCCGCTTTTTTGATAGCCCCAAGCCCAAACTAAAGGTCAGTACTAAGGCCACAATGCCAATGTAAAGAAAAAGTGTATATACGGTCATAATGATAAACAGATTGATATAAAATGATTGTTCTTCTGCTGTTTTGGGGCCTCCGCTAGTGGTTAAAATGCGGCGGTTACTCCCTTCGGTCGTCGAACTGCGGACTAAAGTCCTTGTTGTCGTTTCGGCAGCTCGCTGCTGTTTTGGGGCCTCCGCTGCGGCCTGCGGCCTTGCGGCGCTACGTTCGGCAGCTCGCTATTCGCTCGGCCCTTCGGCCTAACGGCCTTGGTCTGCGGCTTTCGCCGCACTGCCTACCATCGCTAGGCCGTAAAGCGGCGGCCTAAAGGCCTTGCTTTTTGGGCCAAACTACTTGGCCTCTTTTTCGCGCAACCGAATCAAAGCAAAGAGCGCATAATTGGCAATATCCTGATAGTTGGCGGCCAAACCCTCCGAAACCAAAAGCTGCTCTTTGTGGTCCTCAATTTCTTTGGTCCGCAAAAGCTTCATCAAAATGAGGTCCGTCAAAGAACTAAGGCGCATATCTCGCCAAGCTTCGCCATAATCATGGTTTTTGCGCAACATTAGCTCCTGGCAAATTTCGGCCTGCTTCTGATAAAGGGCCTCCACTTGCTCGCTAGGCAGATAAAGCCCAGCAGCCAAAGGCAACTCCAACTGAATAAGGGCCATCAAGCTATAATTGACTAGGGCCAAATACTCATCCGCAATAGATTCATCTACCTTTTGGCTTTGCTTTTCCTCTATAGAGCGAATCCGCTTGGCCTTAATATATAATTGGTCGGTTAAAGAACTGGGCCGCAAAATCCGCCAGGCCGAGCCATAATCTCGCTGCTTCTTAATAAATAAGGCCTTAGATTGGGCCAATTCATGGGCGTATTGTTGGAGGGTGCTTGGCTTTTCCAAAGTTACAACTATAAGTTTAGTTAATTAAATAAAGAACGAAGAGAAGAGCAAAAAGCTGCTTTTAGTCCTCTTCATAAATATTATTTTGCTCTTCTTCAATATGGCGGAGTCGTTGCTGGCAATATTGGAGTAAGAATTGCGCACGTCGGCTTTTGGCATTGAGTTCTTCTAGAGGGAGTTGGCCCTCAATGGCTTCTAAGATTTGCTGAAGCTCTAGTAGGGCGGCTTCATAGGAGGGGGGAGTGGCTTGTTGGTCCATATTCTATTGATATTTAGTAGATGAGGCGGCTGTTTTGGGCCGGATGGCCCTGGGGCCTTGGCCCCAAACGGCTTAGGGATGGATAGCAGTGGCCGTCAGGCCAGACCGAGCCGCTGAAAGCGGCGAAGGGCCGAGCAGACTTGCGAGCTGCGACACAGCCCGACCCGCCCGCAGGCGGGGAAGCCCCAAAATAAGAGGAAAAAAATAGAGCTCGCAGTTTTTTGAGGAAAAAGGAATCGCTCTTTAGCTTCCCTTGTTGTGATCGCCTCAAATATATTTTAAAAATGCTTAATTTGTTTGCGCATAAAATTATAAAGAGGATGCAAAAAACTATACTTGTTGGGTTACTTTTTTTTTGGGCTTGGGCCCTTTATGGGCAATCTTGGATGCAATTGCGGCAGGAGCCCATTCAGATAGCCTACAAAATTCCGTACAATTGGTTTGTGGGTGGTTTGGAAAAACAGGCGGATTATTGGCGGAGTTTGAACACGGCGCCTGGGGGGCATATAAATATGTTACTGCTGTATAGCGAGGAGCTCAGGGCTGAGGAATTGGCTCAAAAAGCGGTTTGGAATTATCATTTTGTGGGGCTAGACAGCTTGGCTGCGGATAGTTTGCAGGGAGATTTTGGCCTTTGGGAAAAAAGAGGACATTGGCGAGAGGACCGCCTAGAGTTGGTTCGTTCTTGGGCTTGGAAAAAAGGGGAGCAGCATTATTTGTTGTACCTTTGGGGCCGAGAAGAAAAGATGAATGCTTTTGCTCAAGAAAAGCTGTCTAAGGTATTAACATCAATTATATTTTTAGATGATTAGTTGTGAAAACCTGCTATTGAAGTATGGCGATAGAACGCTTTTAAAGCTTCCCGATTTTCAGTTTGAAGAGAAGGGCTTTTATGTCATTTTGGGCCGTAATGGTAGTGGAAAAAGTAGTTTTTTGCGCCTTTTGGCGGGATTGGAACAGCCCCAAGCGGGGCAACTTTTTTTGCAAAATAAGCCCTATTCGGCCTGGAAGCGCAGCGATTTTGCCCAAGAACTGGCCCTTTTGCAGACGAAGCAAACTACGACTGCTTTTATGCGGGGGGAGGAGTATGTGAGCCTTGGCCGACACCCTTATTTGGCTTGGCATGGCCTGTTGGGCCAAAAAGACCGGCAGCGAATTGAGGAGGTCATGCAAGCGCTCCAAATTGAAGAATTGGCCCAGGCAAAAGTAGGGCAGTGTAGCGATGGCGAAAAGCAATTGCTCGGCTTGGCCCGTGTTTTGGTCCAAGATACTCCCATCTTATTGTTAGATGAAATATCGGCACATCTTGATTTTATCAATAAAAAACAAAGCTTTCAACGATTGAAGACTTTGGCCCAAAAGAAATTGATTATCCTAGTGAGCCATGAGCTCGCTCTAGCCGAAGCCTTTGCGGACCATATCCTGCTTTTGGAAAATCGGGGTCTGCTGTCTCTAGCTCCTCAAGCTGCTAGCCAAAAAATAGAAGAAATTTTTGAACAAACCTCCCCATATCATGCAAAAACTTAGTCTACTGCTTATCCTTTGTCTTGCTTATGCTTGCCAAAGCGCTCCGCCCCAACCTCAGCTAGACCAAAAAATGGCCCATCATCTCCGAAGTATAGAAACGCCCAAAAGGCTATTAGAAATTGACCTCAATGGAGATGGCCAAAAAGAAAAGTTGGCTCTCTATGCCAATCAAGAGGGGCTGTATTGGGAAACCGTTAGTGGGCAACGTTTTGACTTGCCCCTAGAGGGCCCGGCCAAGGAGTTGTTGCTCTGGAAAAACCTAGGCGATTTGGATGGGGATGGGGGAGAAGAATTGGCCTATCTGCCCAATTATGAAGATAATTCCTCGATTAACCATTTTCAGATTGTCTCTTGGAAAAAAGGCTGGGAAACGCCTTTCCGCTTTGAAATTCGAGAGGATCAAATTAAGGAGGACCGTCCTTTTGTTTGGGCTAAAGGAAAAGACCGCTTCCTCTTTCGCTTTGTCAATGAACAAGGCCTAGAAGAATATCAAGAGGCCATTTTGGACCAAACTAATGGGCCCGATAAAAGTTTGCCCCTAGAAAAACGATTTGTCTGCAATGGCGATATGGTCCGCCTGCCCGCTTTTTCCTTTAAACTAAAATTGACCGCTAGCGCCCAAAAAATATTAGACGAAAGCCCAGAAGAATTGGTCCTTAGCATTTTGCTACATAATGAGCCTAGCCTTCCCCTAGCTGCCGAGATGCAAAAATATTGGGATGAGGATATGGAGTATTTACTCTTGCTCCAAAAAGAAATGCAGCAAAAAAGTACAGACTTTTTGGTGGATGATTTGGAGCTGCCTAGGGCGGCCCTAGAGGCTTGCAAAAGCCTCGATATGCAATTAGATCTAAATATGTATACGGCCCGAAAGACCTCAGAAAATAATCTCTTGTCTATTGATCCACTCTTTGATGGCCTGCTTAAATTAAGGACCAAAAAAATAATACTCAAAGGTAGAGTCATTTAGTACAAAAGGCCCAGAACAAGCGTTCTGGGCCTTTTACATTTTGTTAATTTTGCGAATTAGTTGCTTGGTTTTTGGGTAATAAAAAGAGCAGCTCATAGAGCAATACAACATAGAGGATTACAAACCCTAGGGCCTTGATGCAATAGGGAATAATAAACTGATTGCGAATAAAGGCCGGAAAAATATCGGTAGGCGAAAGCGAACTGAAAACAAAGCAAAAAAGCAGCAAACTCAACCGAAGTTTTTTAGGTAGAGCCGAGCGCAAATACCAAAGCGCTGCTGCCGAAATAGCAATGATAAAGGTAGCAGATTCTGCCCGATGATTGAAAATAATCACCCAAACCATAATGGCCGCTAAAAGAAGGGGCGCAAAACGAGGCTGATAAAAACTTTTCCAACGTAAAAGCGGCAGAAGCATCAATAAAACCCCAACCAAAAGTACAGGCTTTTTGATGTCATCGCCAAAGCCAAACCAACTGTGCAAAATGCCCATAAGAGAAAACCCATAGGAAATGCCGTGATCTTCCGCCAACATCCGCCCCCAGTTCTGATATTGCCACCAAAGCTCATCTAGGCCCATATAAAGCGCAGGAGAGAGGCTGTAAAACAACACCCAGAAAACCGAATAGATAATAAATTTTCCCTTCTTAGGTGTACTGAAAAAGAGCATTAGCGCCACAATGCCAAATAGTTTGATATAAACCGTAAGCCAAAGTGCTCCTAATGCCCAAAAAATCTGTTCTCGACGCAAAAGGGCCAAACCCGCCAGTAAAAGCCCCGCAATCAGGGCATTGGTCTGGCTATTCTGAGTACTGCTCACCAGCTCCATAAAAACAAAGGCCATAAAAAAATGAGCGCTGCCCTTGGGCAAGCGAATTTGCCGAATGCCCCAAAAGAAAATGCCAACATTGAGCATGTTCCAGAGCGCCAAACCAATGGGCGTGGGCAAAAAGGCCCAAGGTGCCATCAAAAGGGCAAAGAATGGACTGTATTTAAATAGGTCCGCCGTTTCTTTGGGATACCAATCGTAGAGATCTTTATGCTCCAATAAATGCCAAAAAGACTGCTTGAAAATAAGATAGTTGTTGTAAGGCGTCGATTCAATACCGTGCAAAACGCTATTTCCCCTCAAATAATAGAGTTGTAAACTCACCGCCAAGGCCATCAATAAATAAAAGAGAAGCCATAACTTGGGCGAAAAGGGTAAACGTTCCCAAAAATTTGCTTTGCTCATAACTTAGGGTTGTTGTGGCTGCAAGCAACCCAAGGTTTCATAAAAACGATAATCAGCTATATCTACCTCCAAATGATAAATTCCATCGCTTGGTAGTGCCGCCGGCAAATCGAAACGAATTAACTGCTCTTCTCCAATCTCTAGGCGTTGCTCGGCAAGCAGTTGGCCCAAACTATTGTAGTAGCGCAGCTCAAAAATACTTCCTGGCCGCCCAATAGCCAAACGCAAACTGTTGGAGGCCTGCAATGGCCGCTCCCGAAGCTGCAAAATCCCTTCCTCCGTCAGCAATAAAGCCGTTTCAGAAAGAGAAAGGTAGGCCGTGAAAAGGTTGGGAATCCCAAAACCTATTGCCGTGTCGGCCTCGGCTTGTTGCCCCGCCCACTCAATCGCATGCCGAATTTCCCAGTTGTTTTTTTCTGGAAAAGCAGACCAAAGACTAGCCGCCATTCCCGCCAAAACAGGAGAAGAAAAAGAGGTGCCATCAGTGGAACTCACCGAGTAGCCATTGAGCCCCGCCACTTTGGTGCTTCGACCTTGGGCCACTACATTGGGCTTGATGCGACCGTCAGCAGTAGGCCCAAATGAACTAAATCCCGCTTTTTTGCCATTGGGCCGAACCGCCCCAATAGAAAGCACATTTTGGGCATCGGCTGGGGCGCCAATGTATTTCCATGGACCATTGCCCTCATTCCCCGCACTATTCACAACCAAAATCCCCTTTTCTACAGCCACATCCGCCGCCTGAGAACATAGGGCCGTTTTGCCATCCATATCTTTGTACGCATAACTCATGCTTTTGTCATTAAAAGAGGTATAACCCAAAGAAGAATTGATGATCTCAATCCCCAAACTGTCGGCCCGCTCTGCCGCCGCCGCCCAGTTAAATTCCTCAACCCTAAATTCTCCCCCCACATCTTCGGTCTTAAAGAGATAGTAGTTGGCCTTGGGCCCCGTGCCCTGAATCAAATAGGGCAGATTGGCCGCCATACAAGAAAGTACATTGGTGCCATGCGTGCTCTGCTCATACACAAATTCATCGCCCTGAACAAAGTCATGGGTTCCCCAAATTTGGTTGTTGGCAAATAAACTATCAAAGGCAGGCATACGATAAACATTCAAAAAGCCCCCATCAAAAATAGCCACTTTACGCCCCTGCCCCTTTATGTTTAGCCCATGTAGCAAATGCCCACCCAACATGGCAATCTGATTGAGCGAATACCCCAAGGGATGATCCGTTTTATTATACTCTTCTGGCTTAAAATGCTTATGCCATTTTACTTCTTCTAAACGGCGCTTTTTACCCAAGGGGATAAGGTCCCGCACAAAGGTCAACTCTCTAATTGCGGCCAATTTACTCGTATCTTCTACATAAATAGCCAAGGAATTTAGCCATTTAGAGGCCAGCCAATACTCCACTCCTTCTGCGCATACCGCTTGCACATATTCCGGATTCAGCGGCAAATCTCGCTCGTCAATTTCTACTCCCCCAATCGCTCGCCGCTCCAATGCAGCAGGACTAAGATACTCCCAAGGCCGCAAAACACTATAGGGATTCTCTTCTTTGTCGGTAAAAAAAACCGCATAAAGGTTGTGGCTAAAATTCTGGGCTTTTGCTCCAGCCAGTAGGCAGATGAAGAACAAAAGGCTAAGACTGCTTTTTTGTATCATGGTTTTTCATTTTGCGCAAAGGTACAGGGAACTGTTTTAAAAACCTATTTTTTGGGGCTGCCCCGCCCTGCGGGCGGGTCGGGCTGTGTCAGGGCTCGCAGCTCTGCTCGGCCCTGCAGTTTTTTTCGCTTCGCTCCAAAAAACTTGGGTCTGGCCTGCGGCCACCCTTATCCATCCCTCAGCCAAATGCCCCCGCTCCGCTTAAAAACAACAGAGCAGAATTTTGGCCCATCGCCCTGCTTTTTCTCCCCTAAAGGCCCTCTTTCTTACTCTGATAGAAGCCCTTTTTTTATGCTTACTAATAGTTGCTAACGATTAAAACCAAATCAGTTTAACTAAATTTTTTTGTTTCCAACTGCGCTGTACAACCACAACTTTTAAGCCCGCTCAAAGCCGCCAGCTATCGAACTTAGAGCGACTTATGCACAAAGATATTCACATGCCGTTCCCAAAATGGGAATAACTTATTTTTATAAAATAACTCAATGTTTATCGGCCTTACAGCCCATCCACTAATTTGTTGGTTTGAAGATTAAAAGCTTTTTCCCGAACTTTGTAACTCCTTAAGAGGTTTGCCCAAACCTCTTAAGGAGTCTCCACTAATTTGTTTTAACGTTTTCAGTAAATTGCCCAATAAATGTCTGTAATAGAACCCATTCTCCAAGAAAATGACCAGCGTTTTGTCCTTTTTCCCATTCAACATGATGCCATTTGGGAAATGCGCAAACAGGCTCTTGCCTGTTTTTGGACCACCGACGAAATTGACCTAGCTGCCGACCTGCACGATTGGAAAAAGCTTTCGGCCAATGAACAACACTTTATCAAACAGGTTTTGGCCTTTTTTGCCGCCAGCGATGGCATCGTGAACGAAAATCTGGTCCTCAATTTCTACCGAGATGTCCAACTCGCCGAAGCCCGATCTTTTTATGCTACGCAAATTCAAATCGAAGACATCCACGCCGAAACCTACAGCCTCCTCATAGATACCTACATTCAAGATAGCGCCGAGAAAAATGAACTGTTTAATGCCATGCAAACCCTGCCTTGCGTCCAACGCAAAGCCAAATGGGCCATCAAATGGATTGAAGAAGCCCCCTCTTTTGCCCACCGCCTAATCGCTTTTGCCGCCGTAGAAGGCATTTTCTTTTCAGGTAGCTTCTGCTCGATTTACTGGCTGAAGAAAAGAGGCATTATGCCCGGCCTTACCTTTTCCAATGAGCTCATTAGCCGAGATGAAGGTATGCACTGCGATTTTGCCTGCCTGCTCTATTCTATGCTGGAAAATCCCCTTCCCTCCGAAGAACTTCGCAGCATTATTACCGAGGCCGTTAGCCTAGAACAAGAGTTTGTCACCGATGCCCTGCCCGTTTCCCTAATCGGGATGAACGCTAAGCTGATGTCGCAATATATTGAGTTTGTGGCCGACCGCCTACTCGTTTCTTTGGGCCAACCCAAGGTCTATGGCAGTAGCAACCCCTTCCCCTGGATGGAACTCATCTCGCTGCAAGGAAAAACCAACTTCTTTGAAAAAAGAGTGGGCGATTACCAAAAAGCTGGCGTAATGGCCGAAAGAGAAAAACAAACCTTCTCTTTAGATGAGGATTTTTAGCCAAGCGCTAAAACAAGCGGCGCAGCCGCTGGCCTAGCGATGTGCAGCAGTGGCCCGAAGGGCCAGACCCAGGCAGCTTTGCTGCCGCAGGGCCGAGCGAAGAGCGAGCTGCGAAACGTAGCGCCCGCCGAAGGCGGGAGGCCCCAAAACAACAAATATTAAAAAACAAACTAATCAGCGCTTAGGCAGAACCGACTAAGCGCTTTTTTAGCCAAAGCCAAGATATATTATGATGCAATTGATGCAAGTGACCAAGCGAAATGGCCGCAAAGAGGACGTTAGCTTTGATAAAATTATGCGGCGGATTTATTACCTCTGCGACGGATTGGACAACCGCTATATCGATGTGATTGAGATTTCTAAAAAGGTCATTTTGGGCCTCTACGATGGGGTCTCTACGGAGGTGCTGGACAAGCTAGCGGCAGAAACCGCCGCCTCTATGGCCACCGAACATCCCGATTATGCGATCTTGGCCGCTAGAATTTCGGTCTCGGACCTACACAAGGGAAGCTCCAATTCTTTTACCGAAACCATGCGCCGCCTCCACCAATATATTGACCCCAAAACTGGCGAAAATGCCCAAATGATCGCCGATGATTTTATGGCTTTGGTGGAAAAACACAGCGAACAACTGGATGCCGCTATCGTGCACGAACGCGATTATGACTATGATTTCTTTGGCTTTAAAACCCTAGAACGCTCTTACCTCATGAAGGTCAATGGCAAGATTATCGAACGGCCACAGTATATGATTATGCGCACAGCTCTGGGCATTCATGGCGAAAATATCGAGGCGGCTTTGCAAACCTATAAACTGATGTCTGAGCGCTGGTTTACCCATGCTACGCCCACCTTGTTCAACTCTGGAACGCCCCGCCCGCAACTCTCTTCTTGCTTTTTGCTCAGCATAACCGACGATTCTATTCCCGGCATTTTTGAAACCCTTAGCCGCTGCGCCAAAATCTCGCAATCGGCGGGGGGAATTGGCCTGAGTATCCATAATATCCGCGCCAAAGGTAGCTATATCAAAGGCACGGGCGGCAACTCGAACGGCATTGTGCCTATGCTCCGCGTCTATAATGATACGGCCCGTTATGTGGACCAAGGGGGCGGAAAACGCAAAGGCGCTTTTGCCATTTATTTAGAACCCTGGCATGCCGATGTTTTTGAGTTTTTGGACCTCAAAAAGAACCACGGTAAAGAAGAACAACGCGCCCGCGATCTCTTTTATGCCCTTTGGATTCCAGATCTCTTTATGCAAAGAGTAGAGCAGGATGCCGAATGGACCCTGATGTGCCCCAATGAATGCCCCGGCCTCTATGATAGCTATGGCGAAGAGTTTGAACAGCGCTACCTCGCCTTTGAAGCAGAGGGTAAGGGCCGCCAAACGATAAAAGCCCGTGAACTTTGGATGAAAATATTAGAATCTCAAATCGAAACGGGGACCCCTTATATGTTGTATAAGGACCATGCAAACCGTAAATCGAATCAAAAAAACTTGGGCGTGATTCGCTCCAGTAACCTCTGTACCGAAATTATGGAGTACAGTAGCCCCGATGAGGTGGCCGTCTGTAACCTAGCTTCTATCGCCCTTTCTAAGTTTGTAACCGAAGATGGCCAATATGATTTCCAACGCCTTTATGAGGTCACTCGAATTGTTACCCGCAACCTCAATAAGGTCATCGACATCAATTATTACCCCATCCAAGAGGCCAAAAATAGCAATATGCGCCACCGCCCCGTCGGCATTGGCGTGCAGGGCCTAGCCGATGCCTTCCTCCTGCTCCGCCTGCCTTTTGAAAGCGAAGAAGCCCGACAACTCAACCGCGATATTTTTGAGACGATTTATTTTGCAGCCATGAGCGAATCTTGCCAAATGGCCAAGGAAGAAGGCGCTTATTCTAGCTACGAAGGTTCGCCCATTAGCCAAGGGAAATTCCAATTTGACCTTTGGGATGTCACTCCCTCAGACCGCTGGGATTGGGAAGCCCTCCGCCAAGAAGTTTTGGCCCATGGGGTGCGCAATAGCCTGCTCGTAGCCCCTATGCCTACGGCTTCTACCTCTCAAATCCTCGGAAATAACGAGTGTTTCGAGCCCTACACCTCTAATATTTATAGCCGCCGCACCCTTTCTGGCGAGTATGTGGTGGTCAATAAACACCTACTCAAAGACCTGATTGAACGTGGATATTGGACCCAAGAACTCAAAGAGATGTTGATCGCCGCCAATGGCTCGGTCCAAAATATCGAGGGACTCCCCCAAGAAATTAAGGAGCTCTACAAAACGGCCTACGAAATTAAACAACGGGCCATTATCGATATGTCCGCCGATCGTGGCGCCTTTATCTGCCAGTCGCAAAGCCTCAACCTCTTCGTCGAGAGCCCCAACTTTGCCAAACTGACCTCTATGCACTTCCACGCCTGGAAACGTGGGCTGAAAACGGGCATGTATTACCTCCGTTCCAAAGCTGCGGTAGATCCCATCAAGTTTACCCTCAGCGCCAAGTACCAACAAAAATTTGTGGGCCAAAATGGTGGCAGCAATCAAGCTTTGGCTGGCCGTACCGCCGCCCAAATCGAGGAGGCCAACAGCCAAGAAGGCCTAGCCTGTAGCATCGACAATCCCGACGATTGCCTGATGTGCGGCTCTTAAAATGTAAAGTTAAGTAGTTTGTTTGTAGCAGTTGCTCTTTCGAGAGGAACTGCTTTTTTTTTGGGGCTGCCCCGCCCTTTGGGCGGGTCGGGCTGTATCGCAGCTCGCTGTTCGCTCGGCCCTGCGGCAGCAAAGCTGCCTGGGTCTGGCGCTTCGCGCCCCTGCTGCCCATCCCTCAGCCGCTTCGCTTCGCTCGCCTGCGGCGGCTTTGCCGCCTGTAGGACGCAAGGGAGCAAAAACATTCCCTTGGCCAGCAAAAAAAAACTACTTTTGCAGATCCTATAATGCAAAATCAAAAACAAATGTCAAAAGAAAAGATCGCCTTTGTCAAGGCTCATGAAGGCCAACATATAGAAGGGAATATTAGTGGTTTGGGGGCTTGGCTCAATGCCAAAATTCTGTCTGTGAATGAAAAAACGGGCATGCTCCAACTAGAGTTTGAGGTCCGCCCCGATATGCTCAATCCTATGAGTAGCCTACATGGCGGGGCCATCTCGGCCATTTTGGATGAAAGCATGGGTATGCAGCTCTTTGTGCTTTCAGAAGATCGGGCCTATTATGCCACTAGTCTACAACTAGATTTTGTGCGGGCCGCTTTTGAGGGGCAGAAAGTCATTGCACAGCCCGAGCTCATCCGCATTGGTAAGCGCTCGGCCAATATGCGCTGCCTACTCCTAGATCAAGAGGGCAAAGTCTTGGCCCATGGCAGTTCTAATTATCTTCAAATTCCCAGCAGCTAAATGCGTTTTCTTCTTTTTATTATCCTCTTGCTGAGCTTAGGCCATCAGGCCCAAGCTCAGCTTCCTTATGTCCGTATAGATAGCCTTATCCTCTCTGATCTGCAGGGGGGGAAGTTGCGGACCAAAGCCAAAACGGTGGCCGCCTATCTGCCTTTTAGTGTAGGCGATAGCGTTCGACTCAATAATTTGCAAGAGCAGCTAGATTTGGCCCAACAAAGTCTACTCAATAGCCGCCTATTCAAAAGGGTGCTGCTCCGAGTAAAAGAATGGGAGGGCAAAAGCATCATTCTAGGCATCGAACTAGATGAAAACCTAGGTATCTACCCTATCCCTATGCTCGAACTTGCCGACCGCAACTTTAATGTTTGGTGGAAAAGCTTCAACTTTGATCTCCGAAGGGTGAATTTGGGCCTTTGGGGCCTTTGGCGCAACCCCAGAGGCTATAACGATATGTTCAAACTGATTGGGCAAGTTGGCTATAGCCCTAAGGTCGAGTTGGTCTATCTCATGCCCCCGCTAGGCAACAAAAACGCTTGGGGCTATAGCATAGAGGGCCTTTGGTCCAATAATAAAGAGCTAGCCTATGGAATAGCAGATAACAAACGCCTTTTTTATAGAGACCTCAACAGCAAAAGCGCTCAGTTTGACCGCCTCCGCTTTCGGGCAGGCCTCTATTTTCGCCAAGATGTCTGGAGCCAACAGCAACTGACCCTAGGCTTTCATAATTATGGGGTGAGCGATTCTATTTTTGCCCAAAATGCCGATTTCCTTTTGGGCAAAGCTCGCCAAAGAGATTTTCGCCTGCGCTATAGCTGGTCCAAGGACCGCAGAGATTTCCGAAACTACCCCTTTAAGGGCTATTACCTACAAGCCGAAACCGAGAAAAAAGGCCTGGGCATCTTCAATGAGCTCAATCAATGGACCTTGGGCGGACATCTGGGCTATTACCATAAGTTTGGCGGTGGCTACTGGAGTGTAGGCGGCCAATTGAGTGGTAAACTGAGCTTGCTCCGACAAAAGCAAGCCTTTTTTGAACAAGAGGCCCTAGGTTTTGAAGAGGAATTGGTGCGGGGTAACCAATATTATGTAATTTATGGACAAGATTATTTGCTCTGGCGCAGCGATATCAATGTCAAATTGATGGAATGGGGCGAGGCGAAAACGCCTTTTATGGCCCTGCATCTGCGTTATCATCTAGATTATGGCTATGTTTGGGATCGTTTTTATCAGCAGCAGGGCAGTTTGGTCAATCGCTCGCTTTGGGGGACTGGCCCCGCCATTGACCTCGGCCTGATGCAGTACCGCTTTGTGCTCCAATTTGAATATAGCCTCAACCAATCCAAAGAAACAGCCTTCTTTTTTCGCCTCAAAATGAATCTCTAGCCCTATGCGTATCGCTCTGTTTAGCCGCTTTCTAAAAAAGGAACAACAGCAGTTGGTCCAAGAGGTCTTTGATGCCCTCGCCCGCCGCCCCGAATGGGAACTCTATATTTATCAAGAGTACTATGATTCTTTTATGGGCCGTATTAAAATCAATAATTCTTTCCATTGTTTCCAAACGCATGAGGATTTCCGTGAGGCCGAACTCGATTGCTGTATTACTTTGGGCGGAGATGGGACGATTCTAGAAGCCGTGACTTATGTCCGCGATACAGGCGTGCCCATTTTGGGCCTCAATATGGGCCGCCTAGGCTTTTTGGCCATGATCGAAAAGCACCGAATAGAAGAGAGTTTACAAGCTTTTGAGCAAGGCGCTTTGGTAGAAGATAAACGGGTGCTTTTGCAGCTAGAGTCTTCTAGCCCCCTCTTTGGTAGCGCCAATTTTGCCCTCAATGATTTCGCTATCCTCAAGCGAGATACCTCTTCTATGGTTATTATTCACACTTACGTAAATGGCGAGTTTCTCAATTCTTATTGGGCCGATGGGATTATTGTGGCCAGCCCCACGGGCTCTACGGGCTACTCTCTGAGCTGTGGGGGACCCATCATTTTTCCCCGCTCTGGCAATTTTATCATCACGCCCGTTGCCCCGCATAACCTAAATGTCCGCCCCATCGTCCTTTCCGATGATGTGGTCATCTCTTTTGAGGTGGAGGGCCGAGCCGAGCATTTTCTCTGCACCCTAGATTCTCGCTATCGGGCCATTCAGGCCAGCTGTCAGCTGGCGATCCGCAAATGCGATTTCCAAACGACTTTGCTCCGCCCCGATGATCGCAACTTTTTGTACATGATCCGCAAAAAGCTACATTGGGGGACCGATTCTCGGAATGGTTAGGGGCCTCCGCCTATTGCTTAGGCTTAGCATAAGGCAGGCGCTGCAACTGCTCCGTTTTATGGTAGCTATCTAAACCCGAAATACAAACGGCCTGCATTTTCTCCAAATCAATTTGTCCAGTTGCTTCATCAAAGGCGGCTTGGGGCAGCTCTACGTATTCTATGGCGGCAACAATGAGGTAGGTCCCATTTTTTATGATGGGGATTTCCTCTTCTAGCCGCAAGCCTATTTTTAACTGGGCCTCTTGGACAAAAGGAGCTGGAAAATCACCAATGTATTGAGGGTGTAAGCCCGTGGCCTCAAATTCTGATACCCCATCGGGATAACGGGCCGAGCTATGATGGGCCTGCTCATAAATGCCCTGATGCACCTGATTGAGACTAAAGTATTTTTGCTGCCGAATATTGCGCAGACTATGGCGAACCACATCCGCCGTAAAGGGCCGAGAAATAAGGCCAATGAGGGCCGGATTGGCCCCCAAATGGACCGCAGAACTAAAAATGGCCAGGTTCTCTTGGCCCTCAGCCGAAATACTGCCCACCAAATTGCCCGACTTAAACCCCGATAGATGGTTGACAAAGGTGGTGCGCTGCCGCTTGGGTAAGTTGGCAATCTCTTGAGCCTGAAACGTTTTGATCATAAGCTGTGTCTATTAAATAATTTTTTGGTGGTGTAGGGCTTCTACAGGCCCGATAGGGCCGCAGGCTGAGGGGCTGTAGCAGGGCCGCCGCAGGCGGCAGACCGAGGTGCTGAAAGCGCCGAAGGGCCGAGCGAACAGCGAGCTGCGACAACCAGCCCCTATAGGGGCGCCAGTTCGATGACCAACGGGAATAAATGGCCCGACCCGACCGAAGGGAGGGGCAGCCCCAAAACATCCTACTAATAAGCAGAGAACAGCTAAAGGCAAAAAATGTTAGGCAAAATGAAGCTAAGCGCTAAAAACTGCAGTAGGGGAGGGCAAAGAAAAACGCCCACTACTATAGGGTAGCGGGCGTTCATTTTTATGCTTGAATTAGCTTATTTGGCCTCTTCTTTTTTGGGAACCACTTGAAGTTGTAGCTCTTCCCATTGTTCGGGCATGATAGGCGCGGGAGAACCCATCATGGGGTCTTTGGCCTGTTGGTTGAGCGGGAAAGCAATCACCTCGCGGATATTCTCCTTATCGGCAAAAATCATCACCATACGATCGAGGCCAGGAGCGATACCACCATGAGGGGGTGCGCCATATTTGAAGGCCGAGATCATATGGCCAAAGCGTTCATTGACCACCTCGCGGCTATAGCCAACGATATCAAAAGCCTTGTACATAATGTCGGGGCGGTGGTTACGGATAGCGCCAGAAGAGAGCTCGATACCATTACAAACAATATCGTATTGGTAGGCGAGGACATCGCCATAATTGCCAGAAGCGGCGGCTTGATCTAGGGCCTCCATTTCGCCCTGAGGCATAGAGAAGGGGTTGTGTGAGAAGTCCCATTTTTCGGCTTCCTCATCATACTCGTACATGGGGAAATCCACGATCCAGCAGAAGGCCAGGGTATCCTCATCGGCCAAGCCCATTTGTTGGGCCACCCAAACGCGGATGTGTCCAAGGGCTTTATTGACCAAATTGCGACCGCCTGCCATTAAAATGACGGCATCGCCAGTTTTGGCGCCCATCTGCTCGGCAATAGCGGCAATTTCTTCTTCGCTGAGAGGTTTGGCCACAGAGCCTTTTACTTCCCCATCCTTATATTGTAGGTAACCGATACCAAAAGCGCCTTTGGCTTTGGCCTCTTTTTGGGCCTTGTCAAAGAACTTGCGAGATTGGCTGGCACCGCCTTCTACCAAAATAGCCTTGACCACTTGGCCGGTCTTAAACATCTCTTGATAGACCTTAAAACCAGAATGCTCAAACAAGGGCGTGAGCTCCTTCATCTTCATCTCGAAGCGGATATCGGGCTTATCAGAGCCGTACCATTCCATCGAGTCATTAAACTTGATCCGAGGGAAGGGAAACTGCTGCATTTTCTTTTTGGTCACCTTGGGCAAGAGGTATTCATACATCTCTTCCAAAAGGGCAAACAGCTCATCTTGCTCAACAAAGGCCATTTCCATATCTAGCTGATAGAACTCTCCGGGAGAGCGGTCTGCACGGGCGTTTTCGTCACGGAAGCAGGGCGCAATCTGGAAATATTTATCAATACCAGAGCACATCAATAGCTGCTTATACTGCTGAGGAGCTTGAGGGAGGGCATAAAATTGGCCGGGATAAAGGCGAGAGGGCACCACATAATCGCGGGCACCTTCGGGCGAAGAAGCGGTAAGAATAGGCGTTTGGATTTCCAAAAAGCCTTTTTGGGCCAAAAAAGTACGGATCTCCATCATCAACTTAAAGCGCAACTTGAGGGCTTCTTGCAGCTCGCTGCGGCGCAGGTCGATAAAGCGATACTTCAGGCGAAGGTCTTCATTGGGTTGCTCATGCAACTGAAAAGGGAGTTGTTCCACCAAAGAATCGATGGTCAATTCTTGCACTTCCACCTCAATTTCTCCGGTGGCCATATCGGGGTTCACATCTTTTCCACGAGAGCGCACAATTCCTTTTACAAGGATAACGCTTTCGGGTTTGAGGCTGCGGGCGAGCTCAAACGCCTGGCCTTGTTCCTCCGAAAAAACCAATTGGGTCTTGCCGTAATGGTCGCGAATCGTAATAAAAGACAGCGATTTACTGAGGTGGCGGATATCGGCCACCCAACCCGCTAGGCGCACCTCTTGTTCTAGCTGGCTAGCATTCAATTCATTACAATGATGTGATCTATATTTTGACATCTCTTGACATTCTTTTCAAAGTGTAGAAAAACGGCCCAAAAATGCGTTTTTTTTGGGCTTTTTTCAAATCTGTCTGCCCTTAATGCGCAACAAAAATAAAATTCTGCTGTTTTCGAGGGATTTTTTGGGGCCTCCGCCTCGCTTTGCTCGTCGGCGCTACGTTTTGCAGCTCGCTGTTCGCTCGGCCCTGCAGCCGCCTCTGGCGGCTTTGGTCTGCGGCTTTGCCGCACTGCTTCACATCGCTAGGCCAGTCGCTTCGCTCCTCTAGATGCACCAAATCAGGCGATGTTGTTGGGGGAGGGGCAGGGCTTCTAGGGCAAATTCTACTTGGCCTTTTGGGCCATGATAGCGGGCGCTAAAGCGGCCGGGCAGTTGGAGCATTTCTGGGGGGTAATCAATAGAGAGATGTTCTCTAAAATCAATACCGCCTCCGCCCATAGCTTTAAACAAAGCCTCTTTGGCCGACCAGATATTGGCTAGGGCTTCTAGGTATTCTTCTTTGGGCCGTTCTTGCAGGGCCTGTAATTTATCGGGCAGAATAAATTTATGGGCAATTCGGGCCAGTTGGGCCCCTCTTGGTCCTTCTACATCTAGGCCGGGCCTTGGGCCCGCCATCGTCAGGGCCGAAAAGCCCTTACAATGACTCATTGAAATAGCTTTATTATGTATAAAAGGGCGGCCTTGGGCATCTTTTGTCAATGACAAAAGCGCAGGCCGTCCAAAAACCTCCTGTAACAGCAATCGGCTGCTACAGTAGGCTAGGGCGGCTTGCGCTTGTTGGGGAATTTGGGCCAATAGGCTTTGGGGCAAAGCCGCTTTTAGTTGGTCCAAAGGCTCAGTTTGCTCCCAAACCCAAAGTTGGGAAACCCCTAGTTTTCGCTCTAAGATAATAGGCATTTACTCTAGTAGATTCGGATAGGTTCTAAATTGAACAAAGTTGAATTTTACGGTCTTGCTGCCGTCTTCTTCCTCTAGCACAATGCGTTCTGTTGTGCTGGCCACACACTGCAAGCCTTCAGCTTGCAGCTTGCGGGCCAGGCAGGCCGTGAAGGTCATCTCGCCCATGAGGTGGACGATTTTTGGGGCTAGTTGGACCACTTTGTTCTTGTAGGTTTCGGCCATTTCTTCTACTTCTGCTGTCGTTGCCGCAGGAGGGATGTTTGGAAAGGGGAGATCTTGTAGTTGGCCGTATTGCTGGGCCGTTGTCAGTTGTTTGCCGCTCCAGCGGCTGCTTGGGTGGTTAGATAAATTGAGGAACATAATAAAGGTTTTTTTGTTTTATTTAATTTTTAGAATACTATCTATATCTATAGCTTCGGCTAGTTCTTGCGCAAAGAAGGTCTGTACATTTTGTTCCTTGTCTAGGACGTTAATGCGTTTTTTAGAACTAGCGGCGGGGTGAATAGGACAGGCTACGGCAAGAAAATTATTGGCATTGAGTCCAAGGTTTTGGCTAAGGGCTGCGGCCTTATAAATAGCGGGGTAGATCATTGTTTTGCCGGGGAATTTTTTTTGTTCATTTCCTTCGCCATGGAGTGCTTTACACTCAATAATATAGAGCTGATCATTTTTAAGAAAGACAATATCGAGTTCGTTGCCATCTTCATTGCCTCTTTTTTTCCCATCGAGAGGTTTAAACTCAAGTCCGCAGGCAATTTGCTGATCTTCGAGTTGGTACTTTTGTTTGACAAAATTATAGATAATCTCTTCCCAAAAGTCGCCTGATTTTGGCAGCTTCGCCATTTTTATTGCTTGGTTTTTATTAAAGTTATCGGCTTGTAGTTGGGTCCAGATTTCTTCTACTTGAGTGGGGCTAAGTTTTGGGGCCTGAGGTTTAATTTTGTAGCCATAAGCGCCAAAATACTCTTTAAGTGTAAAATCGAGCTGAGCAATTTTTTTACTTTTTGCGCTGGGGTAGATTTTGTGTAACAGCTTTCCGCCAAAAGGCATATAATAGCTTCCTAATTGTACAGCTTTAGTTGTTTTGCTATGTTTCTTAAAGCTGTCTTGGGCGGCCATGGCCATCATTTTGGTGCCGCCGGTAAGGTGGAGCCAAAACTTTTGTGCATTTTGATTTTGTTTTTGGGCCAGCTGCTGAGCCAGATCTTTTTTGGCTTGTACATAAGACTCTGCGTCTATTTTCCAAAGTTCGTATTCTCCTTCCTTTAGGCCGAGGGCCTCTATGAGGTGGAGATGAAACTTGTTTTTTTCTGTAAAATCGCTCCCAATTAAGATATAGCGTTGGATGGGGCTATTTTGGGCCTTGAGCAATTTGACAAAAGAAAGATTGGGCAAAGCCTGTTTAGATAAAAGTAAGACGACAGTATTCATAATTAAATTTTTCTAAAAGCTACGCAAAAAAACTAAATCTTTCAAAAGCTGGCAAGAGCAAAGAAAACGCAAGTTTGTCCAGCCTATATGGAAACTTATATTTTTTGATAAAAAAAGGGGCAAAACCTAAGTTTTGCCCCTTTCTTGGGTCTAGCAGGCGCGAAGCGCCGCAGGCTGAGGGGCTGTAGCAGGGCCGCCGAAGGCGGCAGACCAAAGGCTTTTGAAGCAAAGCGAAAAAGCCTGCAGGGCCGAGCAGACCTGCGAGCTGCGAAATGGCCCGACCCAAGGCCGAAGGCCGCAGGGGCAGCCCCAAAAAAAGAATAAAAAACTTACCAATCGCCATCGGCACCACCGCCGCCAAAGTCGCCGCTGTCAAAGCTACTATCGGAGTAGTCAGAGTAGTCGCTATAATCAGAATAATCGGAGTAGTCAGAATAATCGGAATAGTTGCTAACGATTGTGCTATTATTGCTACTGTCGGAGTAATCGGAACTGTCTTTATAGTTACTACTTTTGTTGCGGTATTGGTTTCGGCCTTTTCGGCTATAATCTCGGCTGCTATAGGCTGTAGTGAATCCGTGTCTGATGATCAAAATAATGAAAAAGATAAAAATGGCGGAAATCATTAAAGCAGAGATAATTCTCTCTTTGGAAGCGCTTTTTTTCTCTCTGGAGGGCGTACTGGGCGTATAGTCATAGGTTTTTGGGCCAGGATTATCCTCCTCATACATATCTTCGATCTTTCTTTGGAGGTTTTCTTGGGCCTTAATAAAGTCTTCGGCTGATTGGATGGCCTGCATACTAGGCTTTTTATAGAGGCCTTTTTCGAGTAGGGCATCGGTAGCGGAGGCAAAGCCATCGAAGAACTTTCTTTGTTTGAAATTGGCCACTAGTTGTTCATCGACCACCTTTTGGCAGAAGATATCTGGAAAGCTGCCCTCTAGGCCATAGCCTACTTCTATGCGGGTTTTTCTTTCGGATTTAGTGGCTAAAATAAGCAGGCCATTGTCTTTACCTTTTTTGCCAATGCCCCAGCTTCGGGCTAGGCCGTTGGCATATTCCTTAATACTTTGGCCTTGGAGGTTGGGGACCGTAACAACAATAATTTGGAGTTGCTCTTCATTTTGTTTGTAGACCTCTAGGAGGTAGCGTTCGAGCAGCAGCTCTTCCTCCTCATTTAAAAAACTGCCCAGATCCGTTACATATCGAACAGGATCGGGGGCTGTGGGATATTGGGCCAAGGCTGGCGAGATGGCCAGCAGCAAAAAGAGAAAGAGAAGAGAAAAGTTTTTCATGGGAATAGAATTAAGAGAGTTTTACCAGCTACCAGAGGCGCCGCCACCAGAAAAGGAGCTATCAGAAGAGGAACTACTATCCGAATAATCGGAATAATCAAAACTGTCGCTATCCGAATAGTCCGAGTAATCACTATGGTCTCTATACCATCTTCTTCGCCGTCTAAACCGATAGTCGTCTTGCTTGCCTTTGCGGCTATAATCATGATGATTAACCGGAGAGGCTTTGCCCGCTCCCCAGCCGTATAAGGTGAAAAAGGCAAAGAGGGCCGCAACAATGAGCAAAAGATAAAAAAGTATTCGCCAAATCAGATTCGCCTCTCTCGATTTTCTGGTCGATAAGCCCATTTTTTCTGGATCTGCAGCCTGAAAACCGCCTTTTTTTAGCAGTTCTTGCATACTTTCTAGCAAGCCAAAGTAGTATTCTTCCTTTTTAAAGGCGGGACTCAATTTGTCGGCAATCACTTTTTTGCAAACTTCATAAGACAAGGGCTCGGCTAAATTTGCCCCCACCTCAATCCGCAATTGATGCTCGGCTCGACTCACCAAAATAAGTAGGGCATTGGCCTTTTCTTGGCCCAAACCCCAATTTGTCGCCAAAGTATAAGCATAGGCTTCTACAGTAGAACTACCCAAATGCTTAACCACCACAATCAAAGGATCTACTTCCTGAGCGGCCGCAACTAGCTCCAAATAACGCTGCAGGGCATTGCGCTCTTTTTGGGCCAATAAATCGGCATAATCATAAACGTATTGCTGCGCATCGGGCCGCTGATTTGGAACTTGCGCCCCTAGATTTACTACAAAAAAGAGCACAGAAAAAAGGAGAAAATATTTCATAAGGGGATGGTAGATCTAAATAACTTAGGGGCCAAAATAAAGAAAAATAGCCTTTGTAACATAAAAGTAAACAAAATGGTAGGGGGAGCAGAATTTTTTTGTAATTTTATAAAACTAAAGCAAATACAAAAAAATAGACTTATGTTATTTTGGGGCCTCCGCTGCGGCTGCGCCTTGCGGCGGTTACTCCCTTTGGTCGTCGAACTGCGAACTAAAGTTCTTGTTGTCGTTGCGCAGCTCGCAGGTCTGCTCGGCCCTGGTCTGCGGCTTTGCCGCACTGCTGCACATCGCTAGGCCATTTGGCCTTCGGCCATTGCGCCCTAAAGGGCTTGTTGTGGCCAAATCTCCCCGTCTTTTTTCTGGCCCAATCCCTAGCCCTTTGGGCAATTTATTCCTAAAATAAAAAATATATGTTACCTAAAAGTATATTAGAGCATACCTTAGTGCTTGATATTGAAACCGTTTCTGCTGCGGCTAGCTATGCCGAGCTTTCGCCAACTATGCAAAAGCTCTGGGCGCTCAAGGCAGAGGCTTTACAGCGTCGCTTGGCTGAAGAAGAAAAAATGACTGCGGCCGATTATTATCCCGAAAAAGCAGGTATTTATGCTGAGTTTGGCAAAATTGTCTGCATTACGGTGGGGGTATTTACTAAAAATGAGGAGGGACAGTATAAGCTCCGCCTCAAATCCTTTTATGGAGATGATGAAAAGGTCCTACTACAAGATTTCTCGGCTATGCTGAGCAAGTATTTTCAGCGCAGAGGGCAGCAATATGTTTGTGGCCATAATATTAAGGAATTTGATATGCCTTATATCTGCCGCCGCATGATTGTGCAGGGCTTGCCCTTGCCTGCGCCTCTTCAAATTTATGGCAAAAAGCCTTGGGAGCTGCATCACTTTTTGGATAGCATGACGCTCTGGAAATTTGGCGATTATAAGGCCTATACTTCCCTCAAGTTGCTCTGTGGCCTTTTTGGCATTCCTACTCCCAAAGATGATATTGATGGCAGCCAAGTGGGCCGAAGTTATTGGGAGGATGGCGATTTGGACCGTATTGAGGTCTATTGCAAAAAGGATGTTTTTGCCACCGCTCAGGTCTTATTGCGTTTTATGTTAGAAGATCCCTTGGCCCTCATTTTTGAGAGTGCAGATGGCTAGTCGAGTTCTGGCCGCCTGGGGGCTTTCTTGAACTTGGCGTATTTGTCTTTTTTCTTTTTCTTTTCGCTTTGTCCTTCTACCACAATGACAATTTCGCCTCGGACCTTATCGGGATGGGCCTTAAAAAAGGCTTGTAGCTCGCTTAAATTTCCTCGATGAAAGCTTTCAAACTTTTTAGAGAGTTCTCGGCAAACTACGGCTTGCCGCTCTTGGCCACAAACTTGGGCCAATTGCTGCAAGCATTTTTCTAGGCGGTGGGGAGATTCATAAAGGGCAAAGGTATTGGGCAAATCGGCCAAATAATTTAAACGAGTTTGCCGCCCTTTTTTGTGGGGCAAAAAGCCCTCAAAATGAAAGCGGTCGCAGGCGAGGCCAGCGCCAACCAAGGCCGGAATAACCGCCGAGGCGCCGGGCAAGCAACTAACGGCTAAGCCCTCGGCCACACAGGCCCGCAACAAATAAAAGCCAGGGTCTGAAATACCGGGAGTGCCTGCATCAGAAATAAGGGCTACGCTTTTGCCCGCCTTGAGGTCCGTGACTACCTGCAAGCTACTTTCTTGCTCATTGTGCGCATGATGCGCATAAAGGGGTTGGTCTATAGCATAATGCTGTAAAAGTGGCCGAGAACTGCGGGTATCTTCGGCCAAAATATAATCGACTTCTTTTAAGATGCGGACCGAGCGGTAGGTCATATCTTCTAAATTGCCAATAGGCGTAGGGACCAAATAGAGCATATTTTCTTGATTTTGGCCCAAAATACGGCTATTTGGCCCAAAAAAAACCCTAAAAAAGCGTTTTTATCTGTACTAAATCTAAATAAAGATTTATATTTGCTCTTGATAGTTGATTCTATTCGCATACTGACTACTAAGACATGCAAAAACTACAGATTCCTCAACCGATTGAATTGCCCCGGCAGGGCTTTTTTGAACTTCCTATTATTGAGTATCAGCTCAAGAAGAAGTGTTGTAAAAAATACAAGAAGAAGAAGGGCAAGCGTTGTAAGAAGTGCCCAGAGAACTAAACAGCTCGTTAGATTAAGGTTTATATTCTAGTCCTAGCCAAATAGCATTGCTATTTGGCATTTTTTATTCTCCATATTGGAAGTGGTTCATGGCTTGGCCAAATTTATTAAAGGAATGGAAGAGGGTTTGTTGTTCTGGGCAACATTGGTTTATTTGTTCTTGAAAGAGGGAGAGTTATTATTATTTTTGGGGCTTAAAATTTACTGTTTTTCCTTTTGGTCTAAAAGCGCATTTAATTTTTTGGCCAGGGCTTGTTTTTCGGGGCAATGCAGGCGGAGCAGAGCGGTAGAGAGGGCCTGCATTTTTTGGTCGCTACTACCTCCGGGAGCCGAAGCGCCAGAAAACTTTTGGAGGTCTTCTGAAATTTTGGCGAAGACTTCGGCAGAGGGGGGTGGGCTATCGGCATTACAGTTTTGGTATTGCTCAATAATCTGTTGTTGGCTGCTATCTATTGGGCCGTTAGCGGGCAGTTTGGAGAGGGGGTCTTCTTGCTCGAGCAGGCAGGCGCATTGTAATTTGGCGGCCCCATCAAAAAACTGTTGGCTTTCTAGATTGAAATTTTGGAAGCTGCGGAGCAGTTCGGCTTCTGCCTTGGGGATTTCATTTTTTGATGTTGTATTTTGGCAGCCCCAAAGGCTGAAGGCCAAAAGAAGAAAGAGTATTATTTTGCTCATAAGAAACAATTCTATTTAGGAGGTGAGGGGCGGCGAAGCCGCCCTGGCCGAAGGCCAAATGGCCACAACAAGCCCTTTAGGGTGCAGTTCGATGACCAAAGGGAGTAACCGATGTGGAGCAGTGGCCGAAGGCCAAATGGCCTAGCGATGCGGCGGGGTGGCCGAAGGCCAGACCAAGCAAAAAACTTGTTTTTTTGTGCAGGGCCGAGCAGACCTGCGAGCCCCAAAGCGTAGCGCCGCAAGGCGAAGCCGCAGCGGAGGCCCCAAAACCACTAGATCTTAATTTTTACCCATTTTTGGCTACGGAGATACCAGGCGGAGGCGGCCAAACAGGCAATCCAGTAGACGGTTTCGGTCATCCAGGCCCATTCTAGGCTAGCGCGGAAAACGCCCACCACGATATAGGCATAGAGCATATAGAGGAGGACCGAAGAAACTTGGATGAGCAGTGATTGTTTGGTGGCGCCGGTGCCTACCAGGCCGTTAAAATAGATCGTGCTGAAGCTATAAAGTGTGATTAGGGTGACCAACACCCAGACTAATTTGCTGGCTTCTCGGATGAGGACGGGGTCGTCGGTGCCGATGCGCAGAATATAGTCGGGGGCGATGACCACCGAGCTCGTGACCAGCATGGTCACGACAAAACAGAGAATAGCTGTTTTGTAGATGGCCGTCATGACGGAGCTGCTTTGTTCTTGGCCGATGAGCTGGCTAACGATGGTATTGATGCCGGAGGAGAAGCCCCAGGCGGGAATCATATAGATCATGTAGGCGGCTCGGATGATATTGGAAACGGCTAGTTCTTTTTGACCGAGTTGTTCGATCAGGGCAAAAAAGACGAACCAACTGCCCACGCTAGCGATAGATTGCAGGACGATGGGGCCAGAAAGGCGGAGTTGGGCCTTGATGAGTTCAATATCTAATTCGGGCCATTTGAAGAGTTGGTAATCATGGCATTTTTTGTCGAGCAGGACATAAATAATAAAGACGCCAAAGGCCAAAACCTCGGCTAGGGTAGAGGCTAGGGCGGCCCCAGAGATCCCCATTTCGGGTAGGCCAAAATGGCCAAAAATGAGCCCATAATTGAGGATTGTGTTGGCGACCCCCATCACAACGGCATTATAAATAATGACGGTGGTTCGGGCTAGGCCGGTATACATGGCCACAAAAGCGACCCCTAGGTAGGAGAAAAAGACTCCATAACATCGATAATCGAGATAGGCAATACAGGCCTCATAGATATCGGGGTCGGTAACAAACCAGCCAAAGAAGGTTCGGCTGCCGAAAGCTAGGAGAAAAAACATAAGCAAGGCCAGCAAGAAGGCAAAAATGCCCATAGCGTGTACTTGTGGACCAATTTCTTTTTCCTGATCGGCCCCGATTCTTCGGGCGATCATGATCTGGCCTGCCTTGGTAAAACTATAGCCAATAGAAGTAATGAGCAAATAGAAGACGCCCACTAGGCCAATGGCGCCCAGCTCTACCTTGCCCACCCGGCCCAAAAAAATGGTATCGGTGAGGGTAATTAGGTTTTGTACGGCGGAGCCCACCATAATGGGCATAGAAATTTGAAAAATTCTCTTGTAAGTGATCATAAAAAAAGGCTAGCTGAGAGAAAGAGATGGCTTAATGCAGGGGTTCAAAATTGGCATTGACCGATTCGATAAGCTCTAGCAATTCCTCTCTGCCTCTTTTGGTCTCGGCAGAACTGAGGTAGCAGGGAGGCAGTTGCTCCCAGTATTCGCCTAATTTTTGCTTAAAGGCTCGAATATAATTATCGCCTTGTCGGGCTTTTTTCTTATCGGTTTTGGTAAAGACGACAACAAAAGGGATTTGGTTTTCCCCCAACCAATTGGCAAACTCAATATCAATATCTTGGGGCGGCACCCCACTATCAATCAGTAAAAAAGCGCATTGCATAGAAATCCGGAGCAAGAAATACTCCTCAATCATTTTGCGCCAAGTTTGCCGCCTTTGCTTGCCTGTTTGGGCATAGCCATAGCCGGGTAAATCGACCAGATACCACTCCTTATTGATATCAAAGTAGTTGATCATTCGGGTTTTTCCGGGCCGGCCAGAGGTCAGGGCCAACTTACTATGGCCAGTGAGCATATTGATGAGCGAAGATTTCCCCACATTAGAACGGCCAATAAAGGCGTATTCGGGGCGATCGGAATTGGGTGCCATCTCTACTTTGGGCACACTAATGAGGTATTCTGCAGTTTTTATAATCATATCAACCTTTATTGGGCTATTCCTGTTACCTTTGTAGCACATTTGCCAGGGCAAATGAGGCAACTCAATTGTTTTCCGTTCACAAAATAGTAAAATTGATATGAGTGTTCAAAAGATAAAATCGGAAGAGGTTAAGCCCTATGAAGTAGAAGCCGAAAAAAAGGCCCAGGTTTCCAAAATGTTTAACAACATTTCTAAGACCTACGACTTCCTCAATCACTTCCTTTCACTCAACATAGACAAGAGCTGGCGCCGCAAAGCCATTGCCGAACTCCAAGATATTCAGCCTAAACGCATCCTCGATGTGGCTACAGGAACCGCCGACCTTGCCCTAGAGGCCTACAAGCAACTTTCTCCAGAAGAAATTATTGGCGTGGATATCTCTGTTGGTATGCTAGATGTAGGCCGCAAAAAAATTATTAAAAAAGGCCTAAATAAAATTATTATCCTAGAAGAAGGTGATTCTGAACATCTGCCCTTTGAAGACAATAGTTTTGATGCCGTCATCGTTGCTTTTGGAGTACGCAACTTCGCCAATGTAGAAGCCGGCCTCAAAGAAATGGTACGAGTATTGCGCCCCGGCGGAAAATGCGTGGTCCTCGAATTCTCCAAACCTAAAGTCTTTCCTATTAAGCAAGTTTACAACTTTTACTTCAGTAGCATTCTGCCCGGTATTGGCCGCCTGACCTCCAAGGATCAGAAAGCCTATGCCTACCTCTATGAGTCAGTGCAGGCTTTTCCCGAAGGAAAAGACTTTGAAAACTTATTGCTTAAACTTGGACTAACTGATACGAAATGCCAGCCACTCACCACCGGAATTTGTTCGCTCTACTCGGCTTGCAAACCTGCATAATGGCCCTCCTCCTTTTGGGGCCTAGCTTGTCTGCCCAAAGAGGAACTTTCAACTATTACGCTTTTTCCAAAAAGACCTACTACTTCGGAATTACCCTGGGCTACAATAGCTCGCGCTACCAAATTCAACGCTCCGAAACGCTGATCCAAAACGATAGCATTCGCCTGATCCAATCTTCTAATGGCCCCGGTTTCAACCTCGGAATCGTGACCAATATTAAGTTTGGCGAAAATATGGACCTGCGCTTCAACTTGCCTACCCTCTCTTTTGCCGAGCGCCGCCTAGAGTATACTCTGCCCACTCAAGAAATCGTTAGCCGAAATATCGAATCGGTTTTCCTCGATTTCCCCATTCAGTTTCGCTACAAATCGAAACCCTACCAAGATGTCCGCGCTTTCTTTATTGTGGGGGCCAAGTATAGCCTCGACCTCGCCTCCAATTCTAGAGCCCGCAAAGCCGAGGATTTGGTCCGCATCCAAAGTAGCGACATCCTCGTCGAGTATGGCGTAGGCCTGCAGTTTTTCTTTCCCTACTTCATCCTCTCGCCCGAAATCAAGTTTTCGCATGGCATCAATAATATCCATAGCCGAAACGATCAGTTGATTTACTCTCGAACTATCGATAAGCTGTTTGCCCAAGGAATTACTTTCTCGGTCCATTTTGAAGGCTAAATAAAGCCAATAAAAGCTAACTGGCCCTTCACTTTTTTGTGGAGGGTCTTTTTTTGGGGCTGCCCCGCCCTTTGGGCGGGTCGGGCTGTGTCGCAGCTCGCTGTTCGCTCGGCCCTTCAGCGCTGTGCGCTTCGGTCTGGCCCTTCGGGCCACTGCTGTCCATCCCTCAGCCTGCGGCGGCTTCGCCGCCTGCAAAACCGTTTAGAAGCGGTATTGCTTTGCCATGATATATGAATGAGGGTGGAAACCTTCATGAATTGAACGGCATCTAAAATTAAACAAAAGCTGCAGGGATTGGCCCAAAAAGACCAAAGCCCCAAACGGGAAGTTTGGGGCTTTGGTCTAAGCGAAAAGGGCCAAAAAAATAGGCCATTTAGGATTGTTTTTCTCTCCAAGAACTATCCCCTTTTAGGCTAACCGTCCAAGGACCAGATTGATTTTGTTTAAAATCTAAAGCTACTTGTTGAACTTTATCTGCAATGAGCTCAGAAGACAGTTTTAGGTCGAAGCGAATGCGCACAGAAGGATACTCTTTTATGCCCGACCAACTGCTGGGGTCGGCACTAATATAATTGCCAATATTAAAACTTAAGGCTTTTGCTAATTGACTAAGATCAGTACTATTGGTGGGGTCTTCTCCCTTCGCTATCCATTTATCTTTGGTGACCCCTAGAAATGTCTCTACATGATAGTTTACTACTAGTTGAACGGCTATTATTGTAGTAGCTATACATTTTTCAAACTTGGGGGCTAAGCACTTTTGCTCAATGACCGAGGCGGTTAATGATACTCCTTCATTATTATAGCCTTTTATCCATTTTTCTCCTTCATCATTGAGCGCAACAACAAAGGCTGCAGGCCTTGACTTGCCTTGAAATAAGACATTTTTCAGCGCATAATCTACTTTCAGGCGCATTTCTCCATCAAAGTTGATAAAGGGAAAATCAGCATGTTTAAATGCTAGTTGGACAAAGTAACTAGAGTCTTTAAATTCTGGTTTTTGAATGGTCTTATAAGCGCATCGACTCGCTTGCAAAACTATATATTCTAAACCAGCAGGAGCAGGAAGTAAGCTGATTTTAAATTTAAGCAAGTAATCTTTTTGTACTTGAATTTCAGGATTTGCTTTTAGCCGACTAATCACTGTGTTTAGTCTATCCTCTTCTCCAAGCCCTAAAATGCTATCTTGAAAGACGCAGTCTAAAAGTTGCTGCTGTGAAAACTTTGTTTTTTCCCCATTCAAAAACTTCATTTTAGATGATAAGACTACCTCTTTAATTCGGTCATAAACAAAAAAGGCATCTTCCCCCTTTATTCCCTCCATAAATTCATGTTCTAAACTAGCGAGAAACTGATCTTTATTGATGCAGCGCTGAGGGTTTTGACGAAGAAGCGTTTTAAATTCACTGATCCAAGCTGAGCAGGCTGATCGAATCCATTTTTTTGCTTCTTCGTCCTTAATTTCAAGGAGGAGCTGCTCTTTTACAAAACATCCTGTAGACCAATTATTGGCCAATAACTCTTGTTCATTGATTTTGGCAATAGCCATATCTTCCTTAAACCAATTTTCTGCAAAGTCTTTTGGAAGTTTAGTATTGTCCAAGAGTATTTTCTTCAATAATTGAGGATCATACTCTTGCTCTGCTTGAATCGCAGCGGCCCAATTTTGAAATAAATAGGCATGCAATTTAGGGTGTATCCCTTGCCTCGCAGCCGTCAAATTAGAAATACAGGAGGTAGATTTAATTTTATACTTGAAGTATTCCTCTGCAGCTGGGAGCAAGTCGTATTCATTATTGATTTTCATTTTAATATAGCTGATTACCCCAGCTAGTTTTTCTTCTAACAGGAGAAGATCCTTTTTTTGCTGCTCTATTAGTTCCTCCTCCGTCAAAAAGTCATCTTTGGCCAGGGCTTGGTCCAAAATGCTTTCTAGTTGCTGATAGCTAATTTTCTTTAGTAAATTCTCTTCTTTGATACTAAAGGTATTGAACCAGTTCGCCTTGATTTGATCTTCTTGGCTGTATTTTTCTAAAATGGCCAAAAAGGCCGCTAGAAAGTCTTCAACATTGGTATCAATAGGAATTACTTTAATCTCCTTATGGAGTTGTTTACTGAGCGGACCAGGAACTTGATTGAAAAATAATACTAAATCTGAACGTAACTTAATAAGGCCAACCCCCGTTTTTAAAGCTGGCTTTTTTCCAAGTCTAGATGATACTCCTTGCTGAAGATCTGCAAAAAATAGCGCTAGTTGTTGTCTGTACCGCTCCTTCGGAATATCCTCTTCCTTAAGGGCCAAAAATAGCTGCTCCAAATTGGCCTTTTCCATTTTGAGCTGTGGCTTAAAGGCCTTTAGGCCCGCTTTGGTCTTGAGCAAAGCCGCTTTTAGGCTTGGGCGATCGGGGTCCTCTGCAGGAAGCTCCTGATAAAGTGAATGTAGCTCTAGATATTGGGCCAAGGTTTTCTTCATAAAGGGCTGTATCTTCTTGATACTGCTGCTGCTTTGCCAAAAAAAGTTCTCGCTGCTTCATCTGTAATAAATTTAGATGGCCAAAAAATAAACTCGATAACAGAAAAATGGCTAATGCTTTCATCATTTTGCTTTTGTGTTTACGTAAAGGTAGTAACTTTTACTTATAAACGCAAAGTAAGTTTGAATTTTTTGGAGGCCTAGTCACCCATACAACAATGGTATTGCTTCGCAATGATATATGGATGAGGGTTTCAACCCTCATGAATTGAACGGCATCTAAAATTAAACAAAAGCTGCAGGGATTGGCCCAAAAAGAGCAAAGCCCCAAACGGGAAGTTTGGGGCTCTGAATAGCTGATTTTTATTTTTTTACTTTTGGGGTTTGCTCCCAAAAAAGGCTTGCTTTATGTTCATCATCTACTTTTAACCCATAGTTAGGTATGGGATTAAATTTAACGGGACCTCTTAAGTGGTTTTGGAGGAGCAGGCTTTCGATTCCTTTGGGATAAGAACTTAACTGGACCTCCATTTTTGCCAGGTAATCTATTTTTATTTCTGGATTGTTAATGTCAAAGGATATTGGCCCTATACTTACTGAAGAGCCAAAGTACTTGCGTATTTCTTCTAGTAGATAAAAAGGAATCTCATCCTCATCAAGCGTCGATAAAGCAGTGGTATCTATCCCCAATATAGAGAATAGATCAATCTCGGCACGAACACTAAATACCCAATAGCTATCCATGCTATTTCTATTCCTTTGGCGTCGAATACCATCTGATGTTAGGCTAGAAATTTCCATATTGGCTATCTTGGCCCCTCTAGCAATGACGGGGCTTTTGCTCTCATCAAAAGAGAGAAACGCAACTTGCCGGAGGCTGTTACCTACTCCAGGGGCTATACCGTAGACATATTTTAGAGGGAAACCAATAGTCACTTTATCAAAGTGAGCAAGTCTTTCTTCTCCTTGAAGTGAAAATGTTATGGGCATTTGGGCCAAGTTGTAAACAGCATCTATAGGCTCTAAAAGCAGTGGTTTGGGCCCCTGACAACGACTTGCTCGAATTGCTTTTTCCCATTCTTTGGCTGGGGATAAGAGCACTACTGCACTATCTGCCAATTGCTTAATCTCCTCGGCTAATAAGTTATTAAAAGGATCTACTCGTTGAAACTCTTTATCGCCCAGAAAATCATCCCAAGCTTCTGTGGCAAAATCTTTCATGTAAAGATGATCTTCCTTGGGGTCGATTTGATCCATTTTAGCTAAAAAATAATCTTCTAAAAGCGGTATTTTTAGCCCAGTTGCTGTCGATGCTGAAAAAAGATAGCTTAGACTAGCCTTCCATCGCTTTTTGTTTAGGCAGTAATTG
Source organism: Saprospira grandis DSM 2844 (assembly GCF_000275825.1). Classification (GTDB taxonomy): domain Bacteria; phylum Bacteroidota; class Bacteroidia; order Chitinophagales; family Saprospiraceae; genus Saprospira; species Saprospira grandis_A. Next base: position 3,024,305 of record NZ_JH719942.1, read on the forward strand.
CTAATATTAGGATCTTTTATACTGGGCTGTAGTTTTTTAAACCAAGCTTCGATTTTTTCTTTTAGCTGTACAATAGCGACTTCTCGGCCTACTTGGGTCCGTAGTAATCCTTTATCAAAACAACTACGGACCCAATTATCGGGGTAGAGTTCTGAGCTAACAGGATCTTTTTTAATTAACTGATGTTTTTTTACGTCATAAAATTCTTGACAAAATAGATTTTCACTAAAAATTGGAGAAAGTGTCAGGCTACTAAGAATTTTAGTGCTTAACTCCTCTATCGAGTAGTGCTTACTACTATCTAGTTGAGCAGCCAATTGTTTAATGAGTTCTGCTCGAACAAGAGGATGTCCTGTATTTAACTTTCCTAAATGTTCTACCAACTCTTTGGCAGAAATACAATATTCTAATCCACTTTCCTTTTCTAAAGGCTTTACCCCCAGATTAAAGAGTTCAAATACAAGCTCAGATTTACCCTCCTTTAAGGTTTTACGGAACTTAGCCAGCTCTTCTCGGTAAGTGGAATCTGCTTCTTTTTTTTCCTCTATTTCTCTCTTTTTCTTCTCTTCCAACTCCTCCTCCGTCAAAAAGTCATCCTTGGCCAGGGCCTGGTCCAAAATGCTTTCTAGTTGCTGATAGCTAATTTTCTTTAGTAAATTCTCTTCTTTGATACTAAAGGTATTGAACCAGTTCGCCTTGATTTGATCTTCTTGGCTGTATTTCTCTAAAATGGCCAAAAAGGCCGCTAGAAAGTCTTCAACATTGGTATCAATAGGAATCGCTTTAACCTCCTTATTGAGTTGTTTACTGAGTGGACCTGGAATCTGTTTGAAGAATTGAGCTAATTGCGATTGAAAAATACTCAGAGGCGTACTCTCCTTTAGTTTAGGCGATTTACCAATTCTTGATTTAAGTACTTTAGATGTCCCCTTAAAGAAGTCTGCTAATAATTTTCTGTACTGCTCCTTCGGAATATCCTCTTCCTTAAGGGCCAAAAATAGCTGCTCCAAATTGGCCTTATCCATTTTGAGCTGTGGCTTAAAGGCCTTTAGGCCCGCTTTGGTCTTGAGCAAAGCCGCCTTTAGGCTTGGGCGATCGGGATCCTCTGCAGGAAGCTCCTGATAAAGTGAATGTAGCTCTTGATATTGGGCCAAGGTTTCTTCATAAAGGGCTGTATCTTCTTGATACTGCTGTTGTTTTGCCAAAAAAAGTTCTCGCTGCTTCATCTGTAATAGGTTTAGATGACCAAAAAATAAACTGGATAAGAGAAAAATGGCTAATGCTTTCATCGCTTTGTTTTTGTGTTTACATGAAAGTAGTAACTTTTACATATAAACGCAAAATAACTTTGAAATTTTTATCAAAAAATGGCCGAAGGCCATTTGGCCTAGCGATGCGGCGGGGTGGCCGTTAGGCCAGACCGAAGGCGAAACGAAGTGTAGCCTGAAGGGCCGAGCAGACCTGCGAGCCCCAAAGCGTAGCGCCGCAAGGCCGCAGGCCGCAGCGGAGGCCCCAAAAAGAAAAAAACTTCAAAACGGAAGTTGGCGGCTTTTCCTCCTCCTTTTCATTTTCTGCCGTATCTTAGGGCCGAAAATTAGCAACAGATATGAGTCAAGATAATAGCATTAGCCTCAATAAATATATTAGTAGCAAAGGGATTTGCTCTAGACGAGAGGCCGATCGTTGGATCGAAGAGGGCCGCTTGAAAATTAACGGGCAATTGGCCAAAAAAGGAAACCGAGTGTCGCCTGGAGATGAGGTGCTGCTAGATGGCAAAGCCCTGCCCAAAGCGCCCAAAAAACTATATATCGCCTTTCATAAGCCCGCAGGCGTAACTTGTACCACCGATCGTAGAGATCGCAGTAATATTGTCGATTTTATTGGGCATAAGGAGCGGATCTTTCCCATTGGCCGCCTAGACAAGCCCTCTACGGGCCTCATTTTACTCACGAATGATGGCGATATGGTCAATCCTATTTTGCGGGTAGAAAATGGGCATGAAAAAGAATATATCGTTACCGTAGATCAGCCCATCAATAGTCGATTTCTGCAGCGCATGGCTGGGGGGCTGCCTATCTTGGGTAAAATCACAAAAAAGGCCCAAGTAGAACAACTTGGGCCAAAACGCTTTCGGATTATCTTGAAGCAAGGACTCAACCGACAGATTCGGCGGATGTGCGAGTACCTTGGCTATGAGGTGCGTACCCTCAAAAGAGTACGGATTATGAATATTGAATTGGAGCAATTGCCCAAAGGCCAATGGAGAGAACTAAGCGCCCAGGAGCTTAAAAATCTAGAAAAACAACTTTAGGGTTCTTCTAGCTCTGGGAGGGTGCAGCTCATTAAGCAGTTAGTGTTTTGCGCACCATCTTTTGCAAGTACTCGCAACGGTGCACAAAGGCTTCGGGATCGCGATAAACTCCCTCATAATAAGTGAGGCCTTCATTGAGCATAATGAGGTATTCGGCTACCTGAGAAGGCGCAAACCCCCGAACAATTTTGGCCTCTATCCAGCGATCGGCTAAATCCTCTATGACCTCTCTAAAGCGGTTGTACATCTGCTGAAAACGCTCCCGAATTAGGTCGTGCCGAGAGCTAAGATAATAGCAGGCATAAAAGACCGAATGCTGGTCGGACATCTGCATCCATGCATGGCCAAACAAAATATCAATGACCGTATCAAATTGTTCTTGAGGATTTTCTTTAGAAATGACCATATTGAGAAAAGCATCCTCATAGCGTTCTAGCAGAAAATCAACCAAGCCCACCACCATATCTTCCTTTGTTTTGAAGTAGTGAATGAGCAAACTAGGGTTTACATCCATGCTTTTGGCAATCTTAGCAATCGAACTGTTTTCAAAACCCTCTGTTAACATGACCTTATAGAAATGCTCTAGAATTTCTTGCTTTCTTTCTTCTGCCTTACTTTTTCTTCCCATATTTTGTACTACGCTATATTTGGCCAAAACCAAAACTATGAACTTGCCTAGGCGAAATAGTTCGCTAAAAGAGCAAGATTTGTTATTTAATGAGTTTTTAGATAAGGGGCGGGGCGCAAAATAGCATAATAAGATTGTATTATAAAATCTATATACCAGTTATTCGCCTATGTTGTTTAAAAAAACGATGTTATATTTTTTGTCAGTCTTGTTGATTTGTCCATTGTTTGCTCAGCAAAAAATAGAACCAAAATCAATAGATATTGTTCGGGATAGTTTTGGGATGCCGCATATTTTTGCCCCAACCAACCCAGCGGTGGTCTATGGTTTGGCTTGGGCCAATGCCGAAGATAATTTTGAGGCCATGCAAGAGACCGTCCTTATCTCTAAAGGTTTAATGGGGCGCTATAAGGGCAAGGAAGGGGCTGCCTTTGACTATTTTGTGAAGGCTATTGACCTAGATCGGCACTATGAAGCCCAAAAGGACCAACTGAGCGATGAGTTTATGCAGCTGCTTTCCGCTTATGTCACTGCGCTGAATGATTTTGCCAAAAAACAGCCCGAAAGAGTACTCTTTAAGCGAGCCTTTCCTGTCACAGAAAAAGATATACTCAAGGTCTACCTTTTGTCTTTTGCCGCCCTATCGGGCCTGCCCGATGCCCTAGGCGATATTGTGGAGGGCCGAGAACCTGGCGCTTTTAGCCAAGAAGCTCCCCTGGGCTCTAATGCTTATGCCATGAGCAAAAGCCGAACCGCTAGCGGCCAGACCTACCTGGCCATCAATCCCCATTTTATGTTGGAAGGTCCGCTCTCTTTTTATGAGGCCCATCTTTGCTCTGAAGAGGGCTGGAATATTACGGGGGCACTCTTCCAAGGCGGAACTAGCGTCTTTATGGGCAATAATGAGCATCTGGGCTGGGGACATACCTTTAATTATCTAGATCTACTCGATATCTTTGAGCTAGATATGCACCCCAAAAAGAAAAAGCAGTATCGCTGGGGAGAAGGTTATAAGAAACTGCAAACGCGCCGCTTTTGGCTCAAGGTGAAGGTCGGTGCATTTGTCCTTCCGGTTAGAAGAAAAACCTATTGGTCGGAGTTTGGCCCTACCTTTAAAGCCGCCAACGGAAAGTATTATGCCCTGCGCAGCCCCGCTCTAGACGCCCTAGCCGCTGGCCAACAGTTTTATGAAATGGGTAAGGCCAAAAATCTCCAAGAGTTTAAAACCGCCCTAGACCAAAATGCCTTGCCGCTCTTTAATATCGTCTATGCCGATAAGGAAGATAATCTGCTTTATCTCTGTAATGGCATGATTCCCCAACGACCCGATAGCTTCGATTATAGCGGGATCCTTTTGGGCAAAAAAGAAAATTGCTGGAACAATTACCTGCCCCTAGAAGAAAAACCCTTACTCCAAAATCCAGATTGTGGCTATCTGTTTAATACCAATAATACGCCCACAATCGCTAGCTGCGATTCGGTCCAAGAAGAAATGAAGGTCCCTTATACCGATCTTCGCCCCGGCCTGAATAATCGAGCACATCGCTTTCTCGAACTGATCGAAGCCGAAATAGGCCTACTCAATTGGGCCGATTTTAAGGCCATTAAGTTCGATCAACAACTCTCTAAGGCTTCTCCTTTCTATCAGTCTATTCAGTTTATCTATGACTTAAAGCCCGAAGATTATCCCCATCTGCGCAAACCCCTCAAAGAATTGCAAAACTGGTCCCTCTCTGCCGATGCAAAGGACCCCCGAGCAGGCTTGTTCCTCCTCACTTTCCAATATATCTTTAAGGAAAAAGGCTATGGCGATGAGGTCTTTATCTCTGGCCCAAAAATTAATACCGCCGAACTACTAGCTGGCCTAGAAAAAGCCAGCCGATACCTCTATAAACACCATAATAAACTCTTGGTCCCTATCTCCGAGCTGGCTCGCTACCAAAGAGGCGAGCAATGGCAGCCCACCTCTGGCTTTCCCGATATGCTTAGCCCCACTTATTACGATATGCCCAATGAAGACGGACAGTTGGTCCCCTCTTTTGGCGATACCTATATCCATTTTGTCCGCTTCAATGAGAATGGCCCCGCCCAAATCCAAACGCTTTTGCCCTATTTCAAAAGCCCCCAGATTCAAGCGTATAAGGATCAGGTAGAGGCCCTAGAAAAACGAAGCCTCAAAACAGTAGAAATGGATAAAATTAAGGTGATGAAGTCGGCCCTTAAAATTTATCATCCCGAATAGGCCGAAGGCTGTACTCGATCTCCCCCCTCCGCAAAATAATCTGGCTACCTTCAATAAAAACCTGAAAGTCACCCTCAAATTGCTCGCTAATACTGCCTGCCGTTTGGGGGCAACAACTATCTGCACAGCTTTTAAGACGGAGGGTCTGCCCCTTAAAATTACAGTCTCTCTGACAACGCTCGTTTTCCCAGCTAATAGCCCCCTTGCCTTCTTCAAAAGAGAAAATATGCCGCATGGCATGAACGCTCGTCATCATGCCATTACTATAACTCGCTAGCTCCCAACGTAAGCCCCTGAGCTTTTCGGCAGACAAGGGCTTGGCCTCTGCTTGCAAACCTCTCAATGGCTGGGCAATGAGTTCATAATTGGCCGAACTCAACACTAATTGGTTGTTTTCTAAACGGTAAGTCAAGCTATCCAAACGCATGGCTTTTAACCACTCTGTCCTAGGCGCATCACAACAAGCCTCGGTACAACTGCCTGTTTCTTTAGGGAAAATACGGCCCTCTGCATACTCACAAGCCTGCCAACAACTATTGGCCTCCAAAAAGAAACGATAGCCCTCGGCCTGAAAGTCCAAACGATAGGGTAGGGGCGGCTGCCAACTGTCACCGCTGGCCTTTTCCCGGACCTCCTCAATCAACCAACTGCTCTCACTGAGCTCTAAAGGCAAACGATTGCGGCTAAAATGCCATTCGCTCTCTCCCGTTTGCACAATCAAACTGTCTTTTTTCTGCCGAAGGATCTCAAAATCGTTGCCCAACAGTTCCTGCAACTGATTATCCAACTCCGAATCACAACAAATCATCGTGGTTACCCAACCAAGATCTTTAGGCTCGGCCCTATTGCCCGACCAACTTACTTCCGTATGGCTACTGTTCCGAGACCAAGAAAGACTCATGCCTTCTTCACGAATACCTAGGCTGCTGGCCCGATTTACCACTATTTTTTGGCCGTCTTTCAGAACATGTTCCAAATACCAAACACCCTGAATATCAGTAGGAGTCTGCTCGCTACAAGCCGAAAATAAAGTTAGCAGCAGGGCCAGCATAAAAAAGAAGGGGGATTTCATAGACTATAGTTTTTTATGGTTCTTATGATTTTCTTTTGAATAGATGCCAATTCTTTCTTTTTGGCTACTCAAGATAAGGTTTTTTTTGGGGCCCGCGGCCAGCAAAGCTGGCCGCCGCTATGCTGCGGGGCTCACAGGTCTGTTCGGCCCTTCGCTGGCTGCGCCAGCTTGGTCTGGCCTACGGCCACCCCTCCGCAGCGCTGGGCCGCTCATCTTTTGTTTTTTCTTTTGGCGGTCTTCTTCGGCGGCTTTGGGCCCATGGGCTGCAGCCCATGGCCGATGATTGGCAAAACTCCTTCTTAGTCGTCCTAAAATCTACGATATAGCTTGTCAAAGTCATTGAATAGAGTCACTAAACTGTTTGGTATAGGTCCCTCTACTGCATAAGAGTCGTCCTGAACTCCATGGTATAGGTTGCAGAAGTGTATAATATACGTTAGGGAACTGTACGGCATAGGTTGTGGAACTACATAATATAGGTTGTAGGACCCCAAAATAGACGTCCTAGGACGTCTATTTTGGGGTCCTAGGACGTACCTACTGGGGTATAGAAAGCTACCCAATGGGGTTTATGGACGTATCTCATGGAGTTCAGGACGTACCCAATGGAGTTTGTGGACGTACCCAATGGGGTTTGTGGACGTATCTCATGGAGTTTGTGGACGTATCTCATGGAGTTCAGGACGTACCCAATGGGGTTTGTGGACGTATCTCATGGAGTTCGGGACGTACCCAATGGGGTTTGTGGACCTATCTCATGGGGTTTGTGGACGTACCTCATGGGGTTTGTGGACGTATCTCATGGAGTTCAGGACGTACCCAATGGGGTTTGTGGACCTATCTCATGGAGTTCAGGACGTACCCAATGAGGTTTGTGGACCTATCTCATGGAGTTCGGGACGTACCTTATGGGGGTCTTGGACCTAATCCATACCTTAAAGGACCCCTATTTTGGGCTTGTGCAACCCCATCGCCCTAGTTTATTAGTCCCTCAACTTTTTCTTGGTTTTTGAAAGATGGAGAAAAAGAAAGTGTCTTTTAGCAGCTGGGCAGTTTTGGGCTGAAGCTTAACGGGAAGCTATAAGTAGAAAAAGCGAACAAGGACTTTAGTCCGTCAGTTGGCTCAGTTAACAACCTTGGGCTTCAGCCCAGAGGCGCTTAAACAAGCTTAAAGATTATATTGGCTCGCCTTTTCAGCCATGGGCTAAAGCCCTTGGTTGCTGATGGAGTCTAGTAGAACAGAAAATCCCCTCGAAGGAGGGGATGACGATTTTTTCGATAGCCTAGGGCCTTGGCCCTAGGGTGCCTATGAAATTTATGGGGGAGAAAAATCAAACTACCGAAGAAAAAATAACCCTTGTTCAAAGCGGTAGAGGATTTTAATCCTCTCCGTACTATAGATGTAGAATGGGGTTGTTGTATGGCTGTAGGTTTCAACCTACAGTAAAAAGGGCCGAAGGCCCGCAGGCCTAGGGGCCTGAAAGGGGGCCGCGCAGCGGCAGACCCAGGGCGAAGCCCGCAGGGCCGAGCAGACCTGCGAGCCCTGCAAGGGCCCGGCCGCCGAAGGCGGCAGGCCCCAAAAAATCAAAAACAGAAGGTTTGTAAAAGCAAGTTGAAGTCTGTATCTTGCCGCCTTAACATTCGAATCAAAGCTAGTATGAACGCATTAAAAATTTACAATTCGCTAAGTCGGACCCTAGAGGAATTTACACCCATAGACCCCAACGGAAAGAAAGTTGGCCTATATGTCTGTGGACCAACTGTTTATAATGAGGTGCACTTGGGGAATTGTCGGACCTTTTTTAGCTTTGATTTGCTCTACCGCTATTTGTTGCAAAAGGGCTATAAGGTCCGTTATGTCCGCAATATTACGGATGTGGGCCACCTAGAAGGGGATGTAGATACCGCCGCCGATAGCAAGATTGAGCAAAGGGCTCGCCTAGAGGAGCTAGAGCCTATGGAGATTGTGCAAAAGTATACCTACCTCTTTCATGAGGTGATGGACCAACTCAATATTTTGCCGCCAAGCATTGAGCCTACGGCTACGGGCCATATTGTGGAGCAAATCCAGATGGTCCAAGATATTATTGAGAATGGCTATGGCTATGAGGTCAATGGCTCGGTTTATTTTGATACCCAAAAGCTCATTGCCGAGAATAAAGACTATGGCAAACTATCGGGCAAATTGGTGGAGGACCTGATGTCGGAAAGCCGCGATGACCTTAAAAAGCAAGAGGAAAAACGCTCGCCTTCTGATTTTGCCATCTGGGTAAAGGCCTCGCCTACGCATATTATGCGCTGGCCCTCGCCTTGGGGAGATGGTTTTCCGGGTTGGCACCTAGAATGCTCGGCCATGAGTACCAAGTACTTGGGCAAAACCTTTGACATTCATGGGGGCGGCATGGACCTACAATTTCCGCATCACGAAAATGAAATTGCCCAGAATTTGGGGGCCTGCAATTGCCAGCCCGTCAATTACTGGATGCACGCCAATATGCTACTGCTCAATGGCAAGAAAATGAGTAAGAGCAAGGGCAATTCTATTCTGCCCAAGGAGCTTTTTGCAGGCAGCAATCCGCTAATGACTAAGCCCTATAGCCCCATGGTCATCCGCTTTTTTATGTTGCAGGCGCACTATCGCTCTACCCTCAACATTACAGAGGATGCCCTTTTGGCCGCCGAAAAAGGCTATCAGCGCCTAATGCAAGCCCATGAGGCCCTGATGGCTTTGGAGCAAACTGAGCTTTCAGACTTGGCCAAAGGCCTAGATATCAAAATCAATAAGCTGTTGGATGGCGCCTTTGCGGAGCTAGATGAGGACCTCAACACCCCCAAGGCCCTCGCTAAAATCTTTGGCTTGGTCAGTGATATTCAGAAGTTTACGAATGGCCAACAAGACTTGGGCAGCATTGCGCCCGAAACCCTGGCCCGCCTCAAAAAGGACTTTAGCGCCATCGTTTTTGATGTATTCGGTCTGCAAAAAGAAGCCCTCATCGGCCAATCAGATGAAGATAAGACCTTGCTAGATGGCCTGATGCAGATGATTATCGAACAGCGCCAAGAGGCCAGAGCCAATAAAGACTGGACCAAAAGCGATCAGATTCGGGATGCCCTTCAAGCGCTTGGATTACAAATTAAGGACGGCAAAGAAGGCAGCAGCTGGAGCAAAATTAAGTCCTAGCAGAATTTGGGGCTGCCCACTCGCTTCGCTCGGGTCGGGCTGTGTCAGGGCTCGCAGGGCTGCTCGGCCCTGCGCAAAATTTCGCTACGCTCATTTTGCTAGGTCTGCGGCTTCGCCGCCCCCTTATCCATCCCTCAGCCTGCGGCGGCTGCGCCGCCTGTCCGCCGCAAAGGCCATACAAGATCTATTGGACCAAATATATATCGTCTATGCCGCTTAAGTACTTCTTATTTTCTTTGGCCCTATTGGGCAGTAGTTGGCTTTCTGCTCAGCCCTTATTGGGCAGTTGTGAGTGGGAAGTCTTGGCCCAAGATGATTTTACAGGCCGAGCAGAAAAGCGCTTGCCTAGTCGCTGGTTCTTTAGCTATACGCCCAAAGCGTATCGTCGATTTTATCCCAATGAAGATTACCTTTCGGCCTCGGGCTTTCTGCGAGAAAGCGAGGGCCAACTACTGCTAGAGCTAGAGATCCGCTTATTGGACCAAGAGGCCGATAAAAGTTTTGGTTTCTTGCCGCCCAAGGCAAAACTAGAACTTACCGCCCTGGATGGCCGCAAACATAAATTGTATTCGCCTTTGGGGGCCAAACGACAAGCGCAGGGGAGAGAAAGTGTTTATATCTGCCGTTTTCCGCTCAAGAAGAAAGACCAAAAATGGTTGCGCAAGCATGAAATTGAGTCCTTGAGTTTGCAGTGGTCGGCGGGCACACAAAATTACCCCATTTATTATCTCGATTTTTTTAAGGACCAATTAGATTGCCTCGAGCAACATAAAAAATAAGCCTATGCCTTTTGTTAAAACTCCTATTGCCGACCTCCTCCTTTTTGAACCTCGGGTTTTTGAGGATGATCGCGGCTACTTCTTTGAGGCCTTTAATGCCCAAACCTTTGCCGAGGCGGGAATAGAACGTCCCTTTGTACAAGATAATCAGGCCCGTTCAGCCTATGGGGTGCTTCGGGGCTTGCACTATCAAGTAGGGGAGCAGGCGCAAGCCAAATTGGTCCGAGTACTAGAAGGTAAGGTCCTAGATGTAGTGGTAGACCTTCGTCCCGATTCTCCTACTTATGGAGAGCATTATGGGGTAGAGCTTTCGGCGGAGAACAAACGGCAGTTGTATGTGCCTCGTGGTTTTGCGCATGGCTATGTGGTTTTGAGCAAAACGGCAGAGTTCTTCTATAAATGCGACAACTTTTATCATAAGGCCAGTGAGGGCGGTATCCGCTACGATGACCCTCAATTGAATATTGATTGGCAGATTGATTTGGCGCAGGCCATCCTTTCTGAAAAGGACCTAGAATTACCTCATTTTGGCCAACAGCGAAAAGCCTAAACGACTATGATTAAGAATATACTGATTACTGGGGCCGAGGGCCAATTGGGCAGCGAAATACAGGCCTTGGTCATGAACCAAAAGGCCTTGCGTCTTTTGGCGGGAGGCCAATACCATTTTACCGATCAATCTACCCTCGATATTACTGATGTCGAGGCGGTTTATGCCTATATGCAGCAATATAAAATAGATTATTGCATCAACTGTGCAGCTTATACTGCCGTAGATAAGGCCGAGGAGCAGGAAGAATTGGCCCAGTTGGTCAATGTAGAAGGGCCCCGCAATTTGGCCAAGGCGGCCGCAGCCCTTGGGGCAAAATTGGTGCATATTTCTACAGACTATGTTTATGCGGGTACAGCTTCTGGCCCTATTCGAGAAACTGCGGTTACAGATCCCCAGGGCGTGTATGGGTGCACAAAACTAGCGGGAGAACAGGCCGTTTTGGCCGAGCTGCCCGATGCACTGATTATTCGCACCGCATGGGTTTACTCCTCTTTTGGGCAGAACTTCGTAAAAACTATGTTGCGATTGGGCCAAGAGCGCCCAAGTCTATCTGTAGTGGCCGATCAAATAGGTAGCCCTACCTTTGCAGGAGATCTGGCCGAGGCTATTCTGCGGATTTTGGGCCAAGAGGAGGCGCCTTCTGGGCTCTACCATTATAGTAATGAGGGCGTAGCCAGTTGGTATGACTTTGCGCAGGCCATTTTTGAGTTGGCCCAAATAGATTGTGCGCTGCAGCCCATAGATACTAAAGATTACCCTACTCCTGCAAAACGCCCTGCCTTTTCGCTTTTGCATAAGGGCAAAATAAAGGGCAACTTTGGTTTGCAAATTCCCCATTGGCGAGAGAGCTTGGCCCGCATGCTAAAAACGCTGCGGTATTAAACAAAAGGAGGGCAGTTCTATTATAGAGGGAGAAAGCACCCTTTAAAAAAGGAAGAAATACAGCTATGGCAAAAATAGGAATCAACCTGCAATCTGGGCAGGTAGAAAAAGATAAAACCAAGAAAGGCGAGCTCATTATTGGGATTGATTTGGGGACCACCAACAGCTTGTTGGCCTACATCAATGCCGAGGGCAAAGCCGAATGTTTAAAAGAGGAATCGGCCAAGCATAGTTTGGTCCCTTCTGTTATTCATTGGCAGGAAGGGCAGCCTCTGGTGGGCCAATCGGCCAAAGAGATGTTAATCAAAGACCCAGAGAATACCATTTTCTCGGTCAAGCGGCTTTTGGGCAAATCTTATGGAGAGCTCAAAGATTATCAGGGCTTTTTTAGCTATGAGATTATTCCCAATGAGCAAGAAGACGGCTTATTGAAGGTTCGTTTGGGCAATAAGTTTTATAATCCCATCGAATTGTCTGCTGTTATTCTCAAAAGCTTGAAAGAGCGGGCCGAAAAGCTATTGAAGCAACCCGTACAGAAGGCCGTCATTACCGTTCCCGCTTATTTTAATGATTCGCAGCGGCAGGCCACTCGCGATGCGGGGAAACTGGCGGGCTTAGATGTTTTGCGAATTGTCAATGAGCCCACGGCGGCCAGTTTGGCCTATGGGATAGGTTTGGACCCCGATGAGCAAAAGACCATTGCCGTTTATGATTTGGGTGGAGGAACCTTTGACGTTTCTATCCTCAGCATTGATAATGGGATCTTTGAGGTATTGGCTACACATGGCGACACCTTTTTGGGGGGCGATGATATAGACCGAGCCATCTTGAAGCATTGGGCCAAGGGCGCCAACTGGAGCGAGCAGCGCTTGCAGGAGGAGCGGGCGTTTGCGCAGGAACTGCGCCTTTTGGCTGAAGAGGCCAAGAAAAGCCTTTCTCTGGCCGATGAATTTGAGGGAGAATTGGCGGGCCAAGTATTGCGCTTAAACAAAGCGGAATTGGTCCAACTGACAGAAGAATTGATTCAGCGGAGCCTCAAGGCTTGTGAGCAGGCCCTAAAAGATGCGGAATTAAGTCTGACTGATATTGATGAGGTGGTCTTAGTGGGTGGTTCTACCCGCATGCCAATTGTAAAAGAGGCCGTGGCTAAATTCTTTGGCCAAGCGCCCAAAGACGAGCTACATCCCGATGAGGTAGTGGCCCTAGGGGCGGCCATACAAGCCGATGTATTGGCGGGCAATCAAAAAGACATTTTATTATTAGATGTAACGCCATTATCATTAGGGATAGAAACCGTAGGGGGGCTGATGGACGTCATTATTCCTAGAAACTCTAAAGTACCGATGAAAGCGGGCCGTCAGTATACTACTTCAGTAGATGGGCAGGTTAAGCTAAAAGTAGCGGTATATCAGGGAGAGCGGGAGTTGGTGGCCAACAACCGCAAGCTAGGAGAATTTGTATTGAAGGGGATACCGCCTATGGCGGCGGGTATGCCCAAGATAGAAATCCACTTCTTATTGAATGCGGATGGCATCTTGAAGGTTCGGGCCAAGGAATTGCGTTCGGGGGTCGAGCAACTGGTTGAAATGCGTTCGCCTTATGGTATATCTGAGGAAGAAATGGGAAGAATGCTCTTAGATTCGATCAAGAATGCCAAGGAAGACATGGCCATCAAGGCTTTGATAGAGGCCAGAACCGAGGCCGAATCGGTTTTATTGGCGACGGATAAATTCATTGGGCAGAACGGGGCCATTTTATTGGAGGAAGAGATTGTGGGGATGCAAAACCGGGCGGCTAGTTTGGCCCAAGCCTGTGGGGGAGAGGATAAAGACCTCATTCAGCAGCGGATGGAAGAGCTCAACCAATATGCTCGGCCAATGGCCGAGCGGGCTATGGACCAAAGTATAGCCAAGGCCGTAGCAGGGAAAAAAATAGAAGAACAAAAATTTGATTAAATAGCGCAAAGGCCTTCCAATTTGGAAGGCCTTTGTTTTGGGAGGGGACAGGCGGCTTGGCCGCCGCAGGGGAGCGCAGCGACCGGCCTAGCGATGTGCAGGGGTGGCCGAAGGCCAGACCGAGCCGCTGAAAGCGGTGAAGGGCCGAGCGAATAGCGAGCCCCGAAACGTAGCGCCGCAGCTTTGCTGCGGAGGCCCCAAAAAAACAGAAAAGATGAATCAGTTTAGATCTAAGAACCCATATACAGGAGAGTTGTATGGGGAGTATGACTTTGTGACAGCCTTGGAGCTAGAGCGGCAATTGAAGAAAGCGGAACTTGCTTTTCGGCATTGGCGGCGGGTACCAATGGCAGAGCGGCAGGCCTTATTTTTGGCTTTAGAGCAGCAACTATTGGCACAAAAAGAGGAATTGGCCTTAGTGGTCAGTCAGGAGATGGGCAAGCCATTGCGTCAGGCTTTGGCGGAGATCGAAAAATGTGCATATTTGATTCGGTATTATGTAGAATTTGGGCCGAGGATGTTGGCGCCGCATGCGGTAGATTATGCGCCAGAGAGCCGCAATATGGTCTATTATGAGCCATTGGGGGTGATTTTGCAGATCATGCCTTGGAATTTTCCGTTTTGGCAGGTTTTGCGTTTTTCGGTACCAACCTTATTGGCGGGGAATGTTAGTTTGCTCAAGCATGCGCCCAATGTGCCCCGTTCGGCCATGGCCATAGCTCGATTATTTGAGCAGGCGGGTTTTCCGGAGGGGGTATTTCAGAACAGTTTTGCCAATTTGGAGCAAACGGCGGCCTTAATCAAGGGGTCGGAGGTAGCTGGGGTATCCTTAACGGGCAGTCGGAGAGCGGGCTTAGCGGTAGGCGCTTTGGCTGGGGGCAGCATGAAGAAAATGGTATTAGAATTGGGCGGATCGGATCCTTTTATTGTTTTGGAAGGGGCTGATTTGGAGGCTGCGGCCAAGGCGGGCGTACAGTCTAGGTTTGGCAACAATGGGCAGACCTGCATAGCGGCCAAGCGTTTTATTGTGGAGCGTTCCTTGGCGGCAGACTTCCTAGATGCGTTGAAGGCGGAGATCGCCCAATTGCGTCAGGGGGATCCCATTGCGGATAATTTGGACCTCAGTTGTATGGCTCGAGAGGACTTGGCTTTGGAGTTGGCGCAGCAGAAAGCGGATAGTTTGGCGGCTGGAGCTCAGTTGTTATTGGATGGAGGAAAAGGAGCGGGGAGTTTGTTTTCTCCGGTCATTTTGGGGCAGGCGCCCAAGGGCTCGCCGGCCTATTCTGAAGAGTTATTTGGGCCAGTGCTCAGCTTTTTTGAGGTGGCCGATGCAGCAGCAGCCATTTATTTGGCCAACGATAGCATTTATGGTTTGGGCGGGGCTATTTGGACCGATGAAGAGCGGGCACTGCAACTTGCTTCCTCACTAGAAGTAGGGACTTTGGCCATAAATCAACTCATGAGATCGGCCCCGCATACCCCTTTTGGGGGAGTTAAACAGTCGGGTTTGGGACGTGAGTTAGCTGCAAATGGCATAAAAGAATTTGTTAATGTCAAGTCAATTCTACGCTCATAAATGATTTGACTAAATAATTAGTTAAATTGCAAAATTATGAATATCAGTTGTTTATATAAAATTTAATATAGATTTTATCTAAATAAATAAAAAATTAAGGATTGGTTAAAGAAAAAGGGGGTTGGTAAACCCTCCTTTTTTTGTTATTTTGTAATTGCAAAATGTGACATCAAAATAAGCAATTACACTAG
Organism: Saprospira grandis DSM 2844; assembly: GCF_000275825.1. Classification (GTDB taxonomy): domain Bacteria; phylum Bacteroidota; class Bacteroidia; order Chitinophagales; family Saprospiraceae; genus Saprospira; species Saprospira grandis_A. Next base: position 3,039,675 of record NZ_JH719942.1, read on the forward strand.
CCAATAACCAATTCCTTAAGAAATGAAACATATATTAGAGATAGCAAAAATTGTTACGAAGAAGAAGGTCAAGAAGATAGAGATATTTGACGACTATTCCTTGAGCCAGAAAAGTAGTAAATTTAATGACTTTTATGAGGCGGTAGTCAATGATAAATTTGATACAGATGAGCAGGCTGCAGAATATTTGTATGGCAGTCCTTCAACGGATGATAAGTACCGGCAGTTAAAGTCTAGATTCAAGAAGCGTTTGCTCAATACGCTCTTCTTTTTGGATGTCAATGTACCCTCTGCATCTGATTATAATCGGGCCTATTTTTCTTCTAATAAAGACTGGACCCTCATCAAGATTTTATTATCGAATAAGGCCTATGATACGGCGGCTTATTTGGCTCGTCAGTTGATGACGACGGCCCAAAAGTTTCAGTTTGCCGATGTGATGGTAAATTGTGCGCGCATTTTGCGAGAGCATTATGCTTTGCGCAATGAAAACGAGCGTTTGTATGAGGAGTACGATCAGTTGTGCAAACAGTATCAGAATGTATTGGATGCGGAGATTCGCTCGGAGGAGTTGTATCAACGAGTGGTAATTAACTACTACAAGCCGCATTCTAAGAATCAGGATTTGGCGGGCAGAATCAATGTGTATTGTCAGGCGCTAGAGGGCTTGGCAGATTTTTACCAATCGCCAATTGTGCATTATCATCGTTATATGGTTTGGGCCTATCGTTATGAAATGTTGCAAGATTATGAGCAGATGATGGCCGTTTGCCAAGATAGCGAGCAGTACATTGCAAAGCATCCAGAGTTTTATCGAGACGATAAATTTGCCGAGATCATGATCAAAAAATTGTCGGCTATTTTGCATATGGGGCAGTATACGCCCAGCATTGCGCCGGCCCTGTATAAGCAGGCCATGGCTTTGCAAGAGACCGATAGTTGGTTTCAGCTGATGGAGTTTTTCTTTTTGTTGGCCCTACATGGCGAGCATTATGAACAGGCCCAGCAGCTATTTTATGAGGTAGTTGGCGATACTCGTTTTGAGCGTTTGGGCCGAGAGGATCAGGAGAAATGGAATGCCTTTGAGATTTACCTCAGTTATTTGCATCAGTTTTACCCCGTACTAAAAAATATTGAGCCCAAGAGCAGCCGAGCCAAGCGCCGCAAGCGCTTCCGCTTGCACAAGTTTTTGAGCGACCCGCTAGAGTTTAGCAAATCGGAGCGCATGCTCAAGGTGAGCCACCTCATTGCCCAAATGCTTTTCCATCTGGAAATGTTGGATATGGAGGCGGCTCAGGCCAAGGTCGAGTATCTGAAAGAGATTGCCAATCGCCGTTTGCGCAGAGAAGAGCACTATCGGACGATCCAGTTTATTCGCTTGCTTTATCAGCTATCTAAGGCCAATTTTGATTTTGCCCAGATTGGTATTTATCAGAAATATCTGGACCGTTTGGAGGAGGAGCCCTTCCGTTATCGCGGCATGATTGATGAGTTTGAGGTGATTAATTATAGCCATCTTTGGACCCTTTTGCTGGAGCGTTTGAGAGATCTCGAAATTAGCCAGGCTAGTCCCTTAAATTAGGACTATTTTTTTGGGGCTGCCCCGCCCTGCGGGCGGGTCGGGCTGGGCCAGGGCTCGCAGGTCTGCTCGGCCCTTCACAAAAATGCTGCGCATTTTTGCTCGGTCTGGCGCTTTGCGCCACCCTTATCCATCCCTCAGCCTGCGGCGGCTTTGCCGCCTGCAAAACGCAGAAAAAGCCCCAAGGCATTGCCTTGGGGCTTTTTCTTTAGGGGCCAAAATTAAAAGAGGGCCTTTTGGTTTTCTTCATTTTCCTTAGGACCAATCTCTTTTATATTTCTAATTTTATCATCATGCAGTTTGCTCCCAAGGGCTTTCCAGCCAGTCACATCTGCAATTTTGGCTAGTTGGGCCTCATTGGCGGTATAGCTGCGGCCTTCTCTTTGCTCAAAAGTAATTTTTGGCGCTGCTTGTGTACCCGCCCAAAGCAATTTGGTCGAGCGGTGGTTATTGGGCAAATACTCAAAGCGGCTATTGAGGGTAGTCGTTTCAATCAGAAAGCGTTTTACATAGGTCGTTTTGCGTTCGCCATCAAAGTAAACGGCCGTAATGGGCTGCTCGGCATTCCATTTTTGGACCAAAAGGAGCTCTTCGGCTTCAAAGCGATTACTCAGCTCATAGTTGGTCATTTCATAGCTACCATCTTGGTAGAGGGCCAAAATGCGGTCCTCCTCTTCAAAGTCGCCCAACAATTGGCCATAACCAGAGCTATTGAGGCGGCCCGTTTCTGGCTCAAACCAAATTTGTAGGGCCCCTAGGGTAGATTCTCCCTGCCGTTTTAGCTGAATCTTTCGAATCGGGTATTTGCTCAAGAGATTTCCTCTGGCCGAGCGGCCCTTAACGGCTAGTTCGGCAAAATCATACTCAAAGTCTTTCTTTTTGGCCTTGCAAGCTTGGCTAAGCTGAATGTGCAACAGCTCGGCCTCTCCGTTGGGATTGGCTGAAAAATGCAAGATTTTGGCTTTCTCTACCTTATTGGCAATAGGGTATTTTCTATCTCGAGTAATGGCCGTTACGGCAAAGCGCTTCACATAATTGGCCCCTTTGTCCAAGTCGGCATAAACCACATTATAAATCATGCGCTCATCGCCTTTGCGCCAAATAGCCAAATGCAAGGGGTTTTTCCCAATAAAGACCTTTTCGGCAATCTTAACTACGCTATAGGTCCCATCCTTATGAAAGACAATCACATCATCTAAGTCAGAGCATTCCTCAATAAACTCATCTTTCTTGAGGCCATAGCCCATAAACCCTTCCTTGCGATTGATATATAATTTGGCATTATTAACCACTACCTCAACAGCATCAATCGTATCAAAGGTCATGATTTTGGTCTTGCGCTCTTTCTCTTTACCAAAGTCTTTTAGCAAGCGCTTAAAGTAGGCAATGGCATAATCTACCAAATTGGCCAAATTATCTCGAACATCGGCCAGTTCGTCCTCCAGTTTTTTTAGAAACTCATCCGCCTGAAACTTATTGTACTTAGAAATTCGCTTGATCTTAATTTCGGTCAGACGGATAATATCTTCTTGAGTAATTGGGCGCCAGAGCTCTTTGGCAAAAGGCTGCATAGCCCGATCAATGGTCTCGAGCACTTCTTCCCAACTCTCGCAATCCTCAATCAATTGATAGATGCGATTCTCAATAAAGATCTTCTCCAAAGAGGCCAGATGCCATTTATCAAGTAGTTCTTGCTCCCGAATTTTTAACTCCCACTCCAACAAATCCTTGGTTTGGCCAGTGGCAATCTCTAAGAGCTCATCTACAGTAATAAAAATGGGCTTATCGCCTTGAATTACACAGGCATTTGGCGAAATAGAGAGCTCGCAATCCGTAAAGGCATAGAGGGCATCTAAGGTGATTTCTGGAGAGCTATTGCTAGGCAATTCGACCAAAATTTCTACATCTTTGGCCGTATTATCCACCACCTTTTTAATCTTAATTTTTTGCTTGCTATTAGCCTTAATAATACTATCAATCAAGCTAGAAGTAGTACAACCATAAGGAACTTGGCGAATCGCCAAGGTCTTGCGGTCCACAATTTCTATTTCAGCACGCAGACGAATTTTCCCCCCTCTCTTTCCGCCATTATAATTAGAGGCATCCATCATGCCTCCAGTAGGGAAATCAGGTAGGATTTTAGTCTTTTTTCCACGCAAAATAGCAATAGAGCCCTTAATCAATTCTACAAAGTTATGCGGCAAAATCTTAGTCGATAAGCCCACCGCAATTCCCTCTACACCTTGGGCCAACAAAAGCGGAAACTTAACAGGCAAATGAATAGGCTCTTTTTTCCGCCCATCATAAGCCAATTGATAATTGGTGGTCTTGGGGTTGAAAACCACTGTTTTGGCAAATTTAGACAAACGGGCCTCAATATAACGAGGGGCCGCAGCCCGGTCTCCAGTACGAACATCTCCCCAGTTTCCCTGGCAGTCAATCAAAAGGTCCTTTTGGCCCAAATTAACCAAGGCATCGCCAATGGCAGCATCTCCATGAGGATGGTACTGCATCGTTTGCCCAATAATATTAGCCACCTTGTGAAAGCGACCATCATCCATGCTGTGCATAGCATGCAAAATTCGTCTTTGTACAGGCTTAAAACCATCTTCTACGGCAGGCACCGCCCGCTCTAAAATGACATAAGAGGCGTAGTCCAAAAAATAATCTTTGTACATCTCGCCCAATTGATTGCGCTGAGGCTTTTGCTCCTGTACCTCCTGTTCTATTTCTTCTGACATATTGTTTTATTTTCCAATAGGGGCCAAATATACGCTTAATGTTTGGTTTTTGCGAAGCTTTAGCCCATCCTTAGGCCTATTTTACAACTTTTTGTTTTTAGTTGCAAACTTTTGTTGCCTTTCTTTTAGATTCTCTACCCCCCAAGGGCCAAAGACCAGAATAAGCTCCTTGCAAGAGAAAGCCCAAAATAAAAATAAAATTTGTTTGTTTATCTAAAAGTAGTAACTTTGACTTAAACGCAAATATGTATCTAATAACCAACTAAATAAAAGAAGATGGCAAGAAAAATAGATGATTTTTTGGCTTGGGTAGGGCCCAAGAAAGGCACCTTTGGCAATGTGATGAATTTTGTGGGGGGCAGAGAATATGTGGTGGCCCTAGACCTATCAGAGACCAACCCTAGATCCAATGAGTTCAAGACCCCCAAGGGACTATATTATTATATTCAGGAGTGTATGGATCTTAGCTCCACATTTGTCGGAATTGGAGGCTATCTGGAACGCCGCAATTTGTACCAAGATAAACCCCTGTTTAACCCACAAAAAGACCCCCTAGATGAACGCTGTATCCATTTGGGTATAGATATTTGGACCAGAGAAGGCCGCAGCGTTCGCACACCCCTCAGAGCCAAGGTGCACAGCTTAGGTTATCATCAGGAGGAAGGAAATTATGGGGGAGTCATTATTTTGGAGCACCGACCCTTTAATTGCCCTAAATTTTATACTTTGTATGGCCATTTGTCTAAGGCCTCTATAGAAGCCCTAGAGCTGGGCCAAATGATCGACCGTTCGACTATTATTGGAACCCTGGGTAGCAAGGAGGAAAATGGCGGCTGGCGACCTCATCTGCATTTTCAAATTATTATGGACCTGCAAGGACATCATGGCGATTATCCTGGCGTTTGCTCGCCCCGAGAATTAACAGAAATGAAGGCCAATTGCCCCAACCCCAATTTGATCCTGAATAGCCCCCTGCTTTAGCTTTGTCATTATCTAACTCACCTATACCTATGAAAAATCTACTCTTTGCTTTAAGCCTGCTGCTTTCGGGCCAATTGTTTGCCCAACATCCTACGCCCGTAGATATGTTGTTTAATCCCACCGAAAATATTTTCCAGTTCTCCGGCGCTGGCGGAGGAAACCTCTATGGCCTTTTTAAGGCCTCTGGTGCCGCCTCTGGCGTCTTGGCCCTAGATGCCAATTATAACCTAAAGGAAAAAGTGGCCAATGGCCGCAAAAAAATCAATACTTTGGCCCTCAATTTTAAGGTGCACCCCTTTATCAATACCCTTTTAGAAGGCCGAGACTCTCTTGATTTTAGACAGTTGGCCTTTCAGGATAATGATTTTCGCCTGCAGTTTGGCGCCCGCTATACTATGCTCAGCGAAAAGGAAAAAAAGGGCCTTTTAGAGGGCAACTCTAAGCGCTTTGCCCAAGCTTTTATTGATGTGATTGTGGTCCCTTACCAAATTGAAGAATCGGTCAGTAATCAAACGGGCTTTACCAGCCTAAGCCTAAATATGGGCGGTAAGTTTGGTATCCTGCGCAAAATTATGGGCGGTACTTTTGGCATTACGGCCAACCCTCAACTAGATTTACTCTTTATTTTGGACCAAGATATGGCTTTTGAGGAGGCTTTTCTCAAAGATCCTACGGCCATCCAACTTGCCAATATGCAGGCCAGCGCTAGAGCTTTTGCCGCTGCAGGCCTCAAAATTGAAGTGCCCCTCAATGATTTTATGCTCACTTTTGATATCCGCCGCTATTATAAGCTAGGCGAGGGAGCCGAGCTAGAAGGCCTGACCGACCGCACCCTATTCTCTGTAGGCGGTGTGGCTATGGGCAGCATCTTTAGCAAAAAGAAGAAGTCAAAATCAAATAAACGGAAGTAGAAGGTTTTTTTGGGGCCTCCGCAGCAAAGCTGCGGCGCTACGCTTTGGGGCTCGCAGGTCTGCTCGGCCCTTCACAAAACTTCGCTAACGCTCGTTTTGTTCGGTCTGGCCTTCGGCCACCCCGCCGCATCGCTAGGCCTGCGGGCTGCTGCGCAGCCCTGCAAAACCGCTTAAGTATTGGACCAAAATGAACGGCCAGCGCAACTCATTGCACTGGCCGCTTTTTTATGCCTTATTGCAAGTCTTTAAGGGCAATTTCCCTTTGCCAGAGCAGCTTGCCTTTCCGGTTAAAAGTTTGGATGCGGCAAATGCGCCGTAGGCCTTGGCCCACAATAGTCAATAGACCATAGTTTTGTTTACGAACAAAAGTGCCCTCTTCTCGGCAATCATTTACCTTAGCATAATAGGGGTCAAGAAAACTAGTAAGAGGCGAGCAAGTATACTCATAAAGCGGATAGTCACCTTCTCTTCTTAGGCAGTTGAGCTCGCTATAGTGTCGATCTCCACTAATGACCACGACTCCCTTAATGTTCTCTTTTTGGAGAAAGTCCAGAAAATCTTCTCGTTCTGCTGGAAACTGGTCCCAATGATCCCCTTTGTCTAGCTTGGGTAAGAGTTGCGTTCCGGAAAACACAAATTTAAAATCGCCCTTGGCTTTTTTGAGCTGTCTTTTGAGCCAATCCATTTGCTTCTTGCCAAAAAGCCTTCGTTTTTCTTTGGGGCCATCGCCAATGCAGTAGTAGCGAGAATCGAGCAAGAAAAAGTCGCAGTTTTCTTGGCTAAAGTGGCTATAAACGCCTGGGTTGTCTTCTTCTCCATAATAGGGGTTGGCCCACATCTTTTTAAAGACATTTAGGGCGGTATCTTTTAGGGGAAAATTAGCATCGCTATTATTTGGCCCATAATCATGGTCGTCCCAACTGGCATATTGGGGACAAGATTGCAAAAACTTATTGATGGGCTTGCGTTCTCTAGAGCGCAGATTTTTTTTGACCATCCCCTTATAAGAGTTCCATTGGCCAAGGACATAATAGACATTATCGCCGGTCCAGACCATAAACTCGGCATCTGTTTGGGCCATTTTATTAAATATCTTGTTATATCTTCGGCGCTTGCCAAACATATTGAGGAGTAAGGGATATTGGAAGGCACAAGAGCCCGTTAGAAAGCTAAAGCTATCTTTTGGGGGAGTCATTGCTGGTTTTTTCTGGGCCAAAACCCGCACTACCCGCTTATTTTTCCAAAGGGGCTCATCCTGATAACTAATACTACTAAATTCTTGTTCTAATTTTTTGAGGACATGAGCTAGGCGGTTTTTCTTTTGCAAAACGGGTTTTTTCTGGACCAATATCCAGAAGCTAGCGGTAGAATCGGTATAGTGTCCGGGCATAGGCCCACTAATCACCTTATAATCTAGGAGTTGTTCTTGGCCAAAGAGAGAGAGAGTAAAAAAAAGGAGGGAGAAAAGGCAGAAAAAGGCAGGAGAAAAAGAGGTACGCATGTTAATTTAATGTTAGCTATTGTTTAAGTCTGCAAATATAATTAAGTAGTTGAGATCACCTTCAAAAAATAGAAAAATCCCTACCTTAGCAGGCCCAATAAATCAAATTTGTGCTATGATTTTCGATATTGACTTTAGTAAAGAAGAGCTGGCGCGTTTGTACTTGACCTACAAGCGTCGTCCGGAGAATTACGACAAGATAAAGAAGCGTTTGATGGGCTCTAGGGCTCGTAAGGAGTACCAGAAAGGGCAGAGAGGGCGTTATTTCTTTATGGGGGCGGTGATTGCCATTAGTATGGTGGGTTCTGCCTATGCGTTTTTCTTGGGCCATTGGGGGAGTTTTGGGGCCATTTGGCTCATTTGTGCTGCATTCATGATTGCTTTAGGGACCTTTTCCTTTGTGGCCTATCGCAATTTTGAGCTTGTTTTTAAGCGAAATGTGGTCTTTTTTGAGGCGTTTGAGGCTTTGGCTGAGAAGAGCAAGAATGTAGAAGATTTTCAGATTGACTGGAACCTGAAAGAAAAGGCAAATTAGCTGCTATTGATGTTTAGCGAGAAGGCCCCAAAAGCGATTGCTTTTGGGGCCTTTTTTTTGGACCAATTGGATGGGACAGGCGGCGAAGCCGCCGCAGGCAATAGCCAGATTTAAACGCACTCACTTTTATAGTTTGCAGCAATTTCCCGCTAGTCGGCCCTGTTTTTCTCGGCCATAGCGAAGGCTATGCCCTTAAAAAATAGCTGGCCTAGCAGAAAATTCATAGCAAACTATGGCCAAAGCAGCGCGATTAAATCTGGCTGAGGGATGGATAAGGGTGGCGCAAAGCGCCAGACCGAGCAAAAATGCGTAGCATTTTTTGCGCAGGGCCGAGCAGACCTGCGAGCCCTGACACAGCCCGACCCGCCCGCAGGGCGGGGCAGCCCCAAAAAAAGACGCCCCTCCAAAAAGGAGAGGCGTCAGCGGTTAAGCACCTAAGAAAGGGGCTAAATTACTTTTTGCTGATGCGGTAGCTATTGCTAGCTTCTTGATCGGCAACACGTAGGAAGTAAAGGCCGGCGGGCAATTCACTCATATCGATATCAAACTGTTGGTTAAGTACTTGGCTAGCTTGGAAGCTGCGGATGACTTGACCGGCGGCATTGCTCAATTCGATTTTCACATCGCTCGCTTTGTTCAGTTCGATAGTCAATTTAGCTACAGATTCCACAGGGTTGGGGAATACGCTAATATTGATATTGGCATTAGTGGCTAGAACTGTAAGGGGGCCATCGGGAACATTAACCGTGAGGCTAGTATTACAGCCATTAGCGTCAGTTACGGTAACCGTATAAAGGCCGGCAGTCAAGTTGCTAACATTGGCTGTAGTGGCAGCATTAGACCAAGCGTAGGTATAAGGAGCGGCACCACCAGTAACAGTAACATCAATGCTACCATCGTTGGCACCAACAACAGAAGTTCCGTTTACGGTAGTATCAAGAACGATAGCAACAGTTGCATTTACTGTAGCGTTAGCGACCAATTCGCAGCCGTTAAGGTCCGTAATGCTTAGGGTATAAGTACCAGCGGCAAGGCCAGTGAGGTTAGCGGTAGTACCGCCATTACTCCAGTTATAGCTATAAGGAGCAGAACCACCAGAAGTTGTTGCGCTGATTGCGCCATCTGCGCTACCGCTACAGCTTAGGTCCGTAACAGTCATGTTATTGACGATAGCAGTAGGTTGAGCGATTGTTACAGTAGCATCTTTAGTACAGCCGTTAGCATCGGTTACGGTAACGCTATAAGTACCTGCGCCGATATTATTGATAGCGGCAGTATTGGCATTATTAGACCACATATAAGTATAGCCAGGAGTTCCGCCAGAGGCAGTGATAGTCGCCATACCGTCATTGCTAGAGAAGCAAGAAGCGTCCATAGTTCCAGTCATGTCAATATTGGCATCAACGGGAGTGGGAGCAGTAAGGCTAACCACTGTGCTTACAGCACAACCATTGTCATCAGTAACCGTTACGGTTGGGTTACCAGCAGAAAGTCCGCTAGCAGCCGCTGTAGTTTGGCCATTAGACCAGATGTAAGTGTAGGGGGCTGTTCCACCTGTGGCTGTTACCGTAGCTTCTCCATCGCTAGCCGTGTTACAGCTAAGCTCAGAACCGTTGTAATTAGAAGTTACGGTAGCGGTAGCAGTAGGTGCGTTGGGGTTGCTTACGGTAGCCGTAGCTGTAGTTTGGCAACCGTTGGCATCAGTAATAGTTGCGGTATAGGTACCAGCAGAAAGGTTAGAAGCTGTAGCGGTAGTTTCGCCATTGCTCCAGTTGAAGCTATAAGGCGTAGTTCCACCAGCAGGCGTTACTGTAGCCGAGCCGTTGGCGGCGCCACAGCTAGAGTTTACGCTAGAAGTAGTTCCGCTTACTGTACCTGCGGTGCTACCTACTGTAGCGTTGCTAGTTACGGCACAGCCGTTATTGTCAGTTACTGTTACATTATAAGTACCGGCCATAAGAGCGGTAGCGGTAGCTGTAGTTTGGCCATTAGACCAAAGGTAAGTATAAGGAGCAGCACCAGCAGAAGCAGTTACTGTAGCCGAGCCGTTGGCAGCGGTACAAGTGGCATCTGTAGCTGTAGCACTTGCTGTGGGACCAGCGGGGCTACTTACGGTAGCGCTAGCCGTACCTTCACAACCATTAGCATCGGTGAAGGTTACGGTATAAGTACCAGCCATAAGGTTATTGATGCTAGCCGTAGTGGCAGCATTAGACCAAACATAAGTATAGGGAGTTGTACCGTTGCTTACGCTTACTGTAGCAGAACCGTTGGCATTGCCACAACTAGCGTTGGTCGCCGTAGCTGTACCGTTTAGCGCAATAGTTGTAGCGTTAACAGTGGCAGAAGCTGTAGCAACACAGCCAGTAGCATCCGTAATTGTTACATCATAAGTACCTGCAGCCAAACCGTTGATTGTTTGTGTAGTAGCGGCAGTAGACCAAAGGTAAGTATAAGGAGCAGATCCGTTGGCAGGGTTAGCCGTTACCGAACCGTTGCTAGCCGTACAAGTTGCGTCTGTAGCGGTAGCTGCAGCCGTAATGTTACAGCTCACATTGAGGTAAGGACGGATAACAGGAGTATAAGGAAAACCACCAGTAACCAAACCATCTAGTGTTTGATAAGCACCACCGTTAATATTGGCATATACCGTATTGGGCGTATAGATATCAGGATCACAAAGGATGTTGAGTCCATCCATACTAATTGACTCTTCTACGGCAACTAGATATTGGCCAGGTGTAAGGTTAAGAGCACCGTTCGTAGTGTTCGTAATAGGCAAGGTAAGGATAGTACCATTCGAGGTAGTATCTGCAGGCGTAAGGATGTAATTAGCCGATTGTCCGATGATTGTACCATTGGGTACACCAGCCGTTGTTTGAACAACAACAAGACGTACAGTGTCACCTAGATTGCTGGCATCGCAGCTCAAGAAGAACAAAGCAGAGTCTAGTTGAGTATTCGCCGTAATATCGAAAAGATTACCAATAATAGCTAGAGCACCAGCACCAGCACCAACGAGATTAGTGGGGCTACCTGCGTCACGAGCATATTCATTGCCTGTAATTGTAAGGCCATAGCGGGCCGTATCATTAGCAGTGCTACCTGTAGGACCAGTAATGATGTGCTCAAAAATGTAACCCGATTGTGCAGGAGGGGCAAAAGTACCCATGCTTACCGTTGTGCTCGCCCCAGCAGCCAAGTTAGTGGCCGTGTTGTTATAGGTCTGGATGGGCGTAGCTGGAGCTGCAAAATCATAGATATTGGTAGTAATGCTCACAGAAGCGGCTGTTCCGGTACCCGCATTCGAGATCGTCGTGCTAACCGGAATTGTTCCTGCTTGAGACTGAGGCACCAAGGTATACTCTGAAGGCGAAATAGCCGAAATCAAGAGTTCATTAGAAGAAGCCGTTTGGTTCAAACGAACGTTATCTACGCCCAAACCTGTAGCCCAACCAGCATTGTCGTTATACAAGAAGGAAATCAATACGTTGGCATCATTTGCATAAGCATTTAGCGAAATGGTCGTATTATCCTGCCAGCTTCCATCAACGGCAGGCATTACATAAATGGGGGTCCAAGTAGTACCACCATCTGTACTCACCTCAATCTGTCCAGCACTTCCATACAGTCCATCCATATAGAGGTCAACAATCAATTCTACTCCACCCGAGCGAGATGCAAAGTTCTGTGCAGGTAGAATAAGACGGTCTGCAGACTTATCACAGTCACAAACATCATCATTGGTCTGTGCAAAGAAGGTGTGAGCAGGAGCAGGCCAAGCACCTGCTGCATTGGCGTCTGTATTGGTACCGATATAGTAGATCCCATCTGTAGACAGCCCTGTTTCGGTCCAGCTCGTAGGCAGGCCGTTGGCGCCCGTAAGGCCCTCAAAGTCTTCCGTAAAGAAGATTTGTGCATTAGATTGCTGCCAGAAAAAAAGGCTAAACAGCAAGAATGCAAAAGTCTGAATTCTAGTCATTTAATTTTGTTTTTGTTAGTTAAAATTGAAAACAATCCAAATCTATGGATTTTATAAGACAATTGGAGGACAACTTTCAAAGATAGGGCATTACTTATCATTTTTAACAAAAACGGATAAGTAATGCCCTGCCTTAACAATTCTAGCCGCCACTTTGGCTATGTTATAAATTCTCAGAGGTATTATGTCAATGATTTGGGGCCCGCGGCCAGCAAAGCTGGCCGCCGCTATGCTGCGCCGCTCGCAGGTCTGCTCGGCCCTGCAGCCCTGCGGGCTTTGGTCTGGCCCTATAGGCCACGGCTGCGCAGCGCTGGGCCAAAAAAAGGGCCTTCGGCCCCCAAAAAAAGCAGAAACTTCTAAACTAGAAGTTTCTGCTTTTGCAAAAAAAAAAGGTTGTCGCTAATCTACATTATCATGCAAATAAGAATTTCGCTCGTTAATTTCTGGGCGGCCATGTTCATCTACCGACCAATTAGAAGACTCTTTATTCTCTTTTTTTTCTTTTCCCTCCAAACGAACCCCCTTGCGCATATAGGCAGGCTGGTTCTCCAAACGGCGAATCTCTTCGCTATCTCCAAGCTGATAAGGCGGCTCCATATTGCGGGGCTGCTGTTTTTGCTCGTTTTTTACAAAGGGTTCTTGCTTTTTATGTTCAGAATAAGGCCTTTTTTCAGAACCTAGTTCTTGAATCCCTTTTTTTTTACTCAAAAAGCTGTACCCGTCATCTTCTGCATCATCCAAAGAAATGCGCTCAATCGTTTTGCGAGGCTGCTTGACCGGCTCTTCCTGCTTACGCACTTGCTCCGCCTTAAAACGAAGCTCATTCTCCTTCAAAGAAGACTGAAAACCAGTAGCAATCACCGTAACGGCTAAGCTATCACCCAAACTCTCGTCATGGCAGTTTCCCCAAATCAAATCGGTGCCTTCTCCAGCTTCATTCTGTACGTATTCCGTAATCTCAAATACCTCATCCATCGTCACCTGACGGGCACCAGAAGTGATATTCAACAAAATGTGCTTGGCCCCCTTAATGTCACTATCTTCCAATAGGGGAGACTCTAATGCACTTTCTACGGCTTCCAAAGCACGGTTTTCTCCATCCTTAACTGCTGTACCCATTACGGCTACACCAGAATCGCGCATAACAGTATTTACATCTTCAAAATCTACGTTTACATAACCCGGAACAGTAATGATTTCTGCAATACCCTTGGCGGCTGTCGTCAAAATGTTATCTGCCTGAGCAAAGGCTTCAGACAAGGAAAGGTTACCATAGATCTTACGCAACTTATCATTAGAAATAACAATAAGCGTATCTACATTCTTTTTCAATTCTTCCAAACCTTCCTGAGCTTGCTTGGCCCGACGACGTCCCTCAAATCCAAAAGGCATAGTCACAATTGCTACGGTCAAAATATCTAGCTCACGAGCAGCTTTGGCAATAACCGGAGCCGCACCAGTACCAGTGCCCCCGCCCATTCCAGCAGTGACAAATAGCATTTTTGTATTGTTCTGGAAAAAATACTTAACTTCCTCCAATGACTCAATACAAGATTCACGGCCTACAGCAGGCTTAGAGCCCGCTCCACGTCCCTCCGTAAGGGCTGGACCTAATTGAATTTTTACAGGAATCTTGCTTTGGTTCATAGCTTGATTATCGGTGTTGGAAATCGCAAAGTCCACCCCGATAATGCCTTGCTCAAACATGTAGGCAACGGCATTACTACCGCCACCCCCTACGCCTATTACCTTGATAATAGACTCGTTGTCTTCAGGTATATTGAATTGCATAGCAATCTTATTTCACTTTTAAAATAATGGCCTAAATTAGGCATTTTTTACTACAAATCAGCATCTGGATCAGCTTCTAGCCAATTTTTTGCCTTTTTGACCAAACCAGAAAAACTCCAACCTCTGCTTTTTTTCTCCCGAGGCTGTTCCACCTCCTTATGAGATAAGGGGGCCGCAGCTTCTTCTATGATTGTATTTTCATAGCTGCTCTCAAGCTCTCGGCTACTGTCTAGCTTTCTATTATCAATGCCATTGATGATCAAACCAATAGCCGTCGCATAAATAGGGTTCATCATTTGCTCTTCATAGCCATGGGCCAAATGCTCAGAAGGATCGCCCAAACGAACAGTATAACCCGTATGGTACTCCACCAATTCCTTCAAATGCTTGAGCAAAGACCCCCCGCCAGTCAAAACAATACCCGCTGTAGCCACCTTCCTAGCCAAACCCGAACGGTCAATCTCCCAAACAATAGTATCTAGGATCTCTTCCATTCTAGCCTGAATAATATGGGCCAAATTGCGCTCCATAATCTCCTTTTCAGGACGGCCCTTTAGACCCGGAATCGTAATCACCCGACTATCCGTGATCTTCTCTGCCATAGCACAACCAAAACGACGCTTGAGCTTCTCCGCCTGCTCGGCCATCACGCCACAACCTTCCTTGATGTCCTGAGTCACAATATTGCCCCCAAAAGGAATAACCGCAGTATGACGGATAATCCCCTCATGGAAAATAGCCAAATCAGTAGTTCCCCCCCCAATATCAATCAATACCACCCCAGCTTCCATCTCCTCTTCAGTCAATACCGAAGCCGCAGAAGCAATAGGCTCCAAAGTCAAGTTCTCCATCTCTAAAGCCGATTTCTCCACACACTTTTTCAAGTTCTTAATGGCAGAAACCTGTCCCGTAATAATATGAAAATTAGCCTCCAAACGAACACCCGCCATCCCAATAGGATCAGCAATGCCCCGCTCATTATCTACCGTGTATTCTTGCGGAATCACATGGATGATCTTGTCGCCAGGAGGCAAGGCCAATTTGTGCATATCCGCAATTAGATCATCTATATCTCCCTGAGAAATTTCATCCTGTAGGCTATTTCTAGTCAACATTCCCCGATGCTGCAAACTCTTAATGTGCTGGCCAGCAATTCCTACCTGCACAACATCAACCTCAACGCCAGAGCTGCGCTCCGCCTCCTCAATCGCTTCGCAAATGGCCTTTACCGTCTTCTCAATATTCGATACGACACCTCTAGAAACACCCAGTGATTCTACTCGCCCCGTACCCAATACCTCCAACTGACCATGCTCGTTCTTCCGACCCGCCATAGCCACAATCTTAGTGGTCCCAATATCTAGCGCTACTACAATTTCGTTCGTCTGTTTCATTTTATATTAGTGATCTAATTTTAGGTGAAGGCTAGCCAGCTAGCCCTAGGGAATTGCTATCTCTTTTTGGCCACTATCTGCCCCTCAAACGCTAGGTTTAGCAACTTGTACTTCTCCCAACCCTCATAAGGCATGGCCTCTCTGTAAAATATCTTCAACTCATCCAACTTCTCAACCGTACGCTCCAAAGGCGCCCCAAAATATATTTTGTGGTTGCCCACTTTCGGAACCAATAAAGCATCGCCCAAGCGATTGATGTGTATTTGCTCGATCTGCTTAGACAATAAAGGATCTTCCAAAATTGCCTCTGCCAAAATAAAACTGTGCCGCAAACGATGATCCTCCAATTCCATAAAACTAGAATTGTACAAACCAATGTCACCCGTTACCACCAATACCCGAGCCGTGTATTTAGTCGAAAACGGAATCTGCCGACCCTGCGCATCCAAATAATAAGTCTCATCCTCTACATCCATTACCCGCAAAATAGGCAAGCGCTGCCGAATGCTAATATTGACATTCGCCATCGCATCCACATAAACATCAGCCTCCTCAACAAAAAGATCTTGCTCCAAAGCCGACTCTATCGCCCCCACATCAATCTTCTCCAAAGTCTGCCCCTCTACAAAATGTCCAAAGGTCTTGACCAATATATCCCGCACATCATTACTGTCCACAAAGGCATTGCCCTGAGCATCTTCTTCTATCTGAATATATACCCTAGATACCCGACTCTGCTGCCGATAACGTACACCGCCCCATATCAAGAGAACCAATACTAAGGCCCCAATGATCCAGCCCATCCGAGCCGCTATCCACTTCAATCTTCCAGGATGTACTTTCATACCTTTTTAATCTGTTGCTAAATAGACGTTTTTCTTTTAAGGCCTCCGCTGAATATAATGTTGCAACGGTTACTCCCTCCAATCTAAAGACCTTCTTGTCGTTGCAGGACTCACTGCTGTTTTGGGGCCTCCGCTGCGGCTTCGCCTTGCGGCGCTACGTTTCGGGGCTCGCTATTCGCTCGGCCCTTCAGCGCTGCGCGCTTCGGTCTGGCCTTCGGCCACCCCTCCACATCGCTAGGCCAGTCGCTTCGCTCCTTTGCGGGCGCTGCGCGCCCTGCTACATCTTTCGGACCAATTTTAGCCAGTTTAGCATTAACCTTGGCCCAAAAGCAAAAAAACTTTTCGCCTATTTAAACGCTAAAAGATAGCGTAAAACTTTGGCCTAAACAACGGCTTTCGACAAAAAATTCCGTTTTCTTTGATACAGAAAATTTTATTCGGTTTTATGGTAAATTTCTTCTGCTATTTTTGGCACTAAGGCGCCTATATCACCTGCGCCCAAACTCAATAAAAGGGCAGGGGGATCTTGGGCCAATTTGTCAAGCAGTTCGGCCTGACCCACTAATTCTTTTTCGCCTAATTGCATAAGGGCCAAAATAGCCGCAGAATCAATACCCTCAATGGGCTCCTCTCTGGCCGGATAAATATCTAATAGGTAGAGCTGGTCCAAACCATCCAAAGCCGCCGCAAAGCCCTCTAGGAAGTCACGAGTGCGGCTAAATAAATGTGGCTGGAATATCCCTAGCAATTTCCGCTTCGGAAAAAGACTGCGGGCGGTCCGTATAGCCGCTTTTAATTCGGTGGGATGATGCGCATAATCATCTATAAATACTTTATTGGGCTGCTTGACCACCCACTCAAAACGCCGCCAAATGCCTCTAAAACTGCGCAAACCCTGGCGAATTTGCTCTTCACTAAGGCCCAATTCTAAAGCTACGGCTATAGCCGCCAAAGCATTTTCTACATTATGACGACCAGGCAAAGAGAAATTGAGGTCCTCCCAAAAATGCTCCGCCAATTGTGCATCAAAAACAAAGTTGGGAGCCTGCGCCCGAATCCTACTCGCCTGATAATCGGCAGTACTGCTGGCGCTATAATGGGCTATTTGGGCCTCAATACCTTCTTGCTCTATTGCTGTACCCTGGGCCAAAAAAAGCTGCTTGCTGCAAAGTCCCGCAAACTCATTAAAGCTATCGAGCAATTGCCCATGCTCCCCATAAATATCGAGATGGTCCGCATCCGTAGAAGTGATAATGCCAATTTCTGGACGCAGATGCAAAAAGGAACGATCAAATTCATCGGCCTCTACAACGACCCAATCCGAACTGCCCGCCACAAAGTTACTCCCTAAATTATTGGCAATTCCACCCAAAAAGGCTGTGCAATCAATACCTCCGCTGCGGAGCAAATGAGTCAAAATAGAAGAAGTGCTAGTTTTGCCATGGGTGCCCGCCACCGCAATGGTCCGCCGCTCTTTAGAAATGAGGCCCAAGAGCTCGGAGCGCTTGAGCAAAGGCGTATCTGCCGCCTGAAAATATTGTAGTTCGCTATTTTGGGTGGGAATAGCGGGGGTGTATACCGCCAAATCTACATCGGCTGGAATTTGATCGGCTTGTTCTGCATAATGAATTTGCATGCCTTCTTCAACCAACTTTTTGGTCAGGGCCGTTTCGGTTTTATCATAGCCCAAAACTTGGGCCCCCAAATAATTAAAATAGCGGGCAAGGGCACTCATCCCAATTCCACCAATTCCAACAAAATAGATCTTCTTAATAGAGGCTAAGGCCATGATTCGATTTTTATTAGGTGTAAGAAGTTGGTCCAAATGGCGGCGGCGAAGCCGCCGCTACGGCCAAAGGCCGTAAACGGCCTAGCGATGTGAAAGGGTGGCCGCAGGCCAGACCAAGTTTTTGAGCAGAGCGAAAAAACGAAGGGCCGAGCAGACCTGCGAGCCCTGTAACGTAGCGCCGCAAGGCGAAGCCGCAGCGGAGGCCCCAAAACAGACTACTTGATCAGCTGGAGGATCTCCTGAGCGATTTCTTGGGCGGCCTGAGGTTTGGCTAGACGTTTTGCGGCCTCTCCCAACTTTTGAATTTCTGCTTCATTTTGTAACAACTCCAAAGCTTGGGGAATCAGTTTTTCTCGGGCTTCGGCATCGGCTAACCAGAGGGCGGCCTCTTCTTCTGTAAGGGCCTTGGCATTGGCTGTTTGATGGTCTTCGGCCACATTGGGAGAGGGGACCAAAATAGCAGCTTTTCCGTTTTCGCAAAGCTCTGAAAGGGTAAGGGCGCCGGCTCTAGCGATGACCATATCGGCCATGGCATAGGCCAGGTCCATCCGTTGAATAAAGGCCTGAATCTTTAGGTTGGGGTACTTTTGGGCTAGGGGGTCAAACTCTTTAATATAGAGTTTGCCTGCTTGCCAGAGGACCTGCACCTCTTGTTTTTGCAATTCTTCGACAAAGGGCAACATACTTTCGTTGAGGCTGCGAGCGCCTAGGCTGCCGCCCGTCAAGAAAATGGTTTTTTTATGGGGGTCGAAGCCATAAAAATCGAAAGCCTCGGTCCGTTTATCAGATTTTTGCAGTACATCCTTGCGAATGGGATTGCCAGTAAGCACAATTTTATCACTAGGAAAAAAGCGTTGCATATTGGGGTAAGCCACGCAGACCTTATCTACGCTTTTGCCCAAAATCTGGTTTGTTTTTCCGGCATAAGAGTTTTGTTCATGGACCAAAGCGGGGATCTTCATCATATTGGCCATTTTGACGGCCACTCCGCTAGCGTAGCCCCCCACGCCAATAGCGGCATCGGGTTGAAAGTCACGGATAATTTTTCGGGCTTTAGACATCGAGGCCCAGATCTTAAAGGGGAGCTTCCAGTTTTTGAGTAAACTTTGGCGGTTGAAGCCTGCGATAGGGAGGCCTTCGATGCGGTAGCCTGCTTCGGGCACCTTTTGCATTTCCATTTTTCCCTCTGCTCCTACAAAAAGGAATTCGGCTTGGGGGTCGGCCTGTTCTAAGGCTTGGGCGATGGCAATGGCTGGAAAAATATGGCCGCCGGTTCCCCCGCCACTAATTAGATATTTCATTAAGCTGCTTCTTCTTTTGCTTCTTTCTTCGGTTGATTTTTTTCAATATTTCGGCTCACGCTCAGCATCACGCCAAAAGAGAGCCCCGTAAACATCAGGGAGGTTCCTCCCATACTCACAAAGGGGAGCGTGAGTCCCGTTACGGGCATCAAGTTCACATTTACGGCCATATGGGCAAAGGCCTGAATGACCATACTCGCGCAGAGGCCAAAGGCCAGCATAGCGCCAAAGGTTTTGGGGCTACGGCGCACCATTCCAATTGTACGATAGAGGAGGGCCAAATAGAGCGCAACCACAAAGATGCCCCCAATGATGCCGTATTCCTCAATGATAATACAATAAATATAATCGGAGTAGGAGTGGGGCAAAAAGTGCGCTTGCACTCCATTGCCGGGGCCCACACCAAAGAACCCTCCACGAGCAATAGCCATTTTGGCCTGTTCTACCTGAAAGACATCGCCAGAGCCAGAGCCATCCATAAAGCTGCGCAAGCGGCTCACCCAAGTATCTACACGGATCCAATCGACAAAATCGGAGAGAATAACGAGCATGGCAAAAAGGCCCACGCCCAGCATGACCAAAGAAATCAGGCTGCGAATTTCTACCCGACCGATAAACATCAGCAAAATGCAGGTAAAGAAAAGGACCAGTGCGCTAGATAAATCGGAGGGGGCAATGAGCACACAAACCAGCAAAACGGGCAAAACTAGCTCTAAGAGCGAGCCTTTTTTCTCCTGTAAGAGTGAAATGGTTCGGGCCACATATAAAATGAGTGAAATCTTGGCAAAATCGGAGGTTTGGAAGGTAATGCCGACAAAAGGAATCTTAATCCAGCGGGAGGCCCCGTTTAGCTCTGTCCCGAAAAACATGGTAAAGAGGAGCATCAGGACCGAGAGGACCAGCATAATGGTGGACCAGCGGGCGTAGCGTTTATAGTGAATCAAATGGGCAATATACATCACCACCACCGAGGCGATGAGCAGCATAATATGCTTGACGAGAAAAGACTCGGTGCCCACGCCGTTTCGGTTGGCCAGTACTTCTGCCGAGCTATAAACGGTCAGAATAGAAATAATGCCCAAAAGGCCAAGGACCAACCAAATGATTTGATCCCCTTGCAAAAGGGCGGCAATTCGCTTTTGAAAAACACTCATGCTAGAGCTCATGGGCTACTATTTTTTATTTCGATTGACGGTTAGATTCATCTGTATACTATGGCCTTTTTCTAAGAGTTGACGTTGCTCTTCCAAAATGGCCTTAAATTGATCGCCACGATCGATATAGTTTTTGAATAGGTCGAAGCTAGCGCAGGCGGGCGACAATAGAATATTATCTCCAGCTTGGGCATAGAGGCTGGCCAGTTTTATGGCTTCTGCCATAGAGGCAGCCTCCACAATATAGTCAGTTTTGGCAGCAAAGGCGGCCCTAATTGGGCGATTATCTACCCCCAAACAAACAATAGCTTTTACGGGCTGCCCGATAAAGGGGAAAAGGCTACTATAATCATTGCCTTTATCTACTCCGCCAACAATCCAAACCGTTGGTGCTTGCATGGCTTCTAGGGCGTAGTAAACTGCTTCCACATTGGTGGCTTTACTATCATTGATATATTGAACACCGCCCAAAACCATTACTTTTTCCAAGCGGTGGGGGTGGTTTTCAAAGCTATCGAGGCCTTTTTGGGCCATTTCCTGAGAGATGCCTAGGCATTTGACGGCTTGCAAAGCCATTTTTATGTTCATCAGGTTATGGCGGCCCACCAAAGGAAGTTGATCTTGGACAAAGGCCCAATCTTCTACCCATAGCGCTTTGGCCTTTAGCTCGGGCCAATCTTGGGCCAAGCAATTGGCCCGAGGTCCCTGATAATAGCGCTTTAAACCTGCGGGAATATAAGGATCTTCTTTGGGATAGATAAAAGGCTGCTCGGCTGTTTTATTTTGAATGAGGCGGAACTTGGAAGCCAGATAATTATCCATCTCATAGCCATAACGATCCAAATGATCGGGACTGACATTGGTCAAAATCATCAGTTCTGGAGCCAACTCATAACAGCGATCGAGCTGAAAGCTGCTCAGCTCTAGCACCATATATTCATCATCTTGGCCTTGGGCCAATTGCATGGCCCAACTCTGACCAATATTTCCCCCCAAGCCCACAGCATAACCCGCCGTTTTGAGCAAATGATAAAGGAGAGCTGTGGTCGTCGTTTTTCCATTGCTGCCCGTAATGCCAATCACTTTGGCCGAGCTATAACGAGCCGCTAGCTCAATCTCATCCCAAATGGGAATGCCCGCAGCGCTAGCTTTTTGAACCAAAGGGGCGGTATCTGGAATCCCCGGACTTTTAATAATCAGCTGAGCGGCCAAAATGCGCTCTTCGCTATGTCCGCCCTGCTCAAAGGGAATACCTGCAGCTCGTAAAATAGCTGCTCGGTCTGCCCGAATGCTTCCCGCATCCGAAACAAAGACGTTTCCGCCTTTTTTTTGGGCCAAAAGGGCAGCGCCCAAGCCACTTTCTCCGGCGCCCAAAACAACAACTTGTTCCAACATCTTAGCGTATTTTCAAAGTGATGATGGTCAAAACGGCCAACAAAATACCCACAATCCAAAAGCGGCTAACAATTTTCGATTCATGCATGCCCTGCTTCTGAAAGTGGTGGTGCAAAGGCGACATCAAGAAGATGCGGCGCCCTTCTCCATATTTCTTTTTGGTATATTTAAAATAGCTTACTTGAATAATGACCGATAGGTTTTCGGCCAAAAAGATTCCACAAAGCAAGGGAATCAAGAGCTCTTTGCGCAAGATAATCGCAATGGCAGCAATAATACCCCCCAAAGCCAAACTGCCCGTATCGCCCATAAAAACTTGGGCAGGATAAGCATTGTACCACAAAAAGCCAATGCAAGCCCCCAGAAAACAGGCAATAAATATGGTCATTTCTCCCACATAGGGCAAATAGAGGACCCCCAGATAATCGGCCAAAATGTTGTTGCCCGATACATAGGCAAGAATCCCCAAAGTGGCCCCAATAATGGCGGAGGTTCCCGCCGCCAAACCATCTATTCCATCCGTTAAGTTGGCCGCATTAGATACGGCCGTAACAATCAAAATGACAAAGGGAATAAAGAGCAACCACACCCACTGAGGCGCATTATCGCCCAAAAACCAAAGGAAATCGGTATAATCTAGCTCATTGCCCTTAAAAAAAGGCACATTGGTCATGGTCGATTTTACATAATAAAGCTCTTCCTTATCGCCCAAACGCTCCAGTTGAACCTGAACCGTATCAATCACTTCATAGTTGCCTTGGGCCAGTTGCTCGGCATTTACTCGGACCACAACATCAGAATGGAAAAGCATGGTAGCGCCCACAATGCCGCCCAAAACGACCTGTCCCAAAATCTTGTATTTTCCACTCAAACCCGCCTTAGATCGCGTCAGCTTAAAGTAATCATCAATAAAGCCAATAGCCCCCATCCAAACGGTAGAGAGCAACATCAACTGAATGTAGACATTGCTCAAATCGGCCAATAATAGACAAGGGAGAATAATGGCCATATGAATCAGAATTCCCCCCATGGTCGGCGTGTTGGCCTTGAGCTCCTCTCCAGGAAGGCCCAAAGCCCGCTGTTTTTCTAGCATCTGCCGCCGCTTGAT
The DNA here is from genome assembly GCF_000275825.1 of Saprospira grandis DSM 2844. Lineage (GTDB taxonomy): Bacteria > Bacteroidota > Bacteroidia > Chitinophagales > Saprospiraceae > Saprospira > Saprospira grandis_A. Next base: position 3,062,682 of record NZ_JH719942.1, read on the forward strand.
CCAGCCAATAATGCGGCCCCCCATCAAAAGCGAAATAATCAGGGAAATAATAATGGCCAGCGCTGCCCGAAAGCTAATAAACTGAAAAAGGCTGGCGCCAGGAAAATCGTACTGTTGTTCTAGGTAGTCAAATAAATGAAATAACATAAGCTCTTTTCTGCCTCAAGGGCTATGAATAATGGTTCTTTTTTGGGGCTGCCCCTCGCTTCGCTCGGGTCGGGCTGTTTCGCAGCTCGCTGTTCGCTCGGCCCTTCGCTTTTTTTCGCTTTGCTCAAAAAAGCTCGGTCTGGCCTGCGGCCACTGCTGTCCATCCCTCAGCCAAGGCGCTACGCGCCTTTTTGGGCCCGTAAATTACAGCAGTTAAAAGAGTATTTCACAATCTGGCAGATATTTTCGGCAGTTTTCTTTCTCCTTTTCTAGAAAAGGGTTGCCTCTGAGGTCCAATTTCTTGAGATTTTTTAAGCGCTTAAAGGATTTGGGCAGGGATTGCAGCTCATTATGGCTAAGGTCAAGATATTCTAGGTTTTTCATATATCTCATAGCTTTTGGGACCGACTTTAAGTGAGAATGGGCCAATAAAAGCGTTTTTACAGGACTATTTTTATAGAATTTTTTAGACGAAACTAAGCCAAATCGCATATTGTAGTGACTGCCATCCCCCAAATAACTTGCATTGATATGCCTTAAGTTGGGGAACTGATTAAATAGTTGGTCAATATCTACTAACCTTGGGTTATGACTAACATCTATATAGCTTAGCTTATGGGCCCTTATGCTGTCTCGACTAGGCAAGAAAATAAAGTCATTATGAGAAAGAATTAAGCTGTCTAGTTCCTTTAATTTAAAAAGCGCATCACCTGCAGCAACAATCTTGTTATGACTGAGGTCGAGATATTTTAAATTGGGGAAAACAGCAAATTCTTCATAGAGCATGCTTAGCTCTGTATGCTTAATGATGAGCTTTTCTAGACTAGGGCTGGCTAATATTTTGGGTGTTGGAACCGGCTTTGTTCTATCGATAGGAAGCTCTTCTGTTAGATAAAATCTTTTTAAGTTTTTTATGGGGTTGTAGCTTAGATCCAAATAGCGAATCTTAGGAGAATAAAGGAATCGCGTAACATCAGCTATTTCAAATTGATTATGAGAAGCATCAATCCATTCTAGCTGTTTTGTCTCTAGAAAAGAGCCTAAGGGAAATCCCTGCAATTTGTTTTCGCTTAAATTTAGATGGGTCAATTGATGGAGCTCTGAAAAACGGGGATCTAGATTACCTAAATTCTGCTTAGATAAATCTAGAATTTTGGCCTCTTCTTTATGTGCAAAGGCCTCGGATAGACTGTTGTAGCTTTGTGCTTTTAGTTGGGCAAATAGTAGTAGGTAAAGGGCTAAAAAGAGGGTAGTTTTGGGCATCTTGGCTAATTTTAAAAGTCATTTAAGGTTTTATTCTTAAATGACTTTAGTGTGCAAATATTAAATGGAGGGGAAATATTTCACCTAAGCTTTAAAAGGTAGTAACTTTTTAGTATAAACGCAAATTTATTTTTTAGGGGCCTCCCGCCTTCGGCGGGCGGTTACTCCCGTTGGTCGTCGAAGACGCCCTAAAGGGCTTGTTGTCGTTCGGCAGCTCGCTGTTACTTGCTTCGCTGCCTCGGCTCCCGTTGGTCGGGTCGCTCGGCCCTGCGCGGGCGAAGCCCGCTTGGTCTGGCCTACGGCCACCCCTGCACATCGGTTACTCCCTTTGGTCGTCGAAGACGCCCTAAAGGGCTTGTTGTGGCCTGCGGCCCTACGGGCCTGCTATATGGACTGTAGGTTGAAACCTACAGCCAATTAACGAATGCATTTTTGTGTTCAATGGAGGGTTGAAACCCTCCATAAATAAACATTTTAGCCCTTCTTTGCTGATGGAGCCTAGTGGAACAGAAAATCCCCTCGAATGAGGGGATGGCGATTTTCTAGTTAGCCTAGGGCCTTGGCCCTAGGGTTCCTATGAAATTTATGGGGGAGACAAAACAAAATCAAACAACCGAAGAAAAAATAATCCTTGTTCAAAGCGGTAGAGGATTTTAATCCTCTCCGCACTATAGATGTAGAATGGAGTTGTTGTATGGCTGCTGGTTTCAACCTGCAGCCACAGCTAGCAGGCGGCGAAGCCGCCGCAGGCCTAGGGATGGACAGCAGTGGCCGTTAGGCCAGACCAAGGCGCTGAAAGCGCCGAAGGGCCGAGCGAACAGCGAGCTGCGACACAGCCCGGCCGCCGAAGGCGGCAGGCCCCAAAAAACACTAAACAAACTTTGCCAACTGCTCTTCTAAGGCTTGGCGCAACTCTTCTCGATCATCAAAGGGAAGGCGTTCCCCCTTAATTTCTTGGTAGGTTTCATGTCCCTTGCCCGCCACCAAAATTACGTCCTCGGCTTGGGCCAGTTGGCAGGCCCAGCGGATGGCTTCTCGGCGATTGACTTGGCGGTAAGTTTGGGCTTGTTGGGCCTTGCTTAGGCCCGCCCACATTTCGTCTAGAATGGCTTCGGGCTCTTCAAAGCGGGGATTATCAGAACTCAAGATGAGTAGATCGGAATAAGTGGCCGCTTTTTGGGCCATAATGGGCCTCTTGCTATTGTCGCGATTGCCCCCACAGCCCACCACCGTAATAATTCGGCCTGTAGATGTGGTCGCTTTTAGGGTTTGCAAAACCTTTTCTAGGGCATCGGGCGTATGGGCATAATCCACAATGGTTTGCACGGGATTGTTGGGAATCCGCACATATTCAAAGCGGCCCGCTGGTGGTTTCAGGCCCGAGAGAATGCGTAGGACCTCCGTTTTGGGCTCTTCGAGCAAAATAGCGGTGGCATAGACCGCCAGTAGGTTGTAGGCATTAAAGTCGCCTACCAAACTGCAGTGAAATTCTTGGCCATCGAGCTCTAGCTGCAAGCCCGAAAGGCTATTTTCTAGCAAGCGAAAGCGAAAATCTGCCAATTGCTTTTGCGCATAGCGGTAGGCCTTGGCCGAGCAATTTTGGAGCATGACCTCCGCCCGCTTATCGTCGGCATTGACAAGAGCAAAAGCCGAGCTTGGCAGCTGGTCAAAAAAGCGCTTTTTGGCAAAAATATAATTCTTAAAGGTCTTGTGATAATCGAGATGATCATGAGAAATATTACTAAAAACGCCGCCTGTAAAATGAGCGCCAGCAATTCGGCCTTGTTCGGCAGCATGCGAGCTCACTTCCATGAACACATAATCGCAGGCTGCATCTCGCATTTGGGCCAAAAGGGCTTGTAGCTCAATGGCATTGGGCGTAGTATGCGTAGATGTTAGTACCTCATCATCAATGCGATTCTCAATAGTGGAAATCAGGCCCACCTTATGGCCCAGCTTTTTAAACAGCCGATACAACAGGCTCACTGTACTCGTTTTTCCATTGGTGCCCGTTACGCCTACTAAGGCCAGTTGTTGGCTGGGCTGCTCATAAAAGTTGGCGGCTAGTGGACCCAAAGCATCGGCTACTTTTTCTACCTTAATATAACAGACCTTAGCGGCTATTTTTTTTGGCCATCTTTCGCAAAGCACCGCCGAGCAACCATTAGCCAAGGCTTGCTCAATATAATCGTGACCATCGACCTGGCTGCCAGGCAGGGCGGCAAAGAGCCAGCCCATCTTAGCTTGTCGAGAATCGAGGCAAAGTCCAGCTAATTCTAGATCGGCAGGATAGCGCCCTTTGACGTTATAGTTGATATTGGCTAAAAGGTCTTTGAGGGTAGACATATAAAAAACTTATCCGAGAACGAGAGTAATAGTTTGAACAGATTGAATGCTGCGGCCAGCAGGCACCGATTGCGATTTGACTTTTCCTACCCCCAGTACCCGAACCCGAAGTCGGTTGTTTTCTAGCAAGAATAGGGCATCTTTAAGGCCCATACCCACTACATTGGGAACCACATCCTTTTGCACATTTCGGCTGCGTAGGTTAATCGAATCATTGCGAATCATGCCCACCGCCCAAGGGGTGGCCGAGCTATCGGCAAAGGGCAGATTTAGCTCTTTCATGATGTAGTTGAGGTCTTCCTTTTGGCCCACGGGCAAACGAGGCAAAGTCGCATCGGTATAAACGGCCTCATCGGCATTGAGGGCCTTATGAGAGCCCAAAGAAAGCGAGTAGCAATAGTCGGCAATCTTTCTAAAGACCGGAGCGGCTACACGACCTCCATAAAAACCAGTACGGGGGTTGGTAATAACCACCACACAAGCATAGGCGGGATTATCGGCAGGAAAAAAGCCCGCAAATGATCCCCGATAGCGCTTGGCTTCGCCTTTTTGTTTATGGGCCTTATAGTTCATAATGGCCGTACCCGTTTTGCCCGCAATAGCGTAGCGAGGCGTGTAGATCTTATGCGCCGTTCCCTTAGGAGAGGCCACTACGCGTTTAAGCATATCGGTAGCCGCTTGGATGGTTGCCTCTGAGGCAATTCGGCGTTTGACCACCTTGGGCGGAATCTTTTTGACCACCGAGCCATAAGAGCGAATCTCCGTAACAATTTGCGGCTTCATCATCTGGCCGCCATTGGCCACCGCCGAGTAAAAGGTCAGCATTTGTAGGGGCGTGAGCTCCGACTCATAACCAATAGACATCCAAGGAATGGTAATTCCACTCCAGTCGCTATTATTAGGGTCTTTAATATAAGGCTCGCGCTCTCCATCAATATCTACATTGGTAGATTGGGTCAAGACCATATCCGATAGCCGCTGAATAAACTGGCTTTGGCCTTCCTTACTTTTGTTATAATACTTATGCGTCAATTTGGCAATCCCCACATTAGAAGAGATTTCAAAGGCTTTTCCTACGGTAGTCAAGCGCAGCCCATGATAAGAGGCATCCTCCATGGTTTCATCATAAAACTGCCAGCGTCCTTCATTGAGATTGACGGTATCTGTGGGTTTGACATAACCATCTTCCATTAGGGCCATAATAGAGGCCAGTTTAAAGGTAGAGCCGGGCTCGGTCCGTTCTCCAACGGCATAGTTGTAGTTTTCCCAAAACTCCGTCCGTTTCTTATTAAACCCAATATTGGCAATAGCCTTAATGGCCCCAGTTTTTACATCCATCACAATGGCACAGCCATGCTCTCCCTCATATTGCTGAAGGCTTTCGAGTAGGGCCCGCTCGGTTACATCTTGAATATTAACATCAATGGTGGTAACAATATCCTGTCCTGCCCGAGGTTCAATTTTAGAAATATCATCTACAGGCACCCAAAGGTCTTTACTTAGGCGCTGCATATATTGTTTGCCTTGTTCTCCGGCCAAAACATCATTAAAAGAGCGTTCTAGTCCGACCGAAAGGGTATCTGGACCGCTAGCTGTTTGGACCACTCGGCTGTAGCCAATGGTTCGGTGGGCCAACATCTTAAAGGGATATTGGCGCTTGGCCATCTGCTCGACAATCAGACCACTCTTCAGGCGATCGCCCATAGAGAAAATGGGAAACTCCTTGATCTTCTGCAGCAAAATGTAGCTCACATTGGGCAAAATAGGGTGGTAGCGACGGCTGCTGTCTCGGGCATTGATGAGCTCTTGGCGACAAAGCCCCGGCGTTTTATCCGTATAAACATAGGTGGCTAAACAAGTAGCTAGGGTATCTACATACCGATCAAAGGTATCTCTAGGCACTACTTTGGTATCCCAATGCACCTTAAAATAGGGGAGGGAGGTGGCCAAAAGGCTGCCGTCATCGGCTAAGATATTTCCTCTGGGGGCCTTAACATCCTTCAAGGCAATATGCTCTTGTTCGGCCTTCTCTCGGAGTTGGCTGCCCTCAAAGTACTGAATACTGGCAATGCGCCCCATGATGAGAATACCAATAAACCCCATTAGGGCAAAGGTCAGGTAGATCCGCCATAGTACATCCTGTTTGGGCGTCAGTTTAGTGATTTTCATGACCTCGGATTATTCTTTTTTAACTTCAATTTTCTTGGGCTTGCCCTTGAGTGGCTTCAGGCCCAAATGCTCGGAGCGCTGAGAAACTCTAGACAACATACTCTCATACATGAGGTCCGATTTGCGAGCATTACTCTCCCAACTGACCTTCTTTAGTTCTCCCTGCAGCTGCCGAATATCCTTTACCGTTTCTACCGCATAATGCGAGTTGGCAATGTAGATGATCCCCAAAAGGGCCAAGAAAAAAATAAAGTTGATATTCTGAAAGAGCATAAAAGCAAGGGCCTGCAATTGGCTCATCAAAGGGGGAAGCTTAAACTCTCTTCGCTGTTTCTTTTTAGCATTCGCCATAATTAGTCGGCAATTTTTTCTGCAATTCTCAATTTAGCCGAACGCGCCCTAGGGTTCTGGGCAATCTCCTCGGCAGAAGGCAAAATGGGTTTTCTATTGACCGCCTTCAAAGGCTTATAAAAATGGCCATAAACATCTTTTTCGGGCTCTTTGTCAAAACAACCGTTCTTAATCCATTGCTTGACCAAACGGTCCTCCAAAGAATGATAGCTCAATACCACCAAACGCCCACCCGGCTTGAGCATCTCGGTAGCTTCTTGCAACATCTCCTTAAGGGCCTCAATCTCTTCATTGACTTCCATCCGAAGGGCCTGAAAAAGCTGCGATAAATAACGGTTTTGCTTGCCCCGAATAATGGGCTGAATGAGCTGAAGCAATTGCTCCACCCGCTCAATCTTTTGCCGCTGCCGCCCCTTGACAATGGTCTGGGCCAAGGTCTTAGAGTTGCGCAACTCCCCATAAAGCGAGAAAATATGCTGCAATTCCTCCTCTCTGTAGCTGTTCAATATATAACGAGCATCTTTCTCCCCATCTTGGCTCATGCGCATATCCAATTCCGCCTCAAAACGAAAGGAAAATCCACGGTCTGCCGTATCTATCTGATGAGAAGAAACCCCCAAATCAGCCAGCACCCCATCTACCTCTCGCACAGCCTCCAAACGCAAAGAGCGCTTGAAGTAACGAAAGTTAAAGGGAAGCAACTCAAAACGAGGATCCTCGGGCAGATTAGCCTGAGCATCGGGGTCTTGGTCAAAACCAAAAAGGCGACCGCCCTCTAGCTGCCGCAAAATCTCCCGGCTGTGTCCACCACCACCAAAAGTTACATCTACATAAGTTCCAGCAGCCACTAAATTTAGGGCTTCTACACAAGGCCGGCGCAAAACCGCCTCATGATAATCGTAATCAGACATCTGAGTTCTGCTCTATTTTTCCCATGACAGACTCCGCCAAATCGGCAAAGTCGCCCGGTTCTTCTACTAAAAGGTTGTCGTACACGGATTTGGCCCAAATCTCTATGCGATTGAAGTAGGCAAAAAGCACCAATTCCTTCGCTATCTGAGCATAATCCAATAAGTTTTTGGGCAAAAGCAAGCGCTGCTGCTTGTCTAGCTGCAAGGGCGTTGCCCCCCGAAAAAAGTAACGCACAAACTGACGGTTTTGCCGCTGGTATATGTTCAATTGCTGCATCTCTTCGGTTATGCTTTGCCAAGCCGCCTGCGGATAAAGGGTCAAACAAGACTCAAATCCCCGATTTAATACAAATCCCTCAACTGCCGCCGCTGGATATTGGGCCAATATGGCTGCAGGCAAACGGAACCGCCCCTTTGCATCTATTTTGCAGCTGTATTCTCCCAAAAATTGCATAAATCTATGTTTAAAAGAGCTTTAGTAATGGCTTACCTATAAGCTGCTTAAGCATATTATAAATAAGCATTTGTTTTTCTTGCCCCCTCTAGCCAATCAGACTTGGCCCAAAATATTATTTTTTCCCACTTTTTCCCACTTTTAACCTCCATTTTTCCCTACTCTTCTCCCTTTTAACAATCATCATTTTTTTGCGAATAGTTTTCTTGTTTTTCAATCAGTTAAGCCTTCTTTTTAAGGGGAGAAGGGGCGGAGTGTTTTGGGGCCTCCCGCCTTTGGCGGGCGCTACGTTCGGCAGCTCGCTGTTCGCTCGGCCCTGCGCAAAAAACAAGTTTTTGCTGGGTCTGCGGCTTTGCCGCACTGCCTACCATCGCTAGGCCTGCGGCCCTAGGGGCCTGCTATATGGGCCTGTAGGTTGAAACCTACAGCCAATTAACGAATGCATTTTTGTGTTCAATGGAGGGTTAAAACCCTCCATAAATAAACATTTTTCAGTCCATGCTTTCTTCTTTGGCGGCTGGGCAGTTTTGGGCCCATGGGCTGAAGCCCATGGTTGTGGGGCTATGCAAACTGGCGGGCTAAAGCCCTTCTTTGCTGATGGAGCCTAGTGGAACAGAAAATCCCCTCGAATGAGGGGATGGCGT
>NZ_JH719942.1:3071066-3077969 GCF_000275825.1 Saprospira grandis DSM 2844
AAGATGCTGAAGAAAAATATCTTGAGGAGTTTTATATCCTAAAGAACTATGAAGCCTGTGATTGTTATAATAATTAAAATACTCTTTAAGTCCGTTGTGTAAATCTAAACCATTTTCATAAGCTCTCAAATAAATATGCTCATATTTTACGGACCACCATAATCTTTCTACAAACACATTATCTAAGGCTCGGCCTTTTCCATCCATACTGATCTTAATTCCTCTGTTGAGCAACTCAGACGTAAATTCTAGAGAAGTAAATTGGGCGCCTTGATCGGAATTAAATATTTCAGGCTGCCCCCATTTCCAAGCTTCGTCCAGAGCTTCTAGACAAAAACGCTTATCCATGCTGTTCGAAATCCGCCAGCTCAAAACATATCGACTATACCAATCCATGACAACGGTTAAGTACATAAAACCCGCTTGCATAGGAATATAAGTAATGTCAGTTGCCCAAACTTCATTTGAACGGCTCACTTTTAGGCCTCGAAGTAAATAAGGGTATTTCTTATGACTTTTGGCTGATAATGAGGTGTTTGGCTTGGGTAAAACAGATCGAATATTCATCTTTTTCATCAAGCGAGCAACTCGTTTTCTGTTGCAAATCAAGCCTGAGGCCCTTAAATACTCGGTCATCCTAGGGTAGCCCCACTCTGGATGTGACAGGTGAAACTCATCAATTTTACGCATCAACTTTAAGTTTTCTGCACTTTCGCCCACTGCTTGATAATAGTATTTTGATCGGGAAACAGACATTAACTCACATTGCCGAGCTATGCTAAGTCCTTCTAATACTGCTATTTGGCTCAGTCTTAACGCTTCATCACATTCCCCTATATTTTTTTTTAAGCCAGTCCAGCTCAAACTGCAACTTGCCTATTTGCTCATATAAACGGGCTTCTTTTTCTTCATCAGCATCCACTTTGGGGCCTCGCTTTTTTTCATAAAGCAAAAAACTATTGGCTAAAAGCTCTTTCTTCCAGGCCGATATTTGATTTGCATGTAGCTCGTATTTTGTCGCTAATTCTGCCAAGGTCAATTGATCTTTTAGCGCTTCTAAGGCTACTTTTGCCTTAAATTTAGAACTGAAATTACGACGTTTCTTTCTCATCTCTTTTGTAATTTAGTGCTTCATTATACGACTTTTTTCTTTCATTTTTCCACCTTAAACTACTGTCCTAATTTTGGGGGTAAGGGCAATGTGGATGAGGGTGTTTTAGAGGAAGGTGATTTTTCAATGATGACCAGAAGGTTTGGAGATTGTCAAAATGAGATAAGAAATTATATTTCCACAAATTTAATTAGGATTGAATATTCAAGGACAAACTATTTAAATTGTGAGGCACTTGTTAATAGAGATCTTGAAGGATTTTATTGAAATAAGTTCTAATTTTATTGATAATGAGCCATTCAGAATCGATGATCTAGAAGAATATAGTAAAATTCTTAATTTGCTCTCCGCCGAGGAGAGGATGGACTATGAACTGAAAATCGTAAAAGCATTCATTTTTTATGCAAAAGAAAATTATGATAATGAAGTTGAGTTGAGGAAGACGTATAATTTTTAAAAGAAGATTATTATGAATTTGTTTTAATAACCAAGAATGGAGAATTTGATCTTAGCTCAATTGGTTTTAGAATTCTTTTTCCTGATTATGATCGAGATCATTTTGAATCAAAAGAAGATGTAAGAGTTGATTTGGAAGGTCTTAAAGGTCTTATAGACTATTATAATTCAGATAGATTTTTAAAAATATCACATGACTAAGTCTAGTTCGCTTATTTGGGGAAACTTAGGGAAATAGGCGTTCATCCGTACTAGTTCACGTCCATACTCGGCCAGTTATCCCATCTGTATTGATTTGCAGTTGGGGCCTCCCGCCTTCGGCGGGCGCTACGTTCGGCAGCTCGCTGCTCGCTCGGCCCTGCGCAAAAAACAAGTTTTTGCTTGGTCTGCGGCTTTGCCGCACTGCCTACCATCGCTAGGCCTGCGGCCCTAGGGGCCTGCTATATGGGCCTGTAGGTTGAAACCTACAGCCAATTAACGAATGCATTTTTGTGTTCAATGGAGGGTTGAAACCCTCCATAAATAAACATCCTATAGGCTGGCTAAATTATAAATGTAGCTGCTATGGATGTAGGATGTTTTTTGTTGCATAGGGCTGGTTTTCAGCCTGATAACCCAGCTCGCAGGCGGTTCAATTCATGAGGGTTTCAACCCTCATTCATAGATCATTGCGAAGCAATACTGCTGTTGTATGGCTGCTGGTTTCAACCTGCAGCCACGGCTAGCAGGCGGCGAAGCCGCCGCAAAGGAGCGAAGCGACTTGGCCTAGGGGCCTGCAAGGGGGCCGCGCAGCGGCAGACCCAGCCAGCTTGCTGGCGCAGGGCCGAGCAGACCTGCGAGCCCTGTAAGGGCCCGGCCGCCGCAGGCGGCAGGCCCCAAAAAATGTAGTAGAATATACGGTAGACAAATCTTTATGACTACATACAGTTTTTTTAGCGTAAATACAGTTAAAAATGACGACAACATTAAATTTAGATCCACTAGCAGAAGACCTTATAAGTATAGAGAATAGGGTGTTGGATTCAGTTTTAGGGGTTTGTTTAATATTCAAAGAACCTGTTGTTTTTAGGAATATGGTTATAGGTCAGGCTAATTTTTATGAAAGTTTTTTTAAAAAAGGGCTGTTAGTCTCTAATTGTGTTATAGGTAATGTTATTTTTGAGTCTGCAGGACATAATGATGAACCAATTGTTTTTGAAAACACTGTTTTTACTGGAGATGTAAATTTTTTTGATGCCTATTTTACATCTGATATAGTTATTAGGAACTGCCTTTTTGTCAAACCTAATTCAATATTAGAAGATATTGCTTATCCATATGGCGTTGAAAAAAAGGAATATCTAAAAATAGAAAGTAAGTAACTATAGCACTACTTTATTTTCTAGGGCGCTGAGACTTATCGCAAATTATTCTAGAACCAAATAATGCCATGAATAAAGTAAATTATCTATTCTTTAGCCTTTTCCTATTGTCTTGCTTTGGCTGTGCCAGCAATCTAGCAGAAAAGGAATCCACTCAGCTGGATCATCAAGAAATGCCAGCCGACACTAACTTAGCTGCAGTAGACAGCTCCTTTTCTACAGAAAAGTTTGAGTTACTTCAGCAGATTTGTAATAGCAATGAAGAGCGTTATACTTACTTCAAAAATGATTTATGGCTAAGAAAATGGATGAATCTTGATCCAGATAGTAGCCCTGCATGCAAATACTTCAGAGTGCTAAAGAAGTACCCAGGATTGTTGGTCGGGGAGTTCATATTTGGAGCTCAAGATAGTAGTGTACATTATACATATAAAGCTGTATTGGTAACAGATACTCTAGGTGAAATTAAAGGGCGTTTAGTGGTCAAAGTTTCAAAAACAAAGAACCGACGATATACTCGGCTTAAGTATTTATCTTATTATAGAGAGGATTCAATTTCAATAGGTATTTATAGGGGGCATCCCGATGAGTCTAAAAATGATTTGATCGCTGAGGAGTTGTGGGTGATTAACTCTAAAGGCGCAATAGAAAAAAGAGAACTGCCTGCTCATTTGATAAAATAAATTATGAAAAAGACAGATTTTAAAGTTTTGGAATTTGAGGGAATTGATGACAATATTTTTAAACATCTCTTAGATTCGTACTTGCAAGAAGGGGCGAATGGACATTTTTTGTCTGTAAAGTTTGAAAATGAAGACTTTGAATTTATAATAGGTTTTGATGGAAGAATGCCCTCCTATATGAGCGTGGTGGATGCTGCAAGATTAGGGTTAAATGGTTTCTGGGGCGTTTTTCCAGATCAATGCAAAGGGTGGAATGTTATCTACTACAGTAAAAAAAGTCTTTATATAGAATACTTGAGAGGCTTAAGTGAAGATTTCATCATCTTTGATAAAGAAAATTTAGTACACTATAGTCTTCATCTTGATGATCAAACTATTGATTTAGTAACAGAATGGCCACCAATACTGAAAATAATAAACAAAAGAAAACTTCCTTTAGAGGTCGGGGGAAATAACGAGTTCAGCCCTTTTAAATTTAAGGGATTTGATAGCCGATTTTTTGGAGAAGTAAGATGTACTTATGTAGAACAGGATCAAGAAAAATCTTTTAAAGTACACTTTGTGAATGAAAAGTATAAGTTTATTATAGAGTTTCCAGGGAAGCCAATAGCTCCAAGAATAATTGATAACGAATTTGTAAGCTTTGTAAGACGGAGCCCGTTAAAAATAGATGAGGCTTTAACAGCGCAGTATTTGATTTTCTACACGAAAGATAGTGATTACCTTCATGAAAATAGGTTTGGATTCAAAACTGTCTTAAGTGAAGAAGAGTATGAGGATTTGACACATTATGCGCTTTATTTTGAGAACAAGGTGATTGATGTCCTTAGCTATGCCCAGCCTAACTTTAGCATTGGGTTAAGAGGTCAGTTATAAAGGCTATGTTCTATTTATTGAGGGGGGCTTTGGTCAGTTGTAATGACTCTAAAAATAATCTTGTGAAAAAGAAACTCGTGCCATACTTAGTGCTGCTTTTACTTTCTCTTGTATGCAGCTGTAGTCCTTTGAAGGAGGATTTTAGAGCGCAGTCGGTTTTTTGTCAAAATTTACAGCTTGAAGACAGTTTGTTGAGCACTCTTCAGGAGAGTATGTTGTATATGCCAAGAGACTCTAATCTTGTTGTAGTCGTATTTTTTAGCAATAAACTAACGAAACTAGCAAATGAAAATATAGAAGGAGGACTACAGCTAGATTATGTTAGGGACAGTCTTTCTGGACAATACTATTTTGAAAAAGAGCAGAGTCAGTTGTATTTAGTTAAAGAGTATCCCGCAGCAAGTACTTTGATTTTAAATGACTCTTTATACGAGGCTGTGCAAGAACTAGGAGAAACAATTATTCAAAATGCGGCTTTGGTAGGACTGTCTAGCTTTTGGCGAGACCAAAAAGATGGAAATATGAAGCTGTATATAGAATATCCAATTCGGTTTTTCCTGCTTAAAGAAGGTGGCCCTTACAACAAAGAAAAATGTATCGTATTAGACGAAAATTGGTGCTACTGTGATGATAGGGTAAAGAATAAAAAGGAGTTGTTAAAGTATAAGAAGGTGTATCTACAGAATAAACGCAAAGAGTGATGCAGGAAGTGATTTTTGACTTTAGCTTGTCATTGAGTGCCCTTGAAAAAGACAAAAAGCTCAAGCTAAAAGAGTTGGATCTTTGGGGGCTAAAGGCCCTTGCAGAAGGGAAGATATTTATATTTTTTGAGCCTCAAAGGACTTATTTGATCCTTGATGAGATAGGAATAATAGATTATTTGATTCAATTTCGCTCTGTTATCAGTAGTGTAGACTCTGGTATCCATGAGACTTTTTCAGTTTCTTCGGATTATTACAATGGCTCGTTGACCTATAGCCTTAAAGCAGGAGGAGGTTTTTTTATTCGAGATGATTGGGGCGTGAAAATAAAAACAAATTATTATGCCTTTAAAAAGGCAGTAAAAAAATTTGATAAAGACACAATGCAGGAGTTACTTTTGATTTATCCAGGACTTGCAGAAAATAAAAACTTTCAGGAGCTACTAGCGCATCAATTTTCTTAGGGGCCTCCTGCCTTTGGCATGCAGCTGTTTGCATTCTAAACTGGGCCAAAAAGCAATAAAGTCAATGAGAAAAATTCACACGGTAAGTTTCGATTTCCGATTTTCATTTAAGGCTATAGAGAGAGACAAATACCTTAATTTTGAATGTATAGATTTTTTGAGCTTGCATCATATAGCAAAAGGAAAGTTGTATATATTTTTTGAACCTAAAAGGACCTATTTAGTCCTTAAAAAGGTAGGCTTAATTGATTGTCTGCTTCAGCTTAGATCTATTATAAATGCTGTTGAAGCAGGGGAGGCTGACAACTTTTTGGATTCTTCAGACTATAGTGGTGGAGCCTTGAAATATAGTTTTAAGCTAGGGGGTGATTTCTTTATTCGAAATAATCAAGGAATAGAGGTCAAAACTGACTTTTATGCCTTTAAAGAGGCACTGAAAAAATTCTATGAAAACAGTATGCAAGACTTACTTTTGCTTTATCCAGGACTTGGGCCTTGTTGCATAAATCATAATTCACTGATTAGCAGCAACTTTTAGCTTGACAGCATTAAGCTCATTTAAAATTTGAATACGCATCAGGACTTCTTGTTTCTGCATTTTAAAGCTGATCGAAGAGAGCCGTTCAGAGAAAAAGTGCTTGAGCCGCATCATTGCAGTTTCGCTTAAATTTCGACGATGATAGCCTAAATCTTGTTTCCAAGCAGCCGCTCCTAACTCCCAGATATATAAAATATCATCATTGCGATAACTATCGACTAGCTCTCCATTTTTTCCTTTTTTTAGGCGAGCATTTTTACGTGGGGGAATCAATGGAACCGCCCCAGCCGCACAAATTGCTTCTCGACATTTTGTTTGGTCATAGGCGCCATCTGCATAAACTTGGTTAATATTAAATGGCTTCAATTTTTTCATCATTTTGAGGAGTTGAGAAGCATCGGTTTTTCGCTCTGTGGTAATCTCTACAACCAGGATTTCTCCTGTTTTGTCATTTACGGCTAAATGTACTTTAATCCAGCCAGAACGGTACTTTTCGATGTGTTTTATTCGCCGCCACTCTCCCTGTCCTTTTATTTTTAGTCCTGTACTATCTATTGCTATAGACAGCTCTTCATCCGTTTTTTTAGGCTTAATATTCAGCTTTAGTTTTTTGACTCTGCGGCATATTTGGCTGTAAGATATTGGATTGACATCCAAATTATATTCGGAAATAACGCATTTTAGAATGCCTTCTAACTGTCGATATCCAAAAG
>NZ_JH719942.1:3078069-3343053 GCF_000275825.1 Saprospira grandis DSM 2844
AGGCCCTCGCAGAGGGCTGTCTAAAAAAGCTAGCCTAGGGGCTTGTCCCTAGGCAGCAAGAAGGGCAGACACAAAATTTTAAATACGCCCATTTATTAGTCCCTCAACTTTTTCTTGGAGTTTTGAAAAAAGGAGAGGTAAAGAAAGTGTCTTTTAGTGGCTGGGTAGCTTTGGGCCGAAGCTTAATGGAAAGCTATAAGTAGAAAAAGCGAACAAGGACTTTAGTCCGTCAGTTCGCTCAGTTAATAACCCTGGGCTTCAGCCCAGGGCGGTAAGCATAGCAATTGTTTTTACCCCTGATTTTTTTGTGTGGACTTGTTTGGGGCCCATGGGCTGAAGCCCATGGTTGCGGGTCTATGCAAACTGGCGGGCTAAAGCCCTTCTTTGCTGATGGAGCCTAGTGGAACAGCAAATCCCCTCGAATGAGGGGATGGCGTTTTTTTCAATAGCCTAGGGCCTTGGCCCTAGGGTTCCTATGAAATTTATGGGGGAGAAATAATAGCAATTGTTTTTTTGTGTGGAGTTGTTTTGGGCCCATGGGCTGAAGCCCATGGTTGCGGGTCTATGCAAAGAGCGGGCTAAAGCCCTTCTTTGCTGATGGAGCCTATTGGAACAGAAAATCCCCTCGAATGAGGGGATGGCGTTTTTTTCGATAGCCGAGGGCCTTGGCCCTAGGGTTATTATGAAATTTATGGGGGAGACAAAAACAAAATCAAACTACCGAAGAAAAACAACCCTTGTTCAAAGCGGTAGAGGATTTTAATCCTCTCCGCACTATAGATGTAGAATGGGGTTGTTGTATGGCTGCTGGTTTCAACCTGCAGCCACGGCTAGCAGGCGGCAGTATTGAGATAGTTTTATTAGTCCCTCAACTTTTTCTGGGGTTTTTTGAAAAAGGAGAGATAAGAGATAAAGAAAGCGTTTTTTAGTGGCTAGGTAGTTTTGGGCTGAAGCTTAATGGAAAGCTACAAGTAGAAAAAGCGAACAAGGACTTTAGTCCGCTAGTTCGCTCAAGTCTACAACCCTGGGCTTCAGCCCAGGGCAGAAATAATAGTAATCGTTTTCATTCCTGAATTTTAGTGTAGAATTGTTTTGGGCCCATGGGCTGAAGCCCATGGTTGTGGGGCTATGCAAAGAGCGGGCTAAAGCCCTTGTTTGCTGATGGAGCCTATTGGAACAGAAAATCCCCTCGAATGAGGGGATGGCGTTTTTTTCGATAGCCTAGGGCCTTGGCCCTAGGGTTATTATGAAATTTATGGGGGAGACAAAAACAAAATCAAACTACCGAAGAAAAAAATAACCCTTGTTTAAGTTCAAAGCGGTAGAGGATTTTAATCCTCTCCGCACTATAGATGCAGAATGGGGTTGTTGTATGGCTGCTGGTTTTAACCTGCAGCCACAGCTAGCAGGCGGCGAAGCCGCCGCAAAGGAGCGAAGCGACTTGGCCTAGGGGCCTGAAAGGGTGGCCGCAGGCCAGACCGAAGCCCGAAGGGCTGAAGGGCCGAGCAGACCTGCGAGCCCTGCAAGGGCCCGGCCGCCGTAGGCGGCAGGCCCCAAAAAAATAGAAATAGACCCCTTTAAAAGCTAGGCGAAATTGTATATTAGGGCGCACCTTAAATTGTAATATTATGTTTCGATTATATCAATTTTTTATCGCCTTCATTTTGTTGGCGCCTGCATTGCTTTGGGCCCAGCAAGCCAGTCATTTAAATTGTGGGACCAGTCATCAGGCCCAAGCCATTGGGGTAGAACGCCTAGCAGAAAACCGCCGTATGGCCCCCCAACTCTTGGCCGATTGGCAGCAGCAGCTACAAAGCCGCAATAGTTTTGATAGTACGGTTTATGTCCCTATTGTTTTTCATCGGGTATCTAGAGGCGATGGAACAGGAGCCGCAACTTATCAGCAATTGCATGATAACCTCTGTGCTATCAATGGTTTTTATGCCGATATGAATGTGGTTTTTTATATTCATGAAATTAACGAAATTGCCAGCACGCAGCTATATGTCAATCAAGACAATACGGCGGATTATGTGCGTTCTTTGCACAAACGCAATGGCTATGTCAATATTTATGTGGGGGGGCCATATCAGCAAGGGACAAGCTATGGGGCCTATTATGCGCCCAATTTTGACTGGATCTTTGCCTGGAACAACCAAATTGCTGGGGGAACTACCCTGGCCCATGAATTAGGGCACTATTTTACCTTGGCCCATACGTTTTATGGCTGGGAGGGCATGGAGTACAGCAGCGCATCGGTAGGAAATAAGGCCCCAGAAATGGGCAGCAATGGCCGCCCAGTAGAAAAAGTGATCCGTGGCCAAACTGGCGAAAACTGCCAATGGGCCGCAGATGGCTTCTGTGATACCCCCCCAGATTATGCTTCTGGAGGCGGAGGATGTAGCTTTACCGAAACTTGGAGAGATCCCGATAGCATCTTGATTACGCCTAGCAGCAATACGCCACTAATTAATAACCATATGAGCTACTTCTCTTGCCGGACCAGCTTTACAGACCAGCAAAAAGAGGCCATTATGCTCGATATGATTTCTAGAGGACAGCATTATAATGCCGCCCCAGCCGCCCTTACTGCCGATGGTACGCCCAGCCTGATCTTTCCAGAAGATGGGGGACTTATCCCCAATGTAGACCAGGGGGTAGAGTTGCGCTGGCAGGCCGCTAATGCAGCTCATGCCTATTGGGTTGTGGTAGAAAAAGTAACGCCCAACAGTTGTATTCCCACCGGACAAACTCAGGAGTTTATAGCTCAAGGAACCTACCTTTGGTTGGATCTAGAGCCTGGGCAATACTATCGCTGGAGCGTTCGGGCGATGGGAGCCGAAAACCCCTGTAACTACAATGCAAGTCCCTGGGCTTGCTTCCGTACCGAGGCTTGGACCACCGCCGTAGCGGCTACAGAACAATTGGCCAGCGCCAAACTTTGGCCCAATCCACAGCTTGTAGGCCAAGAGCTGATTTTGTCTTTAGAAACAGCCCAAAGCCAAAAAGCCAGCCTTGAAATTTATAACAATTTGGGCCAGCGCGTGGCTAGCCAAAGCCTTTCTTTAGCGGCTGGCGAGCAGCTACTTCGCATAGCTACCCAAGATTTGCAGGCAGGGCACTACTGGCTCAATTTGCAAATGCAGAGCAAAAATAAGCAACTGCCTTTTGTTTTAGTCGATTAAAAAAGAAAGGGGCCAATTGGTTTTTTAAGAGATAAACTATATTTTTACCGCTAATCTATTAAGATTTCATTAGCACACTAGGCCTTTTGGCCCTACTATAATTCCTTTAGAATATGTCTAGAAAACAATATGCCCCTCCTGGTGGATCTCATGAAAAGAAAACAACCCGCCGTGAGAAGAAAAAAATGCGCAAAGAAAACCCCCTACAACCACTAGAACAAACTACAGAAGTGGTCGAAGAGCAAAACATGATGTTTACCGCCCCCGATGAGGAGGACCGCAAGCAGTTGCGTATGCTCAC
Organism: Saprospira grandis DSM 2844; assembly: GCF_000275825.1. Lineage (GTDB taxonomy): Bacteria > Bacteroidota > Bacteroidia > Chitinophagales > Saprospiraceae > Saprospira > Saprospira grandis_A. The sequence goes on from NZ_JH719942.1 coordinate 3,081,556, forward strand.
CATCATTGCGGTAGTTAGTCTTTTTGCCCTAATGTTCTTGATGTACTTTGTCTTCATCTCGACCTAATCGGCCAAAATGCCAAGAAAAAAGAGTCAGCCTTTTTAGGTTTGACTCTTTTTTTGTGCCACCAGTTTTTCAACCACTTCTTCCACTAAGGCAAAAAATATGCGTAGTTTTGCGGCCTAAAAGCAGCTAAATGATATTTGGAATAGGGCTTACAATTTTTTTGCTTTCCTCTTTTGCCGTGGTGTACACTTATGTACTCTACCCCTTTTTGCTGCGCATTCTAAGCCAAGGGAAATCTTTGCAAGGAGCCATTTACGCCCCAAAAGACCCCGATTTGCCCGTTTTGGCCGTACTCATGGCCGCCCATAATGAGGAATTGGTCATGGAGCAAAAGATGCAGCAGCTATTAGCTGCTGAATATCCCGCCAAAAAGCTGCATATTTATGTGGGCTCCGATTGCTCTACCGATGCTACTAATGCCATCATGCAAGCTTATACGGCCCAATATCCTGCCCGCATTCACTTTTTCCCTTTTCAAGAACGACAAGGCAAACCCGCTATCATCAACCAATTGGCCGAGGCAGCCAAGGCCATATCTGCTGAGGTCCTCCTGATTACCGATGCCAATGTAATGCCCAAACCGGCCAGTATTTACGAGCTGCTCAAGCACTTTAAACAAAGCGATATTATCCTCGTCGATAGCAATATTCAGCACTATGATAGCGAGGCGGCAGGCATTGGCCGCAACGAACAAGGCTACATCTCTCAGGAAGTACAGGCCAAATACCGAGAAGGCCTAATTTGGGGCCGTACCCTAGGCCCATTAGGCGGCTTTTTTGCCCTGCGGGCCAGCCATTTTTCAGCTATCCCCAAAGGCTATTTGGTCGATGATTTTTATTGGGCTATGCGGGCCTTTGAACAAGGTGGCCGAGCCATTAGCGAACTCAAAGCCCTTTGCCTAGAAGATGTATCGGGCAACCTGGCCGGAGAGTTCCGCCGAAAGGTGCGCATTGCTAGCGGCAACTATAAAAACTTAGCCACCTTTAAGCATCTGCTTTTGCCCAAATGGGGGAGCCTCGCCTTTGTTTTTTGGTCGCATAAGGTCCTGCGTTGGCTAGGACCTGTTTTTATTCTGTTAAGTTGGAGCAGTTTGGCCCTGCTCAACCTCCTAGATAACAACTTAATCTGGACCCTCTTGTTTACAGGACAAAACCTCTTATTTTTTATCGTTCCATTGCTCGATTGGCTATTAGAGCAAATGGGCATACATCAGAAGTACCTGCGGTACATCCGATATTTTTTAGCCATGAATATTGCCCTAGTGAAGGGATTTATCAACTATATAAAAGGAGTCAAAACCAATGTCTGGCAACCAACAAAACGAAAGCTTGGATAGAAAACTGGATAGTATTGAAGCTGCCATTCAGGATATTCGCGACGGAAAAATCATTATTGTCGTCGATGATGAGGACCGTGAAAATGAAGGGGATTTTATCTGCGCCGCAGAAAAAATTACCCCCGAACTGGTCAACTTTATGGCCACGCATGGCCGCGGCCTCATTTGCACGCCACTTACCGAAGATCACTGCAAGGAACTTAAGCTCAAGCCCATGGTGCAAACCAATACCTCGCATCATGAAACTGCTTTTACGGTCTCTGTCGATCTGATTGGCCATGGCTGCAGTACGGGCATCTCTGCCTACGACCGCTCTACCGGAATCCGCCTACTGACCGACCCCAACACGAGCTGGACCGATTATGCCCGCCCAGGCCACATTTTCCCTCTTATCGCTAAAGATGGAGGCGTTTTGCGCCGCGCTGGACATACCGAGGCAGCTGTAGACCTCGCCCGCCTGGCTGGCTTGGCTCCCGCTGGCGTTTTGGTCGAAATCCTCAATGAAGACGGTACCATGGCCCGCCTACCCGATTTGATGAAGGTGGCCGAACGCTTCGACCTCAAAATTATTTCTATTGCCGACTTGATCAAGTACCGAGTAGAAAACGAAAAGTTGGTAGAGCGCCTCATTGATGTGCAAATGCCCACCGAATACGGCGACTTTCAATTGATCGCTTTTGAGGATAAAACCAGAAATGAAACGCATTTGGCCCTCAAAAAAGGCGACTGGAAGGCCGATGAACCCGTTTTGGTCCGGGTGCACTCTTCTTGCCAAACTGGCGATATCCTAGGCTCTCTCCGCTGCGATTGTGGGCCCCAATTGCATGCCGCCATGAAGCAAATTGAGGCAGAAGGCAAGGGACTTTTGCTCTATATTATGCAAGAGGGCCGTGGCATTGGCCTGCTCAATAAACTCAAAGCCTATAAGCTACAAGAACAGGGCTATGATACCGTAGAAGCCAACCTGATGCTCGGATTCAAAGCCGACGAACGAGACTATGGCATTGGGGCGCAAATTCTTAGAGAGTTGAAAATCAGTAAGATGCGACTAATGACCAACAACCCCACTAAGCGTATTGGCCTCATTGGCTATGGCCTTGAGGTTGTAGAAAATGTAGAACTAGAAATTGACCCCAATGAGCATAATGAGTTCTACCTCTTTACCAAAAGAGACAAAATGGGCCATACTATTCTAGATAAGAAAAAGTCTTAGGATTTGGGGCCTCCCGCCTTCGGCGGGCGCTACGTTTCAGGGCTCGCTATTCGCTCGGCCCTTCAGCGCTTGCAGCGCTTCGGTCTGGCGCTTTGCGCCACCCTTGCACATCGCTAGGCCTGCGGCGGCTTTGCCGCCTGTACCCTGCAAAAAAGCCCTGCCGATAAAGCAAAAGGGCTTTTTTGCTTTCCTATAATTTTTTATCTTTGTGCCCTTTGCTGTTCAAACACAACGCATCACCAAATGAAAAAAGTAGAGTTAGAAATTGTCGCCCTTTCGCATAGTTTGGCCCAATCACAGAATTATGCCGTAGTTTTGGGCGAAATGGAGGGCAGTCGCCGTTTGCCTATTGTCATCGGAGGATTTGAGGCCCAGGCTATTGCTGTGGCCATGGAGGGCATGCAGGCTAGCCGACCGATGACCCACGACCTATTCCGCAATACGATTGATACCCTGAATGTAGAATTACAAGAGGTCATTATTAGTAATTTGGTAGATGGTATTTTCTATGCCAATTTGGTGTTTATCCAAAATGGAAAAACCATAGAAATTGACTCTAGAAGCTCGGATGCCTTGGCCCTAGCGGTCCGCTTTGAATGCCCAGTATATACCTATGAGTTTATTTTGGAGCAGGCGGGTATTGTGCTAGAGGAAGAAACCGAAAGAGAGATGGAAGAGGCCAAAAACCGCCGTCAGGAACAACAAAAAAGCCGTTCATTAGAAGATCTGAGTCTAGAAGAACTAGAGCAAAAGCTCAATGAGGTTTTGCAGGCCGAAAACTATGAGCAGGCGGCAAAGATCCGAGATGAAATGAATCGCCGAGGGAGCAACTAAGCCCTATTGGTCCAGATAAAAGAAAAGCCGCTCTCCATTTTAGGAGAGCGGCTTTTTGCGTTTTGCAGGCGGCGAAGCCGCCGCAGGCCCAGCGCTGCGCAGCCGTGGCCCGCAGGGCCAGACCCAAGCCGCCGCAGGCGGCTGCAGGGCCGAGCAGACCTGCGAGCGGCAGAGCATAGCGGCGGCCGAGCTAGGCGAAGCCTAGCCGGCCGCGGGCCCCAAAACCCAGAATAAAAACTAGTTAATTTTAGAAAAGCGCAGTGTTTTTTGGTAGCTACCGCCTTCACTTTTGATACAAATAAAATACTGGCCAGCGGGCAAGTTGGCTAGGGGGCTGAGCTCAAACTCTTGGATGCCTGCCTGTAGGTTTAGCTGAGGCATTTGGGCCAAATTGCGGCCTAGTACATCGGTAATTTGGACCTCTAGCTGCATATCTTGGGGCAATTGCAGGCGCAAAAAGGCCGTAGAGCGGCTTGGGTTGGGGTAGAGCGTCAAGAAATTGAAGCCCTTATCATCTTGATAGCGAAAATGCTGTTGTTCGCAGATTTGTTCTAGGCTGCCATCCAGTTTTTCGAGAACCAAGCGATAATAGTAATCGGTATTGGGCCAGAGGATTTGGTTTTCTTGCCATTGGTAGTTTTGTGCTGTAGCCTGATTGCCCGTAGAGGGGACAAAAGCAACAGTTTGGAAATCGCCATCTGCATTGGCTCTTTCAATGTGAACAGCAAGATGATCTTCTTCTTGGGCTAGGGTCCAAAAGAGGCGAGGCTGTCCAGATTCGCTATTTTCGACTTGGAAATTCTCGCAATTGGTGGCTACGAGAACGCAGCTAATCGTCACATTATTAGTTAGGGCACAACTGCCATCTGTTGCATTGACTTGGTAGGTCGTGCTGCTGCCTATTGGGGTAGCCGTAGGGTTGGCAATATTGGGATCGGAAAGGGTGGCTGTGGGCGACCAGTTGTAGTAATTAACGCCACCAATTTGATAATCTACACGGGCATCTGTTAAGCAAGAGTAGTTTCCTGAGCAGGAGAAATTCACATTATTGTTGGGGACGAGCGTAAGGGTCACTTGGCCGTCGTCATTCCAGCTGTTCCAGCTAGCGCTAGGAATAAGGACCGTATTGCAAAATCCGGGAGAGCCACAATCGGAATAAGAGGCGCCAGCAGTTACTTCATTGAAGAAGCCAAGGCTAACTCCATCTTCACCGAAGAGTTCGACTCCTTCACTACTAGAGCCATAGTCTCCTTCTATGCAAAACTCTAGAGAAACATTGCTAGAGGCATCGGGAACAGAACCATTAAAGAGGAGTTGGTGGGTATAATTGAGGGTCGTTCCAGAGCAATCATTTCCGCCAGCAGCAGGCGTACAATAGCTAAGTTCCATCCGAAGCGAGTCACCTCCACAGAGGCTTTCATTGATTCCACCTTGGTCGGTTGCGGTAAAGACAATGCTGCCATTGGCGGCCCAAGCATCAATTTGGGCATCTGTTAGGCTAATCGTAGTGCTATGTACGGTACCGCATTGGGTACCGCCTCCGCCTATGCTTCCGATAGGGCTGCCATTTTCGTCATCGATATCCCAGACTTCATTACTACCATTAAGGTCTCCATAGGCGTAGATAGTAAGTGTACCACCACCTGAAGCTCCTATGGGAGTTCCTGCAAAAGTAATAGTTGTTATGTTATTTAGTGTTGCGCCAGAGGCTTGGATACCTTGGTCGTAGCAGCTTGCGGAAACGCCAAGAGGCATAGCTTCGGTATAATTTGTAGCGCCACAATAAGAAAGTGTAATAGAGACCGAGTCATTGGTACAGAGGCTAGGGTTCACGGCAGAAGAGCCAATAGAAGTAAAGCTGACGACTCCATCTGCGGCCCAGCTGGCTAGTTGGGCCTGAGAAACCGTAAGGCTAACACATTCGGCGGCACCACATTGAGCGGGGCCGCTTGCATCGGCAATAATGGTCAGTGTATTTCCATTTTCGTCTTGGATGGTCCAGTTTTCATTAGTACTGTTAATATCTCCTTGAACGCAAATATCGAGGGTAGCGCCGGCATTGGGTGAAGTAGGGATGCCTCCAAAGTTATGTGTATTGTTATTTGTTAGCATAGGTTTAGTAATCATGTTTCTTTCTGCGACACAATTGGAGGAATTTAATGGTACTCCATTGATCAATAGTTCGGCCTCTAGTTGAACGGGAGGGTCGCCAGTACAATAGTTGTTTGTACTAGCCGATACATTTAGCTGAATATCTTGGTCAATAATATTGACGGCATTTGTGGCCGTACAACCTGTGGATCCATCGGTAAAGGTTACGCGGTAGGTGCTAGGGGCATTAACGGTAGCGGTAGGGTTTTGGCAATTGGTACAGGAGAGTCCCGTTGCGGGCCCCCAGGCATAGGTTCCTGCTGTTCCGGAGCTAGCCGATAGGGGGGTAGTTAGTGTTTGGCTGGGGCATTTTTCAATATTTTGGCTACCCATGCGTACAGTGGGGAGCTGAACGCTATATCCTAAGACTTGGAAGCCTGGGATAGGGCAGGAATTATCCTCAAAGGTAAGGGTGAAATTATAGTTGGCTAGGGCGCCATTAGGAACGGTCCAGTTTACATCAATATAGGCGGGATTGACATTATCGACGATAGAGATGGTGGCACCGGGGAGGTTGGCGGTTACGGTTTCAGAGATTTGGATCAGATCGGTAAGATCGGGGTCTTGGGCTCTTACTCTAAAGCTCATATTATTGCCCTCACAGGTAGATAAGGTGGTTCCGCTAAGGCTGGCCCCAGAAACATTGCTAACGGGATCTACAGAGAGCACATTATTACTACAGTTAATGACTACAATTTGCATGTCACGGATCGTATTTCCGATGAGGACCCCATTTCTAAATTCCTCAACGAGGACGGCAATGGCGGCAATTTGTGTACCATTAGGGGTAATACTAATTTGGCCCGTATTGGGATTGAATCCAAATGTCCCCGTCGTGCTCATAGGTTGGTTAGCAGTAAAGCCGCCACTAAAAGTAACGCCTGTTCCTGCATTATCTAGAGGCGTAATCATGCTATAGGCTATAGAGTCGCCTTCTGCATCAATAACGCCATGGTTGTATTCAAAGGGAACGCCCTCACAGATATAGGGAACTGGGGGCGTCGTAAAAGATGGCGAGCTATTGCATCCGCCATCTAAATTATTGAGCAAGGCCTCAATATACATCCAAGCAGAGCCAGGATTGGTAATATTGGTAACTACATTATTACGGTTTCCTGTACGATAAGATAAAATCCAATCCGTACAAGCTGCAGGTAGGGTGATGGTTCCGCTATATTGATAGACTTCTACCCCCTGAAGGCTTCCACCATTACAGCTAGAGTTGGGCAATTCGGCAGGGCAGAGGGGAGATGCTTCTGCAAAAGATGTTTGCGTAAGTGTGACAGAGGTAGACTGCCCACAACTAGCCGAATTTATGTTAATAGTAGCTGAAGATGGCGCAGATACACCCGAGCAATCTCTGTAGAATTGTAGATTAACTTGGTACTGGTTTCCGCCCAGACATTGATAGGTGAGGTCTGCCCCTACAATGTGGGTGGCAGAGCTAGATAGAGGGAGTAGTAGAAAGCTTAGAGAAATCCAAGCTAATCTACTTATTGAAGTAGTTAGTTCTCTCATTATTAGTTAGTTAGGTTGTTCTGATCTCCTGGAGAGCAGTAGATTTTGTTCTTCGCATATAAAAATATGGAATTATTTATAATCTAAATAAGAATTTGAGATTTAGGCTTGATTAAAATAAAAAAGCAGCTATTTATTCATTTATAAGTTAAGTGTTAAAGCCTGTATTTTAGGAAGGGGGCGAAGAGGTTTGTAAAAATCTATAAGCAAAGTTGAGCTTGTTTTTTTGTGAAAAAAAAGAGAATTTATAAGCTTGAAATCATCTAATTTTTAAACTAAAATCCTAAAAAAAAAATTCCTGTTTTTAGGTTATTTAGTATGGTCTGCCCAATATTTGCCTCTCTCTTTTGCTCTTAGGCCAAGGGCGGGCTTGGCCCAGCGCTGCGCAGCCGTGGCCCGCAGGGCCAGACCCAAGCCGCCGCAGGCGGCTGCAGGGCCGAGCAGACCTGCGAGCGGCAGAGCATAGCGGCGGCCGAGCTAGGCGAAGCCTAGCCCGGCCGCGGGCCCCAAAACAAAAAAAAAGCCCATCCTTGCAGAACAAGAATGGACCATAATAATTAGGTTTTTTAAAGCTTTACTCGCAGCTTAGTTGTACCTCTACGCGGCGGTTGAGGGCGCCTCCCTCGGGCAAAATCGGCTTTTCGAGACCATAGTATTCAATCTCGATGCGCCAAGGCGAGATGCCCATCATCGAGAGCCAACGCTGCACCTTATAAGCTCGTTTTTTAGAGAGCTCTTTCATGCGCTCCTTATCGCCAAAAATATCGGTATGTCCAATAACGGTCAGCTTAGAGTTGGGGTGCTTTTCCATAAAATCAAAGACGTAATGCAATACCTGCTTACATTTGACCATTCCCTTAAAGTCAGTGGTGCCATCCTGAAACTGCAAGCCATCAAGGACCAAAGGTTGGCCACAAACAACATCTTCCGCCGAGCGAACCCGAGCCACGCCACCTGGCTCTTCTGAAGCCGGAATTTTAGGCGTTTTGGGGATAGGCTTGGGTTGGGGCTCTTTTTTAGGCTTAGGCTTAGGCTTGGGTTTAGGCTTGGGCTCTACCTTAGCAATAGGATCTTTGGGCTCTACCTTAGGCTCTACTTTGGGTTTGGGCTTGGGCTTTTTGTTGGTGTTTACGCCAAATTTGCGCTCAAATTTTCGGACATTTTCTTCAGAGTCTGCAATTTTACCCAAACTTTCGTCATTCCAAGTTTTTAGCTTAACATCAAAGCAATTGAAGTGATTTTGGTCAAATTCATGGCCTCTGCCCTCAATAAAATCGGCGGCTTTGACATCATTGGGCAGGCGCTCAAAATGCACCTCGCAGCTAAAAACCGTATAGCCAAAACCATCCAAAGACATATATTCGCCCTTGCTTCTGAGATGGCGGGCCATCATTTGGCTATTTCTCCGAATATTTTTAATGGCTTTCAAATTAAAAGAACGCCCATCTTTGGCCCGCAAATACCAAGGCGCTTCTCCACCAGGAGGATAAAAAATGGCACTGATGCCTTGGCCAGAGCGACAAACAAAACGAAAATAAAAAACAGTCTCGTTTTTTGTATACTCAATTTTATCCAAAATGTAGTTATCCTGCCATTTTCGATAAACGGGCTTGTGGTCGGTATACTCCTTTTGGGCCAAGAGGGGGGAGCTCAGCCAACAAGCTAGAAAAAGAAAAATAGAGAGTAATCTCAGGGGAACATGCAAACTCATTTATATTTATTTTTAAGTGAACTTAATGGTTACTTTTTGCAAATCAAAAGACTTACCAAACCTTAATCCTGAGCAAAAAACTTACGCAAAGTCGCCAAAAATTCTTGAGGCTGCTCGGCATGTACCCAATGCCCAGCATTTGCTATTGGGGCAATTTGGGCCGCAGGAAAATACTGTTGGTAGTCGGCCAACTCGGCGGGGTTGATGTACTTAGAATTAACGCCCTGCACAAATAAGGTAGGACCTTCATATTGCTCTTCAGGCAAACTGTTGGCCAAAATCTCTTGATAATGCGCCGCAATGACAGGCAGGTTCATTTTCCAACGATAGCCCCCAGCCCGCTCTCGACTCAGATTTTTGAGCAAAAACTGAACAACGCCCTCCTCCGGAATACTTTTCCGCAAATGACTTTCTGCCTCCGACCGACTCGCCAACTCCCGCAAGGGCAGGGCCTGCATGGCCGCAATAATCCGCTCATGATTGCCCGAATAACTTTTGGGCGCAATATCTACAACCACCAATTGTTCTACCATATCAGGCTCCTCTAAGGCCAGCTGCATAGCCACTTTGCCCCCCATAGAATGCCCCAAAATTTTGGCCTCATATAACCAATTGTCTTCCATAAACCGCCGAATATCATCGGCCATTAGGGCATAACTAAAGTCTTCTGAATGCGGCGACTTGCCATGGTTGCGCAAGTCTACCAAAAATACCATATATTCTTTAGCCAATTCCTTGGCCACATACTGCCAATTATCCAACATCCCAAACATCCCATGCATAATCACTATGGGCTTGCCCGCTCCGTACTGCTTAAAATTTAATTTCATTTGTTATATATTTAGTTAATTTTTGGGGGCCTCCCGCCTGCGGCGGGCGCTACGTTTTGGGGCTCGCTGTTCGCTCGGCCCTTCGCTTTTTTCGCTTTGCTCAAAAAACTCGGTCTGGCCTTCGGCCACCCCTACACATCGCTAGGCCAAAAATAGCCCAGTTTTGGCCCCCGAAGTAGGGCGATAAAACAATTTTTCTGGCAAAAAGCTGTCTTTTTCTTGATTTTTACAAAAAAATAAGCGTTCATCTTTTCACAAATACAGAAAAAACTTAGTATTAGGGCAAGGATTATCTCCCCCCACCCAATTTTTGCCCTAAAGCCACCCTCTTTAAGGCACACCTATTTAAACTTACTATGGCCAAAAATCTATTAATCGTCGAGTCGCCTGCTAAGGCCAAAACTATTGAAAAATATCTCGGTAAAGACTTTACCGTGAAATCGAGTTTCGGACATATCCGAGACCTCATCAAAAATTCTAAAGATAAAAAAGCTATCGAAGTGGACAATAATTATAAGGTCCACTACGAAATCTCTCCCGCCAAAAGAAAGGTGGTGAGCGAACTCAAAAGCTGGGTCAAAAAAGTTGATGAGGTTTGGCTCGCAACGGATGAAGACCGCGAAGGAGAAGCCATCTCTTGGCACCTCGCTAAGGTGCTCAACCTAGATGTGCACAAAACAAAACGCATCGTCTTCCGCGAAATTACTAAACCCGCTCTCCAAAAAGCAATTACCGCTCCCCGCCTTATCGACCTGGACCTAGTCAATGCTCAACAAGCCCGACGCGTCCTCGATCGATTGGTCGGCTTTGAACTCTCTGAATTACTCTGGAAGAAAATCCGTGGAAAACTCTCCGCTGGCCGTGTCCAATCTGTGGCCGTCCGCCTAGTCGTTGAAAAAGAACGCGCTATTGATGAGTTTTCACCTCAAGCCTTTTTTGCAGGCACGGCCAGCTTTTTGGTCCCCAACGAAAGAGGGGGAACCTCTAAACTACAGGCCAAACTCTATAGCCGAGAGAGCAAAAGTAAAGAACTACATATAGATACCGTAGAAGAGGCCCAGGCTTTATTGAAAGACTGTATTGCCGCCGAATTTACCATTGAAGATATTGAGGTCAAAGATAGTAAACGCCGCCCCCCAGCACCCTTTACTACCTCTACGCTCCAACAAGATGCTTCGCATAAGCTTTATTTTAGTGTGTCTAAAACAATGCAGGTGGCCCAAAGGCTATATGAGGCCGGGCATATTACTTATATGCGTACCGACTCTACCAACCTTAGCCAAACCGCTATGCAGGCCCTAGAAGCAGAGATTAAAAGTTCTTTTGGCCCAAAATATTATCAAGCCCGTAGCTTCAATAATAAAAAAGGCGCCCAAGAGGCTCACGAAGCCATCCGCCCCACCAATGTAGAGAAAAAAGTGGTCAGCAATAACCGAGACGAACAACGCCTCTATGACCTCATCCGCAAAAGAACCCTGGCTAGCCAAATGGCCGATGCCCTGCTCGAGAAAACAACGGTGACCATCAATATCTCTAGCCGCCCCAATGAAATTTTCTTGGCCAAAGGAGAAGTCATTAAGTTTGAAGGCTTTTTGGCCCTCTACCTGCTTCATAAAGAAGAAGAGGAGGAAGAGGACGATAGCAATAGCGATCTGCTCCCACCCATGAAGCTGGGCCAAAAACTCAAAAACGAAAATATCGATGCCACCGAACGCTTTAGCCGGGGACCCTCTCGATATGCAGAGGCTTCTTTGGTCAAGGAGCTAGAAAAAAGAGGCATTGGCCGACCCTCTACTTATGCCCCAACTATTACCAAAATTATGGACCCTAGCCGCGGCTATGTGACTAAGGAAACTAGAGAGGGCCAAGAACGTAATTATCGTAAGCTCTCTTTGGTCCAAGAAGCCGCAGAAATTAAAGCAGAGGAACTGACCGAAAAATACGGTACCGAGAAAAACAAACTCTTCGCTTCTGATTTGGGCAAACAGGTGACCGATTTCTTGATGGAGCATTTTGGCGATATTATGGACTATAATTTTACCGCCGATGTAGAAGACCGCCTCGATAAAGTGGCCGAGGGCCAAGAGCAATGGCAAAAAATGCTGGACCTTATCTATAAGCCTTTCCACGAATTAGTAGAACAAACCGCCGAAGATGCCGACCGAGTCACCGGAGAACGAATTTTAGGTAAGGACCCCAAAACTGGACATACCCTCCTCGTCCGTATTGGCCGATATGGCCCCCTAGCCCAAATTGGTGCCCCCGATGAACTTGGCGAAGAGGAAAAACCTCAATATGCCAACCTCAAAAGAGAACAGTCTATTGAAACTATTACTTTTGAAGAGGCCCTAGAACTCTTTAAGTTGCCCAGAAATATCGGAAGCTATAAAGGCCAAGAACTAGAAGTAAATGCTGGCCGCTATGGCCCTTACGTTAAGTTTGATGGCAAGTTTATTTCTCTGCCAAAAGGCGCAGACCCCATTAGCTTTACTTATGAAGAGGCGATCCCATTAGTAGAGGCCCGAATCAAAGAAGATGCGCCAATTGGCCACTTCAAAGATTTACCCATTACTAAGGGCGCTGGCCGCTTTGGCCCTTTTGTCAAATGGAATAAGCTGTTTGTCTCTATTACTAAGGGCTCTGGCTTCCAACTAGAAACAATCACTGAGGCCCAAGCTGTAGAACTAATTGAGGCCAAACTAGAAAAAGAAGCCAACCGCTATATCCAAAAATGGCCCGATTATGCCCTCAATATCGAAAATGGTCGCTGGGGACCCTTTATCCGCTCGGGCAAAAAATCATACAAATTACTCAATGCTGAAGGCAAAAAATTAACCCCAGAAGAAGCTAAGGAGGTGACAGTAGAACGCGCTATCGAATTGGTGGAAGAACAAGGCGGTAAGGTCAAAAAACCTAAAGCCAAGAAAACAACGGCCAAAAAGAAAACAACAAGCAAAAAGGCCAGTACCAAAAAGAAGACAACAACCAAAAAAACAAAATAACCTTTGTCTCTTTAGCAAAAAGGAGCGAACAGAATTTTCTGTTCGCTCCTTTTTTTGCCCTAAAAGCTGCCCCTGGCCCAGCGCTGCGCAGCCGTGGCCGAAGGCCAGACCAAGTTTTTTTGAGCAAAGCGAAAAAAAACGAAGGGCCGAGCAGACTTGCGAGCGGCGCAGCATAGCGGCGGCCGACCTAGGCAAAGCCTAGCCGGCCGCGGGCCCCAAATCCCTTAAGTTTAACTTTTTATAATTAGTCTTCTTTAGAATTAAACTTGCAAAATATTGTATATTTGTGACAACAAGTAAATCTAACTCTACCCCTAAGCAATTTTTAATTTTTGAAAAGCTTTTAAAGTTAAAATTTTGAAGAACATTTATCTCTTTTTGTCCCTGTTTTGTTTTGCCCATTTTGCATCTGCCCAAATTCAAGTGAATGCTTATGCCCGAGTGACTAGTATTACTGGCAATAGCCTGCAACTGAGCCAAGTAGATGAGGCTTTTGATAGTTTTGAAGATGGCGAAGAAGTCCTGATCATTCAAGTTCAAGATGATGTAATTGGCGCCAATATCGCTAATAATAGCAGCTTTGGAGAGCTGGACCAAATCCTGAATGCAGGCAATTTTGAAATTGCTCAGATTTTATTTCATACAGAATCTGCCGGCACGCCTGTTAGCATTACACTCCAAAATCCGCTGAGTAGACCTTATAGTACCGGACCTAATAGCCGCCTACAAATTGTCTCTTTTCCAAAATTAGGTAGCCCCAATTATACCACAACTTCAGATATTACGGCCAAAGCTTGGGATGGCCAAACTGGGGGCGTCCTCGCTTTCGAGGTGCCAAATCAACTCACTTTGGCCCACAATATTTCTGCAGATGGCCTAGGCTTTCGAGGAGGAGCCGTCTCTAGAAATGCTTATGGCGCCTTCTGTAGTTCGCATAGCGTCTATATCAGCAGCTCCGATGAATATGGCGCAAAAGGAGAGGGGATCTACCCCAATACAAATGCTAATCATACCTACGCTAAGGCCAAAATACTGAACGGTGGCGGCGGTGGCGGCCACCATAATGGCGGTGGCGGCGGTGGCGGAAATTATACCGAAGGAGGAGAAGGGGGCCGTGGCTATAATGGCGGAAGTAATGTCTGCCCCGCAGCTACATCTGTTGGCGGCCAGCAAGGTATCGCCCTAGCTGCTCAAATCGCTCCCAACCGAGTTTTTCTTGGCGGCGGCGGCGGCGGTGGCCAACAAAATAATAGCCGTGCAACCGCTGGAGCCAATGGTGGCGGAATGATCTATATCAAAGCCCAAGAAATTATTAGCCCCGCTAGCTGTAGCGGAGTCTCTATCTCTGCCAACGGAAATGATGCCGCTTCTTGGACCAATGATGGCGCCGGTGGCGGCGGGGCCGGAGGAAGTATCCTACTGTCTGTTAATAGCTTTTCTATAAATACAACTTGCCCGCTTTTAGTAGAGGCTAGCGGCGGAACAGGAGGTACCAGCAACAGTAGCCCACATGGCGGCGGCGGCGGCGGCGGACAAGGCGTTGTCTTCTACTCTAATACTAGCCTAATTACTAATGTTAGTAGCCGAACAGATAACGGATTGGCAGGCTGTAATAATAACTCTAGCCCCTGTAATAATTTTGCAGGCAGCCCCACCGGAATCAATGGAGATGGCGTCTTTGATGAGGTCCTCCTTCCCCTAGAATTGAGCTACTTTAAGGCCCAAAAACAAGACGAAAAAGTGCTGCTCAGCTGGGGCGTTGGCTCAAGCGATCAAACTACTTTGTTTGAACTGCAACGTGCCGCAGATGGACTGGAATTTGAAGCTATCGCCCAAATCCCCGCCCAATTTAATCAAACGGAATATACCTTCCTAGATGCCGACCCCATCAAAGGTCAGTCTTATTATCGCCTCCTGCAAATTGGCGAAAATGAAGAGCAACAGTACTCTATTATCCAAGCGGTTTATCTAGAACAACTGTCCAATAATATCCAACTTTGGCCCAATCCCGCCAAAAATGAACTCTACCTCGCTAGCGAACAAGTAGATGAGATTACTCAACTAGAGTTGCTGGACCTCCAAGGCCGTAAGCAAACTATTCAATACCAAAAAGAAAATAATCGCCTGCATATCCAATGGATGAACCTCCCCCAAGGCATTTATTTTCTCCAAATTATTGGAGAAGACTTTTACCAAACTAAAAAGATCCAAATCCATTAGATAACTATTCTTCTGGGGCCTGCGGCCGCCCTTTTACTCGGGGCGGCCGCCCCTATGCTACAGGGCTCGCAAGCCTGCTCGGCCCTCAGCCCTTCGGGCTTCGGTCTGGCGCTTTGCGCCACCCTTCCGCAGCGGTAGGCCAATGGCCCTGCGGGCCAGGCGGCTGCGCCGCCCCCAACCCGCAAATTGGACCAATGGGCAAAAAAAATGAAGCAAAATTTGTAATTCCACAAAATGAACGTATATTTGCCATCGAGCCAAGAGGCAGGAGCAGCTCCCACTGAACTCCCCCAGGTCGGAAACGAAGCAAGGGTAGGTGGTTGAGCGCTCCGTGCAGGTCGGGCTCTTTTTTTATGCCTATAACTAAGCCAAATATATAAAGCCGCTTTTCTATACAGAAAAGCGGCTTTTGCTTTTTATAATAACTGTTCAGGATCTTCTGTACCCCAATAAAATTGGAGCTTTTAAAGGGCTTAATTTTATGAGGGTTTCCACCCTCATTCATCAATCATTGCGAAGCAATACCATACTTGCTGTAGGTTTCAACCTACAGGTATATATCCATCCTACAGGCCCGAAGGGCCGCAGGCAAAGGCCAAATGAAAGCCCTGCCACTTCTATCCTTTGATTTAATTTCCTGCTATTCTTCGTTATTTTTCTCAGCCATAGCTAAGGCTATGCCTTTAAAAAATGCCTTGACTAGCCTGAAATTTTTATCAAAGGATGGCCGAAGCGCAGAACTTCCATTCGGCCTAGGGGCCTGAAAGGGGGCCGCGCAGCGGCAGACCCAGCCGCTGAAAGCGGCGCAGGGCCGAGCAGACCTGCGAGCCCTGAAAGGGCCCGGCCGCCGAAGGCGGCAGGCCCCAAAACTACCCCAAAGCTTGCAAAATCGCCCGAATCCGAGCCTGCTCCGCCTCCGGCTGCTTCCACCAACTGTAGGTCCAAACCCGCTCCAAAGGAATATTCATCCGCCGTAAATAATCACGACGAAAGAAGTCCCAAGCATAGGCCTCCTCCGAATAATCCGCATGATAGAGGTCAATGAAAAAGGCTAGCTTAGGTCGCCCCAGCCCATCTCTCAACAAAAAAGGAATCTGCAAACCCGCCAACTGCGCCTGCCAATCCAATTGATAGCCCTCGGGCAAATGCCCAGACAAAAAACGATGAAAACGCAAGGCAAAACCCGCCAAGCGACTCTCCGGATTGAATTCCTCTAGCTGCTTTTGGTCCGAATGCGTATAAACCAATTCTAAAATCTGCTGCCGCAATGCCTCATTGCCCAAACTAACCGCCTGCGCATAGGCCAAATAAGCATAAAATATGGCCTTGCCATAGTTGCCCTGCTCGGGAATCAACTCCCGATAACGCAAAATATACTCCTGAGGAATACTCGAGAAAAGAACAATTTTCTGCTTGGCCCGACTAATCAATACGTTCAATAAACGATAGCCCCGCTCTCTGTTGATCGGACCAAAGTTTTGTATAAAACGCCCATCTTCTCGCTGCCCAAAGGTGGTCGATAAAAGCAAAATATCCCGCTCATCTCCCTGTATGTTCTCCAAGTTCTTAACAAATAAACCCGCTGCCTGCAAGGCCTCAAAGGCATTGGCCTCAGTCTCTGACTGACTCATCCGCTCCTGCATTTTTTCCAAAATGAGGTTGCGCTGCTTGAGGTTAAAAGTAGCCACGCCTATAGCAGGTAGTTGCGCTTTATGTTGCTCATAAAGAACCAACAACTCTTCTAAAATTGCCTCGGCCTCTGTCGGATTCGTCGAGTTTTCATACAAACCATTTATCGCCCGAAACTCAATAGGACAATAGTCTTCCTGCGCAGGTACTGGCCGCAAGCGCTTTCCATAAAAGGCCGCATTAGAAAAATCAATGAGGTAGGGGTGCCGACTCCGATAGTGAATTTGCAAAAAACTCTCTTCATAGCGCCCATCAGCCACCGAGTACTCTAGTAAAGACTCACTGCCTGCCAAATAATCTACCGCCTCTTTTTCCAATTCCCAGGCGTTTTCATCCTCTTCCTCTTCTTCCAAAAAGGCCGATTCTCGACTGGCAAAGTAGTCGGAGGGCGGCATCTGCTGACTATCCCCAGAAATGACCTTAAGCCGCCCCCGCAATAGGGCCGAAAAAGTGTCCTCCAATCGCAATTGACTGGCCTCATCAAAGATGACGACATCAAATAGATGAGGCGTTAAGGGCAACATGGCCGCCGCTACCGAAGGATTGACCATCAATACCGGGAAAAAACTGCTAAATAGCTGCGGATCGGCCTCAAAGATTTGCCGCAATGGGGTGCGCTTGCCCCCATTGGCCCCCCTGAGGTTATAAATGGAATGCACTTTTAAGGGCGCTTTCTCCCGATTAAATTGATCTACGGCCTGCGCCTGCTTGGCCCGCCAATGCAATAGGGTATGTTGCTTCAATTCTTTGCGCATCCGCTCCTGCTCTTCCTCATAGTACTTGAGCAAACGAGCATAGCTCTCGGCCTGAGGTAAACGCTCTTGGTCTTGCCGCTCTAAAAGCTCATAGATGTACCAGCATCTAAAATGCCCCTGCCAATCCGGCGGGTTGGCCTCTGAAAGCGCCCGAAAGGCCTGCCGCTCTGCCGTATTGAGCTGCTCCCAAAAAAACTTTAGCCGATGATAGGCCTCAAATTCAGCCTCAAAACGCTCCAAGAGTTTCCCCAAGTTCTCATAAAGGTTCTCCAAATGATTGAGCCGCTGCCGCAAAATAGGGGAGTCAAAACGAAAACCGACCTTGAAGATTTTACTCTTGCGGTAACTCTCTGCAAAAATATCTAAGTTGCGACTGAGCTCCTGCACCCGCCCCTTAAAATCTACATGTGGATGCATATTCTGCAAAGAAAGCTCATTGACCAAACGCTGGATGTCTTTGCTCCGCTCAAAGTACCAATCACTCAACTTTTTGCTGTATTGCCCTATGTTTTTCTGAACATCCTCAAAGATGATGATGTCTATATCATCCAACTTCAAAAACGGAAAGTCAAAGTAGTTGTACCGCTGATGAAAACTGCGCAATAATTTATAATGGGCCAGCACTTTTTCCTTATCGTCTTGTAGCTTTTTATACTTGCTAGACACCGAACGAAGCAAAGAGCGATAAAAGCCCTTGTTTTTATTAAAGAAGTATTTGCTGGTCTCAAAACCATCTTCTATAAGATCACGCATTTCTTCCAAGGCCTTGCCCTTAAAGCTCATGGTCTCGCTATAATGATCTTCCAATAGCTTTTCATACTCATAAAGGTAGGAGAGTAGGTCGCTCTGCGCCGCATCCAAGGCGTTTTGTAGGCCTCTTAGCTTTTTGCCTAGCTCTTGCTTAACCGCATGCGTATTCCCATTACTAAAAAAATGATCACTAAAGGCATTAAATGGATGCTGTAAGCTCCCCAATGCCCTAAAAAGAGGTTCGCCCTCTTCCAAAATTCTAAGTATTTCTTCCAACTCGGCATTCTCAAAGCTAAAGGCTTTGGGGTTGAGCTGCCCCGCAATCCGCTTGCGATCATAGGTGGTAGAGAGCTCCAAATACTCATCCACCAAATCACTCCAACGCTTTTCTCCCGATAGCTGAGCCAATAGTTGCTCATGATAGCCCTGCAGTTGCTGACTATAAGCCGCCATGCTCTGCAAACTCCGCAAATAATGACTAGAAGGCTTATAACTCTTTTGCTTTTGCTGCAAACGCGCCCGCATAGAACGAACCAAAGGCCCCCGATCTCGATATAAATCCTCTACAATCACCGCCAATTCCTCTAAACCCAGTTCCTTGAGGTTGTTGTACAAAACATCTAGGGCGGTCTTCTTCTCACAAACCACCAAACAACGGGCCCCATTAGAGAGTAGGTTGCTCAATACTGCCGTCAAACTCTGGCTCTTTCCCGTACCCGGAGGACCCTGCACTATAATCTGCTTCCCTCTAAATAGGTCATGCAAAAGATGCTGCTGACTCGGATCAGTGGGCAGCATCGGAAAACTATGCTGCATGAGCTTGGGCACCGCCTGCTCGCCAAAATCCCCCCGCCCAATGGGCCGCAATAATTGCCCTAGTTCATCAAATCGCTGTATGAATTCCTGTATGTCCTGGGCCAAACTCTCTTTCTGCCCCTTATACAAACCAAATAAACCACCCCAAACCAATTTTGGCCCATTTTCCGTCAACTCCAATAACTCATCCTTCAGGGTCGGCAAAGGCGCTAAGCCCTTTTTCCAACTCGCCAAAAGCGCTTCCCTAACCTCAGCTTCTTGCTTTTCTGGACTCAATTGGGCCAGCTGCTTCACGACCGTCTGCATCAGTTCCCGCTCATCCAATAAACCATCTTCCATAAAATGATCATAGCGCGGAGATAAACGGATTTTCATGTCCTTGAGCAAATGCGCCGCCAAGGACCGATTGCTAGAAAGCGCAAATTCATCACTTCTTTCTAAGGTCCACTCATTACTTTTTCGCCAATTGCGCTTTAACTCCAAAGACCAAACAAAAAGCGGCGCCTTGATGATCCGACTAGGGTCCTCTTGGTCCCTTTTTAATATAATCGGAAACCCAAAACCAAAGGTCGCCACTCCCTGCTCCGCCAAATGATCCTGATGATCCAATAACATATTGTTGAGCCGACGCATCAACCGCCCCAACTCAGGCTCCTCCTGCCAACGCTCTGCCCTAGGCCGAAACTGTAAACGGAAGTTAGGCTTGCCCAATAATAACGCAATAAATCGCTCCGCCAAACGAGGCTCAATCTGATTGAGATCCGTCAAATTTAAACGGTTGCGAGAACGCCCCGCCAAAGCATTTAAGTAAATAGACCGGCGGTTAGAAAGTTGTAATCGCTGCTTGAGCTGCTCTAAAAATCGTAAGTCAAGTGATGAGGCCTGCATAAGATTGGGCGGTTTTTCCAAGGAATTTTATAGCAGGAAGATAGCGAGTTTTTTTAGAAAATGCTTTACTTCTATCCCGAAATGAATACCTTCTTGTTTTTCTGCCGTTTTTGGGGCTGCCCCGCCTTGCAGGCGGGTCGGGCTGTATCGCAGCTCGCAGGTCTGCTCGGCCCTTCAGCGCTTGCAGCGCTTCGGTCTGGCCCTGCGGGCCACTGCTGCCCATCCCTCAGCCGGCTCGCTGCGCTCGCCTCTAAACGCAAAAGTTATGGCAAGCCTCTCTTCGCACTCATTTTTTAAACTATACCTTATGAAGTACCTACTTTCTAGCGCTATCGCGCTTTTTCTGCTCGGCGCCTGCTCTGGCCCAAAAAAATTAGCCCAATCCTCTAAGTTTGACCTAGACCTGCTCTACCAATCTTGGGAGGTGGTCTATATCGAAACCCCAAAAATGCAAATCGCCGGACAAGCTATGGGCGACCCCATCTATACCTTTAGCCGCGATAGCTTCCGCATCAAAAGCTTTGAGGTCCCCCCACATGCCGATAGCGTTCGCTTCTTCTTTAGAAATGATAGCCTCTTTTATCAACATCCTACAAAAGTATTGCCCCCCACAGCTATTATAGAACTTAGCGATAGTTTGCTAATTTTGCAGAGCGAAAAGGCGGAATGGAAATTGCAAAAACCTGCACCATAAGCCTTTTCTATACCGCATTTTTATCAATCTTAAACGCTTATTATGCCCCTTAGATCATTAGTTGTTGCTTGTTTTTTGGCCCTTTTGGTCCTTCCGCTACAGGCCCAGAAAAATAAAAAATACAAAGCCAGCAAAGAAGAGAAAAAGACCATGAAAACACTCAAAAGCCACCCCTGGCAAACCGAGTACTTAGAACTCAATGGTCAATATATCGATTGTAACGCCCAAGCGGGCCCTATCGTCATGTATTTCTATGACCTCAAAGAAAAAGTAGAGGTCAAAAGAGGAAAAAAAACCAAGTACAAAAAACAAAAGGTAGATAAATGGAAGATGGATATCGGTGGCCGTGACCGCATCTTTGATTTCCAAGTCAGAAAGGACTCTATCCAGTTTCTACAAGTACGGGGCTGGAACGATATGCGTATCATCAAATTAGAAGATGGCAAACTCGTAGTAGACCAACTGCATGAGGGCAATCTCCGCCGCTGGTATTTTGTCCCCGCCGAAGAAGAAAACATTTTTATGGATAACTAATTAGGCCCCTTTGGCCCTTAACCTAAAGCGCCCGTCTACCGACGGGCGCTTTTTTTTGTTTCTCTTTTCTACTTTTCTGGACCAAGCTTTCGGGATGCCGTTCTGCATCTGCAGAATAGGGCAAAAAGGCTTTGATGAGGTGTTCTGCATCTGCAGAATAGGGCAAAAAGGCTTTGATGAGGTGTTTGATCTCTGTCAAATAGGGCGTAAAGGTTTTGATGAGGTGTTCTGCATCTGCAGAATAGGGCAAAAAGGTTTTGATGGGGTGTTTGATCTCTGTCAAATAGGGCGTAAAGGCTTTGATGGGGTGTTTGATCTCTGTCAAATAGGGCGTAAAGGCTTTGATGGGGTGTTTGATCTCTGTCAAATAGGGCGTAAAGGCTTTGATGAGGTGTTTGATCTCTGTCAAATAGGGCGTAAAGGTTTTGATGGGGTGTTTGGCCTTTGGCCATGGTGGCACTGCCGCTACCTGCAGCTATGGCCGAAGGCCAAACGGCCTAGCGATGCGAAAGGGGGCGGCGAAGCCGCAGACCAAGGCCGTCAGGCCGCAGGGCCGAGCAGACCTGCGAGCCCTGAAGCGTAGCGCCCGCCGCAGGCGGGAGGCCCCAAATAAAAATCATTTAGTGGATAAGAGAAAAGCGTCTATCTAAAAAAAATGCAGTAGCCTGAAAACTGCCCTATATTGGCCAAATAGCGTATCTTTCGCTTAGGAATTACATCAAAAAACCAAATTTTATTTCGTATGAGGATAGTCTATTTATGTTTACTGCTTTATTTGGGCTTAGGGGCAAGCCTCTTGGCCCAGCGGCCCAGCTTTCCAGAAAATGGGGTGGTGGACCAAAGAGAGGGCTGCTACCTATTTACAAATGCCCATATTCAGACCGGGCCCAAGCAGCTGCTCAAAAATGCCCAGTTGCTGATCAAAGAAGGGAAGATTGTGGCCGTGGGCCAAGACCTTAAGCGGCCAAAAGGGGCCGTGGAAATTGATCTGGCGGGCAAATATATTTATCCCTCTTTTATTGAGTTAAGTAGCAATTACGGTCTATCGGCCAATCCTAAAAAGGACAATAATCAGGGCCGTCCGCAATTTCTATCGGATAAAAAGGGGCCCTTTAGCTGGAACGAAGCAATCCGGCCAGAACAAAGAGCCGACCAACTATTTTCTCCCGATAAAAAGGCGGCTAAAGCCTTGCGTCAAGCAGGTTTTGGCCTTTGCCTCAGCCAACAAAAGGATGGCATCGCCAGAGGGAGCTCGGCCCTCGTTTTCCTAGGCGAAGAATCGGCCCAAGAGATGATTCTCAAAGGAGAGGCCGCGGCCCATTATTCTTTTTCTAAGGGGAGCTCCTCGCAAGATTACCCCAGCTCTTTGATGGGGGCGATCGCCCTGCTCCGCCAAACTTATTATGATGCAGATTTTTACCAAAAGCAGGAGGCTGGACTAGAATACAACCGCTCTTTGGCCCGCTTTAATGAGCTACAAGCCTTGCCGCAGTTTTTTGAGGCCAAGCAGCGCTTTAATATTCTGAGAGCGCATAAAATTGCCCAAGAATTTGGCAAGGAATACATCTTTGTTGGAGCAGGTGATGAGTATCGCCGTTTGGAGGCCCTACAGGCCGCAAAGGCCAAATTGGTCGTGCCCCTGAATTTTCCAGCCGCCTATGATGTGAGCGACCCCCTAGATGCCAACTTCATCAAATTGGGACAACTGCTGCATTGGGAGCTGGCCCCCGCCAATCCCGCGGCCCTAGCCGAAGCTGGTCTGGCCTTTTCCTTGACCACAGAGGGACTCAAAAAACCAACCGCCATTTGGGCCAGTTTGCGCAAAGCGTATGCGGCTGGATTAAGCGAAGAGGATCTCTTGGCCGCCCTTACCACTCAACCCGCTAGCTTTTTGGGCCTATCGGAGCAACTGGGAACTTTGGAGGAAGGCAAATGGGCCAACTTCTTTATTAGCTCAGCCCCCATCTTAATGGAAAATAGCCAGTTGTTGCAGCATTGGGTTAAGGGCAAGGTCTATAGCGAGGCCAACCTTCAAGCGGATGATATTCGCGGGACCTACAGCCTCAATTTGGAGCAAAAAAGCTATCAAATTAGCATAGAGGGCAAAGCCTTTAAACCCACAGCAAAACTTACTTTTGCCGATAGCAGTCAAAAGCCAATCAAACTAAAGTTGGATTATCATTATCCCAGCCTTAGCCTTTCAGGAAAGTTTACGGCAGATAGCACAGCGCCCATTATTCGCATTACAGCCCAATGGAAGGAGGGCAGCATCATCGGTTATGCCGAGGATGAAAAAGGCAATTGGCTGAATGTAAAAGGCCAACGCCAAGCAGCTTTTGTACCCAAAAAAGCCGCCGAATTACCCAAGAGAGATAGCAGCCTGAACTGGGCCAGCAAATTGCGCTATCCCTTTACCGCCTTTGGTCATACCGCCGAGCAAGCGCCCAAACAGGAGGTCGTTCTCTTTAAGGGGGCCACGGTTTGGACCAATGAAAAGAAAGGCATTTTGGAGAATACCGATGTCTTGGTTGAAAATGGAAAGATTAAGAAGATTGGCAAGAATATCAAGTTGCCCAAAGGGGCCAAATTGGTGGATGCTCAAGGCAAACACCTCACAACGGGCATTATTGATGAGCACTCGCATATTGCCATCCAGAACGG
The DNA here is from genome assembly GCF_000275825.1 of Saprospira grandis DSM 2844. Classification (GTDB taxonomy): domain Bacteria; phylum Bacteroidota; class Bacteroidia; order Chitinophagales; family Saprospiraceae; genus Saprospira; species Saprospira grandis_A. Next base: position 3,105,225 of record NZ_JH719942.1, read on the forward strand.
AGTCAATGAGGGCACGCAGGCCAGCTCTGCGGAGGTCCGCATTGGAGATGTACTCAATAGCGATGATGTCAATATTTATCGACAATTGGCTGGGGGCGTGACCACCGCCCAATTGCTACATGGTTCGGCCAATCCTATCGGGGGACAAGCCGCTTTGATAAAATTCCGTTGGGGCCTTTTGCCCGAGGAGCTCAAGTATGAAAATGCGGCTCCTTTCATCAAATTTGCACTGGGCGAAAATGTAAAGCAGTCCAATTGGGGCGATCGTCAGAACAAACGTTTTCCCCAAACTCGTATGGGGGTAGAACAGGTCTATGAAGACTATTTTAGTCGGGCCCAAGCCTATGGCGAAGCCCTGAAGAAGGATCCCGAAAATACCCGCCGAGATATTGAACTAGATGCGCTCTTGGAAATCCTCAATAAGGAGCGCTTTATTAGCTGCCATTCCTATGTGCAAAGCGAAATTACCATGCTCATGCGAGTGGCCGAACGCTATAATTTCCGCATCAACACCTTTACCCACATTTTGGAAGGCTATAAGGTGGCCGATAAGATGAGGGAGCATGGGGCCGGGGGCTCAACCTTCTCGGATTGGTGGGCTTATAAGGCCGAGGTGCGAGATGCAATTCCCTATAATGCCAAGATTTTGGATGCTATGGATGTGGTCACGGCCATCAATTCGGATGATGCCGAGATGGGCCGCCGCCTCAATCAAGAGGCGGCCAAAAGTGTAAAATATGGACAGATGAGCGAGGAAGAAGCCTGGAAAATGGTCACGCTAAATCCCGCCAAACTGCTCCGTTGCGATGATCAATTGGGCAGCATCAAAAAGGGCAAATCTGCGGATTTGGTCCTTTGGTCCAACAATCCGCTCTCTATCTACGCCAAGGCCGAACAAACTTATGTAGATGGCATTTGCTACTATTCTTTGGAGCGAGATCAGCGCCTTCGGGCAGAGCTCAAGGCCGAGCGTCAGCGTCTGATTCAGAAGATGTTGGGCGCCAAATCGGCTGGAGAACCTACGCAGCCCGCTATGCCCACAGAGGACAAACACTACCATTGTGGAGATGTGCAGCTCAATGCCTTGGGGGGCTGGAAAGTAGATTAGGGGGATTTGGGGCCTCCGCTGAATATAATGTTGCGGCGGTTACTCCCTTCGGTCGTCGAACTGCGAACTAAAGTTCTTGTTGTCGCTGCGGGGCTCGCTGCTGTTTTGGGGCCTCCGCCTCGCTGCGCTCGTCGGCGCTACGCTGCGGGGCTCGCAGGTCTGCTCGGCCCTGCGGCGGCTTTGCCGCCTGGGTCTGGCCTGACGGCCACCCGCTCCGCATCGCTAGGCCGGCGGGCTTCGCCCGCCTCTAGGCGCAGAAAAGGGGGCCTAATTATTAACATGATACATATTATATATAGATGAAAAAATGGAGTTTGCTGGTCCTTTTGTTTTGGGCCATAACTGCCTCGGTCTGGGCACAGAAAACAGATCATTATCTCTTGAAAAACGTTCGTATTCATACGGGCCAAGGAGATATTATAGAAGAGGGGGCAATAGCCGTCAAGGCCGGTAAAATTGTAGACATTGGACCGGCCAAAGAACTGGCCCAAAAAAACTACAAAGAGCAGATAGATGGGCAAGGGCAGTGGGTTTATCCGGCCTTGATTGCCGCCAACACCCAATTGGGCTTGGTAGAGGTAGAGGCGGTTCGGGCTACCTTAGATTTTAGAGAGGTTGGCTACTTCAATCCCAATATTCGCTCTGTGGTGGCTTACAATACCGACTCAGAAATATTGCCCACTATATTGAGCAATGGCATCTTATACAGCCAGGTAGTACCAGAAGGTGGACGGATTTCGGGGCAATCATCTGTTTTGCGCCTATCGGCCTTCAATTGGGAAGATGCAGCTGTAGAACTGGATGAGGGCACGCATTTATGGTGGCCCAAGCGCTTTCAGTTTACGGGTTGGTGGGCGGCTCCTGGTCCTACCAAACTCAATGAGAAATATCGGCCCACCATAGCGGGTTTGCAGCTCTATTTGGCCGAGGCCGCAGCTTATTGTCAGCAAGAGGCGCCTGAAAAAAAGAACATCAAAATGGAGAGCATGCGGGGTTTATTCTCTGGTGAAAAGCGGTTGTATGTACATGTAGATGAGGCCAAGGCGATGTTAGAGGCCCATCAATTGTTGTCGCCTTATGGAGTAAAGTTGGTTTTTGTTGGGGCGGCAGAGGCTTGGCGCATTGCCGACTTCTTGGCCGAGCAAAAGATTCCCGTCATTTTAAGCAACTTACACGCCTTGCCTCGTTTGGAGCATGATGATGTGGACCAGCCGTATAAAACACCGGCGATTTTGCATAAAAAGGGCGTCAAATTCGCTTTGAGTATGCAAGGGAGCTGGAACCAGCGCAACCTTGCCTTTCAGGCGGGCCAAGCGGTAGCTTATGGCTTGCCCAAGGAGGTGGCCTTGGCGGCTATTACGAGCAATGTAGCAGAAATCTTGGGCCTATCGGAGCAGATTGGGAGCTTGGAAAAGGGCAAAGCGGCTAGCTTCATCCTTTCTAAGGGCGATTTATTGGATATGCGAAGCAGCCAGATTATGGCCGCTTATTTGGATGGGAAGCTTTTGGATTTGGACAAAGACAAGCAAAAGCAGCTCTACAAAAAGTATATGGATAAATATGAGCTAGAGATGCCCGCCAGCAAAAACTAAAAACCTTGGCAATAAGGACCAAATAGTTTTTGATAATTGAGATAAAAGCTTATTTTTGCAGCCGCTTCTCTGCTAAGAGGGGCGGTTTTTTATTTTATCTAACCATATTTAACACTGTAAATCTTAATGAGACAATACGAGTGTACTTTCATCGTCGATCCCGTTCTGTCAGGTGATGAAATCAAAGAGACAGCTCAGCTTTATGTAGAGCATTTGAAAAGCAACAAATGCGAGATCGTAAATGTTGATGAGTGGGGTATCAAGCAATTGACTTATCCCATCAACCGCCGTAGTTCTGGAGCCTACTTCGTAGTAGAGTTCAAAACTGCAGAGGTAATTGGAAATTTGATTGAGGAGCTAGAGTTGGCTTTCCGTCGTGATGACCGTGTTTTGCGTTTCTTGACTGTCAAATTGGACAAGCATGGCGTAAAATACAATGACGACAAGCGCAACGGTTTGATCGGCAAGAAAAAAGAGGAGAAAGAAGAGTCTGCTGATAAGTAGTCTAATCCTTTCTAGAATCATTCATTTATTCCAATTTAAAATTAACTTGTTATGGCAAGTAGAGAAGATATCAAGTTTTTGAGCAATCCTAAAATCGGCCAAAAGCGCAAGAAATATTGCCGCTTTCGCCGTTATGGCATCAAGTACGTAGACTACAAAGATGTCGATTTCCTTATGAACTTCATCAACGAGCAAGGTAAATTGTTGCCTCGTCGTATCACTGGTAACTCAATGAAGTACCAGCGCAAAGTGGCTACTGCTGTTAAGCGTGCTCGCCACTTGGCTTTGCTACCTTATGTAGCTGACTTGATGAAGAAGTAATTGATTAAAGAAGATTGTTCAAAACTGATCCTGTTATGGAAATTATCCTTATCAAAGACGTAGAGAACCTAGGTTATGCCAACACTTTGGTGACTGTAAAGCCTGGCTACGCTCGTAACTTTCTTATCCCTCATGGGTTTGCTATTGTTGCGAATAAAGAAAACAAAGACTCTCTAATGGAGCAAATCAGCAAGCAAGAAGCTCGTTTGGCCAAGATGGCTGCTGAAGCTCAGGACTTGGCTAGCAAGATTGAGGCGGCTACGCTTCGTATTGCGGCTAAAGCTGGAACTAGCGGTAAAATCTTTGGTTCTGTTACTTTTGTACAGATTGCCAATGCGCTTAAAGAAGGATTTGGTCTAGAAGTAGACAAGAAGAAAATCAAAATGCCTGAGGAGGTAAAAATGTTGGGTAAATACAATGCGATCATCACTTTGATGAAAGACGTACGTGCCACAGCTACTTTCGAGGTATACAATGACGATCCTAATGCTGTTGTTGCTGATGAGGTTGTAGACCAAACTGAAGCCGCTGCTGAAAATACAGAAGAAACGGCAGAGTAATTTGCTATTCTTCGCCTAAAAGGTCACTACTTATAATGGGGTAGTGGCCTTTTTTTTTGGCCTAAAAGGCCAAACTGCTTTGGATGAAAATAGTTATCTTGGCCGCTCAAAACTAGTTGACTTTTTATATGAATCTTTGCATTGACATTGGCAATAGCCGCTCGAAGTTGGCGGTTTTTTCTGAGGAGGGAGACCTTTTGCAATTGGTGACTAGAGAACGTTTTAGCCAAAAAAAGCTGGATAAGGTCTTAAAAAAGTACCCTATTCGGCAGGCGATTCTGTCTTCTGTACGCCGAAGAAACAGCCGGATAGAGCGACAGCTCAGTGGGCAGTTAGAGCATTTTGTTCGGCTCAATTGGGAACTTGCGCTGCCCATAGAAAATAGTTATGTTACTCCAGAGACCCTAGGAAATGACCGTATTGCTGCGGTAGTGGCTGCACATAGTTTATTTTCTGACTCGGATGTATTGGTTATAGATGCGGGCACTTGCATTACCTATGATTTTATTACAGTGGGAGGCAACTACTTGGGCGGCAGTATATTAGCCGGTGTAGAAATGCGTTTTTCCGCCTTAGCGCATTTTACGGACAAGCTGCCTTTGGTCCAAAGAATAGATTTGGACCAAGAAATAGGCAATACCACATTGAGCTCTATACAAACCGGAGTGCAGTCTGGTGTCGTTTACGAGATGCAAGGCTTTATTGCTCAATACCAAAAAGAATATCCCGAACTTCGGGTGTTAATTACTGGGGGCGATGCCGATTTTTTTGAAAAGCGCCTGAGCAGTCAACTTTTCAAGGTGCCCAATCTGGTCCTTATGGGCCTCAATCAAATTTTAAACTATCATGTGCAACAACACACTGCCGACTAATGCAGTCTGCTGGGCTTTTGCCCTTCTTTTTTTGACTTCCTCTCTTTTTGCCCAAGATTATACCCGGGCCAATTCGCCTTACTCTCGTTTTGGTTTGGGAGATTTACAAGGCAATCAATTGCAGGTGGTACAGGGCTCTGCAGGAGCACTCAGTGCTACCTTTAATAGTATCTGGGAAGTAGATCTTAGCAACCCGGCTTCTTTGGGCCACCTCAGAACGACTGCCCTAGAAACGGGGATTTATTATAAGCGCTCTAGCCTGAGCGAGAAAGCCTCTGGCCTCTCGGCCACCGCAAATGATGGTAATCTGAGCTATTTTTCTATTGCTTTTCCAATTACTAGAGCTTGGGAGCTAGAAAAAGACAGCCTCCGAAAAGGGATTCCGATCCAGTGGGGGATGGGCCTAAGCTTGCTGCCACATAGCTCTATTGCCTATGATGTGCGGGTACTGCGCTCCGATGCCCAATTTGGTGATATTGAATATCAGTATGAGGGAGAAGGAAACCGCTTTAGAGCAAACTGGTCCAATGGCTTTAAGTATAAAGGCGTATCGGCTGGAGTGAATTTGGGCTACCTCTTTGGCAACTTTTACCAAAACAATTATATCGATTTTCAGGATAGTATCTATACCTTTGGCTATGATGAAGAGTTTCAGCTAGAAGAAAATGCCTCTGGTTTGCTCTGGGATGTAGGCCTGCAGTATGAGCACTTTTTCTCTCCTTTAGATGACGATCCCCTACTGTTTGAGGATTTACGTCTGACCGTAGGGGCTTATGCTAGCGGAAGTAGCAAAATTCAGCTACTTTCTCAAGAAAAAGTGATCCGCTATGGCGCCATTTATGCCCGAGACACCATCATTAACACAGAAGATGCCGTGAGCAGCATGCAAATGCCCTTAACCTATGGGGTTGGGGTTTCCTTAAATAAAGGCTTGCATTGGCGCTTGGGCCTCAACTTTGAGCAAAGCCTTTGGTCCTCTGGTTTTTCTCATGATAACTCTAATATCAGAATGGAGGATAGCTATACCTTTGCCCTAGGCGCAGAGTATACGCCCAACTATAAAACCAGGCATCTGCTGCAGCGGGCCAGATACCGGGCAGGCCTCTTTTATGGAACCGATGCTCGAACAATTGAGAGCGGTGGCAACGATTATCAGCTGCAGAAGTATGGCATAGCTTTTGGCTTGGGACTTCCCATACAGCCCCTAAAATCGCCCCTGTTGGGCCATGTACAACTAGGCATAGAATATGGATTTTTGGGCCATAGCGAACTGATCAAAGAGAATTACTGGCAGTTTAATCTGGCCTTTACGCTCAATGATGGTAGCTGGTTCCGCCGTTCTAAGTTTAGATAGAACATTATTTGTAAAAGAGCAGCTGGAGCAAGAAAATAGCCCTTTAACTTGGCTTTTTTAGAACAAATCTTTGCTCAACTCTTTAGAATGTTGTTTTTTTGGCCCCCAAGGTCCAAATTTGCAGCAGACAGGCGGCAAAGCCGCCGCAAAGGAGCGCAGCGACGCGGCTGAGGGATGGATAAGGGGGGCCGAAGGCCAGACCGAGCTTTTTGAGCAAAGCGAAAAAAGCGAAGGGCCGAGCAGACCTGCGAGCCCTGACACAGCCCGACCCGCCCAAAGGGCGGGGCAGCCCCAAAAGAAAAAAGCTCGAAACAAACAAGAATAAGAGCCTTGCTCTTAGCTAACTAAAAAGAACTTATATTATGAAATTGCATCCAAAAAAAATGATGAAATGGGCCCTCTTCCTTGGGCTCGGGCTCTTTAGCCTGCAAACGGCTTATGCGCAAGATGCCACAACCGACAATAACTGTACAACTTGGGAGAATTACCCCAAGGGCCGAAAAGCCGCCCGCCAGCAGCACGTTATCTATCGAGACCGATTTAATCAGCAGCAGTATAAGGAGGCCTACCCGATTTGGGAGGAGCTTTTTGAGTATGTAAAGGCGCCCAAAGAAGCAGAGACGCGCCACTTTGAAGATGGAGCCGTAATGGCTTACTATTTTGCGGGCCAGGAGGCAGATGCAGAAAAGAAAAAAGAATGGTTTGAAAAAGGGAACGCCCTTTATGAGCAAAATGCCGCCTGTAATGGTGAAGATGCGCTGGTGCGTGCCTATCAGGCCTACTATTTATACGCCAATCAGGCGCCCATGATGGAGACCATCAAGGCCTATGAGCGCAGCCTAGAGTTGGGCAAAGAGAAGGCGCCAGCAATGATTATGACGCCTCTGGCTACCCTAACCGTTTATGCTTTCCGCTCGAATGTAGAAGGCATTGATGCAGAGTATATGCGTAAACTTTATGCAAGTTTGGAGGAATTGGCCAAAAAGAACCCCAAAGATGATTACAAAAAAGCTTGGACCGAAGTAGATGCACAGTTTGAGCCCATTAAAGATGCCATTTTTGGCTGTGCTTATTATACCAAAATCTGGCGCCCCAAGTTTGAGGCAAACCCTCGAAACCAAGCACAGAATACCGAAATCTTGACCGTAATCGGTAAAAAATGTGGTGGGGAAGATGAGTTTTATCTGGAAGTACGAAAGGCTTTTGAAGAGGTGGCAGACAGTATTGCTGCGGCCAACTTTGATAAAATCCTTAATAGTGATACGACTACCGCCTATACCAAAATTTTGATGTATCGCTCTAAGGGCGCTCGCGAAGAAAGTGAGGAGCTCAAGAACAAAGCTTGGGAGTTTTATCCCGCGGCCATTGATGAAGAGGGTTGGGTAAGCAATGAAGTAAAAGCTGATTTGGCTTATCGCTATGCCGACCGCCTTTTCCGTGCAGGTAGTTTTGGCTCTGCTCGTAGCTATTGCCGCAAGGCCTCTAAATTCCGTCCCAACTGGGGAGAGCCTTATTTGCTCGTAGGAATTATGTACGCTTCTAGCGGTGGACGTTGTAGCGCCAAAGGAACGGGCTGGGATGCTCAGATTTGTGTTTGGCCCGCTATCGACGAATGGGCAAAAGCTAAGTCTGTTGATCCTTCTGTAGCGGCTAAAGCCAACAAATATATTGGCCAATATAGCGCATTTATGCCCACCAAAACAGATATTTTTCAGCGCCAACTCAAAGAGGGGGCTAGCATTAAGGTGCCTTGCTGGATTCAGCAAACAACTACTATTCGCGGACGCTAGACCGTAGAAAAAAACATAAATTTGCACTAAAGAGCCAACTACTAAGGGGTAGTTGGCTCTTTTTTCTTGCCCAAAGCCTATGCTTTAATCAAAAAATTACCCATTGAGTCTGTGCCTAGATATCCTTTGGCCCAGAAATAGTTTAGCAAGATAAGTAGATAGTTTGGGGCTGCCCCTCGCTTCGCTCGGGTCGGGCTATGTCGCAGCTCGCAGGTCTGCTCGGCCCTTCGCTTTTTCGCTTTGCTCAAAAGCTCGGTCTGGCCTTCGGCCACTGCTATCTATCCCTCAGCCAGGCGCTGCGCGCCTCGGCGGCGGCTTCGCCGCCTTCCATTTTGGACCCAAAAAAGAGGAAGCACCAAAAACGCAACTGCTTACATCTTATCAATAATACTATTAAGCCCAAAGGATTCCCCACTAATAAAAAACTAGAACATATGAAAATTCTTCATTTTTTCGTCTTTGGGCTGTTGCTCAGTTTTGGCGCAGTCCAAGCCCAAACTCCATCCCTAACAGCCCCCCTAGTAGAAAAATCGCGACAGCAGACAGCCGAACCCAAAATTCAAATTGCGCTCCTATTGGATGCCAGCGGCAGCATGGACGGCCTTATTGAACAAGCCAAAGCGCAGCTCTGGAAAATTGTCAATGAATTGGCCCGTAGCCGCAAAGATGGCAAAGCTCCAAACATTGAGTTGGCGCTCTATGAATATGGCAAAGACAATCACCCCAGCAAAAACGGCTATTTGTTGCAGCTTGCTCCATTGACTACAGATTTGGACCTAGTTTCGGAAAAACTTTTTGAAATTCGCACCAATGGCGGCTCTGAGTATTGTGGTTGGGCCATAGAAGATGCCTTAGATAATTTGAATTGGTCCGATAGAGAGGAAGATCTCAAACTCATTTTTATTGCAGGTAACGAACGCTTTACTCAAGGTCCAAAAAACTATAAAAAGGTTTGCAAAGCTGCCGTAAAACGCAATATTGTGGTCAATACCATTTTTTGTGGCGCCTGCAAACAAGGTGTGCAGCTATTCTGGAAAGATGGAGCCGATCGGGCCGAGGGCAAGTACCTTTGCATCAACCAAAATGAAAAGATTGCCCATATTGAAGCACCTCAGGATGCAGAAATTCTCCGCCTCAATGACACCCTCAATCGTACCTATATGAGTTATGGTGGCCGCAAAGGAGCCGAAATGAAAGCTCGCCAAAAGAAACAAGATGTCAATGCCGCTGCTTTTAGTCTAACCGAGCGGGCCATTTCTAAATCTTCTGGGGCCTACAAAAACTCCTCTTGGGATGCTGTAGATGCCTATGTAGAGAATGAAGATGTCATTTTGGAGGCTGATGAAGAGGAGCTACCCGAAGAACTCCAAGGGCTAGAGAAAGACAAGCGCAAGGAAGTGATAGAAGCCAAGATGAAGGAGCGAGAACGCATTCAAAATGAAATTCAGGAACTAAGTAAACAGCGTTCGGCTTACATAAGTAAGGAGCGGAAAAAACAAGCGGGCCAAAAAGGCAATAGTTTAGATGACGCCATGCTTGATGCCGTTCGAGAACAAGCCACTAAAGAAGGCTTCATTTTTGAGAAATAAAGTTAGACCTTAAAGTTGTCCCAAAAGAAGGGCTGCCGAATTTTCGGCAGCCCTCTTTTTTGGTCTTAGGGTTCAAATTGAGCGAGGGACTCAATATATTCTCGGCTATTGGATAGGCGAGGGACCTTATTTTGGCCCCCATATTTTCCTCTAGATTTTAGCCAGGCATGAAAACTCCCTTTGGCCAAAGTATGCAATTTTAGCGGCTGCAGGGCCAGGTTGCGGTATCTTTTGGCCTCATAATCAGAGTTGAGGCTTTGTAGTGTTTGGTCCAGATCTTGGGCAAAGGTGGTTAAGTCTTTGGGGGGCTGTTCAAACTCTATCCACCACTCATGTCCGCCCTTGCCTTCTTCTAAAAAGATGGGGCCAACGGTATATTCACTAATTCGGGCGCTCCATTTTTCGCAGCAAATGGCCAGGGCTTTATCGGTATTTTGGACCATGACCTCCTCGCCAAAAACATTGATAAAATGCTTGGTTCGCCCACTAACTTGAATGCGATAAGGGGCCAGACTCGTAAAGCGGATCGTATCGCCAATTTGGTAGCGCCAGAGGCCGGCATTACTGCTAATGAGCAAGGCATAATCTTGGTCCAGTTCCACCTCGGCCAAACTCAAAACAATTGGTTGAGCCGAGCCCAATTCATTTAGAGGCATAAATTCATAATAGACCCCATTGTCCAATAAGAGCAACATATCCTTATTTTGGCCATTGTATTGGCTGGCAAAATAGCCTTCAGAGGCATTATAGCTCTCTCGATATTGGATTTTTTCTGAGGGCAAAAAGGCTTTAAATTGTTGGCGATAAGGCTCAAAACTAACGCCTCCATGCATATAGACCTCAAAGTTGGGGAAAATCTCTAGGATATTGGATTTGCCGGTAACTTCTAGTAGTTTCCGAAAGAGCACAATGGTCCAAGTGGGCACTCCGCCAATGGTTGTCAGATTTTCTTGGCAGATTTCATGGGCCATCAATTCAATTTTTTGCTCCCAGTCTTTCATCAGGGCTATTTCCATAGAAGGCGTATAAAAGTACTTGCCATAAGAAGGCATATTGAGGAGCATAATGGCTGAGATATCGCCAATTTGGCTTTCTGGAAATTCGGCAAAGCGCTCTAGACTTCCGCCCATAATCAAACTTTTGGCATTGCTCATGACTTGCGTTTGGGGTTGGCCATGATACCAAAGCGCTAGGGCGTCATGGCTACCTTGCAAATGGCATTTTTTGAGGTTTTCCATAGAAACCGGCAAATATTTGCTCTTATCGTTGGTGGTTCCTGAAGATTTTGAGAACCATTTGGTTTGCCCGGGCCAAAGTACATCTTTTTGGCCCAACATCATCTGTTGGATGTAGGGCTTTAGGGTCTCATAATCGCTTAGGGGTAGCTGTTTTTGAAAATCCTTATGTGTTTTAATATGTTGAAAACCAAACTCTTTTCCCCATTGGGTATGTTTTGCTCTGCTAATCAAATGCTGTAGCCATTGCTCTTGTACTTCATGTGGGTGTTGCATGAAATAATGAATTTTTTTGGCCCGAAATGAAAATGCAAAACGCACAAGACTATTCAGTATCTTCATAAATTTCTTTTTTAGTAGGCTTTTGGGGCGTTACTCCTTTCAGTCGTCGAACTGCGACTTTCAGCCTTGTTGTCGCTGCGGTTATTCCTTTTGGTCATCGAACTGCGGCCTAAAGGCCTTCTTATCGTTTCAGGGCTTGCAGGTCTGCTCGGCCCTTTATTTTTCGTTACGCTCAAAAACTCGGTCTGGCCTTGGGTCCTCCTTTCAGATCGGTTACTCTCTTTGGTCGTCGAAGACGCCCTAAAGGGCTTGTTGTGGCTAGCTCGCTGCGCTCGCCTCTAGACGCAAAAAAGAGATGGATAGATGAAGCGGCTAAAATAGTGAAGTTTTGGCTTTTTAGTCTTTTTATTTAGAGAATAAAAAGTCTTTAAGAAAAGCCAGATACTCTCTGGGGAGTTGGTTGAGTAGCCAGAGAAAGGGCGTGGGGGCGGCTTGTGCTTTAATATTTTGGAAGCCTTTTTTTTGGGCCAAAAAGTGGGCACGTTTTAGGTGGTAGTCGCTACTGACAATAATGCTTGGGGTTATTTTTAGTTGGGGATACTTTTGGGCGGAGAAGTCTAGATTTTCTTGGGTGGAGGTAGATTGATTTTCTTGAAGAATGCGTCTTTTGTCTATGCCTTTTTGGACCAAATAGTTTTGCATAGCTTGGGCTTCGCTTAGGGGTTCATCGGGGCCTTGGCCGCCGGATAAAATGAGTTTGGCTTGTGGGTAGATTTGGGCTAGTTCATAGGTTTTATCTAGGCGGTAGCGCAATTGATTTTTGGGTTGGCCATTTTCTCGAACGCCAGCGCCAAGGACCAGAATATACTGGGGAGAAAAATCTTGATCTAAGGGTTGATAAACACCATGGACTAGCCAAAAGCTAAAGCCTATCCAAGAAGCAAAGCCCAAAGCAAAGAGGAGAAAGTAGAGTTTGCCCCAATTGGGCCAAGCCTTATATAAGCGTTTTCCCCAGCGGAGGGCCAAGAGCAAGAAGACTAAAAAAGCCAGGCCAAAGCTTTGGCCCAAAACAATAAAAAGGGGAATAGCCAGAAGGCCAAGAATATCCCAGCGGTCAATAGGCATAAGGAAATGGATTTAGGAGGTGAGTCTAGTTGGCCCAGCGCTGCGCAGCCGTGGCGCGCAGCGCCAGACCCAGGAGCGAAGCGACGCAGGGCCGAGCAGACCTGCGAGCGGCGCAGCATAGCGGCGGCCGACCTAGGCGTAGCCTAGCTGGCCGCGGGCCCCAAAAAAAAGAAAAAGCTAGCACTAAAAATAGCACTAGCTTTTGAGAAAGGGAGTAAAGAACAAAAATTAAAGTAACTCTTTGACCTTAGCTTCTAGGGCGGGTCCACGGAGGCCATCGGCATATCGGAGCACGCCATTTCTATCGAGTAAAAAGGCTCTGGGGATAGAATTGATCCCAAACTGGCGGGCGACGAGGCTGCTCCAGCCGCGCAATTCGCTAACATGATAGGGCCAAGCGAGTTGATCTTGTTCGATGGCTTGTTTCCAGCGTTGGGTCTGTTGTTCCATTTGCATTTTGAGCATATCGCCTTTGCCTTTGAAGAAAGCCATTTTGCGGTCATCGAGACCATCTAGAGAGACGCTATAGACGGTAAAACCTTGCTCTTTATATTTATTATAGATGTTGACTAAATTGGGGTTTTCGCGGCGGCAGGGGCCACACCAGCTAGCCCAGAAATCGACCAAAACGACTTTTCCTTTGAGGGAAGAGAGGGCAATTTGTTCGCCAGAGGGGCTAGGCAGTTTAATGTCGGGCATGGGGTTACCGATACCAAAGGGTTGTTGTTGTTTCTTTTGGGCGGTAAGCATAATGCGGTTATTAAACTCGCGGGTATAGTTCCAGTTGGGGTAGGTTTTAGTAAGTTGGTCACGGACCTTTTGGTAGAGGGGCAAATAATTGTTAATATCGAGGCTTTCGACGATAAAAAGGTTGACTAAGACTTGTTCTTCGGTTTTATCTTCTAGGTATTTTGCTCGATCTTCTTGTTTGGCTTTGGCCAGGACGAGTTTATTGAGTTCGCTAGAGAAGGGGGATCCTTGGATATTGACTTGGCTGAGGGCTTTTTCATTGAGAGTAGCTTCAATTTGGAGGGTTTCATTACCTTCTAGGGCCAGCCAGATATACTGGGCATTAAATCGTAGGCGGAGGATATTGGGGTGGGCAAGTTCTGCATGGAGTTGGAACTGTCCATTTTCGTCAATTTCTACAGAGGAGAGGGATTCGACGCTATTGGTACCTCTTTGGTCGAGAAAAATTTTGGTTTTTGGGGCGAGACCGTTGATACGTCCAGAGATTTGGAGGGGCAGGCCTTTTTTTTCTTCCTTAGGGGTTTGGGCTATTTCTTTTTCTGTCTTTTGGGGGGTATTGGATTCTAGGGCGGGGTTATTTTCGTTGCTACAGCTGGCCATAAAGAGGAAGATAGTGAGCAGGCTGCTATGTAAGAAGAGTTTGTACATAATTGACAAAATATTTAGTAGAGGCTAAAAATAAGGCTAATTTATTTGGGTGAGTAGAGGTCTAGGGCTTCCTCCCAGAGATCTAGGGGGAGGGCGGCAAATTGTATTAGAAATTGTTTTTTATTGAGGGGTTGATTATTTTTGGTCATTTTATAGTTTAGTTCTCTGAGGACTTCATTTTGGAGTTTTGGTCGGACTAATTGGCCGGGTTGAGAGCGAAGATAGAGAATTAGTTGTTCTTGGAAGTAGTTTGGGAGGGGGCTATTTTTTTGGAGAAAAGCTTTTAATTCTTGGATTGTCCAATTTTGGTTATACCAGCCTAATTCGGCGAGGAGTAGTTTAGTTTGCCAAATTTGAGCGAGGAGGATTGTTTTTTCTTCTGTTTTATTTTGGGGGTTAAGTTCGATTAGGTTGGGGAAGGGCAGGGGAAGGAAGGGGGAGAGTAGGAGGCTATCGATTTGGGAGAGTTCTTTTTCTAGTAGGGGGGCTAGGGGGAGCAGGCTTTGGGGCCAGCTATTTTTTGCGGATAATTTTTGGAGGCCAAGAATTTGGTCTTGGCGGACGAATGGGGGCAGAAAGAGGGTGCTAATATCTTCTATGGGGAGTTTGGGCAGGCTATCGATTTGGCCTTTTTGTTTTTGGAGTTTTTTCCAGTAGTTGGGCAATTGGCTGAGGCTATCGATTTTGGCCAATTGGGTATAGAGGCTATCTAGTTCTTCTTGAAAGACGCCAAAGAGGAGTTCGGTTTGGACCTCTTTTCCCATGAGGAGTGCGAGGCGGTTTTGGAAGTATTGTTTTTCTGTTTGGCTGGCTTGTTGGCAGTTGGGTAATTTTTTGAGGCAAGTTTGCAGGCTATCGGGGGCAGTTTGGCGCAGCCATTTTTTTTCTAGGGTTAAAAGGGCGATAGAATCTGGGGGGCAGTATTGGGGGTTTTGCAAAAACTGGATGAGGGGTGGGCGTTGGCTTCTTTGGTCTTGGATATGTCGTTGGAGCAGTTGTATGCTCAATTTTTCTTTGGCTTCTAGGGCTGAAATTTGGAGGCTATCTTGGCTATAATTGCTAGCCCAGCGGAGGAATTGGGGGCTGAGTGTATTATTTTGCAGACTATCTTTATAGTGCTGTATAAAAGTTTGGGCGGCGGCTCTTTGGGCTTTATTTTCTTGTCCCCAATATTGAGAGGAGAACCAGTTTTCTTGTTCTCTAGAGCCATAGAATTGTAAAAAAATCCAAAAGCCGAGGCCAAGCAGGGCCAAAATAGGCAGTATGCGAAGCAGTATTTTGAGAAAGTTGCGCATGCTAAAAGCGTTTTGATGGGCAAGGGATATACATCAGCTAGACAAAAAAGGGGGGGCTCTTGTTTGGGGTGTTTTGGGCGAAATTCGGGCTTAGGGACAAAAAAAGCCCCGAGAACGGGGCTTAGCGCTTATTATGAATACAATCAATCTTAAAACCTAGACAATGAGGCCAGCAAGAAGGGTAAGCAGCATGAGCAGGCCGCCTAGCGTCCAAGTTACCTTTACTAGGATGTCGCCTGATCTAGAGGCGCCCATAATTTTTTGGGCTTCTTGAGTACCTCCAAACGCCGAGTTAAGTCCTCCTCCTTTAGGGTTTTGGACCATAACAACGAGGATGAGTAGCAGGGCGATCAGGGCGATGAGGGTTGTGAGCAGTGTCATAATTTATATCTTACTATTAGTAGGCTTCTAATGGAGAGACTCGCTAGATTTAGATAGAGAGTTCTTTAATCTTATTGGCAAAGAAAAGACTTTTTTTAGGAAATTTCAAACTTAGGCGCTGGTACATTGCAATTGCCGCGGCTTTTTTTCCTTGCTGGGCCAAAATTTCGGCTAAGCGTTCAGAGGCCAATTGATTATCGGCTAAGATACTTTGTTGTATATCTTCTTCGAGTTGTTGGGAAGCGTTCTTTTTTTTCTGTTTGCGGTTGGCTCTGAGGTCTACTAGTTTTTGGTCAATTTTATCCAAAAACTCTTGGGTATCGTCTTGCTCTTGGGCGGCTTGTTCTAGGCCTTTGGGCGGGCTGCTTTGCTCATCGCCAGTAATAATATAGCCATCTGCGGGTTGTTGGTCCTCCTCTTGGAGTTGGTCGAGCAGGGCTTTTAATTTTGGAAATCTCAAGAACTTAAAACGTTTTTTGCGGTCTGGAATTGGAATTTCGCCTATGGGTTCATCTTGGGGCAGGGGCTCGCCTTGGGCTGCTGCATTTTCTTGCAAAAACCGCTCTAGCAGGGATTGCCCTTGCCTTGGATGGATATTGTTTTGGGGTTCCTTTTTGGAGGGACCTTCTACATACTCTCTCATAGGCTGTGCTTGCTCTGCAATTTTAGGCCTTTTGTTAAAAGTTTGCTGCGCAATCCTTTAACTTTTGGATCATAAAAGGCAAAAATTTGCTGTTGTCTGTAATAATTTCGGCCTTGGTTTTGGCCCAACTTAATGAGAAAAAGGGCACGAATGAGGCTAGAGCTAGGGTAGTGGAGCAGGAGTTGCTCTAGTTGTTCGTAGCTACAGCTTCTTAGGGCCTCTGGTTCTTCTATTAGTTGTTGGAGCTGTTGGGCAGTCATGTTTTTAGTATTTTGGGAAGTAAATAGTAGGTAAAAACAAATCTGTTGGCAACTCTAAGATGGTAAATTTACAAAATAAACTTTTTGTGGACAAATTCCATTTTCCCCATTTCTTATTTGTAGGTAATTTACCTAAGCCCAGCTAAAGCAAAAAAAAAGCAACTCCTAAAAAAGGAGTTGCTTAGTTGTTTCTATCAGTTGGACCAGCCAACTATATTAGAAGGTAAGGTGTTGTCGTCTAGTAGTCATAACCACCACGGCCACCACGATCGTAACCACCGCCACTACGGCCGCCACGGTCATAACCACCACCGCTACGTCCGCCACGGTCGTAACCGCCACGTCCGCCACTGCGGTTGTTGTTACGAGGACGCTCCTCACGGGGACGAGCTTTCTTAACAACGATAGTGCGCTCATGGAATTCGGTTTCGTTCAAAGCGTCGATAGCTGCTTGGCCATCCTCTTCGTCGGGCATTTCAACAAAGCCAAACCCTTTTGAGCGGTCCGTTTCACGGTCCATAATGATTTTAGCAGAGTCCACAGTACCAAACTGAGCGAACAGCTCTTCTAGCTCTTCAGAAGTAGTTCTGAAGTTCAACTTCGCTACGAAAATGTTCATAGAAAAAATATTAAATAGAATGAATAAAATTTAATGTAAAAGCTTTGCGGCCTAAGGCCCAAGACCAAAACAGGGGAGATAACAACAAAAGAAAAAAGGCACACACAAAAGCTAATACAACACTTATTACAACCTAATTTTTACCTTATCGTAGCTTACCAGTTTGCCGGTCAAAGCAAAAGCGTATGCACAAGATAGGCTTTTATTTTTGGTCTGTCTAACTTTTTTAGCTTTCTTTTTGTAAACAAACAAAGTAAGTCATACAATCAGCCCAATTAGCCTGCTCTTGCACTATGTTTTGTTCTTCGTCAAAAGTGGGCCCAGTTTGTAATTTGCTGATTTTGAGCGGGGTATTTTGTAGCAGCAGCTCAAAGTCGGCAGGAGTGTAACAGCGCAAAGATTGTTGATAAATTTCTTCCGGACAATTTTTTAGCCACCATTTATCAATCAAACGGCAATTGATGGGGTCAAATTCATGTCTTCGGATGCCCAGGTCAAAATCATACTCTTGCCCCCAGGCTTGGCCCGACCAGTACCAGCTGGCGCCTACTTCAATGATAATAAGGCCTTCTGGGGCCAGCCAATCATGCATTTTTTGCAAAAGTTCTTGTTGTTCACTATCGCTGCCAATGCCAAAGCTATCAAAATAACAAATGAGGTCGTACTGCTTTTCTGGCCCCTCCCAATCATAAAAATCGGCCTGAATGATATTTAGGCGTGAAGCAGCATGTTGTTTAGCCAGTTTTTTGGCCCAATTGGCCGAGCTTTCTAAAAGCTCTACCATATCTACTTCATGCCCCAATTGGGCAATGGCCAAAGCAGTCTGCCCGCCACCACCACCCAATTCGAGCACCTTTTTTTTACCACTCAAGCCGGCCAAGTCTTGCAAACGTTGGGCCCTCCGATGGTCTTCTTCGCTAACTGGACCAAGGTAAACGCCCAGCCAATCATTTTGCTTTTTATAAAATTCAGCTACCCAATCTCGCATATTATAATTTGACCGTTTTTATCACTAATCCTTTGTCTATATCCAGCTGAAAGATCTGTAGCTCGCGGCTGCGTACATCAATTCGCCAATCTACTTTTGCCGCAGCAGCAAGCAACAACTGATGCTTTTGACCCAAACTGTCCAGCAACCAAAAACGTCTTTGCTCGCCCGCTCGACTCCAAACCAAAATTTGGCCCTCCAAAAAATCTTTGTGCATAAAATTGTAGTCATTTAATATATGCTGCTGATAAGCATAACCATTAAATCGCCAAGAACGCTCATCAGAAAAATCTAAATGCTGAATCAAAAAGCCTTCGGCATATTCTCCCTCAGCCAAATCCAATTGGCCCAAAAGATCATATTGTTGCCCCTTCTCTTTATTATGTATCCAAAGCTGAGGCAAACTTTCCGAAACCGCCGCTTTTTTAGACAAGATACTTTTGTTCTTGCCCAGGGCCTGCTCCTGCCAATAAATGTAGTTGATGAGCTCATAGCCCGTAAAGTAGTTGCAAATTTTATGTATACTCAGTTTTTTTGAGGGCTGCATAGTTGTTTTTTAAATTAAATCCTGAAAAGAAAGGGTTTTGACCAAACTACTGTCTGGCGCATAGCCCATCATGGCCTCATCCCGATGATAAAAGCATTCTATATCTACTTCTCCCGATCGAAGGGCTTTGATTTTTAGAATATTCGCCAGCTTTGCTAAAACCTTAGGATCTTCTACAATCTGGTAGCTGCCATCAGTCTGAGAAACAAAGAAAAGCGAGATGCTGGCATAACGCAGGGCACTTCCACCATCGCATTGAATATAAGGCACATTTAAAGCAGCATCTTCTTGCCCATCGGCATTCAAATCGCCTTTTATAATTTTGCCCTCTAATTCTGCCGCCAGCGGCAAACCAATTCCTGGGCCTTTGTAATCATCGGCTAAGGTGATTTCTATCGTACAGTTTTTTTCTGACTCATATTTTTTAGCAGAAATTTGTTCGCTCCGCCAATCTGTATACAATTGCTCAAAAGAAACTTTAGGTTGTTGTTCTACCGCCTCTTCTTTTTGCACTTCTTGTTTTACACTGCTTTTTTCTGCTTGCTTTTCGGGGCTACAAGCGCCAAGACTTAGGGCCAAAAGACCAATGACCAAAACTTTAGGGTTTAGCATAAGGGTTTTATTTTAATAATTTAAATAATCCGGCTTCATATTTAAATTGCTTTCGCTCTTCCAAAGAAGGGCAGCAAAGTGGATCTTCTTGCGCAAAATCACCATAATACATCTGCAAGCGCCCATCGGCAAAGAGGCTGTCTATACGCTCTACCGATGCTCCTTTGCGCAAAATACTGGGGTCGTCTAAAATAGCAAAATCTCCTTGGCCATCAGATAAAAAGACCAAAAGATGTACGGCGGTCGCCTGGCTTTTTCCGCCATCGCACTGCAAAAGCGGCACATTGGCCACCGCATCCATTATTCCATCGCCATTGATATCGGCTTGCATCCAGTTCGGAATTTCATCGGGCAGGCCTGTATTGCAGGCTTCTTCGCCCGCCTCAATTTTTTTCATCCAAGTTTCTGGATTACAATCGGCTTCGGGACAAGCTTTTCCGGCCGCAAATTGTGCTTCCATCCATTTTCGATACTTTTCGTCTATGCCTTTTTGTTTTTTGGGCTGCTCTTGCTGGCTACTGTCAGCACTTTCTTGTTTTACGGGCGTCGCTTTGGGCGGCGTTTTTTCTTGGCAGGCACCAAAAAAGCTAGCAAAACAGAGGGAGAGTAAAAATAAACTACTTTTTTTCATGAGGTTTTTTTTTATGATAGGAATTTTGGGGCCCGCGGCCAGCTTCGCTGGCCGCCGCTATGCTTCGCAGCTCGCTATTCGCTCGGCCCTTCGTTTTTTCGCTGCGCTCAAAAACTCGGTCTGGCCTTCGGCCACTGCTGCGCAGCGCTGGGCCAAAACCGCCTGGCCGATTTTTTTAGCCAATTGGCCCCGCATTTCAATTTAACCATTTTTTTGAGGCCGTTTTTCTCTTTGCCTATAATTTTCATCCATTTTTTTGGACCAAAGAAAAAAGCGGCAGAAAAATCAGAAAGATTTTCCTACCGCCCGCTAATTGAAAGCCGCTAATTGAAAGGGCCTTTTTGGGCCGAAGAAAAAAAACAAGAGAAAAAACAAAAGTTGTGCGGCTAAGGCCAAATAAAAGCCCTACCACTTCTATTTTTTGATTTAATTTCCAGCTATTCATCGTTATTTTTCTCAGCCATAGCTACGGCTATGCCTTTGAAAAATGCCTTGACTAGCTTAAAATTTTTATCAAAAAATGGCCGAAGCGCAGGACATTTATTCGGCCTAGCGATGTGCAGCAGGGCGGCGAAGCCGCAGACCTAGCAAAAAACTTGTTTTTTTGCGCAGGGCCGAGCGAACAGCGAGCTGCGAAACGTAGCGCCGCAAGGCGAAGCCGCAGCGGAGGCCCCAAAAAAAGAAAATAAAAAAAGCCAAACTTAAAAAAGCTTGGCTTTGAGTGCTCCCATAAAAAAAGGAAAAATTATAGATAAGATGCAGCCGAAGGGGCCGTTGTTTTTTGCATTTGGTAACGGCCAAATAAAGAGCGGGCCTCAATGGGAGAGCTTAGCTCTAGGCAGCGCAATTCTTTGGAGTGAAAAATATGTTGCCCTTCCGTTTGCCAGTTAATATCGAGGCGGCTATCTTCTAGTTCTAAATTTTGGCGGAGGTTGCGCAATTCTTCAGACCAAGGGAGGTCTCTGCTCCAACTAACAACAAAAAGAGGCGCTGGCCCAATAAAAGCCGACTGTTTACTTAGTTGCTGTATTTTATTTGAATTGAGGGACTCTTTTTTATTTTGTGGCAAACAAAGTAAGCGAATTTGCGCCTGCGTATCAATAAGTAGGGGCGCAAAGGTCCAGTTGCTAGAATCTATAATTAAAGGGCGCTGGCTGTAGACCCAAGAGTTTTTGGTCTCCAACTCATATTTGTGGCTATATTTTTTTTCAATTTCGCTCAAGCAAGCATCAGCGCTCTGATCCGCCTGTAAGTAAATTAAATCGGCTTGCAAATGGCTGAGCTGATCTAATAAAACCGTTTTTTCTTCGGGCAAAACCGCTTTAAGATCTAATTGTAAAAGTTGAAAAACGGGTTGCTGTTGTTGGGCCGAAGCATAATAAAAACTATCGCTACTTCCCTTTAGAAAATAACAAAAACTCATGCAAGCCAACCAAGATTGCAACATAAGATAGGGCCGCTTGAGAAAAAGAAAAATTCCGCCCACTAAAAAAAGACCAAACATAATGCTTAGACTTTCGGCGGCAATTTTTTGGGCAAAAGCAGAGTCGCCAGGAAAATAACTGATGTAGAGTAAACTCATCATGGCGCCCAGGTAAACGAGCTGCAGAAAAGGCTGCTTCATGCTCAAATTCATAGTAGTATATTTTTTGCTGATAAACTGTTTTAGTGCGAAAAAGGCGCCAAAATAGTGGGGGGGAGATAGAAAGCCAAAGTATTTTTTTTATGGGCTCGTTTTTAATAACTCTTTTTGTTCTTGCGTTTATCGTCAAATAAACGGAAGAACAGCCTTAAATGTGATGCATTTTTTTTTCTTCGGTCACAATTAGCAATTCCTTAATGCACTGATTTCAAATCAACTTGCATAACAGTACCATTTTATAACGGAAAGAGCCAACGCTTTATTTTAAGGAATCTATATCAAAGTCGCCACTGCTTTTTGGTATCTTGCGGCAAACAGCTATAAAAATCATGTCCGCTCGTATTTATTTTGCTTCAGATATTCATTTGGGAGTAGCCAATTCGGCAAAAAGAGAACGACAATTTGTTCGTTGGTTACAAACCATTTTAGCAGATAAGGAGGCCGAAGCCCTTTATTTGGTCGGCGATATTTTTGACTTTTGGTTTGAGTACAAAACGGTGGTGCCCAAAGGTTTTTTGAGAAGTTTGGGCCTTTTGGCGCAATTGGCCGATCGGGGAGTAGACTTACATTTTTTCACAGGTAATCATGATGTTTGGATGTTTGATTACTTTGAAGAGGAGCTGGGCGCAAAAATTCATCGCGATCCGATTCAAGTTTGTTTGCAGGGCCAAAATTTTTTGATTGGACATGGCGATGGCTTAGGACCCGGCGATCATGGCTACAAGTTTATCAAGAAAATTTTTAGAAATTCTTTTTGCCAGTGGTTGTTTCGTTGGTTGCATCCAGATGTTGGAGCGGCTTTGGCGCAATTTTTTTCGCATTCTAGCCGAGCCGCCCAAGATGGCCCCCAAAATTTTTTAGGCACAGAAAAAGAGTGGTTAATTTTATATTGCCAACGAAAAAAAGAGAGCTGCCCGGCAGTTGATTTTTTTATGTTTGGCCACCGACATTTGGCACAAGACCTGCGCTTAGATGAAAGCGGTCGCCGTTATATTAACTTGGGCGATTGGTTTTCGCAGCCCACTTTTGCTCGTTTGCAAGACGGAAAGTTGCGTTTGCATTATTTTGAACATCCGGAGGGCTTGGATATTTTAGCTGAACAAAATTTGGCCGAGCTTCCGACTTAATCTTTTTTTATGCGCCATTTTTTTCTGCTCTTCTTTTTTTTCCTCTCTTTTTGGGCTCAGGGCCAAGAATTACTCTGGAGCATTCCGCAAAAAAGTAGTTTGATCCGCCTCGATCATCTGCAACAACTATATATAGTATCGTCGGATGGCAAAAAAATCGACAAATACGATGGCGAGGGCCAAAAGTTATACAGTTTTAGCCAAAACAATCGGGGCGCAATTCAAGAATTGGATGTAAGCAATCCCTTTCAGCCCCTCATTTTCTTTTCCGATTTTCAAGAAGTTTTATTGTTGGACCGCAGATTGGGCCAAATGCAAAGTCTTGATCTCAATGATTGGGATTTATTGCAGGTGGATGCGCTTTCGGGCAGTTCGGACCAAAAAATTTGGTTGTTCGATGCGATTGACTTCCAACTTAAAAAAATGGGCCCCGATGGCCAAGTGTTAATCGAAACGGCCGAATTATGGCCCATTTTGCGAGATGATTTTTTGCCTACTCGTCTTTGGGAGAGCCAAGATAAATTAGCACTTTGGGAGGAGGGCCGCGCTTTATACCTCTTCGATTTATTCGGCAATTTTTTGCGCAAAATTCCTTTGCCCGATGCGCAGAGCCTACAACTCACGGGCCCTTATTTATCTTGGCTGGATCATCAGCAGCATTGGCAGCGCATCCATCTTCAAAGTTTTCAGCAGCGAAAAATTGATTTAAAAAAGTCGGGCATTCCCACAGAGGGCCTCAAAGCCTTGCGTTATCAGGCCTACCGTTTATATTTGGCCTACGAAAATGAAATTCGAGTGTATCGTTGGGAGGAATAATTTTTTTATTTTTTGGGGCAGTCCCTGCGGCCTACGGCCTTGGGTCGCTATGGTTACTCCCTTTGGTCGTCGAACTGCGGACTAAAGTCCTTGTTGTCAGGGCTCGCAGGTCTGCTCGGCCCTGCGTTTTTTTCGCTGCGCTCAAAAAACTGGGTCTGGCCTTCGGCCACCCTTGCGCAGCGCTCAGCCCATTGTTGCCTGGCGCTAGGCTTTTGCTTTAATAGGGTGGGGAATGGAGCTATTTTTCTTTTCGGGATAAAAAATAAAATTTTTCTGGCTCATAATCAGGAGACTATATTTTGCGGTTAATTTTTTTGCAGATAAAATTTGTTTTTCTGCCTATAGATGTCCTATATTTGTGTCGCTGACAAAGCAAACTATTGGTTTCGTAGCTCAGCTGGTAGAGCATCGGACTGAAAATCCGTGTGTCGGCGGTTCGAGCCCGCCCGAAACCACTTCAAAACCTCTAAGTTTAGGCTTAGAGGTTTTTTTTTGTGCAAAAAATGCAGCGGCCTTTCAATTAGCGGCTTTCAAATAGGGAAGGGCAGCAAAAAACTAAATGTTTTTGCTGCCCTTTTTTTGTGGGTGCGGCAGAGCGGTGGATTAAATAATATGGATGAGTTTAATCCTCTGTTTCAGCATACCAGATGTCATTATTCACTAAAACAAGTTTGCAAGCTTTGTTTTGGATGTATTTTTCTACGGTTTTGATTAAGTGCTTAGATTGTTTCTTCATGTAGAGGTTCCAAAAAATGACGACATAGTACTGCTCCTCATTTTTTAAAGGGTAAGGAGAAAGTAGGTGTTCTAAGCCTTGGGTACAACTTTTTGCATCGACATCAGAACGGGGAGGGAAATTAGCTAGCTTTCCTTTTGCGGACCAATTTAGTTTTGTTAATCCTGGCGATGCATAGCAATTGATATGCGTAGCAAGATGTTGGAAATTTGCATCTAAATAATGGACCTGTAGCGGCTGAAATAAATTTTTGACCAATGTTGAGTCGCTACAACTATCTATAGCATAGTAGTAGATGCTGTATAGTGAATCTTTAAGAATTAGAGATTCATCTGCATCAAATTCCTTAACAAATTCTGCTATGCTTTTATCGTCAAAAGGCCTCTGTTTGATCCCATATAAAATAGTACAAGAAGAGTTTAGAATGCTTAGGCTAATTATTAGGAGTGCGAAGTATTTGCTCATAGGGTAGCTTAAAGCTGCGCTTAATTTTTTTTTTAACTCTTTTTCTGTATCTTTCATTTGGGGCAATTTATGAGTTGGAAATTATTGATTTGATACCTACAATTTACAACTTTTTAATTGCTCCTTTTTTTGTCTTTTGCTTAAATTTTTTAGAAAAAATAGACTTTTTGTTTGTGGAGGAAGCAATTTATGAGGCTTTGATTAGAGAATCGTATAAGCCTGAATTTTTAAGTTGTTTTAGCGCTAGCTGAATATAGCGTTCATTAGAAAAGTGTTTAGTTTTTCGGCTGCTCCAACTGTGTAAGGCTTCTTTAACTTTTTCTAAATCGGTACTTTGTTGTTCCTGACAGATATAATCAATGGTAGAAAGCAGTTCTAAGCCAAAGGGGGAATAGAATCCAGATAAAAAATTACTGGTTTTATCTACAATAGCTTTATATTTTTTGTGTTGGGGTTTATTCAGGTAAGCCAAGACAGTAGCTTCTGCATCCATAATCAGTTCAATTTCTTCAAAGGGTTTTTTGTCTTTGCTGTAATAGCCTTTAAGATAACTACCATTTAAGTAATGTAGAACATGATTTACTTTTCCTGAATAAGGGCCATAAAAATAGGGCTTGTAGATTAAGTTTTTGAATGCTTCTTGGCCGCCTAGCCGCTGTAAAAAATAGGCTACTTTTTCTCCTGCAAATTCAGATACAAATTCTCCTTCTTTAATCAAATCGTAGAAAATAGCGAGCAGCATAGCTCTTGCAGGGGTAAGTTTAACTTTCTCTGCTTTTATTTTTTCAGGGAGTTTATAATTGGGTTGGTACAAATATATTGTGCAGTCTAAGTTACCTAAGGCCGCAAAAATCATTTTTCTTACTTTGGACCAATCTAAACCACCATGACCAACACCCAATGAAGGAATGGCAATAGATTTTATATGTTGAGTTTCTATTAGCTTTTTCAGGTCGGCTAAGCCCTCTTGAATATATTGATATTCGGAAGGTTTTTTCCAAGTTGTTTTTGTTGGAAAGTTGATGATAATTTTAGAATCGGCCAGCAAGTTTTGTTCTGTTGTGATAAACATTTTGCCGGGTACTACTTTTCCTTCTTGGCAGGCCTTTTTATATAACATAAAGTTATTGGGAAATTTCTTTTTGAATTGCAGGGCTATACCTTTTCCCATAACGCCCACCGTATTTACGGTATTGACTAGTGCTTCTGCTGGACTATCGAGCAGATCGCCTGTAATTTCTTTTATCATAGTACTATATTTTTATTTCAAATAAAAAATAGTGTAAGTTGTCTTCTTGAGCGTTGTTGTCTAAAAGTAACGTTCTGGAGAGATATGCACCTTTTGTTCAGGAATATTTTGGTCAATCATGCCCTTTCCCCCTACGCCACCTCTGCCAGCCATTTTTCTTTTTTCTCTCCATACAACAGCTCCAAGCCCAGCAGCAGTACTTGATAATACTGCTGCAAAAAGTTTTGCCAGAGGGCCAAGGGCGTAGAAATTGGCCGTAATGCAGGGCGATTTCTGTTTTGGGCTTGTTTTTTCTTCTTGCTTTGGGGCAATGCTTTTTGGCTTTGGCCTTTGATAAGTCCAAGGTTTAGGAGTTGCTCATAAATAAAGGCGAGCTCCTCAATTTCTTTTTCGATTTGTTGGGGCTGGCCCAAAGCTTTAAAAATGAGTAGGAATTCGGCAAAGAGAAATTTTCTGCGGCCAATGAAATGCTGCAGGCCTGCAGTGCGCAAGCGTTTGCGTAGGGTGGGATAAGAAATGCCGTAAAAAGCTTTGAGCATTTTTTTGCTCAATTTATAGTCTTGTAATTTTTGATCGAGTTGAATCATGGCTTGTTTTTTAGTTGCTTACTAAAGTTAAGTCTTTTTTGTGCTAAGCGCAAGTTGTTCTCTAATAAAAGTTTAGCTTTTTTAGGGCCTTTCAATTAGCGGCTTTCAAATAGGGAAGGGCAGCAAAAAACTAAATGTTTTTGCTGCCCTTTTTTTGTGGGCCAGTAAAATATCTTGGCCATATTTATTTTGGGAAAAAAATCTTGTGTTTAAACTGCCGAAGAAAAAAAATAGACTGAAAAAAACAAGATGAGCGGCCTAGCGATGCGAAAGGGGGCGGCCTAGCCGCAGACCCAGCAAAAAACTTGTTTTTTTGCGCAGGGCCGAGCAGACCTGCGAGCCCTGAAGCGTAGCGCCGCAGCAAAGCTGCGGAGGCCCCAAAAAAAACAGCCCCAAAAAAAATCAATAAAATTCTACCTCATTGAGTTGAAGCTCGCCAAAAAAGCGGGGCCGACGAATCTTTTGGCCCGGCAAATATAAATACGAACAGCCCTCACGGTCTACCATCGGAATGTGAGGGTTTTTTTCGTCATCCCAATTTATTGGCAATAAAGTAGAATCATGAATCCATTTATTTTGGACCAAATTCCGAATTTGCTCGGCATCTACGCCCAAACGCAAAGATAATTGCGGTTGTAAATACACTAAAAAGTCATGCGATAAGGCCTCAAAATTGGGCCGCCAATCTATTTTTAAAGCCAAAATACCCAAAGATTTATCGCCATAAGGAGCCGAAGCCATATCTATGTAGCCCGAAGCAGAAGGAAAATGCGAATTAGTAATCCAGGGACTATAAGGGCTGTAGGCATCGCCCGTATACGTAATGTTGCTAAAGCCAAATTGCCAATCTTTATAGCGATAATGCAGGCCCATGGCCCCCGTTCGATAACGATCTAAACTTTGAAAGGCCAAAAAATCATTCTCAAAAAAGAAGCGAAAATCTTTAATCTGAGCAGAAAAAACACCCGAACGCTGCGAAGTTTTCCATTGGTCCAAATAAAAAATATAGGCATAGCCCAAGGCATAAGGCCGAGCCGTTTGCTGCCCCGCCGCCGTCAAAAAAGGATGTATTTGCTCTAATTGCTGGTATTTTTTGCCCCAACTTCCCTGCGCCCCCAATTTGATCTGGCTCTCCCAAGCCCGCTGATCCGTCCCTCTAGCCGACCAATTATAGTGCTGATGCCATTGCAAATTCAACTGATAAAAATCGCCAGCATAATACAAACGCCCCATCAGGCCCATGCGCCGCAAATGCGTTCCCAAACTAAAACTAATTCCCAATTGTCCCCCAAAATGTGGCGACAAAGATTGGGCAGACAAAAATGAACTGCTCAATAAAAAGAAGAGAAAAAAAAGAGGGCGTTTCATGCTAAATTATTCTGTGGCAAAAGTCCCAAAATACCCATTTTATTCTAGTCCCTAAAGAGAGAATGTAGAGATTTAATTTTTGTTTTTTTGGGGCCTCCGCAGCAAAGCTGCGGCGCTACGCTTCAGGGCTCGCAGGTCTGCTCGGCCCTGCAGTTTTTTCGCTACGCTCAAAAACTTTGGTCTGCGGCTTCGCCGCCCCCTTTCGCATCGCTAGGCCGTTTGGCCTTCGGCCAAGGGGCCGGATCCAAAACCTAATCACCTTCAGATAAAATTTCAATATTTCGCCTAATACTTTGGCCCAATTCATCCATCACCACAATCGTATGTTGTCCTTTGTCCGCCTGAACCTCCATTTCGTGAAAATCTTGGGTGCTGCCCAAATAAAGCTGGTCCAAATGCCAATGTAATTTGGCCTTATTATCCTGATGCGTCACCTTAAGGACCAATTTAGAGCGCTTGCCATCATAATCAATGGGCAAAAAGACCTTTAAATCTTGTTTGGGGTAAATAAATTGCATACGGCTAGGCGCTTCGGGCAAATCAGCCAAACAATCTGGCCGATAAGGCGGAGGCGGCTCATACAAAGGCTGCCGCAAACGGTAATAATGGGCCTCCAAAGGGGGCAGCATCAGATAAGATTTTTGCTTGCTCTCGGCCAAAGGAGCACAGTTGGCATGTAGGCGGTACTGCTCGGCACTATCTACCACCAATTGCTGATGATAAGGGCAAGTAGGCAACTGCGATTGGGCCGAAGGCGGCAACAATAAACGCTCTTTTTTGATGCAGTTTTCTTGTGCCCGACAACCCGAATGCGCACAAACCGTTAACGGCTGCAACTCTGTTTTGGGCAAAACAAATGCCTCGGCCTCATCGGCAGGCAAAAGGTCTAGAATATCAAATAGGATAGGGGCCGCAGCCTGTACGCCCACTAGTTCGGGCCGACCTTCACCAGCGGCATTGCCCACCCAAACTCCTAAGGCATATTTACCATTAACGCCCATGGCCCAAGCATCTCGAAAACCAAAACTAGTACCTGTTTTCCAGGCCAAAGGTCGGGCCGACTCAAAATACTCCCAAGCGCCCTCAGAAGCGGGCCGCTCTAAACGCTGCATATTTTGAAAACAATGATAAATTGCTCCAGCCGATAAAAGCTGCGGTTGGGCGCTGCAGTTTTCTAAGGCGGGCTGTTCATGGGCCAGATTAGGCAGATAGGAGAGCGGACGAAACTGATCGGGCAAATAAGGACAATAGGGCCGCTCTTCATAAGCTTTTAAGGTACGGGCCATACTGGCAAAACCAGCCAGCATTTCATCTAAACGTCCCTCGGCCCCACCCAAAATAAGAGAGAGACCATAATCTTGTGGCGAACGATGCAAACTACTCATGCCCAGACTGCGCAGCCGTTGCTTAAATTTGGCCACCCCATATTCTTGTAGCATTAGGACCAAAGGAATATTGAGCGAGCGCTCAATAGCTTGGCCCGCAGAGACCAAACCCATATATTGCCCACTATAATTTGTGGGGCGATAGCCTTTTATGGAAATCGGCACATCCGATTGCCAGCTTTGGGGACTCAATAAGCCCTCTTCTAGCATAAAGGCATACAAAAATGGCTTGAGAATACTGCCCGTACTGCGTTCGGCCCGAATTAAATCTACATCATCGGCATGGGCATCAGATTGGTCCTCATCCTGAATATTTCCCACATAAGCGAGTATCTCTCCCGTTTCTATATCGGCAACCAAGGCGGCTATATTATAAATTTCTTGCTGCCGATAATCTCGATGATAGCGTTGCAAAAGCGCCGACAACTGTAGCTGTAGGAGTCGGTCTACAGAACTCTGAAGTTGTAAACCATCGCCTAGTTCTTGGCGGGCCCGCTCCAGCAAATGCGGGGCTTCTTGAGGCAAAGGCAGGGGCGCCTCGGGAATGGGTTCTTTTTGGGCCAGACTCGCTTCCAAACTGTCTAAAACTTCTCGTTTGACCAAGGTCTGTAATAATCGATCACGCTTGTTTTTTAGGGCCGATCTATTTCTTCCTGGATGAATCAGGGCCGGGCTATTGGGCAAGACGGCCAAGGTGGCGGCTTCGCCCCAACTCAGCTCTTGGGCCGATTTTCCAAAATATCGCCAGGCTGCGGCCTCTATGCCCACCACATTACCCCCAAAAGGCGCATGGCTAGCATAAAGCTTCAAAATTTCATCCTTAGAATAGGACCACTCTAAACGAGAGGCCAAAATACTTTCCATGATCTTTTGGCTAAAGGCCCGCCCTTTGCGCTTTCTCGATAAGCGCATCAGCTGCATGCTAATTGTACTGCCCCCACTAACCACTTTTCCAGCCTGCCAATTATCTCGAACAGCCCGCCCAAAACCATAAATATCAATGCCCCAATGCGAATAAAAGCGCCGGTCTTCAAATTCTAATAAACAACGAACATATTTTGGAGATAAACTATCTGTAGGGGGAAAACGCCACTGCCCGTCTTGGGCAATTCTGGCCCCCAAAAACTGCCCTTTGCGATCCAATAAAACAAAGCTATAAGGATCTTTAAATAGGGTTTTGGGTAGGCAAAAAATATAAAATAAGAGCGCCGCCGAAAAACTCAGCAGCCAGAGGTAGCGCCAGCGATATAAAAAACGGCCAAAAGCTCGGAAAATCTTCATAGGATAGGGGCTAAAAAAAGTCAATCTTACCTCAAAAGATAAGATTGACTAAATAAGGGAAATTACTTTGGCTTAAAGTTGGGCCAAAAGCTCCGCTTTTTTACTATTAAACTCTTCTTCAGTTAGGATACCCATTTCTTTGAGCTCTCCCAACTCTCTAAGGTTTTTCATCACCTCCTCTCGGCTAAGCTTGGGGGCTTGGGCCTGAGGTTGCTGCTGTTGCTGTTGCTGCTGCATATTATTATTGCCCATCATGCCGCCACCTTGATTCATCATCTGCTGCATCATTTGCTGCATCATCATTTGTTGCATCATCTGCTGCTGATTCTGATTTTGGAGCTGCTGAGGCTGAATGCCATGTTTGGCCGACTCTTTTGTCGCCTCAATATTGGCCATGCGCTGCATTTTATCCATATTCGCATCAGAAGTATAATTTACCTTGGCCATTTCATTGATATGCGCTTCTACCTCAGGAGGAAGAGACACACTAGAAATTTGAAACTTCGTCAACTCAATGCCAAAAGGATCTAGGTCCTGCTGCAAAATAGGCGCAATCGTATCGCCCAAAGTCGAGTAGTTGGCATAAATATCAAAGGCAGATACCTCACTCTTGGCCAAAGCCTCCGCAAATTTAGGCGCAATCAAGCCCCTTAAGGAATCCTCTAGCTCAGAAATATAAAGAATATCTTTGGTGCCAGCATACTCTCTATAAAATTTCTTGGGGTCCTTTATGCGAATAAAATACACACCAAAAGCCCGAATCTGAACGCGGTTCAGCTCAGGATCCTTAATGAAAATAGGGTTGGGAGTCCCCCAACGCATATTCGTAAACTGTCGACCACTAACAAAGTAAACATCCGACTTGAAAGGGGAATTGAAGCCGTGCTTCCAGGACTTAATCGTCGTGAGAATCGGCATGTTCTCCGTAATCAACTTATGTCGACCCGGAAAAAATACATCGGCAATCTGCCCCTCATTCTGAAAAAGGGCCATCTGCGACTCACGAACGGTCAATTGTGCACCGTATTTAATATTCGCATCTTTATCAGGAAACTTCCAAAGCACAACGTCTTTGCTGTCTTCCTTCCACTCGATCACTTCGAGCATCTCATTTCTGAGGAAACCAAACATAGTATTTAAGTTTTAAGTCATTGGGATAATCATCTAAAATACCACTAAAATAAAGGAGTAAACGAAATAGCAAAAAGCTAGCCACCCATGGCTCTACGAAGAGATTCCATCTGAGTTGCCCAAAAATCTTTCTCCTCCTCTACTTCGTCCTCATCACAAAAGGCCGTAATCTCCAAAATAGTTTCTGCAGTGACTTCAGAACGACTCATTTTGTACTCCAAGTACTCATCAGGGAAATCCTCCCACTGCAAACGCAAATAACTATCTTCCTGCGATTCCAGCAAAAAGGCAATTTCTTCATTCCCCTCCCAGTCAAAACTAAATTGACCATCAACCAAATTACAGTCGTCGCAAAACCAACGAGTCAAATTGTCCGGAGTAGAAAGAAAACTATATACAATTTTCGGAGATGCCCGAAATAAAAATTCTACCTTAAATTTTTTTCTGTCCATAAGGATGTTCTCTTTTTTATGAACCCACTAGCCAAAACTAATGTATTCACTGTGACCAACGCCCTATTTTTTCTTCTCTATGGGGCATCTTCTGATAAGGGAGAAAATTGGGAGGCTGTTTAAACCCACAGAACGATCTCCGTTCGTAATAAAAAATAAAAAAACAACTTTTGCAAATGAATGCTTCAAAAACTTATGGCCTCCCAAGGCGCAAAAGCCCCTAAACCCTTTATTTTTTCATAAAATCGCTAAGCAATGAACAAAAAAACCATTTATAGTAGTTAAAGAAGCGAATACCACAAAAAAGCCCTATATTTGTAGTTGGGCATTTTCTATCTTAATCAAAATATGGCGCAACTGTAGGCTAATCGGTTGCCTCTCAAAATAGTAGGTTCATGAGACAGTTAAAAATTACCAAATCCATTACCAATCGCGAAAGTCAATCGCTAGAGAAATATCTGCAAGAGATCGGTAAAGTGGATTTGTTGACCCCTGAGGAAGAGGTGGATTTGGCAAAACGTATTAAGGCCGGCGACCAAATCGCCCTCGAACGCCTAACCAAAGCTAACCTCCGATTCGTGGTCTCTGTGGCCAAACAATACCAAAATCAAGGCCTTTCTCTCAGTGACTTGATCAATGAAGGTAACCTCGGCCTAATCAAAGCCGCTCAACGCTTCGACGAAACCCGCGGTTTCAAATTTATCTCTTATGCCGTTTGGTGGATCCGCCAATCTATCCTCCAAGCCCTAGCCGAACAATCGCGTATCGTGCGCCTCCCCCTCAATAAGGTGGGCTCACTCAACAAAATTAATAAGGCTTTCTCTAAATTAGAACAAGAATACGAACGCGAACCCTCTGCCGATGAACTCGCTCAGGTCCTCTCTATTGGCTCCAATGAAGTAGAAACTACCTTGGGCGTAGCCGCTCGCCACGTTTCTATGGACGCCCCCTTCGTAGAAGGTGAAGATAACTCGCTGCTCGATGTACTCGAAAATACCAATACCCCGCAAACAGATGCCAATCTGGAGTATATGGAGTCTTTGCGCAACGAAATCGAACGCTCGCTTTGCTCACTAACCGACCGCCAAAGAGATGTCATCAAACTCTATTTCGGTATCGGCTACCAACACCCTATGTCGCTAGAAGATATTGGCGATAAGTTTGGCCTAACCCGCGAACGCGTTCGCCAAATTAAAGATAAAGCCATCAATAAACTGAGAACCTCTACCTCTAAAAGTAAGTTGCTCAAGGCTTATCTTGGCCGCTAAGTTTAGCCAACCCAAAAAATCTAAAGGTCTCCTGATATATTAGGAGGCCTTTTTTTTGGGGCCTCCGCCTCGCTGCGCTCGTCGGCGCTACGCTTCAGGGCTCGCAGGTCTGCTCGGCCCTTCGTTTTTTCGCTGCGCTCAAAAACTCGGTCTGGCCTGACGGCCCCCCTTTCGCATCGCTAGGCCAAATGGACCTTCTCCGCTCTAGCCATTAGTGCAAGCCGCCTATCTGCACAAAAAATTGTATCTTGCTCTGCACTCAAAAGATTTTTAACTTATGCCCAAAAGAAAACATCCTGGCCGTTATCCTAGCCATAAAACAGTGAGCAAAAATATACGGAAATGGCTGGAGGAACTTTATCCAGAAACACCCATCCCACTAGAACATAGCGATAATTATAGCTTGTTGGTGGCCGTTTTGCTCTCGGCCCAATGTACCGATGCTAGAGTAAATACGGTTACACCCATTCTATTTGAAAAGGCCAGCACGCCCGCCGAAATGATTAAATTGCCCGTTGCCGAAATCGAAAGAATTATTCGGCCCTGCGGCCTAGCCCCCCGAAAATCTAAGGCCATTTCTAAACTCTCTCAAATTTTGCTTGACGAACATGAAGGCGAAGTGCCCGAAAGCTTTGAGGCCCTAGAAAAATTGCCCGGCGTGGGCCATAAAACGGCCTCTGTAGTCATGTCTCAAGGCTTTGGCCATCCCGCCTTTCCCGTAGATACTCATATTCATCGCCTAGCCTGGCGCTGGCAATTGAGCAATGGAAAATCAGTAGAGCAGACAGAAAAAGACCTAAAAGCATTATTTCCTAAGAAAAGTTGGAACAAATTGCATCTGCAAATCATTTTCTTTGGTCGAGAGTATTGTTCCGCTAGAGGACACAACCCTTACGAATGTCCCATTTGTAGCAAATATGGCCGCCAAGAACTATTTGATGAATTTGATAAAAAGACCTAAATTGATGGTCCAGAAAAGGGCGCGAAGCGCCCTGCAGGCAAAGCCTGCAACGGCCTAGCGCTGTGAAGGGGTGGCCCAAAGGGCCAGACCCAGGCGGCAAAGCCGCCGCAGGGCCGAGCGAACAGCGAGCCCCGAAACCTAGCGCCCGCAGCCCCAAAAAAAAGGGCTGCGGGAGGCCCCAAAAAATAGGAAAAGAAAAGAAATGCGAAAAATATTGATTGCCGTAATTGGCAAGCCGGCCAGTGTGCAATCGAACGGAAAAAGGCGCGAGCGCTGGAAGGGAGAGATCCGAAAAGAGGCCAAAAAAATATTGGCCAAACGCAAAGATTTGCCCAGTGAAAAGGAGATGGAATTATCGATTTCCTACTATTATCATCGGGAGACGGATTTGGATACAGACAATATTATCAAGCCC
The DNA here is from genome assembly GCF_000275825.1 of Saprospira grandis DSM 2844. Lineage (GTDB taxonomy): Bacteria > Bacteroidota > Bacteroidia > Chitinophagales > Saprospiraceae > Saprospira > Saprospira grandis_A. The sequence continues at coordinate 3,139,814 of NZ_JH719942.1, forward strand.
ATTCAGGATGCTTTGAATGGGGCGGTTTACTTGGATGACAAACAAGTTAAAAAAGTAAGTGCCCATGGACGGAACATTTATGATATTCAAGACATTAGAGGAGCGAAAGCTTATTTGATTCGATGTTTTCAGGAGGCTTTTCGACAAGAGAAAGATTTCATTTCGATTACGATAGAGGCCTATGAGTTGCAAACTCGCCTTAGTTAAAAACACCCCAAAATGCAAAAACTACAACCCTATCTAACGGCCTATCAGGCGGCGGCGCCCAAGCGAATTGTGGAGGGGCCAGCGGCTCATGATCTTCATCAGAATTTACAGCAATTTAAGTTTGATTTGCTGGTAGAGGATGGGGAAGAGGAGGTTTATTTTATTTATTGTGATTGGGATAGCCCCAGTCTAGAACAGATTCAGGAAATTACGGAGCTGGCCGAGGATTTGCCCAATTTGCGCATTGATTTGGCCGGCCCCATTTGGAAGACCTCCTCTAAGCATCGGGCGCAGCGCCAGCATTTGCGCAATCAACTTCGCTCGCAGCAGGCTCAACTACAGCTTTTGTTGCAGGCGCCTACGGCCAAATTTTTAAAAGAACAGCAAAATTATTGGCAACAAATTGACCAATTGAGTTATCTGTATGGGATGCAGCAGCAAGAACAGCCTCCTGCGCATAATTTGCGGCAGCGGCTACAGCAATTGGTCCAAGAAAAATCCTTGCTCAGTCTTGAAGAATGGGAAATTTTGCAACCTTATGTCGATAATCGACAACTTTTGCAGCTAGAACAAAGACGTTTGCACAGCCAAGCTATGCCAAAATTGCAGCAACTTTTGCAAGTGGAAAAGAAATTATTGGATGCCTTAGCCAAAGGCGTTTAAGCGATAAAAGCCCCAATTTGGGGCTTTTTTTTATGGATAATCTCTGCCAAACTCCTTAAATTTAGCCTAAATCGAACTAAAAAATATGAGCCAAGTACAAATTGAAGCCTCTTGGTTAGAGGCCCTAAAAGCAGAATTTGAACAAGACTATTTTGCCAAAATTAAGGAGCGCCTAAAAGCCGATAAGCAAGCCGGCAAAGCGATTTATCCCCCCGGCCCCCTTATCTTTAATGCCTTTGATAAGGTCCCTTTTCATGAGGTAAAGGTCGTTCTTTTGGGCCAAGATCCCTATCATGGGCCTGGGCAAGCGCATGGACTTTCCTTTTCGGTGCCCAAAGACCAACGGATTCCGCCCTCTTTGCGCAATGTTTATAAAGAATTGACCAAGGATATTGAAGGTTTTGTGGCGCCAAAACATGGCTGCTTGGAGCCTTGGGCCGATCAAGGCGTTTTTATGCTCAATGCAGCCCTAACGGTAGAGCATAAAAAGGCGGCCTCTCATGCCAAAATTGGCTGGCAAAAATTTACCGATGCCGTCATTCAAAAGCTATCGGAAGAGCGAGAAGGCTTGGTCTTTATGCTTTGGGGTGGTTTTGCCAAAAAGAAAAAGGTCCTGATTGACGAAAGTAAGCATTTGGTTTTGAAGGCCACACATCCTTCGCCTTTGGCCGGAAGGGCCTTTTTGGGCTCGGCCCATTTTTCAAAGGCCAATGCATATTTAGAAAAACAAGGAAAAACGCCTATCGATTGGCGCCTAGAGGCATAGCAAAAGGGCGGTCGGAGAATTCTCCGACCGCCCTTTTTACTTAAAATTTACTCACTTTCTTGGCCAAACGCTGCAAGTCTTTGGGCCGCAAATTAAATTGCAAAGGCCGTAGGCGACTATATAAAATATCGCCCGATTTCCCCTCGACCACCGAGACATATTTATCGCTATTGCTGCGCACAAAAAGCAAATAATAAATCTTTTTACCCTCGGGGCAGTTTAAAATACGCTTAGACAACTCCTTGTTGCTGAGTATTTTGTAGGGGTAGGGGTATTTGGCCATCAGTTCTTGGGCCGACTGCGTCCCCTTGGCCTCCCAATAAGTATTAAACTCTTTGAGCACATAATCTGGAACAAAAAGGGTGTCCGTTTTGAGCGCTTTCAACTCTGCTTTGGCAGGCCCTGGCCGAAAACCCGAGCGCTTCTGTCCCCGCTGCAAATGGTCCTGAATCTGCTGCAAATAATTCTTGAGCAAGCCCTCCGACCAATTGAAAATATGCCCCTCCGTATGAAAGCGATAATCATAAATCAAAGAGGGGTCCTGGCTGGTTTGCGCATCGGGGTACAACTCCATCCGAGCCATCCGCTTTTTTTGCGCATTGGCCCAAAGCCAAAGCTCCAAATAAACATAACTAGAGCGCTGGCTGGCATTTTTAATCTTATCGTCGCCAAACAACAAATACGCATAGCCCTTTTTGTTTTTATACTGCAAATACTCCCGATAAGAAACAAATTTTATAGGCGTCAACTGCCATTCTCGCTCAATCAATTGCCGATAACTATGGTGCTGGGCCGTATCATAGGCAGGCATAAAAACCAAGGTTGTACAGCTTTTCAAATCAGGCAAAAACTGACAGTTTTCAATGTCGAGCTGGGCCAATACCGTCTGGCCCAAAAAAAGGCCAAAAATCAAAAGGGATAATAGTCGCATAAGGATATAAGTTGTTTTGTTTTGGGGCTGCCCCGCCCTTTGGGCGGGTCGGGCTGTTTCGCAGCTCGCAGGTCTGCTCGGCCCTTCGCCAGCAAGCTGGCTCGGTCTGGCCTAACGGCCACTGCTGTCCATCCCTCAGCCTGCGGCGGCTTCGCCGCCTGCCCACCGAAAAAATTGGGCCGTAAATAGTTCCCCTAAAAAGGCTTATTGGTAAATATCAATAGGAGTTGAAAATTATATATGGTAATATACTAGACCTTAAGGGGCATCTTCTTCTTGAGCCTAAGCGGTTAATGCCTCCATCTTAGCCACTAAGGGATTAAGAGGAAAAATAATCCGCATCCAAAATATCGGTATTTTCCAAAGTAGTATCTTTAGATTGATTTAAAGGCTGCGATAAAAAGCAAAAGCTCATGCCTAAGGCCCCTAAGGCCCAAGCATAATAGCCCCAGTCAAAACCCGTACGCAGAAGCAAGGGCCAAATAAATGTGCCCACTAACATTAAAATAACCAAGGCATTTTTGAGCAAAATATAGGCCCCCAATGGCCGAATGAGCTGATAGGCAAACATAAATAGAACAATGAAGTTAGCCATATTAGCCAAGAGCAATAAAGGCGAATCAACCATCTGCTTTAAGAAGTAAATCGGAATCTGATAGCCCCAGAGCGAATCCGCTGGCATGCCTAAAGCAAAACGCTCCTCAATTAATAGCTCTACTAAGGGGTGAATATGATAGGCGGGCAAGCAAAACCCCAAAAGGTAAATGGCCGCAAAAACATAAAAGGCTGGCTTGGCCCAAGGGTAGGCGGTTCGTTTGATTGGAGCGTGCAACATATTCCTGAATTTTGTTATTTTGGGCATGTTCCAGCCCAGCCAAATAAAATAAACGAAGCAAAATACTCAAGGCCGCTAGAAAATAAATAAAAGCCCCGCCAGGGCGCTAAGCTAAAGTTAGCAAAGGCCCCTTGGCCCAACTAAAATAAGGAAGAATTACCCAATATTAGCCCAAACAGTTGTCTTTTCATGACCACTAAAATAGATGTCGATAAAATGCAAAATGTGTTTATATATGCCGCTAGCCGAACCCCAAGGGCCGCCGGCCAAAATAGTGGCCCCCTACAAGAAATAAAACCCATCCAATTACTCGATAGTAGTATTCAGGCGGTGCTCAAAGCCCAACCCACTGCTGCCGATTATATCGGCGATCTTTTCCTCGGTTGCATGACGCCTGTAGGCGAACAAGGCGGCAATATCGCCAGAGCCGCTGCCCTCTATGCGGGCTTGCCCTACCAAGTGGCCGGTACCCAAATCAACCGATTTTGCGCCTCTGGCCTAGAGGCCCTGCAAATGGCAGCGGCAAAAATAGAACTCGGCTGGGAGCAATTAGTTTTGGCTGGGGGACTAGAAAGTATGAACCGAGTGCCCGAACTTAGCGACGGAGGAGCCATGATTTATGACCCCTTGGTCCGTGCCGCCGTCAATTTTGTGCCGCCCAGCCTTAGCGCCGACCTGCTCGCCAATTTGCAAGGATTTAGCCGCCAAGAACTAGACGAATATTCTTTCGAGATGCACCAAAGAGCCCTGAAAAGTCAGGCCGCTAAATGGCTCCGCCATAATGCCGCTCTGGTCTATGACCAAAATGGCCTGCCCATTCTCGAAAAAAATGAGTGCCTTCGCCATGGCCTAAAAGCCGAAGATATGGCCCAGTTTGCGCCCATCCTCTCCGAAAAAGAAGCCAAGAACCTCGATATTATGGCCCTTATGCGCTATCCCTCCCTAGAATATCTGGAGCATCTGCATACCCCCGCCTCTGCCGCCCAATTGGCCGATGGCTCGGCTATGGCCCTAATCGGTAATGCTCAAATTGGCGAGCAATTGGGCCTGAAAGCCCGAGCAAAAATCCTTAGCGCTAAGGTGGTGGCTGTAGACCCTACCCTCAGCTGTACCGCTGGCCTAGAGGCCGTCAAGCAGTTGCTGGCCCAAACTGGCCTGAACAAAAATGATATTGAACTTTGGGAAAAAGTGGAGCTCTTCGCCGCTGTTGGCCTGCATTTTACCCAAGCTCTCGATATTCCGCTGGACCAATATAATATCTTCGGTAGCGATATCGCTTGGGGCTATGCCGCCGGCGCTATGGGCGGCATCGCCCTGGCTAATCTGCTCGATGGCCTCGAAAAAGAGGATAAACAATTGGGCTGTATCGCTATTTCGGCCCGGGCAGGCCTAGGCGCCGCCCTCCTGGTCGAAAGAGTGTAGTTTTTTCTGTTTTTTGGGGCCTCCGCCTCGCTTCGCTCGTCGGCGCTACGTTTCAGGGCTCGCTATTCGCTCGGCCCTGCCTCGCCTTCGGCTCCTTGGTCTGGCCTTCGGCCACCCTTTCACATCGCTAGGCCAGTCGCTTCGCTCCTTTGCGGCGGCTGCGCCGCCTGTAGAACGCAGGAGTTGGACCAAAAAAATAGCCCGCTCATTTTTTACTTTAACCTCTGTTTTATGATAGATTTTAGATCAGATACGGTCACTCGCCCTAGCCAAGGCATGCTGGCCGCCATGCAAAAGGCCCCCCTAGGTGATGACGTCTTTGGCGAAGACCCTTTAACCAATGCTTTAGAAAGAGAAACGGCTCAGCGCTTTGGTTTGGAGGCAGGCCTCTTTTGTCCCTCCGGGACTATGGCCAACCAAATTGCCATCAAAAATCATAGCTCGGCTCCAGGCAGCCTAATTTGCGATCGGCGTTCACATGTATATTTATATGAGGTGGGGGGCATTAGTTTTCATTCTGGACTCAGCCCTATTTTGACCCATGATGAGGCGGGGTTGATGCAGCCCTCAAGTTTATTGGCCGCCTTGCCCAATCCCCATGATTTGCATAAGGCCAATGCCCAAATCTTGGTTCTTGAAAACACTTGTAATAAAGGAGGGGGAAGTTGTTATGAGTTGGACCAAATGCAGGCTCTCTCTCAATTGGCCCGAGAAAATAATTTGGCCGTTCATCTGGATGGGGCCCGCCTTGCCAATGCCATTGTGGCCAAAGGCTATAGCGAAAAAGAAGTAGGAGCCTGCTTTGATAGCATTTCGATTTGTCTCTCTAAGGGCCTAGGAGCTCCTATTGGCTCTTTATTATTGGGCTCGGCGAGTTTTATTCGTTCGGCTAGGCGTTTGCGCAAGCTCTTTGGTGGCGGGATGCGGCAAACTGGTCAATTGGCGGCGGCTGGACAATATGCTTTGGCCCAACAATGGGATCGTTTGGCGGAAGACCATGAAAAAGCGGCCAAATTAGGCCAGTTCATTGCTCAACAAGCTTATTGTGAAGAACTGGCTCCTGTACAAACTAATATTGTGCTCTTTCGTTTAAAGGAAGAGCTTTCGCCTCAGGCATTTTTGGACCAATTGGCGGCCAAAGGCCTGCTTGCTGTTCCCTTTGGGGGGCAATGGATTCGTTTAGTGACCCATCTGGACATCTCTGCAGCAGATATGCAGCAGGCCAAGCAAATCTTGTGTTCTATGTAATTAGGTGTGCAGGGCGGCTGGGCCGCCCTTGGCCCAAAGGGCCAAAATGGCCTAGCGATGCGGAGCGGGTGGCCCGCAGGGCCAGACCGAGGCGCTTTGCGCCGAAGGGCCGAGCGAACAGCGAGCCCCGAAGCGTAGCGCCGCAGCTTTGCTGCGGAGGCCCCAAAAGAAAAATAAAAAGAAGAAATGGAAAAGATCAAAATAGGCTATTCGCCTTGTCCCAATGATACCTTTATTTTTGATGCTTTGGTGCATGGAAAAATAGACACAGAGGGATTAGAATTTGAGGTACATCATGCAGATGTAGAGGAGCTTAACCGCTTGGCTTTTGCTGGGGAATTGCCCATTTGCAAGTTGAGTTATCATGCTTTTGCGCATTTGTGGAAAGACTACCAGCTCTTGCGGGCGGGTTCTGCATTGGGGAACAATTGTGGGCCTTTATTGGTGGGAGCTCGGTCTTTTGGGGCAGAAGAAGTGGCGGGGGCTAAAATTGCGATACCGGGGCAGCATACCACGGCAAATTTCCTTTTGTCTTTTGCTTTTCCAGGGGCTCAAAATCGGCAAGAATATTTATTTTCGGATATAGAAGCGGCTGTTTTGGCGGGGGAAATAGATTTGGGTTTATTGATACATGAAAACCGCTTTACCTATGCCCAAAGGGGGCTGCATAAAGTGATGGATTTGGGGCAATATTGGGAAGAGCGAACGGGCTTGCCGATACCTTTGGGCGGCATAGCGGTCCGTAGAGATTTGCCGGAGGAGCTCAAGCAGAAGCTGGGGCGGTTGTTGCGTAAATCGGTAGAATATGCCTTTGCGCATCCGCGGGCCTCGGTAGAATATGTAGCGGAGCATGCCCAAGAAATGGATGCAGAAGTTTGTCAGCTGCATATCAATTTGTATGTTACTGAAAACAGCATTGATTTTGGACCAAAGGGAGAGGCGGCCATTGCGCAGTTGATGCAGAGCCTCGATATTCAAGCAGATTTGCCCCTTTGGGTAGTAATTTAAAGGCCTTATTTTGTCAGCAGAAATTATTGACCGCTATACTACTTTGGCGGAGCCTCGAGAGGGGTGGTACAAGGAAAAAGGGAGTAAATTTATAGCCTATGCCTATGAGGTAGAGGATGAAGAGGCGATCCAGTTCTACTTGGAGGAGGTTCGGCAGTTACATTTTAAGGCGCGGCATCATTGTTATGCATGGCGTTTGGGATTAGACAAAACGCATTATCGGGCCAATGATGATGGGGAGCCTTCGGGAACGGCGGGTCGGCCTATATTGGGGCAGATTGATAGCTTTGGGTTGACCCATTGTTTGATTGTGGTGGTGCGTTATTTTGGGGGGACCAAATTGGGGACCTCGGGCTTAAAGACGGCCTATAAGGCGGCTAGTTTTGAGGCCTTGAATGAGGCGCCGAAGGTAGTGCGCATATTGAAACAGCAAGTCAAGCTCTTTTTGCCTTACCCATTGCTTAGTGATTGGATGAATTATTTGAAGGGGGCGGGTATGGACATTAAAAGTTCTGATTATGGGGCGGAGGAAGTTGTTTTGACCTTATCATTGCCACTTTCTCGTTTGCCAGAGCTACAGGCTCGTCTAGACGACCCTTTGATTACGGCTATTAAAACAGAGGGTTTAGAAGAATAGGCTTGAAAAGAGAGAAAGAAAAAGCCCTCCGTCTAACTGACGGAGGGCTTTGTTATTTAGCTTAAGGTTTTCGGCGCCAAAGGGCGAGGGCTAAGATCAAGAAGGCGGCGAGTCCGGCTCCGCCCCAATAGTAGGGGATATAATTTGGTTTGGGTTGAAGTGCCAGCGGTTGTCGGTTTCCGTAGAGAATAGCTGCGGCCCAGAAAAAGGGGTGGCAATGCATTTCTTTTGCATTATTGAGATAATCTAATTTGGCGGCTTGCAGGGCTATATCTTTAGGTGAGCCTTGTTCTAGATGAATATAAAAGCGGCGCATCAGATAGACTGCTGATTCATCATTCCAGGACCAGAGTGTCACCATGGCCGAGGGGGCGGCACTATGGGCCAAGGCTCGGCCAAGGCTCATGACGCCTTCGCCGCTGCTTTGTTTGCCTAGGGCGGTTTGGCAGGCGGAAAGAACGAGGAGGTCTTGATTTTCTAGGGAGAGAGCGGCCAGCTCCTTACTATCTAATCGGCCTTCTTGGCCCTTTTGGGGCAGCAGTAAAAAGGCGTCGCTACTATCTGGGGCCAAGGCGTGCATAGCCAAATGCACTAGCTGATAACTGCCGATATTGGCCAGCAATTCCTGCTTATTGGGAAAGGGGGCTATATTTTTAGAGGGGTAGCGCTTATGCAGCCAAGCTACTTCTTCTTGGGCGCCTGCTAGGGGTTTATGCATGGGGCTTTCCCAATTATAAATGGGGGCTAGGGCTAGCATTTTAGGATGCTTTTGTGGGATATGTTGCTCTTGTTTTTGCAGGACCTCCCAATTGTAGACATAGCGAATACTTTTTGTTTTGACTAGGTAGGGGAGGGTTTTGAAATTATCTTTTGGGCCTGCTTTTTTGCTAAGGAGCAGTTCAAAGGGGAGGTACTCTAGGAGGCCATCGCTTACAATGCTCAATTGCTCAAACTGTTCTAAGTTTTTGGGGAGTAAGAGTTTTGAGAGCAGTTCTGCATCGGCTAAAAAACGTTGGTAACGAATGCGGGAATCTAGTTCAAAGAGGGCTTCGCTATTATAAAAGCTATTGATTAGGCGGATAATGGGGCCTTCTAAAAGTAGGTCATTGATTTGTTCTAGTTCAAAGCTATTTTGGCTAATGCTGAGGCGAAAATGCCCATCTTGATTAGAGAAGTAATGCAAAAGCAATTCTTTTTGGGCCAATTTGTTTTGTAGCTCTTTTACTAGAGGCAGTTGCCAGCTGGAGGTATTTTGCTTGGCTTTATCCAAGCCTACTTCAGTTTTGAGGGCCAGCCATTTGGCTTTGGCCTGTTCATACTGTTTTTTAAGTCGGTTAAATTCTTTTTTATCTTGAGGGTCGGCTTGGGTCCAGAGTTCCTCATAGTAGATCGCTTGTTTTTGGGCCTGTAGGCAGGCTTTTTCCTGTTCAGCTGTTAGCTTTAGGCTGGCGAGCTTTTGGTGCAGGGCCAAACTATGTTTGAGCAAGACGGATTTGCTAGTTTCAAAGAGGGCCAAGAGTTGGTTGCACATCTCTTCTTCTTGGAGGTATTGTCCTTTGTAGCGATAAATGTGGTCAATGTAGGCGCCATAAAAGTGTTTGGCGGTAGAGAGCAGCTGTTGTTTATCGCTTTGGCTGGCGCTACGTTCTAGTTGCCGATGAATATCGCTTTGTAGGGCAAATAAGTCTTGTTTTTTAGGCCCAAAATCTTTTGAACTAGCGTACTGCAGCCAGAGGGCCCAGCAACGCAGGGCCAGTCGAGGTTCTCGGTAGCCATCTTTTGTTTGGAAGCGGTTTTTAGCTAGGGCTAGGGTTGTTTTTTCTAAAATAACAGGGCCTAATTCATGCTTGTTAGCGGCATCGGCCCATTCAAAATAAAGGTCGGCTAGGGCGGGTGCGTTTCGCTCGGGATTTTGGAGCAGAATGGCTTCGGCTTCTTGAAAGAGGCGCAGGGCGCTCTTCCAATCTTGCTTAGATTTAAACTTGGCCAGCCTCATTTTGGCGGAACTTACTTTGGGGTGTTCTGCGTCTAGGCTTTGGGTGTAAATCTGAATCGCTTTTTTCAGGCGTTTTTCGGCCTGTCCATATTGCTTGAGTTTTTCAAAAGATACTGCAGAATGCTGCAAGACCAAGGCATATCGGGGGTGGTCTTCGCCAATTAGTTTTTTGGCAATATCTAGGGCTTGATGTTGGTATTCTAGTGCATCAAGGGGGCGGTCCATACGGTGGTAAAGGACGCCCATATTATCATATAGCCAAATTAGCGAGAGTTGTTCTTCTCCGCCAGTACTTTTGCGCAGGGCCAGGGCTTTATTATAAAAGCTAAGGGCGGCTCCAAAGCGGTCTTGATAATCGGAAACGACGGCCAAATCATTATAAATTTTGGCCAAGCTTTTTTGGACCTTAGGGTTATCTTTGGGGCGTTGTTGTTCTATGGCTAGGGCTTTTTTCAGAAGTTGTTCGCCTTCTAGGTAAAAGCCTTTTTTGATTTCTCGGGCGGCTTGCAAGACCAAGAGGCTACTATAGCGGCTGCTGTCTAGGGTTTCTGCGGACTCACAAAGCCAGAGGGCGGTATCGCTGTAGTTTTGCTCTAGTTCATAGGCCTGACTATAATAGCCAATATCGGCAATAAGTCGATAGGCATCTAGGGTTTCTACATCTTTGTCTCCCAACAACTTTTTGCTACTATTGAGGCAGGCAAAGCCATGTTTTTGGGCCAATTCATATTTACCAAGGACTCTAGCCATTAGGCTAGCATTATAATAGGCTCGGACCTTTAGCGTAGCTAGTTCGCCGGTATCTAGCAAATGGGTTCTACAGCGAATTTCCTCTTCAAAGAGCTGCAGGGCTTCGCTATAGTTTTTGCTTCTAAATACTTTTTTGGCCCATTGGCTATAGCTCAGGGCGCCCAAAACGCTTTCTTCTTGGCCCAGACGTTTTAGGCTATCTATACGTTCTTTTTCTTGGCCCAAAAGCAGCTGTGGGAGGCTCCAAAAAAAGAGAGCGAAAAGCAGGGGGAGTTTATAGGACATCTTCATCATTTTCTTGCCAATAGGGTTCTACAATACAAAGAAAATGAAAGGGCTGGTTGCCTTTTTGCTGTACATATTGCTCGGCTTGGGCGGGCACTAGGCAGCAATCGCCTGCTTGAAGGGTTTGTTCTTGGCCATCAATAAAAATGCTGGCGGTTCCAGAAAGCACATAATAGAGTTCACTACTTTTTAGTCTGTGGGGCAGACTAGACTGCCCCACATCTAGTTGGGCTTTGGCCAAGCTATAGCCTATGGGCCAATTGTCTTTTAGGGGGTGGGCAATTTCTTGCAAAAGGGTGGCGTCCCCTGCCAAGAAAGCGGGACTTTCTTGGGCGGCTTTAAAGTATCTGGACATATTTGATTGTTTTGTATCTTTTCAAGATAAAACTTATCGGGCAGAAGATAAAAGCAATGTCTGCTTTTATCCATAAATAGGCTAAACGTTTATTCAGTTTTTTATTTTTTGGGGCCTGCCGCCTTTGGCGGCCGGGCCCTTTCGGGGCTCGCAGCTTTGCTCGGCCCTTCAGCGCTGCGCGCTTCGGTCTGGCCTTTGGCCACCCCTACAGGCCCCTAGGCCGGTCTGCCCTGCGGCTCAGCTACAAGCCGCTTTGCGGCTTCAAGCTTCGCCGGCTCGCGGCAAGCGCGCCCGGCCGGCGGTTGGCGGCGGCCACCTTCTTTTTTGTGCTTTTCTAAATAGGCCCTCAAAATATTTCATTTCAGTTGTGGGTTTCCTTTCGCCGCCCCCGCCTGGGGGCTGGGCTCCTTTGGCCTTGGGGGCCAAAGCGCCCAGCATGGCCTTCCTCGCTTCGCTCCTCAGTCTATAACAATCAGCCTTTGGCTGATGGGGGAGTTGGGCCAGCCCCCCCAAGAGATTCCCTAAGGAATCTCGCAAAGGGGTGGGTGGGCGGGGACATAACAACAAATGAGGAGCGCAGCGACGAATACCAACTATACGGTCCTACAGGGCCGAAGGCCCGCAGGCAATAGCCAAATTTAAACGCACTCACTTTTATAGTTTGCAGCAATTTCCCGCTAGTCGGCCCTATTTTTCTCGGCCATAGCGAAGGCTATGCCCTTAAAAAATAGCTGGCCTAGCCAAAAATTCATAGCAAACTACGACCAAAGCAGCGCGATTAAATCTGGCTGAGGGGCTGTAGCAGGGCCGCCGAAGGCGGCAGACCAAAGGCTTTTGTAGCGCAGCGAAAAAGCCTGCAGGGCCGAGCAGACCTGCGAGCTGCGCAATGGCCCGACCCCTAGCGAAGCGAAGGGGGCAGCCCCTAATCCTCCTTCAAGAAAACCAACTGAAAGCCTTCATTTTGAAAAACAACAGGCAACTGCGTCTTCGTTTCAGCATAAAGCAGAGCATATTGGGCGGTATACTTTTGGCCCAGCTGCAAGAGCATACTATCGGGCCGGCTTTTCCAATAAGGCGTAAAAACCTGATTAACAGCGCCAAAACCCTGCTGATCGGTCCAGCCATAAACCTCAAAAATGCGTTCTTGCCAAGCCTTCATCGCTTGGCCGCTAAAGGGAAAAGCCTTAAAATCGACCACCAAAGCCCGCTGGCCCAAATAGCGGATTTCGGCCTGCATAGGCGGCACCAAAAAGCGGCTATCTTTGGGCGTTTCCTCCTTAATATATTGACTAACCTCATAGAGTGCTGGCTGAAAATGAGCTTGGTCGCTCAGGCTATACAGGCGACTCATATCTTGCTGCAGTGGCGACATGCCTGGTCTTCTGGGCGTTTGCGACCAAAATAAAAGGAAGCTTAGGCTAGCGGTAGCAAATAGGTAACTGGGCCATTTTTTCTTTGGGGCCAGACTGTAGAAAATAGGACCAAAAAGCAAAAAAATCAGCCAAAGATAGGCCGCTGCAGAAAAATCAAGCGTCAGGTAAGTTTGCCAGAGTCCATAAATTGTAAGGGCCAGTAAAATGGGCAACTCTAGGGCGAGGGTCCAGCGCCAATGCGGGAAAAAGCGGTTGCGTAAGCGAGCGAGCAGAAAGAGCAGGGCGATGCGCAGCCCATTGGTCCAACAAAAACTATTGAGCAAAAAGGCCCAGACATAAAATTGCTCGAGTTGTTTGCCCTGTCGAACTTGGCCAATGGCTCCGGCCAAGCCCAAAAGAAAGAAAAATTTGCCTAAGTAGAGGATGCGATAAACTTGGGCGGTGGCCATCAATTTGCTGGGCTGGATTTCTACAAAATAATAGCCGATATAGGCCAAAACTAGCAAGCTAAGGATAAGGCCCAAAACAAAAAAGCGATCTATTTTTTGGAGCTGTAGCAGGCCTTTGGGCAAATAAAGCAAGGCCAAATAGCCCATCAAATAATAGCTATTTTTAGGCTCTTCTTGGAGCAAAAACTGGCTAGGGAGAATATGGTGGGGCGCTCTAAAATGCACATATATAGTATAGAACTCTTCTAGGCTAATATTTTCTTGGGCCGAAAAGAAATAGGGACCAAGGCTTAGGGCGGCGGCCAGGCCAAAAAGTCCAGCGCCCAAGCCCAAGGCTTTCCATTGCTTGCGGCTAAGGCGGGGGCGAAAAGGCAGGCTGAGCGCATAGAGGCCGCCCAGCAAAAGTGTCGATTCTGGTCCCACCAAAGGATGAATAAGGGTAGCTAGGGCCAAAAAAAGGCCAGCCTGCACAAACTTTTGTTGCCAGAGTTGGGGAAGCGCCAGCAAAACCAGGGCAAAAGCCATACTATTGGGCGTGAGATAAACCGCATGGATTTCGGAGAGAGAACCTAGGCTTAAGGTAGGAATCGATAGGCAAAAGAGGGCGGCTAAATTGGCTGAAAGATCATTCTTAAACAGCAAGCTCCCCATTTGTTGGGCGGCCCGGCCAATGGCCCAATTGCAGAGGAAACAAAGCAGAAAAAAGGCCAGGGGCAGGCCAAAAATCTTTGTAAGCAAAATAGTTAAATAGTTGCTATAGATTCTAGGATTAAAGCCCGAATCATTGGCATTGATAAAGGCATCGGAGGGGAGGAAGTCGGGATTCAGCTGACGAAAGAGCAAACTAAGGTGCTCCTGATGGTCCCAAAGTCCAAACTGATAGCCCCAAATAGTGGTAAAAAGGGCCATAAAGGCGATAAACAGCGGAGAGTTAGCCCATTTAGCGGCAAGCATTTAATTATTTTGATTAAATTTTGAGAAAATTTAAATTTTTTGCGTCTATTCTGTAACCAAATAGATTTGGCTGCGTAAAAGAGAGTGTATTTAATCAAACAGAGATTGCAATCTAATTCAGATTCATCATCCTTCTACAAAACATTACGCATGAGCAAATCTTTGAAGTCCAAAGAAGAAGTCCAAAAGGCCTTTAAGCAGTTATTGGCCCAGTATGAAGTCCAACAAAAAGCGATTCTGACCAAAGAAGAATCGGCAAGATTGGAAAGAGAAGCCGCCCTTTTGGAAGAAACTGAAGGCCTCAGTCCTCAAGGGATCATTAAAAAAATTGCAGACCTACAATGGGAGGTAGCGAGCAGCACCGAGACGCTTCGGGAGCAAGTATTGGCCGAAGTGGAGCAGCTCGAAAAAATGCGGACCGCCCTCAAGGTACAAGAAAAAAACCTAGAAGCCCGCTATCAAACAAAAATTGCGGCCAATGCGCTTTTCATCCTTCAGCAGGAGCAAAAGCAAAGAGCCGAAGAATTGGAAGAAGAGCATAAAGAGGCCTTAGAAACTTTGCAAGAAGAAATGCAGGAGCAAAGAGCCGATTGGGAGCAAGAAATTTCTAGTTTCCAAGAAGAGCAGGCCGAAAATAAGGCTCAATTGGAAAAAATGCGAGAGCAAGAACTAGAAGAATATCGCTATCAGCTCGAACGCCGCTATTTGCGAGAAAAAGACGCCTTTGAGATGCGGAAAACGCAGCTTTTGCGCAAACTAGATGAGGAAGAAAGAGAAAAACAAAAAGACTGGAATCAGCGCCTAAAATGGCTAGAAGAAAAAGCCGAGGAATTTAAGGAGCATAAAGAAAAAGTGGATGGTTTTGAGGCCGAACTAGAAGAGGAGGTCAAAAAAGCCAAAGACAAATCCTTTAAAGAGGCCAACCGAGATGCCAAAGAGGCCCTAGAACTTTATGAAAAGGAAATGGAAAGCAAGCGCAAAATTGCCGAGCTCCAAATTGAGAGTTTGTCTAATCGCTTGGAAAACCAAAAATCTGAAATCGAAAAACTCAAGGCCGAGCTCAAAGAAGCTGTGGCTCAAATGCAGGCGCTTTCTATTAAAGCACTAGAAAATAAACAGGCCTCCTAAATAGTTAGGCCAAAAATGTAGAGGGATTTTTTAACGCCCCAGCTCCCAAACCCCTAGGGAGTACAGCGCCAGCCGCTATTTTACTCCATTAGCCAGATGATTCTGTTTTCTTTGCGAGCTTGGGGAGTTAAAATCTCTTCTTTTATCTTTTGTATCTTCTTTTTGTCTTCAACTCTAAATTATATATATCATGGCCGTATCCATGCGCAATACCAAAAACCAAATCATGAATGCCTATAAAGAGGCGCTGACTAAGGTCAAGGATTTGGAAAAACAACTCAAAAATAAAGCTCCCGCTCCTAGCACAACGAGCAGCACAAAAACCGTAATCCAAGAAAAAGTGGTCTATAAAACGGCTGAGCTCAAAAACTTGGAAGGGATTATTGCCACCCTCAAAGCCGTAGAACAAGGCATCGCTCCCGCTTTTAGCGATAATTCTGCCCTGCAAGCTATTGAAGCCGAAAAACTCCAAAATCTTCAAACTAAACTAGAAGAAGAAGGCCAAGAAATCCAAAAACTCTATAATATTGAGGTGGATGCCGATAGCATGCTCAAAATTATTGAGGAATATCTAGCGAGCCAAAAACAATTTGAAGAGGAATTTGAGGCCAAAGAAAAAGCCTATAAAGAACAACTCGAAGAACAGCAAAAAAGCTGGGATAAAGAACAAGAACTCAAATCGGAAGAAATTGCCGAAATGCAACGCGAGGCCGAACAAGAACGTAGCCGCAATAAAGAACAATACGACTACCAACTGAAGCAAGAACGCAAAATCGAGGACGATAACTATAAACAGAAATCAAATCAGCTCGAACTCGAATTGCAAACGATTCAGGAACAAAAAGAAGATGCTTGGACCACTGAAGAGAAATCAGTAAAGGAACAAGAAGAGGAACAGGCAAAATACAAGGCCGATTTTGACGAACTAGAAGAAAAACTCCGTAAAGAGGTCAAAAAAGCCGAAGCCGAAGCCAAGGGAATCGTCGAAAGAGATCATAAGGTCAAAATGAAAATGCTCAAAACCGAGCAAGAAGGCGAACTCAACGCCCTACAACATATTATTGATGATTTGAATAGTACCTTGGATAAACAAAAGGACCAAATCCATAAGCTCTATGCACAACTAGAAGATACTCAACGCCAAGCTCAACAGTTGGCCGTCAAAGCACTAGAAAATTCTTCTTCTGCAGACTCCTTTAAGGCTGTGCGCGAAATCGCTATGGAACAAGCCAAAAATATGGGCAAAGGGAAGTAGACTACTTTTTTAATTGGAATGTGAATGGGAGCAGCGAAAGCTGCTCCCTTTTTTTATCTAAAATTGCCGAAAAGGAGCCGAAAAAGGCTTGTCAAACCCCAAACGCAAACCAAAGTTTAGGGTCTCGGCCCCCAATTCTGAACTGCCAAAGCGAAAAAAGAAGGCAAAACGACGCTTTTGCTCAACCTCAAATTGGACCAATTGCTCCAAACCAAATGCTAATTCTACTACCCAGCTATAAAAATAAGGGTTGGGCAATTGCCGCAGGCTTTCTGGCCGATCATATAAATGAATCCGACTCCACTGTACCCCCGCACCCAAACTCATAAACCCCCCCATCCCGATTTCTTTTTTGCTAAACCGATGCCTAGCCCGAAACAAAAGAGGAAAAGAAAGACTCCCCAACCCCCCATAGTCCTGGCTGTTCATCGCAAAGGGCTGGTACTCCATAGCCAATAATAACTGATAGCTCTTCCCCTTTTTGCCCCGCCGATATACCCCAAAACCTACCCCCGGCAATATATTGAGCCACTGCCCAGCCGAAGCCCCCTCTTGCCCCAAAAGTTGCGCTTGCTGATAGTTCTGGTAAATGTTGAGGTCCAAATAACTACTCCAACCCCAATTTTGAGCCGATAAAGGCGAAAGAAAACAATAGAAAAAAACAAAAAATAGCCGCTTGTGCATAAATGACCAATAATCAGAAATGAGGAATGGGCCGCTTTTTTTGCTCTCGCCGAGGACGTAACTGAAGCTGTAACTCCGGATGATATCCCATCTGCCCAGAAAAAGCCTGATAATGCGGCCGCCCGCCAATATTCCAATGCAAACTAAGGTCGTCACTCACATCAAAACTACTCAAGTGAGCGTCTACAAAAGCATCTAGTATCGTTAGCCCATAAAACCCAACCAATCCCGCTACAGAATACTCGTACTGCTGACGATATGCATCTCGCAAGATTTTTAATTGAGCATCGGTCAAACTGGGATCACAAGTATTTATAGTATTCGGATCACTGTCTACCACCGCTAAATAGGACTGCCGATAACACTGATATTTTTGGCGATTATCTATAGATAGATACACTAAAGCCCCTATGCCCCCATAAACAATAGGCAGTTTCCAATACCGACGATTGTAAATTTGTCCGCCGCCCGGAATTAAAGCCCAACGCCAGGCTTTCTGTGGGTCCAGTTGCCTCGCTTTTGCCTTCGCCCTTGGCCCAGCCTCTGAGACCAAACGCAAACTGTCCTGCCCCCATAAAGGACAAGACAATAGCAGCAGAAAAGCAAATAAAATACTATGCTTCATAGTTGAGTTGCTCTAATATTCGCTCCAAATCATCAGGGTCCATAAAGTTGATGATGATCTGCCCCTTGCCCTTTTCATTGGCCCTGAGCTGCACCTTGGCCCCCAACTGAGATTTTAAACGCTCTTGCAAATTCTGATAGGCCGCAGGCAAAACTTTTTTCTTCTCCTCTTTCGGCACTTCTTCGCCCTCCTTTTTCGCCAATTGCTTGTCCAACCAAAGACGAGTCTCTTCTACCGACCAGTTGGACCGAATGATCTCTTTATACAAATAAAGCTGCTCGTCCAATTTCTCCAAACGACTCAATTCCGCCAAATGACCCAAGGCAATTAACCCCGACTTTAAACCCATAATCGCCTTGTCCAATGAGTTGCCCTTCTGCAAAAGCTTGCTGTATTGCTCTACCTTGCGCACCGATAACTTCTCCTCCATCGTCGCCTCAAACAAAATACTCTGCAATTGCTCCTCATTCAAGCCCGCCAAAGCCCGAGCATGACCCATAGAGATCTGCCGAGCCTTAATCGCATTCTGAATCTGACCCGGCAAACGTAGCAAACGTACATAATTACTCACCGTGCTCCGCTTCTTATTTACCCGCTTAGATAATTGCTCCTCCGTCAACTTTAACTCATCCATCATCCGCTGATAAGTACTCGCAATCTCTATCGCATTCAAGTCCTGCCGCTGAATGTTCTCAATCAAGGCCAATTCTAACATGGCCTCGTCATTGGCCACCCGAATATAGGCCGGTACCTGACCCAATGCCGCTAGCTTAGAGGCCCGCAACCGACGCTCCCCAGAAATGAGCTGAAACCGATTCTCCCCCAAATGCCTTACCGTTATCGGCTGAATCAACCCATGCTTCTTAATCGATTCCGATAGCTGCAATAAAGCCTCCTCATCAAACTCTAAACGAGGATTGTCCGGATTGAAACTAATCTGATCTACCGGAATATCCGCCACCGTATTCGATAATTCCCGAACCAGCTCCTCTTTATTTACCTCAATATTGGGATTGATTTTCGAAAATAGGGCCCCAACTCCCTGTCCTCTATTTAGCTTTTTTGCCATGGTACGTTATAATGTCATCTAATTCAAGCCCCAAAAATACGCTTTTTTTAGAGAACTTGCCTAAAATCATCTCTTCCCTTTTTTTTGATCTACTTTTGGGGCCTCCGCTGCGGCCTGCGGCCTTGCGGCGGTTACTCCCTTTGGTCGTCGAACTGCGCCCTAAAGGGCTTGTTGTCGCTTTGGGGCTCGCTGAGGTTTTGGGGCCTCCGCTGCGGCTTCGCCTTGCGGCGCTACGTTCCGCAGCTCGCTATTCGCTCGGCCCTGCGCGGGCTTCGCCCGCTGGGTCTGGCCTGACGGCCACTGCTGCACATCGCTAGGCCGTTTGGCCTTCGGCCAATTAAATACCCAGCGCTCTAACGCTCTTCTTCAATAAAACTGCCGCCCAATTTTAAAAATGACCTATAATCTTTATCTTAAGCCCCTATAAAAAGAGCAAACCCTATGGTGAAAATACTAATCATTGATGATGAAGAGAGTATCCGCAATGTATTGCGCGATATTCTAGAAATGGAAGACTACAAGGTAGATGAGGCCAAAGATGGTATCAATGCCCTCTCCAAACTCAAAAAAGGGGGCTATGATGCAGCTATCTGCGATATTAAAATGCCCAAAATGGACGGTATGGAGGTCCTCGAAAGAGTCCAAATCCTCCAACCCGACCTACCCGTAATTATGATCTCAGGCCATGGCGATATCGATACCGCCGTCGAGACCGTCAAAAAAGGCGCTTTTGATTATATCTCTAAACCCCCAGATCTCAACCGCCTGCTCATTACAATCCGCAATGCCCTCGATAAATCTTCTTTGGTAAGCGAAACTAAGGTCCTCAAAAGAAGAATCAAAAAGAGTAAGACCCAAGAAATTATTGGTAAGTCAGATGGGGTGCAACGCATTAAGGACACCATAGACCGAGTAGCCCCCACCGATGCCCGAGTCTTGGTTACCGGTCCAAACGGAACCGGTAAAGAACTAGTGGCCCGCTGGATGCACGAAAAAAGTAATCGCTCCGATAAACCTATCGTAGAGGTAAATTGTGCAGCTATTCCCTCCGAACTCATTGAAAGCGAATTGTTTGGCCACGAAAAAGGCGCCTTTACTTCTGCCGTAAAACAACGGATCGGCAAGTTTGAACAGGCCAATGGCGGGACCCTCTTCTTAGACGAAATTGGCGATATGAGCCTCTCGGCCCAAGCTAAGGTCCTCCGAGCCCTACAAGAAAACCGCATCACTCGAGTAGGTGGCGATAAGGAGATCAAAGTAGATGTAAGAGTGGTGGCCGCTACCAATAAAGATTTGCGAGAGGAAATCAATGCAGGCCGCTTCCGTGAAGATTTATACCACCGCTTGGCCGTGATTATTATTCAGGTCCCTTCTCTCAACCAACGAAAGGAAGATATTCCCTTGTTGGTCGAGCATTTTGTAGAAGCCATCTGCCAAGATTATGGCCGCCCCGCCAAAAAAGTGGAGGCCGATGCCCTGGCCCTTTTGCAAGAAATGGATTGGACCGGAAATATCCGAGAGCTACGCAATGTCATTGAACGACTCATCATTTTGAGCGAAAAGAGCATCAAAAAAGCCGATGTAGAGCAGTTTGTCGCACCCTCAATGCATAAGTTTCACCCTCTTCGCCAGTTGTTTAAGGAACATAAGGACCTCCAAAGCCTGCAAAAGGAGGTAGAGGCCGAATGGCATAAGTTTAAAGCCTAATTTTGGTCCTCAAAAAAAGCTCTTTCTCTACGGAAAGAGCTTTTTTTATCGCTCCTACAGGCGGCTTTAGCCGCCGCCAAGGCGCGCAGCGCCTAAGGCTTAGGGATGGAAAGTGGTGCGGCAAAGCCGCAGACCCAGGCGCTGCAAGCGCCGCAGGGCCGAGCAGACCTGCGAGCCACTGCACAGCCCGACCCGCCCGCAGGGCGGGGAAGCCCCAAAAAAAAATCCGATTAGCAAATACCTTATAATTGCCTTTTTGTTTATGTCTTTAGCCCAGCACCTTCAAGAGGAAATTGCAGCCCAATCACTTTTTGAGATAGGAGAGGACCGCCTCGTTTTGGGCATCAGCGGGGGCCTAGATTCTATGGTTTTGGCCCATTTACTAATGAGTTGGGCGCAGCCGCAAGTTTGGGTGCATTTTAATTATCAGTTGCGAGCAACCGCCCAGGAAGAAGCCGATTTTTTGGCCCAATTGGCCCAAGAAAAAGACATCCCTTTCTATACTAAAACCTATGATTTGGGCCAGGAATTGGCCCAGCAGGGCGGCAATTTGCAAGCTCGGGCCAGGAGCCTGCGCTATCAGTATTTTGAGGAAGTTCGGCAGCAAGTTGGGGCCAAATACATCCTGACCGCCCATCATTTAGATGATTTATTAGAGACTTTTTTCTTGCAGCAGCTAAGAGGCGGAGGCCTGGGCAGTATGCAGGGAATTTTGCCCAAAGATGAGCAACGAAAGCTCTGCCGCCCGCTTTTATCTGCCCCAAAATCGGCCCTAAAAAGCTATGCTTTGGCCCAAAATATAGTCTGGAAAGAAGACCAATCTAATCAGGAAGTCAAGTACAAGCGGAATTTTCTGCGAAATCGGGTTTTGCCCGAAATCCAGCGGGCTTATCCAAATTATAAGGAGCGTTTGGCCCAAAATATTGGCCTTTTGCGAGAGGAAAACCGCTTTATCCAAAAGGAGATGCAGGCTTATCGGCAGCGCTTGCTAGCCCCTGGAAAAAATGGGGAACTGGCCCGTTTGAGCTGGAAAAACTTAGCCCAATGCTCGGAGCCCGCGCTTTTTCTACAATATTGGTTGCGGCCTTTGGGCTTTGCCCCCAAGCAGATTCAGAATATTTGGAGCAAGCGGCAGCAGCAGGCGGGCGGCCTGCATTTGGCGCCCAATTATCGCTTGCAAGAAATGGCCTGGGGCCTAGTTTTGGGCCCCGCCGAGCAGCCGCCTTTGGCCGCTTTGGCCCTGCCAATTCCCGAAATGGGCCAAGAAATTCGGCTAGAGCTAGGCCAGGGGCAAACTTTAGGGCTCTATTGGGCGCAAAAAGGGGAGGGCCTATTGCCTGAGCAGCTCACTAAGGGGCTTTTTCTGCGCCAACAGCAGGCCGGCGACCGTTTTCGGCCCTTGGGTATGGGCGGCCAAAGCAAAAAGCTCAGTAAATATTATAAAGATGAGGGGCTGAGTCAATTTGAGCGGGAGGCCCAGTATGTATTGGCCCAAGACAAAGCAATTTTGGCCGTTTTGGGCCGTCGTTTGGGGCAGCAATTCAAGCAGGCCGATGGGCCAAACCGCCTTTGCCTAGAACTACTCAAAAAGGCCTAGGCCCTAGCAAAACTGCTCAAAAAAGCCTAGCTTTGCCCAGCTAGGGCCAGCGCTTTGGGCCCCCTTCTTTCTTCGATGACCATCAAAATAAATACCTTGGAAGTACTCAATCAAACTGCGCCCTACGATTTTCAGGCGGGCGCCCTCCTTTTAGTCGATAAACCTTTGGAATGGACCTCTTTTGATGTGGTCAATAAAATTCGCTATGCCCTTTGCCGCAGTTTGGGCGTCAAGAAAATTAAGGTGGGGCATGCCGGCACCTTAGACCCCTTGGCCACGGGCTTGTTGCTCATTTGCACGGGCAAATATACCAAGAAAATAGATGGTTTGCAGGGCATGCCCAAAAGCTATACGGGCCAGCTCAAGTTGGGGGCCACAACGCCCTCCTATGATGCCGAATCTGAAGAGACAGAGCAGCAATCTATTGCGGGCATTGATGCGGCGGCTTTGGAGCAGGCCAGACAGCAGTTTTTGGGCCCTATTGCCCAATATCCGCCCATGTTTTCGGCGGTGAAAATTAAGGGACAAGCCCTCTATAAATTGGCCAGAAAGGGCAAGGAAGTAGAGCGCAAGGCCCGAAATGTCGAGATTTTTGACTTTCAACTGACCCATACCGACTTGCCTTTGGTCGATTTTGAGGTAGCTTGTAGCAAAGGGACTTACATTCGCTCTTTGGCCTATGATTTTGGTCGAGCCCTAGATAATGCCGCCTATTTGACGGCCCTTCGGCGGACCAAAATTGGGGATTATAGCATAGAATCGGCTTGGTCCTTGCCTGCTTTGATTGAGCATATTGAAAGTGTTAAGCAGCAGGATTAGTTTTTTTTGGGGGCTGCCCCTGCGGCCTACGGCCTTGGGTCGGGCTGTGGCGCAGCTCGCTGTTCGCTCGGCCCTGCAGCGCTTTCAGCGCTTTGGTCTGGCCCTGCGGGCCACTGCTATCCATCCCTCAGCCAGTCGCTTCGCTCCTCTAGACCAGCCACTCATTTCCCCATAAAAAAAAGCAAACTATCATGATCAGAACCGCTCTTTTATTTATCATTTTTTTGCTTCCCTATGGTTTAGCTGCCCAACTTTTGCGAGATGGGCGAGACAGTCTGGCCATTCGGCAGGCGGCGGCTTTTCCGGAGGTAAATGCCAGCATTATCTTGAGTTACAACCGCTCTATGTTAGAGCCAGAGTTGCCGCCAGAGGCGGTAGCTCCAGAGCGCAGTTTAGAAGAATTGATTTTGGCCTATGAGGACCCTAAATTGGAGAACGACATTGATTTATTGATCGACATTTATCAGAGTTATTATGATTTGGGCCAGCCAGAGAAGGGCTTTCCCTATTTGCAAAAGGCCTACAACTATGCGGTAGAGCTCTATGAGGCCAACCCCTCCAACATAGAAGTGTTAGAAGACATTAGTTATATGATGTTGACCGTAGGGAACCTCGAGAGTTTGCCCACCTTATGGGAGGCTTTTTGTCAGCGGCAGCCCAAATTAGCGCGGGCCAGGGCCCAATTGGCCCTCTATCAGTTGCAGACCTTTCAGTTAGAGAAGGCCGAGCGGCAGTTGGATACGGCCTATCAGTTGGATCCTCGAGATCCTAATATTTATGTAACGGCCTTATTGTTTACCACTTATCGGGCCATGCAGCAACTGCCAGCAGAGCTGGAGAATAGTGGGGGAGAAGAGCTGGCTAAATTTGAGTTGGACCTTCGTTTTTTGGAGCGGGCGCAGCGGGAAAATCCGCAGGTTTTGCGGATTAACTTGGCCTTAAAGACGGCCCAATTGACGGCTTTATTTTATAAAGTCTTTTTTATGGAGCTCGATCAGTTTGGCGCAAAAAAGCCTTTTCAGTTAAGGGCCAAGGGGGAGCAGCTAGCGGCCTTAAAGGCCTTAGAGCAAGACTACCTAAAGATGTTGAAAACAGCGCCAGAAAATCCCTTTTTGATTCATAAATCATTGGTCCTATTATACATCTTGAAAGGCGAGCTTGCTTTGGCGGAGGAGGCCCTAGGCAAGGCCGAGGCCATTAACGCCTTTGATGCGGACCTCTACAAAATGATGGGCTTTGCTTATTTGCCGGAGCAGAAATACCATAAAGCGGTACCTTATTATGAGCGGGCCACGGCCATTGCGCCAGAATTTGAGGAACTCTTTGCCCTAGCGCGCTTATATTTTGAGAACTACGACTATGAAAAGAGTGAAAAAGTGTTGGTCCAACTCTTACAAACGGCTCCCGATAACTACGAACTGATAGAGGGATTGGCCGCCATTTATTTGCGTCAGGACCAATATGCCAAGGCGAGGGGACAGCTCAAGCGTTTTGCGCAATTGTATACAGAAGACCTTAACTTAGGGCAAAACAAAGACTATCAATTTTATCAGTTTTTGGCCAACTTTGCGCTAAGTCCCAAAGCTGAAGCGGCCCAAGAAAAGCGGCTAAAGGCTTGGGCGGAGGACCAAAATAGCAGATTTAGAGAAGCAGCCAAGCAACTATTAAAGCAATTCTTTTAGTCTGTTGAAATTATGCAGTGTACAGGGCCGTTAGGCCCGCAGGCTGAGGGATGGAAAGTGGGGCGGCGAAGCCGCAGACCCAAGTTTTTGAGCGTAGCGAAAAAACTGCAGGGCCGAGCAGACCTGCGAGCCACGACACAGCCCGACCCGCCCGCAGGGCGGGGCAGCCCCAAAACAGCAGAAACATTATCTAACTTAAAAATAACTAATGAAAAAATTATTAGCATTTGTAGTCGCCTTATTGCTCTTTATGCCTATGAGTTGGGCGGGAGAGGGCATGTGGATTCCGGCCTTGATAGACATGTTCTACTCGGATATGAAGACCTATGGATTAAAGCTCAAGCCCTCGCAGATTTACTCGACCAACAAATCGAGTTTGAAGGATGCGATTGTTCAGTTTGATGGGGGCTGTACGGCAGAATTGGTCTCTAAACAGGGATTATTATTGACCAACCACCACTGTGGATTTGATGCCATTCAGCAGCATTCTTCTTTAGAGAACGACTATCTAAAGCATGGATTTTGGGCTAAAAATCGTTCGGAAGAACTGGCTTGTCCTTGGATGCATGTCACCTTTGTCAAAGAGATGCGGGAGGTTACTTTTGATGTATTGAAAGGGACCACAGAGGCCATGACCGAAGAAGAAAAGGCGGTAAAAGTTTCGGCTAATATTAAGGCTTTGGAAGCGGCTGCGGGGGCAGAAAAGGGCTACAAGGCCAAAATTAAGCCTTTTCATAAGGGGAACGTTTATTATATGTTGATTACCCAAGACTACAACGACATTCGTTTAGTGGGGGCGCCTCCTTCGGCCATTGGAAAATATGGAGGGGATACCGACAACTGGGTATGGCCTCGTCATACGGGGGATTTTTCTGTATTTCGGATTTATTCGGATGAGGACAATGCGCCGGCGGATTACAGTGAGGCCAATCGTCCCTACAAGCCTGCTCATTTTTTGCCCATTAGCATGAAAGACAAAAAAGAGGGGGACTTTACGATGGTCTATGGTTTTCCGGGTCGTACTGACCAGCATTATTCTTCGGCCAAATTGGGCTTTTACATGCAGCAGGAGCGTCCAGCGAGAATCAAGATGAGAGAGAGCAGTTTGGGCATCATCAAGCCTGCTATGAACAACTCTGATGAAATTCGCATCAAGTATGCTTCTAAGCAGGCTTCTATAGCCAATGCTTGGAAAAAATGGATTGGTCAGTTGGGGGGATTGCGTGACCTCAAGGCCTTGGACAAAAAGGCGCATTGGGAGAAAAAGTACAACACTAGAGCGCAGATCAAGGAAGAATGGACCGAAGAGTTTGGGACCGTTTTAGAGGACTTGGCCAAATTGCAGGAAGAGAATCAGAAATATGAATTTGCCAGAGCCTTATTTATTGAGTACTTCTTTGTTGGGCCAGAATTTTTGCGTTTTAGCTACGGCTTTAATAACTTGGCCAACCGCTACGAAGAACTAGAGGCTGCGGGCAAGCTAGAGGCAGAAATTGCTCGCTTGAAAGAGGCGAATACCGCTTTTTTCAAGAACTACGACTTGGGCATTGACCAAAAGATTTATGAGCAACTCACGCCCCTCTATGTCAACTATATGGACAACAGCCTTTTGCCCGATGATTTTGCAGAAGCTTGGGCGGCTATTGGAAAGGCTATTTTTACGGGCTCTAAGTTGCTTCAGGAAAAGAAAGTAGCGGCTATTTTGGAGAACTTTGATGCCAAAGCGGCGGCTGAATTGGCCAAAGATCCTGCTTTGCAGCTGGCGGCTAGTCTGTACAGCAACTACTTGCAGAAAGTGGCGCCTAGCTATGGGGCTTTTCAGGCTCAGGAAGAGGAGCTGATGGAAACCTATGTAAAAGGCGCCTTGACGATGTTTCCCAAGCAGCGCCATTGGTCAGATGCCAACTCTACCTTGCGGATTGCCTACGGTAAACTAGAGGGTTCTGCCCCGCATGATGGCATGGCTTATTTGCCCTATACCACCATTGATGGTGTGATGCAAAAGTATCAGAAAGACCATCCTGATTTTGATTTGCCGCAGCGTTTTATGGATCTCTATGAGGCCAAAGATTTTGGCCCTTATACCCAGGATGGGGAGCTTTGGGTTTGTTTTACGGCCTCAAATCATACTACAGGAGGAAACTCGGGTAGCCCTGTCATTGATGCCAAAGGCCGTTTGATGGGCATCAACTTTGACCGCAGTTGGGAGAGCACCATGAGCGATTTCATGTTTGATGAGTCCCGCTGTCGCAACATTGCGGTAGATATTCGCTATGTGCTTTGGGTCATTGATCGTTATGGTCAGGCCAGTTGGTTGATTGACGAGATGAAGTTGGTCAAATAGTCTGGAAAAGACGTACATCATAGAAAGCCGTTAGTTCTGAGAGGAGCTAGCGGCTTTTACATTTTAATGGGTATTATTTTTTGGGGCTGCCCCTTCCGCTAGGTTAAAACCCAGCGCAAAGCGGTATCGCTTTGCGAAGCTACACAAAATGAGGGTTGAAACCCTCATGAATTATCGGGCGGGTCGGGCTGTCCCGGGCTCGCAGGTCTGCTCGGCCCTGCGGGCTCCACTTCGTTCCGCCCTTGGTCGGGCCTGCGGCCCCCCTCCCCATCCCTCAGCCAAATGAGCATTCGTTGCTTAGAAGCGGCTTAGGGGAAGTTTGGCTAAAGCTGCTGCTCCCAGTAAATTAACTCACCATTTTTGCCGATACCTTCTATGATTAAACGATATTTTTCTGGGCTTTTGGGGTAAGGGATATCTAGCTGTCCTAGTTCGTTGGTCTCAATTTTAGCTTGCCAAAGGATGGTTTTATTGTTTTCTGGATAAAAGGGACGAGAAGGAAATACATTAGGGCTCCCATGCTGTGCATTAAGCCATTTTAATCCAGAAGATGGGATATGAAAACGCAAATAAGGTTGAGATTCACGGTATTTGGAATTCGTTTCGTAATAGTAGGCTTTTCCTTCTGCTCTGTAGAAGGCCGCATAATTAGATGCTTCTCCAACTTCTCCTAAGAAGGCTGGGCGTCTTTCAATGCCTTCTTCCACGCTAATCGAACCATTATAGCTAATAGGATCATTGAGGTTTGGAGGACAAGACTCAATTTCTGCTTTAGTATAAGCAGCGTAGAGGTAGCGTATGCGTGGTTCCGAATTAACTTCTGATTTAGATTCTAGCCCCAAGCCTTCATAGGAGACTGTTAGTTGGAGGCTATCATCTGCAGCTAAGCAAATATTATTAAAGAATAGATCTTCATGCTCTCTTCCTCTAATGTGTAAATCATAGCGCCCTGGGACTAAAGAATCTAGCTTAAAGGTCCCATCCCAACTAGTTTGAATGGTCTTACATTCATTTTCTCTATAGAGATCTATAAACAGATAGTACATAGGCTCTCCTTTATAATCGAGAACCTTTGCACTTAGTTGATTTGATAGGCCTGCATTTTTTGTAATTGTTTTACTGTAATGAGGGCAGGGCGGACGGTAATAAATCTTTTTAGAAAGCCGGTAGCCATAATGATGAATTTTTACGATGAGGTCTTCCTGAAATTCATCCTCTTCCCAATAGATTTCGCCTTGAGCATTTGTTTTTATTTTTTGGAGGAGTTTTGTTCCACTACTATCATAAATAGCAACTTTTTTGTGGGCCAGCGGAAGTTTGCGCCAAAATAGTAGGGCTCTTAATTGCCCGCCTACCTCTGCCGGATAACTAAGTTTAATCTTTGCTTGAGCAGGCTGAAGTGGATGCAGCGCTGCCCAGCTCTGGCTAAGCAGTAAATTATCCAGAGCACTATCTGCTTTTGGGTTGGCCTTATTTAGATAAAAACCAGCTTGCTCAATTGGAATACTTAAAGGTATAGATAGTAAGCTGTAGGATAAAAGATGTTCGTCATCTCGAGGCCTTTTTTCCTCTTCTATGGTTAGAGCAAATGATAGTTGTGCTTGCAGTGGTCGATTATCGGCATCTTTTAGTTGGAGCCTTAAGAGCGAACTATCCTTTTTGTAGTCGAGCTTTTTATGGACTAAATACTGTACCTCTTCTTGCTGCAGAAAAAATATCCTTTGTAGGAGTTTAGGGCCTTTTACTTTACGAAGACTTAATTGAGCCAAGCCTTTTTGGCCGTCTTTTAAGGGGATATCGTATTGTTGATTCCCCTTTTTTAGTTCTAGCTTTTTCTGTAGTAGCAACCCTTCAGCCTGCTCTATAAGTAGTTCTACAGGCCTTTGCTTAGTACTAAAGATGTTAATGCTTAAAACTTGATTTTCTTGCTTTAAGTAGCTCAAATGTAGCCCTTTGTTTCTAATTTTAGGCAGGGGGTATTCTTCTTCTATAGGGCTTAGGACCTTAAGCGTATAAGTTTCATTTTGCTGCGGACTAAATACTAAGCTTCCAATTCCCGCATGATAAGTTTCATATTGGGTTAGGACCTCCTTTTTCTGGTTGAGCAGGACTGCTTTAATAGCTATACTATGGCCTTTTTTATCTACCGTTTTTATTGCTAAGCGGTTAGTACAGTTTGCAAGTAAGTAGCCCCCTTCTGGGTGAAACTGCAGTTGAATTTTCTCTTGTTTTTCTCTTTGACTGCTAATAGCTTGCTCTGATGAAGGACCTAAAGACTTTATTTTTAGCTCTTTTTTGAAGAAGAGGGCTGTACCAAAGTTTTTTTGCCATTGGCTATACAATTGAAGTTGATAACCGCCTATTGCTGCCGCTTCAGCTAGCTGAAAATAACCTCTAGCCATTCTATCAACTACCTCTAAACGATATTCTTCCTTTACAGCCCCATCTGGACCAATAAGTTGAGCGTAAATATATTGAGACGGAGGCGCCAGCCCTTTTTGAGCCCCAAATAAATAGGCCGTAAACCAAATAGTTTCTCCAGGACTATAAATTGTCCTGTCTGTTTGAGCATAGATATATTCTAAGCTAGAAAGTTTTTCTTTCTTCGTCCTCAGCTGTTTTTGCCATGGAGTTTGTGCATGTAAATGGTAAAAGGGAGCAAATAAGGATAAACAAACTAATAGTCTAACTAAACTCGTCTCAATTTGTCTTTTGAATAGAAAAGGCATACTTACGTTTAAAATGAAGGGAATAAGTTCTCTACTAAGAGATGGAGCATTAGCTATTTTTGGTGCTCCAGCTTTAGCCCTAAAAAGAACCAATAAAAGGACTAAGCAGAGCTAAATAGCCCTCAAAACAATAACTTCCCTCCCAAAACTGCTAAATTCAATTGGATATCAGGAAATCCAATGATAAATCAGTAACTTTGCGGCCAACTAAGTGAAATCATTTGAACACCGCCACAAACCAACCATAAATGCTAACTGTCAGCAATCTTTCTATGCGTTTCGGTAAACGCATCCTTTTTGATGAGGTGAATGTTGTTTTTTCTACCGGCAATTGCTACGGCGTTATTGGGGCCAATGGAGCAGGAAAATCAACCTTCCTGAAAATTTTATCCGGAGAGCTAGATGCCACCACCGGGCAAATTTCTCTAGAACCCGGTACACGAATGTCTGTGCTTAAACAGGACCATTTCGCCTATGATGAATTTGCCGTTTTAGATACGGTCATGATGGGCCACAAAAAGTTGTACGATACCAAAGTAGAGCTAGACCAAATTTATCTCAAGCCCGACTTTAGCGAGGCCGACGGTATGCGCGCCGGAGAACTAAGCGCCAATTTTGAAGAAATGGGCGGCTGGTCTGCAGAAAGCGATGCAGCCGAACTCCTAAGCAATTTGGGCGTAGCCGAAGAACTACACCATAAGCCCATGAAAGAACTCAATACCAGCCAAAAAGTGCGGGTATTATTGGCCCAAGCCCTTTATGGTAATCCCGATGTGTTGATTCTCGATGAGCCAACCAACGACTTGGATGCAGAAACAATCATGTGGCTGGAGGATTTCTTAGCTGACTTTAGAAATACAGTTATTGTGGTTTCTCACGACCGTCACTTCCTCGATGCCGTCTGTACACATATCGCCGATGTAGACCGTATGCGAATCAATCTACATACCGGTAACTATACCTTCTGGTATGAGTCTAGCCAGTTGGCCGCTCGCCAAATGGCCGATAAGAATAAAAAGACAGAACAAAAACGCAAGGAACTCACCGAGTTTATCCAGCGCTTTTCAGCCAATGCCTCTAAGGCCAAACAGGCTACTTCTCGGAAAAAGGCTTTGGAGAAACTCAACCTAGACGAAATTAAGCCTTCTACTCGCCGCTATCCCGGTATTATCTTTAAGCAAAACCGTGAGGTAGGTGACCAAATCCTAGAGGTGCGCGACCTTAAGATGAGCCTAGGCGGAGAGGTCCTTTTTGATAAGGTCAACTTTACCGTCCAAAGAAACCAAAAAATTGCCTTTTTGTCCAAAAATAGCTTGGCCGTCTCTAAGTTCTTAGAGTGCTTGGCTGGAGAGCAGAACCTCAAAGTCGATTCGGGCAGCATTAACTGGGGCGTTACCGTAACCCCCTCTTATTTGCCCAACGAAAATAATCACTACTTTGATGTAGACCTCAATCTAGTAGATTGGTTGCGCCAATATTCTGAAGAAAAAGACGAAACCTTTATCCGTGGCTTCCTTGGCCGTATGCTCTTCTCTGGAGAAGAAACGCAAAAGTCAGCTAAGGTCCTTTCTGGAGGAGAAAAAGTGCGTTGTTTGCTCTCGCGCCTCATGCTAGAAGAAGGAAATGCCCTGGTTTTGGATGAACCCACCTCTCACCTTGATCTAGAATCAATCACAAAGCTCAATGAGTCTTTGGTGGAGTTCCCCGGCTATATCTTCTTTACTTCTTCAGATCATCAGTTTATGCAAACTATTGCCACTAGAATTATTGAAATTACCCCCAACGGAATTATCGATAAGCTGATGCCTTATGATGATTATCTCCGCGATCCTAGCGTTAAGGAACAGCGAGCACTACTATATGGCCAAGAAGTTAAGGCCTAAATCATAACTTTCACTATGCTAAGGCTCGTTTTGCTCCTTTCCGGACAGACGAGCCTTCTGTTTTATGGCCTTTAGGGCCATCCCTACAGCAGCAGCATACAATCCTATCTTTATATGAAATTATCTATGAATGCCTCTTCTTGGGGCACCGCTCTTTTGCTCCTCTTCCTCATGTTGAGCATGACTCCCGAGGCCTCGGCCCAAAGACGCAAGAAAAAGCGTAGAAAAAAACAAAAAACAGTACAGGTAGATAGCCTGGGCCTTAGCTATAATTATGGCCTTTTGGTGGGCGCTAGCATTGCTATGCAAGGCATCCCCAAAGACTCTTTGTCTGCAGAAGAAATTGCCGCAGGTATCATGAAGGCCCTAGAAGCTGAATTAGATCCCGAAATGATGGACCAAGCCCAAGAACGCTTTATGGCCCGCATGGAGGCCGTACAAGCCGCTCAAGCAGAAGCCAAACTGGCCGAGGAAAAAACTTGGTTTGCAGACAATGCCAAAAATAAAAAGAATATTATTACCCTAGAGTCAGGTATTCAATATGAAGTCTTAACAGCTGGCGAAGGCGAAAAACCCACCGCAGAAAGTAGCGTGACTACTCACTATCATGGTATGCTTACCAATGGAACGGTCTTCGATAGCTCTGTAGATCGCGGCCAACCCGCTACTTTTCCCGTCGGTGGCGTGATCCAAGGCTGGCAGGAGATTCTCCAACTGATGCCCACAGGATCTAAATGGAAGGTGTATATCCCCTCTGCTTTGGGCTATGGTAGCCAAGCCGTAGGCAATATCCCCCCTAATTCTATCCTGATTTTCGAAATTGAGTTGCTTTCTATCAACTAAAATAATAATCCTAAATAAAATGAAAAAACAGTTTTTAGTACTGGCTCTAGCAGCTGGTTTGGGCCTTGTTGGCTGTACAGAAGATAAACAAAAAGCCGGCGCCGCAGAACTAGGCGAAAACCTAGAGCAAATGGAAGAAAAAGCCGCTACCGATGCCCCCGCTCTTGCCGGCAATTTGGGCGAGGCCTTTGGCGTATATATCGCTAGCGACCTCATGAATGGCGCAGGCATTACTGCCGATGTCTTGAATGTTGCTGAGTTTACAGCAAATTTCCAAAAAGCCATGAAAGGAGAGGAGCCTTTCCAAATGCAAACAGTTGGTCCAAAAATCCAACAATATATGGGAGGCTGTGCCGCCGCCAAGCAATCTGGAAACCCTATGCCCCAAGCCCCCGAGAATTTCTCGCCTGAGTTTGGATTTATGGTGGGCTTTAATGTAAAATCACAAGGAATGCTCGATGGCAATAGCTTTGACTTTGAGGGCTTCAATAAGGGCTTTGCCTCTGTTTTTGAAGGCGCGCCTAGCATGACCGGCGAAAATGCTCAGCAGATTATCAATACAGCCTACCAAAAGATGCAGGCCGAAGTGGCCCAAAAGGTAAAGGCCGAGGAAAAGGTGTTTTTTGAAAAAAATGCCAAGGAAAATGATAAGATCATTAGCCTGCCTTCTGGCATCCAGTATGAAGTGCTCACAGAGGGCAAAGGACCAAAACCCGCTATTACGGATAAGGTGCGCACACACTACCACGGTACTTTGCTAGACGGTTCTGTTTTTGACAGCTCTGTAGACCGTGGCCAACCCGCCGAATTTCCCATCCAGGGCGTAATTAAGGGCTGGCAAGAGGTTTTGCCCATGATGGGCACTGGCGCCAAATGGAGAGTCTATATTCCCTCTGGCTTGGCCTATGGCCCCCAAGGCCGCCCAAAAATTCCCGCCAACTCTATTTTGGTCTTCGAAATTGAGCTTTTGGATATTGTGAAGTAAGTAGTTTGAAACTACTGTTTATCAACTGCTGTAACATTTTTGTTGCAGCAGTTTTTTTTGGGGCCTCCGCAGCAAAGCTGCGGCGCTACGTTTCAGGGCTCGCAGGTCTGCTCGGCCCTTCGCCAGCGAAGCTGGCTCGGTCTGGCCTGACGGCCACCCTTGCACATCGCTAGGCCGTTTGGCCTTCGGCCATAGGGCGGCTTAAAAATGGCTATCGCCTCCTTCGAGGGGGGCATTCCCCTAAGTCTCGTTAGCAAACAAGGGCTTTAGCCCGCTAGTTTGCATAGGTCCGCAACCCTGGGCTTCAGCCCAGGGCCCTAGACAATAAGAAGCTGCCTAGGGGCTTGTCCCTAGGCGACTATTGGCCAAATCCTAAGCAGCTAAAGGCCCAATTTTTATTCTAATACACAAAATCCTGAATAGTCCCTATTCCATTTAGAGGACGCTATTCTGCAACTGCAAAACGGCATATTCCATTTAGAGGACGCTATTCTGCAACTGCAAAACGGCATATTCCATTTAGAGGACGCTATTCTGCAACTGCAAAACGGCATATTCCATTTGGAGGACGCTATTCTGCAACTGCAAAACGGCATATTCCATTTGGAGGACGCTATTCTGCAACTGCAAAACGGCATATTCCATTTGGAGGACGCTATTCGGAATTTGCGAAAACGTACATCAAGACTTTGATGGACTGCTCCAAAAAATCGTCCTACAGGCCCGAAGGGCCGCAGGCCTAGCGATGCGGCGGGGTGGCCGTCAGGCCAGACCAAGGCGGCAAAGCCGCCGCAGGGCCGAGCAGACCTGCGAGCCCCAAAGCGTAGCGCCCGCAGCTTGCTGCGGGAGGCCCCAAAAACAAAAAAGCCCATCCGCAAATAGCGAACAGGCTTTTTCAAATTATAGAACAGCTAGCTTATGGTTTTTGTAGCTTTTGGCCCAAGAGCTGCCCCTTAGGCGTTTGTAATTGTAGGAAATAGAGCCCAGAAGGCCAGTTGGCAGGAAGCTGAAGCTGAGTATTCGAGAAGCCTTCAGGGAGGTCTAGCTGGCGATCAAGCAATAAGCGCCCGGCAAAATCAAAAATCTGTAAGCGAGCATCTGGGGCCGCATTGGGCAGCTCCAACTCTAGATTTAGGACCTCCTGAAGCGGGTTCGGATAAATCCGATATTGTCCATCAGTTAGCGCAATAGGAGTTGTTCCCGTGGGTTGATTACTCACCTCGATGAGAATAGAACCCGAAACGCCAGAGCCATCTTGAGCAGAAGCCACGACCAAGACCTGGCCATTGCCTCTAGCGGTAAGGAGGCCAGATTGGTCAATGGTTCCCACCGAAGTATTGGAGACCGACCAACTCACATTTTGATTATCGGCATTAGTTGGAGAAACCACTGCAAAGAGCTGTAAAGTCCCGTTGGGCAAGTTAATCTCCGTATTTCCGCCAGCAGAAAGCACCTGAATAGAAGAGACCAGAATCTGTCCCTGTCCGCCTTGGTTGCTAATCGTAATCTGTTTGCTTCCCGAAACGCCCGAGCCATCAGTAGCCGTAGCAGTTACCGTAACTACGCCATTGGTTAGTGCTTGTAGCACGCCCGTAGCATTGATGCTGGCAATACTGCTATTGGATACCGACCAGTTGACGTTTTGGTTATTGGCACTAGTTGGAAGGATTGTGGCGATCATCTGTAAACTTCCGGCATTGCTAGTAATATGATCTATTCCCGATTGAGAATTGACCAAAATCGTTTGCACCATCACCGACTGATTATTGACCGTAATAATGGTGGAGCCAAAGACATTAGAGCCATCGGTAGCGGTGGCCGTTACGGTCACCAAACCATTACTTACCGCTGTCAATAAACCAGTATTAGGATCAATTGTGGCTATTGTAGGATCATTTACCGACCAAACTACGGTAGGGTTCGAGGCATTGCTAGGCGTTACCGTAGCCAGCATTTGTAAGTTGCCATTGAGGGTGGTAATCGAGGATTGTCCGCCTTGGCCCTGTACGCTAATAGCCGTCACATAAATGGGATCAATTGTAATCGTGATACAGTCTGTTACGCCAGAGCCATCAGTAGCTGTGGCACAAACCTCTACCGTACCGGGGCTGCCCGCCATCAAGACCCCGGTGCTGGGGTTGATGGTTGCTGTTCCCGTTTGGTTGGTGACCGTCCAGTTGACGGAGGGGGTCGAGGCATTGGAGGGCGTTAGCGTAGCGATCATTTGCAGACTGGCATTGGCTTGAACGCTAGTGGCGCCGCCTTGGCCTTGGACAGCAATGCTGCTGACCAAAATGGGATCGATGGTAATCATGATACAGTCTGTTATGCCCGAGCCATCATTGGCGCTGGCACAAACCTCTACGGTACCAGGACTAGCCGCAGTCAAAACGCCCGTACTGGGGTTAATTGTTGCTGATCCTGTTTGGTTATTGACCGACCAGCTCACACTATTGTTTGTTGCATTGGCGGGATTAACCGTGGCCAGCATTTGCAAACTGGCATTGGCTGGAACGCTAGTGGCGCCGCCCTGCCCTTGTACAGAAATGCTAGAGACCAAAATGGCATTGATTGTAATAATGGTACAACCCACTACGCCCGAGCCATCATTGGCGGTGGCGCAAACTTCTACCGTTCCTGGGTTTCCAGCAATGAGCTGTCCTGTTGTGGGGTTGATGGTCGCTGTTCCTGTTTGGTTATTGACCGACCAACTCACGCTAGGGTTTGTAGCATTGGCGGGACTCACCGTAGCCTGCATCTGCAAGCTTGCCCCCGAATTGATGCTGTTAGTTCCTCCCTGTCCCTGTACACTAATCGCCGTAACGGGAATAAAGGTATTTGTAATTGTAATAACAATACAATCCGAAACGCCCGAGCCATCAGTAGCTGTAGCACAAACCTCTACGGTTCCTGCCGAGCTAGGACTCAATACACCAGAAGCACTAATACTTGCGGAGCCCGTCTGATTATTGACCGACCAGCTAACATTTGGATTCGAGGCATTGCTTGGACTAACGGTCGCAATCATTTGTAGGCTAGAAGCGGTAGAAACTGTAGTGGCTCCCCCTTGGCCTTGCACCGTAATGCTAGAGACCAAAATGGGATCAATGGTAATCACAATACAGTCAGAAACGCCCGAGCCATCATTGGCGGTAGCACAAACCTCTACCGTACCGGGATTGCCAGCGGTCAAAACGCCTGTACTAGGGTTAATCGTGGCTGTTCCTGTTTGGTTATTTACGGACCAACTAACCGAGTTATTGGAGGCATTGGCTGGGCCAACCGTAGCCAATATCTGCAAACTAGCCGAAGCGGTAACGTTAGTAGCTCCCCCTTGGCCTTGCACCGTAATGCTAGAGACCAAAATGGGATCAATCGTAATGATGATGCAATCAGAAACGCCCGAGCCATCATTGGCGCTAGCACAAACTTCTACCGTACCGGGGTTACCAGCGGTTAAAACGCCTGTACTAGGGTTAATGGTAGCTGTTCCTGTTTGGTTATTCACCGACCAACTGACCGAGTTATTCGAGGCATTGCTTGGGCTAACCGTAGCTAGCATTTGCAAGTTGCCTGCAGCAAGGAGGTTCGTTTGTCCCCCTTGTCCTTGCACAGCAATGCTAGAGACGAAAACGGTATTTGTTGTTACCGTAATAATAATACAGTCAGAAATTCCAGAGCCATCAGTAGCTGTTGCGCAAACTTCTACTGTACCAGGAGTTCCTCCGGTTAAAAGTCCAGCACTATTGATCGTTGCGCTTCCTGTTTGGTTCGTCACGCTCCAGTTTACTGTTGTATTAGAGGCATTGCTTGGACTAACCGTGGCCAACATCTGCAAACTAGCCGAAGCGGTGACGCTAGTGCCCCCCCCTTGTCCTTGCACCGTAATGCTAGACACTAAAATAGGATCAACCGTAATAACAATACAATCCGAAACGCCAGAGCCATCATTGGCGGTGGCGCAAACTTCTACCGTACCGGGATTACCTGCGGTCAAAACGCCTGTACTGGGGTTAATTGTCGCCGTTCCTGTTTGGTTATTTACGGACCAACTAACCGAGTTATTGGAGGCATTGCTTGGACTAAGCGTGGCCAACATCTGTAAGTTAGAAGAAGAAGCAACATTAGTAGCTCCTCCTTGTCCTTGCACGCTAATGCTGCTGACCAAAATGGGGGCAATCGTAATCGTCACACAATCCGAAATGCCCGAGCCATCATTGGCGGTAGCACAAACCTGAACCGTACCTGGATTTCCTGCGCTCAAGAGGCCAGCACTGTTAATTGTCGCAGTACCTGTTCCGTTGATTAGGGACCAACTGACCGAAGGATTAGAAGCATTGGCTGGGCTAACCGTCGCCAACATCTGTAAGCTGGCATTGGCTTGTACATTTGTAGCTCCTCCTTGGCCTTGCACAGCAATACTACTAACCAAAATGGGGTCAATGGTAATAATAATACAATCCGAAACGCCAGAGCCATCATTGGCGGTGGCGCAAACTTCTACCGTACCGGGATTACCTGCCGTCAAAACACCTGTACTAGGGTTAATCGTGGCCGTTCCTGTCTGGTTATTTACGGACCAACTAACCGAGTTATTTGAGGCATTGCTTGGACTAACCGTCGCCAACATCTGTAAGTTAGAAGAAGAAGCAACATTAGTAGCTCCCCCTTGGCCTTGCACCGCAATACTGCTGACCAAAATGGGGTCAATCGTAATAATCGTACATCCCGAAACGCCAGAACCATCATTGGCCGTGGCACAGACTTCTACGGTACCTTCAGCGGTAGCGCTTAAGAGGCCTGTTAGGGGATCAATACTAGCTGTTCCCGTTTGGTTATTGACCGACCAACTTACGCTATTATTGGTTGCATTAGCGGGGTTAACCGTTGCTACCATCTGTAGGTTATTTCCTAAAGTAAGGTTGCTTTGTCCCCCTTGGCCTTGTACACTAATACTGCTTACGGCCACTACTGCCGTCAAAACAGTAATTGTTGTGCAGCCTGAAATGCCAGAACCATCTGTGGCCGTGGCGCAAACTTCTACAGTTCCCGCACTGCCTGCTGTAAGTAGACCCGTATTAGGGTCAATTGTGGCGCTACCTGTCTGATTTGTTACCGACCAAACTACCGTCTGATTGGAAGCATTGGCAGGACTGACGGTAGCCACCATCTGTAGGTTGGCCCCTGTCTGTACATTGCTATTTCCTCCTTGCCCCTGTACGCTAATTGCACTGACAAGGATAGTTGTTGTGTTAATCGTAATTACTGTACAGCCAGATACAGCAGAGCCATCTGTGGCCGTGGCACAAACTTCTACAGTTCCTGCCGTAGTTGCAGATAGCAGCCCTGTATTGGGATCAATGTTGGCAGTACCTGTCTGATTGTTTACCGACCATACCACCGTCTGATTGGAAGCATTGGCGGGACTGATGGCAGCCACCATCTGAAGATTAGAGCCAGCTTGTATGCTGTTCGCTCCGCCCTGTCCCTGCACACTAATGCTGCTGACCAAAATGGGGTCAATCGTAATCGTTACACAATCCGAAATACCCGAGCCATCATTGGCGGTAGCACAAACCTGCACCGTTCCTGGGTTTCCGCCAGTCAATAGGCCTGAGCCGTTAATGCTGGCGGTTCCTGTGCCGTTGGTTACAGACCAACTAACCGAAGGATTAGAAGCATTGGCAGGACCAACTGTGGCCAACATCTGTAGGCTAGCAGAAGAGGAAACATTAGTCGCTCCGCCTTGCCCCTGCACGCTAATACTGCTGACCAAAATGGGGTCAATCGTAATCGTCACACAATCCGAAATACCCGAGCCATCATTGGCGGTAGCACAAACCTGCACCGTTCCTGGGTTTCCGCCAGTCAGTAGACCAGAGCCGTTAATGGTGGCGGTTCCCGTTCCGTTGGTTACGGACCAGCTAACGGATGGATTAGAGGCATTGGCTGGACCAACCGTGGCCAACATCTGTAGGCTGGCAGAAGAGGAAACGGCTGTTGCTCCGCCTTGTCCCTGCACGCTAATACTGCTGACCAAAATGGGGTCAATCGTAATCGTCACACAATCCGAAATACCCGAGCCATCATTAGCCGTAGCACAAACCTGAACTGTTCCTGGGTTTCCTCCAGTCAATAGACCTGAGCCGTTAATGCTGGCGGTTCCAGTTCCGTTGACTACAGACCAGCTAACCGATGGATTAGAGGCATTGGCTGGACCAACCGTGGCCAACATCTGTAAGCTAGCAGAAGAGGACACATTAGTCGCTCCTCCCTGGCCCTGCACGCTAATACTGCTGACCAAAATGGGATCAATCGTAATCGTCACACAATCCGAAATACCCGAGCCATCATTGGCGGTAGCACAAACCTGAACCGTTCCTGGGTTTCCGCCAGTCAATAGACCTGAGCCGTTAATGGTAGCGGTTCCCGTTCCGTTCGTTACAGACCAGCTAACCGATGGATTAGAGGCATTGGCTGGACCAACCGTGGCCAACATCTGTAAGCTAGCAGAAGAGGACACATTAGTCGCTCCTCCTTGTCCCTGCACGCTAATGCTAGAGACCAAAATGGGATCAATCGTAATCGTCACACAATCCGAAATGCCAGAGCCATCATTGGCGGTAGCACAAACTTGAACTGTTCCTGGGTTTCCGCCAGTCAATAGACCAGAGCCGTTAATGCTGGCGGTTCCTGTGCTGTTTGTTACGGACCAACTAACCGATGGATTAGAGGCATTGGCAGGACCGACCGTAGCCAATATTTGTAATGTAGAAGAAGATTGAACAGTACTCAGTCCTCCCTGTCCCTGCACGCTAATGCTAGAGACCAAAATGGGATCAATCGTAATCGTCACACAATCCGAAATGCCCGAGCCATCATTGGCCGTAGCACAAACTTGAACCGTTCCAGGGTTTCCGCCAGTCAATAGACCAGCACCGTTAATGGTGGCGGTTCCTGTGCCGTTGGTTACGGACCAGCTAACCGATGGATTAGAAGCATTGGCTGGACCAACCGTGGCCAACATCTGTAAGCTAGCAGAAGAGGAAACAGCTGTTACTCCTCCTTGTCCCTGCACGCTAATACTGCTGACCAAAATGGGGTCAATCGTAATCGTCATACAATCCGAAACGCCCGATCCATCATTGGCCGTAGCACAAACTTGAACCGTACCTGGGTTTCCGCCAGTCAATAGACCAGCACCGTTAATGGTGGCGCTTCCCGTTCCGTTCGTTACAGACCAACTAACCGAAGGATTAGAAGCATTGGCAGGACTGACCGTAGCCAATATTTGTAATGTAGAAGAAGATTGAACAGTACTCAGTCCTCCCTGTCCCTGCACGCTAATGCTAGAGACCAAAATGGGATCAATCGTAATCGTCACACAATCCGAAATACCCGAGCCATCATTGGCCGTAGCACAAACCTGCACCGTTCCTGGGTTTCCGCCAGTCAATAGACCAGAACCGTTAATGCTGGCGGTTCCCGTTCCGTTGGTTACGGACCAACTAACCGATGGATTAGAAGCATTGGCTGGACCAACCGTGGCCAATATTTGTAATGTAGAAGAAGATTGAACAGTACTCAGTCCTCCCTGGCCCTGCACGCTAATACTGCTGACCAAAATAGGGTCAATCGTAATCGTCACACAATCCAAAATACCCGAGCCATCATTGGCGGTAGCACAAACCTGCACCGTTCCAGGGTTTCCGCCAGTCAATAGACCAGCACCGTTAATGGTGGCGGTTCCTGTGCCGTTGGTTACGGACCAGCTAACCGATGGATTAGAAGCATTGGCTGGACCAACCGTAGCTAATATTTGTAATGTAGAAGAAGATTGAACAGTACTCACTCCTCCCTGGCCCTGCACGCTAATACTGCTGACCAAAATGGGATCAATCGTAATCGTCACACAATCCGAAATACCCGAGCCATCATTGGCGGTAGCACAAACTTGAACCGTTCCTGGGTTTCCGCCAGTCAATAAACCAGAGCTGTTAATACTAGCCGTTCCTGTTCCGTTAATTACGGACCAACTGACGGATGGGGTAGAGGCATTGGCTGGGCTAACCGTGGCCAACATCTGTAAGCTAGCAGTAGCTTGTACATTCGTTTGCCCACTCTGCCCTTGTACTGATATACTAGAGACCAAAATCGGATCTACAGTAATGACCGTACAGCCCACTACGCCAGAACCATCATTGGCCGTGGCACAAACTTCTACCGTGCCGGGACTTCCAGCCGATAGCATTCCCGTACTCGGATTGATGGTGGCAGAACCCGTTTGGTTATTCACCGACCAACTTAGGCCTGTATTTGTGGCATTGCTCGGACTAACCGTGGCAACCATCTGTAAACTAGAGGAGGCCTGCACATTACTGGCCCCGCCTTGTCCTTGTACCGATATACTAGACACTAGCAAAGGGTCTACCGTAATATTGGCCGTGGCCGAGTTGCCCGAACCATCATTGGCCGTGGCCGTGACCTGAACCGTTCCCGGATTTCCTCCTGTCAATACTCCAGAGGTATTTATCGTAGCGGTTCCCGTTCCATTGATGACGCCCCAACTTACTGTGGTATCTGTGGCATCGGTCGGTAAAACATAAGTGGTCATTTGTAGGTTTTGGGTAGAAATTACAGAGCTTGCCCCGCCTTGTCCCCCAATCTGAATACTACTGACGGGCTTAAATTGCCCTGAAATGACAATATCTTCAAAACCAGATACGCCCGAGCCATCATTGGCCGTGGCAAATACCCGAACGGTACCATTACTCACCGCCTGCAACAAACC
The DNA here is from genome assembly GCF_000275825.1 of Saprospira grandis DSM 2844. Taxonomy (GTDB): domain Bacteria; phylum Bacteroidota; class Bacteroidia; order Chitinophagales; family Saprospiraceae; genus Saprospira; species Saprospira grandis_A. Next base: position 3,181,834 of record NZ_JH719942.1, read on the forward strand.
TGTCGTCGAGTTAATCGTAGCAATACTGTTGTTGTTGGTCGTCCAGTTTTTAGTGGTATCTGTGGCGTTTGTAGGTGTGGTCGTCGCCAGCATCTGAAGGGTCCCGTTTGGCGTGCTAATCGTATTTTGCCCGCCTTGCCCATAGACCAGAATCTGATTGACCAAAACCTGCCCTGTCGCCCCCGCAATAATGGCGGTGTCAGGCGTTTGTTCCCAGCCAAAATCCTTAATCGTTACCGTGTTGGCAGCAGAGGGTACATCTAACCGAACCCAGGCATAATGCGTGCTCCCCGAGTTTCGTATAAACCGAAAGCCCACATACAAATCATTAAATGGTGGTGCGGCCCAAGGAAAAAGCGCCTGAATACAAGCGGAACAAAAAAAAGTAGAACCCGCCGTATAGGTCCCCGAACTCGGCCCAATTACATCCCCAGCCGCCAATTTTCGGATGTTTGGCCCAGATAATTGTAAGGTGGCCGTCTGACTTACGCCCGAATTTAATGCCGGCCGAGTAAAGGTGATAAAGGTACTCCCACTCATGTTAACCGAGATGTTAATCTCATTATCCCCATCCGAGGTTAAATCAAAAGTGGCCGATTGCCCCACCGTTAAGGTCTGATCCGGAACATCCAAATAGGCAATCTGCGCTTCTAGACCCCAACTCAGGGACAATAGAAGGTAAAGGGTGAAAAAGTAAGCTATTTTTCTATGCATGCTGTAGTAAATTAGGGGGAGATGAATAATAGTTGGCCAGTTGCAATTATCCCCGGCCTTGTCTAAAGAACGTGAAAATTCCTGAATTTGCATTTTTATAATCAAGTCTTTTCAACTAATAAAAAGGACCTTGCCCATCAACAAAAGTCTAGTAAATAATAGAGTATAAAACTAATTCCTACTCAATTTAAATATTTCTTAATATTTAGAGAGCCGTATATTTTAAAGCCAGTTTGCTGCCAGATAAGGGCCTTTTTTGGGGCCTCCGCTGCGGCTTCGCCTTGCGGCGCTACGTTTCGGGGCTCGCAGGCCTGCTCGGCCCTGCGCCGCCTTTGGCGGCTGGGTCTGCGGCTTCGCCGCCCCCCTGCACATCGCTAGGCCAAATGCCCCCGCTCCGCTGTGGCTTCCCCACCTAAACAAACTCGCCTTTTTTCTCTTTTAGCCAAAAGGAGTTCTGCGCTTCTGTCTAGAGTTCCTTATATTCGCCACTCATAAATTTATGATACCGCCTATGTCCGCATCTAGTTTGTTAGACCTCTTTGAATCTGGTGGAGGCGCAGAAAAAAAAGGAACCTATGTCGAGGTTATTCTGCCCCTGCCTTTAGCTAAATTATATACCTATTCGGTCCCCTTTCACCTCAAAGAATGGCTGCAAAAGGGCGTAAGAGTAGAGGTCCAATTAGGGCGACAAGGCCGATATGCTGGTTTAGTATACTCCATTACAGAAGAAAAACCCGCCTACCAAACCCGCCCCATCATTTCGGTCCTAGACGATTTTCCCATAGTCACCGAAGAGCAGTTCCGCCTCTGGGAATGGATGTCCACTTATTATCTCTGTAGTATGGGCGAACTAATGGCCGCCGCCTTGCCCGCTGGCCTCAAATTAGCCGGAGAAAGCAAATTGTTACTAGCCGAAAACTATGAGGCCAAACCTTGGATGCAACTCCACCAAGAACTGCCAGGCGATGAAGCATTGGTCATCGAGCAATTGCAAAAAAAAGGCGAACTCAGCCTGAGCGATATCCAACGAATGCTCAAACTTAAGTCGGTCCACAAGTTAGTAAAGTCACTGCTCGATAAACAGTTGGTCCAACTCAAAGAAGAGCTGCAAGAACGCTATAAACCCAAAATGGAAGATTGGGTGGCCTTGGCCCCGCCCTACGAACTAAACAATCCCAGCAGCATAAAAGAAGCCTTTGATGTGATTGGTAGCCGAGCCCATAAACAAATAGATACCCTCATGGCCTTTATGCAGTTGGGCCGAGAACAAAAAAAAGTTCGCAAAAAAGAATTATACGAAAGGGCCAAAATAGATAGCGCCCTGCTCAAAAAATTAGTCGATAAGGGCATCTTTACCATCTACCAAAAAGAATTGTCTCGCCTAGATGATTATGATGGCGAGGCCGAGGGAAATTATGATCTCTCCAAACAACAACAACAAGCCTACGAAAGCTGCCTGCAGCATTTTGCTAATAAAAAAGCCGTTTTGCTACATGGGGTAACGGGTAGCGGAAAAACACAGGTTTTTGTCGAGTTAATGGAGCATTATATAGGGCAAGGACAACAAGTTTTATATTTGCTGCCCGAAATTGCCCTAACCGCCCAAATTGTGGGCCGCCTGCAAAAACATTTTGGGGACCAAATTCTGGTCTACCACTCTAAGTTTAATAATAACGAAAGAGTAGAAATCTGGCGGGCGGTACAAGAAGGCGTTCCCATTATCTTAGGGGCTCGCTCGGCCTTGCTTTTGCCCTTTCAGTCTTTGGGCCTCATTTTAGTCGATGAAGAGCATGACCCCTCTTATAAGCAGCAAGACCCCGCTCCACGCTATAATGCCCGAGATACAGCCGTATTTATGGCCCATCTGCATGGAGCAAATATTTTGCTGGGCTCGGCCACGCCTTCTCTAGAAAGCTATCAGAATGCTTTGGAGGAGAAATACGCCTTGGTCCAATTAGATCAGCGATTTGGAGGCCTGGCCCTCCCAAAAATAGAAATTGTAGACCTTGGCGAGCAGCAACGCGAAAAACGTATGCACGGCATTTTTTCGGGCCATTTACTAGATGCACTCAAAGAAACATTGGCCAATGGAGAACAGGCGATTTTGTTCCAAAATCGCCGAGGATATGCCCCCCTATACCGCTGTAAAAGTTGTGGCTGGACCACAGAGTGCAAGGATTGTGACGTCAGCCTGACTTACCATAAGTATAGCAATAACTTACGCTGCCACTATTGTGGCTATCAGCGGGCTTTGCCCAAAAGCTGCGATGCCTGCGGTAGCCATGAACTAGAAATCATCGGTTTTGGAACAGAAAAGATTGAGGATGAACTCCAAATCTTTTTGCCCGATGCTCGCCTAGAGCGGATGGACTGGGATACAGTTCGGGGGAAAAATGGACATGACCGCCTGATTAACCGCTTTGCCGATGGACAAATAGATGTCCTGATTGGAACGCAAATGGTCACTAAAGGCCTAGACTTTGACAATGTGGGCCTAGTTGCCGTCTTATCGGCGGACCAAATGCTGCAGTTTCCAGATTTTAGGGCCAATGAACGCGCCTTTCAGCTCATGACGCAGGTAGCGGGAAGAGCTGGACGGAAAAAAAAGCAGGGCCGAGTCCTTATTCAAGCTTATCAGGCCGAGCATGAAATTTTGCGAGAAGTGTTGCAGCACAATTTTCAGCAGTTTCAGCAAAGGGAACTAGCCGAGCGCCGCAGCTTTAAGTATCCGCCTTTTCAACGCTTGATTAAGATTCAGTTTAAGCATAAAAAGCGGGACCAACTGCTGATGGCGGCAGAATGGGGGGCCAAGTTTTTGCAATCTCGTTTGGGCAATCGGGTGCTGGGGCCAGCCGAGCCCTCTATTGCTAGGGTGCGGACCTACTACCTTATGGACCTCTTAATCAAATTGGGCCGAGGAGGAAAAAGCCTGCGGGCGGCCAAAGACAAAATTAGAGATATGCAGGAGCTGCTACGGCAAAAAGATGGCCTAAGTGGGCTGAGAGTAGTCATTGATGTAGATCCTTATTAAGCTTTGGGGAATTGGCCTAGGCGTCTGCCTTGGCCTAGCGATGTGCAGGGGGGCGGCGCAGCCGCAGACCAAAGGCAGGCGCAGCCTGCCTGCAGGGCCGAGCAGCCCTGCGAGCCCCGAAACGTAGCGCCGACGACCGAAGGGAGGCGGAGGCCCCAAAAAAACAGCAGATTGTTAATCTTCCGCTAATCTGGGAGGGCAGACATGAGCAAATGGAATTATTTTTGGTAAATTAGGGGAGAAAATAGTAAAAAATATAAAACAGGATATAGTATGAAATGGACGACTCGTCTTCTTTTTGCGGCAGGTTTGTTTACTGCCAGTTATGGGCTACAATCTTGCGGAGAGCCAGCACAGGCGGCGCCTACCGCTCCCGTGATTAACCAGGAATCGGCTCCTAAAGGGGATGATTTTAGCTATGCTTATGGGATGCTTTTGGGGAGTAACCTCAAGGCCATGGGGATGGAGTACAGTGATGTAGAGGTCATAGAGTTATTGGCTGGATTGCGAGCTGCGATGGATGCTGATGAGAAGCCTTTGATGGACCAAGCGGCGGCACAGCAGTTAGTCAATAAGACTTTTCAGGAGATGCAGGCCAAGGCTGGCGAGGCTAACTTAAAAAAGGGCCAAGATTTTTTGGCTAAAAATGCCAAGCGTTCTAAGGTCAAAGTGACCGAATCGGGTTTGCAGTATGAGGTTCTTAAGGAGGGTGTTGGAGGTAAGCCGAGCATCAATAATAAAGTGAAGGTGCATTATCATGGGACCTTGATTGATGGAACTGTTTTCGATAGTTCTGTAGATCGAGGGAAGCCTATTTCTTTTCCTTTGGGCAATGTGATTAGAGGCTGGCAGGAAGGTTTGCAACTCATGCCTGTAGGAGCCAAATACAAGCTTTATATACCGGCTGATTTGGGCTATGGTCAGCGAGCGGCGGGTAAAATTCCGGCCAACTCGGCCCTCATTTTTGAGGTAGAACTACTGGCGATAGAGTAAAGGCCAGAGAATTTAGAAAGAGCGCTTGCATCCTTGGGATAGCGAGCGCTTTTTTGTATCATTGCGGCAGAATTTATACAATAGAAATCAACTTATGAAAGAACTTAGTTATCAAATTGGGCTTTTGCTTGGTAGCAATCTCGCCAATCAGGTGAATCCTCAGGATATGGATGTAGAAGCAATGGGTCAAGGTATCCAAGCTATTTTTGGCATGTCTGCAACTAATGAAGAGCTACAAGCTGCTTCTCAGGCGGTACAAACCTACATGCAAGGTATTGCTGCTTCTCAGGCTGCAGAATCTGTAGAGCAAGAAAAGGGCTTCTTGGAAGAGAATGCTAAGCGCGAGGAAATTGTTAGCCGCGAGAGTGGTTTGCAATATGAGGTATTGGTAGAAGGCAATGGCGATATCCCCACGGCTCAAAATACTGTAGTCGCTCACTATGAAGGTCGTCTACTCAACGGAAAAGTATTTGACAGTTCTGTATTGCGCGGACAGCCTGCTACTTTCCCTGTAGGTAACTTGATTCAGGGCTGGCAAGAAGCTTTGCAATTGATGCCTGTAGGCTCAAAATGGCGCCTATATATTCCTTCTGGCTTGGCTTATGGTGCCAATGGCGCAGGAAATGATATTCCTCCTCACGCTACCCTCATTTTTGAGTTGGAGTTGTTGAGCATCCAAGGCTAATTAGCTGCCGATAAAGTATAGAAGAGTCCAGTTTTTGGGCTCTTTTTTTTTGTACTTAGGTCTCCTTTTGGCCTAAACAATTTGAGCGTTTTTCTCTTTAGAGAATACATACGCCCAAAAACATGAGCGTAAAAGCTTATGGAGTTCCCCCTGAGCCAAATCAATGAGGCTATCGCCCATTTGGAAGCCGGCAAGGCCCGCTACCGTATCGTACTGAAGAATGATTAGCTTTGATAATCAATAGCTTAAGATATTTTGTAAATCAGGGATAAAATTGTACTTTTGTGCTGATTTTATCACTCAATCTAGTTTTTAACTGAATGGAAACAGTAAATAAGTTGAACTACAAAGTAAAAGACATCTCGCTAGCCGACTGGGGCCGCAAAGAAATTACCCTAGCCGAAGCAGAAATGCCCGGCTTGATGGCTCTGCGTGAGAAATATGGAGAGAGCCAACCTCTTAAAGGAGCTCGCATTGCAGGTTGCCTGCATATGACTATCCAAACCGCTGTTTTGATCGAGACTTTGGTCGCCCTTGGCGCCGATGTAACTTGGTCTTCTTGTAACATCTTCTCTACTCAAGATCAAGCCGCTGCCGCTATCGCCGCCGCTGGTGTACCCGTTTTTGCTTGGAAAGGCATGACCGAAGAAGAGTATGACTGGTGCCTAGAGCAAACTCTACGTAGCTTTAAAGATGGCCAGCCCTTGAACATGATCCTAGATGATGGTGGAGATTTGACTAATGTAGTTTTGGACAAATATCCCGAAATGGCCAAAGGCGTATTCGGTATTTCTGAAGAAACCACTACAGGGGTACACCGCCTATATGAGCGCGTGAAGAAAGGGACTTTGCCCATGCCTGCTATCAACGTAAACGACTCTGTAACTAAGTCTAAGTTTGATAACAAATATGGCTGCCGCGAGTCTGCTGTAGATGCTATCCGCCGTGCTACCGACATTATGTTGGCCGGTAAAGTAGCTGTTGTAGGTGGCTACGGTGATGTAGGAAAAGGTACTGCCGCTTCTTTGCGTGGTGCTGGTTGCCGCGTGATCGTTACCGAAATCGACCCCATCTGTGCCCTTCAGGCCGCTATGGACGGTTTTGAGGTGAAAAAAATGAGCAATGCTATCCCTCGTGCCGATATCATTGTTACCGCTACCGGCAACAAAGATATCATCCGCGAAGAGCATTTCCGTATGATGAATGATAAAACTATCCTTTGTAATATCGGCCACTTCGATAACGAAATCGATATGGCTTGGTTGAACAAAACTTACGGAAGCACTAAAGTAGAAATTAAACCTCAGGTGGATCTCTACAACATCGAAGGAAATGATATCATCCTTTTGGCCGAAGGCCGCTTGGTGAACTTGGGCTGCGCTACTGGACACCCCTCTTTCGTGATGTCAAACTCTTTCACTAACCAAACTTTGGCCCAAATCGAACTTTGGACCAAACGCGATACCGATGAGTACGGCAAAGATGTATACATGCTACCCAAACATCTCGATGAAGAAGTAGCCCGCCTACACCTAGCCAAAATTGGCGTAGAACTAGAAGAACTTAGCCAAGAACAAGCCGAATATATCGGCGTAACAGTCAAAGGTCCTTACAAACCTGAACACTACCGTTACTAAATTATATTGCCCTTCTGGGCCAAGAGGTCACCGAATACCTTCGGTGACCTTTTCTTTTGTGCCCCTTTGCCCTTGCAAAAACCAAGAAAAAACCTTAGCTTTAATCAATTAATTAAACGTATAGTACCTAGATGCAGAAAATGCTTTTACATCAAGAGGGATTCCAAGGAACAACCAGCCCAATTATCCCGAAAAAGAAAGAAAAGCTGCGTTTTGAAAATTTCTTGAACTTTTTTCCAGCCGTAGAACTTCCTCTAAGCATTAGCTCTGATACCGAAAAACTCATCGCAGAAGCTCATGAACCCCTAAATGCCGCCTGGATGTACGAGTTTGTGCTGGAGCATGGCGAAGAACTAGACGAGTTTACCGAATTTATGCCCTGCTTCTGCCTAGCCCAAAGCGAAAAGTTCTTAGGCCTGGTCTATTGGCAGGCCTCTTTGGAAGGGAGCGCCTACTTTTTAGCCACTTTCTCGCCCGCTGGCCACATTATTGACCATAAAATTTTAGCCGGAACGCTTTACCTAGAAGATGGCATCAAACAAATGGTCTGCACGGTCGCCAAAGATTGGAGCATCCAAAGAGTAGAGGGCCATATCGACGCCCAAGGCCAACTGCTCAAAGAAAATACTACGCAAAGCAAACGCTTGCAAATTACCCTAGATGGAGAAATTCTAGAAGATGTATAATCTTTTTAATTTTTTGGGGCCCGCGGCCGGCTAGGCTGCGCCTAGGTCGGCCGCCGCTATGCTGCGGGGCTCGCAAGCCTGCTCGGCCCTTCGCCTTTTGCTGCAAAGCAGCAAAAGGCCTCGGTCTGGCCCTGTGGGCCACCCGCTCCGCAGCGCTGGGCCAATCTAGGCCTAGACATAAACCCCTAATAAGACAAGAACAATCCTAGACCAAATAATATTCCCCCAAAACCGAACTTAAAATAAGCTAAAGCGCTTTAAACGAATGCCCCCAAAAGGCCCGCAGGGCCTAACGGCTGAGGGATGGACAGCAGGGCCGCCAAAGGCGGCAGACCAAAGCCCAAAGGGCTGCAGGGCCGAGCGAATAGCGAGCTGCGACACAGCCCGACCCGAGCGAAGCGAAGGGGCAGCCCCAAATCAATCATAAAAAGACTAGTCCAATAGATACACAAAAAAAGACTAGCATAAACTGGGTATAAGGCCTCCGAAAATTGAGGCAGCCCGATTCAATCAATATAGGCTTGCAAAGGCAGGCCGCCCAACTGCTCTGTTTTCAGTATGGCCCCGCCAGGGCCCAAAGAGCAGCACTAAACAAAAAAATATGGCATATAAAAAAAATAAACCCAAGCAGAAGAAGCAATTGAGCAGCGGAGAACTGAAAAGTCAAATTGCTAAACTTTTTATCAATGACCATAAGGCCCGCCTGGGCGTGAAAGATATTGTTAGAAAACTACCGATTGCCAATAGCTCAGATGCTGTGCAATCGGCCCTAGATGCCCTGCAAGAAGAAGGCGTAATTTATCCTCTCGCTAGAGGTAACCGCTACCGCATCGACCGCTTTTACCAACAACGATTGGTAGAAAATGACCGCAATGATCAAGGCCATTCTGGACGAAAGGAGCAGGATAATCGCAAAAAAGGCTCTAGCTGGAAAATGACTACCGGAACCGTAGACCCCACCCGCTCTGGAGCAGCCTATGTTGTCCCCGATGACGAAGAACTAGATCGAGATGTTTTTGTCTCTCAAGGCGCATTGGAAGGCGCCCTCAAAGGCGATTTGGTGCAGCTGAAATGGCGACTCTCTCGCCGAGGCAAACCCGAGGGCCGAGTGGTGAAAATCCTAAAACGAAACAGAGAAACCTTTATCGGTACGCTGGTCGTTTCTAAGCGCTTCTGCTTTGTCATCCCCGATGAGAATACGGTCCCTATGGATATTATTGTGGACCGCAACAGCCTGATGGAAGGCCAAAGTGATGATAAGGTAGTAGTACATATTACCGAATGGCCCAAACCCAATAGCAATGATAACCCCAAGGGGGTCGTTACAGCCGTTTTGGGCAAAGCCGGCGGCAATGATATCGAAATGAAGTCTATCCTGATTAAACAGGGCTTCGAACTCGATTTCCCAGAAGAAGTTATGGCCGAATCAGAAGCTATTCCTCTGGAAATTCCCGAAGCAGAAATCCAAAAGCGCCTAGACCTTCGCCAAATTCCTACTTTTACCATTGACCCCGCTACAGCTAAGGACTTTGATGATGCCCTTTCTGTAGAAATGCTGGATAATGGCAATTATCGTATCGGTATCCACATTGCCGATGTAACCTATTATGTGGCCAAGGGAAGCCCATTAGATAAAGAAGCGGCCAAACGGACCACCTCTGTCTATTTGGTCGACCGCGTTTTACCCATGCTCCCCGAAAAGCTATCAAATGGGGTCTGCTCTTTGCGCCCGCATGAAGATAAACTGACTTTTTCGGCCCTTTTTGAGCTCAACGCCAAAGGCCATGTGGTAGAAGAGTGGTTTGGCAAAACGGTCATCCATTCGGACCAGCGCTTTGCCTATGAAGAGGCCCAAGAAATTTTGGATGGGGCAGAAGGACCCTACAGCCAAGAGCTGCGCATCCTCAATCGCTATGCGCATATTTTGCGCAAAGCCCGCTTTAAGAAAGGAGCCATCAGTTTTGAGTCGCCAGAAGTACGCTTCAAATTAGATGAAGATGGCAAACCCGTAGATGTCTACCTCAAGCATCGCAAAGATGCCCATATGTTGGTCGAGGACTTTATGCTATTGGCCAACCGACGCGTAGGAGCCAAGATTATGAACATCTACCGCAATGGAGGCAAAGAGGTTCCTTTTGTTTATCGCATTCACGACCTGCCCGATATGGAGAAGGTCAATGGTTTTGGAAAATTTGCCGCTCAATTGGGCTACCGCCTAAAAATTCAGGATGTAGAGGAAGTGGCTGGCGCCTTTAATAAGATGCTGAAAGCCGCTGAGGGCAAACCCGAGCATGCCGTTTTGCATCAGTTGGGCATCCGCACGATGTCAAAAGCAGCTTATTCTACCCAAAATATTGGGCACTACGGCCTTGGCTTTGAAGATTACTCGCATTTCACTTCGCCTATTCGCCGTTATGCAGATGTATTGGTGCATAGAAATTTGCAGCATTTCTTAATGCATGAAAAGCCGCCTTATACCTCAGAGAAATTAGAAGAAATCTGTGGACATATCTCCAAGAAGGAGCGAAATGCCATGGATGCCGAAAGAGAGTCAATCAAGTACAAACAAACCGAATATTTACAAGGCCGTTTGGGCCAGGTTTTTCAGGGCCATATTACGGGCATGACCGAATACGGTATTTTTGTCGCCCTAGATGAGAATTTCTGTGAAGGGATGCTCCGCTTTGAAAATATGTACGATCAATTTGTGCTAGAAGAAGACCGTTTTCATATTCGCTCTTCTTCAGAACGTTTCAAAATGGGAGACCCCATCTGGGTACGGGTAGCGAGCACCAATCTGGAAAAACGCCAGGTGGATTTCCAAATGGTCCCCGCAGAAGATGCTATCGCCGAACTCAACTTGAGCGAGGAAGATTTGCGCCCCAAACTAGAAGAAGGCAAAAATGAGGTAGTCGAGATTGAAGCAGTTCGCCGTACCGATTTAGACGAGCTCTATATTCGCTTAGCCGAAACCTTTGGCAGTAGCGATATCTGCCAGGAAAATGCAGAAGCAGAACGCAATTGGACCTATCAACTAGCCAGCTCTACGATTCACCGCAAAGGAACGGTCCTTTTACAGTATGCTTGGCTCGCCGAAGAAGGGCAGGAGTATCCCGCACAAATGACCGCCCCCGATGGCGAAATCGATAAGAAGAAATGGGCCAAGATTATGCCCGAGCTAAAGGCTTATATTCCCAACTTCTCTTTGGACCAATTGACGGATACCGCTTATTGCCCTTTCTATACAGAGAAAGAGTCGAATATTAGCTCTGCAGACCTCATGCGCTGCCAAGCCTTCTTCTTTGACTGGATGTCTTATTTGCAGGCAGAACAAGTGCTTTGCTTCTCGGCCCGCCTAAAGAATTATTTGGTCAAAAATGGCCTGATCCGAGGACTAGAAGAACTGACCGTAAACTCTGGCAAAAGAGAAATTCGCGTCTTTAGAGGCTATATGCCTTTGGCCAATAAAAAACTACGCTTCGCTTTCTTCCCTAGCTTGAGCACGAGCTACAACAAAAAAGCAAAAAAAGAAGCTTGGAACTGGGCCCTAGAAAAGCCATAAGCCAAAGCTAAATAGCATAGAAAAGCCGCCTGCACCACTGTGTAGGCGGCTTTCTTCTTAAATTAACTATTGGTTTTCCTGCGCCTCGGCCCAAAGCAAGGCTTTTTGCTCATGTAGCTGAATGAAATCATTTTTATGGGCCACATAAGCAGCTGGATCAAAGCGATACATACGAGCCCCTTCCAATTTTATGGCCTCATAGGCCTGCCGATGTTCCGCAAACTGCCGAAGATAGTCCCGAAAAGCCAAATGCCGCTTGGCCCCATAAGAGTTGAACACAAAAGCATGTAGCTGATGACTGCGTTCTATTTCTTCCTTTTGAAAGTAACGGCGGCCAGGAATACCAAACTCTCCCTTGACCAAATAACCGAGCTGTTCTAGCTTTGGGGCCGCCCAATCTAGCTCTTCTAAGCTATCTACTTCCATCAATAAATCAATAAATCAATAATGGGCTTGGCCGATAAACCAGGCACAGAAGTACTCCCAATATGATGAATTTGGACCAGCATGTTTTTAGGCAAAATACTCAAAATGGTCGCCTTTTCTTTGGCAAAGGCCTGGGGCCAGTCCTCCCGATAAGGACAAACTTCAATCGTTCTGATGTTCATAGACTATTGTTTTAAATGCAAAGGTAGGGATCTCTACTATAACGCTCTTCTTCAAAACAGGCTTTGTTTTTAAACTAAAACCTGTACCTTTGTTGCCAGAAAGATCATCCTTTCTTTTTAACTAAAACTATGCTTCAATATGGATTTTGATATCATTGTTTTGGGCAGCGGCCCTGGCGGATACGTAACGGCCATTCGGGCCTCTCAATTAGGGTATAAAGTAGCTGTTGTAGAACGCGAAGCCCTTGGTGGTATTTGTCTCAATTGGGGATGTATTCCCACTAAAGCACTACTCAAAAGTGCACAGGTATTCAATTATATTCAGCATGCTGCTGATTATGGCATTCAAGTAAGTGAGGCCAAAAGCGACTTCTCTGCTGTGGTGCAACGCAGCCGTGGAGTAGCTCAAAAAATGAGCGGCGGCGTCAATTTCTTGATGAAGAAGAATAAAATTACGGTCCTTATGGGCCAGGGCAAGCTGTTGCCCGGCAAAAAAATAGAAGTAAGCGAGGAAAATGGCCAAAAGAAAACCTATTCGGCCAAACATATTGTCCTGGCTACTGGTGCACGCGCCCGCCAACTCCCCAATTTACCCATCGATGGTAAACACATAATTGGCTACCGCGAAGCCATGACCCTAGCCAAACAACCCAAAAGTATGTTGGTGGTGGGCTCTGGCGCTATCGGTATGGAGTTCGCCTATTTCTACAAGAGTATGGGCACTGAGGTGACCGTGGTCGAGTATCTAGATAATATCCTTCCCCGCGAAGATGTAGATGTCTCTAAGGAAATTACTAAGGTCTACAAAAAGGCCAAAATGAAGATTAAAACCAAAGCCGCCGTGCAAAAGGTTACTCCTTTGGCCAACGGAGGCTGTGAGGTCGAAATCCAACACAATAAAACAGGAAAAGTAGAAAAAGTCACCGTTGATCTGGTCCTTTCTGCTGTAGGCGTAAGCCCCAATACCGAAAATATCGGCCTGGCCAATCTAGGCGTCAAAACAACCAAAACAGGCCATATCGAGGTCAATGAGGTCTATGCCACCAATGTCGCCGGCATTTATGCTATCGGCGATGTACTAGAAACTCAGGCTTTGGCCCATGTCGCTAGCGCCGAGGGAATCACTTGTGTAGAAGCTATCGCCTATAAAGAGGGTAAGTTTGAGCACGCCCCTCAAGCGATCGATTATGACAATATTCCCGCCTGTACCTACTGCTGGCCCGAGGTCGCTTCTGTCGGCATGACGGAGGAACAAGCTAAAGCCGCTGGCTACGAACTGCGCATCGGTAAGTTCCCCTTCTCCGCTTCCGGAAAAGCGAGCGCCGCTGGCGATAATGCCGGTTTTGTCAAACTAATTTTTGATAAGAAATATGGCGAGTTGCTCGGTGGCCATATGGTGGGCGCCAATGTAACCGAAATGGTGGCCGAACTCGTGGCCGTCCGCAAACTAGAAACTACAGGCATGGAGCTGGTCAAAACCGTTCACCCTCACCCCACAATGTCTGAGGCCGTGATGGAAGCCGCCGCCGCCGCCTATGATGAAGTCATTCACCTATAAAGTAGCTCTTATTTTGGGGCCTCCGCTGCGGCTTCGCCTTGCGGCGGTTATTCCCTTCGGTCATCGAACTGCGGCCTAAAGGCCTTGTTGTCGTTTCAGGGCTCGCTGTTACTTGCTTCGCTGCGTCGGCTCCCGTTGGTCGGGTCGCTCGGCCCTTCAGCGCTAAAGCGCTTCGGTCTGGCCTACGGCCACCCCTGCACATCGCTAGGCCTGCGGCCCTTCGGGCCTGTAGGACGCCAAAATGAGCACTAAAGAAAAAGCCACCCTCTTCAAAAAAAAAGGGTGGCTTTTTTGTGCCCCAAACAAAAAAACTTAGCGAGCTTGTTTAAATTTTTTAGTCAGCAGCTAGACTAAGGCAAAAAAAAATGCTGCAAAGCGCTTATTATTGTTGATTACGACAAAAACAAAAAAAGGCTTTGCAACATGGTTGTGAATTTATCAAAAGAATTTATTACGGAAAAAATATTAGCATTTTTTCCCGAAAAAAAATTGGCTCGAAAAACCAAAGCGCCTCTGTGGCAAATTGTTAAAGCGATAATTTATAGGCTTAAAACAGGTTGTCAGTGGAGAGAATTACCGATACAATCTTTTTTTGACGAAGTTCTAATTTGCTGGCAAACAGTATATTACTACTTCAATAGCTGGTCCGAGTCTGGTATTTGGCAAAAAGTGTGGATCCAATTTCTAGCCCATGAAAAATCTTGTTTAGATTTATCTAGTATACAGCTTGACGGAAGTCATACCCCAGCGAAAAGAGGGGGCGAAGCTGTGGGTTATCAGGGCCGAAAAAAGTCCAAAACCACAAATGCTCTCTTTCTCACAGATAAAAATGGGCTGCCAATCGCTATGTCTCCGCCTTTTGCGGGAAACCATAATGATTTGTTTGAAATCGAGAGTCATTTCCAAAAAATGCTTGCCGATCTGCAGCTTTCAGACATCTCTCCTGATGGTTTATTTATGAATGCTGATGCAGGGTTTGATAGCAAAAAACTTAGAGAAAACTGCCAAAAAATGGGCATTATCCCTAATATTGACCACAACAAAAGAAATAGAAAAAAAGCTTATTATCAAGATATTATAGATGAGGAACTTTACAAAGAACGCTTTTCTGTTGAGCGAACTAACGCATGGATTGACGCATTCAAAATTTTACTCATTCGTTTTGAAAGAAAAGCCGACAACTGGGCGAGTCTACACTATTTAGCCTTTATACTTATTTTCCTAAAACGAAATTTTTAAACAAACTCAGCTTTAACAATAGTCTTTTTATAATCTCCAAATCAAAGTTAATTATGGCAACTAAAGTATCTGCTATCGAAGGAATTGGCCCTAAATACCAAGAAAAATTAGCCGAAGCAGGCATCAGCACCGTAGAAGGCCTACTAGATGCAGCCTGTACCCCCAAAGGCCGCCAAGAATTAGCCGATAAGTCAGGCATCGATAAAAAACGCATTCTGGCCTGGGCCGGCATGGCCGATATGTTCCGCATAAAAGGCGTAGCTAGCCAATTTGCCGAATTGCTCAAAGCCGCCGGCGTAGATACCATCAAAGAATTACGGACCCGCAAGGCCGAAAATCTACAACAAAAAATGACCGAGGTCAATGCCGAAAAAAAACTCACCAGAGCGGTCCCCCGCCTAGAACAAGTAGAAGGTTTTATCGATCAAGCCAAAGAATTAGAACCTAAAATGAGCTATTAGGACAAGCCAAGCCAAAATAATCATTAGCCGATAGTAGCATAAAGCTGCTATCGGTTTTTTATTGAATGCAGAAAAAATGAGCCAGAGGCCAAAAAAATAACAGCATTTTTATACCTTATACAAACATTTGAGCGAAAACAGTTTCCCTACACAAAACCGATATAATGAAAGCTAAAAAAATAACCCTTTCACTAGCCGTTTTGGGCCTCATGGGCCTGCAGGCTTGCCAGCCTTCTGCCCCCAAACGGACTTTTGAGCCCATTGAAACCCAAGAGGAAACAACAATAACAACCCCCAAAAACAAAGAAGCAGTGCAACTGATTCATCCCGATAAATTGCAGTTGGTTTATCCCAAAACAGAAGAGGGAAACCAAAGCGATGATTATTTTGGCCAAAAAGTAGCCGACCCTTACCGCTGGCTCGAAAAAGATACCGACCCCAAAGTAGAAGCTTGGGTGGCCAAACAAGAAAAGTTGAGCCGCAATTATCTAGATGCGCTCCCCGGCCGTGAAGCCCTAAAAGATCGCCTAGAAAAAATCTGGAACTATAACCGCTATTCGGCGCCCAGAAAAGAAGGGAACTATTATTATTATACCAAAAATACAGGCCTACAAAATCAATCGCCGCTTTACCGCTCAGCTAGCTTGAGCCCCCTCAAAGAAGAATTGGTCCTAGATCCCAATACTCTCTCTAAAGATGGTTCTGTTTCTTTGATGGGCCTTTGGTTCTCTAAAGATGGCCGCTATTTGTCTTATGCCATCAGTGAGTCAGGCTCCGACTGGAGAACAATCAAGGTAATGGACCTGAAAACCAAAAAAGTATTGGCCGATGAGATCAATTGGGTGCGCTACTCTAATGTGAGCTGGTTTGAAAATGGCTTTTTCTATAGCCGCTATGATGCCAATGAAGCAGAGGATAAATATAGCCGCAAAAATGAGTTCCATCAACTATATTACCACCGTTTGGGCCAAAAACAAGCAGAAGATGAACTCATCTTTGCCGATAGAAGTCACCCGAATTATAATTTTAGCCCAGAAGTGACCGAGGATGAAAATTATCTCCTCATTTATAGTACAGCTAGTACTAGTGGCAATGGAATTTATTACAAAAACCTCAAGCAGAAAGATGCGGGCATTGAGGTCTTGGTCAGTAATTTTGATTATGATTATAGCCTGGTGAATAATAAGGGCAGCCGTTTATATTTTAAGACCAATTATAAAGCACCCAATTACCAATTGCTAGAAATTGACCTCAAACAGGCCGAAGAGAAAAATTGGCGCCCCATCTTGCCCGAGCAAAAAGAAGCTTTAGAGTCGGTCATTATGCTAGGCGATCAGTTTGTGGCCAACTACATCAAAGATGTACGCAACCAATTACGGGTATATGATGCTAAGGGCGAATATAAGGGCCGTTTGCATTTGCCCAAGGTTTTGGGTAGCGATAGCCCGGTAGATATTGGTAGCTTGCGGGCTTTCCCCAATGGCCAAGGCGGTAGCTATAGCGTGAGCGCCTTTACAATTCCTACCACCGCTTGTACCTTTGAGCTCAAAAGCCGAAAAAGCGAAACTTGGCAGGCCCCAAAATTGGCCTTTAACCCCCAAGACTTTGTAACGCGACAGGTGTTTTATACCTACAAAAACGGAAAAGAAACCGTTCGGATTCCCATGTTCATTACCCATAAAAAGGGCCTAAAAGCAGATGGCAAACGCCCCACTTTACTCTATGGTTATGGCGGATTTAATATTAGCATTATGCCTTCTTTTGCCCTAGAGCGCATTCCTTTATTAGAGGCGGGCGGTATTTTTGCCGTGGCCAATATCCGAGGAGGAGGAGAGTATGGTAAAGATTGGCATCAGGCGGGAACGCAGCTAAATAAGCAAAATGTATTTAATGACTTTATCCAAGCAGCCGAGTATTTGGTCAAGGAGGGCTATACCAACCCCGGTAAATTGGCCATAGAGGGCCGTTCTAATGGGGGACTATTGGTTGGGGCTTGCATGACGCAGCGCCCAGATTTGTTCAAGGTGGCTTTCCCGATTGTGGGCGTTTTGGATATGCTCCGTTATCAGGAGTTTACCATTGGTCGTTTTTGGGCGGCAGATTATGGTTTGAGCAGCGATAAAAAGCAGTTTAAGCATCTATACGCTTATTCTCCTGTACATAATGTAAAGGCCCAAAAGTATCCGGCTACTATGGTCATGACCGCTGATCATGACGACCGAGTAGTGCCTGCACATTCCTTTAAGTTTGCGGCGGCCCTACAGGCCAATGCCCAGGGCAATGCGCCTGCTTTGCTACGCATTGATCGTTCGGCGGGACATGGAGCGGGCAAGC
This sequence comes from Saprospira grandis DSM 2844, assembly GCF_000275825.1. GTDB lineage: Bacteria > Bacteroidota > Bacteroidia > Chitinophagales > Saprospiraceae > Saprospira > Saprospira grandis_A. The sequence goes on from NZ_JH719942.1 coordinate 3,199,342, forward strand.
CCACCGCTCAGCGGATAGAGGAAATTGTAGACAAATTGGCCTTTATGCAGTTCAATTTGATGGATTAGCCTGATTAGCGGGCAGTAAAAAGCCAGCAGCTCTAGAGCTGCTGGCTTTTTGCTGTTTTTGGGCGGCTTGTCCGCCTTTTTATGGCCTAGCGATGTGCAAGGGTGGCCCTTAGGCCAGACCGAAGCGCTTTAGCGCTGAAGGGCCGAGCGAATAGCGAGCCCTGAAACGTAGCGCCGCAGCTTTGCTGCGGAGGCCCCAGATTTTAAAAGACCTGATTATTGGTCATATTGGTGCAGGCGGTAGCGTTCAATCAGCTCAATTAGTTTGCTAGGGTAGGAGGAAGAAGTGGCATAGCCGGCTTTTCGGAGGCCCTTGGCCCAGCCCTTATAATCGGTAGTTTTGAGTTTGAAAAGGTCGGCATAACGGCTTCCATTTCGGAGAAAATCAGAATGTTGCCTAAAGCTTTCTTCGGCGCTACTGTAGGCTCTAAAGCAGGCATTTTTGGAGCGGAGTTGATAGGTTTTGCCGCTCCAGCCGCTGCCGCATTTGATTCCGAAGTGATTATTGGCATTTTTGGCTAGTTCGCTACGGCCATAGCCAGATTCTAGGATGGCTTGGGCCATTTTGATGCTAGCGGGCACGCCAGTTCGCTTCATTTCGGCAATAGCAATGGGTTTGAAGCGTTCTATATAGGCTGAGGCGGTGGCTGTGGCGCTGCCACTGCTTGAGTTGTTGTTGTTATTGTTGCTGGGGATTTTGAGAAGATGGCAAGCCGAAAGGCTAAGGAGGAGGCAAAGGGCCAATAATTTAGAGAAGGATGCGTACATGAAAACTTTTGTTTTTGCGGATAAAAAAGTGACTTTTCGGGCTTTAAGACGTTCCTTTGGGCTAAATATTGTGGTCTTTAGCATTGAACTTTTAGGCAAAGCAGAAAAAGCCTTATTTTTGGGCAGAAAAATAACTAAAGCTTATGGAAAAGAAAATTATGCTCACGCCTTTGGAGCTAAAGGTGATGGATATTTTATGGAAATTGGAGCGGGCCTATATTAAAGATATCTTGGCGCATTGGCCCGAGGCCAGCAAACCGGCCTATAATACCGTTTCTACGATAGTGCGCATTTTGCAAGATAAAAAAAAGTACATTGGGCATATGGAAAAGGGGCGGAGTCATCAGTATTACCCCTTGGTGTCTAAGGAAAGTTATCAGCAAGACTTTTTGGAAAATGCCGTAGAGAAGGTCTTTTCGGGTTCTGTGCAGTCCTTGCTTTCTGCCTTAATTGAGCAGGAAAACATGACGGATGCGGAGCTAGAAGAGCTCAAAAAATTATTGGACCGATAAAATCTGCTTATGCTAATTTTTCTACTACTTTCTGCCTTACTTTTGGCTGCGGGGGCACTTTTTTATTGGGCCTTAAGAAAGCAGTTGTCTTGGCAGAATCGAAAATTATTTATTTGGACCTTTTTGTTGGCGGCCTTGCTTTTGCCTATGCTCATGCCTTCTTTGGAGCATCATTTTGAGAAAACCTGGGTTGATTATGAGAGCTATGAGGGCTGGAATCAGGTGGATATTGAGGACCCGCAGTTGTTGTCTTGCTATAAATCGGCCAATAATAGCGAGGGCGTTTGCCATTGCGAAATCAAGCAAAAGGCCGCTATAGTCGATTTTCAGCCCAACCCCTATTATGACCGTATGATGGAGCTTCGAGGAGCCCTAGAATGGCTGTTTTTGCTTTTTGCTAGCTACTTTTTGCTGCGTTTTTTATGGCGCTTTGGGGGCCTGCTTTGGCTGCGGCGACAATCCTATGCCGAAGACCGACAGCTAGAAAATCTCTCTTACCAGATGCTTTACCCCAAGGGCTATAAGGTCTATCCTTTTAGCACATTTAGCCTGCTGCGGCACTACATTTTATGGTCGCCGGCCCTAGATCGCCTTACTGAGGCCGAGCAAGAGGCCGCTTTTTATCATGAGTTGGGCCATCTCAAGGGCCGAGATAGCTGGGCCGGATATTTTTTGGGCCTGCTGCAAATTTTTTGGTTTTGGCATCCGCTCTACTACCTTTTTCGCAAAGAACTCTTGGAAATCAACGAACTTTTGGCCGATGATTATGCCGCTCAGCGGCTGCCCAGCCGCCGAAGTTATGCCGAAATGCTCCTCAAGATGACCGCCTTTCAGCAAAAAGGACAAGCTTTGGCCTTCTTTTTGGCTAAGAAAAAATTGCAAAGACGTTTAGAGGCACTGCTTTTTCAGGCCGCCCCAAAAGGATGTACAAAAAAGCAGTTTCAACTCTTGCAAATCTGTTTGTTATCAGGGCTTTTTCTGCTTTCCGTTAGCCTTTATTTCCCGCTACATCGGCAGTTAGAGCAGCCTACAAGCATAAAAAAAGAGCAGTTTTTACCGCTCAAAAATACAGAAAACGGCTAGTCTACGTTATATAAGGACATACAGCAGAATAGCCAATGCATACGTTTTAAGATCAATTAAACTAAAAGAAAATGAAAAATATATTTGCTTCTGCCTTCGTCGTTGTAGCGCTTTTTATAGGGCATTCGGCTCAGGCGCAACAACAAACTGGCCCAAAAATTAGTACAAATATTCGCCAATTGCCTACAAATGCAGAGGAAGTAAATCGCCTAGAAAAAGAACTGGCGCAGGCCAAACAAAATCCAGCCCGCATTGCCGACGGTACGGTGGCCAAATATGAGGCCGCCCTCGCTCGCCGCAAAAAAGCGCTGGCCCTAGAAAATGAAGAAAGAGCTCGCCTAGCCAACCAAAAAACGGCGACTAAATAGAAGATGCAGAAGGAGGAGGGGCTTCCCCCTCAGTTCCTTCGGGGTCGGGCTCTGTCGCAGCTCGCTGTTCGCTCGGCCCTTCAGCGCTAAAGCGCTTCGGTCTGGCCCTTCGGGCCACTGCTATCCATCCCTAAGCCTGCGGCCCCTTCGGGGCCTGTAGAACCGTATATTATCCCCCACAAATCAAGCGCCTAGCGCTTTTTTTTATCGCTTAGAGGCTATAGCCTCTTAAATCAAGCTAAAATCTATGCTATCCTACCAGCAGATGACTCGGTTTTTCCTTTTACCACTTTTGGCGATGCTACTGATGCCAGCAGCAGCCTCGGCCCAGGGAAATACCTGTGCCGCTTCAGAGCCCTTTTGTTCTGGATCGGGGGTTACCTTCCCCGCAGGGACCAACCAACCCGCCGCCCCAGCCGGCAATAACTACGGCTGCTTAGGCTCTCAGCCTAACCCCGCCTGGTATTACCTGCAAATTGATCAGCCCGGTAACTTGATTATTGATTTGGTCAATACCAACTCCGTAGATGTGGATTTTATCCTCTATGGACCATTTAATAACTTGGGTGTAGCCCTCGGCCAATGCGGCAACCTCGGCAATGGGGGCGCCGGGAGCGCTATTGAGTCTTGTAGCTACTCCGCTAGCGCCTTTGAAACAGTAACTATTAACAATGCCGCCTCAGGAGATGTCTATATTCTGTTGATTACGAATTTCTCGAATCAATCGACCCAAATTTCGGCAAACCAAACGGGTGGAACAGGATCTACGGACTGTAGTATCCTTTTGCCCTGTGCCCCTGTAGAGTTTAATGACCTTACGGCTAATAGTCCTTATGATTGTACGGGCAGTGCAGTGGCATTAACTGCAGACCCCACTAGCGCATCTCCAGGTAATCTCGGAATTACTCCTGGTTTCTATTTTGATATTATCACCGACGCTTTTTCTGCTACGCAGAATATTTTGCGCGTATATGATGGACCCAATGCAACGGGGAATATCATTGCCTATTGGGGACCTTCTAATACAGGGGGGAACTATCAAGGCCAACTGCCCAATAATAGCCAGTTCCAAACAACTATTGAGTATCTAGATCCAGCTACTTCCTACTCTATGGAGTGGTGTGATTTGGCCAGTAGTGGAACATTTATTAACGAAATCCGCATGTCGGGCTCCAATACAATTATCTCTAATACTACCTTCAATGGTGGGGCCGGATGTACCATTATTAACTTAGGTACGCCTGAAGGCACAGGTATTTTTTCTGGACCAGGAGTGGTCGATAATGGAAATGGTACAGCTAGCTGGGATCCCGCTGTCGCTGGCGGTGGCGTGCACGCTATTCGCTATGATTGGGATAGTGGCGATGGCTGTGTAGGAACCGAACTGCAAACCGTGATCGTCTGCTGCGATACAGGAGCTACGCTAATTACGGCCGCTCCCGATACCGTTTGTAATGGCGACTCTACTTATCTCTCCGCTAATTTACCTGGGGCCATAACAACGCCTTCTGTATTTAGCAATCCGAATAGCGTAGGCCTTAACTTTGGCGGCTATGTTCGCTCGAATATTACGGTGGCTGGCGTTTCGCCCCTAACCCTTACTAGTGGAAGTATCGACTCGGTTTGTGTAGATATTACCAATAACCCTACGTCTAATATTAACTTGACTTTGGTCTCTCCAGCAGGAGATAGTATCGATCTATCTAGCGGTAATGGAGGAATCAACACAGGAGCTTATACCAATGTTTGTTTTTATCCTACAGCAGCAACCCCTGTAACCGCTTACGCGGGACCATTTACGGTAATTCCCGCCGATGCTGACCTTAGTCCAGAAGAACCCTTCTCTAACCTCAACCTAGGAGCAAGTAATGGAACTTGGTCTCTGGCCGTATCGCATAATTCGCTGGGGGCTGCTGGAACAATCAATAACTGGTCTATCCATTTTGCGCCCTCATCGGCTAGCAATACCTACCTCTGGTCTGGACCCAATTTGAGCTGTACGACCTGCGCCAACCCTGCAGCTGGACCAACAGTGAGCTCAGATTATAGTGTGACCTTAACGGATGCTGTGGGCTGTACGTATGTAGACTCTATTCGCATTGAGGTAGGTAGCTCGCTTGCTGCTCCAACCTTAAGCTGTGGAAACACTACTGCTAATGATATTACATTTGATTGGGCCGCAGTGGCTTCGGCTACTGGCTACGAGATAAGCTTAGACTCTGGTCTAACTTGGATCAGCCCAACTGGAACACTTAGCCATACTGTAGGCGGCTTGGCCCCTAGCACTTCGGTGCATATTTATGTGCGCGCTTTAGGCGGTACAGGCATTTGTCCCAACCCTATTGATTCTATTACTTGTACAAGCCTAAGTTGTCCGCTTATTCTTACTGTAAATAACCAAACAGATGCAAGCTGTAACGGCTTTGCAGATGGTAGCGTAGATTTTTCAGTAAGTAATGATATCGGAAGCTTGAGTTTCCAACAAACAGCACCAACTCTAGGCACTGTACAGCTTAGTCCGAGCTTTTCTGGACTAGCCGCCGGTACTTATACTTTTGAAGTAAATGATGCTAGCTTGGCTTGTGGCGTGAGTACTACTGTAACTATCGGAGAGCCTACGGCCCTATCTATCTCTTCAACGGGCCAAGATGTTAGCTGTAATACAGGCAACGATGGGGAAGCAACAACAACTCCACAAGGTGGAACGACTCCCTATAGCTATAGCTGGGATGATGGACTGAACCAAACAACAGCAACAGCAACAAATCTTATTGCTGGAACTTATAATGTAACGATTATAGACGCTAATAGCTGTAGTGTAACGGACCAACTAGTCATTTCTGAACCCACTGCGGTAACCATTACAATGAGTAATACCGACGTTAATTGCTTTGCTGGTTCAGATGGATCTGCTTCTGCTGTAGTTACTGGTGGGGTTGCCCCTTATACCTATCTCTGGAGTGATCTCAATGCTCAGAATACCCCTACTGCCAACAACTTGACGGTAGGAACTTATACAGTTAGTGTTACAGATGCTAATGCTTGTTTGTATACAAACTCTATTGTGGTGAATGAGCCCGCTGCAGCACTTTCTGCTAGCCTCAGTGCAGTAGATGCTGCTTGTTTTGGACAAGCTAGCGGAAGCACCACCGTAACTGTTGCAGATGGTACAGCCCCTTATACTTATCTCTGGAATGATCCCAATGCTCAAACTACAGCTACTGCTAGTAACTTAGCCGCTGCAACTTATACCGTAACGGTAACAGATGACAATGGCTGTCAGCTTATTGATAGTATTGTAGTGAGTAATGGAGTCGTGATTACTTCTACCGCAAGCGCTAATATGGTTTCTTGCCAAGCTGGAACTGATGCTACGGCTACGATTACCCCAGCCAATGGATCTGCACCTTATACTTACCTTTGGGCCGATGGACAAACAACACAAACAGCTACTGGCTTAGCTGCTGGTCTTATTTGTGTGACAGTGACCGATGTAAATGGTTGCTTTCATGATACTTGTATTCAGATTACAGAGCCTACAGCGATCAGTGCCACTTTTACAGCGAATAGCATTAGTTGTTCTTATAATACAGATGGCGAACTTACTGTGAACGCTACTGGCGGAACCGCTGGCTATAGCTATAACTGGTCTAATGGCCAAACAACACAAACAGCTACTGGCTTGTCTGCACAACAGTACTATGTGACGGTTACAGATGCCAATGCTTGTGTTTATATAGATAGCGCTCAGGTGAGCAGCCCTGCTCCTTTACAACTTAGCGTAGCTACAGACTCTGTAAGTTGTCGCTTTGGTAATGACGGACAAGCAACGGCAACAGTGACCGGAGGTACTACTCCTTATGTATATAGTTGGGCGCCTAGTAACAGTGGTTTAGCTATTAACAATAACTTGACGGCTGGCACTTACCGCCTAACGGTAACAGACCTCAATGGCTGTACAATTACAGATAATGCTTTGATTGGAGAGCCTGCTACTGCAGTTCAAGTTAATTTCCTCGGATCAAATGATGCAGGTTGCTTTGGTGAAGAAGATGCTAATATTGATGCCGATGCTCAGGGCGGAACACCCAACTATAGCTATGTTTGGTCCAATGGAGAGCTTACGGAAGATCTTAGTAATGTTGGAGCAGGAACTTATACGCTTACGGCTACAGATAGCCGTGCTTGTTCTGCTAGTAATACAATTACTATTGGCCAACCTGCAGAGATTATTCTTAGCGTTCAACAATACTCGAACTTTAATGGAGCTGCCATCAGCTGCCCCGGGGCTGCAGATGGAGCGGCTCAGGTTACGGCTAGTGGTGGCATTGCGCCTTATACTTATGCCTGGTCTGGCGCCCAAGCCCAAAATGGCACAATTGCTAGCAACTTGGCAGCAGGGACTTATGCCGTAACGGTAACGGATGCTTCTGGCTGTACGGCTATTGATAGCATCAGCTTGGCGGATCCAGTGCCTTTGGATGCGACGATCCAACAAGTGAATGTATTTTGTGCTAATGATTGCGATGGCCAAATTATCGCTACGGCAGTATCTGGAACAGGTACTTTGGGCGTAAATGGCTATGAATACCGGATTTTAGGTCCTGGACAAACAGGCAATGTATTTAGCAGTAATAATAACTTTACGGGGCTCTGTGCAGGGACCTATACGGTAGAGGTCCGAGATGGAAATAACTGTGTATTGCCCATTTCGGTAACAATTACGGAGCCCACGGCCATTCAGTTGAGCCTAAGCGATACAGATGTATCTTGTGCCGGAGGAAGCGATGGAACGGCTAGCGTAAGCGCTAGTGGTGGAACTCCTCCTTATAGCTACAACTGGGACAATGGTATGACGGGAACCACAATTACGGGCCTAATGGCTGGTACTTATGAGGTGACCATCACCGATGCCAATGGTTGCGATATGGTATCTACTACGGAAGTAGAAGAGCCTGCCGCCCTAACGGCTAGCATGAGCGCTAATGCGCCTAGCTGTAACGGAAGTACAGATGGCAATGCTACGGTAAGCGTACAAGGTGGAACAACGCCTTACACTTACTTCTGGTCCGATGGCCAAGGAACGGCTACTGCCGTTGGTCTGTCGGCTGGAACGCATAGTGTGACGGTCACCGATGCCAATGCCTGTCAGCTCGTAGAAAGTATTGTGATTAGCGAGCCTAGCTTGTTGAGCACAACGATTAGCACCAATACAGCGGCCTGTGCTGGAGCGAATAGCGGTAGCGCTACGGCTGTTCCCACAGGAGGAACTACCCCTTATACTTACCTTTGGTCTGATGGACAAACTACGGCTACTGCGATGAACCTAGCGCCAGGCGCTTATTCTGTGGTGGTAGTGGATAGTCAAGGTTGTTCTGTAACAGCACAAGTCTTGCTACAAAACCCCGATCCTGTCGTATTGAGCTTTGTATCGAGCAGTAACCCTAGCTGTAATGGCGATCAAAATGGATCGGCTACAGTAGTCGCTAGCGGAGGAAATGCCCCTTATACTTATCTCTGGCCCAATGGGGAGTCTACAGCGACGGCAACGAGCCTAGGCGCTGGCGTAAATACAGTAACGGCAACGGATGCCAATGGCTGTAGCACGACATTGGATGTCAATATGGTGGAACCTGCGGCCCTAGTGGTCGATACAATTCGGATGACGGCGGTGAACTGTAAGGGAGGCGCCGATGGAACGGCCACGGTCTTCTTGAGTGGAGGAACCTTGCCTTATAGCTTTGCTTGGTCCAATGGAATGACGGGCCAAAGTATCAGCGGTTTGGCCGCAGGGACTTATGTGGTCAGTGTAACGGATGCCAATGGTTGTTTGACTAACAGTCAGATTATTGTGAGTGAACCCGCTAGTGAGCTAGTGGCGACCCTAAATACGGCCGATGCGCTTTGCTTTGGTGGGGCCTCTGGTCAAATTACCGCGATTGTGAGCGGTGGAACGCCAAACAGCAATGGCGACTATACTTATGCTTGGTCGAATGGAGCGAGCAGCGATGTGAACTCGAACTTGACCGTAGGCAGCTATAGCGTGACGATTACAGATGCGAATGGTTGTTCTCTGGTCCGTACGGCAACGGTAAATGAAAGTTCAGGAATCACGAGCCAGATGGTGAATGTAACAGATGCCAGCTGTACAGGCAGCGCAGATGGAAGCGCTCAGGTGACGGCTTCAGGAGGAACAGGCACCTTGAGCTATCAGTGGTCAGATCCTTTGGGTCAGACGACGAATGTAGCGACTGGCCTTTCTGCAGGCACTTATTATGTGAGTGTAACGGACCTGAATGGTTGTACGCAGGTAGATACGGCAGTAGTGGAAGAGGCTTTGGCCTTGAGCGTTACGGTAGCGATTGATGATGTAGATTGCTATGGGGCCTCTACGGGTGCGATTAGCATTACGAACTCGAATGAGCCTTTGCAGGCGAGTTACTGGAGCAATGGTGTTGTGGGCACAAGCATTACGGCCCTAGCTGCTGGCCAATATGGCGTGGTGGTCCAATCGATTAGTGGTTGTGTGGATAGCTTTAGCTATCTAGTGGGTCAGCCTGCGGAACTAGAGTTGAGTTTGAACCAAGTTCGAGCGGTAGATTGCTACAACAATAGTACAGGAGCATTGGGCTCTACGGTAGCTGGTGGAACTTCGCCTTACAATTATCTATGGTCCAATGGGGCGCTAACGCCTAGTTTGGATAGCATAGCGGCAGGCAACTATACCCTTAATGTAGAAGATGCCAATGGATGTAAGGTAGATACGAGCATTAGCTTGGCGAATCCGACGGAAGTAGGTATTGGCAACCTCAGTATTACAGGCGTGGCCTGTGTGGGCGATGCGAACGGAAGCATTCAGTTGGATGGAACGGGCGGATCGACGCTGTTGGGAGGCTATACTTATAGTCTAGATAGCTTGACGTTTCAGGGGGGGAATCTTTTTGTGGGCTTGGAAGCAGGGATTTATCCTTTGTATGTCCAAGATAACAATGGTTGTCTCTTTGATACTTTGGTGACGGTAGAAGCGGCAGATCCCTTCTTTATCACGAGCTTTGGTCCGGCTTTAGATTCGGGCGAAGTGGAGTATGTGCTAGAGTATGGGGATACCTTGACGCTTTTTGCGGATTTGAATGATACGACTGCAGCTAGCTGGTGGTGGAGCGAGATTAACGCTGGCGCATTGCTGGATAGTAGTTTGGAGACTTCATTGACGCCTTATGAGTCGGGGATTTATCAGTTTACGGCCATGAATGCTTCTGGCTGTGTGCAGGATAGCTCGATTGTGGTGAAGATGGAGAAGCCTAGAAATGCAGCTGCACCTACGGCCTTTACGCCGAATAGTGACGGGAATAATGACCGTTTCTTTATTCAGGGTGATGAGAAGGTGGAGCAGGTGTTGGTGTTTAGAGTGTATGACCGCTGGGGCGAGTTGGTGTATGAAGGTGTAGACCTTGATCCTAATGATCCTCAACAGGGTTGGGATGGTAGCTTTAAGGGCAAGCCAATGAATTCTGGGGCTTATGCTTGGTATGCTGAGGTGCTTTATATTGATGGAGAGACGGCAGTGATTAACGGGGCGGTGAATTTGCTTCGTTAGTGCTGAGTTGATGATGTAGTGAAGGGCTGTCGGGTTTTCCCCGACAGCCCTTTTTTTATGGGGATGCGCCCCGGAGGGGGGCATCGTAATGCTGGGCGCTTTGGCCCCCAAGGCCAAAGGAGCCCAGCCCCCAGGCGGGGGCGGCGTAGGGGAGAACTGGGCCTGAAATGGAATATATTGAGGGGCAATGTAGGGGAAGAGTAGGGAGGAAGTGGCCGCCGCCAGCCGCCGGCCGGGCGCGCTTGGCGCGAGCCTGCGAAGCTTGAAGGCGCGAAGCGGCTTGTAGCTGAGCAGTAGGGGAGGATTGGCCTAGGGGCCTGAAGGGGTGGCCGAAGGCCAGACCAAAGCCCGCAGGGCTGCAGGGCCGAGCAGACTTGCGAGCCCCGAAAGGGCCCGGCCGCCGAAGGCGGCAGGCCCCAAAAAAAATGTCCTCCAACTAGTTAGAAACCATTGGAGGACATAATATAGAAGAGCCTAAACCAACTAACTTTGTCGTTGTTGGTGGCGGTAAGTAGAGGGAGCTAAGCCAAAAGTTTCGGCTAATTCGATATTGGGGTAGGCATACTTGAGGCTAATTTTAAAGATAGCCATATGATGGATAGCATGTTCTACATTAAAGGCGATTTCGCGGTGTAGAGAGCTTTGGATGGGGCTTTTTTCCTGTTCCTCTTTAGCGAGGCTATGGTCGACTAATAGTTGGAGGCTTTGTTCTTGGGGTTCTGTTTGTAGCCAAGCGAGAATGCCATCGATCGCAAGGCTAGCGGCTTGGGTAGAGGTTTCGATTTCTGTTTTGCGTTGGCGCAAATCGTAGCAGATGCTACCTTCTGGAGTTTGTTCTTCTAGGCATTGGAAGAACTCGATAATATGGCGGCTATGTTGGCCTACAGAGGCGTTGATGAGGCTATTGGGTTTAGCAAACTGCTCGTCGTTGAGTTGTTCGATAGCGGTTTGTAGGTCTTCTAGGATGTATTGGGCAGTGGTGATAATAGACATAAAATGCAAATTTATGTTTGAGAATTAAATTCGGACCTAAAGGTCGGTTTTTTTTATTACTTATTATAACCGAGCAATAAAAACAACTCCCCTAGGCATTTGGCTCTTCCTAGCTGTAGGCTGCAGAGGCAAAAGAAAGTCAACCTATAGAAGAATGATATAAATAATAGTAATTTTGCTTTTGGTATTACACCTAAATTTTGGATAGTTGCATCTATAAGAGAGAAAGAAAACATCATCTTATGCCAGCAGCTCGTAGTTATTCTGTACATCAAAGCACCAAAACCGTGACCGAAGAGGAACTCATAGAAGGATGTCGTGCGGGGAATCATCTTGCACAAGAGCGGGTTTACCAGCGTTACTCTGCCAAAATGTTTGGTCTGAGTCGGCGTTATGTAAAAACCACTGAAAATGCGGAGGAGGTTTTAGTGCAGGCCTTTTGCAAGGTTTTTAGAAAGATAGACAAGTACTCTGGCAAGGGAAGTTTTGAGGGCTGGATTCGCAGAATTGTGGTGAATGAGGCTTTAATGTTTTTACGTAAAAAGTATCGGTTTAGCGAGCATGTAGAAATTACGGAAGTGCCTGCGAAGGCGGTACAGATTAGCGTAGAGGACGAGCTTTCGGCTAAAGAAATTTTGGCCTTGTTGGAGCAATTGCCTACGGGCTACAGAACGGTGTTTAATCTTTATGTGGTAGAGGGCTATAAGCATCGAGAGATTGCAGAAATGTTGGGGATTAGCATCAATACCTCAAAGTCGCAATTGATTTTGGCCAAGAAAAAGATGCGTACTTTAGTGGAGGCGGCCCGGCAAATCCGGGGCATGAAATAGAATCATCCCATTATTAACATCTTATTATACACACTAAATTATGAGTCGAGAGGATTATATCTCTAAGCTCTTTCGAGAGAATGCCGATAAGCTAGACGAACAGCCTAGCCAGGATCTCTGGTCTCGCATTAGCGGAGAATTGGACCAGCCTGAGGGCAGTAGTACTCAGGAGGACTTGCCCAGGTTTGAGCAAATTTCTCCAAAATCTGCCGCTCGGCCTAGGGGGGCTATACTCAAGTTTGCACCTTATTTTGCAGCAGCATCTATTGTGGCCGCTATCTTACTGGCCAGCCCGCTATTCTTTGAGCAAGAAGCAGCTCCAAAAATGGCCCAAAAGATGGCGAAACCTTCTGACAGAGGGCTATTAGCCGAAGCAATTAAGGAAGAGGCAGAAAGCGAGGCCCTCCCTCTAAATGCCAAAGAGCAGGAGGCTCAATTTGAAGCACAGGAAAAAGAACAGGCCCAGAAGATTTTGCAGGCAGCACAAGAAAAATCAGCTAAGCCTTTGGCCGACAAGGACCTAAATGAACTGACCAAATTAAAAGAGCAGCCTATTGATGAACTCGTTGTGCTAACCCAAGATGCCTCTCCAGAAGAAGAACCCATATTACTGCAGGAACAGGCCGAAGAACAGGCTGATTACCCCCTGCCCAAAATGCGCCCCACTGTTCCAAGAAATTATGCCCAAACTCCAGCTGCCGACCCAAGCCTAGGCCCTCAAATAGAGGCTTTGCAAGAGCAAAATATAGCTAAGGCCGCCCCAAAGCAACTAGAAGAAGAAAATAAAAGAGGCTTGCGCAAAAAACAAGCTAAGGGACGCTCTCGAAAAAAAGCCCAAAAGCATAAAATTCATCCTCGTATTCAGCTCTTTGAATGGCTGCTAGGAGAGTATGAAGACCAAACTCCAGAGGCCGGAACCTCTATCGAACGCTGGCGGTTACTCCACCCCAATGTTATAGAAGGGATTGCCGTCTTGAAAAAAGGAGACGACAAAATATTTGAAGAACGAATGCGCATCTTTTATGATGAAGACCTAAGACAAGTGTTTTTAGACCTTCCCCTAGATGATAGCCGCTTGCCCGCTCGCTATATGCTTAGCCAGTTTGATACCGAACGAATTATCTTTGAACAAAACGATCAGGCGGATTTACCCAATAAAATTATTTTACAGCCCTCTCTACAGGGATATACCCTAATTATTTTGCAGGAAAGAGGTTTCCTGAAAACAAGACAACAACAGTATCTACAACATCGTAACCGACTTTCTAATGTGCGAGCCATCCGAGATTTAAAGTTGAAAGAATAAAATGAAGCCCTGAGGTCATCTCCCTCAGGGCTCTTTTTTGCTACCCGCTTTTTACAAACAATTCAAAATGGGGCTTGGTCCAATCCCCGTTGCCAACCAACCGCTATTATCGCCTTTTTAACCTGATGGGGCAAGAGCTTCCTCTTTCCTACGAACTCATTGAAGAGGGGGCAAAGGGCAATCGCTATCGCCTAAATCTCCAATCCTTAGCCGCAGGCCAATATTTTTTACAAACACCCTACGCCACCCAAAAGCTGATTAAACAGTAGGTTTTGGGGCCTGCCGCCTTCGGCGGCCGGGCCCTTGCAGGGCTCGCAGGCCTGCTCGGCCCTGCGGGCTCATTTTATTTCGCCCTTGGTCTGCCGCTTCGCGGCACCCTTTCAGGCCCCTAGGCCAATCCGCCCAACTGCTCAGCTACAAGCCGCTTCGCGCCTTCAAGCTTCGCAGGCTCGCGCCAAGCGCGCCCGGCCGGCGGCTGGCGGTAGCCTCTCCCTCCCCACTCTTCACCTATATTAGCCCTCAATATATTTCATTTCAAGCCAGATCCCCCCAGATCCACCGCCCCCGCCTGGGGGCGGGGCTCCTTTGGCCCTAACAGGCCAAAGCGCCCCACATAGCATTCGCCCCTCCGGGGCTCATCCCTTAAAAACAAAAAATGCTGCCCCTTATCCATAAAGGGCAGCATTTACTATATATACAGTATAAGGTCTAATGACCATTCTTTAGGGCCGAATCTCGAAGGCGTTGCAAGAAAGGCGAAGCAAAAATAAAGTCCTGCAAGAGTTCATTATCGCTGTTCATAACCTCGCCGCAATTGCCCACCCAGGCCAACTCGCCAAAATAGAGGAGGTTGATCTTATCGCCAATCTCCATAACCGAGTTCATATCGTGGGTGTTAATCACCGTAGTCATTTGGTTTTCTACCGTAATCTGATGAATCAGTTCATCAATGCGCATAGAAGTAGTGGGATCTAGGCCCGAGTTAGGCTCATCACAAAAGAGATACTTGGGCTTAAGGATAATGGCCCGGGCAATCCCTACCCGTTTTTGCATCCCCCCACTAATCTCTGAGGGATACTTATTGTTGGCCCCGCCTAGTTCTACCCTTTCTAGGGTCTCATCTACTCGGATACTTTTTTCCTTGGCCGTCAATCGGGTAAACATATCTAAGGGGAAACGGACATTTTGCTCCACCGTCATAGAGTCAAAAAGGGCCGAGCCCTGAAAAAGCATCCCCATTTCGGTCCGAATGGCTTTACGTTGTTTATTGCTCAGCTGAGTAAAGTTGGTATTGCCATACCAAATATGGCCAGAAGTAGGTTGCAAGAGCCCCACCAATATTTTGAGCATTACGGTTTTACCCGCCCCACTTTTTCCAATAATGAGGTTGGTTTTGCCCTCTTCAAAAACGGTAGTAATCCCTTTGAGGACTTCTTGCTGACCAAACTGTTTCTTAATATTTTCTACGCGAATCATAGCGGAATTGGACTAATGGTAAAGAGGAAAATCTGGGGGGCCGAAGCCGAAAAGCCCAGCGCAAAGACGATGGATGAGCGGCCTAGCGCTGTGAAGGGGTGGCCCAAAGGGCCAGACCAAAGGCAGGCTTTGCCTGCCTGCAGGGCCGAGCAGACTTGCGAGCCCCGACAACCTAGCGCCGCAGCGCCTTTAGGCGCTGCGGAGGCCCCAAAAAATAAAAAAAGAAGGAGCTAGATGCATTAGGTCATCAAAAGGGCAATGACATAATCGGCCAATAAAATCATGATATTGCTAATGACTACCGCCGAGGTGCTCGCCTTGCCCAACTCAATGCTGCCGCCCTTAACGAAATAGCCTTGGTAGCAAGAGATAGAAGTAAGCAAAAAGGCAAAGACAAAGGCCTTGACCTCCATCATGAAGACATTGTAAGGAATAAAGAAAGAGCGAAGCCCCTGCATGAAGTCGGCAACAGTGACCAATTTGCCAATAACGCAGGCCAAATAGCCCCCCATCATGCCCATAAAAGCGGAAAGAATGACCAACATCGGGATGACCACAATGGCCGCAATGATTTTTGGCGCAATCAAATAAGCCGCCGTATCAACGCCCATCACTTCTAAGGCATCAATTTGCTCCTTTTGGCGCATCCCGCCAATTTCAGCGGCAATATTGGACCCCACTTTACCGGCCAAAGCCAAACAAGAAAAAGTAGGCGCCAACTCAATAATCATAATATCGCGAACGATATAGCCCACATAATAGGGCGGAATAGAAGAGGCCTGCAACTGATAGGCAAATTGAACGGCTGTAACTGCCCCAATAAAAATAGAGACCAGCCCTACAATGACGAGCGAGCCCACACCGATATCATTCATCTGCCGAGCGGTGGCTTTCCAGTACATAGAAAACCGTTCGGGCTTGCCAAACATACTCTTCATGAGCATGAAATAGCGACCAAGATGGTAAAACATATTGCGTAATAATTTTTAGCAAAGCTACTATTATTTTTTGTCGTCTAGTCCGCTTTTGCCCTTTTTTTGTCCTTAGAGCTCCTTAATGAGCTGTTTGTAATGCTGTATAATGATCTGTTCATCAAAATGTTCTAGGGCCATTTCTCGACCCTTGGCGCCCATCTTTTCTAAAGCCGCTTGGGGCAGTTTGTACATCTTTAGCATGGCCTTGGCCAAGGCATTGGCATCTTTGGCGGGCACCATAAAGCCATTTTGGCCCTCTTCTACGGTTTCTCTGCAGCCCGCTACCTCGGTGGTGAGGACGGCCTTGCCCATGGCTAGGGCCTCGAGCATGACTCGGGGCAGACCTTCTCGGTAGGAGGGGAGGACCACCACATCGGCCCGCCCAATAAAGTCTTTGACCTTATCGGAGCGGCCAAAATATTGCAAATTGCCCAAGGCCTGGGCCTGCGCCAAGGTCTCGGCAGAAATACAGGCGGGATTATCCCGGTCCATAGCCCCCACTACCCAAATTTGTGCCTCGGCCTGGGCCTGCTGCAACTGCCGAGCGGCCTCCAACAACTCATTGACCCCCTTGTCCTTGAGCAAACGCCCCACAAACAAAAAAGTAAAGACCGCAGGTTCTTCCCGCCCCGCTACTGGGGCAAAAACTTGGGTGTTGATGCCCGAACCCGGAATAAGCAAGCTCTTTTCTTGGGCCACTAAGCCCCGATCAATAAAAAGCTGCCGATCATCGCGGTTCTGAAAAGCTACCCAACTGGCCCTTTTAAAGGCATACTTATATAATCGTTGGGCCAATTTGCTGACCATATTGTCATGCAAAAAGGTATAGCCCAAACCCGTTACGGTACAAATGCTCGGAATGCCTGCCCATTTTGCCGCCAAAGCCCCGTATATATTGGGCTTGATGGTATAGAGCAACACCAAATCAAGCCGCTCCTGCTTAAATACTTTGTAGAGTTCTCGACAGAGCTTCATCTCTCTTAAAGGGTTGCTGCCCTTGCGCTCTAATTGATTTAAAGCCAGAAAACGAGCTCCTAAGGCCTCTATCTGAGGGACATATTCATCGGCTGGGGCAATAGCCACCACCTCATGCCCATCGGCAATCAATTGCTTGATGAGCCCCAAACGAAAGTTTACAATGTTCCAGGCCGTATTGAGGACGATCCCTATTTTTTTTGCATTTGCCTGCTTCGCCATGCTTTTTTACTTAAATTTGTCTGTCCAGAAAACTGGACGCAAAGTACAGACTTTCTATTACTTTTCTCGAATTTTATTAAGGCTTTAGCCAAATGCCCTTACCCACCGCCTGCCTAGGATTAGTCCCTATTCTGACTACTATCGACTTTTTGCTGCTGCCTTTCTTTATCCTGATCTACACGGGAATATTCTGGGCATTCCGAAATTGGCGATACAAAGACCCTATCGTCCGCCGATACTTTTTACCCGCACTTTGGTTCCGCCTTGCAGGGGCCTTCCTAACGGCCCTGATGTATCAGTATTATTATGGCTATGGCGATACTTTTTATTATTATCAAGGGGTGGTCGATATCTTTAATGCCTTTTTTAGATCGCCTATTACGGGCCTAGAAATGATTGTCTCGAACTATGATAATTATTCGGGAGAAGCCAAAGATGCCCTGACCTACCATTTGCTTTTTCGCCAAAATTCTGCCGCAGCAGTCATCCGTACAGGCGGCTTTTTTAGCCTCTTTAGTTTTGGTTCTTTTATCGGCACCTCTTTCGGCATCACTACTCTAGCCTTTTTGGGCAATTGGATGCTCTACCGAGTCTTTACCGATATCTATCCCAAGCTACACCTTCCCCTAGCTATTGCCGTGCTTTATGTGCCCTCGCTCTGCTTTTGGGGAACGGGCGTAATGAAGGACCCCCTCTCTCTAGCGGGCCTAGGGATGTTTGTTTATGGGCTCTATTTTTTAGTCTATAAACGAAGCCGAGGCTATATTTTACCCATTTTTGCCCTGATTATTGGCCTGTATTATGCCGCCGTGATTAAGGCTTATATTGCCCTGGCCCTGATGCCCGCCTCTCTAGTCTGGATTACCCTTTTATATAAGGATAAGATCGAAAATAAGACGCTTCGGATGCTGATGGGGCCCATTCTCCTTGTTTTTGGAACCGCCTTTGGCGCCATAGCTCTCATGCAATTGGGCAAGATATCAGAAAAATTTGCCCTAGAAAATATGATGGTCGAGGTGGCCCGTACCCAATGGTGGCTGTCCGTCAGTACCGAGCGCGACGGAGGAACGGGCTATAGCCTGGGTATGATAGAACCAACCCTAATGGGCATGCTCAAAACCTTTCCCGCCGCCGTCAATGTGAGCCTCTTCCGGCCCTACCCCTGGGAGGCCCGAAAAGTCATTGTGCTCCCCTCTGCCGCCGAGGCCCTTTTTACGCTCTTTTTTACCCTCTATGTCTTCTTCCGTGTAGGGGTACTCAACACCCTAAAGGCCCTATTCAAAGACCCTACGGTCCTGTTTTGCCTCATCTTTGCCATCATTTTTGCCTTTGCAGTGGGCTTTACCTCCATGAACTTTGGCGCCCTGGCCCGCTACAAAATTCCCGCCCTGCCTTTCTACTTTTCGGCCCTCGTTATCCTGCTCTCCTATAAAAAGAAATAGAGCATTCTCAACTAACTCAAACTTCTTGAGTATCTTTGTGGTTAATTTGGGGCCTGCCGCCTGCGGCGGCCGCTCCCTTGCAGGGCTCGCAGGTCTGCTCGGCCCTTCAGCGCTGCGCGCTTCGGTCTGGCCTTCGGCCACCCTTACAGGCAGCTAGGCCTGCGGCGGCTTCGCCGCCTGTAGGACGCCAAAAGGAGCCCGCCCAAACTAAAAGAAGAAACTAACTTATGATTTTTGATACTTATGATGTCGTTGTTGTTGGTGCCGGCCATGCAGGCTGCGAAGCCGCTGTAGCTGCCGCCAACCTAGGGGCCAAAGTCATGTTGGCCACCATGAATATGGAAACCATCGCCAAAATGTCTTGTAATCCCGCTATGGGAGGAGTAGCCAAAGGGCAAATCGTTCGAGAAATCGACGCCCTCAACGGCTATTCAGGCATTGTGACGGACCATACTATGATCCAGTTCCGCCTACTCAACCGATCAAAAGGACCCGCCATGTGGAGCCCCCGCGCCCAAAGCGATCGTATGCGCTTTGCCGAAAAATGGCGGCTGATGCTAGAAGCACATCCCAATATCGACTTCTGGCAGGAAATGGTCACCGGAATTGTCGTTAAGGATAAAAAAGCAGTGGGTATCCGCACTTCTTTGGGCCTAGAAATTCCCGCCAAAACCGTTATCCTCACTAATGGGACCTTCCTCAACGGGCTTATCCATATCGGAGAAAAGCAAATGGGCGGTGGCCGTGCTGGCGAAAGAGCCGCTAAGGGCATTACCGAGCAATTGGTCGGGCTTGGCTTTGAGGCCAGCCGCATGAAAACGGGTACCCCGCCCCGCATTGATGCGCGTAGCATCAATTGGTCGGCCCTAGAGGTTCAAGAAGGCGACCAACCCGCAGGGAAATTCTCTTATACCGATACGCCAGAGCTCAAAGAACAACGCCCCTGTCATATTGGCTACACCAATAAGAAGGTCCATGAATGCCTCAAAGAAGGCTTTAGCCGCTCGCCTATGTTCAATGGGCGGATTCAGGGCCTAGGCCCCCGCTATTGCCCCTCTATTGAGGACAAAATTGACCGCTTCTCAGAAAGAGATCGACATCAGCTCTTTGTAGAGCCCGAAGGCTGGAACACCGCCGAGATTTACCTCAATGGCTTTTCTAGCTCTTTGCCCGAAGATGTACAGTTTAAGGCTATGCGCCTCATCCCCGGTTTTGAGCAGGCCAAGATGTTCCGTCCTGGCTATGCTATCGAATATGATTTCTTCCAGCCTACGCAGCTAAAGCAAACCCTAGAAACTCGTCTAGTGGATGGGCTTTACTTTGCGGGCCAAATTAACGGTACCACGGGTTATGAGGAGGCCGCTTGTCAGGGCCTAATGGCCGGGATCAACGCCATCCGAAAGGTCCGTGAAGAAGAGCCTTTTGTCCTCAAACGCTCAGATGCCTACATTGGCGTTTTGATTGATGATTTGATTAACAAAGGGACCAACGAACCTTATCGGATGTTTACTTCTCGGGCCGAATACCGCATCTTGCTTCGCCAAGATAATGCAGATATTCGCCTTACGCCCATAGCCCAAGCCTTGGGTATGGATGTAGAAGAGCGGATGCAAAGAGTTCGAGCCAAAGAAGCTGCCGAGCGAGACATAAGTAAATTTATGAAAAGCTATAGTGTGCGTCCAGAGGCCATCAATGGCTATTTGGGTAGCTTGGGCTCTGCTCCTTTGCGCCAGCCCGTTAAGCTCATGAAGGTCTTGCTCCGCCCCAAAGTCAATGCAGAGGCCTTGGCCGAGCATTTGCCAGAGCTCAAGGCCGTTTTGGACCAATATCCCAAGGAATTTGTGGAGTATAGTGAGATTAAGGCCAAATATGCGGGTTACATTAAGAAAGAAGAAGAACAGGTAGGAAAAATGAACCGCCTAGAGTCGGTTCGTCTGCCCGAAAACTTTAATTATCATGCGATTCAGGGCCTATCGGCAGAAGGGCAAGAGAAACTAAGCCAGATTCGTCCGGGCAGCATTGGTCAAGCCAGCCGCATTAGTGGGGTTTCGGCTAGTGATATCTCTATTCTTTTGGTGTATATGGGCCGATAAAAGATTATCTATGTCTGAGCATCATCATCATGGCGGTTGTGGCCATGGGCACCATCATCATCATCATCACCATGGGGATAGTGAAAACATGGGCCGTGCATTTCTGATTAACTTCAGTTTTGCCATTTTGGAGCTATTTGGTGGTTTTTGGACCAATAGCGTCGCTATTTTATCCGATGCTTTGCACGACTTTGGCGATAGTCTAGCGCTAGGCATTGCTTGGGGGCTAGAGCGCTATGCCGATAAGGGGCGAACCAAGAAGTATAGCTTTGGCCACAAACGCTATTCTGTTTTAGGGGCCTTGATTACGGCTTCTATTTTGGTTTTGGGTTCTTTGGGTATTCTTTGGGCCGCTATTGCTCGCTTTATGGCCCCAGAACCTAGCAACGGTTTGGGCATGTTGGGCTTTGCCATTTTGGGCATGCTCGTTAATGGTTGGGCCGTCTTTAGTCTAAAGGGGAGTGATTCGCTAAATGCCAAAGCTGTTCGTCTTCACCTCTTAGAGGATGTGATGGGCTGGCTGATTGTATTTATAGGCTCTTTGGGGATTTACTTTTTTGAGTGGTATTGGCTAGATCCGCTGATGTCTATTGTTTTGGCCCTTTATATCTTATATAATGTATCCAAGACTTTGGGCCAAACCTTTGAGATTTTCCTGCAAGCCACCCCGGCCAATATCGATACAGATGAAATCAAGGCCTTTTTATTGGCCGAGCCTGCCATTTTGGACCTACATGATTTGCATTTATGGACCATGGACGGGCAGTCGCATATTTTTTCGGTGCATTTGGTGGTAGACAAAGCTCATCAGCAGCTGGCGGACCTTCTGCCCATAAAGGCCAAACTAGAAGCGGGTCTAAAAGAAAAGGGCCTCTCTCATGTAACTCTTGCCTTTGAGCTAGAGGGGAGCCCTTGTAGCCTGGCCGACTGTTGATGGCCATTTCTACAGCTGAGCCCCGAAGGGGCGAAGGCCACTAGCGGCTGCAAGCCGCCAGGCCTAGCGCTGTGGAGCAGTGCGGCGCAGCCGCAGACCCAGGCCGTCAGGCCGCAGGGCCGAGCAGACCTGCGAGCTGCGAAACATAGCGCAGCAGCTTGCTGCTGAGGCCCCAAAATAATTATAGAACAAACAGCAAAATAGCGAAAAATGAAAACGGAACAGCATCAGAAAGTCAATACCTTATTTAATAGCTGGGCGGGCACCGAAAGAGGCGAGCGCATGGCCTTGGGGCACGACCCCTTATTGCAGCCCTTAAAAACCGACTGGAACTGGGGGGAAGTAGAGGCTGTTTTGGACCTCGGTTGCGGTAATGGTCGGGCTTTGTCTTTGGTGCAGCATTGGGGCGCCAAGGCCTTGGCTGGATTAGATGTATCGGACAAAATGATTGCCGAGGCCAAAAAAAATGTACCCACAGCCGACTTGCAAGTAGGTAGCATAGAGGCTTTGCCTTGGGCCGATAATTGCTTTAGTCATGTCCTTTCGGTAGAAGCCTTATATTATTTGGAGGATCCCCATCAGGGATTGGCTGAAATCCGCAGAGTCTTGAAAGCGGAGGGGCGTTTGGCCATCATGATTGAGTTTTTTGCTGAGAATGAAGCTTCTCATGTTTGGGCCAAGAACCTACCGACCGCCATGGTCATTTGGTCGGAAGCAGAATGGCTAGCGGCTTTGAAAAAAGTGGGCTTCCCCAATGCCAAAGCCAGCCGAATTCGGAGAACGACAGTAAAGAGCGAGGAAGAATTTCAACCCTCGCCTTCCTTCCCTTCTTATGCGCAATATCTGGCCTATGTAGAGGCGGGCGCGCTTTATCTACAAGCTTAATGAGCTGCCTAAAAGGCCCTTAGTACATCTTACTAAGGGCCTTTTTTGAGGATTTTAGCGAGCATTGGTTTAAGACCAATTCTAAAGGTAGCCTTAGATTTTTTGCTCTGCTCTTTTAGCCTTATTTTTGTATTGAATAGTGAAATAGATAGGTCATCTTTGTCAGCTAAAAGCTTAGGTAGTTGGCTTATCTTTGTACTAGAAAATCACCGATGATATGAAAATAATGAGCTTTACTGCCATCATATTGAGCAGTCTATTTTTCTTTCTCCCCAAGGCTGAAGAAATACAGCCCCTTCCTTTAACGTCTGCTTTGCCTAGCGATGCGGTAGAATTGGGGGAGCGTTTATTCTTTGACAGCATTTTGTCATTGGACCAAACCATTAGTTGTGCCTCTTGTCATTTGCCAGAATACGCCTTTGCCGATACCTCGGCTTTAAGTAAGGGCGTTGGTGGAGCTTTAGGCGATCGGAACACCCCTTCGTCCATGAACATGCTATCTCGAGATGTCTTTTTCTGGGATGGGCGAGCGGCAACTTTGGCCGAGCAGGCGCTTGGGCCCATAGAGAACCCTGTAGAGATGAATCTGCCCATAGACTCCGCCATTGCGCGTTTAATGGCAGATGAATATTATTCGGCTGCTTTTGCGGCACTTTATCCAGAAGAAGGATTGACCAAAGAGAACTTGGGCTTGGCGATTGCGGCTTATGAAGAAAGCTTAGAGACGGGTTCTGCCTACGACCAATTTGCGGATGGGGACAGCTCGGCGATTTCGGCATCTGCTATGCGAGGCATAGAGATCTTTAATGTAAAGGGAAAGTGCTTTGACTGCCATTTTGGTCCAGACATGACGGGGGATGAGTTTAAGAATATTGGGACCTACAATGGGCAGGCATTTAATGATGTGGGTCGTTTTTCGGAGACCAAAGACAGCAATGATTTGGGTAAATTTAAGGTGCCAGGTTTGCGCAATGTTGCCGTGACGGCTCCCTATATGCATGATGGAAGCTTTAAGAGCTTGCGAGAAGTGATAGAGTATTACAATACGCCCAATGCTTTTCGTCCGCACGCTATTGGTCGAGACACCTTATTGAGAGCGCCTTTGGGCCTAACGGAGCAAGAAATAGATGATTTAGAAGCCTTTATGCGCAGTTTGACTGCCCCTCAATTTGAGCATCTTTTAGCTAGAAAAGAGGAGTAGGAGCTGCGGTTTCTAGAAGAGCATAAAAAAAGGGCCAAGCAATTGCTTGGCCCTTTTTGGTTTAGCGGAGGTCGCTTAATTATTCTCCTTGAGAGAGCGAGTAAGCGCGCTCACCATCAAAGTTGTAGAGGTTTTCTGTTTTCACTACATCAAAACCTTCGGCATGTAGGCGTTGGAGGAGGCCCAAAACGCTTTCGTAGCTAGCGGCACCCTCTTGGCTGATGAAGCGGCAAGGCCAGTGGTCGGTACAGAAAGTTTCTGGGCGACCGTTGGGGTAGACCTTTTGGCCGCGGTTGGTCACGGCTTTGAGGCGGAGACCATTTTGGGCTAAGGCTTCGAGTTTTTGGCCCAAAACATTGGGGTTGCGCTCGCCGTTTTCGCCGGCCCACTCCAAAAATACATCGATACCTACCAATTCTTTATTTACACGGCTCACTTTGGGGCGCTTAGCCTGAACGGCTTTGGCATTGGGGTCATAGCTCACCTCTTTGAGTTGGCTAGGGATACGGCCAAGGCGCTCAATCACGGCATTGGCAAAGGCTTGGGTGCCTACTTTTTGCTTACTGCTGCCCTCGGTATAAATATCGCCAGTATGGATTCCATCTTCTAGGGTGACCATAAGGGCGTTTTGGATTTTTGCGGCTACTTCAGCTTGGCCAAGGTGGACCAACATCATGCAAGCGCCATTGAGCAAACCAGAGGGGTTAGCAATGTCTTTGCCTGCAATATCGGGAGCAGAACCGTGGATGGCCTCAAACATGGCAAAAGTTTCGCCTACATTAGAAGAACCGCCAAGTCCAACAGAACCTGCTACCTGAGCAGTAATATCAGAAATGATATCGCCATAGAGGTTCAGGGTAACCACCACATCAAAACGTTCGGGCTGGTCGGCCAAAAGGGCAGATCCAATATCAATGATCCAGTGTTCGGCTTCGATTTCGGGATATTCCTTGGCCACTTCATTAAAGATTTGGTGGAACATACCGTCGCTCATCTTCATGATGTTATCCTTAGACATACAAGTTACTTTCTTGCGGCCATTGGCTTTGGCATACTCAAAAGCGTAGCGGATGATGGCCTCACTACCGGGGCGAGACAGCAACTTAAGGCATTGGAAGACCTCAGAAGTTTGGCGGTGCTCAATACCTGCATAAAGATCCTCTTCATTTTCGCGGACCACCACAACGTCCATTGTCGGGAAGTGGCTGTGCACATAAGGCGTATAGGCCTTTACGGGGCGCACATTGGCAAAGAGGCCCAAGGTTTTGCGAATGGTTACGTTTAGGCTTTTGTAGCCCCCTCCTTGAGGGGTGGTAATGGGGCTTTTGAGGAAAACGCCAGTCTCGCGGAAAGTATCCCAAGCAGAGGGATCAATGCCAGATTCTTGGCCAGAGAGATAAACCTCTTTACCAATTTTGACGGTTTCATATTCCAATTCAGCACCAGCTGCTTTCATGATTTTGAGTACGGCCTCCATAATTTCCGGTCCAATACCGTCTCCGTAAGCCACTGCGATCTTTTTCATGCAGGTTTTTCTTATTTTTGTGTGAAGTAATTATCCAATAGTAAATTGGGTTATCTTGCTCTATATATAGATTTCGCAATTTAGTTTAAAATTCATAATATGCCAAGGTTTTGGGCGCTCTTATCCGTTTTATCTTTAGTTTTTGTGAGCAATTGCACCATCCGTTTTAATGATTGGGATATCAGTCAGGAGGTAAAGACCTTTTCGGTCCAGCAATTTGAAACTACAGCGGGCAATGCACCCCCTACTTTGGGGCAGCAGTTTTCTGAGCAAATTAAGGAGCGGGTCATGAATGACACCCGCCTAAGTTTTAGCCCCAATAAGGGAGATGTTCAGTTTTCGGGGGCTGTAACGAACTATGAGGTGAGCCCTATTGCCCCTCAGCCAGAGGCTACGGTGAGTTTGCAGCGGCTAACGATTAAGCTCAATATTGCCTTTAGAGACAATACAGATAAGGCTAAAAATTGGGAGCAGAGCTTTAGCCGCTTTTCCGATTTTTCGGCAGATGTGGATATTTCTACTGTAGAAACAGATCTGATAGAGGAAATCTACGAGCAAATTATTGAGGATGTCTTTAATAAGGCCTTTGGGAACTGGTAAATTATTGGTCCAATAAACGGTTTTGCAGGCCCGAAGGGCCGCAGGCCATAGCCAGATTTAAACGCACTCGCTTTTATAGTTTGCAGCAATTTCCGGCTAGTCGGCCCTATTTTTCTCGGCTATAGCGAAGGCTATGCCCTTAAAAAATAGCTAGCCTAGCAGAAAATTCATAGCAAACTATGGCCAAATCAGCGCACTTAAATCTGGCTGAGGGATGCTAGGGGGTGGCCGAAGGCCAGACCGAGCTTTTTTGAGCAAAGCGAAAAAAAGCGATGGGCCGAGCGAACAGCGAGCCCCCGCACAGCCCGACCCGAGCGAAGCGAGTGGGCAGCCCCAAAAAAAACAGCCACTCAAAAAGCAGCTGTTCATCGGTTAATCTTCAAAAAGGAATTGGCGAAGTTGGGTGGCTTCTTCGGGCTTAATTCTGCCGGCCAACAGCAAGCGCATTTCTCGGCGGCGAAGGGCCTCCTCATAGCGCTTTTCTTGCTCTGCGGTTAGGGGGAGCACCTGCGGGACCGCCCGAGGGCGTTTGCGCTCATCATCTACGGCCACAAAAGTGAAATAGGCATCATTGCAGCGGCGCATATTCCCGCCTTTAATATCGGCTGAAAAGACCTCGACATAGACCTCTACGGAGGTAGAAAAAGCGCGAGTCACGCTACATTGTAGGGTAATCACATCGCCAAGGGGAATAGGTTTTTGGAAAGACACATGGTCCACCGCCACAGTAACCACATAGCTCTCGCAATGTCGGCCAGCACAAATACCAGCAGAGACATCCATCCATCGCATTAGGTTGCCGCCCATCAGGTTGTGAATGGGGTTGGTGTCGTTGGGCATAATCATTTCGGTCATGACCGTTTTCGAGTCGGCTACTTTTTTTGCTTTCATGCTATAATCTAAAGTGTTTTGAAATACTATTTTGGGGCCTCAGCAGCAAGCTGCTGCGGGCCTTGTCAGGGCTCGCAGGTCTGCTCGGCCCTGCGGCGCTAAAGCGCCTGGGTCTGGCCTTCGGCCCCCCTTATCAGTCCCTAGGCCGGCGGGCCTTCGGCCCTTTTTACTGTAGGTTGAAACCTACAGCAAGCATGGTATTGCTTCGCAATGATTGATGAATGAGGGTGGAAACCCTCATAAAATTAACTTCTCGGCCATCCTTTGATAAAAATGGCAGGGCTTTCATTTGGCCTTTGCCTACGGCGGCTTCGCCGCAAGAAAATCCTGCTTTGGATCCAAATATGGGGCAAAGGTAAACGCTTTTTCATTATTTTGGGCCAAAATGAACTTAAGCTAGGGTTAAAACAATAAGAACAAAGATGTCTACTTGCTCCAAAACGGCTCAGTATTTTGCCAGTATTCGCTCTTCGGCCAAGGCCTTAGCGGCTTTTTTCGAGGCCTTTCCAAAAGGAGGGGACATTCATCATCATGCTTTGGGGGCACTCTTGCCCGAGGCCATCTGGTCCAAAGGAGGGCGCTTTTGGGCCAATGCAGAGGGGCAGCTGTCGGCTAAGGCCCAGCCTGGTTTTTTGCCCCTCTATAGCTACAATAAAAGCGAAATGCTGGCCCACTGGTCGGTAAAAGGGGCCAGCAAGGAAGGGCATGCCCAGCAATTTTTCAACTTCTTTGCGAAAATCGCCCCCATCTTTCAGGGCCAAGAAGGCTATTGGTTGGGCCAAATTGCCCAGCGGGCCGCTGCAGAAAACATCCTTTATGTCGAAACCCTCATCGAGGCCCCTGCTGCCCGGCAAGAACTCTGGAGCTGGACCCAAGGCTGGAGCAGCCAGCCCGCCAATTTTGAGGGCTGGACCCAAAGCCTGATCAACTACGGAATAGAAGACTTAACCCAAGACGTATTGGCCGAAATAGCGGGCTGGCAAGCCGATTATCAGGCCTTAGAAGGGCCCAAGGCTCAGCTTGGCCTACAATGGTATGCGGTACGGACCTACCCCTTGCCCATGGTTTTTGCCCAGCTTTATCTGGCTTTTCAGCTCGCCCAAGAATCAAGTTGGGTGCTGGGCGTCAATTTGGTCGGGCCAGAACATGCCGAACTCTCTCAGGCAGAATTTGAGGGCCAAATGCAGGCGCTTCGATACCTTAAACAATTATTTCCAAGCGTTTCTTTGGCCCTACATGCTGGAGAGCTTCGGCCCGATATTTTGGCGGGCCGCCCTTACCAAAACCCCATTGAGCAAGCGATCCATCTTGGGGCGCAGCGAATTGGGCATGGCGTGGGCTTGCCTCTAGAAAGCGATGCAGCCGCTTGTTTGCAAATGATGAAAGAGCAAGATATTCCCTTAGAGCTACTGCTGAGCAGCAATGCCTTTATATTAGAGCTCCCCTTAAGTCAGCATCCGTTTTCTACTTATTTGGCTGCAGCTGTACCTATTGTGCTCGCTAGCGATGATCCCGCCCTTTTGGCCACTAGCCTGAGTCAGGAGTATTGCCTTTTGGCCCAAAATAGCCAGTTGAGCTATGAAGACTTTAAACAACTCTCTTTTAATAGTATTCGATATAGCTTTTTGCCAGAGAAAGAAAAAGAAAATTTAGAACAGGAACTAAAAAAGGCGTTCTTGTCTTTTGAAAGCCGTAAAATTAACCCCATTAACCACTAAAACTGACTATAAATGATCAACTTTGAAGATCGATTGAATCAGGCCTTAGAAAAAGGCTATGATTTTTCTCCCACCGAGGCCCTCAGCCAAGCCTATGAAACCGTTAAAGCCAAAATGGGGGAGTTTATTGGCTTTTTGATTATATACCTTATTGTTAGTGGCAGCGCGTCTAGTCTGGCCGGCACTATTTCTCCCGGTCTAGACAATCTAGTTTCCCTCTTTTTTTCGGCCCTTTGGTTGCCGGGCTATTTTTATGCAGCCCAGGCCATCCGAAGAGGCCAGCCTTTTTCCTTCAATCTCTTTATGGATGGCCATAAAAAGGCTGGCAAGCTGATCGGCTATCAGTTTTTGCTAACGATTTTGGCCTATTTGCCGCTCTTACCCGCTATAGCCAGCCTCTTTTTTCAAGATAACATTATCGCAGAGTTTGAATATATGCAGGAGCTCGCTCAAGACGGGGAGTTTTACATGCCCCAGCTGAGCGGCCTGAGCATTGGCCTTTTGATTGTGGGCCTTTTGGGGACGCTCTACCTGAGCTTTTCTTATACCCTAGGGCAGGTAATTTTAGTCATAACAGATTTTGGTATCTGGGAGTCGCTAGAGGCTAGCCGCAAATTGGTCCAGAAAAATTTCTTGACCTTTATCGGGCTGTTTTTCCTCATTATTGGCATCAATATTCTAGGCGCTTTGCTGCTTTTCGTGGGCCTGCTAGTTTCTATTCCTGTCAGCCTGGTGGTAAACTATGTTGTCTTGGAAAAGATTTTCCAATTGTATAAAGAAGATGATCATGAACAAAATATTAGGGATCACTTTGTTGATCAGTAGCCTGCTTTTTGCCGCCTGCGAAAAGGCCAGCGAAGAACGCTGGATCAATGAACGGAACGAAATCAGAAGCTATTTAGAACAGGCGGGAATCGACTATTATGAAGATCCCGAAGCGGGCTATTTCCTCTACTTTTTGCAAGAACCAGATAGCCTTAAAGACCAGCCCGATATTTCTTCTACGCTAGAACTGCGCTATAAGGGCCAAATCTGGCAAGGGGCCACTTTCTACAATAGCTTTGATAGCAGCTCTGCCGATATGCTGCCCCTTTCTGGGACCATCCCCGGCTTTCAGCTCGCTAGCCAAAAGATGTATGTGGGTAGCCAAGCTGTATTTATTTTGCCCTCTCGTCTGGCTTATGGCGAGCAGGGCTTAGCTCCAGATATTCCCGGACATAGTATCCTCTCTTTTGAGCTCTCTCTAGAAGAGGTGCATGTGCATTTCTAATTTCGGATTATTTTTTTGGGGCTGCCCCGGCCTTTGGCCGGGTCGGGCTCTGTCGTGGCTCGCTGTTCGCTCGGCCCTGCGCCGCCGAAGGCGGCTGGGTCTGCGGCTGCGCCGCCCCACTTTCCATCCCTCAGCCTGCGGCGGCTTCGCCGCCTAGGGCTGGCCTTCGGCCAGCCTGAAGCTTGCCCTTTGAACAAATAATAATGAAGTTTATCCCTATCTTTTATCAAAAAATAATGCTTGCTGTCCTATGTGTAGCTGTTTTTATTATGGCTAATCATCTAGTTGTAGACAACTACAATCGCAAGAAATGTCGTGAAGTGGCCAAAACATGTGAAAATGGATTTACTGATTATAGCTATTCCAGCTATTATATAGGACGTTGCAATTGCAAGATAGAATGTGCTGATTAGTAGTTTTATATGGACTGCTGATTTGGTCCAAAAGCGCCCGCTGCCCCAAGCAGCGGGCGTTCTGCGTCTAGAGGCGGCGCAGCCGCCTGGCTGAGGGATGGACAGCAGTGGCCGAAGGCCAGACCCAGCGGGCGAAGCCCGCGCAGGGCCGAGCAGACCTGCGAGCTGCGACAACCAGCCCCAAAGGGGCGCCAGTTCGACGAAGTAAACAGCCCGACCTGGCCAAAGGCCAGGGCAGCCCCAAAACGTTACTAAAAACTTAAAACACATAAATGTCGCCTGCGATATAAAAACCTGAGCTATATTTGTATCGCAAGCGATATTAAAAATCACCAAAAACCAAGATAATTATGCTTATTTACAGCACAGCAGCCAAGGCCAAAGGTGGCCGAAATGGAGAAGTAGCCACAGAAGATGGCGTTTTGAGCGTATCGGTACGCATGCCCAAGGCATTGGGTGGGGCCGATGACGAGCACACGAATCCCGAGCAATTATTTGCGGCCGGTTATGCGGCTTGTTTTGATAGTGCGCTCAATTTGGTAGCCCGAACTCAAAAGCTCAAAATTACTTCTGAAATTAGAACGGAAGTGGGTTTGATGAAAAATCAGGAGGGCGGTTTTGACCTCAAAGTGGCCATTGAGGCCAAAATTGAGGGCGTAGAAAAGGCCCAAGCTCAGGCCCTTTTAGAGGCGGCCCATGCCGTTTGTCCCTATTCTAGAGCCATTCGAGGGAATGTAGATTGCAGCATTAGCCTAGCAGATTAGGGCAAGAATTTTAATTCTTTCTAGGGAGAGGGCTATCTTTGGTCCTCTCTTTTTTTGTTTAAATTTGTGTCTATGGACAAAAAAATACCTTTACGCCTCGATCAGCAGTTTTGCTTTCCCGTTTATGCGGCTTCGCGCCTGATTATTCGGGCCTATCAGCCTTTGTTGGCCCCTTTGGGCATTAGTTATCCGCAATATTTGGTCTTTTTGCTTCTTTGGGAGGAAGATGGCCGCAGCATGAAGGATTTGCGAGAGCGCCTTTTGCTCAATAGCAACACCATTACGCCCTTGATGAAGCGGATGGAAAAAGAGGGCTGGCTCCAACGCCAAAAAGATCCTCAAGATGAGCGGGTATGGCGCATTTACCTGACAGACAAAGGCCAAGCACTTAAAGAGGAGGGCCAAAAAGTGCCTACTCAATTGATTGCGGGCCTAGAAAAAAGCGAATTGCAGTTAGAAGACCTGCAAGAACTCAAAAAAGGCCTAGAGTTGCTGATCGAACAATTGAGCTAGTTCGATAAGTTGTTTATCTTTGCGCCCATCAGCAAAACTCTATTTTCTTGAAATATTACTGCATTGCCGGAGAAGCTTCTGGCGACCTACACGCTAGCTTTTTGCTTTCGGCCCTCAACGCCCTAGATCCACAAGCCCAGTTTCGCGCTTGGGGCGGCGATCTTATGCAGGCCCAAGGGGCCAAGCTAGACAAACACATTCGGGAGCTAGCCATTATGGGCCCCGTGGAGGTTTTGCTCAAGATTTTTAAGATTTTCCAGAACTTTGCCGATTGCAAAAAGAATATTCTCGACTTTCAGCCAGATGTACTCATTCTCATTGATTATTCGGGCTTTAATCTGCGCATGGCCAAATGGGCCAAAAGCCAAGGACTAAAGGTAGTGTACTATATTTCGCCTCAGGTTTGGGCCAGCCGCGCTAGCCGTGTCGAGAAGATCAAGCAATATGTAGACGAAATGTATGTGATTTTGCCTTTTGAGGAGGAATTTTACCGCCAAAGGGGCATGAAGGTGCATTATGTAGGCCATCCGCTGATTGAGGTGGTGGATAAACACCGGCCTAATCCCGATTTTCTGGCCCAAAATAATTTAAGCGCAGAACAACCCATTATTGCGCTTTTGCCCGGTAGCCGAAAACAAGAAATTCGCTCTATTCTCTCCTTGATGCTAACGGTTTTGCCAAATTTTCCAAAGGTCCAATTTGTAGTGGCGGGCGCCCCGAGCTTAGATCCCGAATTTTACCGCAATTTCTTGGCCCCTTTTCCTCAAGTCACTTTTGTCCAAAACAAAACCTACGACCTGATGGCGCATAGTCAAGCGGCCCTGGTTACCTCGGGCACGGCCACTTTAGAGGCCGCCCTTTTCGAGCTCCCGCAGTTGGTTTGCTATAAAACGCACCCAATTTTTTATTGGATTGCTAAGCAAATTATTAAGGTTCCTTATATTTCGCTGGTCAATTTGATTATGCAAAAGGAGTTGGTGCCCGAATTGATCCAAAATGAGTTGAATCCTCAACGCCTAAAAGCAGAACTCCAACAACTTTTTGAGGACGAAAACCGTCAACGTATAGCCCAAGAATATAAGGCGCTGCGCAATAAACTTGGCCAAGCTGGCGCTCCTCAGCGGGTGGCCCAAGGCATTTTGAAGTTTCTGGCGCCTCCAAAAAATTAAGATATGATGTACTTAGCACAAATTGAATTTGCCTCCCCAAATTATGACGATTTGGTGGCCCTCCGCAAAGAGGCCCTAATTGACCCCCTAAAAATGACTTTTGAACTAGAGGACTGGGCCGCGGAGGCCGAGCTTTTGCATTATGCCCTCTTTTCTGAAGAGCATGAACTCCTGGGCGGCGTGATCCTCAAACCCGAAATCGAAACGGAGGCGGGCAAACGCAACGAAAAAGCCGAATTGCAGCAAATCGTGATCGCTCCCGAATATCAGGGCCAAGGCCTTGGCCGATTTATGCTCTCTCAACTGGAAAGAGTGGCCCTTTTTGCAGGCTGGAACCACCTCAGTCTGCTCACGCATACCGCCGCTAAGGCCTTCTATGAAAAATTAGGCTATAAGCAACAAGGCAAAGATAAAATGATTCAAGATCAGGCCCACCACCTGATGGTTAAACGCATGAAAGAGGAGTTTCTGGTAGAGGCCCAAGCTCCTCAATTAGAAGCCCCCACTACCGAAGAAACAACAGAAGACGAGCAGTAAGATAAGGATTTGGGGCCTCCGCCTCGCTGCGCTTGTCGGCGGTTACTCCCTTCGGTCGTCGAACTGCGGCCTAAAGGCCTTGTTGTCGTTTCGGCGCTCGCAGCTCTGCTCGGCCCTTAGCCAGCAAGCTGGCTCGGTCTGGCCTTCGGCCACCCCTGCAGATCGCTAGGCCTGCGGCCCTTCTAGATCCAAAAGTACCTTCGCTTCATCATAAAAACAGCTAAATTGAAAAAAGGAACCACCTTAGAATTAGATATCGTAGATATGGCCTTTGGCGGCAAAGGCATTGCTAAACTCCCTACCGAAAATGGGGAGTTTATTGTCTTTGTAAACAATAGTATTCCGGGCCAAAAAGTAGCGGCCCGCATCACCAAAAAGAAAAAGCGCTTTGCCGAGGCCAAGCTCGTTAAGGTGTTGCAGCCCGCAGCCGAAGAAACAGAATTGCCTTACCAACGGATTCCAGGCGCTCCTTTTGCCGCCTGGCCCATAGAAAAGCAAAGAACGGCCAAAGAACAATCTACCCTAGAGATGTTTAAGCGCCTAGGCGAATGGGAAAATGTAGAAGAGGTTTTTGAGGGCTATATTGCCTCTCCAAAAAGCTGGCACTACCGCAACAAAATGGAATATTCTTTTTCTAGCCTCCGCTCTGAGCTAGGGACCGAAGAAGAAAGTTGGGATTTTGCTCTGGGCTTCAAAAGAAGAGGCCAATGGTGGGCCGTAGAAAACCTAGATGCAGATTCTGGCCTCTTTGATGAGCAGCTGGAGTCGCAGCTGCTCCGCATTCGTGAGTTTTGCGAAAAAACAGGCCTTCCCGCTTGGGACCCCGCCAAAAGCGAAGGCTTTTTCCGCTTTTTGGTGGTCCGCAAATCATTTGCTCAAGATGCGCTTTTGTTTAATTTGGTGACCACCTCTAAGGGCTTGGACCAATTTGACCAGACCGCTTTTGTGGCCCTGCTCAAAGATATTTTGGGCGAAGACCGCCTAGCTGGCGTTTTGCATAGCCTCAATGATGAGGTGGGCGATGCCGTTAAGCAATTGCCCGAAAACCAAAAGCTACTTTATGGCGAACCCAAGGTGGTAGAAGAATTATTGGGTCTCTCTTTTGAGATTTCTATGCAGAGCTTTTTCCAGACGAATCCCGCCTGCGCA
Source organism: Saprospira grandis DSM 2844 (assembly GCF_000275825.1). Taxonomy (GTDB): domain Bacteria; phylum Bacteroidota; class Bacteroidia; order Chitinophagales; family Saprospiraceae; genus Saprospira; species Saprospira grandis_A. Next base: position 3,233,618 of record NZ_JH719942.1, read on the forward strand.
GAGCTGCTCTACCAAAGAGCCATTGCTTATGCTGAAGAAGCTATAGCCAAATTGGGCCAAAATGACCTTTGGGTCATGGACCTCTTTTGTGGAACGGGAACCATTGCTCAGCTTTTGAGCCGCAGCCCCAAAATTCAAAAAATTATTGGGGTAGATATTGTCCCTGAAGCCATTGAGGATGCGGCCAAAAATGCGGCCCGCAACAATATTGAAGGCATTGAGTTTTATGCGGCCGATGTGCGCAAATTCCTTTGGGAATATCCGCAGTTTAAGCAAAAGATTGGGGTCATTGTTTTGGATCCGCCTCGTGGGGGAATTGTACCCAAGGCCCTCAAAAGAGTAATTGAATTGGAGGCGCCTGCTATCGTTTACATTTCTTGTAACCCAGCCACACAAGCTCGCGATAGCTTGGTCCTAAGAGAAGCAGGTTATGAGGCGGCAAAACTCAGTTTGGTGGACCAGTTTCCGCATACTAGCCATATTGAATCGGTCATTTTATACCTAAAAAAATAGCCCAGGCGTCTGGGAAATAGCAGGTGGGCTTTGCCCGCCTGCTATTGGCCTAGCGATGTGGAGGGGTGGCCAAAGGCCAGACCGAGCCAGCTTGCTGGCGAAGGGCCGAGCGAATAGCGAGCCCCGAAACGTAGCGCCTGCCGTAGGCAGGAGGCCCCAAAAAATAGAAAAATCTTGCGATTTTATAAGAACTTGATTCCCCCAATTTGGCAAACTGCCCGCGCCATTTTGCAAGAGGGAGCCCATGCACACCGCAGCATACAGCAGCTTTTGCGGAGCAATAAGAAATGGGGCAGCCGCGACCGCCGTTTTGTGGCCGAGCAAATTTATGAGCTCATCCGCTGGTATCGTTTGTATTATGAGGTTGCCTTGGAGCGGCCACCAGAAACGGAAGCCGATTGGTGGTTGATGCTAAAAACTGCTTGGTTGTTGCAAGGGCATCAGCCGCCAGAAGATTGGCCAGAAATGCAGGGATTGGATAGCCTAGAAATCTGGCGTCGGCATCGCTTGGCGGTAGAAAATCGAGCGATTCGGGAGTCTATTCCGGATTGGTTGGAGGAGCGTGCCCTGCAGGAAGTGGGAGAGGAGCGCTGGGCCAAATTATTGCCTGCCCTCAATAGTTCTGCCGATGTAGTTTTGCGAAGCAATAGCCTTAAAGCGCCTCGGCAAAAGGTCTTGCATCGTTTGCGCAAAGAAGGCTTGCCTGTAGAGCTTTTGGGTGATCGGGAGGCTTTGGTCTTGGGCCAAAATCGAAAATTTACCCATTTAAAATCTTATGAAGCAGGTTGGTTTGAGGTGCAGGATTATGCCTCTCAGCAGCTGGCTCATTTTCTCAAGCCGCAGGCGGGCCGTTATTTGGTAGATGCTTGTGCTGGGGCGGGTGGAAAGAGTTTGCACCTAGCTGCTTTGATGAAAAATCGGGGAGAAATATTGTCTATGGACCTCTCTGAGTATAAGCTCAAAGAGCTGCGCAAGCGGGCCAAAAGAGCGGGAGTAAGCATCATTAAAACGGAGAAAATTCCTGCCTCGGGGCGTTTTTCGCCAGCCTACTACAACATGGCCGATTATTTGGTTTTGGATGTACCTTGTTCGGGTTTGGGGGTATTGCGTCGAAACCCACAGACAAAATGGATCATCAAGCCAGCGTTTTTGGAAGAAATACAGGCTACTCAGGCGCATATTTTAAGAGAATATTCGCTTTTGTGTAAGCCTGGCGGGCAGTTGCTCTATGCCACCTGTAGCATTCTGCCTTCAGAAAATGAGTGGCAGGTACAGCGGTTTTTGCAAAGCAAGGACGGCCAAGAGTTCGAATTGCTCAAAGAGCAGCATTTAGGGCCAGATCGTGGGCCAGAAGATGGCTTTTATATGGCGCTATTGGCCCGTAAAGGCTGATTTCTGAAGCGATAAAAGATGTTTTTCGGTCAACTTCATTATTTTAGGGCGCTTTTAAGGAAAAACTAAAAACCCTTAAGGCGCTGATAAGGTCCGAAAAAAGTTGAATAACTTATATATATTTGCTCAATCCCCATTGGGCCAAATATACTTTGCATAAAGAGCGAAATCTCAATAAAATCTAGCAAATTGGCAAGTGAAAATTTGGTGATTATACCCACCTACAACGAAATTGAAAACATCGAGAATATTATTCGAGCGGTGCTGGCTTTGTCCGCAGATTGCTCCTTTGATATTTTGGTTGTCGATGATGGCTCTCCGGATGGTACAGCCGAAAAAGTACAGGAGTTACAAAAAGAAGTTTCCGATCGGCTTTTTTTGATGCAAAGAGCAGGTAAACAAGGACTAGGAACGGCTTATATCGCAGGCTTTAAATGGGCCTTGGAGCGAGACTATCAATATATTTTTGAGATGGATGCCGATTTTTCGCATAATCCCAAAGATCTCCCTCGCTTGGCCAAGGCTTGCCAAGAGGCTGGAGTGGGAGTAAGTGTAGGTTCTCGCTATGTTCGGGGCGGAAAATTAGTCAATTGGCCCATCAAACGCATCCTGATGTCAAGAGGGGCCTCTTTTTATGTTCGCTTGATTACTTGGATGCCCGTTTCTGATGCTACGGCTGGCTTTGTTTGCTACAAACGAGACTTTTTGGCCCAACTAGATTTTGAAAAAATTCGATTTAAAGGCTATGCCTTCCAAATTGAAATGAAGTTTGCCGCCTGGCAATTGGGCTTCAAACTCCGAGAAGTACCTATCACCTTTAAGGACCGAGAAGAAGGCGCCTCCAAAATGAGTACGGCGATCTTTAGCGAGGCCTTCTGGGGCGTTTGGAGTATGCGCTTTAAGGCCTTTCGCAATTCTTATGCCCGACAATAGGGCCTTTCTTTGCTACAATAATTATAATATTATATATGGATATCCTCTATTACCTATCGGTATTTATCTTGGGCTATTTACTGCCCTTTGCCGGTATTTCTAAACTTTTTGAAAAGGCTGGAGAAACAGGCTGGAAAGCTTATGTTCCTATTCTAAACTACCTGAGCTGGACCAAAATTGTGGGCCGCCCTAGTTGGCATATTATCTGGCTTTTTATTCCTATTGTCAATGTTTTTACCCTGGCCGCTATGGCTATCGAGCTCAACCGAAGCTTTGGTAAATATGGCTTTTTAGATAATGTGTTGGCCATTGCAGCCCCCTTTGCTTGGTTCCCATATCTAGGCTTTGTCAAAAAAGATGAGCTGAGCTATAAAGGCCCCGCCCACCAACAACGAAAAGAATATAAGGCCGCCTACAAAATGGCCATTAAAAATAAGGACCAAGCCGCTATCCGAAAGCTAGAGAAAAATCGCCCTTTTCCCAAAAAGACCTTTGTCCGAGAATGGGCCGATTCTATCCTTTTTGCCGTTTTTGCCGCTCACTTTATTCGCCTTTTCCTCATCGAGGCCTACACCATTCCCACGCCATCTATGGAGGGCTCGCTTTTGGTCGGAGATTTCCTTTTTGTGAGTAAGGTACATTATGGCTCTAGATTGCCCATGACGCCCCTTTCTTTTCCGCTTTTGCATAATGTAATGCCCCTTACCGGCGGAGAATGCTACTCGAAATGGCCCAGCTGGGACTATAATCGGGCTCCAGCCCTACAAAAGGTCAATCGCTACGATCCTGTGGTTTTCAATTATCCAGAAGGTGATACCATTATTAAAGGCGTAGATTATTCTAGCGATTATCATAATATTCTCAAAGGGACGCCCAGAGCCCAAAGAGAGACCACCCGCCAACAGCTCCTCAAACGCTTTCAAAACCGTATTGTTACTCGGCCTGTAGATAAGCGCGACCACTATATCAAGCGCTGTGTGGGCTTGCCCGGCGATAGCATTGAGGTCCGTGCCAACCGACTATTTGTCAATGGCCAAGAGCCCGATATTATCCCCGGCGTGCAGTATCGCTATGAGTTGGTGCCCCAAGATAATAAGAGCATCAATATGAGTTATGTAGATGATAATTATGCGCTTTCGATTCCTTCGGGCCCCGGAAAAGCCAGTAATTTCAGAAATATTTCGCCGCTGGTGGTCGAGCAGATGTTGCAAGATCCTCAGTTGGCCCCAATTCTCAAGGAGATTCGCCCAGTGGTGGGGGCCCCAGGCTACAACCTTGGGATTTTCCCCTATAATGGCGAGCTTTTCCCTTGGAATAACCATAATTATGGCCCCATCTGGATTCCCAAAAAGGGCGAGAGCGTAACGCTTACTATGGATAATATCGATCTCTACAAAAGAGTGATTATGGCCTATGAAGGCCACGACCTAGTGATCCGAGATGGCCAAATTATTATTGATGGCCAAACCACCAATAGCTACACCTTTGAAATGGATTACTACTGGATGATGGGAGACAACCGCGACGATTCTGCCGATTCTCGCTCTTGGGGCTTTGTGCCCGCTACTCATGTTGTGGGTAAACCTCTGTTTGTCTGGATGTCTATTGGCCCCAATGGGATCCGCTTTGACCGCATTTTGAAAAATGCCGCCCAATAAAAAGTAAGCTTAAATTGTTTAAGCCCTTCTGCAGTTTGCTGTAGAGGGGCTTTTTTTGGGGCTGCCCACTCGCTTCGCTCGGGTCGGGCTGTGCGGAGGCTCGCTCTTCGCTCGGCCCATCGCCAGCAAGCTGGCTCGGTCTGGCCTGCGGCCACCCCCTACCATCCCTCAGCCTGCGGCCCTTCGGGCCTGTAGGACGCAGATTTTGGTCCAAAATAAAAGGCCCAAACCTAAAGGTTTGGGCCTTCCTTGCTGTAGGTTTCCACCTACAGCATCGGCTGAGGGGCTGTAGCAGGGCCGCCGAAGGCGGCAGACCAAAGCGCTGAAAGCGCTGCAGGGCCGAGCAGACCTGCGAGCTGCGAAATGGCCCGACCCGCCCAAAGGGCGGGGCAGCCCCAAAAAAAGAAAAACCTAATCTCTAATAATCAAAGCTTCGCGTTCTGGACCAGTAGAGATCATTTTCATGGGTACGTCTAGCTCTGTTTCTAGGCTATGAATGTAATCTTGTAGTTTTTGCGGAAAGTCCTCAAACTTTTGAATGCCCTTGAGGTTGCTTTTCCAACCCGCATAACTGCGATAGTCCAAACTAATGTCTTCAAGGACCAAATCATGCGGCAGTTCTTGGCTTTTTTGCCCCCCATAATTGTAGGCCGTAGCCACTTTGAGCTCCTCCATTTCGTTCAGGACATCGACCTTAGTAATGACCAATTGGGTCACGCCATTGAGCATAATGGTATATTTGAGTTGGGGCAAATCGAGCCAACCGCAACGGCGAGGGCGGCCCGTAGTTGCGCCAAACTCTCCACCTGCTTGGCGAAGATTTTCGCCTTCTTCGCCAAAGAGCTCAGAAGGGAAGGGGCCGCTACCTACGCGGGTGCAATAGGCTTTGGTGATGCCGATAACCTCCCCAATCTTTTGAGGAGCTACGCCTAGGCCATTGCAAACCCCGGCGCTAATGGTATTGGAAGAAGTGACAAAGGGGTAGGTACCAAAATCAATATCGAGCATAGAGCCCTGGGCCCCCTCGGCCAAAACCTTTTTGCCTTGGGTCAACTGCTTATTGATAAAGTATTCGCCATCTACCAGTTGATGGCCCTTTAGGGTTTCTACAGCGGCAAAAAAGTTGGCTTCTTGTTCTGCCAAATCAAAATCTACAGTGGGATAAATTTGGGCCATTTTCAAATGCTCTGTTTTGAGTTCTTCATAGCGGGCTTTGAAATTAGGCAAGAGAATATCGCCCATACGCAGCCCACGGCGGGCAATTTTATCGGTATAAGTGGGGCCAATTCCTCTTAGGGTCGAGCCAATTTTAGCTTTGCCCTTGGCGGCTTCCATGGCGGTATCGAGCAAGCGATGCGAGGGCAGGATCAGCTGAGCTTTTTTGGCAATAAAAAGCCGCTCCCCAAAATTTGGGACAGCGGCAGCAATACTTTCCATTTCTTTAATCAGGGTAGTGGGGTCAATCACTACGCCATTACCAATCAGGTTGAGCACCTGAGGTCTAAAAATCCCAGAGGGGATGGTGTGCAGTACAAATTTTTGGCCATCTAGGACCAAAGTGTGCCCAGCATTGGGGCCTCCTTGAAAGCGAGCGACAATATCGTATTGCCGAGCTAAATAATCCACGACCTTACCTTTTCCCTCATCTCCCCATTGGAGTCCCAACAGAACATCAACCATAGTTGCAAAATTTTGTGTAGCAAAAAATGTAGATGGAATCTACTTTTGGCGCACAAAAATAAAAACAACTTTTGAAAAGCGGCTAAAGATTAGGCTTTAGTTCTTTGTTAAGGCTTGCAAAATGTTCAGGGCCTCTTCTCGGTTGTCGGCCAGCTCAAAGGTAGAGCGCAGGCGAGTCATGAGTAGGAGCTGCTCAATTTTGGGTGAGATTTGGCAAAGGGCCAATTCTCCACCGGCAGAGCGGGCACGGGTGAGGATGCTAATTAAAAAAGCGAGTCCAGAAGAGTTCATAAATTGCATCTGCCCCAAATCAATGAGAAACAGGCGTTGCCCCTGAGCAATTAGGCGTTCTACTTCCTGAATGATTGCTTGGTTTTCTTCTGGATTCCAAAGGTCGTCTAGTTCCAAGATGCAAATTTCATCTTGTTGTTCTAATTGAAAAGTCATTGGGCCCTATTTCTTTTTTTCGCGGCCTTCTTTGCTATAACCATAGAAGGTTAACGAGTGGTGAGTAATTTCAAAGTCGAGCATTTCGGCTACCAACTCCTTGATTTGCTGAATACGGGGATCACAAAATTCAAAGACTTCTCCAGTCTCAATACAAACGGCATGATCATGCTGCTTAAAGCCATAGGATTTTTCATATTGAGCCAGGTTTTTTCCAAATTGATGCTTGCGCACCAAATCACAGGCCACCAAAAGCTCTAAGGTATTATAAACAGTAGCTCGGCTCACCCGATAATTCTGGGTTTTCATATGAATATATAGCGCTTCTGCATCAAAATGATCGTTGCGCTTATAGATCTCTTCCAAAATGGCAAAGCGTTCTGGGGTCTTGCGTAGGCCATTCTTTATTAAATAGGTAGAGAAGATTTTACTTACTTCGTCTATGGTGTTTTGTGTTTTGTTTTCTGACATAACTTTGGCGGTTGATTTAACGGCCTAAAATAGGGAATTTTAAATGGATAACAGGGCTTAGCCCGCAATAGTTTTTGTGACATCTACAAAATGGAGTAGAGTAGGATGCCTAACATAATTACAAACATGATAATTAGCCCAAAAGGTGTAGAGCGGCCTTCTTGATAATCTTCAAATAACATGTTGAGTAACTCAGGCCATTCTCTTCCTTTTGCTCGTCGTTCTATAACAATCATAAAATAAGGTCGAATACCTTTCGGTATAATATTCCCATGCTTTCGCATTATGAAATAGTTGTCATCTAAGAATACAGGCTCATAGAACTCATACTCTCTACCAATTTTTATAAAAAAACCTTTCACATCTTTCTCCCAAGTTCCAGGAATGACATCTCCATCTAGTATACGTAGATACTTGCCGTCTTCCTTAAATAGATGAAGTATGGCTTCTTGAAAGTCTAGGTCATCTCGGACTTCTAGCCATCTTTTACCTATAAAAAAAGAGCTGTCTTCAATACTCTGACTATATGATTTGTAATTATGGCCATAAATCAAGTTTTGAATACCCGCCTCTAGTGTTGGGGTCTCTTCTAAAACTGAAGTAATGGCCCCAAAAATATTATTCCAAAATGACATGTTTTCTATCGTTTAGTAAGGGCAGTGTTTACAGCCATTGCCACAACAATATCCCCGCTGAATGAGGTAGTATTTACTAAATATCCAAAGGCCGTTTTCCTTATAAAAGTGCTTGCCTTCTACAAATTCATGGGCCTTCTGAGGGAGGGGCTCCCTAGCCGCCTGCTCGCAAATTGTATTCAGTTCTCGCAAGCAGGCGGCACAATAACAGCTCTTTTTGCTCTTGGCCAAATGGGCCCTCAAAGCAGGCCCAATAACTAGGTCCACACACTGGCAATTGCTGATGTTTTCTGGCTGGCACTCAAAGCTTTTGTGACAGCTTGGGCATTCTGTTTTCATTTTGTTTTCATTTTTGGGGCTGCCCCGGCCTTTGGCTGAGCCCTGCTAGAGGCAATGGGCCAAAAATCGGTTTTTTTGCGCCAACCGCCAAGAAAATTATCCCCTAAGGCCGAAAAGGCCGCTCCTCAAAGCGAAGCAAAAGATAAATTTCTCCAGCTCGGCAGCTTTTTAAGAACCGCTGCAAAGCCCGTACTTGCCGATTGAGGTCGAGGTCCAAACTGCGATCGTCAAAAACTATTTGCTCTAATATGTAAATAGCCTCTGGCCGCAGAATAATGCCATAAGAGTAGGGAATAAGCGGCTTTTGACCAATTCCCCCAGGATCCTCTCCATAGGGACCAATCTGTAAGTACCGCTTCATCTGGTCCAGTTCCCAGGCTTGTAGGGCAGACATAGGCGCAAATTCTTTATGCAAATCCGAATGCTCAAAAATAGGCGGTAGGTCTTTTGCTGCCGCCGCCCAAACCCTACGGACTAAGGTCTCCGAAAAATAACGCTCTTGCCCCATAAACCAATAGTCCGGATAAAAACGCTCGCTCTCAAAGGCCAATACTTGCATCAAAAAGGCCGTATGATCAAAATAATGACACTGATTGCGCCGCCACCTCGCTCTGTAAATCTCTAATGACTTAATGGTAGATTGCCGCACAACCGCCAACTGCTGCTCAAAATCACTGTAGTTGGCCCGATACCAAAGCTCAAAACTACGGTCGGTCTTTTTACTGTCAAAGTTGCGCAGATCGCGCAGCATTTTGCGAATCTGCGCCTGCACTTTGCGCTCTTTGCCTTTTTGAACCGCCTCAACGACCTCCATAAATCGCTCAAACCCTTGCTTTTCTATGGTGTAAAAACAAACTTTAGAGTAGGTAGTCGGACGCTCCGTTTTGTTTTGTGCCTTGGCCCAATTAACGAGCAAAACTAAAGATAAAATAAGGCTAAAAGTTCCTAAACTGTTAAATTTCATAAGCTTAAGCTTTCAATAAAGGAGATTCTTTTGGTTTTTTGGCCAAAATAAATAGATTTGCAGCCGATTTATATGAAAAAAGATTTTTGATTGCGTTCAAGGCTCCTTAAACAAATGGCTTTAAATGTTAAGCCAAAAGAGAGACCGAACAGAAGAATAAAATATATGAATTCCATATCTAAGGTAGAGATCTTTCAGATTTTTTTGCTCTATATGACGCTACTGATCGTCAGCGACCAATATATTCGCATGCAACAAGAGCAATTGGCAGAGGAAAAGGCCCAAGCCGAACAATTAGCCGCAAGTATGGCTACCTTCGCCAAGAAAGTAAAGGTCATCCAAGCCCTAGAACTAGAAAAAGCCCAAATCGAACAGGCCGATATCACGGGCATGAAGTCCCTGATCCAACGCAAACGCCAAGCAAAAACAAAGGCTAAACGCAAAGCAAAGTTGGCCAAAATGCGCCAAGCCGTTTATCCAGACGTTCCCGTAAAATTTCAAGGGGAACTGACCCTAGAAAAACGAATCTTGATTCGCTCCGAAATTACCGCCGCCGCCAAAAAATATCTGGGCCGCCCCTACATTTATGCCGCCAAAGGTCCCAACGCTTTCGATTGCTCCGGCTACACTTCTTTTGTGATGCGCCTGTTCGGAATCGAAATCTCTCCCGGCTCTCGCTATCAAGCTAAACAAGGAAAACATGTAGACCTCAAAGATACAAAAGTAGGTGACCTCCTCTTTTTTAGCCGCTACGGCAAGGGCGGAATGGTCACTCATGTCGGCCTTATTCTAAGCAATACCGCCGAAGGCATTACCGTGATTCATGCCAATGGCCCCCGCCACGGCATCATGATCGAAAATGTAAGCAAGTCTTCTTATTGGAAAAAGAAAATTCTCTTCGCTAGAAATGTGATCGACCCCATAGGCACAGAAAAGCAAGCTGCTCCGCTGGCCGAAAAATAAAGTGAAAAGCCGCTCTCGCCTAGAGAGCGGCTTTTTTTTGCCCAAACTTGGCCCAACGCAAATGTTTTTATAGCTTAGAGAGCCTAAATGATTAGTTCATGGCTAGATGTACGGTAGTTTTTGCCCTGCTGCACTAAAGGCCCTAAATCTATAGAATGATGAGCAAGATGTATGCAATGGTCTTGGACCAAAAGAAATCGCCCGCTGTTTATCGCCAAATTGAAAAGCCCCGCCCCCAAGCCGATCAGGTATTGATTAAGGTGGAGGCGGCCGCACTCAATCACCGCGATTTATATATTACCCAAGGCCTCTATCCTGGCGTTCGAGAAGGGATTATCCTAGGCTCGGATGCTAGTGGTGAGGTGGTGGAGTTGGGCCCGCAGGCCGATAAAAAATGGCTGGGCCAAAAGGTTATCGTCAATCCCAACCAAAATTGGGGCGAAGAGCAAGCCGTACAGGCCAAAAACTATAGCATCTTGGGCATGCCGCAGTACGGCAGCTTTGCCGAATATCTGCTGGTTCCCCAAGATCGCCTGTTTTTGCGGCCCGCCCATCTTTCTGCCGAGGAGGCAGCGGCCCTGCCTTTGGCCGGACTAACGGCCTATCGGGCGCTCTTTAGCCGAGGCCGCCTGCAGGCGGGCGAACGCCTATTTATTTCGGGTATTGGCGGTGGCGTGGCCCTAACGGCCCTGCAATTTGCCCAACCTCTGGGCATTGATATTTGGGTAAGCTCTGGACAGGCCGAGAAGATCGAAAAGGCCAAGAAAATGGGCGCCCTAAACGGCATTTCTTATAAGCAGGAGCAATGGCATAAGGCCCTATTGGCCCAAGATCCCGCTGGTTTTGATTTGATTATTGATAGTGCTGGCGGTCCCGACTTTAGCTATTTTGTCGATTTGGCCCGTCCTGCTGCACGGATCGTTTTTTATGGGGGAACCCGAGGCAAATTTCAAATCAATCCCCAAAAGATGTTCTGGAAACAGCTCGATATTATGGGCAGCACCATGGGCAGCGATGAGGATTTTGCCCAGATGATTGCTTGGGTAGAAGAGCACAAAATTAAACCTTTGGTCGAGCAGGTTTGGCCTTTGGACCAAGCGCAAAAAGCCTTTGATTGTATGAATAAAGGCCAGCAGTTTGGCAAATTGGTCCTAAAAATGACTGACTAATTTAATTACTTTAAGTACAAAATAGAAGAAGCTATCGAAGGGTAGTTTCTTTTTTTTTGGGGCCCGCGGCCAGCAAAGCTGGCCGCCGCTATGCTGCGGGGCTCGCTGTTCGCTCGGCCCTTCGCTTTTTTCGCTTTGCTCAAAAAGCTCGGTCTGGCCTTCGGCCACCCGCTCCGCAGCGCTGGGCCGTTTGGCCTTCGGCCATGGCGGCGAAGCCGCCTGCCATTCATCGCCTAGGGACAAGCCCCTAGGCGGTTATTGGCATTTTGTATATGATCGGTTTATCAGTACAATGAAGAAAATATTGCGCTGGTCGATGACAAAGATAGTTTGTATCTGGACGAGCTGCATTTATATGGCTCTGCCCGTTTGGGGATCTTGAAAAAAGCCTTAGCTTTAAGGTATCGGGATGAGTCGGGCACGGCCAATTGGTCTATTAGAACATTAGCCAAAACGGCTTTGGCGCAAAGCAGCTACCAGCAACTAGAGCTGGACCGCCGCCGCTATGAGCTCTCTAACCACCTAGGCAACGTACTCGCTACGGTCAGTGATAAATCTTTGGGCCAAGACAGCAGCCAAACTGGGCAGGCAGATTATTATCTGGCGCAGGTTTCTTCTGCAAGTTTATAGAACTCATTTGAAAGCGACGTTCTTGTAGGGCTTGAGTAATAATTTTGTGGGCCTTTCTAGGCATTTTTTGACGGGATAGCAGCGCTATCGTGGAGAAAAATAACGACGAAGGACGCAAAATTAGCTTTCAAGTCCAAGAACAGTTGTTTTTAAATGAGTTCAAAACCCATTCGGATGGGAAATGCCTGGGCGTAAGTTTGTGAGTGGGGAGGGGTATCGTTTTGGGTTTAATGGGAAGGAAGATGACCGAGATTGGGGGACGCAAAATATACAGGATTATGGCTTTAGGTTGTATAATCCGAGTATAGGGAAGTTTTTGAGTGTGGATCCGTTGGCAAAAAGCTTTCCATGGAATAGCTGCTATGCTTTTGCGGAAGGAGATGTAGTTAGAAGTGTAGATTTAGACGGCTTGGAGAAGGAGTTCTATTACACAATGGACAAGGGCCAAAAGCCTATCTTAAAGTCTGTAAGTTATGGTGATTCTCCAATGGATAGTGAGGGGAATAGAGAAGTTCATGTAGTAGATTACTTTGATGATTTGGGCTATAAGCTTGGACAAGCAGTACATCACTCTGTTGATGAGCTAGAAAGTTATGATCATGATGAGCAGTTTGGGAACAGAATCCGTCCTATGGCTTCGGGTAGAATTGATCCTGTAGATGATCCGTTTACAGGAGCATTAGGTGGAGGACTCGGTTTAATTGATGATCTTGTAGCTCATGCAGTTGGAAAAATAACTGCGAAGGTAGGAGCAAAACTTCTATCTAAAACCTTATTGAAGACCTCTCCAAAGTTGCCTGATCAGGTAGTCGGTGCCGCAAAAAAAGGGTTTAATAGTAAAAAAACAGGGAAAAAAGCTTCTAATAAATTACGCCCAGATAAAAGCGCAGAGGGAGATCATACTACATTCAAAAGAGACGATTATGGAAAAGTCTTTAAATATGAAACCTATGAAAAAACAAGAACTGGGCATTATAATCCTATAAAACGTTATGATGGAGGTAAGCCAAATGGCGATCCTGGGAACACACATGCAAATGGCAAAGGTGTACCTATTCCAACTCCTCATGTTCAAGGAAAAGGAATACCTGAAGGTGTTCGACCTCCTGAACCTTGGGAAATACCAAAATAATAAAAAATGAATATGAACATATTAAATGTATTAGAAGAGTGGGCTTTGTTGTATTCTGCTAAGAAAGAGCAAGTTAAAGACTTGATTCACATTTATAATATTGATAACCCAGGCTGGGGTGTTAAAATTGATTTAAAAGAAACTATTTTAGATGGGGCAAGTGTAGAATGGGAACGAATAGAAGGATCTAAAGATGGTTGGTCCACAGGAGACTGGCATGGAATTGCTGTAGTAGATGCTGTTTTTGATGGATTTGGAGGCCCTAAAAAGCTACGGTTGTTATTGAATCGCTTTAAGGACTTAGTAGAACAAAAAAAGAAAGAGTTAGGCTGGAATAGTTCTGAAGGCGGTGAAAAATGGCAAGAAGAGGATAACACTGACATATTAGCTTGGATAGAAGACTGGTTCAGCTTTCATTGTGACGGAGATTGGGAACATCAATACGGCTTTACTATAAAGACAATCGAAAGTGGCGGCTGGTCTGTGCAGATAGACCTAATAGAAACTCTTTTAGAGGATACCGAGATAGCCTGGCAATTAGTGAAAAAATCAGAAAATGATTGGTATGGGCTGGCTATCAAAGATAGTGTATTTACGGCTTCTGGAGATCTCCGAAAATTAAGTTTTTTATTGCATTCTTTTAAGGAGCTGGTAGAAGCTGCTGATGAAGATTTTGAGGAATAGGGGCCTCCCGCCTTCGGCGGGCGCTACGTTCGGCAGCTCGCTGTTCGCTCGGCCCTGCGCGGGCTTTGCCCGCTGGGTCTGGCCTTCGGCCACCCCTGCACATCGCTAGGCCAGTCGCTTCGCTCCTTTGCGGCGGCTTTGCCGCCTGCTATCCATCGCCTAGGGACAAGCCCCTAGGCTAATCCCATGGAGTCAGCCCTAAAGGGCCTCAACTGCTCATATAGTTGGCCTTGCTCATCTGTTTTTGCAGAGAAGGGCCATATCCAAAGGCCCTCGCAGAGGGCTGTCTAAAAAAGCTAGCCTAGGGGCTTGTCCCTAGGCAGCAAGAAGGGCAGACACAAAATTTTAAATACGCCCATTTATTAGTCCCTCAACTTTTTCTTGGGAGCTTTGAAAAAGGAGAGATAAAGAAAGCGGCTTTTAGCGGCTGGGTAGCTTTGGGCCTATGGGCTGAAGCTTAATGGGAATCTACAAGTAGAAAAAGCGAACAAGGACTTTAGTCCGTCAGTTCGCTCAGGTAATAACCCTGGGCTTCAGCCCAGGGCGGTAAGCATAGCAATTGTTTTTACCCCTGATTTTTTTGTGTGGACTTGTTTGGGGCCCATGGGCTAAAGCCCATGGTTGTGGGTCTATGCAAACTGGCGGGCTAAAGCCCTTGTTTGCTGATGGAGCCTAGTGGAACAGAAAATCCCCTCGAATGAGGGGATGACAATTTTTTCGATAGCCTAGGGCCTTGGCCCTAGGGGTATTATGAAATTTATGGGGGAGACAAAAACAAAATCAAACTACCGAAGAAAAAAACACCCTTGTTCAAGTTCAAAGCGGTAGAGGATTTTAATCCTCTCCGCACTATAGATGCAGAATGGGGTTGTTGTATGGCTGCTGGTTTCAACCTGCAGCCACAGCTAGCAGGCGGCGAAGCCGCCGCAAAGGAGCGAAGCGACTTGGCCTAGGGGCCTGCAAGGGGGCCGCGCAGCGGCAGACCCAGCCAGCTTGCTGGCGCAGGGCCGAGCAGACCTGCGAGCCCTGCAAGGGCCCGGCCGCCTTAGGCGGCAGGCCCCAAAAAAAAAGAAGAAGCGCATGGCCTATTTTATTCTATGGAAAAGGGGGGGGCTGGGCCAATAATATTTTAGATGTGATCTAAATTACCTAATAATTTTGCAGACTTGTTTAAAATTGAGTACTATTATATAGATATTTAGATACACAACTAAAAAAAGCCTAGATTATGCCAGAGAAGACCTATGAATCGTTTTATAATTGGAGTATAGATCAGCCGCAAGAATTTTGGAAAGCGCAAGCGCAGCGACTTGCTTGGCATAAGTTTCCGGAAAAGATATTGGATGAAAGTGGAGATTATCCGGAGTGGTTTGGGGATGGGGAGTTAAATCTTTCGGAGCTTTGTTTGGACAAGCACATTGCGGATGGATATGGGGAGGATACGGCCTTAATTTATGATTCGCCGGTGAGTCAGAGCAAGGCAAAGTACAGTTATAATGAATTGCGGGATTTGGTAGCGGCTTTTGCTGGTGGATTGCGGGAGTTGGGATTAGAGGCAGGAGATCGGGCGGTAATATACATGCCTATGATACCTCAGGCGGTGGTGGCTATGTTGGCCTGTGCTCGATTGGGGGTCACGCATTCGGTAGTATTTGGTGGATTTGCGGCACATGAGTTAGCGATACGGATAGACGACTGCAAGCCCAAGGTATTGATCACGGCTTCTGCGGGGATAGAGATCCAGAAAATCATTCCTTATAAAGTATTGGTAGATGCGGCCTTAGAGGAGGCGGAATTTCCGCCTGAGAAGGTGGTATTATATAACAGACGGTTGGGGGTAGAGCATCCGGAGCGGGATTATGACGTTGATTTTGAGGAATTGCTCAAGGCGGAGCCTGTAGGGGCGGTGATGCTGAAGTCTACGCATCCTTCTTACATTCTGTACACCTCGGGGACGACGGGAACGCCCAAGGGGGTGATTCGGGACACGGGGGGATATGCGACCGTCTTACATTTTAGTATGCAGCATATTTATGGCTTGAAGCCTGGGGAAGTATTTTGGGCGGCTAGTGACATTGGCTGGGTTGTGGGGCATAGTTATATTGTATATGGGCCATTATTGCATCGGAACACGACCGTATTATTTGAGGGCAAGCCGATTCGGACGCCAGATGCGCGGACCTTTTGGCGGGTCATAGAAGAATACAAAGTATCGGTGATGTTTACGGCGCCCACGGCTATACGGGCGATACGCAAAGAAGATCCGGGGGGGGAGTGGATCAAGAAGCATGATTTATCCTCTTTGCGGTTTCAGTTTTTGGCTGGAGAGCGATGTGATGCGGCCACATTGGATTGGTTGCGGGGGCAGTTGCAGAAGCCTGTTATAGATCATTGGTGGCAGACGGAATCTGGTTGGCCGATGTTGGCCAATATGGCGGGGCATGAATTGATGCCGATTAAGGCGGGTTCTGCGGGCCGTCCTGTTTGTGGTTTTGCCTTTGATATATTGGATGAGGAGGGGCAGGTGTTGCCAGCGAACGCCGAGGGATTATTGAGTATACGGACCCCCTTACCTCCGGGTTGTTTGATGGGGTTGTGGGAGAACCCAGAACGGTTTAAGAACAGTTATTTTAGTCAGTTTGCGGGTTACTACAGTACTGGAGATGGGGCATATATAGATGAAGAGGGCTACTACTTCATTACGGGGCGGGTAGATGACGTCATCAATGTGGCGGGTCATCGTTTGTCTACGGCAGAGATGGAAGAGGTATTGGCGGGGCATGCTGCGGTAGCGGAAGTGGCGGTCATTGGGCGGGCTTGCGAGCTCAAGGGGCAGCGGCCAATGGCCTTTGTCGTTTGGCAGCCTCAGGCGGGTCGTGCGGAATCGGTTTTGGAGAAAGAGTTGGTTCAGTTGGTTCGGGCCAAGATTGGGGCGGTAGCTTCTTTGAAAGAGATTTTGCCAGTAGAGCGTTTGCCCAAGACGCGGTCGGGTAAGACCTTACGTCGCTTGCTACGTGATTTAGTAGATCAGCGGCCCTATAAAATGCCATCTACAATAGATGATCCTGCGGTCATTCCAGAATTACAGGCCAAGATACAGGCCTATCGTTAGAGTATAAAAAGCCCCTTTCTAGGGGCTTTTTTTTTGGTCACGAAAATGCATGTTTTTCTAAAAAAAAATAGCATCTTAGTAGGTATTCCTAGAAGCAGCCAATTTTTAATAAGGAATAGCTATGGCAAAAGAAATACAGACAGAAGTAGGCTATCTACTTCAATTGGGGCCAAATATCGCCAAGGAAGTTTATTTAGTACCCGAGGTAAAGGATATTGATATGGTTAAGGGTCATGTTCAGAAGGGGCAGGAGATCTTTGGAGCAGGGGGGTATTGCTTGAGCGACATTCGCAAATTAAAGTCTATTAGCAGAGAGGTTAGAGAGTATTTGAAGGGGCATTCTACAGTCATTGCGGCGGCCATATTGGTGAATAGTGGTCTATCGATGATGGTGGGTAATTTATTTATAGATATCAGTCGGCCACCCTATTTGGCCAGAGTATTTCGGAAAGAATCGGCGGCATTAAAGTGGTTGGAAGAACAAGGGGGGATCTTGTATTCAGAGTAGGGTTCTAGCTTTGTATTCCTAGGAAAATGCTTAAACTTTAAGTAGAATCAATTTGTACTTATTTTAGCAGAAAGAAGCGCATAGATTTATGAAGAAGGAGGTAAATACAAGCTTAGCGAGAGTATGGGCCTTGAGTCCGAACTTGATGAAAGAAGTCTATTATAAAACAAAAGTCCATGATATGGAGCTAGTGCGGGAGCATATACGGCTTTGTCATGAGACTTTTGGGTTGGGAAAATATTATATTACGGATATTCGCTTGCTCAAGTCGGCTTCTAGAGAAGCCCGAGAGTACTTGCGGGATCATTCTGGGGCGGCGGCGGCGGCAATTATTGTCGGAGGTGGCTTGTCTAAGATGCTAGGAAATATGTATATGAGTTTTAGTAAGCCCCTTTATCCTAGTCGAATATTCCAGGATGAGAAAAAGGCCATAGCTTGGCTAGTGGAGCAGGGGGCGGAGGCGCCAAAAAAATAAAAATAGATGAAGACGACAACTACTCCTTTAGGCAAAGCAGAACAACTATCTGATGATCTTATAAAGGTGACTACCTTAGTAAAGAAAGGCAATGATGTAGAGCTTGTTCGGCAACATATAGGGTTGATCGAAGAGCATTTTGGAACTAATATTTACTATCTCTCTGATACGCGGGATGTACAGTATACTACTGTAGCCGTGCGTAAGTATTTGGCAAAAAACGTTAAAGCTCAAGCTGTAGCTGTACTCATAAAAAGTGGAACAGCGGCTATGTTGGCCAATTTATTTATTAGCTTTGGGAAGCCATTGTATCCAACTAAACTTTTTAAAGAGGAAGCAGCAGCCATTGCTTGGCTAGTAGAACAGGGGGCTAATGCGCCCCAAAAGTAAAATATATGAAGACAATAAGGACTCCTTTAGGGATAGTCGAGCAACTATCAGATAACCTTATTAGGGTAACAGCAATATTGAAGAAAGCAACAGATGTTGAGCTTATACAAAGGCATGTAGAGGAGATAGAAGAACATTTTGGAAAAGATCATTACTACCTCTCAGATACTCGTAGTCTTCTTTCTACTACCTTAGAAGTTCGTCAATATTTAGCCAATCAAAAAGAGGTTAAAGCAATTGCAATTTTAGTTAAAAATGGAACGACAGCCATGCTGGCCAATATGTTTGTTAGCTTTAGTCGGCCCTCATACCCAACTAAAGTCTTTAAGGATGAGACAAAAGCTATAGCTTGGTTGGTTAGTCAGGGGGCTAATGCGCCTAAAAAATAAAAGCTAATGAAAAGGGTCAGAACAAACTTAGCAGAGGTTATACAGTTGTCAAATAATATGATTAAGTCAACGGTTGTTGTTCCTTATGTTACAGAAGTAGAAGATATAAAAGAGCATACTCAAACGGTACATCAACATTTTGGAAAGAATATCTACTACCTATCCGATAGTCGTCAGCTAAAGTCTTCTAGTACCGCAGTAAGAAAATATCTGGCAGAGCATGGACAGGTGTCAGCGGCTGCAATTCTTGTAGGAAGTGCTTTAACCGCAATGATTGCCAATATATTTATCAGCTTTAATCGCCCCGCTTACCCCAATAAGATATTTAGCTCTGAAGCAGATGCTATGGCTTGGCTAGTAGAACAGGGAGCAGAGGCCCCAAAAAACTAGTTTTTTTAGTAGTTTTGTCTTAGAACAATACCTACTATGAATCAAACTATACTCAAGCTCTATCAAGAGCATTTTGGCGAGGCGGCCCAGCACATTCAAGCCCTGCCTCTTTCTGGCTCCGACCGAAAATACTATCGTCTTTCTTCGCCCAATGGCCAAGCGCTAGGGGTCGAAAACCCCGCAGAAGAAGAGAATTTAGCCTTTGTTTCTTTTACCCAAAGTTTTCTAGATCTGGCCCTGCCAGTCCCTAAACTTTTGGCCCAATCTCTAGACAAAAACTGCTATCTGATTGAAGATTTAGGCCCAAAAACGCTATTAGAAAAGCTAGAAGAAGCCCGCAAAAATGAGGAGGGACATTTCCCCGATCGCTTTTATAACTACTATGAAAATGCCCTGATTGCCTTGCTCGATATGCAGCTAGAGGGCCATAAGAAAATAGATTATCGCTTGGCCTATCCCAAGGCCGATTTTGATAAACAATCTATGCAATGGGACTGCCAGTCGTTTAAGTACTGGTATTTATTACCCGCCAAACTCCCCTTTGATGCCGAAGCTCTAGAGCAAGATTTTGATCGCCTAGTCGATTTTCTGGCCCAAGCTCCCGCCAACTATTTTATGTTCCGAGATTTTCAGGCCAGAAATATCATGATCAAAAATGAGCAGCCTTATTTTATTGATTATCAGGGAGGCCGCCGTGGCCCTTTGCAATACGATTTGGTTTCTCTGCTTTTTCAGGCCAAAGCGCAGCTCTCCAATAAGGACCGTCAACGCTTGCTGCAAGCCTATTTTAAGGCCCTCAAAAAGCGAGAACCCCATTGGAACCGCCAAGAGTTTGAACGCTATTACCTGGGCTTTGTACTCTTGCGCAGCTTGCAGGTTTTGGGCGCCTATGGCTTTAAGGGGCATTACCAAAAGAAAGGGCATTTTTTGGCCAGTATTCCCTTTGCACTCGAAAATATTCGCTGGCTGCTCAAACAAGATGTACTGCCTTTGCCCGAACTCAATCGCTTGCTTAAGGCCCTCATTCGGCAGCCAAAAGAGCAGCTGCCCAAGCCCCAAAAACAGGCGCTCCGCCTGCATATTTCTTCCTTTTCCTATAAAAGAGGCTTGCCCGAAGACCCCACGGGCGGACATGGAGCGGGCTTTATCTTCGATTGCCGTTTTATCCATAACCCAGGCCGATATGCGCCCTACAAAAAGAAAACGGGCCTAGATGAAGAGGTCAAACTCTTTTTGGTAGAAGATGGCGAAATTGAGCAGTTCTTAGCGCAGGTTTTTCCCATTATTGAGCGGGCCATACAAAAGTATTTGGACCGTGGACATTCCGACTTAGGAGTCCATTTTGGCTGCACGGGCGGCCAACATCGCTCGGTCTATTCTGCCGAGCGCTTGCAACAGTTTTTGCAAAGTCGTTTTGCAGCTCAGCTCAATATTCATTTGCAGCACCGAGAACGTCCTCATTGGCCAAAATAGACGGTTTGTTTTTAAGGTGTTTTGGGGCCTCCGCCTCGCTTCGCTCCTCGGCGCTACGTTTCAGGGCTCGCAGCTCTGCTCGGCCCTGCGCCAGCAAGCTGGCTGGGTCTGGCCTGACGGCCCCCCTTTCACATCGCTAGGCCTGCGGCGGCTTCGCCGCCTGTCCGCTGCAAATAGGACCAAAAAAGCCGCATACGCTCTGTTAGCGTATGCGGCTTTACATCATCTTCTCGCCAAGCAATTAGATTTTTTTAAAGAGCGTGAGGATATCGCCCACCTTATCTTTAAGATCCTTGCGTTCCACAATAAAATCGAGGAAGCCATTATGGAGAAGAGACTCTGCTCTTTGGAAACCTTCGGGCAATTCCTTTACCTTAATTGTTTCTTTGACAATACGGGGGCCAGCAAAGCCAATCAGGGCATTGGGTTCCGAGAAGTTAAAGTCGCCCAACATAGCAAAAGAAGCGGTAACGCCTCCGGTGGTGGGGTCAGTCATAAAAGAAAGGTAAGGCAGGCGGGCATCGGCTAATTGGGTAAGTTTGGCTGATACCTTGGCCATTTGCATAAGGGAGAAGGCTGATTCCATCATGCGGGCGCCACCAGACTTAGAGATAATCATGAAGGCGCAGCGGTGTTTGATACAGTAGTCAATTGCCTTGGCAATTTTTTCTCCGGTTACGGCGCCCATAGAACCTCCGATAAAAGAGAAATCCATAGCGGCAATAACCAGGTCATTTTTTTGGACCTTTCCTTTGGCTACGCTAAGGGCATCGACTAGGCCTGTTTTTTTGCGGGCGGCCTCTAGGCGTTCGCTATAGGGTTTAAGGTCTACAAAGTTGATAGAATCTACAGCGGCAATATTGTCAAATAATTCCTTGTATTTTCCATCATCAAAGAAGAGCTCAAAGTAGGCACCAGAGCCTAGGCGTTCATGATGATTACAGCTAGGGCAAACATAGAGATTTTCTCTAAGGTCTTTTACGGTAACCCGGTGTTGGCATTTTCCGCATTGGTGCCAAATACCTTCTGGGGCTTCTTTCTTTTCTCGGGTAGAGGTAGTAATACCTTTATTGTCTCTTTTAAACCAACTCATAGGCAATTCATTTTTCTTCGGTCGGGCCGATGGTTTTGGATGATCTGTGGTGCATCTTTGGGATGCAAAAGGAGAAGCCTTCCCCTAAACAACAGCTTGGGGGAAGGCTTATTTTATTTTTCTTTGGGGATAATCTTTGCGAAGAGGTCATATTCGGTAGCATCAGTAATTTCTACCCAGGCAAAGTCGCCAAGGCGAAGGTAGTCATTTTCTTGCATTTCGATAAGGACCTCATTATCTACTTCGGGAGAGTCGAACTCGCTACGGGCCACAAAGTAGCCTCCTTCTATGCGGTCTACCAGTACTTTGAGTTTTTGGCCAATTTTTTCTTGGTTCAGTTCAAAGGAGATGGCTTGTTGGGCCTGCATAAGGCGGTTGGCGCGTTCGGTTTTCACTTCAGGGCTAATATCGTCTTCTAGTTGGTGGGCCAGGGTGTTTTCTTCATGAGAGTATTGGAAAGCGCCCACTCTTTCGAAGCGCATTTCTTCGATAAAGGCGAGTAGGTCTTCAAACTCTTCTTCGGTCTCGCCAGGGAATCCAACCAGAAAAGTGGTACGTATGGCAATGCCGGGCACTCGGCGGCGGGCTTCTTCAATGACCTCTTTGGTTCCTTGGCGATCGATTTGGCGGCGCATTCTTTTGAGCACCTCTGTATTGATATGTTGCAGGGGCATATCCAGATAATTACAGACTTTGGGTAATTCTCGGATAGCGTCAAAAACATCGCTGGGAAACTTAGAGGGGTAGGCATAATGCAGGCGGATCCACTCTAGGCCATCAATATCATTGAGGGCTTGTAGGAGTTGGGCTAGGCGTCGTTCTTTATAGATATCAAGGCCATAGTAGGTCAGTTCTTGGGCGATCAGCATAATTTCCTTCACGCCATTTTTGACCAAGCCTTTTACCTCTTGGACCAAATCCTCGATAGGTTTAGAAATGTGTTTGCCACGCATGAGGGGGATCGCACAGAAAGAGCAAGTACGGTTACAGCCTTCCGAGATTTTGACATAGGCATAATGCGGGGGCGTCATGAGCATGCGTTCGCCTAATAGATCTTGGCGATAATCGGCCTCTAGTTTTTCGAGTAGGGCGGGTAGTTCGAGGGTACCAAAAAAGGCGTCTACTTCTGGGATTTCTCTTTGGAGGTCCTCTTTATAGCGTTCGGAGAGGCAGCCAGTTACGTATAGCTTTTCGATATTGCCCTCTGCTTTTTCGTCGGCATAGGCAAGGATAGCATTGATCGATTCCTCTTTGGCTTTATCGATAAAGCCGCAAGTATTGATAATAATAATATCTGAGTCATCTTCTTCGCTATCGTGGCTGACATCAAAATCATTGACGCGGAGTTGGTGCATAAGGATTTCGGAGTCGACCATATTTTTGGAGCAACCCATGGTGATCACATTGACCTTATCCTTTCCTATCTTTTTGGTTTTCATTCTCTTTCGTTCTAATTTTTGGCCCTAATTATAATTAGGCTAGGCGCAAAGATAAAGAAGTTGAACGAAAATTGCCTTTGTTGGCCAACTTTTAGGCATTTTTGCGGGGCTCTTTTTGGGGAACTTTAGTGGCTAGAAGTTTTTTTAAGGTTAGGGGATCGTATTTATTATTATGCATGGCTTTTATTTTTTGCGTTTTGCAGGCCCGCAGGCCTAGCGATGTGCAGGGGTGGCCTTTGGGCCAGACCGAGGCGCACAGCGCTGAAGGGCCGAGCAGAGCTGCGAGCCCCGAAACGACAACAAGCCCTTGGGGGCGCAGTTCGACGACCAGAGGGAGTAACCGCCGACGAGCATAGCGAGGCGGAGGCCCCAAAAGAAGATTATACATTTAATACCATATATATGCGATATTTATTAGGAAGTTGTTGCTTGTTTTGTCTTTTATTTGTGGCTTGTCAGTCTGATCAGCCGGCGGCGGTAGTGGATACCAGGGCTACTGTAGCGGGCTCAAGGGCGGCTGGGCCAGGTTTTCGCTTGCAGTCTTCTGGAGATACGGCTGCGTATGAGCAGGTTGTTTTGGCCAGAGAGGTAGAGCCCTTTGGGGAGGAGGCACAGGTGACGCAGATTCGTTTGAGTTATCCGAAGATTACGGATTTTAAGGCTACGGAAGTGAAAGACAGCATCAATGCGGTAATTTATGAGATTATGTTGCTCAATGATGCGGGGGAGATAGCGTATGATAATTTGCAGCAGCGATTGGATGCATTTATACGGGAGTATGAGATGGCCAAGGAGGAGATGAAAAAGCAGTTAGTTTTGCCTAATCGTTGGACCTGCGAGGTAGAGATCAAGGTCGTTTTGAACAGCAATCGGATTTTATCTTTGCAATTGCATGAGGCCAACTTTACGGGGGGGGCGCATCCGAACAGCTATACTCGTTACTTTAACTTTGACTTAAAAACGGCCAAGTTGTTGGCATTAGAAGACATCTTTGTAGCGGGTTATCAGCAAGAACTATTGCAGACCGCCGAGCGATATTTTCGGATGGCTCGGGAGATTCCGGCAGATAAGCCAATGGGAGAGACCGATTATGAGTTTCCTTCAGGCCGTTTTTTATTGCCCAGGAACTTTGCCTTGGGGGAAACGGGCATTGCTTTTTGCTTTAATCCTTATGACATTGCACCTTATTCTATGGGGACCATAGAATTTGAGTTGCCTTATCAGGCCATCTTGCCAATTTTAAAGCAAGAGGCTGTTTTATAGATGTTTTACATCATTTTTTTGCGCAAACTAGTTCATTTTGAATAGTTTGCGTTTTTTTATGACAAAGAACAAAGTAAATGTTTGACACTAAACAGAACCCTATATATGAACAATATGCTGGCAGTCTGCTACCATTGGCAGTTGCACAGCCAGCGCTATAAACAGCCAGAACATATATTGGAGGAACTTAAACTATCACTCTAAAATAATGGCCTAAACCCTTAAAAAGAGACAATTTCAGCGCAATTTTTCGCATGAAAAAAACTATCTTAACTTGAGATTATAAGGAAACTAGATGAAAATGGCCAAAACTTTCTATCAGTAGGCCATCAGAAGCCACTCCTTCATTAAAGATTTTCTCCATTTCCCCAATCCCAACATTATGCAACTTGAAAAAATCGGAGTAGCCGGCCCCACGCACTACTTCCAACGTCCCGATGGTATCATTTATACTGAAAGCTTTGAGTCCACTGTGGTGACCAAAGAGGTGTTTATCGCCAATTTTGAGTTTATTAAAAAGATTGCTTCTGAAAAGAAGGAACCCATCAAACTCCTCATCAATTTTACGCAGGCAAATAAGCTCGATAAAGAAGCCAAGGCCCTCATCAAAAGTAGTTATCCCAATGATAATTACGGGCAATATATAGAGGCCGTGGCCCTACTCACCAATAGCCGATTGTCTACTCTTATTGGCAATTTTATGGTCGGTATTAGCAAAAAAGGACCAAATAAATATCCCGTCAAAATATTTATGGCGGTCCCCAAGGCCGTTAAATGGCTAGACCAATTATAAAGGCAGTTATGAACTTGAAGGAACTTGGCCAAGTTGGCCCAACCATTTATTACCTCCGAAAAGACGGGGTTATACATACCGTAACCACCAACCCTCAACCCATTCAGCTTGATCTGATGA
The DNA here is from genome assembly GCF_000275825.1 of Saprospira grandis DSM 2844. Lineage (GTDB taxonomy): Bacteria > Bacteroidota > Bacteroidia > Chitinophagales > Saprospiraceae > Saprospira > Saprospira grandis_A. The sequence goes on from NZ_JH719942.1 coordinate 3,258,673, forward strand.
TTGCTAACTTTGAGTTTATCAAGACTATCGCTATTGAAAGAAAACAAGCGTTGCGGATGCTCACGGACTTTAGCGGCAGCCAAAAAATGGGCAAAGCAGAAAGAGATTTTCTCAAAAGCGAACAAATGAAAAGTTATGCGCCCTATATCTTGGGCACGGCTTTGGTCACCCCCAATTTCCTCTCCCGAATGATCGGCAATTTTGTCATGAGCGTAGGCGCAAATAATCATAATGTAAAACTGTTTGGCCAAGAAGAACAAGCCGTACACTGGCTGCTCCAACTCCCCAGCAGAATCGTTTAAGCCAAATAAACTAAAAAAATAATGCGATTATAAAGTAGAGGTTTTGGGGCTGCCCCTTCGGCCCTCCGGGCCTGCGGGTCGGGCTGTGTCGCAGCTCGCAAGTCTGCTCGGCCCTGCAGGCCTTTTTGCTTCGCAAAAAAGGCCTTGGGTCTGCCGCCTTCAGCGGCCCTGCTATCCATCCCTCAGCCGAGGCGCTGCGCGCCTTTGGCGGGCGCTTCGCGCCCTTCGCAATTGGACCAAATATTTAGGTTTTGCAGGGCCAAAGGCCCGCAGGCCTAGGGATGGTAACTGGTGGCCGCAGGCCAGACCGAGCTTTTGAGCAGAGCGAAAAAGCGATGGGCCGAGCGAACAGCGAGCCAGTGCACAGCCCGGCCGCCGAAGGCGGCAGGCCCCAAAAGAAAAAGGCCCAAAACAGCAGTTCTGGACCTTTCCCCCAATAGCCATTAGCCATTAGATGACCTCTAGGGCTTTGCCCACTTTGGTAAAGGCGGCAATGGCTTTTTCTAGTTGCTCTTGGCTGTGCCCCGCCGACAATTGCACCCGAATGCGGGCTTTGTCTTTGGGCACCACGGGATAGAAAAACCCGATCACATAAATGCCTTCTTCTAGAAGTTGGCTGGCCATTTTTTGGGCCAAAACAGCATCATAAAGCATAATCGGCACAATAGGGTGGTCGCCAGGAATGATATCAAAGCCGGCCTTGCTCATTTCTTCACGGAAAAAGCGAGTATTTTCCTCTAGGCGGTCTCTCAATTCCGTAGATTCCATCAATAAATCGAGGGCCTTAATAGAAGCGCCAACGATAGAAGGAGCCACCGTATTAGAAAAGAGGTATGGGCGAGAGCGCTGGCGCAAAAGATCCACAATTTCTTTGCGAGCGGCGGTAAATCCACCAGAAGCACCACCCAAGGCCTTGCCCAAAGTGCCCGTAATGATATCTACACGGCCCATAACGTTGCGGTATTCATGGGTTCCACGGCCAGTTTTGCCCAAAAAGCCTGTAGAATGGCATTCGTCAATCATAACCATAGCGCCGTATTTATCGGCTAGGTCGCAAATTTTGTCTAGCTGCGCAATGGTGCCATCCATAGAAAAAGAGCCATCGGTAACAATCAGTTTGCGGCGGCAATTGGCGGCGGCCTGCAACTGCTTTTCTAGCTCCTCCATATTATTGTGTAGGTAGCGGAAACGCTGGGCCTTACAAAGGCGAATGCCATCAATAATAGAGGCGTGGTTGAGTTGATCGGAAATGATGGCGTCTTCCTTGCCCAAAAGGGGCTCAAAAAGGCCTCCGTTGGCATCAAAGGCAGCGGCATAGAGGATGCTATCTTCCGTGCCTAGAAATTCGGCAATTTTTTGCTCCAATTCGCGGTGAATATCTTGGGTGCCACAAATAAAACGAACCGAAGAAAGACCATAGCCCCGTTGATCGATAGCATCTTTAGCGGCCTGAATGAGCGCGGGATGCGAGGAAAGGCCAAGGTAGTTGTTGGCGCAGAAGTTGAGCACATCGCCAGCCTCTTGCGTATGGATTTGGGCAGCTTGCACACTATCAATAATCCGCTCGCTTTTCCAAAGGCCAGCCTCTTTAATGTCTTGGATTTCGGCTTCAAAGCCAGATTTTACATTATCGTACATAAATTTATAGGAATTGAGTCTCGTTATAATTCGGTTTCTTGCGCTTTTGCAGCTGTTCAATCATATCTTTGGTCATGCTGCTCAGGTCGTATTCTTCTTGCCAGCCCCAATCTTGGCGGGCTAGGCTATCATCAATATTCTCGATCCAAGAGTCGGCAATAGCTTGGCGAAAATCGGGGGTATAGCTAATACTAAAATCGGGAATATGCAATTGAATTTCGGCGGCAATTTCGGCGGGGGTAAAGCTCATGGCCTGTACATTATAGGCATAATGGATAGACAGTTGGTCTACTGGGGCCTCCATCAGTTCCAAAGTGGCCCGAATGGCATCGGGCATATACATCATAGGCAGTTTGCTATCGGCCCGCAAAAAGCAGTCGAAATGTTCGCCATTAACGGCCTTATGGAAAATATCCACGGCATAGTCGGTGGTTCCACCGCCGGGCATAGATTGATAGCTAATCAGGCCGGGGTAGCGAATCCCTCGCACATCGATTTGGAACTTATCAAAATAGTAATTGGCCAAATCTTCACCCACCTTCTTCGTAATGCCATACATCGTAGAAGGTTCAAGGGGGGGGAATTGCGGGGTATTCTGCTTGGGGGTGCGTCCGCCAAAAACCGCAATAGAGCTGGGGTGAAAAATTTTGCGAATCCCTGTATTTTGGGCCACTTGCAGCACATGGAGAAAGCCCTGCATATTTACATTCCAGGTGAGCATCGGGTTTTCTTCTCCCTTAGCAGAAAGCAGGGCGGCTAGGTGGTAAATCTGGCTCACCTTGTACTTTTCGACAATTTGGCCCATGCGTTTGGCATCTAGCACATTGAGTTGTTCAAAATGCCCAATAATCGTTTGTCGAGGAGCCTGTAAATCGGAGCAAATGACGTTGGCTATGCCATAAATTTGGCGTAGTTCTTCGGCCAGTACGCTTCCAATTTGGCCATTGGCTCCAGTAATTAAAATCACTTCTTTGCCCATAGTTGTTATATAGTAGCTGGTTTGAAATAATAAGGTTTTGGGGCGTTACTCCCTTCGGTCGTCGAACGGCGAACTAAAGTTCTTGTTGTCCTTGCGCAGCTTGCTGCTGTTTTGGGGCCTCCTGCCTGCGGCAGGCGCTACCTTGCACAGCTCGCAAGCCTGCTCGGCCCTGCGGCGGCTTTGCCGCCTGGGTCTGCGGCTGCGCCGCACTGCTCCACATCGCTAGGCCAAATGGCGCCCGGCTATCTGCCCAGGCTCTAAAAGCGCAAAATAGAGCTTGGGCTCAAATTATTGCTTTTTTAGCAAAGCTTAAAGCCTAAAAATCAAAGAATATTTTTTTGTTAAATGCCCTTTTTGAAGATATATATTTTTGTATATAGCTAAAAGGCAGTTGCTTAGGGCCTTATATAGAACAACTTATACTTTTAGGGGGTTAATTAGCGGGAAAGCCTTATCTTTGAGGGGAAAAACATCTTTACCTATATTTTACGCAAAAATATTATGCTAAATCTCATTTTATTTGGCCCTCCTGGCAGCGGAAAAGGCACCCAAGCTGCAAAATTGGTAGAACGCTATGGTCTTTTGCATATTTCTACGGGAGATCTCTTTCGCTCAGAAATTAAAAATGAAACGCCCTTAGGGCTAGAGGCCAAGTCTTATATTGATAGAGGCGCCTTGGTTCCAGATCAGGTGACCATTAACATGTTGGCCAAAAAAATGGGGGAGCATCCCGAGGCCAAAGGCGTTATCTTTGATGGCTTTCCTCGTACTGTAGCGCAAGCCGAAGTCCTAGATGAGTTGTTAACTCAAAAAGGTACAGCGGTAAGCCAACTCCTATCTTTAGAGGTAGAAGAGGCCGAAATTGTCAAACGTCTGCTTGCTAGAGGAAAAGAATCTGGCCGTAGCGATGACCAAAACGAAAGCATTATCCAAAACCGAATTGCTACCTATAAAGCACAAACTACTCCAGTAGCGGACTATTATGCGGGCCAAGAAAAAACCCAAAAAGTAGCCGGTATGGGGAGCATTGAAGAAATTTTTGAGCGTCTTTGCACTAAAATTGACGCTGTTTTGGTATAAAATCCAAAGTTTTTTGTTTTTTAGTAAACGGTTTAGCGCAAAGTTTTGCAACTTTGAACTAACAGGCAAGCCCCAGCAACAAACTGCGGGCTTGTCTGTTTTAGATTTTTGGGACGGAAGTGGTACTGCCTGCTGTTCCCATTCACTCATTTTATGAGTACTTTAGCAAAGCGTTTTTTGCTTCACCTCATTAAGAAGTATCATTTAACACCCATACCTTAAGATTTTTAAACTTATGTACTACCGCCTGTCCCTCTTGGCAGAAGACCGGATAGAAATGCCTGGCCCCTCACATTTTATTGACGCCAATGCAGCTGTCCTCCGATTATTCGAAACCGCAGAAGACAATGTTGTCTACGAGATGGTGGAAAAATATGTGCGCGATGCCTTCGACACAGAAGACTTTGAATTGCTGGTCCAAAATATTCAGACCTTTGCCAAACGCTCGGACCAAGACGAGTTTGAACGTTTGATGCAATTGCTCGCCGATGACCACTGGAAAACCATCCAGGAAAAGGGTTTCCAAGCCCTGCCCGCAGAAGCCACCGAAAATGCCTCAGGCTATTGGTATCTAACCAATATTATGGGCGGCGCTCGCCCCGATCGCGTTAAGCCCAAAGAGGCTTTGCGCATTCAGTTTGAAGTGGAAGGCAATGGGGAAGACCCATTATTTACCGCTGATGATACAGGCCGCTATGGCGACCTTTACCCCTTTGCTGTTCGAGCATTATTAGATGCTACTGCAGCAGAAGGCAAAATTGGCGATTACGAATTGGCAGGTCCTTTTGTGACTTATTTTGAAAAACTCAAGGAGTCAGAAAAAACAGCCTTGCCAAGCAATGAGCCCTTTGATTTTGGTAGTTTTGGAGATGACGCCTATGGTGTGGTCTTTGGCGCCCAACTGATTCAGGGACCAACTGATAATACCGAAGGTACAGAAACGGCTATTTATGAGTTGATTGTAGACCCTAACTGGTTAGCTGGCCCTCTTAAAAAGGAGTGCCAAACTTATGCTTTCTCTGAATTTGGAGAATAGTGAATAGGGGCTATTAGATAGACAAAAGCGCCTGAGCCGTTCAGCTCAGGCGCTTTCCTTTTTGGCCCAATGGCTTTATGCTAAAAAAAGTAAGGGCTTTTTAGTAGTTTTGCAGCAAGAAAATGGCCGGGCCCTTTTGGCCTAGCGATGTGTAGGGGGGCGGCGCAGCCGCAGACCAAGGCCGTCAGGCCGCAGGGCCGAGCGAGCAGCGAGCCCCGAAACGTAGCGCCGACGAGCGCAGCGAGGCGGAGGCCCCCAAAAAAAAGAAAATTAAAAAAGAACAATGGCAGATAGTCCAAACTTTATAGATCATGTAAAAATGCATTGCCGCTCAGGTGCTGGGGGCAATGGTTCTGTACACTTTTATCGGGATAAATTGACCTCTAAAGGAGGACCCGATGGTGGCGATGGTGGCCGTGGTGGCCATATTATTTTGAAGGGGAACAAGCAACTTTGGACCTTGTTGCCACTCAAGTATATGAAGCATGTGATTGCTTCGGCAGGGCAGCCCGGTAGCGGTAGCCGTTCTTCTGGCGCCAATGGAGAAGATATTATTTTAGAAGTGCCTTTGGGGACCATTGTCAAGGATGCCGAAACTGGCGAAATTGAGACGGAAATCACAGAAGATGGACAGATCTATATTTTGCTGGCTGGAGGGCATGGCGGAAAGGGCAACTGGCACTACCGCTCGGCTACCAACCAAACGCCGCAGTATGCCTCTCCAGCTGGAGAAGGTCGAGAATCTTGGAAAATTCTAGAGCTCAAGGTTTTGGCCGATGTAGGCTTGGTAGGCTTTCCGAATGCTGGAAAATCGACCCTTTTGTCGGTGCTTTCTGCAGCCAAACCCAAAATTGCCAACTATCCATTTACTACTTTGGTGCCCAACCTCGGGGTGGTCTCATATCGAGATAACCGCTCTTTTGTGATGGCTGATATTCCTGGAATTATTGAGGATGCACATAAAGGCAAGGGCATTGGCCACCGATTCTTGCGTCATATTGAGCGTAATGCGGTGCTGTTGTTTATGATCCCAGGCGATGCTGAAGACGTGAAGGAGGAGTATCGGATTTTGCTCAATGAACTCAAAAGCTATAATCCAGAATTGCTCGATAAGCCTCGCCTTTTGGCCATCTCTAAGTCTGATTTATTAGACGAGGAACTCAAAGAATGGATTTCTGCGGAATTGCCTGAAGATTTAGAAACGCTCTTTATTTCTTCCGTAGCCCAAAAAGGCCTGCAAGAACTAAAAGACAAGTTGTGGCAAATTATGAATATTAGTATTGAGGAGTAGTATGAAAAAATCACAGCTATACGGTTTGCTAGGAGGGTTTATTTCCTCTGCGGCCTTAGCCGTTTTGTATGTAACCGACAAAAATTATTTGTTGGAGGGCTACGAAAAGCTAAGTTGGTTGGTTATCTGGGCGGCTTGCTTTGTTGCGGTGGCCCAAGAGCGCTCGGCCAAAGAAGACCAATTTATTGGTTTTTATGAGGCCCTACGACCCGCTTTTCAAACCTTTGTCTATGCCTATGTGATCAAGACAATTTTTATTTACCTTCTTTTTGTGTACATAGATCCCGATTTGCTGGAGCTCTCTAAGCAAAAGGCAATAGAAATTTTTATTGAGCACAAACCCGCCGAAGAACCTCAAGAAATTTTTAATGGGCGACTAGAAGCCTATAAAAAAGAGTATTTTGGACCAAGGCTTTTTGATTTGGGCATTATGCTAGAAGTCATCCTGGGGTTTGTTCTCTCGGCAATTACGGCCTTTCTGATGCGCCGCGATCGCCCTGATTATTAAATGCTATGGAAACAATGACCAAAAATGTATTGAACTGGGGCCAAATTGCCAAACAAGCCGCCTATTTGGGCTCCCTAACTGGACTGGGCTATTTTGTTGGAATTACCCTCATGTATTGGGCCGGAATGGGCCTGGGCGACTGGATTAACTGGGTCTATAGAATTGCCGTAATTACCGCAATTATCTGGACCATCATGGCCCTGCGCCTGCGTTACCCCAGCGGCCTCTCTTTCCTAAAAGCCTATTCTGCTGGCCTAATGGCTTCCTCCGTTTTGGGCCTCTGGATGCTGATCTCCGCTTTTTTGTTTTATGGCCAAATTGCTCCCAATTATCTCCAAGAGTATGAGGCCTTCTACCAAAGAAACCGAGAAGTACAAATGTACCAAACCCAATACAAAAATATCAATGCCGAATTAGAGGAGGAGCAAACGAGCAGGGCGCTAACGACCCAAGATAGCCTGATTGTCCAAAAAGGCTTGGAAAAACATATGGAAGGTACCGCCTATTTCTTTACCGTTTCTGGCCAAGCCGTAATCAACCTAATTTATAGCCTCGTCTGGGGCCTACTCGTTAGCCTCCCCATCGCCTATATGTCGATGTCTAAAAAAGAATAGCCCTAAACTTAACGCTTATGCTATCTTCAAAGAAGGTCCAATATCCCTACCATCTCTCTATTGTGATCCCCCTCCTCAATGAGGAAGAATCACTGGCCGAATTGGCCTCCTGGATTCGTACGGTCCTGCAAGAACATAAATTGAGCTACGAAATTATCTTTATCGATGATGGAAGTAGCGATTCTTCCTGGTCGGTCATCCAACAACTGGCCCAAGAACAGGCCTGCATCCGAGGCCTGCGCTTCCGCCGAAATTATGGCAAATCCGCCGCCCTCAATACGGGCTTCCAATATGCCCAAGGCGAGGTGGTGGTTACTATGGACGCCGACCTACAAGATTCTCCCGACGAACTGCCCGAACTCTACAAAATGATCGTAGAAGATCGCTTCGATTTGGTCTCGGGCTGGAAGAAAAAACGCTACGACCCACTCTCCAAAACAATCCCAACCAAAATCTATAATGGGGTGACCCGCCTGATGAGCGGTATCCACCTCAATGATATGAATTGTGGCCTCAAAGCCTACCGAAATGATGTGGTCAAAACCGTAGAGGTCTATGGCGAAATGCACCGCTATATTCCCGTTATCGCCAAGGCTTCTGGATTCGATAAAATTGGCGAAAAAGTGGTCCGACATTACCCCCGAAAACATGGAGTGACCAAATTTGGCATGAACCGCTTTATTAACGGCCCCCTCGACCTGCTTTCCATCATCTTTATTAGCCGATTTAGCAAAAAACCTATGCACTTTTTTGGGACCATGGGCCTGCTTTCCTTCTTTATCGGCTTCCTCATTTTGGCCTATCTTAGCATCGTCAAGCTGCTCTATTCGGAATATGGCATGACCGACCGCCCCATTTTTTATCTGGGCATTCTCTCGGTTATCCTCGGTAGCCAACTCTTCCTCACAGGCTTTTTGGCCGAATTAGTCGCCCGCTCAGCCCCTAACCGAAACCAATACGCCATCTGGGAATACCTCCAAATTAAAAAGAAGAAAAAGGAGGACGATGATGATGATTAGGGGCCTCCGCTGCGGCTTCGCCTTGCGGCGCTACGCTTCAGGGCTCGCAGGTCTGCTCGGCCCTGCGGCCTGACGGCCTTGGTCTGCGGCTTCGCCGCCCCCTTGCACATCGCTAGGCCATTTGGACCAGCTCCGCACTTTAGTATAACCATAATCCCTACTTATTCAATTTATAAAATACAGATATATGCTTATTCAGGATATTTTCGCCCGCGAATTGCTCGATTCTAGAGGAAACCCTACTGTAGAGGTAGAGGTGGTTACAACCAACGGCATTGTGGGCCGTGCAATGGTTCCCTCCGGTGCTTCTACCGGTAAGCATGAAGCCGTTGAATTACGCGACCAAGACCCCGACCGCTATATGGGCAAGGGGGTGCAGCAGGCCTGCCAAAATATTAGAGGCCCAATTACAGAAGCCCTCCTCGGCTTCAATGTTTTTGAGCAAAAAGCCATTGACGAAATCTTGATCGCCCTAGACGGTACGCCCAACAAAAGCCGCCTAGGCGCCAATGCCATTTTAGGCGTTTCTTTGGCCGTGGCCCGCGCTGGCGCTCAAGAATCTGGCTTGCCGCTTTATCGCTATATCGGCGGCCTTGGCGCAGACCAAATGCCCGTTCCCATGATGAATATCCTCAATGGAGGTTCTCATGCCGATAACTCAATCGATATCCAAGAGTTTATGGTGATGCCCGTTGGCGCAACTAACTTTGCCGAAGCCCTACGCATGGGAACCGAGGTGTTCCACCAACTCAAAAAGGTCCTTAAGGCCAAAGGCCATTCTACTAATGTAGGCGATGAGGGTGGCTTTGCCCCCAACCTAGGCTCCAACGAAGAAGCTATCGAAATCGTCTTGGAGGCCATTTATGCCGCCGGCTACGAGCCCGGCCGCGATTTCTTTATCGCCCTAGATGCCGCCGCCTCTGAGTTCTATATTGAAGAAGAAGGCGTTTACCACTTCCACCAATCTACAGGACAAAAATTGACCACCGAAGAAATGGTCGATTTCTGGGCCGAATGGGTAGAAAAATATCCTATCGCCTCTATTGAAGATGGCCTCTTTGAAGATGATTGGGAGGGCTGGCAATTACTGACCGAACGCCTAGGCCATATGGTCCAATTGGTGGGCGACGATTTGTTTGTGACCAATACCGAACGCCTTGCTCGAGGAATTGTAGAAGGTTGCGCCAACTCGATCCTCATTAAGGTGAACCAAATTGGTACGCTTACCGAAACCCTAGACGCTATCCGCATGGCTCAACGCCAAGGCTATACCGCCGTAATTAGCCACCGCTCTGGAGAAACAGAAGATACCACTATTGCCGACTTGGCCGTAGCCCTAGCCACAGGCCAAATTAAAACCGGTTCGGCTTCTCGCTCAGACCGTGTCGCTAAATATAACCAACTGCTCCGCATTGAGGAGGAATTAGGCGAACAGGCCGATTATCTAGGCCGTGCTGCCCTGAAATTTTAACTGTAAAACAAATCGTTGTTTTAAAAGCCTCCACTAGGGGGCTTTTTTTATTAAATTGAAACAAATCGTTTGTTTTTGCGTAAAAAAGGGCTGTAGGTTTATTTCTTAATTACCAAAAATCAGCAGCCTATGCAGGAAGAAAAAGGGCGGGACGCGCTCCATCAGCGCTTTAAAGAGGTCTTTGCCCTCTTGGAGCAGAACGAGCAGATTGTGCGGCGACATCGGGAGAAAGGCTTTTCGGCTTTGGCCGAGCAGCTATTTGGCGACCGACGTTACGGCAGTCTGCTCAACCAGTTTTTGCAGGATAAGCGGCAAATTAGCTTTGAACAAGCGCAAAAGTTTGCCCAAATTTATGGCCTCAATGAGGCCTATTTACTGTTTGGAGAAGGGCCCATTTTTGAAAAGGCCCATGAACGCTCCCTAACGGGAAATGCCCAGTTTGTGGGGGGACAAAGAGGCAATATTCTATTCTCCAATATCGAAGCCCTGGCCTCTTCTGCCATTGATGTAGATTTGCGAGAGGAAAACCAATGGTTTTCTATTCCAGGCCTAAGGGGCCAAGATTATGTCGCCTTTTACATTAGTGGGAACTCTATGAGCCCTACTATTGCCGCTGGAGATATGGTGATTTGCCGCCCCATCGAAAGCTTTGAATACATTCAGGATAATGAGGTTTATGCCTTGGTCCTTCAAAATGCCGTACAGGTAAAAAGAGTGCAAAAAATTTATGAAAAGAGTCAGCTCAAGCAGCTCAAACTCATTTCAGACAACCATTTGGAGCATGACCCTTTTTATATCGATTTGTCTGAGCTGCGCAAACTACTCAAAGTAGAACGCAAACTCTCTAGCTTATAAGTTCGTCTCTAGCCTCCGCTTAGGAGGCTTTTTTGATAAAAATGCAAACTATTGAACTTATTTTAAGGGCCAAAGCTTTTAAAAAGAACTCATTTAAAACTAAGAATATGGCGTTTATTGTGCAAGCAGTAGAAGGAAAAGAAAATTTGCTACGTCTTTTATTAGAAAACTTGAATCTAGTGGCTAGCGTAGAGGAGCAAAATAAAGAAGATTGGGCAAAAGAATTGACGGCAGAACAGCTTGATTTATTGGTTAAAAGTCAAAAAGAATTGCTGCAGGGAGAGCAAGTCCATTCGGTAGATCTACGAGCAAGCTCTAAGGCTTTTTTCGAGGCCAAAAAAAAGCAAGCAAATGATTGATGTTATTTGGAGCTCAACCGCTAGAAATCAATATTTTGAGCAGCTGAATTATTTGTATGATCATTTTGGAGAATCAACGGCACTCAAGTTTCAGGAAAAGGTATTTAAAATTGAAGACCAATTAGCTACAGGCCTTGTAAAGTACCCAGCTTCTAAACAGCTGGGCTTAGAAAAGTGTGTTTTAGATAAATATAATGCGCTTATCTTTCAGCGAGATAAGGAGCAAATAAGAATTGTATTATTGATTAACAATCGTTCTGACTGGGACTATTAAGTTGCTCAATAGGTTTTAGCCTCCGCTTAGGAGGCTTTTTTTGTACCTTAAGGGAGCTTAAATAAAGAAATATGTGGTTTGAACAACTATTTGGCTTTGCCGAGCAAAACCCTGCCCAAACAAGGGCCAATTTTCGCCTAGATGGAGAGTATTTGGAGTCTCTAGTGAATGGAAAACGCTATGCTTGGGGCCGTTTAGCATGCCCTAGCTTGGCCGATTTACGAGCTCGGGCGCAGCCTTGCGCTAGCCCTGGCCCACTAAAGTTGTCTGAATTAGTGGGAGATGTACAGCAATTGCATATAAAAGAGGAAGCCGATGGCCTTTTTCAAGTGGCTTCTCAGTTTAATTTACTAGAAATGGCCCGCCCTAGTCTGCGGCCAGAAGATGGTATTGGCATTTATGAGTATGACCGTACGCAGGGCCCTGCTGCGGCTATTGCTTGTGGGGCGGGAACGGTTTACCGCAATTATTTTGTCCCTATTGGCCAGCAGTTGGGCCAATCCTCAGACTTGCAGCTCAATATGCTGGAGGAGCTGTTGGCAGCCCTAAATTGTGAAGATTATCAATATCAAAATGGCTATTTGTTTATGGAAAAGGCAAGCTTGCTCAAAATTAACGAGCAACTGGCCCAATTATCTGCTGCCGAAAAGGAGGCGCTTAAAGGAAAATTGAGAGTAGGGGTACAGTGGCGGGCGGAGGTTACTTTGAGCAGCGAAAAAAAGCGCCAAAGTCAGATTTATGCCTCGGCCTTGCCCATTGCCTACTCTGCTTTGGCCCAAGAAGATTGGCAGCCCTTGGCCCAACTAATTTTATCGGCTAGTTATGAGATGAGCTTTTATTTGGCCCTAGAAAATTGGCAAAAGCATGGAAATCCCCGTCTGTACCTGACCCTTTTGGGTGCAGGAGTTTTTGGAAACCCTTTGCCTTGGGTCTTAGCGGCTATTGCCGAGGCCAAAGCAAAATTTATCAACTGTCCGTTAGAGGTAAAAATGGTGAGTTATGGGCAGGCTGAGCCCGCTTTGCAATCGCTCTTTTAGGGCTTTTTTGTTTTTTTTATGGCCTAGCGATGTGCAGCAGTGGCCGTTAGGCCAGACCCAGCCGCTGAAAGCGGCGCAGGGCCGAGCAGACCTGCGAGCTGCGAAACGACAACAAGGCCTTTAGGCCGCAGTTCGATGACCGAAGGGAGTAACCGCCCGCCGCAGGCGGACAACAAGGCTGTAAGCCGCAGTTCGACGACTGTAAGGAGTAACGCCCCAAAAAAGAGAATTATCCTACCGGCGCCATAGTCACCATAGCTTCTAGGGTAGGCGAGGGGCTACCGCCTTTGGGCTCAATAGTGATGGCAAAAGCCTGTGGTTGCAGCACGGACTTCATGGGCAGGATGCTACCTTTTTTGGCTTCATTGGGCAAAACGCCCAAGTCTATAGGTTTGCCCTTGACGATCGCCCAAAGTTGATAAGATTGATTATTGGGAAGTTTGGGTAATTGGCCAGCCAGCAAATAAGTTTGTTGGGCCTGCGGGTTCCAGAAAATCGTAGCTCGTTTATCGGGATGGCCCTCTGTGCCGGGCAGTTCTAGGCGTTCTAGGGCGGGCTGACTGAGAATATGTCGTTCCTCCTCGCAGGCCAAAAGCAGTGCATTTAGGCTATCGATATTCTTTGTTAAGCCCAGTTGTTGATTTTTTTGTTCTTCCAATTGGCCCAGCAGTTCCTCATTATTGGTTTTTTGAGTAAAATACATACAAGCCGAAAGGCCAAGGCCCATAGACAGGCCCAAAGAGAGCAACCAGGGCAATTGCATCATCCAATGAAAGGGCGATGAGGGAGCGAGGCTGGTGGTATTTGCCTTAGGCCTGGGGGTTGGTTGTTGATCGACAGCCGGCGGTCCTTTTGGCGGCAATTGATTTAAAATTTGTTGTTTAAGTTCGGGAGGAGGAGGCGTGCTTTCGGCTGCGGCCAAAAGTTCTAGGCCTTCTTCTATGCTGTTTAGCTCTTGGCGAAGCTGCGGATATTCTGCTAAAAGCCCCTCTATTTCTAGATTCTCCTCTTCAGAAGTGAGGCCCAGTGCATACTCTTCCAGAATGCCAGATGCTATATATTTTTGGATATCCACGCGCTTAGTTTACTAGTTTTCTCAATTCGCGAAGCCCAATGCGCAGTCTGCTTTTCACGGTGCCCAGCGGGATGTTTAATTCTTCGGCAATTTCTACCTGCGTATAGCCGCCAAAATACGCCAACTCAATTACCTTTCGGTAATCTTCGGGCAGTTGTTTGACAATTTCTTTCAGGCCAATTGTATTCACATTCAATTCCGTTTTCCCAATTTCAACGCCCTGTTCTAGGCTATTGGTCTTATGATATTGATGTTTATAGGCATTGGAGCGATAGACATCTATGGAGCGATTTCGAGCAATTCGCAGCATCCAACTGAGCAAACGGCCCTTTTGGGCATCGTAGCGGTCAATGTTTTGCCAAACCTTGACAATTACCTCTTGCAATACGTCTTGTGCAAGGGGTTCAGATTTTACAATTTTGAGAATTGTCCCATATAAAATGCCCGAATAGCGCTCATAAAGAAGCTCCATTGCCGCCTTATCCCCTTTCTTGAGGCCTAGTATTAGGCGGTCTTGTTTCATATTATAGCTAGTATTTGTAGACAAAAGATTTGGATGTAGATGAGGAAATCGAAAGGGGGAGCTTTGTTCTTCTGCTTTTAAGAAGGTAGCTGGTCCTTAAATGTAAGCATTTAGAGGCGAAACATTTTTTTTGAATGAAGGTTCTAGGGAAAATAAAAAGAAGTAAAAAGAGCATTTAGGCTAATAAAGTAGATGATTATTTGGGGCTGCCCCTGCGGCCTGCGGCCTTGGGTCGGGCTGTCTCGCAGCTCGCTGTTCGCTCGGCCCTGCGCCAGCTTTGCTGGCTTGGTCTGGCCTTCGGCCACTGCTGCCCATCCCTCAGCCGCGTCGCTGCGCTCCTTTGCGGCGGCTTTGCCGCCTGCTAGACGCAAAAAAACTGGCCCAAAAACAGAAGAACAGTTTAAATTGAAGAATTTCTTTATTCCTGCCAATAAAGTTTCGTAATTTTGCCCCTTCAAAAGCGCCTAGCCGCTTAATTTAAGAAGAATCAACGACTTGAAGATTATGCTGATACAGCGATTTAAATCTAAAATTCACCGGGCTACGGTGACCGAAGCTAACCTCAATTATGTAGGGAGCATTACGATTGACGAAAGCCTAATGAAAGCCGCCAACATCTTGGAGGGCGAACGGGTGCAAATTGTTAATAATAATAATGGTGCTCGATTAGAAACTTATGTGATTAAGGGCGAGGCTAATTCTGGTGTAATCTGTCTGAATGGTGCAGCGGCCCGTTTGGTCCAAGCTGGCGATGTGGTAATTATTATTGCCTACGCCTACATGACGCCTGAAGAGTCAGTTAGTTTTGTACCTACCACCATTATGCCCAAAGAAGGTAACCGCCTACCCTAACCCCTTAACTTAGTATTGCTTTATGGCCGAAACGAAGAAGAATTCTCCCCTCAAAACCTTTCTCCAATTCATTCTATTTCTGGCCGTGGGCCTAACTATTCTATACTTTGTTTATAGCAATCAAGAAGCGGCCTATCAGGCCGAATGTGCCTTTAAGCTAGACTATGATTGCGAGGGCAAATGTGAGCACAATAGCTTACTCGATAAGCTGATTGTTGATTTTGGGAGTAGCTCGCCCTTTTGGCTGTTTTTGGTCTGCTTAGCCTTTATGCTGAGTAATGTTAGTCGGGCTTTGCGCTGGAAACTCCTAATAGGGCAGCTAGAAGATGGGCGCTACAACATCAAATGGTATAATGCCTTTTGGGCCACTATGGTCGGCTATTTGGTCAATTTGGCCCTGCCTAGAGCTGGCGAGCTGGCCAAACCGGCTACTTTGGCCCAATATGAAAAGCTGCCCTTAGATAAACTTTTAGGGACCATTGTAACCGACCGTATTATGGATGTGGTCATGCTCCTTTCTATTATTGGCCTGACCTTTTTACTCCAATTTGAGCAGCTCTACAATTTCTTAATGGGCAAAACCAAGGCAGAGCTCATCTGTGCAGAAGAATTGCCCTTGGTAGAGGCTAGCGATAACAGCTGGTTGATTTGGTTGTTGGGGGCAGGTGCCTTGGCGGGAGTTTTGGTCCTCATTCTAGGCTTTATCTTTCGCAAACAACTATTGCAGCTTCCTTTAGCGCAAAAGGTCTGGGGAATGGCCCTCAATTTTTGGGCGGGCATCAAAACCGTCTTTTCGCTCCGCCGCCAAAAACTCTTTTGGTTTATGTTTCATTCGGTAGTCATCTGGTTGATGTACTTCCTGATGACTTACTTTTGTTTCTTTGCTTTTGGTCCCACGGCTCACTTAGGGCTAATGGCGGGGCTATTGGTCTTTGTTTTTGGCGCCTTTGGCATTGTTATTCCCTCTCCTGGTGGAATGGGCACCTACCAAATTGCCGTTACTGCCGGACTCGTTATTTATGGTGTTGGCCGAGCAGATGCTTTTGCCTTCTCCAACATTTGTTTTTTTACCATCAACCTATTTTGTAACATAGGTTTTGGCCTTTTGGGTTATCTGTTGTTGCCTTTGCTCAACAAAAATTATCAGCCCAGTTGGACCAAAGAAAAATAATAAAAAGATGCAAAATTTAGGGCTCATTGATAGCCATGCACACTTATACTCTGATAAATTTGAGGAGGACCGCAGCGAAATGATGCAGCGGGCCTTTGAGGCGGGCTTAAGCCATATTTTCTTGCCCAATATAGACAGCAGTTCTATTGAGCCTATGTTAGCGCTAGAAGCTGCTTATCCGCAGCAATGTTTTGCCATGATGGGCTTACATCCTTGCTCGGTGGGCAAAAATATGGAGGAAGAGTTGGCCTTAGTAAAAAACTGGCTAGAAAAGCGTCCTTTTGTGGCTGTAGGCGAAATTGGATTGGATTATTATTGGTCTATGGAGTTTGTAGAAGAACAAAAAGAGGCCTTCCGCAGACAGTCGCGTTGGGCCATGCAGCTCAATTTGCCCATAGTCATCCATGCTCGAGATTCTATTGATGATTTGATTAAATTGGTGGAAGAGCTGCAAGAAGAAGGTCCATTAAGGGGTGTTTTTCATTGCTTTACGGGAACCTTAGAGCAGGCTCAAAAAATTATTGAGCTGGGCTTTTATCTTGGCTTTGGTGGGGTGCTTACCTTTAAAAAAGCGGGTTTGGACCAACTTATTCCGCATCTGCCGCTTTCTAAAATTGTTATAGAAACAGATGCGCCTTATCTCAGTCCAACCCCAAAAAGAGGCAAACGCAACGAAAGCGCCTATCTTTTGTATGTGGCCCAAAAAATGGCCGATATCAAAGGCATTTCATTAGAAGAATTGGCCCAAACCCTAAAGGCCAATAGCTTAGCACTATTTGATCTTTCTGTTTTGGAGGAAAAAAAAAGCTTTAGTTTAAAATAAAGCTAAGGGGGCTGTCGAAAACTCGACAGCCCCCTTTTTGTGCTAGCTACTTAGTTGTTTTTATATGTTAAGAGCCAATCTATAGCCATTTTTTCATTTGGGAATAGCTTGGCTGCATAACTAGGTCGGTATATTCGCATAATAATGCTGGCAAGCATTCGGCCAAATAAATTAGGGGCTACCAAGGCGTAGGCAGATATATAGGTATTGACTTCTAAGCCCTCGGGGCTTTTGGCCCAGGCTCTGGCCTCGGCAGAAATTCTAGACATGTTACTTAAGTTAGCCAAGACCAGAATTTTTTCTTTCTTTTTTTCACATAAATCTCTTTGTACCGCTAAGGCATAGCGGGCTGTAGGTACATCAAGTAATGCCTTCTCTCCATTTTCAAGGAGGCGTATAGCTAGAATTTTATCTTCAATTAACCAAAAGGAAAATGAGCCAAATTCATCAATTTTGATAGAGGTCATTTTAGAACTATTTTGAGGATAGGAGGGGATGCCTCTTTTAGGGAATTATTGACTAGAAGTGGGCTTCTTAGATGATTATATATGTTGTTTAGTTAGCCATTTCTTGGTTAGTTCTTTGTTCTAGCAGCCAGTTAATGGCTTTTTCTTCAGAGGTAAACATTTTGATGGGGTAGCTGCGTCTAAATATTTTGCTCAACATATTTCCTACCATTCGATTTAATCGGTTGGGGGCAATTAGGGCATAGGCTAGGGTATATTTATTGATGGCTTGGCCCTCATTACTTTTGGCAAATTCTTTAGCTGCTTTGTTAATTTTAGAGAGCTCGCCAAGGTTGCCTAGGATTAAGAGCTTTTGGCCTAGCTTTTTATATAAACGTTTTTGGACCAATAGGGAGTGGCGGGCATCTTCGGCCCCAATTTCCTTTCCTCCTTCTTTATCTACTAAGCGAATAATTAGTATGTTGCGTTCTTCTAGCCAGAACTCAAATTGGCCAGATTCATCAATTTTTTCTGTGTTCATAATTGTGCTTTGGGTAAATTTAAGGTTTTTAGCGCTTTTTTTTAATGTTGCTACAGCAATCCCATGATTTTTAATTGGTTCTGGTCTAAATCGGTCCTGCAGGCGGCGAAGCCGCCTGCAAAGGCGCGCAGCGCCTCGGCTGAGGGATGGACAGCAGTGGCCCGTAGGGCCAGACCAAAGCGCTTTAGCGCTGCAGGGCCGAGCAGACCTGCGAGCTGCGAAACAGCCCGACCCGCCCGCAGGGCGGGGCAGCCCCAAAAAATAAACAAAATGGGCATTTGAACAAAAAAAATGTATTTTGTCCTCAATAAAAGCAGATAAAATGACCAATAAAGCCATAGCTGATCAGTTTAAATTATTAGGGGCCTTGATGGAATTGCATCAGGAAAACCCCTATAAAATAAAGTCCTATAAAACGGCCTATCAGAACCTCAGAAGGGTAGATGAGTCCTTGGCCGGGATGGAAAAAGCCGATTTGAAAAAGATTAGGGGGATTGGCGATGCGATTGCGGATAAAATTGTAGAATTGGAGGAGAAAGGCGAGTTGCGTCTGCTGCAGGAGTATAAGGCCAAAACGCCCAAGGGTATTATTGAGCTGATGAATATTAAGGGCTTGGGAACGAAGAAGTTATTGCAACTTTGGCAAGAGTTGGAAGTAGAAACGCCAGGTGAATTGCTCTATGCCTGCCAAGAAAATCGCCTGCTTAGTTTGAAGGGATTTGGCGAGAAATCGCAGCAGAATATTGCTGCGCAACTACAGTATTATTTTCGGAATTTGGACCAACACCGCTGGGCAGAAGTAGCGGATGAGGCCGAAGATATACTGCTGGATCTCCAAGAGGTTTTTGGGGCCGAAAATGTAGCGTTTACGGGGCCTTTTCGCCGTGAAATGCCTGTGCTTGATGCATTAGATTTTCTTATTGCTGACTTTGATGGGGTGCAGCTAGCGGCCGCTCAACTTTTTGATAATTTGGCCCCAAAAGCGCCCAATTTGTCTTCTTATTGGCAGGCACATTCTAAGGAGAGCAATATATTGCTGCGTTTTCATTCTTGTGCTAAAGAGCGTTTTGGTTTGGGCCTTTTGCAATCTACAGGAGGGGTTGATTTCTTTAGGACCCTTAGTGAGCAAGAAGATCTGGAGGTTTGTGTAGGCCTTTCTGAATCTGCTATTTTTGAAAAACTGGAGCTGCCTTTTATCTGGCCTAGCCAAAGAGATGTATCTAAAATTTATTGGCGGGCCAAGGCGGGCAAAATTCTGCCGGCTATTGAACAAACAGACATTCAGGGGATGTTGCACCTGCACTCTACCTATAGCGATGGGGCCAATAGCCTGAGCGAAATGGCCGAGCATATTCGCAGCCTAGGTTATGCTTATATGGGCATTACGGACCACTCTCCATCGGCATTTTATGCCAATGGTCTCAAGCCCGAAAGAGTAAAGGCCCAATGGAAGGAAATTGATGAACTAAATGCCAATTTTTCGGATTTTCATATCTATAAAGGCATCGAATCGGATATTAAATATGATGGTAGTTTAGATTATGAGGCCGATATATTGGCGGGCTTTGATTTTATCATTGCCTCGGTGCATAGTCATTTAAAAATGAGCAAAGAAAAGGCGATGGAGCGTTTGCTCAAGGCCATTGCCAACCCTTACACCCATATGTTGGGTCATCCTACGGGCCGCTTGCTACTTTCTCGTCCAGGTTATCCTGTAGATCATGCTTTGCTAATAGAAGCCTGTGCGAAATACAATGTAGCTATAGAAATCAATGCTAATCCCTTGCGCTTAGATTTGGACCATCGATGGATTCCTTATGCCCTAGAAAAAGGCGTAAAATTGGCCATCAATACCGATGCACATCAACTCAGTGGGCTAGATCATATACGTTATGGTTTGCAAATGGCCCGAAAAGGGCTGCTGCCCAAATCGGCCTGTATCAACTGCTTTAGTCCGAGCGAATTTGCGGCTTGGTGCAAACAAAAAGGTTAATTTTGATATTTAACAACTAAATTGCATCTTTGAGTTTACATTAAGTTAACAGCCCTTCGATTCCCTAGGCCCCACTAAACTAGCTAACTTATGAAAATATATTGCGTTCCAGGCCTAGCCAATGATTACCGAATGTTTGAAAATCTGGCCCCAAAATTACTCAGTCAAAATATTGAGTATTTGGAGCATTTGCCGCCTCGGCACCTCAAGGAGTCTATGGAAGAATACGCCCAGCGGCTCTACAAAACCATTGAGGCTCAGAAAGAAGAGGAGGCGGTGATTATTGGGATGTCATTAGGCGGGATGATTTCTGTGGAGCTCTCTAAATTGCGCCCTTTTACCAAGGTGTTTCTCATTTCTACCGTAAAACATCCTGCGGAAATGCCTTGGCAAATTAAGCTGGCCCGTCGGCTTCCGCTCGATAAGGTCCGTTTGCCGGCTTGGCTGCTCCGTTCTACCGTAAAACCTGTTACTTGGATGATGGGCGTAACTAATTCTAGTGGCAGAGAGCACATTAAAGCCATGATTGATTCGGCTGATCCTCAGCATATTGCCTGGGCTCAATATGCGGCTGCCAATTGGCAAAATAACTTGATTCCGAACAATTATGTACATATTCATGGCAGCCGCGACGAGATTTTTCCGGCCTATATGGTTAAGGCTAGTCACTTTATTAAGGGCGGCAACCATTATATGATTATGGACCGAGCCGATGAGTTGGCGCAGATTATCAACCAAGAGTTAGCGACCTTAATGGGCCAAAAAGCCCTGCCTTTTTCTTCTATGAAGTAGGGGCCTCCGCTGAATATATGGCAGCGGCGGTTACTCCCTTTGGTCGTCGAACTGCGGCCAAAGGCCTTGTTGTCGTTTACTTCGTCGAACTGGCGCCTCTTCGAGGCTGGTTGTCTGGGCTCGCTGTTACTTGCTTCGCTGCGTCGGCTCCCGTTGGTCGGGTCGCTCGGCCCTTTGGCGGCAAAGCCGCCCTCTAGATCCAAAAAAGCGTATGAATTACGATTTACCCCCACCTAATGAGGCTCAGATCCGCTGGATAGAGCGTTTATTGCAGCCTTGGAACTGGTTGACGGAGCCCGTCTATTTATCTACCTACAATATTCCTAAAGATGGGCCTGTATTATTTGTGGGGAACCACAGCTTGATGGGGGGCTTGGATGTGCCTTTATTGGCTTTGCGTCTTTATCAGGAGCATGATATTTTTCTGCGCATTTTGGTAGATCATGCTCATTTTAAGCTTCCTTTGGTCAAAGATTTTTTGGCTCGTTTGGGCGAGGTAGAGGGAACGTCTGAAAATGCCCTAGCCTTAATGCGGCAGAAGCAGTACATTTTGGTTTATCCTGGTGGGGCTAGAGAGGCCTTTAAGCAAAAGGGCGAGGCCTATCAGTTATTATGGCGCAACCATTTGGGTTTTGCACGTTTGGCCATAGCGGCTGGTTGTCCTATTGTGCCTTTGGCGGCAGTTGGGCCAGAAGAATGCTATGATATTGTATTGGACCGAGAGGAGCTTTTGCAAACGCCTTTGGGCCAAATTATGGAGCGTTTTCGCTTGCGCAGAGATTTATTGCCGCCTTTGGTAAAAGGGTTGGGGCCTAGTTTTTTGCCCAAGCCCCAGCGTTTTTACTTTAAATTTGGTCGCCCCATAGATAGCCGCCCCTTTGCCGAGCTGGGGGAAGAGGCTGGGCCTTTGGCCCTACGAGACCAAGTAAAGTTGGCCCTAGAAAAAGAAATTGCGGAGCTGCAAGAGTATCGAAAAATAGACCCTAAAAAAGAATTTTGGCGAAGAATACTGCCTTTTTGATGGAGCGCAGCGGCCTGCGGGCCGCTGCGCTCTTTCGGTTTCAACTCATTTTGGCTGAGGGATGGATAGCAGTGGCCCAAAGGGCCAGACCGAAGCCCGCAGGGCTGAAGGGCCGAGCAGACCTGCGAGCTGCGACAGAGCCCGACCCGCCCGCAGGGCGGGGCAGCCCCAAAACAGAAAAACTAGCGTTTAGCAAAAAGGAGCAAATAAAGCGGGCCTAAAAAATGAGGGAAACGGACCAAAAACTCGGAAAAATAGAGGGTGAAATCGCCTAGGTCCAAAAAGGCGTAGCTATTGGCTAGAGGGCGAGCAAGTGCGGTGATTAGTCCCCAAGAAAAGCAATAAATTAGGCCAAGATTTCGGCTTTTGGGCCAAAAAAGTAGAGCGACCGCCAAAATATCTAAAAGGCCCATATAAAATAGAAAGTTTTTGGCTTCTGCGGCAGAGAGATGCAGGAAATGCATGCAGTAATTTAGCCAATCGACAGGGGGCGGATAGAGCCCCAGGGCATAGCAGGCATGGGCGGTAAAGCAGATGCCCGTGGCCCATAATAGCCACTTTTGGCGAGGAGCAAGGACCAGGAGCAGCGGCCAGCAAACTTGCAGACTATACTCCCAAAATTGGGGGGCTTGTAGGTTTTTGCTCAGGGCAAAAAGTAGGGCTAAAAAAAGCAAGCTCAGGCTGGCTGCATAGGCTAAAAAACGGGATTTAAAGAAGGGGAGGAGCAGAGCGGAAACTATCCAAAAAACAGCCATTCCCCAACTAAACAGATTGATATAATCTTCTTGAAAAAAAAGGAGGTAGTCCTCTTCTTTGAGGAAGGGCTGCCAAATGGTTTGATTCCAGAAAAAGGCTCGCCAGGGCAAATCGGCAAAAGCGGCCTGCCAGCTACGGCCCAAGAGCAAGGCCAAAAGCCCTATGGACAACAAGTAGTTGGAAAAAACTGGAGGAGGTTTGGGGATAAGTTGCATACTGCGGTCATTTTTTTCGACAAAATAGTTAGTTTTGCTGTTTCTAAATAAAGAACATGAATCCTAAAGACAAACAGATAGACTTAAAAGGCGGGCAGATCAGCTATATAGTGGATCGTTGTTTGTTTAGCATTAGCGTGGCGCCCACTAAAATTTCTGCGGTAGAAGCTGCCGAATTCAAAACGACAATTCGAGCAATGGCTAAGGCGCAAGAACAGCCTATTTATGCCCTTTTTGATATTCGCAAAATTAAGGGCTTTACGAAAGATGGCCGAGATTATTTTGCGAATGACCCCAAGCCTATGGGCCGTTCGGCGGCGATATTGGTGGGTTTGGGCATTTCTAGAATTGTGGCCAACTTTATGTTGGGGATGAACAAGCCGCCTTACCCCATAAAAGCTTTTTCTAATCGAGAGAAGGCCTTAAATTGGTTGGAAAGCCAAAGAAAAAAAATTGATCCAGACTATAGCTAAGATTATGGAAAAGAAAATAGATGAATTTGGGCAGCTAGAATTTTGGCTGTTGGATAATGGGATTTTAAAAGTAAAGTCAGTTCAAACTCTGGCTAAAACTCAAGAGTTGACCTTCAAAGAGCTGAAACACTCTTTAGCTGTTCAGCAGAAGGTTTATGAAATGACGGCTAAAAAAGTCCGTATGATAACAGATTTAGGGAGTATGTCTAAGCTAAGTTCAGAGGCTCGACAATATTTAAAAACAGTTGAGGGTAAAAATGCAACAGCCTGTGTTTTGGGCTATGCGCTTTTGGCGAGTAGTTTATTTAGCCGAATGACTGGGAATATATTGTTGGGCCTCTACCAGCAGAAGTATCCTGTAAAGTTGTTTAAAAAGGAGGAAGAAGCGATGAGCTGGCTCCTTAGCCTAGAAGAAAAATAAAATGGCAAAGAAAATAGATGAATTTGGACAGCTAGAATATTGGCTGTTGGATAATGGAATTTTAGAAATACGAACAGTTGGAGATAAGAATAAAAGCAAAGAGATTTCTTTGGAAGAAATTGTATATGGGGTAGAAGTTCAGCAACGTCTGCTTGAAGAAGAGCAACAAAAAATTATTCTGCTTGCAGAAATGTCGAGTATGTCTAAATTGAGTAAGTCTGCTAAGGACTTTTTAAAGACAGAAGAGGGGCGCAAATTAAATGATTTTACACTAGCAAATGCCTTATTAGTGAGCAATGCCTTTAGCCGAATGTTGGGGAATATGCTTGTGGGGGTTGTGAAAAGTGATTACCCTGTAAGAATTTTTAGTAATAGAGAAGAAGCAATTAAATGGTTGCTCAGTTTCAAATAGGCTTAAAATGGAAAAGAAAATAGAGAGCTTCGGCCAATTAGATTTTTGGTTGTTACCTGCGGGCATTTTAGAGGTTCGGTCTGCTGCTGGTTTAGAAAAAAATAGCCCATTAACTTTAGCAGAAGCGAAAAAAATAGAAGCGGTTCAAGCAGAATATCATAGAGAAAGTGGGCGGTCTATTCGCTTGCTGGTTCGTATAGATAATATGACAAATGCTACTAAGGAGGTCAATGCTTTCTGGAAAACAGCAGAAAGCAAACTAAATGACCCTGATACTTCGGGTATCGCCTTGCTGGCCAATAATTTGATGACTAAGATGTTGGGGGCAGTTTCCTTGGCGATTAACCGCCAAGAGTATCCCACTAAGCTTTTTCAAAGCAGAGAAAAGGCCTTAAAATGGCTAGAGAGCTTGGAGGAGCGTTAAGTCTACTCGGCCAAAGCCTTCCGAACAGCGGGCTTGAGTTCTCTATAGGTCTGGGTAGCGTCAAAGCTGCTGCTGCCTGTAAAGTATTCAATAACCGTCCCCTTTTTATCAATGAGAATATTGGAAGGGTAGGCCAGGACCTTATAGTTCTTGGCCACTTCTTTGGCATCAAATAGCAGGGGGTATTTGCTCTTAAATGCTTGGCCAAAGGCCTTTGTTTCTTCTAGCCCATCTCTAGAAAGGCCTAAAACGACTAGCCCTTCTGGCCCAAAATCTTCTTGTAGTTGGTTGAGGCTGGGCACTTCTACTTGGCAGGGTTTACAGTTTTTGAAGGAGAAGCTCAGCAAAACGACTTTACCCGCATAATCACTGAGTTGGACCTTTTTTTTCGCCAAATCTTGCAGTTGAAAATTGGCTGCTTTTTGGCCCAAAATGGCCTTTTTTTGATTCTCCAAATACTGAAGATATTCTATTTCTCCTTGCTCCGAGTTATTTTCGGCAAGGGGTTTTTTTGTGCTACAAGCCAAGCCTGTAAAGAGCAGCGCAAAAATGAGCAGGCGCATAATTAGTTAGATTTAATTTGGCAATATTGAGATTGGGCGCGGGCGGCTTTGTCTAAGCCCAAATTTTTGGCTTCTTCTAGGCAGCTGCAGCCCTTTTGGGCCATGCCCAATTGCAAAAGTAGTATTCCTTTATAATAGAGCGCTTCGGACCAATTGGGCTGATAGCTCAGGGCCTGTTCATAGGCCATTAGGGCCTGCCGATAAGCCTGTTTTTGCTGCAATAGCAGTCCTTTTTTTAGCCAAGCTTTGGGGTTGTTGGCCTGCAACTTCAAACTTTTATCCAGCTCCAAATAAGCCGCCTGATTTTGGCCCAATTGCAAGAGGGCCATTGCCCGATAATAGTAGTAATGCGCCTTGTTATCGACAAAACTAATGGCCGTATCTAGCTGGTTTTTGGCGGCCTCAAATTCCTCCAATTCCAAATAACAAAGGGCCTTATAATAAAACAAAATATCGCTCAATTGCCCTTCTTCATTGGCTTGCATGGCTTGCTCCAAGGCCAAAATAGCCTGCCGATACCGCTGCCCATCAAATTGAGCAATGGCCGTTTGCAAAAAAGCCTCGGCCTTGGGTTGTAGCTGCAGCTCCTGAAGTGCAGGAAAGTTTTTTTGGCCCAAAAGGCTGCCAAAGCTAGCGAAAAAAAGGCCTAAAAAAAGACCGTATCGATAAAAAAAAGATAACATTTTGGTATAGTGATTTGGTAAATACTGCTGTTTTTTTGGGGCTGCCCCTCGCCTTTGGCTCGGGTCGGGCTGTGTCAGGGCTCGCAGGTCTGCTCGGCCCTTCGTTTTTCGCTACGCTCAAAACTCGGTCTGGCCTTCGGCCACCCTTATCCATCCCTCAGCCAGATTTAATCGCGCTGCTTTGACTGACCATGGTTTGCTATGAATTTTCTGCTAGGCCAGCTATTGCTGCGGGCCTTCGGCCCTTTAAGAGCGGTATTGCTGCGCAATGTTTTATATATGAAGGGGAGAAGCCCTCATAAATTAAACAGCCGAAGAAAAGGGCCAAAAGAAAGAACAAAAGATGAGCGGCCCAGCGCTGCGGAGCGGGTGCGGCGAAGCCGCAGACCAAAGGCAGGCGTAGCCTGCCTGCAGGGCCGAGCAGACTTGCGAGCCCCGCAGCATAGCGGCGGCCAGCTAGGCTTTGCCTAGCTGGCCGCGGGCCCCAAAGCAAAAACTGCTCCTAGCCACTATTCATTATCCAAAATCTGATTATTGAGCGCAAAAACGACCAGACCCGCCACATTTTTGGCCCCTGTTTTTTCGAGTAAATTGCGTTTGTGGGCATCTACTGTGCGTTTAGAAATATAGAGCTCATCGGCAATTTCCTGATTAGAATACTCCTTGATAATTAGGGCCAAAACCTCTTTTTCTCTAGAGGTGAGCGGGGCGAGGGGATCAAAGCGAGAGCGTTTTTTTCGGTTGGCGGTGCCCAGGTTATTCATAACAATTTGAGTCACCTCGGCGCTATAAAAATTTTGGCCTTGATAGACCGCTCTGATGCCTTGCTTAATTTCTTGTTCGGTAGCGGTTTTGAGCAAATAGCCCTTAGCTCCTGCCTTAATCATCTCTTTAATATGTTGGTTTTCGGCCAGCATACTGAGGGCCAAAACATTGAGCTGGGGGAGTTCTTGGCTAAGGATTTGGGTGCAGCTGATGCCATCCATGCCATCCATATTGATATCCATCAGGACCACATCTGCGGTGGTTTCCTTCAGTTTTAGGATAGCTTCTTGGCCATCGGCTGCTTCGCCAACGATTTCGAAATCTTGGGCCTCTTCTAGGTGGGCCTTTATGCCATCGCGAATGAGTTTGTGGTCGTCTACGAGGAAAACTTTAATTTTTTGCATAGTAGTGAAGCTTTATAGGGGGATTTCAACCATAATAACAGTGCCTTGTTGGGGCCGGCTTTCAATGGTGAGCGTTCCCGAAATCGAATTACTTCGGTTGCGCATACTATTGAGGCCAAACTGTTGTTTGCCTAGCTTTTCTTGGGCATCAAAGCCTTTGCCATCATCTTCAATGATGAGCATAATGACATCGGGATAATGCATGAGTTGAATGCTCACTTGCTGGGCTTGGGCATGTTTTAGGATATTAGTAATGGCCTCCTGAGTAATTCGGAAGAGGGCCAACTCTACCTTTTGGGGAAGCCGTTTGTTTTGTAAATTGTCATAGAATATAAATTCTATGTGTTCTAGTTTTTGGTAGCCTTCGAGCATAGATTGCACGGCCAGCACATAGCCATAATCATTGATGGCTTTGGGCATGAGGTTATGAGAAATATTTCGGCCTTCGGTAATGGCATCTTGGAGAAACTGCAGGGCTTTATCTAGCTTTTGCTGATTGCGTTCGGCTAGTTTTCCACGGTCTTTTTTTAGGCCTTCCAGATTGAGAGAAATAGCCATCAGGAGTTGTCCGAGGCTATCGTGTAGCTCTTTGGCAATTCGGGCTCGTTCTCGGTCTTCGGTGGCTAGAATAGCGGCTACGGTTTCTTCCTCGCTCTGTTTTTTTTCAATCAGAAAGGCAATTTGGGCGGCTACGGCCTCAATGAGTTGCAGTTCTGTTTTTAGAAAGGGGTCGGCCCCTTGATTTTTGAGTTGGTTTTCTTTGTAGGCGAGGCGCAAAATGCCTTTTTCGCCATTTTTGAGTGGAATACTGGCGCTAAGTTGATAGATACTCTCTTCTGGAAAACCATCGGTCTGCCATTTTTTATTGCCCAATTGGATTTGGGCTTGGCAGAGTTCAGGGAACTGCCAGCTTGGTGGAATAAGCTTTAGGGCTTTTTCGATCAGCTCTTCTAGGTTGGCAAACTCATGTGCGGCCAAGCGAGAGAGGTCTAGAATACAACGCAACTGCTCATTACTCTCCGAGAGGTCGTAGTAGAGTTCTTCAATGCGTTGTTCATAGCGAATTCGGTCGCTAATATCTCGAATAATCAGGTAGCGGAGCCCGGGCCTTAAAACGCCCTGAGTGCCACTTTCCCAAACCTCGGCCATAAAAGAGCTGCCATCGCTCCGGTAGAGCAGCGTACGGTCTAATTTAACTGTATCGCTTTGTTCTAAGGCGGCTTGCAAACTTCGGCCACCTAGCTGGGCAATTTTGCGAATATTTTGGCCGGTTAGTTCTTGCTCGCTCCAGCCAAAGAGGCTGCAAGCCGCATGATTAACCTCCTGAATTTGCCCATCTTTATAGATAATAACTGCCTCTCGGCTGGCATTGGATAAACGTTTATACTTTTCTGTACTTTCTTGTAGTAAACGCTGATTTTCCAAGCTTTCACTCATGTCTCGGATGAGCAAATAGCAAAGGTTGCTATCGTCTAGTTTGCGATGATGTAGCTGGGCGGGAAACAGCTGCTTGTTTTTGTGTTGGAGGACCACATCCTTCCGGAAGATAGCTTGTTTTTGGGCTTGTTGTTGTAGCATTGGCAGCTGCTCTTTATCATTAAATAGCAACTGAATGTTTTTTCCAATGACTTCTTTTTCTTCATAGCCGAGCATGCTACAAAAGGCGCGATTCACCTCTCGAATGACGCTTTTTTCTAAAATCATTACGCCCTCAAAGCTAGCATCGGCTAGGTTTTTATATTTGTTTCGGCTTTCTTCTAAGGCCTGTTTGGCTTCTTCTGCCTGTGTAATATCTCGGATAATCACATAGCGGAGCTTTTGCTCTTTGTTGTACATAATCCGCTCCTCAAAATCGACCATAAATTTGCTGCCATCCTTTTTGGTCATTAGGGAGCGGCCAATAATTTCCCTATCGCTTTGATAGAATTGACGGATCTCTCTACGGCTAAATTGCTTATTCTGAAAGTTAAAGGTGATCATGAGATCAAAGGTTTCGGCCCCAATGAGCTCCGACTCCCTAAAGCCCGTAAATTCACAAAAAGCTCTATTGACCTCCCGAATAATTCCATTTTCATGAATCAAAATGAGCTCTTTGGTGGCATCAGATAAGCGTTTGTACCGCTGCTCGCTGGCCTTGAGCATTTGTTCTGACAAATGCTCTTTGGTAATGTCTCGAATAATGACGTAGCGATAGGACTTTTGGTCCAGCTTGATCTGACTCCCCCGAACAGAAACATACATAAGCTGCCCCGACTTCTTATGCCGAGTTTTGACAATCGCCTGCCGCTCTATGTCTGCATTTTGTTTGTTCTCTCTCAGAAAGGTCAAGATCTGAGGTACTGAATCTTCATGGACTAGGGCCGAAATAGGCAGGCCCGAAATCTCATCCTCATCAATGCCCGAAATTTCTCTGGCTCGGCTGTTCATTTCCAAAACCATCCCTTCTTCATGAATGACAATGCCCTCTTCGGTGGCCACCGAAAAGGTATTGTATCGCTGCTGTACTTCCTCTAAAGCCAGACTACAGTTCTTTTCCTTGCTTTTATCCAGCAAATAGATGTATTGGGCCTCGGCTTTTAGACAGAAGTAGCCCCATTCCCCATTTTTCTTTTGTAGTTCTAACTCAAAGGCTTCGGCAGACTCTTCTTTTTGCAACCGCCGCCAAAGGTAGTTGAGCAAATCGGCTTGTTGCCTAGAGACTAAGAGCTCTCTAAGATCTTGCCCAACTACTTCTTCTTGGCTCCAACCCATCACTTCCTCAAATCGAGGGTTGATGGTTTGTACTTCATAGTGGTTGTGCTGAATCAATAGCTCTCGACTGCCCTCAAAGAGCTCGGCTCCCTTGGGTTTTTTATCTAAGGGAATAAGAATGCTCTGAATGTAGCCCTCTTTTTGGCTAATCAACAGCTGTTCTTGCATCCACAACTGCTTTTCTTGGGCTACAGTAGCCTGAAAATAAAGCTCTAGGCGGCTTTCGCTCCGCTTTATGGCCTGCCGCAATTGCTCTTTGTACCAGAGTCGGTCTCGAACAGTGAGTAGCTCCCAAAAACTACAGCCTATAGCCTGTTCCAAATCATTCTCTGGCCCATGCCAATCTATAATTGTAGCCGCTTCATCTAAGCTGCGTTTACAATAGATAAGGCCAATGCTATTCATAAAGTGTAGTCGATCCATTGCAGTCTAATGCTTAAAAGGTAGGGGCTGCCTTGAGCAGCCCCAAAAAACTATTCGCCAAAAAAGTCAATAAAGGCATCAGCGATTTCTAAACCAATATAACGCTGTGCCTCTAGGGTAGAGGCCCCAATATGAGGGGTTGCAGAAATAAGTGGATGCTGCAAAATAGCCGCAGAAGGGCTGGGCTCATGGTCAAATACATCTAGGGCCGCACCAGCCAATTGCCCACTGTCCAATGCTGCTAATAAATCAGCCTCAGAAATTACACCCCCTCTAGAGGTATTGATAATACAAGCCCCTTTTTTCATCTGCTCCATTTCTTTGGCCGTAATGAGGTCCTTTCCACTAGGCACATGAATAGAGATGAAATCACTCTCTTCTAACAATTGCTCCATCGGAACAGTCTGTAACTCTACCGCCAAACTGGCATTTTCTACAGCAGGAGGCTGAATGTAAACCTTAACCTTGCGCTCTTCCAAATCAGTGGCCAGCACTTCCATGCCTATCCCCATAGCCAAACGAGCCAATTCTTGCCCAATTCGACCAAAACCAATGATGCCCAATTTACGGCCACTCACTTGCAAGCCCTTAGCATAACGCTTCTTGAGCTGCTTGAACTCGCTGTTGCCCGTTTCTGGCATCGAGCGATTGGCCTGATACAAATAACGCGACAAACTGAAAATTTGCCCCAATACCAATTCCGCTACCGCCAAAGAAGAAGCCCTAGGCGTATTGATGACCTTAATGCCCTTCTCCCGAGCATAAGCAACGTCAATGTTGTCTAAACCCACTCCCGCACGAGCAATCATCTTTAATCGAGGACAAGCATCTATCAACTCTTTGCGCACTTTGGTCGCCGATCGAACAATGATCGCATCATAGTCCTGTAACTTTTCCATTAAGTCTTCCTGAGGAATCTTGTTGGTGTCTACCTCGTAATTGGCCTCCTCCAACAAAAGTTGGCCGTCGGGATGTATGCCATCATTGGCTAAAATTCGGATCATTTTTTCTGAAGTTTGCAAGGCAAAAAAATAGTTCTAAGGGCCCATTCGGTCCCCTTTAAAGATATAAATTATTCATAGGCTAGCTAAGCTTGCTCTCCTTTTTTTTAAGGAAGTCGGCTTATCCAATTGGCCCTCAAAGAAAAAGCTCTCAATAAGGAGCCTGTCCCCATTGAGAGCCTGTCTAGTTCTTCCTATTAGCTAACGCAAAGGAAATAACTCATCCGCAGAAATCCAGCCCTTGGCCGCTTGATTCATCTCCGCAATCTGCAATAAGCCGTTCTCCTCAGCTAAAACCAAAACAACCGAGAACTTCTCTAGCTGCCCCTTAGCTTCCGATTTTTGAGCATCACCGTATAGCTTGGCATCCTGACTCAATACACCCACACGCAAATAACCCGCTGGCTGAGACAAAAATAACTTCTCCCCCTCGCCATACAAACTAGGGTCGCACTGCCCGCCCGGATTAGCCGCCAGCTTTAAGGTTACAGCCTGCTCTTCTTGCTTCAAGCTACCTTCTACTACCTCTTCACTGCCCGGAAAATAGGCCTTGACCGCCACTTCTTTGCCCGCTTCCACTAACCGCCCCTCCAAAAAGAAGCTGCAGCCATTGCCAGAACCCAAAGGCATGTCGTAGTATCCCGTCAATTGATTGCCCTGAAATCCTAAAACTAAACTGCCGTATTCTCCAGTCGGAAAACTAAGCTTGACTTCAGGAGCCACTTCTTTTGCTTCCTCCTGAGGCGCCGCCGCTGTCGATTCTTCTACCTTAGATTCATCTTGCTGCTCCGCTTTAGGAGCCGATTCTTTACAGGCCGCTAGACTCACTAGCAATAGGACCAAAAGGGCCCAGTTCTTCAATATGTTCATGCGTTTCTATCTTTGTTTATTGTCCATTAATCGCTTCTACAGCCAAAATCTCCGGAATGACCGACTTTACCGTCGACTCAATCCCCGCTTTCATCGTCATCCCACTCATAGAACAAGATTGACAGTTGCCCAACCACTTGACCTTTAAACACATGTCTTCCGTCAAATCAACTACCTCAATATCTCCTCCATCCGCTTTGAGATGCGGACGAATACTGTTTAAGGCCTCATCTACTCGGGCCAATAGTTCTTTCTTATTACTCATAGTTCTTACTGTTTTTATCTTTTTTTGGGGCTGCCCCGCCCTACAGGCGGGTCGGGCTGTGTCAGGGCTCGCAGGTCTGCTCGGCCCTTCGCTTTTTCGCTGCGCTCAAAAGCTCGGTCTGCGGCTGCGCCGCCCCCTTTTCCATCCCTCAGCCAAATCGGATCGCCCCGCTAAATGGCAGCGCAATAGGGCGAACTACAAAAATACGCTTTTTTAATAAGAACTTTAAGCCGCTGTAGAGTTTTTAAAAGTTCAATAGGCCTTGTAGTTTGTCTCCTAACAAACTCTTCTGACGTAAACCATAATATAAGGAGCATGCAAAATAAGGCGATGGCCCCAGCTTGGGCAAAACTAAATTGTCTTGGCCCAATATATCTAGCTGCCGATAAGGCATATAACCTCCCTCTAAATAAAGCTTCCAGCCACTGCTACTTTTTAAATGAAAGGCCAAGCCCGTTCGCAAATGCAATTGCTGAAAATAGATGCGCTGCCCATTCCTAGGATGCGGATAACCCAAACCCGTACTGCCCAAACTCGCCAAGAGGTCTAGCTTAGTCTGCCGACTAAATTTATACTGAAATCTCGTCTGCAAGGGCAAGGTAATATTCCACCAAGTCTTTTTACCCAAACGCAAATCGGTCCCAATAAAGGGAAGGGCCAAAACCGGAAAAGCCTGATCCGCACTAGCCGATACCGCCAAGCCATAGTACCAATAGTAAAATATTCGCTTAAAATTAACCACTCCAATAGCCCCCTGAAAATAAGGCCGACTGCGGTCCAATTGACCGATGTCTTGCTGCATCCCCACATTTATGGAGTAGAAGAGTAGCCGCCATTTAGGAATCAAATGAATGCCCGTAATGCCCATTTGTAACCCCAAGGCTTGCTGCCCATTGGGCTGCATAAAGCGCAGACTGTCGGCCAAGCCCGCCTGAGGGTAGAGCTGCGTGAACTGCGGCTTGAAGGTCCAGAATATTTGATAGGCATTGACTTTCCCCACCTTGATGAGGTCCTGCCACTTCCGAACTTTCCAGATCTTATTCCAACGAACCCCCAAACCCAATTTACTCTTAATAGGGACCACCAATTGGGCCGAAAAACGAGCAATATGCGGCTCGGTCAACTGCCCCGAGGAAGGCAGCTGATAGTCCGCATTGAGCTGCAAACTAGGCTGAAAAAACCGCTGCAGAATAAAGGACTGCGCCCCCAAAGAACTCCAAGAACAACAGAGCCCTAGGCCCAAAATATATAAGGCTAGTTTTGACATAAATCATAGTAATTGAAATGAGCTAAAGCTTCTTTAACGGATAAAGCGCTAGAAATATGGCCCAGGGCGGGCCGGCCTAGCGATGGGCAGCAGTGCGGCGCAGCCGCAGACCAAGGCCGTCAGGCCGCAGGGCCGAGCAGACCTGCGAGCTGCGAACCGTAGCGCAGCAAGGCCGCAGGCCGCAGCTGAGGCCCCAAACCCCTCTTCTAATCCATTAACTGAATGGGAAAATGAGCCTCGGTTTTGGCCCCCTTGAGTCGAAGATAGTACTGCCCCGCAGGCAAATCGCCAACAAAATATTGCGTTTGCCCCACAAACTGCCCCTGCCGCAACAAACGGCCCAAAGCATCGTAGAGCTCGAGCTGCTGCTCCTCCTCATCGGGCGCCTCTATTTGTAGGTACTCTCGGGCCGGCTGAGGATAGAGCTTGTACTGCAAAAGCTCCTCTGCCCGACTAGCTAAACCCACTTGCAAGTTGATGCCCTTCTGACGAGGTAGACTGATGAGCTGGGCCTCATCCTCGGCAGTTAGAGCGATTTGGGCCGAAATAGAACCCGCATCAAACTCAATGTCTACCTGACTTCCATCGGCATTTTGGCTGATAATCTGCCCATTTTGGACCGACCAACAGTAGTGGTAGCCCGCCTGAGGTTGCGCCACCGAATAAGTTACAGACTGCTGCGGTACAGCCGCCACTGGCCCCTGAATTTGTGGGGCCGCTGGACGCATCTGCTCATAGAAAAATGCGGCTGTTTGCTCAATCATTGGCGACCAAAAACTGTTGGGGCCATTGCTGCCCCAGTCGCCATTGTTTACGCCCCAGTATTCATGCCCTTCGCCCGCCTCAATCTGCGTTTGATGAGGAATGTTTAGGGCCGTCAGGACCGAATCCATGGGCCGACTCCCGCAAACCACCGGGGCCGTGAGCAAAATAGACGAAAATGGTCGACCGCAATCTACATCCACAATCGCATCTTGGTCTCCATGAAAGAAAATCACTGGCGCTTGGTTGTTGCCGCTCAACATATCTAAATCAGCAATGGCGCCCCAATAAGCCGCAATGGCCTGGGGAATAGAATCGACATCCTGCGCGGCCACATTGCTCCCCATAAAGGGATTAAATCCAGTCAATTCAACAACGGGCCGACTGTGCAAGGAGCCCAAGTCGGCAGTCAATAGGTTTTGCTCATAGCTCTCTGCAATCCGCTCATTTTCTTCTACAAAGGCCGCATGCAAGCAGGCAAAAGCCCCCGCACTACTGCCCCCAACAAATACCTTTTGGGGATCGATGCCAAACCATTGGGCATTCTTTCTAAAGAAGCGGATGCCCGCACTAATATCTTGGCTGCCTCGCCAAACTGCTCGCTTGACGCTACTGCCATTGGCGGGGTCAAAGCCCGTGCGGTACTGAATGCTGGCCGCTACAAAGCCCCAATGGGCCAGAGTATCGGCCAGGGCTTGAACATCTTCATTGTCTTTGGTGCCCACCAAGGCCGTGCCGCCCATAAAAAAGATATTGACAAAGCCACCACCATGGGCCAAAATTACCAAGGGCCGATTGCGGAGGGTATCTGTGGGCGGTGGCATATAAATATCCATAACCAAATCTTGGTCAAAGGTGGTCTCGGCCCCAAAAGAAGAAGCCAACAAAGAAGAAGCATCTTGGCTATACACCACCTCTGGGAAAAACTGAACAGAGGAGAAGATACGCTCCTGATAACGTTTGCCTAAGCAGTCTTGGGCCTTTAGGCAGAAAGGAAGTAGGCCCAACAATAGAAGGGAAAAGGTTCGCATAGTCGATTGTTTTGTTGATGTACTACTAAAGTACAGAAAAGCAAGAGATTTTTAATAAGGGAAAACAGCTAGAAGGAATAGCTAAAACTCATCCCGATGATTAAGTTAGGCCCTCTGTATGGGTAGTGCACCCCCTCGGGATGGGTAGAGTAACCCCTCAAAAGGGGTAGAGTAACCCCTCAAAAGGGGTAGAGTAACCCCTCAAAAGGGGTAGAGTAACCCCTCAAAAGGGGTAGGGTAACCCCTCGAAAGGGGTAGGGTAACCCCTCGAAAGGGGTAGAGTAACCCCTCAAAAGGGGTAGGGTAACCCCTCGAAAGGGGTAGAGTAACCCCTCGAAAGGGGTAGAGTAACCCCTCAAAAGGGGTAGGGTAACCCCTCGAAAGGGGTAGAGTAACCCCTCAAAAGGGGTAGGGTAACCCCTCGAAAGGGGTAGGGTAACCCCTCGAAAGGGGTAGAGTAACCCCTCGGCTTCATTTTCAAAGAGAAAAGCCTAACAAAATAAAGCCATCCGCTTGTATTTTAGAAATAAAGCAGCTACTTTAAAGTTATCTCTAATTGATAACCCTAATAAAATTGAAATTATGTCTTACCGAGAAGTGACACACAAAAGCTGGTTTAGCCGCATCATCAACTCCTTTTTGGGCGTCTTATTTGGCTTTTTATTTTTCTTGGGCTCCTTTTTCCTATTATTTTGGAATGAGGGCCGGGTCAATTTGGCCAAAGTGGCCAAAACTGCTCAGGAAATTACGGCTGGCGGCAGTGCTGAGCAGGGCCAATTGATTGCCCTTAGCGGCAAAATGACGGCTTCGGCTAGTTTGGGCGACCATTATTTGAAGGCGGGCAACTACCTCTACCTCAAAAGAACAGTAGAAATGTATGCTTGGAAGGAAGATAAGGACAGCAAGACCAAGAAAAATATTGGGGGCTCAGAAACCACCACCACCGACTATAGTTACCGCAAGGTCTGGACAAGTTCTCCCGAAAATTCCTCTAACTTTAAGGTAGATGGCTATCATAACCCAAGCATGTCCATTAGTGGAGAGGAGCTAAGGGCCAAAGAGATGGAAATGGAGGGCTTTCGGCTCGAGCAGCCTGAGGACTTGAGTCTAGCGTCTGATGAGTTAAGCTTAAGCCAGAGTATGCTAAAGGGCCAAGATGGAGTTGTTTGGGCTGCTGATCGCTATTTGTTTTCGGGCCGGGGGAGTTTAGAAGCGCCTAAGGTGGGCGACCTCCGCATTAGTTATGAGGCCTTGCCCAGCCCTAGCCCCCAGCTTACGCTTTTTGCGGCCTATGCGAGCAGTGCTAGCTTGGCCCCCTTCAGCAACAGTGAGGTCAATGGGTTTTATCGGGCCTTAAAGGGGGATAAGGAGCAGGCGGTGGACTACCTACAAACGGAGCACAACACCATTCGCTGGATCCTTCGGGGCCTAGGTTTCTTCTTGATGTGGATGGGCTTGGCCATGATTTCGGGCCCCGTTTCGGTTTTTCTCGATTTGGTCCCTATTGCGGGTCGCATCAGCCGTTCTTTGGTGGGCTTTGCCTCCTTCCTCATCTCGGCGGTTCTGAGCACGGTCACCATCATTGTCTCGCTCATCATCCACAGCTGGATCGCCCTAATCATTACCATTATATTATTGGCTGGGGGCATTGTTTACTACCTCAAATCTAAGAAAAAAGCGGCCTAATGGGCCATAGCAAAGGCCAGCTCCTTGATGGGGGCTGGCCTTTATTTTTTGGGGGCGAGATGATTTTTTTGGGGCTGCCCCTCCCTTTGGTCGGGTCGCTCCCTTTTGGGCTCGCAGGTCTGCTCGGCCCTGCGCCGCCTTTGGCGGCTGGGTCTGGCGCTTTGCGCCACCCGCCAGGCAGCTCAGCCTGCGGCCCTTTGGGCCTGTAGAGCCGTTTAGTAGGACCAATTATTATCCAGCATTAGTTTAGAGAGGCGGCTCATATCATCGGCAAAGACCTCATAGCCTTTGGTCTGCATAATAAATTGGTGGGCGGCAAGCACAGCCTGTTTAAACCAGGGCATTTCTTTGGTCAGGGCCAATAATTTGCTTAGGCCATAGGCAAACTGTTCGGCTTGGATGAGTTGGAGGGCGTGTTGCATTCTATAGTGGGGGCTCCAATAAAACTCTTCGGCATATTGTTCCCAATGTTTTAGGTCCTTACTTTTTTGCAAAAAGGAGATGGCATAAACGGGGGCTTGTAGTCCGCCTTGGGCCAAAGAAAACAGCTGCTCAAAGGGGAGTTGTTTTTGGCCTTGGGCCAGCTCTTGCAAAAAGCGTTGATAAATGGGCTGGGCCTTTTGGGCATGGCCTTGCCAGAGCCAGACTTCGGCTTGTTGGAGCTGAGCGGCTTTGAGCAGGGGTTCTTGTTTTAGGGCTTGTTCGAGCAGTTGGAGGGCCTTTTCATTTTGGTCCAGCACAAAATAGAGTCGAGCTTGCTGGGCCAAAAAGTTGGCCGAGGGGTTTTCATTTTGCTCCTTCAGGGCCGTTTGGGCCAGGCGGTCATCAAGGAGGCGGTGCAGCTTTTGCCAGGGGGCGAGTTGGCTGCCTAGCAAACGGTCTAAGAGGGCATAAACCACCGTGCGTTTATCCCAGGGGGCATCTACGGCCAGCCAATCTTTAAAGGCGGCGGGATAAGCTTGGGCGAAGGATTGGGGTAGGCTTTTTTCTCCTTGCCACTGGAGTTCTAGGCCTTGGGCGGGAAAGCCTAGGTAGCGAGAAATCAGTCGTTGGCAATCCTCCTCAAAGGCTTGGGGGTTGGGGGGGCTAAGTATTTCCTCTTCTATTGGTGCTGGAGCAGCTTGCTCTGGGGGAGGAGTTTTGTGGGTGTTGGTTTTTGGGGACTTCTTTTTCTTGGACCAAAACTTCTTAAACATCAATCTTTCATCTTAAAGACAGCCGTGCGCACTGCTCTGGTGCTTTGGCCGTCGGGTTCTTCTTCTAGGATAAGGGCTTGGGCGGCTTCTTGTTCAAATACTTGGGCCATATTTCGGATAAGGCCTAGGGGGACATTAGTATTTAGTGCTCCAGCTAATAGCTCTTGGCTTTCCCATTTGCCAATGGCTTCGGCTAGGAGTTGGGCTAGGTCGCTACGGTTTTGCAGTCGGTCTTGATTCTCGATAAAGCGTTTATCCTTGGCCAATTGTTCTTCTCCGATAAGTTGGCAGAGGGCCAAAAACTGTCGGTTGCTACCAATGGCGGTTACCACTAATTGATCATCGGCTGTTTTGAACTGTTCGCCATAGGGGGCAATATTGGGGTGGAGGGAGCCCATGCGTTGGGGCAGATGGTCTAGCATGAGGTAATTACTTGCTTGGTTGGCTAGGGCGGCAATAGCGGCATCGAAGAGCGAGACACTAACATAGGCGCCTTTATGTTCTCTTTCTCGGCGCCAGAGGGCCAATAAAATTCCTTCTTTGAGTTGGTGTGCGGCCAGAACATCGATCAGGGCCACGGGCATTTTTGTGGCTGGGCCATCGGCTTGGCCATTCATGTACATAAAGCCTGTTTCTGCTTGCAGGACTAGGTCGAAGGCGGGGCGTTTGGCGTTTTCGCCAAAGCCATTGATGGCCCCATAGATCAGCATGGGGTTAATTTGGGAAAGAATATTATAGTCGACTCCTAACTTTTCGGCATCGCCTGCTTTAAAGTTAGTAATGACGATATCGGCTTCTTCGACGAGGTGGTAGACCACTTGTCGTTCATCTTCATCTTTGAGGTCTAGCGGTAAAATTTCCTTGCCCCAATTGACGGAAGCGAAATAGGCAGAGCGGAGACTTTTGGGATCTTCTTGTTCTAGTTTCCAGCTTCTGGTCACATCGCCTTTGGGGGTTTCTATTTTTAGGACATCTGCGCCGAGTTCGGCGAAGAACATACCGACAGAGGGGCCTGCGAGGACAGAAGAGAGGTCTAAAACTTTTATATTTTCTAAACTAATCATTATATTTTTTTGTGTAGAGAAATTCTACCTTTTGGGGCGAGTTGCTGGCCCTTATTTTTATTGATTTTGAGCGAAAAAGGTCAAATTGCTTCTTGCTCTTGGGCGCAAATATGGGCATTCCCAGCTTTTTTTAGTAAAATTGTTAGCAAACTTCTTAAAAAAAGAGGAAGAAAGGCGTTTTTTGCCTGTAGAAATTGGTGCCTGCAGGGCGCCAATTGGCTGAGGGATGGACAGCAGTGGCCCCTAGGGGCAGACCAAGGCGGCTTTGCCGCCGCAGGGCCGAGCGAATAGCGAGCTGCGAAACAGCCCGACCCGAGCGTAGCGAGGGGCAGCCCCAAAAGCAGCAGAGGAACTAAGTTTTGGAAGGAAACCTTATTGACCTGTTTGAAACTGGCCTAGCTTTTGGCCAAAACGACCTACATTAATTATTATTAACAACGCAATAGCCATGACATTTAAGCGAACCGTATTGTTGGCATTGTCTACTTGCTTTGGCATTTCTCTATCGGCCCAAGAGGCGGCCTTGGAGCGTGCACAAGCTCTCTATAATGAGCAGAAAGTAGACTCGGCCCTATTCTATTATGAACAGGCCCTTAGCCAGACCCCCACAGACAAGAATTTACAATTGACAATGGCAGAGTTGTATCTGCAGACGAATCGTCCGAAAAAGGCTGCTCA
Source organism: Saprospira grandis DSM 2844 (assembly GCF_000275825.1). Classification (GTDB taxonomy): domain Bacteria; phylum Bacteroidota; class Bacteroidia; order Chitinophagales; family Saprospiraceae; genus Saprospira; species Saprospira grandis_A. The sequence goes on from NZ_JH719942.1 coordinate 3,298,483, forward strand.
GTATTATGGGGGCTTGGTAGAGTCTCCGAATGCGGGGGTTGACCTTTATTTTTGGTATGCCTATGCGTTGCAGATGGATGGTCGTTATCAGAAGGCCAAGGAGGTGCATGAGAAGGCCAAGAAGCACCCTGATATGGCGGGAAATTATGCTGCCTTGCCCTTATTGGATGCCTATGTGGCCTCTTGTGATTTTGCCTTGGCGCATCAGGGCAAGCGTCCGGTATTTGATGTGCGCAATGAGACTGCGGTAAACTCTTCGGCTGCGGATTTTAATCCGGTATTGGCTGGGGGGCGTATATACTTTGCTTCTAAGCGGATTGTCTCTAATCCGATGGGAATGGGGGGCTATTCTGATGCGAACGAGGATTATTTGTATCAGGCGGATCGTCAGAACGACCGAGACTTGAAGAATGCGCAGACGGTTTTTCCGGCTGGGAACATGGAGTTTACCAATCGCTATAAGTTATCTCCTGTGAGTAGTGTTAATGGGAAGACCTTTGTGAGTGTAAATAACTTTTCTGCAGCGGTTCGTCACCCGATGACTTTGGGTGGGGGGAGTAGTAGTTTTAAGATGGGTTATTATAATGCGCCCTTGGCGAGCATTCCGGCAGAGGATCCTACAGAGTATCCATATTATGCGGAGCAGTCGGCATTTCCGGCTTTAGCGGAAGGGGGAAACACCTTATACTTTGCGGCCAAAGGCTTGCCGGGTAGTTATGGGGGCTTTGACCTTTACGTTAGTTATTTTAAGGATGGGCGTTGGACCACTCCTCAGAACTTGGGGCCCAATGTTAATAGTGTAAGAGATGAGATATCTCCTTTTGTAGACAGCAAAGGCATTTTGTATTTTTCTTCTGATGGGAAGCCTGGATTTGGTGGTTTTGATGTTTATCGGGCCGAGAACTTGGGGGGAAGTTGGAAAAATGTGCGGAATATGGGGCCTGGGCTCAACTCTAGTCAGGATGAGCTTTACTTTATTTTTGAGCCGGAGAAAAACATGGGGTACATGGCCTCTAACCGAGATGGTGGTCAGGGTGATTATGATATTTACTCGGCTTATTTGCAAGGGAATGTAGAGGGGATGCCTTTAATTTCTAAGCAAGAAGAAGACTATGTAGTGAAAAACCCTGATGGGCAGTCGGGTCTTACGCAGGAGCAGGAGGACCAACTCAATACCTTGGAAGAAATTGCTGATAATGTGAATGGGGGAGAAGGCAATGGCAGTAATATGGGACAAGACAATATTGATGACTATGTTTTGAATCCGCCCAAAGAAGGGGGGAATCAGCAGGGGAACAATGCTGGTACAAACAATAGTGGAAGTAATAATGCTGGTACAAACAACAATACTGGGGGCAACAACAGCGGCAGTAATAATGGGGCGAGCAATAACAAGGATCCTTATGCGGGCAAGCAAATTCCTTGTGCCGACAACTCCTATATTGGTGTAGTGACCGATGCGGTGAGCAAAAGACGTTTGGCCAATGTATGGGTTTATGTACGTCATATGAAAACGGGCGTAGAGTATAAAAAGCAGAGCTCTAAATATGGGGAGTATGCTTTGATCCTAGAGCCACAGTCTCAGTATGAAGTTCGTTTTTCTGCTGCGGGTTATCAGAATGACATCATGGAAGTATTTACTGGGGATGGCCAAAAGCGGACGCTTTTGGGCAGCAAGGCGATTCAGCCTTCGGCCACCAATGGCTTGGCCCTTTTGAACAATGATGGTCAGTATATGGGGCGTGAGGGAACGCAAGAAGAGGTTTTGCCCAATCAGTTTCGCCGAGCCAATGAAATGCCTCAATCCTTGATGCCGGACAAAGGCTATTTGGTTCAGGTGGGTGTATTTAAGTCTTTGGACAAAGAGCTACAAAAGGAGTTGGGGCAATATGCCAACATGCTTACGGCGCCTTACAAAAATGGAGAGGCTAAAATCTATCGGCTAGGTGTTTTTGCTGATAAGGCCCATGCCGAAGAGGTTTTGGCCAAGGTAAAAGACATTAAAGGCTTAGATAAGTCGTTTTTGAGAAGTGAAGCCTTGAGCAATCGCACGGCGGCTGAGCGCATGACCAACAACATGCAAGTGGTCTTTCCGATGAAGAAAGAAGTAGCCGAGGCAGAGAATAAGCCTGTGGTAGAAGAGCGGCCTTTAGAGAATGGCAATGCCGATCTTTTGCCTCCTATTGTAGAGGATGCTAGAAACAGCTATGCGGATAATAAGTTGCCTGAGGGGACTACTGCTCGTGGGGCTGGGCTATTGCCTGCCGAGCGTCCCTTAGAATTTAAGGTACAGTTAGGGGCCTATAAAGATGCTTCTGCCGCCAACTATCCCGATTTGAGTCAGATTGGACGGATTGAGCGTCAGCTCAACTCCAAAAATGGATTGACTTATTTCTATTTGGGGGGCTATAGCAGCATTGATGATGCCCGCAAAGCCGATACGGAGGTAAAACAAAAAGGCCTAAAGTCTTTTATTGTAGCCTTTAAGGATGGAAATAAAATTCCGGTTAGTCAGGCCGTAAAATTGGCCAACTAGAGAGAGGATAGCACCAAAGGCCCGCTAGCAATTGCTAGCGGGCCTTTTTTGTTTTGGCTTGTTTTTACTCTTTGGGGAGCGTAAACTGTACAGTTAAGCCAGTGGGGAGAATATTGCTAATATGGAGTGTTCCATTCTCTTTGCCAAGGACTTTTTCTAGGGTAGCTAGGCCAATTCCATCGCAGTTAGTTCCAAATTTATCGTTGGGGGCGGAGCTAAAAAACAGCTCGGTTAGCTTATTGAGCTGTTCGGCTTGAACGCCTGGCCCGTCATCGCTAACTGTAATTTGGTACATTTTGTTATCTCGGCCAGTTTCCTTAATGTTGATTCTTATATTTGGAATTTCTTGACTAGCATAGCGGTAGCTATTATCGATCAACTTATGAAGCATTCTTTTAAAGAGCTGGGGGCGGTAGTAGATTTCTTCTAGGCCCAACCATTTGATATTGACCTTTCTGCCCATACTCAACTGAATATGCTGTTGGATGCTTTTAATTTGAATCTTTTGTTTTTCTTCTTCTAGGGCTTCATCAATTGTATTGTAGCGCCAGAGGCTATTGAGCATCGTTTTGAGGCGATCAGAAGACTGCAAGACCTTTTCCATCATTTTCCGTTTGCTATCGGGCAGGCCAAGTTTGCCATCGGCAAGGAGCAGTCGGGTAACATTGGCAATATTGGCCATAGGGCTTTTGAGCTCTTTGATGGCAATATGGCTAAAGCGCTCGAGTTCGGCTTGGCGGTGTTGTTCTCTTTCTAGGGCTTCCTGAATGAGGCGTTTTTTTCTGCGCAATTCAAGGAGGCGCATAGCCTGTTGGCCAAGGATAGAGAGCGCTTTTTGTTGTTCTTCAGAAAACTCTCTGGGTTTTTGGTCCAAAACGCAGACCGTACCTAAGGGCAGGCCATCTTCATTGACCAAGGGAACCCCAGCATAAAAACCGAGTTGAAAGGGGCCCGTTACTAGCGGATTATCGGCAAAGCGTTCATCTTTAGAGGTATTGGGCACCATAAAAACATCATCTTGCAAAATGGCGTGAGCACAAAAAGAGACCTCAATAGGGGTTTCTTCTACATCGGCGCCTACTTTGGCCTTAAACCATTGGCGTTTGTCATCTACCAATGTTATCAATGCCATGGGCATGTCACAGATAGTAGCGGCAAGAGAAACGATGTTGTCATAATCTGCTTCGGGCAGAGAGTCTAATACATTGTAGCTGTCTAAAGCGGCCAAACGAGCCACTTCTTGCTCATGCTTAGGGGCAATCATCATACACTTATACGTTTTAATAAAGAAGTTAAGTTATTTGTCAGTAGCTTGCTTTTGCCTTAGGGGTTGGGGCAAAAGAACAATAAATATATGAAAAATAGTGTCACTTTAATGTGATTATTGATACGTGTTGCTTTTTCAGTGGAGCTAAAATTTATAGCCTTATGCGTTTATTTTTTTGTTTGCTGTTGGGCTTGCTTTTTTGCAGGGCTATAGTTTTGGGCCAAAATAGCGTTCAGCAGCGGTTTTCTGGGCAGTTGTCGGCGGTTCAGGCTTGGTCGCCTCAGCAGGGGGCGGCTCATTTTTCGGCGGGACGTTATTTGCCCAATTATTTTGCGGCTCGGAGTTGGGATAGCAGTCGGCAGGGGCTAGATCTGGAGGCTGCGCTAAATTTATCAGCCTATGCCAGTTATCCTACTGGAAGTTCGGCGGCGAGCATTCGGCCCTATCGCTTTTGGTTGCGTTATACGGCGCCCAATTTAGAGTTGCGTTTGGGCTTGCAAAAAATAGATTTTGGCAGTGCGCAGTTGTTGCGTCCTTTGCAGTGGTTTCATCAGATAGATCCTCGAGATCCTTTGGCTTTGACCAATGGGGTTTATGCTTTTTTGGGCCGTTATTATTTTAAGCAAAATGCCAATCTTTGGCTCTGGGCGCTTTATGGCAATTCGCAGCGGAGGGGTTTTGATTTATTAAGAACGGAGCAGGGGCGGCCCGAGTTTGGTGGCCGCTTTCAGTTGCCCTTGCCCAAGGGGGAGTTGGCCCTGAGTTATCATTATCGTTGGGCACAATCGGATAGCAGTTTGGCCTATCTGTTTAATATGGGGCCTTTGCCTGAGCATCGTTGGAGCCTAGACGGCAAATGGGATTTGGGGGCAGGGGTTTGGTTAGAGGCTGCACAGATTTATCGGCCCAAAGGTTTAGGCCCTTACCAAGCGGCGCAACAGCTCAATTTGGGCCTAGATTATACCTTCGCTTTGGGAAATGGCCTCAACTGCAGTGCAGAATATTTATTTTTGGCCTATGGTCAGGAGCTGTTTCGCCCAGCCCTGAGCACACATGCTTTGGCGGTTCAGACTAATTATCCACTAGGGCTCTACGATCAGTTTTCACTGATCTATATTCAAAGTTTTGGAGGGCAAATAGGCGGACAATTGAGCTATAGCCATCAGTTTAAGTATTTGTCTGCCTACCTGATTGGGGGCTACAATCCTAGGGTGGGTAGCCTCAATGTTCAACAAAATGATTTGAGTCAGCAGTTTTTGGGCTGGAGCCTTCGTTTGGTTTTGGCCTATAATTATTAGGATTTGGGGCTGCCCCAGCCTTTGGCTGGGTCGGGCTGTTTCGCAGCTCGCTGTTCGCTCGGCCCTTCAGCGCTGCGCGCTTCGGTCTGGCCTTCGGCCACTGCTGTCCATCCCTCAGCCTGCGGCGGCTTCGCCGCCTGCAAAACCGTTTAGAAGTGGTATTGCTTCGCAATCTTTTATTGAAAGAGCAAAGCCCCAAACAGAAGTTTGGGGCTTTGAATAGCTGATTTTTATTTTTTATGGAGTGGAATTTCTTTAATCAACTGATCGGCATTATTGGATAAGACCTGTTTAACAAATATTCCTCCATTTGGATACACAAAGTTGCCAATAGGATCAAGCAATAGCCATTGTACTTCTACGCTATTTCCTTTCTTTACCGTTTGTAAAGTCCCTTTAACAAGTTTGAAAAACCCTTTTTGTATTCCATCTGTCTTTGTATTAGCTACAGAGGCATTTATACTAACATTTCCTGAACTATAATTTGTAGTAGATTTTTCTGTAGCATATTCATCTGTAAGAGAATAGTCGCCTCCAAGTATGCCATCAAGACCAAAGTTTGCAGCGCCTGTTCGCCCAATGTTATGTGTGGAACCTTTTGTTTTACTACTCCCTATTTCAACTCCAGCCTCTGCAGCTATACTTTCAGTTTTCTGATCCGCAGCTATTTTGTAGCTAATCTCTGCAGAAAATTCGTGATAAGTAGTACCATCAGCTTCCACAACTAGCGGAGCATTAAAACTGGCTTTGATTTCATAGTCAGGCCCCTTTTTTTGACTAACATTCATGCTTAGAGCTGTGGCTTTTGCCGCATACTGTCCGTTGTTTTTATTCAACTGAAATTTGATAGTAAGCGAGAGGGTACTATCATTAGAGAGTAGAATATTTTGAGTTAAGCTATCTTCGGTATGGCTAGGGGCCCATTGCACTACTGCTTGTTGACAACTTTTTATGGCCTCTTTTATGTTTTCCTCCTGAAAATTATGAGCGAGAATTAGTGCTAAGTCTTCAGCCAATGTTGCATTAGCCCTATTTGCTTCTATATAACTGATTAGCCCATTTTTTCTTTATGGAAAAAAGTATTGCCTATAGCCTTTTTATAAGGCCGTATAAGATGACGGGCTAAAATTATATTTCTGCCCTTAAGGCTTGCTTTGAGTTGCTTAAGTTCAGCCTCCAAGGCTGGAGCAAAAGCAGCCATTGCCGCTTCTTTTTTGAAATAGGCGATTAATTTTTCAGTTAAACAATCTAGCTTATAGACGCTATTGTCAGTTGCAAAAACATTAGACTGCCTTACCCAATCTAAGTAAATATCATAGCAGTTAAATTTTGCTCTTGCACCATCTATTTCTGCAAGAAGAGCTAGAATTTTGTGAAGGTTGGGTAGCACTACTTTAGTGTGATTTTCATACCATGCTTCAGGATGCGCAATTAAAAAGGTAGCTGTTTTATCGATGACCTTAATCATATTACTGGATACATCTTCATTGCTTAGCTGTCCTTTAGGAAGGAATTTACGGCTGTAATCAAAAATTAGCTGAACGACTTTGGGATCATCAACTTTATCCCATTCTTTTATTTCTTCTAATACATAGATAGCGTTAATTTTTAGATCGCGGTATTTTTCTAGCGTATCTAAGACCATCAGCTCATAAATAGTTTTTATGCTTTGGGTTTTCCAGTTTTCAACTTTAGAAGTCCATTTCTCTATAGCCATTTCTTTCTCTCTTTCCAACTCCTTTCGTGTCTCCTCCAATTCTTTTTCCTTCTCCTCCAACTCCTCCTCCGTCAAAAAGTCATCTATGGCCAGGGCTTGGTCCAAAATGGGTTCTAGTTGGTTTGGGGAAAGGACATAAGGCGCAATGCTAGACTCAATAAAGCGCGATTTAGCTCTATACTTCTTAATCTTTTCTACCGCATCATAACGCTCAAAAATTTGGGCCAATTCTTCTAAAAATATACTGGGCGGCTTGTTGTCTGCCTGCTCTACTAAAGCCTTAATATCTGCTGCAATTAGACGGCAAACTTTGAGCTTTTTACCTTCCTTGAATTTAATATATAAATGATTTAAAGCAGTAGTTTTTGCCCACTGGTCATTATTTACATTATTCTTTAGATTTCTAGCTTTACCTGCTAGCTCTAGAGCATTTTGAGCAAACTCTAATAAAAAATCAGTTTTGGGTATATCCTCTTCCTTAAGGGCCAAAAATAGCTGCTCCAAATTGGCCTTTTCCATTTTGAGCTGCGGCTTAAAGGCCTTTAGGCCCGCTTTGGTCTTGAGTAAAGCCGCCTTCAGGCTTGGGCGATCGGGATCCTCTGCAGGAAGCTCCTGATAAAGTGAATATAGTTCTTGATATTGGGCCAAGGTTTCTTCATAAAGGGCTGTATCTTCTTGATACTGCTGCTGTTTTGCCAAAAAAAGTTGATGATTATCCATTTTTATAGCATTGAATGGGCTAATAAATAAGAAGCTGTGAAATAGAAAAATGGCTAATGCTTTCATTGCTTTGTTTTTGTGTTTACGTAAAAGTAGTAACTTTTATTTATAAACGCAAAATTAGCCTGAAATTTTCATCAAAAAATGGCCGAAGGCCATTCGGCCTAGCGATGCGGCGGGGTGGCCCGCAGGGCCAGACCGAAGGCGAAACGAAGTGTAGCCTGAAGGGCAGAGCAGACCTGCGAGCCCCAAAGCGACAACAAGCCCTTTAGGGCGCAGTTCGACGACCAAAGGGAGTAACCGCCGCAAGGCCGCAGGCCGCAGCGGAGGCCCCAAAACAAAAACATAAAGCAGGGGAGAGATAGGCTTAGTGTAGGGAGGGTGATCTTTTGCCTAGAGTTTGCTAGAAAAAAGCAGAACTTTTGCGGAGGAAGAAAGGGCTAGTTTTTGAAAAGTTCTTCAGAGAAGCGCAAAAAAATAGCTACTTTTGTGGCTTAAAATAGGCAGCGAGCAAACCCAAAGGGAGAAAAGCTGTTTTGTTAAAGAAATCAAATTATTTTTTAGATAAAGAGCTTATGGCTGAATCAAAATTAAAAAAAGCCCTAATCGTTTTGCCTTTGGCATTGGTGACCATTGTGTTTCCTTTGGCGGCGGTATATATGTCGAGAGCGGGCCTAATGGATTATAAGGCCCGAAAGGCGCAGATGCGTTATTTGGGGGATTCTATTAAATTGCAAAATATTCCTTTGCAAGATACGGCCGGAGAGGCCTATTCTTTGAGCAAGTATGAGGGGCGGGTTTTGCTGCTCAACTTTTATCAGGATGGGGCAGCGGAGAACGAAAAAGTTTGGTCGGAAATGCTTCGGGTGCAGACAGAATACAGCAAAAAGACCACCCAGCGTTTGCGTTTGTTGAGTTTGCCTGTAGGGAGCGATAGTTTGAAGAGTCTGCAGCAGTTTTGGGCCAAAAATGAGTTGCCTGATCGCAACTGGCAAAGCCTAAAAGGGCGGCCCGATCAGGTCTTGAATCTGGCGGTGGAAAACTGCAAATTGGGCCAAGATACCTTGGGGCAAACCTTGGTTTTGTTTTCTATGGATCAGACGGTGGCCATGCATTACAATGCCCTAAAACCAGAGAAAATCAATCGGATGGTTGAGGATATTGCGCTCTTATTGCCGGCCAAAAAGGATAGAAAAAAATTGCGTTATCAGGAAGAAAAAGAGCTGTATCAATAAGCCTTTTTTCGACTATAAAAATTAAGATGTATGAGTACACCTATTGTAGATGATATAGGGACAAAAAGTCACAAAAAGCTGAATATTATCATTACGGTTATTTCGGTAGTTTTGCCTTTGGTCGTGGCCCTATTGTTTTCGGTGAAATTAGAGGTCAATTTTCCATTTGATGTGTATTGGCTGCCGGCCATCAATGCGATCCTAAATGGAGGAACGGCCATTTTATTGGTTTTGGCCTTAGTAGCGGCCAAACAGCATAAGATCAAGTTGCACAGCCAAATGATTTATGCGGCTATGGGCATGTCTTTTGTCTTTCTCTTGGTCTATGTTTTATATCATGTGACTACGGGCCACACAAAGTTTGGGGGCACGGGCACGGAAAAGCTAATTTATTTGTTACTTTTATTTAGCCATATTGCGCTAGCGGCTATTCAGGCACCCTTGGTCTTATTTGCCTTTTTGTATGGTTATACGGGGCAGATTGATCGCCACAAGCGTTTGGTAAAATTTAGCTATCCGGTTTGGTTGTATGTTTCTGTGACCGGGGTCATTTGCTATTATATGATTGCGCCTTATTATCCAGCCTAAATTCTATGCTCTATGAAAGCGATAAAAAAATATTTGTATCTATTTAGTTTAGCCTTATCCCTGTTTTTGGTGGTGGCTCCTCAGCAGGAGTTGGCCGCACAATGTCCTATGTGCCGGATGTCGGCAGAAGCTGACCTGAAGTCAGGAGGAACCAAAGCCAAGGGCTTGAACAATGGTATTTTATATATGCTCATTTTGCCTTATATCTTGATGGGGACCATTGGCTTTATTTGGTACCGCAACCAGCGGCAGGTAGGGCAGCAGCAGCAATTTAAGGATTTGCGCCTGCTTTTAGAGCCTTTAGATTAAATTGAATAAGCGTTTAAAGTTTGGCCCAGTTTTCGATTGAAAACTGGGCTTTTTTCATTTTTCAATGGCTTTTATGCAAACGTTTTCTATTTCGGCTTCGGTCCTTAATTTTAGCCCAGAGGTGGCTGATCATTTTAATAAATTGGGTATTGGCGTAGAGCTTTCGGCTTTTTCGCTGCCCTATAATTTAGCTGCCGATCGGCTGTTGCCTTTAGTGGATCAGACGGCCAAGTTGTTGGCCAACTTTAAGGGGGCGGTAAGTATGCATGGGCCATTTTTCGATATGAATCCTATGGCTAGAGATCCCTGGATTTTGGAGGTTTGCCAGAAGCGGATGCTGCAAAGTTTGGAGTTAGCGGATCGTTTGGGGGCTCGTCAATTGGTTTTTCACGCCAATTATGTTCCGCATCGGGCCAAGGAGCACGACCGCATTTTTGTAGAGAAGCAGCTCGATTATTGGCCTGCTATTGTTCGGGCGGCGGAGCGATATGATATTCGAGTTTTGCTAGAAAATACCCGAGAGCATAGCCCAAAGCTGTTATATGATATTTTGGCGCCTATCAATTCTTCGCATTTTAAGGCTTGCCTAGATACTGGGCATACGCATTGTTTTACCAACTCTAAGCTTCCGCTAAAAGATTGGCTTTTGGGCCTAGGCGAGCAGCTGGCCTATGTGCATTTGCATGCCAATCATGGCGAGCGCGATGAGCATTTGGCTTATACGGATGGCAATCAGGATTTTTCTGGCTTTTTTGAGGGCTTGCAAGCACTGCCCGAATGGCCCGATTTGATTATTGAGGTAAAAACGCGAACGGCTTTTTTACGCTCTTTGGGGGCTTTGCAGCGGGCGGGCCTTTTAGCTCCAGCTTATGTCTAATTTTTTATAAAAGTAGCTAGATTTGGGGCCCGCGGCCAGCAAAGCTGGCCGCCGCTATGCTGCGCCGCTCGCAGGTCTGCTCGGCCCTGCGTCGCTTTGCTCCTTGGTCTGGCCCTTCGGGCCACGGCTGCGCAGCGCTGGGCCTTCAGCGGCCCTTCGGGCCTTCGCAAAAGCGGTATTCCTCGCTTCGCTCCTCATCCGTAGTCACGACCCCGCCCACCCGCCCCTCCAATGGATTCCCTAAGGAATCCATTGGGGGCTTGTTTGCGGGAGCCATTTAAAATGTTCTCTATAGCCCCCAAAAAAAGAGCAAACCCTAAGGTTTGCTCTTTTTTTTCATTACTTCAACTTTCGCCCTTGGGGGTCAATCAACTTTCGTCTTTTGATGGTCCAACTTTGGGGCTTAAGGTAGGCATATTGTTTAGAGGGCGACAGCCGGAAGCTAAACTCAAAATGCTTATGGTGTTTATTTTTTTTGGGGTAGAAAAAACTGCTTTGCCCGTTAATTTGCAATTCCACTTGGGCCAGATTTTCGCCTTTGGGGAGCTTACAATTATAATAGAGGGGGGCATAAGTTTTGGCTAGCTCTTCTCGTTCTTCAGCCGTCCCTGCTCTTCGGATTTTACCTCTTTCCTCAATGCTGGCCAGCAGTTTATCTTGGTCTTGGCGGCAATAAAAGCTATCATTAACAATCAGGCTACCAATTTCTTTGGGGGCGGCTTGGGCCGAAAGCGCATTGATACAAAGCGATAAGTTTTGGGGACCATGGCTTAGAGAATCTGATTGGACCAAAAAGCTATCAATCTGATAGTCAGATTGTAAAAATAGCTTGTCTCCCCGGGCCTTCCAGTTACCCTCGGCGCTCAATCTGGCCCATTTCTCAATGCGAACATATTCAAATCTTCCCTTTTCTTTTAAAGAAAGTTGGATTTCTATATCCTTATCCTTATATATATAAGTACCTTCTTGAGCCCAAAGGGAGGAGAGGGGAATAAAAAGTAGGGGCAAGATCCAGAAAAATTTTTGCATAGTTCTTTTCTTTGTCGTTTAGAATTGTCATTTATTCTTGCAAAAACTGCGCCCAGCATGAAATCATTAGAGGTCCCTTTACTCGCCTATCAAGAGCGGCTACAAATCCGGAGCGAGGGAGGACAAAAACAAATATTTGACCCCGTCCGCCGAAAATGGCTGCTCCTACAAGCCGAAGAATGGCTGCGCCAACTTTGGATCCAGTACCTCAAAACCGAAAAAGCCTACCCCTTTAGCAAAATGCAGGTAGAAAAGGGCTTGGCGGTTTATGGCCAAAAGCGGCGAACAGATTTGCTTTTATTTGATAAAAATACGCAGCCCTTGGTCCTCTTTGAGCTCAAGGCGCCAAGCCAAAGCCTAAATGCAGTGGTATTGGACCAAATTATGCGCTACAACAGCAGCCTACAAATGCCCTACCTCATTATTTCTAATGGGCGGCAAAACTACGGCTTTGTCTGGAACCCCAAATTAAAAGAGTATGAAGTTTTGGGGGAAATCCCATTTTACGCTGAAATTTAACTAGGAACTTACTATCTTAACTACTTGATTTTGCCCCAACTATTTCTGCTCGAGCAAAGCTGGCCCATTTGGCCTAGCGATGTGGAGGGGGGCGGCGCAGCCGCAGACCCAGCCGCCAAAGGCGGCGCAGGGCCGAGCAGACCTGCGAGCCCCGAAACGTAGCGCCGCAAGGCGAAGCCGCAGCGGAGGCCCCAAAAAAAGAAAAAACAGCTAACAATAAAAAAGAGTAACTTTTAATCAAAAATGAGGGGAGAGCAGTTCCCAAGCTCCATCAGGAACTCAGAAAAGCATTTTCGATGGACCAAGAGAGCCCGTTTGACCCTGTAAATTTAGCACTCTATTATTATGAGTAAATCCATGCGTTTTTCCGCATTAGAAAGTCTGCTAGCCCGCGAAAATACCCCCGTACAAACGCCTAGCAGCCGTATTTCAGACTATTTTGCTAGCCAGGTTTTTGGCAAAAAAGCCATGCAAGAATTTTTGCCAGCCCGGATTTACAAACAAGTCATCCAAACTATTGAATCTGGGGAAAACCTAGACCGTGAAACTGCCGACCACATTGCCGACGCAATGCGCAATTGGGCCAGTTCTAAAGGCGTGACGCATTATGCACACTGGTTTCAACCCCTTACTGGCCGAACGGCTGAAAAACACGACTCTTTCTTTACTTTAGATGGCCAAGGCGCCGCTATTGAAGAGTTTAGAGGCGAGGCGCTTGTCCAACAAGAACCCGATGGCTCTAGCTTCCCCGGCGGAGGCTTGCGCTCTACTTTTGAGGCTCGTGGATATACCGCCTGGGATCCCAGTTCTCCCGCTTTTATTTTAGAGGTAGGAGATGATAAGACACTTTGTATTCCAACTATTTTTGTCACCTATGGGGGGCAATCACTAGACTATAAATTGCCTTTGCTCAAATCGCAATCTTGCTTAGAAAAGGCGGCGGTAAAGGTGTGTCAGCTTTTTGATCCTGCCGTACAAAAGGTCTATGCCACCTTGGGCTGGGAGCAAGAGTATTTTTTGATCGATGAGGCACTTTATGAGGCTCGTCCCGATTTGCGCTTTACGGGCCGCACGCTTTTGGGCCGTTCGGCGCCCAAGGGGCAGCAATTAGATGACCACTATTTTGGTTCTATTCCAGAGCGAGCCTATGCTTATATGCGTGATTTGGAGGTAGAATGCCATAAATTGGGGATTCCCGTGCGCACTCGCCACAATGAGGTGGCCCCTTCTCAGTATGAGTTGGCTCCTCAATATGAGGAAATCAATGTGGCGGTAGACCACAACCAATTGTTGATGGATTTGATGGACCGCATTGCGCGCCGACACAAGCTTCGTGTGCTTTTGCATGAAAAACCCTATGCCAATGTGAATGGCTCGGGCAAGCACAACAACTGGTCTATTGCTACAGATACGGGCAAAAACCTCTTGTCTCCTGGCAAAAATCCTGGCAAAAACCTACAGTTTCTGGCCTTTTTCGTCAATACCATTCGGGCTGTATATGAGCATGCAGATTTGTTGCGGGCCAGTATTGCCTCTGCTTCTAACGACCACCGATTGGGCGCCAATGAAGCGCCTCCCGCTATTATTTCCGTCTTCATTGGAGAGGCCTTAACTAAGGTTTTAGATGCCATTGAAGAGGGCGATAGCACCGAGGCCGAAGTGAGTCGGGTGTTCTCTTTGCTGAGCAAAATTCCAGATCTAGAAAAGGATAATACCGACCGCAACCGAACTTCTCCCTTTGCCTTTACTGGAAACAAATTTGAGATTCGGATGGTAGGCTCTACGGCCAACTGTGCCGGCCCAATGACCATTATGAATAGCATTATGGGCCAGCAGTTAGAAAACTTCTATGCGGATGTGGCTAGCCTAAAAGCAGCGGGACAATCGCAGCAGTCGGCTATTTTGCAAGTCATCAAGCGCTACATTATTGAGTCGAAACCTATCCGTTTTGAAGGCGATAACTATAGCGATGAATGGAAAGAAGAGGCAAAAAGTCGGGGGTTGAATAACTTTATGACCACTCCAGAAGCCCTTACTGCTTATGCTACCGATAAGGCCAAGGCGCTATTTACCAGCACCAAGGTACTTTCTGAAGAAGAGTTGGCCGCCCATTTGGAGGTCCGCTTAGAAAGCTATGCCTTGCAACTGCAAATTGAATCGAGAATTTTGGCCGAAATGGTGGTGAATCAAGTGATTCCCGCTGCCGTTCGCTACCAAAATAGCTTGGCCCAAAATGCCTTACAGCTCAAACAATTGGGCTTAGAGGAAAGTAGCTATGCCGCTCAAAAAGAGTTGCTCGCCGAGCTTTCAGAGGGAATTTCGGCCCTGAAAACAAAGGCCTATGCCATGAAGCAACTTCGTGTGCAAGCAGGCCAACTAGAGGCCGAAGAAATGGCCCATACTTATTGTAATGAGGTAAAACCTTTGATGGATGAAATCCGTGTGGTTTCTGATCAGTTAGAAGGTTTGGTTGATGATCAAGAATGGCCTTTCTTGAAATATCGCGAAATGATGTTTATGAGCTAAAACTCGTAAATAGGCCAAAAAAAAGCGGATCCACTTCAGTGGATCCGCTTTTTGCTTTAAACGCTATAGGTTTTGCCTTCTTCGGCAGCAGCCGTTTCGGCAAATTCGCTTTGGGCTTCTTCTAAAAGCACTTTTTTATCTTGGTAGCGAGTAGAAAAATGCCCAATCAATAGCTTTTTGACCTGGGCCAATTTGGCCATTTCTCCAGCCTGCTTGGCGGTGCTATGTCCCGTCTTTTTTGCATTCTCCAATAAATTATGCAAAAATGTAGCCTCATGATACAGCAAATCTACGCCCCGAATGAGCTCCGCCAAAGGCGGATGAAAAGCCGTATCAGAACAATAAGCATAAGTACGGGGCGGGGGAGGAGGCGTGCATAATTCTTCATGCGGCCAAAATTTACCCTCGGCATCGGTAAATCCTCCACCCGCTTTAATAGCTGGAATCTGCCGAAAGGGAATCTCCAACTCTAAAATCCGATCCTTACGCATATTCGGATGCGCCGGCTTTTCCTTAAAAAGAAAACCCTGACAAGCCACCCGATGCGCCAAAGGCAAACTAAAAACCTGAAAACTAGGGCTGTCGAGTAAAAGCTCCGATCGCTCCGAATCACATTCCCGAATTTCCAAAGGATAACTCAAGTAAGCATTCATTAGGCGCATTTGGACCTCCACCCACTCCCGAATCCCTTTGGGGCCATACAGCCGCAGCTTCTTTTTTCGCTGATTCAAGCCAAAAGACATCAATAAACCCATTAAGCCCAAAACATGATCTCCATGCAAATGACTAATGAAAATATCCTTAATCTGAAAGGCCTTCAGCTGATAACGCTGCACCGAAATCTGACAACCCTCCCCACAATCAATCAGGCAATAATGCTCCCGAATATTCAAAAATTGGGCAGAGGTAAAACTATTATAAGTAGGTAGGGCCGCATTGCTGCCCAAAATGCTCACTTCAAAACGCATCATTATACTTCGTCTTCTTCTGCTGGCGTTTCATTTTCTAACTGAGAACGCAGGGCCTGCATCATTACCCATTTTACAGCCTGTTCCAAATTCTCCTTAATGTCCAAAACGCTATCTAAACGCGAAATGCTAATCAAGGTTTTTACACTGGGGTGCTCTACGCCCGTAAGCACAAACTGCCCCCCCTCTTCCGTCCACAAACGGTTGCCTGTCAAAATGGCACTCAATCCAGACGAATCGACATACTTCACTGCCGACAAATCCAAGATCAAATTTTTGTTTCCGGCATTCTTCAACAGAGTTTGTTTAAAAATTTCGTTTTAGGAAAATAAGTATAAAGGCTAAATAGTGTAGACTCGCCCAGTTGTCGGCTTTTCTTTCAAAACGAATGAGTAAAATTTTGAATGCGTCAATCCATGCGTTAGTTCGCTCAACAGAAAAGCGTTCTTTGTAAAGTTCCTCATCTATAATATCTTGATAATAAGCTTTTTTTCTATTTCTTTTGTTGTGGTCAATATTAGGGATAATGCCCATTTTTTGGCAGTTTTCTCTAAGTTTTTTGCTATCAAACCCTGCATCAGCATTCATAAATAAACCATCAGGAGAGATGTCTGAAAGCTGCAGATCGGCAAGCATTTTTTGGAAATGACTCTCGATTTCAAACAAATCATTATGGTTTCCCGCAAAAGGCGGAGACATAGCGATTGGCAGCCCATTTTTATCTGTGAGAAAGAGAGCATTTGTGGTTTTGGACTTTTTTCGGCCCTGATAACCCACAGCTTCGCCCCCTCTTTTCGCTGGGGTATGACTTCCGTCAAGCTGTATACTAGATAAATCTAAACAAGATTTTTCATGGGCTAGAAATTGGATCCACACTTTTTGCCAAATACCAGACTCGGACCAGCTATTGAAGTAGTAATATACTGTTTGCCAGCAAATTAGAACTTCGTCAAAAAAAGATTGTATCGGTAATTCTCTCCACTGACAACCTGTTTTAAGCCTATAAATTATCGCTTTAACAATTTGCCACAGAGGCGCTTTGGTTTTTCGAGCCAATTTTTTTTCGGGAAAAAATGCTAATATTTTTTCCGTAATAAATTCTTTTGATAAATTCACAACCATGTTGCAAAGCCTTTTTTTGTTTTTGTCGTAATCAACAATAATAAGCGCTTTGCAGCATTTTTTTTTGCCTTAGTCTAGCTGCTGACTAAAAAATTTAAACAAGCTCACAGAATCAATTCCGATTTTAGTTCAGGGGCTTTCAAAGAATTCAAATTTTCCTCCTGAAGGCTGACTAGAGCGTACTCTTCTGACTTTTCTACTGCGTATTTCATGGTCTATTTTCTTTTCTGGTTCTATTCAATATTAGGGCCTTTTCTATAAAAATCTAGCCATTTTTGGCCATTATGGACCCTTTTTTGTCTTTTCTGCTTTTAAGGATTTGGGGCCTCCGCTGCGGCTTCGCCTTGCGGCGCTACGTTTCGCAGCTCGCTATTCGCTCGGCCCTTCGCCGCTTTCAGCGGCTCGGTCTGGCCTAACGGCCACTGCTGCACATCGCTAGGCCTGCGGCGGCTTCGCCGCCTGCAAAACCCCCAAAAAGGACCAAAGCTCTCAAAAGTATAGGGCCTAAAATAAAAATAAATTCTTTCGATTTCAGAAAATAATCTTTAATATTGGACAGTCAAGACAGATGGCCAAATCTTTTTAAAGCAGCTTGCGTTTATAAAAGTGAGGCCAATTGCCCTTATACACCCAATTTTAGAAAATAACCTTAGTTTGAATATGCCTGATAATCGCTTTTCTCCCAAAGTCAAAGAGGTCATTTCTTTCTCTAGAGAAGAAGCCCTTCGCTTTGGACACGACCAAATTGGAACCGAACACCTTTTGCTTGGTATCCTTCAGGATGAACAGAGCCTGGCCGTTGCCGTCCTCCAATCTTTAGATTTGGACGTCTCTGAATTACGCCAAGCCATTGAAGATTCTGTCCAGAAAACACAACGCAGAGAACGCCCTTCTTACACTGTAGGCAATCTGCCCCTTACTCGCCAAGCCGAAAAGGTGCTTAAAATTACCTTTTTAGAGGCCAAACGCATGAAAAATGAATTGGTCGGCACCGAGCATATTTTGCTTTCACTCCTTAAGTATCCCGAAAATCTAGCCGCTCGTGTTTTACAGGAGTTCGAGATTGATTATGATGGTTATAAGGCAGAGCTAGATTATTTACTAGCCGAAAGTAATCCCAATTTGCTAGATGCCGCAGGCGGAGAAGATGAATTTGAGGAAGAAGGAGGTAGCCGAGGCAACCGTGGCCGTGCCGCTGCCGGAGCCGCCAAGGGCAAATCACATACTCCCGTACTCGATAACTTTGGCCGAGATATTACCAAATTGGCCGAGGAAGATAAATTGGACCCCATTATTGGCCGCGAAAAGGAAATTGAACGCCTTTCGCAAATTTTGTCTCGCCGTAAAAAGAATAACCCCATCCTCATTGGAGAACCTGGGGTAGGAAAAACAGCTGTTGTAGAGGGTTTGGCCCTTCGTATCCAACAGCGCAAAGTGTCTAGAACACTCTTTGATAAGCGTATTGTGATGCTGGACCTAGCTGCTTTGGTAGCAGGGACCAAATATCGCGGACAGTTTGAAGAGCGCATGAAGGCTATTATGACGGAACTAGAAAAATCTAGAGATGTCATCCTCTTTATTGATGAAATTCATACCATTGTCGGCGCTGGTGGAGCAACAGGCTCTCTAGATGCTTCTAATATCTTTAAGCCTGCTCTCGCTCGTGGAGAACTCCAATGTATTGGTGCCTCTACCTTGGATGAGTACCGACAGTATATTGAAAAAGATGGCGCTCTAGATCGCCGCTTCCAAAAAGTAATCATCGAGCCGCCTTCTCCAGAAGAAGCAATTCATATCTTGAGCAATATTCGGGAAAAATATGAGGCCTTCCATCATGTAGAATATACAGATGAAACCCTAGAGGCTTGCGTAAAGCTTTCTAACCGCTATATCTCTGATCGTTTCTTGCCCGATAAGGCCATTGATGTCATGGATGAGGTAGGCGCTCGTGTACACCTCAAAAACATCCATGTGCCCAAGCACATTATGGAGCTAGAGGCCGAGATTGAAAAAGTAAAAGAAGAAAAGAACCAAGCTGTTCGAGACCAAGAATATGAAAAAGCGGCAAACTTCCGCGATAGCGAGTCTAAGTTGATTCATCAGCTAGATCAGGCCCGCATAGATTGGGAGGAAGAGTCAAAGAGCAAGCGTTATCCTGTAACTATTGAAGACATTGCCGAGGTGGTGTCTATGATGACCGGAATTCCCGTAAGCAATGTAGCCGAAAGCGAAAGCGTCAAGCTATTGAGTATGGGTCAAGACCTCAAGGATAATGTAATTGGTCAGGATGAAGCCATTGTGAAGATCACCAAAGCCATTCAGCGGAACCGCGTAGGCCTTAAAGATCCGAACAAGCCCATTGGAACCTTTATTTTCCTCGGTCCAACTGGGGTCGGTAAAACAGAATTGGCCAAAGTATTGGCTCGGCAGATGTTTGACTCAGAAGATGCCTTGATCCGCATTGATATGAGTGAATACATGGAGAAATTCTCTGTGAGCCGTCTTATTGGAGCGCCTCCGGGCTACGTAGGATATGAAGAAGGGGGACAATTGACGGAGAAAGTTCGTCGAAAGCCTTATTCTGTCATTCTTCTGGATGAGATTGAAAAGGCGCATCCCGATATCTTTAATATCTTGTTGCAGGTATTGGATGATGGCCAACTAACCGATGGTTTGGGCCGCAAAGTAGACTTTAAAAATACTTTGATCATCATGACCTCGAATGTTGGGGTTCGTCGCTTGAAGGACTTTGGAACTGGAGTTGGTTTTTCTACTAAGGCCAGAGAAGAAGCTGCGGCAGATGAAGCCAAGGGCGTGATTCAAAATGCACTTAAGCGGACCTTCTCTCCTGAGTTTTTGAACCGTATTGATGATGTGATTGTCTTTAACTCTTTGGGTAAAGAAGAAATCTTCAGCATCATTGATTTGAGTTTGAAAAACTTGTACAAGCGAGTAGAAGAGCTAGGCTACAAATTGCAATTGACCGATGAGGCCAAAGACTTTTTGGCTGAAAAAGGCTACGATCCGCAGTTTGGCGCTCGTCCATTGAACAGAGCGATTCAAAAGTACTTGGAAGATCCTTTGGCGGAGTTTATCCTTAACCATAAGAAGGAATTGGCAGAAGGCAGTTTGCTAGAAGCTTCTTTAAGCAAAGAGCAAGAGGTAGTGATTAGCATTTTCTCTGAAAAAGAAAGCAAATAGGTCCAGTTGGGCCAAGCGCAAAAGAGCTAGCAAATATTTGCTAGCTCTTTTTTTGTTTAGCTCGTCGAGCCGGCCTAGCGATGTGCAGCAGTGGCCCGCAAGGGCCAGACCAAAGCCCGAAGGGCTGAAGGGCCGAGCGAATAGCGAGCTGTGAAACGTAGCGCCCGCCGCAGGCGGGAGGCCCCAAAACAGCAGCGAGCTGCGGAACGACAACAAGGTCTTTAGACCGAAGTTCGACGACTGAAAGGCATAATGCTCCAGAATAAAAAGTTTAAAATCAAAAAAGCCCTCCAAAATGGAGGGCTTTTTCTATTCTCTAAAGATCCCATTGAAAGTATGGCCTACTCTTCCAGTCCACTTCCCCAAGGAATAACATCCTCTGGGGGATCTTCTCCTGGCAAGCAACCGAAATGCTCAAAGTGCATTCGGTCGGTTAAATCCTTACTGGCACGCTTAAATTCTTCAATTTCTTCTGCAGTCATTTTAGAAAGTAGCCGTTCTCCCAACTCTCTGTACTCTTGTATCTTACTCTTCTTTTTTTTCTCTTCTGCCATCTCAAAGCTCTTTTAATTTTAACACAATAGTTTGCTCATCCACCCTATAGGATAAAATCTTATCCATAGCTTAAACAAGACCTCAAATTGGTTTTGTTTCTTGTTGTGGGGGGGCTTACTCTTCCAACCCACTTCCCCAAGGAATCACATCCTCGGGGGGATCTTCTCCTGGCAAGCAACCGAAATGCTCAAAGTGCATTCGGTCGGTTAAATCCTTGCTGGCTCGCTTAAATTCTTCAATTTCTTCTGCCGTCATTTTAGAAAGTAGTTGTTCCCCTTTAGCCTCCATTTTCTTTAGCCAGTCCATGGGGGATTCGTTTTTATCTTTAGTCATTTTGAAGCTCTTTTTTTGTTTAGCTCGTCGAGCCGGCCTAGCGATGTGCAGCAGTGGCCCGCAAGGGCCAGACCAAAGCAGCTTTGCTGCTGAAGGGCCGAGCGAACAGCGAGCTGCGAAACGTAGCGCCCGCCGCAGGCGGGAGGCCCCAAAACAGCAGCGAGCTGTGAAACGACAAGAAGGTCTTTAGGGCGCAGTTCGACGACCGGAGGGAGTAACCGCTGCAGCATTATATTTAGCGGAGGGCCCAAAAAATAATAAAAAAGAAGTATTAAAAGCGTATTATTTTGTAAATCTAACTTTGATAGTCCGACGAAAATCTACTATATTAGCCAAAGCGCAGGAGCAAGAGCGACTGACTATCATATTCAATCACAATAACCGCATCCCTATGAATAGCTTTGAGAAAGTGAAGAATTATCTGCTGGATATGGGCCATGAAATTAGCCATGAAAGCGTAGAGGATAGTATCTTTGTAGTAAACAATGAAAATCAGGGTATTTGTAACCTAATGCTGGATTGCGAGGGCGATGTCCTTGTTATGGAGCAGCATATTTTTGATATTGAGGAAAAAGACGCTGCATTTTTGAAGCGTTTGTTACAGATTAACCGCGAACTCATTCATGGCGCCTTTGTTTTGGATGAGGAGGGGCGTCGGGTACTTTTCCGCGACACTTTGGCCCTAGAGAATTTGGATCGCAACGAATTGGAGTCTTCAATTAACGCCATGGCGATTGCTTTGGTGGAGCATGCTGAAGAATTTATGGACGTAGCGGCCAAATAATTGAACTTTTTCCCTTTATTTATCATCTTATCTAAGTGAGCGCCTTAAACGCTCTTCTTCTATCAATTAAACTATCTGACCTATGTGGCAATTTTTGAAGCGCTTGTTCCGCCTTGGTAAAGCCGAAGCCAACTCTGCCCTTGATAAACTAGAGAATCCCATCAAAATGACGAAGCAGGGGATTCGCGATTTGAAAACGGACCTAGACAAGAGCCTACAAAGTTTGGCGGAGGTAAAAGCGATTGCTATTCGTACCAACCGCGAAGTACAAACTTACAAGCAAAATGCAGACGATTACGAAAAGAAAGCGATGGCTTTGTTGAAAAGGGGCCAATCTGGACAAATGGACGCGGCTGAGGCTGAGCGTTTAGCAACAGAGGCTTTGGCTCGTCGTGAAGAAAACCTCAAGTTGTACCAAACTGCTCTTCAGAATAAGAAGAAGTATGACGGTATGGTAACGACTATGGAGGGCAAAATTCGTGCGCTCAAGAGCCAAGTTGCTAAATGGGAGAACGAATTGCGCAGCCTAGAAGCTCGTGATAAAGTGAGTAAGGCAACCACCAAACTCAACAAACAATTGACTAATATTGACTCTTCTGGAACCATGAGTATGCTAGAGCGTATGAAGGAGAAAGTAGAAGAGCAAGAGTCTTTGGCGGAGGCTTATGGCGATATGGCCGATGAGAGCAAAACCATTGACGACGAAATTGATACTGCACTCAATGATCCTACCGTTACTGCTTCTGCAGCTTTGGATGATCTTAAGCGCAAAATGGGTATGATGCCCGCTCAGGAGGAACGCATCGAAATTAAGGAAAAAAGCGATGTGACCATTAAAATTGAGGTGGATGACAAAAGCAAGGGGGCTTAATAAAGAGCTGCCTATTGCTTAAATAAAGGAGTCGCTTTCCAATAACTGGAAAGCGACTTTTTTTTGTTTTAGTAGGCGGTAATGTGAAGGCCCGAAATTTCAAAGGCGGAAGTAAGGGCTTCTTTCATGCTGCCGCTGGTTTCAATTTCATCTAATTGAATGCCCAGCTCTACAATAGTTTGGGCCACGGCTGGAGAAATGCCCGATAAAATGCAGCGGCAACCCATCAGTCGGCTGGCTTTGCTAATTTTGAGGAGGTGATTGGCCACGGCGGTATCCATAATGGCCACTCCACTAATGTCTAAAATAAAAACCTTGGCCTGCTTTTCGGCAATTTGGCCCAAAACGGTTTCCATAATATCCTTAGATCGTTTAGAATCCATAATGCCCACAATTGGCAAAAAGAGAATTTCTTCCCAAATTTGAGCAACAGGGGTCGATAAAGATGCGTTTTGCAATTCTAAGACCTCATTAGAAATAGAATTGTAGCGATCTACGACCAAAGCAGTATCTAGATTGAGTAATTCATCATAGGCGCTCAATAAATCAAAGGAAGCAATTTTTTCTTGACGAAACAGGGCCTTAAACAAATGAGAAAAGAGAATAATGCCATCATAATAAAGGTCCATAGGCAAACCTACCCGAGCATGCACCTCGCCAATTCGCTTTCGGTCCTGAATGTAACGATCGTCTACCTCTGCCGCCCAAAAGCTCTGCCAATACCCTAGGTGTAGGCTTTTGAGGCGCTCAATTTGGGCCTCCGATTCATAGTAGGCCGCAAATTTGCGGTGGCTGAGCATACGCTCGTAAAAGGTATCAATCAGTTGAGGAAGTTGGGGGCTGATTTGGGGACTAACAGAACGAATTTGCTCCAAAGTCTCTTGGCTAATATAGAAATGGAGCTTGTAGGCTTCGGCTGTAAAAGTCTGCATATTATGGTTTTATATAAAATAGGTACTATCCTGATTATTGGCGAAATAGCTCTATTCACCTTTAACAACTTAAAGAGCTAATTGTCTTGCTTGGGGTACTATTTTGAGATAGAAAATAGCTAGTTTTCTATGAACTACCCTTTGTTTTCGACTAAATGCCTTCGATTTATTATTTTTGTTCTTCTCATCCAATAGCCCAGCTAAAAATCGGCTATCTTAAATTAAAGTATTATGTTGTCTACCTTAGTTCAGTTGCTCTTTGCCCTTAGTTTTTTGGGCCCTACTCAAGAGCTGCCCCAGCCCCAAGAAGCGGCCAAAAAAGTTTGCGATTGTGCCGAAAGTGCCGAACTGATTGCCAAAGAGGCGGCTTTTCGGGCAGCTCCAAAAACGGCTGCTCGAGGCCAGTACCTTACCGCTTTCAAAAGCTTTCATCAGTGTGCCGATTTTAATGGGATGCAAATGAGCTTGCGCGAATTGCCCGCCCGAGAACGCGCCTTATTTGAGGGCCAATTAGAGGAAGCCATTGCGGCTAGTTGCCCCAATTTGGCCCAATTACTGACCAAACTCCGCTAAATTTATGCGCCCTCTTTTTTTTTCCATTTTTGCCCTAACTCTAACGGCCTGCCAGCCCTCTCCAGATGAGCTCGCACGGCATTTGGCCAAAGATTGGTGCGATTGTAATCGAGTACTTTTGCCACTTTACGATAGCCTCGAGCAGCAAAATAGCCCCGGCCAAAAATTGCAACTCTTAGATAGTATGCAACTCAAAGTGGCCGAAAATGTGGCCTGCCTAGGGGGCGAGCAACTCTTGCAAGAACTAGAGCAAAAACTCAATCGCCAAAACCGAGAACTGCTCATCCGACAGTTTGAACAACAACAGGCCGAACAATGCCCAGAGCTGCTTCGCCTACAAGAACGTATGCAACACACGGTCCCATCTCATTAAAAATAGCCTATATGTCTACTTCCTCCTCTGCCTGGTTAGAGCAATTTCAACTCTGTCTGCAGTGCCAAAATTTGGCCCTCTTTCAACAACTTTGGGCCAATGATGCCCTAGAAGATGCCCCTTTTTTATCGGCTGCCGACTTCTTTCACAGCTGCCTAGAACTAGGCGATGCTATCCGCCTAGGTGAAGAAGAACGCCTCAATGAACATCAACTTTTAGTAGAGGTGGAGTTTTATCTGGGCCAAAATGAACGCTACAATGATAGCCTTTGGCTCCTTTTGGTAGAAAAAGCCGCTGGCCTGAAAATTTGGGCCGCCGCCGAATCTGCCGCCGCCGAAGCGCTAAAAACTTTGGGCGCTGAGCAAGAAGAGGAAACCGAAAAAACAGTTGATTTGCCCCTAGCCGAAGAGGCAGTTGGTGATTTTTTAAGCCATTTTGAACGCCTTTTGACGGAGGAAGATATGCCCGGCCTAGAGGCCCGCTGCTGCTCTAAGGCCTTTAATCATAATTTGGCCGGCCCCGGTGGCTTGGCCGTAGAAGAATTTTGCCGCCTCCGAGCGCTCTACCGCTGGAGCCTACAGGCTTGGCCCGATTATGCCACCGAATTTAAAGAAGAAAAGGCCCTTTTACTCCCCATTAGCTGCAATCACCCGCAGGCCGCCCGCTACAATCGCGAGCTCTTGCTTTTGCTGGTCTATCAAAATGAATGGAAAATTTTAGGCATTGGCGCCGAGCTCCGAGAGATGCGCCACCTCTTCCTCAGCTTCAAACAGGGCTTGCTGGTCAAACGATAAGATAATAGAGAGTAGACAATTTGTTTGCTCTCTTTTTTTATGTTTTGGGGCCCGCGGCCAACCTAGGCTTTGCCTAGCTCGGCCGCCGCTATGGTTACTCCCTTCGGTCGTCGAACTGCGGACTAAAGTCCTTGTTGTCGCCGCTCGCAGGTCTGCTCGGCCCTGCGTTTTTTTCGCTGCGCTCAAAAAACTGGGTCTGGCCCTGCGGGCCACGGCTGCGCAGCGCTGGGCCATGGGCACTCTTTCTTGCCCCTTATGGCCGAGCAGAAGCCTAAGAATAAAGTCTTAGTAGAGAGAAGAACAAAAAATATTTTATTTTACAGAACCTAAGAACTAGAAAAACAAAATATGATGCAGGTTGAGGTATAGCTTGAAAAAATCTTAAAAAAAACAAATATAGCAGTTCCTATACGACAGTATTTTTGTCATAAACTACTAAATTCCCAACGCCCCTTTCTCTAGCCAATCTCCCCTAACAGAACACCTACATTATGAAGAAGTATTACTTAAGTTTGCTGCTTTTGAGCTTGCTAACAGTTGCCTGGGGCCAAAAAAAGGCCAATAAGAGCAGCGGTAGCCAGTTGATAGAGGGCTTACTCATAGATGCAGAAACACTAGAACCCTTAGGGGGGGTAATTGTTTTTGTAGAAGACAGTTACCCAATTATTTCTACTAGCTCAGATGCCGATGGCTATTTTCGTTTGGACCGAGTGCCTTTGGGGCGGCAAACGCTAAAAGCCCAAAAGGCAGGCTATCGGACGTTTTATACAGATAATATCGTTTTGCGCTCTTCTAAGCCCGCTTATCTAGAAGCCAGTATGGAGGCCCAAAAAGATTTGAAATGGGGCGATGATTTTAGAGAAAACCGTCCATTGAATAGCTTTTCTGTTGTTTCTACTCGCTCCTTTAATGTGGAGGAAACGCAGCGTTACCCTGGATCAATTAACGACCCTAGCCGAATGGCACGTAGTTTTCCGGCTGTGCAATCTTATTGGGACAATAATGCCGACATGATTATTCGGGGAAATCCCACCGCCACCCAAACTTTTTTCTTAGAGGGGGTAGAGCTGTTGGGGATGGGCCACTTTGCCGCTCCAATGAGTAGAAATGGTGGGGTTTCGGCTTTGAGTATTGCGCTTTTAGATAAATCGGATTTTTCGGCTGGTGGTTTTGCTGCAGAATATGGCAATGCGCAATCGGCGGTTTTGGATATGCACTTTAGAAAGGGGAACCCCAACCAACAAGCTTATAGTTTTCGCTTTGGTTTGATTGGTATTGATTTTAGTGCAGAGGGCCCAATTCAAAGGGGGCAGAGTAGTTTTTTGGTTAATTATCGCTATTCTACTTTGGGGCTGCTTTCTCAGTTTGGGCTCTATGTGGTCCGTTCTAATGTGGCCAATACTTTTCAGGATTTATCTTTTAATTTGAGTTGGGAATCTAAGGACCGCCGCAAAGAGCTCCGCTTTTTTGGTTTGGGGGCCTTGGGCTCCGAGCAATGGCTCATTAAAGAAGACTCTACTAATTGGATCAATCGTTTGGACCATAACAGCATTGACAGCCGCACAGCAAATGGAACCTTGGGCCTAAAATACAGTGAAGTTTTGGGCCGAGGGGCCTATTTTCAGGCTACGGCTGGTGTTTCTGTCAACGGAACTGTCTATAATGTAAATAATGCACCTATGGATTCTACACGTATAGAATCGAATAGTTTGTTGGTGCAGCAGTATAGCCTTTCTGGGGTGTACAGTAAAAAGTTGGACCAAAAATTTAGGCTAAAAACAGGGCTAAACCTTTATGGGCAGTTGTATGATTTGCATCATGATTACTATAACTACAATACAGAACGCTTAGATACTTTTTTGGAAACTGGGCAGCAGTTTAATTATTGGGCCAGAGGCTATGCGCAAATTCAGTGGAATTTATCTAAGCGTTGGCAAATTTTGGCGGGGGGCGCCTTTTTATTTCAAGGCTATAATAATACTTATTGCCTAGAGCCTCGAACGGCTTTGATGTATCGCCCGAGCAAGAAAACAAAGTTGGCTCTTTCTTATGGTCTTTATGGTCAATTATTGCCTTTGGGGACCTATGCAACCCAAACTAAAATCAACCCCAATGAAACCTTAGAAATTGCCAACTCGCAGCATTTGATTTTGAGTTGGCGGCAGGCGCTTCGCTATGATTTGTCTACATTGGTAGAAGCTTGGTATCAGTATGGAAGCAATCAGCCTATTGGTAGTGCGTTGGGCAGTACCTTTTGGTTATACAATCAGAGAAAGAGTTTTGGCCGTGTTCCGCTTGCTTCTTTGGGGGCCAACCGAAATTATGGGATAGACATGAGCATTGAGAAAGTATTTCGCAGAGGGTTTTTCCTGATGAGTTCTCTCTCGCTTTTTCGGTCCAATTACCGAGCAATTGATAATAATTGGTATCGCAGCCGTTACGATAATAATTTTGTGGCCAATTTTACTACGGGCTATGAATGGACCTTGCCCAAAGGCGGGCGTTTATTGTGCAGTGCTCGTTTGTTGGCCAATGGGGGCTATCGTTATATGCCAGCCGATACGGCGGCTTCTTTGGCCGAAAACCGAATGGTATTTGATGAAAGTCAGGGCTATAGCCTTGGGCAATCTGATGAAGATGTTCCGGTTTATTATCGGTTAGATTTGCGTTTGGCCTACCGAAAAAATTATACAAAATCTTCACTTACGCTTTCTTTAGATGTGCAAAACTTGAGCAATAACCTCAATAATTTGTACCAGCCATTTTATCATTACTTAGATGATCGGATTTATAATGCTTATCAAAGTGGTTTTTTGCCTGTGATTGCGATGGAGTTAGATTTTTAAATGAATCTTTAGCAAAACTGCTTACTGAAAATTCAGTAAGCAGTTTTTTTGTGCCAATTTTCTTCTACTAATTGATCATTAGCTTATGATTTTATCTAATTTTTTGCTTGGACCATTATTAAATATTTTTCTAAATAGCTTGATCTTTTTTGTAAATTTGGCGCAGGTCCAAACTTGCGGTGGGCAGGGCGCGAAGCGCCCGCATCGGCTTAGGGATGGATAGGGGGGCGGCGCAGCCGCAGACCCAAGTTTTTTGAGCGCAGCGAAAAAAACTGCAGGGCCGAGCGAATAGCGAGCCCCGACACAGCCCGCCCCTAGGCCCAGAGGGCCGCAGGGGAAGCCCCTAAAAAATATAAAATTGCAGAGAATATGTCAGAAAGCTCTCGGAAAAGAAGGGAAAGAAAAAGAGCCGAAGAAAAGGCCAAAAAACAACAGCAACAGCAGCGCAAGCTCCATTTGGAAGAAGGCCCCAAGGAAAAAAAGGGGATTTTGTCTGTTTTGCGCCCCATTGAGTTGATTAGTGGTGGCTTGTTAATTGGTTCGCTTTTGTTGTATGGGGTGTCGAGATGTAGCCGAACGGATAATTTGCCTGCGCCAGAAGTGGTGGGGGTAGATAGTACGGCGGCCATGGCTGCAGGGGCCTCGTCTACTGCCAGTTCGTTAAAATATTATGTTGTTTTAGATAGCTTGAAGTTTCGGACGGGCCCTTATTTGGATAGCACTTTGATTCGGTATTTGCCGCATGGAGAGGAATTGATTTCTTTGAATGAAGTGACGGATTTTGAACAGGGCTTGCGTGTTTCTGTTGATGAATTTACTCGGGAGCCTTGGGTAAAAGTACGAGATAAAAATGGCCGAGAAGGCTGGGTATATGGGGCGGGCGTTCGTCCTTACCGCAAAAATAAACCTGCGCCAAGGCCCGAGCCGGCAGCGGAAGAGGAAGCAGAAAATAGCAATAGCGAAACAGAACAGGAAAATTAGATGAAGATTTATCGCCAACTAGAGGCTTTGCCCAAATTTAAGCGGGCGGTGCTGAGCATGGGCTCTTTTGATGGAGTGCATTTGGGGCATCAACATATTATCAAGCAGTTGGTCCAACTGGCTGAAGCGCGAGATGGGGAGACAGTTTTGCTAACCTTTGATCCGCATCCACGGATTGTTTTAGCCCAAAAAAGGGGCGAATCGAGCAGTTTGCGTTTGCTGACGACCTTAGAAGAAAAAGCTGATATTTTGGAGCAGGCGGGGATTGCAAACTTGGTGGTGGTGCCTTTTACAGAGGCTTTTTCTGCTTTGAGTCCTGCCGATTATTTGGACCAATTTCTACTGCATTATTTTCAGCCTGCTTGTATTGCCATTGGCTACGACCATAAGTTTGGCAAGGGCCGGGCTGGCGACATCCATTTTTTGCGAGAGGCACAAAAAAGCCGCAATTTTGAACTCAAGGAGTTTGATAAAAAGGAGGTGGATGAGATTGCGGTGAGCTCGACCAAAATTCGCCGAGCCATTTCGGAAGGACAAATTATGCTAGCCCAACAATTATTGGGGCGGCCCTATAGTTTTTCTGGAAAAGTAGTAAAGGGCTTGCAATTGGGCCGGAAATTAGGTTTTCCCACTGCCAATATTGCTGTAGAAAACCCCTACAAACTCTTGCCGCCAGAAGGTATTTATGTGGCTCAGGTGATGTTGCCCAATGGCGAAAAAAAACGGGGGATGCTCTACCGGGGGCCGCGGCCTACCTTAGAAAATGAATTAAGTATTAGCCTCGAAATGAATATTTTTGATTTTGAGGGAGACCTTTACGGCCAAGAGCTCAAGGTAGAAATGCTCAAATATTTAAGAGCAGATGTTCGCTTTGAAAATTTGGACCAACTTTCGGCACAATTGGCCCAAGATCGCCTAGATAGTCTTGCCTTTTTTGCCCAACAATAAAATAAAATCAAATGCCTGCTTCTAAAGTAGCCGCTCCACAGCCATTGGTGGCCATTGCCATCCTCAATTATAATGGAGCCGATTATCTCGAGCGCTTTTTACCCTCGGTTTTGCAAACGACTTACGCAAATACCCAACTTTTTGTGATTGATAATGGCTCTAGGGATGATTCTATTGACCGACTAAAAAAATGGGGCTTCGAGCGCTTTATGGCTACAGCCGATCAGCCTTTTCCGCCGGCCCAATCTGCCGACAGGGAAATTCCACGCTATTATATTGATTTGCCCGAAAATTATGGCTTTGCCGAAGGCTATAACCGCGGCTTGGCCCAATTGCAACATGCCGATTATTATGTGCTGCTCAATTCTGATGTAGAAGTTAGTCCAGATTGGATTGAACCCCTCATTCATTGCCTAGAAAAATCGCCCCAACGTGCTGCCGCCCAACCAAAAATTTTGATGGAAGCCCAGCGCAATTTATTTGAACATGCTGGCGCAGCAGGTGGTTGGATAGACCACTGGGGA
Organism: Saprospira grandis DSM 2844; assembly: GCF_000275825.1. GTDB lineage: Bacteria > Bacteroidota > Bacteroidia > Chitinophagales > Saprospiraceae > Saprospira > Saprospira grandis_A. The sequence goes on from NZ_JH719942.1 coordinate 3,328,909, forward strand.
TATCCCTTTTGTCGAGGACGAATTTTTTCCGAATTAGAAGAAGATCAAGGGCAATACGATCAAACCGAAGAAATTTTTTGGGCTTCCGGAGCCGCAGTTTGCATTCGCAGCCAACTTTATCATCAGTTTGGCGGCTTAGATGCCGATTTTTTTGCGCACATGGAAGAAATAGATCTTTGTTGGCGATTAAAAAGAGGCAATTATCAAATTTATGTTTGCCCTAAGGCCAAAGTTTGGCATGTAGGCGGCGGCACGCTCCCAATGTATAATCCCCGCAAAGATTATCTCAATTTTAGAAACAGTCTGGTTTGCCTACTCAAAAATAAAGAGGGGGGCTTGGGCCTTTTCCTCCTTTTATACTGGCGACTTTTATTGGATGCTTTGGCCGCTATTCGCTTTATGAAAGAAGGAAAATGGGGGAGTATTGGCGCTATCGTGAAAGCGCATTGGCACTTTTTCTTTGCTTTTCCAAAACACTGGAAAAAAAGAGCCGAAATAAAGGAACGTCTTGCAGCCTATGCCTATCAAAAAACGCCTCGATTTAATACTGCCGGCTATTTGCGCAAAAGTATTGTCTGGCTGCATTTTGCCAAAAAGGTAAAAACTTTTAAAGATATAGAGCAGTAAGTTTTTTTGGGGCTGCCCCTCGCTTTGCTCGGGTCGGGCTGTGTCGTGGCTCGCAGGTCTGCTCGGCCCTGCAGTTTTTTCGCTGCGCTCAAAAACTTTGGTCTGCGGCTGCGCCGCACCACTATCCATCCCTCAGCCGTTTGGCCTTCGGCCATAGCTGTGGGTTGAAACCCACAGCCATACAACACTATCCCCCATAAATTTCATAGGAACCCCAGGGCCAAGGCCCTAGGCTAGCTGAAAAATTGTCATCCCCTCATTCGAGGGGATTTTTTTTGCGGCTGTAGTTGGGGGAGCTGTTTTTTTCTTGAAGCTAAAAATTTTTCCATTTTCAGCAAACAAGGGCTTTAGCCCGCCAGTTTGCATAGCTTCGCAACCCTGGGCTTCAGCCCATGGCCCTAAAAAAAGACAGTAAAAATTCAGGGTTAAAAAACAACTTATATTATTCCCGCCCTGGGCTGAAGCCCAAGGTTGCTGACTTGAGCGAACTAGCGGACTAAAGTCCTTGTTCGCTTTTCGGAGCAGTGAGTTTTAGACGGACTAATAATTTTTTAGACAAAAAAGCGGCAGAAAAATCCATCTGATTTTTCTGCCGCTCGCTATTTGAAAGCCGCTAATTGAAAGGGGGGGGAATTATCCCTTATCTAATTCCGAGCATCGACGAAAATACATTTTCAAAAAAGGACTGAACTACCTCAGAAAGAACTTCATTGTCATGATCTTTTTCCCAATTTGGATTTTTTTCGTCTGAATTTGCATGTCTAACTACAAGACGGCCATTATCGGCAATAAAAAATGATCTTAAGTTAATTTTATGGCTATGATTTGAGTAACCAATAAATTGGAAGTCATTTGTTTCTGCATTAAAAATATTCAATTCAAGTGGAATTACGTTTGCTGTTTGTGGAAATTTATTATTAGAGCGATAGAACCTAAACATTAGGGTAGTTACAATTCTATTTGTATCGTTATTGTGAAAACGAATGGAAAAAAAGTTTGTACCTGCCGCTATTCCTTTTTCTGTGAGCTGCTGATATTTTTCAAATGTAATAGGAGGATATTCATAAAAGCTAACATAATAACTTTCTACGTTTTCATCAATTACATTTACAACTTGTTTGAACTCTAATTTAATTTGATTCACCTTATTCAACCAAAGTTCAAATTGAGTCTTTCTTTTTGCTAGCCCCTGTGGAGTATCTTTATTACCAAGTCTTTTTGCCCAATCTTTTAGTCTATTTGACTCATCTCTTAGTCGAATATACTCTCCAAATAATTCAGTGCAGTTTTTTGTAATGACTTCAATTATTGGCTCATATTCTCCTTCATCAGCCAAACTTAATGCATTGTAATAGTCAGGCCTTTCGCTTCTTTTTATATTACAAATCGGAAATCCACTTTTGAGTAATATTAAATTTAGAAGTAATCTTGCCGTTCTACCATTTCCATCTTTAAAGGGGTGAATTTTTACCATTTCATGATGAGCAACAGCAGCAACAATGATTGGATTTTCATCTTTATTGGCTTTAATCCAATCAAATAAATCACGCATTTTTATTGGTACTTCAAAAGGTTCTGGGGGTCTGTGTTCTGAACCAGTTATAATCACACCAATATTTCTATAATTGCCAGGATCTAGAGTCGGGTCATTGCCTATAATTAGACTGTGAAGTTGCTTGATATAGTTTTCTGTAATTTCTACATCTTGTTGTACTAATTCGTATAAAAAATCAAAGGCAATTCCAAGGTTTTTAACTTCAATACTATCCTTCAAGGGTTTCCCCCTGATATCGATCCCTTCTTTAAGAACTAATGAAGTTTCCTGTAATGTTAATCGGTTGCCCTCTATTCCTGAACTATGAAATATATGATGAGTTCTAAAATGTTCTCTTAGTTTTTCAAGAGCAATTTTATCTAAGGGCGATTGTCTAAATTCTTCAATTTCCTCAAGAAGATTTTTTATTTCTTGATATAGGTCTGCTGAAAGGAGGTCTCTGCTTAATTCAATCATATCAGGTCGTGTTAAAAAGTTTTTTTAAGCCAACTTGCTTTCTAAACTGCTAGTGATTAAAGTGTTTGTAAGTATTTGCCTTTGGATTTACAGATTCAAAAGTTTAGCCTTTCGTTTTGAGCTTAAGCTTAATAAACTTTGAACTCCGGACTAACCTATTATTGAGTTTGTTTAAAAATTTCGTTTTAGGAAAATAAGTATAAAGGCTAAATAGTGTAGACTCGCCCAGTTGTCGGCTTTTCTTTCAAAACGAATGAGTAAAATTTTGAATGCGTCAATCCATGCGTTAGTTCGCTCAACAGAAAAGCGTTCTTTGTAAAGTTCCTCATCTATAATATCTTGATAATAAGCTTTTTTTCTATTTCTTTTGTTGTGGTCAATATTAGGGATAATGCCCATTTTTTGGCAGTTTTCTCTAAGTTTTTTGCTATCAAACCCTGCATCAGCATTCATAAATAAACCATCAGGAGAGATGTCTGAAAGCTGCAGATCGGCAAGCATTTTTTGGAAATGACTCTCGATTTCAAACAAATCATTATGGTTTCCCGCAAAAGGCGGAGACATAGCGATTGGCAGCCCATTTTTATCTGTGAGAAAGAGAGCATTTGTGGTTTTGGACTTTTTTCGGCCCTGATAACCCACAGCTTCGCCCCCTCTTTTCGCTGGGGTATGACTTCCGTCAAGCTGTATACTAGATAAATCTAAACAAGATTTTTCATGGGCTAGAAATTGGATCCACACTTTTTGCCAAATACCAGACTCGGACCAGCTATTGAAGTAGTAATATACTGTTTGCCAGCAAATTAGAACTTCGTCAAAAAAAGATTGTATCGGTAATTCTCTCCACTGACAACCTGTTTTAAGCCTATAAATTATCGCTTTAACAATTTGCCACAGAGGCGCTTTGGTTTTTCGAGCCAATTTTTTTTCGGGAAAAAATGCTAATATTTTTTCCGTAATAAATTCTTTTGATAAATTCACAACCATGTTGCAAAGCCTTTTTTTGTTTTTGTCGTAATCAACAATAATAAGCGCTTTGCAGCATTTTTTTTTGCCTTAGTCTAGCTGCTGACTAAAAAATTTAAACAAGCTCATTGTAAAAATAGAAAAAAGTCTACAAATAGACTGAGCAATAATTTTTTAGACAAAAAAGCGGCAGAAAAATCCATCTGATTTTTCTGCCGCTCGCTATTTGAAAGCCGCTAATTGAAAGGGGAGAAATTATCCTTTTTCTTTAGCTTCTTCTTCTGCTGCACGAGTCAAAATTTGATCAATTTGCTCGGGGTCTAGGCGTTTGTACAAGATATTTTTTTCTTGGTCCAACAAATAGACAAAAGGATTCACTTTTACATTATAAAGCTTTTTGGTCAAGGCCAAAGGATAAGCCTTATCGCTGGTGTTGATCCAGTTCATGCCCAATTCCTTGATCTTTTTCTTACAAGCATCTACATCCTCAATGTTTTTGCTGCAGATCCCATAAATTTCAAAGCCTTTGTCTTTCCATTTTTCATAAACAGGGACCAATTTCTTAGAGTTTTTGCTACAGTTTCCACAACTGGGGTCCCAAAAATAAACAGCCACAAAACGCTTTTTCAAACCATAAAGGCTAACGGGCAAGCCCGTTTTAATATTGGTCAGTTTAATGTCCTGCGCTTTTTCTCCACAAAGGCTATAACGCAAATCTTCAACATTTGCACAAATTTTCTCCAATTGTTCGGGCTCTACCCAATCTGGTTTTTCTGCACCACAATAATATTTGCTCCCAATATGATAATAAACATTATCCATGCAAATTACTTTGCTATTGGCGTAGCGATTGAGCAAATGCGCAGCCGCAAACTGATACATATCTTTGTCGCCAGCCTTAATAATATTACCCAAAATAAAATCAATGGAAACAATGACAGAGTCAGGATCCTGAACCGTCAATTTATCACAGTAAAAATCTAACTTTTGCTGAAAAACAGGGGTGCGAATCAAACGCATATCGCCAAAGTCAAAATCATCCCAATAATGTTTTTTGAAATAATAATAAGACTGTAGCCTGTCGCCAGCAATGGCTTGAGGCACCTCAGGCTGACGAGAAGCCAAAATTAACTTGGTCGATAAGTAGTTGGGGCGCTCCTTGATCATTTTTTCCTGATAAGCCGCTACTTCGCCATTCAATTTCTTCATTTTTTGCTCCAAGGATTCTTTTTCGGCCTGCAATTTTGCCTTTTTTGGCCCCTGGCCCTGCATTTCATCCAACTCTTTTTGCAGCTCTTGCAAACGGCTCTGCAAGTTTCTGTTTTTTTCGGCCTGCTTAGACAAAAAATGTAGATAATCCACAAAGGCCATATTATCCTTAGAGCCTTTAATGTTTAGGTTTTTTACCCAATTTCCACCTTCGTCCTTGGTTTCTAAGGTTAGCGTTTGCTCTTCATCAGAAGGGACCAAAAACTCGAAATAACTATTGGTGGGCTTGGTCAAAATCAAATACACCCCTTTTTCTAAGAGCGTATCTTTCTTAAACTCAAAATACCCCTGCGCATTGCGGCCAATAGCGGTATCCTTCACATAAGTTTTGTCTCCCAAACGATAACCCAAAATACAAGTATCGTTCTTATAATTATTCAATTTTACCTTAATGTCATAGCCTTTTTGGGCCCAGAGTCCTTGCGCAAAACAAAACAAGGAAAAGGTCAATAAGCTGCGTGCAATCCAATTCATCTAAAGCATTTTATTTTTGATATAAATCTAAATACCGTCAACAAAACTAAGTTTTTTTAACTAAGTTTCTAGTTAAGGGCTATTTAAAACTGAAATTCTAAATTTACTGCCCTAAAGTTATTCAAAAGCTGGGCCAGCAAGAAAAAAACGAAGACGGCTATTTTTTTGTCCATTTTGCAAGGGAATTATTTTTTGGGGGCCTCCGCCTCCCTTCGGTCGTCGGCGCTACGTTTCAGGGCTCGCAGGTCTGCTCGGCCCTGCGTTTTTTTCGCTTTGCTCAAAAAACTGGGTCTGGCCTACGGCCACCCTTGCACATCGCTAGGCCAAAACGGTTTTTTTTGCGCTAGATTTATTTTTGGGTCTTTTTTTCCTTTTTGCTCAACAAGAATGCTAAAACGAGCTTAAAGAAAGATCAGGTTTTAAAAAGAGGGCCTAAGTTCTTAGCTTCGCTGCCAGGCTTAGGAAATTGGTCCTTGGCCCGCAGGGCCAAAACGGCCTAGCGATGTGCAGCAGTGCGGCGCAGCCGCAGACCCAGCAAAAAACTTGTTTTTTTGCGCAGGGCCGAGCGAATAGCGAGCTGCGAAACGTAGCGCAGCAAGGCGAAGCCGCAGCTGAGGCCCCAAAAAAACAGCGAGCTGCGCAACGACAACAAGGCCTTTAGGCCGCAGTTCGACGACCGAAGGGAGTAACCGCAGCAAGGCGAAGCCGCAGCTGAGGCCCCAAAAAATTATCATTTTAAAAAACGTAGGAATATGAAACTAGAACACATTGGAATTGCCGTAAAAGATTTGGCGGCCAGCAACGAACTTTTTGCTAGCCTTTTGGGCCGAGCGCATTATAAAATTGAGGCCGTAGAATCGGAAGGGGTGAGCACCAGTTTTTTTATGGCTGGCGAGAGCAAAATTGAGCTTTTGGAGGCTAGTAGAGAAGATAGTCCCATTGCCAAATTTATAGAGAAAAGAGGGGAGGGGATTCATCATTTGGCCTTTGAAGTGGAAGATATAGAGGCCGAAATGAAGCGTTTGCAGGCAGAAGGCTACCGTTTGTTGAATGAAACACCCAAACGGGGGGCCGATAACAAACTCATCTGTTTTTTGCATCCAAAGTCTAGCAATGGTGTTTTGGTAGAGCTTTGTCAAAGTATCAAGGACTAATGCCGGAGGATATTTATTTATACCTTTTGGCGGCTTTTGGAAGTTTGCTAGCGGGGTTTATCAATACTTTGGCTGGTAGTGGATCGGTCATTACGCTTTCTATTTTGATGTATGTGGTGGGTTTGCCGGCCAAGGTGGCCAGTGCGACCATTCGCTTTAGTATTTTGGCCATGTTAGGTTTTACCTTGCCCCATTATCAGCGGGCGGGAAAAATCAATTGGCGTCGCGACTGGCTGATGGTAGTTTCTACTGCTTTGGGCGGAATATGTGGAATTTTTCTCTTAATTTATGTCGATAATGCGGTTTTTAAGGACAGCATGAAGTACGTTTTTCTAGCCTTGCTGTTTATTGTCCTTTTTGATAGTAAGCGCTGGCTAAAAGAGACGGATCCCAAGGCCCTTTCGCCATTTTTAGTGGTACCGCTCTTTTTTTTGGTGGGCCTTTATGGGGGCTTCATTCAGATGGGCGTGGGTTTATTATTTTTGGTCGTCACGGTTTTGGGAGCGGGTTACAACATTATTGATGCGGGAGGCGTAAAATTGGCATCTATTGCCAGCTATACTATTTTTGCGGTCCTACTTTTTGCCTATAGTGGGCTTATTCGCTGGGATTTTGCCTTGGCGATGAGTGTTGGCGAAATTGCGGGTGGGCAACTGGGCGCTCGTTTTGCGGTTAGGCACCCTAAGGCGGGACTTTGGGCACATCGGATGTTAGTGGTCTTGCTAATTTCTGTAGTTGTCCGGGCTTTCTTCTTTTAGAACAGATGCTGAGATGTTTGGAAAAAACAATTGGTCGGATCGTTTGCAAAAGCGATTAACGGCCTACATAGATGAGCGTTTTGAGGAATACCGAGAGCGTTTGGCCGAAGATTTGGCGAGGGGAGTGGCTCAACTGGGCCAGCTCCTCAGTCTTTTGGCTATTTTGTTGTTGGTGGGCCTCTTTTTGAGCCTCACCCTAACTTTATTGTTGGCTGCTTTACTTTGGCCGCTTATGGGGGGCTGGGCTTTGGTCCTTGCTTTTGGATTGATGGCTGCGGCTTTGAGTTATGGCGGTTATTATCTTTGGAAAAACCGAACAAAATTAGTGCACAGCCCCATTTTTGAGCAAATTCATCGGGCCTTATTGGGCGAAATTGAGGAGGCGGAAGATCTTGACACAGAAGACGAAATAGAGATAAAATTTCCTAGTCCATTAAGCGAAAACGAAGAAGATGAGCAAGAATGCAACGAACAATAATAGCCAGCCGTCTGTAGGGGCTGTACGTATATACTCCTGGATTCATTGGGCCATTAGTAGCAGTTTGCTCTTGGCTATTTTGTTGGTAGTGGCCTATTTGCAGCTAGAAGAAATTCTCTTTTTAAAAGGAGAGTTATTGCAACTCAGTCTGCCTGCTTTTACGGGCGTTTATCTAAGCTTGGCCAACTGGAATTTCATAAAAAAGTGGGCCATAATTCTTTTGCCGATTTGGTTGGCGGTGGCCTTGGCCATTGGTTTATTGGGCATTTTGGGGGCCAATCTTTTCCTCTCGGAGCTAGAGCCTGGAGATTATTGGTGGATTGATTTTTTGGTCCAAATTCTTCCCGCTTTATTATCGGGCCATTGGCTATACAATGGCTATAGTCAAATGAGCAGAAAAGGAAGCTGGTTAGTTTATTTGCTTCTTTTGTTTTGGTGTGTTTTGGGCAGTTTGCTCTTTTTTAGCGACAGCATCAACTTCTTTATTTTACAAGCGGTATACTTAGGCGGTTTAGCTTGTATTTTGCAATTGCTGCATCGTTTGGGAAAAGATAAATAGCGGCCATAGGGCCAAAAAAAAAGTGAGCTCAACAGAGCTCACTTTTTTTTGCGATAAGAAAAAACTTAGAGGCTAACCGTTGCTTCTGGAGCAGCAGCTAGGATTTCCTCATTGGCTTGATCCTTAAACGTATCAAAGTTGCTAACAAACTTATTGGCCAACTCTTGAGCTTTCACATCATAAGCCGCTTTATCGGCCCAAGTATTACGAGGGTTCAATATTTCGGCAGGAACGCCGGGGCAGCTAGTGGGCATATGCAAACCAAAAACAGGCATCTCCTGATAGTCTACATCCGTCAATTGACCTTCCAATACCGCCGTGATCATAGCACGAGTATATTTTAGGGCAATGCGGCTACCTACGCCATAAGGACCAGCAGACCAGCCCGTATTGACCAACCAGATGTTCACATTCTGCTTGCGCATGCGCTCGCCCAACATTTCGGCATACTGAGTAGGATGCAAGGGCAAGAAAGGCGCACCAAAACAAGCCGAAAAAGCACTTACGGGCTCGTCGATACCTGCTTCTGTACCCGCTACCTTAGCGGTATAACCAGAAATAAAGTGATACATGGCTTGGCCTGGCGTCAATTTAGACAAGGGAGGCAAAACGCCAAAGGCATCGCAGGTAAGGAAGAAAATATTTTGGGGAACCCCGCCCTTAGAAGGTTCTAGGGCATTATCAATATGATGAATAGGATAAGAAACCCGAGTATTTTGTGTAATGCTGGTATCGGCAAAATCAGGGGTACGACTATTGGGCAAAAACTCCATATTTTCGAGAATAGCCCCAAACTTAATCGCATTCCAGATCTGAGGTTCCTTTTCCTCACTCAAATCAATAGTTTTGGCATAACAGCCGCCTTCAAAATTGAAAACGCCTTCTTCTGACCAGCCGTGCTCATCGTCTCCGATAAGATTGCGCTTAGGATCAGCAGAAAGCGTAGTTTTACCCGTGCCCGAAAGGCCAAAGAAAACAGCCGTATCGCCATCTTTGCCCACATTGGCCGAGCAGTGCATAGAAAGTACGTTGCGTTCTTGAGGCAAAACATAATTGAGCACCGAGAAAATTCCTTTTTTAATCTCTCCAGTGTAGCCTGTTCCACCAATGATAATTGCCTTTTTACTAAAGTTGATAATCGCAAAGTTTTCTTGGCGAGTACCGTCCACTTCAGGATTAGCCATAAAGCCAGGCGCACAGAGAATGGTCCATTCTGGATTTGCGTTTAGCAGTTCTTCTTCGCTAGGGCGCAAAAACATATTGTTGGCAAACATAGCCGACCAAGGCTTTTCTGCAATCAGACGCAAGTTTAGACGATAGTTATCGTCGGCACAAGCATAAGCATCGCGGATGTAGAGGTCTTTGTCTGCAAAGTATGCGGCAATTTTTTGGTAAAGCGCATCAAATTTTGCCGGCTCAAAGGGCATATTGATGCTGTTCCAGTCTACGGTGTTCTCCGTAAGCTCATCTTGTACTACAAAGCGATCTTTGGGCGATCGACCTGTAAATTTGCCCGTTTTAATTCTGATCGCTCCCGTATCAGCCAGAACGCCTTCTCCAAGTTGGATTGTGTGCTCTACTAGTTCGGGAACAGGAAGGTTCCAGTAAGCAGTCGCAAAATTGCTTAGGCCATAATGGGCCAAGTCAGCCTTCGGGTTTTTAATTCCTACATGCTTCATTGCGTCGTTATTTTGATAGGTACAGCTGCACTTCTATTTGCTGTTGGCTAGAAAAGCAGCTGAAGATGAAAGATTTAGAGGCCGAAACCTCTGATTTTGAAATAAAAAAACGCCTACTCGTATTTTTTTTTGCAGTAGGCGTAGTTGTTCTATATTAACGGTGAGTCGTTAGTTGATTATTGTTGATCGTGCGACCAGGGTATATTTTTAAGGCTTCCTCTAGGCAATCTAAGGCCTTGTTCAAATCCGCCTCATTCAATACATAGGCAATCCGCACTTCTTGTTTGCCAAAGCCCAAAGTAGCATAAAAGCCAGAGCCAGGCGCTAGCATGACCGTTTCTCCATCTAGCTGAAAAGACTGTAGCAACCACTGGCAAAAGTTGTCAGTATCATCCACCGGGAGCTGGGCCAATAAATAAAAAGCACCATTGGGCGTGGGGGCAACAACCCCCTCCATCGCTCTCAAACGAGCCAAAACTAATTGCCGACGCTTGTCATACTCAATGCGCACTTGGTCCAAATAATCCATATCGGCATCAATAAAAGCCTCGCCCATAATCTGACCCAAAGTAGACGGACTCAAACGAGCCTGCGCAAATTTCATGGCCGTTTCTAATACCGCCTTGTTTCTAGTTACCATCAAACCAATTCTAGCTCCACAAGCACTATAGCGCTTAGAAATAGAATCAAACATGATCGTATGCTCTTCCAATCCCGGAATCGCCAATACCGACAAATGCTTGCGGCCATCATAACAGAAATCTCTATATACTTCATCAGAAAATAAATAAAGATCATACTTTTTTACCATCTCCCCCAATGCCTCCAATTCCGCAGGACTATACAAATACCCCGTGGGATTAGCCGGATTGCAAATCAAAATTGCCTTGGTATGCGGCGTGATCAAGGCCTCAAAAGATTCTATCGGCGGCAAGGCAAAACCATCCTCAATCGTTGAGGTAATTGGCCGAATGTTAATGCCCAAACTCTGCGCAAATCCATTGTAGTTGGCATAAAATGGCTCCGGAACAATAATCTCATCCCCCGAATCCAAACAAGCCATCATCCCAAACATTAAGGCCTCAGAACCCCCATTGGTCACAATAATATCATTATGCGTAAGCTGAATCCCATAACGAGTATAAAATTCTACCAACTTGAGCCGATAAGACTCCATCCCCGCAGAATGACTGTACTCCAAAACCTTCATATCAGCCTCCTTAATCGCATTCCAACCAATGTCTGGCGTTACAATATCAGGCTGCCCAATGTTCAAATGATAAACTTTTACCCCACGGTTTTTAGCCCTTGTCGCAAAGGGGACCAATTTCCGTATTGGCGAGGCCGGCGTATACTGACCTCTCTGTGAAATCGATGGCATAAGCGTAAATTTGTATTGTTGTTGTTGCTGTTGTTTCTTTTTTGGGGCTGCCTCTCCCTTTGGTCGGGTCGGGCTGTTTATTCCCGTTGGTCATCGAACTGGCGCCCCTATAGGGGCTGGTTGTCGCAGCTCGCTGTTCGCTCGGCCCTGCGGGCTTTTTCGCTTCGCTTCAAAAGCCCTAGGTCTGGCCTGCGGCCACTGCTGTCCATCCCTCAGCCTGCGGCGGCTTCGCCGCCTGCTATTCGCAAAGAAATAGGACCACAAAAATAGAAAAAGGCTCGGGCTTTTGGGGCCTCTCTCTACTTTATTTAGCTCAACCCCCCGCTTTTTTTGACCAAAAGCTGACAAACATAGCCCAACCCCTTACTTTATAACTACTTACGTAAAACGCTCCAACTTTTACTAAAGTTGGAGCGCTTCGGCTAAAGAGTTCTTCTCTAAACAGCCACTAAAGTACTTTGTTGTGCTTTAAGGCCGCTCTTTCTCCCAATACTTCTTCTACATAATCAAAGGTAGATAGAATCTCAGGCTTTCCATTAACTACGGCCACATTATGCTCAAAATGAGCAGAAGGCTGCCCGTCAATCGTCGAAATGGTCCAGTTATCTGCCAAGGTATGCACCTTATGCGTCCCCATGTTAATCATCGGCTCAATCGCAATTACCAAACCCTCTTTGATCTTTTTGCCATGCCCCTGACGGCCATAATTCGGAACCTGCGGGTCCTCATGCATCTTTTTACCCAATCCATGACCCACCAATTCTCGAACAACACCATAACCTCTCTCTTCTGCCAATGCCTGAATCGCATGACCAATATCGCCAAGACGCTTGCCTTTGCAAGTTTGCTCAATGCCTCTATACAAACACTCCAAAGTAGTATCCAACAAACGCTGACGCTCATCAGAAATATCCCCTACCGGAAAAGTATAGGCATGGTCTCCATAAAATCCATTCATGAATACCCCACAGTCTACCGCAATAATGTCCCCATTCTCTAAGGGACGGTCAGTAGGCAAACCATGCACTACCTGCTCATTTACAGAGGTCAATAAGGTGCTCGGACAACCATAAAGGCCCAAAAATCCAGGCTTCCCAGCATGGTCACGAATAAAAGCCTCGGCCAATTGGTCCAAATGCTTGGGCGTTACCCCAGGCTTAATCTCACTGGCCAACATCCCTAAGGTCTTAGACACCAAAAGGGCACTTTTGCGGACCAATTCTATTTGTTCTTTCGTCTTATAAATAATCATAGCTGCGGATATATATTTTTGCTGCCCAAAGATACAAATTTTTCTAGCGAACTAAACAGTCTATATAAATTATGTCGTTAGCCTAGGCCCTAAGACCATAGCGCCGTTTTTGGCCCTGCATTTTAGCAAGCCCTCATCCTGCTATATATTATAGCAAAGCAATAGCACCTGGCTGTAGGTTTCAACCTACAGTCAAAAGGGCCGAGCGAACAGCGAGCTGTGACAACCAGCCCCTATAGGGGCGCCAGTTCGATGACCAACGGGAATAAACAGCCCGACCCGCCCAAAGGAAGGGGCAGCCCCAAAAAAATAAATCTAAACTTATTTTGCGTTTACAAATTAAAGTTACTACCTTTGTGTAAACATAAAAAAACAATGAAAGCATTAGCCATTTTTCTATTTCACAGCTTCTTATTTATTAGCCCATTCAATGCTATAAAAATGGATAATCATCAACTTTTTTTGGTAAAGCAGCAGCAGTATCAAGAAGATACAGCCCTTTATGAAGAAACCTTGGCCCAATATCTAGAGCTACATTCACTTTATCAGGAGCTTCCTGCAGAGGACCCCGATCGCCCAAGCCTAAAGGCAGCTTTGCTCAAGACCAAAGAGGGCCTAAAGGCCTTTAAGCCGCAGCTCAAAATGGATAAGGCCAATTTGGAGCAGCTATTTTTGGCCCTTAAGGAAGAGGAGATTCCGAAGGAGCAGTATAGGAAATTATTAGCAGATTTCTTTAAGAATGCATCTGAAGTACTTAAATCAAGAATTGGTAAATCGCCTAAACTAGAGAGTACGCCTCTGAGTATTTTTCAAGCCCAGTTAGCTCAATTTTTCAAACAGATTCCAGGTCCACTCAGTAAACAGCTCAATAAGGAGATTAAAGCGATTCCTATTGATATCAATAATGTTGAAGACTTTCTAGCGGCCTTTTTGGCCATTTTAGAGAAATACAGCCAAGAAGATCAAATCAAGGCGAACTGGTTCAATACCTTTAGTATCAAAGAAGAGAATTTACTAAAGAAAATTAGCTATCAGCAACTAGAAAGCATTTTGGACCAAGCCCTGGCCATAGATGACTTTTTGACGGAGGAGGAACTAATAGAGCAGCAAGAAAAGGATCTTCTCCTGCTAGAAGAAAAACTAGCTGGGGTAATCAGCTATATTAAAATGAAAATCAATAATGAATACGACTTGCTCCCAGCTGCAGAGGAATACTTCAAGTATAAAATTAAGTCTACCTCCTGCATTTCTAATTTGACGGCTGCGAGGCAAGGGATACACCCTAAATTGCACAGCTATTTATTTCAAAATTGGGCCGCTGCGATTCAAGCAGAGCAAGAGTATGATCCTCAATTATTGAAGAAAATACTCTTGGACAATACTAAACTTCCAAAAGACTTTGCAGAAAATTGGTTTAAGGAAGATATGGCTATTGCCAAAATCAATGAACAAGAGTTATTGGCCAATAATTGGTCTACAGGATGTTTTGTAAAAGAGCAGCTCCTCCTTGAAATTAAAGACGAAGAAGCAAAAAAAT
>NZ_JH719942.1:3343153-3491553 GCF_000275825.1 Saprospira grandis DSM 2844
GAGTATCCTTCTGTGCGCATTCGCTTCGACCTAAAACTGTCTTCTGAGCTCATTGCAGATAAAGTTCAACAAGTAGCTTTAGATTTTAAACAAAATCAATCTGGTCCTTGGACGGTTAGCTTAAAAGGGGCAAGTTCTTGGAGAGAAAAACAAGCCTAAATAGCTTATTTTTTAGCCCTTCTCGCTTAGAACAAAGCCCCAAACGGGAGTTTGGGGCTTTGTTCTTTTAATAAAAGATTGCGAAGCAATACCACATCTGGCTGTAGGTTTCAACCTACAGTCAAAAGGGCCGAAGGCCCGCAGGCTGAGGGGCTGTAGCAGGGCCGCCGCAGGCGGCAGACCGAGGCGCTGCAAGCGCCGAAGGGCCGAGCAGACCTGCGAGCTGCGCAATGGCCCGACCCGAGCGAAGCGAGCGGGCAGCCCCAAAAAATTACCAACCTCCAGAAGCGCCGCCCCCGCCAAAACTGCCGCCCCCCCAAGAAGAGGAGGAAGAACTCGAGGAGCTATAACTCGAGGAAGAAGAGCCCGAGTAAGAACTATAGCCCCCGCTGCTATAGCCACCGCCACCGCCGCTGCCACCGCCACCTTTGAAGCTATCCTTGGCCATTTTGGCAAATTGTCCCCGAAAATAAATGGCCCAAAACAGCAGTAAAACTAGGTAAACACCAAATAGGGTCCAGACTAAAGTGGGGGTATAAGCAAAGCTTTTGCTGGCAATCAGATAGATGGGCAAAAAACAAAGCCCCACCACCATAAAAAGGTAAATGGGGGCGCCCAAAAGAGCCATGAAAAAGTTAATCCAAGGATAGGGGCGAATGGTGCCTCCCTCATAAAGGGCCGATAAAAAAACGACAATCAAAAAGCTGTATAGCACCCAATCAAAGGCCTTGTTTTCGGCAATGAAGGCCTGGGCCAAAAGGCTGTGCGTTACGCTAATTTCACTAGACGGCCCCTGTCCCTGCCCCTGCAATTGCAATTGGACCATCTGCAGGCCATGCAAACAACCCTCGCCAAATTGTCCTTGCTTGAACGCGGGCGTTAAAACTTGGTCGATGACTTCTTGGCAGTATAAATCGGGTAGGCGCTCCTCCAAACCATAACCTACCTCAAAACGGACTTTTCGCTCTTCTTTGGCCAAAAGCAAAAGCAGGCCTTGGTCCGTTTCGGCATGGCCAATGCCCCATTTTTCGGCCAATTGTTGGCCATATTGCTCAATGCTCCAGCCGTCCAGATTTTGGACCGTAATCAGCGCAATTTGCACCCCAGCCGTATCATTAAAAGCTTGGAGCTGCTGCTCTATCTCTGCCGCCGAAGCCGCATCAATCATCTCTGCAAAATCATTAACGGCCCTATAATTGACGGGCCGAACTGGAAAATTTTGGGCCTGCAAGCAAACGCTCAGGCCCAAAATAAAACTGATCAAAAGTAGTCTCATGCTAGTCTAAAATTACAAAGCTGGTTCGGCGGTTTCGCTGATGCTCTTCTTCTGTACAACTGTTACAGTCACAGCTAGCGGCTGGGCTAGATTCTCCGTAGCCTTTGGCCTGTAGCCGGCTGTCCGAAATGCCCGCCTGAATCAAATATTGCATGGTCGATTCGGCCCGCTTTTGCGATAAACTCTGGTTGTAGCTCTCTCGTCCCCGACAATCGGTATGCGAGCCCATCTCAATATTCAAATCAGGGTTTTCATTGAGCAAACGCACCAATTTATTGAGTTCTTCAGCCGCATCTGGCCGAATATCCCATTTGTTGTAATCAAAATAGACGTTTTCAAGCACAATTTCTTTCCCCTTTTCAAAGGGCGCCAGCTCAATCTGAATGGCCAAGGTCCATTGATTGGTATCGGCTGGAATATTCAAATTGAAGGTGGAAAGGGTGTCTAAAGCAGTAAAATAACCCGCTTTGGTCGTCTGAAAAAAGTAGGTTTCATTCGTATCCAATTGGCTAAAGAAACTCCCATCTACATCCGAGCCCATAATCCAAACGGTATCTTGCGTAGAAATCCGAACGCTAGCGCCCATGAGGGGATTTTCTTGGGCGGGCTCGCCATTGAGGCTATCGGCGGGAATTACTTCTTTGACCATGCCCGCTAGCAGCAGCTGAAATTCTTTTTCTTCTAAAGTATCGGCTTCAATGGGTTCCTTGGGCAAGGCTTCCGTAAAGGCATAAATATCATCTCCACCTCGGCCAGTATTGCGGTTGGAGCTAAAATAGCCCTTGCGAATAATGCTATCTTCTTTCTCGGCATAAGGGTTGACAATTAGGCCAAAATCATCGGCTCCCGAATTGATCGGGGCCTTGAGGTTTTGGGGCTTGACCCAGCGGTCCAAAAGGCGAGGGGCCTTAAAAATATCTAAGCCGCCCATACCAGGATGTCCATCCGAAGCAAAATAAAGGGTATCGGCCTCTAGGGCGGGAAAAACCTCATTGCCCTGCGTATTGATTTCGTTGCCCATATTTTGGGGCTCCGACCAGCGTTCTTCGCTGCTCACCCAAAGCGAAATATATAAATCATAGCCTCCAAAGCCTTTTTTATCATTGGCGGCAAAAATGAGCCAACGGCCTTCGGGGTCAATGCAAGGGTGCATATAATTGACAAATTTTCCGCCTAGGCGAATTTCCTTGGCCTTAGACCAGCTACTGCCCGCTTTTTCGGCCATCATTAGGCGGCAAAAATCAACGCCTTCCTTTTTATCCGAGCCACATTCGGTAAAAAAGGCCCATTGTCCATCGGCAGAAAAAACGAGATTGCCCTGATGGAAATTGGGGTCCCAATTGCGAACCTCTAGGCGCTGGAGGCTGTCCGTTTTGAGGTCCAAACTATAAAAGTCAAAAAACTTTTTGTTGGTCCATTTATAATTTTTCTTGCCCTCAGACTCTTCTCGGTCCGAAGAAAAAACAAGGGTGTTTTCATTCTGCAAGGCCGGAGAAAAATCGGTAGCTTCTGTATTAAAAGGCAAATTGTCGATGCTAAAAACGCTACTATCGGCCAGGGCGAGCCATTGTTTGGCTTGTCGGCAAGCCTGAATATATTCCAAATAGCGGTTAGCATCGCCGGCATCTCGGCCCGCTGTTCGGTAGGCCTGAATGGCCAGTTCATAGTCCTCGGCCTGCTGCAACATTTTGGCCTGTTGCAAAGCGGCATCGGTGGCATAGCGCAGTTGGCTGGCCTCTGCATACCAGTTGGCCGCCTCCTTATATTGGTGGGTTCGGCGGTAAGATTCGGCCAATTCATAGGCTTTTTGGCCCTTAATTTTATTTTCTTTGGCCTTCTTAAATTCTTTTTGCAGCATCGGAATGGCCACAGAAAACTGCTTGCGATCATAGGCCGTACTGCCGTCTTTTATCCGCTCGGTATAGCTGCAGGCTTGCAGGCTCAAAAGGGCCAAAACAAGCAGGGGAAGCCAATATTTATACATAGATGATTATTTTTTAGGGTAAGATGACTGATCTTTTGGGGCTGCCCACTCGCTTCGCTCGGGTCGGGCTGTGTCAGGGCTCGCAGGTCTGCTCGGCCCTGCGCAAAATTCGCTTCGCTCATTTTGCTGGGTCTGCGGCTGCGCCGCCCCCTTTTCCATCCCTCAGCCGCGGCGCTCCGCGCCTGTAGGACGCAGAAGGACCAATTTTAGCGCATTTTGCTGCGTTTTACCAAATAGGGGAGCAATACCTGTCTAAAGTCTTCTTGAATATCCGCTTCTACAAAGTCAATTTTATATTGCAAACACTTCAGCTTAAGGGCTTCCTTATACTTTTTGACCTGCTGCTTATAAAAGTCTTTGAGTTGGTTGGGCTGCAATTTGAGCTTTTCGCCTGTTTCAATATCAATAAACTGATAAGGGCGGTTCTCAAACTCAAAGTCTAATTCGTAGCGCTTGTCTACCACATGAAAAAGGATGACTTCATGTTTGTTATACTTTAAATGCTGCAGAGCCGAAAACAGTTCTTCGCCATCGCCATCTTCAAACATATCGCTAAAGATGACCACCAAAGAGCGGCGATGGATGCGCTCGGCAATTTCATGTAGGGCTTGGGCGGCATTGGTTCCTTTTTGTCTACTTTTTTGGTTGAGGTACTGCTCGATATAAGAAAAGAGCAAATGCCGGTGTTTGCTACTTGATTTGCAGGGGGTGTGTAGTTCTACCTCTTCTCCAAAGACCGAAAGTCCGTAGGCATCTCTTTGTTTTTGGAGCAGGTGGACCAAAGAGCCTGCGGCCAAGGCAGAAAAAGCCAATTTATTGAGATGGGGCGTTTTACTAGCTTTGGGGGCTTCTGGAAAGTACATCGAGGAAGAAATATCGACTACAATTTGGCATCGTAGGTTGGTTTCCTCTTCAAATTGTTTGCTATACAGGCGGTCGGTTCGGGCATAGACCTTCCAGTCAATATTTTTGGTCGAGTCGCCTTGGTTATAGATGCGGTGTTCGGCAAATTCTACAGAAAAGCCATGAAAAGGT
Source organism: Saprospira grandis DSM 2844 (assembly GCF_000275825.1). Classification (GTDB taxonomy): domain Bacteria; phylum Bacteroidota; class Bacteroidia; order Chitinophagales; family Saprospiraceae; genus Saprospira; species Saprospira grandis_A. The sequence continues at coordinate 3,347,608 of NZ_JH719942.1, forward strand.
GATTTGTGCAGGCCGATAATAAAGCCCTCCACAACTTGTCGGGCCATCAGGTCCAAATTTCCATGTTGTCGGAGGTCGTATTGTTCAAGAATAGAAGGCATAATTAAAATTTGGTTGGTCCACAAACTAAGAAGTTTTGTGGATTAAGCGAAACGGGATAGCCGATAGAAAAAAATAGCCTTGTCTTCACTTTTTGAAAACAAGGCAGTATCAAACTATTCAAGAGATGGCGTTGATCTATCTTGTATGGATGGGCCATCATTTAGTAGAACGGCCCTCGAACTAAAAAGATAGTCGAGGGCCGTCACTTTTTGAGTATTTTAACAGACTTTAGTTAGGCTAGCCTTTATAGAAATTCTGGATCAGGCGGCCTTTCATTTCTCTAAACTCATTTTCATCGATCACGCCCATTTCTTTGAGCTCGGCTAGTTCTTTGAGTTTTTTGACAATCACCTCATTGCCATCATTGGCGGGGGTTTCTTCTGTTTTGGGGGCTTCTTTTTCTGCTTCTACCTCCACTTCTACTTCTACGGTGCGGGCCTTTTCTGCTACAGATTCTTCCTTGGCGGCTTCTTCTGCTTTGGGGGCTTCTTCTTTAATTTTTTCTTCTTTGCGGATATCCTCGGCTACTTTTTTGCCTTTTTCAAACTGCTCATTATAGTAGCGTTTGAAGCGGTCGCTATCAAAGTCCATGAGGTTTCCGCCACTTTCAAAATGTTGTTTAAAAACTTGGCCTAGGGCATAGGTAGAGGCGGCTGACATAATAGACATGGAGGCACCACCTAGGGCAGAGCCTATGCCTGGAATCAGTTTTATGAGGGCGTTGGCACCTACTTTAGAGAGGCCAGAGCCGGTAATAGAGGTAATGAGGGCTTTGCCTTCAGTTTCTTTAAAATCTACTTCATAGATGTTGCTGATCGAGCGGATCATATCGAGTTGCACGGCGGCAACGGCTAGAAAGTCAGCAACGGGGAAGGGGATAAAACCGGCCCCCATAGACCACATAACGTGTGCACGAATAGTTCTTTCGGCTTTTTGAGCCCGGTCTTTACCATTGTTGTTCGACATTTTTTTGGCGAATTTATATGCTTTATAAATTGAGTTGGGATCCATCATAACGAATTGATGAGTTCAGCTATAAGATAGTTTAATCTAAGCTAAAAAATGAAGAGATGGACTTTTTGGTTCCTATTTAAATTCTTTTTAAGAAGTTGGGGAGCAAAATAGGGGGAGCTAAAGGGGTTCGGCCCAGGGGCGGGCGCAGCCCGCCCAAGGCCTAGCGATGTGGAGGGGGGCGGCGCAGCCGCAGACCAAGGCCTTTAGGCCGCAGGGCCGAGCAGACTTGCGAGCCCCGAAACGTAGCGCCGCAAGGCGAAGCCGCAGCGGAGGCCCCTAAAACCCATAATGTAAGCCGGCACGATAGGTAACGGGATTGACATAAGTGGTGCCGCTGCGGAGGTAGTAGATATCGAAGAGGAACTCGGTAAAAATGCCTAGGCCATTATCGAAATTGCTGGTATAGCCAAAGCCGATATTGGCTCGGGGCTGAATATCTTGGAAGTATTTGGGTGGGTTATTGCCGCCGTTATAATTGGGATTACTTTCGCGGACATAGAGTTGTTCTAGTTCGCCATGCAGGTAGAAGCTCTCCCAATATTGGGGGAGGGGGCGGATACGGAGAAAGGCCTTGGGGCCGATGAGGTGGAGATTAGCTTGGCTAGTCATTTCATACATATAGGTATAATTGATGCCGAGGCCAAAATGGGCAAAACTGCTGAGGCGATAGCCGAGATGGGGGCTCAGATCGACACGGACAAGGGAGTTCCAGAGGTCGAGGCCGGCAGAACTACCAATAAAAAAGCCTTTTAGGGGGTTTCGTTTTTCGTCGTTGAGGTCTCCGGGGCGATTATTTCGCAGCGGTTCTCGTTTTTCTTCTGTATCGTAGGTCTCATCATCTAATTGGGCAAAAGAGGAGAGGCTGAGGCAAGAGAAGAGGAGGATAAAGAGGTGGCGGTAAGTCATTATTCTCATATTAAAATTACTTTTTGAGGAACTTTTCAAGAAAGGGGCCAAAGATAAACTTTAGTTTAATAACGCATTAACTGGGAGATAGGTAAGGTGAAAATCTAGATAGACATATTATCATCTGCGAGTGGGATAGTTGTTTAGGGGGGGACTATTTACTTAGATTGATTAGCAATATTTTAATTGTGATTAGTGACACGACTTTTTTGAGTTTAAAGTAGTTTTTTGTGACAGGAGTCATTGGCTTCAACTTTAGAGAATCAACAAAACAAAAAACGATTATGAAACAGCTATTGCTTTACCTTTTGTTCTTATTAGGAGCAGCGCCTTCTCTTTTTGCTCAGCAAGATGTAGATTTTAGCATGTGGATTGAGCCTGTAGACAGCTTTAATAATATTCCGGCCTTGCAATCTTATGTAGTGGGGCATCATGACCACAAGTGGTTGGTCATGGCGGGCCGTATAGATGGTTTGCATCAGCGGCAGCCCAATAGGTCCTTTGCGGCTACAGAGTCGAACAACCAAATGTATGTGATTGATCCTGAAAATAAGACTTTTTATGCGGCGCCACTTACGGCCTTGCCTACATCTTATCAGGAGCAATTGAGTTCGACCAACCTGAACTACATTCAAAAAGATAGCACACTTTATCTCTGTGGGGGCTATGGTTATAGTGCTACGGCTTTAGACCATGTTACTTATCCTTATCTGCTCAAGTTGGATATTGCGGCTTGTATGCAAGAGATTATTCAAAGCCAAACGGTATCTAGCCAGCACTTTATGCAGTTGCAAGATACGGCCTTTGCGATTACGGGGGGGCAGTTAAACTATATTGACTCTACCTTTTATTTGGTGGGCGGACACTTTTTTGGTGGTCGCTACAATCCTCAGGGCCCTACGCATGGTCCTGGTTTTACCCAATATTATAGCGATGCGATTCGCAGTTTTAGCCTCAGTGATCAAAACGGACAATTGCAGATGACGAACTATCAGGAGCAGGTAGATAGCGCCAATCTTCACCGCCGCGACTACAATCTAGTTCCTCAGGTATTTCCCAATGGCCAAGAAGGGTTTACGATTTTTACGGGGGTGTTTCAGCATCAGGTAGATTTACCTTGGCTCAATACCATTGATATGGATGCACAGGGAAATTATACGGTTCGTCCAGTTTTTGAGCAGCTGCTCAATCAGTACCAAACGGCTCGTTTGCCTATTTATGAGGCCCATAGTAATAGCATGCATACTTTCTTTTATGGTGGAATCGCCCAATATTACTTTGATGCCAGTGGGCAGTTGATGAACGACCCCAACGTACCTTTTGTCAAAACCATTAGCCAAGTGAGCCGCTTTGCCAACGATAGCATGCAAGAGTATGAGCTCGTACAGAAAATGCCTGATTTCTTGGGCGCTGGGGCCGAGTTTATCCCTGATCATGAGGCTTTCCGCAGCAATGGGATTCTAGAAGTCGATCAATTGCCTATTGGCCCCAATATGGTCGGTTATATTTATGGCGGTATCGAATCTGATTTTGATAATATTTTCTTTATCAATAATGGGACACAATCTCGCCCTTCTAGCCAATTGTTTAGAGTTTATGTAGAGCGAGATTCTTCACTTTATACTGCTGTAGAAACCATAGAGAATCAACTTGATATGCAGCTTCAGCTTTCTCCCAATCCAACGCAGGGACAGCTTCAGCTGGCCTTCCAACTTCCTCAGGCCAAAAGTCTACAGTTTGCTATCTATAACAATAGTGGACAGTTGCTCTGGGAAGAAAAAGCGAGCTCTTTTGTGGCTGGCCAACAGCAAAAAACCATTGATTTGCCCACAGATTGGCCCGCTGGCAGCTACTATTTAGAGATTCAACTAGAAAATGGACAGAAAGACAGCTTGCCCTTTGTCTTTCAACCCTAAGGCCTCTTTCACTACTTACTACTATATATAGAGGCGCTCCCGCTAGCTGTAGGCTAGTGGGAGTTTTTTTGTTTTTTGGGGCCTCCGCCTCGCTTCGCTCGTCGGCGCTACGTTTCGGGGCTCGCAGGTCTGCTCGGCCCTGCGCCGCCTTCGGCGGCTGGGTCTGGCGCTACGCGCCACCCCTACACATCGCTAGGCCAAGGAGCAGCCTGCGCTTAGCTTTTTAGGTAGAGGGATAGCCTTTTTTCTTATAAATCACTTCAATAATCGCCCGCTGAAAAGCGGCGGCTTGCCCAAAGGCAATTTCTACCTCAATAGGCAAAACATATATGGCTTGTTGTTGGGCCCATGGGGCCAGGCGGATGCTGTCTTTTTCGGTAGTGAGCAGCCGCGCTTTTGGCCCAAGTTGTTGGAGTTGGGCCTGAATTTTCGTCCAATCTTTTTCGCTATACAAATGGTGGTCGCCAAAGGCCATGAGTTTTACATTTAGTCCTTGCTGTTCTAGATATTGGACCAAAGGGCTGGGTTTTGCAATACCTGTCAATAATAAAATGGGGGCATCCTTAAAGCTCGCTAAGTCTTGTTTTTGATTGGGGGCCGCCAACAAATAGGTTTGTCCATAACGGAAATAAGAAAAAAAGACCTTTTGGTGGGGGAGAGGCTGTAGTTGTTTCAAAAACTGCTGAGCGGCCTCTTCCTTCAAGTCAGCTGGGCACTTACTGATGACAATAATTTTTGCTCGTTTATAATTAAAGGCAAACTCTCGCAAGCGGCCAGCGGGAATAGGGGCATCCTTAAAAAAGGGTTGCGTATAAGTGGTCAATAATAAGTAGGCATCGGCCATTAAGGGCCAATGTTGCATGGCATCATCTAAAATGACGAGCTCGGTAATGGGGTCTTTTTGCAAAATGGCCTGCATCCCTTCGGTCCGTTTTTCGGCCACCACAAAAGGGATCTGAGGAAATTTTTTATGAATTTGCAAAGGTTCATCGCCTACTTCTTCGGCGCTAGAGTTTAGGCTCAACCAACGCAGTCCCTTGCTTTTTCGGCCATAGCCTCGGCTCAGTACGGCCAAATGGTGGTAGCTGCCCATTTGCCTTAGAATATATTCTACATGCGGACTCTTTCCGGTGCCGCCCATAGAGAGGTTGCCCACCACCAAACTTGCGCGCTCAAATCGTCGACGTTCCCAGATGCCCTGTCGATAGCCCCATTTGATCAGTTCTACTATGCTACCGTAAATTAGGCCTAGGGGCCAAAATAAATACTTGAAAATGCTGTAGCCCATTTTTGCCATAAAGATAATCAACCCCAAAAAAAAAGCGAGCCTCTTTTAGAGACTCGCTAGATAATTTATGCATCAAAGGCATCCTATTCTTCTGTAGGAGTGGCAGCTTCATCGCTGCTTGCCTCGCCTTCTTCTATCATATCTTCCTCTTCTCCGCGGTCGGCATCCTTAATTAGGGCCACATCGGCAATAGCGTCGCCACCTTTGAGGTTGATGAGTTTAACGCCCTGGGTAGAGCGCCCATTGATTGGCAATTGCTCTACCATAAAGCGAATAGTCAAGCCTGATTTATTGATAATCATCAAGTCATCTCGGTCTGTAACGGCCTTAATGGCAATTAGTTTACCTGTTTTCTCGGTCAATTGCATAGTTTTGATTCCCTTACCTCCACGGCTTTGGATGCGGTACTCTTCTAGTTCAGTACATTTACCCAAGCCATTTTCAGAGATATTGGCAATCTTTTTCTCTTCTTCTCCTTCGGCAAAGGTAATCATGCCAATGAGCTCTACGCCTTTCTCTAGGTTCATGCCTTTTACGCCAGCAGCCGTACGGCCCATAGAGCGCACATCTTCTTCCGAGAAGCGAATAGCCTTACCATTGCTGGCGGCTAACATGATCTCCGATTTGCCATCGGTCAATTTTACTTCTAGGAGCTCATCGCCTTCCTTAAAGGTAATGGCATGGATCCCTGCCGAACGTGGACGAGAATAGGCCCGTAAGGCCGTTTTCTTCACCAAGCCCTTACGAGTGGCAAAGGTCAAGAAGTGATTATCCAAGAACTCATCATCTTTGAGGTCCTTCAAGACAATATAGGCCTTCACCTTATCGTCTTCTGGCAGCTCCACAAAGTTCTGAATTGCTCTTCCCTTGGTGCTTTTGCTTCCTTCGGGGATCTCATAGACCCGCTTCCAATGACAACGTCCTTTTTGGGTAAAGAGCAACAAGTAGTCATGGGTATTAGAAACAAACAAATGCTCCATAAAGTCCTTATCACGAGTAGCCGCAGCCTTAGATCCTCTACCGCCTCGGCTTTGGGTTTGGTACTCGCTACTTGCGGTGCGCTTGATATAACCCAAATGAGAAATAGTCACCACTACTCGCTCATTCTTAATCATATCCTCAATAGAGATTTCTCCTGCAGCATGCGTGATATCCGTCATGCGCTCATCGCCATATTTGGCCACCACTTCCTGCAGTTCTTCCTCAATGATGCTTTCTCTGCGCTCAGCACGAGCCAAAATGTCTTTAAGGTCCTCAATTTCGGCCATGATGCCCTTAAATTCTTCCTGCAAACGGTCTCTTTCCAAGCCCGTAAGGCGCTGCAAACGCATATCCAAGATAGCCTTGGCCTGCTTCTCCGATAGTTTACCCCCTTCCAAAGGAAATTCTGCCAAGAAGCTATTCAAAGCATCTCCCTTAGGCGAAAAGTCAAAGTTCATCAAGGCTTTTCGGGCCTCTTCGCCATTCTTAGAGGCTCTAATCAATGTAATTACCTCATCCAAACGGTCCAAAGCGGCCAACAAACCAATCAAGATATGCGCTCGGGCCTCATTCTTCTTAAGGTCAAACAAGCTGCGGCGCTCAATCACCTGCATGCGGAACTTCACAAATTCCACAATCAATTCCTTCAAGCTCAACAAACGAGGGCGACCATCGACCAAACAGATGTTGTTCACCCCAAAAAAGCTTTGTAGAGCCGAGTATTTATAGAGCTTACTCAAGACCACCTGAGCATTGGCATCTCTGCGCAAAATAATCACAATGCGCATCCCCTTACGGTCCGATTCATCACGAATATCCGTAATGCCCTCAATCTTTTTGCTGTTTACCAATTCCGCAATCTTCTGAATGAGGTTGGCTTTATTGACCTGGTACGGAATTTCCCGAACAATAATCGCTGTACGGCCATTCACTTCCTCTACTTCGGCCTTGCCTCGCAAAGTAATACGTCCACGGCCCGTTTCAAAGGCCTGACGTACCCCCTGCGTACCATAAATAGTACCGCCCGTAGGAAAGTCTGGCGCCTTGATGTATTGCATCAAGCCCTCTACATCAATCTCTTTGTTGTGCAAATAGGCAATAATGCCCCCACAAACCTCCGTCAGGTTATGGGGCAACATATTCGTCGCCATCCCCACCGCAATCCCAGAAGCCCCATTCACCAATAAGTTGGGAATTCGGGCTGGCAAAACGGTAGGCTCTTGCAAGCTGTCATCAAAGTTGTACTGATAGTCAACGGTCTCTTTCTCAATATCCGCCAACATCTCCGCACTGATTTTAGCCAAACGGGCCTCCGTATAACGCATAGCCGCAGGGCTGTCGCCATCTACAGAACCAAAGTTTCCTTGGCCATCTACCAAAGTGTAACGCAAAGACCAATCTTGGGCCATACGCACCATGGTATCATACACAGAGCTATCTCCATGTGGGTGGTACTTACCCAAAACCTCCCCCACAATACGGGCAGATTTCTTATGGGCCTTGTTATGTACCAAACCCAATTCATGCATACCATATAATACACGGCGATGAACCGGCTTGAGACCATCGCGCACATCAGGCAGGGCTCTCGAAATAATTACAGACATAGAGTAGTCAATATAAGCCGACTTCATCTCGTCTGTAATGTTAATAGGGACAATTTTCTGTTCTGGATTCATAATATCTAAAACGCTCTTTTGAGACTAATTTTTTTATTTCTTTTGGGGCCTCCGCCTCGGCTTTGCTCCTTGGCGGTTACTCCTTTCAGTCGTCGAACTGCGGTCTAAAGACCTTGTTATCGTTTACTCCCTTTGGTCGTCGAACTGGCGCCCCTATAGGGGCTGGTTGTCGCAGCTCGCTGCCCTTTTGGGGCCTCCGCCTCGGCTTTGCCTTGCGGCGGTTACTCCTTTCAGTCGTCGAACTGCGGTCTAAAGACCTTGTTGTCGTTTCGCAGCTCGCAAGTCTGCTCGGCCCTTCGCCGCTTTCAGCGGCTTCGGTCTGGCCCTGAGGGCCACTGCTGCACATCGCTAGGCCAGGCGGCTGCGCCGCCTCCTAAACCTTAATTCTAAGCGGTCTGCAAGATAGCTATTTTATGCTATTTTTTATAACTTATCTAAGGGTATTTCCCCACGCAAAAGTCCTAGTTTTACTAGTACTTGCCTATTTTTTTGGTATACAAATTTAGCCTTATGCTCAAATGGAGTTTTCTTGTTTTTATCGCTTCCTTTTTCTTGATTAACAAGCCCTTAAGCGCTCAGTTTAAACGCTTTAATATTGGACCAAAAAGCTATAAGCTACGGCTCAAAGCAGAGTACTCGCTTTCTGCCGGAGCTGCCTGGGCTATTGGCCCTTTTAGCCAGCTAAAAGACCAAGCAGATGCCGCCGATGGGGCTAGCTATGGCGCTTTTACCGAAGCGAGAATACAGTTTCGCTCTAGCCAACAGCCCCTCTGGATTCCGCAGTTGCAAGTTGGCTATATGCAGTTGGGCCAGCAAAATGAAAACTGGAAAAAGCAGTATAAGCTATTAGAAGCAAAAGCGCAAGATTGGTCCAACCTTTATTTGATGCCTGGCCTGAGCTTTCAAGGCGGCCACTGCCTGCAGTTCCAACTCCGCCTAAACGCCGGGGCTTTTGTCCTTTGGGGCTGGAATGCCCAAAGGGGAGCCCTCAGTGCCAATGAACAATTAGATCGCTATAGCTGGAGCTTTTCGCCAGCCGTGGGCGGTGCCATAGAACTAGGGGCTAGCTTGCAATATCGCCTCCATAAAAGATGGACCCTCTTTAGCGATTTTGCCTACTTCAGGGGCCGCTCTGGCCGAGAAGGTAGCCGCCGCCGACAACTCTTTGCCCTAGATAGCCAACAACAAGCCCTAAATTCCCCGCTCTTCGAGCTAGATGAACTCTTTTTGCAGAGGGTAGACTGGAGCAGCCTGAAGCTAAGCCTAGGCCTCCGCTATAGAGCCTTTAAGTATTTGCACAACCCCAATAAACGCTATTGGAATTATTATTAGGGCTGGCCGAAGCGGAAGGCCCAGCTAAAACATATCTGCTGAGCGGCCTAGCGATGTGCAGCAGTGGCCCGCAGGGCCAGACCAAAGCCCGAAGGGCTGCAGGGCCGAGCAGACCTGCGAGCTGCGAAACGTAGCGCAGCAAGGCGCAGCCGCAGCGTAGGCCCAAAAAAACCTTCAGAAAAAGCATAAAAAAACGGCTAGCAGGAAGCTCCCACTAGCCGTTAAACAATAGACATTAGAACAGCCTAGAGGCTATTTTGCAGTACATATTCATCATGTTTGCGGCCATCTTTGCCATCGGCGGCATCTACAGCGGCCTGAACATCAATAAAGAAGTTTTCGGTACCAATATGCTCGATAATATGGCCTCGATAAAGGGCATCTCGGACAGGGCCTTTGGTGCCAGCCACAAAGAAGTTGATCTCTTTATCTTGAATCTCTTTGGCTACATCTTCTAGGGCGTGCATGGCACTAGAATCGATAGCGTTGATACTTTCGGCATTGATAATAATCGCTTTGAGCTCTTCGCCAGCCTCCTCTACTAGTTTCTCGATGCTTTCGCGGAAGAAAGTGGTATTGGCAAAATAAAGCTGTGCATCAAAGCGGAGGATGAGCAAGTCGCTACGTTCCTCTAGTTTATCAAAGCGTTTTACATTGCGGTAATGTTTGCTACCGGGAATGCGGGCCAAGATCGCCAAATGTGGGCGAGTAGTTTGGTAGATAATGCTGAACAAAGAGACCACAACACCCAAACCAATACCTTGTTCGATACCCAAAGAAAGGGTAGCTACAAAAGTGAGGATGAGCATCCAGAAATCGCGGCGGTCGGCTTTCCAGAGGTGGATGGCTTCATTATAGTCAATAAGGCCAAATACGGCTACCATAATTACAGAGGCCAAAATGGCTTTGGGTAGGTAGTAGAATAGGGGCGTAAGGAAAAGCAGGGTAAGAATGATCAGGGCGGCAGACAGAATAGCTGCTACACCAGTTTTAGCTCCAGCTTGGTCATTTACTGCTGTACGAGAGAATCCGCCTGTGGTGGGGAAGGCCTGCAAGAAAGAGCCGCCAATGTTGGCGAGTCCAAGGCCAATAAGTTCTTGGTTGGGGATAATCTTATAATTTTTGTGTTTGGCCTGAATGGCTTTAGCTACAGCGATAGACTCCATAAAGCCCACTAGCGAGATCGTCAAAGCGATAGGCAAAAGCTTCTGGAAGTTTTCTAGGCTAAAGGTAGGCACTTGAGGGCTTGGCAAACCGCTGGGCACTTCTCCAACAATCTTAACACCGGCATCAAAGAGGCCCATGCCCCAAACGGTAAGGATACCAAAAACTACGGCCACCAAAGGGCCGGGGATATTGATGCCCATCTTTTTATTGAGCTTTTTGAGGGCTAAGATAATAGCCACACCCCCTAAGCCAATCATGAGCGTATACATATTACTTTCTCCAGCCCGTTCAATGGCTTGTCCAATAATATCGTGCACATGATGCGAGCGTTTTAGGTCAATACCCAGCAAATGTTTGAGCTGTGAAAACCCAATAATTAGGGCCGCGGCAGAGGTAAAGCCACTAATCACCGGATGAGAAAGGAAGTTGACCAAAAAACCCATGCGTAAAACCCCGAGGGTGAATTGGAAAATACCCACCATTAGGGCCATCATGATGGCCAATTTAACAAACTCATCGGGATCTTGAGTAATGGCGCCTACTCCAGAAGCAACCAACAAAGATACCATAGCAACAGGCCCCACGGCCAGCTGGCGAGAGGTCCCTAAAAAAGCATAAATAATAAGCGGAACAATAGAGGCATAAAGTCCATAAATAGGGGGTAAGCCGGCCAACATTGAATAAGCCATCCCCTGAGGGATCAACATAACGCCCACGGTCAAACCTGCCGATAAATCGCCTTTTAGGTCGTTTTGGGAGTATTTGGGAAGCCACTCTAAGGCGGGTATAAATTGTTTGATATCCATAATAATTTGTACTTTAATGCTGTAAAAGAGGTCAAGAATTCTATTGAGGCGTTCACTCCAGATACAAAAGTAGTTTAGACTATTTTTAAAAAAGGTGACGTCTATCACGATTTGACCAAATTGTTCACTGAATTTCCCATTTTTTATGCAGGATCCCCAAATAAAATCTTTACTCGATCAGCTAAAGCAAATGCAAAACCGCATTGAGGAAGAAAGCTTTAGCCAGGAAGAATATAAAGAGTTGGGCCTTTCTATGGGCCTGAGTTATACGGATTGGGATAAATTAGAAAGCGCCTATGCCAATTTTTTGAGTCGGGCCAAGGGCTATATTGATCATTATTTAGGGGAGGAGGCTTTGGCGGAGTTGAAGCAGGCTCGTTTGATTCGCCCGCAGGGGGAGGACCTAGCGTTGTTGATGGCCCAAGCGCATTTGATTTGCTTTGAAGAAAAGGGAAATAGTTCGGACCAAAAGGCGGTAAAGCTATGGGCGCAGCGGCAGCTACAGCTCAATCCAGAAGACCAAAGGGCTATGCAGCTTTTGGTGCAGTTAAAAGAAGAAGAAGAAAGACCCTTTAGGGCCCAAAATGCGGCCCCTAGCTTTGATCTGGGGCAGCCCAGCCCAAGCCGCCCCAAAAACTCCCAATCAAAAGGGAAAAAAACGACTAATGTTTTTGTGGCCTTGTTTATTATAATAATAGCGGTTTTCGCTTATTTGGTCCTAACGCCAGGTTATAGCAGCGAAATTGATCGAGAAGGGGTTCCTGAAGTGCTAGCCGGAGAAACCTATAGCGGTAGCAGCCGGTCTATGGCTAGCCGTTGGGAAAAAGGCAGTATGATTGCTGGAGATGGCGAGATTGTCGGCTTATCTGCCGAACTAGAAATGATTTCTCGGGCTGGAGAAAAGGAGTTTAGTTATCGTCTAAATGGCTATTTCAAACTCCTCAGCTCGGGCAGTGGTAGTGTGGTGGCTTGGGTGCATTATTTGGACCAAAACGGGGAGGAGCTCTGGAGCAGCCCACTCACTTTTGATATTCCAAAAGGGGCCAAAATGGGCGATTATGTGGCCATCCAAGAGCTGCATCAGTCTTATGGCGACCCACCTCCTGTTGCAGAGATTTTGTTGGAGCTAGAGTTGGTCAATATTAAAGAAACGGCTAGTCCAATGCTTCCCAAATCCCTAAAGGTATTTCCCGAAAAGTTGAACCAAAAGTATTTTTTTAAGGCGGAGGCTATGGCTAGTGAATTAAGCTATAACCAATTTTCCAACTCTGTTTATCATCATTTTGGCTTGCGCCTTAAGCAGTCGGGCAGTCGGCCCATTAAAAAACTAAAGGCTAATATTATATATATAGATGGGAGTGGGCAGCCTATAGATAAGCAGGAGTTGTTGTTGATTGGCCCCAAGGACTCGCCCTTGAGCAATCGCTATCCTTATATTAAGGCCTATCAAGTCAAGACGGGGTTAAGAAGTGCCCAAGAGGTGGTAGATTATCAAATTGAGCTTTTAGAAATTGAGGAGTAGGGGCTGCCCCTCGCTTTGCTCGGGTCGGGCTATGCGGCAGCTCGCTGTTTGCTCGGCCCTGCGTCGCTATGCTCCTTGGTCTGGCCCTTTGGGCCACTGCCTACTATCCCTCAGCCTGCGGCCCTTCGGGCCTGTAGGACCGCATAAAAAGTGGTATTCGTCGCTGCGCTCCTCATTCGCTAATATGACCCCGCCCACCCACCCCTCTACGGGATTCCTTGAGGAATCCCCTAGGGGCGTTTGGGCCATTTTTTATACAGGCGTTCTTATTGTGGGCGCAAAGCGCCCTTTTCGCGGGCCCTTTGGGCCTGATTTCTTCGGCCTAGCGATGCGGCGGGGTGGCCGAAGGCCAGACCGAGTTTTTTGAGCGTAGCGAAAAAACGAAGGGCCGAGCAGACTTGCGAGCCCCAAAGCGTAGCGCCGCAGCTTTGCTGCGGAGGCCCCAAAAAAAACGTCCCTAACAGCAATTGCTAGAGACATCTTATCATTTAAGCTTCATGGATCAGCTCCACCACTGCCTCCACCCAAAGCGGATGATCATTGAGGCCTTCTACGAGTTGGAGGTGTTCGCCGCCCATCTCTTCAAACTCTTCGGCATATTCCTCAGAAATTTCTATGGTAGTTTCTAGGCAATCGGCCACAAAGGCGGGACAAAAGACCAGGATCTTGCGGTCGCCTTTTTCGTAGCGTTCCTTGAGCAGATCGCTAGTATAGGGTTCTAGCCAGGGGTCTCGGCCAAGGCGAGACTGAAAGCAATTGCTATATTTTTCCTTGGGCAAATTTAGGGCCTCGGCAATAGCGCGGCTGGTATCAAAACACTGGGCGCTATAACAATGTTGGTTCTTAATGCTGAGGGTTTCGCAGCAATCTGCTGTTTGCATACAGTGGTTACAGCGGTCGGCCTTAACGAGTTGGCGTTTGGGCAGCCCATGAAAAGAAAAGAGCACATGATCATAGTCCTCAATATTGTGTTCTTGGGCGCGGGCTACAAAGGCGGCGATCATTTTGGGATGATCGTGATAAGAATTGATAAAGCTAATTTCGGGAATAATTTGCTCTTGGCGGAGCAGGCGCATCACCTCATCATGCACCGAGCCTGTAGTGGCCGAGGCATATTGGGGAAAGAGCGGCAGCACCACTAGCCGGCTAATTTGTTGGGCCAGCAGTTTATCGAGGGCCGATTTGAGAGAGGGATTTTGGTAGCGCATTCCTAGTTCTACGATATAGTCATCGCCCAATTGTTTTTGGACCTCCTCTTGGAGGAAATAGCCAAAAACCTTTAGGGGCGAGCCCTCATCGGTCCAGAGCTCTTGATACAATTTTGCCGAAGCGCCAGAGCGGAAAGGCGCAATAATGCCACGGACCAAGATATTCCGGGCAATGGGGTTAATATCAATAACCCGCCCATCCAATAAAAATTCTTTGAGGTAGCGATAAACGGCCCCTCTAGTTGGGGCATCGGGTGTTCCCAAATTTACAAGCAAAACCCCTGTTTTTCCGGCTAAAGCCATAAGTTGTTCCTTCAGATCGTCGTGAAAATAATAAATGTACCTATAAAGCGGTGCAAGGGCTGTTTTGTTTAACAAAAGGCCCAAAAAAGCCCTGCAAACTTAATCATTATTTCTTTTTTCGCAGGGCTTTTCTTCAGTTTATAGCTTTGGGGGCATTTAGTTTTCTATCTTTAGGAACTTCTATTGTTTTAGCTGTTCAAACTATTGGCAGATGTTTTATGTAGTGGCCCAAAAGGCGGCACATCATTATGAGTCGGCGGATTATCTTTCTTGTTTGGCGGCTATCTTAGAGGCCAGCAGTCTATATATATGGGAAGGGGAGGAGCGTCCGCTCAATTTGTTGGCGCTTCGTTTTTTGGGAGATTGTGCCTTGATGCAGAGCCGTTTGGCCCAGGCTCCTTTTATTGAGTTGGCCGAAGCCAACCCCTTATTGCCGCTGCTAGAAAAAGGGAAACAGCCCAGCTGGGCAGAGCAGGCAGCCGCCCTAGAGAACTTCAAAAAACAAACCGCTCTGCTCTATATTGCCTACCTCTTTATGCTACAAGAAGCAGAACCCTTAGATAGTGATGCACTGCTATTCCGCTTGTCGCTAAGCGAAGAAATTACTTTCTTTTGCAATAGTCAACATAAAAGAAAAGAAAAACTAACAGAAAATTTTCAACGACTGTTCAAAGAAAAGCCAAGAGCGGCCTTATCTTTGACCAAAATAGAAAAGATGCCGGCTAGTTTAGAAAAGATGGCTATCTTGGAGGAAAAGCTTGTCACAAAACCAACTAAAACGGTAATCTTACTTTTGGCCCAAACCTTTATGGACTTAGAGCGAGAAGAAGAGGCCCTTGACTATTTTTTGAAAGCGCAACTATATGGAGTGGCCAAACATCAAGTGATTGCTGCTTGCCGACAACTGGCCGCCCGCTTGCTCAGAAAGGCCAAAACAGCCCAAGAGCGTAAGCGCTGGATCAGTTTCCTTGAAAAAATCAATTAGTTCGTCGAATTTATCTACCGGAAATGAACTGATAAAATGCTAGTTTCATTATATTTATACGATCAATAAGATTTTAAACTGTCGACCTTAAAAGAAATTGACTTTGTTAAATTGCTAAGCAGAAGATATCCTCCTCAATCCCCTTCTCCCTAGAAAATGTTCTCGCAAACAGACATCCAACTTCTCGACCAACACTACACGTTTAACCCGCAGGTTTATGGGGCAATTATATCTACACACCTATATATTTTTCTTGAGTAGCTTTCTGCTTACGGCAAGCATACAAGCACAAACTCAAGATATATTTGAGAGCCTAAGAAAACAGGCCGAACTAGGCAAAACTTATTTTATTGGCCTAGCCAATGCCAATAGCCAAGAAAGCTATGATTTGAATGAAGGCTATTACCTCAAGTTTGTTCCTGCCAAATACGAAACCACCCACGATAGTATTCTCGTCTCGCCAGCCCTAAACGGCAACTTTGATACGACCAACTATTTTATGAGTACAGAAATTCTAACGCTCAGAGATCCCGTTTCTGAGTGGAGACCCGCCGATGTATCTGAAATTTGCCGCCAAGATGAAGAACCTAAACATAAAGTAGCTGCTTGCTTGGTCAAATTGGCCCCAGAGTATAAGGTGGTCAATACCCGCTTTTATCCCTTTAAAGATATTTTGGATACCAGCCGCACCGATCATATCATTCCAGCAGTCTATGAAGTAATCAAAAGACAAAGCCTAAAGCAAAAAAGCCGCATCGAAATTATTCCAGAATCTGCAGGTAGACCCAGTCTCAAAACTGGCGAAAAATTGCGCTATTTGCCCCCCGGCAAATGGCAAAGCTGGCAAGAAGTGGTCTGCCCCTTTGGCGTATTTAATGCCCCCACTGCCTACGAAATTCAAGAGGCTCTGCTCAAGTTAGGCTACAAATTACCCAAAACCGGAGACTATGATGAAACCACCCGCCGATTCCTCCGTCAGTTCCAAAAAGATTATGATATCAACCAAGAAGAAGGCGAACTCTCTCAGGCAACTATAGATAAATTGGGCCTAGAAAGACGCCCACTAATTAGTGTAGATTATTAGGACCAAAGTCACATAGGAAATTAGAAAACTTAGCTAGCTTAAAAGGCTGGCTAAGTTTTTTTTTAGGCTAATCAAATTAACAATTACTTAATGCTTTTATTCCCTTAGCCGCTAAATTATTATTGCATTTTGAGCCTCCTAAAGCCAAAGACTTTTTGATGCACTAATCTATATCACAAAATGCCAGAAATATACATCTATCTCGGCTTTGCCTTAGCGGCCTATTCGGTCATCGGCAATGATGTTATCCAAACCCTTGGAACATTTATCAGCTCTAATGAAAAGCGCCCCTGGTGGGTCCTTTGGCTATTTGCAGGCGGTATTCTTACAGTCACTCTTCTTTATGGCTGGTATACCCATGGCGGAGATGTTTCTTACGGTCGCCTAATCGGAGACCCCGATAAATTTAACCTAGAAAACCCCAAATACCCCTTTATCCAAGATATGAGCTGGTGGTATATCCTCCCACCACTCGTCCTTTTAGTCGTTACCCGCCTAGGCATCCCCGTTAGTACCTCTTTCCTGATCCTCACTTTTTTTCTCCCCAAAGGGCTCACGCCCATGATCATCAAATCACTAATTGGCTATGGCGTCGCCTTCGGAACAGGCCTGCTCTTCTACTTGCTGGTCTCTCGATTTACAGAACGCTACTTTTTGCGCAATCCCGAAATTAGCAAGAAGGGCCAGATTTTCTGGACCATCCTGCAGTGGGGCTCTACGGGCTTTCTCTGGACCCAATGGCTCATTCAAGATTTTGCCAATATTTATGTCTATCTCCCCCGCCAAATTAGCGCCCTAGAAATGACGCTTAGCCTCGGCTGGCTCTTACTCCTTCTAGGCTATATTTTTAAGAAACAAGGAGGCGCTATCCAAGGCATTATTAAGTCAAAAACCAATACCAGCGATATCCGCTCAGCCACTTTTGTAGACTGTATCTATGGCGTAGTGCTCTACTTTTTTAAGGAGCTCAACCGCGTGCCCATGAGTACGACTTGGGTCTTTTTGGGCCTGCTCGCTGGCCGCGAATATGGCATCCGCATCGCCGTAGAAGGCCGGGCAGATGGCAATATGCATCGCATGGTTTTTCGCGATATCGGTAAGGCCGCTCTCGGCCTAGTTATTTCTGTGGTCCTCGTCTGGGCTATCCATGTCATCAAAACTGGCGAACTCTGGATGGATATTTAATGCCAACTCTACCGAAATCGAAAAATAGCCCGCAATTGATGTTGTAGGCTATTTTTGTTTTGGGGCCTGCCGCCTGCGGCGGCCGCTACGTTTCGCAGCTCGCTGTTCGCTCGGCCCTGCGCCGCTTTCAGCGGCTGGGTCTGGCCTGACGGCCACTGCTGCACATCGCTAGGCCTGCGGGCGCTTTGCGCCCTGCAAACCGCAAAAGTAAGCTATTTACTTAATAGTTTAGCCGCTTTTTGGCCCAATAAACTCCCCAGGGCTACGCCCATCCCCCCCAAACGCAGAGCATAATATACCCCCGATTCGCTTTGGCCCAAAAGGGGCTTTTTCTGAGGCCCTACGCCCAATATTCCCGACCAACTTTGGCTAATGCCCACTTTTTGGCCCAACACATGCTCTAGGTAATCGGCTAAAAAGTCCTGAATCTTGGCCGTTTGCCCTAGTTCATCGGTGGTTTCTCCAATGGGGTCCAGATGTCGCCCACCACCCAGTAAAATCCGCCCAGCAATGGGCCGAAAATAAACATAGCCCGCCTGAGCATGGCAGGGCCGCTTTAGGGCCAAATTGGGAATGCGCTCGCTCAAAATTACTTGGTTCCGAGCTGGCTGTAGCGCCAAATCAGGCAATAGGCGAGGCCCAAAACCATTGTTGCAAATTAAGAGCTGCTGACTGTATAGCGCTAGTTGTTCTGGACCAAAACGAAGATGTAAACAAAGCCCCCCAGCCCCTTGTTCCCAATCCAAAAGCTCGGCCCCCCAACGGATACTAATGCCTGCCATTTCTACTTTCTGCAGCAAGGTCCGCATCATTTTTCCCGTATCTATTTGGCCCTCTAAGCTATTCTGTAAAGCCCTAGAAAAATTTTGCAAACCTTCTTTTTTTAGCGCATCTTTGGCCAAGGGACTAAAAAGTGATCGGCCCTCAAAAAGCGGAGCCAAGCGCTTGTTAAAGCTGGGCAGTTGGTCCAATATAGCCTGATATTGCGCCTCTTCTTTGGCCCTAAAGAGTTCTAGGCTGCCCCCGCCCTGATAGGCGATAGCTTGATCTCCTAGGGTTTCTCGCAATAAACGCAGGCCCAAATAACGTTGATATAAAAGCTCCTCTAGCTCTGCCCAACTATGAGATTTAAGGTCCTCATAGAGCTCGCCAGGGCTGCCAAAACAAGCAAAACCTGCATTTCGACTACTGGCGCCAGCAGGCAAAAGCCCTTTTTCTAGGACCAATATTTTTGCTTTTGGATGGAGCTGCCTTAATTTTAGGGCCGCATTTAGTCCCACTAAACCAGCACCAACAATGACGATATCCTGCGGTGCAAAAAATTGTTCTCTCTCCCAGAAACTTAGCATAAATTATCTTTTAAATAACTCGCAAAGAAGGACGCCTTTTGGCCTAGCGATGCGAAAGGGGGCGGCGAAGCCGCAGACCAAGGCCGTTAGGCCGCAGGGCCGAGCAGACCTGCGAGCCCTGAAGCGTAGCGCCCGCCGAAGGCGGGAGGCCCCAAAAAATCAAGATACTAAAAATGAAGAAAAACATCTTATTCTGTTTGTTCCTTTTAAGCCTGGGCAGCCTGAAGGCTCAAAAGCTGCTTTTGGCGGAAAACTTTGATACCATAGAAGAGCTAGAAAAGGCCAAGGGCCTGCATTGTCAGGGCTCTACGGCCATTATTCCCTCTGGCTGCCAGGCCGATAATCCGGCGCTCTTGCTCTTGGGGAATGGTGCTAGTTTAGAGCTGCGTCTGCCCGAATCGCCCTATGGAATTGGGAGCCTGCGCTTTGATTATCGGGTGCAAAATGTGAGCGTTGGCCGAGGCTTTCGGATTGTGTACAGCTATTATTCTGAAGAAGATAAAAAATGGTCAGAGTACAGCAGCCAAGAAATTAAGAGCAATAGTAGCATTTGTTTTCCCAATCCAATTCAGTTAGATGAACTAAATTTGACCAAATTGAGCCGAGTAAAAATGAGTATTCAGGACTATGAATCGGGGGAGCTATTGCTGGATAATATCGAGCTAGAAGAGTTGTCACAAACTGACTTTAATCGGATACAAACCTCTCGGATTTTAGAAGTGGAGAAGGTCAAGATTGAAGAAAATATTTTGGAGAGTATCCGTAAAGCAGAGCATCAGAGCTATGCCAAATCGGCTAGGCGGCTAAAGGATATTTACTATAGTGAGGTGCAAACTATTGGCAATGTTTATAATTATGTGGGCCATATAGATATTTCGCTACAAATTTATGATATTTTTCATCAGCGCAGCGAAATGGCCAACCCTTTGGCCTATAAGGAGTTTGACGATTGGTTGGGCAGCATGGAAAATCTATCTGATTTGGCGCAAAAAGATTATATCAAAGATCTGCAAGCGGAGTTTGAGCTGCAAAGACAGCAGTATAATACCGAGCTGCTAAAAGGAAGATCTAGAGCGGGCAAGGTGCTCAATTTTGCTGCCGATGTGGGAAATATTTTAACTGGGGGCAAGCTGAAAAGTGTGATCAACAGCTTTAAGGGCGTCTTTTCTAGCTTGTTTAGCCGAGCCAATATTGAGGCCAAGTACAAACCCTTTAAGGAGGTGGTTTTGGAAAATGTTCGTTTGGATGGCCTGAGAGGTAAGCATGATGTAAAGGTTTACCAATTGGACCCCGCTATACAGGCCAAAAATGATTCTTTGATCCAAACAGGGCAGAAGAAGTATCGGCATTTTTCGGCTTTCTTTTCTATTGTAGAGGCCGAGTACGCTTCTTTGGACCATCATGCTAATAGTTGGAAAAATGTCAATTTGCGAATGCGGGCCCTCAGCCAAGACGCCGAAGAACTACTGGCCGAATATATTGCTTTGGTAGACCCGGAATTGGCCCAAGATGCCGATTTTATCCATAAGGTGCTAGATAATGAAAAAGGGGCCATGAAACAATTGAGCCGAGCGGTAGACCAGCATTTTGAGCAGCTCCTTAGGTTTTCGACCAGTAAGGAAGAAAAAGAAGAGCAGATTAAGGCTATTTCGGCCAAAATCCAAGAAGTAGATGCGCTCTTAGAGCGCTACCGCCTGGCGAGCATGCTCTTTAAAAACCTCTTTGAGGGCTTGCGCCAAACCCTAGAGGGCCGAAGCAACCCCTGGGAAGACTGGATGAAGAAGGCCAAATCTAAGGAATTTGAAAAAGCGGCTGCACATTGGAATAACAAGCGGCAAAATTTAGTCAAAGGTTTGCTCCCAAAAATTATTGATGAAATTGATGATGTTTATGTAAAACCCAATTTGAGAGAGGTGGAGCCAGTTTGGCGCCAATAAAAACAAAAAAAGGCCCCCAAGACAAAATGTCTTGGGGGCCAACTTTATGGGACTCACTTAAAAATGAGTAAACCGCTTATCGTTGAATAACGATAGGTTCTGTATGCTGCGTACGGCTCTTTTCATCAATGATGCGGAGCATATACATCGCAGGAGCAAGCTCTTGCGTATTGATGCGCAAGTTTTGCTGCCCAACAACATTTAGGCTTTGGGTATAAACCACTTGGCCATTTAGGGCGACCAATTGTAGCTGAAGCTGACGGCTTTCAGTTAATTCAAAGCTAAGGTTTACATAATCTTGAGCCGGATTAGGGAAAATGCTCATTTGCTCCAATCCTTCAATGCCCGTAACGGCTACAACAATAGTAACGGTATCGCTAGCTGGGCAACCATTGGCATCAGTAACGATGACGGTTTGTAGCCCTGCCCCTTGAATTGTAGCAGTAGTTGAGCCATTAGACCAATCGTAGCTATAAGCAGCTACTCCACCAGAAACGTTGGCGGTAGCTGTGCCGTCATTGTTATTGACTGCATCTACGGTCAAAATTGCAGGCTCTGTAACTTGAACGCTATTTTGCGTGCCACAACCAATACTATCCGTAATGGTCACATTATAAGTACCCGCATCGAGGCCAGTAGCCGTAGCCGTAGTTTGGCTGCCTGCATTGGCATCCCAAATATAGCTGTAAGGCGCAATGCCCGCTTGGCCCATAGCCGTAGCGCTACCGTTGGCATCTCCATGACAAGCCACATCTACAGCAGAAACCGTAGATACAGTATTAGAAATCGCCAATACCTGAGTATAAACATTATCACTGAGGTCATAATCGCCAGGCACATCAATGCTCACCTCAAAGATTCCGTTTCCAGAAGCAGAAGGGAAGGCGGGTAGACTAATCACTACAGAATCATTCATAGGAATGTTATAGGCCGTGTCTACAGTAATCGTAAAGGGTAGAGTGCTTAGCGTGACGGTATAAGGAACCATGGCCAAGTCACTGTTTCCACCATTGTAGATGACCATTTGTGGACTAGGAATGTTGTTGGCATTACAGTAAGTCGTCTGTAGACCATTTACCACTACTGTGGCACTAACCGGAGGATCACAACGTACTGCATCAATGTTGAGCCCGTAGTTACCCGTGCTAGAACCAAAGCCTTCAACCAAGATATAGATGGTATCTCCTGCATTATAGCTAGGATCATTAACAATATCGAGAAGGAGGTAAGAGGTGGTTCCTTGTCCACCATCATCGTTAAAGTCTAGTTGAGTCGTTCCATCAGCCGCATAAACACGGAGGTAAGTATCAAAGTCAGAGCTATCCAAGCTAATGAATAGGGTATCGGTACAGTTGTCTAGTACATGCTGGAACCACACATCCGCAGAGCTGTTTCCAATGGTGTTTTGGTAGCAACCTGTGGTCGCTCCAGAATTACTAAAGGGAAAGGTATTGATGCTAATGGCCTGCTGGATGGTGTTTCCAGGAAGAGGATCAAATACAGGCTGTACATCTAACTGGAAGTTTCCGCTAGCTGTGCCCGCACCTTCTACCAAAATATAAATCGTGTCGCCACTATTGATGCTTGCCCCAACAGCAAGGTTCAAGGCCGCATTATTGTTGCCTGCGCCATTGTCATTGCTAAACAGAATAGTACTGCTATCAGCAGCATAGATGCTTAGGTAAGAATCATAGTCAGATCCTGCCAAAGAAATAAGAATAGAATCTAGACAGTCCTCAACAATATACTCAAACCATACATCAGCAGCGGCTTGGCCTGCCGTATTGCTGTAGCAAGTAGTGGCATTATTAGCCGCAAAAGGAAGCGCACTGATGCCAATAGCCGTATTGGCCCAATCTCCAGCAGGAGAGCTGCTTGTGGTGGCCTGTACATCAAGAACGTAGTTCCCTTCATTGGCGCTAAAGCCTTCTACTAGAATATAAATGGTGTCGCCAGAATTAAAGTTGGCATTGCTCAAAATGCTCAACTCTAGGCGAGAGGTGGTACCCACTCCACCATCATCATTTACGGCTAAAGAGGTCGTTGTATCGGCCCCAAAAACACGAAGGTAAGTATCAAAGTCAGAGCTATCCAAACCAATATATAGAGAGTCTGTACAACTAGGAATTACATACTGAAACCATACATCTGCCGAGCTATTGCCCACCGTATTCGTATAGCAAGAGTCAGTCGCGCCAGCTTGGTTGAAGTTAGGCGTGCTAATGACAAAAGCATCATTGGCCATATCGCCTTGTACGCCCAAACAAGAGGTAGTAAAGCTAACAGGGCCTGCCCAGTTAGAGTTGCCACCACCGCTACAAAGGCCACGGACATAAATATCATAGCTGCTTCCATCAGCCAAACCTGTAGCGCTAAATGGATTGCTGCTTGTTACCGTTCCCGAAGTAGGGGCCGCAGCTCCTGCTGCCACTAGGGCCACTTCCGCCTGAGGCGCGCCATTGGCATTAAAACTAATATCTGCCGAGTTGGCCGTAATGTTGCTAGCCGTCACCGCAGAAGGATCCAAACAAGGAGGCGCTCCAATGCTCAAATCATCAATAAACCAGTTATCTCCATTATTTTGCTCCATAACAAAAGCTACATAAACAGACTGCCCAACATAGGCACTAAGGTCTACAACTTTAGGACTATAGGTACTGCTAAAGTCAGTTTCTCCCTGAGTATCAATGATGGTAAATGTGGTGGTGTCTGTCTGAGAGGTCGTAGATACCCGAATGGTGTAAATGTTCCCATAATCAAAAAAATCATAGGATAAACGCTGATAAAAGGCTAAGGTGCTAGCCCCTGCACTAATATTTACCGCTGGCGTAACTAGCCAATCTGTAGAGTTCCCTCCTGTAACAAACTCAAAAGTGACAGAAGCCGCTTGGGCTCCCGTATTGGCGGTGGTAGAGGCTTGCCAAGATTGGGTGGTCCCAATCCCATTATCAAAAATGGCCCAACCCGCAGGCGGAATGCTGCCCTCAAAATCTTCTGTCAACTGGGCCGAAACCGAGAAGCTCAAAAGACTCAAGCAAAATAGCATGAAAAATTGAATCGATAGTTTTTGCATATAAAATTAGATAGTAAGCAGTGCTAAACTGCTTGGAGATGAGAAAAATTAACTTCAAAAATAAGCTTTATTTTAATAGAAAGATGAGCAAAATACAGCGATTTAACTGGTTAATGAATTGTTAATCTATTTTTTAGGTCTATAAGTTACCTTATTAGCTGTCACGATCTATTAGTTTTTGTGTTTAATTTTGGGGCTGTCCCTCGCTTCGCTCGGGTCGCTATGCTGCGGGGCTCGCAAGTCTGCTCGGCCCTGCAGGCAGGCTTTGCCTGCCTTTGGTCTGGCCCTTCGGGCCACCCGCTCCGCAGCGCTCATCCGCTCCTCTGCAAAGCCTGCGCAAAATAGTCGGCTTCGGCCCTTTGGTCCTCAAATGGCACATAGGCTTAAGCGGCCAAAGCAGTTTGTTTAAGGTCTACTTATCCGATGAGCGGCCCAGCGCTGCGCAGGGGTGGCCGAAGGCCAGACCGAGTTTTTTTGAGCGTAGCGAAAAAAACGAAGGGCCGAGCGAATAGCGAGCCCCGGAGCATAGCGGCGGCCGCCTTGGCAAAGCCAAGGCGGCCGCGGGCCCAAAAATAATAAATCAAAAAGCAGAAACTAGAGCTGCAGGCATTTTTTTAGAATCTTCACCATCCGATAGACATCTTCAAAAGAGTTGTAGATGGGGGCAGGAGAAATGCGAATAACATCGGGTTCTCGCCAGTCACCAATCACGCCATTTTTAACTAAATCATCGAAGAGGCTGCGGTCGGCCCCTTGTACCTGAATAGAGAGCTGAGCGCCTCGGTCCTTGGGATTTTTGGGGGTCAGAATACGGATGCGGTCAGTGGGCAATTGGTTGAGCAAGAACTCCAGATAGGCCGTTAGTTTTTTGCTTTTGGCCAGCAAACGGTCCATGCCCGCCTCATTGAAGAGGGCCAAAGCGGCCCGCATAGGCACCATGGCCAAAATGGGCGCATTGCTAATTTGCCAAGCATCGGCATTGGGGGCGGGCTCAAAAGTAGCGGGCATTTTGAAGCGGCTTTCTTTGTGGTGGCCCCACCAACCCTCAAAACGAGGCAAATCCTTGCTGTTGAGATGGCGCTCATGCACAAAGGCGCCAGCAATGCAGCCAGGGCCCGAGTTGAGGTATTTGTAGTGGCACCAAACGGCAAAATCCATCCCCCAATCATGTAATTGAAGGCGGACATTGCCCGCCGCATGGGCCAAATCAAAGCCCACCATGGCGCCAATTTCATGGCCTTTTTTCGTAATAGACTGCATGTCAAAACATTGGCCCGTATAATAATTGATTCCGCTGAGCATGACCAAGGCAATACTGTCCTTTTCCCGCTCTAAGGCCTGCAAAATATCTTCGGTCCGCAGATGGTCCTCCCCCATACGGGGCCGCAGCTGAATCAAGCCATCCTGAGGGTCAATGCCATGAAAACGCAGCTGCGAATCTACGGCATATTTATCCGAGGGAAAGGCGCCACCCTCAATCACAATTTTGTAGCGGCTTTTTGTGGGCCGATAAAAAGAGACCATCATGAGGTGCAAATTGACGCTCAGGGTGTTCATGACGGTAATCTCTTTGGGCAAAGCCCCCACAATAGGCGAAAGCTGTCGGCTAAACTCTTCATGGTAGGTCATCCAAGGGCGCTCGGCCTTAAAGTGGCCCTCTACGGCCAACTCTTTCCAGACCTCCATTTCGTCTTGCATCAGCTGCTGAGCAAGGCGGGGCTGTAGCCCCAAGGAATTGCCGCAAAGATAAATAATAGGGCTTCCATCTGCCTGCTTTGGAAAATGGAACTGGGGACGAAAATGCGCTAGGGGATCACTGACATCCTGGGCTTTGGCATAGTCCAAAGTATCTTCAAATTGTACCTCTTGCATTAGATATTTTTTTTAAAGGCGTTTGATCTTTAGCCTTAAAGTTACGCTTTATTCAGGGCAAAACAAAAGCGCCCCCAAGATTCTTGGAGGCGCTCTTTAGGGCAGTTATGGCCCAGTTTAGAAGGGGAGACAATAGCCTAATTCTTCTTTTTCAGTATGTTGGATTTTTACCGATTGGTTTTTGCTGTAGAAGACTCCACGGCTAAAATCAAGGATAAATTGTGGCGCCAGTTGATACATCAGCTTTTCTTGCATGCTGGCTGGGTCAAAGCTGGCAACACCCCCAGCCAATTTAATTTCTTTTTGGAGGACCAAACGGCCTTCTTGGTCCAAATCTTTGCCCTCTAGGCTTTTGATCGATAACTGCTCTAGGGCCCCGATTTGGTCCTGCAAGATATCGCCTAGGCCCATCTCTTTACCTTTATATTCTATGATTTCAATTTCTGCGCTTAGTCCATCAATTTGGCCCGAAAAACTCAGGCGGCGCTTTTGGTTTTGGAGCATGCTCCCCTGAGCAATATCAATCTGAATGGGGCTGTAATTTACGCTTTCATTAGCCGCCAAAACAGGCCGAATCGCATAGGGATAGTACTCAAATTGATGCGTCTTTTTGTTGTAGGCCATCAAGGCCAAAATATTAAAGTCACTAAAGTCTGTGGGCTTTACTTCGGTCTTGGCCTCATGCTTTTCTTCTTCCATTGTTGTGGGGTTAAAAGAAAAGACCTCATCATCGCGCTGCGGATAAGCCGCCATCCACTGCGCAGGATCTGGAGAGTTAGGTAGGCCCGCAGAACT
This sequence comes from Saprospira grandis DSM 2844, assembly GCF_000275825.1. Taxonomy (GTDB): domain Bacteria; phylum Bacteroidota; class Bacteroidia; order Chitinophagales; family Saprospiraceae; genus Saprospira; species Saprospira grandis_A. Next base: position 3,374,112 of record NZ_JH719942.1, read on the forward strand.
GATGTTTTTTAGCTCTTTTTTGCTTAAAGAGGCATGTAGCTTAAAGGCCAAACTCTTCACCAACTCTGGCCCCGAATTCTGCTTCATCGAGAAGCTACTGCGGCCCATAAAACTAATTTCTTCTCGGTTTTTAAGCTGATCCAGCAGTTTCTGAGGTTGGGCATAGGCGGCCTCCAGCAAGAAAAGGCTAAGGCAGAACATAAGGAGATTACGCATAGGGTATTTGTTTAAACGTGTTAAGAAAAACAAAATGAAAAATTCAAAGATAGGGCCAAATAGATAATTTGTCGCTGCCCTTTGTTTACTATTTACTAGAAACCTAATCGGAAAAAAATCTAGCTTGGGCGACACAAAAAAGCATTATGTCTATTTAACTTCTTCGCTAAACCCATTTTTTCGCTAAATTAGAAAGTCGTTTTTGACTAAACCCTAAGATTCTTTTATGCGTAATCTTTTTATTCTGGCCTTTTTGGCCTGGGCTCCCCTCCTGATAGCCCAGAAAATACTAATAACAGGGCAGGTAATTGATGATGATACCGAAGAAGGCGTCCCCTTTTGTAGTGTATTTATTCCAGGCGATATCCCTATGGGCGTCACCTCTGATGTAGAGGGCAAGTACCGCCTCGAAATGGAGCTGGCCAGCCTACCCAGCGATACCATTATGGCCGCCTCGGTGGGCTACGATAATCTGATGAAGCGAATCGATAAGACGCAGACAGAACTCTCCATCAATTTTCGCCTCAAAAGTAGCTCCGTAGAATTAGAAACCGTAATGGTGCTGGCCGGAGAAAATCCCGCCAATGAGGTGGTCCGCCGCATTGTGGCCAATAAGGAGCGCAATAAGCGCAAAAACTTTGATAATTATCAGGTAGAGTGCTACTCCAAAACCGAATTGGACCTCAATAATATTGACCCCAAAATGAAGGATAGCCCTTTGTTTAAGGACCTGCAGTTTATTTTCGAAAATATAGACTCTACCTCCGATGTCAAACCCTTTTTGCCCGCCTATGTGGCCGAACGAATTTATGATATCTTTTATATAAATGGTAAGGGCAAAAAAGAAATCCTCAAGGCCCAAAAGGTCTCCGGGGTAGAAAATTCAACCGTGGTGGATTTTATTGGCCAAATGCACGATGAATTCGACCTCTACGATAATTATATTACGGTCCTCGGCAAGGAGTTTATTAGCCCATTTGCCAATAATGGCCTCTTTTTCTATGAGTATTATATTATCGACTCTACCCATATCGAAGACGAATGGTCCTATAAACTCAAGTTTAAACCCAAACGCCGTGGCGAAAATACTTTCTATGGCGACTTTTGGGTCTCTGTAGAAAATTATGGCCTCGAAATCGTCAATATGAGAATGAGCGAAGACGTAAACGTCAATCTCGTCAACCGCCTGCTCATTTATGCCGAATACAAACAACAAGACAGTATCTGGCTGCCCTACAAAGAAAAAACAGTCATCGATTTTGCCCTCAGCAAAAAACGAGAAAAAATGATGGGGGTCATAGGCCGAAAAACCCTGATGTATAAGGATTTTCAAATTGGCCAAGAAGAATTAGAAAAAACCTATAAAGAAGCCGATCCAGAAGATATAGATTATATCGCCCTGGAAAAAGCCGATAGTTTCTGGTCCGAACAAAGACACGAAAAACTGACCGATAACGAAAAAGCCGTCTACAAAATGGTCGATAGTATCAAAACGGTGCCCATCTACCAAACCGCAACTAAGCTCTTATCAACCATCTCTACTGGCTATTACGAACAAGGCCCTCTCTATCTCGGCCCCTATGGCTCTATCTTTAATTATAACGATATTGAAGGAATCCGCCTGGGCTTTGGCGTCGGAACAGGCCCGCAGTTCTCCAAAAAATTACGCATCTATGGCTATGGCGCCTACGGTTTTGGCGATAAACGCTGGAAGTACCGCCTAGAGGGCCAATATGTCTTCAACCGATTCAAAAGAAGAGAAGTTGGCGTAAAATATATTAACGATGTCCTCTTCGATAACCGAAATAGCGAACAAACCCCCAGCCAAGGCCTTTTTGCCGGCTTCCTCCGCCGAAATGTGCCCGCCAAAATGCTAGCCGTTAAGGAGTTTAAGGCCTATTATCAACATACCTATAAAAGAGGGTTCTCCAACCGCCTAGCCATTATTCACCGAAATATGATCCCCCAAGGCGCCATTTTTAGCCGCTCCGATAGAGGCTTCAATTTTCGCTATTATCCCGATGCCAACGACTACACAAAAATCGATACGGCAGTCACTACCACCGAAGTCCTCCTCAAGTTTCGCTACGCCTACAAAGAAAAACTCTTGCGTGGCTACTTTAGCGACCTCTCTATCGGGACCAAATTTCCCATTATCGAACTCTCTTACTTAGCTGGCGTCAAAGGCGTTTTAGGCAGCAAATATAATTATCATCGCATCAGCGCCGAAATCTCGCACTGGTTCAATGTTGGCCCTGTAGGCTGGTTCTCTTACCGCATCGAAGGCGGAAAAGTCTTTGGCCGCCTGCCTTATCTCTTGCTCGAAAGCCACCCCGGCAATGAAGCCTATTTCTATAATCCCGAATCCTATAACCTCATGAATAGCTTCGAGTTTGTGAGCGATCTTTGGGTGGGCGTCCGCGCCGTCCAACATTTCGATGGCTTTTTCCTCAACCGAATCCCCCTTATCCGCAAACTCAAATGGAGAGAGGTGGCCTTCTTTCGCGGCGTCTGGGGCAGCCTGAGCCAAGAAAATCAAGAAGCCAATGCCCTCAATCATCAAGATAATGGCGGCCCCTATTACGGCAGCTTCAACCAAGGGCCCTATATGGAAGTCGGCGCCGGTATCGAAAATATCTTCAAGGTGATCCGTATCGATGCCCTCTGGCGCCTCAGCTATTTCGATAACCAAGATGCCCAAAAGTTCTCGGTCCGTACTACATTAAGTTTCTATTTCTAAAGATTTGGGGCCCGCGGCCGCCCTCCAATTTGGGGCGGCCGCCGCTAGGCTCCGCCGCTCGCAAGTCTGCTCGGCCCTTCGCCACCTTTGGCGGCTTTGGTCTGGCCCTGCGGGCCACAGCTGCGCAGCGCTGGGCCATTTGGCCTGCGGCCAGGCTGGCTCCGCCAGCCCCAAACCTACCGCAATTAGACCCAAAAGGGACTTCCGATACCCTCGGAAGTCCCTTTTTCTATGCCCCAAAACTTAAACTGATTCTAATACAACTGACGGAAAATTGTCTGCATCTGCTTGTCGCCCACTCGGTACTGCTCCCGTACCTCCGCCGAAAATTGCTGACTCAATACCCGCAAGTCTTGCGCCTTATCCAAATTAAAAAGCTTCCAACTGGTTTTGGAACCCACCGGCCCCGAACGCTGAAATGCCCGCAAACCCCAATTATTAGCCCGTGTCAAACCCAAACAAAAGGGCTCCACAACTCGCCAATCATCTTGGTCATTATAACGAAATGCAACAAGTAGCTGCTGAGAAATTGCATGATGTAGGTTGAGATGAAGTGCTGTGTTCGATTTCATAAGTCTAGCCGTTTTTATGATGGTATAATTATTTTACGTACAAAACTTGATTTTGTTACCTTTTTGCTTAAATACTTAAGCCTAGGCCCCTCTTTTTTTGTCCCTCTGCTAGTCTAGCTAACTCCCTGACTTAGCGAGCCCTATGCTAGGATTCCCCTTTTGATTATTGTTATGAATTAGTTAAAGTGTTTAGTAAAGGAACTTAAGCAATTGGTCCAAGGAGCTAACTTTTTCTTAGCTCGAGCTACTTACTTCCTAGCTCGACCTAGCTGTTCTTTAGCTCGAGCTGCTTACTTCCTAGCTCGACCTAGCTGTTCCTTAGCTCGAGCTACTTACTTCTTAGCTCGACCTAGCTGTTCCTTAGCCTTTTTCAGTTGTTCTAGCAGTCCCTAGGGAGTAAAAGGGGAAACACAGAATTTTAAACAGACTGGCCGAAGCGAAAAGACTAGCTTGAAAACTATAGTTGAGCGGCCTAGCGATGTGCAGCAGTGGCCGCAGGCCAGACCAAAGCGGCGCAGCCGCTGCAGGGCCGAGCAGACCTGCGAGCTGTGGAACGTAGCGCCGCAGCTTTGCTGCTGAGGCCCCCAAACAACATAAAAAAAGCCTAGCATCTTAAAGACACTAGGCAAACTGGCTAATTCTCTGAGCAGAATGGCTTATTCGGCAATTTTGCTTTCGTCATTAGTTTTGATGCTACAGCCAAAAGCGAGGGTGCTATTGGGGTTGGGGGCTTCATTTTTGAGCAAGGCCTCCAAGGCATCGGCCAAGAAATTTTTGCTCACTTCTTCGGCTTCTTTGCTATCGTCAAAAGCTCCTTTATAAACTAGCTTAAGCGCATCGCCCTCTTTGTTGAGCAAAAAGCAGTGAGGCGTTTTTGTGGCGCCAAAAAGAGGGAAAACGTCTTGGGCTTCATCAAACAAATAAGGGAAGCTAAAGCCTTTTTCTTTGGCTCGTTCTTGCATTTTGGGGTAGCTATCATCGGCATTCAGCTCCGGGTCATTGGGGTTGATGGCGATGACGGGATAGCCCAGCTCCTTGTACTTTTTGTCCAAGGCGATAATGCGGTCCTCATAAGCGATAGAGAAGGGGCAGTGGTTGCAGGTGAAAATCACTACAAAGCCTTTGGCCTCGGGATAATCGGCCATGCTGACCATCTTGCCATCTACGTTTTTGAGTTTGAAGTCGGCAACGGCATCGCCCAAGGCATAGCGTTTGATAGGGGCGGCTTCCGTTGTTTCTTCTTGGGTTTCGGCCGTTTGTTCTGTTTTTTCGGCTTCATCTGTGGCTGTTGTTTTGGGCGCCTCCGATTGGCAGGCCGTAAATAGGCCCAAAAACAAGAGCATAATTAAACTTTGCTTGATCATGTAATTATTATAAAATAGTCAGGAAATACGATAAACTATAGGGGCAAAATGGCCTTGAGTTCCTCGCTGCTATGGAAGCTTTGGCGGTAGAACTGATGTTGGCCCTTGCCTAAAATTAGGGTGGCGGGGATAGCGCCAGACCAATCTTTATCAATTTTGGGCAGCCATTCATTCACCTTTTTCTGGTCCAAGAAAACCACCTGCCCAATTTCTTCTTTATCCATAAAGGGCAGCAGTTTTTTCTCTAGACTTTTGGTAAAATCGAGGCTGACATAAAGGAATTTGACCTTGCCAGCTAGTTCTTTTTCTAGGGCATTGAAGTAGGGCAATTCCTTAACGCAGGGGCCGCACCAGGTCGCCCAAAAATTAACGACATAGAGCTCTTCTCCATCTTTTAGGCTCAGAATATCTTTTTCAAAGCCTTCAAAATGGTAGATTGGAAGCGATTTGCCTGCTTCGCTAGTCAGAATCTTATCGGCATGGGGAAAATCTGTTGATTCTTCAGCCGATTTTTCTTTTTCTTCGGCTACAGCCAAGCTTTGGGCGGGCTGCTCTGTAGAGGCTTTGCTGTCTGTTTTGGCCTCTTGGCAGGCGCCAAAGCTGAGGGCCAAAAGGGCGGTAAAAAGGAGCTGTTTCATACGGTTTTGTTTTAGTCCTCCTCAATCAAGAGCAGGAAATCTTTTTGGAGAGGGTGAAGTTCTTGCAGCAATTGGTCCAGCCATTTTTGGCCGCCCAAACGCAGGTAGAATTCCATAAAATTGCTGTATCGTTCTTGGAGTTTAGCTTTGGGAAGAAGTTTATTTTGTAGCTTTTGAATTTTGCCTAGTTCTGTATCCATTTTCTGTTTTTCGGCCCGCATGAGTCGCTTTTGCAGCTTGTCTAAACTCTTTTGAATTTGGGCTTCTTGGGCGGCCACCGAAGCTTTTAGGGTGGGCTCTACGGCGGCGGTTTTCTCGCCAATTTGCTCAAAAAGGGCTTTAATTTGGGCCTGTTCTGCCTCAAAATTGAGCTCGTGTTCGGTTTGTCGTCGGACAAAATCTTGTCGGAGCGTTTCGGTCTCCTCAAAGAGCTGCTCCCAATCAAATCCTAGGGCCAGCCAATTTTTTGCCGAGCGGGCATCGATCAACTGCACCGAATTTCGACGGACCAAAATGGGAAAAGGCGTTTGATAATGCGCAAATTGGGCTTTGCGCTCCATCCAATAGGCTAGCTCTCCGCCTCCGCCTACATAGGCTAGGTTGGGCAAAATTTGCTCTTGATAAAGGGGGCGCAAAATGACATTGGGGCTAAATCGCTCGGGATGTTGCTCCAATTCGGCCAAGATTTCGGCCTCAGAAAAGCGCAAATCAGTAGCTAAAACAGCATATTCTCCGGCTTCGTTTTGTACAATTCTGCTCCGCTTATTTTGGCTGAGATAAAAGAGGTTGATATCGCGGGCATAGGCTTGTGGACCAAAACCGGCGGCTTCTAGTTCCGCATAGCTTTTCTCCAAAATGGCCTTAGAACTTTGCTGCAAAAGCTCTTCTTTCATCACTTCGGCAAAGCTGGCTTTTAGGGCAGGGCTGCCGGCTCGCAAAATGACTAAGCCGTAGCGGCCAAAAAGGGCATGCACCCATTCCATAAAGGCTTGGCCATAGGTTTTGGGCCCAGAAAAAGCGGCTTGCAGGCTGGTTTTTAGCTCTTGGGCTTCTGGACTATCGCCCAAAATTCCAAATAATTCACTCAATACGGGCCCTAGACTGTCTATTTTATATTGGCCCAAAGCCCCGCCCTGAGGGTCTTCCCAAACTAGGGGGCGGCCAAAAAGAGCGGTATGCTTAATTTCTTCAAAATCATGGTCTTCTTCGCCCAACCAATAAATGGGCACAAAATGATATTGGGGGTAGGCAGTTTTTAGTTCTCGAGCCAGACGGATAGTCCCCAAAATCTTATACACAAAATAGAGCGGCCCCGTAAATAAATTGGGCTGATGCCCCGTAGTGACCGTAAAGGTTTGTTCTTGCCCTAGGGCGGCCAACTGCGCTTTTAAAATTTCGGGCTGCTCCAAATGAGCATATTGGGCCTGAAGTTCTTGGACCAAAAGCGCACGGCGCTTGGCAGAAAACTGCCTTTGCTGAATAGCCGCAGCAAAATTGTCGATTTCTGGGGCCGCAGCATAAAAGGGCCGCAGCCGCTGGTCGCCCCCTTGGTAGGCTTTGTCAAAAGTAGAAAGTTGTGGAATTTTATCGTAAGGAAGCGCTAGGCGTTGCATGGCAAATAAACTGTGTGTTAAATAATTTTTTAGTCTTCTTGGCTAAGAAGAGACAAATAAAAGGGTAGAGGGTTCATTTTTGTTTGGGGCTGCCCCGCCCTGCGGGCGGGTCGGGCTGTCCCGGGCTCGCAGGTCTGCTCGGCCCATCGCTTTTTCGCTTTGCTCAAAAGCTCGGTCGGGCCTTCGGCCCCCCTTCCCATCCCTCAGCCGTGGGGCCTTCGGCCCGCTGGCGGCTGCGCCGCCTAAAAGGACCAAAAGCTGCCGCTAAAGAAGTTCAAAGATAAAGGCTAGATATTGAAATTAGTGGTAGCTACAACAATTTAAGAAAACAAAAAGCCCAGCTGTTATCTTAACAGCTGGGCTTTTTGAACAGAAAAAGAAAAGGATTTAGCGCATATCCACCTCTCTAATGCCGGGGTATTTACTTTTATCAAAAATAAAATCACTAGCCTTGGGTTGGGCCGCTTTAAGCACCTTAATATCTAGGGTGTAGATGGTGCCATCTTTGGCAAAGACCTTAATTTCATTAACCATGGGTTTGGCTCGGTCAATGGTAGCTCTAATTTTAAAGAAATCGGCTTCCTTATCATGCGGCTTAAACTCAATTTCGCAAATATCGCCTCTATCTTGGGTCATGGCATAGAAAAACTCATCTTCGGCCTCATAGATTTTCATAATTTTAGAGGGCGACATCATGTCTTCATCTTCGGGCTCATAATCATTGATTTGCAGCTCGTTGTTGTTTTTCATGTACATCCAGAGCGTTTCGCCATCGCAGTAAATTTCGTTGCCATTATTATTGACATGAAACTTATCGCCTGCTTGGGTAATTTGGCCTTTTTGGCGCTCTTGGGTTTCTCGGTTATCAATAAGCAACTCATATTCTGCATAAATTGCCTTATATTGGGTATACTTCTTTTTTAGTTTTTCCAGTACTTTTTTTGCGGCTGGATCAGATTTTTCCACATTGGCTAAGGCCTTTTTAAAGAAAGGCGTTTGGGCTTGCAAGCTATTTAGGCCAAATGTCATCATTAGGCAAAAAGCGAAGAGCAATTTCATTGTTCTCATATGAATAAGGTAGTTGTAGGTAGTTCTAAAAAACTATTGGTCTTTTGGGGTATTTATGGCTTTTGGAAGAGCCTAAAACAAAAGCGATTCCAACTTTTGTTTGTTCTTGCTCGTCTTTATGCAATTTGGTCTGGCCGAGCAAAAATTATTCCAAGGCGCCAAGATAAATTTTAATCAGCAGAGGATAGATATTTTGGACAATTTAGCAGCAGTTAGACAGTTAATTGGCAGTGGCGATATGGCCAATATTGAGTTAGCCTTTAGTTTGGCCAAGGGGCAGGGGATTGCTTTGCAAGAGCTGTTGGCGCCCTACTATTTGCTATGGCCCAGGGCCGAGCCTCCAGAAGAGATGAGTGCGGAAGATCTTTGGGGGTTATTACAGCGGCCTTTCCTCAATTTATCAAATAGAAAGTTGCAAGAGTTGCCCAAAGAAATCGGTCAATTTAGGGCTTTAGAACAGCTGGACCTTTCTGGCAACCAGCTAGCATCTTTGCCCGAAGAACTGGCCGAGCTCCCTTATTTGCATAGCCTGAGCCTCAATACAAACCGCCTAGAAGAGTTTCCTTGCTTTTTGGGCCGTTTGCCTAATTTGCAACAGCTCTTTTTGGGAATCAATAAGATAAAAACCCTGCCTAAAACAGCAGAGGGTTTTCAAAGTTTGCGCAATTTGCAGCTTTTTGACAATCAATTGGAGGAAGTCTCTTTTAGCTTTTTTCAGGCCGAGGATTTTGGAACGCTCAATTTGAGCCGCAACCCCCTGCGGCGGCTCTCTCTTTTTGGGCAAGGCCAATTGGGCCAACTGCGCAAATTGGAGCTAAGCGGCACAGAATTGGACCAATTGCCCGCAGATATTGGTGGCTTGTATTCCCTTACTCATCTGGACCTCTCCGATAACCCCCATTTAGAAGAGTTGCCCGAGCGCTTTGTGCAGCTCGAGCGCCTGCAAATTGTAGAAAGCAGAAATACGCCACTCAAAAATTTGGACCAATGGCTGCAGCGAATGCCATGGGTTGACTTTTTGGTTTAGCTTTGCTTGGCCTAGCGATGTGGAAGGGGGCGGCGAAGCCGCAGACCAAGGCCGTTAGGCCGAAGGGCCGAGCAGACCTGCGAGCCCTGAAACGTAGCGCCGCAAGGCGTAGCCGCAGCGGAGGCCCCAAAATAAAAAAACAGAACCCTATGAAACAACTACTTATCTTATTTCCCTTTTTACTATTGAGTTGGGCCGTATTGGGCCAAAAAGAATTGAAAACCGCAAAAAAGCTATTGAATCGAGGTGATTTTTATGGCGCGGTGGAGGAGTATGAGCAAGCCTTTAAGGAAGAGGCTTTTCAGGGGCAGCCGAAGAAAAAGCAGGCCGAGGCCTATTGGGGCTATGCGGAAGCTTGTCGACAGAGTTTTAACTTTGGCAAGGCGGAGTCCTATTACCGCAAATTGAGTAGAATGGGAGAGGAGCGGGCGGCTTATCCGAGCATGGATTTTTATTATGCCTACACCTTGAAGCACAATGCCAAATATTCGGAGGCGATTGTAGAGTTTGAGGCCTTTTTGGCCAAGGCGGTCAGGGGCCGAGAATTGCAGGCTTTGCAAGAGCGGGCCAAGCATGAGCTGCAGGCTTGTAAATTTGCCGAAGAGATATATAAAAAGCCCATTGAGGGAGTAGAAGTGATCTCTTTGGGCGAAAAAGTGAATACCGCTTATGCCGATTTTTCTCCGCATTTGGTGGGCGATGAATTGTATTTTTCTGCCCTGCGTTTTGAGCAGGATGCCAAGCGGAGAATGAGCGCCAAGGCCTCGACCAAACAATATTTATATGGAAAAATTTTGCGTTCTAGAGGCCGAGGGCAAGGAAATGCGGCCTTTGTGCCGGGTTTGAACCGCAAATACACCAATGTGGGTAATTCAGCCCTTAGTGCAGATGGGCAGTGGTTATATTATACACTTTGCGAGCGGAACCCTCAGAATGAATTGGAATGTGAGATTTATAAAGTGCCCAAAAAAGGCAATGCTTGGGGCAAGCCAGCGGCTTTGCCTAAATCGGTGAATGCGCCCAGAGGCTATACCACGACTCATCCCAACCATAGTTTTGATAGTTTGCAAAACAAAAGTCTGCTCTTTTTTGCTTCTGACCGCAAAGGGGGATTTGGGGGCTTAGATATTTGGTGCGTAGAAGTTTTGGGCGACAACAAATATGGAAAACCCTTTAATTTGGGGCCCGAAATCAACACCAAAGGCAATGAGGCCACGCCTTTTTATCATGCCAAAACGCAGACGCTTTATTTTAGCTCTACTTGGCATTTGGGTTTGGGCGGCTATGATATTTTTAAGGCCAAACGAGAGGATGATAGCTGGTCGGCTCCCCAAAATGTGGGGGTACCGCTCAATTCTGCGGCCAATGACTTGTATTTTTACATTGCGCCAGAGCTAGACACCTTTGGTTATTTTTCTTCTAATCGGCCCGGCTCTAAAATCTTGACGGGAGAATCTTGTTGCAATGATATATATGCCTTGACTTTGCCGGTGGAGATTGAGCCTGGAGATTTGATTGTAGAGCCAGAATTGAGTCCTTTGGATAGCCTTTTGGCCCAAGACCCCGTATTGACGGGGATAGAATTGGAGCCAGAAGCCCCAGAGGCGGTTCCAGAAACGCCCAAAAAAGATAGTAGTTTAACGCCTCCTGTAGCTGTTGTGGATCCTATTGATCCGCCAGTGATGGAGTTAGAAGAACTAGACAGTTTGCCCACAGAAGTCGTTGAAGAAGCGCCTAGCATAGCTAATTTACTAGAAAAATTGCCCATTAGCTTGTACTTCCACAATGATAGTCCAGACAAACAAACTTATGCCACCACAACAAAAATGAGCTATACGGCATCCTACCAAGCTTATTTGCAACTACAAACGCAATATGAGGAGGAGTTTTCGGCCCAATACGATGGGGCAGAAGTGCAGCAGCGGGCCAAAGCTAGAGTAGCCAAGTTTTTTGAGCAAGAAGTAGCGGGAGAGTATGCTCGTTTACAGCATTTTTTGGGGCAGTTGCTCACGCTTTTGGAGACTGGACAAGCCGTAGAGTTTCACTTGAGAGGCTATTGTAGTCCCCGTTCTTCTTCGGCTTATAATATCAACTTGGCCAAAAGACGGATTTCGAGTATGCGCAATGAAATGGAGCAATTCCAAAAAGGAGCATTTCAGCCTTATTTGCGCTCTGGGCAGCTCAAATTTGTAGAGCTTTCTATTGGAGAAACGGAGGTGCCCACTGGCGTTAGCGATGATATTAACGACCCTCGCAACTCTATTTATAGTGTAGAGGCTGCGGGCCAAAGAAAAATACAGATAGAGATGATTATGGCGCAGCCAGAGGAGGAGTAGGTTTAAGGTATAGTTAAAAGTTTTTTTTTGTGATTTTTATTAGGTTTTGGGTGTATGTTTGAGCATTGTTAAATTGTTCAAAAAATAAACAATGCTCTATTACCTATTTTATTCCTTATCTATCTTTTTGGTTTGGGCTTATGCCTTTTTATATGGAGGCCAACCCTCAAATTATAGCATTCTGTTGGGGTTACTCTATACCTTTTATGCCAGCTATTATATTCGGCAGTTGATTAAGGGCAGTGAAACCAAATGGCATATTTTATTAAAGCTATCTGCTCCCCTGCTTTATTTTGGGATATATATCTATACCTTAAAGGAGAGGGGCTATTCTTGGATGCCCCTGCTTAACTCTCCATTTATGGCGGCTACTTTGTTAACCCTAGGAATTCAGTTTGATCGCCGTTTATTCCCAAAGCAAGCCATGCAGTTTTTCGTTCTGACAGGAATTATCATTTACAGTTTTCGCTTTTATCCTGAGCACATAGAGTTATCTAACTATGAGCATCATCAGCAACAGCCTAGCTACAATTTTGCAGAAAAAAAAGGAGAGGAGCCCAAAAGAGATAGTAGCTACAATATCTTTAGTCAATTCTTTTTGCAAGAGGAGGGAGATACTGTGACCTTGGCTCAAAATGGCCATTATGTGCTGATTGAAACTTGGCATGAACGCTGCCCACCTTGCCTGAAGGCCATCCCAGATATGCAGCCTTTTTATCAAGAACTAAAAGGAAAATTGGATCAATACTACATTTATGTTCCAATAGATAAAATGGCCGAATTAAACCAAAACAAAGTCTTTAACTTTGAAAAAATCAAAGAGCATGAACGCATTCGCATTGATTTAGGGCTACAGCAGCAGTTGGGCCTCAAAGGGTTTCCATATTTTCTGTTGTTTAATCCCCAAGGAGAGTTAATTTTTGAGCAAAGAGGCTACAATGAGGAAAAACGTTTGGAGCTAGAAGCCCTAATCCGGGAAAAAATCTTGTAGGCCGAGAAAAAAGGACAAAAAAGTCGATTTTTTTATTAGATTTGTGCAACAAACTACTTTCGTGCTGTTCAAAAGAAAAAAGAGAGCAGTACACTTACCATCAATGCATTTTAGTTATGGCAACTATTACCGGAATTCCTCAGGTAGACCTGAGTCAGTTCGTAAAGGGTGATGCCTCTCAGCAAGCTGCTTTTGTTGAGGCCCTAGGAAAAGCATTTACAGAAATTGGTTTTGTGGGCGTCGTGAATCACGGCATTCCCAAAGAGTTAATTAAGAAGTTCTTTGAAGCCTCTGAGCGCTTTTTTGCGCAAGACTTGGAGGTCAAAGACAAATATGAGGTCAAAAATGGCGCTGGACAAAGAGGATATTGCTCTTTTGGCCGCGAACATGCCAAACAGTCAGATGTAGGCGACCTCAAAGAGTTTTATCAGTTTGGTCAAGAATTGCCTGAAGGGCATGAGCTCAAAGAGGTATATATGGATAATATCTACACCGATGAGTTGCCTGAGTTCAACAAAACAGCCCGTGAGTTGTACCAAGCTTTTGAGGCTTCTGGCGCTCACTTGCTAGAGGCTATCGCTATTTTCTTGGGACTAGACCGCAATTATTTCAATCCTCATATTGAGGGCGGAAACTCTATTTTGCGCGCTATTCACTATCCTCCCATCACGCAAGAACCCAAATCGGCTATCCGCTCAGAAGAGCATGAGGACATTAACCTCATTACCCTTTTGGTTGGTGCTTCTGCCGACGGACTACAAGTGCGTCCCTTGGGCCAAGATTGGATCGATGTGAAAGCCTTGGGAGACGGTATCGTCATCAATGTTGGAGATATGCTACAACGCCTCACCAACAACAAATTGAAGTCGACCACCCACCGTGTAGTGAATCCACCACGCGAGCTTTGGGACACTTCACGCATCTCTATTCCTTTCTTCTTGCATCCCCGCAGCGATATGGATTTGACTTGCCTAGAAGATTGCGTAACCGAAGAAACGCCCCTACAATACGAGCCAATTACCGCTGGCGACTACCTAGATGAGCGTCTACGCGAAATCGGACTTAAAAAATAAACGCCTTGCTTGCAAGCGTTTTAAATAGAAGAGCAGTCTCGCTTTAGAGGCTGCTCTTTTTTTGATTTTCTTATAGATTTTTGTTTTTTGGGGCCTCCGGCTTCCTGCGGTCGTCGGCAGTTACTCCCTTTGGTCGTCGAACTGCGCCCTAAAGGGCTTGTTGTCGTTGCGGGGCTTGCTGCTGTTTTGGGGCCTCCCGCCTGCGGCGGGCGCTACGTTGCGGGGCTCGCAGGTCTGCTCGGCCCTGCGCGGGCTTTGCCCGCTGGGTCTGCGGCTGCGCCGCCCCCCTCCACATCGCTAGGCCAGGGCCCAACCCTTTTGCCAATACATCAGTTTAAGGAGAAATAGCATCTTTGCTAGGGCGGGGAAATTATTTTTGGCCCAAAACTTGGCTAATAGACCATAAAGGGCCGCAGAAAGGGGCCAAAAGCCCCCACTACAGCTGAGCGGCTGAGGGATGGACAGCAGGGCCGCCAAAGGCGGCAGACCAAAGCGGCGCAGCCGCTGCAGGGCCGAGCAGACCTGCGAGCTGCGATACAGCCCGACCCGCCCGCAGGGCGGGGCAGCCCCAAAAAAATCAAATACTGAATAATTAAATAAATAGAAATGAAAAACCTCTTATTAAGCCTAACGCTATTGTTGTCTAGCATGAGCTTTTCCTTTGCACAAAGAGCAGCTTATGTAGACATGACTCAAATTATGGATGCTGTGCCCGAATATAAAACCGCACAGGCCGAATTGGACCAATTGGCAGAGCGCTGGCGGCAAGAAATTGCCAAAGAATACGAACAAATTGAACAACTCTATCGGGAATATCAGGCAAGGGAAGTCTTGATGAGCGATGAGATGAAAACCCAAAAACAAAACGAAATTATTGAGAAAGAAAAGGCCGTTAGAGCCTTGCAAGACCAGCGTTTTGGGGCTGAAGGAGAGCTTTTTTCTAAGCGCCAAAGTTTAGTGAAACCCATTCAGGAAAAGGTGTATAAAACTATCGAACTCCTAGCCAAGGAGCGCAATTATGACTTCATTTTTACGGCCCCCGATGGCAGCCAAATGATTTATGCCAAAGCTGATAAGGACCTTACGGCAGAGGTGGTAAAACGCTTGAGCAAATAAGTTCCTTAGATTTCGCCAAAAAAATTTATTTTTGTGCGCTTAATTCGTCAAACTTCAAAATTTTAAGAAATACTATGAAAAAGCTTATGCAGCTCAGCAGCATTTTGATGTTGCTTACTTTTATGGCGTTTAGCTCAGTGAGCTATGGCCAACAAAAAATTGCCTACGTAGATGCCGATGTCATCATTCCCAATATGCCCGAATACAAAAGAGCCAAAGCCGAGGTAGAATCTTACCGCAAGATTTTGGAAAAGCAACTAGAGGGCAAGCAAGCGACTATGCAGCAGTATTATGCCGATGTTATGGCTAAGGTACAGGCGGGGCAGATGACTCCTCTACAACAAAAAGAAGCGGAGCAGAAATTGGCCAAAATGCAAGAAGATTTGCAAAAACAGGCCCTCAAAGCTGATGAGGATTTGGTGCGCAAGGAGCAAGATTTGACCAAGCCTCTTTATGAAAAATTTGAGTCTAAACTCAAAGAAGTGGCCAAGGAAAATGGTTATGCCTATATTCTAGACAAAAAGATGTTGCTTTACCACCAAGGCGGTAGCGATGCAACGGCCAAACTCAAAGCCAAGCTTGGCATTTAATTTCACCCCCAAAAACAAGAACTATGAAATTGGCTTCTTTTTTTAGCCTAATGGCCTGCTTGCTCTTTTTGGCAGCTACGCCATTATCGGCCCAAAAAATGGCTCATGTAGATGGCGATGCGATTATTCCGAATATGCCCGCCTACAAAAGAGCAAAAGCAGAGGTAGAATCTTATGGTAAAATTTTGCAAAAGCAACTAGAAGCAGAAAGCAAAAAGGTCCAGGATTTCTATACTAGCACCATGGAAAAAGCTAAACAAGGTGTGCTTTCTCCTGCACAACAAAAACAAGCAGAAGAACAACTGCAGAAAATGCAGCAAGCTCTGCAGCAAAAAAGCGCAGAAGCAGAGCGTTCTTTGGCTAAAAAAGAACAGGACCTCATCAAGCCGCTCTATGAGCAATTTAATAAGGCCCTTACCGATGTAGCCAGCGAAAATGGCTATAGCTATATTATGGATGTAAAGCTCATTATGTACTCTGAAGGAGGCATTGATGCTACGGCAAAAGTAAAAGCAAAATTGGGGATTTAACCCGTTTTGTTTTAGGGCAAAAAAGGGAGTTGACCATTTGGTCAACTCCCTTTTTTTGATCTACCTACAGCCCTTTTCTTTGCCAAGATCGTTTAGTAGATGACTTCACCGATCAAATTTATAAACTATGCGCTTTCTTTTAATTAGTTGTTGGCTGCTATTTTCGGCCTCCCTTTGGGGCCAAGCTTTGCCTGGAGAATATATTGTTTTGCTGCATAAGCAGGAGCAAATTCGCCAGCTCATAGCCAAATTGCCCGGCCATTGGGCTGCCCCGGAACTGCTGATTCCCCAGAGCAGCTATTTTCTGCTCAAAACAAATTCAACTAATGATCTTTTGCCCAAACTCTGGGCCCAACCCGAGGTCAAAATGGCCCAAAGAAACCGCCGCCTCAAATACCGCCAAATTCCCAACGATAGTTTATTGGGCCAACAATGGCAACATCAAAATACAGGACAAGCTGGAGGTCCAGCCGGCCTAGACCATAATGCTGTTCCCGCCTGGCAATTGGCGGGCGGCGGCGATAGCAGCCGCCTTGGCGACCCCATTGTGCTGGCCATTGTTGATGATGGAGTAGAAAAAACACATCCCGATTTGGCCCCCGCCATTTGGCAAAATCAAGCCGAAATTCCCAATAACCAAATTGATGAGGACCAAAATGGCTATGTCGATGATTTTTGGGGCTGGAATAGCAACAGCCAAAATGACCAAATTCAAGGCGGAAATCATGGCAGCGCTGTAGCCGCCTTAGCCGCTGGCCGAGGCAATAATGCTACCGGCATCGCTGGCCTAGCCTGGAACAGCCAATTGCTGATCGTCCGAAATGATTTTAATACTACCGAGGCCAATATTTTGGCCGCCTATGGCTATATCTTGCGCCAACGACAAGGCTATAATCAAAGTAACGGACAAGAAGGGGCCTTTGTGGTGGCTTGCAATTCTTCTTGGGGCTTAGATTATGCTTGGCCTAGCTCGGCTCCGCTTTGGTGTGGCTTTTACGATAGCTTGGGGCAGGCCGGCATTCTTAGCGTGGCCGCCACCACAAATAATGATGTTAATGTAGAAACCGCTGGCGATTTGCCCAGCCTTTGTAGCAGCGATTACCTGATTGTTGTGACCAATCTAAACCGTTTTGGGCTGCGAGCTGGCGGCTATGGCGCTCTTTCTGTAGATCTTGGCGCTTTTGGCGATGGGGTGTTTACAGCCCAAAATGGAGGGAATTATGGTAGCTTTGGCGGAACCTCTGCCGCTACGCCTTCGGTAACGGGCAGCATTGCCCTAGCCTATGCAGCGGCCTGTCCCAATTTTATGCAATGGGCCAAACGCTGGCCCGCCGCAGCCGCCCTGGCTGTCAAGACAACGCTTTTGCAAAGCGGAACGCCCGGCGGCAGCTTGCAGACGATCACCACAAGCTCCTCTTATCTCAATGCGGGCCAATTGGTCCAACAACTGCCTTGCCCCACCGATAGCTGCCTTTTGCCCCCCGATTTTTATCTGCAGGCCTTTGATGAAGGCTTTTATTTGTATTCCCCGCATTATGAGGATAGTCTGCAAGTTTTGCTCAGAACCGATGCTAGCTTTCCTTGGGATACCCTCTACCTCTCTAGCCGAGATACCCTAGCTAATTTGGCCCATTGCCAGCGCTATGCGCTCAAAATTTACCCAATTTGTGGCCCCTCTGATAGCCTTTTGCTTTATCTGAGTACTACGGATTGCTGCCTGCCGCCTCAATCCGAAAGCTGGAGCCTCAGTGCCAATCAAGAACGAGAATTATTGGCCCATTTGCCCACTAATGCCGCTAGCTCGGCCCTGCGGTTTCGGCCCCATAATAGCGGACAGCCCTGGCAGCAGTTGGCGGCCATAGATAGCCTTTTTGTTTTGCCACTGCTCGATAGCTGCCTCCTTTTTGAGTACCAGCTTCAGAGCCATTGCCTAAGAGGCGATAGCAGCGATTGGGGCCCCTTGCATTTTTTTCGCAGCGAAGGCTGCCCCGCCTGTAGCCCACTACAATACTGCAATATGCAGGGCCTACAAAATACCTTTGACTGGATCGAGCGCATCCGCCTAGGCCAATATGAGCTGCAATCGGGCAATAATGGCGGCTATTTTTGGCAAGATAGCCTAGTCCTGCATTGGCCCATTGGCCAGTCTATTCCCTTTGAGGTGGAACAAGGAGACCTCTATCAGGAAAGTCTCCGCATTTGGCTAGACCTCAATGCCGATGGCGATTTTGAGGATGCCGATGAGCTACTTTATCAAGGCCAATTTAATGGAAGCAATTTGATTTTGGGCCAGTTGTATTTGCCGCAGCAGGCGCAGCCTGGCCCTAGCCGCCTGCGCATTGCCCTGCGCTGGAACCAATATCCCGAGCTTTGTCAACAACATCAAAATGCCGAAACCGAGGATTATTGCCTTTATCTTACACCTTATACAAGCACCATTGTTAGCGAAAACCAAACGCTCAAAATTTGGCCGCAACCCAATTCGGGCCAATTTCAACTCCGTTTGCCCAAGGCGGGCACTTTCTCTTACACCCTCTACAATCTACAGGGGCAGGCTTTAGAAACTGGAGCCGTTCAAGGCCCAAATACTAGCCTGAATTTACAAAATAAGTATCCTGCTGGACAGTACTTTTTGCAGCTCGGTCCTTGGTCTAGCCCCCTAATGTTAATCGATTAGTGCTTTTGGGGCTGCCCCGCCCTGCGGGCGGGTCGGGCTGTGTCGCAGCTCGCTGATCGCTCGGCCCTGCGCCGCCTTTGGCGGCTGGGTCTGGCGCTGCGCGCCACTGCTGTCCATCCCTCAGCCAGATTTAATCGCGCTGCTTTGGCCATAGTTTGCTATGAATTTTTGGCTAGGCCAGCTATTTTTTAAGGGCATAGCCTTCGCTATGGCCGAGAAAAATAGGGCCGACTAGCGGTAAATTGCTGCAAACTATAAAAGTGAGTGCGTTTAAATTTGGCTATTGCCTGCGGCCCTGACGGGCCTGTAGGGCGCCAAAAGTTATTCTTTGGGCTTTTGCTGTTGTGCAGGATGAAAAGAGCGCAAACTTTCTTTTAAATAGCGATTATCGAGCTGGCTGTAGAGTTCGGTGGTGGTAATAGAGGCATGTCCTAGTAGTTGTTGGACCAATCTTAGGTCGGCTCCGCCTTCTACCAAATGTGTAGCAAAGCTATGGCGAAAACTATGAGGGGATATATTTTTTTCTATGCCGGCATCGGCCACGGCTTTCTTGACCACTAAAAAGAGCATTTGCCGAGAGAGCTGTTTGCCTCTACGGTTCAAAAAGACAATATCTTCTGCTTTGGGGGCGATTTCTGCATGTTTTCTTTGGTCCAAATAAAAGAGCAGTTGTTGTTTGGCAGATTCGCCAATGGGGACAATGCGTTCCTTTTGGCCCTTTCCCCAAAGGCGAATGAGGTCCATTTCTAGCAAAAGGCCCGATAATTTGAGTTCGCAGAGTTCTGTGGCCCGTAGGCCACAGGCATAGAGCAGCTCGAGCATAGCGCGGTTGCGGTGCCCCTGCGGATGCGAGAGATCTATGGCATTGAATATTTGGTCCACCTCATCAATGCTGAGGTATTCGGGTAGTTTCCGGGCTTGTTTGGGGGCTTCTAATAGGGTAGAGGGGTCTTGCTCTACCAATTGCTCTAGGCGCAAAAAGGCAAAAAAGCTTTTAATGGAAGAGAGCATACGGGCCTGGCTGCTTTTGGCCAAGCCGAGCTTTTGTAGTTCCTGAAGAAAGCCCCTTAGCGTTTGCTTATCTATATCGGCCAATTGTTCTAGCTCCTGCTGCTGCTTGAGATAGCGGTTGAGCTGCTTCAAATCACTTTTATAGGCGGCCAAAGAAGCTGCGGTAAGTCCTTTTTCTAATTGCAAAAAAGCCTCAAAACCGGGGAGATAAAGGTCTAGCATATTAGGTGTTGGAGATAAGCTTTTGTGAGGTATAAAAGAAAGGTTGTGAAATAGAAGTTTAAAAAGCTTGAAATTTATCTAATAAAAAAGTAGAAAAGTCTGTTTTTGCAAAATTTATTTTCCTAAATTAGGAGTCTAAAGCGGAAATTTATGTACCGTTATTCTGAAAGTGTAGAGGTTTTTTTCCTACAAGGGGAAGAAAATCTCTTTTTTTTGGTCCTATGCGGTTTTGCAGGCGGCAAAGCCGCCGCAGGCAATAGCCAAATTTAAACGCACTCACTTTTATAGTTTGCAGCAATTTCCCGCTAGTCGGCCCTATTTTTCTCGGCCATAGCGAAGGCTATGCCCTTAAAAAATAGCTGGCCTAGCCGAAAATTCATAGCAAACTATGGCCAAAGCAGCGCGATTAAATCTGGCTGAGGGATGGGCAGCAGGGCCGCCGAAGGCGGCAGACCAAAGCGGCTTTGCCGCTGCAGGGCCGAGCGAACAGCGAGCTGCGATACAGCCCGACCCGACCAAAGGGCGGGGCAGCCCCAAATAAAAAAAGCACAACAACCATAGCGGTTATTGTGCTTGTGTTTTGGCAAAAAGAAAAGCCTAGCCCAAGTCGAACTTGGCAAATTTCTTTTTGAACTTGTCGATACGTCCAGCAGTATCTACGAAAGTCATCTTTCCTGTGTAGAAAGGATGAGAGGCGCTAGAGATCTCCAACTTAACGAGGGGATACTCTTTGCCATCTTCCCAAGTGATCGTATCTCTGCTAGGAGCAGTAGATCGTGTTAGGAAGCTGTAGTCTGTAGAAATATCTTTGAACACGACAAGACGATAGTCTTCTGGATGCAATCCTTGTTTCATGGCCAAAAATTAGTTTTGAATGATGATTCATAATAAAGCGAGGGCAAAAATAAGCATAAATCTCAAAAAAGCAAGAGAAAGTCCAACTTTTATCGGAGTTGCGTGAGTTCTGAGCGCAAAAGTTTAATTTTCTGGTTAAGGTCTTTGAGTTTATGTTCCTCGCCATGTAATTCTATGAGCAGGTCGTTGCGGGTTTTGAGTAGTTTTCGGTAAGATTTATCGAGGAGTTTGTCATCGAGTTGAGATTCTTGGCGAATTTCTTTAGAGGCTTTTTTGACAATATCCTCAATTTTGATTTTGTGTGTTTTTCCTTCTTGGAGCAGTTCTTTTTGGGTTTGGTCGTAGCGATTTTGAATAAGTTGCAGTTCTTGTTCAAAGTTCTTTTTCCAGTCTTCTAGTTGCCGAGCAATTTGTACTTCTTGGCTTTTGTCTATGTCTTCGGCTCCTGCCCAATAGGGCAATTGTTGTAGTTTTTGCTCGGGGCTATGGCCCAGGATCTGGTTATAGGGTGGGTTTTGCAAGTACTTTTGATACTGTTGGCGAAGCGCTCGGATTTCCTTGGCTTCGGCTCGCATCAGTTCTCTAGCTTTTTGGTCTTGCACCTTAATTTGGTAGCTTTCTTGGGCAATATCGGCTTGGATTCTTTGGTTGGCCGAGCGTACATTTTTGCCATAGGTATTTTGGAAATTGCGCTCTCTTTTTTCCTTGAGTTTTAGCAAGGTGTCTAGTTCTTGGCGAATATCCTGTACCTTTTGCTTGAGCTTGACTCTTTCTGTAAACAGGCTATATTGTTTATCTTCTAGGTAGCGGCGGCGTTGGGCTTTGGTCAGGGCCATTTGTTCTTGGGCAAACTCGAGTAATTGACTTACTTTTTTACCCACAAACCTCAGGATACTTTGGCCCGAGCTAATGAGCAGTGGAATAACCATAAAGATCCAGCTAGTTGGGCTCGTAATGAGGTTGAAGATGGTTCTTGGAATAAAGAAAAAGAGCTCGGAGAGCACCTCAAAAGCGGTGGCAAAATCAAAGTCGTCAGAGACGACACCAATGAGGAAGACAAAGACCACAATAACGACAAAGACAATTCCGACAAACTTCAGCAAATTGAGGGCAATTCGTCCAGCAGTTTTGTAGAGTTTCATTGTTTTGTCTCTAAACAGCTTTGGGCTCATGCCTCCATCCTCCAGTTGTTTTTGTAAGTCCTTGAGCTCTGGTGCGGCCAGTTTGAGCTCGGCTACGGCTCGGCTGACGGCTAGTTCGTACCAGTTTTGCTGTTGTTTATGTTCTACGGCAAGAACCTTAGAGGGCAGCGGTCGGTCAATCAGCAAAAGGGGGCTATTCATAAAGGTGCTGCCCCATTCTTCAGCCGAAATGCGTTCTTCTGCCTGCTGATGGCCCGCAACAAAGCTTCGGTTAAAAAGGGCTTGAATTTCTTCCTCTAGCTCTTCAAATTGCCGATGCGGAGGCGGGATCACACTAAATAGCTCTTGCCGATGGTGCACATAAAGGCCCTGATGAATCTTATCGCCCAAAGAAACCATATGGTCATAAGGCGGTAGGGCAGAGGCTGCAAAGGGGTGAATCCCCAACAAAAGGCGATAAAAAATAACGGCCAAGCTAAACTCATCCCAACTTTTGGGAATAGGCTGTTCGCCAGGGCGGAGGCCATCATAATACTCTGGGGGCGTGTATTCTGGCGTCACCACCGTAGCGGGAAAAACAGTTTGCCCATTTTCCACCACCTCAATAGAATCCATATCCACCAGCGCAATTAAGCCATTGCTCTGAATCAGGACATTATCGGGCTTGAGGTCTACCAAAACATAACGATCACTGGCGTGCAATTGAGAAACGGCAGCGGCAATATTATAGCAAATTTTCATCCGAAGGCGCCAGGCATCTTCATGCCCAAAGGCCAGGCGTTGCCAAGCACGGCCTAGGCGTTTGGGCAAACTAGGGGCACAGAGCACCTCCAGCTTTTCTCCTTTGGCCTTGGGCATCAGGTAGCCCACAAAATTATCCTGAGCATCATAAAGCAGTTGGTCTACCCAAATAATGGGCTGATGCTGGCCTTCCTGCTCTACATTGGGCCGATTATTAAGCATATAGCTCAGCTTCTCCTCTCGGCTTTCGCTGTTGCGCTTATGCGGATGATAAATTTTGGCCACATAATCCAAATAACGAACGGGATGCTCAATAGCATACAGACCGCCCTCCCCTCCACTTGCAAAGGGTTTGTCGGGCACACTGATGGCCTCTTTACTGCCGGCTATATAAAACTGTTGGGGCATAGTTTAAAAATGGATAGAAGATAAAGGAGAACAGCGCATATATTTTTTCTTTGGGGCTTCCCCTCGCTGCGCTCGGGTCGGGCTGTTTCGCAGCTCGCTGCTCGCTCGGCCCTGCGCGGGCTTTGCCCGCTGGGTCTGCCGCCTGCGGCGGCCCTGCTGTCCATCCCTAAGCCAAGGCGCTTCGCGCCTTTCTAGACCTTTAAATATTTTTTTCTTGGGGCACTTCGGCTAGACGAACGGCCAAAATCATACTTTTGTCGTCAATCTCATGCTTAAATTGCTTGGTGCCGGCGGTCAAAAAGCCGCTCCATAGTGTATTGATTTCTTTTTGGCTTTTTTTCTCTTTATAGAGTTGGCGCAAACCGGGCACATTGGGCTCAAAAAAGCGAGGGAATGGCCTGTTGGGATCGCTGTATTTTTTGGTCTTGGGGTCAAAGATATTAACCTCAAAAGCGGCCTTTTCACAGCCGTCGCTCATTAGGGCAAAGGCCCGAATTGGGCCAGTAGTGACCGAGCTTTCAATATATTCCTCAATGCCGGCGGGGTTCCAAATTCTAGAGGTAATAAAGACCGTTTCATTGGCTTCATTGCCTCTATAGGGCGCTATAAGAGCCTTCCATTGGCCAGGGGCATCGGAGTAGGCGGCCCGGCCATCGCCAATATGAACGCTCAGCAGGGCGCCTTCACAATAGAGCGTAGCCAAAACGGTACAAGCCAATTGAGGCAATGGAATCTCTCTTTTTTCGGCAAACTGCATTAGGCGTTGCATCACTAGTTGCAGGGCTCTTTGGGCCTCTTTGCGCCAAGTTTGTTCATCGGGTAGTTGGCTGGGCGACCAAGCACAGCGCTGAATCACTTCCTCTAAACAATGGGCCGTATTTCGGGCCACAAAATCAGACCCAATATGTGATTGGGCCGCAGAACCTGCACCATCGCAGACCACCGCCACCCCCCAATCTTTATTGATTTGGTGATGTGCGGTACTATCTTGGCAGGGGATGCCCGACTGAATATGTCCGTTGCCAATTACCGAAGCATAGGCTAAGACCCAAGGGCTTTTTTCTTCCTGATTCATAAGCAATAAAAAGTCGAGGGTTGGCAGCTTTGCCTCCCCCCTTATTCTAAATTATAGGGAAGCAGTTCTTGAGTGAATCCTCAAGAACTGCTTGGCAAAAAAAATTAAAACTTCATTTGGGCCCAATCACTAATAGGAGGAAGCTCAATGGTTTCTCCTTCTTTAGATTTGGTAATAATGCCAATACTATTGCTCAGCCACTTGAAGAACTCCGAGAACTTATAGCCTGCTAGAGGCATAGGCGGAGCGGTGGGTGGGCAGATGCGTTGTAGAGTAGCATGATTGTACCCTTTTACGCCTAGGCCAAAAAACGTAAAGCGCTTGCCTTCAACGGCTTCTCGGATTTCGGAAGAAAGGCCATTGACATCCTGGTCTCTATCGGGTTCGCCATCGGTAATGAGGACCACAATAGGGCGGTAATAGGGTTGCCCAGTTTCTTTGTACCATTGTTTGCGTTCTTCTGTTTTGCGCATGGCTTCTCGAACAGCATCGACTAGGCGAGTGGTGCCACTAACCCCCAGAGTAGGCATATCAAAGCCCTCAATGAGCGAGGGCTCTTGGAGGGTGTTGATTCGGCTGCCAAAAGTAACGACACTAACCTCTAGGCGGTTGGCCGCAATGAGGTCTTCCTCAATAGCCGCATAAAATTCCTGCAAGCCACGGTTGAGCTCGCGGATAGGTTCGCCACCCATAGAGCCCGAAGTATCGAGGACCAAGGTGCACAAACATTTCTGTTCGTAATTATCTGGGGTTTCTCCCTGAAAGTAGCTCATAATTATATAGATTATTTCAGTTGATGCATGAAGATTTTATCTATTACTTAAGTGTTTTTTTGTTTTCAAGGTTCAGTAGAGGGCCAATTTATTGGTCCAATTGGGCGGCGAAGCCGCCCCTGGCCGCAGGCCAGAACGGCCTAGCGATGTGCAGCAGTGGCCCGCAGGGCCAGACCGAAGCCCGCAGGGCTGAAGGGCCGAGCAGAGCTGCGAGCTGCGAAACGTAGCGCCGCAAGGCGAAGCCGCAGCGGAGGCCCCAAAACAGCAGCGAGCTGCGAAACGACAACAAGGTCTTTAGACCGCAGTTCGACGACCAAAGGGAGTAACCGCCGCCATATTATATTCAGCGGAGGCCCCAAAACAGCAGCGAGCTGCGAAACGACAACAAGGTCTTTAGACCGCAGTTCGACGACCAAAGGGAGTAACCGCCGCCATATTATATTCAGCGGAGGCCCCAAAACAGCTTAAAGGCGCTTTTCATTGATAATGGCCAGCAGTTCATCGCGATAATTTTTGCCCACGGGAATACTTTTGCCGTTGAGTTCCAGCATATTGCCTTCTAGCATAGCAATTTTGCTGAGGTTGGCGATATAGGATCGATGGACCCTTTTGAAGAGTTGGGCGGGCAGTTTGGCCTCTAGTAACTTCATGGTTTGTAGGGTGACGATTCGGCCTTGGGGCGTATGTAAAATAACATAATCCTTGAGTCCTTCAATATAAAAAATTTCGTCAAAACGGACCTTAATTAGTTTTTTATCTGCTTTGACAAAGATATAGTCGCTTCCTTTTGTTTGGGGGGCTGCGGTTTTTGTTTGTCGTTCTTGTCCTCTATTTTTTTGCAGTCCTACGGCCTTATTGATGGCCTTGACGAAGCGGTCGAAAGCGATGGGTTTGAGCAGATAATCGACGACATTGAGCTCATAGCTTTCTAGGGCATAATTGGAGTAAGCGGTGGTAAAAATGACCAGAGGTGGTTGGGCCAATGTTTTGAGAAAATCGATACCAGAGATTTGGGGCATATGAATATCGAGCAGCATGAGGTCTACGGTTTGGCTATTGAGTTGTTCAAAAGCTTCGATGGCATTTTGGCAGCTCCCGACGAGTTTCAGGCTGGGTATTTTTTCGATATAGGTTTGCAGAACGTCTCTGGCTAGGGGTTCGTCATCAACGATTAAAACATTCATAGTTTTTCCTTTGTCAGTGTTAAGAGGACCTGATAGCTGCTGGGGTCCTCCATAATTTGGAGTTGGTGTCGTTTGGGGTAGAGGAGCTCGAGGCGGCGGCGGACATTGCTCAGGCCAATACCTCCTTGGTGATAAAGTTCGCCTTTGGGCTCGCTACTTTTGCTATTTTCTATCCTAAAGTTAAGTTTTTTTTCTTCAATTTGTAATTCTATCCAAACATAGCCTTCCTCAATGCTATTAGCAAGTCCGTGTTTAAAGGCATTTTCTAGGAAGGGAATAAAGAGCAGTGGGGGCACTTCTACGCTTTGTGGAAGCGGTTGGGGGTAGTGCAGGGCAATCTGGGCCTTGTCGCCATAGCGGATTTGTTCTAGGGCCAGATAGTTCTCCATATAACTAATTTCCTTTTGTAGGGGAACCATTTTTTCATTGCATTCATAAAGCATGTAACGCATCATGGCCGAGAGGCGGAGGACCAGCTCTGGGGCTTTATCGGATTTCTTTAGGCTGAGCGCATAGAGGTTATTGAGGGTGTTAAAGAGGAAGTGGGGATTGATTTGAGACTTAAGAAAACTGAGTTCTGATTGCAGGTTTCGCTTTTCTAAATCTCTTTTGATACGCTCTTGAAGCAACCATTCTTTGCCAATTTTTAGGGCCGTACTCAGGCTGAGGACAAAGAAATTGAAGAGGAAATGAATATGTTGGTTTTTTAGCAGATGTTCTTGTGCCGCCGTATATTCGTCCATTACCCAATATAAACAAATCAGCTCTAGGGGCGTAATGAGAAAGGTGGCAAAGGTGGCTATCAGAAAGTAGCGGCCTATTTTCTTCTGGGCCAAATACTGGGGCAAAATTTGCCAGAGGTTCCAGTAGACCAAAGCCATCACAAAAAACAAATGGATGCCCAAGGTCATGAGTGTAAAGGGCAGCTCTGCCCAGCCATTGTAGTTAATGGTCAGCATCAGATTAAAATAGAGCAGCCACAACAACAGATGGTAGAGCCAAGGGCGCTCTACATAGCGCCAAAAGCGGCTCATCCAATTTAAGGGGACAGTCGATTCCATAGGTTTTAGTTCTTCACTCCAAAATTAAGCATTGCTCATGAAGCTATATCATCAATTTATACTAGTGGGGGTTTTGGCCCTAATTGCTCTTTATTTATATTGGGTCGAGCCTAGAAAGGGGCCTAGTCCCAACGAAAAAGCCGAGGCTTATCAAGAGGTCTTGGCCCAAATTGATCAAAAAAAGCGCATTTTCCAAAAAAAATATAAGGAGGACCAAATGCTGGCCATTGCCGAAAGTCGGGCCTTTGTCATGGACCAACTCAGCCAAAATATTTTCCCCGCCTGGTATGGCACGCCTTGGGCTTTTCATGGCACTAGCCAACAACCGGGGCAGGGAAAAATTGCCTGCGGTTACTTCGTCAGCGGCTGCCTCAAAGATGCCGGCTTTAAGCTCCCTAGGGCCAAAATGGGACAGCAGGCGGCCTCTGTAATTATCAAGTCTATGGCCGCAAAATCTAGCATTCAGACCTATACCAAAATGTCGGACCTCCATTTTTACCTCAAGCGAGCTAGCCCAGGCATTTTTATTCTCGGCCTCGATAAACATGTGGGCTTTATCTGGAAAAATGAGGCCGAAGAATGCTTTTTTATCCACTCCTCGGGCATGTACCCCCGCCAAGTGGTCCAAGAACCGCTAGACAAATCTAAGTCGGTCCTCAAGTCTAAGATCAAAATGGTGGGCGCCCTAGGCCCAAATATGGCGCTTTGGCAAAAATGGATGCATAACGAACAAATTAAACTGGCTTCTTAACTCCCTCAGAAAGAAGAGCACTCTAGGCCCTAAACTTAGGTTTGGGCCTTTTTTATGCCCAAAACTTTCCCTTAGCTATTCAAAATAAAGTGCTATAGGAGGATTTGGGGCGTTACTCCTTTCAGTCGTCGAACTGCGGACTAAAGTCCTTGTTGTCGCTGCGGCTTCGCCTTGCGGCGCTACGCTACAGGGCTCGCAGGTCTGCTCGGCCCTTCGTCGCCTTCGGCTCCTTGGTCTGCGGCTTCGCCGCCCCCTTTCGCATCGCTAGGCCGTTTGGCCTTCGGCCATAGCTGCAGCTTGAAAGCCGCAGCCCATTTCGGAACAGCTAAGCAAGTTTGTAGCTGCCCTTTTCTGCGCCTAGGGACAAGCCCCTAGGCTAGCTTTTTCAGACAGCCCTCTAAAGAGGGCCTTTGGATGAGGTTTTTCTTTGCGATAACTACTTAGCAAAGCCCTGTACATAAGCCTTTGAAGCCCTTTAGGGCTGACTCCATTGGATTAGCCTAGGGGCTTGTCCCTAGGCGACTATTGGCTGAAGTCTAGCAAGCTAAAGACCCAAATTTTATTCTAATACACAAAATCCTGAACAGTCCTTCCTGCATTTGCGGTAAGCTATTGGCAATTTGTGAAACGGCATTTGTAAAGCAGGGGAAGCTATTCGTAATTTGTGAAATGGCATTTGTAAACTGGGGGAAGCTATTCGTAATTTGTGAAATGGCATTTGTAAACTGGGGGAAGCTATTCGTAATTTGTGAAATGGCATTTGTAAAGCAAGGTGTGCTATTCGCAATTTGTGAAACGGCATTTGTAAAGCAGGGTGTGCTATTCGCAATTTGTGAAATGGCATTTGTAAACTCGGGTATGCTATTCATAATTTGTGAAACGGCATTTGTAAAGCAGGGGGTGCTATTCGCAATTTGTGAAATGGCATTTGTAAACTGCGGTAAGCTATGTTTAGGGGGGCTGCTTTAGGCTACAGCAAAGAGTACGCATAAAATTTTAAACCGTCTCGCCTATTTTTAAAGCGGGGCTTTGTACCTTTGCGCAAAAAGCGATGCCCCGATATATCTACATCCTATTGTTTATGCCTTTCTTTTGGGCCTGTCAATCGGAGCAGCCCCCCCTAGCCGAGGAGCCTGCTGTAGCCAAGCCCGATAGTTTGCCCTTGCCGGTTGCTGCCAGTTCGGATAGTCTCCCTATAGATTCTTTAATTAAGGATTGGCAGAAAAAAGACTTAGGCCAAGGCTATAGTATTCGCTTTCCGAAAAAGCCTAGGCGCCTAAGGAACCGAAGCCGAAGCAAAATCCGCTATCGCCTAGAGGCCAAAAGCTATAGCCTGCAACTTACGGTTGCCGATTTAAAAGAGGAGCAATCTTATGCCGATTACCAAAAAGATAAAGAACGCTTTTATGATTTGGTGATACAGGACCTAATTATGGACCTAGACGCCAAAAGCCGAGAAGCCAATAGCATTAACTTGGGGGCAGAAAATAGCTTTTTGTACCTAGACATTTATCCTGCCCACAATTTTCGCCTAGAAGGAGCCGATTTTCAGCTTTCGGGCCGATTGATTGTGATAGGCAGACATTTATATAGTTTAGCTGTTGTCTCCTTTGATGGCTGGACGCCCGATGTACAGGAAGTAGAGCGCCTATTTATGGCCTCTTTGCAAAAAGAACTGTATATTGAATAGCTTTGAGCAAAGCTGAAGCAGAAAAAAAAGAAACGATGAAAATACTAACACTAGAACAACTAAGAGCTGCCGAACAAGCCGCCTTAGCCGCCGAACAGATAAGTAATCTGGACCTTATGCAACGGGCTGCCCAAACCTTTGCCGATTGGCTGGCTGAGCAATTCCCCATCGGAGAATATCAATGGCTGAGCTTTCTTTGTGGCTCTGGAAATAATGGTGGCGATGGACTTGCTGCTGCCCGTATCTTAGCCGAACTGGGCTATGGGGTAGAGGTCTTTATTTATCGCCTAAACCGAGAAACCGAAGACTTTTTGGACCAATATGAGGCCCTAAAAGCTAATGGAGAAGTAGAGATTACCGAAATCCTCAGCCTAGCCGATCTCCCGCTCTTTGATGAACGTGAAATTATTGTAGATGCGCTTTTGGGCTCTGGCCTCAACCGCCCTTTAGAGGGCGAATTGGCGGAGATCGTCGATGCCATCAATCAATGTCCCAATATTATTTTGGCCCTAGATTGCCCCACGGGCCTACAGGCCGAACAACCAACGATCAGCAGTAGCATTCGGGCCGATTATACGCTCAGCTTTGAGACGCCTCGCTTTGCGTTTATGTTCCCCGATAATTATGACCGGGTGGGCGAGTTTCATTTTCGCTCTATTGGCTTGCCAAAGGAGTTTATTGCCAATTTGCCAGCGCATAATTATTATGTGACCCCTAAAACTATTGCTAATATTTACCAAAAACGAGGTAAATATGCCCATAAGGGACTCTTTGGTCATGCCTTGCTCATTATGGGCAGCCACGGAAAAATGGGGGCGGCTATTTTGGCCACTCGCGCTTGTCTGCGGGCAGGTGCTGGCCTTGTTACGGTGCATGTACCGAGCTGCGGCTATGAGGTAATTCAGGGCGCAGTGCCCGAGGCTATGGTCAATTTGGATGATGACCGCTATGTGTTTACCCGCATCTACGACCTCCAAAAATACAATACAATTGCCATTGGTTGCGGGCTGAGCACCAAGAACAAAACCCGCAATGCACTTTGCTATTTGCTTAAGCAGCGAGATACGCCCACGGTCCTAGATGCCGATGCCTTGAACATTTTGGCGCAGAGCCCCGATTGGTGGGAGTATATTCCCAAACAGAGTATTCTCACACCGCACCCCAAAGAGTTTGAGCGTATGTTTGGCCGTAGCCACAATAATTTTGAGCGCTACGAATTGCTTCGCCAAAAGGCCATGGAGCTAGATGTATACATCATCCTCAAGGGGGCCAATAGCTGTATCGCGACCCCAGAGGGCAATTGCTATTTCAACTCAACGGGGAACCCGGGCATGGGCACCGCCGGCAGTGGCGATGTGCTCACGGGCATCTTGACGGGTTTGTTGGCCCAGCCCTATAGCCCTTTAGAGGCTTGTATTTTAGGGGTCTATGTACATGGTTTGGCGGGCGATTTGGCGGTAATTGAAAAGAGCCAAGAGGGCCTTATGGCAGGCGATCTGATTGATTATTTGGGCAAGGCCTTTTTGGCCCTCAACCCCAAGCGCAAAAAGATTCAGAATAAGGTAGAGAACAAGCGTCCTATTGTTTAGATTTGGGGCCCGCGGCCAGCTTTGCTGGCCGCCGCTATGCTGCGGGGCTCGCTGTTCGCTCGGCCCTTCAGGCTACACTTCGTTTCGCCTTCGGTCTGGCCTTTGGCCACCCCTCCGCAGCGCTGGGCCATTTGGCCTTCGGCCAGGGCGGCTGCGCCGCCTCTTTGGTCCAAAGTATTTAATCAGAGCAAAAGCATGCAAGAACATTTAGAACGATATATAGAGGCCCTTATCTTTAGTGCAGAGCTGCCGATAAAATTGGGGGAAATAGTGGCTTGTTTGGAGTCGGCTTTTAGCGATAGCTTTAGCAAAAAACAGGTCCAATTGGCTATAGAGGGCCTGATGGCGCGCTACCAAGAAGAGCAATATAGCTTTGAGCTTTTAGAAATTGCGGAGGGCTATCAGTTTTTGACCAAAAGCAACTACTATGATTTGATTGGGGTGTATCTCAAGCAAAAGAGCAAGAAAAAGCTATCGCGTTCGGCCCTAGAGACCTTGGCCATAATTGCTTATCAGCAGCCGGTCTCTAAGTCGGAAATAGAGCGACTGCGGGGGGTCAGTTGTGACTATGCCGTGCAAAAATTGCTAGAAAAAGAATTGATAGAAATAAAGGGGCGCTCGACTGATCCTGGTCGGCCCTTATTATATGGAGTAAGTAGTAAATTTATGGAGCATTTTGGGCTCTCTTCTATGAAAGATTTGCCCAAGCTCAAGGAATTTAAACTGCCAGAGAACGCCATTGGCGAGGCAGAAAAGTTAATATAGTCAGCATGAAAAAAGAAAAGTATACGGGACCATTTCGCAACAGACGGAAGGGGCAGCCCAAGGAAGAGCAAGAAGAGCAAAAGGCGCCACAAGAGGAGCGCAGCGATATGCGTTTGAATAAATACTTGGCCCATTCGGGGGTGAGTTCTAGACGCAAAGCCGATGAGATCATCAAAGAAGGGCGAGTCACTGTAAATGGCCAGATTGTTTTAGAAATGGGGCATCGGGTAGAGCCAGAAAAAGATGAAATCAAGTTAGATGGCAAAGTCATTACGCCTATAAAAGAGTATGTTTATTTGTTGATGAACAAACCATATAATGTCATTAGCACCGTTAGTGATGAGCGGGGTCGTCGGACCGTCTTGGATATTGCCAGAGAGCATACGACGAAGCGGGTATATCCGGTAGGTCGTTTGGACCGTAACACGACGGGTTTGTTGCTTTTGACCAATGATGGAGATTTGGCTCAAAAAATGGCGCATCCCAGTTATGAGGTGACTAAAATTTACCGGATTACCTTAGACAAGCCGGTGGAAGAGGAGCATGTAGAGGCCATTCGCAACACCTTAGAGTTGGAAGATGGTCCGGCTCCGGTAGACAAAATAGAGTATGTATTAGATAGTGATGGCCGCAGTTTGAACGTAGAGCTACATATTGGTCGCAACCGCATTGTTCGGCGATTATTTGAGCATTTTGGTTATGAGGTGAAGCGATTGGACCGAAGAAAGTACGGCATGTTAACGAAAAAGGGCTTACGTCCTGGGCATTGTCGGCCTTTGCGGGCAGATGAGCTGGCCATATTGAAGCATTTGACATAAAGAGGGAAAAGGAGGAAGAGGAGAATCTCTTGCTCCTTTTTTTTGTTAGAGAAATAGGCGGGTTGTTCTATACAAAAGCGAAGAAGGTCCAAATGGCCTAGCGATGTGGAGGGGTGGCCGTCAGGCCAGACCGAAGCGCACAGCGCTGAAGGGCCGAGCAGGCTTGCGAGCCCCGCAACGTAGCGCCGCAAGGCGAAGCCGCGGCGGAGGCCCCTAAAAAAAAACAGCAGCAGAAAACGGATAAATATTTGCAGCTTAGTAAGAGAAAACATTCACTAATAAGAAACAGGATAATCATGAAAAAGCAAATTTTGGGCATCATGCTCCTTTTGATGGGGGCGATACAGTTGCAGGCGCAGCTACAATGTTTGAGTGGGAACTGCGACAATGGGATTGGTCGGGCTCGGAAGTTTTTGGGCGAGATGCCTCAGGGGACTTATGAGGGGGAATTTAAGAATGGCAAATTTGATGGTTTGGGAAAGTTTTCTTTTGTCAAGGGTGGCTTTTTTGAGGGGCGGTTTAAGAATGGTTTATACAATGGCGAGGGCGTATTGATAGACCCAGAGGGGAACATAGAGGCGGGTCGTTGGGAAGACAATATTTTGGTAGAGGTCAATCCGAAAATCCGCAAGGCGAGTGAGTGTTTGCAGGGGGATTGCGAGAATGGTTATGGAAAATCTAGGGACTATAAGGGTCGGGTATATGAGGGTGATTTTGCAGGCCGAAAATATGAGGGCAGGGGCAGTTTGACCTATAGTGACGGCAGCAAATACGAGGGTGATTGGAAGAATGGCTTGCCTCATGGAGAGGGCACACATTACTACCGAAACGGGCATAAATTGAGTGGTCGTTGGGTAGCGGGGCGTTGTACGGAAAACC
Source organism: Saprospira grandis DSM 2844 (assembly GCF_000275825.1). Classification (GTDB taxonomy): domain Bacteria; phylum Bacteroidota; class Bacteroidia; order Chitinophagales; family Saprospiraceae; genus Saprospira; species Saprospira grandis_A. The sequence goes on from NZ_JH719942.1 coordinate 3,407,627, forward strand.
CCATTAAGATGTGGGCTGTAGTGGTGGGAGTGGCTGATTATGAGGACTTTGACAAATTGACCTACACCATAGATGATGCGCAAAAATTCTATAGTTTTTTGCGTAGTCCGGAGGGGGGTGCTTTGCCTAGTGATCAGGTTAAATTGTTGTTGGACAAGGAGGCCACGGCTAAAAACATCTTGAACAGCATGGGGGATTTGTATGAGCAGGCGGACAGCAACGACCTCATTATTTTCTACTTTGCGGGTCATGGTTTGGAGGGCGGCTTTTTGCCAGTAGATTATCAGCGCAACGGCAGCAACACCTTATATCATACGGCGGTGGCCAATATGTTGAATGACAGTGAGGCCAAATTTAAATTGATCTTGGCAGATGCTTGTCACTCGGGCAGTTTGATGGCTACTTATGATGAATATCGGGACAATGGCAATGAGTTGCCGCCGGCCAACAACATGAACATGGGGCGGGATGTAATTGCGCAATATAAAGAGAGTTTTAAGCGGGTAGATGGTGGCTTGGCTATGATTTTATCTTCTGCATCGGAGGAAATTTCTTTAGAGACCAAAAAATTTGAGCAGGGGGTATTTTCATACTTCTTGATTATGGGCCTCAAGGGGTATGCGGATGCGGATGGCAACTACATTATCACGGTGCAGGAATTATTTGATTTTATTGCCAAGAACGTACGTAAATTTACCTATGGTTTTCAGACGCCTAAAATGATGGGATTTTTGAGTAAGGACTATATGCCAGAGGGCTTGAACACCGAAGAAATGGAGGAGAAGAACAAAGAATTTGTAGAGGAGATGCCGGTAGGATTTGGCTCTAAGAAATAGGGTAGGGGAGGAGTTTATTTATTGAATACCAATAATTTGGGGCCCGCGGCCGGCTAGCCTTTGGCTAGGTCGGCCGCCGCTATGCTGCGCGGCTCGCAGGTCTGCTCGGCCCTGCGGGCTGCGCTTTGCTTGCCCTGGGTCTGGCCTTTGGCCACCGCTGCGCAGCGCTGGGCCATTGGTGCCGGCTGGCTTTCTGAGCGGGGAGTTGTTTTTTTTTGGCAGAACATCTATATAGGGCTTTATTTACGTATATATTTTAGAATAGCATTTTGACAAAATAGAAAAAGGCTTTTAGGGTTTGCCATTTAATTATAGTAGTTTTATGTGGTCTAAAAGTTAAGTGGCAAGCTAGACTAAATCTAAGTAATGGCTAAACTAAAGCTATAGTTTTTGTTTTAAAAGTTAAGGACTTAATAAAAAAAATAGCGGAAGCTTTGGCTATAAAGCAGCATAAAGCTTAGGTAAAACGCTTATAAAGTATTAGTTTTAGGAGTTGTACGCATCAAGTCAAAGCACTAACCAAGAGTAGAATATATGAGACAAATTATACTTAATTTTTTGTTGTTGTTTTTGTCGGCAACGGCAGTATTTGGACAATTGGACGGCAACCTTGCGTGGTTGTTGCGGGATACGGCTTCGCCGGAGCCTTTGATGGTGGGGAACAGCAATGGTTTGTTTACCAATGACCGTGGTTTGGGAGTAGATAAGGATAGCGATGGGAATATATATACTGCGGGTATGTATAATAATTATAGTATTTACTTGTATAAGTTATCGCCTGCTGGAGAAATTTTGTGGGAGGTAAGTATACAGACAGACCTTACAATTTCTAGTCCTTTGAGTATGGGGCCTTCACAGGGGAATACTTTGGCTGTTGGGCATGATGGGATTTATGTGGCGGGATCATTTCGGTCTACGAGGAGTAGTGCCACTTTAATTTTTTCAAGGACCAATAGTGCTACTCCTGTAACTGAAGTGAATCAGGAGCCTGTATTTTTTGTAACTAAGTATGGATTTGATGGTCGGTATATAAAAACGGCTTATGTGCGTACAAACTCTAATGGGGGGACGGTCTATGCTACTTCTTCTCAGTTACAGGATATTGCTGTAGATGATCAGGGGGATTGTTATGTTGTGGGAATGTCTGACAAGACGCTTCGTCCGGAGACGGGGTCTGAGCGTTTGAAGCAGGGGCGTTGTACTGGAGGAGGAGGATCTTCTGATGCCCTTATTTTTAAGTTTGATATGAGTCGGTCTAATGAATTGGTTTGGGCCAAGGCATTGGATGCTGAGGGGCAGGCTATTTTTCGAGGGGTAGCAGTAGATGGAAGTCATGTTTATGCCGTAGGAGATTATGTTGGAGATTTGATTGGGGAGTATAACTTGGAGAGCAACCCGGGTACTTGTACAGCGGATTCGCGGAGGAACTATCGTTATACTTCGGATGGAATTGCGTTAAAGATAGATCGTTCTACGGGGGCAACGATTTGGCGTAAGAGTATAGAATCTACGACGACCACCAACTCTGGCCAACGTATTGTTGATGTAGCAATTGATAATAGTTTGGGGCTCTTTTTTTCTTTTGAATATCAGAGTACAGCCAACCTAAGGATAAATGGGTCTGCCGTGAATTTACCGACAGTAGACGTTAATACAGGAGCAGTAACGGCGCATACGGTTGCTGTAGGTCGTATAATAGATGACAGTGCTCCTACAGTTAACTTTTCTTGGTTACAGCGTTTGGGGGTACCGGCAAACTACCGAGACGTTCGTCTTCATGGGGGGAGTGGTTTAGTATTGGATGAGATAGGAAATATCAATGTATTATTCTATTCGGAAACCATAGAAGACTTAGCTGTAGGTAGTTCTCCTATGACAACGGCTACTGTACCGGCTGTTCAGGGGATTGGATTTCCGGTGACGGGAGGGAGTTTTACAGATGCAGGGATTGCTAGTTTTGATGCGAGCACAGGGAGTTTTAATAATCATATACAGTTTTGGGGGACATCTGCTGAATATTTAACAGGAATTACTTTTTCTGAGGAGGCTTATTATTTGTCTGGATATAGTATAGGTGTAACTAATTATTCTCCTGCGCCAGGATCTCCTTATACAGAGGAGAGTTTGTATTATGATGGTTTCTTGGCCAAGTATGATTGTCCGACTATTGAGTTGACTGCAGCGAAAGACACGATTTGTTTGTCAGAGTCCATAGAAATTACAGCTTGGACGGATAGTCCAGAAGGGAGTGTGAACTTCCAGAATACATGGACGGATGTAAATAACAATGTAGTATTATCAAATACCTTGTCGACTTTTAGTTTAAATACAAATAATCTAGGGACGAATCAGGTGCACTTGGAGGCGGTAGAGGCTTATTCTGCTTGTGTGTCTCGGGATACATTTAATTTTGTGGTTAATCCTTCTGTTACGGTTAATACATCATTAAGTAATGCTGTAATTTGTTTTGGTGATTCCACTACTTTGGGAGCATCAGCCTCACCTTCTGCGGGGGCATCTTATATTTGGTTGAATAGTTTGGGGGATACGGTGTCTACGGTACAGAATGCCTCTTTATTTGAGGATGATATTTATACAGTAGAGGCGAATGTAGATGGCTGTAAGGGGCAGGCTTCGGTCAACTTAGATTATTATCCATTTACGGCGGCTCGTATTATTCCGGATACGGCAAAAATTTGTGCAAATACGGGGGCTTTACTAACGGTAATAGATTGCCCGGGTTGTAGTTATGTTTGGGATCCGCCAACCACCTCTTTAGCCAGCTCAAATAATGAGCAAATTTTGGCAGATATAGCAGGTATTTATGATGTGGAGATTTCTGATCAGTATGGCTGTCCGACTATTCTTCAGAAGGATGTACAACCTGGTGCTTATTTGACCCCTGCTATTTATGCGGAAGATATTAACGGAGTAATTCGTCCTTCTATATGTAATGGGCGGCCGGTGGTTATTCGTTCTATTCCTCGAGACTCTTGTTTGAGTTGTCAGTATAGTTGGAGTGATGGAACGACTGGTCCATTTACCTTTGCTATGGGGACGGGGACTTATAGTGTAACGGTTACAGATGTAGTGAGTGGTTGTGAGGGCCGTTCTAATGATTTAGTGATTGAGAGTAGTAGTTTAGCAGCCCCTCAGATAGATGCAGACCCTTATAATATTTGTGGAACGAATCCAGCTATAATATCAGTAACAAATCCATGTTTGGGCTGTACTTACACTTGGCATAAGACAGATAATAATGGGGTGGTATCATCTACTTTGGGAACAGGGACTTCAATCAGTTCTGCTAACCCTGCGGATACAGGTAGTTATTTGGTTCGAGTAACAGATACATTAGCTTGTGAAGAAGAATCTGCTGTAGCAGATATTGGGCTAGGAACGACAACTCCTCCAGTGATTACGGGTACAGGAAGTAAGTTATGTGGTACGAATACGATTACCCTGAGTACAAATAGTTGTATAGATTGTCACTATCAATGGTATCTCAATGCTGCTGTAATTCCGGGAGCTACTAGTTCTAGTTATGTAGCGAATCAGGCAGGAGTTTTTTCTGTAGAACTGCAATATCCAAATAGCTGTAGACGCAAATCTTCAGATTATACGATTACATTTGAAGCCTTTAATCCTAAAGTTGATTCAACTGACCTTTATTTGTGTAATGGGGCTGCTGTAAATCTTGAGATCCTTGGGAGTTATGAGTTACCTCCCAATTGGTCTTATCAGTGGTATTATAATGGAGTTCAAATTCCTGGTTCAAATGGATATACTCACAGTGCATCACAGGCAGGAACATATTTCTTAGAGGTAGTCAATGCTAGTGGGTGTCATGCATTTTCAGATAGTGTTGTGGTGCGTTCGTCTTCTGCCGGAGCCAATCCGGTACTCAATGCGAGTCCATCAATTTATAGCTGTGGAGGAGATTCTGTTACTTTATCTGTACCACCTTCTCCAAATTGCTTGTATACCTTTAAATTGGCAAGTGGGGTAAATCGTCAACCAGACTCAATTAACTCTTATCGGACTAATGTTCCAAATGGTTATTTTGTAGAGGTAAGAGATACCATTTCTAACTGTGTCTACCAATCGCCAGTAATTGAGATTAAAGATACTATTTTGCCGGTACCAGCTGTTGCTGTTGCTAGTGCTACAAATATTTGTAGTACTAGTCCTGTGGTGCTATCGACTCCCGCCTGTGCTGGCTGTCAGTATATCTGGACCTATAATGGTTATGATGATGGTGGTTTGCCTGTGAGCTGGAAAGATACTGTTAGTCAAAGTACGTATTCGGCAGATACCACAGGAAACTATGAGGTGCAAACAGTACAGTCAGGTTGTGCCTCACCGCCTTCTAACTTGGTGCCGATCACTCGTCTTTCTTATAATGCGCAGTTGAATACGGCTCCACTGGCCAATGTATGTAATCAGGATACGGTTATTATAGAGGCTGTACCAGATACTACGGTTTGCCCAAGTTGTACTTATGAGTGGTTCCAGGATAATGTACAGGTTCCTATTCCCGATACCCAAGATTATTTCGAGGTGGTACAGGGTGGTGACTACTATGTAGTGGTTACTCAAAATTACCCCGGTTATATCTCTTCTCCTTATACCTTTGGCTGTACCGATACTTCTGTCGTGCGAAATTATAGTGATGTGAGTTTGGGTGTGGCTATGCGAGCCTCTTCTGAAGCAATTTGTGGTCCTTCCGGTCAGGTTGTTCTAGAAGTTAATTCTTGTGTAGGTTGTACCTACAACTGGTACTTTGATGGCGACACTACCAATGGATTTAATTATAGCAACTTAGGCGTAAATGATACCTTTTACCTTGTGAATGGTGTAGCCGCTACGGGAATGTATAAGGTAAGTATTGGCCTTAATGGCTGTTTTGTAGAGGATTCAATTTATCTATATGATACTACTGTATTAGCAATTGCTATTGATACCACAACCGCACCCTATGCCAATATCTGTAATGGTCAACCTTTTGAGCTATCCTCTAACTGTACAAGTTGTGATAGCATAAGAAATTCATCTTTACACTATCAATGGTATCAGGACAGTATGATTATTCCTGGTGCAATTGGGGCTTCTTACCAAATTGATAATCCAGCAGACTACCAGTTGGTCGTCTCGGATAATTTGGGTTGTGTTAATTACTCTCCAATAACAACGGCTATAGAGGTCTTGCCTCCAGCCAATTTTGGCCTACTGCTAGATCCTGTTGCGGTGGTGCCCATTTCTCAGGGCCCAATTTTATTAGATAATTATTTGCAACCTGCCTTAGTGCACAACTCAGGAAATTACTTTTCGGTCCCTCAGGCTGCCGCAGTAACTACCGATAGCTTTATTCCTGCTTTGGCCGGTTCGGGTAGTCATATTGTTAGCTTTGAGTATCAAAACCAAAACTGTTTCTTTGAAACTTTTGATACAATTGATGTACTCTCTCCACCTAGCCTAGATGTAGCAAACCTCAATCCCTTGGCTCCTGCCGAAGAGGCTTGTGTTCAAGATAGTCTAGTTTTCTATTTGGGGAACATTACATTAGAACCTAACCAAATTCTTTTTGCAACTTCAGCCACTACTTATGATACATTAGCTGTTTCTACAACAGGCCTGAGTGAGTATGCAGGGGTTTGGTCCGGAAATATTCCCATTGTGGTGCCTTCTTCGGCAGTAACAGGAAAAGTTGTTTTGAGAGATAGTATTAGTGGAAATGAATATGCCTCTAACTTCTTCTTGGTGGTCCAAAACCCTTCTGTAGCCATTAGCTTAAATGGGGTGCCTCAACCCCTCTGCTCTGCCGCAGATACTATTGCGCTTTCAGGCTTCCCTCAACCTGGAACCTTTAAGGCGGCCTATGCTGCTACTCCATCTACCTATGAGCCTAGCCTGATTTCTGGCAATAACTTATTGGTAGAAAATGTACAAAACTATACGCCTGTAGCTGGTACCCAACAATTAGAGGTGACTTATGTCTATCAACCTACTTATTCTAATAATGCAGCAGCTTGCCCCGACTCTGTGGTGGCCGTAATTCCTGTTAGCATTAACAATAATGAGGTGGATAGCATCGAGTTTACACCGATCTCTGTAACAGAGACGAATGTACCTATGACGGACTTGACGCGCCTGGTTTGGCCGCTAGATAGCCGCTTCTTCTCTGGCTCTTATGTGGGAACCTATATCAATAACGGCGAACTACTCGCCAATACCATTCCGCTAGCCACTACAGCAAATCAAACGGTAGATACCGCTATTTACCGCTTTGTCAATGGAAGTTGTAGAAATGAAACTGAACAACTTATCGATGTTTGGCAAAAGCCAATTACTCTCGATTCTATTCCTAAGTTCCTCTGCCGCAATGCCGATACGATCTTTATTGGCCGTAATGCGAACTCGATGTACCTAGAAATGGATGGGATGACTTATCTGCTAGACTCTAATTACGCTTATCAACCTAGCCTTGGCGTAACTGATAATGTTAATTATAGCTACGATGAGTTTGTTAATGTAATGAGCCTTAGCTCTAGTAATGGTGGCCTCCAACCTATTAGCCTAACGCAAGGAGCAGAACGCTTTGCTTTTATTCCCGCTTTGGTGTCTGGAACCACTACGGACCTATCGATTAGCTTCCGCTATGAGCGCTATCATACTTACTTTACCCCTACTTTCTCACTAAATAATGTGGCTTATACTATTGCAGCATTGAGCAAGCAGGTGGTTATTGAGGATCCTATTACCGCTCAAATTAACCCCGCTATTCTAGCCGATACCATTTTCTGCCAAGACAACAGTACACAGCAGTTTTCAGGTATTCCTAATGGCGGACAATATTATATTAACTATCAGCCTTTGGCCGGAAACCTCTTTAATCCTAACCAACAGGCCGCTAGCCAAGGGGTAGGTAACCATTTACTAACTTATGTCTACCAAGGAAATGCTTGTGTAGATTCTACTTCTACCTCTATTTATATTCCCGATACCTTCTCGGTAAGCATTTTTGCACCAAATGGTCCCACTTACTGCCGACTTGATCCCGCCGATACTATCTCGGTTAGCTCTTCGGTGCCCGGCGTACTCGATACTACAGCAGGGATGTTCTTGGTGGGGACTATCCGATCTGGACAGGTCTTTAACCCCGCTTTTGCTCCTGCTGTTGTGGGTGGAAATAATGTGGTTTATATCGCTCAAGATACCTTTGGTTGCGAAGCCAGAGATAGTGCCTTGTTTACGGTTTTTGCTATGCCCGATATCGCAATTACAGCTCTAGATTCTCTCTACTGCCTAAATGCTGATACCACTATTTTAGACCTCTATGAGCATAATACAAGCTGGCACCTACAAGCTCCAATGGCTTATAACCCCGGTGATGTTGTACAACTGACTGCTAATGGGGTCCGCAATGGCGGAACTAACCCGACTAACCCGCTCTATAATCCTTCTGCGGCTGGAGTGGGATTAGATACCATTACTTATGATTATACAGATGTGAATGGTTGTAATACCACACTCACCCAATATGTAGAGATTCTGCCTTTGCCCAACTTGACGCTGACAACCGATAATGGGGTGCCGCTAGATTCTTTCTATTGTGAAGGCGATTCTGTAGCGCTCTTTGCTAGCCCATTGGGCGGAGATTTCTTTAGCCTCTTTAGTTATGAGCAAGGAAACCCCAGCAATACAATCCCTTCAAGCTTTGATACTTCAGTGAGCCCGCCTCTCTTTACACCATTTATTAGCGGAACCGCTATTGCCTTTGGTGAAGAAGGCTTGGCCTATACTTACCAAGATCCTATTACACTTTGTAAGGATACTATTGTGGATACCATCCAAATCAATAATTTCCTTACCGATGCAACGATTACAGGCCTACCTACTCAAATTTGTGCCGATGATACCATTTATGTCTTAGGCGTGAACCCCAATGGCGGTCCAATGCCTACGCCCGGTTTGACAACAGGTTATTTTGGCGCCTTTGCCGCTATCGATACCAATATGATCGTCGATGCTGTAGCTGGACACTTTAATCCTGCACTTTCTGGTATCTTCGATCGAGGTAGAAGTGCAATTGTAACTTATACTTACCTTTCTAATGGATGTTATAATACCGTTTATGATACCGCAGTCCTCAATCCACTTCCACAGCTGATCTATAACATGCCCGGCGATAGTCTATTCAACCGAAATGACCCAACTATCCACGCCTGTTTTAGCCAGCCCGCCGCCACGCTGCAGGCTTACAATCAGTATCAAGGAAATATTAACCCCATTCCACAATATATCGGAACACAACCTAACCCTAGCCAGTCAGGTATCTTTACGACTAGCAGTGGATTAGGCATGACTTGGAGTGTGACCTTTGGTAACTGGGCCTATGAAGCTCAACAAGCCAATGGCGGGGTAGATACTATCCATTATAGCTTTACCGATGCTCGCGGATGTAGCAATACCCGCTCAGAGGTGATCGTCATCGATACGGTGCCCGAACTCGGTTTTGCTGGCTTTGATAGCAAATATCTAGATACAATTACTGGACGCTATGTCTATTGCGAAAATGATCCAGCTAGCTTGATTATTCCCTCTCCTTTTGGTGGAACGAGCTACCTGAATTATTACGAAATTCCAACCGGTATCTTTGAGCTTATCCCCGATACGCTGGCCTATGGCGATACCACAAATATTCACCGAATTACTTATGAGTTTATCTCGGCCCGCTATCATACAGGTGGCGTTTGTCTAGATTCTACCATCCAGATGATTGAGGTGCGCCCCACACCAGATTTACAGTTGGTCAATGCACCCAATACGTTCTGTGTAGCCGATAGCGCACAAAGAGTTCCGCTCTCTGCAACGCCTTATGGCGGAACCTTTGAAGATATTACGCTTGGCGCCATTGCCGGAATTGTAGGCGATAGCCTCTTTAATCCTATGGCCCAATTGGGTAGCCGACAACTGATTTACTATTATACAGATACGGTTTCCGGTTGTACCGATACCATCCAACACCAAATTGATGTCTATAACGCCCCAGAGGTCCACTTCTTTAGTGAAGGGGGCTGCCAAGGCGATAGCGTACAATTTAACGCCTCTCCTCCTGGCTTGAGCAATAGTATCCCCGCTTTGGATAGTATTACGATGGTGGTCTGGAATTATGGCGATGGCCTGAGCGATACGCTCTTTAGTTTGATCGACCCCGTTAATGTGCCCACTCAATACCATAATTATGCGCAGCCCGGAATTTATTTCCCCAGCTTGACTATCGTCAACCGTGGACAATGTGATACCAGCTTCTTGCGCCGAATTGTGGTCTCACCCAAATATATGGTGAATGATACTACGCCTTATTTCCAAGACTTTGAGGCCGATGCCGGCAACTGGTTCCAAGAAAATGAGGATAGCACCATCAACCTGCCCAATGATTCGCTCTGGGCTTGGGGCTTGGCCGATGGCTTCCGTATTACCACTATTCAATATGGCAACCACGTCTGGGCCACCGCGCCCAACGGTCCTTATCCAGAAGGAGAGGCCGGATGGGTCTATAGCCCTTGCTTCGATATCTCTACTTTGCGCCGCCCAATGGTCAAACTAGATATCTGGCGAGATAGCCGCCAAGGTACAGATGGTGCCGTTATGCAGTATTTCGACGATTCTACGCAGACTTGGAGAAATCTAGGTATCCGAAATAAAGGACTCAATTGGTATAACCCCACTTATGTGGTGAGTGATCCCGGTAACCAAGATGGTACCCCCATCGGCTGGTCTGGAACGAGCAATAGCTGGGAGGATGCCCGCTACCGCCTAGATGTGAGCGGCGGCGATCTGCGCAACCGCGATAATCTTCGCTTCCGTATCGCCTTTGCCGCAGCAAATGGTAGTGGAGGCGCACTCTATGAAGGTTTTGCCTTTGATGATGTCTATATCGGTAACCGAAGCCGCTCTGTTTTGCTAGAGCACTTTAGCAACCAGAATTATGCGGGCATTGATGATATTGAGCGCGACCTTTATAGCACCGTTTATAGCAACCTCTACGGAAGAGATGTGCAAATTTTGCAGATCCATACCGACTACGGCAACTATGATTATCTCAATGTCTTTTCTGCCGATGAGTCCAGTGCTCGAGTACTTTACTACGGAATCAATGATGCCGATCAGGTCCGCCTAAATGGATCTGCCTTGGCCAATACTACCAGTAGCCTAGTGCGCTACCAACAGGAGCTAATGGATATGCAAATGCTGCAAGATGCAAAATTTGATATCAAGATGTTCCCCGTCAATGTGCAAAATGGCGTCTTGAGCACGGCCTTTGAAATTGAAGCCTTGGAGGATGTTATGCTTTTGACGGATAGCCTAGATGTTCATCTGGCCGTTACCCAGGATAGTATTCCTAGCCTGCAGGCCCATACCATGATGTCGGTCATGAAGGTGATGCTGCCCGATGGCGCTGGCGAGCAAATTCCAAGTACTTGGGTAATGGGCGATGTCTTGCCTTATACCCGAACCTGGACCTTTGACCCGACGCAGATTGACCCCACACAGCTCAAGGTGACTGTTTTTGTACAAAACCGCCAAACTAAGGAGGTCTTGCAGGTCAATAGCTCGAGAAACCTCAATCTCTTTAATGGGCCGGTGGCTATTGAGGAGTTGGCAGATGAAGATGGAGCCGAAATTTTGGACCTCAATCTTTATCCCAATCCTGCCAAGGAGCAGTTCCAAGTAGACTTTGGGGCTCCGCTCCAAGGAGATTACAACTGGCAGTTGGTGGACCTTTTGGGCCGCCGATTGAAAGATGGACAATTGCAGCCTGGCTTGCAAAATTTACAGATCCAAACCGATGGATTGACTCCAGGAGTTTATATCTTTAGTGTATATAATGAGACGGTATACAGCCAGCGAAAGGTGGTCATTTATCGTTAGCAAATAGGCAAGTAGTGGGGCAGTGACTCGGCTACTTGCTCTGCTATTCTTTTTTGTATAGTTGTTTTGGGGCCTCCGCCTCGCTTCGCTCGTCGGCGCTACGTTCGGCAGCTCGCTATTCGCTCGGCCCTGCGGCGCTTTCAGCGCCTGGGTCTGGCCTTTGGCCACTGCCTACCATCGCTAGGCCGTTTTGGCCCTTTGGGCCAAGGGCGGCAAGCCGCCCAAGTTGCAGCTATTTGGACCAATTGGTCCAGCAAAAAAGAAAACCCCCCAAAAGGGCCGATAGCCGAATCATGGCTAAGGCTCCTTGGCTGAGCGGCCTAGCTGCCTGAAAGGGTGGCCCGCAGGGCCAGACCGAGCCAGCAAAGCTGGCGAAGGGCCGAGCGAATAGCGAGCCCTGCAAGGGAGCGCCCGCAGCAAAGCTGCGGGAGGCCCCAAAAAAGAAAAAAGAAAAAAGACCATATCAAAACAAGCAATCTATGCTACGCAAACTTTTACAAACGGTTTTTATTTTCGGCTTGCTGCTGTGGGCTAGTTCCTCTTGGGCGCAAACGCCCTGTGCAGCAACCAAGGCAGATTTAGCTAACTATGCTTTGGTAGTACAAGATGAGGCTGGAAACTGTATTGCTACTTTTCCTACATCAAGTTTGGTATCAGCTGGCGGAACAGGTGATTTTTCGGTGCCCTATTGTGAAACGGGAACCCTTCATATTATTGCTGGGGGGCCAAATTTCTCATCAATTTCTGGTTTAAGCACAACAGGTGGGACGAATGTAACCCCAGGATCTGGGCCTAACGCCTATCATGGAGGAACATCGCCCTATTTTCCTTATCCAAGCACTGGATACACGAATAATACTCCCTTGGTAACGATTAGTGCTCCAGTTAGTGGTGGTTTTGAGATTAGCTACACTTACGCTTATGACGATGGCACGCCTTCGGAGCTGCATACTATCACGGTTCAAACGATCAATACTGCACCGACTATCGATGCTTCTATTCCTAGTACAACAAAGGCTTGTGCAGGGACCGATCAGGTTTTTACAGCAAATTGTACGGCAGCTTGTGGTGCAACGGGGACGATTAGTTATGAATGGCAGAATGCATCAGGTACGGTATTAGGCACGAATTCTACATATACGGTATCCTCACCGCCTGTTGGACCTATTGATTTGGTATTGGAAGCAACTAATGAAAACTTTTGTACAAGTCAGTTTCCGGTAAGCCGAACAATTGCTGATGCGCCTACGGTAACTACTGTGGATGCAAAAGCTAGTGTTTGTATTGGAGAAACGCCGGTACTGGATGCGGGAGGTGTTTGTTCTTCTTGTGGTTCTTCTGCAACTTATGCTTGGACGGTTACTAAGGGAGATGGGACGGCTCATGCTAGTTCGGGAGCGGCAGTTCCAGATTTCTCTACAGCGCCATATACGGCTGGCGATGAGGGGAGTTCGGCAGTGATGCAGCTCGTTGTAACGAATACGGCAGGTTGTACGTCCACCACTTTTGATAATTTTGTGATTAACCCTTTGCCTGATTTTAGTGCAACGGTAGATAAGAGCACTATATGTTTGGGGGAAACAGTTGTTTTGGATATTAGTGCTACTTCAGTTACTGCTAACTATTTGGCCAGTTGGGGGACTAGTAATTCGACAGCGGCTCCAGTAAATACTGCGGGTACCTCAAATACAGCGACAGAGTCTAGTACGCCAGTTGCTACAGCTAGTGGAGGAACTACTTATACTTATGATGTCACTATTTTAGATGACAATAACTGTCTGGCAACAGATAATGTAGATGTTTTGGTGAAGGATAGTATGGAGATTTCTGTGGGCTTGTATGCTGGGGTGACGGGGATTACGACCAATCCGAATGTAACAGGAGGGGCGACTAATCCGGAATATCAGATTGATGGTATGGCGAGTACAGTAACTACTTGTGATGGTAATTTTACGGATGATGATGGACCAAATGACCGCTATGATAATAATAAGTCTTATGTAAGAACAATTTGTCCGGGAACCGCAGGGAGCATGCTTCAACTAGACTTTACAGTTTTTGAAGTGGAGGATGCAAATTCAACTACGGGGCAGATTTATGATAATTTGAAGATATATGATGGGAATAGCCCCTCTGCAACCTTAATAGGAACCTATTATGGAACAAATGGAGCAAATGCACCAGGGACTATTACCGCAACAAACTCTACGGGTTGTTTGACTTTTGAGTTCTATGCGGATGTGAATACTAGAGAAGAAGGCTGGGAGGCCACTATCAGTTGTGTAGAGCAGGTATTATCTGGGGTGAACTATGACAACAGTGCTAGTGTGACTAACATTTGTGTAGGAGAGGCTGCAGTTTTGGATTTAGCGGATATTGATGGAGATTTTTCTTTGCCTGCATCGCCTAGTCGGATGACATGGACTTCACTGGATGGGGGAGCTATGGAGCTATATGATGGAAATAAAAAGGCATATATTGGACCATTTAGTACAGCGGGTACTTACACCTATAGTGTGGAGGTTCAGCCAGCGGGAACAACCTGTGCTTCTACCTATTGGTTTGATGTTGTTGTTCAGCCTACGCCTTCGGCTAGTATTAACGCTACAGCGGGAACCGGGCCATTTTGTTTGACCGATTCTGTTTTACTGGAAGGAGATCCTGACATAGGGACTTTTGTTGCATGGGAAGAGAACGGAGGGAGTTTAACTGCTGCTTCGGTCAGTAATGCAGATAGTTTGTATACTACCTATAATAATACAACGACGACCAATCAGACGGTTCAGTATTCTTATATTTCTTCTTTGGGGACCTGTTCTGATACCGCAACAATAGATATTAGCTATTATCCTGCTTTGAATGTGGTTATTCCTGCATCTGGGGGGAGTTATTGTTCGGGGAATGATTTGACGATTACTCCTTCGCCATCGCCTTCAGGAGGGAATAGTAGTCCTTATACCTATAGTTGGACGGGGAGTACTACACTTACCAATGGCTCGGCTTATACTACTACATCGGATAGTAGTGAATTTACCTTTGTCAATCCAGCTGTAGGGGCTATAGAAACCTTAGAGCTAACAATAACAGATGATAATAGCTGTAAGAGTACAAGTACCAAAACTTTTGAGTTTATAGATTGTGGAAACTATGCAATTAGTTCTAGTACAGGAGCAACCAATAGAATTTGCTATGGAGATAACATTAGCTTAACGGTTAATGATAATGTTGATCCGGCGAAATTAGCTAGTGGAGAGCAGCGCATTGTCTACAACTGGTCTACTGGTTTTTCGGGGAACTCGGCCACAGGAGTGGGGCAAACCTTGGTTTATACGGTATTAGATAGTAATGTAGCGACTAAAACCATAGGAGTGAATGTTCAATTACAGCAGTATTATTGTGCGGATCCAATTGACCCCTTAAATTCTCCTGGCCCATATCCTCCAAGTACACCATGTGCATTTGGGTACTATCAGTTTTTAGATAACTCTTATCCTACCTACACCTTTGAAATTATTAGCCCTAAGCCGCAGATTACTCCTGATACAGGAACTGCTGCATATTGTTTTGGTGACACCATTGATCTTCTGGCGAACTGTGTGACTTGTTCTAGCTATGCTGATCCGGTAACTTATAGTTGGGATAATGGTTACACAGGAGCTGGTCCTCATTCTACTATATTAACTCAAGATACGAGCTTTAAGGTAGTTGGAGATATATATGGTTGTGAGGATTCTACTACGATTAGTTATAATGTTAGAAATGCCTTAAATCCTCAGATTAGTCAAGGGAATGCGGCTTCGGTTTGTACGGGAGACTTTTTGACCTTATCTGCAACAGCGTCTGGCTGCTCTAATTGTGACTACAGTTGGAGTACAGGGCAGCAAGGAACTTCAATCAGTGTGAGTCAGTCTGGAACCTATACCTTCTTTGTAGAGGAGCAAGGCTGTATTGAAGAGGATAGCGTAGTGTTTACTAACTATACGCAGGTAAACCCTATCGTAGAGACCGCTGACTCTGTGGCTATTTCAGGTTTCTATTTGCCACTTTGTGGTGGGCAACCTCAGACAGTACATGTAGATCCTACTACTTGTCCTTCTTGTAACTTTACTTGGAGTAATGGTTCTACCTCAGATAATTTTGTAATTAACGGCTCTGGAGGTTACTATGTGGAAGTGGTAGATACGAATGGCTGTAGAGGTACCTCAGACCCTATTTTGGCTGTACCTTCTTTAGAAGGGCAGGGGGCTGTTGCTACGGCCTCTCCTAATCCTATGTGTAATGATTATATTGTAGAATTGACGGCTACGGCTTGTGCTTCTTGTAGTTATATTTGGTATGATAGCAATAATGACTCTGTTGGAACAGGAAGAACAATTACCCTAACAGGAGCCACGGCAGTCGATACTTATTATGCGGTATTAACAAATGGCGATAGTTGTGAGTATGTGACTAATATGGTCAATGTGACATTTCAGAACTTAAGTTTACCCCAAATACTGGCCAATACAGATTCTATTTGTTTGGGTAATGGAACTGCCGATTTATCTGTAGTAATAGAGCCTGATTATGTAAGTTATCAGTGGTATAAAGATAGTATCCCACAGAGTGGGTATATCAACTCTACTTTGACTGTCTCTGATACAGGAAATTACTATATAGAGGTAACACATCTTAGCGGCTGTGTTTTGAGCTCTAATACAATACATGTAGATACTGCTATTTTTAATCCAATAGCGGTTCAGTCAGGAGGAACTGTTTGTCCTGGAGAAACGGTAACCTTATCAACACCGACAGAAGTCGGTTGGTCTTATCAGTGGTATCAAAACGGTATACCTATTTCCACAGGGCAAGGGGCTGCTTATAATGCTGCTCAAGCTGGGCAGTATTATGTAGAAGTTGATGCTCCAGGCTGTTCTGCTATATCTAATATTTTAACAGTAAGCAGGGCTACCGTAGACAGTGTCAATGCTTCAACGAATAAGCTAGCTATTTGCCCTGGCGATGAAGCTACTCTTTCTGTTACGCTTTGTGTAGGTTGTGAATATCAGTGGGTGAATGCCACCAACGGTCTAGACCTTACGACTATGGCCAATACCAACTCTAGTTATACAACAAATGTTGGTGGATCTTTTTACGCTAGAGTAGAAAGTAGTAATAATGGCTGTTTTGTAAATTCGGATACCATTAACATCGCTTCTTTGGCGCTGGTTACTCCATCTATCAACATCAATAGTAGCTCGCCTTATGTTTGTGATGGGCAGACTTCTACTTTGACTACCTCTCAGTGTAGTTCTTGTAATTATACTTGGATGAGAAATAGTGTGCCTGTTTTTGGCGCCTTAAATGATACCTTCTTTATCGTTTCAGATCCATCGGATGCGGGAACTTATAGCGTGGCCGTAACTTATGCCAATGGCTGTCGCGATACTTCTATTGTGGAAAGTATTTTAGATGGCTCTTATAATCTAGCCATTGAAATTGATCCTAATAGCCCAGACAGTATTGTCTGTAATAATAGTCCGGTAGATCTGCAGATTGATTCGGCTACTTCAGGAAGTTTGTACTGTAACCTAGGCTGTACCTTCCAGTGGTTTAGAGGGGGCTCTCCTTTGGTGCCTTCTAATGCCAATGCTTATACAACTACTGAAGGTGGGTTTTTCAAATTGCGGATGACTGACTCTAGAGGATGTATCGAAGAGTCTAATACCGTAACTGTACGAGAAGTAGACCTCAATCCATTTGTCGCCTCTAATGCAACAGCTATTTGTGGCACTGGAGGAACAGTAGAGCTTAGTTATGCTGATTCCGCTAACTGTGTAGGCTGTAGCTATCAGTGGCTAAAAGGAGGTACTGCTGCTCCGCTTTATGGTTTAAATACAACAACGACTACTCCTTTCTATGAAACTGACTCTGTAGGGGTCTACTCTCTAGAAGTGACGCAGTTGGGCTGTGCCGCCTTGTCTAATCAAGTCGCCTTGAACCGACTCAACGGACTAAGTATTCCAGTAAGCTCTACTAAGGCCAATATTTGTGATGGCGATACACTTACGGTTTATCGTATGGGCGGAGGCTGCGCTGGTTGCCAGTTCCAATGGCTACTTAACGATCAGCCTATCCTTTCGGCGACTACACCCAACTTTGTGGTGAATAACATTCCAGGGGCTTATACCCTAGAAATGGTAGATGCTGCAACAGGTTGTACCGATACTTCGGTAGCTATTACCTTATCTAATGTTGCCGCACCTTCTAGCTTTGGTTTGACCCTTTCTGCTAACTTTATTAGTCCACTGACCCCAACGGGTGCGCCAGTGAGTCTATATGATGCCGTTCAACCATCCACTATTCGCCAATCATTAAATGATAGCTTCTATAGCCAACCTTTTGATGCGACTTTGGCCGCTAATTCAGGACTATTTGGCATTGGAAATGAAAATTTTGATCCCTCCATTTCTGGAGCAGGCTACCACCAGGTTTATTATCGCTACGATACACTAGGCTGTAACTTTATTGCCGATGATATTATGCTGGTCTTTGAAGATCCTTCTGTAGATATCTTCAACGAAAACCCAATCGCCCCAAGCCTAGAAGCTTGTGTGGCCGATACACTACAGCTGCAAGTAAATAATATGCCTTTCTATGTAGATTCTATCTACTTGAGAGATGTTAGCAATAACTATCTGTTGGTGCCCATAGACTCTAATGGCTTGCAAGCACAAACCTATGGCTCTGATATCGTCTATACCGGAACAATCCGCCTAGGCATTCCTTCTTGGGCCCAAGAAAGCTTTATGATGATGACTTCTGCAGGAAATGTAGATACTTTCTTCACTTCTTTTGTCCTCATCCATAATGAAAATCTAGAAATCTCAGGCTTGCCCGGAATTATCTGCTCTAATGGAGACTCTATTGAGCTTACAGGTACTCCCGCTGGAGGTTTCTTTACTGCTGAGTATACTGGAGCTGCCGGTGGATCTACCGTAGCTGCCAATACCCTAATTCCTGGAGCATTTAATGGCTCTACGCTCTATCCTACAGCTGCTACCTATGGTAGTTATGGCAATGATCAAGTCCAAAATGTAAAAGTGATTTATAATTATGTAAACACTTATACAAACGGCCAAACTTGCCCGCTGACAGATACTGATACTTCTTGGGTGGATGCTAGAGGGGTCTTCCTCGATAGTGTTCACTTTAATCCTATTTCGATTTCTCAGGATAGAGAACTACTGAAAAATCTTGTTTATCGTGCCTTTCCTTATTCGGCTCAACCAAGCCAATGGGAAAGCGTAGGAACTATTGGCTTTAGCGGCAGCTTTACTTTCCCCGCTGGAGCTCCCGTAGATTTCTTACCCCCCAATGCAGGCCTAGGAAAACACGCAATGAGCTATGTCATTAACAATGGAGCTTGCCAAAACTCAGTAGAAGATTCTATCGAAGTTATAGAAGCACCTTTGTCTATTGGTATTCCAGATTCTATTTGTCGGACCCAAACCTTTGCTAACTTTGGCCGTGAAACTGGACGCTATAACTATTTTGATGGCCCCAATATTCCGATCCAAGCTGGCGTGAGCTTTAGCGATACGATCAATATTATGGTGGTCGGAAATACCGCAGGAGCAGGGCTGACCACAATCAACCCAGCTACTAACCTCGAAGAATTTAACTACAACCCAGCAGCCGTTCCAGGAAACTACGATACGCTTAGCTTAGAGTATGTCTACCGCAAGGTGGAGTACGTCTTTGGAACACCTGTAGATACCGTAGAATATGTACTGGGCTCTATCATTACGCCCATATTTATCGAGGATACTTTCCAAGTGGATATCATTGATAGTATTGTGAATAATATTTACTGTGAAGAGGATGAACTTTATCTTCTTGCTGGAGCACCTAGTGGTGGTATCTTTACCCTCGCCGGCGGAACAGCAGCTTATGCTACTGCCGATACACTTAGCAATAACATCTTGAATCCCTTTGATGTGCATAGTCCAGAATCTAGCAATACCACCTATGACTTGACTTATATCAAGCAAGGGGCGGTTTGCCAAAATTCTGATACGAAGCAAATTACAATTCCAGAACCCTTAGATCCTAGCTTCCTTCCCGCTAGTATGAGCACGATTTACTGTGCCTCAGATCCTATTGATCCAATCAATATTAGTACGCAAGGAAGTAACTTTACTAGCCTTTGGTTGGTCAATGGAGTGGCTCAAGGAGGACTCTTCTTTAATCCAGCTCCTCTAGTGCCTGGTAACCAAGTCGTCACGCATATCGCTACAGATACTATCTTTGGCTGTAGCTATGAGGCCACAGATACTTTTGTGGTCAATGCCTTGCCTCAGCTTTCTGTAACGCCTTTGTTGCAGTCTAGCTATTGTACCAATGATTCTATCGTAACCATGGAGGTAGCACCTAATCCCGTTTGTGCTCAGTTTGTTTCTGGTGGACAAGATATTCTCTTTGCCAACTTTGACTCTCTTGCCTTCCCTCCCGGTGGCTGGTTGGCCCTAAATAATAGCGCTAACGGAAACCCCTGGGTGAGAACTACTATTGCTCCTTACTCTGGTACAGGCGCCGCCTATGTGAATAGCTCTAATGATGTGGAAGATACTTGGCTGTTTACGCCTACGCTCAACCTCGTTACTGGACATACTTACCGCATTAGCTTCTTTGCTAAAGCCGATAACTGTACGCCTCCACCTTGCGACCCCGCCCAAATCAATCTGTATATGGGCCAAGGACAAAGTATTAGCGCCCAACAAGCAGGTACGCAAATCGGAGATACTTCAATTCATCAAACCTTCTATAATCCTTACTCTTTTGATTACCTACATACTGGCGTAACAGGAGGCTTTAATTTTGCCCTCCAAAATGCCTCAGGTACCGATGCCCAAGGAATTACACTAGATGATGTTAAAATCGAAGATCTTTCCCAAACTGGCTGTATCGCTGGCGGATCAGGCTCTATGATTGGTCCCGGTATTAGCTATATTGCCGACTCTACTTATACCTTTAATCCGCAGTTGGTGACTCCAGGCTCTTATAATGTCCGCTATGTCTATACCGATGCAAGTACAGGTTGTACCGATAGCATCCAAATGCCTATCAAAGTGAAACCTCACCCCATTGTGAGCTTTACAAACCTAGATTCTTTGTATTGCGCTAATGCCGCAGCTGTAGCACTTAACCCAAGCCCTGTTGGCGGTACTTTTACAAGTACTGGCCCCAACTTAGATCAAGCCGCTCTAGCCTACGATCCCGTAGCCGCACACAATAATGAAGTGGTGAGCTATAGCTATACAGATCTTAGTACGCTCTGTACTTCAATTATCCGCGATACCGCTACCGTAATCGCTATCCCCGATAGCGCTACCTTTAATGGCGTGGATACCTCTTATTGTGTATATGAGGATTCAATTCTTCTCGATTTTGTTCCCGTCTTTGGTGCCCCTCTTCCCGGCTATTTTGTCGGCGCAGGAGTCTACCCAGATTCTGCCGGAGCTGGCGTTTCTGCCTTCTTCCCAGATTCTGCCGTGATCCAATCTGGCCGCTACGGCGAGTTTGAACTCCGCTATGTCTATCCCACAAATAGCATTTGTGTAGATACAGCCAAAATTATTACTCGCGTAGATGCTCGACCCGACCTGAACTTTACCAATATGCCCGATAGCATCTGCTTAAATGCAGGAGCCGTGCAGGTTCGAGTGAATAACCATGTCATCGAAGGACCACAAGGCCAAATCGAATACGATACCCTAGTTGGAATCGGCCCCGTCTTTGGCGGTAATTTCCTACCTAGCTTAGGCCTGCAAGATACCCTGGTCGCTCGTAACTTTGGTGTAGGATGGCACCATATCAATTATAGTTATACCGATAGAAATGGCTGTAGCTCGTCTATCTCCGACTCTTTCCGTGTAGATACTATTCCAGAACTCTACTTTAGCGGACTCAACCCCAATAGAGTGTACTGCGAAAATGAAGCGCCTAGCCTCTTACTCGCTTACCAACCCTATTATCCTGGTGCAGGCTATCTAGAAATTACTTCCGGAGCCGATACCTTTACCCTCGATAGTAGCTTTTACCTCATTCAACCTATGCAGTTAGTCGATACAACTAGCAGTACCCGCCTCTATGATGTCTATTATACCTATACCGACCTCAATGGCTGTACGAATGAAGTAACCGACTCCTTCGAAGTGAGACCCTACCCACACATCTTTATGAATATCTCGCAAAGCTTCTGCTCTGCCGATACTATCGAAAACCTGATGCCTTATGTCTCGCCTCAAGGAGGACTATTTACCGACGATCTAGTAGTAACCGATATTCTTCAGGACTCTTTCCTTCTCCTTAATGGCAATTCAGGACCTAGAAATATTACTTACTATTACTACGATAGCCTAACTACTTGCTCAAATACTGACCAACAATTGGTAAGGATGTACAATACCCCAGATGTAGATTTCTACGCACTAGGTGGTTGTGTCGCCGCTAATATCACTTTCGTAGAAGATACTCTGGCCTCCAATTTAGTGGCCGGCGTAGATAGTATCTGGCAACTCGAATGGATCTATGGCGACGGAAACTCTACGGTCCTTAACCCCGCTTCTGGCGTGACAATCCCGAACCAAGTTCATAGCTATACCACCGATGGAAATTATCAAGTACAATTGGTCGTGAATAATCAAGGCCAATGTATCGATACCATGAGCACTCAGTTGATTATTTCACCCTATGTGAATACGATCCACCAAACGCCTTATGTAGAGGATTTCCAAGCCAACGCAGGCGGATGGTACCAAGAGGAAGCTAATCTCCTCTTGCCCGACTCGCTGGCCCTCTGGCAACGTGCCGACTTAACCGCCCCCGGAATCAATGATCCCGGAAACTTTGCCTGGGTTACCGCCGCCCAAACGCCCTATACTTACGGCGCAGGCGAACACGCTTGGGTCTACTCGCCTTGCTTCGACTTTACACAGTCTTGGCGCCCCATGATTGTACTCAATACCTGGAGACATACACTCAACGATATTGATGGCGCCGTTATGGAGTACTACGATAACGCATCCAACGAATGGATCCAGTTAGGTGACCCCAACCAAGGAATCAATTGGTACCAAACAGACTTCCTGCTCGCTCGACCCGGTAACCAAGCCGGATTACTCAACCCCAAAGGTTGGACCGATAGCAGCAGTACCTGGGATAATAGCCGCTTCCGCCTAGATCACCTAGCCGGAGAAGACTTTGTCCGCTTCCGTATCGCTTTTGCCTCTGATAGCAATACTGTAACTACCGACGGTTTTGAAGGCTTCGCCTTTGATAGTGTCTGGGTCGGAGAACGTAACCGAAATCTCCTCCTCGAACATTTCTCTAATTACTATCATGTCAATACCCAAGGCGATTCTATGGATGAGATCAATACTTATGTATACAATGATCTAGTCTATAATAATTACAATGGCCGCGATCTTAACCTGATCCAATATGCTACGGATTTCCAAGGCCAAGATCCGCTCAATGCCCTCAACTGGCAGGATAATGACGCCCGCTTCCTCTATTACGGAATTACCGGAAATAGTAAGTACCGCCTCAACGGAACTACCCGAGGCGCTAGCGCTACCGAAGAACTTGACCAATGGAATATCGACTACGATATGATGCAGTTCGCTGACTTCAATATCCAACTCGACCCCATCGTTTTCTCCGGTAATATCCTCCAACTCGATGCCCAAGGAGAAGCCCTCCGACAAATGGATTCTTCCGATTATGCCCTCTATGTCGTGATCACCGAAGACCAAGTCTTTAATGACCGTGGCTTCCCCGAAATGGCCGTCATGAGAACAATCCTCCCCGATGCAGCAGGAGAACAATATGCTCAACCTTGGTCAGCTGGCCAACAGTTTAGCTATTCCGGAAGTTGGGTCTACAACCAAGCTACACTCAACCCCGCCAACCTCCAAGCTGTCGCCTTTATTCAGGATAATGCCAGCAAACAGGTCCTCCAAGTAGCCACTACCCGAGACCTCACGGTTTATCCCCCCACTGGCGTACTCAATGAGGAGACTATCCAGTCTATCGGCGAGGAACTAGACGGCATTACACTCTACCCGAACCCCGCTACCGAGGCCTTCCAAGTAGACTTTACCAAAGGCCTTAGCGAAAATTGCCAATGGCAGCTAATCGATGTATTAGGCCGTGTTCTCCAAGAGGGAACCGCCGCCGCCGGCAGCCAGACAATTCAGGTGCAAACGCCTAACCTCAGCGAGGGTACTTACTTCTTTGTACTGAAAAATGGACAAGCTATGGCCCAACGCCAAGTAGTTATCGTTCGTCCATAAACCAATTTTGATACTTTGATTTTTACCGGTCTAGCTCTTCTGGAGCTAGGCCTTTTTTATTTGGGGCCTCCCGCCTACGGCGGGCGCTACGTTTCGGGGCTCGCTGCTCGCTCGGCCCTGCGCGGGCTGCGCCCGCTCGGTCTGGCCTTCGGCCACCCCTGCACATCGCTAGGCCAAATGGAAGTCCTGCGCTTCGGCCATCCTTTGATAAAAATTTGAGGCTAGTCCAGGCATTTTTTAAAGGCATAGCTGTAGCTATGGCTGAGAAAAATAACGCAGAATAGCAGGAAATTAAAGCAAAGGATAGAAGTGGCAGGGCTTTCATTTGGCCTTTGCCGTTTGGCCTTCGGCCATGGCGGCTTTGCCGCCTGCCATTTATCGCCTAGGGACCAAGAAGGGCGCACACAAGATTTTAATATTAGTCCCTCAACTTTTTCTCGGGAGTTTTGAAGGGGGGGAGAATAGGAGCTATTTTGTTTTCAGGTCCTGCGGCTTTTAAGCTGCAGGCCAGTTGTTGGTCAGGAGGGGACTGTGCTGTTCCTAAATTGGCTGCTGGTTTCAACCTGCAGCCACAGCTAGCAGGCGGCAGAGCGGAGGCAGTATGGAGGTAACTTTTATTAGTCCCTCAACTTTTTCTCGGGAGTTTTGAAGGGAGAATAGGAGCTATTTTGTTTTCAGGTCCTGCGGCTTTTAAGCTGCAGGCCAATTGTTGCTGAGGAGCGGGCTCTGCTGTTCCTAAATTGGCTGCTGGTTTCAACCTGCAGCCACAGCTAGCAGGCGGCAGATCGGAGGCAGTATGGAGGCAACTTTTATTAGTCCCTCAACTTTTTCTCGGGAGTTTTGAAAAAAGAAGAGATAAAGAAAGCGTCTTTTAGCGGTTGGGCAGTTTTGGGGCCATGGGCTGAAGCCCATGGTTGCGGGGCTATGCAAACTGGCGGGCTAAAGCCCTTGTTTGCTGATGGAGCCTATTGGAACAGAAAATCCCCTCGAATGAGGGGATGGCGTTTTTTTCGATAGCCTAGGGCCTTGGCCCTAGGATTCCTATGAAATTTATGGGGGATAAAAAACAAACTACCGAAGAAAAAATAACCCTTGTTCAAAGCGGTAGAGGATTTTAATCCTCTCCGCACTATAGATGTAGAATGGGGTTGTTGTATGGCTGCTGGTTTCAACCTGCAGCCACAGCTAGCAGGCGGCGAAGCCGCCGCAAAGGAGCGAAGCGACTTGGCCTAGGGGCCTGCAAGGGGGCCGCGCAGCGGCAGACCTAGCCAGCTTGCTGGCGCAGGGCCGAGCAGCCCTGCGAGCCCTGTAAGGGCCCGGCCGCCGCAGGCGGCAGGCCCCAAAAAAACAGCAGCGAGCTGCGACAACAAGGACTTTAGTCCGCAGTTCGACGAGCGAAGGGAGTAAACGTAGCGCCGCAAGGCCGCAGCGGAGGCCCCAAAACCCAAAAAGCCCCAAACTTTCGTTCAGGGCGCTAGATGTTAAAACAATATAAGGCAAAAAAGAGAGGCTATTTTGACCGCTGACAACGACTATCTCGGATTGCTTTTTCCCAGTTTTTTGCTGGTGCTAAGAGCACCCTAGCACTATCTGCCAATTGTTTAATCTCTTCTGCAGATAATTCCTTGAAAGGGTCTAGTTGCTGAAAAGCTTTGTCTCCCAAAAACTTGGTCCAAACGTTTTTGATAAAATCGTTCATAGAAAGGTAGTCTTCATTGGGGCTTGTCTCATCTATTTTAGACAAAAAATAGTCTTCTAATAGAGGAATTTTTAACCCACTTCTCGTTGATGCTGAAAAAAGGCTGTGAATATGGGCCTTCCATTGCTTTTTGCTTAGGCAGTAGTTTCTAATATTAGGATCATTGATGCTAGGTTGTAGTTTTTTAAACCAGACTTTAATCTCTTCTTTAAGTTGTATAACAACCACTTCTCGGCGTACGCTAGTATGCCGTAGTTTAGCATCAAAGCAGCTATACAGCCAGTCTATAGGATATAGCTCGTGAGGAGCAGGAGGGTAGCCGTTTATCCAGCGCTGTTTTTTTACGTCATAAAATTCTTGACAAAAGAGCTCTTTCCTAAAACTTGAAGAGAGGGATAGCTCCGTGTGAATCGTAGTGCTCAACTCATCTATTGAGTAGTGTTTGCTACTATCTAATTGATTGGCCAATTGTTGAATCAGTTGTTTTCTAACAAGAGGATGCCCTGTATTTCCTTGTTTTAAAAACGCTATTAACTCCTTAGCTGAAATAGAGTATTTAAAGGCGGGGTCTAAATGCAGTTGCTCCTCTAAAGGAGCCATATTGAATAATTGGTTCAGGATTCTCCTTTCACCATAGTTAAGGAGGTCATAGAATCTAGTAAGTTCTGCTCGGTAGGTAGAGTCGGCTTCTTTTTTCTCCCTCCACTCTTCTGTGGTCAAAAAGTCATCCTTGGCCAGGGATTGGTCCAAAATGGGTTCTAGTTGGCTAGGCGAAAGGACATAAGGAGCAATGGCAGACTCAATAAAGTCCGATTTAGCACTATATTTTTCAATCTTTTCTATGGTATTATAACGCTCAAAAATTTGGGCCAATTCTTCTAAAAATAGACGGGGTGGCTTATTGTCCGCCTGCTTTACTAAGGCCTTAATATCTCTCGAGATTAGGCGACAAACTTTGAGCTTTTTACCTTGATAAAAGTTAAAATAAAGATCATCTAGGTATAAGGTTTCTTCCCATTGGTCCTTCTTGATACTATTTTTTAGGCTTCTCGCTTTATGGGCTACCGCTACCGCATTTAGGGCAAATTCCAAACAAAAATCAATTTTTGGAATAGCGGCCTCTGTGCTCATTTTTTCTTTACTACTATAGTCCTTGGTTCTACATTCTGCTTTGTTTTCTTGCAGCTCAATGGGAGCGAAGAGTCCCGTGAAAAGGACCAAAAAAGTCATAAGGGTGTTCATTGGTTTATTTTTTAATTACCTAAAGGTAGTAACTTTTTTCGTAAACTTAAAAAAAAGGTAATTTTTTGGACTGCCCCGCCTTGCAAGGCCGCAGCGGAGGCCCCAAAACAAAAAAAAGCCAACTGAAAACAGCTGGCTTTTTGAATCTTAGGCGCAAAAGACTAAGGGTTGTACTTGCTAATGCGTTCTGTGCGGATAATATGGCGGTTTTCATCAAGCATCCGAAGCATATAAATGCCGCGGTTGAGGCTACTGACATCAAATTTATCTTGCTGCCCATTGACTTGGAACTGCAAAACTTTGCGGCCCACCACATTGTAAATTTCTAAATACTTGACCTGCTCTTGGGCGTCTCGAAGCATGAGGTGTTCTACCACTGGATTGGGGTAAACCGTAGGCTTTTCGGCTTTGGGTTGATACATTTTTTGTGCCGAGCGCTCATTTTTGGCCGAGGCAGAAAACAAAATGCGCTCGGCATCTTGCTTTAGGCCTTTTTCATAAATCTTGAGCTCTAAATTTCCAATTCCCTCTTTTCCATTAGGGCGAAAATTGACTCGAAAATTAGAAACCTCTTCTTTGGGGCCCAGAACCAATTGTTTTTTTTGGACCAAAGAGGAGTAGCATTGTCGGTCGCAAACGGCTACCTCCCAGCCCTCGGGGCAGAGATTGCGGCTTTGTTCCCAAACCAAGGTAATTTTGCGATTGCTCTCATTTTTTAGGCTAATCCGGGGCCCTATTTCTGTCTGGCAGTTGCCCTGAAGACTGGCATAATCTGCGGAGACTGAAAAGTTTTGGGCAGAAAGAAAGGCCGTGAAAAAAAGAAAACAAAAAAGATGTATAGTTTGCTGCATAAGCGGGGGTTGAGTTGGATGAATTTTGGATAAAATTAGCCTAAATTGGGCCAAAGAAAACTATTGGCTGTAAAAAGACTGAATTTCTATTTAATATACAATTTATCCCTATAAAATTCCTTGCTACCGTCCCGCTTTTAACGATTTGATGACTTTCCCGAAAGCTTTGGTTAAAAAAAGCCCCTTTGGCAACAGCAAAGGGGCTTTTGGTCTTATTGTTTAGCGTTTGTTGTACTCTAAAAAGATGGGTACAATATAGCGTTCTGTAGAAGTGGCCGAGAACTCAATTTTATTATCTTGAAACTCAATATTGTGGTTGCCCACAATCTTCTCTTGATGAGCGGCATAAAAGCGCTGAAAAAGATTTAGTTGCTCATCGTCTAGTTCATTCATCTCTTTAAGGAAGCTCTCTGGGAGAATTTGCTTTTTAGAGAATAAAATACAAATGTAGTTCTTGGTCCCATTGGGGTCTACTTGAAAATGCTCGCCTTTATTTGTAGGGACTCTAAACTTTTTCTTTTCGTCCTTAAAGTACTGCTGATCGCCAGCCTGTGGATAAAGCAAGTTAAAGCCGCGCTCTTCATCTCCCTCAAAGACATAAATAAAGCCTTTGCGCAAATTTGTGATTTCAAAGAAGTAGGCGGTCTCTGGCAAAAAGGTCCCTTGCACCTTGTATAGGTTTTGAAGCAATTGGACATTCGCTTTGCTTGCATTGATATCAAAGACCAATTCGCCCTCTTGGCCGTATTTCTCCTTCAGTTTTTTGAGGTACTTTTTGGTGGCATCGGCAGGAGGCGGAAATTTAATGTAGTTGCGAATATAAGTGGCCGTGTATAGCATCCGCTTGAGCTGCCCGCGGCTAAATTTGCTCCGACAACCTTCTCGAGGATTATCCGACATGATATTATTGACCATTGGCTTGTAAAACTTACGATTGGCATCTTTTAAGGTGCCCACATAATCACAGCGATCATCAATAGAACGACGGTCCAAACCTGGGTCGGCAGGGGTGTCACAAACTTGATCGCCCTCCGTCTGGCAGTTTTCTCCAGAAACCAATTCTTCACTACGTTGCCCAGCAATAGGACCCGCAGTGGGGTAGAGGCCAAAAAAATGCCCCATCTGCCGCTTGAGTGTAGTGCCATTACTTAGGGCCTTTTTTGTGATAAACAAGCGATTGATCGGCTTGGCCGAAGGCGCATGCGTGTAGCCCGAAAAACTATTGCGCTCGCCCTGTAGCTTGTTTACAATGTATACGTTAATTACATTAGCCCGATCATGTGGCCGACAAAGCTTTTCTTCATCCACTACCGGAAAACGATAAAGCGCATCATCCCGAACATAGTTGTAGTCCTCTAAAGGCAAAAAACGAATGTTGGCCTTCAAAAAACTTTTGTTGAGCTCCCGTATCGCCGCCTGTACCTCGGCAATCTCACAACCATTGCTGCCGTCACTCTTGGCCACAATATGAATCTTGAGCGGAAACTCTAATAAACCCCGACTCAGACTGTCGTTAAACTGCTCTATGGCCTTCACATGGTCTTTCATGTAGGCTAATTGCTCCTCATTGTAGGTCGTCCCCGATAGCTTATTCCCAAAACCACCAAAACCACCACTCCGAGGGCGCTGGGCCATTAAATTGCTGCTGAGCAAAAAAATAAAAAATAGTAAACTGAACTGAGCTTGCCTCATAATAAAAAAGTTGAAGTTTAAATTAGGAATTCATACCGAGGACTACAAAACTAAGGCCTAGCTAGCGTTTTTAATAAGGACTAGACAAATTTTATAAGGCTAAGCCCATTATTTTACAAGCGAATCTGATAAGTTAAGCGTCTTAAATGCAATAAAAATTAGGAATACTTCTTTATGCGCTTGCTTAATTCTGCAAAACTCAATATATTCGACTCGTTAAAGCAAATACAATACATTAACCTGCCAATACATATACCTTATGAAAACGAAATTAAAAGTTGGAGTTTTATCTGAATTGACTCAAGCCGCTTACGAAAAAGAATTTAAGCGCCTGAGCAAAGCCGCTTTTACTCAAGCCAATAGCGAAGAGACCGCTGTCACACTTTATGTAAAACGCGAGCATAAGTTTGCCTGTGGTACTACTGGCCCCCTTATGCTTATCGCTAAGCTAGACGCTCAATGGAAAAAACAAGCCAAAGAAGACCTTAAAGGCGATAAGAAAATGGTCATGATCGCTAAGGCTTTTGTTCAAGAAGGCGAAAATGGCGCTACCCTAGAAGTAAGCCCCATCAAAGGAAATGCCCCCCTAGCCAAAATCGCTAAGGAAGCTAAGGCTATCCTCAAAAAAGCAAAATTGACCCTCAACGAATTTGTAGCCGGCTCTGCCGCCGCTGAAGTAACTTCTGCCGCCGGCGCCGCCGAAGAAGAACAAGAAGGCCCGCAAGAAACTGCACAAACAGAAGAACCTAAGGCCAAAGAAGAAGCCAAAACAACAGAGGATGCCGCCTCTGATGATACCGCCTCTGCCGGCCCCGAAAGCACGACAATCGACCCCAAACTAGAAAAGAAAAAAGCCAAAGCCCGCCAAGTAATGGCCAAAATGCTCGAGAACCTTCAGAAAATCGAAAGCAAACTTCAAAAATAATTTTTGGTTCTATCCCTCTAGCCGCTTTCCGCTAGAGCTTTCTTATCTATTCAACCTAACTTAACTTTTGAAGCATGGCTAACGTAGAAAAATTACAACAACTGCTCGGGAAATATCAAGATCAGCTTAAAACACTCAAAGAGCTGTTTATGGCCGATGGCAAAATCGACGATAAAGAACAAGCTACACTAACGCAAATTGAAGAACTCATTAGCTCTATCGGAGCATCTATCGGATCTGCCGTAGAAGGCGCATCTGCCGCCGCAGCCGCTAGCGTCAGCTCTATCTCTGGCTCTGTCGGTAAAGGCGGAGATAATAAACTAGAAGATGTAAAATTAGTCCAAGAACTCCTCAACAAAAAAGGCCAAAACCTTACTGTTGATGGAGACTGTGGCGGAAAAACAATCGCCGCTATCGAGGCTTTCCAACAAAGCGAGTTAGGCTGGAAAGATGGCCGCATCGACCCAGGAGGGAAAAGCTGGGGCGCACTCTCTGGCGGAACTAGCACAAGCACTAATGAAGCAACTACCGAAGAAGCAGATGACACAAGTAGCGAAGATGCCTCATCTACTGATGATAGCAGCTCCGCTAGCTCCGATGCCGCAGCCGCTTCTGGCGAGGTAGAAGAGGCCCTAGCCGCCAATTCTAAAATCGCCGCCTCTGTAGGCGCAGGCGGAAAAAATCAAGCGGAAGATGTGCTCCGCGTAAAACAACTCCTCAATAAATTTGGCCACAAATTGACCGAGGACGGAAATGCCGATGCCGCACTCACCGCCGCAATCAAAGATTTCCAAACTAAATATCGCGGAAGTAGCAAACCCGATGGCCGCGTAGACGCTGGCGGACGTACCTGGGGCTCTCTGCTCGGTATGGGCCGTATCCAAGGCCACCTAGAGGCCTTGTCTAAACAATATGGCGTAGAACCCGCCGTTATTATGGCTATCCAAACTGTAGAGTCCGGCGGAAATGGCTTCTTCTCTGATGGCCGACCCAAAATCCTCTTTGAAGGACATATTTTCTGGAAGGAACTCAA
This sequence comes from Saprospira grandis DSM 2844, assembly GCF_000275825.1. GTDB lineage: Bacteria > Bacteroidota > Bacteroidia > Chitinophagales > Saprospiraceae > Saprospira > Saprospira grandis_A. The sequence goes on from NZ_JH719942.1 coordinate 3,439,178, forward strand.
GAAAGCAGGTAAAGATCCTAATGCGCTCCGATCTGGAAACGAAAATATTATCTACCCCAAATGGGATAGTAGCCAGTACTCCGGAGGTACCAAAGAGTATGATCGCCTCGCTAGAGCCGAAAAAATTCATAAGGAAGCCGCCTATAAAGCCACTTCTTGGGGCGAGTTCCAAATTATGGGCTTTAACCACTCTACCGTCGGATATAGCGATGTTTTCTCTTTCGTAGAAGCCATGAAAGTACCCAATGGCGCTTCTCTCAAAGCCGTTATGGAGTTTGTGAAAAACAATAATCTCCTCCGTCACGTACAAGGAAGTAGTAAGGATTGGGCCTCTTTTGCTAGAGGATATAATGGCCCCGGCTATGCCAAAAACCAATATGATAAGAAGTTGGCCTCGGCCTTCGCTCGCTTCCAAAATGTATAGCAGCCAGTAGTTCTGATCATCCAAATATTAACGTCTCGTTCCTTTTTTAGGAGCGAGGCGTTTTTGTTTTGGGGCCCGCGGCCAGCAAGCTGGCCGCCGCTATGCTTCGGGGCTCGCAGGTCTGCTCGGCCCTTCGGGCTTCGCCCTCGGTCTGGCCTAACGGCCACCCACTCCGCAGCGCTGGGCCGCTCAACAGCCTTCTTTGCCCAAAAGAAACGGCTCCGGCCAGCTGGTTTTTACTGTTTTCTAGGCCCAGCAAAAAAAAATGCTCCCCCAAGGCCTAACCTTAGCCAAAGCAGGGCATAAAAAATAAAAATGAAATACCTCTTCTTCCTTTGCCTGCTTTGGTCGCCTAGTCCCTACGCAAAAAAATATGGGCAGAATTACCAAAAAGCAATCGCCTTTTTGCAGCAGCACCAAAGCCTTTTGGAACAAACCGCCAAGGAGTTAGCCATAGAACCCGCCAAACTTCAGGCCGTGGTCTTTCCCGAACTCCTCCGCTATAATCAATTAAAAGATATGCTAGAAACAGAGGCCCTAGAACAAGCTTACCTCCGTGGACTAGCTGTTGATTTCTCTATTGGCCCTTTCCAAATGAAACCCTCTTTTGCCCAAACCCTGGAAGATAGCCTCCACTTAGCCATAGATAGAAGCCCTAAGGCCCGCTTGGCCCGCCTCAAAACCCTAGAGGGCCAACTCTTTTACCTAAAGTGCTTTTTGCAAATCTGCCAAAAAGAAAAATGTCCCCCCAATTGGAGCCCCCTAGAGCTTTGGAGCTGTAAGTATAATTCTGGCCTAAATAAATCATTAGAAGAATTAAGCTACTGGCGCCAACAAAAGGCGTTTCCCTATGGCCCAAAATTAAGTCCCGATATCCAAGATAATTATAGCGATATCGCCCTAGATTATTACCAAGAATTTGGACCAAAATAGATAAGGCCCGAAGGGCCTCATGGCCTAGGGATGGTAACTGGGGCGGCGAAGCCGCAGACCCAGCAAAAAAAGCAACGCTTTTTTTGCGCAGGGCCGAGCGAACAGCGAGCCAGTGCACAGCCCGGCCGCCATAGGCGGCAGGCCCCAAAACATAATCAACAGAAAAAAAAAGAAGCAATGAAAAACCACATCTATTTGGCCGCTCTGGCCCTGCTGAGCCTAATGGCTTGCCAAGAAAAAAAGACAACAATAGCTCCCATTTCGCTTAGCCAGTGGGAGGCCCAACGTCCATTTGCCAATATTGATATTCCCTTTGAAGACTATGAAATTGATGCGGATCGAGATACGGTTTTGACCTTGCCTCAAGGCGGTGCATTTTATTTTAAAGGCGGGGCCCTGCGCAATGAAAATGGAGATAGCATTAGCGGAAAAATTACCCTGAAGTATCGCATTTTTCATGATGCGCCCAGCGCTTTTTTGGCCGCTATGCCCATGACGTACGAGGCCCAAGGCCAAAAAAGATATATGGCCACTGCGGGTATGTTTGAGCTGCGAGCAGAGCAAAATGGGAACAAACTAAAGATGGCCGAAGCTATGAAAATTACCACCCCCTCTTTTCAAAAAGAAGGAAATTATAGCTTCTTTCATCTGAAAGATGAAGATGGAAAATGGGAATATTTGGACCAAGAATATGAAATAGTAGAAAATAAGAGTAAGCAAAAAGCCCTCAAAAAGGTAAATTATAAGGCCCAAAGTCTGCTTAAAATGCCCCTAGAATCTAAGTATTTTTGCTTTGATTATTCGGCCATTTTAGATGCCACTTACAATAATAATTATGGCAAAATATATGAAAACCGAGAGAACCCCCTAGTAGGGCAGAAGGCCCAGCAGTACGGACTTTCTTGGCTAAATAGCCGCTGTTATAAGCATGTTGATTATCAGGGGATCTCGCAGCCTGCGGCCATGATGGTTTGGAAAAGATTGAGCGGAGGGCGCTTTCCGGATTGGGCCAAAGACAAAGACTTTGATGTCCTTGAATTGCAGCTAGTTCGGGGCAATATTTATCAGCTTACGCTAAATTCTCATGATGGGACCGAAGAATGGACTGGCCGAATAGAGGCCGTCATGCCACTGATGCAGCTGTATCGTTATAGCCCTCAGAGTTGGGCCAAAAATTATGAGAAAAATATGGCCGAAATTGAGGTGGAGATGCAACGCCTAAGCCAAGAGGCCGACCTTTTCCGCAGTTTTGAAATTAGCGACTTTGGCATTTATAATTATGATCGCTTTTTGAAGTGGGAAGAAGCCCTGCCGCTGGTGGCCCAATTTGAAATTGAAGGCGGAGAGCTGCCTGCTAGTTTTCGTTTGGACAAAGTATTTTGTTTTCCCCAAAATGAGGCCAGCCTAATTGATTTGCCAGCAAGAGACTGGAATAAGCTCCGCATATCTCCCGATCGTCCGCTCCGCTTTTTGGCCGTTTTGCCCAATGATCAAGTGGCGCTCTTCGATCTAGATGATTTTGCGGCTATAGATTGGAGCGAAATCAAGGACCGCCCAGCGGACCAACCTTATACGATTGTCTTGCGGGCCCAGCCGGGGCAAATCAAAACAGCCGAAGATGTACAACAGCTATTTGCGCCCAAAATGGCGAGTCGTTAGGGGGTATAAGCAGAAAACTGCTGACCAACTTTAGCTTTCTTTTGTAGTGTAATTTCAATCTGGACCAGATTCTCGGGCTGCCAGTCCCGCAAACGATTTTGTTCTTTTTCTAGCTTTTGATGCAAGTTGTGCTGATGCAAATGGGTCAAGTTGTTGAGCTGCTCCTTATGTTTTTTCTGTAATTGTTTGGCCTCTTCTTCCAATGCTTGGTAGAGGGGGCTTCTTTCTTCTAGAACAGCCTGCATGTTCTGACTAAAACGCTGCTGTGCTTGGCGTACTTGCTGCCGCTTTTGTTGATACTGTTGCCGTATATTTTTGGCTTTTTTAGCCAAAAAGGCATCTTGGGCCTGCTGTTGTAGGTCGGCTTTTCTTTTGGCAAACTTAGGAACGGCTAGGCGGGCTTTGGCTTCTAGCTCTTCTCGTTCTTTGGCATAAAACTTATCTATGCGTTTTAGCTCTTGGTCTGTCAGTCGTTCTTCTTTATAGCCAGCTTGTAACCAGAGCATAAAACGGTGGGCCAGATTAACATCATTTTGGCTAAAGTTAGCCAACTTAAGGGTACGGCCATCCTTTAAGATCAGTTGGGCTCTGGGGATATTGACGTTCTCTAGCTGGCTTATAGAATGAAGCCCTGCCTCTTTGAGTTTAAGGCTGAGCCGGAAACCCTCTCGAGGACTTAGGTGCAAATGCTGTTTATAGCCTCTTTTAAGATTATTAAATCGGCTGAGGTTGTTGTGTTGGGCTTGTATATCTTGCTTTTGGCGGTCTTGCAGTAGTTCTCTTTGCTCCTCAATATAAGAGAAGAAGCGCTTTTCTTCGGCGGCAAGGCGCTCAAAGGCAAGGCGTTTTTCCTTTTGGGCCATGGCCTTAAATTGATGAAATTCTTGGCCCAGCTCTTCTTTTTGTGCAGCCAGCAGTTCGTTTTGCTCGGCTTTGCGCAAGATCTCTAGGGCCGATTTAAAATTGTGGGCCGAACTCAGTTCGGGCAGTTCTGTTTGGAGCTGGGCCAGAATGGGCGCTAAAATATTGGCTTCATGGGCTTCTTCTTGGGCCAGTAATTCCTCAAAGGCTAAGTCTAGCTGTTGCAGCCCCTCCTGATAACTCAGCTTGATAGCCTTGCTTTCTGTTTCTAGGGCTTGAAAAGGGGGCAGTTCCCTTTTTAAGAACTCTAGTAACTTGGTCTTAGACTTTTCTAGCTTAGCGTCCCATTGGTCCAGTTCGTTTTGTAGCTTTTGTGCTCTATTTTTTATTTTTCTCCACTTGAATCGTTTGGGGTGGACAAGCTGGTGGATACCCCGAATAATAACGGGAAAAATAAGAATGGGGAAGGCAAAAAAGCCTTGAATGATCAGCATGATTTGCCAGTAGGGGGACTGAAGTAGGTCTTTGCTCATCCAGTCATAAATTGCTGGAAAGCTGCTGAGCAGAGCTACTGCCGTGGCTAGGGTAGCGATTAGGCTCAGGATGAAATTTCCCCAGCTATCCATATTGATCTCTAGATTGATTTGCTGTGCCGACTTAGGATATTGCAATTGCGGCATTTTCCAAGCCAAGGCCATTTGATAGTCCTGGGGCAGGTAGTCGCTCCATTTTTTTTCTGTTTTCTCTAAGGGCGGCAAAATATCGGAGGGGCGGCGTAGCCGCTTAAATTGCAGGCCCTGTTGCATTAGCATTTGCTGAAAGCGTTGTTTGAGTTCGGGGTCTTTTAGCTCTTCGAGCAAAGCCCAGCACCATTCTTCGGCTAGGGGGCGGAGTTCGGGCAGATTGTGGCCATCTACAAAACTTCTAATAAATAGGCTTTGTAGGGCATTAGAAAACTGTAGAAAGCCCTGATGGGGTGGGGGGATGATTTTAAATAAGCGTTGAGCTTCTGAATGATGAACAAACAAACCCGCTTCAATTTTTTGGTGGAGGCTAACGAGTTGCTCGTTGGGTGCCGCTGCCGAAGCGGCATAAGGGTGGATACCTAGGAAGAGTTTGTAAATAATTACGGCTAGGGCAAAGTTGTCCCAGCTGGGCGCAAAGCTTTTGGGTTTGTCTTGTTTGTAATATTCTGGGGCCGAGTATTCGGGGGTAGCCACAGGGGCCATAAATTTAAGCTCTCCATTTTCTTTTAGCTGAATAGAGTCCATATCAACTAGGGCGAGTTGTCCGTTGCTTTGCAGAACGACATTTTCTGGCTTGAGGTCTACTAAAACATAGCGATCTGTTTGGTGGAGTCGATAAATGGCGAGGCTGAGATTAAAGGCTATGCGCAGTCTTAGCTCTCGGCTATTTTTTTGGTCCAAAGCGAGGCGTTGCCAGCTGGCATTTAGCTTTTTGGGTAGTTTGGGTAGGCAGAGCAGTTCTAGTTTTTTGCCTTGAACAAAAGGCATGACAAAGCCCAAGAAATGGCCATCTTGGGTAAGGAGGATATCTCTGGGCCAAACAAAGGTAGGCCATTGGCCGGCCTGCAATTCTTCTGGCGGATATTTAATTAGTAGGTCAATTTTCTCTTCTCGCTCTTTTGTTCGTTTGGGGCGATGGTAAATTTTGGCCACAAGTCCTCTCCAGTGAGAGGGGCTTTTGATGCGGTGCAGGCTGCCTTCTCCGCCAGAGGCAAAGGGTTTATCTTGGAGTTGGACCTTATCTTTGGTCGTTTTGGCATAGCAAATTAGGGACATAGTATAGAGGGATTGTGGCAGAAGAATAGGCAATCTACTTAAAAAAGCGCTGATCTGCTAAGCAGAAACTCCCTTTTTGGTCCAAATTTACAGCAGACAGGCGGCGAAGCCGCCGCAGGCTGAGGGATGGATAGCAGTGGCCCAAAGGGCCAGACCCAGCCGCCTTTGGCGGCGCAGGGCCGAGCAGACCTGCGAGCTGCGACACAGCCCGACCCGACCGAAGGGAGGGGCAGCCCCAAAAAAGCAGAATAGACAAAATATTTTTTATCTCTTTTAAATCCCCTACCTTTGGCCCGAACTTTCCGTTTTGTTTGGAAAAGGGGGCTAATTTTGTCCCTCGATCTATGTTTTTAGAAAAAAAGTCTGCCAAAAACGCATGAACTACAACTCTATACGGCTAGGCGTTTACCTAGCTTGCCTATTTTGCCTGAGCCAATCCTTATTGGCCCAAACCGATAGCCTACCGAACAGTAATGCAGATAGCAGTCTGCCTGTGATGGATTATGAACTGCCTCAAACCTATGAAATTGGGGGCATTAAGGTGGAAGGTTGTGAATATACCGACCCCAATGCCGTGATTGCCGTTTCGGGCCTGAAGGTGGGGGAGAGCATTAAGCTGCCCGGAGATGATATTGGTAAATCAATTCGTAAGCTTTGGAGCCAAGGGCTTTTTGTCGATGTGCAGATTTTGCTCGAACGCCGTTTGGGAGAAGCCGTATTCCTTAAAATTGTCCTTAAGGAGTATCCTCGTTTTGCTCGACATGCCTACCGTGGCGTACGTAAAGGCTGGCAAGATGATTTGAATGAGTTGCTCAACCGCTATTTATTGAAAGGGCGGGCCGCTACCAAAAGTATGAAGCGTAGTGCAGTGCGTGAAATTAAAGATTTTTTGGCCACTAAGGGCTATCCCGATGCTAGCGTGACGGTAGAAGAAGAGGAAGATATTGTCTTGAAGAATAGTGTCCGATGGGTCTTTAATGTAGATCGAGGGAAGCGGATTCGGATTCAAGAGATCAATTTTGTGGGCAACGAACAAGTGTCTGATAGCAAATTGCGCCGCCTACTGAAAGGTACCAAGCGGAAACGCCCCATTATGGGCATTTTTAAGCCCTCAAAGTATATTGAGTACGATTATAAGGCCGATAAAGAAAACATTATGGCCTACTATAATAAGATCGGTTTGCGAGATGCTAAAATTGTTCGCGATTCGGTCTATATCGTAGAAATTCCCAAGAAAAACGGAAAGGTCAAAAAGGCCATCCAAATTGATATGCACATTGATGAGGGTACCACTTACTATTTTGGCGACATTAAGTTTAGAGGAAACAGCTCTTATTCTGATGAGGTTTTGGGCCGCATCCTAGGTATTCGCAGAGGAGAGGTCTATAATGAAGAGCTTTTGCAGAGCCGCATTAGCTTTGACCGCAATGGCCGCGATTTGAGCACGCTCTATATGGATAATGGCTACCTCTTTTTTCAGGCCAATCCTGTAGAAAAAGGCGTGAAAAACGATACCGTAGATATCGAAATCCGTATCCAAGAAGGCCCTATCGCCACCATTGACCGCGTAATTATCAAAGGCAATGACCGCACGCACGAGCATGTGATCCGCCGAGAACTACGCACCTTGCCTGGCGCTAAGTTTAGCCGCTCAGATATTATGCGCTCTCAACGCGAATTGATGGCCCTCAACTACTTTAACCCCGAGGCAATGGGCATCAATACGCCCGTAAACCCACAGCGAGGAACTGTAGATATTGAGTATACCGTAGAAGAACGTCCTTCTGACCAATTGGAACTCTCTGCCGGTTGGGGAGGCTATGGCAACGGATTGATTGGTACCCTTGGCGTCACTTTCAATAACTTTTCTTTGCGCAATCTCTTTAAGGCAGAGGCCTGGAACCCCCTACCACAAGGAGATGGACAGCGCCTAAGCTTGCGTATTCAAACAAACGGACGCTATTTTCAGTCCTACAACTTCTCTTTTACCGAACCTTGGCTAGGCGGCAAAAAGCGCAATGCACTTTCTGTTAGCGCCTACCACTCTAGATACAATAATGGACAAACTCCAGAAAGTAGCAGTTTTCAACAGCTATTAATTACAGGGGTAACGGTGGGCCTAGGTACTCGCCTGCGCTGGCCCGATGACTATTTTAGCTACCAAATCGCTATGGAGTACCAAAATATGAACCTGCTCCGCCGCTACGACTTTACCATTCCTACCGGGGTCTTTAATGATCTTTCAATCCGCCAAACAATTTCTCGGAATTCGGTCAATAACCCACTTTTCCCCGAGTCAGGCTCTACCCTCTCCCTCTCTATGAAGCTGACCTTCCCTTACTCTTTGGTCAATGGCTGGGATTATACCGATACAGAACTTCCCGATACCGACCGTTTCCGCTGGGTAGAATATCATAAATGGGATTTTGAAAGCGCTTGGTATACCAAGATTGCCAAAAACTTGGTCATTAAGACAGAGGCCAAGCTGGGCTTCTTGGGTAGCTATAATAAGGATGTGGGCTTGTCTCCCTTTGGTCGATATGAACTAGGTGGTGACGGTATTTCTAACTTTGTGGGCCTACAAGGAAAAGATATTATCTCGCTCCGTGGATATAGCGACCCCGTTACAGATGTCTCTATCGCCAACCAAACAGGGGCGGCAGTCTATAATAAGTTTACCGCCGAATTGCGCTACCTGCTTTCGCCCAACCCCAATGCAACCATCTATGTTTTGGGCTTTGTACAGGGCGGAAACGCTTGGTCTAGCTTCCGAGAATACAATCCATTTATGCTCAAACGCTCAGTAGGTGCAGGCCTTCGGGTCTTCTTGCCTATGTTTGGTACCCTTGGTTTCGATTATGGTATTGGCTTCGATAAGGATCTACCCGCAGGCTCTTCTATGTTTGATTACGGTTCGTTTAATATCGTTCTTGGCTTCGAGCCGAAGTAAATAGTTTTAAGCTTAGCTTAGGTAGCAGCAGTTTTCTGTATAGAGAACTGCTGCTATTTTTTTGGGGCTGCCCCTCCCTGCGGTCGGGTCGGGCTGTGCCGTGGCTCGCAGCTCTGCTCGGCCCTGCGGCGCTTGCAGCGCCTTGGTCTGCGGCTGCGCCGCACCACTATCCATCCCTCAGCCATGCCAATCCTCTGCAAAAGCGGTATTCCTCGCTTCGCTCCTCATGCATCAATATGTCCCCGCCCAGCCTCCCCTCTACAGGCTTCCTTCTGCAAGCCCTTCGGGAGGTCTAGGCAAAAACCAACAAAAGTAAGCCAAAAAAACTAAATAGACAATAGAAAAACAGAATATCAAAAAGGTTTTTTTCTTTTCCCAACAAGCTTTGAAAAACGGCCATAAAGTCCTTAACTTTCGGTACTTCAAGAAAAAATCTGCCCGCCGCAAGGCAAAATACCTATCTAACATATACATATTATGGCCATCAGCAAGCAACAAAAAGAAAGCTTAGAATTGCTGCAAAAGAAAGCCAACGAATGGCTCTCTAACTACTATCAGTTTGGACTGTCTTCCGACCCCCAAACCGCAGCCCAACACAGCCAAGTTCTGGCCACCTTGCATCAGACCCAAGCCGCCCTGGCCCAAGCTGATCAAGATGAACCCAGCCTAGAAGAGCAAGGAACTATCCCCATGCCCCAAGAGGCCGCCGCCGCTCGAGAAGCCCAAAGCGAAGAACGTAGCGCCAAAAAAGCCGCCACCGAAGAAATTGAAGCCGAAACAGAAAGCGATATCGCTACCCAAGCTAAAGGTAATGCCGACCTTGAAGCTACCCTCAACGGCTGGAAAGACCTAGCCGTCTCTTGGCTCGATACCGGCATCGATAAAGTCCTTAGCTCTAAAGAAGGACTAGATAAAGGCCTCCTCGCTACCGCTCAAGAATATATCGGACAAGCCGAAGGCTGGCTCCGCCTCGCCTCCTTCTTTACCGGAGGAGAACTAGGCGACAAAGTAGAAAAGGTCCAAAAATGGGTCGAACTCGCCAAATCTGTTATCGAAAAAGTTGAGGCCCTAGATGAATACCTCGGCCAATGGAGAGACCTTGCCGTAAGCTGGATGGAAGGCGGTATCTCCTCTGCCGTTAGTGGTACCGAAGTAGTCGGAGACCTTAGCAATGCCGTTGTGGCAGAAGCCATCGACTTTAAAAAACTAGCCCAGGATTTTGTCGATAAGGCCAAAGCCCTAGGCGACGCTTCCCTAGATGATAAAGTAGCCAGAGCCGAAGAATGGCTCGGTAGTACCCATAACCTCCTCGATAAGGCCGGCGATATCGTCGATAACCTCTTCGCCGATGCCGACAATAATAGCCTGCCCGATTGGTACGACCTGCTCGCTCGCGAATGGGATAAACTAGCCGTTATGGATATTATCCCCGGTACCGATATCGATGAACAACTATTGGGGAAAATCAATGGCTTTAAAACTAAAGCCGAAGAATGGCTGGCTAAGGCCACCGCAGAAATGAACCCTGCCGTCCAAGAGAAAATTGACCTGGTCAAAACTTGGATCTATAATATCCAAAAACTCCTTTCTTTGGCCGAAAAAGGAAAAGAGTTTGTCGATGCCCTCAAAAATAAAGATTTTAATGCCGTCTATGATCAACTCTCTGCCCTTTGGACAGAACTAGATGGCGCCAATGATGTTTTTGCCGGCACCGATATCGACGATAAACTCCTAGCCAAAGTTCAAGAATATAAACAAAAGGCCGACGAATTTGCCCGCCTAGCCAACTCCCTCATCGCTAAGCTTCCCGCCGGCGAACATCTAGGAGAGGTCCAAGATTGGATCAAAATGGCCATGCAAATCGCTACCGATATGGCCAATGGCGAGGATGTAGTCGGAAAATATATCCAACTCGCCAAAGAATGGGCCCAAGGCCAAATCAAAAGAGTATTGGATGGCCAAGAAGAATTTACCACTGAACTGGCCGGCCAAGTCTCTGGCTTTGTCAATGAAGCTAAACGCTTTATGGCCTCCGCTTCCGCTATGAAAAATGGCGACTTTAGCGATAAAATTGCCGCCGCTGGCGAGTGGATCCAGTCTTCTGAAGGCCTACTCGATAAAGCCTCTGACCTTATCGGCCTAGCTGTTGGCGATGCCGATGGCAATAACTTGCCCGATTGGTACGACCGCCTAGCCGCCGCTTGGGATGATATCACTGGAGGTGGAGATATTATCTCTAACACCAATGTAGATAACGAACTCATCGGTAAAGTCAATATCTTCCGCACAGAAGCCGAAAAATGGTTGGCCAAAGCCGTAGAAGTTGCTGCCGAGATCCAAGAAAAGATCACTATGGTCAAACAATGGATCGAAGTAGGAGGCAACTTCCTCAAAGAAGTAGCTGGCTTTATTGAAGATATCAAAGAAGGCGACTTCCTCTCTGTCTATGAGAAGATTAAAGCCGCTTACCTCGGCCTTGGCGATACCGACGATATCTTAGAAGGTACCGAAGTAGATAACCGCCTACTCGCTAAAGCTAAAGATCTACAAGGCCAAGCCGAATCTTGGTTGGCGAACGCCCTTACTGGAGGCCGCGCCAATGGAGAAATGACCGATGAGGTCAAAGATATCCTCGGCGCTGTAGATAATGTACTTACTTTCGCTTTGACCAAATACGAGGTCCAAGATTCTATGATGGAGTTCAATGAGGATAAAATCGTTATTGACTTCCCCAATGCAACAACACTCACAGATGAACAAGAAGCCGCCCTCATCGGAGAGTTCTCTGGTGGATTTGATGGCCCCTTGGTCAATACCCTAGGCGCAGTGCTCACTCGCCTCAACCAAGATATCCTTACCCTCGGCTCTCAAGTAGATGGCGCCTACCGCCAAACAATTGCTTCAGGTGGAGCCGCCGCTGAGGTTTACCTCAAGGCTAAATCAGACTATGAGTCTGTCATGAAGAAGCAAAAAGACTTGATGAAGCTGCTAGAATCTGTGCGTAAGGTAGTGGTAAGCTCTATTGGCTTGGCACTGACTCCCGTGAATCCCGCAGTAGCTGCCGGTGTTACCGCTCTACTTAGTGGTAGTGTAAACGGTTTTGGCGATATCGCTAAGATGCTCCTTGGTGCCGCTAGCGAATCTGGTGGAACTATGGGCCAAATTGGTGGTTTCCTCTCTCTTGCCCTTCCTGGCGGAGCTGGCCTGTCTACTATGACAGAGGCACAGAATGCTGGTTTGATTGACCTCGATGGATTGTACAACCGTGGAGTGACAAGCAAGTATGAAGAGATGAAAGCACTCTTGACCAAAATCCAAGAACAGCTGGATATTGTTTATACAAACCTCTATAAGCAAAGAGCCGATCAGCTAGAAGATGCTAAAGGCGCTATTGCTAGCGGTGCCGATCAATGGAAGCGCCTACGCGCCGAAATTATGAGCAAGTATGTCAATACACAAGAAACAAGAGTGAACGAAAAAGCAGCCTACTGGCTCCTTAGCCGTGCCCAATATGCCAACTGGTTGTCTAAGAAAACCGATACGGTCATCGTAGACAATGTGATTGATGCACTAGAACGCTTTGAAATCATGAAAGATGCCGGCGTTAAAGAATGGAACAAAGGCACAGGTGGAAAAGTGGCCCGTGGCCTAGGTTGGCTACTCGGTGGCTGGGCAAGCTTTGGCTATGACGAGAAAATTGAACAATTTAATAAGTGGGGCCGACAAGAAATTGGCCGCCTACATAATCAAGCCGTATGGAATGAGGCCTTTGCCTAGTCCTCTTCCTACAATTTGAAGCTGTTTTATCTCTGCCAAGATAAAATACATTAACCCCAAACCAGTCTGCTCCCGCAGACTGGTTTTTTTATTTGAAGGGATATACGCTTTGTCCTTATGTTGCCCGTTGGCCAAGCTCCCAAAAATGAAAAATAAATGCAGCACTTAGGAGCAAGCAGTCAATAGACTAAAAAACAAAACAGGAGCTACTCCTGTTTTTCGAGACTGTTTAAAATTCTGTGTTTCTCCTTTTTGCTGCCTAGGGACAAGCCCCTAGGCTAGCTTTTTTAGACAGCCCTCTAAAGAGGGCCTTTGGATAAGGTTCTTCTCTGCTATAAGAAGGGTGCAAGGCCTTATAATTTTTCCAGCGAACACTCCTTTGCAATTATTCAAGCTAGTTGCTTTTTCCCCCATGCCATAGATGCAGTTGTTTTCTTAAGGTATTTCTTGAATCTTATTAAGAATTAGTCTAGTTTAATGAGCTAGGTTTTTTACTTTTGCAGCAGAACCACTTTATATCTATTTGTATGAAAAAATTACTGCCCATTATCATCTTTTCTTTCTTACTCCTAGGAGCCTGTAAAAAGGAAGAGGGGTCTTTACAAGCAGAGGCTGGCGAAGAATACAGCGGTGGGGCAACCACCGTTTTCAATAGTTCTCGCAATGCCTTTGGTTTTCAAAGTTCAGGTTTGTCTTCTATGGACGAATTGTCCTTTTTTACAGGAAACTCTTTCTTTAATCAATCTTGGGTGTCTTCTCCAGCTTCAACGACGGCCCGGGATGGTCTAGGCCCATTATTTAATGCGGTAGCTTGTTCTTCCTGCCATTTTAAAGATGGGCGGGGGCGTTCTCCTGCTTTTAGTGGGGAGCTGGGACATGGCCTTTTGCTTCGTTTATCGGTGCCCGGCGCTTCGGCTGGGGCCGAAAACTGGCCCGAACCTTCTTATGGGGGGCAGCTACAGGACCAAGGGATTAACAATGTTTCGGCAGAGGGGAAAATTAGCATTAGCTATGATTATATTCAGGGGCAATACCCCGATGGCAGTAGCTATGAGTTGCGCAAACCTACTTATGGCGTACAAGAATTAGCCTATGGTCCCTTGGCCGCAGATGTAGAAATATCGCCAAGGGTGGCCAATCAGTTGGTGGGGATGGGGCTGATAGAAGCCATTCCTCAAGCAGACATTTTGGCCCAAGAAGATCCACAAGATATAGATGGAAATGGAGTATCCGGACGGGCCAATTGGATTCCAAGCGCTAATGGACAACTGCTAGGTCGCTATGGCTGGAAAGCCAATGCGGCCACTTTAAGAGAACAGATTACTGCCGCTTTTCAGGGGGATATGGGTATTAGCTCCTCTCTTTTTCCCGAGCAAAATTGTAGTCCAGGCCAAACCGACTGCCAGCAGGCGCCCAATGGCAATAATGCCCAAGGCTACGAACTAGATGATCAGACCTTAGATCGGGTAGAGCTGTATTTGCAGGCCTTGGCCGTGCCCGCTCGCAGAGATTGGAAGGACCAAAGGGTCCTTAAAGGCAAAAAATTATTTCTAGAGATGGGCTGTGGCGATTGCCATCGCCCGAGTTTTGAGACAGGAGTACATGCCTTGGCCCCTTTGTCCAATCAAAAGATTTATCCCTATAGCGATTTTCTCTTACATGATATGGGCGCAGGCCTAGCCGATAACCGCCCCGATTATTTAGCCGATGGCCAAGAGTGGCGAACACAACCTCTTTGGGGCTTGGGCCTTATTTCTACCGTCAATGAGCATTCAGAGCTTTTGCATGATGGCCGAGCCCGCAATATAGAAGAGGCGATCCTCTGGCATGGGGGAGAAGCCGAAGCGGCTAAAAATTCCTTTATGGCCCTAAGCGCAGAAGAGCGCAGCCAGGTCCTCGAATTTTTAAACTCTCTTTAATCTGGCCCTACTTCTTGCGTCTTGCAGGCGGCGTAGCCGCCGCAGGTCACAACAAGGACTTTAGTCCGCAGTTCGACGACCAAAGGGAGTAACCGATGTGAAGGGGTGATTTGCGAGCTATGCCAACTAGGCCCTACTTCCTGCGTCTTGCAGGCGGCGCAGCCGCCGTAGGCCTAGCGATGTGAAAGGGTGGCCGAAGGCCAGACCGAGGCCAAAGGCCGAAGGGCCGAGCATACCTGCGAGCCCCGAAACGTAGCGCCGCAAGCGTAGCGCAGCGGAGGCCCCAAAATATCAGCAGGCCCCGAAACGACAACAAAGCCTTTAGGCTGCAGTTCGACGACCAAAGGGAGTAACCGCCACAACTGTAGCAGAGGCAAATAAAACGACCTATATATAATATGAAACGACTACCTTCTCTATTGGCTATGACTAGCTTTTTGCTTCTTTTGGCCTGTAAAAAATCCGACAACTTTGATAAAACCGCCCTTTTGCAAGCTTGGCAAACGGAAGTTATTGCCCCAGCTTGGCAAGAAGTAGCGGCCCAGGGCCCCCACTTAGCGACTAAGGTTAATTTGTTTTTGGCGCAGCCCAGCCATGCCAGTTTGACGGATGCCCGTGAAGCTTGGCGGCAGGCAGCAAGGGCTTGGGGGGCTGCAGAACCCTTTGTTTTTGGGGAAATGAAAAGCCAATATTTGCATTGGAGCATAGGGCGGAGCCCTGCCAATAGCAGTTCTATAGAAGCCAGCATTTCGGATAGTAGCCGAACGCTAGATAGCCTATATATTCGGCAACAGAGCAGTTATGCCAAAAGTCTTTCGGCTATAGAATACCTATTATTTGCCGACAGTAGCCAGCAGTTGCCTTTTTCTGCTCGTCGGGCGGACTACCTGCGTTTGGCGGTGCAGCATTTGGCCCTAGAGATGCAAAAACCGCAGGACATTTGGGAAAATCAGGGAGAGGGCCAGCGTTTTGCTGCTGCCGAAGGTTATGAATTGGGCTCGGCCATTAGTGAGCTGAGCAACGGAATGATTAACTTGGCCCAGGAGATGAGCCGCAAGAAAATAGGAAAGCCTTTGGGCAAGGAGAACGATGGGATTTTCCTGCCCGAATCGGTTGAACATCCCGATGCACACTTTAGCATAGGCCTATTGAAGGCCAATTTTGAGGGTTTGGAAGATGCCTTTTTATTGGGCGCGCCCAATTTGCAAGCCTATTGGGAATCGGAAAGCAGCAATGAGGTCCCTGCGCAATTTGCGGCCAATTTGAGGGCTGCCATTAGTCTTTGCGAAAGCCTAGGCGATGATTTGCAGGCTGCTTTGCAGAACCAAGCCGATCAGGTCGAGGAGCTTTATGATTTGAGTCGAGCCATTTACCTGGCGCTCTCCAATGATATGGCGGCTGTTTTTGGCATCACGGTTTTACCTAGCGACAATGACGGCGATTAAAGCATACCTCAGGCAGGAGCGGGAAGTTCTTCCCCTTCTGCTTTTTCGCATTGTATTGGGGGTTCTTTTTCTTTGGTCGGGCATACGCTTTTGGGCCAAGGGTTGGATCGAAGACTTCTATTTATCGCCTGATTATCACTTTCGTTTTTGGGGCTGGGACTGGCTGCCTTTGGCTTCTCCGCAGCTCTGCTATTTCCTATACAGCCTGATGCTTTTGGCGGCCTTGGGGGTTTTGCTGGGGGCCTTTTATCGTTGGAGCATGGCGCTTTATTTTTTGCTCTTTACCTACTTTGAGCTTTGGGAGAAATGCCTTTATTTGAACCACTACTATTTTGTGTCCTTATTGGCCTTTCTGCTTTGTTTTGTCCCTTTGCATTGCAATACTTCTGTGGATGCTTTTTTTCGGCCCAGCCTGCGGCGGCGGCATTTGCCCAACTACTACTTTCTCTTGCCCAAGTTCCTGATCGCCATACTCTATATCTATGCGGCCCTAGCCAAGCTAGAGCCAGACTGGTGGTTTCGGGCGCAGCCCCTAAGCATTTGGTTATCGGCTCGATCTTCCTATCCCATTTTGGGACCTATTCTGGCTTGGGGACCTACGGATTTCCTGATGTCTTGGGCGGGTTTTTTCTATGATTTGCTGGTTCCTTTTGGCTTGAGTTTCCGCAAAAGTCGCCCTTGGGCCTATTTATTTGTTATCCTCTTTCATGCGATGACGGCCATGCTCTTTTCCATTGGCTTGTTTCCCTATGTCATGATGGGCGTGGCCTTGGTTTTTTTCTCGGCGGAGGAATTGGGGCGCTTTCGCTTCATCTATTTGCCGCAGGATCATTTGGAGCGGCCTTATCGGCTGTATTGGCCCAAATTGCAGCTGGCCATTTGGGTAGTTTTCTTTAGTTGGCAACTGCTATTTCCTTGGCGTTTTTTGTTGTATGAGGGGCCTGTCTGTTGGCAGGAGCAGGGTTTTCGCTTTAGTTGGCGGGTCATGTTGGTAGAAAAAGTGGGGCAATTGCATTATCGCTTAATTGACCAAAATGGCCGTCAAAAACTGCTCTATCCAGAGGATGATTTAGCCGCTTGGCAGTTGCAGCAGATGCGTTTTCAGCCCGATATGATTCTGGCCTATGCCAAAGATTTGGGGCGGCGGTATGGGGCGCGGGCCATCTATGCGGAGAGCTGGGTATCTTGGAATGGGCGGTCTTCTGCTCGTTTGATTGATCCCAACTACAACCTTTTGGAGGCAGAAAATGGTTGGAAAAACTGGGATTGGGTACTTCCTGCTCCAGACTAGGACAATATATATGAGGGGGATTTGGGGCCCGCGGCCGGCTAGGCTATCGCCTAGCTCGGCCGCCGCTATGCTGCGGGGCTCACAGGTCTGTTCGGCCCTGCGGGCTCCACTTCGTTTCGCCCTGGGTCTGGCCTACGGCCACCCCTCCGCAGCGCTGGGCCGAGCCAGCCCTTGGCGGGGTAATGTAGACTAAAAGAGCGCCTATCCGCTAGGGGATAGGCGCTCTTTTTAATTATTTTTTGCGGTTACCAAACATCTTTTGGAGATTACTTTCTCTTTTCTTTTTGGGTGCTCGCTTCATAATTTCGATAGGGCTTTGGTCATTGACCAGCACATTATTGGGGTCATCTTTAAAGACCTTATCGATGTATACCCAGCGGCCTTTTTTGAGTTCTAGGCCGCAGTAGCTACCGTCGGGCACATTAGAGGCGGGAGCGCCGGGGACGGCTCGGCCATAAATCAGGTGATCGAAGATCACTTTTTGTTGGTCGGGATTATAATTGAGCACAGCGGAGACGGCGGCGGAGTATTGGACAATATGGCGGCTAACGGTTCGCTTCATGCCACGGCCATCTTTAATATCGATAATATTTTGGCCAAACTTGGGGGCTCCTTTTCGGTCAAAATAGAGGATATCGAGTACCTTTCTACGGTCGAAGAAAGAGTAAGAATCTCGGCCAAAGAGCAGATAATACTGTTTTCCGTTCGACTCGAAGGGTTGTATATTATAATATAGTGCGCCATACCAATTATTGGCAGAGAGGCGGCCAAACTGGGGGCTTCTCATTTCGTCGGACTTATCATGGAGGAAAAACAGTTGGCCATCTGCTTTTTGGATAAAGCCGAATTGGCTGTAGTGGTCTTTATCTACATAGAGCTCCCAGCTAAAGATGCGAAAACTTTTATCGGGGGCATTGAGGAGGGAGACTCCTTTTAGTTTTTCAAAGGGGTAGCTATAGCTTTGGGTATCTTGCAGGGTATTTTGCAGTTCGGTTTTCAGGTTTTGGGCCAGCAAGCTTCGGTTGAAGCTATCTTTTTCTTGTTGCAGTCTTACGGCCAGTTCGGAGAGTTCAATTTCTTTTTGGGGGTAATCATTTTGGGCGAAGAGCAGGCTGGGCAGAGCGAGCAGAAAAAAAAGCTTATAGTACATAAGTTATATTTTTTGAGAAGGAATAGAGGGGCCAAGGTATTTTTTTTTCTTCTTTGCTTGGCGCTTAGGGCAAAAGATTTTTCCAAAGTTGTGCCAAGCTGAGCGAAGCTTATTTTTTGGGCCAATTCTTTTGTTGGCTAAAAAAATGGCATCTATCAATAAATGAATAGACCTATCAAATTTTGATATATCGCTAAAAAGTAAATCTATTGAGAATGAAGTTCTTAGGGCTTGGCCTAGTTTTTTGTCTCGGCCCCAGCTCAATGCCTCCCCTAGAGGCCCCAGCAAAGTTAGGGAAAAGAGAGTGCTTCAAGCAAGTACTCTTTATCCCTTTTTTCTGTCAAAGTAAGTAGCCCCAAAGCACAATATTATATTTTTTTTCTTACCTTAAGATCGTAATTATACCGTAAACCTATCCCATGACCCAAACAAATGTAAAGCCCCCCCTTTTGGGGGAGGTAGTTGTTGGCTTGGGGTTAAAAGCACAGCATGGCTAAGCAACTAGCAGAGATTAAGGCGCTCTTTAATAAGCGCTTTGGTTATCGAGAAACCAACTGGCAGAAAGAGAAGGTACAGGCCTTGGGTGGCTTGGAGCTGGATGGCTTGTATTTGGATGGGGAGCATCGTTTATTATGGGCCAATAGTGAGTCTATCGCTAAGCCTGTTTATGATGAACAGATTTTAGCGCTAAAAGCTAGTTACCCTAAGTTGCAGTTTTTGTTGTTGTCGAAGGCTGATATGCTTTTTTTGAGAGAAATAGAGCAACAGTCAGGTGTTGGCTATGATAAGTGGTGGTTTATTCACAATTCGGAGTTGGCTATTCAAGAATCAGATATACTTTTGTCAAAGCTAAAGTGGCGGACAAGTTTATTTGATCGGATAAAAGACCTTAGACTCAAGCCTTCCGAACGCTTTGGAGAAATCATTAGTGCCTTAGTAGAGAAGGTAGAGCAATTTAAAGGAGAGGACTTTATTTACAAGTACTATTTTTATGTAAGTACAGTTGGTCAGCAGCCAGATGAGCTGAAGATTTCCTTTTGGAAGAATAAAAAAAGGAAGGAAAACTCAGAAGAGCCAGAGTGTTTTTATGAAATCAATACACGGACGGAACGAGAAACCTTAGTTATTCGACCTAAGGAGTATGATCAGGGAGATAACAATAGTGGTAAAGATAATCCTTTTTCAATAGCTGCTAAAATAGCCAAGACAATAGGCGCTGTTCAAGTTAGAAATGGGGAGTGGGAAAAAGAATATACTTATCATTCTAAGCCAGCAGAGGGCATATTATCCTTTTTAAAGGGGGTTGATTTTAATGCGATTAACTATGGGCTTCTTGCAGGGGGAGGAGATTTAAAGCTAATTACAGAGGAGGAGGATTGGATACGTTATCGCAATGAAATAGATAGGCATTTTTCAAGGGAAGGAGGCAAAGTTTCAGATAAAGCGATAAAAGGGTTGACGTTAGAGTCCTTATCCTTAAAAAATATTGGTCATTTTGAAGAGCTAGAGATAGATTTAAGTCATCGAGTTAGTTGTTTTCTAGGGCTGAATGGTTCTGGAAAGACGACTATTTTAAGAAGTATTGCATTAGCCCTTACAGGTGTTTATCAGCTGGAAGCAAGGGAGCCTTTAAAAGGTTGGTTGAAAGTAGATAGAGTTGAGAAAACTACACAGGCATCTTCATATAAAGAAATATTAGCTCTTGATGGATCAATTGAGTTGTGTTTTAGTTCGAGAACTAAAGAAGAAAAACGAAAGCACCTACATCGAATACTATTTAAACCTCATGAAGAGCCGACTGAAGACCATAAGGCTGAGGAAAAAGTAGAGAAGTTTAGACTTCTTAATGGACGAGAATTCCCTATACCAATATTAGGCTTTGCGCAAGGACGTACTCGACCTTTGTCAACTAAAAAAGAAGAACAGGCTAGTGCAAAAAATTATAAAGGGCGTTCTACTATCTCCGATTTAGAAAACTTGATTACTGAAGAGGGGGATAATAAGTTGGAAGAGCTGAAACGCTGGTTGATGATTACGCATAATGAAGGGCTAAACTTAGAAGAAAGTATTGAGCGGGAGGAGGATCTCACGAAAAAGAAAATTAGTCAAAGAAAGCGAGATGGGTATAAGAAAGCATTCTACTTAGTCTTTGAGTTGATGACTGAGATCATAGGTCGGGAAATTACTTTTAATGTAGCCAATAAAGACACTTTATGGGTTAAACTTGGAGCATCCAAATCAGAAGATGATGATGAGGAATTAAAGGAACAAGTGATTTCTTTTAGTCGTCTGAGTCAGGGCTATAAGTCTGTCTTTGTTTGGGTGGGACATTTAGTTATACGTTATGCAGAGCATTATGATTATAGTGAAGGTTTTGAAACACAAGAGGGAATTATTTTTATTGATGAAATAGATCTCTTTTTGCACCCTCTTTGGCAAACTAGAGTCTTAAATATCTTAGTAGAGAAGTTTAACCGTGCTCGTTTTATAGTGACTACGCATTCGCCTTTGGTGGTGAGTTATATAACTGATGAGAGTACTGATTTAGCTTTGTATAGAATAGTAAAAGAAACTGTTGAGGAGGAGCTATATGTAAAAGGTAATGGTATTGAAGATACTTATGGTTACTGGATGGGTATAAAGAGGTTCCCACCCAAAATAACAGCTCTGATAGCTGAGGCAGACAATGCGATAAGTATAGATGCTTTTGATGAAGCAGCTGAGGTTATTGAAAAATTAGATGGCTGGGTGATGCCTGAATCAATGGTAGTTAGAAAACTTCAAGCTCGATTAAATAGGCGGAAAATCATTTTTAAA
The DNA here is from genome assembly GCF_000275825.1 of Saprospira grandis DSM 2844. Taxonomy (GTDB): domain Bacteria; phylum Bacteroidota; class Bacteroidia; order Chitinophagales; family Saprospiraceae; genus Saprospira; species Saprospira grandis_A. The sequence continues at coordinate 3,460,206 of NZ_JH719942.1, forward strand.
TTCCGAAAAAAGTAGTATGCTGCATATTAAAAAAACTGACTCTTTACCAGAGTCTATTGAGGGGTTCCTAGCAGATGATTCAGAGTGTAGGTCTAAGAAAGGAAATGTTAGGGAGTATTTTAATTGTTTTAAAAAAAGGTCTTTAAAAGGAAATCTAAATGTAAGAAATAAGGTTTCGCTGCAGAGTCACCTTCTTGGAGAACAAGGAGGGTGTTGTTGTTATTGTGGTATTCGTATAGGGAAGCCTGCTTCAGTAAGCATAGAGCATTTTACATCTTTAACAGTTAATAGTGCACTAGTTCTAGACCATGGTAACTTGTTGGCATCGTGTACTTCTAGGAGTAGATGTAACCTTGGTCGAAACGATAAAGAACAACGTAAAAAGGTACAATTAAAAAACGTTTTAAACCCTAAAAGGGGAGAGGCAAGTGATTTTTATCAAAAAATGAAAATTAAATATATCCTGCCTGGGGAGAAAGTTAAAGGTGTGGGTAAGATCAGCTCTGGTAACACAGAAATAGATAAGGAATTAAATAATATTTTAAGCTTAAATAATTCTGACCTTATTAAATGTAGAAAAGAAGCGTTGAATGTTTTTATTTCATCATATGAAAAACTTTTAGTCTGTCTTCGTAGTGATGAATTAATTTTAGATGAAATTTCTACTCTTTTTGAAAAAGATGATTTTTTAGCTATAAAGATGTATTGGCTTGGAGTAGAACTTTCTAAGTCAGACTATTTAGATCCCACAAATTTAAACCTATAATATCTAAACAAATGTCAAAAAAATATTTATACTCGGCTTCGGTGCAGGGCATACAGTCTTTCATCTTTCAGACGAATAAGCTCAAAGAGATTGCTGGGGCGAGTGAGTTAGTGGAACAACTATCCACTCGAGACACATTGAAGCATGTCCTAGGAACAGCCTTCAATAAGGAAAATTTGATTGTAGCGGCAGCTGGAAAGATCAAATACCTATGTGATGATTTGGCGGCTTGTGAAAAGCTCTGTCAGTATATGCCGATATACGTTAGTCAAGAGGCGCCAGGGCTACAACTTAGTCAGTCGGTTGTCTTAGTAGATGGAGCTTTCAAAGAAGAGCACTATAGCCGATCAGAGCAAGCTTTAGATCAAAAGCGGGCATTTATTGGGCGGCCAAATACAGAGGGCTGGATGATTGCGGATCGTGCGCCACAGACGGGGAAGCCCATTTATGAATACCTGAAAAAAGAGGCTTTGGATAGGGCCCAAGTCTTAAAGAGAAATATTGTTTCTCCAGGAGAAAAGACTAGTTTAGCTACTAAACTATTAGATGATTTAGATAAAGAATTTCCTACAGAACTATCTAAGCTCACTGCCAAAGATGATAACTGGTTAGCTGTAATTTATGCAGATGGCAATGATTTGGGAATTAAAATTCCAGACCTTTTAAAGGAGAGAGAGAAGACGTTAGGAAGTTATCAAAAGGCTAGTCGGGAATTCTCAGAGGGTTTGGAGAATGCTAATGTTGAAGCATTTAAAAAGGCTACGGCTGTACTTATAACTCATTTAGAAGAAGGAGGGGAGTTAGAGATAGACAAAGATACTGGTAAATATAAACTACCCCTTCGCCCGATTATTTGTGGCGGGGATGATTTAGTTGTGGTGATACAGGCGCGTTATGCTCTTTTCTTTTGTGAGACCTACCTTAGCGTATTTGAGGAAGAGACAAAGCAAAAAATAGATGAGCGTCTCACGGCTTGTGCTGGTATAGCCTATATGAATGTTAAATACCCTTTTCACTATGGATTTAAATTGGCCAAGGATCTTTGTAGCCATGCCAAGAATAATTCTAGGGGAAAAGGAGATGAAAAGGGGACTACTCCAGCCTCAATTAGCTTTCATAAGATTGAGACCTCATTTATAAGAAAATATGCTGAAATAGAAGAAGAGGAGATTAAGTACAAGGATATAAGTGCTCAACCATATTTCCTTTATGCTAAGACTGGCTCAAGTCTAGAGGTACTAAAAAAACGCTTGGCTTTGCTTAGTCAAAAAGATGAGAAAATGAAGGCTTTGTCTAGTCGCCTGCGTACTGTCTTAGGAACGGTCAATCAGCGAACAGAAGACGAACTATTGCTAGATTTAGATCGGGTTTATCAACTGTATAAGCGAGAGCTAGATATGCTTTATGATGGTTTAGATGGACTGCTTGATATCATCAAAGGCAGTTACGACCTGATTGCCTTAAAGTCTCTTAAGAGTGTTATTTATAAACCCCAAAACAAATAGACAGATCAATGACATACAAGATTAACTATGAAATAGAGTTTTTCTCCAATTGGCATTTGGGGAGTGGATTGGCCATTAGTGCTGATGTGGATGCGGCCACCCTTAAGGATGACCATGGTTTGCCCTATGTGCCAGGGAAAACCTTAAAGGGGATACTTAAAGATGCAGCTTCTCTTTTAGCTGAAAATGCTTATAAGGGAATTGATAAGGCTTTTGTAGACCGTATTTTTGGTATCAACGATAAGGATGCAGATGCTCAAGAGAGTAGTTTGAAGCATTATCAGGCTCAGGCGTATTTTAGTAATGCCTATTTGAGTGAGCAGTTAGCTAATTGGTTGACGAATGAGAATGTAGGCAATCAGACAAAGTTATTTCAACGCTATAGTTCTACGGCTATTGATCAGGAGACTGGAATTGCTGTAGATAAAAGCTTGCGTACTATAGAGGTTTGTATTCCTATTTCACTCTATGGGACTATAGATAATCTACAATCTAAAGAAGATGTAGAGAAGATGAAGCTGGTTCTGGTTGCGGTAAAGAAAATGGGCCAAAATCGTCATCGTGGTTTAGGTCGTCTTGAATTAAAAAAAATCTAAAAAGCCCAAAGATATATGCCCACAATATTAAAGTTTAAATGTCAGTTTTTGTCTGATGTTATATTAAATGCGAGTAGTGCAACTGCTTCTGTTAATGAAATTCTTGATTATGTACCTGGAAGTAACTTTTGGGGGATTTTGATGCAAGCGGCTTATCAGCAAGAGAATGAAAGCCTGATTAGGGCTTTACATGCTATTGGTGAAAGCAAGGTGCGTTGTGGAGATGCCCATTTAGTTTTTCTTGGAAAGCGAAGTTTTCGAGTGCCTAGATGTATGTTTCAGGAGAAAGTAAATAAGAAGCGAGTTTATTTTGACCACCTTTTGTCTAAGGAGGATCGAGATGCACAAAAAGGCTCTATTCAGCTCAAGCAGATGCGTACGGACTATCTAGTACCTTATGATAGTAAAAAAGGATTCAATACTAGTCGGCCAAAATCTAGATTAAGCATTAAAACAGCTTATGACTGTAATAAAAGACGCTCAGAGGAAGGGAAGATGTATAGCTATGAAGGATTAGTAAAGGGAAGTAAGTGGGAGTTTGAAGTAGAGGTAGAAAATGGAAGCCCAGAACTAGAGCAGTTCATCCAAGATACATTAGTTGGTATAAAGCGACTAGGAAAGTCTAGGTCTGCAGAGTTTGGGCGGGTTAAAATTGAGCTCATTGAGCAGAAAAAAGTAGAGCAGGCTAAAAAGCCTATTTATCCCGAAGAAAAAGAGGTAGAGTTTGTAGGTCTAACAACTAAGGATCTTGGCTTAGATAGTGACTATCAGCATATCATCTCTTTTTATGCAGAAAGTCGAATTTGCTTTCAATCGAAGGGGCAGACTACCGCAGAACCCCAGTTAGATCAGCTTTTAGAAGCTTTGCAATGGTCTGGAGTAAAGGCTAAATTTCTAAAGAGTCCAAACTATATCAGTCAAGCGGTTTATTCTCCTTGGAATGCCTATAGAAATGCTAGAGATGCTGATCGCTGGTATATAGAGAAAGGCTCTGTTTTCTTTTTAGCTGTAGATAAACTAGAGAAAGAAATAGTTGATCATGTATGGGTTGGAAGCTTTCAGAATGAAGGTTTTGGAAAGCTGCAACTGAATCCCGAGTTTTTATTTAAACGAGTAGATGCTGACAGCAAAGAAGAATATGCTGAAGAGCGTCAAGAAGATAATCCTCCACACCTTGAAGTTTCATCAGTAGATAAGAAAACTTCATATGAAGAGACTCCCAATGAAGTTAGTTTTGGAGAGAATGATGAGCTCTTGATTTTGATGTTGAAGGATGAATATCTTGCTGAAGATATTGCGGCTAAATTAAAGCACTTTAGAAAAGCCAATAATGAAGACTTAATGCAGGTTTCTGCTAGCCAATGGGGGCAGATTCGTAACCTTGTCGTTCACTTTGATCGAAAGTCAGAGTTAGAAGCTGTTTTGTTTAGAGAGAACTTTGGATTTCTAAAAACAGCTAGTCGAAAGAACAGTTGGAGCAATAAGTTGCGCAATAACTTAAAGGCGATATTTGATGGGCTTAAAGAAGAGCAAGCTCGAGAGTTCCTTTTATTATTAGCTAATGCAGAGGCAAAGAAAGTGGTCTATTAGGCTTCAGGCTATGTCCATTATTCTTTTTTGCTGATGGGGGCTAGCAGTTTTATTGTATCTGCTAAGCGCTCTATCCTAAATCATCTGAACTTATGTCTAATCGAAAATATTGTTATCAAGCTTTTGTCATTTTAGAGGCGGCTAGTCCTTTAAGAGTGGGCACAGGCCATAGAGAAGGTATACAGGATAATCCTATTTTAAGAGATGCCTTTCAAATTCCTTATATCCCTGCTACGAGTTTGGCAGGAGTGCTCCGTCATTTGCATCAAGAGGTAGAGGGAAAAACAACATCTACTATCTTTGGATCTGCGGCTAATGCGTTAGAAAGTGATAAAACGGGAAGTCGTATAGAATTCTCTTCTATGCATTTAGTTTTAGGCCAAGAGGCTAGCCAGTGGCGGGTTGCTGATGGGGTAAAAGCTATTCATGAACTGAAGGCGCCTTTGGACCAGCATTATCGCACACAATTTAGAGAGCATGTCCGCATTAACCATAGAGGCGTAGCGGATAAGGAAAACCATGGAAAGTTTGACTCGGAGTTATTGCCCAAGGGCAGTCGCTTTGCTTGTCAGATTAGTTTTTGGCCCGAGCAGGAGGATCCTGCTGCCTGGGAGGAAGTTCTTCAGTTATTACAGCATCCTCTGTTCCGTTTGGGGGCTGGGAGTCGCAAAGGCTTTGGACAAATGAAGCTCGTTGCGCTTTATGAGCGTCAGTTAGACTTTAGCCAAGAGGAAGATATGGATCGTTATCTTCAAACCTCGGCTTGTTTAGATAAGCATCCTACAGCACTGTATAATAAGCGTAGCTTGGCTACTTTGGACTATAATGAACTTAAGCATTATCAGTTGCAGCTAGAGGCTGAGGACTTTGTCCTTTTTGGTGGCGATTTTAATATGGAAATATTTAGCGATCTGCTTAAGAAAAGTGATAAGGAGTTACAAAAGGGCGCATTGCCTGACTTTAGTCCGAAGCTTGAAAATATCATAGCTTGGGATGGCCCAAGAATTCAAGAAAAGGAGGTGTATTTATTTCCTGCAACCTCAATTAAGGGCGCAATTGCGCATCGATTTGTTTATCATTTGAGACGCTTAAAAGAGGACTATATTGATCATCAGGCAGAGAGTTTTGAGGAAGAAGAAAATCAGTTGTCTGCTATTCAGAATCATTTAGAAAGATTGACTGATTCTGCTTATGCTGCAGGCTTAGAAGAAATTAAAGCTGATTTAGAAAAGTTGAAGGAGGTGGAGCGGGAATTAGTTTTTTTAGCGGAAGGCCTACAATCTTCAGTTGGAGGAGCATACTTAGAGCAAGCGGTTAAGTCTTTATTTGGCTTAGCTGCTAAAGAAGGAGAGTCGGGCCAAGAGGGGCAGAGAGGACGTCTGTTATTGTCAGATGTATTTTTGACCAAAGATAAGGTGAGTAAAAAGATCTTTAACCATGTAGCCATTGATCGTTTTACGGCTGGAGCATTGGATCAAGCGCTTTATTCTGAAGAGGTCTTGGCCTTAAAAGAAGGGATTCGACTTGATTTATATGTAGAAAAGGCAGCTTTTGAGAGGGATCCTCTCATTCAGCAGGCTTTTGAGGCTGCGCTTAAGGACTTAGTGAGTGGGCATTTGCCCTTAGGTGGAGGCGTGATGCGCGGACATGGCCGAATGAAGGGCGAGATCCAAACGACGCAGGCTTAATGGCCCTTAAAGAGCGGGCCGAAGGCCCGCTAAAGCGGCAGCGCTGGTAGTGGGTGGCCCGCAGGGCCAGACCCAAGCCGCCAAAGGCGGCTGCAGGGCCGAGCGAATAGCGAGCCCACGGACATAGCGCCCCGAAGGGGGCCGCCCAAATCATTATTAGATCAAGAATAGAAAAGCAAAGATGAGTACAAAAATATATACGGCCATTAAGGCTGAAGATTGGGAGCAGTATGTTGGCCAAAAATGTGAGGGCTATTTGTGGTGGTCAAACCGACAGAAAGCAGACCATTATAAAGAGGTTCCTGCTTGGCCTAAGGGCTTGCATCCTTTTGTGGTAGAAGGCGCCTTTTATTTGAAAGAGCAAGATTTGAGCTTAAGTATCCGCTTTTTGAATGGGGCTTATGAAGTAACCGCCATTGATTTGGGTGCTGCTGTTTTGGTAAATGATGAGCAGTTAACTACAGGAGCGCCTTATCAGAAGGTAGGGCATGAGTGGAGAGAGCAAAAAGGAAAAAATAATGTTGTTCAAATGTATGAAATTTGGAAATTAGAAGAGAGTGCTTGTTGGGTAGTGAAGGATGATTTTCAAGAAGATACAACAGCTACTGTAAAAGAATATCGTCCATACGTATGGGCTTTTGCTGGATTTAAAAACCCAAAAAACGAACAATAAGATGAGTAATTATATAAAAGCGCCGTACAATTTTGTGCCAGTAGAGGAGAATGTATTTTACCCTGCTTGGTCGCAGTATTTGAGTCATGATGCGCCATTTAGCGATGGGAAATCGGGCTATATTGAGGTGGATATAGAAGCCAAGCAACCTATCTTTATTGCGGATGGTCGATTGGGCCAGCGAGCAGAAGGGCAAAAATTATCTTTCTTTTCTCATGAGGGGAAGTATATGGTTCCAGGCAGCTCTTTTAAGGGGATGTTGCGGGCCGTTGTAGAGGTTATGAGCTATGGAAAGTTGGGAATTTTCAATCAGCATCAGTTTGCCTTTAGAGATTTGAACAATAAGCCATTGTATATGAATCGAATCCGTCAGGATAATCGTCCGATTCAGGCGGGTTGGTTGCAAAAGCAAGAAGATGGTCGTTATCTACTAACGCCTTGTGGTGAGCCTGGACGAATTAGCTTTGGGGATATTGATCGTGCGTTTGGGACCAATATGGTAGACTATTTTGTGAAGGGAGGAAAGAAAAATAGTCTTTATGATAGAAATAAAGATGAGCATAAAGCAGCTCGTTTTAAGTATAAAACTTTTTCTCAGATAGGTGCTGCTGAGACGACATATACTTTTGTACCTACCAAAAAGGGGTATACCTTAGCCGGATATAATGATCCTAGAGGTATGAAAGGTGTTTTAGTCTTTACGGGACAACCTGGTTTACGTCAAGAGAATAGAGGACGAAGAAGTACCGGAAAGGGCAAAGAATTCATCTTCTTTGAAACAGGTCGAGCTGAAATAGAAGTAGGTCCTGAAGTGATTGAGAGCTTTAAGCAGGCTTATTTTGACTATGATGAGAATAGACAAACTGTAGACTGGAAATACTGGTCGAAGGAATTGAAGAAAGGTGAGCGAATTCCTGTTTTTTATAATACTGATGGAGTGAAAGAAGTGGCGCATTTGGGCTTGTCTTACCTTTATAAGTTGCCTTATGACTATGGAGTAGCCGACTTAGATCCTAGTAAAACAGTAGAGAACTTTGATCGTTTGGATATGGCCGAGTGTATTTTTGGTTGGGTGCCTAATGCAGCAGCTGGGGATAAGTCGGGCTATCAAGAACTAAAAGGAAGGGTACAGGTTGGGCATTTGAAAGCGGTTGGGAGTCCTAGCCTTGGTGATTCTGTTACTGCGGTTTTGTCTAGCCCTAAGGCTTCTTACTATCCTAATTACATTGCTCAACATTTAGATTTAGCCAACCATTTGGCAGGACGCTACTATAATACCTACAACAATAAGGATGCGCATATTTCTGGACGAAAGCGTTATCCCTTGAGGACCAATAAAATTTTAGAAAACAAAGGTACCGATAATGTAAGTACAGGTTTTCATCCCCTAAAGGCATCTAGTCAATTCAAGGGACGGATTTACTTTCACAATTTAAGAGAGGTAGAATTAGGTGCTATCTTATCTGCCCTGACCTTTCATGATAGTGCAGACCAGTACTGGCATCAGATCGGTATGGGTAAGCCCTTGGGTTTGGGAGCTATACAGGTAAATGCCAAGCTATTTTTAGATGGTCAGGAAGCAGCAGATGCAGCTTTAGATGCTATGGGCTCTTTTGAGGCTTGTATGCTCCAGCATGATGCTAATTGGTTGAATTCAGCTAGTATTGTAGAGCTTTTGAGTATGGCTAAGGCAAATCTCTATATGGATGATGATTTGGGCTATATGGTCATGGATCAGCAAGGCCGTCAAAATCACTTTAAGGAGGCCAAAAATAAGAATGAAGGCTTAAACCGCTATTCTATTTTGAGTGGGGAAGAAGAGGGCTTATTACCCTTGAGTCGAGGCGAAGCCCCTGCTGAATTTGGTGCTGAAAAAGATAAGCTTTCGCAGAAAATCCAAGAACAGCAAAAGCAGCTAAAGGACCGAAGAGAACAGCTCTATGCTCTTCTAGCCATAAAAAAAGAGCAGGCTGCTCGAGAAAAAGATCGAGCGGATCGACGCCGAGAGGAAGCTGAAGCACAAGAAAAAGAACGTCAAAAACGAGCCGCAGAAATAGCCGCCAAACAAGCTGAAATAGCGGCCAAACAGGCTGCTCTTAAGAAAGCAGACGAGGAGCGAAAGGCCAGAAAACGAGAGCAAGCGGCCAAAAAAGGACTGGATCCTGTCAAGGAGAAAACCCAGTTAGGGCAGGTGCGTACTGTTGTTAGTCAGTTTATCAAAGCCAGTGGAGAGAAAACCCTTGCCGAGGAATATTGGGAAGAGCTAAAAGAGAATTTAGCTATAGCTTATTCCAATAGCCCTAAAGGAAAGCAAAGGGAATGGAAAAAGAAATTGGCGAAGGAACTCAGCAACTGGCTAGGCGACTCTGCCACCGCAGAAAACTGGGCAAAAGAAATTTTGGGATAAAACAACAAAAAAGGCCAAGGACTATAACTGCCTTGGCCTTTATTTTTTACTTAAAAACTTAGAGATATGGGACGTAAGGTGTTTTTGTCTTTTTTGGGGACGAATAACTATTTAGCATGTAATTATGAAAATAGCAAGGGTAAGATTGAAAATGTACGCTTTGTACAGGAAGCAATTCTTCAATTAGAGTGTAGTCAATTTACAGAAGAGGATAGGGTGTTTGTTTTTTGTACTGCAGAAGCAAGGAAGAAAAATTGGGTAGACTTAGATGAAGAAAAGGGGCTAGGGCAGGACCCAGCTAGACTTGCTGATCCTGTTCTAGATAGAATAGGTCTGTATAGTCGTTTAGTGGAGTTGAAAAATAGTGGTAAACTGCAGGCAACTTTTGATCAAGAGCCTATTTTTATTGAGGATGGTTTTTCTGAGCAAGAAGTTTGGAAGATTTTTGAGGCTGTTTATAAGGTCTTAGAAGAAGGAGATGAGGTTTATCTAGATATTACCCATTCTTTTCGATTTATGCCTATGTTGTCCATAGTACTAATGAATTATGCAAAGCTTTTAAAAGGGGTAACCATAAAAAGCATTTCTTATGGAGCTTTTGAAAAGCTGGGACCAGCTTATAAACTCAAAAGTGTTCCTGTAGAAGATCGTAATGCTCCTATAGTTGATATCTCTAGTTTTGCAGAATTGCAAGATTGGACTAATGCTGTTCGTGAGTTTAAAAAATATGGAAAAACTGAGAGCTTTGTGTCACTAGCAGCAGGAGCATACAGTGAACTTGCAGAAAAAATAAAAGCTGTGGAGCAGTCTATAAATACAAATAGAGGAAGACGTATTTATCAAGGAGATATTTTTAAGGAGTTGAATCAAGTCTTAGACAGACTAAAAGAAATAGATCCTAAACCATTGCAGGATTTAGTAAGGATTATACAAAATAAGGTTAGTGAATTTGATGGACATAAGACATTAGACAATGGAAAAGTGGCAGTTGAATGGTGTATTGACCATCAGATGACACAACAGGGGATAACCATTTTAGATGAATTGGTTACTAGTGTTTTATGTGAAAAAATATACGGGTCTAAAAGTATCAAAAATGCTTACAAGAGGAATTTGGTGAATGCTATGTTTTATGTTGTGAAAGATAATTTACCTGTTAGTAAGTGGAGCGATGTGTTGAAGGGTAGAGACGCTGAAGTAAATCAATTTAGGGATATTGTAGATTTAGAACTTGTTGAGTTGAAAAGAGATCTTTCATTATTAAGAAATGACATAAATCACAGTGGGTATACTAAAAATAATAATCCAGATAATTTTGATACAGAACTAGTGTCTATCTATAACAAAATAAAGCGCTTTTTATAGATATTAAATAATTTCCCTATCTTCAACCATACAAGTATTGAAACACAAAAAAATACCACTATGGCGAAGAAATACATCAGCTACAACGAAGAGCTAGCCAGAAAGCTACAAAAAAAGTTTGGCCTTAAAGAGACAACGATTCGGGTATGGAAACACCGCCAAGGGATCCCCGAGCGATATGCCGACCCCAACTACCAGCCCCGAACCGTTGCCTCTAAAAGCCAGCTCAAAAATTGTCGCCATTTTTTGGCCCTCAGCTTTATCAATCGTAGCCAGTTTGAGGGGATCCCCGCCCATACCCTCAACGATTTTATGAACTCCGATAAGCATAATACCCTGGCCCTACTACAGGCCGAGCAATTACTCAACCATCGGAAATTCATCAAAAAAGAACTCAAAAAAATTATTCATAAACAAGACGGCGATGCCCTAGCGGCTATCCTCCAACTCCCCTTTATTCGCCCCACGATCCTGCTCGCTAGCCATTATGCTAGCCTGCGCCATCGCTTCGATAAACTGAAAAATGAGGACTGGGAGACGATCAAGCCCCTATTGCAAACCGCCTTGGACCAACTTTAAGCAATGAATCAGAAGAAAAAGGTTTTTATCTCGTTTTTGGGAGTGAACACTTATAGAGAAAGTAAATACTACTTTAAAAAAGATCGGTCAGATATTTTTGGCGAAACGCCTTATGTTCAGGAAGCAATTATTCGTCAATGGCCTTTTGCCGAAAACGCTTTGAATCAAGAGGGGGCCGAAGTACTTATTTTCACAACAAAGGCGGCCTATGAAAAAACCTACACTCAAAGAATTACATCTTTTGCAAATAAAGAAAGAAACACTCCTGACAAATTTGAAGAGGATGGCCTAGAATTCAAACTCCAAAAATTAGTAGAAGAGGGGCTGATCCAAAATTTTGCTCATAGAGAAATTCAGGATGGCTTTTCAGAAGATGAAATCTGGTCTATCTTTGATGTTATTGTCAATAATATTGATGAGGGGACTGAACTTTACTTTGATGTAACTTATGGATATCGCTTTCTACCTTTGCTAACTCTTAGTTTGATTAACTACCTTGCAGCAGTGAAAAACTGTGAACTTAAGGCACTTTTCTACGGAAACTTTGAATCTGGACAAGCTGAAAATGAAGCCAAGGGATTGGGACGGACTGCCTTGGTTACTGCGCCAATTCACATCCTAACCAATATCGTAGAACTCAACCAATGGACCGACGCCGTAGAAATGTTCACTAAGGCCTCTTACCCCGACGAATTGGCCAATCTAATTAAAAAGGAAAATCCCAAACTAGCTAGTGATGTACAAAAAGTTGCGGACGCTATATTAAACTGTCGTGGACATCAACTAACTCAAGAAGTTGATATTGACAGAATCAAGAATGATATCAATAACTTGGATGGAGATGAGCAGATTAGTCACCAACTTCGCCCTATCTTAAAGAAAATTGATGATAAATTAAGTACACTTGGCAACTCAACAACTCTAAAAGGTTTTCATGCTGTAGAATGGTGTATCGAGCATAATATGGTGCAACAAGGTTATACGTTTTTATTAGAAACAACAATTAGTTGGTTAATCGAGGAGACAGAAGGTGCTCGCTATATCAATAGGGAAGACTATAGAGAAATTGCAAACGGAGTTTTGAACAAAATTAGTGCAAATCGCCTTCAGCTCAGAGCTTCTAGAAGAAATAGTAACTTATCAGAAGATAAGGTTAAAGAGATCGCTAGAAGCATGGAGAGAACTATTGCTCCAAATAGGCTTCACCTAACGTCTAACTATAAAAAAATGACAGGAACGGGTAAGCGAAACGATATTAACCACTGTGGATATAAGAATAATTATGCTACAGTTGGAGCACTTAAAAGAGATTTGAAAAACATTAGTGATGCAATTATTAGTATTGTTTCATAACTAACCTCATCTGGGGCTGCCCCTCGCTTCGCTCGGGTCGCTCCCTTCCGGGCTCGCAAGTCTGCTCGGCCCCGCGGCGCCAAAGGCGCCTAGGTCTGGCCTTCGGCCCCCCTACAGGCAGCTCAGCCTGCGGCGGCTTCGCCACCTGCAAAACCGCAAAAAGCGCATGGAAATCTCTTTCCTTGCGCTTTTTTTATGTCCCAAATGTACTTTTTCTTCTAAAGCTTTATCAAAAATATAATGCTTCCAAAATATAGAGGATCAAAAATGCCGTACTATAGAATTTCCTACGGCTATTAGCCGCAAACTATTTTATTTTCTCAATTAAAGCCACTATATTTAATTTTGTCTTAATAAATTTTTAACAGAATAGAACCTCTATGAAGAAAATAACTACACTGGGCTTACTCTTACTGACGAGCCTGTTTTTTTCCTCTCTGCTCTCCGCTCAATGCGCCTACATTTATGTAGATCCCGCAGGAACAGCCCTAGGAGATGGCTCAGAGGCTAACCCTATGGACCTGCAAACGGCCCTAGATGAAGCCTGCCTCCAAAATCGAAAACATATCCGACTACTTGCAGGTACCTACAACCTATCCAATAAAATGATAATCGATTGCGACGAACTGATTATCGACGGAGATTGGGAAATCCTCAATGGTGTGGGCCGAAAGAATTCTAGCCTAGCCACAACAATCAATATTAACTCGCCTCTAGAAACCGCTCCCTATGATGGGGGCGCAGGAACTTTGGTGGGCTATCATATCGGTATCGAAGCCATTAACTTTAATGACTTTCAAATCCTAGATCTAGAGATTAACGTCAAAAATGGTGGCGTAGCAGGTACCGTCTCTGGCACAACCGGCAACCGCGGAAACTCGGTCTATGGCTTCTATTTTCGCAATGCCAATAACTGGCATATCGAAAGAGTAGTCATGAATACAGGACAAGCTAGCCGAGGAACAAATGGTACCCAAGGCGCTGCCGGATCCAATGGTGTCGCTGGCGGTACAGGAACCGAAGCCCAATGTAATGACGATTGTACTACAAACCGCGGTGGCCGTGGAGGAAATGGTGGCGGTGGCGCCGCTGGTGCCCCCACAAATATCGACGGAAGTTGCCAAAATGCTGGTCAAATAGGAAGTAACGGCACCGCAGCCACAGGCCGCAATGGCGGTGGCGGTGGCTCTGGTGGAACCGGTGGCGCAGAAGATAATCGAGGCGCCCGGGGTGGTGCTGGTGCTGCCGGTGGTGGTGGCGCTGGCGGAACCTTTGGCGCTGGCTCTACAGGCTCTAATGGTGGAACTGGCGGCGGAACTTGTAGCCAAGTAAATGCCCAATCTGGTAGCCCCGGCCAAAATGGCACTAACGGAACTAATGGCGCCGCTTCGCCTATCTCCAATACCTTCGACCTCTTCTGGCTGCCCGCTGGACAAGGTGCTACTGGTACTGCTGGTACCGGTGGTGGTGGCGGCGGCGGCGGCGGCGGCGGCGGTGGCCAAGGTTGCTTCTTTTGTACTGACGGTACTGGCGGCGCTGGCGGCGGCGGCGGTGGCGGTGGCCAAGGGGCCCTAGGCGGTACTGGCGGTTGGGGCTCTGGTAGCTCTTTTGGCCTCTATGCCTACGCAAGTAATGGCTCTAGCAATAACCTGAGTCTAAACCCAGCTGCTGCCGCTGCTGCTGGTACTGGCGGTGCCGCAGGCCTTGGCGGTAACGGTGGCGCAGGCGGCCTACTCGGCGGCTCTAATGGAGGCCTATTGGGCTGCTCTACCTGTGAAGTGGGGGTCGGTGGACTCGGTGGCCGTGGCGGAAATGGCGGAAATGGCGGTCGCGGTGGCGATGGCGCCGATGGCCGCTCAGAGACAGTCCGTAGCGTTAACGGAAGCGCTCTTACGGCAACTACTTCTGCTGGTATTACCCAAATTATTACCGCTCAACCCCTAGAAGGTTGTACCAATTCCGAAATCCTAATTACTAAGGATGGCGGTACCTGGTCTTTGCCCGCAGGCGCTAGCTTTATCAATGACCTAAATAGTACAACTTCTAGCTATGATAATAGCTCGGCGACCGCAATTATTAGCTATACAGCTACTGGTCCCCAAAGTACTGGCCTAAACGCTACCGCCTATGACGGTATGGTCCAAATGAATACGAATAGACCCTTAGCCGCTTTTGCCTCTTCTATGCTGACCGACCTCTGTGAAGGAGAAACCTTCTTTATGAGTAGCTCGGCCCTAGGAGTAGAGTACCAATGGATTATTTTTGAGGCGGGAACAAATGTCAATACTCCCGTAGCCGCCTTTACTACTCAGGTGGCTAGCTGGATGCCCCCAAGCTTAGGAACCGTGACCAACTATAGCGTTCGCCTACGTGTGCGCACAGAATGCTGCGGCTGGTCCGCTCCCAATTATTTCAATTTTACGGTCAGAGATGCCGCTCCAGCCCCTACGGCTACTGGCACCACAATCTGTGCCGGAGAAACAGCAACTATCTCGGCGACCGCTATCAATGGTGGAACACTGAGCTGGTTTGAGGACCCCCTAGGCCAAATTCTATTGCAAACAGGCCCCGGCCCAGTAGATACCTATACCACTGATCCCCTTAGCCAAAATACGGTCTTCTATGTGAGCGAAGGAACTGCTAGCTGCCCCGGCGGAATCACTTCCGTTTCTGTGCAAGTAGATCCACTTCCCGCTCAACCCGCCGCTGCTGATGTAGAGGTCTGCGCAGGAGCCGACGCTATCCTCAATGCTACCGGTTCTGGTACTGGCGACCTGGTGTTCTATGATGCTAGCCAAACAGAATTTACCCGCCAAGCTATGAGCTTAGCTACGCCTAATGCTAGCCATAATTTGGGCCCCTTGGCCGCGGGAAGCTATACTTATTATGTGGCAGAGGATGATGGGAATTGTGTTTCTCCTCTCCGCCTAATTGCTGTTACTGTAAATGCGCTGCCCACTAGCCCCGCCACTACTGGCGCTACTATCTGTGCTGGCGAAAGCGCTACTGTTTCGGCAACTGGCAACAATATTAGCTGGTATGCCGATGCCGCTCTAACGAACCAAGTTGGTGCAGGCAATAGCTACAACACACCCGCATTGACGAGCAATACTACTTTTTATGCTGTAGAAACTAATGCTAATGGCTGTACTTCTTTGTCCGCTGCGGCTTTGGTTACTGTAAATGCGCCACCCGCTGCGCCTAGCGCAACAAATGTAACCATTTGCCAAGGCGAAAGCGCTACCTTCAATGCTACGGGAACTGGCGCCATTTCTTGGTATGCCGATGCGACTGGAAGCATGTTGTTGGCCCTTGGCAATAGCTATACTACGGCCAATTTGCAACAGTCTACTACTTATTATATGCAGGCCGTAAATGCCAATGGCTGTGCTTCTGCATTTACGCCCGTTACGGCTATCGTGAGCCCTTTGCCTTTGGCCCCCGCAGCTTCTGCGGCAAGCATCTGTGAAGGCGATGATTTGATCATTACCGCCTTGGGCTCTGGTACTGGCGATTTGGTGTTCTATAACAATAACCAAACAGAGGTTAACCGCTTTAGTATGACTGCTGGAAATAATAGCGCTAGCTATAATGTTGGAGCTTCGCTTGCAGGCAACTACAATTTCTTTGTTCGAGAAGAAAATGCAGCTTGTAGCTCGGCCCCCACAGCTGTTTTGGCCAATGTTCAGGCCAGTCCCGCCGCTCCTACGGCCTTTAATGATAGCCCCGCCTGCGAAGGCGAAGAGGCTTTCCTGCAAGCTAATAGCAGTGCTGGCGCTACTTACAGCTGGACCGGCCCCAACGGATTCGTATCGAGCAACCAAACGATCCAATTGACGGATCTGACTCCCGCTCAGGCTGGATTCTACTATGTACAGGCTTTTGTAGGTGGCTGTGCCTCTGCCTTGGATTCTACCGAACTACAAGTTTTGGCCGCTCCTCAGTTAGTGGGCCCGATTAGTAGTAATGCGCCCCTTTGCGAGGATGAAACCCTCAATTTGGGAATCAATGCACAGATGGGCTGGACCTATGCCTGGACTGGCCCCAATGGCTTTACCGCCAATCAAGCTAGCATCAGTATTCCAGAGGTAACTGAAGTAGACCATCAAGGATTTTATACGGTAGTGGCGACCGATAATGTAACTGGCTGCCAATCGGCTCCTTTGGCCAGTTTGGTCCAAATTAACCGCCTACCACAGCCCGGTATGGCCTTTAGCAATAGCCCGATTTGTATTGGCCAAGACCTGCAGTTGTCGGTGCCCGCAGTCCTTAATGCGAGCTATAGCTGGACCGGCCCCAACGGCTTTAGCTCTACAGATCGTACGCCCGAAATTACAGAGGCAACCGCCGATGCCGCTGGCGTTTATACGGTCCTCGTTACCGTAGATAACTGTAGCAGCTTGCTAGAAGTAGAGGTAGAGATAAATACTTTGCCCAATACCAGCATCATCGCCGATACGACCATTGAGGAGGGCGAAATGCTCCAATTATACGCTACAGGCGGTATCCTCTACCAATGGAGCCCCGCCGATTACCTCAGCTCTAATGCTACGCCTACGCCTGTTTTCTCTGGCGCTCCCGTTGGTGTATATACCTATAATGTGAGCATTCAGGATGCTACGGGCTGTGCCGCTACCGAAAAGGTGGAAATTGAGGTGACTCCTCGTACCGATTTAGTGGTGGTGGATCTCTTTACGCCCAATAATGATGGAATCAACGATTATTGGCGGATTGATTTTCTCCAGAACTTTGAGCCTTATACCATTCAGGTCTTCTCTCGGGGGGGGCTAGAGGTGTTCCGCTCTACGGCCTACAATAATGATTGGGATGGTACGCACTATAAAACGGGCCAAAAGCTTCCAGAAGGTACCTATTATTATGTCATCCAAGCCAACTTTAAGGAGTTTACTGGAGCAGTGACCATTAAGCGTTAATTTTTGTTTTTTGGGGCCTCCGCAGCTTCGCTGCGGCGCTACGTTTCGGGGCTCGCTATTCGCTCGGCCCTGCGCCAGCAAGCTGGCTTGGTCTGGCCTAGGGCCACCCCTACACATCGCTAGGCCTGCGGCCCTGTCGGGCCTGTAGGAGGTGGAAATATCTCTAGCGGCCGTTAGGCCGAATGGACTAGCGATGGGGAGCAGGGCCGCCAAAGGCGGCCGACCCAGCGGGCAAAGCCCGCGCAGGGCCGAGCCCGCGCAGGGCCGAGCAGACCTGCGAGCTGCGTACCGTAGCGCCTGCAGCCCCAATATAAAGGGCTGCAGGAGGCCCCAAAAACATTATTTTAAAGGACAATAGAAATCTAAATATAGATGAAAGGAATTTATAAACTAGGGCTTTCTCTGCTGATGGCATTGGGCCTACAAACGGCTAAGGCACAGCAGTTGCCGGTTTTTGGCCATTATATTTACAACCCCTACCTCTATAATCCGGCACGGACGGGGGACCAAGGTTTGGGGAGCCTGAACCTCAATATCAAGCGGCAGTGGACCAGCCTGCCTTATGCGCCGCTTACCGCCGCTTTTTCCGCCGAAGCGCCCATCCAGAATAAGAAAATGGGCCTAGGCGGTATGCTGTATACCGACCAAACGCATATTATTCGGAAGGTGGGCGGCTTGGCCTCTTATGCCTATCATATTCCCTTTTCGGAGGACGGTAGCCATGGCTTATCGGCGGGATTGTCGCTGGGTTTGGTCAATCAACGCTTTGATTTTCAATCGGCAGATGTAGAAGATGAAAATGATCCCGAAATTTTGGGCGACCAAGCGCAGGGAACCGCTTTCGACTTTAATATGGGCCTAAATTATCGCTGGAAAAAGCTAAATATCGGCTTGTCGATGCTGCAAGGCCTCAATAACCAAATTCGCTTTTTGGATGCCCTGGAAAGAGAGGTCAGCTATGTGAATACCCGCCATTTTATGGCTTCTGCAGGCTATGAATTTGCCTTGGGGGAAGAGAAAAAATTCTTTATTCGCCCGGTCCTCATGACTCGAATTGTGCCCGGCTTGCCCCTGCAAATAGAAGGGAACCTGCTTTTTGGCTGGAAACAACTGCTTTGGGGAGGTTTTGCCTACCGCTCTAGTAATAATGAAACCGCTACTTCGGCCATTATTGCTACAGTAGGCGTGAATGTGCAAAAGCAAATGTTTTTTGCCTATAGCTTTGAGATGGGAGCCGATGCCAGCCTGAATAATGCCCTAGGCAATCAGCATGAGTTTATGTTGGCTTATCGCTTTAAGGAGCGGAAGCAGAAAAACGAAAAGCTCGAAAGTGAAATCGAGAAAATGAAATCTCGTGAGCTCGATATGCTGCAACGGATGGACCAGCAAGGAAAAGGCTTGGACAGCCTGCGTCAAGCACAGGCTGCAGCTGCAGCCGAGAAAGCCGGCATGCAAGAGCAGCTCAAGCAGCAGGCCAGCCTACTTACTGAACAGCAAAAGGTGATGGCCAAAAACAAAAAGGATATCGAGGAGCTTCGTCAAGCCATTAAGGAGCAACCCATGATGTATGATAAAGTAGGCTCCATTTACTTTAAGCAAGGGCAGGCGCAACTCACTGGCGAAGAAAAAGCCAAGCTAGAGGCCCTAAAGCAAGTCTTTGCCGATCAGCCCAAAGCCATGCTCTACCTTTTTGGAAATGCAAGCACCGATGGCGATCCCGCCAAAAACCTCAAGCTCTCTAATGAGCGTTGTATTGTGGTGCGCAAATATTTGATCAATTTGGGCCTAGACCCTATGCGCATTATGGTTTTGCCCATGGGAGAAGACAACAGCCTAAAAGGCGATGATCAGATAAACCCCAATGACCGTCGGGTAGACCTCATTTTGTCTGAATAAGCCAAGGAAGTGCCCTTAATTTTTTGGCCAGTAGTGGAAAGCTCCGCTACTGGCCTTTTTTTCTGCCCAATTGAGTACTTTAGCTAAAACCAATTTGCTATGTCCACTTTTCGCCTACTTATTTTCTTCCTCCTTTTTGCGGCCAGCCTTTCGGCCCAATATCCCGCCGCCCCAGATCCCATTGCTTATGTAACAGATTTAGGCGATTTCTTGACAGAAGAAGAGGAGCTCAATTTGTCTAGGGTGTTGCTTAATCAATACCGAGAAAAAGGCCAAGTTCAGCTTGTGGTGGTCACGGTTCCCGATTTGGGCGGCCAAAGCGTAGAACAATACGCCCAAGGCCTAGCCGAAAGCTGGGGCATTGGCGAAAAAGACTGGAATAATGGGGTTTTGCTGCTGCTCAGCCGAGCCGAACGAAAGGTCCGCATTGAACTAGGCTATGGGATGGAGGGCCAAATTACCGACCTAGAAGCGAAAAGAATCATTGATGAAAAACTTGTCCCTTATTTAAAAAATGGCGACTATTACGATGCCCTTTTGGTAGGTTCAGAAGCCATTTTGCAGGTTTTTGATGAAGGCTTTTCTTCTGAAGCATTAGCCAAAAGAAAAAAGGAAAAACGAGAGGCTTTAAGACGAGAAAATGAAGAGCGAAGGAAATCAACATTCTGGCTAAGGACATTTAGAACTTATGGGCCATTTATTCCCTTTTTGCTTCTCCTGATCCTGTGGCTTTGGGGGGCTAGCCAAAAGGGAAGTAGCAGCAGCCGAACCTACAGAAATGACCGAAAAGGTTATTCCCCAAATTCCTCCTCTTCCTCTAGCTATAGCGACTATTCTGATTACTCCGACTACTCGGATTATTCGGACTACTCCGATTACTCGGACAGTAGCTTTGGTGGCGGAAGCTTTGGCGGGGGCGGGGCTAGTGGAGATTGGTAGGGCTTAGCCTTCTTTTATCCCGCCATTTTCAATTAAAAATAGCTTGAAATCGGCCCGATAACGCAAACTATCTAGTAGTTCTAATAGGCGGTTTTCATGGGTGTCGCTAATAAATACTTGGCCAAAATCTTGGCTCATCAATAGGGCTAATAATTGACTTACTCGCTGCGCATCTAGCTTATCAAAAATATCGTCTAGCAATAGAATAGGCAGCTTTTGGCTGCTGGCCTTTAGGGCCTGATATTGGGCCAATTTTAGGGCCAATAAATAGGATTTGAGCTGCCCCTGAGAGGCAAATTGCTTGAGCCTTTGCCCCTTCATCCCAAAGACTAAATCATCCTTATGTGGCCCTACCGTCGAGCGCTGAAACTGCATGTCTTTGCGCCGATGCTCTCGCAAGAGCTCTGCAAAATCTTGCTCCAAAAGGGGAGAGCTATAGCGCAAACTCACTTCCTCTTGTCCCTTAGATAATTGGGCATAAACTTGCTGAAAAACGGGCTGCAGCGCAGCAATAAATTTTTTTCGGGCCGAAACAATGGCCTGAGCTGGCCCCAATAACTGCTGGTCATAGCTGTCGAGCAAAATAGGGTCGGGCTGGGCGGGATAATCTACCGATTTGAGCAGGGCGTTCCGCTGCTTGATGAGCTTGTTGTATTGCATCAATTGATGCAGGTAGTGGGGCGACTCCTGACTCAAACTCAGGTCCATAAAACGACGCCTTAATTCGCTGCCCTCCAACATCAGTTTGTTGTCATCTGGAGCAATGAGGACCAAAGGATAACGCCCAACATGATCGGCCAAACGCTCATAGGGCAGGCGGTTGCGTTCAAATGTTTTTCGCTTGCCCTTGGCCGCCTTTACTACAATTTCTTCGCTTTCTTCTCCTCGCTCAAATTGGGCCTGCAGCCGAAAAAAATCTGCCTCAAAACCAATCAAATAACGGTCTCTACTCACAAAGTTGCTTTTGCCCAAACACAACAAATGAATGGCATCTAGCAAGTTGGTTTTGCCCATGCCGTTTTGGCCCAAAATACAATTGAGCTTGGGCGAAAATTCAAATTGACTATCCCTATAATTTTTAAAGCCCTGCAAACGCAGGGCTTTGAGCTGTTGGCTACGCATCTAGTTTTCCGATAAGGTCTTAGAAATATCTTGACTGTAGGCTTGTATGGCCGGAATGATACTGGCCAAAATCCCCAAGCCCAAAACAGCAAAAAAGAGCCAGGTTTCTCCCGCCAAGATGCGCCAAGGGTCTACACTATAGCGGTAGGTTTCTTCTATATAACCGGCCAAAACACCCATGCCCAAATGACTAATCAAGAGGCCAAAGAGCGCCCCAAATAGGGCCACCAAAATGCCCTCCAATAAAAGCATGACCAATAGCTGCCCCGCCGAAGCCCCCATGCTACGCATTAGGGCCAATTCATATTTGCGCTCCTTGATCGAGTTGTATAAAGAAATAAACATGCTCAAGGCCGAAATAATAATGATGATGGCCGCCAAATAGTAAAGCAGCTGCGCCCCCATCCCCATATTGTCCATCAAGCGACGCAACTCAAAGGCAGGTACGGCATAACCTAGCTCTTCCAAACCTTCGGTTTCATCAATGATTTTAGGCAACATGGTAGAGGCCATGGCCGAGGTTTTTCCCTCCGAATCTTTGGCGTAGCGAATCAATACCGCCGTGATTTCTTTGCCCTCTTCCGAAATAGGGGCTAGTGCTGCTGTATGCTCATGGCCCTCATGGCTGTGCTCATGCTCTTCGTGATTATGCTCGGCCTCCCCATGATCGTGTCCCTCATGGCTGTGCTCATGCTCTTCGTGATTGTGCTCGGCTTCCCCATGATCATGTCCCTCATGGCTGTGTTCTTCGCCTTCTTCATGCTCATGATCATGGCTTTCATGCACTCGCCAAACGGAGGCCACATTGGTCAAAATCAGCTGGTCCAAAACGGTTTGATTGGCCTCAAAAATGCCGACTACGGTATAAGCGGCATTTTCATGAATGTGTATGCTTTCGCTTTCTAGACCGTGGGCCCCAAAAAAGGTATCGCCAATTTTGAGCCCTAGTTTTTGGGCCACTTTGGCGCCTAGGGTCACCTCCAAATCTTGGCTAAATAGCTTTCCTTCGGCCAATTGGACGTTATAGTGTTGGCCCAGTTGCTCGTCTGTCCCCACAATCCGAAAACCTTCATAGCTATCGCCTAGGGCCAGGGGAATGGCGGCCTCGATATAGGGGTTTTTTTTCATCCAACGGACCTTGGCCAAGGGAATATTTCCCGTGGGCACATCAATATGATAAACCGAAGACAAGATCATTTGCAGCGGGCTCCCTTTGGCCCCCACCACCATATTGATGCCCTCAATATTTTTATACAGTCGCTCTTCCATCTGCTGGTTGAGCAGCAAAAGCAAACTGCTTAGCCCTACGCCTAGGGCCACCAAAACCAAGCTCAAGCCCGTATTCAATGGGCGGCTCAATAGACTCTTCCAAGAAATCTTAAATATGTTCATAAACTAAAGTAGAGGGTTGCTAATGTTTTTTTGGGGCTGCCCCAGCCTGCGGCTGGGTCGGGCTGTTTCGCAGCTCGCTATTCGCTCGGCCCTTCGGCGCAAAGCGCCTCGGTCTGGCCCTGCGGGCCACTGCTGTCCATCCCTCAGCCTGCGGCGGCTTCGCCGCCTGCTAGACGCAAGTAAAAAACGCAATTTTTAAGGAAGTTCAAAGCCTTGAGCCCTAAATAACGACCAAGAACTACCCCTAAAGGACCAAAAGGCCCTGCAGCCGCAGCCGCAAGCCTAAACTCAAGCTTTCCTTTAAGCGGCCACAACAAGAACTTTAGTTCGTCTTCGACGACTGAAGGGAGTAACTGATCTGAAAGGGAGCCGCAGCTGCAAGCCCAAACGCTAGCCCCTCCGTTGAGCGGCCTAGCGATGTGTAGCAGTGGCCCTTAGGCCAGACCCAGCGGGCGCAGCCCGCGCAGGGCCGAGCGAATAGCGAGCTGCGAAACGTAGCGCCCGCCGAAGGCGGGAGGCCCCAAAAAAATAACTATAAAAAATACAAAATACTTGCGTTAATGGATGGGGTTGTATAACTTAGGTATATGTTTAAAGTTAAAACCTCAATTTATGCGTAATTATTTACTGTATTTCTTGTTTCTCTTGCCTTTGGGGCTTTGGGGGCAGGCTTGGCCAGCTAACTCTTTTCCCATTTCGGGGGGCAGTTATCGGCTTTGTCCGGATAGTTTGTTGTTTGTTCTTCCTGCGGGGGGGAGTTTATATTTTCAGGCTCAGCATTTGGGCAGTGCGCCTGCATTTGGGGCCGATAGTTTGCAGTTGCATCAGCCGGGCGCCTATTTATATATAGATAGTTTGGGCCAGCCCCTATTTTTTGAGCTTTTGCCCATTTTGCAGCCGCCCAGTCAGTTGGAAGTTGGTGCATTTTGCCAGCAGGATGCGCGGGCGCTGGCCCCTCAATATTTTCATTATCGCTATTTTTTGTTGGACAGTCTGCCCGATCTTCGACTCCGAATTTATGAGGCGGGCCGGCTCTTGGAGCAGCGGCTATTATCGGCCAATGGGCCCGGCCATCATCAAGATAGCATTTTGCTGACTTGGGCCAGCGATAGCAGCCAGCTCTATTTTGGCCTCTCTTGGGAAAGCTGTGGGGGCCGCGACTCTATTGAGCAGTTTTTACCCAATTACCGCTCGCCCTTTGGGGGCTGGCAACTGCCTACTAGCTACGCCCTGGGCGATGATTCTCTCTATACTCCAGCGCTTTATAGCTTGCTAGATACGGGCTGGCAGAGCCAATTGCAATTGGGGCAGCAGCCTTTGGGACTCTTGCAACAAGACTATTATTATCCGCAATGGGCCGGCCAAGATAGCCTGCTGCTCTATATAGAAAAAGTAGGCTGCCGCTATAGTTACGACAGCCTGCTTAGGGTGGCTCCCGCCCCTAGCTTTGCTTGGCAAAATTTAGAAATTGGGGCGGCAGTAGGAGAGGCCTGTGTGGGGGATAGTTTGCGCTTTTATTGGGCCAATTTGCGGGCCGTTCCGGCTCAGATTTTACTGCGACAACTTAATGGGGATAGTCTGCTTATTCCTTTAGATAGCTCGCATTTGCAGGCGGGATCTATAGCCTACAAAGGGGGGCAAAATTGGCGGTCGGCCACTGTTTATTTATTGGATACAGCTGGGCAATATATATTAGAAGGCCCGCCGATTTTGATGCCTGATGTCAATTTGGCATTTAGTCCATTAAAAACCCCTATTTGTGCCAATGATCGGCTGTTGATTTATGCGCAGCCTTCGGGGGGGACCTTTTCTGCAGAGCAGTTGGACACCCTAGCTGGGCGAGCGGGAAATTGGCAGCCGAATTTTGCTTTAGTAGATGGAGACACCTTAAAGGCCGATGAATTTATTTTTGCCGACCCCAACCTAAATTATGGTCGGGCCAGTATTCGGTTGACCTACAGTTATTTGCCGACCTATAGCAATCAGCAGTTTTGTTCGGACAGTATTCGTTTAGCTGTAGAATATCCGATTATAGATAATCGCTTGAGTTCGGCTTTTTTGCCTCCTCAATTAGTGGGAAATAATATTGCTTTAGGCGATATTTTGCAGGACCTTCGTCCGGCGCCACAAACTGCCTATTTTACAGATTTGGACAGTAGTTTTTCGGGAACCTATGTACAGACTTATGGCAATATCGATTCTTTTTTGGTCAATTTATCGGCTAGTGGAGAGTACCCTGTAAATCTAGAATTGTCATCTTCGGGCTGTCAATCAGAAATAGCGTTAAACTTGTTTATTCAGCCAGAAGCTAGTATTCCTGATTTGCCCAGCGTTATTTGTACGGGGGCAGATACCGTTGTTTTTCATCGAGATAGCTTGTTTACCTATTCAGATTGGAGCAGAGATACTATTTTGCGGCGAAATTGTGTGCAAATTAGTGCTTCTTCTGGCGGCAGCTTGTTTAATCGGATTAGAGGAGCTGTGATTTACGATTGTCAGAATGTGCCTAGTGTCTTACGCAGCCGCAAGCGCAATGAGTTGATTACTGTAGCGGCTTATTCGGATCAAGGCGCCTTTAGTTTAAATGATATTTTGTCGGGGAGAGCACCTATTGCTGGGGCTATAAATGTGCCCAATAGTTACAATGGGCAACCTGAGGATTTCTATTTGAATATGGGGGCGCTTAATAACTTTTTGGCCTCCTCCAATGATAGTTCTTGTTATGTGGCCATGTTATTTAGAAGCATAGAAGAGCGGCAATATTTTAATGAGGAGGGGACCGCCTTGGATACGAGTCGTCAACCAACATATGATAGCAGTTATTTTGCGGCTATACAGCATGTAGAATTTGTAGATGTGGCCAATATTGGGATCATCGATAGCTTATTAGACCCTACTTATTGTTATAGCCAGCAGGCTTTTCCCTTGGCGGTACAGCCTGCTTATGAAACGGGTTATTCTAGGGTGAGTATTCGTCGTTTGGGTGGAACTGCTGGAATCAACTTAGTGGATGACATCATAGATATTTCGGCGGATCCTTATTTTCAGGATAGTGTAGATAGAGAATATATTGTTCGTTATGAGTACAATAAATACTATGGTTGTCAGTCGGGTTTGCAAGAAGATACCTTTAAGGTTATTGCGCCCTTGGTTTTAGACTTTAGTGGTCCACAAACTAATAATACCTATTGCGAAAATAGTCAAGAAGTTTATTTGAATGCTTATCCTACGGCCAATATGGGGTTATCTGCTCAGTTTGTGGGGCCAGGTATGGGCTATTTAAATAATGGTCAGCCGGCGTCATTGGCCAATACTTTTTCGCCTGTTTTGGCCGATACGGGGCAGCATACGATCAGCTATATTTTTACAGATTTGGCAGCTTGTGAGCACCGTATCGATAAAAGTTTTCGGGTACAGGCTGCGCCTGTAGTTCGTTTGCAAACCTTGGCGGGACCGCAAGATTTTTGTGCCAATGACACGGCTGTTGCTTTGGTGGGGCAGCCTTTTGGTGGACAGTATTTTGGTCCAACTATTTTAGGCGATAGCTTATTTCATCCTAATCAGGCCTACTTGCTAGATAGTGCAGCTGCTTCGGGTGGGGTACAGCTTTGGTATAGCTATCGTGATAGTTTGGGTTGTACTGCTACCGATAGTTTAGCCTTATCTATTTATCCACTGCCTACTCCAGAAATACTAAATTTAGCTCCTGCTTACTGTGCCAATGCTTCAGCTGTTTTATTGCAGGGGGGCGATCGTTCGGGCAATTTGGGGCAGGGGCAGTTTTTGGGGAGAGCTTTGAGCAATAATGTCTATCGGCCTCAATTGGCTGCAGCCCCTGAAGATACTGTTTATTATCGTCGGACAAATCAGTATGGTTGCCAGCGTGAAATTATGCAATTGGTCCAAATAGATTCTATACCTCAGCCGCAGATTTTGCAGTTGGATAGTCAGTATTGCTTGACCGAGCCATCTTTTGTCTTGCAAGGGCAGCCACAGGCTGGACCTCATGAGCAGGCTACATTTACTGGGGTTGGGGTCAATTTTATCAATGGTCAGTTTAGTTTTTCTGCTCAGCAAGCGGCAAATACAGCGGGTATTTTACAGCCCATAGCGCTTACTTACAGCTTTGTAGATAGCCGAGGTTGTCAGGGCCAAAATCAAGTCCAAACTCTGGTCAACCCATTGCCTCAAGCACAATTTAGTTTGGCCTCGGCCTATTGTGTAGATGCAGAGACAGATACTTTGTCTAATGGGGTACAAATGCAACAGTATGCCTTGGCTTATTTTCAAGCTGCAGGTATACAGGATAGCAGTTTAGGGTTGTTTTCTCCAGCTTTGGCGGCTCAGCAAGCAGGTTTTGGTTTGCAGCAGGTTCAGTTTTTTGTACAGGATAGTAATGGTTGTCAAAACAGCAGCACAGAGAGTTATATCTTAAATGATTTGCCTACAATCAATATTACAGGCTTGCCTGCTGCGCTTTGTAATCAAGGGACCGAGGTAGATATTAGAGCTTTTCCAGCTGGCAGTATTGGAAGCCAAGCTCAGTATAGCCATAATTTCCCAACGGCTAGTTTTCAGATTCGTTCTGCTTTGCAGGCAGAGGCCAGTTTGAGTCCGTCTCTTTTAGCACCTCAGTCTTATTTTTTAGCCTATGCCTATACCGATGTTAATGGTTGCCAGAATCAGGATACGGTTTTTACTACTGTTTTTGCTCGACCGCAGGCCCAAATACAAGGATTGGATACTAGCTATTGTGAGCGAGAGGATAGTATTTATATGCAAGGAAACTCCATTTACGGACAGTTTTCTGGACCAGGTGTTTTGCAAAATAGCAATATCTTTATTCCTGCTCGAGCTGCAGCTGGAAACCATCTAATTAGCTACCTAGTAGAAGAGCTACATTTGTTTCCTACAGCTCAAGATAGCCTGATCTGTAGTGATCTGGCCCAAATCCAAGTTCAGGTTCGGCCCAAGCCCAGACCCACTCTATTACAACCTACGGCAAATAGTAGCTTCTGTCTAACTAGCCCTAGCGAGCAACTTATTGGGGGAATTCAAAATACAGCTTTGCTACTAGATGCCAGCTATACAGGCAATGGCCTACGGCCCGAATATCTGCAAAGAGTAGATACGATGACCGTAAATGGGCAAACCGTGAATGTCATTGTTTTAGATACGATTTATCATTTTGATCCCGCCTTGGCTGGAGTAGGACTGCATGAACTACAGTTTACAGCTAGCAATATTTTTGGTTGCCTAGATTCTGTTAGCCATTTGCTACAGGTATTGGCTACCCCCAGCCCTAGCTTTGCTTTAGATAGCCAGTTTTGTGAGTCGGCTCCTCGCCAAATTCTATCGGCTAGTCCAGCAGGCGGTATTTTCTTCCTCAATGGCGATACACTACTCC
Source organism: Saprospira grandis DSM 2844 (assembly GCF_000275825.1). Classification (GTDB taxonomy): domain Bacteria; phylum Bacteroidota; class Bacteroidia; order Chitinophagales; family Saprospiraceae; genus Saprospira; species Saprospira grandis_A. The sequence continues at coordinate 3,488,418 of NZ_JH719942.1, forward strand.
AAAATGAATATCAACCCAATTCATTGTATCCTCAGCAGCCACTGAGTCAAAATCAGCAAGATACACTGGTCTATTTGGTCAGCAATAGTAGTTGCGAGGCTAGTGATACGCAGTTTGTTACTGTTTTTCCAAATCCTCAGGTTAGTTTTAGCCTGGCCCAAAATGTAGATGCTTTTTGTCTAGGCCAAAATGATAGTTTGCTTTTGCATCCCCAACCTTTGGGCGGCCAATTCTACGGCAATGGGGTGGCTTTTGGGCAGTCTTTATTCTTGGCCGACAATGCGGGTTTGGGCGAGCATATTATTCGCTATGAATATACGGATAGTCAAGGCTGTCAAGGAATTTACTGGGATAGCCTACGGGTGTACAGCCAACCCCGCTTGGCCTTGGATGCATCCGGGGGCTGTTTGAATGATGCTTATTTGTTTTGGAATAACGGTCCTTTGGGCCTAGGGGGCCTCTTTCAGAATCAGGTTTTTGATAGTATCAGCCAGGCTTATTGGCAGATAGGCGGGGGCTCTCCTATTACGGCTAGCTTATCGGCTCCCTTCGAGCTGGACAGTCTGTCCTATCAGTTTACACAAGCAGGCAGCTATTGGGCCAAGCTAATCGTCGAAAATCAGGGCGTTTGTTTGGTCAAGGATAGTATCCTAGTACAGGCCTCACCTAATGTTCAGCCCTCTGCGCAACTCCCTTATGCAGAAGATTTCAATCAGGATGATGGACAATGGCTAGCCGAAAGCCAAACGGGCTATTCCGATAGTTTGTGGGAGTGGGGCTTGGCCCAAGGGCAGCGAATCAACAGCCTACAAGATAGCGCCCATTTATCGCTTTGGGCCAGTCGTTTGTCTGCTCCTTATCCCGCCAATCAGAGTGCTTGGGTCTATAGCCCTTGCTTTGATTTGAGCCTTCTGGACCGCCCAATGCTCAGCCTCGATATTTTTGATGATACCGATGCGGGCAATGATGGAACCGTCATTGAGTTTTACGATCCTCAACTCTCGCTTTGGCGGCCTTTGGGCGATTTGGGGCAGGGCCTAAATTGGTACAATGAGGACATTATTGCAGGCCGCCCCGGCGAGCAGCAGCTGGCCCCCAGAGGCTGGTCGGGCTCAGGCGCAGGCTGGCAAACAGCCCGCTACGCCCTAGATAGTTTTCGACAGCAGTCTTTTCGCTTTCGGATTGCCTTTGGGGCCTTGGGCGTGAGCCCCACCGCCTATGAGGGCTTTGCCTTTGACAATATATTTCTGGGCAATCGCCGCAAAAAGGTCTTGTTAGAGTACTTTTCCAATTTGGGGCAGGCTGATTTGGGGGCGGCTTATACGCATCTCAATCAGTTGGTTTATCAGCCGCCTTTGGTGCATGATTTGGTCCTCATACAGTACAATACGGATTTCCCTAGCTACGATCCTTTTTACGCCCAAAACATGGCGGACCCCTCTGCGCGCTTGTTGTTTTATGGCCTGTCGGAGGCGGGGAAATTGGTCCTCAATGCTCGCCGTTTTAGCCAGTCGGCTCCCTTGGCCCTACAACTGCAAGCCATAGATTTGGAGAAAGATCGCTTAGCCGATCCGCTTATAGATATACAGGGGCAGTCTTTTATTCGGGCCAATGAGATAGAGCTACAGCTCTCGCTAGAGGCTTTGGGCAATTGGCAGCAGGCCAACCTCAAGCTTTATGTCGCCTTGGTCGAGGATTCGCTTTTTTATGATAATGGCCAGCCTTTGCATGCTTTTGTACGCAAACTTTTACCCGATGCAGCCGGTACAGAGTTGCCCGAAAACCTAACTGCGGGACAGTCGCTAAACTATAGCTTTAGCCAGCCTTTATCGCCAGATTGGCAGCCGCAGCAGCTACAATGGGTGGCCTTTGTTCAAGAGCAAACAGCCGATAGTAGCTTTATTCATCAGGTCTATAGCAGCCGAGATATTTCTATTTATTTGGGCCAAGAAGAAGCCCCCGAAGAGGCTGTTGCGCCTCAGTTATCGCTTTTTCCCAACCCCAATATTGGGCAGTTTCAGTTGTTGTTGGAGCAAGCCGCGGCGCAGGACGGAAGCTGGCAGTTGTACAGCCTTTTGGGCCAAACTATTGCTACTGGAAACTGGGCCCAAGGCCAAAAAGAACAACAGATAAGGATGCCGCAAACCGCTTTGTCCGGAACCTATATCTTGCGCCTGCAAATAGGAGATTGGCTGCTTCAAAAGAAGATCGTTTTTAGAGGGAACTAGGATTTGGGGCCTCCGCAGCAAAGCTGCGGCGCTACGTTGCGGGGCTCGCTGCTCGCTCGGCCCTGCGGCGGCTTTGCCGCCTTGGTCTGGCCTTCGGCCACCCCTGCACATCGCTAGGCCAGTCGCTTCACTCCTTCTAGACGCAGGAAATTAGTCCTGCTAGTTATGGGCCGATGGTTTCAACCATCGGCTCATTTTTGTTGCATTTAGTGTGCCCGCTTTTGTGGCTGTAGGTTTCAACCTACAGCCACAGTTAGCAGGCGGCAGGCCCCAAAAAAAGAAAAATAGAATACAGTTCTAACTGCTTAATAATGAGGTTTCTAGCTGTTTAGTTTGTAGTGAAAACAAGCTGTTTCGTAATTTTTTTTAAAAAAAACTAAAAATAAAGTTCACAAAATAAACTTAAGTGACATTAAGAGATAGGTCGCTGTTTTAGTAGATGACCGACTTTAATAAAATATTTTAACAGCTATGCCAAGAGTGGAGGCGCAAGTTGAAAATGGTTTTAATTGGAGGGCGTAGTTTTCCCAAAAGATTTCTTTCCCAAACCCATGGCCTAGCATGGGACAAAAAGACAGTATGAAAAAAAATGAGACCTTATTAATGGAGTTATTTGAGCTGGATGAGCTGACTGCTTGTCAGGAATTGGCCGAAAATTTAATGGCAGGAGGCGCCAAAAGCTCGGCGCCATATTATTATTGGGTGAAGGTGGAGCTCGAAAAAGAGTCGCCTAACTACTTGAATATCAAGCGTTGTTTGCAGTTGGGCCAAAAGCGTTCTGGGGGAAAAGGGCCACTGTATTTTTTGTTTGGCCAATTGATGGAAGGAGAGGGGCGCTATGATTTGGCGCTACATTATTATGAGCAGGGGCGAGGCGATGAGCAGGCAGATTTGGCCCAGGCCAAGTT
>NZ_JH719942.1:3491653-3498197 GCF_000275825.1 Saprospira grandis DSM 2844
TAATCCTCTCTGCACTATAGATGTAGAATGGGGTTGTTGTATGGCTGCTGGTTTCAACCTACAGCCACAGCTAGCAGGCGGCGAAGCCGCCGCAGGCCTAGGGGCCTGAAAGGGTGGCCGCAGGCCAGACCCAGCCGCTGAAAGCGGCGCAGGGCCGAGCAGACCTGCGAGCCCTGTAAGGGCCCGGCCGCCGCAGGCGGCAGGCCCCAAAAAAAGAAAATAGAATACAGATCTAACTACTTGGTAATGAGGTGATTAGCTGTTTAGTTTGTAGTGAAAACAAGCTGTAGCGTAATTTTTTTTAAAAAAAACTAAAAATAAAGTTCACAAAATGAACTTAAGTGACATTAAGATATAGGTCGCTGTTTTAGTAGATGACCGACTTTAATAAAATATTTTAACAGCTATGCCAAGAGTGGAGGCGCAAGTTGAAAATGGTTTTAATTGGAGGGCGTAGTTTTCCCAAAAGATTTCTTTCCCAAACCCATGAGCTAGCATGGGACAAAAAGACAGTATGAAAAAAAATGAGACCTTATTAATGGAGTTATTTGAGCTGGACGAGCTAACTGCTTGTCAGGAATTGGCCGAAAATTTAATGGCAGGAGGCGCCAAAAGCTCGGCGCCATATTATTATTGGGTGAAGGTGGAGCTCGAAAAAGAGTCGCCTAACTACTTGAATATCAAGCGTTGTTTGCAGTTGGGCCAAAAGCGTTCTGGGGAAAAAGGGCCACTGTATTTTTTGTTTGGCCAATTGATGGAAGGAGAGGGGCGCTATGATTTGGCGCTACATTATTATGAGCAGGGGCGAGGCGATGAGCAGGCAGATTTGGCCCAGGCCAAGTTGCTTTTTTTGCTGGAAGAAGATTTGTCCAAGGCCAAAATTTTGCTCGATAATTTGGCTACGGCCACCGCAGAAAGCTGCTATTTTTTGGCCGCCATTGCCCTAGAAGAAGGCGAATATCTGTCGGGAATCTCCCTCTTATCGCCGATTTGTAACACCGAATTTGAGGAGGATTATTTTGAGCTACTTTGCCGCTTGTACATTGCTTTTGACGAAGGCGAAAAGGCGCTTCCGTACTTAAAAACCTTGACCGAAAAGGCGGCAGATCCGGTCGGTTATATGTCGGAATATGCCCAGCTTTTGCAGGATTTAAAACAAGATTTGGCGGCGGCCCAAGCTTGGTGCAGCTACCATAATAGCTTGCAGCAACCGCAAATGAGCCAGGACCGTATTTTTCTGGATAAGGCCCAAGATTTTTATGCTTTGGGGTTGCATGAGGGGGCGCTCTTTTTTTGCGAACAAGCCAATCGTCATCAGTTGAGCGTGGAAGGCCTGCGGATGCAGACAAAATTGTATAAAGTGACTGGCGCCCTGGACAAGGTGGAAGATTGTCTGCAGGAAATGGCGCAATTTTATCCGGGAATGGATATCGCGGCTTTTAGCAGCAATATGGAAAAAAATAATCTAGAAGATAAATAAGCTAACCAAACTAAACAACCTAAATTTTTTAACAAAAACGCAATTTCTATGAAAAAGTACACTGGAAATCCAGATCCAGATCCGGATACCCCACCCAACCCCCCTGCAAAATAAGAGGGCGGAAGAGGAGAAGAAGCTTGGCTTTTTCTCCTCTTTTTTTTGGGCCTCCGCAGCAAAGCTGCGGCGGTTACTCCCTTCGGTCGCTGAAGACGAACTAAAGGGCTTGTTGTGGTCTGGCCTTTGGCCAGCCCTGCACATCGCTAGGCCGATATTTGATTTGCATGTAGCTCGTATTTTGTCGCTAATTCTGCCAAGGTCAATTGATCTTTTAGCGCTTCTAAGGCTACTTTTGTCTTAAATTTAGAACTGAAATTACGACGCTTCTTTCTCATCTCTTTTGTAATTTAGTGCTTCATTATACGACTTTTTTCTTTCATTTTTCCACCTTAAACTACTGTCCTAATTTTGGGGGTAAGGGCAGCCAAAAAGAAATTGTATGTTGATGGTCCTGCGGATATTCGATCGGAGGGGCAGTATTATGTCCGTGACCCGCAGGGGAATGTGCTGGCGGTTTATCAGTACAATGAAGAAAATATTGCGCTGGTCGATGACAAAGATAGTTTGTATCTGGAGGAGCTGCATTTATATGGCTCGGCTCGTTTGGGGATCTTGAAAAAAGCCTTAGCTTTAAGGTATCGGGATGAATCGGGCACGGCTAATTGGTCTATTAGAACATTAGCCAAAACCACTTTGGCGCAAAGCAGCTACCAGCAACTAGAGCTGGGCCGCCGCCGCTACGAGCTGTCCAACCACCTAGGCAATGTCCTGGCTACGGTCAGTGATAAATCCTTGGGTCAAGACAGCAGCCAAACTGGACAGGCAGATTATTATCTGGCGCAGGTTTCTTCTGCAAGCCTATACTACCCATTTGGTTGGGAAATGCCAGGCCGTAAGTTTGTGAGTGGGGAGGAGTATCGTTTTGGGTTTAATGGGAAGGAGGATGACCGAGATTGGGGGATGCAAAACATACAGGATTATGGCTTTCGGTTGTACAATCCGAGTATAGGTAAGTTTTTGAGTGTGGATCCGTTGAGTCCGGATTATCCTTGGTATACGCCCTATCAGTTTGCTGGGAATAAGCCGATTCGTAATATTGATCTTGATGGTCTTGAAGAATATCCTAGAGGATATGCAACAGATAAGCATCTTTCTGGAAGTGGTCACGCTCCATCAACTAGTGAAAGTATTAAGAATGTAATGAGTGATAAAATGACTTCTCATGCAAAAAATACATTTAAACCTAATATAAGAACAGATTATACACCCTTAAATCAACTGTCTGAGTCACAAAAGCAGAAAGAATTTATGGGGAGCGCCAAAAACACTGCAGCCATACTTATATATGAGTTTACAACAGGAACAGGAAAAAAAGAAAGAAACTTTAAGGAATATCATTCAATTACCAGAGAGATGATGAAGAGTTATGCTACTGCAGAGGCTTTGGGCTGGTTCTTAAATAAAATGGATAGAGGAGAAATGCTTGATCGAAATGATAATGGGAAATGGTTTAGTCCTGCAGATTTATCCAGTTGTGAAGTAGACTATTATTATTTTGCTTTTAGCCCTGACAAGGAAGATTTTAATGCATCAGCAGCCAAACATTTTATGGCTTACGGTGAGGGAGATTACATGGGGTATAGAGGAGGAATGCAATATGCTTTTGAATATTTTCCTAACTTAGAAACAGTGAGTATTACAATTAGTGATGCTTACACAGAACCTTCCGCTTATTTCAGGCTAGGAAGCTATCACAAGAGAAAGGGAAATGGTGAAGGAATGCCAGGATCTGTGACCAAAACAACTTTTCAGTTTACAATGACTCTTGATGAGATAGATAAATTTAAAAAAACTAAGCAATGGAAACGCTATGAAATAATTGAAAAGGACCGTGCTCGTCGTGGTCTTGGACAGACAAAACATAAATAAGGTGCATCTCCCCCCTTACATGAAAAGATAAGTAATATGATAAACAAAAAATTTATGATGATAGCTATTCTGAGTTGTCTAGCTATAAGTTGTGACTCTACCAGAACTACTCCTGTATTAAATTGCTCTGTTAAAGACATACAGGATAATATTATTGGTCATACTTTTATTACTAGTATTCCTCAGTATAAGGATAAAAAGTTTTATTTTATAAATTCTGACAAATGCCTTTATTCTGATAAAGATACTTTGATTTACTTGGTTTCAGAATCGGAAATGCAAAGGTTATATAAAATATATTTTATTGATGAAAATAATGAATCAGAATTGAGGTCAGATTTTGGAATAGGGCCAGACAAAACTCCAAGTGTATATTTGAAATTTGGTTATACTACAGGATGTACGCCCATAAGGATTACCTTTGATACTCCAGAAGATATACTTTATTTCGATAAACTTACACATTAAAAAAGAAGATAGCTGCTCGTCCGTACTAGTTCACGTCTATACTCAGCTAGTTTTGCGAGACAAAAAACACAGAGCTCACTGCTTTTATTCTGGCTTTTACATTTAATGTTCTTATTGCTGTGAGTTGGGGCCTCCCGCCTTCGGCGGGCGCTACGTTCCGGGGCTCGCTGCTCGCTCGGCCCTGCGCGGGCTGCGCCCGCTGGGTCTGGCCTTCGACCACCCCTGCACATCGCTAGGCCGTTTGGCCTTCGGCCATGGCGGCTTTGCCGCCTGCCATTCATCGCCTAGGGACAAGCCCCTAGGCTAATAAATGGAGTCAGCCCTAAAGGGCCTCAAATTATGATTTACGGCTTTGCTCATCTGTTTCTGCAAAGAAGGGCCATATCCAAAGGCCCTCTTTAGAGGGCTGTCTAAAAAAGCTAGCCTAGGGGCTTGTCCCTAGGCGGTTATTGGCATTTTGTATATGATCGGTTTATCAGTGCAATGAAGAAAATATTGCGCTGGTCGATGACAAAGATAGTTTGTATCTGGAGGAGCTGCATTTATATGGCTCTGCCCGTTTGGGAATCTTGAAAAAAGCCTTAGCTTTAAGGTATCGGGATGAGTCGGGCACGGCTAATTGGTCTATTAGAACATTAGCCAAAACGGCTTTGGCGCAAAGCAGCTACCAGCAACTAGAGCTGGGGCGCCGCCGCTACGAGCTGTCCAACCACTTAGGTAATGTACTGGCTACCCTAAGCGATAAATCCTTGGGCCAAGACAGCAGCCAAACGGGGCAGGCAGATTATTATTTGGCGCAGGTTTCTTCGGCAAACTTATACTACCCCTTCGGTTGGGAAATGCCTGGGCGTAAGTTTGTGAGTGGGGAGGGCTATCGTTTTGGGTTTAATGGGCAAGAGGAGGATCCTGATATGGGAGTGGTTTTTAAGTACCGTATCCATGATGCGAGGGTTGGCCGCTTTTTGTCTGTGGACCCACTTGCGCCGGATTATCCTTGGAATAGCTGTTATGCTTTTGCGGAGAATCGGGTGATTGATGGAATCGATTTGGAGGGGAGAGAGTGGCTTCCTGTAAATAAAAATGGGGATCCTGTAAAACCAGATTCAGATGAAATAGAAAATTATGAGTGGATTGGATACGATATAAAGGGCTATGAGCGTGGAGGTAAAGTTTATGCTGAATCAAACCCTCATTCTTTGGATCAAGAAAATGTTATAAGAGAAAGCCCAGCAGGAACTGTTCAAAATGCATTTATTCGTAAATATGAGAATGAAAAATATATTGAGAAAGTAGTGTATAATTCTGATGGTTGCGTTGAAAAACATAAGACAAAGTTATTTGGAGAGTTTAGCCTATCTGATGCAGGAGCCTCAGCTATAGCATCTGGAGAGCAGTATATATCTCTTCCTAAGAATGTTGGAGGGTATGCTGTAGGCTATGGACTACAGATTGATTATGGTGCAACATGGACTTTTGGTGAGGTTAGTAAAGAACTTGCGATATCCTGGTTGTTTGATGCAGCCAGAATCAATAAAGGACTGTTGAATGGTAAATTTGGAAAACTGAGGATGACACAGCATGAGTATGATGCTATAATTTCTTTATCATACAATTTTGGAGTGGGTTCTCTCTCAGAGAAGTCAACGTTTATAGATTTAGTGCAGAAGAATGATGCAATTGCTTCAGAAATACATAATGGATTCGTAAGCCTTAGCCTTGGGTCGCGATATGAAAAAGGCTTAGTTCCTAGACGAAAAGCGGAAGCAGAGATGTATAATTTTGGAATCTATGACTATGGAGATATCCCTCAGATGATAAAAAGAAGTTCTGTCTTAAAGAATTTTCCTAAACCAAAAGAATTAGTTATTTATTAAAGAAAATAGAATGAAAAAAATTAGCTACAGTATCATTTTTTTTGGGGTACTATTGTCCTGTCAGTTTTCTGAAACGCCGACCCAAGAAGGGCCTAGCGAGGAGGTTCTAGCAGAAAAGCCTGCTGAGGACTTGCCTACAAAACCTCATTGTGTATGTAATGATCGAATACTAGATGCCGATAGTTGTGATCTGTTATTTCAAAATATTTTGGGACACTACAAAGGGGTTAAAATGGAGAAAATTGGTTCGGTAAAATGGGGTCGAAATCACTTAGGGAACACCTCAATAGAAGTAGCCGAAGCCGAAAAAGATAAAGCGCTTATTATAGAGCGGGATCGATATATTTATGGAGAGGATACCTTTTCATTTAAAAAGGTAGATTTAGTCAGCTTGTCACTTACCACCTTCTTTGGAACAGGAACCTCGGGGGTGTTTCCGGTAGATACATCTAGGTTTAAATGGAGAGATAGTGTAGATTATTATTCATTGATTTTAGAGGGGAGTCCTTGGCATTTGTCCATCATGGTCATTAATGGTCGGTACTATAGTTTCCCAATTGAGGATTATTTAATGGAGTTAGAGAGAGAGGAGCAATTTGAGTATACCCACTTTGTGGAGAAGAAACCTTCTCCGATTAGAGAGGAAGAGGCGAATACGGTTCCAACAGATAGTGCTAAGGGCTTGCTTAATGACCTTATAGGGGTTTATAAGCAGGGAGAGGGACTTCGTTTGGGC
>NZ_JH719942.1:3498297-3553720 GCF_000275825.1 Saprospira grandis DSM 2844
TCGTATGATGAGTATAAAAGGAAAGATGTACCTCTGGATACTTGATGATTATTGGACGGAGGTTAAAAAGTAGATTTAAAGGGTTGGTTTTTCTTCTTTAGCGGTTGGGTGGTTTTCTGCCATGGGCTGAAGCCCATGTTTGTAGACTATGCAAACTAGCGGGCTAAAGCCCTTGTTTGCTATAAATGATATGGGCCGATGGTTTCAACCTTCGGCTCATTTTTATTGCGTTTAGTATGGCCTATTTTGTTGCTGTGGGTTTCAACCTACAGGCCCATATTATACAGGACCCTAGGGCCAAGGCCCTAGGCTAAAGGTAGAGTCACCCCCTCCAAGGAGGGGGCTTTTTGTGCTTCGGTTAATGGTTATTTTAGGGAATGTGATTAGCGGCTGGCGGGAATGCGAATCCCCTCGAATGAGGGGATGGCGATTTTTTCGATAGCCTAGGGCCTTGGCCCTAGGGTTCCTATGAAATTTATGGGGGAGACAAAAACAAAATTAAACTACCGAAGAAAAAATAATCCTTGTTCAAAGCGGTAGAGGATTTTAATCCTCTCCGCACTATAGATGTAGAATGGGGGTGTTGCATGGCTGCTGGTTTCAACCTGCAGCCACAGCTAGCAGGCGGCGAAGCCGCCGCAAAGGAGCGAAGCGACTTGGCCTAGGGGCCTGTAAGGGGGCCGCGCAGCGGCAGACCAAGGGCGAAGCCCGCAGGGCCGAGCAGCCCTGCGAGCCCTGTAAGGGCCCGGCCGCCTTAGGCGGCAGGCCCCCAAAAAAAAAGGTCCAAGACAGCAGTCTCGGACCAGATAGTTAGTGTAGTTAGGAACGTCTTATGGCCTTAATCATTTTTGTGGATATGCACATCCATTTGAGGGTAAGGGATATTGAGGCCCTCTTCATTAAAGCGGTTATAGATCTTCTCGTTCATATCAAAAGTTACGCCCCAGTAATCAGAGGATTTGACCCAAAGGCGAACAGTGAAATTGATCGAGCTATCGGCTAGTTCGGCTAGGGCGATAAAGGGGGGAGCGGGATCTTGGAGGATGCGCTCATCTTGGGCGATAATATCGTTGAGGACCGCTCTAGTTTTTTGGGTGCTATCTCCATATCCTACGCCTACGGTAAGGTCTACACGGCGGAAAGGCTCTGTAGAGAAGTTAGTCATAGAGGCATTAGAGAGGCCACCATTGGGGATGATAATTGTCTGGTTGTCAGGTGTTTTGAGGACCGTATTAAAGATTTGGATCTCTTTGACTATGCCAGTAAAGCCTTGTGCTTGGATGAGGTCGCCTACCTTAAAGGGCTTGATGATAAGGATAATCACGCCACCGGCAAAGTTTTGCAGGGTACCCGATAGGGCCATACCGACGGCTAGGCCGGCTGCACCGAGGATAGCGATAAAAGAGGTCATTTGGATACCTAGTACATTAAAGATACTGAGGACCAAAAGCACCTTGAGGGTCATATTGGTGAGCGAGACGAGGAAAGGGCGTAAAGAATCGTCGATTTTTTGTTTCTCGAGCATTTTGGCCAGCATCTTAGTGGCCTTGCCGATAATCCAGAAGCCTACAAAGGCGATTACTGCGGCGCCAAAAATCTTTGGGCTATAGGTAATAGCTAGTTCGGTAACTAGTTTGATAATTTCTTCAATACTCATCATAAACTTAAAGGTTAAGGATAAAAGGGTTAATAAATGGTATAATTAGTTGCAAGATAAAATAATAAATTGGAGTAACTTTCTCAAAAGGCAAAATAGAGAGGGGCATCTTGGCTGTAGGTCACAAGAAAGCTTAAAAAAACTTTTAGACGAGCTTTTTTTGTAAGCCAGAGCTGATTCTCTATTTTAGCCGCATTGCTTACATGTTGAACAGAGCTTACTTTGTTCTTATATAAAAACACAGCTAATATGGCCAATGCTTTTTTCAAGATTCCGACACCGAAGAATGAGCCGGTAAAAGCCTATCGCAAGGGCAGTCCGGAGCGGGCATCGCTCAAAGCCGAACTGGCGAGAATGAAAGGAGAGGAATTAGAAATTCCCATGATTATAGGGGGAAAAGAGGTGCGCACCGGCAATTTGGTGAGCATTCATCCTCCGCATGAGCTTAAACATAGATTGGGTCACTACCATAAGGGCGGGGCCAAAGAGGTAAATATGGCTATTGATGCGGCTTTGGCGGCAAGAGGTAGCTGGGAGAACACGCCCTGGCAAGAGCGGGCGGCGGTATTTCTTCGTGCGGCAGAATTATTGGCGGGTCCTTATCGGGATCGGATGAATGCGGCCACGATGTTGGCGCAATCGAAGAACGTTTTTCAGGCGGAGATTGATGCAGCTTGTGAGATGGTAGATTTTTTCCGTTTTAATGCGGCTTATTTGGAGCAGGTATATAGTGATCAGCCCAACTCTGCGGCGGGGATTTGGAACCGTTTGGAGCATCGTCCTTTAGAGGGCTTTGTCTTTGCGGTAACGCCCTTTAACTTTACCTCTATTTGTGCCAACTTATGTGCGGCCCCTGCCCAGATGGGTAATGTAGTGGTATGGAAGCCATCTGATACGCAGATTTACTCGGCCAAAGTGATTATGGACCTCTTTGTGGAGGCGGGATTGCCTGCGGGAGTAATCAATATGGTCTTTGCTGATGGTCCTGTAGCGGGAGAGGTTTGCTTTAAGCATCCGGAGCTCTCTGGCTTGCACTTTACGGGCAGCACCAAGACCTTTCAGTATATGTGGAAGACCATTGGGGAGAACATTCACAACTATCGTTCTTATCCTCGGATTGTTGGGGAGACAGGTGGAAAAGATTATATCTTGGCCTATAAGGATGCCAAGGCAGATCAGGTAGCTACGGCCCTTTTGCGTGGTGCATTTGAGTATCAGGGGCAGAAGTGTTCGGCAGCATCGAGAGCGTATATTCCGCAGAGTTTGTGGCCTGCAGTAGAAGAGAAGCTAGTTGCTGATTTGAAGACTGTAAAAATGGGGACTGTAGAAGACTTCAGTAACTTTGTCAATGCAGTAATTGATGAGCGGGCCTATGATAAGATCACGGCATATATTGAGCAAGCCAAGAAAGATGAGGGGGCAGAAATCATTGCTGGGGGCAATCATTCTAAGGAAGAGGGCTACTTTATTGAGCCTACCGTAATTGTGGTTAAAGATCCTCATTATGTGACGATGAAAGAAGAGCTTTTTGGTCCAGTAATGACCATCTTTGTCTATGAAGATGAGGAACTGGATGCAACTATTGAGGCTTTGGATACGGCTTCTCCTTATGCTTTGACGGGGGCTATTTTTGCTACAGACCGCTTGATAATTAACGAATTGATAGAAAAGCTTCGTCACACAGCGGGCAATTTCTATGTAAATGACAAGCCCACGGGCGCCGTTGTTGGTCAGCAGCCCTTTGGGGGTGGTCGTGCATCGGGAACCAATGACAAGGCGGGTTCTTACCTCAACTTGTTGCGTTGGGTTTCTCCACGTACGATTAAAGAGACCTTTGTTTCTCCTACAGACTACCGTTATCCTTTCTTGGAAGAGTAGGCTAAAGGCATAGCAAAATAAATTATGGCTCACTACAGCGCTTTGTAGTGGGCTTTTTTTGTAGCTAAAAGGCGCTTTTTATGCTGTCACTTTTAGTGCAAATAATATTTTAAGGGCTTTTTTTTGAAGCAAAACAAAACAGCTTCTGTATATTTGTTTCGCAAAAATCAATGCTAGCAAAAAAAGGACAAATTAGCTTAATGAAAATCAAACTTTATATTGCTCAATCATTGGATGGTTATATTGCTGGCCCAAATGGAGAGTTAGACTGGTTGGAGGAAATTCCGAATCCTGAGCAGGAAGACTTTGGATACACTAACTTTTACGACAGCATTGATCTTTTATTGATGGGCCAAAAAACCTATGCGGCCATTTGTTCCTTTGGGATAGACTGGCCGTATCAGGGCAAACAAACCTTTGTCTTTAGTCGGACCAAGGCACTTTCTTCTAGCCAGCCTGACTGCCGACATTTAAATACCCTAGATGCTCCCACTATAGCAAGTTTAAGGCAGCTCAGTAAAAAGGGCATTTGGTTAGTGGGCGGCGGCGCCTTGATTCGGGAGTTTTTGCGTTTAGGCGCTATTGATGAAATGATCATTTCTATTATTCCTCGTTTATTGGGGGAGGGAATCCCTTTATTTCCGGCTACTTATCCGGCTGTGGACTGGCAGATGGAGAAAACAGAAACTTTTGCCAATGGGATCGTCAACTTACACTACACTAAAATATAATTGATCACAGAAATATAGGCGCTATGAGGCCTATTTTTAATAAGCAACTAATTTTTACTACCTAATTTAACTTTGAGTATGAAACAGCTTTTACCTCTGCTGCTTTTTTGCAGCCTGAGTTTCAGTTTGTGGGCCAACAACCTACAGATTAGTAATGTAACGCTAAGCAATGACTCCACTTTGACCTTTAGTGTCAGTTGGGAGAATAGCTGGCGATTGAATGGAACACCTCCTTATAACCATGATGCCGTTTGGCTTTTTGTAAAGAAGCGAGATTGTGCTTCTAGTCAGTGGAGCCATACTGATTTGAGTGTCAATGTGGGGAATCATAGTGCTGGAAGTCCCTTAGAGGCTTATGTAGATGGCAAGGACAGCAGTTCGGTGGCCAAAGGAATTTTTATTCGACGTAAAGCGGATGGCGTAGGCAACATTAGCAATGTGAGTGTTTCTTTGCGCATGGTGGGCTTGGTCCCCGGCCAGTTTGATTTCCGTGTATTTGGGATTGAGATGGTGAATATTCCAGAAGGCGCCTTTTATTTGGGCGATGGGGGCGTTTCGGGCTCTTCTTTTAGAGAAGGTGGGGGGACCGCTCCCTATCAGGTGACCTCTGAGGGAACTCTAGCTTATGGAAATACAGCTGGCAAGTTGTATGCTTCTTCTAGAGCACTAACAGCTAGTGTTGCGGCTGATTTCCCGAAGGGCTTTGCAGAGGTATATTGCATGAAGTATGAAATTTCTCAGGGGCAGTATGTAGATTTTGTGAACTCTTTGCAGTCGGATCAAGGGAATACTCGTCGAATTACGGGAACGGTAGCTAGCCGTAATAATATTACGGGCAACTGGCCAGTAATACAGGCGAATACCCCTCATAGAGCAATGGCTAATTTAGGCTGGGCCGATTTTTTGGCTTATTTGGATTGGGCGGCTTTGCGTCCGATGACCGAATTTGAGTATGAAAAGATTTGTCGTGGCCCAGTTACTCCTGTTGCTGGAGAATATGCTTGGGGAACAGCATTGATTACAGATGCCAATACCTTAGTCACTGATGGAACGGCAACAGAAACTGCCTCGAATGCAGTAACTCCAGGTGCTGGCCTTTGTAATTATAATAATAACACGGTTCTAGGTCCTATGCGTTGTGGTTATGCAGCCAAACCAGGTACGACTCGTCAGCAGGCGGGAGCTAGCTATTATGGCGTAATGGATATGTCGGGTAACTTAATGGAGCAAGTTATTCATTCGTATGATGCAGGAGCACTATATCGAGGAGAACTAGGTGATGGAGAAATCTCTACCCCACCCAATGCAGGGCATGCCAACCAACCTACTTGGCCCAACCAAGATGCTACTTTGGCTGATGGACGAGCAAAGGGCCGCATGACTAGAGGTGGAGGGTATAGCTCTACAATTACCTACTTACGTGTTTCCGATAGATACTATGGATACACCTATGCGGATGATGGTCGTCGTTACAATTACTTTGGAGGCCGTGGCGTCCGTTAAAAAATTTATTCCTTATGCGATATATTTATCTCTTTTTATGTTGCTTCCCTTTTGCGCTTTATGGGCAATTTCTTGGGGGCAGCGGCTCTGGGGTAGACAGTTCGGGAATAGGTGGATTTACTTGTAGTAGTTTTACTAGCTCATCTGTAAATGGAGGTTCTGGGCATGCACAGGCGATGATAGCCGCAGCGGTCAATTGCATTCAGTTTACAGGAGACAGTAGCTCTGGGCAAAGCCAAGCAATGCTGGCCGCAGCGGTCAATTGTATTCAGTTTACAGGAGACAGCCTTTCTGGGCAATCAAATGCCTTTATGCCTGCCGCAATTAACTGTCTGCAGTTTTCTGGCGAACGAGCTTCTGGTGCACAGTACGCTTATTTAGACGATGGACTGTCTTGTCCTCAGTTTTTAGCTTCGGCTGCTGGGGGGAGTGGAACCTACAGCCGTTCTTATGCTGATGACCAAGGAGTTTGTGCGGTAATTACCTTACCCATAGAGGCCTCTCCGCTTTATGCAGAAAAAGAGGACCAAAAAGGGCGACTGCATTGGCAAACCTTTGCCGAAATTGCTTGTGAGGGTTTTGAAATTCAAAAGAGCCGAGATGGCTTGAATTGGGAAGCTTTAGGTTGGGTTGCTGGACAAGGCTACAGCCAACAAACGACTTCCTATGAATTTTGGGACGAGCAACTGCAGCCCGGCATTCAATACTACCGCTACAAGCAAGAAGATTTTGATGGCAGCTTTTACTATTCTAACTTAGTCGCTATAGACTATCAGGAAGGTGCGCTGAATCCAAATGTTTTTACGCTTTATCCTAATCCTAGCCGAACTGGAACCCAAATTAACATTGATGGCTGGCTAAATGAAGACATGACGATTGAATTGGCCGCCGTAAATGTACTGGGCCAAAAAATCTGGTCCGAAAAGGTGCCCTTTACTCAAGGACGATACACTTATAATTTACCCGCTGTTTTTGAAGCTGGAAATTATTGGCTGTTGCTTTCTATCCCCGAAAAGGGTTTCCGAAAGGTTTTGCCTTTTGTGGTGATTCAATAATATGTAAAAGGCGCCCAATTGGGCGCCTTTTTTTTGTCCTTCTGCCTCTAGCAGGCCCGAAGGGCCGCAGGCCTAGCGATGTGAAAGGGTGGCCGAAGGCCAGACCGAGTTTTGAGCGCAGCGAAAAACGAAGGGCCGAGCAGAGAGCGAGCCCTGAAACGTAGCGCCGAGGAGCGAAGCGAGGCGGAGGCCCCAAAAAAAAGGGACCCCAAAACTGGCGTCCCTTATCTTAAGTTATTGGCTAAGCGATCTATTTATGATCGGGTAAATAGAGCTTTCCGTTTTCTACGAAACGGCCCAAAACGATGCGCTGCACCTCTGAGGTCCCTTCATAGATTTGTGTAATTTTAGCATCGCGCATGAGGCGTTCTACATGATATTCTTTTACGAAACCATAGCCACCATGCACCTGAACCGCCTCTACAGAGATTTTCATGGCCGCTTCTGAAGCAGCAAGTTTGGCCATAGAGCTAGCCATATCGTACTCCATGCCTTGGTCTTTGAGCCAAGCCGAGCGATAGACCAACATACGGGCCGCTTCTACCTGCATGGCCATATCAGCCAATTTGAAAGAAATACCTTGGTGCTTGATAATAGGCTTGCCAAAAGCCTCTCTTTCTTTGGCATAAGCAGCAGCCAACTCATAAGAACCAGCGGCAATACCCAAGGCCTGAGAAGCAATACCAATACGTCCACCAGAAAGGGTTTTCATGGCAAACTTAAAGCCGAAACCATCCTCGCCAATGCGGTTTTCTTTGGGTACTTTCACATCATTGTACATGATCGTATGCGTATCAGAAGAGCGGATACCAAGCTTATCTTCCTTGGCGCCAACAACAACACCATCCAATTCTGTTTCTACAATAAGACAGTTGATGCCACGGTGACCCAATTCAGGATTGGTTTGGGCAATCACCAAATGGACCTGAGAGGTACCACCATTGGTAATCCAGTTTTTGGTTCCGTTCAAGATATAATGGTCGCCCATATCTACAGCAGTGGTGCGCTGAGAAGTAGCATCAGAACCCGCCTCGGGCTCAGAAAGGCAAAACGCACCAATCCATTCGCCAGTAGCCAATTTGGGCAAATACTTTTGCTTTTGCTCCTCTGTACCAAAGGTTTCAATCCCCCAGCAAACCAAAGAGTTATTAACAGACATCGCCACTGAGCAAGAGTTGTCAATTTTAGAGAACTCTTCCATGGCAATGGCATAAGAAAGCGAATCCATTCCGCCTCCCCCGTATTTGGGGTCGACCATCATGCCCAAAAAGCCCATTTCCCCCATCTTTTTCAAGATTTCTGTGGGGTGGGTCATATTGCTATCACGCTCAATAACACCGGGTAGACATTCTTGACGGGCAAAATCTCTAGCCGCCTCTCTTACAGCCAAATGCTGTTCGCTTAGTTCAAAATTCATATCTGTTGTTCAGTTTTATTTTTCGTTTCAAGACTTTTCTGTCCAATTTTCGCACAAATATAACTTCTACAGATAAGATGAACAAATAAAATTAGGATGGCTTGCTTTCCTTTGACTCATTCTAAATAAGCTTTAGCGCAGGACTTTTACATAAGTGTGAAGCCAACGATCGTAGAACATTTGTTTGTCGGCCTGCTTGCTCCCATTTACCCAAAGGATGATGCTAAAGAATATCCAAAACAAGAGGAAGATCCCAAAGTCATACGAAATATAGTCCGTAAAAATATAAGGAAAAACGAGCAGGCCCACTTTAAGGCTGTTGCGTTTTAAGCTAGTCCAAAAATCAAGTCCCTGGTTTTTTTTCATCCACTACTCTTAATCCCAATAACCATTTGACAGGGGTGGCCCGCATAGACGATTGCTCAAAAACAGTACAATAAGCTAAGCCCAAAGCCGCTTTTAGCGGCAATCCATACAGGACTTCCTTCCATAAAACAATAGTGGGGTTACCTCGGTATAGCAGAATGTCCCACTCTTCTCGGGCTAGTTTTTTAGCCGCTACCGGATCCAAAACACCATAAAAGGAGTCGTCTTCTATGCTTCTCGCTAGCCAAACTAGTAAGATAATAACCATGAAATCAATAATTAAGGCCAAGGTCCGCAGGGTGTAGCGTGCAGGATATAGTTGTGTTTTGCTCATAAATAATCAACTGTTTCGAGGCGGTAGTTATTCTTGCCTCTATGTTATAAAAAAGCGAGCAAGGACGATTAAATCCTTGACTCGCTGACGCTATTGTCGGTACCATATTATTTTTGCTTAAGCAATTATATCTTCTAGGCTAACTATTCTATAAACTTAATAAAAAAAAGGCAATTTTGTTCTTTTTATAAGATCTATTTTTTTGGGGCCTGCCGCCTGCGGCGGCCGGGCCCTTTCAGGGCTCGCAGGTCTGCTCGGCCCTTCGCTTTTTTCGCTTTGCTCAAAAAGCTCGGTCTGCCGCTGCGCGGCACCCTTGCAGGCCCCTAGGCCGTCGGCCGCTGTGCGCCCTCCTCTAGACGCAGAATTTTTCCTTAGATGCAGCCAGAACCAATGGGCTTAAACCCTTTCTCCTTTTTGCTGTTCAAAATCTGTTTAAAAAAATAATCCTTCACTCAATATGAAATATAGCATCTTCTGGCACCGCAGAGATCTTCGACTAAATGATAATGCGGCTTTGTATCAAGCGCTCAAGGCAGGCGGCCCCGTTTTGTCTATCTTTATTTTCGACCAAAATATTCTAGAGGATTTAAATAATCGCCAAGATGCTCGAGTAAGTTTTATTCATCAGGAGCTGCAGCGGCTGCAAAAGGAGCTGCAAGAACTCGGCAGCGATTTATTGGTCCTTTATGGCCGCCCAAAAGCGGTCTGGACCCAATTGCTGCAAGATTGGCCCATCAATAAGGTCTATACCAACCGAGATGATGAACCCTACGCCAAAAAAAGAGATGCAGCCGTCGCCGAACTCCTCCAAAAAGAAAATATTCCCTTGCTCACAGAAAAGGACCATGTCATTTTTGAAGCCCTAGAAGTAGAAAAGAAAACTGCTGGCCCCTATACCGTTTTTACCCCTTATAGCAAACAATGGAAGGCCAAGCTAGACAGCAAAAAAACAGCAACCGGCGAATCCTTTTATCTGCAATCTTATCCCAATGAAAACTATCAACAAAATTACGCTACTCTCCCCGGCAATTTTAAAATCCCCAGCCTAGAAAGTATGGGCTTTGCGCCCAGCCAACTAAATTTCCCTAGCCGATTGCTCAAGCAAAAACGCATCAAAAAATATGAGGAGACCCGCGATTTTCCCGCTCTAGAAGAGGGAACTTCTCGTTTGGGCCTGCATTTCCGCTTTGGGACCATCTCTATCCGGGAAAAGGCCCGAAAAGCCCGAAAACTCAATGCTACTTACCTCAATGAATTGATCTGGCGAGATTTCTATGCGCAAATCTTGGCCAATTTTCCCAAAGTGGTCGGACAGAGCTTCCGCCCCAAATACGACCTTATCGAATGGCGCAATAATGAGGAGGAATTTGAGGCTTGGTGCCAAGGAAAAACGGGCTATCCCTTGGTCGATGCCGGTATGCGAGAGCTCAATGCTACAGGCTATATGCACAACCGAGTACGGATGCTGGTGGCCAGCTTTTTGTGCAAACATTTATTGATTGATTGGCGCTGGGGCGAAGCCTATTTTGCCGAAAAATTATTAGATTTTGATTTGGCCAGCAATAATGGCGGTTGGCAATGGGCCGCAGGCTCAGGCACCGATGCCGCGCCCTATTTCCGCATTTTTAGCCCCGAAAGCCAACTCAAAAAATTTGATGCCGAGCTGAAATATGTAAAAAAATGGGTAAAAGAATATGGCAGCCGCCGCTATCCTCAGCCCATTGTAGAGCATAAATTTGCTCGGCAGCGTTGTTTGGCCACTTATAAATCTGCACTAAATCAAGATAATGCCTAACCCTTCCATTTATCAACAGCCGCTGTATTGTTTGCCTGGCTTAGGAACCGATCATCGGATTTTTGAGCAGCTCTTGCCCTTGCTCCCCTTTGAAGATGTTCGCTTTTTAGATTATCAAGAAGAATATTGCCGCCCAGGCAAGGGCTGCGATGATTATCTGGCCCATTTGCTGCCTGAATTGCAAAGTGAATTAAAAGCAGGAGAGCAACCCAATTTTATGGGCCTTTCTTTGGGGGGATTATTAGCGACTCGCTTGCAACATCATTTTCCAGATAGCCAATTGATTTTGGTCTCTACCATTAAAACCAATGATGAAGCGCCCTTTATTTTTTCTTTGGGCAAAATTTTACCGCTTTATTGGTTGGTTCCCGCCATTTTTAGTTGGGAGATGGTGCCCCGAATTAGTTATTGGGCGGGCGTGATTTCTGATAAAGCGGGTTATGAACTCTACAAAAAAATGTTGCGGACTTGGAGCCCGAAAATGCTGCGCTGGGCCCGCGATGCCGCCGTTCATTGGGCCAATAGCGCCCCTGCTGGCCCCGTTTTGCATATTCATGGCAAAAAGGACCATGTTTTTCCCCCTAGCCGAGCTCAACCAACTTATTGGGTAGAAGATGCCACACATTATATGATTGTCTCGCATGCCAAAGAAGTAGCCCAACATATTAAGGCCCATTTTGACTAAAGAAAAACAACCAGCCGAAAAAAGCGAACAAGGACTTTAGTCCGCCAGTTCGCTAAAGTCTAGAACCTTGGGCTTCAGCCCAGGGCGGTAAGCATAGCCATTGTTGACTAAGCTTAAATATTCTAGCAGCTCGTCTTTTCTGCCATGGGCTGAAGCCCTTGTTTGCTTAAAAATGGAAAAGGTTTTGAGTTTAATTATTATGGGCCGATGGTTTTAACCATCGGCCCATTTTTTTTGGAAGTAGATTGTCCTCCCT
This sequence comes from Saprospira grandis DSM 2844, assembly GCF_000275825.1. Lineage (GTDB taxonomy): Bacteria > Bacteroidota > Bacteroidia > Chitinophagales > Saprospiraceae > Saprospira > Saprospira grandis_A. The sequence goes on from NZ_JH719942.1 coordinate 3,509,975, forward strand.
TCTTGTGGTGGGTTTTAACCCACTGGTCTAGAAAAACTTCAAAACAATAAGGAGCCAAGCACAACCGCCAAGAAAAATCCCCTCGCATGAGGGGATGACAATTTTTTTCTTAGCCTAGGGCCTTGGCCCTAGGGTTCCTATGAATTTTTTGTGGCAGAACTAATCGCAATTGTTTTTATCCCTTAATTTTTAGTGTGGAGTTTTTTGGGGCCATGGGCTAAAGCCCATGGTTGCGGGTCTATGCAAACTGGCGGGCTAAAGCCCTTGTTTGCTTAAAAATGGAAAAGGTTTTTAGTTTAATTATTATGGGCCGATGGTTTTAACCTACAGCTATGGCCGAAGGCCAAACGGCCACAACAAGCCCTTTAGGGCGCAGTTCGACGACCAAAGGGAGTAACCGATGTGCAGCTATGGCCGAAGGCCAAACGGCCTAGCGATGCGAAAGGGGGCGGCGAAGCCGCAGACCAAGGCCGTCAGGCCGCAGGGCCGAGCAGACCTGCGAGCCCTGAAGCGTAGCGCCGACGAGCGCAGCGAGGCGGAGGCCCCAAAACAGCTTCCTAATGCGCTTCCAACCAATTATCGCCTTCATCGATGCCGACCAAAATGGGCACTTGCAAATTGGGCAAAGCGGTTTTCATTTCTTCCTCCACCAATTGGCGAAGTTGGGCCAATTCTGATTTGGGCACATCAAAAAGGAGTTCATCATGCACCTGAAGGATCATTTTGCTCTGCAACCCTTCGGCTTTGAGGCGATTTTGCACCTTAATCATGGCCAGTTTAATCATATCGGCGGCGGTGCCCTGAATGGGGCTATTGATGGCATTTCGCTCGGCATGTCCGCGCACCACCGCATTTTTTGATTTGATATCGCGCAGATAGCGGCGGCGGCCCAACAAGGTTTCCACATAACCTTTTTCCTTGGCCGTTTCTACGGTTTGGTCCATATATTTTTTGAGGCCAGGATACTGCTTAAAATATTGCTCAATGAGCTCGGCGGCCTCCTTGCGCTTGATGTCCAAATTTTGCGAAAGATTAAAAGCCCCAGCGCCATAAATGATACTAAAGTTGACCGTTTTGGCATTGTAGCGCTGTTCTTTGGTCACTTCTTCAATATCCACCTCATAAATGCGGGCCGCCGTGGCCGAGTGAATATCTTGGCCCGCCTTAAATGCGGCCAACATGGCCTCATCGCCGCTAATTTCGGCAATTAGGCGCAACTCAATCTGCGAGTAATCCGCCGCCAACAAGCAGTGATTTTCGTCTCTAGCGACAAAAGCCTTGCGAATTTCTCGGCCTCTGGGCGTGCGAATCGGAATATTTTGCAAATTCGGATTATTCGAACTCAAACGGCCCGTTGTGGTTAGGGCTTGATTGAAAGAGCTATGCAAACGGCCCGTAAATTTATTGACCAAGCGGGGCAGGGCCTCCACATAAGTCGAGCGCAATTTGGCCAATTGGCGATACTCTAAAATCCAAGCAATAATTTCATATTTAGGGGCCAATTCGCTCAATTTTTCTTCATTGGTCGAGTATTGGCCAGTTTTGGTTTTTCTCCAGCGGTAGGGGATCTCCAATTTATCAAAAAGCAATTCGCCCAACTGTTTAGGCGAGTCCAAATTGAGCAAAGGAGCCTCGGCCTTTTCTAAAATCTTTTTGGCTAAAACATCGCTTTCTTGCTTGAGCTTTTCGGCATATTTATTCAAAAAGTCGCTATCCAAAGCCACCCCTTCAAACTCCAAATCCACCAAAACATAAATCAAAGGCGCTTCCATTTCATTATAGAGGGCCAATAATTCTTTGCTCAATTGGGGGCGCAATTTTTCATAAAGTTGCCAGCTAATATCGGCATCTTCGGCGGCATATTCAATGACCTTTTCTAAAGGCACATCTCGCATACTCAATTTTTTCTTGCGGCCTTTGCCCAAAAGATTTTCTATGGGAATGGGCGAATAATTGAGGTAAGTTTCCGATAAATAATCCAGACTATGTTTTTTATCGGGCTCCAACAAATAGTGCATCAGCATGCTATCCCAAAGTTTGCCCGCCACTTTTATATCGTAAAAGCGGAGCATGAGCAGGTCAAATTTTAGGTTTTGGCCCACCTTGGCAATTTCGGGATCTTCAAAGATGGGGCGAAACTCTTCGAGCAGTGTTTTTGTGGCCGCCTGATCTTCGGGCAGGGCCAAATAATAGGCCTTATGGGCCTGCAGGGCAAAAGAAAGGCCCACAATTTCGGAGCCCAATTCTAGGCCCGTCGTCTCACTATCGAAGCAAAAAATGCCTGCTTTTTGGATCTCGGCAATCAGGGCCGCTCTTTTTTGGGCGGTATCCAGCAAAATATATTCGTGCTCGGTATTGCTATGCGTATGATCGACCAATAATTCATTGGCGGCCTTGAGTTTTTTCTTGGGCGCCTCTTCGATGGCTTGTCCAAAAAGATCGACCTGTTGGGGGGCTTTGGCCGCAGCGGCTTGGCCCAAAATCCGTTTGCTCAGACTTCTAAACTCCAGCTCCTTAAAAATTTCGGATAGGGCTTCTCGATTAAATTCTTCTAGGGCATATTTTTCCGCATCAAATTGCAGGGGCACATCCAACTTGATGGTGGCCAATTCCTTAGACAAAAGCGCCTGTTCTTTATTTTCCTCTACTCGTTCTTTTTGCTTGCCTTTGAGCTCATGCGTATGCTCCAACAAATTTTCGATGCTGCCATATTTGGCCAATAATTTTTGGGCCGTTTTGGGACCAACACCCGGAATGCCTGGAATATTATCTGCCGTATCGCCTTGTAGGCCTAAAACATCAATGACTTGCTCTACTCGTTCAATTTTCCATTTCTCCAAGACCTCCGCCTTGCCCAAAACAGAGAATTTATTGCCAAAGTGAGCGGGTTTATACCAAAAAATATGATCTTCCACCAATTGCGCATAATCCTTATCGGGCGTCATCATGTATACATCAAAACCTTCTCTGGCGGCCTGTTTGGCCAAGGTCCCAATCACATCATCGGCCTCATAATTGGGCACGGCCACCACCGGAATATTAAAGGCCTCTACAATTTGCTTAATATAGGGAATCGCCAAGCGAATATCCTCCGGTTGCTCCTCCCGATTCGCTTTATAGGGGGCATACATTTCATGTCGAAAGGTCCCGCCGGGCAAATCAAAAGCCACGGCAATATGCGTAGGTTTTTCTTTGCGCAATAATTCCCAAAGGGTAGAGGTAAAGCCATTCATGGCCGATACATTCAAGCCTTTGGAGTTAATCAATGGGTTTTTGATAAAAGCAAAATGCGCCCGATAAATTAGGGCCATTGCATCGAGTAGGAATAATTTTTTTTGCATTGATCTTTTTTCTAATTCTAATTTTTTTGGGGCTGCCCCTCCCGCTAGATTGAAACCCAGCGCAAAGCGGCATCGCTTTGCGAAGCTATACAAAATGAGGGTTAAAACCCTCATGAATTATCGGTCGGGTCGGGCTGTATCGCAGCTCGCTGTTCGCTCGGCCCTGCGCAAAAAAACAAGTTTTTTGCTAGCTCTGGCCTTCGGCCCCTGCTGTCCATCCCTCAGCCGCGTCGCTTCGCTCCTTTGCGGCGGCTTCGCCGCCTGTCCCCTCCAAAAAAAAGGAGCGGAGTTTGGGCCAAAAGATAATGAATTTATTTTGAAGGGAGAGGATTTGTGGGGGGGGAAGAACTCGCCCTTTCAATTAGCCGCTTTCAAATAGCAAAAGGCCGAAAAATCTGAGTGATTTTTCGGCCTTGTGGGGGAATGGATAAGAAGTAGGCATACGATTACGAATGCACTTATTTTAAGGCATTTAATTTCCCCAAACTTTAACTATATCCCAACAATTCCCATCTATTTGTGATAAATATGACTTATATCTGTCTTGATGAATTGCTATACCTAATAAGTGAGTAGGTCTCGAAAATCCAACATAAACCATTTTTGCTGATTGTTTTACTCTTTTTCCTGCACTCTTAGTTATTGGAGTACCTAAGAATTGACCAGCAAGTCTTTGAGACTCATATGACTTGCCACCATCTTTATAAAAGTAAGTTTCTAGGTACAATGTTGCTGTATGAGTTTGCCCCTTTACGGAATGGACAGATCCAATCTCAATTTTAATTCCCTCAGAATTAAATATGTTCATTTCTAAATCGTTTTCATTCTCATTAGACGCTAAAGAAATCTCAGATTTACCTAAAATAAATTGCGTAGATAAATTTATTTCTCTATCGAAGAAGGATAAAAAAGTAGGTATGTAGTCTTTAATATTTTTGATAACATCTAACTTTTTCTCCTTTATGCAGCCCATAGACCATTCATAGAGTTTTGATTTTAGCTCTTCGTAATCATTATTTTCACGCAGCTTCAGGAAATTTAGTAGTCTTTTTTTAGAATAGTAGTTGTTTTTTTTATGTGATATTTTTTCTATGTGAAGAATTTCTAGTAGTAGGTTAATTATGTTGTTTTGTATAGGTCGTAAAGTCTTTACGTCTTTGTTAATGTAAAGGATGTAGTCTTCAAGAACTTTGAAATCTATTTGCTCTTTGGGCTTAGATTTTTTAAAATGAGGCCAATATGTAGATAAAGTTATTCTACTATCTTTAGCACTAGTATTTTGCCCCTTTCTCCAAGCAATTGCCGTAAACTTATGTCGTGGACTTTCAGGGATTAACCCGCCCTTCTGTAATTCTTTTATTTTATCAGCATATTTTGGAATAACTAATTCTATAGTATCATCCGTATAAATAAAAATTATAGGTTTAATTTCAATCGGATTATTTCCTGTTATTGGATTTCCTGTTAGCGCAAATTTTTGTACTAAATCCGCAATTTTTGAACTTAGTCTATGACTACCATTAAGATACATTACCTTTCTTTGGGTCCAGATATCCTTTGTAGGAGAAGAGTCGCTATTAAAAATAGCTTGATTTTTATCGCCTATTCTTTGAACTACGGATTGTGTGGATTCATCTGGCTTAAAAATGGTTTCAATTAAATTGTATTGGTGAATATCCATGTCTTGCATTTCATCTACAAGTACATATTTGAATCGTTTTTGAAGTAGAGTAGTTATTGTAGGGTTTTTTTTGATATAACGATTAGCTAAAAAATATGCATCGTCGTAATGTAGTATTTTTTCAGTGCATAAAATGTGAATTTTTAATTTCCTTAGCCAGGTTAGTATGTTTTTTTTGTCTTTGATTTGGACTTGCGTACCGTTTAAAGATTCTTTCAAAATGATTTTATCTTTATCAATGCCAAACCGGTACTTGTAGAACATACGTTCTGATCGTTTTATAAAACGGTAGACTTTGTTAAAATTCTCATTTGAAAGACCAAATTTATAAGCCCATGGATTATTTATTATCTCAGATAACCTTTCATTGTAAAGATTAGCATCTATTCTTAAAGGTCTTTCTTTTAAGGAGTTCATGTAGAAGGGAACTGCCAAGAATCTGTTAACAAAACTTTGAATTGTTCCAACAAAATTTGGATATGAAAAGAGTTGAGGACAATGTTTTCCAATACGTTCTTTTATTTCGTCTACTGCTGCATTAGTATGGGAAATTACAAGCACGCCATGCCCGTCTTGAAATGGCATGTACCTTTCCAATATTAGGAGTTTTGCTAGCAGTGCAGTTGTTTTTCCACTTCCAGGTACAGCTTGTAGGTCAATAGTTTTTAAACAACGAATAAAGTCTCTTCTTTCTTGATCAAACACTTTCCCTTCAGGTAAAAGTATTTTTTCAGCGTATTCGATATCTTGATCTGATATGTTAATATTTTGTGGCATATTTAATTGCTTGGATTAGGTAAGAAATACTGTCATCATTAACTTCGGTGGAAATTTTAAAGCTTTCATCTTGTACCGCATTATCTATTTGCAAGGCAAGTTCATAGGCGATATCTGTCTTCTTTAGCGTCTTATCAATCAATTTTTCAGCAAGAGTTTCCTCGAAATTAGTATCCCAATCTGTTCTTGAATGCTTGTTTTTACAGGCGGCTTTAAATTTCTCTCCTAATAGAGAAGAGCAGTATAAAGCATATTCCAATGTCCAATGAGCGCCAGTGTAATATTTTACGTTTTCTTCAGATTTTTCATTGTTTGATTTAATCTTTTTATTCGTTTCTTGGCTAAATACATTTGTTTTTTCTTTTATATAAGAGCCTTTCTCTTTTCTGTACGCTTTTATATCAGCATCTGTAATTATTGCTACTGGAATATCCATGTGGGGCTTTTCCTTTCTTAGGTAAATATTAGCATAATGGCTAAAACCAATATTTCCAATATTTACAATTGATACTCCTTTTTCAGTTAGGTTGATCCCCATCGCTTTTGCTATACTAGGAAGTAGTATTTCTTCGGCCCACCCCTCTACTAGAATAATTCCTTTAGCGAAAAAAAGGTTGGCTTTTGTTGTATCCAAAAATTTTTCAAGATATCTATAACTTTTAGAATCTAGTTTTGTATACTCTTCCCCCATGGGAAAGGCATTTTTACCATTACAGATAATTAACTCTTGAAGCTTTAATTTTGATGCTAGATTGGGACTATGAGTAGTCAAAATTAACTGAATATTTTCTTCAGCTTTTAAGGCTTCGATAATTTGCATTTGGGCTTGGGGGTGAAGATGCGCTTCAAGCTCCTCAATTAGTCCTAGTCTTAAACCCGTCCAATTTTTCTTTTGAAGATGAAGCAACTCTGAAGCCATGAATAATCTATTTAGAGTTCCTAAGCCAGGGTTTATTTCATCTTTAATAGATAAATCAAGTTTTTCTAAGATGTTTTTGAGGCTTTTACCAAGAATACCAAAATTAGATTCTTTTTTTTCTGAGTAAAATGCACCAATAAACTTATCTATTTCTTTTTTTAGTTCTTGCCCTTTTAAGTTTTCACCTGTAAGTGCTTCACCATCCTTATCCTTGCCTTCAAAGTATTGAAGAACTTCATTATTAAAGTCTTTAAATAGTTCAACTAGTAAGTGATCTTGATCCTTTCCTTTGAACGCTTCATGTCCTTGAAGAATTTGAGTGAGCCTAGAGTTTTTACGAGGGATTAATTCTGATTTAGCATCTCGTAAGGGTTTTAGATAAGTTGTTTTTAAATATTCTCTAGCCTCTGCTGTCAGTTGATGTCCACCTTCATCAGTACCTGCTTTTATTTCAGAGGGATAGATGTATTGCTCATTTGTATTTCGTCTGGCATCATAAATTAGCCGTAGATATGATTCGGCATCATCTTTTTCACCAGTGACCCCGAGCCATTCTATGAAATTTTTAGCTTCATCATCAGATAGGTTGTTAAACTGTAATTCAATTCGTAATCTATCTGAATCATCATAGAAGTCATCCCAGTTTAGTTTTAACCATTCGTAACTATGGGTTTTTAGCGCAAGTTTTATAGAATCGATAATTGCAGTCTTACCAGAGTCATTTTCTCCAATTAGAACATTTACTCCTTTTTTAAAATTTAAATCTAAGTCAGGCTTTTCTAGGTCTAAAGGAGAGTTGCTGCCAAATTTTCGAAAATTCCAGAGTTTAAGGTTTGATAGGTACATAATTTATTCTTTAAGATAATGCGGATGAAATAGCATTTAATTTAGAGGTGGAATTCACATTTTTTAATCTACTACTATTAACTCTAATGAAAGGTAAAACCAAGCTATTTTATTTCAAAAATTTGTTAAAAAGACAAAGACTATTTTAATGATTTTGCGCGCGGCTTTCAATTAGGCTCCACTCAAAAAACGACCGCATTTTTCTGCCGAAATAAAAAAAGCGCAGTTTAGCCGGAGCGGATAAAAAAACAGCGGCCAAAACTGCCGAAGAAAAAAGCCAAAAGAAAAAAAATAGATGAGCGGCTTAGGGATGGCAGCGGGTGGCCGCAGGCCAGAGCCAGTTTTTTGAGCGCAGCGAAAAAAACGCAGGGCCGAGCGAAGAGCGAGCCCGCGAACAGCCCGGCCCGGCCAAAGGGCGGGCAAGCCCCAGAAAAAAAAGAACAGAAAAACAGCAGAGATTTTTAGTAACAGGATAAAAAAAGGGCCAAAGGTTTTACCCTTCGGCCCATACTATCAAACTATAGGGGCAAAATTAAATTTCGAAAGTGCCGACAGCCTTTTCGCAGCCTTCCCAATTGATTTGAAGGTTAGATTCATGGAGTAAATCTTCTTCAGGTACTAATGATTCGGGGAAGCCATTCCATCCTTCTCCAGAAGGGCCATAAAAATCGCCTGATTTGGCTTCTTTATCCATAGTGGCTCTAATAATTCCTGTGGCGCCATCTTCAGGGCTTTGTGCCATCTGCATAAAATCTGCATTGACATCCATGCCACCATCTGCATCGCTAGTAATTTGTAGATTAGTGGCTGCTAATCCGGGATGGGCGAGTAGTGATAATACATTAGTAATATTTTTTTCCTCCAATCGCTTTTTCAGGCCATAAGTAAATGCAAAGTTGGCGAGTTTTGTTTGATGGTAGCGTTGCCATCTTGGCCCCTGAAAACTTAGGTTTTCTTCTTCGGTACCATTTCCGCCTAAATTTCCACCATTGGGCAAGAAATACTTCAATTCAAGCGGATTGCCTAATCGCGCCATTGAGGTATGATTCACAATTCTTGCTTGCGGGCTGTTTTTTAGGATGGAAAATAATTCTTTTGTTAGTAGGAAATGTGAAAGTACATTGGTTTGCATTTGTACATCATAACCATCTGCAGTAGCTGTATCCTTTAAGGCCATTACGCCTGCGTTATTGACAAGGACATCAAGTTGGTTATATTTTTCTTTAATCGTAGCGGCTGCCTTAATTACACTATCAAAGCTTTGAAGGTCGCATTCAATAGCTTCAAATTTTCCTTGGGGAACTAATTTTTGAAGTTGAGCAAGGGCATTTACTGAACGTTCGCTTGGACGGTTTAGGAGCAAAACAGTTCCGCCTTTTTTAGCAACTTCTGTTGCTAGTACAAATCCAGTCCCACTAGTGGTGCCTGTTATCGCTACAACTTTGGTTGTCATGTCTTGGCTGTGGTTAGTAAGTACATTTTCGAGGTGAACGGTTTTCTTTAGACTTGCCATAATATTTTAATTTATGAGGTATAAAATTCTATAAAGCAAAATTAGGAGTTGTAGGATAATTATATAAACACAAATTACAGATTCACTAACAGCTATTACGGAATTTGCATTTTCTGTCTTAGTATTTATTTCTTCAATGAGTGGGAGCTAAAAAAAATAGCGTATAGGTCCAAACAAGAATCCAAAAAAAGCTCCGTTTAGATTGAGCGGATAAAAAAACAGGGGCCAAAACTGCCGAAGAAAAAAGCCAAAAGAAAAAAAATAGATGAGCGGCTTAGGGATGGCAGCGGGTGGCCGCAGGCCAGAGCCAGTTTTTTTGAGCGCAGCGAAAAAAACGCAGGGCCGAGCGAGCAGCGAGCCCGCGAACAGCCCGGCCCGGCCAAAGGGCGGGCAAGCCCCAGAAAAAAAGAAAAGAAGAGATCACTTTTGGTCCTCCAAACTTTCTAAAAAGGCAACTGGGTTTTTTAAAAAGTGGGAGAGGGTTTAAAATTTTGTGTTTCCCTTTTGCTGCCTAGGGACAAGCCCCTAGGCTAGCTTTTTCAGACAGCCCTCTAAAGAGGGCCTTTGGATTAGGCCCTTCTTTGCAATAATGACTTAGCAAAGCCGTCTATCTCAGCAGTTGAGGCCCTCAAAGAGGGCCGACTCCATTTATTAGCCTGGGGGCTTGTCCCTAGGCGATGATAGGCTGAATACTATATTGTGCAACAAAAAAAAGCCGAAGATCATCTCTTCGGCTTTTCTATTCTACTGAAACAGGTCCTCAAAAAGTTGCTCTACTTTAGAGAGCGGAACAATTTCTATATCGTAATTGGCGGGATCAATTCCTTTGGTATTGAACTTAGAAACGTAAATTTTTTCAAAGCCGAGGCGATTGGCTTCTTGTATGCGTTGGTCGATTCGTTGGACCGAGCGAATTTCTCCCGACAAACCAATTTCTCCTGCAAAACAAACATTAGACGGCATGGCCACATCTTCCAAAGAGGAGAGGAGGGCGGCCACCACGGCCATATCAATAGCGGGATCGCTCACTTTTAGTCCCCCGGCCACATTGAGAAAGACATCATTATTGCCAAACTGAAAGCCGCAGCGTTTTTCCAAAACGGCCAAAAGCATACTCAATCGGCGGAGATCGAAACCCGTGGCCGAGCGTTGGGGAGAGCTAAAAACAGAAGTAGAGACCAAGGCCTGAATTTCGATCAGCATGGGGCGAATCCCTTCTACCGTGGCGGTAATTGCCGAGCCGCTGAGGTCTTCTTCTTTTTGGGTGAGTAAAAGTTCTGAAGGGTTAGAGACTTCGCGCAAACCGCGGCCCTGCATTTCATAAATACCGAGTTCGGCGGTAGAGCCAAAGCGGTTTTTGATGGTCCGCAAAATGCGGTGGGTATAATTTCGGTCGCCTTCAAATTGCAACACCACATCCACAATATGCTCCAGCAATTTTGGTCCCGCAATTGCTCCATCTTTATTGATATGGCCAATTACAAAGACGGGAATATTGGTCTCTTTGGCAAAGCGTTGCAATTCAGAAGCGCATTCTCGCACCTGAGAAACGGAGCCCGGAGGCGATTCAACATATTGCGAGCTCAGGGTTTGGATCGAATCGACCACCAAAACATCGGGGCCTAAAGTGGCCGCCTGCATCAAGAGGTTGGTCAAATTGGTTTCGGCCATCAAAAAGCAGTCATTATCGCGCAGTCCAAGGCGTTCGGCCCGCATTTTAATCTGTTGTTCGCTTTCCTCGCCCGAAACATAAAGCACTTTGCCCGAAAAACTCAGGGCCAATTGCAGCATCAGGGTAGATTTTCCAACGCCGGGTTCTCCACCAATCAGCACAATCGATCCACTCACGATACCGCCGCCCAAAACCCGGTTCAATTCTTCATCATCGGTGGGCCTTCTCACCGTTCCATCGCCCTGCACCTTAGTAATATGTGTGGGGCGGGCATGCTCTTGTTTTCGCCCTCTTTTTTGGGTCCAAGCGCCCTGCGTCGCCTTTTTGGCCTCCTGCTTGGCACTGCCCTTTACTGTGACTTCTTCTTGCAAGCTATTCCACTCGCCACAAGCACTACAGCGGCCCTCCCATTTTAGCGAAACATTGCCGCATTCGGTACATACAAAAGTTTTTTGAGTTTTGGCCATTTCTTTAAGTTTAAAACAAATTAGTGTTATTTATTGGGTTTTGCAACTATTTGTTGGTGTTTTTTATTTTGGGGCCCGCGGCCGCCCTTTATATTGGGGCGGCCGCCGCTAGGCTTCGCCGCTCGCAGGTCTGCTCGGCCCTGCGTTTTTTTTCGCTTTGCTCAAAAAAACTGGGTCTGGCCTGCGGCCACGGCTGCGCAGCGCTGGGCCAACTGGCCCTTTGGGCCAAGCAGCTCGCTTCGCTCGCTGCTCTTTTTGGGCCTAATGCTCTTCTTGGGCCTGGAATTTATAGCCCACGCCACGGACCGAGAGAAAAAACTGGGGATTTTTGGGATCTTCTTCAAAATACTTGCGAAAAGAGAGGATAAAATTATCGATCGTGCGGGTAGAGGGGTAGACATCATAGCCCCAAACGGCCTGTAAAATCTGTTGTCGAGAAACGGCTTCTCCTGCTCGTTCTATGAGTAGCTTGAGGAGCATGCCTTCTTTTTTGGTCAGTTTAAAATCTTGGCCATCTTGGCCTTTGGCGCTTTGCTCTTGAAAATTGACATAATTTGGACCAAAATGATATTCTTCTAGGGTATTGGCGCGGTGGTTTTGGCTTCTTTTGAGCAAAATCTGAATGCGGAGCAGCAACTCCTCTAGCATAAAGGGTTTGGTAATATAATCATCGGCTCCTTTGCGTAGGCCTTGTATTTTATCGGCGCTACTATCTTTGGCGGTAAGGAAAATAATGGGGGTTTCGCTATCGTGCAGGCGAATTTGTTCGCAAACATCTAGGCCGTCCATTTCGGGTAGCATAATATCGAGCAGAATGAGGTCAAAGTGTTGGCCCAAAAAATGGGGCAGCACGCTTTTGCCATCGGCAAGGGCTAGAACCTCATAGCCCTCTAGCTCTAGATTGAGGGTCAGGGTTTCGCGAATATTTTCTTCATCTTCTACCAAAAGGATTCGAGCAATATGGTCCATATATATAGTATAAGTTTAGTACGTTGTTTTGGGCGGGCTAATTTATGGCTGAGGGATGGAAAGCAGGGCCGCCTAAGGCGGCAGACCAAAGGCTTTTGAAGCGAAGCGAAAAAGCCTGTAGGGCCGAGCAGACCTGCGAGCTGCGACAGAGCCCGACCCAAGGCCGCAGGCCGCAGGGGCAGCCCCAAAAAAACAAAAAATTATTTAATAGGCAACTTGATCGAAAAAATGCTGCCTTGGGGTTGGTTCTCTCGGATTTGGATTTGGCCATGATGGGCGGCCACCACTTTTTGGAGAATATAGAGGCCTAGGCCGGTGCCCTTGCTTTTGCGGGTGCGTTCATCGCCGATGCGATAAAACTTTTGAAAAATGGCTTGGCGTTCGGTTTTGGGAATGCCGGGCCCTTGGTCCTTAAATTCGATCAGGTAATGGTCTTTTTTTTGGCGGAGTTCTACAGCTAAAAAGGGGCTTTGGCCGGCGTATTTCAGGGCATTATCGAGTAAATTATGGAAAGCAGATTGCAGCATACTGCGGTCGCCTTGGGGCATACAATCGAGTTGATCATCTGAGGTAAATCGAATTTCTTTGGGGCTGCGGGGCTGCACCCATTGGATCACCTCTTGGAGCAATTGTTTGAGGTCGAGGCATTCAAAAATATATTGGTGGCCGCCTTCTATGCGGGCGGCCAGCAAGAGGTCTTGGACCAGCTTGTGGAGGCGTTGGTTATCTTGCAGGGCATTTTTGCTCAGTCGTTGGATTTGCTCGGGGCTAAGTTGGCGCTTTTGAAAAGTTTCTAGAATCAATTGGACCGAGGCGATGGGTGATTTGAGTTCATGGGTAATAGAGAGTAAGAAATTTTGTTGTTGTTGGGCCAGCGCCCATTGTTTGCGTTGGCTTTGCACAATTTTATAGACGCCCAATAGGAGTAGAGAGAGAAAAACCAGGCCTTCGCCCATAATCATCATGCGTTGGCGGAAGTAGTGGCTTTGGGCGGCTTGGAAACTAGGCAAAGTTTGCAACTGCTGCTCGTTAATATCTGGGTGAAGGGCTTGAATTTCTGCCTGTTGGGCGCTCCAAACTGCTTCCGTTTTTGTTTGCAACAAATAGGCCCACCAACTACCTGCTAATAGGATATAGGCCATGACCAAATAGAGCAAAATATTGATAGAACGTTGATTCATTGACTTTGTCGTTAGAATGTACAGTTGGAAAAGTACTGCTTTTTGCAGTGAAGAAAAATTTTATTGAGAAATTAGTTGCTGGTCCTAAAAGTTAAGTCCTTGCTAAAAAAAAAGGGATAAAAGGGAGAAGGCAGTGGCCTTTTGTCTTAAAAAATTCGTTTTTTTAGAGATCAGACCCCCTAAGGTCTATAAAGCAAAACCACCTACAGATAAATGCCTTAAGATGCAACCACTGAGTTCATAATAAGGGATATCTGCCCGTTAAATTGTCATACACTATGAAGCAAGCATTACTATTCTTTTTTGCCTTATTTATAATAGGGCCTGTTCTCTATGCTCAGGGAACAGTGACCATGAATAACATTAGTCACCCTGGGGCCATATTTGAGGTTTGTCCGGGAGATGCGGTGGTTTTTAACTATACCAACTTGATTTATTGGCCGGACTACTTTTATGTAGAGCATACCGATGGGACCAATTCGGCGGTGATTATTAGAGAGGGAGATTTGTATCAGGGCAATTATTCTTCAACAGATAGTGAGGCGGAAGAGGATATTGACGATTTGACGGGAGATTTGGGGGGACCTAATGCCCAAACAAGAAGATATGGGAATGGAGATGTAAATGCCCTCTTTGTTTCTGGGGCTAATGAAACTGGAGCTGGGCCGCCAAAAAATGGGACGATCCCCTTTACGATTCCCACTGACATGAAATCTTGTAAGATTGTCTTTTATGAGCATGCGGAAAATTTTTCTGGCAATAATGATGTTGCTGCTCCTATTGATAGTTTTTTCCTCATTGTGGTTCGGCCCGAGCTAGACATTGTGGGTTTGGCCAATACGGTTTGTTCTCGAGACACTATTCCGATCCAGTTGAGTCCTAGTCCGAGCAGTGGTCTTCCTACGGGCACTTCATTAACGGTACTAGATGGTGGGGGCGGATCCGTAACGGGCTCCTATTTACAAAGTCCTTCGGCACAACCTTCTTATATTGGGGCTAGCTATGATTTTATTCCCGACGGCTTGAATGCTACAACAACGCCACTTACACAGAACTTGGCTAGTCGAAATATGATATTGCGTTATATCTATACGCCCTATATGGCCACCACCGCGGCTACTTGTAATGCCATTACCTATACGGCTAGCACAAGAATTTACAACAACAGTATTGACTCTGTTCGTTTGGCTTCATTAACTAATAACTCGGATACGGTACCGATTAACATTAGCTCCAGTGATCCTACCTATTTTGCGAGCTTGATCAATTCTAATCCCCCTATTCCTGTGGGGTATTCTGGTGTTTATGTATTAAATGATCGTTTTTTGGGGGCCACGGCAGATTCTGGCCGTTATGAGATTGGTATTTTGTACGATAATAATGGCTGTACGGCCATGCTCTCGGATACGGCAGAGATTTTAGATGTTCCTCCTCGTGTATTGCCAGAGACGCATTGTCGTTTGGATCCGCCCTTAGTTTTTGGTCGAGACACAACAACTTTTCCTTGGGATCCTAGCTGGGTTGGGCCCAATGCCAACTCATCAAATATGCAGACCACACAGAGTCGAGAATATGTGATGACTGTATCGGCCAACCCTTCTTCTGCTTTAACAACCCTAAATGGAACAGCAGGACAGGAGGAGTACGCCTTGTCTCCCGCTCCTGGGGTAGATAGTGTAACCGTGACCATTTCTTATTATCGAGAAAGTAGAACACAAGTTTATAATACTACAAGTAATTCCGTTTCTAGCTCTACTCCAGATCAACAATTGGTTGTGCGCTATGAAGAAGTGGTTTATGTGGTCGACCCACCTGAAGTGGCCATAGACTCTACGATTGCCGAGAATTACTGTAATTATGAAACCTTTGTCAATTTAGGCGGCTCTAGCCCCGCTAATGGAGTACATTATATTACCGCTCGTAACGGAAATGCAGCCAATACTTCAACGACCCTAGGCTCTATTTTTAATCCTAATGCCGTTTATACGGCTACTAATGAAAGCACTGATGTCAATTACTACCTCATTTATGAGGCTGGACAAGGAAACTGTGCAGCCAGAGATACGGCCAATGTCCGCATCCTTGGAGATGTGGCCCTAGCTATTTCTGGCCGAAACTCTAGCTCTTTGGGCAACCAAAATAACCGCTATTGTACCAATGGAGGCGTAGATCTGCTTTCTGGCTTTCCTTCTCCTGCATCATATAATTCGCTAGATTCATTGATTGCTTCGCAGGCCAACTTTAGCGGACCTGGCGTTGTTGGGAACGGTCCTCTTTTTAATCCAGCTGCATCAGGAACAGGACCCAAAACGATTAGGTTTACCTATATTAGCCAGTATGGTTGTATTTCTTCTATAGACTCTACCTTTATGGTGAATTTGGCTCCTATTGCCGGATTAGAAACCGATGAAGTAGATACGACCTATTGCGCCGATGATACAATCGGTATCTTAACGGGAACGCCCTCTGGCGGAAGCTATTCCGGCCCAACGATTTCTGGACCAACAGATATCCAGTTTAATCCCTCTGTCGTCTATAGCCCCATCTTGCCCAATACCCCCGGTTATGTCAATTATGCTTATGTGTATCAAGATCCTACAACCCTTTGTAAGGATACCGTAGAAATAGAAGTAACCATCAACCCACTGCCTAGCGCTAATTTTACGATGGCTAGCTACCATTTTTGCCAAGCCGATGAACCCCAAGAGCTCTTTGGCTTGCCCACAGGCGGACGCTATTTCTTTGGAGATAGCTCTAGCGTAGGAGGAATTATGCATGGCGCCCTTATCAATGGGCAATATTGGCCCAATCCGAATTACTCGGATACGACACGCTATCCCGCTTTGGTCAAAGATACCCTTATCTATGAAACGGAAGCACTCAGTTGTACGGCCCGAGATACCCAAATTGTCCATATTCACCCGCATCCAGAGTATAGTTTCTTTGCTACTCATGATGTTCAAGGTCTGCCCGCAGATGCTACCGTAGATGCCTGCTTTGGCCGAGATACGCTCTTTTTTCAGCCTAATTTGCTTAGCGGAAATGTCCTAAATTATAGCGGCCCCGGCGTACTCTTCGAAAAAGAATTTATGATTTCTAGTATCGCTGGAGTGGGAACACACCAAATTCAAGCAGTTTTCCAAGATACTAGCAATACCTTTGTTTCTTGTCTGGATACCGCTTGGGCTAGCTTTAATGTGCATAGTTTGCCCAATGTAAAACTGAGCGCAGACAATAGCTGCTCTACAGATTCGGTTTTCTTTGAGATCGATAATGATAGTATGAATTTGGTCGGAACGATCCCCGGAACAACCACGCTCTACGATTCTATTACTACCGCCCTTTGGGATATGGGCGATGGCAACAGCTTTGCCGCTAGTTATGATAATAATAACCAGTTTCCAACTTTTAATTACCAATATAATGGACCCGGCATTTTTGAGGCCTCGCTTTTTGTCGAAAATAATAATTATTGTAGCGATTCGGATACTATTCGGGTGTTAGTGCTGCCCAATGAACAACCGAATGCCCTGGCGCCCTATAGTGAAGACTTTGATGCTAGCGCCAACGGTTGGCTAGAAGAGGCCGAAGGCCAAGCCCAATCGAGTAACCTCTGGGAGTGGGGGATGCCCGCCGATATCGACATTGCTCAGGATCATGGCCAAGTCTGGATCACCAGAACCGATAGTACTTATGGCCCAGATGAAAGTGCTTGGGTCTATAGCCCTTGTATCGACCTAACCGCCCTAGAACGCCCCATGCTCAAACTCGATTTCTTTAATGAAACCGATGAAGGAAATGACGGAACGCTGATCGAATATTTTGATCCCCAAACAGAAAAATGGTTGCCCTTAGGAAATGTCAATCGAGGGATCAATTGGTATAATCAAGCTGTAGTGGCTGGCCGCCCTGGGGTGCAAGATCTGGCCCCCAGAGGCTGGTCTGGAATAAGCAACGGCTGGCAAGATGCCCGCTATACCCTAGATGCTTTCCGCAATTTTGAGAATTTCCGCTTTAGAGTGGCCTTTGGCGCCATCGGGGCCTCACAAACGCCTCTTCGTGGCTTTGCCTTCGATAATGTTTGGATCGGGAACCGAGAACGCAATGTACTGCTCGAACATTTCTCTAATGCGGGGGTGGTCAATATGGACCCGATCAACCAATATGTCTATAATTTGGTCTATGCTACGCCTGCCGTTCGAGATGTGATTTTACTACAAATCAATAATGAAGATCCCGCTTTTGATCCCATGAATAGCCTCAATCGAGACGATCCCTCGGCTAGGACCTCTATTTATGGTATTGATGGCGTAAGCGCTAAGGCGGTAGTCGATGGTCGCCGCTATAGCAACAACCCACCTAATTCTGCCGATTTGAGACAGCAGGATTTTGAAACGGATATGCTAGAAGATGCCCGTTTTGATATCCGCCTCGAACCGATCGCCTTTATTGGCAATAATAATCTGCAAATCAATGCGACCCTGATCGCTAGAGATACCTTGGCCGCTGCAGATTATGATTTGCAGCTAGTGGTTACGGAAGATTCCGCCGTTTATTTTTCTAATGGCGTAAATTTTCATACTCACTCTTTGCTCCGTAAGATGTTGCCCGATGCCGCAGGAACTCGCTTTAGCCAATCTTGGCTGCCCGGCGATAGTGTTCAGCTTTCTGAGGTCTGGACCTACAACCCCAATAATATTGATACGGCCCAGCTAGAGGCAATTGCCTTTGTGCAGGAGGATGCCCCCACAAGCCGAACAATTTATCAGGCGGTGATGACCCGAGACATTACGGAATATGTCAATGCCCTGAGTACTACTGAACTCGCCGAGGCGCAGGCCGAAGCCCATCAGATCAATACGGCTTTGCTTTCGCCAAACCCAGCGGTAAATTATACGCAGTTGTTGTTTGCGCAGCCGCTCAGCCAAGATTTCCAATGGTCCTTAATCGATCTGCAAGGAAGAGTTTTGGCCCAAGGCCAACTAGAGGCGGGCAGCCAAAGCGCTCGCTTCGATCTGCATGATTTGCCCGCAGCCGCTTATTTCTTGCAAATTGGCAATGCCAATTTTAAAACCACCAAGAAGTTTACGGTGATTCGGCCCTAGAGCTGCACCAAAATGAAAACAGGCCCCAAGGCATTGCCTTGGGGCCTGTTTTTTTATCTACAGCAGCCTTTATTTGGCCTTCATCATCTCGACCAACTCTCCCTTAGAAAGCAAGTTATGTAATCCTTCATCTCGCCCAATCAAAGCTAAATGACTAAATAGTTTTCGCTTTTGGGGGGCTTTTATTTTTTCTAGAAACTCTTGATAAACATTTTGGTAGAGCTCCGTTTTTTCCCAATATTTTGCCCGAGGATGCTGGCCCAAAAACAACCAACTCAGTGCAATGAGCTCACTAAGTTGTTGGCTTGAATTGGTGGCATAAAGGGCTTGGCTGCTATCCTTTAGCAATTGAGCGGCCCGCAAAGGAACAATCAGCTCAAACTGTTCGGAAGTGGGGGCGGCAGTTTGCAGCGGCGAAAAATCGAGGCCAAAATTGGGCTGTTGTTCTGCCTGGGCGGCTTTTTGGGCAATTTTACAATAGTTGGCCCAATTGGGCCCCATAAGCTGCTGCTCCAAAATTTGCAAAGCGGCTTCATTATAGCTACTTTTTGGCTCTCGGACGAGGCCATAACTGGCGGCCATTACGGCCAGTTCCACCTCATTTTCTTGCAGGGCCAATTGGGCCAATTGGATAAAATCACCACCGGTGGCCTGGGGTAGCGCACAGATTTTTTCTAGGTACTTTTGCTGCGCTTTTTGGTCCTTTTCTAAACTGGCCAAATAAAAATAATTGCGCAAAAAAGCCATCTGCTCGCCTTGCAAACGAACGGCCTTATCGGTTAGGCGCTTGAGCTTTTTCGTCTCCTTTTGGTCAATGTACAAACTCGATAGCGACTGAAATGCAGAGGGCAGCAAACGTCCCCCCTTTTTGATCAGCGGCTTAAAGGCTTTTTCGGCCTTTTCATATTCTTTTAGGCGCAAATGACAATGCGCAATTTCTAGCTGAAAGAGGTCGCGGTTTTCGGCCTCCGCCTGCTTTTTTCCTTCCTGAAATTCATTGAGGGCCGCCCGATAATCGGCTTTAAAGAAGTAATCTTGGCCCAGTTTATAGTCCTTTTTGGCTTGTGGACTAAGTTCGACCTGCCCGCTTAATCCGCAGCTTAGGGCCAAAAAAAGAGATAGAAAAATTGTTCTCATAGCGTATGGTTTTCCCTTTAGATGCCACTCTTTTGGTTTTTTGGTGCATCCAGAGTGTTCTTTTTGATTTGGGCCTGCCCCGGCCTTCGGGCGGGGCAGGCTGTGTACTCCCGTTGGTTGTCGAACTGGCGCCCCTATAGGGGCTGGTTGTCGCAGCTCGCAGGTCTGCTCGGCCCTGCGGGCTTTTGAAAAAGCCCTGGGTCTGGCCCTTCAAGCCACTGCTATCCATCCCTCAGCCGACGGCCCGATGGGCCTTTTTTGTGTGGGGGGGAGTGTGGCCGATCTAGCTTTATCTGCAAAAAGCCCAGCCTCCCCAAGGGATTCCTTAGGGAATCCCGTAGAGGGGTGGGTGGGCGGGGACATATTAACGGATGAGGAGCGAAGCGACGAATGCCGCTTTAAGGGAGGGCCAAGAGAGGGCCTTTTGCCTTAAAAGACAAAGTGTTAAACTTAAAACTTAGCAACTTTGAAATGAAGCAATAAACTAAGTTGAGAACTCAGCGCAGGTTTTTCAAAAACACCTCCGTAGTAAATACTATTATTCCAGTCTAACTCTACTAAGCCAAACCTCATAATGAAGCCTATTGTGCCCGTGCCATAAACTTCAGTTTGTTTATAATTGGCCTGATAAAGTTCTTGTTTGCCGGCTCCAGCAGATAAACGAAGCCATTCACGGACCAAAAAACCAGCTTCGCATTCGTAGAAAAAATTTGTGCTCCTTTGGTCTATCCCTACTAGTTGCTGTTGCTGCTGTATTTGGTTGATAGCCATAGCGTTTAGACTTCCAAAGTCTCCAAATAAACCAAAAGCGGTAGCTCTATTATTTTTAATATCAAATCTATAGGTAAAACTAGCTGAGCTTTGCCAAGAAAGCGGTTTTTCATCCAGTTGATTAGTTGAAAACTGCTCTATTGCTCCCAATGGATAAATAATGCCAGCTCCTAATCTAATTCCAAAGCGTCCATCCAGACTTGCGTAATAATTCTTTCTATCTTTTATCTGCTGTAATTTGGCTTGCTTTAGCCGAAATTTAGCTTGCTCCAACTCTAATGTTTCATACTCCCTCTGGTTTTCAATTCTTTGTCGTTCTAGCTGAGCCTCTACTTTTTGCCTTTCCATCCGATCTTGAAACTCTTGCTCTTGCAGCTTTCTTCGTTGTTGAGCGTTAAGCTGTTCCTCCCACTTTTTATTTTCAATTTTTTGCTGTTCCAATTCTTTTTCTCGGAGAATTCGGTCTTTTTCAGCTTTTGCTTGCTCTTCTAATAATTTTTGCTGGGTTTCTTTACTTGTTCTGATCAGTTCTGCCTCTGCCTTCTTTTTCTCTTCTATACTGGCCAAATTGGCCGCCTTTGCGGCCTCTTCTTCTTCCTTACTGAGTTGACGGACAGCCGTGGTTAAATCTTGATTACTTATAGGTGGAGTCGTTTTATAACGTACTCTACCCTTTAAGAAAGAGCGTAATTGCTTAGCGTTGATGGCTAAATTCATATTCTGAATATCTCGAGCATATATATGCTCTTTCTCTATACGAGCTGCAACAACGCCAATCACTAATCCATTTTTATTAAATAATGGTCCACCACTATTTCCTGGATTTACAGGGACGTCAATTTGGGCAATGTAGTCTAGATCTTCACGTATAATAGCTTTAGAAACAATACCTTTTGTAATTGACCATTTAGACCCTTGAGGATGGCCAATTGTAGCTGCTTCGGTACCATCAGCCGCATTGTTAGTGGCTAAAATAGATAAAACAGTATGCCTATTTCGCTTAAAATTTCTAACTTTTATTAGGGCTAAATCATGTTCTTCATCAGTTGATACTATACGATATTCGTCATAAATAGATCCGTCGGGAAACTCTATTTCCATACTGTATAATTCATCTTCAATAACGTGGTAGTTTGTTACAATATGTCCTTCTTCAGAAACTAAAAAACCTGTACCTAGATTAGCCTCTCCACTAATATAAACGACTCCACTTTTACACTCTTTAGAAAGAAGAGCCGTATTCATGGTCTGAGCATTTAGCGATAGTGTAAATAAGGCTGCAAGTAAGCTGAGTAAAGTTGATTTCATGTCTATTGTTTTTAGTAAAAAATAAGTTGTCTTGATTATGCCTTAGTCTCCCTTAAGGTTTTTTAGTCAGTTTGTAACGTATTAAACCATACATCTACCCATTAAAATACAAAAACTAATAGAATTTACTAGTGAAATAAAAAGGGTTTTTTAGAATGCCTAACTACATTTAAAGTGTTAGGAGCCAGATGGGGGGGGAGAAGTTCTACTAAGAGAGGGGACAAAACTGCCAAAACTGAAAAAGAAAGATGACTGGCCCAGCGCTGCGCAGCTGTGGCCGAAGGCCAGACCTAGGAGCAAAGCGACGCAGGGCCGAGCGAATAGCGAGCGGCGGAGCATAGCGGCGGCCAGCTAGGCTTTGCCTAGCTGGCCGCGGGCCCCAAAAAAAGAATAAACTACTTATGGAGATGTTGCCCATTTTGGTCTAGGGCTTGGCCACAATAAGGGCAGAATTTAAATTTTTGACCAAACTGATCACTACAATCATTGGTCGTTTGGGCCACCGCAGGAGCAGGAGTGGGTTCAGGAGCAGTTTGGCGAGGCTCTTCGCCATCGTTTGCTTGCTCTAGGCTCATGTTGGGGTCGCGCTCTAGGCGCTCAATAAAGGCCGAAGAAAGAATACCCGCCGGCAGGGCTACAATACCAATGCCCAAAATGGCGATAATGCCCGAAAGCAACTTGCCCGCAGAAGTAATGGGAAAAACATCGCCATAGCCCACGGTGGTCAGGGTGGCAATGGCCCACCAAAAAGTAGCAATGATGTTGGGAAAAGCCCGGGGTTGCACATTGCCCTCCACATACCACATCAGGGTAGAAGAGACCAAGAGCATCACGAAAGTAACAAAGAGCGTAATGCCCAGCTCGTTGCGTTTGTCGATAAAAACATCGCCCACAATAACAATAGATCGAGTGAGCGAGCTGAGTTTGAGCACTCGCAGCAAACGAGAAATTTTGAGCGCCCGAAGAAAGCGGAAATCGACATGGGCCAACTGGAAAAGAAAAGGCGAAATGGCCAAAAAATCAATTAGGCCTCCACTAGATTTAAAGAAGCGCCAAGCCGCAGTGCGAAAAGACTGCTCTTCGGGATATTTAAAATCGGCAGTAAACAAACGAAGAAAAAACTCAGCTGTAAAAATGATCAGGGTCGTATTTTCAAAAAGAGAAAAATAATGACTGATGACTATATTTTGATCGCTTCGCTTGACCCAATCTACGATATTCCCCTCATAGCGATAGTTAATAAAAGACTCTGCAATAATGGCCAAAATACTTAGGATAATGAGAATGGTAATGCTGGTCTCAAAGATCCTAGCGGGCAGACTCGACTCCTCTTGGTCGAGATCAATGACATCAAAAATATGCCGCCGCAGGCTTTTTTTATTAGTAGATACGCTCATAGTTGGTGTTGATTTGGGCAAAAATACAAACTTATCATTGTCTTAAAGCAATAAAGCGCACATAAGCCTTTGCTGCACTAGAAAGAGTAGCCAAAATCTAGCCCTAAGGTGGGAATATAGAGCCTGTTGGGCATCCAGTTATTGCCTCCAGCATCCCGCATATAGAGGCCCGCAATATAGACCCTAAAGAAAAAGCCCTCAAACCGTTGAAGTCGATAGCCCAGCATAGGAGCCGTTATGTATATATTGTAGTAGCCATTGCCTGTATTGCGTTCGTTAATTGGAACGGCTAGGCCCGCCCCTAGCTCAAAAAACTGCGTTTTGGCCTTATTGAGATGAAAATTGAAACTCAAATGCCCATTGATATTGGTTTGCTCAATCAAACTTCCAATGCCTAGGCGGCCCGAAAAATGATAATTGCGCTCTTGGCTAATAATACGATCGTAGGAAATGCCAAGCAAAACAGAAGTGCCCCCCAAAGAAACCGAGACAGCATTTTGAGCTAGTTTTTTAGTAGGGACAAAAAAATCATTGCGATAATCAAACTCAATCTTTGTCAAATCAGACTGAGCAATGCTGTCGAGCTGCTTGGGCGGCTCCGCATGTCGGAAATAAACAAAGTTGCTGTCTGTCCTTAAAACTCGAGCCCCCAATATTTTACCGTCTTTTTTGTAAATTAAGTCTTGGGCTTGGCTAGCCAGAGCCAGAAACAAACAGGCGAAGAAGAGGAAATAGCGCATCTTTTAAAATTAGCTGGTGAATGGGATTACCTTCCTTGAACGATAACTATAATAGTTTGGTGGGAAAATAGGCCGAAAACTATGGATTTTGCCTCTTTCCTCCCAAATTTTTTTCACGGGCTTTTTTGTATCTTGCCCCCAGCTAAAATTTTTGACTATGAACTGGAAAATGCTCTTTATCGATAATCAGTTTGGCAAAGGAAAAATCCCTAGCCCTATTGCTCAAGTTTTGGGTATTTTTGGCGTTGCGCTACTCATGATGTTGGCCGGAGGCTTTTCTGATAGCGCCAATTGGAGCTGGATGGTGGCTGGCGCCATGCTGATGCTTTACGCCCTCATTAACAATCTGCTCAGCATTTTTGCCGCTCAGCGTATGCGCTATTATCAATTCTCTATTTATGGAACAATGTTCCTTTTTGTTGCCCTTGGCGGCCTAGCCCAACTGATTTCGGGCCAAAGTATCTTTGAAGGGGCAGCCAATAACCGCAGCATTTTTATTGTCCTGCTCTTGGCCTATTTTTCGCTGATGGGCTTAGCTTTTATGCTTCGTTCTCTAGCCGACTTCATGAAGGCCAAGGATGAGGAAATTCACAAGAACTAATTTAATCTATGCGCTTACTATCGCTCGCTTTTCTTCTCTTCTTTGGCCTGCAGTCGCTTTTTGCCCAAGAGGATTATGTCATCTCTGAATTGCAATATACAGACTATATTTATCGCGATTTTGTGGCCTCCTGCCGCTTTTATCCAGACGATTCTGAGGTCGATTATCCCGTCGTCCAACTCGCTAGCCCCAATAAACTTATCCTAGAGTTTGATGACCTCGAGGCCGATAACAAAGACTATAACTACAAAATTATCCATTGCAACCGCAACTGGGAACCCTCCGAGGATATTGACGCCCTAGACTATATTGATGGCTTTCAGGAAAATCGATTCTATGAAAGCCTGAGCTCTTTTGGTACCCGCACTGAGTATCTGCATTATCAGCTAGAACTCCCCAACGATGATGTCAAATGGACCAAATCTGGCAATTATTTGCTACTGGTTTATCTCAATGATGATGAGGAAGATCTGGTCCTCAGCCGCCGCTTCCTCGTCTATGAACCCCAAATGAATGTGGAGGTAACCAGCCGCCGCTCAGCAAGCCCGCCCTATGGCCAAACACATCAAGAATTTAGCTGCCAACTCCAACATGCAGGCATGAATGTGAGCAACCCCAACCAAGATATCAAACTAACCGTAATCCAAAACTGGAACTGGCCCAAAGCACTGAAAAATCTAGAACCCACTTTTGTAGAAGAAGAAGTAATCCATTTCGACCGCCAAGGCCAAATCCTTTTCCCCGGCCAAAGAGAATTTCGCCCCCTCGATATCCGCAGCTTTAGCCACCGTGGCCCGCAGGTCCAAAATCTAGCCCGTACCAATGAAGGCTTCGAACTGCTGCTCTTTCCCGAAAAAGAACGAAAATATAGCCCCTACCTCTTTACCAACGACCTCAACGGCAAGTTTATCATCGCCTCCTACGATGCCCCCAACCCCGAGGAAAGAGGCGAGTATGGCCAGCTGTTTTTCCAATTCAAAAGCCCCGAATATCCCAATGCCCGCATCTTTGTCTATGGCGGATTCTCCGATTTTCAAGCCTACCCCCAATACGAACTAAACTACAATGCCGAAAAAGGCCAATACGAAGGCATCCTCCTGTTCAAAAATGGCTTCTATGATTATGGCTACGGCCTGCTCCGAGATGGCGAAAAACAATTGGACCAAGAAGAATTGGAGGGCAATCGCTTTGAAACCGAAAATGATTACTTATTTTTAGTCTATTATCGCTCCTTCGGTGGCCGCTACGACCAATTGCTGGCCTTCCAAAAAGCAAGCTCTACACACAGATAGTCTTTTGGGGCCTCCCGCCTTCGGCGGGCGCTACGCTTTGGGGCTCGCAAGCCTGCTCGGCCCTGCGGCGGCTTCGCCGCCTTGGTCTGGCCCTTCGGGCCACCCCGCCGCATCGCTAGGCCGTTTGGCCTGCGGCCAAGGCGGCTTCGCCGCCCAATTTACCTCCCCATTTTGCCAAAATCCCTTTCCTCTTGAGAACAATTTACCAACCCAATAAAACAGCAGCCTGGCCCTATCTACTGGCTATTTTTGTAATTTGTAGTTGGTGGATTGCCCTGGGCCATTTTTATGGACCAAAAAAAACAACAGAAGGAGTTGTTCCAGCCATAGCTGATACTACTTTGGTCCAAGATAGTACGCCCACCCAAGCTCCAAAACAGTATTTTTCGCCTCCCGCCAATCCCGATTCTAGCTGGGCACTGGCCTTTAACCGCTTTCTCCAAAAAACAGCGGAAGAAAAAGAATTGGCCCATCTGCAACAGCTCCAAGATAGCGCAGACCAAGCTTGGCTAGCCGCTCAAGAAACCGCAGCCGCCCAAGAAGCCGAACGCATGCGCCTATTGGCCAAAGAAGAAGAACAGCAGGCTAAGGCCATAGAAGAGCTCGCCCAGAAAATCCTAGAAGAGGCTATCGCAGCAGAAAAAGAAGAAGTGCTGGCCGAAGAAGAATTTGATTATAGCAACTATAATAATTATATCCCTCGCTATTGGCAGTTTTTGCTGCCTAGCTGGATGTTTATTTTGTTATATTTTTGGCGCAGCCGCCGCAATCGCCGCAAAAAACAAAAGATGGCCGCCCAGTTCCCTTTGGGCCAAAGGCGCCCTTCGGGCGCCCTCAGCCGCGATTTCCAATCTAAAAGTATAGACCCCAGCTGGCGCCGCCAATTGGCCCAAGAACGCAACCGCCCTCTCCTGTCAGAAAGTAAAGAACAAGACGTACAATGGGCCGAAGGCTTTAAGGGTAGCTATACCACCACCTTCCTTAGAAGAGCTATCATTCATTTGTTGCGCTGGCGGCAACCAGAACTCGCTCGCCCCGCCGATTTTCGCTATTGGTTAGATGTCTATGATTGGACAGCCCCCCTGGCTGCTGCCTTGCAATGCAGCCTGGCCCTTTGGTTCCTAGATCAAGAACTCTGGCATTATTTACTCCTGCCTTTTGCCCTGCTCTCTATTTATTATAATGCCGCTGCCCGCCGAAAATCATGGGCCAAAAATACATACCTGATCCTAGCCTCCAGCCTAGCACTAATCGCTCATTTCTTCTTTTATAGCAGTAGTTTTGGCAGCCCAAGCCTCTTTAGTGAACAAGCCCTATTTCCAGATATTTCAGCCTGGCGCTGGCCAGTGCTGCTGGGCCTGTTTTTGGTCTTTTGGAGCTGGCTAAAAGGACGAAAGCATCTTTTTCAGAAAACCGTCTGGTTTAATGATGAGAGTTTCGTCAAAACGATCCCTTTCTTTATTGCTGGCCTATTTTTTACCATCTTTTGGCCTGGGGTTTTAGGCGAAGCCCTACCTACAGGAAGTCTACTGGCCTTGCTTTTGGCCTTTGTCCTTTGGATCAGTAGCCCCATGAAAGATGACCGCAAAGCCAAACAATGGTTGCTCTCTGGCAGTACCCTTTTTGGCCGCTTAATGGGCCTTTCTATTTTGCTGTTTATTAGCTACAATGTTTTTGGCTTAGGATTTATTAGCTACAGCCTTCTTGGCTTTCTCCTCTTAGGAAGCTGGGCCTTTTTCTTCTTTCCTAGAATGGAAGATATTCCCGAAGAACAAAAGCCTATTCCTTGGTGGGAGGACCCCCAAGCTACAATACGAGAAGAGTTGGTCATTAAGGATATGGACCTAGGGCTACAAACGGAGCACTGGAGCAGCTTCAACCAATTTCAGCGGCTAAAAACTATTCGTTTAGTCAATACAGAGCTCAAGCATTTGCCTATCCGAATTGCTAGTTTGGCTCAATTGGAAGAAATGGACCTACGCAATAACCAGATACGAACTGTCCCCTCTATCTTCTTTAAACGTTTGCCCAATTTGAAGAAAATCAATTTGGCGGACAATCCCGTTCCTGCTAAAAAACAAAAGAAACTAAGCCAAAAATATCCCCATATTGAGTTTATTTTTGAGTAGGGGGAAAGATTGTAGTTGCAATCGGCCTAGCGATGCGGCGGGGTGGCCGAAGGCCAGACCGAGTTTTTTTGAGCGTAGCGAAAAAAAACGAAGGGCCGAGCAGACCTGCGAGCCCCAAAGCGTAGCGCCTGCCGCAGGCAGGAGGCCCCAAAAAATATCAAACCAAAGCCAACTGATCTTGAAAAAACTGCAGTTCTTCTAAAAAATATTTGAGTGGGGAGGCAAGGTTGTCTTTTGCCCATTGAAGAAATATCTTTCGTTTGAAATTAGCGGCTTTGAGTGGAATAATATGGTAGCTTTTTGGCTTTTTCTCTAAAACGGGAATTAAGGAAATGCCGAGGCCTGCGCTAACTAAAGCCCTCGCCATTTCGTCTCCTTTGGCTTTAAATACAGTGTTGATTTTGATTTGGTGGCTTTGGAAGAAGTCTAGAATTTCGTCTCTCTTACTACAATTACTTCGCTCAATAAAGTTGGATTGATCTAAGAGGCGAACATCTACCTGAGGGAGTTGGGCGAAAGGGTGGTTGAGTGGAACGGCCAGCCCCAGGGGGTCTTCTCTAATGAGTTCTTGCTGAACATGCTCTAGAGAAAGAGCCGTTTTGCTGAAGAGGGCATGAATTTCATTCTTTTTTAGCGTTTCTAGCAGCTCCATAGCGCAGCTTTTTTCTACTAATTGGACCTCATATGTTGGGTAGCGTTTGTGAAATTGCTTGATGAGGGGAAGAATGGCGGTAAAGTCAAGGTCTGGGCTAAGGCCTAATTTTAGAACTTGCCGACTTGTTTTTTCTTTAAATGTTTGCATCTCCTCCCAGTTGGCCAATAGTTTTTTGGCTTTGGGCAAGAGTTCTTGCCCCTCTGTTGTAAGGAATACATTTCTTTTATCTCTGAAGAAAAGAAGGCAGTTGAGCTGCTCTTCCAATTTTTTGATGCCCGAGGAGAAGGTAGACTGCACAACATATGCTCGTTTTGCGGCCAGGGTAAAGCTCTTGCTCTCGGCTAAGAGGACAAAGTATTTGACAAACTGTAAATTCATAATCTGCTTTATCGATAACTGTTATTACAATATTCTATTTTGACGATCTAAAGGTATTGCTTTACTTTGCAACAGGCAATATTCTCTTGCCTAAATTTTATTATTTGGCCTGTGAAGGGTTTAAAAACTAGAAGCAATGAAAAGTTTTCAAGAAAAAATGGCTGCTCTCCAAAAAACTTTAGAGGGTAGAATGCCCGCAGATTATATCCAAATTATGCATAAGGCTACTGCAGATTTAGGGGCTTCGGGGATTCAGGAGGGGGTATTAAAAGTGGGGGATAAATTTCCTGCTTTCACCCTAAAGAATCAAGATGGGGCGCCTATTCAGAGTACAGAGATTTTCAAAAAAGGCCCCGTATTATTTACTTTTTATAGAGGTATTTGGTGTCCTTACTGCAATATGGATTTAGGGTATTTGCAGCAAAATGCAGAAAAGCTAGCCGAATTGGGCGTGCAACTTTTTGCTATATCTCCAGAGCTTCCAGCCTTTTTGCAAAAAACCAAACAGCAGCAAAAGCTAGATTTTGATTTGCTGCATGATTTTAAGAGTGAATTAGGGCAGGAGTTGGGACTTCGCTTTTCGGTACCCACGGAATTAAAGGCATTATATGCCAACCAATTTAAGATTGATTTGGATAAACATCAGGGGCATTCTGACTGGACGCTTCCTATGCCGGCTCGTTTTTTAGTGGATCAAGATGGAGTCATTCAATATGTTGAAAGTAACCCTGACTATACTACTCGTCCAGCTCTAGAGGCTGTATATGCATTAGATTTCCTTAAAAAATAAATGAAATTTTTTTGTTTAGAGAAGTAGGTTTTCTCTTTAGAAACAAAAAAGCCAGTAACTTTTAAGTTACTGGCTTTTTTACGTCCTCGCCCCAAAAAAGCCCCAACAGTAAACTGTTGAGGCTCAAATCAAAAGCGCTAGGCTTTATAGTTATCCACAGTAATTAATCTAACTTTTGGAGCAAGATGGCTTTTTCTTGGCCCAAACGGAGATAATAGGTTCCGCTTGGCCAATGAGCGCCAATTTCTAGCTGTTGCTCACCCGCAGTCATCTTTTGTTCTGCCATTAATTGGCCCAAACTATTGTAGACCATAATCATTTGGTCTTGGGCCAAGGGCTGCTCTAAACGAAGCATAAAAGAATGCTGACTAGGATTGGGATGTAACTGAATTTTGTTCTGGCTCAGCTGCTGAGGAGCCTCAAGGCCAGTAGGAGAGGCATCCACCACCGAAAAGAGATCAATAGCTCCCTCGGCAAGGTGGCCACCATTACGGTCAAAAGCCAAAACTTCTATCCACATATTATTGACAGGAGGCAGGTAATCGGCAATGCGGAAGCTCTGCAGGTTGGTCCAGCCGTTGGTGTTGGTATAAACCGCCAAAACAGCAGAGTTAAGGCCGTTGTGTAGCGTGACAACCATAGAATCATCGGGGCTGCCATTTCCACCGCCATTGTAGAACCAGGCATAAAAGTTAATATAAGCATCGCCATAATTCAAGACATCAAAATCGGGAGAGCGCAGAATAACGTCGCCGCCATCAATATCATCGCCGCCAACGGCCCCATTATTTTGGTCGCCAGTAATATAGCAAAGCTCTCCAAGATCAAAATTGAGGTCGCCATCAGGCGTGGCGGGGCTACCATTGTAGCTAAGGCCCTCAGAGTTGGCGCGGGCCCAATCACCAGAAGTAGCCGTAGAACTATTGGTCCAGCCCAAATCTAGGGCAAACTCATCGCGGTAACCTGGAACCAATTCTGCGGTTAATTGGCCCGTATTGGCATTGATGTTTTGGCTAATGAGCTTAGTATGATGTCCCCATTTGCCCACAAGAATCTCATAGTCATCTTGGAACATGCTAGGAACATTGAAATTCCCACTGTTGTCTGTATTCACCGTATGGCTGTAATCTGGCGATTTTAGCTCGACTATGGCGTTGGCAATAGGGTTGCCACTAAGCGAGTCAATAACTTGTCCCGAAAGGCTAAAGGCCTGCATGGGAAGCAATTCTACATCTTCCTGACTGACTTGGCCATGGGCCAAATTAACCGAAATGGTCTTGGGAAAATAGCCCGCCTTGCTAAAGGTGACGCTATAGCTCCCCGCTATGCCATAACCCGTTTTGTACTCCCCACTGATGCGAGAATCATCAAAAACAGCAGTATTATTGATTTCTACACGAGCGCCAAAAATAGGACTGCCCGTAATGCTATCACTCACCAAACCCTCTAACCAGCAGGCTCTTTGGTAGTTGGCATCAAAAACATAAAGGCCCGTATTGATGTCGGCAGCCAAGATTTTACCCGAGCTAAAGAAGGGATAAGCCCCCCAGCAGCCAAAGAAACCGCTATTTTGGCCCGTATAGCTATCGTATTTGGCCACTTCCACCAGGTTGTCGGGACGCTGGGCATCGACAACAATTAAGCCGTCGGTATAATAAGAGATAATCAAAAACTCATCTTTGACATGTACATTATGCGGAATAACGCCCTCTCCAATGGTTTCATAGGGCTGCCAGCGGTCTAGCTCTACAATATCGCTCATATCAGAAATATCATAGCTGCCAATATAGGCATTGGCCCGTTCATCGGTCGTAAAAAGGGTATTGCCATCATCAGAAATCCAGGCATTATGCGTAAAGTTATCGGGGGTAGATTGACTGCCCAAGGCAATGGGGTTGGCTTTGTTACTCACATCATAGCCAGTAAATTCCCCAACATAAATATCTGAGGTCCAAAGGGTATCGCCTCTAGCATAGACATCATGTGCATAGATAGGAGGCACAAAACCCGCTAAAGTAGGTTGGGCGGGATTGGCGTTGAGGTCCAAAAAGAAGGGCTCTCCATTAGAGATATTACTGCCCGCAATATAGGCGTAGCCCCCCTCATCAATATAGATGTTGTGCGCCCGAAGAAGGGTATCGGTATTGTTGTTTATGGTCAGTTCGGGCTTCCAAAAGTTATAGCTAATGTTGTTGGGCAGGCCCGAAAGGTCAATGATCAACAAACCGTCATTGCCTTGGTCAGTGGTCACATAGGCATAGTTGCCCCAGGTTTTAATATCGCGCCAGATGGAGTTAGAGCCGCTAATCGTCTGCACTTCTACCGGAGCGGCGGGATTGGCCAAACTCACAATAGAGGTTTTCTCTCGGGTGCCCATCAAGGCATATTCTACCCCTGTTGTGGGATGCACCCAGCCCCAAATATCATTGCCATCCTCGGCATAATCAAAATTGGAGAGTAGGTTGAGCCCATAGTTGGTCTGGGCTTGCAAGCCAAACACTAAGGCCAAAAAGGCCAGCGTCAATTTGTACTGCATAAAAAATTGCTTTTCGTTTGATGATGATACTCACTTCAGCAAGAAGCTTAAGACCCTCCGCTTTTAGCAAGTTTGTTTGTTTGTTACTGCTAGTAATCTACTAAATGCCGCTTGATTATAGCCTATTTTTATCCCCCTTTTTGATTTTGATAAGGCCAAGGGGAAGGAGAAGCATCTTGTTTTGGGGCCTCCGCTGCGGCTTCGCCTTGCGGCGCTACGTTTCGCAGCTCGCTGTTCGCTCGGCCCTGCGGCCTGACGGCCTTGGTCTGCGGCTTTGCCGCACTGCTACACATCGCTAGGCCAAATGGAAGTCCTGCGCTTCGGCCATCCTTTGATAAAAATTTGAGGCTAGTCCAGGCATTTTTTAAAGGCATAGCTGTAGCTATGGCTGAGAAAAATAACGCAGAATAGCAGGAAATTAAAGCAAAGGATAGAAGTGGCAGGGCTTTCATTTGGCCTTTGCCGTTTGGCCTTCGGCCATGGCGGCGAAGCCGCCTGCCATTCATCGCCTAGGGACAAGCCCCTAGGCTAACCCAATGGAACCAGCCCTAAAGGGCCTCAACTGCTTATATAGCAAGCCTTGCTCATCTGTTTTTGCAGAGAAGGGCCATATCCAAAGGCCCTCTTTAGAGGGCTGTCTGAAATAGCTAGCCTAGGGGCTTGTCCCTAGGCAGCAAAAAGGGCGCACACAAAATTTTAATATTAGTCCCTCAACTTTTTCTTGGAGTTTTGAGAAAAGGAGAGATAAAGAAAGCGGCTTTTAGTGGCTAGGTAGCTTTGGGCTGAAGCTTAATGGGAATCTAGAAGTAGAAAAAGCGAAGAAGGACTTTAGTCCGTCAGTTCGCTCAAGTCTACAACCCTGGGCTTCAGCCCAGGGCGCTAAGGATAGCCGCCTATTAGTCCCTCAACTTTTTCTTGGGAGTTTCGAAAAAAGGAGAGGAAAAGAAAGCGGCTTTTAGTGGATGGGCAGTTTTGCGGCCATGGGCTGAAGCCCATGGTTGTGGGGCTGAGCAAAGAGCGGGCTGAAGCCCTTCTTTGCTGATGGAGCCTAGTGGAACAGAAAATCCCCTCGAATGAGGGGATGGCGATTTTTTCGATAGCCTAGGGCCTTGGCCCTAGGGTTCCTATGAAATTTATGGGGGAGACAAAAACAAAATCAAACAACCGAAGAAAAAATAATCCTTGTTCAAAGCGGTAGAGGATTTTAATCCTCTCCGCACTATAGATGTAGAATGGGGTTGTTGCATGGCTGTAGGTTTCAACCTACAGGTATATATATCCATCCTACAGGCCCGCAGGGCCGCAGGCCTAGGGGCCTGAAAGGGGGCCGCGCAGCGGCAGACCCAGCCAGCTTGCTGGCGCAGGGCCGAGCAGACCTGCGAGCCCTGAAAGGGTCCGGCCGCCAAAGGCGGCAGGCCCCAAAAAAAATAGCTAACCCAAATCATTGAATTAGCTATTTAGCTGGGTGAAAACTGGGGTCGACTAGCGCATACCGCCAGTTACCATAATCGTATCGCCAGTCACATAAGAAGAGAGCTCAGAGGCCAAGAACAGGCAAACATTGGCAATTTCTTCGCCTTGACCAAGGCGTTGTAGGGCCGTATTCTTGATCATTTGCTCCTTGAGCTCCTCGCTGAGTTTGTCCGTCATTTCGGTAGCAATAAAGCCGGGGGCAATGGCATTGCAGCGGATACCTCTAGAGCCCATTTCGTAGGCCAAAGACTTGGTAAATCCGATCATACCCGCCTTAGAGGCGGCATAATTGGCTTGGCCGGGGTTGCCATTGACGCCCACAATAGACGTAATATTGATAATGCTGCCGCTGCGAGCCTTGAGCATAGGGCGGGCGACATGTTTGCACAAATTGAAGACCGATTTGAGGTTCGTAGTCATCACATCATCCCATTGTTGCTCATTCATACGAAGGAGCAGATTGTCGCGAGTGATGCCCGCATTATTGACCAATACATCGATTTGGCCAAACTCCTTCACAATATCCTTAATCAATTGGGCAGACTGCTCAAAATCAGAAGCATCAGATTGGTAGGCAAGGACCTTGATCCCCTCAGAAAGGGCTTCGGCCTCTTTGGCCAAGGCCTCCGCCTGCTCAGAAGAAGAGCGGTAAGTAAAGACCACATGAGCGCCTTGTTCGGCAAATTTTTTCACAATAGCGGCACCAATTCCTCTGGAACCACCAGTGACTAGAGCCACTTTTCCGGCTAGTAATTTCATAGGTTTCTATTTTTAACTTAGCGCAAAGCTAGTAATTTTTAAATCGACTATTACTGTTCGATGCGTTGAATGTTTGCTCCCAAGGCATTCAAACGCTCATCAATCCGCTCATAGCCTCGGTCAATTTGATGAATTTGATGAATTCGGCTATTTCCTTTGGCAGAAAGGGCGGCAATGAGCAAAGAAACGCCAGCTCGGATATCGGGAGAGGTCATCTCTATGCCCTTGAGCTGAGATTTTCGCTCTAGGCCAATTACGGTTGCCCGATGCGGATCGCAAAGAATAATCTGAGCGCCCATATCAATGAGTTTATCGACAAAAAAGAGGCGACTCTCAAACATTTTTTGATGAATGAGCACGCTACCTCTGGCTTGGGTGGCCACCACCAACAAAATACTCATCAGGTCGGGCGGAAAGCCGGGCCAAGGCGAGTCATAGACATTGAGGACCGAGCCATCAATAAAGTTTTGGATCTCGTAAATATCTTGGGCGGGCACATGAATGTTGTCGCCCTGAATTTCGAGTTGGATGCCAAAGCGCTCAAAAGTGGGCAAAATATTACCCAACATATCAACTCGGGCTTGCTCAATCGTAATGGCCGATTTGGTCATAGCGGCTAGGCCAATAAAACTCCCAATTTCAATCATATCGGGTAGGCAGCGATGGCCCGTACCATAAAGCTGGTCTACGCCCTCTACCACCAGGCGGTTAGAGCCCAAACCCGTAATTCTGGCCCCCATGCTATTGAGCATTTTGGCCAATTGCTGCAAATAAGGCTCGCAGGCAGCATTGTAAATGGTCGTCACGCCTTTGGCCATACTAGCGGCCATCAATACATTGGCCGTACCCGTTACCGAAATCTCTTCCATCAGAATGAAATTGCCTTTGAGGCCCTCGGTTTCTAACAAAAAGATATGCTCCTCCCGCACATAGCGGTAGTCTACATTCAAATATTGTAGGCCATTGAGGTGGGTATCCATACGGCGGCGACCAATTTTATCGCCTCCAGGTTTGGGCAAAACCGCCTTGCCAAAACGAGCCAAAAGAGGGCCCATGATCATCACAGAACCCCGAATACTACTGGCTTTTTGCACAAAATCTTGGGTCTGCAAATAATCCAGATCAATGCTTTCGGCCTTAAAGGTATAGCGGTTGTCACTCACTTTTTCTACCGCTACGCCCAAGCCTTGCAAAAGCTCAATCAAACGGACCACATCCCGAATATTCGGAATATTGCTAATGCTTACTTTTTCAGCCGTCAGCAATACGGCACAAATGACTTGTAGGGCCTCATTTTTGGCGCCTTGTGGGCGAATACTGCCCGATAGTTGGGCATTGCCCTCTACTAAAAAAGATGCTGATTTAGACATGTATATGTTTTTTAGAGGTGGCTACCTCTTTTTATAGAGTTCTTAAAATTATTTTTTGGGGCTGCCCCTCCCTTCGGTCGGGTCGGGCTGTGCCGGGCTCGCAGGTCTGCTCGGCCCTTCGCTTTTTCGCTGCGCTCAAAAGCTCGGTCTGGCGCTTTGCGCCACCCTTTCCATCCCTCAGCCGTTTGGCCCTGCGGGCCAATGGGACCAACTTAGTTGCTCTTTACCCAACGCAAGCCCGTTAAAAGCTCTGGAATGGCTCTGGCCTCCTTATTATTAGACAAAATGACCAGATTGAGGGAGAATAGGCCCGAATAATAAAAGAGGTAGAAAGGGACGTCATTCCCCTCATTTAGAAAAATAGCCAATATCCCTAAGTTGAGCAAAAAACCTTTAATAAGCAGCCGCAAAACAAGCTGCTTAGTACTGGCTTTTTCGCCCTGCATATTCACTAGGCGAAGCCTTAGTAAGCGTTTGGCCGCAGAAGCTTGCCAGCGGCCTTGCTCCAAAACAAAATGATAGCCTAAGGCAATGCCAAGATGAATGATCCAGAGCAACATAAATTCTTCATCAGATCGAGAAAACTGCCATAACCGATGAATACTCCTGTCCAAACTGGTTTCTTCGATGAGGTAAAAGCCAATACATCCAGTGAGGATAGCTATAAAGACTGTATCAAATAGGAAGGAGGCAATGCGGTGACTCGCTTCTGGAGGGTTAAGAAGGGATTGGGCCATGAGGGATTATTTTTAACTAAGTTCTTCAACGAGTTCCATCCACTGCATTTCTTTTTCGTCTAGCTCTTCTTGGATAGCATTGAGTTCTTTAGAGAGATCTACGATTTGCTCGGCGCTCAGGCTACTATCATTAAAGCCAGCAGAGAGCTTTTGTTTTTTCTCTTCCAACTTTTCGATTTGACGCTCTAGCTTTTTAATTTCCTTGCGTTCTTCCTTAGAAGGCGGGCGGCTTTTTTTGACCTCCACCTTTTGCTTTTCAGCCTTTTTTTCGGCTTCTTTTTGTAGCTGTTCGGCTTTTTTTGCTTCGGCTTGAGCTAGGCGGTAGTCGGTATAATTGCCAGGGAAATCGCGGACCCGGCTGTCTTCGCCTAGGACAAAGACATGCTCTACAATGCGGTCCATAAAATAGCGGTCGTGAGAAACCAAAAGTACGCAGCCAGGAAACTCCTGTAAAAACTCTTCAAGGACCTGCAAGCTAACAATATCTAAATCGTTGGTGGGCTCATCCAGGATCAGAAAGTTGGGGTTATCCATCAGGATGCAAAGCAAATGCAGACGGCGCAGCTCTCCACCACTCAATTTAGAAATGAAGGTTTGTTGTTTGCTGGGGTCAAATAAAAAGCGCTCCATTAACTGAGAGGCCGATAGTTTTTTGCCGCCATTCATCGGAATATAATCGGCAATATCGCGGACCAGATCTAGGGCCTTTTTATCATTTTTGATTTGCATATTGGCTTGGGTATAATAGCCAATTTTAAGGGTTTCCCCATGCACCACTTTGCCCGTATCGGAGGCCAGATTTTGGGTAATAATATTGAGTAGGGTAGACTTACCCGTACCGTTTCGGCCAATAATGCCTAGGCGGTCGCGTTTTCTGAACTTATAATCTAGCTTTTCGAAGAGAACTTGTCCGCGATAGCTTTTAGAGACATTGTGGAGTTCTAGAATTTTGGAACCTAGGCGGCTCATTTGGATATCGAGATCGAGTTCGCCTTCATCGGTTTTTTTCTTGGCCTTGGCTTCAATTTGGTAGAAATCATCTACTCTAGATTTGGCCTTAGTGCCCCGAGCTTGGGGTTGTCTGCGCATCCATTCCAGCTCTTTTTTATAGAGTTTTTTGGTTCGGGCCAAATTGGCGGCTTCATTGGCTTGGCGCAGGGCTTTTTTCTCTAAAAACTGGCTATAATTGCCACTATATTTAAAGAGCTCTTGCTGGTCCAGTTCTAGGATTTGGTTACAAACGGCATCAAGGAAATAGCGGTCGTGGGTAACGGTCAGCAAGGTAATTTTAGCTTGTTTGAGATAATCTTGCAGCCATTCGATCATCTCGAGATCGAGGTGGTTGGTGGGTTCATCTAGGATGAGGAAATCGGGTTCATCGATGAGGACTTTGGCTAGGGCCACCCGTTTTTTTTGTCCACCAGAAAGTTGGCCGAGGGGGCGGTCCAGATAATCCACTTTAAGGACCGAGAGGATCATTTTGACTTTTTGGTCATAATTCCAAGCATTTAGGCGGTCCATATCGCTAAGCGCATTTTGGAGGCGGTCGCCATCTTCTGGATGCTTCATGGCCTTTTCATAATTGGCCAGGGCTTGCATAATGGGGTTGGCGGATTGGTAGACCGCTTCAAAGACCGTGAGCAGAGGGCTCATATTGGGCTCTTGCTTGAGGAAAACGGTTTGGATATTGGGGTGCAGCCAAACTTTGCCGCCTTCGGTACTTTCTTCACCGGCAAGGGTACGGAGCAAAGAGGTTTTGCCTGTTCCATTTTTGGCCACCAAAGCTACTTTGTCGCCTTGATTGATATAGAAAGTAATATCGGTAAAGAGGACGCGGTCGCCATAGGCTTTATTCAGGCCCTCTACACTAAGGTAATTCATTTTTTATCGTAATTTTAGAGGGCCAATTTACGAAAATTAAGGGAACTTCCTGCTTT
This sequence comes from Saprospira grandis DSM 2844, assembly GCF_000275825.1. Classification (GTDB taxonomy): domain Bacteria; phylum Bacteroidota; class Bacteroidia; order Chitinophagales; family Saprospiraceae; genus Saprospira; species Saprospira grandis_A. Next base: position 3,548,456 of record NZ_JH719942.1, read on the forward strand.
GCCAAGGGCCAAAACTATTTTGCGTCTAGAAGCGGGCGCAGCCCGCTGGCCTAGCGATGTGCAGGGGTGGCCGAAGGCCAGACCAAGCCAGCTTGCTGGCGAAGGGCCGAGCGAATAGCGAGCCCCGAAACGTAGCGCCGCAAGGCGAAGCCGCGGCGGAGGCCCCAAAAAAATAAAAATAAGATGATAAAAACAGTAAGTACCCTTTTTTTGTTGGTTATGTCTAGCTGGCTTTGGGGGCAAAAACAAGCGGCCTTAAGGGCCTTAGAAGCGGCTTATCCCGATGCTTTTTTGGAAGTAAATGAGCGGGAGGTTATTTGGAAAGACGGCAGCCGCATGCCCTTTGACGATGGGCGAAAAAAAACATTTTTGCAGTTATTGACGGAGCCGGATTTGGAGGATCAAATTGCGGCCATGCCTTATCCTAGGGGCTGGAGCAAGGCGCCTTTGCGTGGCGAAGATCCTGGTCGGGTGCGTTATGAGCCCTTTTTTAAGAAGATGTATGGGGCTTCGGCGGCGGAGGTGCGCAAAAACCTGAAGACCGTAATTTGGTTGCCTAAAACCTTGGGGATCAAGCTACAAATGACGGAGGTGAATGGGGTGGCCGATAAGTTGCAGGCCTTGTCTAATCGTTTGGATACGATGCCTCATTTGCATAAATATTTGCAAAATCCGGGGGGGACCTTCAACTGGCGAAAAATTGCGGGGACGGACCGGCAGAGCATGCATAGTTTTGGCATGACCATCGATATCAATGTGGCCTATTCGAACTACTGGCGTTGGGCCGTCAAAGGCAATGATCCGGAGGGAAAGCGGATCATTGCCTATAAAAACCGGATTCCGATGGAGTTGGTCCTTTTATTTGAGGAATACGGTTTTATTTGGGGCGGCAAATGGTATCATTATGACAGCATGCACTTTGAATATCGGCCCGAATTATTGCAAAGAATGCCTTAGAACTTGAGGTGGCGAACGGTCAAGCCATCGTTCATAATTTGCTTGAGCGAGCCAATGCCCATATCGAGATGTTCTTGGACATAATTGGCGGTCACCTTATTGTCGCTGCTATCGGTTTTTACGCCTTCTGGGGTCATGGGCATATCGGAAACGAGCAAGAGGGCGCCGGCAGAGATTTTATTTTTGAAAGCCGTAATAAAGAAGGTGGCCGTTTCCATATCGATGGCGAGGCAGCGCATTTTGCGGAGATACTCCTTAAAGTCCTCATCATACTCCCAAACGCGGCGGTTGGTGGTATATACCGTACCGGTCCAATAGTCTAGATTATGGTCTCGGATGGTGGTCGAGATCGCTTTTTGGAGGGCAAAAGAGGGGAGGGCTGGAATTTCTGGTGGAAAATAGTCATTAGAGGTACCTTCTCCACGGATAGCGGCGATGGGCAGGATCCAGTCGCCCACCTTATTTTTACGATTGCGCAAGCCTCCACATTTGCCCAAGAAAAGGCAGGCTTTGGGTTTGACGGCAGAGAGCAGGTCCATAATTGTGGCGGCATTGGGGCTACCCATTCCAAAATTGATAATCGTAATGCCGTTGGCGGTGGCGGTTTGCATGGCCTTGCCTTTTCCTCTGACCTCTACGTCGTAGCGGTCGGCAAACAGCTGCACATAATTGCTAAAGTTGGTGAGTAAAATATACTTGCTAAAATCTTCTAGTGGAGTATCGGTATATCTTGGGAGCCAGTTTTCTACAATTGCTTTTTTAGTTTTCATTAGCTATGTTTTTTAGTTGAAAAATTTAGTACATTATTTCAAACTAATAAAAAAGCTCGGTTTGCAAAAGACTTTTTGAGAAAAAAAAAGAGCCGTCCCTAATTACTTAAAAAATTAGAGACGGCTTATAAAGGATTTACTTCAGTTTGATGAGTTGGTTAGCAACTTTGTCTAGATTAGCCTCATTCAATTCGGGGGCTGGAGCGAGGGGGAAGAGTTGTGCTCCTGCTCTGCTAATAAAGGCTGTTCTCCAGTTGGCCCAGATAGCCCCGGCGATATCCCAGCCATGGGCGGCAATCAGCATACAATCTTGGGGTTGGACGCCCATTTTTCTAGCGGCCCAATCATAAGCATCTGCATGAGGCTTATACTTTCCGATATCTTCTACACTCAGGCGTTCGTCAAAGTAGTCGAGCAATTGAGCATTGGTAAATTGGGTTTTCACACCCGCATTAGAGGAGTTGGTAAAGGAGACCAGCTTAAATCCAGCTTTTTTGAGCTTAGTTAGTGCCGATTTCACTTCTGGATGAGGAGGCAAAGAGCGGAGTGGGCCAACAATGGCTTGTTTTGCTTCTTCGGCACTTATGGTTATTCCTTGATTAGCGGCCACCATTTGTAGGGCAGCAGCGCCAATAATGCCAAAATCCTGATATTGGCGAGCCGAGGTCATCACCAAAGAATACTGCAACATAGTGGTAAACCAAAGAGGAAGCAGGTCTTCACGGTTATTTAGGGCTTTAGCTACATTCTTGCGCATAGCGGTGAGGTCAAGAAGTGTTTCATTGACATCAAAGAATAAAACTTTAGGACGATTTTCGTTTTTTTCTGTTTGCATATTTTCTTCTTTTTGTTGAAACTGCTTGAGAGGAAGGCCGCCTAGAGCAAGTAAGGCAGAGGACTGTTTGATAAAATTTCTCCTGCTGTTCATTTATGCCTATATTTATATTTATGAATACATCAATTTTAGGCTAAAAATTAACCTTGCCGAAATTTTTCAAGGAGCTTACTTTTTTTTTAACAAGTCTAGATAAATTTTAACTATTTAGTTTAAATAACCGTTTAGTTAATATATTTTGTAGGGGACAAACCTTATGTTTTACGTTTAGAGACTTAATTTATGCTTAGCCGATACCCTTTGGTGTTGTTTATTTGTTTGATTAGTAGTTGTTTATGGGCACAGCCTTTATCTAAGAAAGCCATTAAGAAGTTGCCAGCCTGTGATGCGGCCGATGATTTATTATCGGCGCATCAGCCTAGAGAAGATCCTTATAAGGGCATGCGGATCCATTCTTTTTATTTATATATGCAAGATAGCACGGCTTTGGCTGTAGATCTGTATTTGCCTAAAAAGATGAAGGCGGGCGATCGTTTGCCGACCATTGTACGGCAGACACGTTATTGGCGGCGGCCGCAGTTGCGTTTTCCTTTTAGTTTGTTTTCTAAGGGCTTATTGGGCCGTACGGGCAAGATGGTACAGCGCTTTTTGGATGAGGGTTATGCGATTGTGAACGTAGATGTTCGGGGTTCTGGGGCTTCTTTTGGGCAGCGTTTGCATCCTTGGAGCCCAGAGGAGCAGGCCGATGGGGCTGAAATTCTGGATTGGATTGTGGCGCAGCCTTGGTCCAATGGCCAAATTGGAAGTTTGGGTGTTTCTTATGGGGGCACCGCCGCCGAGTTTTTGGCCATACAGCAGCACCCTAATCTCAAGGCGGTGGCCCTGATGTTTTCTCTATATGATGTGTATGCGGACAATGCTTTTCCGGGCGGTATTCATAACCGCTGGTTTACTTCTAATTGGGGCGATGCCAATGCCTTGATGGATGCCAATGAGTTGCCGCCCAATGCCGAGGCCTACAAATGGTTGATCAAAGGGGTGGCGCCTGTGCGCAAGAAAAAGAAGCAATTGGGTCGGGCGGTGAGTAGCCATGAAGAGAATAAAAATGTGCATGAAGGAGCCTTAGAGGTTGATTTCCGAGATGATCGTCCTCGGCAAGGGGCGGGCCGCAAAGTCGATTATTTTAGTCCCCACCATTATATTGATGCCCTGCGTGCTTCTGGGGTGGCGGTTTACTCTTATAGCGGCTGGCAAGATGGGGCCTATGCAGAGGCAGCCATCAAGCGGCATTTAGATTTGGGGGCCGGGGCGCACAAATTGATGTTGGGGCCTTGGGAGCATGGCGGGGCCTACAATATTAGTCCCTATTGTCCGTCTTTGGCCCAATTTGATCATGCGGGCGAGCTGCTCAAGTTCTTCGATTATCATTTGAAGGGGCAAAAAAATGCCTTGGCCCAAGAAGCGCCCATACATTATTATAGCATTGGGGCCGAGCGCTGGCGGGCGGCTCAAACTTGGCCTCCGGCGGCAGTGGTTTGGGATAGTTTATTTTTGTCGGATGCGGGTTTACAGCCTCGTTTTACCCCCTTAAGCGAGCAAAAAATAGTGGCCGACCATCAGTTTGGTACGGGGGAGGTGAATCGCTGGACCGCCGTGAATGGCAAGGTGAAAAGTCCCTACACTTATGCCGATTGGGCCCAGCGCTCCGCCTCTTTATTGCATTTTGATGGCCCCCTTTTAGCGGCTCCGCTAGAAATTGTGGGGGAGAGCAAATTGCAGTTGCAACTACAATCTACCGAAGATTTGGCCGATATCTATGTCTATCTTTCCGAGCTCAAGGCCGATGGCAGTATTCATTATATTACGGAGGGCCAATTGCGAGCCAGTCATCGCCCAAAAACCGCCTGGCAATCAACCCATTTGCGCAAGGATGCCCAGGCGGTTGTCGCCCAACAATGGCTAGAATTGCGCTTGCAGCTTTTGCCAGTGGCTTGGCAGTTGCAAAAGGGCTCTCGCCTACGCCTTTCTTTGGGCCCTAGCGATAAGGACATTTTTGAGGGCGCTTATACCGACAAACAATACGAGTTGTTGTTCCGCTCGATCCAAGAGGCCCGCTCTTTTTTGCTGCTCCCTGTTTATCAAGAGTAAAAGGACTTTGCCAGCCACACACAACTTTAATCATTATTTAGGCATCTTTTATCTACACCTATTTTTATACTAAATAGCTTAATGATGATTAGATTTAGCCTATTATTTTTAGTTTTATGTTATGTGCCCTTACCCCCAAAATTAGGACAGTAGTTTAAGGTGGAAAAATGAAAGAAAAAAGTCGTATAATGAAGCACTAAATTACAAAAGAGATGAGAAAGAAACGTCGTAATTTCAGTTCTAAATTTAAGGCAAAAGTAGCCTTAGAAGCGCTAAAAGATCAATTGACCTTGGCAGAATTAGCGACAAAATACGAGCTACATGCAAATCAAATATCGGCCTGGAAGAAAGAGCTTTTAGCCAATAGTTTTTTGCTTTATGAAAAAAAGCGAGGCCCCAAAGTGGATGCTGATGAAGAAAAAGAAGCCCGTTTATATGAGCAAATAGGCAAGTTGCAGTTTGAGCTGGACTGGCTTAAAAAAAAATATAGGGGAATGTGATGAAGCGTTAAGACTGAGCCAAATAGCAGTATTAGAAGGACTTAGCATAGCTCGG
>NZ_JH719942.1:3553820-3574290 GCF_000275825.1 Saprospira grandis DSM 2844
AAAAGCGAACAAGGACTTTAGTCCGTCAGTTCGCTCAGGTAATAACCCTGGGCTTCAGCCCAGGGCGGTAAGCATAGCAATTGTTTTACCCCTGATTTTTTGTGTGGACTTGTTTGGGGCCCATGGGCTGAAGCCCATGGTTGTGGGTCTATGCAAACTGGCGGGCTAAAGCCCTTCTTTGCTGATAGAGCCTATTGGAACAGAAAATCCCCTCGAATGAGGGGATGACGATTTTTTCGATAGCCTAGGGCCTTGGCCCTAGGGTTCCTATGAAATTTATGGGGAAGGAAAAAACAACCCCTTGTTCAAAGCGGTAGAGGATTTTAATCCTCTCCGCACTATAGATCTAGAATGGGGTTGTTGTATGGCTGCTGGTTTCAACCTGCAGCCACAGCTAGCAGGCGGCGAAGCCGCCGCAGGCCTAGGGGCCTGCAAGGGTGCCGCGCAGGGCCAACCCAAGGACGCTGAAAGCGCCGAAGGGCCGAGCGAACAGCGAGCTTGCGAAACAGCCCGGCCGCCTTAGGCGGCAGGCCCCAAAAAAAGAAAAAAAATAGTATCTTTAGACCTCGTTCTTTGAAATAAAATGAGCTGGGCCGCCGCCGCTACGAGCTCTCCAACCACCTAGGCAACGTACTGGCTACGGTCAGCGATAAATCTTTGGGCCAAGACAGCAGCCAAACGGGGCAGGCAGATTATTATCTGGCGCAGGTTTTTTCTGCAAACTTATACTACCCTTTTGGTTGGGAAATGCCTGGCCGTAAGTTTGTGAGTGGGGAGGGGTATCGTTTTGGGTTTAATGGGAAGGAGACGGATGAGGATGCAACTAGTGGCAGCTATGATTTTGGAGCGAGGATGTATAATAGCCAGTTGGGGCGGTGGTGGTCTGTGGATCCTTTCTGCATAGTATATCCATATGAAAGCCCTTATAGTTATGTATTGAACAGTCCTATACAGTATTTAGATATGGATGGTGCGTTTGTCATCGATCCAGAGTTAGTTAAAAAATACCCTAAAGCTGCGGCATATTTATCGGCTCAATTAGGTGACTTCGAAAAAGGAAAAAAGGGAGTTGTAACTGAATTATTGAAAAGTGAACGTTTTGTAAATTCATTGATATATAATACGCGAACGAAATCAGATCAGAAAGGCATTGTTGCGCTTACATTGGCAGATATTGAGCGAATTATGATTTCAGGAAATGGTCCAACAGTAGCAATTTCGGCTGATTTAAATGAAATGCCAACATCTTATTCTGTTTATGCAAAAGATTTTGAAACAGGAAGTATGAAGCATACATTATATATATCAGAACAACAGTTGAAAGCATTAGAAGATGCATTGACCCCTAATGATGAAAGAGCAGCATTGACCGTTGTTGTTAGTTCTGTGTTTCATGAATATATAGAGCCATTTAGTGGTGATGCTATGAATAATGTAACATTCACAGAAGAAGAAATTGAAAGTGATGAATTTTATAATTTATCTGTTTTAGAGTCTCAACAAGGGGCTAAAATATTTGAATATCAAGTTTGGGGGGTAGATTTATTCTCAATAGAGGATGCAAAGGAATCAATTTTGTTAAGAACAGGGAAGTTGCCGGATACATTCATTTATGATTACATTTTAGATGTATCTGTATTTCCATATGTTGAAGGGGCTTCAAATCTCGAATATTACAAGAACGATCCTATTCCTGTAATGAAAATTATAGGGTATTCAATTGAAGAAGGAGTTAATGTCGAACTAACTAAAGAATAAATATGAAATATATAGCGATTATAAGTTTACTATTTTGTTTGGGGAGCAATAGGGCGATTCTGCCAACTATAGAACTAGCTCAACCTATTTTATATAAAGGACTTCTTAATGCTGTTAATATTTCAACGGCTAATAATGAAAAGGTTTTGTTTTTAGAAGTAGGTGACTCTATTTTTAAAACTAATCCCCTTGGGCCGACTTTATTTTCTCTTCCTAAGAACTTAAATAAAAAAATCGTAGAAGTTCGACTGTTTGATACAAAGGAAAAAACTAGGCTTTTGACCTCTAAGTGGTTTCAAGTTAAGGATTTGCCTACTCCATTGGCTTATATTAGTGGAGCTAGAGGAAAAACTTTAAATGTTAAGCAGTTGCCTTATCTTGATAAAATAGACAACAGTATAAAGTATTGGGATACAGATGTACGAGGAGAGATAGTTGAATTTGAGATGCTATACTTGGAAGATGGGAGGTTTTTTAGCCTAAAAAGTAATGGTTCAGAATTTACCTTAGCTCAAAGAACAAAGCTTAAAAGCCTGAAAGTTAGAGATTTTCTCTTTATTCGGAAAATAAAGATAAGAATGCCAGATGAGAGTTTTAGAAGGGCAGGGGACCTAATATATGAAGTTGTTTTTTAGGGGCCTCCCGCCTTTGGCGGGCGCTACGTTTCGGGGCTCGCTGTTCGCTCGGCCCTGCGCGGGCTGCGCCCGCTGGGTCTGGCCTACGGCCACCCCTGCACATCGCTAGGCCTGCGGCCCTATGGGCCTGCTATATGGGCCTGTAGGTTGAAACCTACAGCCAATTAACGAATGCATTTTTGGTTCAATGGAGGTTGAAACCCTCATAAATAACATTTTAGCCCTTNTTTGCTGATGGAGCCTAGTGGAACAGCAAATCCCCTGAATGAGGGGATGGCGATTTTTCGATAGCCTAGGGCCTTGGCCCTAGGGTTCCTATGAAATTTATGGGGGAGAAATAATAGCAATTGTTTTTAGTGTAGAATTGTTTTGGGCCCATGGGCTGAAGCCCATGGTTGTGGGTCTATGCAAACTGGCGGGCTAAAGCCCTTGTTTGCTATAAATGATATGGGCCGATGGTTTCAACCTTCGGCCATGGCGGCTTTGCCGCTATCTGCAGCCTAAAGGCCGCAGCCATTCTTGTTGGGCCTTGGCCTTTCTTGCCGCAGCGGCTTAAAAGCCCCTGCTTTGTTTGTGGAAAGGAGCTATTAGGTTTTCAGGTCCTGCGGCTTTTAAGCTGCAGGCCAGTTGTTGGTGAGGAGCTAGCTCTGCTGTTCCTAAATTGGCTGCTGGTTTCAACCTGCAGCCACAGCTAGCAGGCGGCAGTATTGAGATAGTTTTATTAGTCCCTCAACTTTTTCTGGGGTTTTTTGAAAAAGGAGAGATAAGAGATAAAGAAAGCGTTTTTTAGTGGCTAGGTAGTTTTGGGCTGAAGCTTAATGGAAAGCTACAAGTAGAAAAAGCGAACAAGGACTTTAGTCCGTCAGTTCGCTCAGTTAATAACCCTGGGCTTCAGCCCAGGGCGCTAAGCATAGCCGCTGTTAGTCCCTCAACTTTTTCTTGGGAGTTTTGAAAAAAGGAAAGATAAAGAAAGCGGCTTTTAGTGGCTGGGTAGCTTTGGGTTGAAGCTTAATGGAAAGCTACAAGTAGAAAAAGCGAACAAGGACTTTAGTCCGCTCTTCGCTCAAGTCTACAACCCTGGGCTTCAGCCCAGGGCGCTAAGGATAGCCGCTGTCGACTAAGCTTAATTAAAGATTCTAGGAGCTCGCCTTTTCTGCCATGGGCTGAAGCCCATGCTTGCGGGGCTATGCAAACTGGCGGGCTAAAGCCCTTGTTTGCTGGAAAATGGAAAAAAATTAGCTCCAAGAAAACAACAACCGTCCAACCACAATCGCAAAGAAAAATCCCCTCGAATGAGGGGATGACAATTTTTTCGATAGCCTAGGGCCTTGGCCCTAGGGGTGGCCGAAGGCCAAACGGCCTAGGGGCCTGCAAGGGGGCCGCGCAGCGGCAGACCCAGCCAGCTTGCTGGCGCAGGGCCGAGCAGACCTGCGAGCCCTGACAACCAGCCCCTAAGGGGCGCCAGTTCGATGACCAACGGGAATAAAGGGCCCGGCCGCCGCAGGCGGCAGGCCCCAAAAAAATAAAACTATTGATTGGAAGAAGAGGAGAAGGCAAACTTTTGTAGAAAAGCCTCTACCATTTCTAGATGCTCTATTTTAGGGGCAGAGGGATAATTTTCGGCTAGGGTGTAGAGTGCCTTGTGTTGGTTTTCAAAGAAATTGAGCCAGTCGCCGCTAATGGTGGTTGTTTTATGGGGATGGGCTAATAATTCCTTTGTTTTTTCTTGCCAAGCCTTGCTTAAGAGAGGGAGTAAGTTGTTCCAACGCTGGCTGGGAAAACTGCTATTTTGGCTCAAAAGATACTGAGCGGCAAGCATAGGGTGTAAAACGGCCAAATAGTGATTTTGCGGAAGCTCCCAGCAGCCAAATATTTCTTTGCGCAGAAAAGTAAAGGCCTGATCGAGCAGCTCCAGCGCAAGCTGCCGAGGGCGAAGCAGGTTTTTGGCTAATTTATAGAGTTCCTTTTGGACATCATCCTGCAAAAAATCGGCAGTTTCTAGGGCCCAAAAGGCTTCTGCTTTAGAGGCTTGCAGCAAGCGCAAAAAAGAGCTAATATTCTCTGTGGAAACCCTTACTTTTTCAGAAGGGCAGTGAAGGGCCGGGTAACTAAATAAAAATGCTTGTTCTTGGCTAGACATGGCTTAAGGGATATTAGCTGAAGAAACCAAATTGGCCTCTAGCATCATCTTTTCTAGAAGTTGACGCTGAGGGCTTTCGATATGGCCTCTGAGGTGTTTTTCAATGATGAGCGAAGAAATAGGGGCTCCATAAGTAGAGCCATATCCTCCGTTTTCTACATAAACGGCCACTACAATTTCGGGCTTTTCCATAGGGGCAAAAGCAATAAAAGTAGAGTGGTCTTTGCCGTGCACATTTTCTACTGTTCCCGTTTTACCACAAACGGCAATATCCTCGATATCTGCGCGGCGGCCTGTACCCGATAGAATAACTCTGCGCATGCCATCTATGACGGCTTCAAAATGCCTTGGATGGACCTTGGTATAATGTTTTTTCTTAAATTTAGCGAGGGTGTTGCTGGTATCGCCTTTAAGTTCTTTGGCAAAATGGGGGGTATAATAATAGCCTCGGTTGGCAATAATGGCGGCCATATTGGCCATTTGCAAAGGCGTCACTTCTAGTTCTCCTTGCCCAATACCAATAGAAACAGAATGCGAAAAGCGCCAGCGGCCCTCCCCATATCGGCGGTTAAAATAATCTACGGTAGGGATGTTTCCGCTTGCTTCTCCGCCAATATCAATACCCAGTTTTCTACCTAGGCCAAAGGCCTCTAGATGTTCGCTGAGGAGTTGCATCCCTTTGGCTGGAAAATCATAGCCGTAGATATTGACCATTTCGCGATAGGTTTGGCAAAAATAGTTGTTGCAAGAATACTGAATAGCGGCACCTACATCATGTGTGGGGGCGTGTCCGTGGCAGCCAATAATACGATTCCCCATAATAAAGCCTCCGGGGCAGCCCATTCCTCTATTGGGTTGTAGGACTCCTTCTTGCAGGGCAATAGCGGCCAAAACGGGTTTAAAAATAGAGCCAGGGGGGTATTTTGCTTGTAGGGCTCGATTAAAGAGAGGGCGGCTAGAGTCTCTGACTAGGCCTAGGTAAGCCTTTTGTCGGTCTTGGTCTACTGTAAGTAGTTGGGGGTTATAGTTGGGGGCGCTGACCATGGCCAAAATTTCGCCGGTAGAGGGTTGAATAACCACTACGGCCCCTCTTTTATTTTGCATGAGCTCTTCAGCGTAGCGCTGCAAATTCAGATCAATAGACGTAATGAGATCACAACCTGAAATAGCGGGAACATCTTGGCTTCCTTCTTTATAGCTCCCCTTGATTTTGCCCCATTTGTCTTTAAGGACCTGTTTTTTCCCTTTGATTCCTCTAAGCTGAGCTTCATAGGCTTGTTCTAGGCCAGAGATGCCAATATAATCTCCTCTTTTATAGATACCTTCAGAGGCTTTGATTTGTTCTGGGTTGACCTCTGAGATGTATCCTAAGGCATGGGCGGCTACGGTTACGGGATAGCCACGGCTATTTCTGCTATGTAGTTCAAAGCCCGGAAAATTGTAGAGGTGTTCTTGTAAAATGGCGAGGCTATCGGCACGCAGGCGGCTCATGAAGGTAATGGGCTTGCGTTTAGAAAAACGGCGATCGCTCCAGTTTTTCTCCATATTTTTGACAAAGGTAGCGGTATCGATGCCTAGCAGCTCACAGAAAAGGGCGGTATCTATATTGGCTCGTCGAACGGTTTCGTAGGTGGCCAATATATCGTAGGTGGGTAAATTATAGATGAGTAGGCTATCGTTGCGGTCATAGAGTAGTCCTCTAGAAGGGTAGAGGGTGAGTGCTTGTCGGTAGCTTTGTTGTTGTTGGTAGGAGGTATCTATAATTTGAATTTGGAAACATTTAAACAAGAGCGCCAGGGCGGCCAAAATGATGGCGCCTTGTAAAATTCTGAGCCTTGTTTGATATATATCTTGCATAAAGTAGCGTCAAAATAGGAGGGCAGTGGTAAAATAGAGGCTTCATTTGTACTGCTTCAGTATGATGCCTTTAGCGAAAATACTGCTTTTGTGTAGGCTGGCCAACTAACGGCCTTTTTTTTAACCTAATATTTAGGCTGCGGCTAAATCTGGCTGAGGGATGGAAAGGGTGGCCGAAGGCCAGACCGAGCTTTTTGAGCGCAGCGAAAAAAGCGAAGGGCCGAGCAGACCTGCGAGCCCGGCACAGCCCGACCCGGCCAACGGCCGGGGCAGCCCCAAAAAAAGAAAAAATTAATGTAGCACTTTACGTAGGAGTTTGTGCATATGTTCGGCAGAGATATTGCGTTGGATATTGCCTTGGCGGGCATAAGAAATATGTCCTGTTTCTTCAGAAACGATGAAGGCCAAAACGGGAGTTTCTTCGGTAATGCCAATAGCGGCTCGGTGGCGAAGGCCGAGTGATTGCGGGATACCAGGGCGGTCGGAAACGGGTAGTACGCAGCTAGCGGCAATAACTTCTTGGCCCGAAATAATGGTGGCCCCATCATGTAAGGGGCTATATTTATTGAAAATGCTGAGCAATAACTGGCTACTAATTTTTGCGCCCAGCATTACGCCCGAGCTATAGTAGCCATCGAGGCTAGCGCCAGTATTGATGAGGATGAGCGCCCCTGTTTTTTCTTGGGCCATTTCCTCGGTAGCCCGGGTAATTTCACGGATGATTAGTTCTATTTGTGCATCTTCTTGGGCACCCAATTTTTTGCCCAACAGTCGCTCAATCAGTTGGCCTTGGAGGTAGCCTTGGCCCAAAAAGAGCAGAAAACGGCGGACTTCAGGCTGAAAAAGGATGAGCAGGGCGATCATTCCAACACTAACAAACTGCCCCAAAATGCTGCTGAGTAGGGGCATGCCCAAGGCCGAAACTAGCCACCAAAGGATGTAGACAAACAGCAGCCCCAAAAAGATATTGAAGCCCAGACTTCCCTTGAGTAATTTATAAATTTGAAAGAGGAGATAGCCAACAATAATGATGTCTACTAGGTCCCAGAGGGTTACATCCATAAACCCTATTTGTAACAGCCAGATGCAGTCCATGATATCTAAATTCAGTGTGGCATAAAAAAAAGGTCCTTAAAGGACCTTTTTATATCTTCGCCTTTTGCAAGGCTTATTCGGCATGGATCAAAGCACCTCGATCCCAAATGCCCTCTTCTACTTCTCCAAGCTTAGAAATATATTTTCCTCGGCCATGGAACTCATTTTCTCTAAAAAAGCCCTCATAATAGCTGCCATCAAGATAAAAATATTTTCCAAAACCTGTTCGTTTTCCATTGATCCAATTCCCCTCATAGCGGTCGCCATTATTATAATGGTAGGTACCAAAGCCGTTGCGTTTATCATGTAGCCAATGGCCTTCAAAGATGTCGCCATTAACATAGAAGTATTTGCCAAAGCCATTCATTTTACTTTCGGCCCATTGGCCTTCATAGCGGTCATTGCTGGCCCACCAAAAAGTACCTTCTCCGGTGCGGCTATCGCCGAGCCAGTCGCCTAAATATCGGCTGCCTGTGGTTTCATAGACATATTCGCCACGGCCTTGCTTGAGGTCATTGACCCATTCTCCCTTGTAGCTATCACCATTTTTATAGTAATAGTTACCTTGGCCGTGCATTCTACCAAAGACCCAATCACCATCATAGTATTCATTATCGGCCCATACAAAAATGCCTCTTCCGTGTCGGCTGCCTCGGCTCCATTGGCCAAAGTAGACGCTATTGTCACTGGAGTAATAATATTTGCCAACGCCTTCGCGCCAGCCTCCAAGTAGCTCGCCAACGTAGCGATCGCCATTTTCATAGCTGTTCTGCTGGCTTTCATCGGTCAGTAGCGACTCAATATTATGAAAATGGTAGCCATTGATTTTAAAGTAGCTAAAGGGGCCTTCTAGCTGTTCATCAGATAGCTCATTTTCATGAATATCTCTTTGTTTGGGGGGTTCCCAACCGCCAGCATTGGCATCTCCAGGTTGCATAGGGGGCCCGGGGCCGTCGCCATTGTTCCATTCGTTATCTTTCATTGTATTTCGCGTTTTATGAAGGGAGGAATTAGAGATTAACAATAGTTAGCTCTCCATCTACATATTCAATATACAGTTTTTGTTTTTGAACTGCAACATCTTTTTGAAGTAACCAGTTGGCTAGGGGGGCAATTAGTTCTCTTTCTAGGCTGCGTTGTAGGGGTCTGGCCCCATATCGTTGGTCAAATCCTTTATGGACCAATAGTTCTTTGAGGGCTGGACCAAAGGCCAATTCTAGCTCTCTTTTCTTGAAGCCTTCTCTTTGCGCAAGTTGCTGCAGCTCGATGTCTAGAATTTTCCGAATATCTTTTTCTTCTAAGGCTTTGAAAAAAACAATTTGATCCAAACGGTTAATAAATTCGGGACGGAAAAATTTATAAATGGCCGATTCATAGTTTTGCTGATCATTTTGGCCATACCCAATTCGGCTTTGGTTGCTGGCCCCCAAATTAGAGGTCATAATAATGATGCAGTTTTTAAAATTGGTCACTCGACCAAAGGCATCCACAAAGCGGCCTTCATCCAATAAACTCAATAAACTATCAAAAATAGCCGGATGCGCTTTTTCTACCTCATCCAAAAGTAATAGGGCAAAAGGCCGCTCTCGAACGGCTTGGACCAGTTTGCCAGGCCGCCCAGCTGCCCCAATAAAACGCTCAATTTGCGCCGGATGCTGAAACTCACTCATGTCAATCCGAATCAAGGGACTTTTTTGCTGCCCTTGCCCAAAAAAGTAGTCGGCCAGCAGTTTGGCCGCCGCCGTTTTTCCAACCCCCGTTGGTCCAGCAAATAATAAACTTCCAATGGGTTTGCTGGGGTTGTTGAGCCCCACCTTAAATATTTTAACCAACTTGCAAAGCGCATCTACCGCTGGCTTTTGCCCAATTAAGCGACTAGAAAAATAGTCTTGCAGCTCTTCCGGCTGCAATAAAATATCATCTCGCAAAAATATTTCTGGCAAGCCCGTTTGCTTGCTAAAGCTTTCTAAAACTGCCTTACTATCTATTGTGGGCTGATTTTTATGGCTTTGCATGACTTTATCCAAAAAACGAAGAGCTTTGCCCGGAAAATGCTCATAAGGATAATAACGATCCAACAGACGATAAGCCAATTGCCAAGCATCGGCCTGTATGCTTTGCTTAAATTGTTGCTCGGCATACTGGGCAAAACGCTCCAAAATTCTAAAAACCGCCATCTCATCTAGCTGATTGAGCTGCACAAGCTGAAAATGCTGAACAAAACTAGGCAGCTTCTGACGCAAACTCTCCAGCTCTTTGGGCGTCAATTCTCCAATCAATTGTAGCTTGCCCTCCGAAATAAATCCACTCATAAAAGCAGCCAAACTATCCTCGGCCCCCTCGCCACCAATCTGCAACAAACGAATGCAGTCATTCACCCAAAGTACGCCTTGCACCGACTGCAGCTCCTCTACCAAACTTTCTACTTTCTGCTGCCATTCCCCCAAATATTTGGCCTGCGCCGTGATTCGCTGACTATTGATGCGCCAAAATTGCAAGCCCATCTGACTCACTTTCTGGATTTTTCGCAAGGCTTCTTGCAAAACCACTGTTTTTCCAGAAGAAGGCGGGCCCACCAATAAAATATTGGCTCTTTTGTTCAAAATTTTATCAATCAGTTGCTGTACCACATCTTCTCGCTCCCAAGCTTGCTCAGGCAAACGCTTTTTACGCAGATCAGCCTGCTTGGGCGGATACAATTCGGCCAAAGCAGGCAATTCTTTGAGCTGAGGCCCCTGCTGCCAAGCCTGCCCAAAAGAACTGCGCTCTTCCACTTCCTTAATCCGCAATTGTAATTCACTCAACTGCGGCTCTGGCCGATTCATCAACCGAAAAATACTTTTTGGCTGATACTGATTGAGCAAGTTGCTACAATAATATTGAAGCAAAGAAGACAAACTATTATTATCCTGATACCGAAAAGACTCAAAAAGATCAGGCAACTGACACTCATAGGCATATCCGTTCGAGCTGGGCCCATAAACGGTCCAAATCGGAATTTTTAAACTTTGCTCTACCGGAAAATTATGCTCCCCCAACTGATAACTGGGCCGAAACTCAATCTCAAAACGCTTTTTCTTAAATTGCTCCAAACTCTGAGGCGGATAATGCCCATGCTTTTTATACTGCTTCTGCAAAAGCTGAACAAAAGCCGCTTTCAAACTTTTTAAATCCTTTTCTATCAAAGGCAAATGATTCTGGCCCAAAATAAAGCCCATTTGAGAACCATCCGCCAAATTATAACTCCACAAAGGGTAGATCAATGTTTTCATCCTCATATTTTTATCTCAGAACGCATCAAATGAGTCCACAACCCAATTTAGGATTTTTTATTTTTCTTTTCCAATTGTTTTATTTGGGGCGCTACTCCTTTCAGTCGCCAAAGACAAACTAAAGTCCTTGTTGTCGCTGCTCGCTGTTGTTTTGGGGCCTCCGCTGCGGCTTCGCCTTGCGGCGCTACGCTTTGGGGCTCGCAGGTCTGCTCGGCCCTGCGTTTTTTCGCTGCGCTCAAAACTGGGTCTGGCCTGCGGCCACCCCGCCGCATCGCTAGGCCGCTCATCTGTCTTTTTTTCTCTAAACTTTTTTCTTCGGCCCCAATCCCCCCTTTCAATTAGCAATGGGATAAAAAACGCCCAGTTTTTTTCTTCGGCGGAAAAACTGCGGTGGTCTGTAGGTTGAAACCTACAGCCAGGCAACAAAAAGGCATTTCATTTTAAATGGAGGTTTAAAAACCTCCATAAAAAAACAGGGATGAAAATTTCTCTTGGGAAAAATCAATGGACCAAAAATCATCATGTTCAAAGCGGCAGAGGATTTTAATCCTCTCCGCACTATAGATGTAGAATGGAATTGTTGTATGGCTGTGGGTTTCAACCCACAGATTCAAAATAACAACCATCCAAACCACAACCGCAAAAAAATCTCCTCGCAGGAGGGGGTGACAATTTTTTTCTTAGCCTAGGGCCTTGGCCCTGGGGGGGCTATGAAATTTATGGGAAACAAAAAAACAAACCGCCTCCAACCGCCGAAGAAAAAACGCCCTTGTTCAAAACGGCGGAGGATTTTAATCCTCCCCGCACTATAGATGCAGAATGGGGTTGTTGTATGGCTGTGGGTTTTAACCTACAGCTATGGCCGAAGGCCAAACGGCTGAGGGATAGATAGCAGTGGCCCTTAGGCCAGACCCAGCAAAAAAACTTGTTTTTTTGCGCAGGGCCGAGCAGACTTGCGAGCTGCGACATAGCCCGACCCAAGCGAAGCGCAGGGGCAGCCCCAAAAAAAACGTATCTTCGCAAAAAAAAATAAAAAATGAAGCGATTAGAAGCGGCAATAAAAGCCAGAGTAGATTTTCCTGCAAGCGCTTTGGCCCTGGGGTTCCTATGAAATTTATGGGAAACAAAAAAACAACCGCCTCCAACTGCCGAAGAAAAATAATGGACTGAAAAAATTAGAGCTAGCCCCCGCTTAAGCCATTTTTTAATGGGCCCTTTTTCTATAAATCTTTATCTTGAGGCCAAGTTGTTGAACTCATTTTATCAAACTGTCTGAATTTTCCACTTATGCGAATTAGCTCTATTCAAGTTAAGGGCCTGCTCGGTCTATTTGACCACCAAATAGATTTAAATAATAAACTGACGATTATTTATGGCGAAAATGGAGTGGGCAAAACAATGCTCTTTCGCTTGTTGAATTGTTTGTTTAACCCAGATCAGCCTGACTTCTTGAAAATATGGGACATCCCGTTTTCATTTCTGAAAATCGTTTTTGATGATGAAAAACAGCTCGAGTTAGATAATCATCGTAAGGATAGAGTGGTCTTTACAATTTTTGATGTTAGCAGCGTGAAAGTTAAGAGATTCACTCAGTATAAAAATTTCCAAAAGAAAACAGAGGATCTTTTTTCTAATCTAGCAGACTATCTGCCTTTAGAAGCTTTGGGGCCAAATAGATTTTTTGAGTTAAAAACAAAGACATTATTAAGTGCGGAAAAAGTCCTTAAACTTTACAGTGATCAGCTTCTTCCCCGATTTAGGAATGAGTTAGAGCGTGAAATACTACCAGATGTGCTCAAAAATATTTTGGATAGCGTCAAAATTCAATTTATTAAAACACAAAGGCTGTATTTGTTCCCTCAAGTTGAAAACACTGGGGTAAAGAACTTTAAAGTGGATACAACTTCCACCAACTACGCCGCAGAACTAGCCGCTATTTTACAAGAAAAAACGGCCCAGTACCGTAAAAAATCTGATGATTTAAAAAACTCTTTGAGTCAACGCATTATTTCTGGAGAGATAAAAACAGACTATCAAGTAGAAGAGCTGCAAAAAATGGCGGCCAAAGTCAATCAAAAACGAAAAGAGCTACAAGAGCTAGGACTTTTGTCTAAAGATACGGCCCCTTTGGATATCCCCGACAGCCTAGACGATATTAAAAAAGCTATTCTGGCAGTCAATATTTTAGATATGCAAGAACAGCTTAAGGTCTATGAAGAAGATGCTTTTGACCAAAAAGTAAAATTGTTTCTAGAGATTTTAAATGAGCGTCGTTTTTCCTACAAAAAAATCTATCTCTCAGAAGAAAAGGGGTTTTATTTCAAAAATATTCGGGATAAAGATATTCTACCAAAGAATTTATCTTCAGGAGAGCAACATGAATTAGTTTTACTCTATGAGTTGTTGTTCCGCATTCCAGATGCTTCCCTCATTTTATTAGATGAGCCAGAAATTTCCTTGCATATCGCTTGGCAAAAAGAATTTATTGAGGATATGCAGGATATTATTGCCCTCAAAAATTTCGATTTTATTGTTTCTACACATTCTCCAAGTATTATCAATGGAGAGTGGGATTTAACCATCTCTTTAAAAGGACCAAAAGATGCCTAGCCCCAAAGACCTGAAATATGAGCAAGATGATAACTATTTGTTCGGCGAAATTAAAATGTGTTTAGATCGTAGGCGTCAAAAAAACTTGGCCGTTGTTGTAGAATCTAAATCAGATGAAAAATTTTATAAGAAGTTTTTCAACCGCAATACTTCTTTTTTTTCTAGCTCGGGTTGGGAAATGGCCCTTAGGTTAGTTGAGATGGCCAAAAAGCAGGCGCTAGAATTTGTCATTGCTATTATTGATGCAGATTTTAAACCTTTTCTGGACTGGAGTCTTCCCGATCAAGTTTTTTTGACCAATGCGCATGACGCAGAAATGATGCAGCTTCAAAGTCCAAGCTGCTGGGAAAATTTACTGGCTGAATATGCAGATGATGAAAAATTGGCAAAATTCTGTGGCGATGGAGCCAATCTCTTAAATGTATTGCAGGAAAAACTTTGGCCCTTATCTTATCTCCGTTATTTAAATGAGCAAAATGGTTGGGGATTGAAGTTTAAGAGCATAAAGAACAGTAAGTTAGGACTTTTATCCTTCAAGGATTTCTTTAAAGAACAGGATTTATCTTTTTCACTGCCCAAATTATTGCGAGCCGTAGAAAATAAATCGAAAAAGCCCAGGTTTTTTAAACAAAATCCTGAAATAGAAGAAGAAATAGCCACTACAACTGCAGCAAATGAGCTAGAAAAATGGACGAACGGTCATGAGTTCTTAGAATTGTTTTCTTTTGCCTTAAGACGCTGTATTGCTAACTCTGGCAGTGGCAAAAAAATAGCTGCAGAAGATTTAGAAAGAAATTTACGCATTAGTTATCGTGCAGAAGATTTTAGAACTACTGCACTGTATCAGGCCATTACTGCTTGGGAAGATGAATTTATTGGGGAAACTTTTCTTCTTCGTGGATAAAGGCCAAAGAAGATAGGAACAAAATAGAGCTAGCCACCGCTTAAGCCATTTTTTAATGGCCCCTTTTTCTATAAATCTTTATCTTGAGGCCAAGTTGTTGAACTCATTTTCTAGTAGCGCTTTATTCTATGAATAAAAATAATCGGCTGCTGTTTTTATATGCCATCAATCATAGAGCGAAATAAAACAAGAAAATAGCGCCATCAACTTTTTTTACTTAAAAGCAGGCCCTCGCCTAGAATATATAGGTGCACAGAAATAAAAAAATTGATGCTGAGCCTGTTTTGCTTGTCGATCCTAAATGGAATGATTTAAAAGCTAAGCTACTAATAGAAAAGCATAATCATGAAGTGAAGAGTAGTTGTTATAGGGACACAACAATAGAAGCGCTACGTATTATTTATGCCGAGAAATGTGCAATTTGTGAGCGAAAAAGAGGATTGGAATTCTTCATTTTTGGGGCCTCCGCTGCGGCTTCGCCTTGCGGCGCTACGGTTACTCCCGTTGGTCGTCGAACTGCGGACTAAAGTCCTTGTTGTTGGGCCGAGCAGACCTGCGAGCTGCGACATAGCCCGACCCAAGCGAAGCGCAGGGGCAGCCCCAAAAAAAACGTATCTTCGCAAAAAAAATAAAAAATGAAGCGATTAGAAGCGGCAATAAAAGCCAGAGTAGATTTTCCTGCAAGCGCTTTGGCAAGGCTCAAAGAAGAGTTTGTAGAAAAAAAATTGCCCAAAGGAGAATTACTTCTACCAATGGGCAAGGTTTGTCGCTCGCTTTTTTTTATTGAAGAGGGCTTGGCCCGTAGTTTTTATTATAGCGATTCGGGCAGTGATATTAGTTTGTGGTTTTTTAGAGAAGGAGAGTTTTTGACCAATAGCGAAAGTTTTTTCCAGCAAAAGCCTTCTATATATAATATAGAATTATTGGAAGATGCCCACTTGTATGAAATTTCGCATCAGCGTTTGGAGCAACTTTTTGAAGAATTGCATTTAATTGAGCGCTTTGGCCGATTGCTAGCGATTGAAATGCTGGGCGAAATGATTCAGCGTTCACATGCCATGCAATTTAAATCGGCCAAAGAACGATACAATTTTATGTTGGAGCGTTATCCCGATCTATTTCAGCGATTGCGCCTCAGCGATATTGCTAGTTTTTTAGGGATTCGGCCAGAAACTTTGAGTCGGATTCGGGCAAAGCATTAAGTTTTCTTCTGCGTAAAAGGGTTTTTATTTGTAGGACCACAAAAAGTAAAGCGAAAGCCGAAAGGGCTAAAAATTGTAGCTGTTTAATTTCGGGCTCAATTTGCGAAAGCTCTGCGCCATAGTAACTCAATTTTCGGAGGCCTTCAATAAAAGGAGTTAGGGGAATATAATTGGCGGCCTCGGCCAAAAGGGGCGGCATGCCCGAACGCGGCCAACTAAATCCGCTCAAAACAAAGGCGGGAGTAGAAATGACCATCAATAATTCGGTGGCCGTTAATTGGCTGGGCAAAACAATCGAAAATAATAAACCGATAAAGGTAGCCGCCAAAGAAAAATAAATGACCAAAGGGAGCAATTTATCTAAGGGCATCAAAAAATCGATCTGAAAATATTGGAAGCCCCAATACATCAAGACATAATTGAGGGGCAGAAAAATGGCCATGGGCAAAATTTTTAGCAATAAACTATAGCCCGCAAAAGGAGAAGCCTTGGCCAAGCGACTAAAATGACCATCTTCAAAATCTCGAGCAAAACTAATGGCCATGGCCAAAAAAATCACTTGCTGTAAAATGGCGGCCAACAAACCAGGCAACATATAATATAAATAGCTGCCGCTACTATTATATAACTTATGAAAACTAATTTGAAAAGCTTCATAAGCGGCGGCAGCCTGTGGCGGCGACATCCCTTGTTTTTTTAGGCTCTCAATTTCAAAGCCCGCATTTAAACTGGCCAAAACCAATTGCAAATTTCTGCTGGCCAGGTTGGCTTCCAATAAATTAACCATATTGAGATCTACGCGGACCTCTGGATGACGCTTTTGTAAAATATTGGCCTCAAAATCTTGGGGGATTTGCACCACCGCCATAAATTCTTCTTCCAACATTTTTTCTTTTAAATATTGCACCTCGCCCAATACTTCGGCCACTTTTAGACTTGGATTATCGGAAAGGGCATCGATTAGGAGGGCCGAAGAAGGCGTTTGATCGGCATCCACCACCAAAATGGGCAGGTCTTGCAATTGTGCTTTTCGATAAACGGCCTGAAATAAAAGGCCATAAAAAATAGGCGCCATAAAAAAGATGGCCACAATGACACGGTTGCTCAAAAAACGCTTAAACTCTAGGCCCAGCAATTGAAAAAACTCTTTCATTTCACTTATTTTTTTGTAGCCTCAGCAAGCAGCAAAACCGTTGCATTGACATATTGCGGACTTTTGGTTTTTTGAATGGGCCAAAGTTGTAGCTCGTATAAATTTTCGGCCAATTCGTAGTTGGGGGCCGCAGAACTTTGGCTGGCATAACGGGCCAATTGTTTGATGCGACGCAATTCGCAGGGAATTTCTTCTTTGGTGTAAGGATTTTGAACATTTATTTTTTGTCCTTCCTCAAAGTTGTAAATTTCAGATTCGGCAATGCTAAAGCGGAAATACATGCTTTCTGTTTTGTAGCCATAAAAAAGACTGTAGCCAGGGCCAAGGAGTTCGCCTTCTTCTAGCGAAATGGTTTCAATTCTAAAATTGGCGGGCGAAATGATATAAATTTCTTTTTGGGCCACTTCTAATTCTTGTTTGGCCGCCTGCGCTCTGGCCAATTGCCCTTGCGCTTGCTGTACTAATTCACTCCGACTTCCCTTTTCTACTTCTCTGCGCTTGGCGTTTAGCGCTTCTAGTTGCGCTTTGGCCAATTCTACTTTCATGGCCACTTCTTCATAAGATTGCGTAGAGAGTAGTGAATCGGCATGCAAAGCCGCCAATCTTTTTTCAGAAGCTTCTGCAAAAGCAAGTTGTGCTTTGGCCGCCTCAATTTTTTGACCTAATTGCGCTCTTTGTTCGCTAGTTGCCCCATTTTTTGCCATCTCCAATTGTCCAGAGGCCGCTAAAATAGCGCCTTCGGCCTGCGCCATCTTGGCAGCAATCTCCGGAATATCAAGCCGGGCTAAAGTGTCGCCTTTTTGGACCAGCTGCCCTTCTTGGACATAAATTTTTGCCAAGCGGCCAGCAATCTTCGAGCTAACGCCCAAGGTTTTATATTTTACTTTTCCCTGAGGAAATTGAATTTTTTCTGGCTGTTCTTCTGTCTGGCAACTAAAAAGGATAAGGGGCAGAAGGCCCAAAATAAATAGTCGTTTCATTTGATTATTGTTGTTCGATGGTCTTAATTAACTGCCCTTTTGCTTGAATGAGGGCCAAATAGGCGCGTCTTGCTTGGTATTTAGTTTGCGCCAAGGAAAAAGAAATTTGTTCAATATCTTTTAGGGCCGCCAAAGGCTCGCGCAAATCTGTCAATCCATTTCGATATTGTTCTTGCACTAAGGCATAATGTTCTTCGGCCAATTTTTTCTCGGCTTTTTGTAGCTCAATTTTTTCTTGGGCCAAATCCCAATCCGCCTGCGCTTTGGTCTCGGCCAAAAGCAGTTGTTCTTCTACTTCTCGGATTTTTTCTTTAACTTTTTGTTGCTCCAATGCTTTTTCTTCTGCTTTGAGATAACCTTGCCGACCATCAAAGAGCGTCCAATTCATGCCCAAAGCGATATAGGCCTTAGGATCGAGCAGCGATAAATCTTGCTGCAAAATTTCATAATGTCCTTTGAGCGCAAGTTTGGGAATAAAACTTTGGCGTTCCATTTTTTCTTGGGCATGCAAAGCTTTTTGGGCCGCTTCTAAGGCGTTTAATTCCACTCTTCTTTCGCTAGACCAGTTTTTTTCTGCGGGCAAAGCCAATTGAGGACGCAAATTGGCCAATTCTTCTGCAGGCAATTGCGATTGCTGTGCTAAAAGGGCCAAAACAATTTTCTTCTTGCTTTTTTGCTCTTCTACTTTGAGGGCTAGTTGCTTTTTGGCCAGCTCAATTTTTTTGCGATCAATTGGAATCGCCAAACCGTTGGCAATAGCTTTTTCTACAAAATTTTCTTGCTGGGCCAAATAATCGCCTGTTTGCAACAATACTTTTTCTGCGGCCAGCAATAAACCCAACTGATCATAAGTTTGCAGCAAATTATTAAAGAGCATTTCTTTTTGCATTTGTTTTTGGGCCAATTGCATTTCACCTTTGGCTTGCAAGGCTTTTCGCCCCTGCTTAATTTTTCCGCCACTATATAATAGCCAATCCATATCGGCAGAAGCTTTCAAAATATTTCGCTCCAAAATGGGCGGAATTTCAGAAAGCGGTACTTGTTCGGGCAAAGCCGCATTAAATGGGATGCCCAAAGCTTCTTTGGCCAACAAACGTTGGCTGCCCATCAACAAACTTTCCATATCGCTATCAAAACGAAGGTCTTCGCCCAAGCGCGTATAACTTGCATTGAGTTCTAAATTGGGCAAAAAACGATAGCGCAGCGCTTTATCTTGCAATAAAATTTGCTCTTGGGCCAAATCAAAACTTTTTAGGCCTGCATCTCGATTTGCCGTGGCCTCCCAAAGCCCCCAAAATTCTTGCGGAATAAATTCTTGGGCCCTTATTGGTAGTGCCACCCAAAAAAGAAAAAAGGAAAACATCATTTTTTTCATGCCAAATCTATTTTTGTCTAAGACAAAGGTCCTCTTTCCAATTTTCTTCCCTCTTGACCTAGATCAAGAAATCTATAACGCTGCATTTTTTAGTGTTTTTTTGGGGCCTCCGCTGCGGCTTCGCCTTGCGGCGCTACGCTTTGGGGCTCGCAGGTCTGCTCGGCCCTGCGTTTTTTCGCTGCGCTCAAAAACTGGGTCTGGCCTGCGGCCACCCCGCCGCATCGCTAGGCCGCTCATCTGTCTTTTTTTCTCTAAACTTTTTTCTTCGGCCCCAATCCCCCCTTTCAATTAGCGGCTTTCAATTAGCACTCAAGCCTAAAAACAACAAAATTTTTCTTCGTCGGAAAAACTGCGGTGGTCTGTAGGTTGAAACCTACAGCCAGGCAACAAAAAGGCATTTCATTTTAAATGGAGGTTTAAAAACCTCCATAAAAAAACAGGGATGAAAATTTCTCTTGGGAAAAATCAATGGACCAAAAAACATCATGTTCAAAGCGGCAGAGGATTTTAATCCTCTCCGCACTATAGATGTAGAATGGGGTTGTTGTATGGCTGCTGGTTTCAACCTGCAGCCACGGCTAGCAGGCGGCAGTATTGAGATAGTTTTATTAGTCCCTCAACTTTTTCTGGGGAGTTTTGAAAAAGGAGAGATAAAGAAAACGTCTTTTAGTGGCTGAGTAGCTTTGGGCCGGGCTAAAGTTTAATGGAAAGCTACAAGTAGAAAAAGCGAACAAGGACTTTCTCCGCTAGTTCGTTCAGGTAATAATCCTGGGCTTCAGCCCAGGGCGCTAAGCATAGCCGCCTATTAGTCCCTCAACTTTTTCTTGAGAGTTTTGAAAAAGGAGAGATAAAGAAAACGTCTTTTAGTGGCTGGGTAGTTTTGGGGCCATGGGCTGAAGCTTAATGGAAAGCTACAAGTAGAAAAAGCGAACAAGGACTTTAGTCCGCTCTTCGCTCAGGTAATAAGCTTAATGGAAAGCTACAAGTAGAAAAGGCGAACAAGGACTTTAGTCCGCTCTTCGCTCAGGTAACAACCCTGGGCTTCAGCCCAGGGCGGTAAGCATAGCCGCCTATTAGTCCCTCAACTTTTTCTTGGGAGTTTTGAAAAAGGAGAGATAAAGAAAACGTCTTTTAGTGGTTGGGCAGTTTTGGGCCGAAGCTTAATGGAAAGCTACAAGTAGAAAAAGCGAACAAGGACTTTCTCCGCTCTTCGCTCAGGTAACAAGCCTAGGCTTCAGCCAAGGGCTGTAAGCATAGCCGCTGTTTACTAAGCTTAATTAAAGATTCTAGGAGCTTGCCTTTTCTGCCATGGGCTGAAGCCCATGCTTGTGGGGCTATGCAAACTAGCGGGCTAAAGCCCTTCTTTGCTGATGAAGCCTAGTGGAACAGAAAAATCCCCTCGAAGGAGGGGATGACAATTTTTTCGATAGCCTAGGGCCTTGGCCCTAGGGTTCCTATGAAATTTATGGGGAAATAAAAAACCAAAACT
>NZ_JH719942.1:3574390-3642181 GCF_000275825.1 Saprospira grandis DSM 2844
GGATTTTAATCCTCTCCGCACTATAGATGTAGAATGGAATTGTTGTATGGCTGTGGGTTTTAACCCACTGGTCCCCAAAAAACAACCGCCTCCAACCGCCGAAGAAAAACAATGGCCTAAAAAAATTAGATGAGCGGCTGAGGGATAGATAGCAGTGGCCGCAGGCCAGACCCAGTTTTTTTGAGCGCAGCGAAAAAAAACGCAGGGCCGAGCAGACCTGCGAGCTGCGACATAGCCCGACCCAAGCGAAGCGCAGGGGCAGCCCCTAAAAAAGAAATCCTAAAAAAGGGCAGTGATTTGCCAAAGTGTTTATTCTCGCTTAGTTTGGGGAAACGTTTAAAAAAAGAACTGATGAAAGAACAAAAATTAACAATTGTCGCTCAATTAGAAGTGAAGGCCGAAAAAGTTGAATTTATTAAGGAAGAATTATTTAAATTGGTAAGCGCTACTCGTTTGGAGGAAGGTTGTATAACCTATGACTTAAATCAGGACCTTAAAGATCCGAATTCATTTTTAATTTATGAGCTTTGGGAAAGTCGCGCGCTTTGGGAGCAGCATATGCAAAGCGAACATTTGTTGGCCTATCGAGAAGCTGCTGCGGATGCGCTTGTTCAGTTTTCTGTGCAAGAAATGCAGGGCTTAGAACCATAAACAACAGTAAATGCAAAGCCTTTATTTAAGTAAACGCAAAGACAAAATTATTTTGGCCAGCAAAGCTTTTGCGGCTGGGGGAGAAGGGCAGTTGTTTAAAATTAGAACGCCAAACAACTATCAAGATCGGGTAGCAAAAATTTATCATCCGCATAAATTGACGGAAGAAAAAATTGCGAAGCTTGGGCTTTTATTAAAAGATCCTTTGGCGCATTATCGGCCGGAGGAGCAGC
Source organism: Saprospira grandis DSM 2844 (assembly GCF_000275825.1). Taxonomy (GTDB): domain Bacteria; phylum Bacteroidota; class Bacteroidia; order Chitinophagales; family Saprospiraceae; genus Saprospira; species Saprospira grandis_A. The sequence goes on from NZ_JH719942.1 coordinate 3,575,275, forward strand.
CGAGTTTTGTTTGGCCCGAAGATATTGTAGAAAATGAGCGGGGCGAGGCCGTTGGTTTTATTATGCGAATGGTCAGTGGAAAAAAGCTAGAGCTTTTTTGTTTGCCTACTTTGCCCAAAAAAATGCGTGAAGAATGGGGCCGTTTTGCTTTATCGTCTAAAATGGGCCGAGAATTTCGCCTGCGCATTGCCTTTAACCTAGCCAATGCGCTTTATCGTTTGCAGCAATCGGAAAAATATGTTTTAGTTGATTTTAAGCCCGAAAATGTTTTATTGCAAAGCGATGGGCAAATTTCTATTGTGGATGTGGACTCGCTGCAAGTTTCTGAAAATGGAAAATTGCGGTTTAAAGCGGCGGTAACTACGCCAGAATATGCGGCGCCAGAATATTATCGGCAGCCAAGAAGTAATTATTTTTCTCCTAGTTGGGATAATTTTGCTTTGGCCGTTATTATTTACAAATTATTATTGGGGATTCATCCTTTTGCGGCCTCGGCCAAGGGGAAATGGGAAAACCTAGCGAGTTTGCATCAAAAAATTGAGGCCGGCTTATTTGTTCATCATCCCAAGGCGGATCAACTTTTTTCATCTGTTCCGCCACCGCATCAAAATTATCATAGCTTTTCGGCAGCGTTTCGAGATTTGTTTCAGTTAGCTTTTGTAGAGGGACATAAATCGCCCGAACTTCGCCCTAATGCAGAGAAATGGTGTTGGATGATCTTGCAAGAAATGCAAGATGGAAAATTGCGGACTGCTTTTGAGAAAAAAATGAGAGCGCAGACTTTTGCGGCCTATCGCTTGCCCGCTTTAGAAAGTATTTTACCCAATTTAAATCAGTATGCAAGCGGAGAGTTGTCTTTATCGCCGACTTTGCGCATGGCTATAGATTGGAAAACGCCCATTCATTTTAAGCAGTTTTTGCAGGCCGATCCAGCAAAGAAGTACTCTGCTGTTAGTGAAGTTTGGCTGTTGAATATTTTGATTGGTCTATTTATTACGTTTTCTCTTCGCATGCTGTTGATTTTCATCAGTTCCTCTTTTGCGAGTTGGTTAGAAGAGATGGGGCAAAATCGGCTTGCTTTTTTGATCTTCTTATTTTTTGTGGCCTGGTCCATTATTTCTCTGTTTATTGGGCTGCTATTTGGGGGGGCTTATCCGCGTCAAAAATTACAAAATAGCATACACGATCTTATTCAAAGTTTGGAGCATCGAGAAAAACAAATGCTTAGAGAGCAGGAGGTTTTGCAAGAAAATATTAAAAAAAGCATGCAAAAGCATCGGCTAAGTTGGCAAAAGAAGTTTGGAGTGGCTCTATTGGATTGGGAAGCAAAGAAAGAGGCCTTGGCTGCAACTTACCAAGAACTACTGACCGCAGAAAAGGAGTTTGAAACTGCGGCTAAAAAAGAAGTGGTCCATTTAATTCAGGCGGTGCATCCGGCCTTGCAAAATGTTCGGACTCTTTGGCGGGCGGAAGAAATTTTGGATAAAAAAGAACAGCAGGCTGTTTTGGCCCAAAAAAATAATCCAGAGGAAAAAGAACGCATTAAAAAACAGTTTGCTGCTTATCGAGCGGCTTTAAAAAAGATCAATCTCAAGCTGCAAGAAAAAATGAAGGCCTATAAATTATCGCAAGAAGAGCGTTATCAGAAATTTCGCGATCGGATGCAGCTTGAATATGAGGAAGAAGAGCAAAAAATGAAAGCCCTTTATAGAGAGACTTATGCCGACATTTGGAAAAAAGAGGAGCGTTTTCATCAAAAAAGTTTAGCCTTATGGTCGCCAGCAGCCTTAAAAGAAATTGATTTGGATATTACTAAGGCCAAAAAACTAAAGGATAAATTGTCAGAATGGTAGTGTTGTCTATTTTTTTTGGGGCCTGCGCTGCGGCTTCGCCTTGCGCCGCTACGGTCCGCAGCTTTCTATTACCCACTTTTTAAAAAAGGATTAAATTTGTTCAAAAATAAGCTAAAATGATGACGATCTCAGCAGCTACCCAAAAAAATGAATAAGCAAACTAAAAACAATATATTAAAGCTTTATTCTATGTTAGAAGATAATCCTTCTACGCAAATTAAGAATTTAGGAAAAACAAGCTGCAGAGCATAAGATGCTTTACCGTTTATTTTAGTCAATGCAACCTTTACGGAGGATTATATCCAAGAGGAATATATTAAAGCTGTCATCAAGCATTAGCGAAAGGAGGTAAACAGCGAGTAATTGTACCACATGATACTACAGAAATAAGCTATAATAATAGGAAGAATTGGATTAAGAACCAAGAAGGTTTAGGTCCCGGAGGACGAGAATCCAATTTATCTGTTTTTGGTCATGTAAGCATAGTGATCGATCGAGATACATCTAGTTTTCAATGCATTGGAAGTGCAGATTTATATTCTAGAGATAAAGATAGAGTTACTTGTAAAGAAAAAGAATAGAAATTCAGGGCCCTTTGCAGGGGAAAAGACACGTTGGTTGATATCTATGCTAGACTCCGATAAAGAGTTAAAAAAGTGAATCCAGAATTAGATATTTTACATGTTTGTGATCGAGAAGCAGATATATATCCTATGATGGAATGTCTTAATCGGCATAATATAAAATACCTGATTCGTTCTAAGGAACATAGGAGAACAGCTATTTTAGAGGACAAAAAGAACGTCCCCCTTATCAATCTATTCGATTACCAAGTAGCCCGTCTAAGTACAAACGTACCCCTTGAAACTAGTCGTAAAGACCTACAAGGAATACAGCTAAAAGTTCGTGTGACAAGGACCCTATTAAAGGTTCCAAAATCTTCAAAATATATAATTGGCGAACCTCGACCAGAGCCAATGTATATAAATGTTATAGAGGCTTTTGACCCTACTAAAGCTTTCCCTAATCCCTATCTAAAAAAGAAGATCGAGAAGAAGAAGGAATCTATTGGCGGCTGTTTACCAACGAGTCTGTAGACACAGAAGAAGAGCTTTTAGATTTACTTAACTGCTATCAACAGCGGTGGAGAATTGAAACATACTTTAAATATTTAAAATCAGATGGCTTTGATATTGAAAACATATGTTTAAGAGATGGAGGCGCCATCCGCAAAATGATACTTATGGCAATTAGTGCATCAGACAAGATCCTTAGGCTACGAGAGGCCGGATTAAACCAAGATAATGAGACTTCAGCGCTTACTATTTTTACTAAGAAAGAGGTTGATTTTCTCGAGACTATTTTTGTAGAACATCTAGACGGAGAAAAAAGAAGCCCTTACAATAGTAATCCATTTAACTCTAAATCAATGGCTTGGGCCTACTGGGTCATAGCCTCGCTCGGAGGCTTTGATGGTATTGTAAAGAAAATAAAACATGCGGCTTCCATTAAAAAAGTAGAGAAAGGACTTGAGCGTTTTTACATTATGTATGACACGGCCAAAATGCTTGGACAGATCACATAAAATAAAAGTGGGTAATAGAAAGGGTCCGCAGCTCGCAGGTCTGCTCGGCCCTGCGCAAAAAAACAAGTTTTTTGCTTGGTCTGCGGCTTCGCCGCACTGCTCCCCATCGCTAGGCCAAGGACCGCTGAGCAAAATAGATTGCTTTTGGCTTGGGTCTTATCTTTTGCTTGTTTAAAAGTAAAGAAAAAAAGGAAGTTATAAAAAAAAGAGATTTGTTTTCTATGCTATCGTCCTTAAGCCCTAAAAATGAAAGCGAATTATTTTTTTTGACCAAAAAAAGGGCGGCAAAAAACAAGTCGTTTTTTGCCGCCCTCACTAATTGAAAGCTGCTAATTGAAAGGGGAGGAGCAGTCCTAAAAATAGTTAGGGCTAAAAAATGCTCCCGCTTCGCATAAACTAGAAAAAATGTGCCTAAAAAGCTAATGAATTCACCCTCAGCATAAAAAAACTAAATATTATTGCGTTAATAACTTGCATACACAAAAGTTTATCTATAACTTTATCTAACAACAAAAACGAAAGACTATGCAGCTCGACCAAAAACTTCAGGACTATAAGCTCAGCAAAAAGATGCTCAAGGCGTTTTACGGCATTTCTTATCCTACTTTGCGCAAGCGTTTGCGGGCGGCGGGTTTGGAGGAGTTTATTGGCCGCAGAAAATTTTTGTTTGCAGAGTTTCTCCTCATTTTTAAGGCTTTGGGCCAACCTCAAGAAATTATGCAGGAGCTGCAAGAATTGGCCTATTTATATGAGCAACTCTTGGCGCTGGGCCTATTGCAGGGACAATCTCAAAAAGAGCTGCCCCAAAAAGCAAATATAAAGGAGGATGCGGTGAATAACTTTAGTTTATCGACTTATGAGGGACCGCTAGCCCTGCTCAATAAATTTATTGACCTTTATTACCGTCTATATTTAGCTGGTCTAGCTGCTTTATATCCTAAAGAAGAGGAAGAGGGCCAAAAAACATTGGCCATGGCCGCCTAAATAACTGGCAGGCAAAAAAAATAATTTTTTTTGGGCTTTGATGCAATTATTTTGTTTAGACCTCAGTTATATACTTGAATCGTAACGAAAAATGACTTTTAGTTTGTAGATGATCCATAGCACTCTATCCTACAAACTATTATTTTTGTTCGATGGTATAACATATACTACTTATTAAAAACAGGAAATATTAGCCATCAACATAAAAAAATAAATTTTTTTGGCTTTTGATGCAATTATTTTGTTGAGAGCTCAGTTATGTACTTGAATCGCAACGAAAAATGACTTTTATTTTGTAGATGGCCCAGAGCTGTGTTTGTCGCACAGCATTATTTTGGCCCTACTATATAACGTATAATACATTTAGAAAAAGTTCTTATTGAATTATGTAGTAATCCCCATAGCGAGAGCTACAATTATTTTACCTTCAAACCTATAAAATTATGGTTTATGATTTTTCTGTCATCACGACTACTGATGAGTGTGATGAATTGGAAGCCCAGCTTCAAACTGAATTGGATGCTGTAAACTATCGTTTGCAGGGCCGCATTTTGCGCCGCGAAAAAAACAGCGACAAGGCCGTCAACCTCAAAGTAGATGAGCAAAGCTTGTTGAACGAGCAGCAAATGTTGGATAACTTTCTGCCTACGCTTCAGGCGGGTACTCCCCAGCATGAAGAAATTAGCGACCGCAAAACCACTGTAGATTATCGCCTCTTCAAAGTGCGTGATCAGATGGAGCGCTTTGGTCCCGTTGCCCAACTTATGTTGGAAAGCGCTGTTGATCAGCTCAGCCGCAATCAAACTTCTTTGCAAGATATGATTGCTCAAGTGCAAGCGCATCGCCTTACGCTCTAGTCCATTTCTTACTGATTTACTGCTGAGGCAGTAATTTTAAAAGCAGCCCGAAAGGGCTGCTTTTTTTGTTTTATTTTTTATCGTCTAGATAGGCTAGACGCTTGAGCTTTTAGTTTGTGCTTATTACAAACTAAAACTAAAGTTTATGGAACATTTTGGTACTTTTCTAGCCATTCTATTTTGGGTAATTGCTATTTCGGGTTCTGCTGCATTTTTCTATTATGCAAATAGATATCTTAAAAAACAAACGGCAACAGCCCTTAAATTTTGGCAAATCTTGAGCTTTCTTGCTACTATTTTCTTTTGTTGGTTAGCTTGGTTTTCTTGGGACTTACTTTATTCTAATGATTCGGATGTGTTAGGAAATTATTGGAGTTTTATAAGTTCAGTAGCTATGGGCCTAGCTACATTAGTCATCGCTATTAGAATTACATCAGGAACTTATGCTGAAAAATAATTGACTTTCAATTAGTGGCTTTCAAATAAGAAGCGGCAGAAAAACTTTAGGGTTTTTTCTGCCGCTTTTTTGGCTAGCCTTACAATTTTTTATTCCAAAATAATTTTAATAATCAATAGGGGGGAAATTTTTATATTGTAGATGATTTAAAGTATTTTTTAGGCTCAAAGTACTTGATATGGTGGCTTAATCTACATTTTATAAAAAAAGCATTGAGATGAATTTTTCACTTAGTTTCAAACAAAAGGTATTTGAGGCTTTAAAAGGACTAGACGATCCATTTAGAGAAAGAAGAGAGAACTCAATTATTGACTTTTTAGATTTAGTTTGGGATCTAGACTTAATGGAGTCAGAAGATTCTAGATATACAACTGCTCGAGATGACATTATTACACATTATCACTCTTTTAATGACTGGAATTTAGATCAGTTATTTATAGAACGACTACGATTATTTGAGGATGACCTAAAATTTAAATCTTTTGTAGAGGCAATTTTAGACTCAAACTTTAGAGCAGACGATGGTGAAATACAAGAAATAAAAAAATTATTAACTCCACTCCTTTATGAAGAAGGAGCTTTTTTTCAAAAACAAAATTACCTAGAACCAGAAGGTTATCGATATTTGCTTTTGAAATATGGTTTTCCTGTTGATAATACTATACAGTTTTATATAGTAAAGTCTGGTGCTGACAAAAAAGAAGTTCTAAAACAAGAGGGGCTAGAATATCCTTTTTTTATCCTAAAAGGATTAAGTTGGGATGACTATAGTTATAAGAGTAGTTTTACCGTAGAATACTATATGGATTCAAGTAACTGTATTTCTGTTGGAAGTATTAAAGTACTGCATATAGATTCGGACGGTGGATGGGTTCATAATCTAATGCCTGAAAAATTTTCAGGGTTAAATTCTAATTTTTGTTCTTTAGGGCAGTCCGAGGACTATTACTTGAATTTGAAAAAAATAGTTGAACAGACTAATTCTGATTTTAAGTCAATTCTTTTTGCGCTAAAAGATGCAGCATTCTTTCCATTGATAAGAGAGCAATTTGAGGACAAAATAGGGTATATAAATTCTTTAATAAGAAATAATAAAGTTGAGCGATTACAACGAGAGATTCCGTTGATTATAAAGGGACTGAACAAATTAAATTTTTACAATTTTGAGTATAAGTTTAAGCCTAAAGGGGGGGATACGACAATAACGAGTTTTAAATTTAATAATCATAGAGTGTTTCCTAATAGAGTATATGCTCTGATTGGAAAAAATGGCGTAGGTAAAACACAATTTATTTCACGTCTACCAAGAGATATTGCTAAAGAAAATAGAGAGGCATTCCCAAATGGAGTACCTTTTTTCAGTAAAGTTATTGCAATATCGTACAGTGTTTTTGATTCTTTTGATATACCAAGTAAATCATATGCATTTAATTATGTTTATTGCGGTTTAAAAGATGCTAGTGGAGATCATATCAAAAAAATTGAGTTACAAGAAAAATTTATTCGTTCCTGCGCAGAAATTAAGCGTTTAAAGCGCGAACCTAAATGGACTAAAATCTTAAGTAACTTTTTAGATGAAAAAATCTTGACTAAAATTCAAGATAACGTTTTTAATTCAGAAGAGAATAAGCACTCTAATATTCAAGAGATAGATGATTTGTTAAGTTCGGGGCAAAGCATATTGTTATATGTATTATCAGAAGTAATTGCACACATAAGATTTGATTCTTTGCTTGTCTTTGATGAACCAGAGACACATTTACATCCAAATGCTATTTCTCAATTGGTCAACTCCATTTATGAATTAGCAAATGAGTTTGAGTCCTTTTGTATTTTGGCGACGCATTCTCCTTTGATAGTCAGAGAAGTTTTATCTAAGAATGTACTTGTTTTTGATAGAGAAAGTGAAGTATTGAATATTAGGAAGTTAGATATAGAAACATTTGGGGCCAATTTAAATGATATAACTGAAAATGTTTTTGGAAATAGGGATATACCTAAACAGTACAAAAAAATATTACAATCTTTAGTAGATGATGGGTACTCTTTTACTAAAATTAAAGACTTATTAGAATCTGATGATATTCCATTGAGTTTAAATGCGCAAATTTACTTGAAAAGCATATTGAAATGAGAAACATGAAGTCATACACAGGCAATTGCTTTGATTTTTACAAAAAAGTCGTGGAGTCTAAAAATAAAACTAAAAATGATCCAAACTATAAAAATCGATTAGTTGCACTAGAGCCAAGAATGGATCCAGTATTTAAAGGCTATAAAGAATTTTTTGACCTTAATACTTTGTTCCAATTAGGTCCTTCATGTTTCAAAGGACAGTCAAAAAAAGATTTGTTGAAATTGTATCGATATAAAGCATCGCTTTTTCAAAAATTAAATAATGACTTGATAAAGTTAGAAAACGGAAGGACTAATAATATTTGTCCATTTTGTACAATTAACACTGTAAATACATTAGACCATATTGTACCTAAAAAAAAGTTTCCAGAGTTCTCAGCTAATCCTATCAATTTAATTCCGTGTTGTTCGGAGTGCAATAGTTATAAAAAAGATAGTTGGGACCCAGCAGAAATGCTATTAAACCCATATTTAGATCATCTGCCAGATGAACAGTATTTATATACTAATATTAACGTAGAGAATAATATACCTGTAGTGGAGTTTTATTTAGACAATTCTAAAGGCAACATTTCAGAAACGTTGTTTAATAAGCTTGAGAAATCTTATGAAACGATGCATTTATTGAGAAGATTTAAAGAAAGTAGTCATAATGTAATTAGTGAACTAGAAGATGCATTTAAATCTGCTCAAGGGGGGGGACTAGCTAAGGCAGTTTTTTTAGAGATAGCTGAGAATCAAGCGAAGCAAAGACAAGAACGTTATAGTTTTAACTATTGGAGGGCTATATTAGAATTAGGTATGATAAATAGCGGCTTTTTGTGATAAAGTTTTTTAATGATTTGAAAATTAGCTGACTGAAGGGGAATTTTTTTTTAGAGAGAAAAAGATTATATTTGAGGTATGGTACCATAGAAGTTGGGACTACAGGTGTTATAGCACATGGGTGAATACAGCAAACAGCTTTATCAAAAAAAAAATAATGGCGACCAGAGCCAATATAGATAAAGTAACTAGAATAGTTGTAAGTGTTAAAGTTGGCCAAGGGCTCAATTTAATTTGAGGGGTCTTCAACTTCTAAAAAAAAGATATATGCTCGCACATACAGAGTCATTTAAACGATTAAAAACAGAACAGCAAAGCATTATCGACTTTGGCATTCTAACATTACAAGCGGTTAATCAGTTAGGTAAAAGTTTTAAACTCTATGAGGGGGCTGGAACTTTTGATGGGATAAAAAATTTTGATTCAGTCGAGTCAATAAAAAATGAAAAGAGAGAAGAGATCCCAAAAAACTATTTTACTATTGTCAACGACAAAGAAAATTTTGAAAAAAAGCTTACTCATAAAAGGTTTAAAAAACTAAAAAAACAGCACAAATTTAATTTGTCTAAATATATGTTGATAAGTGGGTTTAGTTTTTTTGAGGCGTACTTTATGGATGTCTTAGAAGAGCTAATTGATTTTCATGGTGGACATGATTATTACAAGCGAATAAAAAGTAGAAGTCAAGAGGTCTTGAAAAAGATGGATTCTTTAAATAAAGGAGTGCCCTTACCCCCAAAATTAGGACAGTAGTTTAAGGTGGAAAAATGAAAGAAAAAAGTCGTATAATGAAGCACTAAATTACAAAAGAGATGAGAAAGAAACGTCGTAATTTCAGTTCTAAATTTAAGGCAAAAGTAGCCTTAGAAGCGCTAAAAGATCAATTGACCTTGGCAGAATTAGCGACAAAATACGAGCTACATGCAAATCAAATATCGGCCTGGAAGAAAGAGCTTTTAGCCAATAGTTTTTTGCTTTATGAAAAAAAGCGAGGCCCCAAAGTGGATGCTGATGAAGAAAAAGAAGCCCGTTTATATGAGCAAATAGGCAAGTTGCAGTTTGAGCTGGACTGGCTTAAAAAAAAATATAGGGGAATGTGATGAAGCGTTAAGACTGAGCCAAATAGCAGTATTAGAAGGACTTAGCATAGCTCGGCAATGTGAGTTAATGTCTGTTTCCCGATCAAAATACTATTATCAAGCAGTGGGCGAAAGTGCAGAAAACTTAAAGTTGATGCGTAAAATTGATGAGTTTCACCTGTCACATCCAGAGTGGGGCTACCCTAGGATGACCGAGTATTTAAGGGCCTCAGGCTTGATTTGCAACAGAAAACGAGTTGCTCGCTTGATGAAAAAGATGAATATTCGATCTGTTTTACCCAAGCCAAACACCTCATTATCAGCCAAAAGTCATAAGAAATACCCTTATTTACTTCGAGGCCTAAAAGTGAGCCGTTCAAATGAAGTTTGGGCAACTGACATTACTTATATTCCTATGCAAGCGGGTTTTATGTACTTAACCGTTGTCATGGATTGGTATAGTCGATATGTTTTGAGCTGGCGGATTTCGAACAGCATGGATAAGCGTTTTTGTCTAGAAGCTCTGGACGAAGCTTGGAAATGGGGGCAGCCTGAAATATTTAATTCCGATCAAGGCGCCCAATTTACTTCTCTAGAATTTACGTCTGAGTTGCTCAACAGAGGAATTAAGATCAGTATGGATGGAAAAGGCCGAGCCTTAGATAATGTGTTTGTAGAAAGATTATGGTGGTACCGTAAAATATGAGCATATTTATTTGAGAGCTTATGAAAATGGTTTAGATTTACACAACGGACTTAAAGAGTATTTTAATTATTATAACAATCACAGGCTTCATAGTTCTTTAGGATATAAAACTCCTCAAGATATTTTTCTTCAGCATCTTCTCTAGAGAGGGAAGCTAGTTCCCCTCCCTGAAGAAACTCCACCTTAAATTAAGGGACTTTCTGTTTAAGCATTGGGGTAGGCGTAGAGATCAAGGATACGAATCCATGAAAAAGATTAAAGAACCATATGATCCTAAAAAAGAACTTCAATATAAAAAGCACAGTAAGGTTGTCCAAGAAGAAATAGATAGTCCCCATTTTTTAACAAGTAGTTTGTTCTCTTCTTTTTTACTTAATGACCTGAAAAATAAAGTCTATAAGAAGTCTTTTAAAAGCTATGAAATCCCCAAGTTACTTGAAGAATTATTTCTATTTGATATCAATTCAAAAATTCCAGAAGGTAAAAGTTGTTCTGGTCAAAAAATAAGTGCTGTTTTTGATGAAATACGTGAAAAAAGAAATAAAATAAGCCATGGTCTATTGACAAATCCTTCAAAGTTGCCTTTCAAGGATGTTAAAAAATACCTTAAATTTTTTAGATGGTTAGCTATTAAAATTGACCAACATCTGATAAAATTTTTCTTTATAATAGAAAAAACTTAAATGTTAAGTAATTATTTCTTATATTTGGTCTCAGCAGCTATTAGATTAGTGTAAAGGTAGCATGCCTGAGTCCCTAATAGTACATTCCTATTAGGAATTCAGGAGGAAGAGGTTCAAGTCCTCTATCTTTTAGTTGTTTTTCTAACAAGTATCAAGTATAGATTTTTAGTTATAGTAGATTCAAATTTACAAATTTGAAAAAATAAGCTGAAAATTAAAATTCTCAGCTACAATCAAGATTTTTCATGGGCCGATGGTTTTAACCATCGGCTCATTTTTTTGGATGTAGAATATCCTCCCTTGTTGCTGTGGGTTTTAACCCACTGTTCTAGAAAACCGTCAAGAAAACACCCCTTTCAAATAGCGGCTTTCAATTAGGCTCAAGCCTAAAAAAAACAAAATAAAAAGAGGCCCTCTTTAGAGGGTTGATAAAAAAACTTAGCCTGGGGGCTTGTCCCTAGGCGATGAATGGATTTTTTCTGCGGCGAAAAAACTAATGGATCCAAAACCACCAAGAAAAAACAACCGCCCCCAAAAAGCGAACAAGGACTTTAGTCCGCTAGTTCGCTCAAGTCAGCAAGCCTAGGCTTCAGCCCAGGGCAGAAATAATAGCAATTGTTTTCATTCCTGAATTTTAGTGTAGGATTATTTTTCCAAGAAAAACAACAACCGCCAAACACACCCCCAAAGAAAAATCCCCTCGCAAGAGGGGATGACAATTTTCTAGCTAGCCTAGGGCCTTGGCCCTGGGGTTCCTATGAAATTTTTGTGGCAGAAACAATAGCAATTGTTTTACCCCTGAATTTTTTGTGGAGTTATTTTAGGGCCATGGGCTGAAGCCCATGGTTGATTGTCTATGCAAACTGGCGGGCTGAAGCCCTTGTTTGCTGGAAAATGGGAAACATTTTAGCTCCAAGAAAAAAAACAACTGCCCAACCACAACCGCAAAAAAAATCCCCTCGAATGAGGGGATGATAATTTTCTAGCTAGCCTAGGGCCTTGGCCCTGGGGTTCCTATGAAAATTTATGGGAAACAAAACAACAACCGCCTCCAACCGCCGAAGAAAAACAATGGCCTGAAAAAAATGGATGAGCGGCCTAGCGATGCGAAAGGGGGCGGCGCAGCCGCAGACCAAGGCCGTCAGGCCGCAGGGCCGAGCAGAGCTGCGAGCCCTGAAGCGTAGCGCCTGCCGTAGGCAGGAGGCCCCAAAAAAAACAAAACAACAAAAAGGGATACTATATATAAGGTATAAAAAATAGAGTGGCCCTAAAAAATTGGAAGGCAGAGAAAAAGCGGCTGAAAATAAAAGGCATCTGTTTATTTGGGGAAAAGGAGATGAAAAAAAACAGTGTTTTTCTAAGAAAACTTTATATTTTAGGGTTTCTCCATTGGACAACCATTGAATTGAACTAAATGACTTTTCAAGAAGCCCTCAACAACCTTTTTAGCTTTGACAGCTCTAGTCAAGGCCTAGCCTTTGGCTTTATTTTATTGCTCAGCTTTTTGTTGGGCCTATTCTTTTGGTGGCTGATTGTGCAGCGACCGCAAAGAAAGCGTTATGAACGCAAATTGGCGCAATTGAATGAAGAATTGCTCAAGCAGCGCAAAGAGCAGGAAGAAGCGGAAGACAAGCTACAGGTTTTGTCTGCCGAATTGCGTCAGTTGCAAGTAGAAGAGCGCAAAAGAGAGAAAGCGCTGGCGATACAGACCAAAATGGCGCAGGATTTAAGTGCACAAGAAAAATCTTTGAAGCAAGCTAAGGCGGCTGCAGAACAGGCTAAAAAAGCGGCTGAACAAGAATTGGCGGAGTTAAAACAGCTCTATAAACATGCGCAGCGCGAAAGTTTGGGGGCCAAAGAAGCCGAAGCATTGGCGGAAGAGATTCAGGCCAAGGCGCAAAAAGAAATTGATGGCTCAAAAGCCTTGATGAAACAGATTGAGGAAGAAAGAGAAGCCCTTTTGCGTCAGTATGAAGAGCAGAAGTCGGCTTTGCATTGGGTGGAAGAAGAGTTGGAAATGCGCAAAAGCAAAATTGAAGACTTGCAAACGGAATTGGGTCAGGCTTTGAATGAATTGGCGGCTCAGGCCGAGCAGCCTAATATTTTGGCCGAAGAAAATGAGCAGCTCAAAGAAGCTTTTGAAGAATTGGAGAGTCAGCTCAAGCAATTGGACCAATTTCAGGAGGAAACTTTGCGGGAGGATCCCGAACTGGACCAAAGAATTGCTGAGCTGCTTGAATTTGCCCAAAGCGCCATGGCCGAGGCGCATTTCTATGAAGAAATTCCAGAAGCCGATTTAGTAGAAGACGAAGAACTACTGAATGAAAAACTGGCTGAAATTTCATTGGATAAAGAAGAAGAAGAAGCCGAATTTGCTATAGAATTGGAAGCCGAAGAAACAGCAGCCTTAGAAGACGCCTTGGCTCAGGCCGAAAGCAGCATGCAACTAGCTGGATTTTTTGAGGCCTTTGATGAAGCGGTCATTTTAGAGGCCGATAATAGCGAAACGCTTTCGGAAGAAGAGCAAATGCAAGCGGCCTTAGACTTGGCGGCGGCCAATATGGAAATAGAACAGGAAGAAACTGATTTTATTGAAGACATGGCCAAATTGGAAGAACAATTGGCCCAGGTTCCGGAAGAAGCGCCTCAAACAAGAGCATTAGCAGATAACATCGAAATTTCTGAGGAAGAAGCGGCGCAGATGGATGCCGCCCTTAGCCGAGCCAGCGAAAGCATGCAGGCCGAAGGATTTTTTGCGCCCATGCAAGAAGCGGTAATTTTAGGCGAAGAAGAATTATCTATAGAAGAAAAAGCCGAAGAAGCTTTATTGATGGCCCAGGATAATGCCGCCTTAGAACAAGCCGAAGAAGAAGTGGTAGAAGATATGGCCAAGTTGGAAGAACAACTGGCGCTTTTGCCCGAAGAAGAACCAGCCGCCAGAGGTTTGGCGCCAAAAGAAGAAGAAATTTTGGTAGATGAAGGTCAAGCCTTAGACATGCAATCGGCTTTGCAATTGGCAGAAAAAGCCTTGAATCAAGAAGGTTTTTACGGCAGCATTCCAGAAGACGAGCTTTTGGGAGAAGAACAAAAAGATGATTTATCTAAAATAGAAGGTATGAGTCCCGCTTGGCAAGCCAAATTGGAAGAGGCGGGAGTGCATAGCTATCAGGAAATAGTACATTTAAGTTATCAGGCGGTGGCCCAAGAGCTCAATATTCCGCAAGATTTATTGGATCAATGGGCTGCAAGCGCAAAAAAGCTACTTTTATAATAAACGCCTTTAATTGTACGAATTTCTAGTACTCTACAGACTATCATGAACGAACGTCCAGTTATTTTACTCAACTTTGCCAATCAGCAAGATGCGCATTTGGATCTACTCAAAGAGGAGAGTAGCCGCCTCAATGATATTTTGAGCCTAGCTCATGATCAGGGCAGCATAGAACTCTACCGAGAGGAGAACGTCAATGTAGCTCAGCTGATCAAGGCCCTCAATCGTTTTAAGGAGCGCATTATTGTTTTTCATTATGCGGGCCATGCCGATGGCAGCAGCCTACATTTTGATGGAGGTACTGCCCAAGCGCTGGGCTTGGCGGAGTTGTTGGGCCAATTGCCCAATCTTAAATTTGTATTTCTCAATGGCTGCTCTACGCAAGCCCAGGTAGATTATTTGTTGGAAAAAGGGGTGAAGGCCGTAATTGCTACCGCTGTAGCGATAGAAGACAATAAAGCCTTGCTTTTTTCCGAAACCTTTTACAGCGCCCTAGCCAATCGTTCCACTATTGATTCGGCTTTTCAATTTGCCGTGGGGGGCTCGCGTACTAATTTTGGAGATAGCGTTAAGGGCCGAATTTTTATTCAGGGCGAGGAATTTGACCGTTCTGCAACCATGCCTTGGGGCTTGTTCCTAAATAAAGAGGCTAGAGCTGTTTTAGATTGGAGTTTGCCTACTTATGTGACGGATACGGGCATTACACCACCAGCCAATCCAGACTATACTGTAAATACTTATATGCTGGATGTTTTTGATGAGATGTGTCATTATGATCCTAAGCTCAAACCTTTGGCCGAAGACTCTTTTAGCGGCGAATCGGATGACCGTTTGTCCTTGGCCCTGATCATAGAGCATTTTCCTTGGCCCATTGGGGTGCAAGTGCGTTTGCTCCTCTCTAAAGAATCAGCCATAGATGAACTATCGATGGAGCGCTTAGAGCAGTTGCTGAGCACTTATGTCTATACCACGCAATTTCTCTATTATATTGCGCTTTCTCAGCTTTGGGACGAAAAACGAAAGAGCAATATTACTGTGCGGCCTTACCTCATGGACCTTTTGCATCATGATGCCCGAACGTATCAGCACTTTGATTATCTCAAGCATTTTATTTCTATTGTTCAGCTATTAGAGCAAGAAAATAAGGCCCTTTTTGTGGAGGAGTTTGGGGATATGCGTCGGGCCTTTGAGGAGAAAAAAGAATTTTATGATGCCTACCTCTATTTAGAGTCGCTACGAGCCAAAATTCGGCAGCAAACGCCCGAACAATTGGCAGCAGAATTGCCGCAGCTTTGTGCCGATGGCGAATACTTTTTGTCAACGATCCTGATTAAGGCTGCTTTTTTAGTCAATTATGATTTATTGACCATCCGAGATATTCGAGTGATTAGCTATCGCTATCAAGATCCTAAGTTTGACCACTATATCGCTCGTCTCAATGCCAAAGTAAATGATTTGGCCGTGAGTAAGGCCCTGCAAGCTCGATCCTATAAGGATTACGCCAATAATGCTTCGGTCATTTTAAGCCGAAATATGCAAGATCCTAAGGATTTTCTCAATCTTTCTCCCTTTATCATTGATAAAAATGCTTTTGGCGAAGGGATGACAGAAGATCGAGCCACAGAACAACAGCTGTTTACCTACGCCTACCGAGAAGGAGAAGATTTTCGCTATTTTAGTACCGTCTACTCTATTTATCGAGTGCATGAACGACCCAAAGACCAACTAACGACTGCCAGCGAACAGCCCAGAGCGGCTAGAGGGGGGCGCGATCGCCGAAGAAGATCTTCCCGAAACCGAAGAAGAAACGAAGAGGAACCACAAAGCCCATTGGATATCCTCAAAGAATTGTTTTCACTCTTTGAAGAAGACTTCAGCCGATAAACCCAAACCAAATTCCATTCATCGCCCACGCAGTTTTCAAATATAGATGTAGCCCTATGGTGAAGCAGATAAAAAGTCCGTTTAAATTTCTAGATGCCTACGATCAATCCGATCGAGATATCTTCTTTGGCCGTGAACAAGAAACACAAGAGCTCTATGACCGCCTCTTTGAAACCAATGTGGTCCTCTTATATGGAGCCTCCGGAACTGGGAAAACCAGCCTGATTAACTGTGGTTTAGGAAATGAGTTTAGAGCCAGCGATTGGCTCCCCATCTTTATCCGGCGCCGCGACCATATTATGCAGTCGATTAAACAAGAATTAGATCGACATGCCGTAAGAAAATTACCCGAAGAAAGCAATTCTATCCACCTTTTACATTCTTTGTACCTCGACTACTATAAGCCGATCTACCTGATCTTTGATCAGTTTGAAGAGATTTTTATTCTGGGTAGCCGCAAAGAACAAGAGGATTTCTTCGAGCTGCTCTATCAAATTGAAGAGCGAGATCTCAATGTTAAGATTATTATCTCAATGAGAGAGGAATATATCGCCCAACTCTCCGAGTTTGAGAATATTTATCCCAGCCTCTGGGATAACCGCCTGCGCATTGAACGCATGAGCCTCAAAAATTTGCAGGGGGTTATTCTTAATACCCTCAAAGCCTTTAAAATTGAGGTCCAAGATAAAGAGGAATTGCTCCAAAAAATGATCGAAAAAGTAAAAGGTAAAGATAAACAGGTCGATTTGGCCACCCTGCAAGTTTATCTAGACCGACTCTATCGCCTAGATGTCGAAAGAAGAGGAGCTGAAGATCGCCCAATTCGCTTTGATATGGAATTACTCAAAAAAAGTGGCAATCTCGAAAATGTGATGGCCTTTTTCCTTGAAGAACAATTGAGGCAACTAGAAAAAGAATTGCAAAATGAAATGGGCGTCTCCGAAAAAGGCATTCCCATGGATATTCTTTTTACTATGGTCACAGATAATGGGACAAAACAGGCAGTGGAACTCGATAATGTGAAAAAAGAGTTGAAAAGAGCAAAGAACATTGACCCCAAGGTGGTCGACTTCTGCATCTCTCGCTTTAAAGAAATGCGCATCCTTCGCGAATTGAACGAATAAAACTTCCCCAATATGAAAGTAGAAATTGTACACGATAGCCTCGCCCTCATTATTTATGAGAAAACCTCTGCCGAAGTAAAAGCCCGGATGAAGGCCCTTAGTATGCTCCAAAATCGCTATTTCTACTACAAAATGAATGAAAATATGGTCCTCGGCCAAGCCGAACTCTCTTTCATTCACCCCTTTCTCGAAGAGCTAAACCTTCGGGCCGAAGAACATGCCTTTATTAACAAAAGCCAAGCAATTCTAGACAGCCAAGAGCGCCAAAATAGAATGCGCAAAAATGCAATTATCCTAATGGGCGCCACCCTCATCATGACCCCCTTTGCCATTTGGGGCTGGTATAATGCCTCTTTGGCCAAAACTGAAGCCGCTATGGCACACAAAAAAACCGAAGAAGTAAAAAAAGAAAATGAGGTTTTCCGCAAAGCCATTACCAAAAATGGTAAGCTCAAAATTAAACGCCTGCCTCCCGAATCAGAAGGCGGTACCGCCCAACTCGAAATTGGCTACGCTAGCCTATTTATCGAGGGCCAAGTTAAAGACGAAAATGGCCAAGGCCTCTCCAATGCCCAAGTTTTCTTTATGGGCGCCGAGGTCCGTAGCGACCCCAAAGGATTTTTTAAATTTAATCTGGTCCTACACCCCATAGACCTGACCAAGAAAAATATTATCCTAGAAGTCAAACGAAAAGGCTACATCCCCAAAGAACAAGCTATCAAAATTCAACCTAAACTGAAGCTAAATATCGCCTTAGAAAAAGTAGAAGAATGATGTTTTGGGGCCTCCGCCGCGGCTTCGCCTTGCGGCGCTATGTTGCGGGGCTCGCAGGTCTGCTCGGCCCTGCAGTTTTTTTCGCTGCGCTCAAAAAACTTGGGTCTGGCCCTTCAGGCCACCCCTCCACAGCGCTAGGCCTTCATCGGCATTGCTCGCCCCATTGTTAAAATAGACTCCTTTAATTGGTCGCTCAAAAAGAATATCTTGCTGTGAAATTTGAACTCTCCCATGATACTTTGGCTAAGGCTATCTATGATATGGCCTCTGATGAAAGTAAAAATAACTTAAAGATACGTAACTTCGTAAAAGAACGATATCTCTACTTTGTAGAAAATAAGTCTTTCCTGACTAAAGACGATCTAGCCTATATAAGCAAAAGTTGTAAGGACCTCAAACAACTTAACTTGACCAAAGAAGAGATAGACTTTATTAAACGATCTCGAAATGCTGTTAAACGACAATATTATTGGACCGTAGGCTCTACCGTTTTTATTATTGTTGCCTTAGGCGCTTTGTTTATTTGGGCCATGAGAGGCTGGGGAGCCGTAGAAAAAACAAGAGCCCGTTTAGAGTTGTTTAATCAAGAAAAAAATAAAGCCCTAGATAGCCTGCAGTCTGTGCAAAGAAGAGTAGACTCTCTGGCCCACAACCTAAAAGAAGGCGAAGGACTGCTCCAAATTTCAGAAAAAGAAAAAGAAGAGTTGATCAAACAATTAGTAGCCTCTAGAGACTCCCTAGAACAAGCCCTAGCAACCGTAACCAAGGAAAATGTAACCCTCAAAGCTAGAGCCCGAAGCCTAGAAGAAATAAATAAACAAGGCGGCAGCAATAAATTGCAAGAGAAAATTGAAAAGAAAGAAAAAGAACTCAAAAATAGAGATGCTTCCTTGCAAAAAAGCCAATCCCGCATCCTTTCCTCTAAAGCACATTATGCCCTAGATAAAGATAAAAACCCCAAATTGGCCTTTCAGTTGGCAAGAGAAGCCTATGAAATGGACCCCACAAATACAGAAGCAACGACCGTACTCAATCAAGTCGTCAACTCTAGAAATGATTATATCGGCCAAAGCAATAGCCCAAAACGAAGAGCCGACCAAATTATTCGGACCTATAAAGCCCGCTATGGTAAGCTGACCTCAGCCGCCAAAAAACAAGCTTTAGGCAGCAACTAAATTGCGTCTTGCAGGCCCAAAGGGCCGCAGGCTGAGGGATGGAAAGTGGGGCGGCGCAGCCGCAGACCCAAGTTTTTGAGCGTAGCGAAAAACTGCAGGGCCGAGCAGACCTGCGAGCCACGACACAGCCCGACCCGCCCGCAGGGCGGGGCAGCCCCAAAACAATAAATAAAAAATCTAATATTCCTATGAGCCAAAAGTTCCATGCCCTTTTTATCGGTATCGATGCCTATAACCCCGCCGTAACTTCCCTGAACGGTTGTGTGAACGATGCCCTGTCTATGTTTAAGTATTTATCCAGAAATCTGGACCAAAATAAATATCAATTTGAGCCCCAGCTTTTGCTGAGCCCCTCAGAAAGTAAAAAGGAGAGCATCGCCGCCAATTTGAAAAAATATCAATACGATTTTAATCAGGTTCAAGCTCCTGACCGAAATGTGATTTTATCTAGCCTAAAAAGCTATACGCAAAAAGTGCAAGCAGGCGATACCTTTTTTCTTTTTTATGCAGGCCATGGTTCTACCGAAAAAGCACACCCTTATTTTAAGGAGCCCACAGGGCAGTTGCAAACTTTGGTGGCAGCAGATTCTCGCTCTATGAAGAACGGCAAAAAGGTGAAGGATGTACTGGACAAAGAAATTCGCTTCCTGATTCGCCAAATTTGGCAGGCGGGCCAAGAGCAAATCGATATTGTTTTTGTGCAGGATAGTTGCCATTCAGCCGGAGCAACTCGTAGCGATTTGGAAAAGAAAATGCAGGAACTTTCAGCTGTAATTAGTGAGGAAGAGCCCGTGAATACAACAGAAATGAGCGTTGAAGAAGAGCCCGAAGCCCCCGATTTTGACTTTGGCGATGGCGGTATGGACCTCTTTGACGAACTTCAGGAAGACGAACAGCAGCCTACAGAAAATAGCAGCGAGGAGTTGCTGGTCCAAACCCGTATGGTCCCCGCCGAGCCCGAGCAATTGGGCCAATATCGAAAAGCAGAAGAAATGGATTTCTTTGATGAAGCCGCCCGCTCGGCCATGAAAGAAGCCGAGGAGACCTCTAGTACAAGCCGTAGCCTTGGCCGAGGAAGCCGCCGCTCTGCCGAACCAACTGCTAGAGGCCGAAAAAAGCCCCCTTTTGAACTGGCTTATCCCGAAGGCAACCAAATTCATATGTCGGCCTGCGGAAAAGGAGAGTACGCCTACGAAATTCGGCATGCAGATGGCCAAAAAGGTGGGGTGTTTACCAATACACTCCTCAAAATTCTCTCAAAATATCAGGGCGATATCTCTTATCACGATTTGTTCAACCAAGCAAAACTGAGCATTGATGGCGCCTTTGAGCAATCGCCCAGTTTATATGTAAAAGGTCCCGCTGGCCGCCGTTACGAACGCTTTTTGGGTGGACAAATGAGCAAAAAAGAGGGAGAAGTTAACCTCATTTATAAAAAAGAGAGTCAGCAATGGCGAATTGATATGGGGGCCTTTTTGGGCCTGCCCGTTTTGCGTCAAGGCCAATCTATT
Organism: Saprospira grandis DSM 2844; assembly: GCF_000275825.1. Classification (GTDB taxonomy): domain Bacteria; phylum Bacteroidota; class Bacteroidia; order Chitinophagales; family Saprospiraceae; genus Saprospira; species Saprospira grandis_A. The sequence goes on from NZ_JH719942.1 coordinate 3,596,179, forward strand.
CCCCTAAAAGCCTATGATCCCGCCCGCCCCAATTTGGTCTTTGATGGCCGCATCACTTATGTGATGGCCGAGGCTTCGGTGGTGGAGTTTGAGCAGGCGCCTCCCAGTTCAACCACTGGATTAAAAGCCTTTGTGGACCCAAAATACAGCAGCCAACAGCTTCTGCTGCACTTGCCCATGAGCAACCGTTATGAAGTGATTGTGAGTGATAGCTTGCATCCACATTTGACCGAAAATCAGGCGGAGGCCAGCTATATCATTGAGCTGAAAAATGGAAATTTCCGCTTTTACCCTAAAGGGCAAGCCGAGGCTTTTGTTGAGTTTGTCTATTACAAAAAGCCAGTTTTCCGCAGCCTAAACTTGGGCGATTATATCCAGCCGCAGGAAAATGGCCCAAATCAGGATAGTCTTTGGAGCAGACTGCATACGGCTTGGCAGCAAAATCAGAGCCGCTCTAGCGGGCAGGCCTTTTTCAAAATCAACTTAGGCTCTGGCAATGGCTTTTTCCTCAATGAATCTGGAGATAGCATCAAAGTGGCCGAGCAACTAGATCTAGAAGACCTTTGGGTACCCGATGCCATGCAGGCGCAGCAACAAATTGCCCTCATGCTTTGGACCCTAGGCGAAAAGGCCTATTTGTTGCCCGAAGCTGGTTTTGAGAACCCCTTTAAGCAGCAAATTGAGGCAAGTCCCGCCGCCAATTACTATCGTAAATTTATCGATTGGAATGCTGGGCCAGAGGCGCCCTATCAAGTTCGTATTTATGATGGCCGTTATTATATTTGTGACGGCAAAAACCCCGAAATAGTTCTCACTAAAGGAACGCCCAATACTTTGGATAAGTCGGCCTTTAGCGTTTTGGCCCAATTGCGGAGCATTAGCCGTTGGGAGCAGCTCAAAAAGCTAGAAAACCCCCATCCGGGAGTTAAAAATATGCTGGCCGATTATCAGTTTAGCCTGAGCTTTAAGTTGCAAAATAATTGGCAGACTTTATATGTCCGTACGCAAGATCAATCGCCCTTTTATTATTGGGAAGATGCAGAGGGCCGTAAAGTAGAGTCCCTGAAATTGAGCTACTTATTGGCAGAAGGGGGCTATGAAAAAGAGTTTATGAGCAGCATGATTTTGCGGCAGCAATCTTCTTCTTCGGCCAGCCCAATTTTTGCTTCTACCTTGTTGTTGGGCTATGATTATTCAATCATTTGCAAAACGCCTTTGGGCAGCACCGAATTTGCAGCCTATGAGGCCCAAACGGCCAAAAATAATCAGTTGCAAGTAGATATTGGAGAGCTAAAAACCTATCCGCCAATTTTTGATAGCCGACAGTTGGCTGTGACACACAAAAAGGCCAAAATGGTTTATAAGTTTTTAGTGGCTTACAAGCGTTTTGATCCCTCCAATTGGTTGCAAGAAGGCCTGCCTTTACCCACAGATGAGGACTATGCAGCGGCTAGCTCAAAAACCAGAGCGGTATTGAGCCGCAAAAAAGGCGATGGGGCCGCAGATCATCTTGTGCTTAGTCTGCCGATTGAGCTTATGGCCCAAACGGACCTGCTCAAAGAGCCTTTGGACCGACCATTTGATGACCCCCGAAACCGATTCTAAAAACGAACAGAAGGGCTGCCGATAATTTGGCTAGCCCTTCTTTTTTTGATGGATTTTTTTTGGGGCCTCCGCAGCAAGCTGCGGCGCTACGTTTCGGGGCTCGCAGGTCTGCTCGGCCCTGCAGCCGCCTTTGGCGGCTTTGGTCTGGCCTACGGCCACCCCTACACATCCCTAGGCCTGCGGGCCTTCGGCCCTGTACGCTCCTTATTTTTTCTCTTGGAATCCTTCTTTGCCGCCAAAGAGGAAATGGCTATTGCGTTCTTGTAAAATGGTTTTTTCTTCTGTATCTAGATTTTCTTCATAAGACTGAAAGTCATAAACTAGGCCCACAGAGCTCAAGTTTAGTTGAGCTTGGCTACGGATAATGCTGCTTGGGGCATCTCTATCGCTATACTCGCCAATATAAAGTAGGAGAGGAGGACCAAGGGGCTGTCCTGCTTTATCTTGCAGTTGAAAATGCAGCAACTCTGAGATTCCGCCTGGCTGAAACTCCGTTTTGTAGCGAATAGCGACCGATTGCTCGGCAGTTGTCCAAATTACCGATTCGCCTTCTTTACTGGGCCAGCCATTTTCGCTAAGTACCTTAGTTTCTTGTTCGCCAGATTTATAGGCATTAAGGCTTAGGCTTTTGTTTGGGGCGGCCTCTTCTTTGGAGGGGGCTGGCTCGGCTTGTTCCTTAGGGCTAGGGGCTTTTTGTACTTCTTTTTCTGGAGCTGGGCCTTGGCAGGCTAAAAAAAGGAGAAATAAGGCGGGGAATAAGATTTTTTTCATGGGTGAAAGCATTGAAAAGATAAAAAATATAGACCCCTAAACTAGTGATTTAATTTGATTTAGGGCCATAAAAGAAGGGCGTTTTATATAGAGGAAATTAGATAAAAGCTGTAAATTAAAGTTATCCTTTCTTTGAAAAGCAGCCGAAATATTTTAGTTTTGGGCAACAACAATTGTATCAGACTTCTATTGCTAACCTAATACAACCAATTGTAATGAATCTACATGAATATCAGGCAAAATTGCTCCTCAACCGCTATGGTGTGCCTATCCAAAGAGGCGTGCTGATTGAGCAAAAAGAAGATGCCGAAAAAGCTTTCGCTCAGCTCCAAGAAGAAACAGGAACCACTTGGGCTGTTGTTAAAGCACAAATTCACGCAGGTGGACGTGGCAAAGGCGGAGGAGTTAAATTGGCTAAAAACCTAGATGAGATCAAGACGCATGTCGATAACATTCTAGGTATGATGCTAAAAACGCCTCAAACTCCAGGTGGCCTTGAAGGTCCTGGTAAATTGGTTCGTAAGGTACTACTAACAGAAGATGTGTATTACCCCGATCCTGAAACAGGTGAAATGGATACCAATGAATTCTACATGAGTATCCTAACTGACCGGGCCAAGGAGTGTAATGTAATCGTTTATTCTACTGAAGGTGGAATGGACATTGAAGAGGTGGCTGAAAAGACGCCTCATCTTGTACATAAAGAGTATGTACATCCTCATTTGGGCCTACAAGGTTTCCAAATGCGCCGCATCGCCTTTAACTTGGGCCTTAGTGGTGCTGCTTATAAGAGCATGACCAAATTTGTAAACAGCCTTTATGCTGCTTTCGTTGGTGCCGATGCTTCTTTGGTAGAAATCAACCCTTGTCTCAAAACTTCTGACAACAAAATCGTTGCGGCTGATTCAAAAGTATCTCTAGATGAGAATGCTTTGTATCGTCATAAAGATTTGGCAGATTGGAATGATGAAACAGAGGAAGATCCTACAGAAGTAGAAGCTAAAAAGTATGGCCTTAATTTCGTTAAATTGGACGGAAACGTAGGTTGTATGGTAAACGGTGCTGGTTTGGCTATGGCGACTATGGACATCATTAAGCTTTCTGGTGGAGAGCCTGCCAACTTCCTTGATGTTGGAGGTACTGCAGATGCTCAGCGTGTAGAAAATGCTTTCCGCATTATCTTGCGTGATCCAGCTATCAAAGCTATCTTGATCAACGTATTTGGTGGTATTGTCCGCTGTGAGCGCATTGCTCAGGGTGTGGTAGATGCCTACAAAAATATTGGAGACATCAATGTGCCTATCGTGGTTCGCCTTCAGGGAAATGGAGCCGATAAAGCGAAGGGAATTATTGATGAGTCTGGTCTAGCTGTTCACTCTGCAGTAACGCTTCAAGAAGCGGCTGACCTTGTGAATAAGGTAGTAGCTGGCTAATTCAATTTAGCTGAAACGAATCTAAAAAGACTGCTGCTTTACTGTAGCAGTCTTTTTTATTTCTGTATCTAGGCAATACTACTCTTTTTTAAAATTAAATGCCTTTATGGACTTGGTCCTATCCTTGTAAATAGTGAATATTATTAAGAATACGCTAAACTTATCCTTCAATGAATTACCTAAAATTATCCCTGCTCTTTTTGGCGCTAAGTCTGCCTTTTTTTGCTTCGGCTGATCCTTGGGACTGCATGAGTAAAACAGAGGCGGAAGCCCTGAAAACCTATTTGGAAAAAAATCCTTTTATCCTTGACTATTGTGATTGCTGCGATGATGTGGCCAGAGAATATGACAATAAAAAAGTAAAAGGCTATTTGGTGCAGATTAAATCTATGGAGATTGTGCCCTGCTCTTGGGATGCCGAGCGTTATTCGGTCCAAGTAACCGAACATAAGGTTTGGAGCTCGGGTTATGTAGAAAGAGGAACCTTTGAGCCAGATGCTACAGTAGATCTAGCTGATTTTCCTGGCGCAGAGGGTCCTTGGCCTGTGGCGGCCAATTATGCCTATACTTTGCAAAAAGGAAAAGCGGTAACCTTATATAAGGTAAACGGCATGACCGATGAAAAAACGGATTGTAGAGCGCCTTATAGCTTTCCGGCCCCCAAAACTATAAAGATGGGTTGCTGGAAAAAGCGGAAATATCGCCGTTTTTATAAAAAGCGCAGAAAATAAGTTGAATACTCAGTAGTTTTGTCTGCTGAGTATTTTTTTGGTCTAGCAGGGGCGAAGCCCCTTGGCCGCAGGCCAAATGAAAGCCCTGCCACTTTTATCCTTTTATTTAATTTCCTGCTATTCTGCCTTATTTTTCTCCGCCATAGCTATGCCTTTAAAAAATGCCTTAACTAGCCTAAAATTTTTATCAAATGATGGCCAAAGCGCAGGACTTCCATTCGGCCTAGCGATGCGAAAGGGGGCGGCGAAGCCGCAGACCAAGGAGCGAAGCGACGCAGGGCCGAGCAGACCTGCGAGCCCTGAAGCGTAGCGCCCGCCGAAGGCGGGAGGCCCCAAAAAATATAGAATAGTTAAAAAAATAACAGTTTTTATTAGTTCGTTTGGGGAAGAAAAGGCGTTAAAATAAATCCCCATAGCTTTATCATATTCAAGACAGATGAAACAGATTTCCCCCATTCTGGGCCTACTATTTTTGGTCCTATTTAAATTGCAGGCGCAAGACAGCTTGCAAACTTATCATTGGCCCGATTTAGCGGCGAAAGCATTTTTGGCCCAACAGGCAGAAGATTATGCCCTGATGAAAGTCTATGCCGATGCGGCCTACCTAAAAGGGGAGGTTGTTTTGCCCCCGGGCGATAGCAGTTTGGCGCGTTTGCTTTATTATAAAGCCTATGGAGTAGACTATGTTTTGGAAGATACGGAGGGGGCTTTAGCCTTATATGAGCAGGCGGCAGATTGGCAGCAAACTGCTGGGGCGCCCGCCTATGATTTGGCGATGACCTTAATGGCTATGGGCGATTGTTATGATGTGGGATTGGGAGACCCCAAGAAAGCAAAAAAATACTATTCAGAGGCCTTAGAGAACTTGGAAGCGCTGCGTGAAAAGTACCCAGTTGATTATGCCTTATTGTTATTTTATTGTGGGAATTCGGAGGAACAGCTGGGCCAGTTAGCCAAGGCAAAAGCATTTTATAAAAGGGCCTTAGCGCTGCAAAAAGAGGGGCGTCAAGAGGACTATAGTCTAACACTTAATAGCTTGGCCAACTTAGCCAAAACAGAAGGGCGTTGGTTGGATGCCGAGGACTATTATTTAGAAAGTTTGGCCGTAGATGCACAGACATTGGGCAAAAAGCATCAGAATTATTCGGCTAGTTTGCTCAACTTGGCTGACCTTTATATGCGGATGCGGAGAATGGATGAGGCCGAGCCCTTACTTTTAGAGGCAGAGAAAATTGACCGAGAGGTCTTGGGCCCCAAGGATTTGAACTATGGGGTGACCTTAATGGGCTTGGCTCGCTTTTATTCGACTACGGGAAAGGAGCGAAAGGGAAACGAGTATTATCGGCAGGCGCAGGCCATATTTATAGCAAATAATTGGACCGTAACGGCCCAATATGCGGGCTTGCTGATCTCTATGTCGAGAAATGCAGAACTTCAGGGAAATTATGCCGAATCGATTAGCCTAAGTGATCAGGCGATAGCAATTTATCAACAACTATATCCAGCCAATCATCATATAATAACCAGCTGCATGATGCGAAAAGCCAATGTCTTGAGCAAGCAGGGCGAATATCAAAAAGCGCTGCCTATTTATGGCCAAGCGGAAGAGCGCTATCGCCAAGCATTGGGGGCAAAGCATTATTACCGTTTAGCGGCTTTAAATCGAGAAGCCAGTATGTTTACTGCGCTAAAGCAACAGCAAAAAGCGGTTCCGATTTTAAAAGAAGTCCTAACAGCCAATAGCTCGGTTTCTTGGTCTTTAGATTCGGGGGCGGATTATTTGGATCAAATGCGGGCCTATGCTTTTCCTGCCAATAACTACCTAGAAGAATATCTGGCTAGCTTGGCTGTTTGGATGGACCTCTTGGCCAACAAAAAGGGACAACAATTAGCCATTGTTGATTTGGCTTTGGACCTATTAGAGAACGAGCGGGCCAATACCACTCAGGCCAATAATCAGTTCTTTTTTTTGAGCAAGACCGCTAGCTGGGTAGAAAAAGGCCTTTCCTTATTAGCTGAAGAAGAAGTAGATCAAGCCATTGATTTAATAGAACGGACCAAGGCCGTTTTGCTTTTGCAGGCACAGTCGGCCCCCGCTTTGCCCAAAGATTGGCAGCAGCGAAAAGATCAGCTGGAGCAAAAACAAGCTAACTTAAGAGGAGCCTATTTGAATGCCGGAGCAAAGCAGCAAGAACAGCTCTTGGCCGCCCTAAATCAAAGTAACCAAGAACTGGAGCAATTTAGAAAAGAACTGCAGGCCAATTATCCCGATTTAGCCGCTAGCTATTACCAAACAACAACACCTAAAGTAAAGGATCTACAGGCCGCTTTGGGACCAAAAACAGCTATGCTCGATTACTTTATGGGGCAAGAAAAGCTCTATATCCTTTATCTAGACAAAGATAAGGGCCGCTTAATTGGTCGCTCTCTAAAAAATGGGCAGCTGACTAAAGAGGTGAACGAACTCTATAAGAATTTAAGCCACTATAAACCCCGAAAAAAAGAGGAGGCGCTCGCTCTAAAAACTAACTATATACAGCTGGCCCAAACATTAGGCGAGGAGCTGCTCGGTTTTCTTCCCCAAGAACTTGAGCAACTGCTCATTTTACCCGATGCAGAGCTCTCTTTTATTCCTTTTGGCTTGCTATTATCCGAAAAACCAAAGGCAGATAGCTACAGCGATTTGCCTTATTATCTCAAGGATTTTGCAATTAGCTATAATTACTCGGCGGCACTTTGGCTAGAGAACAAAAATAGTAAGAAGAGAAAGAATAATGGGCTAATTTTAGGCCTTGCCGCTAGCTATCAAGGCGAAGCCGCCGAGCAAAGGGCGCCCAAAGCCCAAAATTGGCGGTCAGTTTTGCAAGATTTGCCCGCAGCCAAAGAAGAAATTAAGCGCCTAAGTTACGATTATCAAGGCGACTTTTTTATCGGAGAGCTGGCTACAGAATCACTCTTTAAAGAAAAAGCAAGGAATTATGCCGTTTTGCACCTCGCTATGCACGGTCTATTAGACGAGCAAAACCCTAGCTTGTCGGCCCTAGCCTTTACCGAAGATAACGATAGTAGCGAAAATAACTTTTTGCAAGCTTACGAAATTGCTCAAATGCAACTGCAGGCCGATTTAGTGGTCCTTTCTGCCTGCCAAACAGGCCAAGGACGATTTGAGCGAGGCAATGGAACAGCCTCTTTGGCCAGAGCATTTATGTATGCCGGTAGTCCCGCCTTATTGGTCTCGCTTTGGCAGGTCAATGATCAATCAACCGCCTATATTATGCATCAATTTTATGCCCAGCTGGCCCAAGGAAACAATAAGGCCAAAGCCCTGCAACAGGCCAAACTCTCTTACCTCAAAGAACAAACAGAGGAACTGGCCAAACACCCCAATCTCTGGTCAGCCTTTATTTTATTAGGCGAGGAGAAAAGCTTGATCATCAAAGAGAAAAGAAGCTCTTGGAGTTATATTTTACTGGCCCTCCCAATCCTCCTTTTTGCCCTATTTGTATTATTTAGAAAACAAAAATAAGATGCTCAAAAAAATGATATTTGTTGGCCTCAGCTTAACGGCTCTAGCCTGCCAAACTCCCAAACAAACACCGCAAACCAAGGTGAATGAACCCCAAGCGATCCAGCTAGAAGGGCAGTACCGCAACCGCACTGGTGTAAAGTCAAAAATTAGTTGCTATTGCTTTCAAGCTGGCGAGCTAGTAGACCCAAAAGGAGAAAAAACTTACCTCTGCTGGGAAGGCGAGGAAGAAGCACCCCGCTCTTGCGAAAATATCCGCGTTTGGGGCGAGTATAGCAGCAAAACTAGAGAAGAAGACCCCAATTCGCCCTGCCCCCCCGGCGAAATGCGCTATTTTTCGGTCCAGAAGTATGAATGTTATTAGGGGCCTCCGCCTCGCTTCGCTCCTCGGCGCTACGTTTTGGGGCTCGCAGGTCTGCTCGGCCCTGCGGCGGCTTTGCCGCCTAGGTCTGGCCCTTCGGGCCACCCCGCCACATCGCTAGGCCTTTGGGCCTTCGGCCCTGCAAGACGCAAAAAAATGCTTAACTTTAGTGCTAGTTCTTTTTAGAGCTGGCCCTTTTTTAGGCAAAAATGATTAGCTTTAAAATTGAACAACTGTTTAGTTTTATGGACCTCTTATTTCTTTTGGCGCAATTGCTTTTATTTTTTGCGCTTCCCTACCTTTTGGCCCAACTCAATGCCTTTTTGGGCCTTCAAAAATACCTGAGTAATATTATTATTTGTTATGCTTTGGGGATGCTGCTGGGCAATGCGCAGCCGCTACTCCTTAGCGAAAGTCTGGGCGCCCAAACTGCAGAAACAGCCAAACTGATCGCCTTTGTATCGGTGCTTTTGGCCTTGCCGCTTTTGCTCATGACTTCAGACCTGCGCTCATGGCTGCGCTATTTGGGCCATTTGGGAAAAGTATTTTTTATCATGTTGGGCTCTACCCTAATTTTGGCCCTTGCTTTTGCCTACGCCCTAGCCAATGGTCCCTATGAAGAGCTGCCCACTATTTTGGGCATGTTTACGGGCGTCTATATTGGCGGTACCCCCAATATGGTGGCCGTTTCGCAGGCTTTGGAGGCCGAAGATGGACTCTTTGTGCTATTAAATGCAACAGATGTGCTTTGTTCGGGCCTTTATTTTTTGCTGCTGCTCAGTCTGGGCAATAGCCTCTTGGGCCGTTTGCTGCCTAAATTTAAGCCCAAAGGAGCCTTGGAAGAAGAAGAAGCGCCCGCTATAAGCGTAGAGCAATATAATGTCAAACAAATTATTTGGGCCCTAGGGCTGGCAATTCTCATTTTGGGCCTTTCTGCCTTGCCGGCCCTCTATTGGCCCAATACTCAGGGCGAAATCAATAGCAGTATTTTATTGTTGTCTATCACAACGGCTAGTATCTTATTATCGGTTTTTGGACCCAGCAAACATTGGCAGGGCGTTTATCCCTTTGCCGATTATTTGCTCTTGGTTTTTGGCCTGGGCGCAGGCTATTTGGCCAATTTTTCGGAGCTAGCCCAAGATGGAGGCAGCTATTTGCTACTCAATGCTAGCTTTTTGGGCCTTCTACTGCTGCTTCAGCTCTTTTGGGCCTATATTTTCCGAATCGATCGAGATAGCTTTATGATTTGCTCTACCGCTACAGTCATGGGGCCGCCTTTTGTGGCTCAGATCTCTAGTAGCCTGAAAAACAGGAGCTTACTGGCGCCCGCTATCGCTTTTTCACTTTTGGGCCTGGCCCTAGCGAACTATTTGGGGGTTTTGGTGGCTTATCTAGCAGAATTATTCTAATTTTAAGGCGATCTTTGAGGATGGAAGCAAAGAAGGTCCAATTGGCCACAACAAGCCCTTAAGGGCGTAGCCCTTGGCCGAAGGCCAAAGCGGCCTAGCGATGTGGCGGGGTGGCCCGAAGGGCCAGACCAAAGTTTTTTGAGCGCAGCGAAAAAAACTGCAGGGCCGAGCAGACCTGCGAGCCCCAAAACGTAGCGCCGCAAGGCAAAGCCGCAGCGGAGGCCCCAAAATTGCTTAAAATAAATAGAACACCACAACTACAGTATACTATGTTTGGATTCTTTAGAAGAAAGAAAAAAAAGAAAGAGCCGCATTATGACCCCACAAATTTGCGGATCACCGACCTGCGCAAAGGTTGGTTTGTCGATTATGATTTTCAGACCTGGGAGGCCATTGAGGAATATGAATATGACTGGGGAAACCAGGAATTTTCCTATGAGTTTTTGTTAGATAATGGCAGCGGCCAACAACTCTTTTTGTCTGTTGAGGAAGATGATGGACTGAATTGCGTCATTTTTGAAAAAATACGCTTTTCGACTCTGCCACAGGCCGATGAAATTGAGGCCGCCGTAAAAAGCAATGGCAAACCCCCTCGCCAACTACAAGTCAATGGCATTCACTACTACTTTGATGGCGAATATCCCGGCTTTTGGCGGAACATTAAGGCCTCCAAATCTCAGGAATTTATGCTTTGGGATTATTGGGATGATAGCGATGAAAAATGCCTGAACATTGAACAATGGGACGATAATACTTTTGAGGCCGCTTTGGGAACTTGGAAGCCCGAACATGCCTTTACTAATTTGACACCTAGAGAACAAGCCTAAAACACCACTAAATTTTAACAATGAAAAAAACAATATTTTCTTTTTCGGCCTTCCTATTTTTGGCCCTAGCCCTAAGTATGAGCAGCTGCGGGAGCTCTACTGACGAACAATACATGGCTTTTCCCGCCGATAAAATTGCCCAATCTATGGATTCGGTCAAAAACTTTTCGATCATCTTGTATGATATGGATGTGAAGGACAAAAAATACTACCATAAGTATAAGGTCATTCAACAAACCGCCGAAATTCCAGCCGCATCTAGCCTAGATAGCACAACTCTAGCAGATAGCAGCAGCAGCCCCGCCGATTTGGGCATTGTGGAAAAAATTACCGATTGGAAGGAGGTCAGCCCCTCAGATTTTGACTACCACTCTAGCAATATGGGCATGGAAATCATGTCGAAAAAAGAGGGTGATTTGAGCAAGGTGGCCGCCCCTCCTGGCTATAGCCAATATGTGGGCAACTCTCGCTACGGACAATGGAAAACCAACCCCAGCACCGGAGATTCTTTCTGGGCATTTTATGGCCGCTATATGTTCCTCAATACAATGTTCAACTTGATGAGCCCCGTTCGTTATGGCGGATATAGCAGCTATTATGGAGGCTATTATGGCCGCCGCCCTTATTATGGTTCCGTAAATTCTTCTGGAAAATACCGCTATGGAACGGGTTCTGCCCATGCCGCCAAGAGCAACCCTAGTTTTGCTCAACGCATGAAAAGCAACTCTGCCCTAAAAAGCCGAGTAAACAATAGCATTAGCCGAAGCAGCGCTCGGGCCACAGGAGGCAAACGCAGTAGCGTAAGTAGCTCTTCTTCTAAACGCTCTCGTTCTTCTTCTCGCTATAGCAGCGGCTCTTCTTCTCGCTCTCGCTCTTCTAGCCGAGGCGGCAAGTAATTTGCGTGCTCAAAATATTCTGTTTAAGGAGCCGAAAACATTTTTGTTTTCGGCTTTTTTTTTGTGCCTTTGATGAAAAATAAAACTATGCGATTTCTCATTTTTCTGGGCCTGCTGCTCAGTGTTTTTGCCTGCACCCCAGGCACCCAAGGCTATAGCTGCGTGGGCGGCAACTGCATCCCCATTGCCGATAATGCACAGTATAGTAGCTACGAACTCTGTATGCAATTGGGCTGTGTCCCCGATACCGTCGGCTATATTTGCGATGGCCAAAGTTGTTTGCAAGTGGCCCTAGATAGCGCCCAATATGGCAGCCTAGAAGCCTGTGAACGAGCCTGTCGATAATTGTTTTTTGGGGCGTTACTCCTTTCAGTCGTCGAACTGCGGCTTGCAGCCTTGTTGTCGCCTCCCTTTGGTCGTCGGCGGTTATTCCCTTCGGTCATCGAACTGCGGCCTAAAGGCCTTGTTGTCGTTTTGGGGCTCGCAGCTCTGCTCGGCCCTGCGCTTCGGTGCTACGCACCTTCGGTTACTCCCTTTGGTCGTTGAACTGCGCCCTAAAGGGCTTGTTCTGCTCTGGCCTAAGGGCCACTGCTGCAGATCGCTAGGCCGGGCTCGCTGCGCTCGCCTCTACATCCATTTAGATGATTCCTTAATACTAATTTATGCGATACTTTCTTTTTTTGATGATATTTCTGACCTCCACTCCGCTTTGGGCGCAAAAAGATTATCAAACCACCCAAGACATTTCTAAGAAAATTAAGAAGAAGTACCGAGAGGCTTTCTCTAGCTATAATGCCTTTAAATATAAGGAGGCCATAAAGCAGCTGGACAAGATTCAGAAAAAGGCCCCTCGTTTTGTTAATGCCTATTTGTTGGAGGCCGATTGCTATTTGTTGCTCAAAGATTGGGAAAAGGCCAAGGTTTGTTTTGAGCAGGCCCTAGAAATTGCGCCAGATTATAAGCCGATTTCGCATTATCGTTTGGGCCAATTGGCCATGCAATCGGCCACTTATGTAGAGGCGGGGCAGCAGCTGAGCTTGTTCTTAGAAAAAGCCCCCAAAAACAGCAAATTGCGGCCCGCAGCCGAACGCCTTTTGGCCGATGCCCGCTTTCGGCCCCAAGCCATGGCTAATCCCGTCCCTTTTCAACCCCAAAATATGGGGCCCAATATCAATAGCCACCAAAGAGAGTATTTTCCTAGCGTAACCGCCAATGAAAAAAAGGTGGTTTTTAATGTACTCATTGGCGAAGGCCGTCAGGCCCAAGAGGACCTCTACCAAAGCTTTAAGGTGAATGGAGAATGGACCCCCGCCAAGCCCTTGCCCGAAGTAAATACCCCCGAAAATGAAGGGGCCCAGAGCATCTCCGCCGATGGCCAATATCTGGTTTTTACGGTCTGCAATCGCCCTGGCGATTTTGGAAGCTGCGATTTATATTATTGCGTTTGGGAGGGCCAAGGATGGAGCCGCCCCCAAAACATGGGGCCCAATATCAATACGGGAAATTGGGAGTCGCAACCCTCTCTTTCAGCCAATGCACAAGCCCTCTATTTTACTCGTGGAGGCGCCCGCAACCAAGGCGATAAGGACCTTTGGATGAGCTACCGAAACTTGGACGGCAGCTGGGGAAGGCCTCAGCCATTGTCTGAGCTCAATACTGATTATGATGAAACCGCCCCCTGTATCCACCCCGATGGCCAAACGCTTTATTTTAGCTCTGAGGGCTACCCCGGTATGGGCAAAAAGGACCTCTTCATTAGCCGAAAAGGCGAAGATGGCAAATGGGGAAACCCCCTCAATTTAGGCTACCCGATCAATACCGAAGGCATTGAGGAAGCCATTGTGGTGGGCCTTTCTGGAGAACTCGCCTATCTGGCTGCAGAAAGAGCTGGAGGCTATGGCTCTTTGGACCTATACAGCTTTGAACTGCCCGAAGCCCTGCGGCCCAAAGCCGTAACTTATTTAGAGGCCCATGTTTTTGATGCAGAAACAAAGGCCAATTTAGCTCAAGCACTGGTCTATTTGATTGATCTGCAGACTCAAGATACCGTTTGCGCCATTCGGACCAATGCAGAAGGAAAGTTTTTGCTTTGCCTGCCCCTAGGCCAAGATTATGCCCTACATGTTAAGGAAAAAGGCTACCTCTTTGCCTCCGAACATTTTGAGCTCTCTGCGGCCAATAGCCGCCAAACACCCTATCAGCTACCAATGCCTTTGCAGGCCCTAAAAACCAACCCCAGTAAAACAGATAGGGTGGCCCCCATTTTACTAAAAAATGTCTTTTTTGCCACAAATTCAGCCAGCTTGCAGCCTAGCTCCAGAGCAGAGCTAGAACAACTAAGAAACCTCTTAATAGAACAACCTAAAATGCGTATCCGCTTGCAGGGCCATACCGATAATGAAGGGGAGCAGGCCGATAACCTCGCCCTCTCTCAACGTCGAGCAGAGGCCGTCCGCCAATACCTTATTGAGCGAGGCATTGCCGCCGATCGCTTAGAAGCTCAGGGCTTTGGCGAAAGCCGACCTATTGCCGATAATAATACGGCAGAGGGGCGACAAGCTAACCGCCGAACCGAATTCTTGCCCTTAAATTAAGTCGGCCAGCGCTTAAAAAAAATAGGGGAGCCCTTGAACATCTAAATATTATTACCTACCTTAGAATAAACTTAATATTTAGAGTAGAGTTTGTTTAAAAATTTCGTTTTAGGAAAATAAGTATAAAGGCTAAATAGTGTAGACTCGCCCAGTTGTCGGCTTTTCTTTCAAAACGAATGAGTAAAATTTTGAATGCGTCAATCCATGCGTTAGTTCGCTCAACAGAAAAGCGTTCTTTGTAAAGTTCCTCATCTATAATATCTTGATAATAAGCTTTTTTCTATTTCTTTTGTTGTGGTCAATATTAGGGATAATGCCCATTTTTTGGCAGTTTTCTCTAAGTTTTTTGCTATCAAACCCTGCATCAGCATTCATAAATAAACCATCAGGAGAGATGTCTGAAAGCTGCAGATCGGCAAGCATTTTTTGGAAATGACTCTCGATTTCAAACAAATCATTATGGTTTCCCGCAAAAGGCGGAGACATAGCGATTGGCAGCCCATTTTTATCTGTGAGAAAGAGAGCATTTGTGGTTTTGGACTTTTTTCGGCCCTGATAACCCACAGCTTCGCCCCCTCTTTTCGCTGGGGTATGACTTCCGTCAAGCTGTATACTAGATAAATCTAAACAAGATTTTTCATGGGCTAGAAATTGGATCCACACTTTTTGCCAAATACCAGACTCGGACCAGCTATTGAAGTAGTAATATACTGTTTGCCAGCAAATTAGAACTTCGTCAAAAAAAGATTGTATCGGTAATTCTCTCCACTGACAACCTGTTTTAAGCCTATAAATTATCGCTTTAACAATTTGCCACAGAGGCGCTTTGGTTTTTCGAGCCAATTTTTTTTCGGGAAAAAATGCTAATATTTTTTCCGTAATAAATTCTTTTGATAAATTCACAACCATGTTGCAAAGCCTTTTTTTGTTTTTGTCGTAATCAACAATAATAAGCGCTTTGCAGCATTTTTTTTTGCCTTAGTCTAGCTGCTGACTAAAAAATTTAAACAAGCTCGTAGTTAAAAACCCAAATTAAATGCGAATTGAACTCACTTTTAAGGTCCTTCGACCGGGACAAAAGCTCCCCTTTTCCTACCAATACAATTTGGCGGAATGGATTTACTACTGCCTGAGCCGAGGCAAGCGCAACTTTTCTAAGTTTTTGTATTATGGGGCTTTTCGTCGCTCCAAACATCAATTTAAGCTGATGAGCTTCTCTCGTTTGTCTATTCCACAAGAGGGACGGAAGGTATTTAAGCGCTACTTGGAAGTTTGGGCCGAGGAGGTCAAACTAGAGCTGCGTTTTTTGGTCCGAGAAGAGGAAAAGGAAAATATCATGATGGCCTTTGAGCAGCGCCGCCTTCGCCTTGGCGATGGCCGCATGGGCATTGAGCTAGAGGTAACAAAGGTGGAAGAGCTCCAAATGCCCAATATTGAAGATGGGGCGGCGCCTATGCGCACCCAAACCCCTATGATTTTGAGCCGGATGGAGGAACATAAGGGCAAAATGGTGCCGCAGTATCTGCATCCAATGGACCAAGGGTATCATAAGATTTTGCTCGATCGTCTGATTGATAATTATCAATTGGCTTCTCCGCATGGGCTGCTTGCTCCAGCTCAAGAGCTCATCAATGGTCCAGAATTAAACTTTAAGCTACTTTCTAAAAAAGAAGATATTAGCCGAAAAGGGACCGACCTGCAACCGCATAACCCCCGATTTGCAGAACGGGTAATTGGCTATCTCTTTGATTTTGAGCTACAAGGACCAGCAGAAATTTTGCGTTTGGCTTATTTAGGTGGCCTAGGCGCCAAAAATGCAATGGGTTTTGGCTGCGTCCGTTTTAATTATAAAGAGTAATTGGGAATTATATTTAGATTTTTAAATGTTCGGCCAAAGATAAGTTGGTCGAACATTTTTTATTTATGGCTGTTCCAAATAAAAATAAAGAGGCCTGCTCTATTAAAAAAAAGAGAAGCCTACTATAAGATTTTTAATAACAGAGGAGATTTTTTAACTTTGGGCGCCCAAGCAGCTTTTGGGCAGAAGAAAAAATAAGTTAGCAACCACTGAACCGCCTTGTGCAGTCCGCTGCTCAAAGTTGTTCAACATAAACAGAAATCAGCAATGGCAAAAGTTGAGTTAATCATGCCCAAATTGGGAGAAAGTATCATTGAGGCCACTATCTTATCTTGGGAAAAAGAGGTAGGCGAAAGCGTAGAGCTAGACGAAAACGTCTTAACGATTGCCACCGATAAGGTGGATACAGAAGTGCCTTCTCCTGTAGAAGGGGTCTTGCTGGAAATTCTGCATCCCGATGGCGCCACGGTGGCCGTGGGTGCCCCAATTGCTATTATTGAAACAGAAGCGGAGGGCGTTGAAGCTTCTCCTGCTGTGGCGGAAGCACCTCAGGCCAAAGAAGAAAACAGCGCAGCTCCTCAGCCAGAGACGGCGGCTGTTGTGGCCACAGATTTTAGCCAATCGGATCGTTTTTACTCTCCTTTGGTGAAAAGCATTGCTAAGGAAGAGGGTATTGGCTTAGAAGAATTGGACAACATTAGCGGAACGGGCCAAAATGGCCGAGTGACTAAGCATGATGTTTTGGCCTATTTGGAAAATCGCAAAAAGGCGCCTCAAGTGGTGGCTCCTGTGAAAAAAGAGGCTCCCAAAGCGGTAGCTCCCGCCAATAATGGGCAGCAAATGGCCGTACAACAGTTCAATTTGCCCCCAGTAGATACTTCTGGAAATGTAGAAATTATTGAGATGGGCCGCATGCGCAAGCTCATTGCGGACCATATGGTTATGTCTAAGCATGTTTCTCCGCATGTGACTTCTTTTATAGAAGTAGATGTAACGAATCTCGTACAATGGCGCAAAAAGGCCAAGGCCGTTTATGCCGAAAAATATGGCGAGAAAATTACCTTTACGCCCATTTTTGTAGAAGCCGTAACCAAGGCCCTACA
Source organism: Saprospira grandis DSM 2844 (assembly GCF_000275825.1). GTDB lineage: Bacteria > Bacteroidota > Bacteroidia > Chitinophagales > Saprospiraceae > Saprospira > Saprospira grandis_A. Next base: position 3,613,293 of record NZ_JH719942.1, read on the forward strand.
AGATTACCCTATGGTGAATATAGCGGTAAAAGGGAACCAAATTGTTCGCTATAAGGATATCAATATTGGAATGGCGGCAGCTTTGCCCACAGGCAACCTCATTGTGCCCGTGATTAAGAATGCCGATATGCTCAACTTGGTGGGCTTGACCAAAAAGGTGAATGATTTGGCTAATCGCGCTAGAGGAAATAAACTCAAGCCCGAAGAAATTAAAGGCGGTACCTTTACTTTGACCAATGTAGGGACTTTTGGTAATGTGATGGGGACCCCCATTATTAACCAACCTCAGGTGGCTATTTTGGCCGTGGGGGCAATTCGCAAAAAGCCCGCAGTAATTGAAACCCCTACTGGAGATATGATTGGTATTCGCCACATGATGTTCCTCTCGCTATCTTATGACCACCGAGTGGTGGATGGTATGCTTGGCGGTTCTTTCCTTCGTCGTATAGGAGATTACCTAGAAGCTTTTGACCTCAATAGAGATATCTAGTTTTGATAGAGGATAACAAAACAGCCCGCTCTGCAAAGAGCGGGCTGTTTTGTGTTGGGGCCGAAGCGGAAAGGCCAAAAGTGAAAACGGTTGTTGTGCGGACTAGCGATGTGGCGGGGTGGCCCGAAGGGCCAGACCTAGGCGGCAAAGCCGCCGCAGGGCCGAGCAGACTTGCGAGCCCCAAAACGTAGCGCCCGCCGCAGGCGGGAGGCCCCAAAACAACAGCGAGCCCCGAAACGACAACAAGAACTTTAGTTCGCAGTTCGACGACCGAAGGGAGGCGGAGGTCCCAAAAAAATAAAAAACTTAATTAAATTTTGGACCAAGATAGAGGCGAATGAGTCCTTTGGCGATTAAAATTTCGGCAATGAGGGCATTGAAGAGCCAGCTGCCCCAGGCCTCGAAAACGTAAATTTGGGGAAAGCAGAGGTAGGGAAAGCTTTCTGAAGGGCAGGGGATATCGTATTGGTAGCGCAGATAGCTGATGAGGTAGCTGAAGATGCGCAGGCTGATGGCCGAGAGGCTGAAGGCATAGGAGCGGATCATGAAAGTGGCATGGCCTCGGAAATTTTTGGCTAGGGCGAGTCGAAAAGCTTGGGCGGTGAGGGTCCACCAAAGTAAGGCCTGGCAAACAAAGGCGACTTTGGCCCATGTTCCGCCACTGCCCGAAAAAGCCATAATGAGTCCAGAAGGAGCAGCTAAAAAGAGGAGCAAATAGCTATAATAGCGGCCCAAACGGCGGTGCCAAAGCGGAAATTTCTGCAAAAAATAGGGCCAAAAAAGGGGGAGCCCCAAGGCCAAAACCAGGCAACTGCTAGTAATATGGGTATAAAAAGCCGACATATAGAAGGCATCTTGGGTCAGATAGTCCTCTTTATTGGCCAAAAAATCGATATCGGTAGGGAAGGGGGGCAGCAGATAGGGCAGGGCAATATTGAGCATAATGAGCACAAAAAAGCCGCCCAACAAAAGCAGAAAAAGCGCAGTAAACTGAGCTAACTTTTTGGGGAGTAGATTAGACATAGGCCTTAGACTTCATTGGGGAAATGCCGCTCTAACCAGTCTGGATATTCGGGACTATTGGGTAGGGGGGCAATTTGAATAGCAGGTAGTTTTTTTTCGTTAGGGTCTTGCAACAGCCAGAGCAAACCCGAATAGCGTTTGCGCATTCTTTGGTTGCGCACGGCAATAAGCAGGGCTTTTTTGCTACCGATGAGGACCACCAGTCGTTTGCCTCGGGTGATTGCGGTATAGACCAGATTGCGAAAAAGCAGGCTATATTGGGATTCGTGGACAGGCATAACAATGCAGGGGGCCTCGCTCCCTTGGTACTTATGTACACTAACGGCATAGGCGAGGTCCATATTTTGGAGGTCTTGATATTGGTATTCAATCATGGTTTCTCCATCCATTTCGACCGTAAAGGTCTTTTCGGCGGGAGTAATTTTGCGGATATAGCCAATGTCGCCATTATAAACGCCTTTTTCGTAGTCATTTTTTAGCTGCATGACCTTATCGCCCAGATAAAAAACCTGTTCGCCTCTTTCAATTTTATCCTTTTGGGGTCCATTGGGATTGAGGGCTTTTTGTAGGCTTTTATTGAGGGCTCGGGTGCCCAGATCGCCTTTATGGATAGGGCAGAGGAGTTGAATATCCTTTTTTGCATCAAAATTATAGCGTTTGGGCAGGCGTTTGGCCATGAGTTCCGGAATCATCTGGGCGGCTTCTGCGGCATTGGCTTTAGGGATAAAGAAAAAGTCGGCATCGGCTTCGGTCTGAATATCGGGAAAAATTCCTTGGTTAATTTTGTGTGCATTGCGTACAATTTTCGAGTTGGCCGCTTGTCGAAAAATTTCTTTGAGGCGGGTCACGGCTAGTTTATCCGAGCCCATCAGATCATCTAAAACATTGCCGGGCCCCACGCTAGGGAGCTGGTCCACATCGCCCACCAAAATGAGTTTGGCATGATGCGGCAGGGCATGTAGTAAAATCGCCATTAGGGTGGTATCAATCATACTGGCCTCATCCACAATCAGTACATCGCAATCCAGTTCTTCCATATTGCGAATATGTTGGTTATAATAGGCGCCAATACCGATAGAAAGTAGGGAGTGAATAGTGCTAGCCTCCTGACCGGTGACTTCGGCCAGGCGTTTGGCGGCTCGCCCGGTGGGAGCGGCCAAGCAAATCGTATCGCTATGTCGGCTGAGGATATTGAGGATAATTTTGGTAATTGTACTTTTTCCAGTCCCGGGTCCTCCTGTAATAATATGTAATTTGTGGCTCAGGCTTCGGCGGACGGCCTCAAGTTGTTCGGTGGCCAGATCGATGGACGTATTTTTCTGGGCCAATTCCAGTTCTGCCTCAATATCAATATCTTCGGCCCAGCTTTGGGGGTATTTATTCAGGCGGTCTAGCTGCTCAATAATATCTTTTTCTTGATAATAGAGGCTTTTGCTCCAAATCAGGCGTTGATCCTGCCCCTTGCTTTCATCCCAAAATCTTTCAATAAAGACCTCTTTTTTATCTTTGAGTTGGGCCAGGGGCCCTTGCAATTGCTCTTGCCCGAGGGCCAGCATTTGTCCAGCTTCTTGCAAAAAACTTTGAAGCGGATAGCAGCTATGTCCTTGGCCCGAGAGCTCTTGCAAAAGGTAGAGTAAGGCGGCTGAAACTCTTTTGGGATCCTCTTGTTGCAGGCCCATTTTCTTTGCCATTTCATCGGCTTTTGTAAAGCCGATGCCTTCAATATCATTGGCGAGGCAGTAGGGGTTTTGCTTAATTTTAGCGATGCTTTCCGAGCCGTATTTTCTGTATATTTTTTGGGCAAAAGCTGGAGAGATTCCATTTTTTTGCAAGAAAATAATGAGGCTACGCGCCTTTTGTTGTTCTTGCCAAGAGCTAATAATGAGGTCCAGTTTATTTTGGCTAATGCCTTTAATTTTTAGCAGTTTTTCTGGCGAATTTTCAATAATATCAAGGGTGTCCTTACCAAATTTGGCCACAATTCGCTTGGCGAAAGTTGGGCCAACGCCTCGAATTTGGCCCGAGCTCAAATAGCGTTCAATATCTTCGGGACTTTGGGGCAGTTGTTGTTCAAATTGCTCTACCTGAAACTGTTTGCCATGCCGTTTATTATTGGTCCAATAGCCCTGACAAATTAGTTTTTCGCCTTTTTCCACCCCCAAAAGACTGCCGACTACCACCGTTTGTTTTCCGCCATCCTCTGGCTGAAAACGAGCTACAGTATAGCCATTTTCCTCATTTCGGTAGATAATATGTGTCAGTTGCCCTTTTAGGCGCTGGCTGATCGCGTCCATATTTTAGTCTTTAGTTTTTGTAGAACAATAGCGTTCCTAAAGTACAACCTTTTATGAATATTGTCAAATAATAGCTATTGCTGCGGCTTATTTTTTGTTTAAACTAATAGTTTTAGGCGGTACTTTCTTTATAATTTGTTCATTATAAGTTTTTTATGTTTGTTTTGGGGCCCGCGGCCAGTTCGGCCTTTGGCCTCAGTTGGCCGCCGCTATGCTTCGCCGCTCGCAGGTCTGCTCGGCCCTGCGTCGCTTTGCTCCTTGGTCTGGCGCTTTGCGCCACGGCTGCGCAGCGCTGGGCCGGCACAACTTATTTTTTCAGTTTTGGTATTTTTCTTTGGCCGTCAATTTTTTTAAAAAATAGTATACTCAAAATCAGTTAGTTATTTCTTTAGGATTTCATTTGGGTAAAATAGGTTTGGAAAAGCGGAAAGGAGCGCCTATATTTGTGTCGTTCCCATAGGGAATAACCAATTTGGTCTGGTAGTTCAGTTGGTTAGAATACCTGCCTGTCACGCAGGGGGTCGCGGGTTCGAGTCCCGTCCAGACCGCCAAAGCACGCATATTGCGTGCTTTTTTTTGGGCCTAGGGGAGGGGCTGTAGACAAAAAAGGGGCAGCGAATGGTTATTCGCTGCCCCTTTTTGGGGTTTTTGTTTGGTCTGGGAGACTGTTCAAAATTTTGTGTGCGCTCTTTTCTGCGCCTAGGGGCTTTTCCTAGGCGACTATAGCTTGCTGCTTCGCCTGCAAAGGGTTTAGTATATTGACGAACAAAGGTTTATCTTCTTCTGCAGGGTGTTTCAATGCTGCTTCGCCTGCAAAGGGTTTAGTATCTCATCGATGAGGTGGACAAGACTGCAAAGTCTTGTTTCAATGCTGCTTCGCCTGCAAAGGGTTTAGTATTTTCAACATCAACTCCGATTTATCGGAGATTGAAGAAAGTTTCAATGCTGCTTCGCCTGCAAAGGGTTTAGTATTAGCGCCCTACCAGTTTTGGATCGACATGTTCCCCGCAGTTTCAATGCTGCTTCGCCTGCAAAGGGTTTAGTATGAAAACGCATAACCCCCAGCCTCAACCCTAAAAAGTTTCAATGCTGCTTCGCCTGCAAAGGGTTTAGTATGAAAATGTACACATAGCCACATTTGCAGAATATGGTTTCAATGCTGCTTCGCCTGCAAAGGGTTTAGTATACAATAGAGGCGGAGTTTAGTAATGCGGACGAGTGTTTCAATGCTGCTTCGCCTGCAAAGGGTTTAGTATAAAAGACTCAAGGTCTTTATCAAGCAGTTCGATGTTTCAATGCTGCTTCGCCTGCAAAGGGTTTAGTATCTATCCAAAATAGTATGTTTATCAAGTTTAGGATAGTTTCAATGCTGCTTCGCCTGCAAAGGGTTTAGTATATCATACCCTCGGAAAGGGAGCTAGAGGCTGTAAAGTTTCAATGCTGCTTCGCCTGCAAAGGGTTTAGTATAGGATATACAGGAAAGGACGTATCTAAGATAAAGAAAGTTTCAATGCTGCTTCGCCTGCAAAGGGTTTAGTATAGCTAAGCAAAAAGCGTTTCCACAAATCTTCATAGGTTTCAATGCTGCTTCGCCTGCAAAGGGTTTAGTATAAGTGCGACTTCAAGTCTCTTGATACAGAAGCGGTGTTTCAATGCTGCTTCGCCTGCAAAGGGTTTAGTATATAAATGGAGAAATCTATCTAGAAAAAGCTCGAAGAGGAGTTTCAATGCTGCTTCGCCTGCAAAGGGTTTAGTATAAACATCTAGGAGTTCCAGAGGAAGATTCTAATATAGTTTCAATGCTGCTTCGCCTGCAAAGGGTTTAGTATTTAGAGAGTTTTAGATAAAGAAAAGCCGCCCCCCTATTTGTTTCAATGCTGCTTCGCCTGCAAAGGGTTTAGTATGTAACAGACGCTTTTCTTTCAAGCGTCGCCGCCGGTTTCAATGCTGCTTCGCCTGCAAAGGGTTTAGTATTAAATAACATTCTATCTGCACAGAAAGTTACATGTTTCAATGCTGCTTCGCCTGCAAAGGGTTTAGTATTCTCCTGAAGAAGTAATAAGGCTTTTCTTCTAGGCAGTTTCAATGCTGCTTCGCCTGCAAAGGGTTTAGTATAGGATGAGCTGGTATCATCTGTCTTCTCTAAGCAGTTTCAATGCTGCTTCGCCTGCAAAGGGTTTAGTATTCGCCTTATTGGACCGAGCGACAAAATACCCCAGTTTCAATGCTGCTTCGCCTGCAAAGGGTTTAGTATATCTTCATAGCCCTCACTTGAGCTTACCATAAACGGTTTCAATGCTGCTTCGCCTGCAAAGGGTTTAGTATAGATTAAAATCATACGCTCTCAAGCTGAGCCCTTGTTTCAATGCTGCTTCGCCTGCAAAGGGTTTAGTATATGGACTTAAAGGCGTCAAAGTCTTTAACGTCCAGTTTCAATGCTGCTTCGCCTGCAAAGGGTTTAGTATCTGCTTCAGGCGTATTAGTTTCAGCTCCAAGACTTGTTTCAATGCTGCTTCGCCTGCAAAGGGTTTAGTATAGACATGATTTAAGTCGTAAGGTAAATAATTACCAGTTTCAATGCTGCTTCGCCTGCAAAGGGTTTAGTATATAATTTCTACCCGTTCGATAAGAACTGCTTTCGCGTTTCAATGCTGCTTCGCCTGCAAAGGGTTTAGTATAGAAGCCTACGTGAACCGAAATTAAGATGTTCGGTTTCAATGCTGCTTCGCCTGCAAAGGGTTTAGTATTTATACTGTCGGGTTTCAAAACCGTATCCGTTCGGTTTCAATGCTGCTTCGCCTGCAAAGGGTTTAGTATAGAATTGGCTGCTAATTTTGGCGCTTCGCTAGAAGGTTTCAATGCTGCTTCGCCTGCAAAGGGTTTAGTATATGAGAGGAGGGTTGTACAGTATCTCTAAGTAGGCGTTTCAATGCTGCTTCGCCTGCAAAGGGTTTAGTATAATGGTAAACAAAAATTGGTAATCAAGAGTTCTGTGTTTCAATGCTGCTTCGCCTGCAAAGGGTTTAGTATTTGAGAAAAAGCGTGCTGAGGTTATCGCAGAAGCGACGTTTCAATGCTGCTTCGCCTGCAAAGGGTTTAGTATAAAGGCGGCACAGCTTGTCCTAAAGCTTCTTATTGTTTCAATGCTGCTTCGCCTGCAAAGGGTTTAGTATTTTGGAAACTCTCGCAAGAGAGTACGCTAAGGAGTTTCAATGCTGCTTCGCCTGCAAAGGGTTTAGTATTTTTTGTTCTTTCGACACCGTTGCAAGTGCCCAAGTTTCAATGCTGCTTCGCCTGCAAAGGGTTTAGTATAGTTTGCCAGAAATCACCTCACAGACCCGTTTTGTTTCAATGCTGCTTCGCCTGCAAAGGGTTTAGTATAATAACTTCTAATTACCTTAAAAGCCTGCGAATATCGTTTCAATGCTGCTTCGCCTGCAAAGGGTTTAGTATAAGAGATTTTATTCGTAATCCTGAAGAATGGCGTAGTTTCAATGCTGCTTCGCCTGCAAAGGGTTTAGTATTTTGGGAGAGAGTGGAAAAATCATCTTCATTAGAGAGTTTCAATGCTGCTTCGCCTGCAAAGGGTTTAGTATATCTCTAAGGCCTTGGGCAAGCTAGAGGCCGCTGGTTTCAATGCTGCTTCGCCTGCAAAGGGTTTAGTATCCTTAGAGTACTTCTTTTGTAGTGTCTTATAAGGCGTTTCAATGCTGCTTCGCCTGCAAAGGGTTTAGTATTGTATTGAAGCAGCGCATAACGCGCTTCATACAGAGTTTCAATGCTGCTTCGCCTGCAAAGGGTTTAGTATAGCACAGGCAGGAGAAGTATTCAGCTGCCGATAGTGTTTCAATGCTGCTTCGCCTGCAAAGGGTTTAGTATACGGTAAAGGATTTTCTTCATTTCAAGTAGTAGTGTTTCAATGCTGCTTCGCCTGCAAAGGGTTTAGTATAGGGTCGTAAGGTCCATTAAGAACTTCTCCACCTGGTTTCAATGCTGCTTCGCCTGCAAAGGGTTTAGTATCCATAAAAACCTTCAAAAGAACCACGAACTGATGATAGTTTCAATGCTGCTTCGCCTGCAAAGGGTTTAGTATAGGAAAAAAACAGACAATGACTATCATTGTCAGAAAAGGTTTCAATGCTGCTTCGCCTGCAAAGGGTTTAGTATCCGAACTGAGGCAAACGACATTTCGGCAACCGTAACGTTTCAATGCTGCTTCGCCTGCAAAGGGTTTAGTATCCAAGGGCCGAAAGAAGGCCGATGAGGAGGAGCGGTTTCAATGCTGCTTCGCCTGCAAAGGGTTTAGTATAGAGCGCCAAGAGAAGCTGGCCGCCATCAATAAAGTTTCAATGCTGCTTCGCCTGCAAAGGGTTTAGTATTTTTTGATACAATTACAAAAAAACTAAAAGAAGTGTTTCAATGCTGCTTCGCCTGCAAAGGGTTTAGTATATCTGCAAGACAGAAGTTAATTGAACTGGCATACGTTTCAATGCTGCTTCGCCTGCAAAGGGTTTAGTATGTAAAAGAAGAGTTTCATACCTTGGCTGTATATCATGGTTTCAATGCTGCTTCGCCTGCAAAGGGTTTAGTATCTGCTAAGCCTGCACTTACTGCAGGTGGAGATCAGCGTTTCAATGCTGCTTCGCCTGCAAAGGGTTTAGTATATAGAGGGCGTATCAAATACGACTCTAATGAAATGTTTCAATGCTGCTTCGCCTGCAAAGGGTTTAGTATTGGTTTTAGGCCGGGATTATTTAAGAAACCCTCAAGTTTCAATGCTGCTTCGCCTGCAAAGGGTTTAGTATAGTCATAGTGATATATTACGGCATAGAGGTAAAAGTTTCAATGCTGCTTCGCCTGCAAAGGGTTTAGTATAAAAGAAGCAGCCGATGCACTACATAACCTCAACGTTTCAATGCTGCTTCGCCTGCAAAGGGTTTAGTATAAAGCGCTGCTCACGCTCATACAGCTCGCCTTTTTCGAGTTTCAATGCTGCTTCGCCTGCAAAGGGTTTAGTATCTGTAGGTGCATCAGTAACGATTAGACTGTTTTCATGTTTCAATGCTGCTTCGCCTGCAAAGGGTTTAGTATATCTGCAAGACAGAAGTTAATTGAACTGGCATACGTTTCAATGCTGCTTCGCCTGCAAAGGGTTTAGTATGTCGACGTCTACCATTGCTGTGATGTCTAATGCTGTTTCAATGCTGCTTCGCCTGCAAAGGGTTTAGTATTCTATAGACTTGTAATATAATCTAGGGTTCTTATAGTTTCAATGCTGCTTCGCCTGCAAAGGGTTTAGTATACTCCCTTGACCTTTAATCTTTTAAAAGCCAAGTTGTTTCAATGCTGCTTCGCCTGCAAAGGGTTTAGTATATAAATAACGACATGTCCTTTGTAGGACCTACGAAGGTTTCAATGCTGCTTCGCCTGCAAAGGGTTTAGTATTGCAGTTTCTCCGATAACACCACCATCAGTGGTAGTTTCAATGCTGCTTCGCCTGCAAAGGGTTTAGTATTTTCATGGAATAATTTTTAATAAGTTTAATAAAGTTTCAATGCTGCTTCGCCTGCAAAGGGTTTAGTATATTCATGGAATGGCTAATAGTCGAGCTATCCGCAGTTTCAATGCTGCTTCGCCTGCAAAGGGTTTAGTATCGGATTTGTGCTCACGGATTACATCGTAATCCTCGTTTCAATGCTGCTTCGCCTGCAAAGGGTTTAGTATTATTTATTATGATGGCGGTTTACGCCTATCAGAATGGTTTCAATGCTGCTTCGCCTGCAAAGGGTTTAGTATTGGGAGCCTCAAGAATTAACAATATGTCTTGATGTTTCAATGCTGCTTCGCCTGCAAAGGGTTTAGTATAATTCCCCTTGGCTTCAGAGATAGCTTCACCTCCTGTTTCAATGCTGCTTCGCCTGCAAAGGGTTTAGTATCCTAATGTAGATGGAACAAGCGCTTGGCAAAAGTCGTTTCAATGCTGCTTCGCCTGCAAAGGGTTTAGTATCGGCTAAAGACTTACTCCCCAACTCAGCCACAATGGTTTCAATGCTGCTTCGCCTGCAAAGGGTTTAGTATTGAATATTACGGTATGTCAGCTGAACGAATAATGGTTTCAATGCTGCTTCGCCTGCAAAGGGTTTAGTATAATGACCATCTTGGTCATAAAGGAATCGTTGGTAGTTTCAATGCTGCTTCGCCTGCAAAGGGTTTAGTATCACTTCCTTTAGCCCTTCTTTTTGCATCCAATCTGTTTCAATGCTGCTTCGCCTGCAAAGGGTTTAGTATCGAGACGTTTCAGCTTGTATGTTATCGGCCCACCGTTTCAATGCTGCTTCGCCTGCAAAGGGTTTAGTATCTTTAAGGCCTGCAATAGCGTCCTCAATACCCTTAGTTTCAATGCTGCTTCGCCTGCAAAGGGTTTAGTATTTAAAAAATAACAAATGAAAAAATTTTTAGATCGTAGTTTCAATGCTGCTTCGCCTGCAAAGGGTTTAGTATGCATGGGCCAAACTACATCCGTTCCATTCCTGCAGTTTCAATGCTGCTTCGCCTGCAAAGGGTTTAGTATTTATACTTCTCAATTGAGAGTATAAAAATTTTAACTGTTTCAATGCTGCTTCGCCTGCAAAGGGTTTAGTATCTAACACGGGCAAAGCTTATCGTGATGGGAACGGCGTTTCAATGCTGCTTCGCCTGCAAAGGGTTTAGTATAATTACAAGAAAACCAATTCATAACGGAAAAGAAGTTTCAATGCTGCTTCGCCTGCAAAGGGTTTAGTATAATTATGTAGATTTAAAGTAATCTTTATGGGTGACGTTTCAATGCTGCTTCGCCTGCAAAGGGTTTAGTATATCCAGTAGGTCAATTTGATTCAATAAAAGTTAGAGGTTTCAATGCTGCTTCGCCTGCAAAGGGTTTAGTATGTGAAAATTAATTAGAAAACTATTCAATCAATATTGTTTCAATGCTGCTTCGCCTGCAAAGGGTTTAGTATTCAATATAAAATGGATAGTCTACCTACTATCCAAGTTTCAATGCTGCTTCGCCTGCAAAGGGTTTAGTATTTTCCTTTATACATAGCTCTTGAGTAAGATGTCAGTTTCAATGCTGCTTCGCCTGCAAAGGGTTTAGTATCCGAGATCATGCAAGAATCTTAGTATCCTCTGTAGAGTTTCAATGCTGCTTCGCCTGCAAAGGGTTTAGTATTAAAGAGTTTCTTTTTTTTTAATTAAAAAAATAAAGTTTCAATGCTGCTTCGCCTGCAAAGGGTTTAGTATATATGCTAAAGACTGTAGAGAAACGCCCTGAGGAAGGTTTCAATGCTGCTTCGCCTGCAAAGGGTTTAGTATGGCTTTGCCGCTCTATTTTATGTGGCTGTATTGCCAGGTTTCAATGCTGCTTCGCCTGCAAAGGGTTTAGTATGGGGTGTTTTTTGAGCAAAGTTTAATTTGCACGATGTTTCAATGCTGCTTCGCCTGCAAAGGGTTTAGTATAATTTCATCAACAACAATCAAATCGTATTGTGTAAGTTTCAATGCTGCTTCGCCTGCAAAGGGTTTAGTATTCTAGCATAAATTCAGTGCGCACCTTCCATTGGTTGTTTCAATGCTGCTTCGCCTGCAAAGGGTTTAGTATTCGCGAATACTCAACCCAGATTCGGGAGGCAGGGTTTCAATGCTGCTTCGCCTGCAAAGGGTTTAGTATCAGCGAGGCGCTAATCAAGCCTCGGGCTAAGATGTTTCAATGCTGCTTCGCCTGCAAAGGGTTTAGTATGGAGTAGAAGTTAGTCGAAACGCAACACGGGTTTGTTTCAATGCTGCTTCGCCTGCAAAGGGTTTAGTATAACGTAGATGCCACAAAGGACTTTAGTGCTAGCGGTTTCAATGCTGCTTCGCCTGCAAAGGGTTTAGTATATGAAATTAAAGTCCTCAGAATTGGTCATCCGCGTTTCAATGCTGCTTCGCCTGCAAAGGGTTTAGTATATATCATTTCCATCAATAGGAAGGGGGGAATCTTGTTTCAATGCTGCTTCGCCTGCAAAGGGTTTAGTATTTGTCGGTTGGTTGGATGGAACGTCGTAAAGGTGTTTCAATGCTGCTTCGCCTGCAAAGGGTTTAGTATCGGACTTTGTGTCTGCGGAAGAGGAAGAGAAAAGGTTTCAATGCTGCTTCGCCTGCAAAGGGTTTAGTATGTAGCTGAAGGGATATATACCGAGCAAGCCGAAAAGTTTCAATGCTGCTTCGCCTGCAAAGGGTTTAGTATGCCCTAGACAATGCGGCCAGCTACAGCACAAACAAAGGTTTCAATGCTGCTTCGCCTGCAAAGGGTTTAGTATAGCGGCCACTGCTTGCTGCTCGGTGAAGACGGCAGTTTCAATGCTGCTTCGCCTGCAAAGGGTTTAGTATGCTTTAAATTGGAAGCCCTACGCAAAGAAGTTGAGGTTTCAATGCTGCTTCGCCTGCAAAGGGTTTAGTATAAGATTGCAATTTTCAAATTTTGAATTTTGAAGCTGTTTCAATGCTGCTTCGCCTGCAAAGGGTTTAGTATTACCAATCCTTTTATAGGTAAATGATATGGAGTAGTTTCAATGCTGCTTCGCCTGCAAAGGGTTTAGTATAGCCATCTACTGGCGCCGTGTATACGCCACTACTATAAGTTTCAATGCTGCTTCGCCTGCAAAGGGTTTAGTATATCAAGTCTTTAATTTTCCCATTTGTTTTGAGAAAGTTTCAATGCTGCTTCGCCTGCAAAGGGTTTAGTATATACCACTGTAGTTTTTAAATTAAAAAATGAACTGTTTCAATGCTGCTTCGCCTGCAAAGGGTTTAGTATTTGGTAAGCTTGCTTATGGGCTGTGAGTCGAAAGAAGTTTCAATGCTGCTTCGCCTGCAAAGGGTTTAGTATCTGCCCTCCCCCAACTACTTCTAATGGAAGTTTAGTTTCAATGCTGCTTCGCCTGCAAAGGGTTTAGTATTGGCTAGACCAGTTTGCACAATATCAAAGGCTTGTTTCAATGCTGCTTCGCCTGCAAAGGGTTTAGTATATAAATAAAATGAATCAAGTCTTTAATTTTCCCATTGTTTCAATGCTGCTTCGCCTGCAAAGGGTTTAGTATTTGTAACTCTGACATAATTGAACACAAAGTTATGTTTCAATGCTGCTTCGCCTGCAAAGGGTTTAGTATTTCTCCATTATAAACACTACCGTTTTGAAGAAAAGTGTTTCAATGCTGCTTCGCCTGCAAAGGGTTTAGTATTCTGAAAAAGGTACGTGATAAATCTCATCAATTTGGTTTCAATGCTGCTTCGCCTGCAAAGGGTTTAGTATTCAATTCGCTGATTGCCTAAACGGTACTGAAACTGTTTCAATGCTGCTTCGCCTGCAAAGGGTTTAGTATTTGCAGCAGCAGTTGCTGCCTGAAATTACAGTAGGTTTCAATGCTGCTTCGCCTGCAAAGGGTTTAGTATAAAAATTAGCTTTAGCGTCAATAACTCGGTATTCTCGTTTCAATGCTGCTTCGCCTGCAAAGGGTTTAGTATAGCGTGGAAATGTCCTCCACGCTATGCCTAATAGCTGTTTCAATGCTGCTTCGCCTGCAAAGGGTTTAGTATTAGATTTTGCTCCAGTATAGCCGGAACCTCTGTCGTTTCAATGCTGCTTCGCCTGCAAAGGGTTTAGTATTCATAAATTATATTTTTAAGAAAACTCCAAAAAGTTTCAATGCTGCTTCGCCTGCAAAGGGTTTAGTATTTTTTCAATGGGTCTTTTTTAGACACTTTAGGAGCGGTTTCAATGCTGCTTCGCCTGCAAAGGGTTTAGTATAGGAGAGAAAAGGCAAATAGGGGGCGTTAGGAGAGTTTCAATGCTGCTTCGCCTGCAAAGGGTTTAGTATAAAGAAAGGTAATAAGGCCAAGATAAAAGCGCTAGTTTCAATGCTGCTTCGCCTGCAAAGGGTTTAGTATCTATTCCGAATATATGGCGCTTAATGCCATCGAGGTTTCAATGCTGCTTCGCCTGCAAAGGGTTTAGTATACATAAGGCTTTAAATTTAATAACCCAAACTTAGGGGTTTCAATGCTGCTTCGCCTGCAAAGGGTTTAGTATGTTAGTTTATCGTAACTTTTCTTTTTGATGAAAGTTTCAATGCTGCTTCGCCTGCAAAGGGTTTAGTATAAGTTATTTTAGTCCCTGTCAAGTAAGCGTGACACGTTTCAATGCTGCTTCGCCTGCAAAGGGTTTAGTATGCGGGCATAAACCAGCGGTAAGATAGTTCGGTTAGTGTTTCAATGCTGCTTCGCCTGCAAAGGGTTTAGTATGGAGCAGTTTAACCTCATGCTCAGGAGGCAATACTGTTTCAATGCTGCTTCGCCTGCAAAGGGTTTAGTATAGGGATTGCTTCTCATCAATGATCTCGTCATAAATGTTTCAATGCTGCTTCGCCTGCAAAGGGTTTAGTATTTAGATGACATCTTAGGGCAAGGCGAAACGATCGCCGTTTCAATGCTGCTTCGCCTGCAAAGGGTTTAGTATGTTAGATAATCTTAAAAAACAATATAGCTATGGAGTTGTTTCAATGCTGCTTCGCCTGCAAAGGGTTTAGTATTATATTCTTCGCTTTGGCTGGGGCTGTGCTTGACGTTTCAATGCTGCTTCGCCTGCAAAGGGTTTAGTATTAAGCGTTCTAGATATTGGGCTTCTTCCTCTTTGCTGTTTCAATGCTGCTTCGCCTGCAAAGGGTTTAGTATAAAATTAATGGTGGTTAGCCGCAGTAATATGGGGTTTCAATGCTGCTTCGCCTGCAAAGGGTTTAGTATAGCGTTCGCCCTCCCAAAGTACATAGCCCTCGGCGTTTCAATGCTGCTTCGCCTGCAAAGGGTTTAGTATTATGCAAATGAATAATGAAATAAGAACGGGTAGAAGTTTCAATGCTGCTTCGCCTGCAAAGGGTTTAGTATGGACAAGGAGCGCAGCGATGCGCAAACCGAGCTAGTTTCAATGCTGCTTCGCCTGCAAAGGGTTTAGTATTGAAAATATTTGTTGTTGAAGTAATGGGGTCGCCGTTTCAATGCTGCTTCGCCTGCAAAGGGTTTAGTATCCAGAGGGCCTTGAGTACTACCAAGCCACTATGGAGGTTTCAATGCTGCTTCGCCTGCAAAGGGTTTAGTATCCTTTCTACTTTCTGCCCACTCGGCGTAGCGCTCTGGTTTCAATGCTGCTTCGCCTGCAAAGGGTTTAGTATTTACATTGCCCTTCTTAATGGCCGTATAAAGCGAAGTTTCAATGCTGCTTCGCCTGCAAAGGGTTTAGTATGAATGCAGCCGAAGCCATTGAAATGGCAAAAGGAGTTTCAATGCTGCTTCGCCTGCAAAGGGTTTAGTATTGTTTTATAAGCCCCTGCCAAGGCTTTGGTTAAAGTTTCAATGCTGCTTCGCCTGCAAAGGGTTTAGTATTGAACCGCTGCATTATACTTGTCTATTTCTTCGCTGTTTCAATGCTGCTTCGCCTGCAAAGGGTTTAGTATTCATAAGCTATGATTTTACAACCCCCTCTCAGCAGTTTCAATGCTGCTTCGCCTGCAAAGGGTTTAGTATCTAAAAGACTTTTTTGGCGATATAGGTGTATCAGGTTTCAATGCTGCTTCGCCTGCAAAGGGTTTAGTATAGCTTAGGCCTTATCAATAAGGCCAAAAAAGAAGTTTCAATGCTGCTTCGCCTGCAAAGGGTTTAGTATTTTCTCCCGGCTTTATTATCCACACCTGATCAACAGTTTCAATGCTGCTTCGCCTGCAAAGGGTTTAGTATTCATATTCAAAATATTTCCAATATTTACATCATCAATGTTTCAATGCTGCTTCGCCTGCAAAGGGTTTAGTATTAAATGAGATCATTTTTTGTTTTTAAAGTTAAAACGTTTCAATGCTGCTTCGCCTGCAAAGGGTTTAGTATTAGTCCCTCCCCACTCTCTTGGTGGTACTGTGAGTGTTTCAATGCTGCTTCGCCTGCAAAGGGTTTAGTATAAAGCGCTATTTAAGCGCTACGCTGGTAACGTCGCGTTTCAATGCTGCTTCGCCTGCAAAGGGTTTAGTATTAAAGCGCATAGAGCAGGACAGTAAAGGAGCGGAGTTTCAATGCTGCTTCGCCTGCAAAGGGTTTAGTATATTGGAATTCCCCTCTCCCTACGGAAATTGACTGGTGTTTCAATGCTGCTTCGCCTGCAAAGGGTTTAGTATACTTTACCAGAACCTTATGGAAAATATTCTGGAGGTGTTTCAATGCTGCTTCGCCTGCAAAGGGTTTAGTATTCAGGTACAGGTTAGTAGCTCACAGCCCCATCAAGTTTCAATGCTGCTTCGCCTGCAAAGGGTTTAGTATACCTATGAAAAGTATGACCTCCGGTCCTCATTGCCTGTTTCAATGCTGCTTCGCCTGCAAAGGGTTTAGTATACAAATAATGAGTAGTAAAAACAAAGGGCTAAACGTTTCAATGCTGCTTCGCCTGCAAAGGGTTTAGTATAAAAACGACGCAGGCAAAGCCGAGTTTATCGGCGTTTCAATGCTGCTTCGCCTGCAAAGGGTTTAGTATGAGGCTCTATTAGGTTTTTACCTTCACCAATAAAGTTTCAATGCTGCTTCGCCTGCAAAGGGTTTAGTATTTATATAACTGGATTAAATTTTTAGACTAATGAACAGTTTCAATGCTGCTTCGCCTGCAAAGGGTTTAGTATCTGTCCGTTTTTTCTCTTAAACCTTCGGGGCTGATAGTTTCAATGCTGCTTCGCCTGCAAAGGGTTTAGTATAGCAATGTGGCCTCGTACGAAGCCAGAGTTTTAAAGTTTCAATGCTGCTTCGCCTGCAAAGGGTTTAGTATTTTGGTAAGTTCCAAAGTCATAGTTGGAAAAGCTGTTTCAATGCTGCTTCGCCTGCAAAGGGTTTAGTATCAAAAAACAAGCAGAAAAAGAATTAGCTATTCAATGTTTCAATGCTGCTTCGCCTGCAAAGGGTTTAGTATACACATAGGCTGTATTGAGGCTGTAGAGGGAGTAGGTTTCAATGCTGCTTCGCCTGCAAAGGGTTTAGTATAGCTAAGAACGGCAAGGCCGAAGCTCACAATGCCGTTTCAATGCTGCTTCGCCTGCAAAGGGTTTAGTATAGATTGAATGAGATTATGAAAATGCTCATTGAAGGTTTCAATGCTGCTTCGCCTGCAAAGGGTTTAGTATAGGTAGGGTTTTTTATGCATAGCTCTGAGCTATACCTGTTTCAATGCTGCTTCGCCTGCAAAGGGTTTAGTATAACTTGTTGAGCTAATCCCAATAGAGATTGAGGGTTTCAATGCTGCTTCGCCTGCAAAGGGTTTAGTATCCAATAACTTTCATCAAATCCTTTGTAAATTACCGTTTCAATGCTGCTTCGCCTGCAAAGGGTTTAGTATACACACAAGGAGATGGGAAAGGCAAACAGCGAATGTTTCAATGCTGCTTCGCCTGCAAAGGGTTTAGTATACTTGAATTTGATACGCTAATATTAGCCCTATTAGCAGTTTCAATGCTGCTTCGCCTGCAAAGGGTTTAGTATGCCCGTAGCGGCAACTGGTGTAGCGCTATTAATGTTTCAATGCTGCTTCGCCTGCAAAGGGTTTAGTATTTAAATAATTATACATTACATCACGACTCCAATACCGTTTCAATGCTGCTTCGCCTGCAAAGGGTTTAGTATATTGTAGTCAATCCAACTCAACTCTTTACGAATTTGTTTCAATGCTGCTTCGCCTGCAAAGGGTTTAGTATAGTCTGCCATATTGTTTAGTTTTTAAATAAAAAAAGTTTCAATGCTGCTTCGCCTGCAAAGGGTTTAGTATGAAATACCAAAATTTTAAAAAATGAATAAGGAAGAAGTTTCAATGCTGCTTCGCCTGCAAAGGGTTTAGTATAGCAAACCCAAGCCAAGAAAATATGCTACCTATGGTTTCAATGCTGCTTCGCCTGCAAAGGGTTTAGTATTAAAGAGGCAAAGCTCTTTTTGTTCAGAAGAAAGGGTTTCAATGCTGCTTCGCCTGCAAAGGGTTTAGTATACAATTGTTCCACGTGGAACAACCTTTTTTTTACCGTTTCAATGCTGCTTCGCCTGCAAAGGGTTTAGTATAACAAGAAAAATGCAGCTAAAAGAAAACCAGATAGTTTCAATGCTGCTTCGCCTGCAAAGGGTTTAGTATCAAAGAGGCAAAGCTCTTTTTAGGTAAGGAGCAGGTTTCAATGCTGCTTCGCCTGCAAAGGGTTTAGTATGTAGGTTAACCGCTGCTAGGTAGGCGATTTGTTCGAGTTTCAATGCTGCTTCGCCTGCAAAGGGTTTAGTATTACAAAATTGCCAAGGAAACTGGCCTCCTTATGGCAGTTTCAATGCTGCTTCGCCTGCAAAGGGTTTAGTATTGGTTGGAGCGGCCCCAAAGGCAAAATGTTAGGAGGTTTCAATGCTGCTTCGCCTGCAAAGGGTTTAGTATCTGTCTGTTTAGTTCGGTGGTGCTTTTTACAAGCGTTTCAATGCTGCTTCGCCTGCAAAGGGTTTAGTATTTCAAATTCGATAACTTTTCTTAGTGCTTCAATAGTTTCAATGCTGCTTCGCCTGCAAAGGGTTTAGTATTTTAAAGATGAAAAAGGCATATCGGAATGTTATATAGTTTCAATGCTGCTTCGCCTGCAAAGGGTTTAGTATCAAAGAGGCAAAGCTCTTTTTAGGTAAGGAGCAGGTTTCAATGCTGCTTCGCCTGCAAAGGGTTTAGTATGTAGGTTAACCGCTGCTAGGTAGGCGATTTGTTCGAGTTTCAATGCTGCTTCGCCTGCAAAGGGTTTAGTATTACAAAATTGCCAAGGAAACTGGCCTCCTTATGGCAGTTTCAATGCTGCTTCGCCTGCAAAGGGTTTAGTATTGGTTGGAGCGGCCCCAAAGGCAAAATGTTAGGAGGTTTCAATGCTGCTTCGCCTGCAAAGGGTTTAGTATCTGTCTGTTTAGTTCGGTGGTGCTTTTTACAAGCGTTTCAATGCTGCTTCGCCTGCAAAGGGTTTAGTATTTCAAATTCGATAACTTTTCTTAGTGCTTCAATAGTTTCAATGCTGCTTCGCCTGCAAAGGGTTTAGTATTTTAAAGATGAAAAAGGCATATCGGAATGTTATATAGTTTCAATGCTGCTTCGCCTGCAAAGGGTTTAGTATTAACAGCGTGTTTGTTAAAGCACCTTCTACACAGGCAGTTTCAATGCTGCTTCGCCTGCAAAGGGTTTAGTATAGTGAATCTTCAAGTTTCTCATTAGAATCAGCGGCGTTTCAATGCTGCTTCGCCTGCAAAGGGTTTAGTATAGGCCAACGGTACTTCTACGATGAAGTCCAAGACGGTTTCAATGCTGCTTCGCCTGCAAAGGGTTTAGTATAGCGGCTTACCTACGCCGCTAGGGTAAATGGTTTAGGTTTCAATGCTGCTTCGCCTGCAAAGGGTTTAGTATTGCCAAAGATGCAAACATTATTTTTGACAAATTTTGTTTCAATGCTGCTTCGCCTGCAAAGGGTTTAGTATCCCAGCGCAAAGGCCAAAGAGGCCCCAGATGAATTGGTTTCAATGCTGCTTCGCCTGCAAAGGGTTTAGTATATTCGGGCTCTCTCAGTAAGTATTGAAACGAGTGTTTCAATGCTGCTTCGCCTGCAAAGGGTTTAGTATAAAGAGGGGGGAAAAGCTATTGGACAAATGAGCTGGTTTCAATGCTGCTTCGCCTGCAAAGGGTTTAGTATCAAACCGTTTTGGAAGCTACTTTCTTAACGGCGGTTTCAATGCTGCTTCGCCTGCAAAGGGTTTAGTATAGGGGAACGGCTTCTTTTAGAAGAAGCCGAAAAGGTTTCAATGCTGCTTCGCCTGCAAAGGGTTTAGTATAGATGAGCAAAAAGGAGCTCATAGCATTGGAGGGTTTCAATGCTGCTTCGCCTGCAAAGGGTTTAGTATAGTTTATTAGCACTATTGGAAATATTTACACAATGTTTCAATGCTGCTTCGCCTGCAAAGGGTTTAGTATGCGGCTTTGTCGCAACTCTCGCTCCGCTTCTTTTGGTTTCAATGCTGCTTCGCCTGCAAAGGGTTTAGTATAAATTAAATTACTTTCTTGAGTTCTTCGATGAACTGTTTCAATGCTGCTTCGCCTGCAAAGGGTTTAGTATACACATCGCCAAACTCATCAAAGCTAGCTTGCATAGTTTCAATGCTGCTTCGCCTGCAAAGGGTTTAGTATTATGATCTGAGTTTTGGTTAAGCGCACAACCTTGTTTCAATGCTGCTTCGCCTGCAAAGGGTTTAGTATATATTCGAGTTGCAGGGCCTTTGGCTTTTCCAATGTTTCAATGCTGCTTCGCCTGCAAAGGGTTTAGTATGCCTTTACAAGCAATTTTACGCCTACTTTAATATTGTTTCAATGCTGCTTCGCCTGCAAAGGGTTTAGTATTTAGATCATCGAATACCGACATAATCAATTGCTTGTTTCAATGCTGCTTCGCCTGCAAAGGGTTTAGTATAAGGTCGGGTCGTTCGATAAACAGCATCACGTTGTTTCAATGCTGCTTCGCCTGCAAAGGGTTTAGTATGTAGAAACCTCATATGCAGCTTATGAAGCAAATAGTTTCAATGCTGCTTCGCCTGCAAAGGGTTTAGTATTTTTAAAAATAAAAAGTTTCCAAAAATGAAGGAAGTTTCAATGCTGCTTCGCCTGCAAAGGGTTTAGTATCAAATTGGGGCCTTTTTTTATGTCTGGTAATGAGGTTTCAATGCTGCTTCGCCTGCAAAGGGTTTAGTATTTGGGCTTCGATCCCAAGAACATTATTCGCAAAAAAGTTTCAATGCTGCTTCGCCTGCAAAGGGTTTAGTATACACTAGAAAATAAAAAGCCCTGTGAGCAATGCGGGTTTCAATGCTGCTTCGCCTGCAAAGGGTTTAGTATACAGACAAGTTTATATAAGGGGCTTTATTGAAAACTGTTTCAATGCTGCTTCGCCTGCAAAGGGTTTAGTATGCAGCCACCGCCCATGGGCGGATTCCCTACGAATGTTTCAATGCTGCTTCGCCTGCAAAGGGTTTAGTATAGGACAAAGAGGGCGTTTCTACCCTCTTTACCGGCGTTTCAATGCTGCTTCGCCTGCAAAGGGTTTAGTATTTTCTGGCAGCTTGGCTTTGCCGACCGTTTTGGCGTGTTTCAATGCTGCTTCGCCTGCAAAGGGTTTAGTATAGCACTCGGATAGCCAATGATATTTGGGAGCAGAGTTTCAATGCTGCTTCGCCTGCAAAGGGTTTAGTATCTGCCTCTTTTTCGGGTGTGGCGCTAACATAGTAGCGAAGTTTCAATGCTGCTTCGCCTGCAAAGGGTTTAGTATAAGTGTCTGGAATTGTAGATACAAGCAACCTAAGCTGTTTCAATGCTGCTTCGCCTGCAAAGGGTTTAGTATTTTTTCACCCTACAGCTTACTCCGACCTAAGTTGTAGTTTCAATGCTGCTTCGCCTGCAAAGGGTTTAGTATTTGAGCTCATCGATCAGCATCTGCTCACTGAGGTGTTTCAATGCTGCTTCGCCTGCAAAGGGTTTAGTATTGTAGGAAGTAAAGCGGATGATATAAGGAACTCCGGTTTCAATGCTGCTTCGCCTGCAAAGGGTTTAGTATTTTCGCTCAATGTGCCGACTGTATTTCGGAAGGTTGTTTCAATGCTGCTTCGCCTGCAAAGGGTTTAGTATAAAAAGCAGAAAGTTATGCAGCGTCAAATAAGCAAGGTTTCAATGCTGCTTCGCCTGCAAAGGGTTTAGTATATTCTACCTAGATCAAAAAGAGTTCGAACAAATGTGTTTCAATGCTGCTTCGCCTGCAAAGGGTTTAGTATGGCGGCGCTTTTGAGCGGGTTGTAACTTCTCAAAAGTTTCAATGCTGCTTCGCCTGCAAAGGGTTTAGTATTCCAATAATTTAACGCATATAAAATGGACCTAAGAGTTTCAATGCTGCTTCGCCTGCAAAGGGTTTAGTATTGGTACATGCAAGTATTTCAGACTCGCCTCCACAGTTTCAATGCTGCTTCGCCTGCAAAGGGTTTAGTATAGCGGCAAAGATTTGGGCATCCAGAAATGTCGTCGTAGTTTCAATGCTGCTTCGCCTGCAAAGGGTTTAGTATAAGCGGTCGGGCGTTGATGTCGGTGCTAAAGAGGTTTCAATGCTGCTTCGCCTGCAAAGGGTTTAGTATTGCGGCTTTAAAGTCCCCGCCATGGTCGAATATAGTTTCAATGCTGCTTCGCCTGCAAAGGGTTTAGTATCGCATCGCTCTCTATCGCCAAACATTAGATGGTGTTTCAATGCTGCTTCGCCTGCAAAGGGTTTAGTATAGCAAAACTATCATATAATTTAAAAAGCCATAAGAACGCTAGCACCGACATTAGAGGCATATAACCCCGAAATATACCGCAAAGCATCCAAACGCCATTTTTCCATTTTAAGAAAGTTTTAAGATTTGTAAAAGCCAAGCCCAAAACCAATATGCCCAAGCCCAAAAACTCCCAAATCCAAACCCAATATAACCATTTTCCCCAAAACCACAAACAAAAAAAAAGAGCGAAATAAGCCCTACGCTATCTCGCTCCCCATCTCTTAAGCATATCTAATGCCCCTTCTTTTCCCTAATCTCCAATAACCATTTTACCGCCTCTCGCTCATTCGTAAACAACCGAATCGGATGCGAGATTTTGTTCAAACTTAACATAAAATTTCCCAGTATTTTAGAAGCCCCATTGTTAATCAATCCAGCCCCCGCAGCAATGTTCAACCGCGGGTCTCTCTCCCCAGATATTCGCCTAGCTTCCTTAGACTGCCCCCTCAATCCACGCATGTCCGCCAAAAAATATAATGGCTGACTCCCCCGAATCTGATAGGCGGCCTCTATCCACTCCAAAGAATCCTCTGCCTCCAAATAAGCCCCCTGGCCCAGTCGCTGTACCAAAATTCCCGTCTGCTCATCCATATAAAGCAAACTCTTTTTTAATTGTATTTCCGTTCTCATAGCTTCCTCCCCTCAGGGATATTCTCTTTTTTTTGCCATTAAAGCCGCAAAATAAAAAAAGAAAATTAAGGGCCTCTAAGTAGGGGAGTAGGCATTATACCTACCCGTTTTCTAGCCTGCTGATAGTAAGTCCTTTAAATGATGTCTGTTTTTTTATTGTCTCTACGCCTTTTTTGGGGCTGCCCCTCCCTGCGGTCGGGTCGGGCCATTTCGCCGCTCGCTGTTCGCTCGGCCCTGCAGCGGCTGCGCCGCTTTGGTCTGCCGCCTGCGGCGGCCCTGCTACAGCCCCTCAGCCAGATTTAATCGCGCTGCTTTGGCCATCTTTGCTATGAATTTTTGGCTAGGCCAGCTATTTTTTAAGGGCATAGCCTTCGCTATGGCCGAGAAAAATAGGGCCGACTAGCGGGAAATTGCTGCAAACTATAAAAGTGAGTGCGTTTAAATCTGGCTATTGCCTGCGGCGGCTGCGCCGCCTGCTATCTGCAAACAAATTTACCGCAAATAGGGAGGTGGTTTACAATAATATAAAAGGATCCCCCTCATCAATTAAACCGCCAAAGCATCCCCCCAAAAGCCCCCCAACCCCAGATGAGCGGCCCAGCGCTGCGAAGGGGTGGCCCAAAGGGCCAGACCAAAGGCGAAACGAAGTGGAGCCTGCAGGGCCGAACAGACCTGTGAGCCCCGAAGCATAGCGGCGGCCAGGCAAGGCAAAGCCGGCCGGCCGCGGGCCCCTAGGCCTTAATAAACTCAATCTCCCGCTTCTTCCGGTTGTTGTACCTGATTTCCAAAATATAAGCCCCAGCCTCCAAATCAGAAAGATCCTCCAATATCAATAGTTCATTAGAACTCAAACCCGCCTTTAATTCCAATTTGACCCGCCGCCGCTGATCGTAAATCCGTATCCTTGCCGATTTCATCTTCTTACCCAAACGACCAAAGCGCAAATTCAATTCTTTTTGCACCGGATTAGGATAAATGGCCAACTGCCCCCCCTCTTTGCTCTTCCAGCCCCGCACAAATACTACCTCCGAATAGGCCTCCTGCCCATGATTAGACAATTGCCGAAACCGATAGTAGCTGTCGCCATCAAAAGCATTGACATCCGTAAACCGATAGTTGGTGGGCGCCTCGCTGTTGCCAAAACCCGGAATAAAACCCACCAAATGAAAGTCTTCACTGCCCGCTAAACGACGCTCCACCAGAAATCCCTTGTTTTCGGTCTCTCTAGGGGTGGTCCAACGCAACTCTACTTCCCTGATGTTTTTGCGCTTGGCCCGAAAAGCCACTAACTCCAGCTTCTGAAAGGCAAAGTTGAGGTATTTGAGCAACAAGGCCGTAGATACCAAGCCTTTGTTCTCAAAAATTCGCTCGCGTTTGCTGGGGTCAGCATCAAAACGAGACTCAAAAGAAGCCCCCAAGTAAATGCTGCTTTTGTTACTGACCACCAAGGCTTTGGTCCGGTCGTTCCCACTGCCATCCAAGGCTTTGGCCCAACTCAAGCGCGCATCCTTGGCCGATACTTCCATCAAGAAGATATCCGACTTCAAGAGGTTGCTGGTCTTCAAGATGAGGCTATCCGAAGTAGGCATTTCCCCCTGAAAATAACCCGTCAATAAAATCTGCTGACTGTCTACCGCCGCCATGGCCGTAATCCTCGTTTTCTGATCACTGCCCCAAGACTTTAGCCATCGAAAATCTCCAGCCTTGCTGTAATGGACCAAAAAGGCATCTCTAGTCCCCCTAGCCTTCTGAGTCCTCGGACCAAATGCCGCCGTCCCCTCAAAACTCCCCCCCAAATAAAGCCCCAATTTAGGCAGGTATAAGAGCTCGCCCAAACGCTCGTTCGAATGCCCACCCAATAGCCGCGCCCATCGAAAATCTCCCCCCCGATCTAAAGCCAAAATGGCCAAATCCTGCTCGCCCGCAGCCCGCAAAAGCTGGTTCTGCCGATGCCCCAATTTGAGCTGCTTCGAAAAGGATAAGCCCAAATAAATCTGCCCCTGCTCATCTAAGGCCAAACGCCCCCGATTCGGCGCCAAACAATCAAAGGTTTTAAACCAAGCGAGCCGCCCCGACTCTACCGATAGCGATAAAAGCAAAAATCCCGATTTGTCCAATAAGCTCTGCCCCTCATAAACTAAACGATCCCCCCGATGACTGAGCAAAACTAATAGCTCCCCATTGGGCTGCTCCTTGATGGCCAGCAAATCTACCTCCCCCAAACTTTTCCATTCTTTAGCCCAAAGGAGCTCCCCCAAACTATCCAACTTGAGCAAAAAGGCGTCTTGCTCGCCCTCGGCCTGCCAACAAAGACTGTCCGACAAACAGAAGTCGGCCCCATAACTGCCCCCCAAAAAACTTTCTGCCGCCGCCGTCTGATATAAGGCCTCTGCCTTGTCGGCCCCCAAGCCCCCAAATTGCCGAAACCAACGCAAACGCCCCAAAGAATCGTACTGACTAATCAAGATGTCGCCCCAACGCCCCTTGCTCTTGAGCAAGCTATCGGAACTGATGGAGAGGGCCCCCTCAAAATAAACCGCCGTCAGAATTTCTCCCGAAGCCCTAGGATAAAGAGCCTCTATTCTCGATAAAGAGGCATCGTAACGATAGCCCATGGCAAAGGCAAAATCATAGGCCAAACTCTCGGCCTGATAATGGGCCACAAATAAGGTCTGTATGGCATTGCTGTTCAATAAGGCCTGCCTAGGGGAGGGGTCAAAATCTGCCGCCCCCTCAAAACTGCCCGTCAAAAAGACTTGCCCCTCTAAATTGAGCTTCATGGCCTGCACTTCCTCATATAAGGGGCCCCCAAAGGCTTGCATCCGCTTAAAGTCCCCCTCAAAACTGTATTGGGCAATGAAGAGATCCGACTGCTCGCCCTGCGCCCGAATCTGCTGCTCCCCCTCCAAAATCTGCCCCGAAAAACGCCCCGCTATCCCCAAAAGCTTTCGCCCCACAATTTCTATACATTGCCCCCGATCATCTCCAACTCCACCAAAACGCTTGATCCAATTCAAACGCCCCTTTCTGTGAAATTGGGCCAGAAAAATATCCGACTCTCCCGCACTCTTTAGCCCCCCTAGCTCTCCCCGAAAACTCCCCGTCATAAAGGCTTCTCCCACCGAGTTGACCACAATGTCACTTAGCTCCATCCCCGCCGTGGCCGCTAGGGTCTCTTTCCAAATTAAATCGCCCAAAGGGGAGTACTTGAGCAAAAGGGCCGCCCCGCTCTCTGGCGCCTGCAAACTGTCCAGACTAAAGTCGTCATAAATAAAACTCCCCTTGGCTGTCCCTGCTAAATAGAGCTCTCCCAAACTGCTCAAGGAGAGAGCCGTGCTCAAATCGGCCCCCTTACTCCCCAAGGTCCGCAACCAACGCCAATCCGAAAAGTCCTCAATCTGCCCCACAAAAATATCCGAGCCCCCAAAGGCAGGCCGCTTCTTCCCCAAAGCACTAAATTCTTCCCGATATTCTCCCGTAATGTAAATGCTGTGGTTGTAGGCCTTGATGTCTAAACCCTGATCACTGCCCTTGCCCCCAAAAGAAACCGCCTCCAAGGCCTCGCCCTCCTCCGAAATGCGCAGAATAAAGACGTCTTCCTCCCCCTCACTCAGTAAATAGTCCCGCTCCGACCAATATAAACTGTCCGAAAAATAACCCGTCACCAATAGCTCCCCCTGCGCATTCAAATCAATCGCCTGAGCCGCATCATTACCATAACTGCCCAAGGGCAATACCCACTGAAAATCCCCCCGACGGTTGTATTTGGCCACAAATAAATCGTTCTTCCCCCTGGCTTTCCGCAAGGCCTGACTATCTACCGCCGGATTAAAATCAATGCTGCCATTAAAGTAACCCAATAAATAGAGCTCCCCCCGAGGCCCCAAATAAAGATCCAAGCCCTCCGCCTGCCCCCCATACTGCGTCTGACTAGATAACATTTGCCCCCAAGCAAAACTTGGCCGCTCTTGGGCCAATAACAATAGGGGAGAGAGCAGAAAAAGAAACGGAAGAAGTAGCGAAGAATAGGGCATGAAAGTTCTTGATATAGCGACCAAATAGAATAACTGCCCGCAAAGATAAACAAGTTGCCCCAATTTGTAGGCCTTCCGCTTTTCCCGAGCCGCATTTAAAACGGATTTGATACGGCTTTATTTTTTTGGGGCCTCCGCTGCGGCTTCGCCTTGCGGCGCTACGCTTCAGGGCTCGCAGGTCTGCTCGGCCCTGCGGCCTGACGGCCTTGGTCTGCGGCTTCGCCGCCCCCTTTCGCATCGCTAGGCCGCTCAGCAGTTGTTTTCAAGCTTATCTTTCTGCTTCGGCCATAGGGCAGTTTAGTTAAGCCATTCTGCAACTTCAGAATAGAGCATTTCATTTGGGCTAAGCTATTTGTAATTTGCGAAACGGCATTTGTAAAGTAGGGGAAGCTATTTGTAGGGACTATTCAGGATTTTGTGTGTTAGAATGAAATTTGGGCCTTTAGCCTAGTGCTCAAAAGCCGCAGGACCTGAAAACAAAATAGCATCTCTACCTAAGCAGAGTAGGGGGGGGCTGTTTAGCCAGCCCCATCAGCAAACAAGGGCTTCAGCCCGCTGCTTTGCATAGGTCCACAACCCTGGGCTTTAGCCCAGGGCCCTAAACAACTTCTTGTTGTTTAGAAACAAGCCTCGAAGCAATGATTGGCTCCCTCCCCCCAGTTGTTAGGCAATTGTTAAAAATAAAAATAATGTAACAAAATCAAAAAGGGCAAAAGTTAGGTCTGGCTGCTAGCTAGCTAGGTCTGGTTGCTAGCCGAGTAGGTCTGGCTGCTAGCTGAGTAGGTCTGGTTGCTAGCTGAGTAGGTCTGGTTGCTAGCTGAGTAGGTCTGGTTGCTAGCTGAGTAGGTCTGGTTGCTAGCTGAGTAGGTCTGGCTGCTAGCTGGGAATGTCTGGCTGCTAGCTGAGTAGGTCTGGATGCTAACTGAGTAGGTCTGGTTGCTAGCTGAGTAGGTCTGGCTGCTAGCTGGCTAGTGTCTGGCTGCTAGCTGGCTAGGTCTGGTTGCTAGCTGATTAGGTCTGGTTGCTAGCTGGCTAGGCCTGCTTGCTATCTAGCTAGGTCATGGATGCTATCTGGGTAGGGGACTGTTCACGATTTTGAAGAATTAAAATAAAATTAGGGCCTTTATCTTGTTAGGATTCGGCCACTAGTCGCCTAAGGACTTGTCCCTATGCACCAAAAACGGGAAACACTAAATATTAAACAATCTCCACCTCAACGACCACATGGAGTACCCATAGCGCCGCCAGGCGAAGCCGCAATCTGAAGCCCCAAAAAACGCCCTTCTCACACAAAGTGAAAACGGCCAGCTATCACTATTCTCGTCTCTCTACTCAGGGGAGGGCTATCTTCTGCATCTAAGATTCTTTCTGACTGATCCGTCATCGAAATCCATCTTTGTTCCAATTCTTTTTCTAGCGGCAGATTTTGAAAAACCTTTGCCCTTTTCAAAAACCTCAATAACATTGATTGTCATTGGTTTAGGTCTTGGTTCGCCAAGAATGTACTTACAAGATTTTGGAACGGCAAAAGTCACTTTTTTAGATCGAATAACTAGCTTCTTCCCGTTAAGTTTTTACGGCTACTCTTGACCGTTTCTGTCGTCTCAAAATCTGCTGGATAATGTTCAAAGACATCACATAATGGAATCTTTTTGCCATCCTCCCAAATCGTTGCTCGTCTATCTGTTCGAGACCGAATCAAGAACTTAATATGCTGCCTGAAAAACTTTCCATCATGGGATAAACATCTCCTTCTCGATCACAAACATGTAAAATATCAATTAGGTCGTTAATCACTTTTAACGCAGATTCTGTCTCTTCTACATTTACTTTCCACCTCGTAATTTCACCTCTAAAATGACCCGTATTTCTATTTTCAGCCTCCTTACAAGTTACTCTATTTTTATATCGATTGTAAAGCTGAACACCTCCTAAGCCATGATAATGAAAGCTTTCTCGACCATATAGTAGAGCCATGTGAAG
>NZ_JH719942.1:3642281-3689297 GCF_000275825.1 Saprospira grandis DSM 2844
ACCCACTCCGCAGCGCTGGGCCGTTTGGCCTTCGGCCATGGCGGCTTTGCCGCTATCTGCAGCCTAAAGGCCGCAGCCAATCTGCTTGGGCCATCATCTTGCTCGCCGCAGGAGCTTAAAAGCCCCTGCTTCGGTGATAGAAGGCAAGGGCTTGGGTTTTTCAGGAATCTGCAGCCTAAAGGCCGCAGCCAATCCGGTTGGGCTATTACCTTGCTCGCCGCAGGAGCTTAAAAGCCCCTGCTTCCAGGATAGAAGGCAGGGGCTTAGGTTTTTCAGGACCTGCGGCTTTTAAGCTGCAGGCCAAAATAACAATGAGCTTAACGGCTAATAATTGGGTTGTCGTTATCCACCGTATCATCATCGTTTGTAGATGAAGACTCAGGATTTTCTACTGTTTCTTCCTTGTTAGGAGATCCTTGTTTCTTAAAGCGTTCACTAAGACGGTCATAGGCCGTTTTTGCACCAGGTACGCTAGCTTCTGCATAGGCAGTAATAATCTTGTAGACAAAAAGGCTATTCACATAAGCTTCGCTACCTGATAGGGCCGCCGTGTTTTTGAGGGCCTTTAGAAACTGCTCCATACGCACGATAAACTGCTGAAGCTGATCAAAGAGCCGTAGGTCATTTGAAATTTCAGTCATGTTGATGTGTGCAGGCATGCTAAGGTCAAGGTAGTTGACCACAGAAATAGTTTCTGCAACAAAGCGATGATTGTCTACGCTAATGTGGTTAAGCTTGCGAATTTCTTCTTCATCTAGCTCTGTAAGAAAAGGAAAAAGCGTTTGGCAGTCATTCAAGAGCTGCTCAGCATTTGCGAAATCGGCGTCAGTCATAAATGCAGACACTCGATTCAAATTGAGGTTTGCCATAAAATTATGGGTATTAAAGTTTGTGAATAAGAGTTATAACTCCATGTACATTACAATTATAGGCGTATACTTTTATAGATGCAACTATATCTTTAATTTTTTACGACAAAAATAATTAGTCGCATTGTTTTATGTGACATACTTTATAACTTAAATTTTACCAAAAGACTTTATATATCGACCTTTGACGACGAAAAAAGCCAGTCTACTCTTTTGTAGACTGGCTTTTTTATTAACCTAGCATTAACACTTTTTTAGGACCTAGAGCTGAGCTGTCTTATGCAATTACTTGATAATTATGGTTTTGGTTACTCTTATTGCCTACCAAAAAGCTTGCAGTAGGTCTAGCTGCTAGCTGAGTAGGTCAGGCTGCTAGCTGGGTAGGTCAGGCTGCTAGCTGAGTAGGTCAGGTTGCTAGCTGAGTAGGTCTGGTTGCTAGCTGGGTAGGTCTGGTTGCTAGCTGAGTAGGTCTGGTTGCTAGCTGAGTAGGTCTGGTTGCTAGCTGGCTAGGTCTGGTTGCTAGCTGAGTAGGTCTGGCTGCTAGCTGAGTAGGTCTGGTTGCTAGCTGAGTAGGTCTGGCTGCTAGCCGAGTAGGTCTGGTTGCTAGCTGAGTAGGTCTGGCTGCTAGCTGGCTAGGTCTGGTTGCTAGCTGGCTAGCTGGTTGCGGGACTGTTCAGAATTTTGTGTATTAGAATAAAATTTGGGCCTTTAGCCTAGTGCTCAAAAGCAGGATTCAGCCAATCATCGCCTAGGGACAAGCCCCTAGGCTAATCCAATGGAGTCAGCCCTCTGCGAGGGCCTCAACTGTTGATGTATAAGGCCTTGCTAAGTCATTTTAGCAGAGAAGTAGCTTATCCAAGGCCCTCTTTAGAGGGCTGTCTGAAAAAGCTAGCCTAGGGGCTTGTCCCTAGGCAGCAAAAAGGAGAAACACAAAATTTTAAACAGTCTCAAATTTTGAACAGTCCCCATCCTACAGGCCCGAAGGGCCGCAGGCCTAGGGGCCTGAAAGGGTGGCCGCAGGCCAGACCGAGCCGCTGAAAGCGGCGAAGGGCCGAGCAGACCTGCGAGCCCTGCAAGGGCCCGGCCGCCGAAGGCGGCAGGCCCCAAACAAAAAAAAGCCAAGTCCTCTAAACAGAGAACTTGGCTTAATGCTCAAGCGAAAAAAGCTTAGAACTGCTCTAGTCCAGCAAAGTGGAAATCGCCTTCAATCTTGGCGTTTTCGTCAGAGTCAGAACCGTGGATAGCGTTTTCTCCGATGCTAGTGGCATACTTAGCGCGGATAGTACCTTCTGCGGCCTCAGCAGGGTTGGTGCTACCGATAAGCGTACGGAAGTCGGCTACGGCATTGTCTTTTTCCAAAATGGCGGCCACGATAGGACCCGAAGTCATAAACTCAACGAGTTCGCCAAAGAAGGGGCGCTCCTTGTGTACTGCATAAAAACGCTCAGCAGCAGCAGTGCTCAATTGAGTCATTTTTAGGGCCACAATACGAAAGCCTGCTTCATTGATTTGGGCCAAGATGGCGCCAGTGTGCCCAGCTTTTACAGCATCGGGCTTGATCATGGTCAGCGTTTTATTAGTTGCCATTAGTTTGTTTTTTATTATTGTAGTAAAAGGTATTCTGCTTAATTGGGCGCAATAATATAAAAAGCCCTTGGCATATCCAAATGCTGTCTTTAATTTCCTGATTGTGGCCGAAAATAACGAGCCAAAAGGCCCAAAAGCAGGATAATCAGGCTAGTGAGCAGCAAATAGAGTTTCCAGTTGCCGGCTCGGCTGAGCTTAATCGGGCGGTCATCGCCCAGCTCAATAAAGGAGGCCCAAAAGAAGGGGTGGCTACTGATATCGCCAGCGGCATCTAGGTAATTGAGTTTGGCTTGTCGCAGCGCTTCCGATTTGCTTTTGCCTGCGCTTAGGCCCTCATAAAAGTCTTGCATCAAGATGGCCGTAGCTTGGTCGTTAATGGGCCAAAGGGTCATTACTAGAGCGGGTACTCCGGCATACATAAAGCCTCGGCCTAGGCTCACCACGCCCTCGCCTCTTTCATATTTGCCAAAGCCTGTTTCGCAGGCAGAAAGGACCACCAAGTTGGCCTTAATCTTTAGTAAGTTGAGCTCATAGGCATGTAGGAGGTCATCTTCTAGGCTATCGTGGCGGTGGCTAAAGACCAGGTTAGAGTATTCGGGGCGTTCTTCATCTACCCAGCCGTGCATGGCCAAATGAATCAGGGCATATTCTTCTTTGCTAGTTTGCTTTTTAAATTCGGTTTCATTGGCTTGTTGGCCATATAAAAAGAGGCCCTTAAAGGCTTTGCTGAGCTGCTGCACCTCTATTTTGGCGCCGGGTAGTTCATCTACTGAGCTGCGAATATGATGTTGTCGGCTATCGGTTCCGGAGGCATGGGCTGCGGCATCATAGGCATAGGAGGGGGCCATACCCAGCACTCGGCCCGACTTAATTTTGGGCCTTTCATACAAGAGCAAGGCTGCCGAATAATGATAATTCACATTATAGCGCTTGAGCAAATAGGGTAGTGTCTTAAAGCTTGGCTGGCGGAGCTCTTCTGGGGCTGGGGCTTCAGAGAGCAAGACCTCAAAGGGAATATAATTGAGGAGGCCATCGGGGACCAAGAGAATTTTATCGATGCCATCTACTTTTAGGGCGGGGGCCACAAACTGCCGGTAGAGGTCCCAGCCCTCGGCAATGAGGAGTTGTTTTAGGGCCAAGATTTTTTGTTCATCCTTGAGCCAGCTGCTATTGGTTAGTGCTAGGCGAAAGTTGCGCATTTTGCGGTTAAAGTCTTCGCCTTTGGGCAAATAAAAGAGCTCTCCAGACTGGGGGCTAAGGGCAAGGAGATAAAAGCCATCTTGGGCCGAAAAGTACTCTAAAAAGCGTTCGCCCGGTTTCAATTTTTTCTGTAGTTGTTCTAGGCTAGGGGTTTTATCTTCATACTTGAGGCGGAAATAATCGTAGTAATTGGCCTCTAGGGTATCTTGTAGGCGTTGGCTTTCTCTTTTTAGGGCCAGCAGTTCTTTGTCGAGGGCATCCATTTGGCCTGCATTATTGGCGAGTTGGGCCTCAAAATACTGCTTGCGTTTTTTGGCCAACTCTCGGCTGAGGCGGCGCTCCTCTTTGAGGAGCTTTTTGGGCAGGCCACCAAAGGCTCTGGCATTTTCGGTTTGTAGGGCCTCTAGGAGCAGTAGGGCCTTGCTGCGTTCCACCAACTGAAAGGCCTCTAGGAGATAATCCGTTTTGGGTTCTTTTTGGTATCGTTTATAGACAATAGCGAGGGCTTGTTCGTAGATAGGAATCAGGCGTTGGAGTAAAAAGAGGCGAGAGCCTTCAGACTTAAAGCTATTTCGGAGTTCATAGGCGAGGCTAGCGGCTTTTAGGGCGAGGCGGTAGGCCATTTCTTCTTGGCCGGCTTGGTTGTAGAGTTTCATTTGGACCTCCATGACCTCCAGCAGTAGTTCTCGGTCTGAAACGGCAGAGAGTTTTTCGCTAGCGGCTAGGCCTGCCTTCATTTGCAGAGCTTCGCTAGCTTGTTCTAGGGCCAAAAGTGCCTGGCCGATTTCGGCTTGGGGTTGTTGGGCAAAGAGCAGGGCGCGTTCTAGATAAATGCGGGCCAAATCGGGGTGTTTGCCGGAGCTATAGGTCTTTTGGCCTTCTTTTAGGGCTTTATCGAGTTTATTTTTGGCTTGTTCCCAATCTTTTTGCAGGCGAAAAAAGCGGCCATAGAGCAAAAAGGTAGATTCGGTTTTGAAGCGCAGGCGTTTTTGCCAATTTTCGGTTTGGGCCAAAAGGGCGAGGGCCTCTTTTTTCTTTCCGATTTCCCAGGCCACTTCGGCCCAGCCCAAATTGAGTTGGATACGGGCTTGGACAGCGGCATTGGCGGCTTGTTCCTTGGGCGACATTCGGTTGAGGGCATCTTCGGCCTTCTTAAAGTTATTGTAGGCTCGGCTATAGGCGGCCTTTTTTCGAGTGAGTTCGGCTAGGTTGGTGTAGGTATTGGCAATACGGAAAAGGTCGCCTAATTGGCTAGACAAATTGAGGGCATTGCGGCAATAATCCTCGGCCTTGTCCACATCGCCAATTTCGATATAGAGCAGGCCAATATTATTATAATAAGAAGCCACCTCAATAGAATCTTGTCTAGACTGCATAGCTTCCTTAACAATTTCTAGGGTAGTTTTGGTACGGTCTAGGGCCGATTCATAATCTCCAGTTCGGTAATAGAGGGCGCCATAGAGCTGTAGGATTTTGCGCAAAGAGGGTAAATCATTATTGAGTTGTTCTTGAGTAACGGTAAAGGCATCGTCTAGGTAGCGTTCCATCAGTCTATAATCTTGCATATAGAGGCTTGATTCGGCTAGGGCTCTAGAGGCTTGGGCATAATCTTTCCAAGACTGGGCAAATTTATAGGTAAATCGAGACTGCAGGAAATAGAGTTTGGCAGTATCTAGGGCGCCTTGGCCCATATAATATCGGCCAAAGAGGTAGGCAATATGGCCTTGCCAGGGGTCATTTTCGGGCAATTGTTCGAGGGCGGTAGTTTGGGCCAGGCGGAGTTCATTTTTCATGGCCTGCATTTGGCCGGCTCTTTTGTGCATAATGGCCTTATTGTAGGAGATGCGGGTCCAGTTTTCCCAGCAGCCCGTTTGGGCCAGTAGGTTTTTGGCCTTCTCCATTTGGCTAAAGGCTTGGCCGGCTTGGCCTTGGCCCATGGCCTTTTTTGCGGCTTCAAAGGCGGCAAAGGCTTGGCTACTATCCTGTAGGGGGCAGTTTTGGGCAGAGAGGGGGGGACTGGCCAAAAGGCAAAAAAGTCCAAGAAGGAGGCTATAATATATAATAGTAGGCTTCAAATCTGAAGGTAGTTTTCTTAGTCGGATAAATGAGGCGAAAAATAGGGCTAATTTAAGAGAAAAAGCAAGGGCCTGCTTTTTTTTCGACCAAGGGAGGGGCGGAGTTGGTTGTGTGTCGGCTGGGCTAGGGGGCCAAGAGGGGCTTGGCCTAGCGATGTGCAGGGGTGGCCGTCAGGCCAGACCGAGGCCGCAGGCCGAAGGGCCGAGCAGACCTGCGAGCCCTGAAACGTAGCGCCGACGAGCGCAGCGAGGCGGAGGCCCCAAAAAAGTAGAAATGAAAAAGAAAAAGTGAAAAATTAGTTGAATTCTACTAAATTAGCCCAAGGCCCTTAGGGGCATCTTTTTTTATACAAAAAACAGCAATCATCGAGAAGTTGAGTTTGCAGGCGGGGCGTTTATTATTGGCCGAGCCCTTTATGTCTGATCATCATTTTAAGCGGGCCGTAATTTTGCTCTGCGACCATGGGCGGGATGGCAGTGTAGGTTTTGTGTTGAACAAGCCTATGGGGCTAGATATTAAGGATTTGGTCAATGATTTTCCGGATTTTTCTGCGGAAGTACATTTTGGAGGGCCGGTGCAGACCGACAGCATACATTATGTGCATACTAAGGGCGAATTATTGGAAGGGGCCATGAAAATTGAGGAAGGATTGTATTGGGGCGGGAATTACGAGCAGCTCAAGGTCTTGATTCGGCAGGGATTATTGGAGAAAAACGACATTACTTTTTTTGTGGGTTATAGTGGTTGGGGCGAGGGCCAATTGCAGGAAGAAATAGATGTGCAGACTTGGATTTTGGCGGAGGGCGACCGCAACTACATCTTTCGGCCACAGAACGAATTATTATGGAAAAGCCTGCTAGAAAACTTGGGTGATCGTTATAGTGTGATGGCGCAAATGCCGATTCCGGTATGGAACTAAATCTTTTGACTAAACCAATCAATATGACAAACAACAAGACCTCCTTAAAGAAACTAAGAATGCTAGAAGTGAGTTTTCAGACCTTTTTGCAGCCTTGGGACCTGAGTAAATTTAGGGGAGCAATGGCCCATAAGGTGGGCTTAGAAAACGACTGGTTTCACAACCACAACAATGAAGACGAGCAAAAAGAAGAGAGTTTTCATTATCGCTATCCTTTGATTCAGTACAAATTGCACAAAAGACGGCCTCTATTGCTCTGCATTGATCGGGGTGTAGAGGAGGCCCATCACTTTTTTACCCAATCGGATTGGAGCCTTAGAATTGGCGACAAGCAGCATGATATGCGGATCCATCGCTTGCATTTGCAGGAGTACGACTTGCATTATTGGGAGCATCCTCGTTTGTATCGCCTACACAATTGGCTGGCCTTAAACAGCGAGAACTATCGGGCCATTAAGGCTTGCCGCAGCTTGCGGGAGCGTTTGGAGTTGCTCGAGCGGATTTTGCGCAACCACATCCTCAACTTTTATGGGGCTATGGGCGTGCATTTAGAAGAAGAGCTGGAGGTGCATATTACCGAGCCGCTAGATCTGAAGCGGGTATCTTATAAAGGGATCAAGAAAGAGGCCTATACCTTAGACTTTGAGACTAATGTCTTTTTGCCCAACTTTATTGGTTTGGGACAAGGAACTAGCGTTGGTTTTGGGGTGGTAAAGCCTTATCGCTAAACAAAAAGGAGCTGGCATTAAGCCAGCTCCTTTTTTATCTTACTGCCCTAAATTGCTGAGACTTCTGTATCTTTGGGCAGTATTTTCAACCTGCCTAAGCTTAACTATGAATAAGATATTCTTTTTTTGCCTTCTTTTTTGTTTGCCCCTGTTGTCGAGCGCTCAAGATAGCGCCGCTTTGGCCATTTATCCCTTTGCGGGCCGTTATGTACAACTGGACCAACTGCGGCCCTATGAATCGGAGAACATAGCCGCCCAGAGCTTTAAGACCGAAAGCAAATACCGTAGCCGTTTTGATGGCTTATCTATTGATAAAATTGCCTTTAAGGGCCAACTATTTGAGCTCACTAGCGGGCAAGGCGTTCTGATGACCGACCTCAGCTCTAAGGCCGCTACCCCTTTGCTCAACCGAGAAGAAAAAGCCCTGACTGGAGGGCAAAACTTTTTACTCTTGGCCCAAGATGGGGCCGTTTGCGTTAAGCACCTCAAAGGAGCCGAAGGCTATAAGGTCTATAAATATAATGCTGCAGGTGAAGAGGTCTTTGGCCTGCAGATTCCCCATTCCGACTCCGTGAGCTACGCCCAATTGCGCTACTCTCGGCCCTACCTCAACTATTTTAGCCACAGCAGCAAGCAGCTGGTCTTCAATTCCTACTTGGAAAGCAAACAAAAATCAGTGGTCCTAGACCTAGAAAAAGGACAGCTGAGCGAATACGACTTTAGCTTTGATGGCCTCATTTGGGATGAGGCCACAGATAGCGAAATTAGAGGCTTTCTGCAAATTCTTTCCGATAATCAACAACTTCAAATCCTCTATAAACAACAGTCTTTTGCCCTGCCCATAGAGCAGATTCAACGCTATGAAGAAATGAAGACTTTGTTGATAAATGATACCCTCTACGCCATCGTATTTAACGAAAGAGCCCCCGGCGCACTGCTTCTGGCCATCTCCTTAACCAAAGAAAAATTGCTTTGGCGCCAACTCCTAGAACCCAAAAGCCAACGCCCCAAAGTAGGCCAAGCCTTTTATAACTATTTTTGGCTGTCGGCCTACAAAGATAAGCTATTGATTGAGCAACTCAGCCCCAATCAAAAACGCCTGAGCATCCATAAAGTAGAGGATGGCCAACGCTTAGAACAATTTATTCACTAATTACAACCCCTATGAAGTACTCTTTTTTGTTTTTAGCCCTTTTGCTTAGCCTCATGAGCTGCACTATTGAAGGAGAAGGCGATATTGTCGATAGCCAACTTCCCGTAGAAGGTCCCCTGACTGGCGTAGAGCTACAAGCAGCCTATGATGTCGATGTCCAATATGGCCCACAACTAGAAGTGATCGCAGAAGGACATGCCAATTTTATTGAACGCATTTTCTGGACCGTCAATAGTGAAGGCATCCTAGAGCTAGATTTGGACCAAGGTAATTATGGCGCCTACGAACTAAAAGTAACCGTCTATACCCCAGAAGGCTTCTATTTTGAAAATTCTGGCAGCGGAAATATGCAGCTCTTTACCGATGGAACCGCCAACTTTGATAGCCTTGTCCTCAAAACTTCCGGCTCCGGAGATATCAATGGCCAAAATATAATTACGGTACAAAATGCCCTCTTTCTAGAAATAACCGGCTCCGGAAATATCTCTTTTGAAGGTAGCGCTAGCCGAGCAGTAGGCCAAATTGAAGGCAGCGGAAATCTCCTGATCCCAGACCTACAAACTAACCAATGGGAGGCCTACCTAAATGGGAGCGGTAGCTGCAATATGAGCGGCTATAGCCCCAGCGAATCCGTCAACCTCAACGGTAGCGGTAGCTATGCGGGTTTCAACTTCCTGAGCCAAAATGGAAGCTACCAACATGCAGGCAGCGGCCAGATAGAATGCCAAGCCAGTAGCCTACTCGATGCCAACCTCTCCTCAAGCGGAAACCTCTACTATAAAGGCAATCCCGCCAAAACCGTTACAGCAACTGGCTCGGGCCAAGTTATCGATGCCAATTAGCCTTAATTCTGTAGTTTTGTGATAATTTTCACAAAAACAATTGCAAGTCTAAATATTTAGCCATAAATTAAATCATTGTTTAATCCCTAACCAACAAAACCTTAATCTATGGAATGGTATTTAGCCCCATGGCAAAAG
The DNA here is from genome assembly GCF_000275825.1 of Saprospira grandis DSM 2844. Classification (GTDB taxonomy): domain Bacteria; phylum Bacteroidota; class Bacteroidia; order Chitinophagales; family Saprospiraceae; genus Saprospira; species Saprospira grandis_A. The sequence continues at coordinate 3,651,794 of NZ_JH719942.1, forward strand.
TTTGCCACATTCTCTGGTAGAGCCAGAAGAAAAGAGTACTGGATGTTCATCATCATCAACACAGTCATCCAACAAGTATTGTCCGGAGTAGGCATGGCTGTTATGGGCGAATCTGGTGTCTTTTTGGGCAGCATATTCTCGCTCGTTACGCTTGTTCCCACTATTGCTGTGGCCGTTCGCCGTATGCATGATGTAGGAAAAAGCGGTTGGTTTATGCTAATCCCTATCTACAACTTCATCTTGGCTGTTTCTGATAGTGAGCATGGTGAAAACCAATATGGTCGCAATCCTAAAGGTTTGGGTAATGAAGAAGGTAATCTAGAAGATCACTTTGTCGCCTAGCCTATAAGCTAATTCGATTTTTAAGCCCCCAATTTACAAGCGTGAATTGGGGCTTTTTTCTGCCCCTTTCTCAGGGTTTTTGGGGCCTCCGCTAAATATAATATTGCGGCGGTTACTCCCTTTGGTCGTCGAAGACACCCTAAAGGGCTTGTTGTCGTTTCGGGGCTCGCTGCTGTTTTGGGGCCTCCGCAGCTTTGCTGCGGCGCTACGTTTCGGGGCTCGCTATTCGCTCGGCCCTTCGGCGGCTTTGCCGCCTCGGTCTGGCCTTCGGCCACCCCTGCACATCGCTAGGCCAAACAAAAGCCCTTCGGGCCCAAAAAAAAGCGCCATCAGCCTCAGGCTGATGGCGCTTTAGCTATACATGCGCAAGGACCTAAAATACACGGCCTAAGCTCGCCTTGATTTTTTCGGCGGCCTCGGCCAAAATCTCGGGCGTATGTGCTGCCGAAATAAAGCCTACCTCATAACCAGAAGGACCCAAATAAACGCCATGGTCCAAAAGATCGGCATGTAGGGCCTTAAAGTGCTCCATGCTCGCCGCATCAATTTGGTCCGCCCGGCGAATCGTACTGCGGTCAAAGGCCATCCAGAAAATAGACCCAATGGTCGAAATATGTATAGGATACTCCCGCTCATCACAAAAATCCTGAATATTCTTTACAAAAGCCTGCGTTTTAGCTTCCATATCCTCATAAAAACCTGGGGCCAACAACTGTTTGGCCGAAGCATAACCCGCAGCCATAGCCACCGGATTCCCCGATAGGGTTCCCGCCTGATAAACTGGACCATCAGGAGCTACATGGCCCATGATTTCAGCAGATGCACCATAGGCACCCACGGGCATTCCCCCACCAATGATTTTACCATAAGTAATAATGTCGGGCTGAATGCCATAGTAGCCAGCCGCCCCCTCAAAACCTACACGAAAACCCGAAATTACCTCATCAAAAATAAGGAGACAGTCGTAGGCTTTGGTCAAGCGACGCAGCTCTTCCAAAAAGCTCTTTTGTTGAAGCAAAAGGCCATTGTTGGCTGGCACGGGCTCAATAATTACGGCAGCTACCTCTTCGCCATACTCTCTGAGGCATTCTTCCAAGAGGTCAGGACGGTCTAATGGGAGGACCAAGGTCTCTTTGGCAAAAGAATCGGGAATCCCCGCACTGGTGCTTTCTCCAAAAGTAACCAAACCAGAACCCGCCTTCACCAACAGCGAGTCTACATGTCCATGGTAGCAGCCCTCAAACTTGATAATTTTGTCTTTGCCTGTTACGCCTCTAGCCAAGCGAATGGCCGACATCACGGCTTCTGTGCCAGAGCTGACAAAACGGATTTTTTCTACAAAGCGGTTGTTCGATAGTAGTAGATGCCCCAATTCATTCTCCCAACGAGTGGGGGTGCCAAAAGAAGTTCCTTTGGCCACGGCGGCATAGATATTCTCTCGGATGTCATCATTGTTGTGGCCCAAAATAAGGGGACCCCAAGAGCCACAAAAGTCGATGAATTCGTTATCGTCTTCATCCCATACTTTGGCGCCCTTTCCTTCCTTAATGAAAAGAGGTACTCCTTTTACTGATTTAAAGGCGCGCACAGGAGAGCTCACTCCACCCGGAAAATAGCCTTTGGCCTCTGCGTATAGTGCTGCTGACTTAGTTGATTTCATTGTAGTTACTGTTTTATTTTTCTAATTCTTCTACTCTTTGCTTTTCGTAAAGCTCGTAATAGTAGCCTTCTTTTTTTGCAATTAGTTCTTCATGGCTGCCCACCTCTACCACTTGGCCTTCTTCTAGGACCATAATTTTGTCAAAGGCCAAAGAGGCATATAGCCGATGGGTAATAATAATGGTGGTCTTGTCTGCACAAACCGTTTTGAGGTATTGTGTAATTTCTGCCTCTGTTTTGGTATCTACCGCAGAAAGACAATCATCTAATAGGAGCAAACTAGGGTCTTTAATCAGGGCGCGGGCTAGAGATACCCGCTGTTTTTGCCCGCCTGATAGGGTGACACCTCTTTCGCCCACTTGGCTAGCAAAACCTTGGTCCAAATTCATGATGTCGTCATAGACGGCGGCATAGCGGGCGGCCTGCTCAATTTCTTCCTGGCTTTTTTCGGGGGCACCAAAGGCAATATTATTGCTAATGGTATCAGAAAATAGGAAGACATCCTGAGGAACATAGGCAATTTGCTGCCGCAATTGGTCCAAGGGGTAGGCCCGAATGCTTTGGCCATCCACCAAGATTTGGCCCTCTTCTATATCGTACATCCGCAGAAGTAAATCGGCTATGGTGCTTTTACCCGAGCCCGTGCGGCCAATAATGGCCATGCGCTCGCCTGCTTTTAGGCTAAAGTTGAGCTTTTGTAGGGCCAAAATACCCGTATCTGGATAGCGGAAGCTTACATTTTTAAATTGAAGGGCTCCTTTTAAGGGCGGAGCTGTTTGCCCTTGGGCCTCATCTTCTACGGCCACAGCAGTTTTTAAAAACTCATTGATGCGCTTTTGAGAAGCGGCCGCTCTTTGAACAATAGAGGCCACCCAACCAATAGAAGTGACGGGCCAAGTAAGCATATTGATATAAATGATGAACTCGGCAATATTTCCCGCCGAGATTTCCCCATCAATTACAAGCATACCGCCCAGCAGCACACTAATAATCGTACTGGCCCCAATCAAAATAATCATGAGGGGGCGGAACATGGCCTCTACACGGACCAAACTGAGCGACTTCTCTTTATAGTCTTCAATCTCCTCATCAAAGAAGTCGGCCATGGCTTCTTCTCGCCCATAAGATTTGACCACCCGAATGCCAGAGTAGACTTCTTGGGCCAAACTGTTGATGGTGGAGAGCTGCCCCTGAATGGCCTCACTCTTTTTATTGATAATGCTGGTCACATAATAAATAGAGAAGGAAAGGATAGGCAAGGGAATCAAGGAATAGAGCGTGAGCTCTACACTCACCGAAAGCATGGCCCCAATAACCATGACCATCAAAAAGATGAGATTGACGCCATACATAACGGCTGGCCCCAGATACATACGGACCTTAGTCACATCTTCGGTAAGGCGGGCCATGAGGTCGCCTGTATTGTTTTTGCGATAAAAGGCCAAATGCAGGCGCTCATAATGCTGGAAAATCTCTTGTCTCAGGTCGCGCTCAATCAAACGAGACATGACAATGAGCGTTTGCCGCATGAAGTACATAAATAGGCCCATCAAAAGGGCAAACAGCAGCGTGAGCCCCCCAAAAAAGAGCAAAATCTTGCCCAACTGACCAAAGAAATCGGCCTGTAGGCGGCTGCCCTCCAATAAGCGGTAGAAATAGACATTGTCAATGACTAAATCTAGGGCATAGCGGATGACCTTGGGCTGCAAAACCCGAAAGTAATTGGAGGCCAAAACAAACAAAACCCCCAGCAAAAATCGCCAGCGGTATTTGTAAAAGTATTTGTTTAAATAAGCTAATTCGCGCATAGATGACTTTTATTTTTGGCTCTCTGAGCAAGGGCCAAGATAGACCATAAAGCAGAGATGCAAAAGCTTTTTTATTTTCTTGACCTTTTCTTGACGATTGCGGCCAATGGCCTAGCGATGTGAAAGGGGGGCCGTAGGCCAGACCGAAGGCGAAACGAAGTGGAGCCTGAAGGGCCGAGCAGACCTGCGAGCCCTGACAACAAGGACTTTAGTCCGCAGTTCGACGACCAAAGGGAGTAACCGTAGCGCAGACGACCGAAGGGAGGCGACAACAAGACTGCAAGCCGCAGTTCGACGACAGAAAGGAGTAACGCCCCAAAAAAAACGACCTACAACAACCCCAATTCTACACCCTCTTGGAGAAACTTTTCTAGGCCTTTTCGTTTGGCCTCGTCTAGCTGGTAGTCAATGTTTTTATAGTAATACTCCTCTAGGCTAAATTGTTTTTGTGGGGGGAGTAGGGCCAGCAATTGCTGCCGCTGATTTAGTCCCTCGGTTAGGGCGGCATTAAATTTTTGGACAAAGCTAGGGGCCAGCGTTTTATTGGCCACCCAGGCCGCAAAAACAAAGGGCAGGCCGCTATATTGCATCCAAACTTCGGCTAAATCATAGGTATAGGCAAAGTCTTTTTCTAGGCCCATGCAGCGGTCGCCAATGACGACCCCAGCCGTTTTGCCGCCTAGCTTTTGGATATAGCCGCTGCTCGCTTGGGCAATTTTGGGACTAAGTTTCCAGTGCTTCTTGAGGAGAACCTGTGCTAGGGCCACCGAGCTTCTCGATTGATAATCAAGGTAAAGCGTTTCTATTTCTTCTATGGGGCATTGGCTATAAATGCAGACCGTTTTGACGGGGGAGGAGGCGCCAATGCAATAGTCGCTAATCAATTCATAATGGGCCAATTGGGGCAGAATAGCCACGGGCACCAGGCCCAAATCGGCCTGATTGCTTAGTAGTTTTTGGGCACAATCGGCGGGGATATCTAGGCTGAGGTCGACCTCTTGGTCCAGGTTGTGGCGAAACAGGCCGTATAAAAAGGGTTTGGAGTTGAGGTAGGAGACAATAGAGAGGCGGATTTTATTCTTCATAGTGGTAGGGCTCAATCGAGCAGATTTCTAAGCCTGAGGTGCTCTATTTCGTTTTGGGCCTTCAGGCGATAATGCGGCCCATCTTGTTCAAAAATAGAGAGGCCCGTATTATGGTGTTTGTATTGCTGCAAGGCCTTGAGCTCTTGCCCCTGAAGCAGGGCCGACAAAAAGGAGAGGGTGGCCCCATGCGTACAAATTAAGATTTTCTGTTGGGGGAGTTGTTCGATTTTGTGTAGGGCTAGGCGCAGACGGCCCGCCATTTCTAGGGCCGATTCGCCCTTTGGAATTCTGGCCTTATACTCCCCACGGCCCCAAGCATTCATTAGGGCTTTGTAGTTTTGGTGCATTTTGGGGGTAGAGGCCTGTCCCTCAAAAATGCCCCAAGAGACCTCGTCTAATTCGGGCCAATGCCAAATATCTTGCTCCAACTGCAGACCAAAGGGCGCAATGCTTTCTTGGCTTCGCTTGAGCGAAGAGGCCAGCAAGAGCTCGAAGCCCTCGCTTTTGTAATGCTCAAAAAAGGCATCTCTTTGGGCTAGGCCATGCGCATCTAAGGAGGAGTTGACGCCACGGCCCTGCACCCGATGCTCCAAATTGTATCGGGTGCGGCCATGTCGGTAGATATATAGCGTTTTTTTGGTCATTTATACTTTGGTCTTATCAATGACAGGCAGTCCTACAAAGCCTTTTTTGACCTTTTTGGGCTGCTTGCTGAAATCAAAATCCTGATAATCTTGGACCACATCATATAGGGTGCCTCTTTCAATAGGATGGCGGCCCACCTCCTTAATCAACTGCACCAATTCCTCTGTATTGAGGGCGGGGTTCTGTTCTTCAGAACCGGCCATGCTATAAATTTTGGTGGTATCATCAATGGTCCCATCAATATCATCTACTCCAAAAGCTAGCGAAAGTTGAGCGGTCCTGCGTCCAATCATGGGCCAATAGGCCTTGATATGCTCAAAGTTGTCCATATAAATGCGGGCAATGGCATAATTGCGCAAATCCTCTATGGAAGAGACCTCTGGCAGATGAGATAGCTCATTATTTTGGTTGCGGAACTTAAGGGGAATAAAGGTCTGAAACCCTCCCGTTTTATCTTGCAACTGACGCAATTGCTCCATATGGTCTACCCGATGCCTAAATTCCTCAATATGTCCGTAAAGCATGGTAGCATTGGAGCGCATACCCAGCTCATGCCAGATTTCATGAATGCGGAGCCATTGCTCGCCCGTACATTTTCCACCTGCAATTTGATCTCGGATTTCGGGGTGGAAAATCTCGGCTCCTCCGCCGGGCATAGACTGCAAACCGGCCTCTTTCATTAGGCGCATACCCTCTTCATAAGAGACCTTGGCCTTTTTGAAAATGTAGTGATATTCTACGGGCGTGAGGGCCTTTACATGCAAGTCGGGACGATGTGCACGGATCTGGCTAAACAACTGGCTGTAAAATTCCAAATCGTACTGAGGCAAAACCCCACCCACAATATGCACCTCGGTGACGGGCTCCTCATCATACTTTTTGATGATTTCCATCATCTCTTCTAGGGTCAGTTCCCAACCATCTTCCCGCTTCTTAATACGGCGAGAATAAGAGCAAAAAGTACAGGTATACAAGCAAACATTGGTGGGCTCCAAATGAAAGTTTCGGTTGAAGTAGGTCTTATCGGCATGCTTCTTTTCCCGAATAAAGTTGGCCAAAACCCCTAGGTAGCCCAAGGGGGCATGCTCATATAAATAAATGCCCTGCTCTACGGTCAAGCGTTTTTCTTGCTGTACCGCTTGGGCAATCTGATGTAGTCCTGCATCTAATGCGCTATCATTCAGTAAGGTATCAATGGCTGTAGACATATCTCTAGTTTTCGTTTCATGGCTAATGCGCCGCAAATTTAGCATTTTTTAGTGGCTTGCCTAACTAACAGTTTTTAAAACTTTCAGTTTGAATTGAAAGCTATTTATTTTTTGGGGCGTTACTCCTTTCAGTCGTCGAACTGCGAACTAAAGTTCTTGTTGTCGTTTCAGGGCTCGCTGCGGTTTTGGGGCCTCCGCCTCCCTTTGGTCGTCGGCGCTACGTTTCGGGGCTCGCTGTTCGCTCGGCCCTTCGGTCTGGCCTGCGGCCCCCCCTGCACATCGCTAGGCCATTTGGCCTTCGGCCATAGCTGCAGGTTGAAACCCGCAGCCAATTTCGGAACAGCTAAGCAAGCTTTTGGCTGCGAGACTGTTTAAATTTTTGTGGCTGCCCTTTCCTGCGCCTAGGGACAAGCCCCTAGGCTAGCTTTTTCAGACAGCCCTCTAAAGAGGGCCTTTGGATGAGGTCCTTCTTTGAAATAACTACTTAGCAAGGGCATGTATATAAGCCTTTGAGGCCCTTTAGGGCTGACTCCATTGGATTAGCCTAGGGGCTTGTCCCTAGGCGACTATTGGCCAAACCCTAAGCAGCTAAAGGCCCAAATTTTAATCTAATACACAAAATCCTGAACTGTCCCCTTTTTGCCCTATTCGCAATTTGTGAAATGGCATTTGTAAAGCAGGGTAAGCTATTGGGAATTTGTGAAATGGCATTTGTAAAGCAGGGTAAGCTATTGGGAATTTGTGAAATGGCATTTGTAAAGCAGGGTAAGCTATTGGGAATTTGTGAAACGGCATTTGTAAAGCAGGGTAAGCCATTCGCAATTTGTGAAACGGCATTTGTAAAGCAGGGGAAGCTATTCTGCGTCTAGAGGCGGCGAAGCCGCCGGCTGAGGGATGGATAAGGGTGGCCGAAGGCCAGACCGAGCTTTTTGAGCAAAGCGAAAAAAGCGAAGGGCCGAGCAGACCTGCGAGCCCTGACACAGCCCGACCCGCCCGCAGGGCGGGGCAGCCCCAAAAAAAAGCAGAAAAGCCAAAGCCTTTCTGCTAATCTGTAATTTTAATAGGAGGGGGAGGAGTTTAGACAAACTTACCGGCTTCCATTTCGTTTTCTTGTCCTTTGAAGGCGGCGCGGGGGTGTAGGCCGAGCAGTTGGAACATCTGGCGGTCCTGGTCTACATCGGGATTAGGGGTAGTGAGTAGTTTTTCGCCGGCAAAGATAGAGCTAGCGCCAGCCATAAAGCAGAAGGCCTGCTCCTCGATGCTCATTTCTTCGCGGCCAGCGGATAGGCGGACCTGAGAAAGGGGCATAATAATGCGGGCGGTAGCGATCATGCGGAGCATTTCCCAAAGCGTGATCCGTTTTTGGTCCTCTAGAGGCGTGCCGGGCACACGGACGAGGGCATTCACGGGTACAGATTCGGGATGCTTAGCCATATTGGCTAGGGTGTGCAGCATAGCGATGCGGTCTTGGTCGGTTTCGCCAAGGCCGATAATTCCGCCAGAGCAGACCGAAATACCTGTATTACGGACATTATCGATAGTGTCGATTCGATCCTGATAATCTCGGGTAGTGATAATATTCTCGTAATTTTCCTCGGAGGTATCGAGATTATGGTTATAGGCGTAGAGGCCGGCCTCTTTGAGTCGTTGGGCCTGTTCTTCGGTAAGCATACCGAGTGTACAGCAGACCTCCATACCGAGGCTATTTACGCCTTGGACCATTTGGAGGACGCGATCAAACTGCTTATTATTTTTGACATGTCGCCAGGCGGCGCCCATACAAAAGCGGGTAGCGCCATTAGATTTTGCGATACTTGCTTTGGTGAGCACCTCATCTACTTCGAGTAGAGATTGGTGGTCTACATCGGTATTGTATCGGGCGGCTTGAGGGCAATAGGCGCAATCTTCTGGGCAGCCGCCGGTTTTAATAGAGAGTAAAGTACAGACCTGTACTTCTCTGGCCTCGTGATATTTTCGATGGACCGTAGCGGCCTCATAGACCAAGTCTAGAATGGGGCGGTTGTAGATTTCCTCAATCTCGGCAGTAGTCCAATCATTACGTACTTCCATAATAATTTACATTTGGTCAGTAGATAAAAAAAGCAGCGGAAGCTTCCACTGCTTGTCTAGGCAAAGCTAAGCAATAATTCTAGAACTTAGACGAAAAACTTAACGTTTTAGGTCTAGGCGAAAAGAGCTAGCGCTTTGGCTATCGTTGTAGTCTAGTTCAATTTTATTGGGGTCATCAGAGATTTTGCCACGGACCTTGGCCCAGACCAATTCGTCTCCATCGGCATCTTCGCCTAATTCTTCGGCTTCGAAGGCGAAGGGAGAGGACATTTTGCCAGAGAGTTCATTTTCGATACTTTGGTCTTTGTGGCGGATAAAGCCCTTAACCTCTTGATTGTCGAGCATTTCGATAAAGAAGACATAATCATTGTGGCGGCCTTTAAAGCCGGGGCGGTCGGGAAATTCTTCTCCTTCTAGGCTATGATTATTTTGCGGGGCTGTTTCTGTTTGGCTGAGTTGGCCTTCTTCTAGGGCTGCATTTTCTGGGGTTTTGGGGGTTTCTTGGGTATTGCAGGCAATAGTTAGGCTAAGGAGCCAAAGGAGGACAAAGAAGAGGTTTCGGACTTTCATAAGATAAAGAGTTTAGTGATTTAGGGGATAGTTATTTTTGGGGTTTAGCCGTCTAGGGCGGCTTTGACCTGAGCAATCACTTTTTTGCGGTCTTCCTCATTGCCCACATAATCGAGTTGGTCGGCGCTGAGGGTGAGCAATTTACCTGCGGAGTATTCGGCGATCCAGTTTTCGTATCGTTCGTTGAGGGATTGCAGATAATTGAGGCTCATATTAGACTCATAGCTACGGCCTCTTTTCTGGATATGTTTGACCAGAGTGGGGACGCTAGACTTGAGATAAATCATGAGGTCGGGCGGGGTAATTTGCGACTGCATAAGGAGGAAGAGGTCAAAATAGTTTTTAAAATCTCTAACCGACATCAGGTCCATTTCGTGGAGGTTGGCGGCAAAGATATGGGCATCTTCATACAAAGAGCGGTCCTGAATGACGACATCATTGCCGGCTTTGATTTTCAGTACCTGTCTATATCGGCTATTGAGGAAATAGACCTGTAGGTTGAAGGACCAGCGGCCCATATCATTGTAAAAATCTTCTAGATAAGGGTTGTCATCGGTAGATTCATAATTGACGGTCCAGCCAAATTCTTCTCCTAACAAACGACAGAGTGAGGTTTTTCCGGCTCCAATATTTCCGGCCACTACAATATGCTTGTAGGGCAGTTGCTCTTTAGACATAAGGTATTTTGATTTACGATAAGCGTTAATTTGCGGCTAAAATAATTTTTTTATCCCTAAAAAACCATTCTAATTTGTACTTTTAGCTAGCTCTTTTTTGGGCCTGCTTCTTTACCTTTTTGATTATCAGTAGATTCCCTATGGCAAATTCTAATAAAAGCATTATTAATATTCAAGACATCAGCAAGGTTTACCAGATGGGTGGCCAAGAGGTGCGGGCTTTGCAGTCGGTTAGTTTGGATATTTACGAGAACGATTATGTCTCTTTGATGGGGCCTTCGGGCTCGGGCAAATCGACTTTAATGAATATGTTGGGTTGTTTGGATACGCCTAGCGGGGGCCGTTATTTGCTCAATGGACAGGATGTGAGTGGGATGACGGAGGATGAGCTGGCCGAGATTCGGAACCGAGAAATTGGTTTTGTTTTTCAGACCTTTAATTTGATTCCCCGACTATCTTCTTTAGAAAATGTGGCCTTGCCCTTGATTTATGCGGGCATGAGCAAGCGCAAACGTCTAGAGCGGGCGGCAGAAGTCTTGACGGCGGTGGGTTTGGGCAGCCGTATGGACCACAAGCCCAATGAGCTTTCGGGTGGGCAGCGGCAGCGGGTGGCGGTGGCTCGGGCCTTGGTCAATAAACCCTCGATTATTTTGGCCGATGAACCCACGGGAAACCTCGATAGCCGCACTTCGGTAGAGATTATGGCCCTTTTTGAGGAGCTGCATGCGCAGGGCAATACCATTATTGTGGTTACGCATGAGCCCGATATTGCAGCGCACACCCACCGTATTATTCGTTTAAAAGATGGCTTGGTAGAAACGGACAATTATAATAAACAGCCTCGCTTGGCCAAAGAGCGATTGGCAGAAATGAAAGCCTTGAAAGGGGAGTAGGATAGGGATTTGGGGCCCGCGGCCAGCTTTGCTGGCCGCCGCTATGCTGCGGGGCTCACAGGGCTGTTCGGCCCTGCAGCCGCCTTCGGCGGCTTTGGTCTGGCCTTCGGCCACCCCTCCGCAGCGCTGGGCCGCTCATCGGGGTGCTTTTACTTTTGGCCTTCTTCTTTGGCCCTTAAATCATTGCGAAGCAATACCGTTCTTGCTGTAGGTTTCCACTTACAGAAAAAGGAGCGCAGCGACGCGGCTGAGGGGCTGTAGCAGGGCCGCCGTAGGCGGCAGACCAAAGCGGCGCAGCCGCTGCAGGGCCGAGCGAACAGCGAGCTGCGCAATGGCCCGACCCAAGGCCGCAGGCCGCAGGGGCAGCCCCAAAAAAATAGAAATAAAAAACTTTAAATATAGGCGTAAAAAAAGCAGCCCTTTGGGGGCTGCTTGAGGCTAAAGTTACTTTATGTTCCAGTCAACAACTTCTTTTTTGTTACAAAGAACAGCTTCATCTGCCATTTGGTCGCTAAAAATTTCTAATTGTTGGCTTGCGGGCAACCAATAAACTTTTGCGTCACATTCGCTAAAAGCCCATCGAGGAAAGCTACTAACAAGTTGCCATTTTTTCTGTTTGTTTAGTGCATAGATTGCAATAGAGCCCCAGCTTCCATTTCCCGGAGAAAGGGCGAAGATAAGCTCTTCTAAACCATCAGCATTTAGGTCTTTTGCGATAGGAGTTCCTGCTGCACTATTGATTCTTAAAATAGGTAAAGAGGAGGCTTGTTCAAACTGATCGACATTCATCTCGGTAAAGACAAAAGTGGTTTGGGTAGAAAATGGTGGATTGCCATCAGAGGTTTGTTTTTGAACAATATCTAATTCATAGGGACGTCCTGAAATATAGAGGGCTTTATCAGACTTTTGTTTTAGGTCTTTTGTAGTGAAAACCAAGGTTTTGCTTGCTTGATCTTTGTGTTTTTAGAGCTCTTTCTCTTTTAAGGCAAGTTCTTTTTTGGCTACTGCCAATTCTCTTTCTATTAACTCTTTTTCTTTAGGTGCATTAGGGTTCTCACAGGCTAAGCATGTAAGCGTAATAGGTAGTAAAAATAAAAGTTTCTTCATTTTGTGGTTTTATATGGATGTGAAAAAATTATTTAAAAGCGGGATTTTCTACTTTTTCGCCTTTTGTGTTAATGAAAAACTGACTACCATTTAAGTGGGCTAGGGCGAGGCCGTCAGGATTAAAAGAGAAATCTAGGCTATCAAACTTAGGGGGAAAAATAGTTTGTCCGAATGTATCTATACCGCCCCAAAGGTTATTTTCTTGGACAAAGATAACTCCATCAGAGATGCCCATTCCAATATTTTTATATTGTAGTGGGCGAACAACCTTGCCCGACTGGTCTAAAAAGCCAAATCGGTTGTTTTTATGGACTAAAATTAGAGGGTAGAAGCTTTGGGGATCAATAGATGAAAATACAGTAGGATGGATAAGTTTACCTTCATAGCTTAGAAATCCAGTAAGGTTATTTTGTTCTACAATAATTAAACTATCTGTAAAGTAAGGGGTTAGTTCGTCAAAAGTTGGAGGGTGTAGCTCTTTACCTTTTGTACTGTATAGTCCATATTTTCCTTTAGATTCAACAATGATAAGGCTATCGTTAGGAATACCGTAGTAAGCGTAGTCAAATTTTGTTTCCTGTAAGAAGTAAACTTTTTTGCGAAGAACACTGAGTTGGTCTTGAAAGGTTTGTTCGGCGCTCATCTCTGCAGCCAAATTAAGGACCTCAATGGCCTCATAGAATTTTTTTGATTTAATTAAGCTATCAAAAGATGGGTGCAAGTATTCTTGTTGCTCCATGAGTAGGTCATGAGCAATTAAATTTAGGGGTTTCCCCTTTTTTTGTTCTTCTTTTTGAGCTGGTGGGCTGCTGGCAGCAGTTGTACTGGGCGATGTATTAACTTGGATTTTTGGGGTTGTGCTGTTGATTGGTTCGCAGCTACTAAAGAAAATTAGGGCTAGACATAAGGGAAGTAAAGAGCGGTAAGATAGTTTCATTTGATATTAGATAATGGTTAAATAATGATTTAACTCAAAGATCAAGAAGAATAGTCCACCCTATTTAAACAGTAAGGATTAAAATAAAAAAGCAGCCCTTTGGGGGCTGCTAATGGCTTAACTTACTTCAGTTGGAAGCGAAGTTTTTTGTTTTCGGCTTGAAGTTCTAGGACCTCTGTAGAGATAATGTGCAGGCTAAAATTGATTTCTTGGGCGAGGTAGCGGTCATTTTTGTGTTCAATGTCATAATCATCGGAGAGGAGTTTGGGGCTTTGGTTCCAGTCTACGGTAAGGTCGACATCTCCCTCTGGGCTACTCCAGCTAATTTTAAGTTTTTTGGGGTAGAATTTAAGTTTCATATTGCCCCATTTGGCCTCTAGGCGTTGTTTTTCGAAGTGCATGAGGCTGGGGCTAAAATCGGCTTGTTTTGGGTCGATGATAATGGGGAAGAGGTTTTCCCAGGCGGAAGTTTGTCCTTGTTTATTTTCGTTTAGTTCGTCTTGGTCTTTATTGCGTTTAATGCTTTGCTTGTAGCGCTGTAGGTCTTTATTGAACTGCTCTTTTCGTTTTCGGATATATGTTTTTATGTTAGGGTTGACGGCTTGGAGTTGTTCTTCAAACTTATCGCTAGGGCTACCGAAGCGGCCTTTTTTGTATGGGCGTATTTGGACCCATTCAAAGAAGTCAAAAACCTCTTCTTTATATTTTGCAAAATTGCTCCAATCTTTGTCTATGGCCAAATCTTCTAGCCAGAGGCGCATACCGGCTAGCAATTCGCCTCGGAGGTTGGGGTCTATGGGTTCTTGTTCAATATTGAATCGCCAGGCATTGGGGTCTTTTTGCAGGGCCATGCGTTCTTGGACCAGGTGGAGGAATTTGGGGAGTAGGTAGGCGCGTTCTTTTTTTCCTCGAATTTTAGTAAACAGGGGCAAAACGAGTTTATCGGAGAGCAGTTCATCTAGTTGTTTGTGGTCGGCTAAAATTTCAATAAGCCAGCTTAGGTTTTTGCCAGCTTCTAGGCGTTCTAGGCGTAGCTCTTTTTCCAAATAATAATCGAGTAATTTGCGCTTGAGCGCCAGCTGTTGTTTGCTTCGGTAGTTGATTTGGGTGTCTAGCGACAAGATATCGAGCTTGATATTTTGTTTGATATCACGGGCCTCAATGATGGTGATATAGCGTTCTTCTTTCCGAATCATCAATCGGATGAGTTCTCTTTGCTGGGCTTCGCTATATTGTATATTGCCTTTTAGCAACCAGATTCTGTAGAGTTCTTGTAGGAGGGCGGGTTCACGGACATTTCTGTCTAGAATGCGCACTTTTTCTTGAGCATATTTGGTGGTTCGGACTTGGGCCAGCAGTTTTTCGGTACTTTCCATTTTTGGGTCAACATTCTGCCAAATTTCAAGTGCTTCTTGGTACCGCTTCAGTTGGAAGTAGCTGTTGGCTAAATGCAGTTGTAGCTTTTTAGAAATTTCTTCCTCCTCTAGTTGGGCGATATTTCGGGCCAGCAAGGCATAGCGATCAAAGCGGTTGTTATCTTTTTGGTTTTGGAAAAAGACCAATAATTGTTTTTGCATTTCGAGCAAAAGGGCTTGGCGTTTTGGATAGACCAGGGGGTCGAGCTCGAAAAACAATTTATTTTGGATATGTTGCTCTAGGCAGACGGCCAGATTTCTTTCTTTGGGCTGTAGCATAAAGGTTAAGACTTTCTCCCAAAACTTATCATTTTGTTGTTTGGCTACTTTGAGGGCATTATCTAGTAGACAACCACAGAGGTAGGCTTCTAAAACGGCTTTTCGATTGCCCATCTGTTTGAATTTTTCAGCGGCGGCCTCATATTGGCCCTCGGCCAAGAGCATTTTGGCTTCCGACTCATCTCGCTGGCTGCTAATCTCTTTATAGACATTATTGTATTCTGGGTTATCGAGGGCTTTATTGTAAAAGTAGACCGCTTTGCGGTAGGCGTTGGCCTCAATCTGCTTATGGTCTGCATTTTCGGCCTGTTGCCGGTGTTCTTCCGCAATTTCTAGAGGTTTTTGCTCAATATGATCGAGTTCTTGGGCGGGGGTATTGAGTTGGATCAGGCGGTCTTCAAACTCAAAGTTGAGCCAGTCTTTATGGTTTTCTTGATTTTCTTCTAGCAATTTCCGGCCTTTTTGGAGAATGCTCCAAAGGGCCGAAATACCTTCTTGGCTATCAATGATATAGAGGCGGTCTTTTGCTCTGGTTAGGGCCACATAAAGCTTATTGTAAAAATAGTTGAGTTTGAACTGTTGCTCATCGTTAAGTTGCTCAATAATTAGGTCTAGGCTAAGTCCTTGCTCGGCCAAATAGGCGCCAAAGCCATAGAGAATAATATTGGGGTACTCTAGTCCCTTGGCCGAAAGGGCCGTTTCGAGGTTAGAAATGGGTTTGTTATTCCCTTCTTCCTGCCCAAAGGCTTGGCCCAACGCTTTAAACATAGGAATAGAGCTCTCTTCTAGTTCGCTGAGTTGTACGCCTTCTATACGATCAAAGGGCAAAAGAAAGGTGGTGGCATCTAAGCGTTTGAGCAAGGCGCTATTGACCTCCTGTTCGGCCTCTCCAAAACGATAGACCGAGGGGGCTAAGCTCCCTTCTGCATCTTTATAAACAGTTTGAGGGAGAATATCTTTGCTGGCAGGAAAATCTCTTCTTTTGTACTGAATAATATTGGCCAACTGAATGATGCTGCTGCTCGAGCGGTAGTTGTGGTGCAAAGGCTCAATATCGGGCGGTGACAAATGCTCTCGGCTGAGCTGTTCTTGCATTTCGCCCAACAAATTGCCTAGGCTCCCTTTGAGCAAGGCCCAGCGAAAACCTGTAGGATTGACCGCCTGAAAGGGATCTCCTGCAAAAATGAGCGGCAACTGTCGAACATCTTCTAAATTGAAGTTGCTAAACTGAGAAAGACGCAGTAAGAGGTTGATTTCTAGCCGAGAAAAATCTTGCGACTCATCGCAAACCAAAAAACTATAGCTGCTATCGGTATACCAGCCCTTGCTCAAAATTTCTCGAACAAGATCCTGTTCATCCCAAAGCCCAAGCTCCTCCGCACGGCGCTTATACCATTTATAAGGCCCCTGATGTACCCGCTTAAATAGGTCTTCGTTAATGATGCTTCGGTCTTTTTTGCTAATCAAATTGAAGTCGTCCTCGCCTAAAATCTCCTTCTGGTAGCCTTTGATATAGCTACGAATAATATACCAGGCCACTTCTGCCGAAACCTTGCTGGCGTCTTTACAGTCTGCTGCATATTCCTGAGAAAATCGGGCAAAATCAACATATTTTGGAGCTCTGTATTGCTGCCGGTCCTCGCTGGCCTGCCGATAAATTTTAACTAAGAGGTCTCTAAAAGAAGAAAAGAACCGCTGAAAGTCTTCAGCCTTGATTTTCTTTTCCAATTCCATACTCTCTTCAGAAGAACTGCGCAACAGGTTGCGAATCGTGTTCTCTGCGGCCTTGAGCAGTTTTTTATTATAACTGAGGTAGAGCGGTGGGTCAATGTGTAGCGACCAGCCCTCGGCTGAAAGTTGAGCGGGTTTTTCTAAGTAGACCTTGAGAATGTTGCGATACAAATAATAGAGCATGGTCGATTTTCCACTGCCCGCCTGCCCATCAATCATTAGGGGGAAGTCAAATTTGCGCAAAAGCTGCTCCTGCTCCGGACTAAGCGCCAAGTTGATATTTTCCTTAAAATCTTGAATTTGTTTGGGCACAATCATTTCCCAAAGTTCATCCGAATACAAGACCTCCTCTCCATAGGCCCGAACCGCCAAACGGTCTAGTTTTTTGGCCTGACTATCTTCTTCAAAACTAATGAGCTGCTCTTCAAAGGGGGCTAGGTAGTTTTTCATTTCTGCTTTGGTCCCAAAGGCATACAGCAGATAGCCCACTCGCTGCTCGGTTTCATCTTGGGCCAATTGTGCGGCCAAAATATAATGCCCTTCTTTTCCAAAGATCAGGCTGTTGTGATTATACTCTTTGTAGTCATAGCTAGCTAAATTTGCCTCCTTTAAATCACAGAGAAAGGTATCAATCCTAGAACTAGCATTAAAGTGCTTCCTGATGGTTTTGCGCCAGTTTTTGGCCTCAAAAAAAGAAAGCATGGGCTTTTCGTTCTTTACCTCTTGCAGCATTTTGTCAAAAGGAACAGGTAGGGGTTCCCGCAAGCTCTGCATTTCATTATGTACACTCCTTTGCTGCGCTTTTAGCGCTTCCACATCTTCCAAAAAATACTTGTTGTACCAGGCCTCTATTTCATTGACCACTTTGTCGTAGTCGTTGTTTTTTCGCTTGAAAATGGCCAGGAAAAAGAGCTGATCCGCTTCAAATTTATAAATCAAGCGATAGACGTTTTCCGAACGGCCAACCTTTTCTTTGTGTAAACCATTTTTTAGCCGTAGGGTCTGAAATCTACTGCCGTTCCAGTCAAAGTTCTCTTTGAGGAACTGAACCTTTTTGCGAATGCGACTTTGGTCTTCCTGCGATAAATTTTGAAGCCCTTCTTCAAAGTTAGGGTGCAAATGATGAGGATAAGTCATAATCTTATTGTTTGAGGTAAAAAAAAAGCCTAGCCGCCATTTGGCAGCCAGACCCAGTTATAACGTAGCGGGCAGAAACGCTTGCTGCGCTCCTGCTTCTGCATGTATTTAATGTATAGCGAGCTTAGCCGAAAAGCTAAAGCCGCTGATTGTCTTAGGTGTTTTGGGTCTTTCTTAAATATAAGAGCTTTTAAACTAAAGCGCAACTAAGGGTATGTTTTTTTCAGAAGGCTTTATTGCCCTGCCTATTTAGTCCAGTTTTAAGCTGGAAAAATGAAAGAAAACGCTTACCTTCGGTCGCCAAATACACTATAAGAGAAAATGAAAAAAGAAGTACGACTAAAAAAGAGCTGGCTCATTACCGATGAGGCTAATGGGATCCTCATCCAACGAATGGATGAAGGCAGCTATTTAGAAGCCCAAGATTCTTACGATTGCTTTGAGCAATGCTTTCAGCTAAAGGGAACAAAACCTATTTATTTCCTCTCTGATATGAGAGGCGTTAAGGGGATAAGCAAAGAAGCCCGCAAAGTGACCGCTGCAGATGCCAAAGATGCAAATTTTTATGCCGTGGCCGCATTGATCAATAGCGGAGTATCTAAAATTCTAGGCAACTTTATGATCCGCCTCAATAAACATCCGCATCCGGTCAAGATGTTTACCAATGAGGCCGAAGCCATTGCTTGGCTGAAAAAACAAAGAGAAGCCGCTGGCCTTTAGGCCCAATTTTGCCTCAAAAAAAGAAAAAGCCAAGGACAAGCGTCCTTGGCTTTTTTGCTTTAAGCCCCTATTTTTTTTGTCCTAAAACTCGCAAACAACGCAAATGCGACTGCAGGGCCTTAAAAAAACTAGGGTGCTCATGATAGGGTAGACCAAATTCAGCTGCCGTTTGCTGTACAATAGGAGCCAATTTGGGATAATGCACATGAGAAATATGCGGAAAAAGATGGTGCTCTATCTGGTAGTTGAGCCCCCCAATACACCAAGATATCCAGGCTTTTCCTCTAGAAAAATTGGCCGTGGTGGCTAGCTGATGGGCCATCCAGCTGTTAGAAAGACGCCCCTTCTCATCGGCCTGAGGATAATCTGGCCCCTCTACCACATGGGCCAACTGAAAAATACTAGAGAGCAGAAAACCCGCCAGCAAATGCATGAGCAGAAAGCCCAAAATGACCGCCAAAGCAGGTATCCCCAAAATGAAAATGGGCAAAATAAACTGCACAAAAAGATAAGCCAACTTAAAAGCAATCAATTTTGACCAAACCGCCAAGGGCTTTTTACCCAAGAGCAAATTCTTTTTAGTATAACGGTACAAGGACTGATAATCGCCCCAAATTATCCAACTCAAAGTGAGCAAACTATAGATTGGCAAGGCATAAATATGCTGGTAACGATGCATCGCCCGCCAAGGCTCCTCGGGCTCCAAACGCAAAATCGTCTTATGGCTAATGTCTTCATCCCAACCCGAAATATTCGTGTAGCTATGGTGCAAAACATTATGCTGCACCTGCCAATTGAAAGAAGAACCACCCACCAACTCCATACTATGGGCAAATAAACGATTGACCCAAGACTTTGACGAAAAAGAGGCATGCACGGCATCGTGCATCACACTCACCCCAATGCCAACCATCCCCAAACCCATCACAAAATAAAGCCCCAAAATAAGGACATAATGACTAGGCTGAAAAATAAAAAGAGCCAATAAAGGCAGTACATAAAGAGCCAACATCAAAACTGCTTTGAGGTACAATTGCCGATTCCCAGAAGGCCGCCGCTCCTGCTCCGCAAAATAATCTTGTACCCGCGCCTTGAGCTGACGCACAAACTCGTGCTGCTGGCTCTTGTCAAATTTTAGTGCTTTCATAATTTCAATTAAAGTTGTTTCTACCCCAAAGATGAACCCAAGCCCCAAGCCCCTATAGATTGAACAAGCTTTTAGTTTTTTTTAACAACTAGGAGGATAAAGGAAGGACTTTGGGGCCTCCGCTGCGGCCTGCGGCCTTGCGGCGCTACGCTTTGGGGCTCGCAGGTCTGCTCGGCCCTTCAGGCTACACTTCGTTTCGCCTTCGGTCTGGCCCTTCGGGCCACCCCGCCGCATCGCTAGGCCTGTTTGGCCTTCGGCCATAGCGGCTTTGCCGCTATCTACAGCCTTTAACTAGTCGCTCAGCTTTTTCTTTGCTGCTTGGATTGGGGGGAAGAGAATAGAGAAGGATTGTAGTTTTGGCTTGCCCCTAGGCCCACTATAAAAGTATACATAAAATTTTAAACAGTCTCTCTGGGTTTCCGGCTAGAGCAAAAAGGCCCGAAGGGCCGTCGGCTTAGGGATGGAAAAGGGGGCGGCGCAGCCGCAGACCCAGCAAAATGAGCGTAGCGAATTTTGCGCAGGGCCGAGCAGACCTGCGAGCCCTGACACAGCCCGGCCCGCCCATCGGGCGGGCAAGCCCCAAAAAAAGCCCCAGTAGAACAAACTACTAGGGCCAAAAAGATAAATATTTACTCCTCTAATTGACTTAGAACTCTAGTTTTAAAGAAACATTCCATGTGCGGCCAAAGCCATAGAAACCACTGGCCGACTGCAACATTTGTTCATTGCTCATATTGGGCGCATAGAAGTTGTCGGCCTCGGCTATATACTTGCTATCTAGGATATTATTGACATTGGCGCGGAGTTTTAGGGCCACTTTATTGAAGGCAAAGCGGTAGCCAATACCGCCATTGAGTAGGCCATAGCTAGGCAATTTTAGGGCTTGGCGACCTTCTGCGGCGCTGCTGTTATAATCAATGGGGTCAAAGTTGGCGTATAGATTGGCCGCATAATAATAGTTGGCATCTAGTTGTAGGCCAAAGGGAAGTTTGTACTCCAGCCCCAGGCTCATGGTCGTTTGGGCGGCATCGCCAACTTTGAGGCCCTTGGCATAGACAAAAGCCGTATCAATGACCACATTATTGTCATCGCTGATGAGGGCCTCTACATTATTGGTCCATTGCCAGTCGCCAAAAGAGGCCATAAAACTAAGGTAGAGATCTTTGGCCAAAAGGGCTTTTCCATCAATTTCAATCCCTTGGTGAACAGCATCTAGGCCATTGAGGTTGGCCGTGAAATTATCGCCTTGGCTATCTTGGTAGCCACGGATAAAGGACTTATTGATCCAGCGAGTATGATAAAGATTGACATTGGCTATGACTTTTTGAAGACGGAGCCCGTAGCCAATTTCGGCCCCAAAGGTGTTCTCGTTTTTGGCTTCTTCATTGGCCTCATTATTATAGTTTGGAAAAACCACATCAAAAATAGGCGCTCTAGAAAAGTAGCCAATATTGCTAAAGATGTTATGAGCCTTATTGATGTTGTAGTTTACTCCAGCTTTGGCGGTATAGCCAAGGAAGTTGTAGCTATCGCTTTCTTGATTGCCTTCTTCATACTGAAAATAATCAATTCTTTGATAAGAGGTATTGGAGAGGGCGCCAGAGAAAAAGGCCGTAATGCCTTTTTGGTTGTCGTATTCTACTTGGCCAAAAACGCCTTGCCAGCCCACAACGCCATCATTATAATATTGGATTTTATCGCCTTCTTGTTTTAAGGCGCCTGTTTCAGTGGGGTCTATTTGGCCATCGCCATTAAGGTCGACGCTATCGCTTTGGGCGTTAATATCTCTAGAGTCTAACCAATAATCATTGCCCAAAAGGTCATTGATTTCTCGGTAGTGAATACCTTTGTAGTAACGCAAGTCAATTCCGCCAGAGGCCGTAAATTGCTCATTGATATTATAAGTAAGGTTAGAGAGCAGGCCGGCCCAATTGTGCGAATTGACAGAGCTGCGACGAATAAGACCATCATTTTCTCCAGCTACAGCCCCTAGACCAGCTACCTGATGTTTTCCACTGCTCGGAAAACCACTAATATTATCGGTTCCTTGGTTCCAGGCAACAATATCGTCCATACGCAGGAGGCCCTGATCATCTCGGTAGCCCCAGCTGCCTCGGCCATCAATGCTTCCGCGGTCGCCAGTTCCACCACCACGGCCCACCGAATAGTAGGCAGAAGTAGAGAGGAAGAGCTTGTCGTTGATCGTCCAATAGTGGTTGAGGGCCATTTGGGGTTTGTGGTAAAAGTTGCGGCGCATATTGTATTCTTCGCCATCTAGGTAGCCCCAATCAGAGTTATAGCGATAATCGCGGATAGAGTCATAGGTGATCAGGCTTTCTCTAAAGCTTCGTTGGCCATGGCTTTGGGGGGCACCAATAGCTGTAAAAACGAGCCGGTGTTTTTCGCCAAATTCTTTAGCAATAGAGGCAAAATAAGAGCCGCCCAAAAAGCTAGTGCCATCAATGTAGCCATTTCCTTGCGTATAGGCGCCAGAAACGGTAAGGGCCCAGCCGCCTTTTAGTCGGCCCGTAGACAAGGTAAGCGCATTGCGCAGATAGCCATCATTAGCAATCATAGAAGTAAAGCTACCGCCTTTTTTCTGGTCGGTTGTTCTCGTAATAATGTTAATGGTCCCTCCAATAGAAGAGATAGCCAAACGAGAAGCCCCCAAACCGCGCTGCACTTGCATTTGGCGGGTCACTTCGCTCAGGCCGGCCCAATTGGACCAATACACCCAGCCATTTTCCATATCATTAACCGGAATACCGTTAATGAGTACAGCCGTATTTCTTTGGTCAAATCCACGAACATTGATGCGGGCATCGCCCCAGCCTCCGCCAGATTTTGTGGCATAAATAGAGGGGGTGTTGCGCAGAATTTCTGGAAATTCCTGGTTGCCCAGTTTATCTTCAATATAATCGGCATTGACAGAAGAAACCGCCACCGGCGTTTTACGGTCAATGGCCAAAGAAGCAATGACTTTGACCTCATCAATACCCACCGAAGAGGCCTGCAGGCTAATTGTCCCCAAATCGAGCGTTTCGCCAGCCTTAATGTCTACCTCTTTTTCAATGGCCTCATAGCCCAAATAAGAAAAGATCAAGGTTTTTGATCCTTCATTTAGGCCGCTAAGCCGAAAATAACCGTCAAAGTCGCTAACGGTCCCTTTGGCCGTTCCTTGTACAAAAATCGAGGCCGAAATAAGCGGCTGCTTTGTGTTCGCATCAATCAAAATGCCTTCAACTTGGCCCTGGGCAACAGCCAAGCTAGCCCAAAGACTGAAAAGTAGTAGGTGAAAGTAGTTCATGGAAGATAGTTTTTGTGAAAAATCTGCTACAAAGTTAAATTTATAGGCCTAGGCTTATTTTATTCTCTCTTTAGAGAATTATTAAGAATTAAGGACGGACCTTAACCTATTTTTTAAAATTGGACACTACTCATTTAAGTCCTATAAAAGAACTATATACTAATATATGTTTTCTTAATATATTTTTAACTGAAAGCAATGATTTTTTTTTGGGGCTTGCCCGCCTTTCAGGCGGGCCGGGCTGTGTCGCAGCTCGCTGCTCGCTCGGCCCTTCGCAGGCAAAGCCTGCTCGGTCTGGCCCTGCGGGCCACTGCTATCCATCCCTAAGCCTGCGGGCGCTTCGCGCCCTGCTCAACGCAAAAACAGAATCTAGCAGATTAAGGGCCTTTAAATAGAAATTAAACCTTCAAAGCCTTTTTCTTGTCGAAATATTATTTATTATTGCTAAAATTGCTAGCTTCCTAGCCTATCATACCGATTTTTAACCCTAAATCTACTGGCAGATTATGTTTCCATTCTTTCTGTTTCAAGACCCTACGACTACAGCCACCGATGGCGGCGAAGTAGTTCCTGAAGAGGTAAGCTTTTCCCTCATTGAGGTCATTTTTTCGGGTGGCCCTATTGGGGTTGTCATTGCAGTGATTCTGCTCCTATTAGCCGTTATGGCCGTTTATATCCTCATCGAGCGCTATCTTACCATTAAGCGAGCAGGTGATCTAGACGAAAATTTTATGGCCCAAATTCGCGGCTTTGTACAAACCGGAGACGTAGAATCGGCCCTAGCGCTTTGCCGCCAAACCAATACGCCCGTAGCTCGTTTGGTGGCCAAAGGCCTACAACGTATCGGCAAACCCCTAGAGGATATCAATGCCGCCGTAGAAAATGTAGGTAACCTAGAAATCTTCCAACTCGAAAAACGCCTCTCTACTTTGGCCACCATTTCTGGTGCCGCTCCCATGATTGGCTTTTTTGGTACCGTTACCGGAATGATTCTCTCTTTTATGAATATGGCCGGCGGAGATGTAAGTACAGAAGCCCTAGCAGGCGGTATTTACCAAGCCCTAATTACTACCGCTTTTGGTCTTTTTGTCGGAATTATCGCCTTCATCGGCTATAACTCACTAATCGCAAGCATGGGCCGCGTCATCTTTAAGATGGAAGCCGCCACCGTTGAATTTATGGACCTACTACAGGAGCCAGCCTAGGCCCCTGAGCAAAACCTTTTAGCTTATGGGACTCAGTAAACGCAGCTCGGTATCGGCAGAATTCAATATGTCTTCCCTCACCGATATCATCTTCCTGCTGCTCATCTTTTTTATGCTTACTTCTAGCCTGACGAGCCCCAATCTCAAAAACCTCGATCGCCCAATTTCAAGCAGTACCACGCCCTCTCCCCAAAATATTGCCCTTTCGGTTACCCCCGAAGGCGAGTATTTTATAGAGTCGGAGCTGGTCACTAAAGAAAATTTGGACCGCCGAATGGAACTCCGGATTATCGAGGAAAGAGAAAAGAATCGTCAAAAAGGAATCAAAACCGAGGTGACTATTGTCCTCAATTTAGACAAAAACGAGCCTACTAGCACCATCGTCGAAATTATGGCGCTGAGCAATAAACATAAGGCTCGCCTCATCTTGGCCACCGATCCTTAAGGCCTCAAAAGCTCCAATTTATTATGGGACTGAAAAAACGTACAGAGGTTTCGGCCGAGTTTAATATGTCCTCGCTGACCGATATTATCTTCTTGTTGTTGATTTTCTTTATGCTGACCTCTTCTCTGGTCAACCCGACAGCGATCAACCTCAAGTTGCCCAACTCCAGCCGCTCCAAACCAATTTCCTCCAATAAACCCGCAATTATTGTGGTCAATGAAAGTAAGGAAATTCGATTTAATCAACTTAAGGTGGATATTCCCGCCCTCAAAGCCAAAGTTGGCCAATATGTCCTCGCCGATGGCCGAACCGCTGGCGATGTGACCGTCATCCTAGATGTACATCCTAAGGTCGATGCCCAAACCCTAGTTTCGGTAGTCGATGCCCTCAATGATGTAGGCGTCAAAATGATTTTGGCCACCCGATTATAGCCCTATGCCCAGATTCCGACAAAACCTTGCCCAGCAAAAATTGTCTTCCTGGCGCATCTATTTGCTCCTTTTGGTCATCTTAGGAATGGGGGGCTTTTTCTACCTCTTTACCCAAGCCCTGCTGCAAAGCTATAAAACGACCATTCTCAGAGTCGAATGCCTGCCGCAGGGCCGCTATTGGGTCCAAGGAGATACCGTAGATTTTGAGGGCTTTGCCCCCAAGCTTCGACAAAAGGTCGAGCGCTACCAAGATCTCAACCCCAATATGCAAATTCACTTTTATTTGCCGCCCAAAGCAACCGCCCAAGAGATCGCCCCCCTCATTCAGGTCGCCAACGCCTTCGAACAGGCCGATCTGCAACTCTACACCCTGCCGAGGAACTAATTTTTTAGCGGCCTATATTATATAGTATGTTGTTTTGGGGCGTTACTCCCGTTGGTCGTCGAACTGCGGCTTGCAGCCTTGTTGTCGCCTCCCTTCGGTCGTCGGCGGTTACTCCCTTCGGTCGTCAAACTGCGGCCTAACGGCCTTGTTGTCGTTTCAGGGCTCGCTGTTCGCTCGGCCCTTCAGCGCTTGCAGCGCTTCGGTCTGGCCTGCGGCCACCCTTGCACATCGCTAGGCCGGCTCGCTGCGCTCGCCCCTAAACGCAGAAATTGGCCCAACAACAAATTATCTAGAAAATCTAGCCTTATGTCTACTCAAGAAATGGAATTTCAACCCGGCGCAGATCATCTGAGCCAAAGCAAAGACCGAAATATCGCCCGCATTGGAGCCCTGGTCTTTCTGATTCTCCTGCTCACGCTTATTTTTTGGCGGTTCTTTAGCTATGAATATCCGCTCAAGGAGGCAGGTGGACTAGAAGCCTCTTTTGGTAATGTTCAAATTGCAGGCGGTAGCGCTTCCGAAAATCCTACGCCCACTACAGATCCTCAACCCCAAGAGGAAAATAATCCTACGCCAACTACCCAAGAAATTGAGGAGGTCCAAACGGATGACAATATGGAG
The DNA here is from genome assembly GCF_000275825.1 of Saprospira grandis DSM 2844. Taxonomy (GTDB): domain Bacteria; phylum Bacteroidota; class Bacteroidia; order Chitinophagales; family Saprospiraceae; genus Saprospira; species Saprospira grandis_A. The sequence goes on from NZ_JH719942.1 coordinate 3,677,618, forward strand.
TCGGAGGCCGTGAAAACAGAACCTACGCCAACACCACCCCAAAATACGCCTAGCGAAAATACCAATACCAATAATTCTTCTTCCTCTTCATCTAGCTCTTCTAATACCTATACGCCTAGTTTTCCAGGTACTGGAAATGGAAACAAAACAGGCCCCGGCCAGCAAGGAACTCCCGCCGGAAAAAAAGATGACCTAGGCGGAATTGGCAAAGGAAAAGAAGGCGAAGGCACAGGAGAATTGGGCGCTGGCCGAAATTGCCAAAGTTCTTGTAATTGTGAATTGAGCGCCAATCAGCTCTCTCAGTTTGAGTCGGGTAACCGTACCGCTTATATTGAAATCTTGGTAGATCCTCAGGGAAATGTAATTGAGGCCAAGATGGCTAGCGTAAAGGATTTTCCTCAAAATGCGCAGTTTACCAAGGCGGTAGAAATTGATTTACTAGAAAAATGTGCGCTCAAAAGAAAATACGATCCTTCTGATAAGGGCTTTAAGGCCAAGGGCGTAATTACCATGAGCATTGTCCAAAAATAAGCAGATGAAAATTGCCTATTTCCATGGGCTAGAATCTAAGGTGGGTGGCCCCAAACCCAACTGGCTCCAAGCAGAGGGCCATCAGGTTTGGGCGCCACCCATGCCATATAAAAGCCAGCCCCTTTTATTTGAAATGACCAAAAAAGCAGTGCTAGAGCAAGAAATAGGGCTCTTAGTAGGGAGCAGTATGGGCGGCTATTTTGCCTATCATTTGGCTCGTTTGCTAGATCTTCCCGCATTGTTATTTAATCCCGCCTTGGGCGTACGTTCCGTAAAGGTAAAGGCCGATCATACAGGAGAAAAAACGCCTTTGTTGCTTTTGGCCTTTGGCCAAAATGACCCCTTGATTGCGCCAACTAGCAGCCAAGCCTTTTTGGCCGCCAATTGGTCCAAAAAAGAGCAGCTACATTACCTTTGGGGCGAGCATGGACATCGGACGCCCCTGCCTTTTTTTCAGCAGGGCGTTAAAGAAATTTTAAGATTATTGTGATCCTTCGGAAACTTTTTCGTAGCTATTTTGAATTAGCTGTTTGGTTATTTGCGCTAATCTATTTGGCCCTCTTTGCCCAACCCGATGCTATAGAACACTTTAGTATTTGTGTTTATCGAGCTATTGGTTTTGATAGCTGTTGGGGCTGTGGTTTGGGCCGATCGGTAGCCTTTGCACTGCAAGGCAATTTGGCCAAATCTTGGGAAATGCACCCTTTGGGTTTGCCCGCTATTGCTATCCTTTTGCACCGCATTTATCGACTCATTCGCCTGGCCCGGAAAAATTAGCTCCTTTTGCAGCGAGCAGGCCCGAAGGCAATAGCCAGATTTAAACGCACTCACTTTTATAGTTTGCAGCAATTTCTCGCTAGTCGGCTCTATTTTTATCGACCATAGCGAAGGCTATGCCCTTAAAAAATAGCTGGCCTAGCCAAAAAATCATAGCAAACTATAGCCAAAGCAGCGCGATTAAATCTGGCTGAGGGATGGACAAGGGTGGCCAAAGGCCAGACCGAGCTTTTTGAGCGTAGCGAAAAAAAGCGAAGGGCCGAGCAGACCTGCGAGCCCTGAAACAGCCCGACCCGCCCGCAGGGCGGGGCAGCCCCAAAGAAAAACAACCCATTCAAAATATGAAGACCTTAGTTAAAATTAGTGTACTTGTTCTGCTTGTTATTACTGTAGCAACCTGTCTTTTTCAGCCTTCTCAGGAAGAGCAGCAGCTGTTGGGAAATTGGGGAATAGAGGAGGATGGGGCCAGATTCTGTCTACAATTGAATCCCAATCATCAGGCAAACTTTTACTTTTTTTATTCGAATCTATTTACGGGTGAATTTCTTATGAAGGTGAAGATGAATTGGGAGCTGACTGATGGAAAGTTATCTTTGCGCTTCGATAAAAAAGATCCTCCAGAAATAGCGGTCAATTCGGCATTGATGAATACCGCTATGCGGATGAAAATAAATGAAATGCGGGATGATTTTTTGAAGGGTTTGGAAGAGGATTTTGCTACGGATCAGCCCTATGAAATTACAGAGGAGGGGGATTTAATGATAGGAGGAGGAGAGGCCCTCCGTCCTTATAGCCAGGCTAATGTTGATTTGCTTGAAGATTTTTTAAAAGAACATAAATAATTAAATAATAAACATTTATGAAAGTAGTAACCTACAGTTTTTCTTTTATTTTGCTCTTTTTATTGAGCAGTTGTAGCCTTTTGTTGAGCGATGCCGAGCGGCAGGTCGTGGGGAAATGGAAGCAAGTGACTTTGGTCTCTAAAAATTATATGGAATTTGGGGCCGACCATAGCGTAACCAATTATATTCAGGTTAATATTCCGATGGGCGGTAAGGCGCTGATGGTGGCTAGAGGAAGCTGGAGCTTAGAAAAGGAGGAGTTGCGCATTGAGTATAAGGGAGTGCCCGAAATTGCGACAGAAGGCAGCGCAAAAACCATTGAAAAAGCCATTGAATTGATGGCCCCAGAGCTGAATATGGAAGCTTTGGAGGACCAAGAGGTCAGTTTTTCTTGTACAGGCCAAAAAAATGACAAACTGCAATTGGATGGAGTGGGCTGGAAGCCCGCCAGCGGCAGTGAAATTCAGGAAATGGAACAATTTCGTAAAGACCACAGCAAAAAAACCGAACTCTAGATGCGATATTTAGCGATTATTTTATGCCTAGCGCTATTTTCTTGTGGGCCTTCTTTTGACCAATCGGAGGAAAGTCTGATTGGGGGCTGGATGCAAAGCCGCTTGGGCACCGACTCTTATTTGATCCTAGAAAAAGACCATAGCTTTAAGCGCTATAGCAAAAATGAAATTCCGGGCGGTGGAAAGTATTTTACCGTTGTAGAAGGAAGTTGGAAACTAGAAGGCGAGGAGCTGTTGTTTGAGCTGGGCGAGCCAAAACTTTATGTTAATCATAATGAGAAAATGACCAAAGAGCTCTTTAACCGTATGGGAGGCATGCAGCATTCCAAAATTTTTGATCAAATGAAAATTGGCTATATTTATACGGGCAAAAAGTTGGACCGCTTGTACTTTGAAGAAGGGCAATGGACCACGGTTTGGCTGCCACTCAACCCCAGAGAACTACAACTTTTAGAAGACTTTGTTGCGCAAGAAGAAAATTAGTTGCATCTTTTGGCACAGAAATCATTTTAAAACAAAACATTCCCATGAGAAAAGATATTATGGTCCTGCTACCTAAAGCAGAATCCGCAGAAATTGAATATTTGGCGGGCATTATTCACGATATGGATGATGCTGATCGCAAGAGCTTTTTACGCATTTATAAGGGACGAAGAATGGACCCCATTCTTTTGTTGGCCTTTTCTATTGGAGCGCCTTTTGCCGGCATTTCGGGCATTCATCGTTTTATGATGGGCCAAATCGGTATGGGCATCCTTTATTTACTAACCGGTGGACTTTGTATGATTGGTAACATCATTGACGCAATCAATTATAAAAGTATGGCCTGGGAACACAACCGCAAAATTGCCGATGAGATTTATGGCAGTTTGCATGGCGGCGGTGGAGTGGTCTTTTAATTTACCGCCAATTATAGAGAATTAAGTTGGAATGGCAATAAGGCCCGCCTCAACTATGGGGCTTGGGCTGTTATGATCGCCCCCGCCCCGCTAAATGCCTACTTTTTGCGCTCCGTTACAAAACGGACCAAACCTTCTAGAGCGTCTCTCGCCTCCGATGCGGGAAACGCTCTTATTAATGCTATAGCCTCCTCCTGATAATCATACATTTTCTGACGAGTGTAGGCAATGCCCGGACTTTGCAAGACAAAATCTGTTACTTCCTGTATTTTCTTGGGGTTGGTGTTTTCATTTTTAATAATATTGATCATATAATTTCTGGTCTTTTTATCGGTCGTGTTCAAGGCGTGAATCAAAGGCAAGGTCATCTTTTTCTCCTGAATATCATTGCCCTGCGGCTTGCCCGCATCGCCATCGCCAAAATCAAATAAATCATCGCGAATCTGAAAGGCGATGCCAATTTTTTCGCCCAGCAAATGCATGCGCTCAATTTCTTCCTCACTGGCCCCCACAGAGGCCGCCCCCAAAGCACAGGCCGCCGCAATCAAAGAAGCCGTTTTCTTACGGATAATCTCATAATAAACCTCCTCCTTGATGTCTAAACGACGTGCTTTTTCAATCTGCAAAAGCTCGCCCTCACTCATTTCTTTTATCGCATTGGAGCTGATTTGTAGCAAATTATAAGCTTCATTTTTTAAAGAAAGCAAAAGCCCCTTGGCCAACATATAATCGCCAATCAATACCGCCACTTTATTGCCCCAAAGCGCATTGAGCGAGAAAAATCCACGGCGCTGCATAGAATCATCCACCACATCATCATGGATCAAAGAGGCCGTATGCAACATCTCAATCAAAGAGGCCGCATGATAACTCATCTCCCCAATTTCACCGCAAATTTTGGCCGATAGGAAAATAAATAAAGGCCGCACCTGCTTGCCCTTCCGCTTGACCACAAAGCGCATAATGGTATCTAATAAAGAAACCTGCGAACGCAATTCCTCCTCAAATACCCCCTCAAAGGTCTTTAGCTCTTCGGCAATTGGGGCTTTTATCTGGTTCAAACTCATCAAGGTCTTCATGGGCTACTATCTAGTGTCAAAAATATCGTTTTTATAAGAACAAGAACCGCCCTAAAAAGATGAGCCAGCCCCCTATTTTTTGCAAAAATACAAAGAACTTCAAGCAAGTGGAACAGCTTTCTCTGAAAATGCCCAACTTCAGCAAGATTTCATTATTTTTAGTTAAGTTTTGGGGCTGCCCCGCCTTGCAGGCGGGTCGGGCTGTGTCGCAGCTCGCTGTTCGCTCGGCCCTGCGCTTTTTTCGCTACGCTCAAAAAGCTGGGTCTGGCCTTCGGCCACTGCTATCCATCCCTCAGCCGTTGCAGGCCAAGGCCTGCCGTGGGCCGATTTTCCCACTCCAAAATTATCCAATTACTTAAGAACAACTAGAACATGATAGAGAAGAAAACGGCTTGGATTCCAGCCGCCGCTGGCCGCCAATTGGCCCTAGATATTAGTTTTCCGAACGCCAGGGCGCCCAAAGCGGGCTGGCCGCTGCTCATTTTTGCCCATGGTTTTAAGGGCTTTAAGGATTGGGGCCATTGGAACGCCCTAGCCGAGGCCTTTGCGCAAGCGGGCTATGCTTTCCTCAAATTTAATTTTTCGCATAATGGCCTAGGGCCAAATCTAATTGATTTTGAGGACCTAGAGGCCTTTGGCCAAAATAATTATAGCAAAGAATGCTTTGATTTTGAGGCCGTACTCGATTTTGTCCAAAAAAGCGATTGGCCCATCCAAAAGACCACTCCTGTCCTCATCGGCCACAGCCGAGGCGGCCCCATTGCCGCCCTAACGGCCCTAAAAAGAGGGGCCAAAGCACTCATTAGTTGGGCCAGCGTACATGAACTAGATTATGCCTGGCAAGATCAAGCCTTTTTGGCCCATTGGAAAAAAGAAGGACGGCAGTTTATCCGAAATGGACGAACCAAGCAAAATATGCCCCTCGATTATCAACTTTATGAAGACTTTAAGGCCCATGAAGAGGCCTTTTGCCTTGGACCAAAATTAGCCGACTTATCTTGTCCCCATTTAATTGTACATGGCAGCCAAGACCCAGCAGTTTCCCTCACTTCAGCCCATTATTTAGATGAACATTCTCCCAAAGCAGAATTGCAGATTATTGAAGGGGCCGACCATGTTTTTGGCGGTCGCCACCCTTTTGCCGCAGGAGCCGAGCTGCCCCCGCATAGCCAAAAATTGCTGCAGGCTTGCCTTGGCTTTTTGGCCAAGCTTTAGGTCCTTGGGGAGGAGCGAAGCGACGACCGGCCTAGCGATGTGCAGCAGTGGCCGTAGGCCAGACCCAGGCGGCAAAGCCGCCGCAGGGCCGAGCAGAGCTGCGAGCTGCGAAACGTAGCGCCTGCCGCAGGCAGGAGGCCCCAAAAAACAGCAGAAAGTCATTCAGAAAAAGGCCCCGATTAAAACCAGCGATCATGAAAATACTCACCCTTTTTTTGCTGCTTCTGAGCAGTTCCATTATGGCCCAAACTTGGCCAAAAGCCTTTACTAATAGCCGTTGGAAATTTAGTTATGCCTGCGAGGCCGAAAGTCAGGATGTGCTTTTTCGGGCCGAGGAGGAGTACCAGCATTTTGTCTGGTTTAAGTATGATGAAACGGTGCATACCTACCTCAATGGGGCCTTGAGCAAGGACCGTTGGCGTTTGGCGGCTCCTTTTGACAAACTCTATTATAATTTTTCGCAGGTAGAGCATTGGAAAGTGGCCAATTATAATGCGCAACATCTGGTTTTGGAGTTTGAGTTGAATGGGGGAGAGGGCCGCTATCAGTACCATTTTATACGGATGAGCGAGGCCGAAACGCCTTTTTTTCGCTATGATTTGGGCCAATATCCAGAGGCGGTCGTCGAGCGGACGATTATGGGCAGCGATCCGCATCCTTATCGCTACCTCAAGGATGAGCCCGGCAAGCGGCGGATTCCAAAAGCGGGCAAAAAGGGCCAAATTCGCCCAGATTCGCCTTTGGATACCACCCCAAAATTTGAAATTGAATTGGTGGGCGGCGGATTTTATGGTCCACCCGATTTTGTGCGCAAAAACCAATTGACAATCAACTCAGAGGGCTTGGTAAAACGCAAATTGCAAAACGAACAGCAGGGCTTGCGGCTTTGGGAATCGCAGATTTCTCCGGCAGAACTCGAGCAATTGGTTGCGTATATAGAAAAAAAAGGGTTTTTTGAGTGGGAACAAATTTACCCCTGCCAAACGGCCAATTGTATGGACCGCCTCAAGGAAACGCCTAGGCCGGTGACCCTCAGTTTGGCCATTAGTAGAGGGCATAAGGGCCGCAAAATTGTGATGCTGCCCATTTATGCCGGCCCCGATGCCAAACAACAATATTTGAGCTATCCCAAAGCTTTGGACGATATTGTTCGCTTGCTCGAAAAAGTGGCCGTAGAAGAATAAACTGACAAAAATCTCAACTATGCATTATTACCAACTCGGAAAAATTCCGCCCAAACGCCATACTCAATTTCGCAAAGAGGACGGCAGTTTGTACCAAGAAGAACTCTTTTCTACCGAGGGTTTTTCAGATATTTACTCCAATATTTATCACCTTTATCCGCCCACCCAAATTAAGCAGTTGGGCGAGCCTTATTCGGTGGCCCCAAAACTAAAAAAGGACAATCAGCTCAAGCCCCGCTGCCTGATGGGCTTTGAGGTACAGCCTGAGGCCGATTATTTGAAAAGCCGCAAGGTGATTTTGGCCAATGAAGATTGTAAGGTGATTTTGGCCGCCCCCAAACAGTCCTTAACCGACTACTTTTTTAAGAATGCCGATGCCGACGAAATGATTTTTGTGCATGAGGGTAAGGGCGTACTCAAAACCCTTTATGGGCAAATTCCCTTTGGCTATGGCGACTATCTGATTATTCCGCGTGGAACGACTTATCAGATTGATTTTGAGGAGGAAAACAATCGCTTGCTGATCGTTGAATCTTATTCGCCCATTCGCACCCCCAAACGCTACCGCAATGAGTTTGGCCAACTAGCCGAGCATGCGCCTTTCTGCGAGCGAGATATTCGCAAACCGCAAGATTTGCAAACCCATGATGAGCAGGGCGAATTCAAGTTTTTTATCAAAAAACAGGACATTATTTATCCCTACACCTACCTCAATCATCCTTTTGATGCCGTGGGCTGGGACGGATATTGCTATCCCTACGCCTTTTCGATTCACGATTTTGAGCCCATCACGGGCCGCATTCATCAGCCGCCTCCCGTGCACCAAACCTTTGGTAGCCGCGGTTTTGTGATCTGCTCTTTTGTGCCTCGTTTGTTCGATTATCATCCGCAGGCGATTCCGGCCCCCTACAACCACAGCAATATTGATAGCGATGAGTTGCTCTATTATGTGGATGGCGATTTTATGAGCCGTAAACATGTCGAAAGAGGGATGATTAGTTTGCATCCGGCGGGCATTCCCCACGGTCCACATCCGGGCACTATCGAGAAGAGTATTGGGGCCAAAGAAACCCTAGAATTAGCGGTGATGGTGGATACTTTCCGCCCACTTTATATGACAGAAGAAGCCTTTGCCATTGAGCAGGGCGATTATTACAAAAGTTGGTTAACAGAGGATTAGAATAGGATTTGGGGCTGCCCCTTCCGCCGGGTTGAAACCCAGCGCAAAGCGGCATCGCTTTGCGAGCTTATACAAAATGAGGGTTAAAACCCTCATGAATTATTGCTCGGGTCGGGCTGTGTCAGGGCTCGCAGGTCTGCTCGGCCCATCGCTTTTTTCGCTTTGCTCAAAAAGCTCGGTCTGGCCTTCGGCCACCCTTATCCATCCCTCAGCCAGCGGGCTGCGCCCGCTTCTAGGTCCAAAATTGCTAAACAAATAACTATGGTTCCAGAAAGTCAACAACTGGGTTTATTTGACCTAATGCAGCATTTGCGGCGTTTGGTCAGTCTAAACTTGCCTCAGCCGCTTTGGTTGCGGGCCGAAATTGCTCAATTAAAAAAGAATCGTTCGATTTACTACCTCAATTTGATTGAGCAGGAAGAGCAGCGCCCAAAAGCCAAGGCCAAGGCCCTGCTATATGCCAGTAGTCGGCATCGGATTAGCAAAAAGCTAGGCGATACCTTTTGGAGCATCATGCGAGAGGGCCAGGAGGTCCTCATTAAGGTCCAAGCTCATTTTAGTGAGCAATATGGCTTTAGTTTAGAAATTTTGGACCTAGATGCTTCTTTTAGCATTGGCCAATTGGAGTTGGGCCGGCTCAACAACCTCAAACGCCTAGAACAAGAGCATTTAATTGAGCTAAACAAGGGCTTGGAGCTGCCTCATTTGCCGCAGCGAATTGCCATTATCTCGTCTAAGGAAGCGGCGGGTTTGCAAGACTTTTTGGAACAGCTCAATGCCAATAGTCAGCGCTATGCTTTTCGGACCGAATTATTTCAGGCGGCCATGCAGGGCCAGCAAATGCAAAAGGAAATTCGGGAACAGATTCGAGAAATTGAGGAACAAGAAGACCGTTTTGATTGTGTGGTCCTCATCCGTGGAGGAGGGGCCAAACTAGACCTCTATGGCTTTAACGACTATGAGCTTTGCCGAGATTTGGCGCAGTGCAGCCTGCCCGTGCTGACGGGAATTGGCCATGATATTGACGAAAGTCTAGCCGATTTGGTGGCTCATACGGCCTTAAAAACCCCTACGGCAGTTGCCGACTTTTTGGTCCATCAATTATTTTTGGCCGAGCAGCAGCTGGCCCTTTTACAGCAAGAGCTGCGGACTAGCGTACAAGGGCATATCCGTCGAGAGGAGCTGCGTTTAGAGCAATTGCACAGCCGTTTGCGTTTGAGTAGCCAAGAGCGCTTGCGTTTGGCCCAAAAGCAACTAGAGCATTTTGATAAGCAGTTGGAGCTCTTATCTCCAGACAAAGCTTGGAAACGCGGTTTTGCTCAATTGAGCAATGAAGAGGGCCAAATTATTCATAGTTGGACCGATTTGCAGGATGGGCAGCGACTGCGCCTAGCTCTAAAAGACGGCAGCAAATGGATTCGCATCAATATAGAAGCAATAGAAGATGAAACTGAAGGATAGTATTGCCTTGGTCACTGGGGCCAGTTCGGGCATTGGATATGCGGCGGCCTTGGCCTTGGCCAAAGAAGGGGCGCATTTGGTCCTACTTTGCCGAAATCCAGAAAAGGGAGAGGCGGCTATGCGGGCTATTGCCCAGGCTAGTCAAAACCCCAAAATTGACCTCTTATTGGCTGATTTATCTGATCAAGAATCGATTCGGAAAGTTGGCCAATATGCTAGAGAAAGCTATCCCAAACTAGACATCTTGATTAACAATGCGGGGGCTATTTTTCCTAAGCGCCGATTGAGTTTAGATGGTCTTGAGCAGCATATTGCGCTCAACCATATGGGCTATTTTCTGCTCACCCATCAGCTAATGGGCTTGCTTCGAGCTGGAGAGCGCAAGCAAATATTAAATCTTTCTTCTTCGGCCCACAAACTGGTTCGAAAGTTAGAGCTAGACAATTTGCAGGGAGAAAAGCGCTTTGGTCGTTTTTATCAGTATGGCTTGAGCAAGTTATTCAACCTCTATTTTACGCAGCAATTGGCCCAGCGTTTTGGTCCGGATGGTTTTGGCGTCAATGCCTTACATCCGGGAGTTGTGAATACTAATTTTTCGCAAGAGGGAAAAGGCTTTACGGCCTTTTTGTATCGTCATTTGGAGCGTTTTATGCGGCAGCCGGAGCAGGTTGGCCAGCAAATCCTCCAATTACTAACTGCTGATGAATACTTGCTCATTGAGGGGCAATATTTTACGCCCAAGGGAGCGGAGCAGCCTTCTGTCTTGGCGCAGGATCGGGCTTTGGCCGAACAAATTTGGGCGCGTTCTATGGATTGGGGCAAAATAGAGGAATATGGGATTTTGGACTAAGGGCAGCTTATTGGTTTTGGGCTTGGGGCATTCGGCCTTTTTGGGGGCCATGATTGGAGAAGAAGCCTTTTTTTTGTGGCCTATTTGGATCTTGTTAGTATTGGCCTATTATCTCAGTCATCATCGGGTACTGGAGTTGGGCCGTCTAGATTGGGCCGATAGTTTGGCAATTATAGTTGGGGCCTTGGGGGCCTTGGCCTTACAGCAAGAGTTGGGTGTGTCTGTGGTGATAGCCTCTGCTTTAGTGGGTTGTTTAGGCGCAATGGTCGATCATTTTTTTCAGCAAAAATGGGCCGTAGCACTTTATTGCGGCAGCTTTTTGGGCATGAGTCAATTGCCACTTTCTTGGCCCTATTTGAGTATGCTTGCCGCCGCTAGCTTTACCGCTTTATTGTATGGTTTTTCGGCCCCATATTTTAAGGGGGTGGGCGGTAAATTGGGCAGTTTGGCCTTTTTAGGCGTTTTATTGATGCAGTTAGTGGGCTTTTTATTGGGTTAGGGAGGTTTTTTGGGGCCTCCCGCCTTCGGCGGGCGGTTACTCCCGTTGGTCGTCGAACTGCGGACTAAAGTCCTTGTTGTCGTTTCGCGGCTCGCTGTTCGCTCGGCCCTGCGCGGGCTGCGCCCGCTTGGTCTGGCCTTCGGCCACCCCTGCACATCGGTTACTCCCGTTGGTCGTCGAACTGCGCCCTAAAGGGCTTGTTGTGGCCGTTTGGCCTTCGGCCATGGCGGCTTCGCCGCCTGCCATTCATCGCCTAGGGACAAGCCCCTAGGCTAACCCCATGGAGTCAGCCCTAAAGGGCCTCAACTGCTCATATAGCTGGCCTTGCTCATCTGCTTTTGGAGAGAAGTCCCATATCCAAAGGCCCTCGCAGAGGGCTGTCTGAAAAAGCTAGCCTAGAGGCTTGTCCCTAGGCAGCAAAAAGGGCAGACACAAAACTTCAATATTAGTCCCTCAACTTTTTCTTGGGAGTTTTGAAAAAGGAGAGATAAAGAAAACGTCTTTTGGCGGCAGGGTAGTTTTGGGCTGAAGCTTAATGGAAAGCTACAAGTAGAAAAAGCGAACAAGGACTTTAGTCCGCTAGTTCGCTCAGGTAACAACCCTGGGCTTCAGCCCAGGGCGGTAAGCATAGCCGCCTATTAGTCCCTC
>NZ_JH719942.1:3689397-3699197 GCF_000275825.1 Saprospira grandis DSM 2844
ATAGATGTAGAATGGGGTTGTTGTATGGCTGCTGGTTTTAACCTGCAGCCACGGCTAGCAGGCGGCGAAGCCGCCGCAAAGGAGCGAAGCGACTTGGCCTAGGGGCCTGCAAGGGGGCCGCGCAGCGGCAGACCCAGCCAGCTTGCTGGCGCAGGGCCGAGCAGACCTGCGAGCCCTGAAAGGGCCCGGCCGCCGCAGGCGGCAGGCCCCAAAAAAAAGAACAACCCCCTAAAGATATTTTCCCGGCCCTAGCTTATCAAAGCAAAAATTTAGCTTCTACAAACTTTGTTTGTACATTTGTTTTTTAAAGCAAACCCTCTTTTTGGACCAAAACTATTTGCCTTGCATACTCTAGCCGAAAAATTAGCCGCCTTCGAGCGCCTACTCAACATTATGGACGAGCTCCGAGAACAATGCCCCTGGGACCGCAAACAAACGCTCGAAAGCCTCCGCCACCTGACCATCGAAGAAACCTATGAACTGGCCGATGCCATTCTGGAAAATGACCTGGACGAACTCAAAGGCGAAATCGGCGATGTTATGCTGCATATGGTCTTTTATTCCAAAATCGCTAGCGAACAAGGCGCCTTTGATGTGGCCGATGTCCTGAATCATCTCTGCGAAAAACTCATCCGCAGACACCCCCATATTTATGGCGATACCAAGGCCGAAGATGAGGCTACCGTCAAAGCCAATTGGGAGAAAATTAAACTGCAAGAAGGCAAAAAATCAGTCTTGCAAGGGGTGCCAAAATCACTGCCCGCCCTGGTCAAAGCCTACCGCATCCAAGAAAAAGCCAAGCAAGTGGGCTTTGAGTGGGAGGAACGCCAAGCCGTTTTTGCTAAGGTCAAAGAAGAATTGGCCGAACTAGAAGCAGAGGTCGAAAATAACGAACAAGATAAAATTGAAGAGGAATTTGGCGACCTGCTTTTTTCTATGATCAATTATGCCCGCTTCCTCAAAGTGGATCCCGAACTGGCCCTAGAACGCTGCAATCGCAAGTTTATCAAACGCTTTCAATACATTGAAGAACAGGCCAATAAACCACTAGACGAAATGAGCTTGTCCGAAATGGATGCCCTCTGGAATGAAGCAAAAACTAAGTAGGAGGTCCTGCTTTTGGGGCCTCCCGCAGCAAGCTGCGGGCGCTATGTTTCGGGGCTCGCTGCTCGCTCGGCCCTGCGCAAAAAATGCAAAGCATTTTTGCTCGGTCTGGCCTTCGGCCACCCCTGCACATCGCTAGGCCATTTTGGCCCTTCAGGCCAAAGGCGGTCAAGCCGCCTCCTACTGCCCAAAGCAACAACATAAAGCAAAACAGCTAATCAGACAAAAGAGAAGCAGCTCTCTTTCTAGAACGTAAAAAAAAGAACAACATGATAAAACGCCTCGCTCAACGCTTAGCACAAATGGAAGAATCGGCCACCTTGCGCATGGCCCAATTGGCTAGAGATGTAGCCGCTCAGGGACATCCCGTGATTAGCCTCAGCCTTGGAGAACCCGATTTTGATACGCCCCAGCATATTAAAGATGCCGCTATTCGAGCCCTGCAAACGGGCTTTACCAAATATACCCCCGTGGCCGGTTTGCCCCAATTGCGCCAAGCCGTTTGCCATAAATTTAAGCGAGATAATGGCCTAGCGTATACGCCTAGCCAAATTGTAGTCTCCAATGGCGCCAAACAAGCGATCGCCAACCTTTCTATGGCCCTGCTAGAAGAAGGCGATGAGGCCATTATTCTCAGCCCCTATTGGGTTTCTTATAAGGAAATCATCAACCTAAGTGGGGCCAGCGTGAAATTCGTCTCTGCAGGTATAGAGCAAGATTTTAAGGTCTCTGCCGAACAACTTAAAGCCGCTATCTCTGACAAAACCCGCCTACTCATCTATTCTTCTCCCTGTAATCCCACAGGCAGCCTGCTCACAAAAGAAGAATTGGCCAGTTGGGTGGAGGTGCTCCAAGAATTTCCCAATCTAATCATTGTTTCAGATGAAATTTATGAGTACATTAACTTCAGTGGCCAAGCCCATGCGAGTATAGCCCAATTTGATCAAATCAAAGAACAGGTCGTTATCGTTAACGGCTTTTCTAAAGGCTTTGCCATGACGGGCTGGCGCCTAGGCTATATGGCCGCCCCCCAATGGATTGCCGATGCCTGTATCAAAATTCAAGGACAGTTTACTTCTGGCGCAAATGCTTTTGGCCAAATGGCCGCCGCCTATGCCCTAGAAGCCGAACAAGAGGCCACCTTAGCCATGCGCGAAGCCTTTGAACGCCGCCGCAATTTACTCATCGAGCTGCTGCGCCAAATCCCTGGATTTAAGGTAAATAAACCCCAAGGGGCATTTTACCTCTTTCCCGATGTTTCGGCCCTTTTTGGCAAAAGCTACGGAAATTACCAGATCCAAACCGATGAGGACCTGGTCCTTTATCTTCTAGAAACAGCCCATGTGGCCCTGGTGGGCGGCTCTGCCTTTGGCAATGCCAACTGCCTGCGCCTGAGCTACGCCCTAGGCGAAGAAGACCTCAAAGAAGCTTGCCGCCGCATAGCGGAGGCCTGCGAAAAATTAAAATAATTTAAACGACTGATACGCAATGAAGAAAATATTGGTAGCCAACCGTGGCGAAATTGCCCTGCGCATTATGCGCAGCTGTAAAGAAATGGGGATTGCTACTGTGGCCGTTTATTCGGAGGCCGACCGCCTCGCTCCACATGTACGCTATGCCGATGAGGCGATTTGTTTGGGCCCTGCGCCCTCTAATCAATCTTATCTCTTGGCCGATAAAATTATTGAAGAAGCCCAAAAGTTAGGGGTCGATGGGATTCACCCTGGCTACGGTTTCTTGAGCGAAAATGCAGGCTTTTCAGCTGCCGTAGCCGCCGCAGGCCTCACTTTTATTGGTCCAAAACCTAAGGCCATCGAAATGATGGGGAGCAAATTGGCCGCTAAAGAAGCCACCAAAGCTTATGATATTCCCTTGGTGCCCGGTACCGATTATGCTTTGACCGATATTGAAGAAGCCAAAACCGTAGCCACCGAGATTGGCTTTCCCATTCTCATTAAGGCCTCTGCTGGTGGAGGTGGAAAAGGAATGCGTATTGTCGAAAAGGCCGAAGAGCTAGAAGAGCAAATGAAAAGAGCCGTTTCTGAGGCCCAAAATGCTTTTGGTGATGGCTCCGTTTTTATCGAGAAGTACATTAGCTCTCCCCGCCATATCGAAATTCAGGTCCTAGCTGATGGACATGGCAATGTAATCCACCTTTTTGAAAGAGAATGCTCCATCCAACGCCGCCACCAAAAGGTCATCGAAGAGGCGCCCTCTGTTATTTTGAGCGAGGAACTGCGAGCAGCTATGGGCAAATCTGCCTGTGATGTGGCCCGGGCTTGTGATTATATAGGCGCCGGAACAGTAGAGTTTATCTTTGACGAAAATAATAATTACTATTTCCTAGAAATGAATACTCGTCTGCAGGTAGAGCATCCCGTAACAGAGCTCATCTCTGGAGTGGATTTGGTCCGTCAACAGATTCTCATTGCTAGGGGAGAAGTCCTACAAATTAAGCAAGAGGATTTGAGGATTCAGGGACATGCGCTAGAGCTTCGGGTCTATGCCGAAGATCCCGCCAATAATTTCTTACCTTCTATTGGCCGCTTGGAGCGCTACCGCGGCCCCAAAGGCGTGGGCGTTCGTTTGGATGATGGTTATGAGGAAGGTATGGATATTCCCATTTACTATGATCCGATGATTGCCAAGTTGATTACTTATGGTAAGGATAGAGAAGAGGCCATCAGTCGGATGTTGCGAGCGATTGAGGAATATGAAATTGATGGTCCAGCCACAACCTTGCCCTTTGGCCGCTTTGCTTTAGAGCATGAGGCTTTTGTGAGCGGAAAGTTTGATACGCATTTTGTTAAAAACTATTTCCGTCCCGAATTGCTCCAAAAAGAAGCGCCCGAAGAGGAGCTTTTGGCCGCTATGCTAGTGGCGCATTTGCTCGATCAAAAAGGAAATAAGGCTAGCGCAACAACCGCTAGCAATAATCAGGGCGCAAAGCGTTCTGCTTGGAAAGATAGAGCGAAGCACTAAGCTTTAGCTGTATCGCGCAAAGGCCCAAAACGATTGTTTTGGGCCTTTTTTTTCGGCTGAGGGGCTGTAGCAGGGCCGCCGAAGGCGGCAGACCAAGGAGCGAAGCGACGCAGGGCCGAGCAGACTTGCGAGCTGCGAAATGGCCCGACCCGCCCGCAGGGCGGGGCAGCCCCAAAAGAAAATAGACCTCCTCCTAAACAGAAAAAGGGCCCTAGCCAATTCGCTAGCGCCCTTTGGGGTATATTGGAGCAAAGAACTACTTCAAAAAAGCCAGTTCTTCTGCCTGATCTGCTTTTTTATAGGCGGCCTTAATGGCGGCGGGCAAATCTTTAGGCGATTGTTCTTGGAAATAAATGTCGAGTTTTGCGTCCCCCTCGCCAATGCCACAGAGCACAAAGAAGGCTTTGCGGAGGCGGAACTGCATATTTTGGCTCATTTTGCCACTGTCTAGCGGTTGCAGCTCGATGGCTACGCCAGAGCTGGCCTCTTTGAGGATGCGATAAATAGCGCGAGTAGGTTTTTGGCCCAAATTAAGGAGGAAAAGTCCCTTGGGTGTGAGTTGCAAAAGCATGCCCTCAAAGGCTTTGAGCAAGAGGCTTTGCATCTCTTTGGGCAGCTCCTTGAGCAAGGGATTTTGAGCAATTGTGGCTTTGCGGTGGACCGTCCAGAGCTTGGCATCAACCTGCTGGATAAAGGGAGATTGGGCATTTTTGGCCATAGCGGCAGCAAATTCGTCCAGCATTTCCCCTTCTTCTTCCTTGGCCTTTTTGGCCAGGAAGTCGGCACAATGCAGCTTGAGCATATCCATGGCCTTTTCATGAAACTCCTCATCGGCTTCTAGCAGCATTTCGTAGGCATTGGCCAAATCGCCTTGGCGGATATAGAGCAGGCCAAGTTGATAAAAGCCTTCTGCTTTGCCGGCGGCTTCTCGGGTCATGCCTTCAAAAGCTTTTTCGGCTTCGGTCCATTCTTCTAGGGCCAGGGCAATCTGTCCGAGTTTTTGATAGAGGGGCCAGCGGTTATAGGCGGCCATATCCAGGCCGAGTTCCAAGTACATTTTGGCCATAGGCAACTGCCCGAGCCGTTCTGCAGTTTGGGCCAAAAGCAGATAACTTTCGCTATCATCGCCATCGGTTTTCATGGCGGCCTTAAAGTCGGCCTGTGCATCTTTTAGTTGGTTGCGATAGAGGAGGGCACGGCCTTTTTTCTTGAGGGTATAAGCGGTTTGTCCGCCCTGTTTTTTTTCAAGGTCTAGTACATCGGCAAAGCAATATTGGGCCTCTTCATAATTGGCCAACTGCATATAATAATCGCCCAAAGCGAGGCGATATTCAATGTTTTTGGGGTCGCTTGCAATTAAATCTCGATAGGCCTTAATGGCATCCTCGCTGCGTTCTAGTTTTTTGAGTAGAGCAATTTCTTGCTGGGCCAATAAGATAGCGCCGAGCTCTTCTCCCTTTAAAAACTGTAGGCTTTGGAGGGCCTCTTCATATTGTCCCAACTGCTCTAGGCTGTCCACTTTTAGGCGGAGGGCCAACACATCATCGGGGGTTTGGGCCAACAGCTTATTGAGTTGCAAAAGGCTTTTTTCTTCCTCTCCCTGGCTACTATAATAAAGTGCTAGGGCATATTGCAAGTCTTTTTCTTCTGGAATTTCTTTTTGCAAGGCCTGCAAAAGGGCCAGGGCTTCCTCGGCTTCTCCTTTTTGCAACAAGCTCAGCGCCAGGGCCAAACGATAATTGGCTTGGGGCGAGATGGCAATCGCTTTTTGGTAAAAATCAATCGCCTGCTCTTGGTCCTTGAGCAAACGATAGTATTCGGCCTGATAATAAAAACAGAAGGCCTCTTCGCCATATTCTGTTTTGGCCTCTTCAATTAAACTATCCAATTGGTAGAAATCAGCTTTCGACTGCGCCTCTTCTAAGGCAGCGATCAGTTCTACTTTTGTCATTTTTAAGGTTTTAATGGCTGTGGCTGGGCAATGGCCTGTTTAGCCCTGCACGGCTATCCATAAGTAGGTTAAATGTTGGCAGCATTAAGTTACAAAAAAAGCGATTGATATTGCTTTTTTACCTAAATAAGTTCCGTTTCCCCCAATTTTTTATTGAGGAGGATTATTTTTGGGGCCTCCGCTGCGGCTTCGCCTTGCGGCGCTACGCTTCAGGGCTCGCAGGTCTGCTCGGCCCTTCGTCGCTTCGCTCCTTGGTCTGCGGCTTCGCCGCCCCCTTTCGCATCGCTAGGCCGTTTGGCCTTCGGCCATGGCGGCTTTGCCGCCTGCCATTCATCGCCTAGGGGCTTGTCCCTGGGCGCAGGAAAGAGCAGACACAAAATTTTAAACAGACTCTGCCTAGGGGCTTATCTCTAGGGAATGATTGGTAAAACTCCTTCTTAGTCCTCCTGAACTCTATGATATAGCTTGTCAAAGTCATTGAATACAGTCACTAAACTGTTCGTTATAGGTCCCTCTACTGCATAAGAGTCGTCCTGAACTCCATGCTATAGGTTGCAGAAGTGTATAATATACGTTGGTTAACTGTACGGTATAGGTTGTGGAACTACATAATATAGGTTGTAGGACCCCAAAATAGACGTCCTAGGACGTCTATTTTGGGGTATAGGAAGGTACCTAATGGGGTTAGGGGACGTCCCCTCTGGGGTTGGGGGACATACCTCATGGGGTTAGGGGACGTCCCTCATGGAGTTCGGAACGTCCCTCATGGGGTTAGGGGACGTCCCTCATGGAGTTCGGAACGTCCCTTATGGGGTTGGAGGACGTCCCTCATGGAGTTCGGAACGTCCCTTATGGGGTTAGGGGACGTCCCTTATGGGGTTGGAGGACGTCCCTTATGGAGTTCGGAACGTCCCTTATGGGGTTGGAGGACGTCCCTCATGGAGTTCGGAACGTCTCTTATGGGGTTGGAGGACGTCCTTCATAGAGTTCGGAACGTCCCCTTTGGGGTTTCTGGATCTATACAATGCAGTTCCAGACGTCTATAAAGCAGTAGGGTAGCCTTGACTTTGGGCACTAGACCGATAGCTTGAGCGAAACAAGCGGCCTCTTCCACTTTCTAAGCTAAAAAATACAGTAGAGAAGAACTATTTTGGGGGGCTTGGACCTAAACTCTACTTTAGAGGACCTTTATTGGGGGCTTGTGAAACCCCATAGTTGCAGTTTATTAGTCCTTCAACTTTTTCTTGCTGCTTGTAGGTCTATTTTAGCCATTGGGCGGTTTTGGGCCAGAGAAGCAGAAAAAGCAAAGAAGGGCTTTCTCCTTTAGTTAATCAGCCTGGGCTTCAGCCCAAGGTGGTAAGCATAGCAATTGTTTTTACCTCTGAATTTTTTTACGGACATGGGCTGAAGTCCATGCTTGTGGGGCTGAGCAAAGAGCAAACTAAAGCCCTTGTTTGCTGGAAAAATGGAAAAGGTTCGCAGCAAGAAAAAAACAACGGCCCAACCACAAGGGCAAAGAAAAATCCCCTCGAAGGAGGGGATGGCGATTTTTTCGATAGCCTAGGGCCAAGGCCCTAGGGTTCCTATAAAATTTATGGGGGAGACAAAAACAAAATCAAGCTACTGAAGAAAAAAATAGCCCTTGTTCAAAGCGGTCGAGGATTTTAATCCTCTCCGCACTATAGATGTAGAATGGGGGGGTATGGCTGCTGGTTTCAACCTGCAGCCACAGCTAGCAGGCGGGCCCGCCCAAAAAACAACTAGCCTTAAGGAATTTTAATCTAGAAAAAAGGCTTAGTTAGGGAATCATAAACCTTAAAGAATAACTATGGAAAATATTACTGTTGAAGATTTAAAAGAAGTGGAATTTCACGACTCTACTTTACTGAGCTTAAAGATTGATTTTGATAATAAATGGATCGAGGCGGAGGTAGAGCTCATCTATGATGAACCCAAATTAACCATTCAGTTTTCTGATTTTAAAAATATTAGTTTAGGTGAAATTGAGGAATTGGATGACTGTGAAATTAACGATGTTGATTTCAAGCCTGTTATTTCTACTAAAAGGACAGAGGTTACCTTCGTTCTCTTGTTGGGGTTTGGTCATCGTTGTTCTGAATTAAAGTTTACTTTTTCGGATTTAAAAGCGCGATTTTCTGATGGGGTAGAAACTTTTGATGAGCTGCAAGAAATCTGGAGTAAGCATTACTATAAGGAGTAGTAGAATGGAGGCAGGCTCGACTTACTAAAAGTGAGCATGAAATGGAGTATGGATTTTAGGATTTTGGTTTGTAGCAAGGCCAATAAATAATACAAGATGAGTAATTATATTTATGTTTTTCAAGGAAATGGAGCTCGACTCTGTAGAGCTGTTTTTTCTAGTGTAGATAAAGCTGAGGCATGGATAAAAAAATATGGTTTGTCAGGTCTTCTAACAAAGTATCCTCTTAATGAAGGAGTTTATGACTGGGCTATCGAAAACCATTATTTTAGGCCTAAAAATGATCAGCAAAAAACACCTATTTTTATACAAAAATTCAGCTCAGCTTCATTAGAGCATTTTCATTATGAGTCGGGTGAAAGAGGATAAAATAGGTATTCCTTTGCTCTAGTAGCAGAATCCATCTTTATGCGAGTATCTCTATTGATGGGTAGTTGGGGTTACTCCCTTCCGCCATCAAAGACGCTTGTTGTTGGCAGTTGCTCGCCTTCTTTGCTTGGCCTAATAAAAATATTTTTATGTACTATATTATCATATATTGGTCATGGCTAATAATTACATTTATAGTATTTATTGCTGGAGTTATTAGAGGCCGCAACTGGAGACGGTCCGAAAATTTCATGAAACAATTGGGCTATTATTATGGTCTAATCGCAGTTGCATTAACAGTTTCCTATTTAGGGTATATGCTAGTTTACTATAATCAAGAAGGAATAGCTTGGAAGCAGGCGCCGCTGATAACCATATTCTCGCTAATATCCTCCTCTTTACCTTATGTATATATATTCATATTATTTTTAAGCCTCTTAGCCTCTACTCTTATTGCCTCTTGGCGGACTAGTTAATCAAAATTCATCAGAATGGTCAAACGATGGCAGCAAGGAGCAATAAGCTTCCTAATAATATTAGTTATATCTTACTCCTGTATAAATATATGAAATTGATTGGTAGTTTTTTTGGGCCTCCCGCCTTTGGCGGGCGGTTACTCCCTTTGGTCGTCGAAGACGCCCTAAAGGGCTTGTTGTGGCCGTTTGGCCTTCGGCCATGGCGGCTTCGCCGCCTGCTGTTCATCGCCTAGGGACAAGCCCCTAGGCTAATAAATGGAGTCAGCCCTAAAGGGCCTCAAATTATGATTTACGGCTTTGCTCTGTTGTGATTGCAGAGAAGGGCCATATCCAAAAGGCCCTCTTTAGAGGGCTGTCTGAAAAAGCTAGCCTAGGGGCTTGTCCCTAGGCGCAGGAAAGGGCGCACACAAGATTTTGAATGCTCTCCTTTATTAGTCCCTCAACTTTTTCTGGGTTTTTTTGAAAAAGGAGAGATAAGAGATAAAGAAAGCGTTTTTTAGTGGCTAGGTAGTTTTGGGCTGAAGCTTAATGGAAAGCTACAAGTAGAAAAAGCGAACAAGGACTTTCTCCGTCAGTTCGCTCAGGTAATAACCCTGGGCTTCAGCCCAGGGCGCTAAGCATAGCCGCTGTTGACTAAGCTTAATTAAAGATTCTAGGAGCTCGCCTTTTCTGCCATGGGCTGAAGCCCATGGTTGCG
>NZ_JH719942.1:3699297-3790613 GCF_000275825.1 Saprospira grandis DSM 2844
TCAAAGCGGTAGAGGATTTTAATCCTCTCCGCACTATAGATGCAGAATGGGGTTGTTGTATGGCTGCGGGTTTCAACCTGCAGCCACAGCTAGCAGGCGGCGAAGCCGCCGCAAAGGAGCGAAGCGACTTGGCCTAGGGGCCTGCAAGGGGGCCGCGCAGCGGCAGACCTAGCCAGCTTGCTGGCGCAGGGCCGAGCAGACCTGCGAGCCCTGAAAGGGCCCGGCCGCCGCAGGCGGCAGGCCCCAAAAAAGGAACTAATCTCGCCAAAGAAAGGGAAAGAGGAGTAAGACAATACTGCCCAAAATGAGATCAATGGCCAAAAGGATGAAAATGTCTTTATAATACATCGTGTCGGTCATTAGGCCCAGGGCAATTTTGCTAAGGCGCAGTAGGGTCATTAGGATCGGGATGACGATTGGAAAGCTGAGAATGGCCATCAGGGTGGCGGCCTGCTGGGCCTTGGCGGCAATAGCGGCCACAAAACTAAAGGCAATAGAAAAGCCGAGACTGCCTAAAAACATCAGGAGAAAAAAGAGGCCTTGAAAGCGGATGGGATTGTCCATAATGAGCGAAAAACTGCCATAGGACAAAAGGCAAACTACAAAAAGCAGGAGCGTATTGTAGAAAATTTTGGAGAGAATGAGGGCCGTGGGCTGTAACAAAGAATAATAATAAAGCTGTCGTTCTTGGTTTTCTTGCACGAAGCTTTTGGCCACCGCATTGACCGAGGCAAAAAGCACGATAATCCAATAGAGGGCTGCCCAAACCACCCCAGAGGTTTTTTCGCCCACAATGCTATAGACCACAAAAGTAGTGGATAAAACATAGAGCAGAATGCCACCAATAGCTTGTCGCTTTCTCCATTCGATGCGGGCATCTTTCTTAATCAGGGCCCAAGTTTGTTGCAAGATATTCATGGGGGCGAAATTAGTAAAAAGGGAGCGCAAGCCGCCAAAAAATTAGCAAAATTCTTCTTCATTTAGGCCTTTGACAAAAGCATAGCGGCAGTGGTCCTCCCATTTTCCATTGATGCAAATAAACTGTTTGGCGGTTCCTTCTAGCGCAAAGCCCAGTTTTTCGATTAGGCGTCTGGAGCCCTTGTTTTGGGGCATAATATGGGCCTCTATGCGTTGCAAATCAAAGCGCTGCAAAATATGGGGATTGCTTAGTTTTAGGGCCTCTGTGGCCACGCCCAAATTATTAAACTGCTGGTCTACCTTATAGCCCAAAAAGCAAGAGCGCATGGCCCCATAAATAAAGTGGCTATAAGAAATATCGCCAATGATGCGATTTTTTTGGCTGTCGCTCCGATGAAAGATATAATAGCGAATAAAGCGCCGCTGTTGATACAGCCATTTTTCTTCATTCAGGCGCTTCTGAATCTCTTCTATTTGACAAAAAGCTTGGGGCCAGCGCGGCATATAGCGCTGAAAAAAGTAACGATTTCGAACCAAGTACTCCTGTACCTGCTCGGCATATTCACTGCTCAGTTGGGTGAGGCCCAAACGCTGGCTTTCAAGCTCAAAAAGCATAAAATGACTTATTTAAATTTCATAGTATATTCGGCTACCGCCTTGATGGCCGCCTCAGAAAGTACACCCTCATAGGCTTGCATGGCGCCTTTCCCTTTTTTGATCTGCATAATGCGCTCCTCTAGTGTTAGGGTTGATTCGGGAAGAATTTTGGCGCCATTCAAGGCCATGCGACCATTGGCCCCATGACAAACTACACAGTTTTTCTTGTATACCATCGCTCCATTAACGGCTTTGGGTTTGGCGGGCGTTTTTGTGCTGCTGCTACTACTGCTACTGCTGCTACTGCCGTTGTTGCTGTTGTTGTTGGGGCCCCCACAGGCCATAAACATGCTGGCGAGGAACAAACTGCTGATAATTAGTCTTTTGCTCATAATTTACATTTTTGATAGCTGGAAAATATGTTTTTTAGCTCTAAAGCTGAACCCTTAATAAGACTTTTTACCTTATATTGTATGTGCAAGATAGCACAAAAGCAAGCCCCGATTTCTTTTTTAGAACCAATACAAACTAGAAGTATGGAATTTATCCCCTTAATCGCCTTAGGCCTTATTTTATATGTTCTCTTCTCTTCATTTAAAATGGTCCGAGAACGCTCTGCCCATATTGTAGAGCGTTTGGGAAGCTATAATCGAATTTTGCACCCCGGGCTCAACTTTGTGATCCCTTTCTTAGATAAGGTCAGTAAACAAATTAACCTCAAGATCCAGCAAATGGAGGTGCAAATTGAGACCAAAACCAAGGATAATGTATTTGTCAAGCTACAGGCTTCGGTGCACGTCCAAGTGATGGATACCAAAGTAAAGGAGGCCTATTATGAACTAGATAATCCCTATAACCAAATTTCTTCCTATATCTTTGATGTGGTCCGTGCCGAGGTGCCCAAAATGGACCTAGATGATGTTTTTGCTCGCAAAGATGATATCGCTACGGCAGTCCGTATGGAACTAGCCGAACATATGGAAAAATATGGCTACCGCATCGTCAAAACCCTAATCACAGATATTGACCCCGACCAATTGGTCAAAGATTCCATGAACCGCATCAATGCCGCCCGCCGAAATAAAGAAGCCATTGCAGAAGATGCCGAAGGCCGCAAAATCTCTAAGATTAAAGATGCCGAAGCCGAAAAAGAATCTAAACGCCTGCAAGGGGAAGGGGTAGCCGAACAACGTCTGGCCATCATTAAAGGTTTTGCCGATTCAGTAGAAGACTTTAGCAATACCCTTAGCGATGTCTCTCCCTCCGAAATTATGCAGTTTGTACTGCTCACCCAACATTATGATACCGTTAAGGAAATTGGAGAGAAAAATGCCTCTATTTTGGTGCCTTATAGCCCAGGTACGCTCTCTGGCCTCCAACAACAAATTATGGAAGGTACCCAATTGAGCGATAACCTCAATAAGCTGAAAATCTCTTCTCTAGAAGAAGAGGCCATCAAAAAAGCAGAGAAAAAACACTAGCCTAATACTAGGAAATACAAAAGCGGATCAAGGAGCTAACTCCCTGATCCGCTTTTCTTGTTTAGCCCTTCCAGAATGGAGGCCGCTGCAGCTTGGCCGCAAAACGCTTGCCTCTAATCTCTACCAAAACTTCAGTATCTTTTTTGGCCCAATGGGCTTGAATATAAGCCAAGGCAATAGATTTTCCTAAACTAGGAGAGGGGCCACCAGAAGTAATCCGCCCAATCTCTTCTCCCTCTACAGAATAAACCAAATAGCCTTGCCTGGCCGGACGTTTCCCCTCCATAACCAATCCATAAAGCTTTTCTGTAGGCTTGTTTTCCTTAACCGCCGCAATCTTTTCCTTGCCCACAAAATCGCCTTTTTGCAATTTGGTGATCCAACCCAAACCCGCCGCAATAGGAGAGGTGCTGTCGTCAATGTCATTGCCGTAAAGACAATAGCCCATCTCCAAACGGAGGCTGTCGCGAGCACCCAAACCCACGGGCTGAATATCATAAGCAGCTCCAGCCTCAAAAATAGCGGCCCAAAGGGCTTCCGCATCTTCATTGCGAATGTAAATCTCAAATCCACCAGCTCCCGTATAACCCGTTGCCGAAACCAATACGTTTTCTAAGCCAGCAAATTTTCCTTTCTGAAAACTATAGTATTTCATCTCACCCAAGGCAATTTCAGTCAATGACTGCAAGGCCTCCACCGCTTTGGGACCCTGCACGGCCAATAAAGTCGTTCTATCCGAAATATCAATGAGCTCACAGTCAAAGCGATTTTGAGATTGCAACCAATCCCAATCCTTTTTCATATTCGAGGCATTGACCACCAACATAAAGGCTTGCTCGCCAGCAGCGCATTGGTCCTCCCCCAAACGATAAACCAAAAAGTCGTCAATAATTCCCCCTTCTTCATTGGGCAGACAACTATATTGCACATCGCCCAGCTCCAAACGACTGGCATCATTAGAGCTCACCCATTGGACCAAATCTAGCGCCTCTTTTCCGCGCAGAATAAATTCGCCCATATGCGAAACGTCAAAAACACCAACAGAGGAACGTACGGCCAAATGCTCGGCTTTTATTCCCGCATAAGAAACGGGCATGTCATAACCTGCAAAAGGAACCATCTTGGCCCCAAGTTCTTCATGGATGTGGTGTAAGGCTGTTTTTTTCATGATCTATAGTTTTGTTGCGCAGCCCTAAAGCTGCCTGCTGTATAGGTTGTTTGTTTTTGCAGCACGAAACTACAAGTTTTTATGTTTTTGCCGAGCTTCTCTTCCCCTTTAATTTTTTCTTTTCTGCTGTTTTGGGGCCCGCGGCCAGCTAGCCGAAGGCTAGCTTGGCCGCCGCTATGCTGCGGGGCTCACAAGTCTGTTCGGCCCTTCAGGCTACACTTCGTTTCGCCTTCGGTCTGGCCTGACGGCCACCCCTCCGCAGCGCTGGGCCAAAGGCGTCCTTTTCGAAATTCTATCAATTATATATAATAACTATCATTTTTTGATGAGTTGTTTTTACTTTTCGTACTGATATTCAGTACTTTATGTTTTTGCATGCTTTTCGAAAGCCTTCAACTCATGCAATTATATTTAGACTCATACGGGGCCTTTTTAGGCGTAGAAAATGGCATGTTTTGGTTCAAACCCAAGCACTCAGAAGGCCGTGCAATCGCTTGTCAGCGAATCAATTGTATCTTTCTAACCAAAGGGGTGCGCATTAGTAGTGATGCCATTCTTCTGGCCCTCTCTCATAATATTCCTATGGTCTTTACCGATCAGATGGGCCGCTCGCAGGGCTATCTCTGGTCGGGCCAATATGGATCTATCTCTACAGTCAGAAAAAAGCAAGCCCGCTTTGCCGACCATCCGCTGGGTATGGATTGGGTGCGAGACCAATTGCGGCAAAGAGCCCAAAATCAACTCACTATCCTAGAGCTTTTGCAAGAGCAACCCTACGCCCGCAAAGACAAACAAGGCCAAAGCAATTTTGTCAAGGACCAAAAATCCCTAAGCAAACTGATCCAAAGATGGGAGAAACTCCCCATTTCTCCCCGAGCCAATTTGAAAGAATTAGCAGCCTCTTTTAGAGGCTGGGAGGGCGGCGCTAGCCGAACTTATTTTCAGGCCTTTGCCAGAGTCTTGCCCGAAAAATGGGGCTTTGCTGGCCGTATGCGCCGCCCCGCCTACGATCCCTTTAATGCCCTGCTCAATTATTTGTATGGAATGCTCTATCCCTTGGTCGAACTCAGCCTCATCAAAGCAGGCCTAGATCCCTATATGGGCGTCTTGCATACCGACCGTTATAATCGGCCTACCCTGGTCTTTGATTGTATCGAAATTTATCGGCACTGGGCCGAATGGACCGCCCTGCAATTGGTCTTCGAAAAAGGCTTAGATCCCCAACAGCATTTTGAAGAACGCTCTATCCGAGAGGGCATTCGCCTAGCCCCCTCTGGCAAGAAAAAGGTGATTGCCGCCATGTTGGGCCATCTTGAAGAACGCTCTGTTTATCAGGACCAAAAAAGAAAAAGAAAAACCCAGATAGACTTAGGCCTCCAAAGCTTAGCTAGCTATCTGAAAACCCTCGATTTTTAACCAAACTACATACAAATGTCAACATTTAAACTAGACTGGTGGAAGCTGCTGAGCTATTTTTTGGGCCTAAGTACCTTGGGCGGAACGCCTCTGCTCCTCTGGGAGGTCGGCGAATGGATGGAGGAACCCCAGACTTCTACTGCTCCATTGGCCCTAAATAAAGGCCCCGAAAAAGAGGCCTACCCCCGAATCGATTCTATAGAGGCCGATGCCTGGGAAGAAGAGCTGCGCTCTTCCGACTTGGAAAAAGAACGACCAGCCGCCCCAGCTGCCGATCAACCCAAAACAGCTCCAGCTACACCCAAATATGTGCAGTCCAATCGCCCCGAACCCGATAGAACAAAACGCCTAGGCTGTATTTGTATGGATGAAGAACAACAGGACCTCAAAGGAAGGGGCGCCTGTAGCGGACATGGCGGGGTGCGCTATTGGGTCTATGCTCAAGCCAATTCCGATGTCCTTTTGCGCTATCCTACTGAAAGGCACGAACTGCACCCTGAGGCCCTCTCCACCGATGAGCTAAGCCAGTTGGCCGCCCATCAGGAAGATTTGAGGCAGCCTAAGGCTTCTCCCGAAAAAATTAGTCCTAAAGATGCACAGGATTATTGGCAAAAAAAGAGAAAGCAAAAGGAAGAACAGGCTGCCGCAGCAGCTCCAAGATTAGAAAGGGTGCAGATAGAACCGCAACAACAACAACAACAACGCATGGACCAAGAACGCTGGAATTTTTATCAATTGGTCATTGTCTTTATGGTTTGCGTGACTATTGCTTTTGTTACCTACACCATGTTTAGAGCCCGATGAAGAAAAGTCACTACATTATGTCCTACGATATTTCTTCTAATCGGCTGCGGCTGGCCGTTTGCAAATTATTGCAGCGCCAAGGGGCCGAACGCCTACAAAAGTCGGTCTTTTTTGCCCCCAATATGCTGCTAGAGGAAATCCGCCAACTCAGGGCCGACCTCCAACAACTGATGTTGCATCACCCCGAGGCCCTGCCTCAAGATAGCCTCATTTGTTTTCCTATCCGCAAGCAAAGCATAGAGGAAATGGTCTGGGCCGGAGAATCGGAAGACCTCCGCCGTTTATTAGATGAACTGCTATTTATTTTATTGTAATTTATGGTTTTGGGGCCCGCGGCCGGCTAGCCTTCGGCTAGCTCGGCCGCCGCTATGCTGCGGGGCTCACAAGTCTGTTCGGCCCTTCAGGCTACACTTCGTTTCGCCTTCGGTCTGGCCTGACGGCCACCCCTCCGCAGCGCTGGGCCGCTCCACCTTCATTTCTTCTTGGGGCGCTCTTCTTTGGCCGCTAGTTGCTCCCTTAAAATGGCATTCGTCGCTTCGCTCCTCATCCGTGATGACGACCCCGCCCACCCGCCCCTCCTCGGGATTCCCTAAGGAATCCCTTCGGGGGACGTTTGGGGGGGCGTTTTATGGACCAAAAGCTAAAGGTCAAAACTTCAGTAGAATACAGAACCATTTCTTTTCACTAGAGCCAAGGCGGTACCGCCTTGGCTCTTTTTTACTTAGTTGATAGGAGTAAATTAGCTTAGAAAATGCCTAATTGAATCTGGGGCAGAGCAGGGGCATCCCCTTTAAAGGAAACTAAAAACTATTGTGGGTCCAATAAAAAAGCTGTACCTTAAAATGATCAATCATTTTTTCAGTTACTTAAATAAATTTATGCAGAGTATTAGATTATTCATGACTGTTTTTGCCCTTTTATGCTTTGGGCAAACTGCCGTAAAAGCGCAAATTGTAAAGGGGACCTATAAGCTGCGTATTGCCGCTATGAGTCAGGCGATAGACAGCAGTGTATTTGCGCCCTTAGCCAAATATGGGGTGCTTAGTTTTGAGCCAACGGATAAGGGCCTAACTCGGGTATACCTAGGCAAGTACATGGGCAAGGCCACAGCGGCCAAAGTACTGGCTTTGGTCAAAAAATCTGGTTTTAAGCAGGCCTATATTGTGCAAGAAGACGTCTTATTTGAGTCGGTAAATGGAGATGCGCTCACACATAGCCTACAGTTTTCGGCAGATCGCTTTTTGGATATCTCTAAGTTGCAGGCCAAGGCAGCTTGGCGTGAAGACATGGCCAAGCAGTTGCACATCAGTTATGCCAATGGGCATTATCGTTTATCCTTTGGCCTATTGAACCCTAGTTTTCAGGCCGTAGAGGTAGAGAAATTTCGGAACGCCTTATTGAGTTTGGGCTATAAAGAGAGTTTTCTGCGTCGGTTTTCTAATAAAAAGACCGCCAACAAATAATTAGATGACTAGTCTTTTAGATTATTGGGAAGAAGAGGAAGAGCGCAGCAACTTGATGACTGTCTTGTTGTTGGACCTGCTCTTTTTCTTTTTGATGGAAGCTAGTCGCCAGCTACATAGTTCTTGGGGGGTAGCTCATCCGGAGCTAGTATATTTATATTTGCTGGCCTTTTTGCTTTGGACCAGTTGGCGGGGCTTATCGGTTTTTATTAAGCGGCCTAGTTTTGACCGTTATTGGATTTGGACGGGGCCGCAACTGCTGGGGCATTTTATTTTGTTGCTAGCGGCCTTATTTTGGTATTGGGCTTGGCCGGCATTGGACCGGGCCATTTTGTGGGCCACGGCTAGTTTGTTGTTTTCGGCTTTATTTCTGCCTCTGAGCAATTTGGTTCGGCAACCGAGGCCGGCCCTCTTGATGTCTCCTTTATGGCTCTATTTTTTGGCCCATTGCTTTGGGCTAATTGGTTTGAGTTATACGCTTTTGGGTTGGGCAAAAGGAGGGGTATTTGTTGATTTGGGGTTTATCTTATCGGCTGCGGCGGGGGTATTGTTTTTTGGATTATATTATTTTAATAAAAAAGATTTTGGGTATCTGCTCTATTATTTGGGGCCTTTATGGGCATTGACGTATTATTGTTATTTGAGTGAAGAAAAAGCGATTGTCAATTATTTGGATTTGATTCCCTTGAGGGAGCTGATTCACTAAACATAAACCTATAATTTTGGGCAGGGAAGGGGGCCACTGGCCTAGCGATGTGCAGCAGTGGCCCGCAGGGCCAGACCAAGGCAGCGAAGCTGCCGAAGGGCCGAGCAGACCTGCGAGCTGCGAAACGTAGCGCCGCAAGGCGAAGCCGCAGCGGAGGCCCCAAAAAAAATAAAAAATAAAAAAGAGATGAAGCAATTAACGGTATTGATGGGGCTGCTATTTTTAGTGGGTAGTCTTTGGGCGCAGGGGGTAAACACCGACCCTTTTGAGTCGGCAGATCGGGATAAATTATATAAGGAAATTGAGGATGTATTGACTCAATTTAAGCGGGACGACTGTGAGCAGACGCTCAAGCGTTTTAAGAAAGCGATTAAAGAGCGGCGGGTAACGGAGCAGCATTATGAGGGATTTTTGAAGCTAACCAACCAGATGGTGGGCTTAAAAATGAAGCGATACAACTACATTCGGCCCTTATTAGAGACCATTGTATCTTTTGCGGAAGATGATGGTTTGACCCAAAAATACTTTGATCGTTGGATTGAGATTTCCTTGAAAGTATTGGAGGGCAAAGAGATTCGGGACAACTATCTATTTGAGAACTACCTCAAGTGGTCTTTAGGGTTTTGGATTGAAAACAACCTCTACAAAGTGAGTCGAGGTAGCCATACTTGGAAGGCTGAAAGCCGGAACTTTGTGATTAAATTTGAGGATAACGAGCTGGGGATACAGTATAAAAATACCACCTTATATTGTTTTAACAAGAATGATTCTTTGACCATAGAGGAGGCTTCTGGAGTTTATTATCCTTTGCGAAAAGATGCGGTATGGGAAGGCGAGTCAGGAGTTGTTCATTGGCGGCAGGAGGGGGCAGAAGATGCCCGTTGTGAGATTTCGGATTATGATATTTTGGCCAAGCAAACCTCTTATAAAGTAGATAGTTCTACCTTAATTTATCCTTCGGTATTTAAGGAGCCGATGGTGGGGATTTTCGAGGATCGGATTTCGAGACGCTCAGAAGTATATACCTATAAAGATGAGGAAACGGGCAAGAAAAAGGAGGGGACTCGGCAGCCGGCCAATCTATCTTACCCTCGTTTTTACTCTAGTTCTAAGCGGGTAGCCATTGATGACATTGGAGAGGGAGTTGATTATCGGGGAGGATTTAAGCTAGAGGGAAACTACGTGCGGGGGTATGGAGATAAGAACAACCGTTCGGTTATTGAGATTACGAATAGCAAAGGCGACTTAGTGGTACGGGCTTTTGCCGAGACTTTTGATATTGCCAAGGGGCAGAAAGTAGAGTCTTATTCTGCGGAGGTGAGTATTTATTTTGAGACAGAGAACGGGATAGACTCTATTTACCACCCAAATATTTCTATGCGTTATGACATCCAGAAGAAGTACCTCAGTTTGGATCGAGGAAGAGACAAGACCTCTAAGGTACCTTTTTACAACTCCTTGCAAGATGGAGAGATGCGGACCAACTCTATTCGTTGGCAGCTAGATAGTGATGAAATGGAATTGGGCGACAACAAAGAGAACATGGAAGTTACCTCTGATGAGTACTTTGATGATGATGTGATGCACAAATACCAATTGATTGGGACCATCAACCCGATTATTAAATTTGCCTTGATTTCGGAGGCCCTGGGCAGTAGTTTGGAGCAACGCGCCAACGGCGAATGTCCAGATGATGAATTGGCCAATTGGGATATGGAATTGACCCTACAGGTAGATGACAGCAAGCGATTGCCCCCAGAGTTTTTGTTGGGGATGTTGGATAAGCGGATGGAAAAACTGCACATTATGGATTGCAAAACTATCCAGAAAGCAAAGAAGAACCCTAAATTTAAGGTCATTAGAAGCTATAACGACTGGAAGCAGTTTGAGAAGGGGTATCCCTCTGTATTTTCTCAGGGAATGATAGATGCTTATTACTATTGGGACTTTATCAATGATGTTCGTTCGCCTTCACACAATCGAGACAATGGCTCTACCTTGATTCAGGAAATGATTGCCGATGGTTTTATTACCTATGACCCAGAGGATGATTTGATCGTTTTGCGTAAAAAGCTATTTCATTATAAGGAATCGGCCCGCAGAAGTGACTTTAATGTACACAACTACGACCAAATTAAGATTAAATCGGTCCCTTCAAAGGCCAAGAAACGCTCTTCTAATGCTACCTTTAACCTCAAAGATCAGAGCATGGAAACCATGGGGGTTATTTCTTTTACCCTTTCTGATAGTCAGCAGGTTTATGTATCTCCTTTAGAGCAAAAGGTAGAAATGTTGGCCAATAAAGATATGCTCTTTAATGGCGTCATGGAAGCGGGCTTGCTCAAGTTTACGGGGCAAAACTTCCGTTTCTTCTATGAAAGTTATGAGGTGGCTATGGATAGTATTGACTTCATTGACTTTTATGTATATGAGCGAGAAAAATACTCCTCGGGCTCTTATGCTGGCTTTAATAGTAATGCTAGAGCAACTACCGATGAGGGAGAACCCTCTAAGAAAACCCTACTCATCAATAATCAGTTGAGAAACACCAAGGGCGTATTATCTATTGATGCCCCTAGTAATAAGTCGGGTAAGCAAGAGAGCCCGCCCGATATGCCCTCTGTCTTTGTCAGCGATACGGCCTATGTCTATTTTGAGCGGCAAAGCCGCCTGAATGAAATTTATGGCGAGCAGGTTTATCCTCAAGAAGATTTCTATTATCAGGTTTATCCAAACTTTGAGATACACACCCTAAAGGATTATGACTCGGATAACTTGCGCTTGCGAGGTTGTTTGACTCCTGCCGATATCTTTCCGAAGATTTATGAACCGCTAAAGATTATGTATCTAGACCTTTCCTTGGGCTTTGAGTCAGAAACCCCCGGAGAGGAAGGTTACCCCATTTACCTAAGAGAAGATCCAGGAAAAGGAAAAGGCCAGTTTAAAGGCGCCTTCGGAATTAGTAACCAAGGCTTTTTGGCCAATGGTACCCTTGACTACTTGGGGGCCACCATCTCCTCTGAGTATATCGAGCTCTTGCCCGAGCGCTTTGTGGCCGATAGCGTAAAAGACTTTGCCCTAGAAGAAGAAGTGATTGATGGCGTAGAATTTCCCAAAGTAGATGGACAATCCGTATTTATTGATTGGGCCCCTTATAGCGACTCTATGTATATTGAGTCGGATATGGAAGAAGGCGTGCCTTTTCAGTTCTTTGAAAATGGAGAATATGTCCTAGATGGCTCGCTAAACTTAACCCCCAACGGCTTGTTGGGTAGAGGAATCTTTGAATGGGATGAAGCTACCCTAAAGTCCAACCCCGGCGGAGACTTTAAGTTTGGACGAAATAGCGTGACTTCGCCCTCCACAGCCGTTTCGATCAAGCAGCAAGGAGAGGTGGCCTTTGCCTTTGATAACAATAATGTAGAGGCAGTGGTCGATTTTGATAAACGAACAGGCGACTTTATTGCGCGAGAAAAAGACCTCAGTACCGACCTACCCTATAACTCCTACAAAACCTCCTTGGACCGTTTCCACTGGGATATGGATAAACGCAATATTCATATTGATGCCACCGAAGGTAAAGCAGGCTTTTTCTTGGCCACCGAGGAAAGCCAAGATTCTCTCTACTTTATGGGGAAATCAGCAGATTATGACCTCAATACCGGCCTGCTGCAGGTAGATGGCGTAGAGTATATCCGAGTAGCCGATGCCTTTGTTTATCCTATCAATGAACATATCGAAATTGAAGGACATGCCCATATGCGTACCCTAGATAGCTCTAGAATTGTAGCCGATACCTTTAACCAAAATCACCAAATTCTAGATGCTACCATTAACATTATTAGTAAGCGAGAGTATACCGCCGATGGCTTCTTAGAATTTAATGTAGACAATTTTAAGGACCAAAAAATTAAGTTTGATAACATCCGTGTAAAACAAAATGAGGCCCAGTTTATTACCTTTGGTAGCGGTGTCTTAGAGGAACAAGATAGCTTTTACCTCGACCGCCGTACCCGATTTAAAGGAGATGTGGAGATGAGCGCAGAATCTAAAAACCTCACCTTTAGAGGCTTTGCCAAACTGACCTCTTCGGTCATTCCCCGCCCGCAGTGGTTTGGTATTGATGCCCGAATTGATAAGAAGAATGTAGCCATTGACTATGATCTACCCATCAACCCAGAAGGAGAGGCCCTTTATGTTGGCCTTTACTTAGGTATGGACTCGCTCTATCTCTACCCCTCTATTTTAGCCCCCAAAAGAACCGTCAAAGACCGAGGAATCTTTGAAGCCCGAGGCCTAATTAAGTTCCATCAGTTCAAACAAATGTATATGTTTGGCGATTCACTCAAGGTAATGAACCCCGATACGCTCGGTAACCTCATGACGGTTTCAGAGAAAAACGCAAAAGTAGAAGCAGTCGGTAGCTTTAACCTAGATGGTGGCTTTAAAAATCCCGAAATGCCCCCCATTAGCATTCAGTCTTATGGCGACTTTAGCTTTTTCCTCAATAAAGAGTCGGAGTTCCGCTTCGATATGGCTTCCTTGATGGATTTCTACCTCCCCGATCAATTGGCCAACCTCATCATTGAAGATTTACAGTCTAATGAGGAAACTATCGAGGAAATCCTGTATACTAGTGTACGTAACCGTTCTTTTAAATCTAGACTCAAGGAGTTTGTCCCAGAAAACCAAGCCTTTGATAAGCTATGGAAAAAAGTGGCCAATGATAACCGCCTCGTCTTGCCCAAAGATTTAAAACATACGCTTTTCTTCTCTCAGATGATTATGAAGTGGAGCCCCAAAACACAGTCTTTTGTCTCTAATGGCCGATTGCAGCTGGCTTCTATGATGGGTACCCATATTGGCCAAATCGTCAAAGGAGCAATAGAAGTGCAAATGGACCCCGCTAGAGGCGATGTGCTCAATATTTACTTTGTTTCTCCCAACGGAGAATGGTACTATTTCCAATATACCAATGGCGTACTCACTACGGCTTCTTCTAAACCCGAGTATAACAATGCCGTGGCTGGCCTGAAACGAAAGTTTGCTAAGGTGAAAATCAATGGCAAAACTTATTCCGTTGAGGCCGGAAACTCTGGAATGTATTCTCAGTTCCGCCTACGTGCCAATTCGGCATTCTAATGTATAGGGGGGCTTTGGCCCCCTTTTTTTTGGCCCAAACACAGCCTAAAATGCTCCAACTTATATTTGCCTATTTTATTAGCCTTTTGGCCATTTCTGTCTTTAGCAATTTATTAGCACTACTGATTAAGGTTGTCTTTAGCTTTATGCTTTTGCTCTTGGCACTTCCTTTTGTTAAAACCGGAGACCGTAAGTTGTTTAGCGAAAATACTTTGCTGATCCAAGGCATAGAGTTTTTGGCGGCCTTGATTCAGGGCTCTATTATGCTGCCGATTACGGTCCAGATTTTTAATTATTGGGAGGTCGATTTAACGCAAAGCTTCCCCTTTGTCTTAGCCATTTATTTGGCTTGGTATAGCTGGCAGCAGTACGCACAAGCCCGCAAAAAAATTAGGGCCTTAATGGCCGCCAAACAGCCAACCAAAAATGGCCAAAGCTATGAAGAATTGCTCCAAGGAAAACTCAATAGTAGCCTCACAAGCCTTTTTGGCCAGCTAACGGGCCTTTTCCTGTATTATATTAACTATTATTAGGGGCTGCCCCGGCTTTCAGCCGGGTCGGGCTATGCGGCAGCTCGCTGCTCGCTCGGCCCTGCGTCGCTATGCTCCTTGGTCTGGCCCTGCGGGCCACTGCCTACTATCCCTCAGCCAGATTTTATCGCACTGCTTTGGCCGTAGTTTGCTATGAATTTTTGGCTAGGCCAGCTATTTTTTAAGGGCATAGCCTTCGCTATGGTCGAGAAAAATAGGGCCGACTAGCGGGAAATTGCTGCAAACTATAAAAGTGAGTGCGTTTAAATCTGGCTATTGCCTGCGGCCCTTCGGGCCTGTAGTACGAATAAGAGCGTATTCCTCCCTGAGCGCCTCATCCCCGCCCAGAAGATGCCCTGAGGAATCTCGCAGGCTGGCGGGCCGCATCTTTCTTCTGCGCAAAGCGAAACCTGCCCCCAAGGCAAGTTTCGCTTTTTTCTTGGCCCAGCGCTGCGCAGCGGTGGCCGAAGGCCAGACCAAGCAAAACGAGCGCTAGCGAAGTTTTGTGCAGGGCCGAGCAGCCCTGCGAGCCGCGAAGCATAGCGGCGGCCAGCAAAGCTGGCCGCGGGCCCCAAAACAAACAATTATGACAATCAGCAGATCAATAACTAGCAAAAAAAAAGCTACTGAGCAGTACTCAATAGCTTTTTTAGAAAAATCTTAATTCTTTAAGACATCCGGATATTTTTTAGCCTCTGCCGTTGGGCTCAACCAAGGCGGAATCGTATGCCCCTTGTCGCCCTTATAAGAGACCTCGCCGCCTTCATTTATGGAAAACTCCCAGCGATGAACCTTTTGACATTGGTTGACACAGTTGCCAAACTTTACACTATAAACCAAGTCCCAGCCCTCTTTAGTTCGCTCAATGCTAATGTCATTGCCATCTCCATAAGGTAGCGTCTCTTCAATAGAACCAATCCCTTCTTCCGTATAGAACTTCATGGCCAAAGCCGCCATATTGATAAACTCGCGAGACTGCAAAACAAGACCTGCGCGCTCCTCATCCAGATAAACCATATTGGTCATGACTAGATTGTACTTACGGATAATATTATTGATACTAGGGCTAGCCGTAGTATCTGCACGGCGCTTGAGCGGCTCCAACCACTCAGCATCATGCTCGGCAAGCAAAATGATATTCTCCACATTGGGCTGTGGGAAGCTGCGCACATAGTACTTCGCCGTAATATCTTCAATAGCCCCATAATCACTTAGGCGAACCGCCACCAGTGCATTATAAATAGCTTGGACCAATTCTTCAGGAACAATAATCGTTTGCTTAGACATCCGCTGCTCACGGTCAATCAAACGAAGGGCTAGGCGAGTCGCATCGCGGCGATATACCATTTTGAGGTAATCAGGTAGGCGGTTGTCGTTTACGAAAAACTCAGGGAGATTTTCCATGATTTCCAAACGGCCACTATTTTTGCCTTTTTTGCGTCTTCTTTGGGCATCTGCGCTATCGACAATCATGACGAGCAACAGAGCAATCAGCGCAAAAAGCTTTAACTCTTTAGGGAGGCGAAGATTTCTCATAGAATAGATTGGTGTTTTACTTTGCAATTGAATTTTTTTGGCGACCCGCAAACTGCATAAGCTTTGTCCGAAATAGTCGCTAGCACTCAATTAATGAGTTAAGGCCAAAAGCATTGTTTAACAGTAAAGATAAAAAAAAATCTACAGATCAACAATTTTAGTTAAGGACCTAAGCGACTTATTGGGCTTTTATCCGAGCCTTTAACGCTTTCGCCTGATCAATATAGTAACCTTCTTTTGCAGTACGTAGCAAATGCTCCAATTCTTTTTCGGCTGCGGTCCACTCTTCTGTTTTTACCAAAGTCAGTGCCAAGTACCAACTTGCAATCTGCTGTTTTTCTAAAGAAATAGATTGTTCTCGACTAAGTTCCCGAAAAATGGCTTTTGCCTCATTTTCTTTTTGGGTTTCTAGTAGAGCAACGCCTAGCATAATTTGGCAGTCTACCTTTAGACATTGGGCCAAAAGAGGTATCGCCTGAGCATATTTCTTTCCTTTATATAGCTTTTGGGCCTCCCAGATGAGCTGGCTGTCTAGGTCCGCTTTTCCCCCTCTATTATCAATGTTTAGAGGCTTGTAGGCCTCATAAAAGTGAGCATAGTTGGCAGGGCTGCTATTTTGTTGCTGAAAGAGGTAGGCTCCCACCGCTATAAAAAGCGAAACGCTGGCAGCTAACAGCAAATGCTTTAGCTGGAAAAATTTGGGCGCCGCCTGCTCTTGGTCCCAACGCTGCATATCGCGGCTTAGCTTGTCAATCTGAAAGCCTTGGTAAAGACGAAGGTAGGCCTTGGCCTCTTTTTTATAGACTGGGTCTTTCTTCATCTGCTGTTCAACGGCTTTGCGCTCGCTAGAGGAAAGGCGGTTGTACTGATAGTCTTCTAGTTGTTGGATGTCGTTTTCTGAAAGCATCTTAGGTTAAGCTTTTAAATGAACTTGTTTGTAAATGAAAGCACCTTGATTTTGGCAATAAGGGCTTTTTATATTTTGACAATTGGGCTGGCCGACAACAAGTTCATCAAGCTATTTTAAAGGCAGTCTGGGTTGATTCCCAGCACATACTTTTTAACAACTTCAATCTCTGCTGCCGCCTCGGCCCCTAAGAATCCATGGATGTCTTGATCCTTAATGTACTTTTTGTACTGATTTGTGAACTCTTTAGCCAAAGGAATATAAGACCAATGCCATTTTTCTTCCTGATAACCATACGGACGACCCGCAGAATAGACCTGACAAAAGCCAAATTCAGCAGCATGAGCCAGCAACCAAGCATACTCTTTTTCCCCCTGCCCCTTGAGCCAATAGGCTGGGTTAATGTTGTTTATGTCAATATCCGTCCCCCAATGATGCCTCGAAGTACTCGGCATAGAGTTCCACTCCAAAATTTGTTCGGCCTTGGCTTTTTTTGGCGCATCCTGAGGAACAAATTTTCCATTTACTCTTTGCTCCCCCCGCCATTTTCGCTCCCAAATGGCTTTTTGTACATTAAATGGACGGGTAGCCGACATGATTTTTAACACAATCCCATCTTCCTTGGCCCGAGCTCGCATCTCCTTAAATTTGGCCATGGCCTCCTTCCGAATAAAGATTTTTCGATCTGGATAGACCAAATACTGACGCTCTATCCGCTCAAAACGTTGGTCGGTGGCCGGATTAAATTGGCCCATCAGGTATTCCTTGCTAATGATTTCCATAATTTTGGCGCGTTCTTCCGCATTAGCCTTGGGCGATATCCGCAACCCACTGCTGTCCAATTGCTCCAAAAGGCTAAGGCTGTCTTGTTCTTCTTTTTCTGCACTGCTGTCTATGACAGACTGAATTAATTCTTGAGGCTGCTTGTCCTCTTCCGGACCAACCGGAGGACTACAGGCTACCAATAACCCAAACCCCCACAGTCCGCTAACTATTCTCTTTTTCAATCTCTCTTATTTAACGATGTTTGACCAGTTTTGGCTCACTGCCGACCAGTTAATGATATTGAAAAAAGAGTTAATATACGCTTTTCGTTGGTTCTGATAGTTGAGGTAGTAAGCATGCTCCCAAACATCTAAACCCAATATAGGCTGACCAGCCTGCTCTACAATTTTTCCCATCAAGGGGTTGTCTTGATTGGGCGTACTACAAATATATAGTTCTTTTTTGGCATTTACCGCCAACCAAGCCCAGCCCGATCCAAATCGACTAGCCGCCGCCGCCTTAAATTCTTTGGCAAAGTTCTCAAAAGAACCAAAGGCCTGAGCCAACGCTTGCCCAAATTCGCCCTCTGCAGTTCCTCCGCCTTCTGGGCTCATATTGGTCCAAAATAAACTGTGGTTGTAGTGCCCACCACCATTATTACGCAAAGCCGTATGCTCCTCCTTATCTTCCAAACGACCCAAAAGGTCCTCCAAATTATTGGCCTCTTTCTGCAAGGGATGCTCCGCCAATGCCGCATTCAATTTCTTTACATAACCCGCATGATGCTTGCCATGATGAATGTTCATGGTCTCCGTATCAATATGAGGCAAAAGGGCATCAGCCGCATAGGGCAAAGCCGGCAATACAAATTCAGCTAAACCCACAGCCGCCTCTTCTTTTTTGGGCTCGCCCTCTTTTTTTGGCCCCTCTTCCTGACAAGATTGCAAAAATAAGGGACTCAAACTAGCGCCCAAGGCCAAAGTGGCCGAACGCTTCAAAAATGTTCTTTTATTCATCATTAGATAGAGTTGTTTTGGTTATATACATAATGTCTTTGGTCTAGCTATGTTTATTTCTAGGCCTTAAGTTTCCGCTCTCATTATACAGGATATATCCGAAAAATTAAAGCCTTTAAGTTTTCTTTTTTTTGGGGCTGCCCCTCGCTTCGCTCGGGTCGGGCTGTGTCAGGGCTCGCAGGTCTGCTCGGCCCTTCGCAAAATTTCGCTACGCTCATTTTGCTCGGTCTGCGGCTTCGCCGCCCCCTTGTCCATCCCTCAGCCTGCGGCGGCTCCGCCGCCTGCTAGACCTAAAAAGCAACTAAAAAGCTAGCTCATGGCTATTAAATAATAAGCCCCGTTAGGGCTCTTAATTAACAATTGGGCCTAAAAAAAGGACCAAAACCAAAGTTTTGATCCTTTTGGACCAATGGCCTTAACCATCGGCCTATAGCTAATTGCCTTTAGCAGGAGCGAAGCGACTGGCCACAGCAAGGACTTTAGTCCGCAGCTCGACGACCAAAGGGAGTAACCGATGCGGCAGCAGAGGAGCGAAGCGACTGGCCTAGCGATGCGGCGGGGTGGCCGTCAGGCCAGACCAAGCAGGCGAAGCCTGCGCAGGGCCGAGCAGACCTGCGAGCCCCAAAGCGTAGCGCCCGCAGCTTGCTGCGGGAGGCCCCAAAACCCCTTTAAAAACAACTACTTATTGGCCAATTGGCCGCAGGCGGCATCAATATCTTTTCCTCTAGAACGGCGGACAGTGCAAGGCACCCCTCTGCGGTTGAGGTATTCTGAAAAACGATCAATTTTTTCGGCAGCGGCCTTGCTTAAAGTGACGCCCTCCACGGGATTATACTCAATAATATTGACCTTCACCTTGGGCAATTGTTGGCAGAGCGCCAGTAATTTTTGGGCATCCTCTATGCTATCATTAAAATCCTTGAAGGCAATATACTCAAAGGTCAGTTTGCTGTCTTTGGTCTGCTCATAAAAATATTGTAGGGCCTCGATGAGCGTCTCTAGGTTGTTTTGCTCATTAATGGGCATAATCTCATTTCGCTTACTATCGTCGGCAGCATGTAGCGAGAGGGCCAGATTGGAGCGGATGCCATCATCGGCTAGGCGCTTAATCATTTTGGAGATGCCCGCCGTGCTAATGGTCAGGCGGCGAGGGGCCATATCTAGGGCCCAGGGCGCCGTGAGCAGCTCTATACTTTTAAGCACGGGCCGGTAGGCGAGTAGGGGTTCGCCCATGCCCATATAGACCACATTGGTGATGGGGTGGCCGTAGGTTTGCTCGCACTGGCGGTTGACCAAAAGGACCTGATCGTAAATTTCGGGAGCATCTAGATTGCGCAGGCGTTTCATTTTGCCCGTGGCGCAGAAACTACAGCTCAGGCTACAACCCACCTGAGAAGAAATACAGACCGTAAAACGGTTTTGGCTAGGGACAGGAATCAAGACCGATTCGATGAGGTGGCCATCATGTAGACGAAAGCGATTTTTGATGGTGCCATCATTGGAGCGCTGCTCCATATCAAGGCTAATGGGGCGGATACAGAAATCTTCCTCTAGTTGTTCGCGCAATTTTTTAGAGAGGTTCGTCATTTCGGCAAAGCTGTGAGCGCCTTTTTTCCACAGCCATTCAAAAACTTGTTTAGCTCTAAATTTGGGAGCGCCTTTCGCTTTAAAGTAAGCGAGCAGGTCCTCCATTTCTAATAATCGAATATCTTGTTGTATGCCCATTATATTAAATTTGAGGGCCAAAGGTACGGATTATTCTTGGGGCAGACTAGCTTTTTAGTGATTAACTCTAGAGGAGAGATAAGAAGGCCGAAGCTTTTATTTGGCCTATTTGAAAAAAAAATGTTTTTCACAAATAGTTGATAAATAGATTTTTGTAATTTAGGACCTAGCTTGGCAGGAAAAACTTTCCCTAAGCTTGGAACTGAATCCCATCCGCCGCAGTTTGGCAATCGTAATTTATCGGGACCACCCCCAAAAAATTAATTATGCTTTATTTCTCCAACCTAATTCAGGATTGCGCCACAGCCTTAGCCGGACAAAGCCCACGCTTTGCCCACTATCCCGCTATGCGCCATCTTCACCTAAGTTGGAAAAAACAGCAACCGCTCTAAGAGTAAGCCCCGGCGCTTGCTTAGGCAATCGCCAAAATATACAATCTTCTATATATTTAGCTTTTGTCTACGCAAGCGCCAAATTGACAGCCAAACGAACTGGTTAAATGTCAATTTGGCGCTTTCTTTTTTTGAGTTTTCTTTAACTTTTTTCTAAACGCCTAATAATAAGGAGCTTGAGGTCCAGCTAAAAAAAAATGAAACAACTGGCCTAGCTTTTGACTTTAGCGAGTTAACAAAAGTTCTTTTAAGCCCTTATACTTCCATAGCATTTTATGTAAAAGAAGTTTTAGACAAAATATTATTTCACCCAAAAGCTGAAAATTATGAACAAGCAGCGTATTCTTCAAGCAGGAATCATTACCAAAACGAACAGCCTAGCACAGGCTGCTCCTGCTCTACAGCCTCATGCCGTAAGCCTTACCTTGGTCCTCGATCAGGGCAAGCAGCGGCAGCAGCCTTTTGGGCAAATGAATGCTCATTGGGCAAGCCAAGCCGTCAAAGGCCGTCAACGTTAAATTTATTCTGTTT
This sequence comes from Saprospira grandis DSM 2844, assembly GCF_000275825.1. Classification (GTDB taxonomy): domain Bacteria; phylum Bacteroidota; class Bacteroidia; order Chitinophagales; family Saprospiraceae; genus Saprospira; species Saprospira grandis_A. Next base: position 3,720,395 of record NZ_JH719942.1, read on the forward strand.
CTTAAGTAAGTATATTTGCTCTTGGCTTTGCCAAGGGCTTTTTTTTGGCCCCAAACCAGTCTGAGCATCCGCCTTTTTCAAGGAGTTTATTATATTTAGTAGGTGTTTTGGGGCCCGCGGCCAGCCTTGCTGGCCGCCGCTATGCTGCGGGGCTCACAGGTTTGTTCGGCCCTGCGCGGGCTTTGCCCGCTGGGTCTGGCGCTATGCGCCACCCCTCCGCAGCGCTGGGCCAATGCCCCCTTTTCCACCCTTGTTCTTCTTAAAATGGCTTTGCATGAAACAGTTCTACCTATTTATATTTTTTTGGGGGCTTGGGCCTTGGCTCTATGGCCAAGATGTACATTTTAGTCAATTTGATCGAAGCTTTTGGACCGCCTCTCCAGCAGAAACGGGCGCCTTTGATGGCCGCTACCGAGCCAATTTACAGCTCCGAGAACAATGGTCGGCAGTGCCGGTGGCCTACCAAAGTTTGGGCCTGGGTTGGGAGCAAAAAGAGGCTTTTGCGGGCTTTCATTGGGGCCTCTATCTCCAAGCCGATCAGGCTGGAGATTTGGGTATGGGCCAATCGTTCTTGCGTCTGAGCTTGGCCCGAACAGAAACCCTAAGTCCCAATTGGTCCATACATATAGGAGGTTATTTGGGCGGCGGCCAGCGCTTTCTCAATTATAAGGGCGCTAGCTTTGATGAGCAGTTTCAGGGCGATCAGTTTGATCCCAGCTGGCCGCTGCAAGAACCTGCTTTAGCTACTGCCCAAAGCTTTTTATTTAGCGATCTAGGCGCTGGTTTGGCCCTAAATTATCGGGGCAAAAATTGGCAGCTGAAATGGGGGCTAGGATTGTTTCATCTCAATCAGCCTAAACAGAGCTTTTTGGGCGAAGACGACCGCTATTTGCCTATCCGACAATTGCATTATATCCAATTAGCCTATGGCTGGGGCCAAAAATGGAAGGCCCAGACGGCCCTTCAGTTCCAAGAACAAGGGCCTTATCGGGAGTGGAGCAGTAGCCAGCTCTTTTTTTATGCCCTAGACCAACGCCCAGGCCGAGAACTCAGTCTGTATACTGGCCTCTCTTGGCGCTACCAAGATAGCTGGCAGCCCCGCCTAGGTATTCAATATCAAAATAATTGGGAGCTGGGTCTGAGCTATGATGTCAATTATTCCGCTTTTCAGCCAGCGACTTTGGGCCAAGGGGGCTTTGAGCTCTTATTTGTCTATATTTGGCGGCCCCTGCCCAAATTTCCTAGCAAAAAGAATTGTCCTATCTTGTAGACGGCCAAGCGCCATTTTGGCCCAGCGCTGCGCAGCCGTGGCCCAAAGGGCCAGACCAAGGAGCAAAGCGACGCAGGGCCGAGCAGACCTGCGAGCGGCGAAGCATAGCGGCGGCCAGCAAAGCTGGCCGCGGGCCCCAAAAAAACAGCTGAATTATTACCTATAAAAAAGAATCAATTATGAAAACATTTTGGAGCCTGCTACTCCTACTTAGCCTAACGGTTGGGCAAACTATGGCCCAAGAAAAAGAAGCCTACCAACTTTATGATAGCAAAGGCAAAAAACTGAAGTACAAAAAAATGCTTAAGAAATTGAGCAATTTGGATATGGTATTTTTTGGCGAACTGCATAATAATACGATTAGCCATTGGTTGCAACTCGAGCTCAGCCGCGACCTTTACGCCCAAAGAGGAGAAGAGCTGGTGATGGGGGCCGAAATGTTTGAGGCCGATAATCAGGTGATTATAAATGAGTACTTTTTTGGCTACATTAGTAGCTCTAATTTTGAGAAAGAAATGCGCCTTTGGCCCAATTACCGCACCGATTATAAACCATTAGTTGAGTTTGCCCGAGAAAATGGCCTGCGCTTCGCTTGCACCAATGTCCCCCGCCGATATGCCTCTATGGTGAGCCGACAAGGCCTAGACCAACTGGATAATCTGCCCGAATATTCTAAGGTCTTTTTTGCGCCCCTGCCCATTGAAACCAATATAGAGCTGGGCTGCTACCAAAAAATGCTCGATATGGCTGGTGGAGACGAAAGTTTTCCGCATGCCCAAATGCTAAAAGATGCTACTATGGCCCATTTTACGCTCTCTAACTGGAACGAAGGCGAGCTGTTTTTACACTTCAACGGAAGCTTCCACTCCGATTTCCATGAGGGAATCGTCTACTATATTAAAGAGGAAAAACCCGAAATTAAACTGGCCGTAATTACTACCGTAGAACAAGAAGATATCTCGAAACTAGACCGAGAACACTACAAAAAAGCAGATTATATCCTTGTCGTGCCTAGCCGAATGACCAAAACTTATTAGAAAAGCAGGGAAATAGCTGTTATCAGAGATATAAAGTAGGTGAAAAACTAAAAAAAATTAGTAAATGCTTGTTTAGGCAATAAAGATGCCTTATCTTTAAGTCAAGATAATTACAGAACAGCAAAGTTTTGTATTTAGCCTGAGTGCCTAACTCAGACAACTTATTCTTTTACTTAAATTCTCTTTGTCTAATGGATGCAAGTCAAAAAGTGACCACACTTCCTGGTGAAGTTTGGCAAAAAGTAGATTTTGGTCGCGCAACTCTACACTTCGAATACTATATCTCTAATATGGGCCGCATTAAGAGCTATCATAAACGCACCACTGGTGAGCGTTTATTGAAAGGCTCTGTAGACCATCGTGGTTTCCGTCGTTTGCATATTCGCTTGGCGGATAAAACCTATGGTGAGTTAGCGCTACATATTTTTATTGCTACTCATTTCTGCGAAAAGCCCTCTGATGAGTTTAATCATGCGGTGCATGTAGATTATGACCGTTCAAATAATAAATGGACCAATATTAAGTGGCTCAACCATGACGAATGGAGAGAGTACATGCAAAATAGTCCTAATTATAAGGATACTCGTAGCCGCAAGGAGCGCCACTACCGCATGAGCCCTGCCAAGGTGCGTTTGCTCAAAAGTGCTTCTAAGCGCAGCAAACTCAAAAAGAGAGAGTTGGCCGAGGCTTTTGCTATTACGCCTATGCAAATCTATCGTATTGAGCGTGGCCTAAACTGGTCTCATGTTCATCCGACAGAAGAAGATTTGGCTGCGGCTAAGGATATTAGCCTAGAAGATTTGAAAGAGCGCGTGCTTCAGCTAGATACTGAAAAACAGCGCCGTCTAGCCGAGGAAGATTAGGTTTTAGCCTACTTTTTAGCAAAAGAGCCCCTGAGTTTTCAGGGGCTCTTTTTTTATGGTAGCCAAGCCAAGGCGGCTAAGCCTAAGGCCATATAAATTTTGAGTAATAGACTGAGTTGGCGCCAATCTTCCTTAGTTTTTGCATTGATTAAGACAAAAATAAGCAAAAATAAAAGGGCTGTTAGCAATAAAAAATGGCCCCAAAAATAGCCTGAAAATAGCCCGAAATAAGGCCAAACTAAAGCTACTCCTGTACCCAAACTGCCCAAAAGAAGAAAAAAGAGCAAACTTTTTAGGGCCCAAGCAGGCAAATAATAGGCTAAGGTAAAGGTCCCTTGGGCTTGGTCGCCTGCTAGATCTTCTCGGTCTTTGGCTATTTCTCGAACCAAATTGCTGCCAAAGGCAAAAACCAAATAGGCCTCAAAAAAGGTTTTGGCCCAGCGGTTTTCTCGCAAATAGGGCAGGGCTTCTATATAATAGAGGCCCAAACTTGCCAAGACTAAAGCCGCCACCAATAAATTACCGAGCAAAGGCCAAGCCTTAAGATGAGCAGAATAGGCCCAAAGCAAAAAACTAATGCCCAGCAAAATGGGCAAAAGAAAGCTTGGAGAATAAATAGCGGCCAAACTTAAGGGCAATAGTTGTAGCCAAGCATAATGAACAAAGCCCCAAAAAATAGAAATTTCTTTTCCCAATGGCCCTTTTCGCTCATTCAAGCGGTCTATCTCCAAATCATAATAATCGTTGATGAGGTAACCCGCAGCGGCCAAGCTAACCGTTGCCAAAGTATAAAGCAGATAAATGGACCAATTTTCTTCGCCTAAGGGGCGCAAAAGTAGGAGGTAAAACAAAGCTTGCCCAATCCACAACAAAAGTAGATTGGGCCAGCGAATAAGGCAAAAAAAAGCGCCAATTAGAGCTCCGTAATTTTTTCCTGCGGCCATTGGTCCTGCACTTTTAATACCCGCTCAATGACATCACGCACAGCACCTAGGCCCCCTTTTTTAGGCGAAACATATTGGCTAACGGCCTGAATTTCAGGCACGGCATCGGCTGGGCAGCAAGCCAAAGCCACCAAACGCATAGGCGCATAATCTGGCAAATCATCGCCCATATATAAACAATGGTCCAAATTGATGCGCTCGGTTTCAATCAGCTCCCGCATACAAGAAAGTTTGTCGTGCTGCCCCGCAAAATAATTGCCAGCAGGCAGGCCCAAACCCTCAAAACGGCGCCAAACGCCCTCAGAACGCCCCCCCGTAATGATAAAAATCTCATAGCCTTTTTCTAGGGCCAGCTTAAAGGCAAAACCATCTTTAACGTTCATGCTACGCAGCAAACGGCCATCTTCCTGCACCAGCAGTTCGCCATTCGTAAAAACGCCATCCACATCAAAAATGAAGGTCTTAATTTCAGATAAGTAGTTTAGAAAACTCATAAGTAGTAGTTTATTGATTTTTTGGGGCTGCCCCGGCCTTTGGCCGGGTCGGGCTCTGCGGGGCTCGCTGTTACTTGCTTCGCTGCGTCGGCTCCCGTTGGTCGGGTCGCTCGGCCCTGCGCAAAATTTCGCTTTGCTCATTTTGCTTGGTCTGCGGCTTCGCCGCCCCCCTACCATCCCTCAGCCGATAGCTGCCGGGCGGAAAAGGGGAAGGCTGGGCTGGCATTAACATGCAGCTATTTTTTGTCAAAGGCGGCCCAATCGGAGGGCGAGATATGGGGGTAGTTTTTGCCTGCTTCCAAATTTAGAATGACTGGCCGATGTGAGTTGCAATTTGGTCCTTCTCCGCAAAGCATATATTCTGAGTAATAGGCCTTTTGGCCGGGGCGGCTTTGGGTGAGCGTAAAAATTTCATATTGGCCGGGGGGCAATTTTAGCTCATACTCTAGGGTAGAGCGGTTAAATTCTCTGCTGGTCATCATGGCGCCGGTTCCAATATTGCGGGCCACAATGGTGAGGTCCTTGGGCAAATGCCCGGGGTAAGCCAATTTTCCAGAAACAGTAGCTTTTGGGGCTGCTGCTTGATTGTTAGTTTGTTCTTGCTTTTCTGTTTGGACCGATTGCTCTGCCGTTTCTGTTTGGCAGGTCCAAAAACTCATAGAAAGGAGAAGAAAGAAGATTGTTTTTTTCATCATGCTGATTTTGGTCGTGCAGGCGGCGAAGCCGCCGCAGGCTTAGGGATGGAAAGCAGTGGCCGTCAGGCCAGACCCAGCCGCCGAAGGCGGCGCAGGGCCGAGCGAACAGCGAGCTGCGACACAGCCCGGCCCGGCAGTAGGGCGGGCAAGCCCCAAAAAAAATAAATAAAATTAGGGATCCCCTTAAAAAAGGGCTTTTTTTGCAAAAAAAAGAAATGCAGTTACCAGAGGACTTTTGTCAGTTGATGTAGGAGCAATTGCCTGCGGCGGATTGGGCCAATTTGCAGGCGGGGCTAGAAGCCGAGGAAAAGCCACTTTCTCTGCGGCAAAATCCGTATAAAAGGACCAATTTGCCTTGGGCCGAGCAGTTGCAGCCCCTGCCTTGGTCTGCCGAGGCCTATTATTTGTTGGAGCGGCCAAATTTTGCCTTAGATCCGCTTTGGCATGCTGGCGCCTATTATGTGCAAGAGGCCTCTTCCATGTTGTTGGCGCAGATGATTCGGCAGCATTTGCCGCAAAAAGAAAATCTGGCGGCCCTAGATTTATCGGCAGCGCCGGGTGGAAAAACGACTTTATTGGCTGCTCAACTGCCGCCGGATGCTATCTTATTGGCCAATATGCGGCATTCTGCGAGTCGACAAAATGAGATTTTGGACCAAATTATTGGCTGTTTGGCGCCGGAAGGGGTTTTGGTGTATAGCATTTGTACTTTTAACCGCTATGAAAACGAGGCGCAAATCGAGCGGCTTTTGGCTGAGCGGGAAGATTTGGAGCTTTTGCGTTTGGCGTTAGATGAAAGTTGGGGTTTTATTGAAAGCAATTTGGGTTATCGGGCCTATCCGGGTCGGGTTTCTGGAGAAGGTTTCTTTTTGTCGGTAATTCGGAGAAAAGCGGGACGGGCCAAAAAGCTCAAAGCGCCTAAAAAGCCTAGTTTTAAGGCGGTAAAGGAGTTGGATAATTGGGCCAAAAAACTGGATACTGTTTGGGGCCTAGATTTTTGGTTGAGAGGAGAGGAAATTGTGGCTTTTCCCAAAGTGCATAAAAAGCTAGGTGAGCAATTGGCTCGATCATTATATCTTTTGCAGGCGGGGGCTAACTTACTGGAGCAAAAAGGTGCAAAATATCGGCCTATGGCGAGTAGTGGACAGAGTTTGGCTTGGGCCAAGTCTGCTTTTCCGAGCATTGAATTAGAAAAAGAGGCGGCCTTAAATTATTTGAGAGGAGAAGTTTTATCCTTAGAAAATATGCCCAAGGGGTGGTTTCAACTCCATTATCAGGGCTTGCCTTTAGGCTGGGCCAAAGGCTTGCTTGGGGGGAGAATGAATAATTATTACCCCAAACATTGGCGGCTCAGACAGCGTTAATCTCAATGTTTACGATTTCTTAATAGAAAATGTCTATAGACAAGCCCGAATAGTCGCCCTGCTTTTCTCTAAAAAAGCTTAACTTTGCGCAAAACAAAGCAGCCTGTTATGAAAGACCAAAAGGACTACAAAATTCTAATTGCAGATGATGAGCCCGATATTTTGGAGTTCGTTACCTACAACCTCATCAAAGAAGGCTATCAGGTGAGTACGGCCAGAAACGGCATGGAAGCCGTAGAGAAGGCCAAGGAAGTACAACCTCACCTTATTTTGCTCGATATTATGATGCCTGAGCTAGACGGGGTAGAGGTTTGCCGAGAATTGCGTAGCCAGCCCGAATTTGAACACACCATTATTGCTTTTCTCACGGCCCGAAGCGAGGATTACTCGCAGATTGTGGGTTTTGAAGTGGGAGGCGATGACTACATCACCAAACCGATTCGCCCTAGAGTGCTCATCAGCCGAATTGCGGCCCTTTTGCGACGCTATAATAATAGCCCGCAAGAAGAAGGGGACCAAATTCGGGTGGCGGACCTTGTTATTGACAAGGAACGAGTTTTGGTGATTCGAGGAGAAGAAGAAATTGCCTTGGCCAAAAAAGAGTTTGAACTGCTCTGTTTGTTGGCCTCTAAACCCGGAAAAGTCTTTGCTCGCGAAGAGATTTTTAAGAATGTTTGGGGCAATGATGTCATTGTTGGTAATCGAACCATTGATGTGCACATTCGCAAAATTCGAGAGAAGATTGGCGAGTATTATATCAAGACCATTAAGGGGATTGGTTATAAGTTTGAGTTTTAATTTTTGAAGAAATAATAAAGAGGAGAGTACTTGACTGACTCTCCTTTTTTTTTGCCTTTTGTTAAATTTTGACCCTATGTTATTTTTGGCGCCCAAAAATCCTACGCCTCAATTATTGGCTTTTCTTACGGCCCTACAGGCCAGTTTACCGGCCCTAATTGGCTTAATTGCTCTCAAGCTGTTGCTGCCTAGCTTGCTCAGTTGGTGGGCGCTTTTGCCCATTTTTCTGATCTTTTTGGGCACGGGATATTATGCTAGCCATCGGGCTTTGCGCAAGTTTATCTACAACAAAGTGAAGTTGATTTATAAGTCGATTCACAGCCTAAAGGCCCCTAAATCAAGCAAGCCGCTCAATATTGATATGCGCAATCATATTATTGATCGAGTAGAAAAAGAGGTGACCGAATGGGCCAAAGACTGGACCCAAGAGATTCGCTATCTCAAAAAAATGGAGCAGTACCGCCGAGAGTTTATTGACAACGTTTCGCATGAACTCAAAACGCCCATATTCAATATGCAGGGCTATTTGTATACCTTGGCCGATGGCGGTTTGGAGGATGAAATGATCCGAGATAAGTATCTGCAGCGGGCCATTGATAATGTAGAGCGCATTGCGGAGATTGTTCAAGAGCTCAATCATATTTCTAAATTTGAGTCTAGTGCGGTAGAGCTAGAAATGCAGCCTTTTGATATTCAGGAGTTGGCTCAAGAGGTGGTGGAAAGCATGGAGATCAGTGCCGAGAAAAAACAGATTGATTTGCGTTTTAAGGACACGGCCAAAAAACCTTATATTGTACAAGCCGACCGCGAGATGATTCGGCAGGTTTTGGTCAATTTGGTCTCCAATTCTATTAAATATGGCCGCCCAAAAGGCCATACCCTCATTGGTTTTTACGATTTGGACCAAAATGTCTTGATCGAGATTTCCGATACGGGCAAGGGCATTGCTCAGGAGCATCTGCCCCGTCTTTTTGAGCGCTTTTATCGGGTAGACAAGGGCCGCTCTCGACATGAGGGGGGCACTGGTCTGGGCCTTTCTATCGTTAAGCATATTGTGGAGGCGCATCAACAGACGATAAATGTGCGCAGCCGCCTAGGCGTGGGCTCTACTTTTGGCTTTACCTTGGCCAAATATAAGGGCTAGGATAATGAGGATTTGGGGCCCGCGGCCGGCTAGGCTTCGCCTAGGTCGGCCGCCGCTATGCTGCGCGGCTCACAGGTCTGTTCGGCCCTTCGCAAAAAAGCTCCGCTTTTTTTGCTCGGTCTGGCGCTTTGCGCCACCGCTGCGCAGCGCTGGGCCATTTGGATCATGCTTTAAACTAAATTACTAATGAACAAATTTCTCTTGTTATTTGCTGCTTTGCCCTTGCTTTGGGCCTGTAAAAAAGAAACGCCCGACCCTCAAACGGAAGAAGCCAAAGTCATTTTTCGCATTTCGGTAGATCCTAGCCAAGAGCGGCTAGATAATTTGGGGCAGCCAGCGGCCATGCCCGCAGGGCATGCGGGCCAAGATCCCGATTTTTACGAAATTACTGCTCATTATTTAGAGTTGGCCCCCTCGGCTTATACCCAATTGGGGGATGGGGCAGTTTTGTATCATGCTCCAGAAGTGACTACTGGCGGCGACCAAGCCATTGATTTCTCGCAGCGGAAAGCTACTGCTTCTGGTGATATTTTTTTGGAGGTCCCCATTTCTCAATTTCCTCTGGGAGATTATGAGTGGCTGCGCCTTTCTTTGGCCTACCAAAACTATGGGGTAGAATTCTATTATAACAACCAGGCGTTTACGGGCCGTTTGGCTAGTTTTGTGGGCTATAATAGCTATATAGATACGGTGATTGTGGACCAACAATCTTTGGCCGTTAATGCCAATAAGTTGCAGGGCTTTTGGGCCTTTGAAACGCCCTTTAATTTAGCGTCTGGTCAGGCTGCAGGGACCACCGTGCCCAATCCTTTGGCGGCCAGCTCGCCTATTCCGGCTGGTAGCTGCATCGTCACGGGCCAATTGGAGCAAATCCTGAGCATTACAGGCAATGAAACCGAAGATATTGAAATCAACATGAGCCTGTCGACCAACAAAAGCTTTGAGTGGGAAGACCTGAATGGCAATGGAAAATGGGACGTAGGGCCCAATAATCCAGAATCTGTAGTGGATATGGGTTTGCGGGGACTAAAAGCTTTTGTTGATTAAGCTTTCCTTGATGCCATGCAAAAAGCGCCTTCTGATCAGAAGGCGCTTTTTTGTTTGTAGGTCCAAGATTTCATTCCTAGAGTTATTCCATAAGAGTTTCAAGCATATATCCATCCTACAGGCCCGAAGGGCCGCAGGCCTAGCGATGTGCAGCAGTGCGGCGAAGCCGCAGACCAAGGCCGTTAGGCCGCAGGGCCGAGCGAACAGCGAGCTGCGAAACGTAGCGCCTGCCGAAGGCAGGAGGCCCCAAATACCTAAAAAACGAATGGCAAAAAGCTATAATTTTTGTGAAAAAATCACAAAACAGAAGTATATTGCTAAATTGAATAAAGCGAAATCCTTTAGGAGCTATGTTGATACAATTTGCAGTAGAGAACTTTTTCTCTTTTAAAGAAGAAGCTATTCTGAGTTTTTTGGGAAATAAGACGACCAAAGAGCATGAGGAAGAGAATATATTTTACTTGGAGGGGCAGAAAATATTGAAGTCTTTGGCTATTTATGGGGCCAATGCTAGCGGGAAAACCAACCTTTTTTTGGCCTTAAGGTTTATGCTAGACTGTATGAAACATGGTTTGGACACTATTTTTAAGGAAGATGCGGGGAAAAGTACGGCCTTTTTGTTTTCTCCCACCACAGCTAAAGAAAGCTCTTTTTTTGAGCTCGTTTTTGCTGTAGAGGGGCAGTTCTATCATTATGGTTTTGAGATTTTTGAGGGCAAACTGCAGGCGGAATGGCTGTATCGAGGTTGGAACAAAGAAGAGGAGCTTTTTCAGCGGGAGAAGCAGCAAATTGATTATGATAAGGACTTGTTTTCAGAAGGCGATCGCTTGGCCGAAAAGACGAGGCCCGATGTATTGTTTTTGCTTGTTTGTGCGCAGTTTAATGGAACAATTGCTAAGTCTATTTTGGATTATGTTGCTAAGGTGAATGTATTAACGGGCCTAAAGGGAGAGTCAATCTTAGGATTTGGGCTAAAAAAGTTTGAGGAAGATGAGCGATTTAGACTTTGGTTACAGCAGTTTATGCAGCCTTTGGGCATTGAGCGAATTTCTTTAAGTGGGGAGTCTGGAAAAAGAGAATATCGCTTTTGGCATCAGGTATTTGATGAAAGCGGGCAGGGGATAGAGAGTCAAGGTTTGCCTTTAGCGCGGATGTCTACAGGAACTCGAAAATTGCTTTGCTTTTTGGCCCCTATTTATGAAGCGCTAGAAGAGCAAGAGGTTTTGTTTATAGATGAGCTAGATGCGAGCTTTCATCCTTTGCTCTTAGAGCTTTTGTTGAAGCTATTTCATCGGCACAATAAAAAAGGGGCGCAGTTTGCCTTTAGTTTACACAATCCTCGTTTGCTAGAGCAAAAGCTTTTGCGTAGGGATCAAATTTACTTTGTCGAGAAAACGCCCAGAGGGGCTTCTCAACTTTATTCGCTACTAGATTATAAGGTCCGAAATGATGAGAAACTAGATAAGAACTATTTGAAGGGGAAATATGGGGCTTTGCCAGAGCTTCAGCTGTTAGAAGAAAAATTATTGGAGTATGGGCAAGAAGAATAGACGAGAAAGAAAAGGCCCTAAGCGAGAGTCTAAACATCTTGATGCAAGGGAAACAGGCGATGGGCAGCTGCTCCAATTTGCTTTTGCTTATTTTTCCAGAACGCAATTATATCCCTTTAAATATTGGGAAGAAAATGACCTATTAGCAGATGCTTTGGATAGCTTGGTTAACTTAGCCAACTCTAGTGTACATGAGTTGAAAAGGGATCAGCGACTCAAAATTTATGGTCCAAATATTCCCAATGGCTCTGCTTTTAAGCAGCCCCGCAATATTCCTGGAACTGCTTGTTGGGCCTCTTTACGCCTGACTGGAAAGCGTCGGCTAATCGGATTCATGGAACAACAATGCTTTCAATTAGTCTTTTTGGACCCTGAGCATAAATTCTATCCAAGTCCAAAGAAGCATACCTAAGCCCCAAAAACTAACAAAGCCCACTACTTAATTGTAGCGGGCTTTGTCTATTCTGCGCAAAAGCTTAAGCATTCATCAAGCTTTCGATTTCTTCCACCTCAATCGGAATTTGCCCCATGAGGTTGTCTACACCATTTGCCGTGATGAGCAAATCATCCTCAATGCGTACGCCCAAGCCCTCTTCAGGGATATAAATACCAGGCTCGCAAGTAAAGACCATCCCCTCCTTAAATTCGACATAGCGGTTGGCCAAATCATGCACATCCAACCCAATATGATGCGAGGTGCCATGCATGAAATATTTCTTATAGGCAGGCATAGCGGGGTTTTGCTGGGCCACTTCCTCCTTGCTAAGCAAACCCAAACCAATGAGCTCTAGCTCCATAATATGCCCCACTTCTTGGTGGTAATCGGTCAAGTTGTTGCCCGGACGAAGCAATTGCTGGGCCTCATTTTTTACCCGAAAAACCGCCTCGTAAACCGCCTTTTGGCGCTCCGTAAAACGACCATTTACCGGAATCGTACGCGATAAATCTGCCGCATAATTGCCATATTCGGCCCCAAAATCCATCAACATCAAATCGCCATCCTGCAAAATGGCATTGTTGTCATTATAATGCAAAATACAAGCCGCTGGCCCAGAAGCAATAATTGGCGAGTAAGCATGCCCAGAAGCCCCAGACCGAATAAATTCATGCATGATTTCCGCCTCTACTTCATACTCTTTTAGGCCCGGACGAGTCGTTTGCAATACTCTGCGAAAGGCCCGATTCGTAATTTCACAAGCCGCCCGCATCAATTTAACCTCTTCCTCCGTTTTCTGCATACGCAGTTCCTTCAAAATAGGCTGAGCACGCATAAACTCATGCCCCACATACTGATGCTTCAATTCCAAGGCCTTGCGCTGGTTGCGGTTAGGCACCTCAGAAGCCGCCCGATCATTCTCATTGCCATTAACATAAATCGTATCGGCCAACAAAATCATCTCATTGAGCAGGGCCGGCATACTCTCTGTCCAAGCCACCGTAGATACCCCAGCCGTCTGGGCCACATCCTCTTTGGTGTACTTATAACCCTCCCAAATTTTAATATATTCACTGGTCTTTTTCGTAAAAATTACCTCCTCAAAGGCCTTCCCTTTAGGGCAATTGGGGTAAAGTACCAAGACAACCTCCTCCTGGTCCAAACCAGAAAGATAAAAAAGGTCGCTATCTTGCCGAAAAGGAAAAAAACAATCCCCATTTCGAGGCAATAGATCTGCCGCATGAAAAATGGCTATACTGTTGGGCTTCATTTTTTGCATAAATCGCTGTCGATTCAATTGAAAAAGCGCAGCAGGAATATCTTGGTATCGTTTCATCATGATGTGTTTTAAAAATCCAATTCCGAAAGCTAATTTTTTTCTCTTAAAGGACCAAATCAAGCCGCCTTTTAGGTTTTTTTTAGATTTTTTTGGGGCTGCCCCAGCCTGCGGCTGGGTCGGGCTGTGTCAGGGCTCGCAGGTCTGCTCGGCCCTGCAGGCTTTTTCGCTTCGCTTCAAAAGCCTTTGGTCTGCGGCTTCGCCGCCCCCTTATCCATCCCTCAGCCTGCGGGCCTGACGGCCCTCTAGGACCAAATTATATTAAAAAAAGCTTAACAAATTCCTCTCCCGCCTTTAGGTTTCCTTAAAAACTATTGGTCTTCTTCTTGCCTTTTCCTAAAAAAAGGCTTTCTTTTAAGTGCTCCATGTACCTATCTTCCCCTTTTTAGTACCTACACCTTTAGGAAGTCACTTCCATTAAAAAATGCTAATCAGGATTTTATGAATCAAATTATTGGTCTTTGTTTTGGCCTGCTATTTTTGGCCCTTCCCAGCTTTGCACAACAGTATTTATTATCCGATAAAGAGCTAGAGCAAACACAAATTTATCGCAATCTAGATGAGGCCCTGGCCAATCCCGAGTTTGTCTATATCTTAGATCTTCGCTCTCAGGGAATTACCAAATTGCCAAAAGAAATTAGTAAACTCTATAAACTCCAACGCTTATATCTGCAAAATAATAACCTATATAAGTTGCCCGCCTCGGTGGCCAAACTCGAAAATTTGCAGCTCTTGCAGTTAGAGAAAAACCAACTGACCGATATTCCCAAAATTGTAGGCAAACTCGCCAACCTAGAAGAGTTGCGCCTGCGCTATAATAGCATCAAAGATATTTCTAAGTATTTGGGCAAATTGACTAAACTTAGAGTGTTGGACCTTAGAGATAATCAAATTAAGCGCTTGCCCGAAACCCTGGGCCAACTAGAAAAATTAGAAGAGCTGCAGCTGGGCTATAATAGCATCCAACGCCTGCCCAAAAGTATGGGCGAACTACAGTCACTCTATTTTCTAGATTTGTCTGGCAATCCGCTTTACCAAATCCCAATGGACCTCTACCGAAATGAAAAGATTACGCATCTGAATTTGGGCTATTGCCAAGCTTTACACCCCGTTTTTGTGGCCGAATGGGCCTGCTATCTGCCCGCTCTAGAAGAATTACACTGGGAGGGCTGCAATTTTGAAAAACTCTCAGAAAAAGAACGCTTCGAGGTGCCTAAACTCAAACGCTTGTATCTCAGCCAGTCTAGAGGAGCCAAATTGCCTTCTTTCTTTTTGCGCCTGGGCCAATTAGAAGAACTAGAGCTAGATGAGGGCCAATTTAAAACCCTCGATTTTTCTCAGGCCAAACTCCCCAGCCTTCAAAGGCTCTCTCTCAAAAAGGGCCTGCTCGAAGAGCTGCCCCAAAATATTGAAGTGCTGAAAAGCTTGAAAAATCTTAATCTAGAGGAAAATGCCATTCTGGCCTTTTCTGCAGATTTTGCCCAATTAAGCGCCCTGCAAACGCTCTCTCTGCAAAAGAATAAAATTGAAAGGATTCCCAATAATCTCGACCAATTGGTCAATTTGCGCCTACTCGAGTTACAGGGCAACCCCATTAAAGAGTTGCCGAGCTGCCTAGGCAATATGCCGCAGCTCTCTGGCCTCTACCTCAATAATACCGAAATTCCCCTAGAGGATATTCAAGCCCTAAAAGAGCTCTTGCCTTATACGGTTATTCAGTATTAGAAAAAAAGCGCCCGTTCTTTAATGAACGGGCGCTTTTGCGTTCTGCAAGGCGGCAAAGCCGCCGCAAAGGCGCGCAGCGCCTCGGCTGAGGGATGGATAAGGGTGGCCGAAGGCCAGACCGAGCAAAAATGCGCAGCATTTTTTGCGAAGGGCCGAGCAGACCTGCGAGCCCTGACACAGCCCGACCCGCCCGCAGGGCGGGGCAGCCCCAAAAAAAGATCCTAATATTCAGGCGTATCTAGACTTTTGGGATCGGGCAAGAGTTGCCATTCCTGGGTACTAATGGCTCGGCCAACGCCAATTTCAGTTTCTGTGCGCAAATCTAGCTCAAAAACGGGATAGGCCCGCAGATAGGCCGGATGCCCCTCGGGAATTTCGGGCAGTGGCAAGGGCATAAATTCTTGTTCATTAAATAGGCGGATGCGGTCTAGCCAAAGGCGATTATTGGGCCCTAAATTGGGCCCCGACCAAGTCTGAAGCTCCGGGTAGTAGTCGATCTTTGTAACGATATATTCTCGGCCAGCCCAGTTCTTAGGGTTGAGCTGATTTTTTTTGTATGCTTCTTCTTCATTATAGCCCCGCAAACAGTAGTTATCCTTGGCCAAATGCAGGCGCAACTCGATATGGATGCACTTGCGTTTTGGACCAATGTTTTGCTCAATAAAACGATCTAGACTATCCGATAAAAAGCCCTCTAAAAAAGGGAGCGCCCGCCGATATTCTGAAGGCACCAACTGCGAAAAACGTTGTAGCAAGGCATCTCGAACCCCATTGAGCAAGGGCGGATCAAATTGTTCTAAAGAGAAGGCCGCTGGCCGCTGCATCAAATTGGCTGGGGCGCTGCTATAGCCCAGTTCTCTCAAAATTCTAAAGCTGCAGTAGGCCGCATAACGGGCCTCATAGCGACTAGCCGCCTCGGAGGCAAAGCCCGCAAAACCCGAAAGGCCCAAACCGGGCAGCTGAAGCAGGCCGTAGGGCTCTGTTTCTGAGCGGTAAAAGTCAAAGGGGGCAATGCCGACAATTTTGGCCTTTTGTTCTTTGGCCAGCAAGCCCAGCCCTAAATCTAGGGCCAAAAAGCTCAGCGCAAGGTCCCAAGCGGCCTGTTCTTCGGCCTTGATTTCTTGCTCCTCTACATAGGCATAAAGGCTGTCCCAAAGGGCCTGCGCATCCTCCCAAGGCAATTTATCGGCAAAAAAGGCTTGCTCCTCACTTAGGATTCGGCTGAGCTCTTGGCTCAGCTGCAAATAGGCCGGTGGCAGGTAGAGCCCCTGCCGCAATTGGGCCAATTCTTCTTCGATAAACTGCCGCAGGGCCTGCCGTTCTTGAGGCGGAAGCTGTTTGCCCGAATACTGCAGTTTTTGATACTGTCGGAGCTTTTTGCGCTCCTCAAAACGATCCACCACCGCCTTGATTTTGCGCCATTCTCCCTGCTGAGATTCATGCAAAAGGGCCGAGACCAACTTCGGCAATTTATCGCCAATTCGAGCCAAAGGCGAACGGGCTCCCCATTTTGCTCGACCAGTCAACCAAGAACGCTGAAGCCCCAGCAGCTGAGCAGAGCCCTCTTGAAAATCCTCCTTAATTTCGCCTACAATAGGATCGACAAAAAGCATCAAGCGGTCGTAATCTGGCCCGCCCTTATGCAGCTGGTCCAAATAACTGCCCAAGCGCATGGCCTCCCGAATGGGCTCATTATTAAACATTCCGCCATCTACATAGGTAAAAATATGGCTGTCTTCTGCCGCCAAGGCTTCTGGCCAACGGTCCTGCAATTCATGCCGATACCGACGAAGGCGAACGGGCTCAAAAGCTAGGGGAAAAGCCGCGGAGGCAATACAGCTAGCCGAGAGCTCTTGCCAATAGGCCATATTGAGCAAACTGCCCATTTCTTTTTGTTGTCCCTTATTGTCATAACAATAGGCTGGCCCCAAATGAAATTGCCGCCATGGAATAGGGTAGTGCTGGAAAAACTCCTCTCTAACCTCCCCAAAGTTGAGGTCAAAACAACGCAGTTCCGCATGAGATTTATAGACTTCGGCATCATTGAGGGCCGAGCCAAAGGGCGATCCTTTTGGGCTGCCTTGCAAGTTGAGGGCCTGCAAATTACTTAGGGTACAGGCAAAAAGGACCCTTGGGGCCAAGAGCCGCCGCTGGCTGACTACAGGCTGCTGCTGCGGAAAACCAAAGTAGCGATGCCCCATCTCATCAATATAACTACGGTCCAATAAACCCGCCTGCGCCTTTACTTTTTCTTTGTTTTGAGCCAGCAGTTCGTCTAAATTGACCTCCTTGGCCCAGATGTGCTCTTGTAGCTTCTGAACGCCCTGAATAGCCAGTAAATCCTCAAATTTTTCAGGCTGTTCGCCCATCATTTTATAGGCGGCTTCCCCAAATTGACCCAGCAGTTCTTGCTGCAATTCTTGCCGAAAATGAGAGTAGGAGTTATAGCCCAAAAGCTGATATTGATCTCTAGGACTGGCCAGCCCCCTAAGCATAATGCCCAAACTAATAGCCCCAGCACTAGAGCCCGTGAGTACATCAATTTCAATACGTGCATAAGGCCGCTTTTGCCCAGCTGTATCCTCATATTCCGCATAAACTAATAGCTGCTTAATCGATTCGCAGAGCGCAGCCGAAGAAAAACTGCCCAGAGAGACGCCACCTCCCATAATAAAACCTAGGCGCAGAGTTTTAGACATCATCAAGATTGTTTTAAGGGGATCATTTGTTTGCTATTCAATGTAGGCATTTCAGGCAGAAAAAAGGAATTTTATTTTTTTCTAAACTATGCTAGTTGCTTTTTTGGGGCTGCCCCGCCCTGTGGTCGGGTCGGGCTGTGCGGGGGCTCGCTGCTCGCTCGGCCGTTATTCCCTTCGGTCATCGAACTGCGGCTTTCAGCCTTGTTGTCAGCGCTTGCAGCGCCTCGGTCTGGCCTTCGGCCACCCCCTACCATCCCTCAGCCAGATTTAATCGCGCTGCTTTGGTCGTAGTTTGCTATGAATTTTTGGCTAGGCCAGCTATTTTTTAAGGGCATAGCCTTCGCTATGGCCGAGAAAAATAGGGCCGACTAGCGGGAAATTGCTGCAAACTATAAAAGTGAGTGCGTTTAAATTTGGCTATTGCCTGCGGGCCTTCGGCCCTGTAGAACGCAAATGAAAAGCGGGCTGGCTTCAATACTGAAGCCAGCCCGCTAATTACTTAAAGCGCTCTATAATAATAGCATTCACTCAAAACTTCTCGCTCAAAGTTGGTCCCCTTATACTGTTTAAGCGCCTTGAGGTAGTCTTTGTGTTTGCTTTTCTTGACATTATCTTCCCAGTCCCAATAATGCCCCAAAATATGCGGACGACTAAGCTCTATCTGCGCTCCCAAATAATTCAATTGGGCCGCAAGTTCGTCATTGATGTCTGCCGCCTTTAATCCAATTTCTACATACTTAATGGCTAGGTCGGGATTATAATAACGCTGCCGTTCCCAATTTGCTCCCGCAAAGCTTTTGGCCAACTTCTCCTCTTTGCCGAAGTCGTACCAGGCCGAATGTCCCCCATTGTCACTGCTGTAATAAATGGCCGGACGATGCCAGCCCGCTGGACCAATATTGTAAAGGGCTTGGGCCAAGATATAGGCATACTCTCCCTGCTGAGGAATATTGCTCTCGGCTTTTTCCTTCAGCTTTTTGAGCGTCTTTGCAAAGCTGAGCAAATTGTAGTCCTGCGCCAAAAAAGCATGATCCTCATACATCCGATAGATATTCTGCTGCTCAATATCAAAGTAGTAGGCGGCAGGATTTACCTTGCTGCTAAAAATAGATTTGTCTAAGTAGCTAGAGTTAAAGCTAGGGCTGTTGGCCTGAAAGGCTTTACTGCAACTACTCAGGGCCGAAATGGCCTTGTCCAACTCAAAGCGCTGCAAATGATAAACGCCACGCATTTCCTTAATCTGGTCTACATGATTTTCTCCAATGCGCTTTTCTAGCAAGTAGTTGTCAAAGTAGTTGGACCAGCGGGCCTTGTTCACAAACTGCTCAAAGCTGCTGAGCAAAGGCTCACTGAGCTGGTCCTTGGCCGCTCGCAAAGGGTTTTGCACCAAAAAGGCCCGAGCATAATCGCCTTGTTTGTAAAATTTTCCAGCAAAGACCTCTTGGGTAAATTGCTTCAACTGATATTGGTCCTTAAAGAAGGGGGTGCGCTCTAGTTCTTTCCAGAGCTGCGCAGCAGCCCCCATGTCTAAGGTTTTCAAACTAGCCAATTGGGCCACAAAATGAATGCGAGCGGCTTCGGCTTGCATTTGGTCGCTATAGTTTTCTTTGCCGCTCATGTGCATGGCTTCATCAAAGTTGCCCCCAAAGAGCTGTATATAGGCCATGGCCAATTGCCAAAGCTGTGGACGGGCTAAGTTGGGTTGGGCCAATTGCTGCTCTAACTGCTTTTCTAGGCTAGCCAGCTCTTGGCGGTGCTGGGCCTGCATTTCAGGGTAGTTCTTATACTCATTGTAGCCATATTTAAAGGCTGTGCCCTCCAGGTGCTCAAATAGACGGGCCAAAAGCAGCTCGGCTAAGGGGCTGTTGGGGTTGATCTTGAGTACCCGCTCTAGCTCTTTATGGATATTGCCTCCATGAACCAAAGCCCGCATGCTATAAAAGGCCGCTTTTTCTTCTTCAGTTTCGCAAAGGGCCAAGCCCTCTTCCCAATTGGCCGCAAGCTTTTGCGCAAAGCTGTTGAGACTAGAGGCCCTGCGGTCGGCACAATGCGTAAAAACAGCCGCAAAGCCATGGCTGGCCTTGGCCCCCTCTTCGCCCCCGGCCTTATACTCTAGGGCGCGGTAGTAAATATAGTTTTTGGGCCCTTGGGCAAAATAACGATCAAAGTATTCGGCGCAGCTTTTTGGCCCTAAGGTATAAAAGGCCAAACGAACAAGCTGAAAGCCATAGCGCTGTCGAATAAAGTCTAAACGAGCATCATCTGCCGCCTCTTCGCCAGTAGTTAATAGGCGAGTTTGCTTTTTGCGCTCTTTCTCATTAAGGTCCCAGCTATAGGTTTTTTGTCCTGTATGCAGGGCGGCCTCTTTTGCAAAACAAAGGTAGTCGGCCATCTCTTTTTTGAGCTGTCGGTCCTTTTGCCAAGCTTGCAAAACAGAGTTGCCCGGAGCGGCTAGCTCCAAACTCTTGCGGTCTCGGCCATACTTATAAATGCGCTCTACTGGGGTTTGATAGATCAGCTGCTCTAAATCGGTAATTGTAACTTCTTGGCCAATTTGCTGCTGCCAATCGCTTAGGTTATGATTGAAGTTTTCATTGCGGCCCTGCCAAAGCCTGGGCTCATAGTCTAGTAAATAACGAACGCCCAAATCGGTAGAGACTCGGGGCTCAAAGAAGCTAAAATGATAGTCTCCATCATCAAAATAACAGAGCTGGGGCCGTTGATAGAGGCAAAATAAACACAATAGGGTTAGAAAATAACGCATGGGATAGTTTTATGTATATAATGAGTAGTAATTGCCTTGGCGGCGGGCTTGGCCCAGCGCTGCGGAGTGGGTGGCCGAAGGCCAGACCAAAGGCAGGCGAAGCCTGCCTGCAGGGCCGAACAGGCCTGTGAGCCCCGCAGCATAGCGGCGGCCAAGCTAGGCAAAGCCTAGCTGGCCGCGGGCCCCAAAATATTATTCAAAACAACGAAGATATAAGGGTTCTGACTCGATCTCATTGCTCCAATTACCCGCTCGGTCTCGGATCATAATGGTGTAGCTTAGAGAGTCGTAGACATTGGGGATGCTGCTGCAAAGAACCGGAAAGCCGGGGACCATACAGCAAACTGTGCTGATATCCACCTCTACCTCTCCAGAAATGCCATTGGCTGCCCCTTGCTGTGGAACATAGGGCATAACGTAGTAGATGCTGTCTTGGGTCCGATTATCAATGATAATCATGTTGTAAGTGGTGTCATTGCCCGATTTTCCAATGTCGCCATCGCCATCGGTAAAGTTGACGATGAGTTTCATCTGCCCAGTAAATTGCTGTAGGGTGTCTACTGTAAAACGGTTCCAGCTAATCTGAGGTTCTTCTGGAAAAATGGGGGCGGGCTCACAGGCCCAAAATAGACTGAGCAAAAGCCCAAGGCTAAAGAGGCCAAAATTAAATTTATTCATAATGCTAGTTTATTGGCAAAGCAAACGAATGGGGGGACAAAGCAGGCGATTACTCGCTTGGCCCGCCTGATCGATCAATTGCAGTTCATAAGAAAAGTCTTCATTAAAGACGCTAGGATGTGGCCCGCAGTTGGGGACCGTATCTTGGTAGATACAACAAGCCGAGTAGACAATCAGTTGCAGCTCGCCCTCCTGCGTTTGGGGCGAGTTGGGGTCTAGCGGAAACTGATAGCTGGCCAGCCGTTGGCCCGTTCTGGGGTCGTAGATAAAAATATTATCGCCTGTTTCATAGCCCAAATCTCCTTCCAAATCTTGGTAGGCAAAACGAACTAGCATAGAATCTTGACCATTTTGAACTAAACTCTCTTTAGAAAAGCCTAGAAATTCTATTTTTGGCACCGAAGGCAGGTTGTCGTTCTTTTGGCAGGCCGTAAAGAGGGTCAGTAAGGCGATAAGCAATAGAAATCCTTTCATAAAAAATAGGAAATAGTTATGAGTTCAGCCGATGCTTGGCGAGAGGAGTTATGGACCGCAATTGGGCAGATGCAGGCCTCTGATTTGCCAGAAATAGCCCTGGCGGTTTTTCGCTATCAATATACACATAATTTGATCTATCAACAATGGGTAGATCTTTTGGGCCGAAAGCCCGAAAACGTAAATCAGCTAGAAGATATCCCCTTTTTGCCCATCTCTTTGTTTAAAACGCAGCAAATTGTGGCGGGGGATTGGGCCGAAGAAGAAGTATTTAGTAGCAGCGGGACCACAGGGCAGCAGCGCAGCCAGCATTTTGTTCGAGAGCTAAGCCGTTACGAACAGCAGTCGGTCCGCTGCTTTGAAGAACAATATGGCCCCCTCTCGGATTACCGCATTTTGGCCCTTTTGCCCTCTTACCTAGAGCGGCAGGGCTCTTCCCTGATCTATATGATCGAACATTTTCTCAAGCAGGCCAAGAGGGGCAGCGGCTTTTACCTCTATAATATAGAGGAGCTGCGCAGCCAAATGCAAGCGGCCAAGGCTGCTGGCGAAAAGGTTTTGCTCTGGGGCGTGAGCTTTGCCTTGCTCGATTTTGCCGAGGCTGGGGGCTTTCCTTTAGGCCCTCAGGATATTGTGCTAGAAACTGGGGGCATGAAGGGCCGCCGCAAGGAAATTTTGCGAGAGGAGCTGCACCATATTTTGGGCCAAGCCTTTAGCGTCGAGAAGATTCACTCGGAATATGGCATGACCGAACTTTTATCGCAGGCCTATTCTCTGGGGCAGGGCATTTTTAGTCCCCCCGCCCAAATGGGCATTTATATCCGTGAGCATAGCGACCCCCTACATATATATAGGGAGCCGCAGCGCAATGGGGCCATCAATATTGTGGACCTAGCCAATTTGGATAGCTGTGCCTTCATTGCTACCGACGACCTAGGCCGAAAATATGCCGATGGGCGCTTTGAGGTCTTGGGCCGCCTCGATCAGTCGGACCTTAGAGGCTGTAATCTGTTGGTAGAATTGTAGGAGGATGTTTTGGGGCCTCCGCTGCGGCTTCGCCTTGCGGCGCTACGTTCCGCAGCTCGCTGTTCGCTCGGCCCTGCGTCGCCTTCGGCTCCTGGGTCTGGCGCTGTGCGCCACTGCTGCACATCGCTAGGCCGTTTGGCCTTCGGCCATAGCTGCGGCTTAAAAGCCGCAGCCAGATTAGGATCCCAGCTCGCTCTTTATCGCCCCTTGGCCTGCAGCTTAAAAGCCGCAGGTCCTGAAGAACCAAAGCCCTGCCTTCTATCTTGGAAGCAGGGTCTTTTAAGCTCCTGCGGCGAGCAAGATGATGGCCCCAAAAGCGAACAAGGGCTTTCTCCGTCAGTTCGATCAGTCAATAACCCTGGGCTTCAGCCCAGGGCGGGTAAGGATAGCAATTATTTTTACCCCTGATTTTTTTGTGTGGAGTTGTTCTGCGGCCATGGGCTGAAGCCCATGGTTGCGGGTCTATGCAAACTGGCGGGCTAAAGCCCTTGTTTGCTATAAATGATATGGGCCGATGGTTTTAACCATCGGCTCATTTTTATTGTGCTTAGTATGGCCGCTTTTGTTGCTGTAGGTTTCAACCTACAGGTATATATATCGATCCTACAGGCCCCCTTATACCTTACAACATGTTCCATTTGGGCTAAGCTATTCGGGATTTGTGAAACGGCATTTGTAAAGCAGGGTATGCTATTCGGGATTTGTGAAACGGCATTTGTAAAGCGAGGTATGCTATTCGGGATTTGTGAAACGGCATTTGTAAAGCAGGGTATGCTATTCGGGATTTGTGAAACGGCATTTGTAAAGCAGGGGAAGCTATTCGGGATTTGTGAAACGGCATTTGTAAAGCAGGGGAAGCTATTTGCAATTTGTGAAACGGCGAGTGTAAAGTAGGGGATGCTATTCGCAATTTGTGAAACGGCATTTGTAAAGCGGGGGATGCTATTCGCAATTTGTGAAACGGCATTTGTAAAGCAGGGGATGCTATTCGCAATTTGTGAAACGGCATTTGTAAAGTAGGGGATGCTATTCGCAATTTGTGAAACGGCATTTGTAAAGCAGGATATGCTATTTGCAATTTGTGAAACGGCATTTGTAAAGCAGGGGATGCTATTTGCAATTTGTGAAGTGGCATTTGTAAAGTAGGGGATGCTATTCGCAATTTGTGAAACGGCATTTGTAAAGTAGGCTATGCTATTCGGGATTTGGCCAATAGTCGCCTAGGGACAAGCCCCTAGGCTAATCCAATGGAGTCAGCCCTAAAGGGCCTCAAAGGTTGATATATGGGGCCTTGCTAAGTAGTTGTTGCAGAGAAGGTCCTTATCCAAAGGCCCTCTTTAGAGGGCTGTCTAAAAAAGCTAGCCTAGGGGCTTGTCCCTAGGCGCAGGAATAAAATTTTAAACAGCGCCCAATAGTTGCTATTGGGGCATTATTTAGATATATTTAGGATATAATATTTTTGTACCCCATAATTATACTCCTATGTATCAAAACCCAAACTGGATAGCGCTTAGAAATTTCTTTTATACGGATACAAGAGGGTCCTTCAAAAAAATGTATCAGTTGTCTACAGATCATTTGAGCAAGCTTCGAATCAAAGCGGCTACAGATCCTGCTATTCAAGATATCTTGATCTTCTTTGAGCCTTTCTATCTTACTTTTTTGGAGCAGTACGAGCGTTCTATTGATGGGCGTACGGCTTATCATGCAAAAACAGCTGAATTTATGGCCTTGCTAGGAGAAGTGACGGGGCCTATGCTTCGTCGTTGGGCTGCTGAGATTCAGATGACCTATGATAGCAAGAGTCGTCAGTACAAAAGTTTTTTTCCGCAAGGGCGCACTATTTTTAGCAGAGCTAAGCTTGACGATCGGATTCAGTTGGTTAAAACCTTGGGGCGTAGCTTAGTCCGTGATTCTCAATTGGTCCATCTTGGCAGGACCGTACTGCTTTATGGCCAGCAACTAGAAGATCTCCGGGATGAGCAGCAGGGGCTAGAATACAGCTATAGCAACAACTCTACTTTACTAGAGCAGCATCGGGAAGAGCTGTCTTTGGGGCTTTTTGCAAGTTTTGCTCGTTTAGAGTTTCATTACTATCGAGACATTAAGCAAGTGGCTGACTTTTATGAGCTCAAGTATTTTCGTACTGCTTCTGTGGTAAAATCATCGGTTGAGTAAATGCAGTCTAAGAGTTGTGGGTTCTGAAAACCTAAGCCCCTGTTTTCTATTCTGGAAGCGGGGGCTTTTCAGCTATATTCATTCTACAGGCCCGAAGGGCCGCAGGCCTAGCGATGCGGCGGGGTGGCCGTAGGCCAGACCCAGGCGGCGCAGCCGCCGCAGGGCCGAGCGAACAGCGAGCCCCAAAGCGTAGCGCCGCTGAGCGAAGCGAGGCGGAGGCCCCAAAAAAAGAACAGTAAGTTCTTATTGCAGAGGGGGTTAATTAGTTTTAAAGAGAGCTTGGTGGATATAATTTTGTTCTTTGGGGGAGAGGTTTTGGAGGCAGGGCCAATCTTTTTTGGCTAATTGTATAGCTTGGTAGGGCAGGAGTTGGTGTTGGCTGAGGCTATCTTTGAGGGCGAGGAGGAGGGGATCTTGTTGGCGCCATTTATAGAGTTGTTTAGGGCCATATTGGGAGACTATAAAAGCGAGGGTATGGGGCCAGAGCGAGTCATTTAATTCGCTTTTTTGCCAAAGATGTTTAAATTGAAGGAGGCGTCGGTCTGCTTGATGATTGGGACCATTTTTTTCGGCTTCAAAAAGCTGAAGGAGGGCTTCATTCGTATTAGTCGTATTGGGGGCTTGGCAGGCCGAGAGCAGAGTGAAAAAGAAAAGGAAAAAAAGGGGAAGAGGCGGCAAACTCATAAGAAGATACGTTGAATAAGTATAAATGAAACAAGCGAAAGAGATTGGGCGGATTCTACAAATTTATTGTAAATTTGTCGGCAAAGTGGTAAGAAAAGAAGCCATTTCAAAAAAGCAACCTAAGTAATATATGAGTAACAGACCTTTACAACAGTTAATAATTCTTGCGGTCTTTTGTCTGTCTGCTGTAAGCATACCGCTTACGGTTTGGGGGCAAACGGTACAGCGATGTGTAACAGGAAATACGGTAACAGCTTCTGGAACGGCTAGTTCTGGGGCGGTTATTTTTAGTTCGCCGGGAGATTTTGCGCCGGGTCAGCAGATAGCTGATGTGGAAGTGGAGTTGACCTGGTCTGTAGTGCCCAATGCCTGCGGAAGTGGGGTAGGGGGTACAGTTGATTTGTCGGATATAGGTTTTGAGTTAGTTTCTCCTACGGGGACCGTGGTACGTTTGGTACAGACGGCGGCGCAGGGGGGAGCTACTTATAGTGGAGCTACGGCGGTAAATAGCTTAGTGACTACCTTTGCCTTTGGCGGGGCGGTACAGGGGGCTAGTCCTGCTGCGGGAACCTATGCAGCGGCTCAGTCTTTATCGGCTTATTGGGGGGAGAATCCTGCGGGGAGTTGGACCTTGAACGTCATTCATGATGGTGGGGGGAGTTCTCCGGTTTGTGTAGAGAACCTTTGTATTCAGCTTTCGGCTTGTACGCCGGGTAGTTTGGCTGCTCTTTGTCAGGCTACGGCTTCGGTTGCTTTGGATGCTAGTGGAAACCACAGCTATGAATTTATAGATGTAGATAATGGATCGGATACGACTTGTTATTTGCAGTCGGCGGTATTTTCTCCGGCTACGGCTAGTTGTACTGATGTAGGGGCTGGGCTGGTAACGGTACAGATGACTTTAACGGATCGATTGGGTAATAGTGATTTTTGTTTTACGGATGTAACGGTACAGGATGTAACGGCACCGGAGATTGATGCCTGTACGGCTTACCCTTCCGTGTGGGACACTATTTATTTGGACAATACGGGAGTGGGGGCCTATGATGCGGCTGCGGCCATTGTGGCTACGGATGCTTGTGGAGTGAGCAATGAATTGGTTTCTCAGCAGGTGAACTTTCCTTTTACCTTTGGGCCGGTTCGCAACTTTGATTGTTCGAACAAAGGGACCAACAACATTTTCTTTCAGGCGGCAGATCCTTCTGGAAACGTACAGACCTTTGGGCCGATTAATGGTTGCCGGGCCAGAGTTGTTGTTTTTGATACGATTGCGCCTACGGCTCTTTGTCAAGATACTACTGTATACTTAGACAATACGGGTAATGCAACCATTGATGGTAGTTTTATTGATGATGGCAGTAATGATATTTGCACCCCTTCTAATCTGTTGCAATATCAGGTGAATGGGGCAACAACCGTAACCTATAATGCGAGTAATATTGTAGCTTCGCCTAATAATGTGACCTTAACGGTTGTAGAGGCGCAATCTGCTGCGCAGGGGGGGAGTAATACTGCTACTTGCTCGGCTTTGGTGACTGTTTTGGATACTACAGTACCTACGGCTATTTGTAGAAACCTTACTATAGATTTGGATCCTGCGGGTAATGCGACCTTATTGGCCGATAGCGTAGGAATTTTGAGTACGGATAACAGTGGTTCTCCTTTGAGCTTTAGTTATTCTGGGGGGGCGACGACAGTAAGTTATGATTGTAGTAATTTGGGGATAAATACGGTAACTATTATTGTGGCGGACCCTTCTGGCAACCTAGACTCTTGTACGGCTACGATTACGGTAAGAGATACTACGGCTCCTACAGTGATTTGTCAGCCGGCTACCATTTACTTAGATAACAACGGACAGGCTAGTTTGGCTGCGACAGATGTAGACAATGGCAGTTCGGATGTTTGTGATCCTTCGCCTACTCTTTTGATTGATGGGCAGGCGACTTTAAATTATGGTTGTGGGCAATTGGGTGCTGGGAATACAGTAACTTTAACGGTAGAAGATGCTTCGGCTAATATTGACTCTTGTCAATCTGTGGTGACTGTTTTGGATACGGTAGCTCCTGTAGCCAACTGTCAGAACATCACGGTATATCTAGATGCTTCGGGGCAGGTCCTTGTCAATGCGGCAGATGTAAACAATACGGGAACGCCTTCATCGGATAACTGCGGTATTGTCAATGAATATATAAACAACCAGGCCAGCCTTAGTTTTGATTGTTCGGCGGTAGGGGCGGTACAAACAGTATCTTATTTGGTAGAGGATGCCTCGGGGAACTTAGATTCTTGTCAGGCAGACATTACCGTTTTGGATACGCTAGCGCCTGCGGCAATTTGTCAGAACATTAGTGTAAGTTTGGACCCAGTAAGTGGCCAAGTTGTAGTGAATGCAGCAGATATAGACAATGGAAGCAGTGACAACTGTCCTGCCTTTGTTTTGCGTATTAATGGGCAGACTGCGGTAACTTATGACTGTAGTCAATTGGGGAACAATACAGCCACTTTAGTGATAGAGGATGCATCGGGCAACCTAGACTCTTGTCAGGCCATTGTAGAAGTATTGGACCAAACGGCTCCGGATATGCAATGTCAGGCGAGCATTAGTTTACCTTTGGATGCTAGTGGTCAGGCCACGGTAGTGCCAGCAGACATTGATAATGGTAGCACTGACAACTGTACGGTATTAAACTTAACCGTCAATGGTCAGCCTTCTTTGAGCTTTGATTGTACACAATTGAACAACAATACGGTTTGGTTGATTGGAACAGACGGTTCTTCTAATGTAGACTCTTGTTCTACGATTGTGAATGTACAGGATACGACTTCTCCTGTTGCGCAATGTTTGAACATTGATGCCTATCTGGATGCTGTGGGTTTGGCTACAGTTGTACCTGCTGATGTAGATGACAACAGTACGGACAACTGTGCAATCATTAACTATACAGTAAATAATGGCGGGCAGGTGAACTTTAGCTGTACGGATATTGGTGCGCAGACCGTCACTTTAGAGGTAACGGATGCCAATGCCAATGCGAATAGCTGTGCGGCTACGGTGACCGTAAGAGATACTTTTGCTCCTGATGCGCTTTGTCGGACTCGTCCATTGAACGTTAGTCTCAATCCATCTGGTCAGGTTGCTGTATTGGCGACCAGCATAGATAGTGCAAGTACCGACAACTGTGGAACCACCAACTTACAGCTCAATGGAGCAGGGCAAGTTAATTTTGATTGTGATGATTTAGGATCAAATACGGTTAATCTAGTGGTATCGGATAATGCTGGCAATGCAGACTCTTGTACGGCAACGGTAGTCGTTAATGATAATCAGTTTCCCCTAGCGCTTTGTCAGGCCGACACCGCTATTTTGGATCAGAATGGGGAGGCCACCTTATACCCTATAGACATTATTGACCCTGCTAGTGGAGACAACTGTGCAATTGTAGATAGTACGATTAACAATGCGGCTAGTCAGTTGTATGACTGTAGCAGCCTGACTATTTTGACGGGAACGCCAGTTTTGGCTACTTTAGAAATTACGGATGCTGCGGGTAATCCTTCTAGCTGTCAGTCTCAGATTACGGTATTGGATACTATTGCGCCCAATGCGATATGTAGAAACATTACGGTGGTCTTGAACTCTACGGGGCAGGCGGTAGTGAGTGGGACTGATATTGATGGTGGTTCTACCGACAACTGTGCGATTACGACTTACTTTATTGATGGGGCCAACTCAGTAACTTATGGTTGTGCTGATATTGGGACCAACAGTGCTCAATTGATTGTAGAAGATGCCTCTGGAAATAGAGATACTTGTACGGCTACAGTAACGGTAACAGACAATCAGTTGCCTAGGGCGCTTTGTCAGAACATCACGGTATATTTGGATATCAATGGTCAGGCTGTAGTGAATGCCGTAGATATTGATGGGGGATCTTCTGACAACTGTAGTCCGATTACGCTACTTATCAATAACCAGCCAAGCTTTACTTATACATGTGCTCAGGCGGGTTTGACGGTTAATGCTCAATTATCGGTAGAAGATCCTTCAGGCAATGTAAGCTTTTGTACGGCCCAGGTGACGGTAAGAGATACTATAGCACCTCAGGCCAACTGTAACAGTCCGATTGATATTTTCTTGAACAGTAGTGGGACGGCTACGGTAACGGCGGCCCAGGTGAATGGTGGATCTACCGATAACTGTGGAGTAACGGCGGTGAGTTTATCGGGAAGCAACACGCAGACTTTTGACTGTAGTCAGATTGGGGTAAATACAGTGACCTTGATTGTTCGGGATGCGGCGGCTAATGTAGACAGCTGTGTAGCGACAATTAACGTTTCGGACCAATTGGCTCCTACTGCAGATTGTAGAAACATTTTGGCTTATTTGGATAACAATGGCCAGGTGGTGGTGAGCACTTCTGATGTAGACAATGGTAGTGATGACAACTGTGGTACGCCAGCTTTGAGCTTCTTGAATGGTTTGGATACTGTTATTTATAGTTGTGCCAACTTGGGTAGTCCTAATCTCTTGTCTTTGGTGGCCACGGATTCTACTGGAAATGCGGATACTTGTCAGTCTTTGGTGACGGTATTGGATACTCTAGCGCCTGTTGCTCGATGCCAGAACATTAGTGTTCAGCTAGATGCGGTAACTGGACAAGTTACTGTTCAGGCCATTGATGTGGATGCAGGATCTACGGACAATTGTGGAACATTGAGTTATTTAATCAATGGACAGAATAGCTTGAGCTATGACTGTAGTAGTTTGGGCCAAGATACGGTAACCCTTAGTGTAACAGATGGACAGGGCTTGATCAGCAGCTGTCAGGCTATTATTACGGTAGAGGATCTTACTCCTCCAACAATGCAGTGTCAAAATATCAATGCTTATTTGGATGCTAGTGGTAGTGTAACCATTTTGCCTTCAGATATTGATAATGGAACAAGCGACAACTGTGGACTGCTCAGTTTGACCATTAACCGTCAAGCTTCGGTTAGTGTGAGCTGTGCAGTAGCTGGCCCCAATGTATTTACGCTTTATGCTACAGATGTAAATGGCAATGAAGATTCTTGTCAGGCTATAGTAACCATTATTGATACGATTGCCCCAACTGCTATTTGCCAAAACATAGATGTTTATCTGGACATCAATGGTGATGCTCGGGTATTGCCTTCAGATATTGATAATGGATCTAATGACAACTGTACGATTGTTAACTATCTCATTAACGGCAGTTCCTTTGTGGACTACACTTGTTTAGAGATTGGTAGCAATACAGTGAGTTTAGTGGTAGAAGATGCTGCTGGTCTACAGGATAGTTGTCAGGCTACGGTAACTGTACATGATACTCTTCCGCCTACAATGGTGTGTCGTACGCCGCTCTTCCGCAACTTGGATAACAACGGACAGTTGGTTATTCAGTACTTTACATTAGATAATGGTTCTAATGATGCCTGTGGTATTCAGAACTATGCGCTTTCTCAGGATACTTTTGACTGTAGTCATATTGGGGCCAATACGGTTATGCTTTATGCTACAGACTTTAATGGAAATACAGATTCTTGTAGCAGTACCTTGAATATTCAGGATGCTACGGCTCCTATGGCTTCTTGTCAGAACGTACAGCTATTGTTGGATAGCAGTGGTACGGTGGTGCTTTATCCTCAGCAATTGGATGATGGTTCTACCGATAACTGTGCAGTAGCCTATTTTGAGGTGAACAACCAAGATAGTTTGATTTTAGACTGTACGAATATAGGGAGTCAGTTTCTTACTTTGACCGTTTATGACTCTTCTAATATTCAGGCAAGTTGTTTCTCCAATGTTACCGTTTTTGACTCAATGCCTCCGGTAGCTGTTTGTCAGTCTATTACCGTGCAGCTAGATGCAGCGGGTAATGTTACTGTAGGCGCTACCGATTTGGATGGCGGTTCTACAGATAACTGCGCTATCAACTCTATTCTTTTTGATGATGGTACGGCTAGCCGCAGCTTTGATTGTAGTCAGTTGGGGGCCAATACGGCTAATATTGTCGTGACGGATGCCAATGGTAATCGCGATACTTGTTCTGCCATTATTACGGTAGAGGATGTCACTGATCCTATTGCAAGCTGTCAGGCGGCTACAGTATATGTAGATGCCAATGGTTTGGCCCAGATTGATCCAGCTGTTATTGATAATAACAGTAGTGATGCCTGTGGTATTGATAGTATGGTAGTGTCTCCTGCTCAACTTAACTGTAGTAATATTGCTGCTCCAGTATCAGTTACATTGACTGTTTTTGATCCTAGTGGCAACAGCAATAGCTGTACGACCAACCTAGTGGTTCAGGATACTTTGCCGCCCACTATGATTTGCCAAAATGCTACTGTTTATGTAGACCAAAACGGCTTTGTCAATGTGCCCGCCTCTGTAATTGATGGGGGATCTATTGACGCCTGTGGCCCTGTTAGCTTGGCCATCAATGGCGCAAGTAACCAAATTTATACTTGTGATAGTTTGGGCCTACGCACGGCCATCCTAACCGCTACCGATATTTATGGTAATAGCGATACTTGCCAGGCGCAATTGACGGTTTTGGATACGGTGGCTCCCGACGCTATTTGTCGTGCTCCATTTGAGGCCTTCCTAGATGGAAACACTGGCTTGGCTACAGTCCAAGCTCCTCAGGCAGATAGCGCAAGTAGCGATAACTGTAGCTTAGATCCCTCTAGCTATTTGCTAAACGGTCAAACGGCGCTAACTTTTGATTGTACCGATGCCGGGACAAACCAAAACGTAGTCCTTACCGTAACTGATAGCTCTGGAACCTCTAGCACTTGTTCTACCGAAATTATTGTTCGAGATACAACGGCTCCTGTGGCCAACTGTAGAGCAACACTTTCAGTTAACTTAGACGCCATTAACGGTTTGGCTACGGTAAATGCGAGCACACTCAATAACAACAGTACAGATGTCTGTGCACCACCACTTAGCTACCTCATCAATGGGCAGCCTTCTTATCAGTATAGCTGTTCTGAAATTGGAAACAACACGGCTACCTTGACGGTCACTGATCCTACGGGTAACTTTAGTACTTGTACCACCCAAGTAACCGTAAATGATGTGACTAGCCCCAATGCACAATGTAACTTCAATGTGCAAGTACAGCTAGATACAAGCGGACAGCTAGTGGTTCAAGGAATTGACCTAGATAATGGCTCCTCCGACAACTGTGGAGTAACTACTTACCTCATCAACGGACAAGCTTCGCAAACTTTTGATTGCTCTAATATTGGAAATACCTTGGTGACCCTAACGGTACAGGATTCTAGTGGTAACCCCAGTAGCTGTTCTTCTGTGGTGAATGTTCAAGATACCATTGCTCCCGTAGCAGTTTGTCCTACTACTCCCGTAGATGTCTACCTAGATTCTTCTGGAATTGTACAGGTGGCCGCCGCAACAATTGATAGCGCTAGCTATGATAACTGTGGCATCCAAACCTATTTGATTAACAACACTAGCGCACAAAGCTATACTTGCCAAAATATTGGCCTAAATGGCGCTACCCTAATTGTTAGAGACCCCTCTAACCAACAGGCAAGCTGTGCTGTAGACGTTAATGTACTCGATACTATTGCTCCTCTGGCAATTTGCCAAGACGTAACGGTCACGCTAAATGCAACAACAGGCCAAGGCACTGTAGATGCTACTAGCCTCGATAATGGTTCTACCGATAACTGCGGAATCAATAGCTATCAAATCAATGGACAGGCACAAGCTAGCTTTGATTGTAGTAATGCAGGCGTAAATGTAGTGACGCTTACGGTAACAGATAATCAAGGGACCACTAGCCAATGTCTATCTAATGTGACGGTGGTGGATAATAGCCAACCCACCATTAGCTGTACAAACGGCAATGTTTATCTGGACCTCAACGGAGATGTTTCTGTTTTGCCTACCGATTTTGCTACTGGAAACGATGCTTGTGGTATCCTTTCTTGGACCATTGATAGCTTGCCACAACGACTATATGATTGTTCCGCTATTGGCCAAACTTTCCAAGATACTATTCGAGCTAGCGACCCTTCTGGAAATACCGCCAGCTGCTTGACCCAAATTACGGTGCTCGATACTATCGCTCCTCAAGCCAATTGCAGAAATATTACGGTCCAATTGGATAGCTTCGGTAATGTGAATATTGCTGCAGTACAGATGGACAATAACAGCAATGATAATTGCTCGATTACTACTTACTTGATCAATAACCAACCCTCTATTAGCTTCAACTGCGCCGATACTGGCCAAAATATAGCTACCCTGACGGTGGTAGACCCCGCCGGAAACCGCGACTCTTGCCAAGCTACTATTACCGTAGAAGACAATATCGCTCCTGTAGTTATCTGCCAAAATATTACGGTCCAATTAAATGCAAACGGTACGGTAACAGTTCCCGCTACTAGCGTGGATAACGGCTCTTCCGATGCTTGCGGCCCCTTGAGCTATACGATTAACGGCCAAACGGCTATTACTTACAACTGTACCAATATTGGAAGCAATCAGGTGCAGCTAGAAGTCATTGATGCAAACGGCAATGCCTCAACTTGTCAGGCTACTATTACGGTAGAAGATAATCTGGCCCCCGCTGTTAGCTGCCAAGCCTTTACGCTTTATCTAGATAATGGCGGAAACGGAACGGTTCGCCCTGTCGATGTAGTCGATATGAGCAATAGCAGCGATAACTGTAGCATTTTTGCTTATACAGTAAATGGTTCTACAACTGGTGTGAACTATAGCTGCGCAGATATCGGACAAGATACCGTCATGGTGATCGCTACCGACTTTAGCAATAATGCAGATACTTGTTATGCTGCTGTGACTATTGTCGATACGACTGCTCCTGTAGTAAACTGTAACAACATTCTAGTGAACCTCACGGCCTCGGGGGTAGATACGCTAAGCGCTCAGCAACTAGGCGTAAATACCAATGATGCCTGTGGTATTGATACCGTACTCATTAGCCCGCAAGTGATTACTTGTGCCGATATTGGCGTGGTGCCTGTTACCGTAACAGCCATTGATGTGAATGGGGTATCTAGTACTTGTATCTCTGATGTGACGGTGGTCCTCGATGGCCCACAACCCACAAGCAATGACCCACTTTGTGAGGGCCAAACGCTAACGCTTTTTGCCAACCCACCAGCTACTGGCTTTAACTACAATTACCAATGGACCGGCCCCAACGGCTTTAGCTCTACCCTAGCCAACCCGACTAGAAGTAATATGCAAGCCGCCGATGAAGGCTTCTATATCGTAACGATTAGCCCGCAAGGTGCTCCTGGTTGCTCTTCTACCGATAGTGTGTTTGTAGATATGAATGTAGTACCGCCTCCCGTTGTTGCCGTAAATGCTCCGCTTTGTGCCACCGGCCAAGCTGTATTTACCCTAGATAACCCCGGCGATTATAGCGGGACGAACTTTGACTATCAATGGTTCTTTAACGGAACTTCTATTGGTCCAAATAACGATACCCTGATCATCAATAATATCGATACCGCCAATTCTGGCGATTATACGATGATTATTACTGTAGATGGTTGCCGCGATACTTCTGCCGCCCCCTTGGCCGTAGTCGTTAATCCGCTTCCGCTAGCCTTTACGCCTTTGGCAAGCACGCCTTGCCAAGATAGTACCCTAGATCTAGATGCTAATCCAGATCCCGCTTCTACTTATACTTACCAATGGACCGGCCCCAACGGCTTTAGCTCTACTTTAGGTACGCCCAGTATTAGCCCCGCTGGCCTAACCGCCGCAGGTAGCTATACCGTTACGGTTACCGACCAAAATAGCTGTACCGCTACTGGCTCAGTTACCGCTAGCATTATTCCTACTCCACAAACGCCTAGCTTGTCTTTCAATGAGCCGCTTTGTTTGGATGATGTCCTAGAATTGACCGATAGCACCATCTATAACCCCTCTGCGGTTTATAATTGGTTCTTGGCCGATAGCAGTACGCAACAAAACTTTATGGGCCAGTTGGTGGTGGTCGATGCTCTTGAAGGATTCTATAGCTTGTCGGTAACGGAAAATGGTTGCCCCTCTCGCCTAGATAGTATTGAGGTGCTCTATGAACCCGCCCCCGATGCCCTAGATGATGCCTTTACACTCAATTTCCGCGACTCCATCACGGGAATGGATGTGACAATCAATGATGCCGTTCGACCAAATGCTAGCGTTCAATTGGTCAATCCACCACTACACGGAATTACTCAGCTCAACAGCAATAATACCTTTGATTATGTGCCCGATCGCCTCTATTTTGGTATCGACTCTTTCACTTATGAGGTTTGTGACGCTACTTGTCCCACCATCTGTGATACGGCCCTAGTGGTCCTCGATATCCAATATGAAGAGCGCTGCCTCATGCCGAATGGTCTTTCTCCAAACGGCGATGGAATCAATGACGAGATCTTTATTGTCTGCGATGAAGAGTATCCCAATATGCAAATCCGCATTTACTCTCGCTGGGGCAATATGGTCTATGAAGGCGAACCTACCGGCTTTAATGGCCAGTTCAAGGGCTCCGACCTACCCGATGGTACCTATTTCTATATCCTAGATTATGGAGACGGCACTGACCCCTCTACCGGATATATTATTATTCATCGATAGGCCTGCTGCCAATAGAAAAAAGACCACTACGCTTTAGTAGTGGTCTTTTTTTATGCCCAAAAACAGACAAATGATAGGGCTTTGGGGCCTCCCGCAGCAAGCTGCGGGCGCTACGTTCGGCAGCTCGCTATTCGCTCGGCCCTGCGGCGCTTGCAGCGCCTGGGTCTGCGGCTGCGCCGCACTGCCTACCATCGCTAGGCCGCCTAGGGGCGCCTAGGGCCAAGGCCCTAGGCTTCTCAGTTTTATGGACCTAAAACAGCTTTTTGCTCCTAAAGAAGAGGACCAAAATAATAGAAATAAGCACCGCAATGCCCATTAAGGCCCAAAAGGCATTGGGATGCTGCATCATGGGCAAACTGACGTTCATCCCATAAAAACTGGCCACCAAGGTAGGCACCATCAACACAATGGTAATGACGGTGAGCCGCTTCATGACTTCATTCAAATTATTAGAAATCATAGAGGCTAGGGCCTCCATGGTGCCCCCCAAAATATTGGAGTAAATATGGGCCATCTCCAAGGCTTGGCGGTTATCAATGAGGATGTCCTCAAAGAGGTCTTCTTTTTCCTCATCGCCCCGAATACCCAAAAAATTGGTCCGCTGGATCTTACTCATCAACTGATTGATGGTGGTGAGCTCGGTAACAAAATAAACCAACGACTTTTCTAAATTGAGCAACTTCTTGAGGTCCCGATTTTTAGAAGATTCATAAACCTCTTGCTCCACCACATTTCTACGGACGTTAATATCTTTGAGGCAGCGCAAATAGGCATAGACGTTTTGTTCCAAAATTTGCAAAACAAATAAGGAGGGGTCCATAGGATCAAAGTCCTTGACCTTTTGGCCCAAAAAGCTCTGCAAGACCGAGTTTTCATAAGAAGAAATGCTAATAAAATAGTCGGGGGTCCAGATCAGGCCCATGGGCACCGTAATATAAAGGGTGCGCTCTTCGGTGCTATGGTCATTGAGCACTGGCGTATTTAAGATAATGAGCTTGGCCTCATCGCTAAACTCGAAACGGGTCCGTTCATCAATATCCAAAGGGTCGGTCAGATAATCGAGGTCTAGCTCTAGCTCTTCGGCTAGGGCTTCTATGCTGGCAATATTGAAGGGCGGCGAAATATTGACCCAGCAGGGGGCCTGCATTTCGTTGAGCTCTTGCAATTTTCGGTCTTCTAGGCGGTAATAACGAATCATTTGGTCACATTTTTCAGAAGCTCCAAACTTACAATAAACTTTAGGCTCTAGCTTATTTACCCATTACTTTTTAAACAAGTTTTAAGGAAAAGCCCAAATTTTTAAATACATAGAATAGTTTGTACTTTTAGCTAGTTGTTTTCTTTGCTTAGGCGGCCAAGCCGCCGCCAAGGCGCACAGCGCCTCGGCTGAGGGATGGACAGCAGTGGCCGAAGGCCAGACCCAGCTTTTTTGAGCAAAGCGAAAAAAGCGCAGGGCCGAGCGAATAGCGAGCTGTGAAACAGCCCGACCCGAGCCGAAGGCGAGGGGCAGCCCCAAAAAAGAATCAAAAAAAATCAGTAAAAAAAAGATAGATGTCAAAAAGTTGGATGTTTTTGCTCCTACTGCTTGCGGGTGGTTTGAGCGCACAAAAAAAAATGAGTTTGGAAGTGGAGCTAGCCGCTGATTGTGAGCTAGAAAATTTGCAGCTCTTTCAGTGGACCGGCACGCAGGTGGAGCCTTTTAGTGCGATGGAGCTGACGAGCTCGAAATCGGCCAAACGCTATAGTTATACTGGGGCTTTGGAGGAAGGAAACTATTATTTGGGGACCTCGCTCAACCAGATGCGGCCGCTTTATTTGGGCAATGAAAAAAAGGTAATTTTGACGGGCGTCTGTGAAGATATTAACGCCTATGAAATAAAAAAATCGAAGACGAATCAGGCTTTTGTGGCCATGTTGGATAGTATTCAGGGGCAAACTTCTAGTTTTTTCGCCCTAATTTCGGCTTACAAGCAAAACGTAAATGAGCCCAAAGTGCTAGCGGATTTGGATAAAAAGCTGGAGGCTTTGGATTATCGCCGCAAGTCATATTTGCTGGAATTGAAGAAGGAGCAGCCCGAATTGGCTAAAATTGTGGGCTTGTATACCTATTTGTCTTATCAGAATAATAAAAGTTCGGCGGAGCAAAGAGAGGGCGATTATTTGGCCCAAACTTATTTTCAGTTTACGGACCTTTCTGATGGGACCTTCAAGCGGATTCCCTTCTTTTATGAGGCGATTAAAAGCTATGCGACTAATGTGAGTCGGGTGGGCTTATCGGCGGAAGAAGTGCAGGCTTATTTGGACAAAACTTTGGATGCGGTGGGGCAGGAGAGTCCTCATCATCAATCGGCTTTGTTGGGCGTGGCCTTTGGCTTGTTGTCGGCTCAGCAAAAAGAATTATTTGTGCAATATGCCGAGCGTTACCAGAAAATTCATGGCGGAAAATCGGAAGTATTGGATAATTTTATTCAGCAGCAGATCATTCAGGTTCGTGGAGCGGCTCCTATTGGTGGTTTGGCGCCTGATTTTGAGGTAGCTACGCCAGAGGGCAAAATGCTCAAGTTATCGGATTTGCGCGGCAAAGTGCTATTGGTTGATTTTTGGGCCAGTTGGTGTGGTCCTTGTCGCCGCGAGAACCCGAATGTGCGCAAAGTTTATGAAAAATATAAAGACCAGGGCTTTGAAATTTTGGGCGTTTCCTTGGATAATAATCGGGATCGTTGGCTCAAGGCCATTGAAAAAGATCAGTTGACTTGGCATCATGTTTCTGATTTGAAGGGCTGGAGTTCTGGACCGGCAAAACTATATGGCGTTCGGGGCATTCCCTTTACCCTTTTATTGGATGCAGAGGGCCGAGTATTGGCCAAAAATTTAAGAGGGCCAGCATTGGAAGCGAAGTTGGCTGAACTTTTTGAAAAAAAATAGGATGTTTCAATTTTCAAATTTAATTCCGCTCCCCTTAGCCGAAAAAGATTTATCGAGCTCTGAAGTTTGGGGTTGTGATTGGGCCCTAGCCGAGGGCACTGCTTATTTTTTGGAGGCGCCATCGGGGAGAGGCAAAACCACATTTCAGCA
This sequence comes from Saprospira grandis DSM 2844, assembly GCF_000275825.1. Lineage (GTDB taxonomy): Bacteria > Bacteroidota > Bacteroidia > Chitinophagales > Saprospiraceae > Saprospira > Saprospira grandis_A. The sequence goes on from NZ_JH719942.1 coordinate 3,759,330, forward strand.
TTTGCTCTATGGTTTGCGTCAGGATTATAGCGGTCAGATTTCATGGAAAGGCCAAGATATTCGACAATTTTCTGCGGAAGATTGGGCCGTTTTGCGGCAAAAGGAATTGGCCATTATTTTTCAGGATTTGCGTTTGTTTCCCCAGCTCAGCATGGCCGAAAACCTCATCCTCAAGCAGGAATTGAATCCCGCCATGGATCTGGACCAACTCAAAGCTGCTGCTGAAGAACTGGACATGATGGAGCATTGGGATCGGCCCACGGGCCTCTTATCTTATGGGCAAAAGCAGCGGATTGCGATCATTCGTGCGCTCAGTCAGCCGTTTTCTCTTTTGTTGATGGATGAACCCTTTGCGCATTTGGATCAAGAAAATATTCGCCGGGCTTGCCAACTGATTCAGCGCCGTTGCGAGGAAGAAAAGGCCAGCTTTTTAATTGCCAGTTTGGGCGACGATTATTTTTTGAACTACGACAAAACCATTCGCCTTTAGGGGCTTGCGGCAGGAGAACAAAAGTTTTTCTGCCGCTTTTTTAAGCCAAGAAAATGAACTATTTAGATATAGAAAATTGGAACCGAAAAGAACTTTTTGATCATTTTCGGAAATTTCAGGACCCCAGTTTTGCGCTAACGGTAGAGATGGACCTGACAAAAACCTATGCAAGGAGCAAGGCCGAAAAGCAATCCATTTTTTTGTTGTATTTGCATGCTTGTCTGCGCGCCATCAATCAAATAGAGCCCTTAAAATATCGGATAGAAGGCGATCGGGTCCGAATTTACGAGCGCATAGATGTTTCGGCCACCATTGCTCGGCCCGATCAGAGTTTTGGTTTTTCTTATGTGGAGTATACAGAGGATTTTTCGCTTTTTTCGCAGCGTTTTCGTTTAGAAAAAGAGCGGATATTTAATTCGCGCAATTTATTTCCGCCTCGGAGCAGTTTGGGTTGCATTTATTGTTCTGCTGTTCCTTGGCTGCATTTCAAGGCGCATAAAGAGCCCTTTATGGGCGACAAAGACATGAGTGTTCCGCATTTATCTTTTGGTAAAATTTTGCTGCGGGGCGAAAAAATGATCATGCCCTTGGCCATCAGCGTCAATCATGCTTTGCTCGATGGCTATCATATTGGGCAATTTATAGAGCGCTTTCAATTATTTTTGGATCAGTAATTTTTGGGGCCTCCGCAGCTTTGCTGCGGCGCTACGCTTTGGGGCTCGCTGTTCGCCCGACCCAAGCGAAGCGCAGGGGCAGCCCCAAAAAAAACAGAAAAAAATAAAATATTCTAGATAGGCTGGACAGCTACTTCCTTTTTTGTGAAAAAGAAAGGCAAAACTTGCTTTTTTTGGTTTGGAAAGTTAATTTGGGGGAACCTAAAGACAAAATAGATAAATCGTGCGAAAAAATATTTATACATAATATAATTGGGCTAGTCGAAGTATGTGCTTCGGCCAGCCCTTTTTTTGTAGCAAAAACTAAAAGCTTATGCACAGAATCACTTTTGAATGCGAGACCATTACGCCCATGTTTATGGCTGGGGCCGATGGAAAAACGCCAGAGCTTCGAGCGCCAAGTATAAAAGGGGCGCTGCGGTTTTGGTGGCGCGCACTTAATGGGCATTTGGAGTTGGAGGAGTTGAAGGAGAGGGAAAAAGCTTTGTTTGGATCTACAGCTGGAAAATCTGCTTTTTTGCTAAGAGCTAGTTTGATAGGAGACGAAAAAATAGCAAGTTATAAAATGTTGCCTCATCGAGAGCGGTCTTTTAGAGCGGAAGCCTTTTCGCCTAGGCAGAAATTTACCGTGACGATTTCGGCTAGGGATGAAAAAGTGTTTTCTTCTATCAAGAAGGTTTTTTTATTTCTGTCTATAGCAGGAGGATTAGGAAAGCGAGCAAGAAGAGGGTTTGGGAGTTTTTTTGTGGAAAATCAAGGTTATTCACTTTTAACATTAGAAGATGTTTGGGGAATCTGTTTTTCAGATGCAGAATGGGAGCAAGAATTTACTTTTAATAGAAATTATGCAGAGGAGATTGTGAAAAAAAATAAAGGCAAAGCGGCTTATGGCTTTTTGAAAAAGATTACATTTGGTTTTCCGGACCGCTTAGCATTGAAAAAAATAGGTCAGAGCACACATGACTTAAAACATGAATACAAATGGGATTATGCTAACATAATGGGCAGCGGAAAACCTCGTTTTGCTTCTCCTATGTATACTTCTGTAAGTAAGGAATTTGCCCCTGTGATTACGGAATTGGCTTGTTTTCCTGAAAGAGGGACTGTAGATTTATATTTAAAGAGAGAAGTATTTGATAACTACAGAAAGGATGTACTTTAAAAGCAGTTTAGGTTAATGGAAGAATTTAAAATAGAGTTGAAATTAAAGGAGTTGCAAATTCAGGGATTTCGTCCTTTTGAAGAAAAGATACTATTGCCATTTCAGCCAGACATAACAGTTATTGTAGGAAATAATGCTTCGGGGAAAACATCTATATTAGATGTTTTAGCCAATTTGTTGAAAGCTGTACCTAATATGTTAAATAATAATAGGTTGGACCAGCATGTACTTTTGGGTGCAGAAGACATCAACTATAATATAAAGCCTCGGGAGTCGGTAAGTCAGCTTAGCTTAATTGCTGCTTATCCTGAGGTGAATTTTGAGGAAGAAGAAGAGTTGATCAATCAAGAAGAGGAGATATCTTTTGAATTGAGGTTGAATCCGAGTCAATCTGTAAGAGAGCAAAAAATAAGGCTGACATCATCTGATGAGGACACCGCTAATGGGGACACCGCCTTAGGGGATAGTTACCCTATATTTCAGCGGGCAAAAGCTGAAAAAAAGAAAGTTTCCTTGCCTATTTTGGCTTATTATGCCGCTAGGCGTTTAGATCGGGCGGTAGATTCGCAAAAGGGAAACATTCTAAATATAGATGTATTTGCAAATTTCAGAAATGATGAGCTTAGTCAGGATTCTTTTGATTTAGAGCGTTTGCGAAGTTGGTTAAATTATTTAGAGCAAAGGCAGCTCAAGCAACAATATGAGACAGAAGAAAAAGAGAGGGAAGAGGAGGTTTGGAAAAATATTCAGCAAGTAGTTATTGATTTTCTTTCTGGTAATGGAGTGGTCTATGAGGGGGTAGAGACAATTTACAATACAAAATATCCTAATGGTACCTTAGCTGTAAAAACGAATAAGGGGTCTAGATCTATACAACAACTTTCTTCAGGAGAAAAAAATATACTTTTATTAGTCATTGATATAGCAAGGCAGCTAGTCATTGCCAATCCAGATGCAACAAATCCTTTACAAGAGGGAACTGGAATTGTTCTGATTGATGAAGTTGATTTGCATTTGCATCCAGCCTGGCAAGAACAGTTGTTTGATAAGTTGAAAAAATGTTTTCCAAAATTGCAGTTTGTCGTGAGTACACATAGTCCTCATGTAGTGCGTCATTTGAAAAAAGAAAATTTAGTCATCATTGAGCAAGAGGAAGATGGGCCACTTTTACTGCAAGTAGGTAAAAAGTATATAGAAGAGCGATCAGTAGAATCAATTTTAGCAGAGGTATTTAAAATTTCTTTAGAAGGTAAGCATGATACTAAAGTGAGAGACTTTTATGACTTATTGGCGGAGGGAGATTTAGAGAAAGCGAAAGAACTGCTTTCTGAGTTAGAGAAATTTTGGGGAGAAGATGATCAGCAGATAAAAGCAACCACTGCGGCCTATGATTTAGAAATGAAATGGCTAGAAGATGATGAGGAGGAATAAGTTGGAATGAACAAAAAAACACAAAGATTTTATGCAAGCGATAAACAAAAAACGAGCTCATGAGCCGACTTCTTTAAGGCTGTATCGAGAGACAACAGATGCAGCCTCTTATACAGGATTACCTTCAGACGTTAAAAGAAAAATAAAGGATGTTCTTCTAAAAAGTGAGCAATTTTATTTATGTGCTTATTGTCTAGGAAAGATAGAGGTGTCAAGCGCTACGATCGAGCATTACTCAGCGCAAAATGGGGAAGAAGAAAATAGCGAAGAGGAAGACTTAAGCTATATGAATATGTTGGCTGTTTGTGCTGGAAACTGTAAAAATAAACAGTCGAAAATAGAGCAACACTGCGATAAGGCTAGAGGAAATAAAACACTTCAATTTATAGACCCTAGAGAAAAAAGTAAATCGGAAGCTATATTGACCTATAGCTCAGATGGAAGAATTCTACCTAACAAGAGGAAAGTAGTTGATGAAGAGCTTCGATCAAAAATAGAAGAAGACCTGAAAGCGCTTAATTTAAATGCAGCTTGTTTGGTTTCCTCTCGCCAAAGTGCGAAAGAAGCAGCCCAAAGGTATCTAGATGCTGAGGCAAAAAAAGAAGAATGGTCCGTTCGGGATATAGAAAAAGCAATTGAGAAATGGGAAACCTTAAAAAAAGGCGCTAAACCTGCGCATTACTTATATGTAGTACTTTACCTAAAGAAAAAGCTAAAAGCCGCTAGAAGACGGTAAACCATAGATTTTTTACAAAAACTAAAAGCTTATGCACAGAATCACTTTTGAATGCGAGACCATTACGCCCATGTTTATGGCTGGGGCCGATGGAAAAACGCCAGAGCTTCGAGCGCCAAGTATAAAAGGGGCGTTGCGGTTTTGGTGGCGCGCACTTAATGGGCATTTGGAGTTGGAAGAGTTGAAGGAGAGGGAGGGGGAGATTTTTGGGAATACAGAGCAGCGTAGTAAAGTGTTGTTGAGGGTGCGGGAGGTGGATGTCATATATTCAAATACTACCTTTTTAGCTAGTATAGGGCGAAAAGCTCATGATATAAAGTATTTGGCCTATGGAGTAGAAGACCATTATTATATAGAAGAAGGTAGTCGCTTTGAAGTAGTGGTTTCGTGTAAAAATTATGAAATTATAGAAAAGCATATAAAACCAGCTTTTAGTGCATTAGTAGCATTTGGAGGTTTGGGAGCAAAAGGCCGTAACGGTTTTGGTTCTATAAAAGCATCAAATGTAGATGATATCGATACAGTGTTAAGGTATTCTGCATTTAAACAAGAAATACAGGCAAGATATACTGCACTTTCATCAAAAGTAAAAGTTTTTGAAGGGGTTTACTCGGTACGCAGTTGGGAGGTAGGAATATCTGATTTGAAATTTATTTATGCAGATAATGGGAAGAAAAAGATCTATCCAAAAAAGAATAGAGCCTATATTGCTGCGCCGTATCCTAATGTGGAAACTCCAGAGAGGCATGCAAAGCTTTTTTTTATGAGTTTCTTTGAGGTAAAGGGTGAGATCTATTATAGAATTACATTTATTCCATATCAATATTTGAGTGGATACCCATTAGGCAATAAAGTGTCTTATGATAGTATCTTTAAGACTTGGACTCAGGTGATTTATGATGAAGGAAGTGGAATGAATGATAACATTTATAATTCGTCTGATCAAGATGATTTTTTACTAAAAAAAAGAGAACATAATGACAACCACTAAACACCTATTCATATTTACCATTGGCCCAGTGCAGTCTTTTATTTCTAAGGCAAGAAAAACTCAGGACCTGTATGTTGGGAGTAGAATGCTTTCTGACCTTATTGGTCAGGCGATGAAAAAGCTTGAAGGTTTAGAACCTAAGGTTGAATTTGTTTTTCCAAATAAGGAAGTAGCATCTAAATCAAATAAGGAAGTAGCATCTAAATCAAATAAGGAAGTAGCATCTAACCCTAATCGTTTTGTCGCAGAATTAAGTAGGGATTCCACTGTTGACTGGCAAAGTCATTTTGAAGAATTACAGAAGCATATTTTTGACTACTTAAAAAAAGATGTAACTGGAGGTATATCTTTCCCTGCTAGTTGGTTTGCTCAGATAGAAGATTATTTTACTTGCTATTATAGTAGCCTTCAATATACTGATGATACAGAATTTATTGCTGCCTTGAGTGACTTAGAGCGTCAACTAGCGGAGCGAAAAAATATTAGAGATTTTGCTTTCTTTGAAGAACAGGGGCGCAAATGCATGATCGACGGAGAATATAATGTGAAAATTTATCGTAAAAACGATAAGGAAGAAAATGCGAGTGATGATGAAAAACTTCGTAAGAAAAAATATCTTTTTGATGCTGACATCCTCATTTTAGGGGCGAATGAAAAGAGCAGTGTAAACTACAGAGCTCTAAAAAAGGGAGAGGGTTTATCTGCTATATCTTTTTTGAAAAGACTTTATGCAGAAAAAGAGGAAAAGGATATAGCCTTATTTCCTTCTATTGCTGAAATTGCATTACGACCAACCATAGAGTCGGTAATGGATGAAGTAGAATCTAAAGCGATAGAGTTAGCACTTTTAGACTGTAAGTATAAGCTTGGTATACCCTTAAAAAGAGAGCATTTAAACAAAGGTAGTAAGAAATATGACGCTTGGGATTTATACTATGAAGATAACTGGACCAAAAAGCATTTTGAAGAAAATGGTTTGGACTTATCTGCCTTAGATAAAAGTAATCTTGTCATTGAAAAACGGGATGAGCTCCTCCAACTTATTAAGGATAATTCAAAAACGCTAGCCAAATATTACGCTATAGTATTTTTTGATGCTGATGATATGGGTAAAAAGCTTCAAGCTGCGGAAAGTAAAGAAGATTACCAGCGATTATCGAATCGCTTGGCAAATTTTGCTCAAAAAGCGAGGAAGATTACCGATGAGAATGCTTGGGGAAGAACTGTTTATGCTGGAGGAGACGATTTTGTTGGTTTTTTTAATTTGAACTATGTCTTTTCGCGGCTAAAACGCTTGAGAGTAGAATTTGACCGGATTGTCAATAGAGGAGAGGACATGGGCGAAAAGGAAAAAAAAGAATACCAGCTCACTTTTTCTGCGGGATTGGCAGTAGGACATTATAAAACACCTTTAGGAATTGTTTTGAATGAGGCCAGAGGAATGGAGCGTAGAGCAAAATCCGTTGAGGGAAAAAATGCGATTGCGATTGCTGTTCTAAAACGATCAGGAGAGATTCATGAAACGGTATGGCCTTGGTCTTTTGAAAATGATGGACAAGAATACTGGCCTATAGAATTTTTAGATGAGCTTACTTCTATCTATAAGGCGGAAGAATTGTCCAAACGGTTTAATCAAAAACTTGCAGAACAGTTCAGGTCTTTAGTTGACACAAATGGGAAACTAAAAGATGAATTACAAGATGTGCTTAAGCGCAATTTGCAAAAGCGATGGGAGCGTCAACTAAATGTAAAGGAAGAAACGACTGAAGACAAGCGATCTAACTGGAAAGTACTTTATAAACTACATGAAGAAACACATAGAAAAAACTATGGAGGCTTTCAAAATTTCATGTCGTTTATTGATATCGCTGAATTTATTTCTAGAGAACTAAACCGCAAATAAATAAGAACTATGGATAATATTTTTGAAGTGACAATAACTCCTTTAGATACCGTTTTCTTTAGGGATGCCAAACCTTTTACGATGGGGGATGACAGTTGGGGGAATGGACTTTTTCCACCAGCACCTTCTGTTTTATATGGAGCGATTCGTTCTGCTTATTTATATCAACATCCTCATATCTTAGAAGAAAAATTAGTCGATACAGATCAAGATCCTTCTAAAAGCATAGAAGTAATTGGGATTAACTTGAATTATGAGAATAGTGACTTATTTCCACTTCCTTTAGATTTGGTTCAAGATAAGAATAGAATTGAAGTAGTTAGATCTAATGAAGTAGATCGCAAGAGGAAGAAAAAGAGGTACTTAAATGCTAAGCTTTTAGATAGGGGCTCTTTAGAAGAGAACTTTAGGGGGCTTAAAGTAGGCAATATATTAACAGGTGGCGTGGATAAAGACGTCGAGAGAATTGTAAATGGTCTTATAGACTTGGAATCTTTAGAAGACTACTATTGCTATGGTGCTTCCGAAATGAAGGAAGGTGTTGATGTATACACTTTAGACCAATTTCTTTTTGAAGAACCTAAAATAGGTAATCAAAGTGCAAGAACACTTGAACGAGAAGAAGATCGAGCATTATATCGAGTTGGTTTTAAGCGAATGCATAAAAAGTTAAGCTTTAAGCTGCAAGTAAAAGCGAAAGAGGACTTTTTGCTGCTTGACAAAAGTTTTGTTCGTTTAGGGGGCGAGGGGAAACTAGCTAAAATTAAAGTTGAAAAACCAGAGGAAGAAGAAGCTCTAGATTTAGATGAGGCAGAGTTTAAAATATTGCTGACCAGTCCAGCTTTTTTTGATAACGGCTGGTTCTCTCAAGAATTAGCAGATGCAGGCTTTGAGCTAATCACTGCAGCTGTTGGTAATCCGGTAGCTATAGGTGGATTTGATTTGGCAAAAAAATGTCCTAAGCCACTAAGGAAGGCTGTTCCTGCAGGATCTGTTTATTACTATAGGGGAAGTTCAGCCGCAGCAATCAAAGATTTCTTTCATGGAAGAAAGTCACTTTGTACTGCAAAAAGTGATCAAAAGCAAGGCTATGGTTTGTTTAAGTTGGCAAAAATTTAAATCATGGAACTACACATAATAAGTACAGTAGGTGTTTCTCTGTTTACGAATTTAATTAAATTTAAGAGTTTAGTTAAAGAAAGTAATAGTGGGGAATTTGAAAAATGTCTTAATAAGATAACTTGTTATAGAGATAATGAAAAAACTAAGTTGAAAAGATGGAGTCAATATGTAGAAACCCCTTTAAAGGAGATAGGCTGGCTTAAAACTTATAGCAAGGAAGTCATAGAAGGAATAAAGGCTAAAAATTGGAAGAAAAGCAATAAAGTCAATACGGATGCATCCGCAGAAATTCAGTCTATCATCAAAATCATTGAAGAGACTAAGCTTGAAAAGGGGGCTAAAGTAAAGTTGTACTTTGTTGCAACAGATACAGCAGAAGGTTGTTCTGCAGCTCGTATTGTAGCCCATTTTTTTAGTTCAGGCATTTATAAAGAAGGTGCAGCGGCTAAAGAAGTAGAGATAGAAGTAGTTGGTTGTAAGCTGTTGGAAGAAAATCTAAAAATTGCTGATAGAATAAAGGAAATGAGAAACTACCTGTCAGCAGATTATCAGTCTGAGATAGACGATCAAGCTTTTGCTGTGGCTGGTTTACAGGTGAAAAACCTAAAAGAATTTCAAGAAAAAGGGCTTTATAATTTGCTGGAAGTTATTGGTATTTTGAGTGAGCAAGCTTCATCGAAAAAAGACCAGCTAGTCCTAAATATTTCTGGGGGCTATAAAGCAATGATTCCAGTAATGACTGTTTTTGCACAGATTTTATCTGTTCCCATTAAGTATATTTATGAGGAAAGTGATGAACTCTTTACCCTAGAGCAGTTTCCGATTGATTATGATTGGGATTTGATTATGGAGTACTCTCATTTTATTAAAGAATTTAATGCATTAACGAAAGCTATACAGTTAAAAGAAGAGGACCAAATAAAAGAATGTACTGAAGAAGAGAAAGAAACAAAGGAAGTTATAAGTTTGAAGGAGATGAGGGTTAGGTCATCTGAAAAATTAAAAACAAGATTTATTGTTAGAGCAGTAGATGGTGAATATCAACTCACTTATTTAGGCAAATACTTGAAAAAGTATTTAAGCAATGATAAAGGATTTTATAAAGCAGATATATTAGGAAAAATTGCAGAACATTTGATAGGGGCTTATTTTAATAAAAAAACTAAACCTGATAAAGAACATCAGTACACGATCCTAAATCCAACTCCATTTTTTGAAGAGTACAATTTTTTATGGGATAAAGAAAGAGATATATTAAGTCTTTACAGTGATAAGGATAAAGAAACCTTATCTACTACTGAAAAGAATATTTGTAGATCTGTAAATGATGTAGATTTGGAGCTGATTAGATGTACGGGTAATGAGGAGGCTGAGTGGTGTCTCTCAGAAATAAAAACTATTCAGGCCTTTCAAAATGCTCTGTCTGAAAAGAACTTTAATAAGACAAAGTCACAGTATAAAGCGAGGATTTTAACACAGATAGGGCTTTGGGAGAAAAAATTGAAGACTGCGAGCTTTAATTTACCTGTTAATGATAAAAAATGGGGTAGAGTAAGTTCTTTGGGTTTTAGGATTGTTTTTTTAGACTTTAAGTTTAAAGAATTTACTTTATATAGTTTTCCATTTGTGAAAAAAGGAGTTGATGAAAAAGCAAAGGGGATTGTCGAGTATTTGAGTACTGATGAACAAATTCAAAAAGAGTTGGAAAGATTAAATATTTCTTTATCTATTGATGTTTGGATGTGTGTTTCTAAAGTGGAAAAGGGTAGTGATGGAAAACTTAAATGGGCTGAGGCTCTTCTAAATCCAGGAAAAGGGATTCAGTGGAAGTTAATACAAGAAAGTTTTGTGAAAAATCTAAAATAAAACAATAACACTATGTTTACAGAAAATAAAATTTTATTCCTACAGGCCAAAAGCCCTGTACATGCGGGATCAGGAAATGATTTAGGCTATATTGATTTACCCATTCAGCGAGAGAAGCATACGGGTTATCCCAAAGTGGAGGCTTCTTCTTTGAAGGGAGCTATGCGTGAGCGTCTAGAAAGTGTAGGTGAAAAAGTAGATAAGATAATGGGCTCTAAAAATAGTGGAGAGCATGCTGCAGCAATGGCATTATCTGATGTTCGACTATTATTTTTTCCTGTGAAATCACTAAAGGGAACCTTTGCATGGGTAACTTGCCCTGCTGTTTTAGAGGGCTTTAAAGATGCTTTTGAACTTTGTGGTGGAACTAGCACTAATATAGCTTTTCCTCGTTTTGAGGATGAACAAAAGGTTTACTGCGGGGACGATTGTGAGCTTTTTGTAAAAAATACTAATCTAGTTTTGGAAGATTATAGCTATACAGCAGAAAAACGAACAGAGGTTACTGCTTTTGCTAAAAAGCTAGGAACTATTTTGTCTATCGAAAATTTAGCTAAAAAGCTATTGATTGTACCAGATGATGAGTTCAAAGATATTGTAGAACTACATACAGAAGTAATTACTCGTAATAAAATATCTGAGAAAGGAACAGCTGAAAACCTCTTTAATGAAGAATTTTTGCCTGCAGAAAGTATTTTATACAATATGTGTTTTGCTCGAAAAGATTTTAAAGATAAAGAAAGTTCGGCAGTTGATATTATGAATAGGTTTGAGAAGTTCTTTTTAGGAGATGATGCTCCTCTGAAATATTTTCAGATTGGCGGAGATGCTAGTTTAGGTAAGGGAATTGTCAAAGCAACTATTTACTCAGCACAATAAATAAGAAGAACTATGTCAACAATGCGAAATACAGATCAGGAATTGGCTGCTTATGCCTTAAAATGTGTAAATGCATTAGGAAATAAGCAAGGAAAATATGCCAGCTATGTTAAGTCGTTTTCTATGATGATACATAATTCTGGTTTACGTGCAGCCATGGCTTTTGCTGCACATAAGTCTAAACAGTCTTCGACTACTAGTGGTCCTTCTGGAGATGCTGCTGCTTGGGGAGATTTGTTTAAAAGTATAACGAATTTTTGGAAGACTGAAAGCAAAATCCTAAACAACAAATTTACCCTTATACATTTTACTGGTTCCGTATGGAAAAAAAATGTGGTGGAGGCTTTAATCGAAATGGATAATGCTGAATATCGTCAAGCACAAAGAGAAGCCTTGAAATTACTGGCTTGGTTGAAGAATCTTTTACCTGAAGACGCTTAAAATAAATGACTTATGAGTATTTCATTCTTTAAAGACCGGCGTTTACCAATAGCCCAAAATGGGCTAGAACATAAGGTGACAGAATTAAATTTTTCCTTATTATATTATCATTATCCATATTGGGACTCAAATAATGGCTTCCAGTTTTTTTGGGGCGGTAAAGATGAACCAAAAAAACTTTTTGGGTATGCTATGAGGTCTAATACAGATCAGAATGCTTTTTTCCCTTCTGATAAGTTGAAAGATCTTGTAAAAGATCAAAAAGACGTAGTAGAGGGATTATTTCCTAGCTCTAGTACTTGTTTTGATTTAGAGGTAGATGGGAGCATGGCTATTGGTCTGGGAATATCTTCTGTTTATGAGACAGGAATTTGTCTGCACCATACTTATGCCGTACCTTATATTCCTGCAACAGCCATAAAAGCAGTTTTTAGACGCTATTTGGAAGATGAAGGATATGAATCTTTAGTGAGTAGTTGGTTGGGGTTTTCTGACGAAGAGACAAAAAATGCTGCTAAGGGAAAAATTACTTTTTTCGATGCTTTTCCTACTGCAGTTGAACTAGCTCCAGATATAATTAACAGCCATTATCCTAAATGGTATAGTGATGGTAAAACTCCACCAGCAGATTGGCAAAGCCCTGTTCCCGTATTTTTTATGAGTCTAAAAAATGCAAAATTTCAGTTTGCTTTTGCTTTAAAAGAGGCTTCTAAAGAAGATTTAGAAGAAATAAAAACTAAACTCACCCAAGCCCTCCAAAACCACGGCCTAGGCGCCAAAACCGCAGTAGGCTACGGCTTTTTTGAAGAATAAAAGGGCTTTTTCAAATAACCCCTTTCAAATACCACGGCAGAAAAATCACTCAGGTTTTTCTGCCGTTTTTTTTTACCCTAAAAAATGGACGCCTAGATAAAAACAAGGGCTAAAATTTTTTTCGTAAAAAGGCCCTGATGCAAACCAAAAAAGCCCACCCCATAATTTTTGGACAGGCAGCTTAAGTTTTTACCGAAAATTATAGTAGGTTTGCAAAAAAAAATATGAAGATATATAAGGATATCGTCCAAATTAGAGAAGCACTACTTGATGGCAGTTTTTTTAATCCAGAGAAGTTAGTCGCCGATAGTGTAGAAGATGTAATAGCAGCGGGAGCAATACTAGCCGCGCTCCCTGAGATTGGGGAAGGTGTAACAGAAGAGGGCTTGATCCTGCTACAAAAAGCTTTGCGTTTAGATCCAAATAATCCAAAGGTTTATATGAAGCTTGGAGAATATGAGAAGCGAGCCGACGCAAGAGTTTATTATTGGAATAGGCTAGCTAGCTCAAAATATGAAAGAGCAATTAAGACTCATTTAGCAGAGAGTGGTCAGGATGTCTGGGAGGATGAAGATGCACGTGCTTATTTAAAGACAAAGGCCGAATATGCAAAGGATTTACTAAAGGAAGACTATGCTGATGCTGCGATATTAGAATATCGAAAAATATTGGAACTTGACCCCAAAGATCATTTAAATCTAAAAGTTTTTTATGGAATCCTCCTGTTGGAATTTGAAGAGGAGGAGGCTTTTGAGGAGTTGTTGCAGATGTATAAAGGACAAGAGGTTGAAGCAGGATTCTTGTTTAATCATGCCCTCTATTTGTTTAAAAAAGAAAAAGGACGTAGCCCAAAAGCAAATAGTCTATTATTAAAAGCCGATGGGTTGAATCCATTGATTACTATATATCTAATGAATGCTAAATTATCGCTTAGTTGGGAAGATATGCAAGCTAACGGTATTCCTGCTCTGGATGAGGAAGCGCAGTCTTATGTCAGTACGGCAAGATATCTATGGAAGGAGACAAAAGGAACCCAAAGATGGCTGCATAATCTTCACCGCAGAATAGTCACAGGGAAGTAGTTTCCCCCCTTTCAAATAGCGGCTTTCAATTAGCGGTTGGGCTAAAAAACAATAGAACTTTTTTCTGCGGTGAAAAAACTAATGGATCCAAAACCATTAAGAAAAACAACAACCGATCAAGCACAACCGCCAAGAAAAATCCCCTCGCATGAGGGGATGACAATTTTTTTCTTAGCCTAGGGCCTTGGCCCTAGGGTTCCTATGAAATTTATGGGGCAGAAATAAAACAAGTCCAAAAATTTCTCTTGGGTAAAAAGCTAGCCTAATGGCGATGAATGGATTTTTTTCCACAATTTTTTCTTCGATCTTTCATGGGCCAATGGTTTTAACCCACTGCTCTAGAAATCCTAAAGAAAAATAATCTGCTCCAACCGCCGAAGAAAAAAAATGCCTTTGTTCAAAGCGGCGGAGGATTTTAATCCTCCCCGCACTATAGATGTAGAATAGATTTGTTGTATGGCTGTAGGTTTCAACCTACAGCTATGGCCGAAGGCCAAACGGCTGAGGGATAGAAAGCAGTGGCCGCAGGCCAGACCAAGCAAAAAACTTGTTTTTTTTGCGCAGGGCCGAGCAGACCTGCGAGCTGCGCCATAGCCCGACCCGAGCCAAAGGCGAGGGGCAGCCCCAAAAAAAACCGTCAGAAAATGAAAAAGTAGTATCTTCCCAAAAAAAGCGCTATGAAATGGACCTCTTTATTTTTTTTGCTTCTACTTTTGTCGGCCTGCCAGCCTTTGTCTACAGAAACAAGCTCGATAAAAAGCCCGGTTTGGGAGGAGCAAACGGCTGCCCAGCAATTATTGACGCCCATCAAAGGAGAGGAGAAAAAAAGTTACCTTTCTGTTTATCCCGCCGTTTTTTCACTGCATGAGGGCCGCCAACATCAATTGACCGTGACCTTGAGTTTGCGCAACCGCTCGCCCAAAGATAGTTTGTACATTTCTCAACTCGATTATTATAATGGAGAGGGCGAATTATTGCGAAATTATTTGGAGCAGCCCATTTTTTTGCGCCCTTTGCAAACTCTCTCTTTAGTTTTGAACGAAAAAGATAAGGAAGGCGGAACGGGCGCTAGTTTTATTATCAACTGGCTGCAAGCAGCTGGACCAACGCCCATTTTTGAAGCCATTATGATTTCTACTTCGGGCCAACAAGGACTGTCTTTTCGGACCCAAGCCGAGCAAATTGATTAAAATAGAAGCAAAAAATAAAAAGAGCGCAAAAACAATCCGTTTTTGCGCTCTTTGCTCTAGAACAAGAAAAAAATGGCTTAAACCAAATCGCTCAAGCAATCGAGCAGTTCTTTTTGCAAGCTCTGCGTTTTATCCTTGGCATACCAAAGCTGCATATCTTTGGCAAATTCTGCATAAGGCGGTTTTTCTTCCAAGGCTTTATAATCGCGGACTTTTTGCTGGGCTTCTGCTGGCCGAGGCCCCCAATGGCCCAAAACAGTTTGCGTATCAGCATCAATCAGCAGCACTTTGGGAATCCCAATGCCGCCATCCGTTTTATAATCTTCCATCAAATCCAAATGCTCATCGCGCCAAAGCGTTTTCATTTGCCAATTGGGCTGTGTTTCTACCAATGTATAGATGGGCGGCAAATTTTGAGCGGCATCTCCGCACCAAGCCTCCGTAAGGACCAAAAAGAGCAAGTTTTTCTGGCTGTTTTTTGCCAATTCAAGCAGTTCGGGCCAAAGTTTTGTCGTTTTTTCCAAACGCTTCATGCGCTGCACATTCATTTTTGTAAAATGCAGATACATTTCAGAATGATTTTCGCCCGAGGTTTTTTCTTGGGCCAAAGCGGCTTCAATCCAAGGCAAATAATCGGCAAAGTCTTTTGCGGCAGCTATTTTTTTCGCCAAATCGTAAGACATCAATAGTTGTTTTAAAGGTCCAATAATCCTTCTGGAAGCTGCATGATAATTTGCTTTTTGGCTTCCAAAATTTCTACAATCAGATCCTCATGAAGGGGGATGAGTACCTCTTTTTCTTCAATATTCAATACGGCCATTTCTTGCTGAGGCAGCTCAATTAAGTCGATAATTTCGCCCAAATCGCCCAGTTCCTCATCAAGGAGATGAAAACCGATCAAAAAGTCAAAAGCAAGGCCCGAAATTGGGGCAGCTCCTTCCAAAAGGTCTTTTTCTCTGAGGTAAAGCATTTTTCGGCTCCATTGTTCAGCCTGATTGCGGTCATCAATGCCTTCTAGCTTGATAATCCAAGTTTTTCCGCTCTCCAATTCTTCTAAAAAAAACGGAATTTTTTGGCCCTGATGCTCAATAAAAACGGCTGCAGCAGCCTCTAAACTAGGGACATATCCCTCTTCTAGCTGCGCTTTTAGCGCGCCTTTAATATGGTGTGGTTTGAGCGTTTTGCCCAATTCTACAAATCCTGCTGACATCTTTAATTTTAAGGATATTTAACAACTGAGGTCTTTTTTTGGGGCTTCCCCTGCGGCCTTCGGCCTTGGGTCGGGCTCTGTCGTGGCTCGCTGCTCGCTCGGCCCTTCGCAAAAAAACAAGTTTTTTGCTCGGTCTGGCCTTCGGCCACCACTATCCATCCCTAAGCCGTTTTGGCCCTTTGGGCCAATTGGGCCGAGCCCTTTTGTTTTATTCTTCTTCCGATAAAATTTGAGCGGCAGTTTTGCCAAATCGTCTTTGTCTAGACTGAAAATCGGCAATGGCGGCATAGAGTTCTTTTTCTCGGAAGTCGGGCCAAAAAACGGGCGTAAAATACAGTTCGGCATAAGCAATTTGCCAAAGCAAAAAGTTGCTGATTCGGCTTTCTCCACTGGTTCTGATGAGTAATTCTGGATCGGGTAGCCCCGTGGTACTTAGGGCGTTGGCCACTACTTTTTCATCAATATCTTCTAATTGGAGTTCGCCTTTTTTACTTTTGGCGGCAATGCGTTTTACGGCTTCTACAATTTCCCATTTGGCGCTATAACTGAGGGCCAAAATTAAGGTCATTTGTTCATTATGGGCCGTGGCATCAATGGCTTCTTGCAGTTCGTCGCGGGTAGCCTGGGGCAAGCTCTCCAAATCACCAATGGCCTGCAGCCGAATTTTATTTTTTTGCAAAGTAGGCAGCTCCCCCTTAATCGTTTGGACCAATAGGGTCATCAGGGCGGCCACCTCTTCTTTGGGGCGGTTCCAGTTTTCGGTAGAAAAAGCATAAAGCGTCAAATACTCAATACCCAATTCGGCCGCCGTTTCTGTGGTCGATCGAACGGCCTCTACGCCATTTTGATGGCCAAAAACACGGGCCTTGCCCTGTTTTTCGGCCCAACGGCCATTTCCATCCATAATAATAGCAATATGCTTGGGCAAACGGCTTTTGTCAATTTGGGCCAAGGCGCTGGCCGCTTCTGGCGATATTTTGTTGGTCATAACGGAAGTTTTTTGGCTTTTCTGCAACTTAACAACAGTTTAAACAATGATGCGGGCCTTTTTTGTTACTTTTGCCCCTTGCAAATATAGCCTGCGCAAAAATAGGAAAAACTTTCTTTTTCTACGTGACTTATACCATCAAGCTTCCACAATTCGAGGGGCCCTTTGACCTCTTGCTCTTTTTTATCGAGCGCGATGAGCTCGATATTTACGATATCCCGATCTCTTCAATTACCAAAGACTTTTTGGCCTATACGCAAGAGCTCGAGCGAATGAATATTGACCTAGCCAGCGAGTTTATCTTGCTGGCCGCTAGCCTGATGCGCATTAAGGCCAAAATGCTTTTGCCCCGCAAAGAATTAAATGAAGAAGGCGAGGAGATTGACCCCCGACAAGAATTGGTCGAACGCCTGCTCGCTTACAAAAGCTACAAAGAAGTTTTTGCCCTCCTCCGAGCGCAAGAACTCAAACGGCAAGAACAACAAGCTCGAGGAAATTTGCTTCTAGAGCTACAAACCGTAGCCCAGCAAGCCCTAGCCGATGCCGAGCTAGAACATCTTAACCTTTTTCGCTTACTCAAAACTTATAAGCAACTTTTAGAAAAATTAGAAGAACGAGAAAATCGCCCTGTGCATAAAATCGTTCATTATCCCTACAGCATTGAAGGGCAAAGACATTACCTCAAAAGGCAGTTGCAAAAACTAGAACGCGCCCGCTTTGAAGACCTCTTTTTACCCCTCGATGGACAAATGCAGGCCATTTTTACCTTCTTGGCCCTGCTAGAGCTCCTCCAACAAGAAAAAATCAAGATCTTAAGCCTCTCCGAACAATACAATGATTTCTGTATGCTTTGGGCCGAGGAGGATTAAGCTCATTTAATCATCGAACTCTCCCAAAGAGTTCATCTTAAAGTTTGCCAAGCATGTCTGTGCAACCTTCTTCTTCAGAAGAACAATCTACACCCAAAGATAAACAAGATGAAGCCCTAAAATCAATCAGCCCCGGCCGTATCGCTATTGCCGTGGCCGCTGGCCTAATCGTTATCGTTTATCTTTTTATCCAAGATTTTAGCCTAGAGGATTTTCAGAAAATTTCATGGAACCCCAAAACGCTCTACTGGATCGCCGGCGCCTTTTTCTTTGTGCTGCTTCGTCACTTTGCCTATATGTTTCGCCTCAGAACCATTACGCAGGGCTTTTTTAGCTGGCGAAAATGCTTCGAAATGATTTTTGTCTGGGAGTTTAGCTCTGCCGTTACCCCCACTTCTGTGGGCGGCTCTGCCGTGGCGCTAGTGGCCCTCTCTCAAGAAAAAATTTCTCCCGGTAGAACTACCATGATTATCTTTTATACTATTGTATTAGATACCTTTTTCTACCTCTCTTCTCTCTTACTGCTCTTCTCCATTTTTGGCTTTATTATCATCCTGCCCGGCACAACTAGCTTTTCCGAAATGATTAACCAATATTTTGGAGCCGGCTTTTTTGGGGCCTACCTCTTTATGACCATTTATGGGAGCCTCTTTTTTTATGGCGTCTTTATCAACGCCAAAGCCGTACACCGAGTGCTCATGGCCATCACTAGCCTGCCACTTTTGCGCCGCTTTAAAGAAGGAGCCAATAAAATGGGCCAAGATATGCAGCTGGCCTCTGCAGAGCTCCGCCGCCAAAAATGGCAGTTCCACCTCAAGTCTTTTGGCGCTACCGCCGGGGCCTGGGCCTCCCGCTTTATGGTCCTCAATTGCCTGATTATGGCCTTTATCGCCAATTCTACCGACCCCGCCGTGCAAGCACACTATAATAGTGTCCTGATCAACCAACAAGATTTTTCCCTCTTTGTCCAACAGGTCTTTATCGTGGGCCGACAAATTGCCATGTACGTGATTATGGCCATCGTTCCCACCCCAGGCGGCGCCGGAGCCGCAGAGTCTTCTTTCGAAAACTTCCACTCCGATTATCTGCCAGCAGGAGGAACCCTCTTGCTGGTCATGACCATTTTCTGGCGCTTCTTTACCTATTATCTCTACCTCTTTATCGGTATGATTGTGGTCCCTAACTGGATCCGAAAACTCATCAACCGAAATAAACAAGAGGCCGAAGCCGCTCAGCCTACAGAATAAGAACAGAAAAAAAGACCGCTCAAAAGCGGTCTTTTTTTGAAAATAAACCCCCCAAAAAATCTAACTTTCATGGAGATGCCTTAATTTTAGACCCTTATGATGGAATATATACATATTATACTCGACTTCTTTCAAGTCTTCTATATCGACCGATTTAGTTGGTGGGTGCTGCTCATCCCCCTAATTTCGTCGGTGGTGGGCTGGGGAACCAATAAATTGGCCCTCAAGATGACCTTTTATCCCCTAGAGTTTGTCGGCTGGAAAAGCAAAAGCGGCCAGCCCATCCTAGGCTGGCAGGGTATTATTCCATCCAAAGGCGTGAGTATGGCCGATACCTCCGTAGATATGATTACGGATAAACTCATTGATGTGGAAGAACAATTCGACCGCATCAACCCCAGAGTCATCGCCAAAGAAATGGAACCCCGCATGCTCGATCTCACCCAAGAGATTATCAATGAGGCTATGCGCGAAGAACTTCCACTCTGGAAATTGCTGCCCGAAAAACAAAAAGCAGCCGTTTTTGAACGAGCCGCCCGAGAAATTCCTAAGGTGACCGAGGAGATTATGCAGGAGGTAAAAGATAATATTACCGAAATCTTTAACCTCAAACAAATGACCATCAACCACCTGAGCAATAATAAGGAACTGATGAACCGCATGTTTCTAGATGTGGGCGATAAGGAGTTTAAGTTTATTGAATACTCAGGCCTCTATTTTGGCTTTTTGTTTGGCCTGGCCCAAATGTTAATCTGGATCCCCTTTGGCGCTTGGTGGCAACTCCCCCTAGGCGGCTTGGTGGTCGGTTACCTGACCAATGTCTTGGCCCTCAATATGATTTTTAAACCCGCCAAAGCCTATAAACTCTTCGGCTGGAAAATTCAGGGCCTCTTTATCCTACGCCAAAAAGAAGTGGCCAAGGAATACGCCAATATTGTGGCCAACGAAATTATTACTATGCCCAATATTTTTCGAGCCATGTTTGAAGGCGATGCCTCTGACCGCCTACTCCAAATTATCGAACAACATGTCAATGAGAGTTTTGACCATACCGCAGGCTTTTCTAGCGCACTCATCCGCATCACTTCGGGCAGCAATAGCTATGACCGAATCAAGGAAATTGCCTGCCGCCGCCTAGTAGCCGAGGTGCCCGAACATATCCACCTGATTTTTGATTATGCCCAACAGGCCCTAGATATCGAGCATACGCTCAGCGATAAGATGAGTAGCCTCCCCCCAGAGGACTTTGTCGATTTTCTGCGGCCCGTTTTCCAACAAGATGAATGGAAACTGCTTTTAGTGGGCAGTGTTTTAGGTATGGCTGCTGGCTTTCTACAAATTCTGACCGTTTAATTTTTTTTGGGGCTGCCCCTGCGCTTCGCTTGGGTCGGGCTCTGTCAGGGCTCGCAGCTCTGCTCGGCCCTGCAGGCTTTTTCGCTTCGCTCAAAAGCCTTTGGTCTGCGGCTGCGCCGCCCCCTTTTCCATCCCTCAGCCTGCGGCCCTCCGGGCCTGTAGAACGCAGAAATCCAACCCAGAAGGGCCTGTTTTCGTCTTAGCAAAGAAGGACGCCCAAGCGGGCGCAGCCCGCCCGGCCTAGCGATGTGCAGCAGTGGCCGTCAGGCCAGACCGAGCAAAAAACTTGTTTTTTTGCGCAGGGCCGAGCGAGCAGCGAGCTGCGACAACCAGCCCCTATAGGGGCGCCAGTTCGACGACCATAGGGAGTAAACGTAGCGCCGCAAGGCGAAGCCGCAGCGGAGGCCCCAAAACAGCAGCATACAATTAGAGAACAAAACCCCCAGAACGCCATGCCAAAAGATGAGTTTGCAAAATTGACCGATGAGGAGTTAGTGGCCCATTGCATTAAGCATAAACGGCGCTATCAAGAGGCCTTGTATCGTCGTTATGCCGATGATTTATATGCCGTGGCTTTGATTTATTGCAAATCAGACCAAGATGCGGCGGATGTACTGCAAGAGTCTTTTATTAAGATATTTAAGAACTTGGAACGCTTTAAGTTTCAGGCGGCCCTAAAGTCTTGGATGCGGCGCATTTTGGTCAATACCGCTCTAGACCATTATCGGAAACGCAAGCGGGAAAAGGCGCATTCAGAAAATTATCAGCAGCAGCAAGAGCTCAAAGTAGACGATATTTTGTCAAGAATCAATGCGGCAGAATTACTCGAACTATTGAACCAACTACCAAAAAAGGCAGGTATGGTGCTTAAGTTGTATGCCATAGAGGGCTATGCGCATAAAGAAATTGCGGAACAGATGCAGATTTCGGAGGGGACCTCTAAATCGCAGCTGAGTCGAGCCCGCAGCCTATTAAAAGAATTATTGGCCAAACTTCAGGGAGATGTTTAGAGAAGAAGAGAAGGACCTTTTGGGGCAGCGCTTGCAGGATTTACCCAAGGATTTGCAGACTTCAGCTCCGGCTGGGCTTTGGGATGATTTGGACCAAAAACTAGATGATTTGGCCCTAGATGAGCAACTAAAAGATAAATTATCTACGCAAAAAGCAAGCGCACCCACTGGGCTTTGGTCAGCCATCTCTACCGATTTAGCCTTGGACCAAGATGCCCTTTTGGATGAGAAAATACGGCAGGCTTATGCAGAAAAAAAGACGCCTAAAGCCCCCGCACAGCTTTGGTCGGCCATTGACCAGCAACTAGAACTAGAGGCTGTTTGGACCAAAATGCAGCAGCCTTTGGACCAGCTGGCGTTTCGCTATCGGCTGCGGCTATGGGGCCGCCGCCTGAGCTGGGCCGCCCTGCTTTTGCTATTCTGCAAAGCTTGTGGACCAGAAATTACGGAAGGCTTTTGGTCCGAAAATAAGACGCCTTTGGTGCAAAAAACTAGCTATGAACAGCCTAAAAAAGAGCAAGGAAAAGCCCTTGGGCCAACTTCTTCAGCTGAGCAAAAAGAACTTCCTGCTGCGCCAGAAAATAAAACAAAAAATGCAGCTAGAACAGAACAAAAGGCGAAACCTCTAGCCAAAAATGAACATCGCCAAACTGGACCAAAAAGAAAGGCTGGGGCTAGACAATTGCGGCCTAAGCCTGCCTTGCAAGTAGGAGAGGAGCAGCCTGAAAATAAGGCTAAGACTTTGGCTGCTGTAGAAAAAGAGGAGGCATTTATTTTGGGGCAAGCTGGCCCAAAGTTGCTAGCTCCTGAAATCGAGCAATTGGCTAAAGCTTCGGCTCCTTTGCTTGAAGAAAAGGATTTGGCCCAGCCATTATTGTTGCCCACTCTTTTGGCAGCGCCCATTGCATTGGAAGAAAGTGCAGGGGCGGAAACAGGACCAAAGGCCCCATTTCTAGCACTAAAACAGCCTTATCGCAAGCATTATTTGGGGCTGCGGAGCAGCTTAGAGCAACAACTCATCACCAATGATTTTCAGCAAAAGAAAGTAGAATATCAGCATTTGAGTTTGCTCTTGGCGGCAGAGCAACCCAAAAACCCCCGTAGTTGGAGTCAGCCTAGTTTTAACTGGGCCTTAGACTATCGCTATGCGTTTAGCCGAAACCGGCAGTTACAGTTTAACTTTTGGTGGAGCAAAAATATGGTAAAAACTTATGATTATAGCTATGGCGGACGAATTGGCGAGCAGCGGCTCAGCCTAAACTATATGACTGTGGAGCTGGGCCTAGAGCAGTCGCTTTATCGCCTCTGGCAGGACCGTTTGCAGGGGTTTGTAGTCCTTGGGGCCTATACTGGAAAGCTCATACAATTTAAAAGCAGCCGTAATTTACAGTCTTCTGGTTATTTTCTTTTAGACTATAATGATTGGGAGTACGGTTTGTCTTTTGCTTTGGGCCAGCGGCATAAGCTTAAAGGAAATTGGGAGTTGCAGTATGGCTTAGAAAGTAGATTTGCTTTGGGGCCACTATTAGAAGACTTTAAGCAAGATCAGCGTTCTTATGCACATGCTTGGGGCCTTTATTTTGGCCTTGGGAAAAAGTTTTAGTGCTCGAGGCAACCTTGGCCCTCTCTCTAGCGTCTAATTTTTGGATGTCCGATAGGATGGCCACCTAACAATCATGAAAATGGGGATTTGCTGCTACAAATCCAAGACTGCAAAAGAAAACGACTAGCTGGCGAAACTGCTTGCTAGTCGTTCTTTTTTGTTAATAGTTAGGGGGCAACTCTAAGCGCTTTTCAATTTTGCCTGCCTCACAGTAATAGAGCTCAAAAGCAAGTTTTGTTTTGGCTGGGCGGCGGTGAGTACTATAAATTACCGTACAATCTTGGCTGCTGGCATAGGCCTGCAAGAGCTTAAAGAACCCCTGGGCATCTATTTCGTTGAGCTCGGCAGTGGGTTCATCTAACAAGAGGACCTGCGGATGATTGAGCAGGGCGCGAACCAAGCGGTAGAGCAAACGCTGGAAAGGCAGCAATTGGCCCAGAGGACTAAAGCGTAGCGCATCCAATTGAAAAAAATGCAACAATTGGTCAATGCGATGTTGTCTTTGGCTCTTACTGCTCCAATCCGTAGCCAAAAGCAATAAATCGAGTTGTTCTTGCATTTTTTGCTGAGGGAGCAGGGGCTGTTGGAGCGACAAAAGGGCCACTCTTCTTCGGACCGCCGAGCGCTGCAAATCGTCTAAGCTGTTTAAATCGAAATCTAGAATACGACCCTGACCCTTAGTGGCGGGCAACTGCCCATGCAAAAAAGCCAAAAGTACAGATTTGGCGCTGCTTAGTGGCCCATATAAAATATTAAAGCTGCCCAAAGGAATTTGCCAATCTAGAGGCCCTAAGATTAACTGCTGGTTTTGTTCTAGTAAGAGGCCCCTTAACTCTATAGCATAGTCTTTTTTATTCCACATAAATTGAAAATCCTGTCTTTTTTGTATAATTTTGAATGCTATGCCCAGTAAAATAAAAATTTTATTTATTTGAGCGTTATTTTACTGGCTAGGCTTGGTTTTTGACGGGACAAGCGAGTACTCACTAGTTTTTCCTGTAACAGCCTATTGTTTTTTTAGCCCATAAGGATAGTTTTGCTTCCTGCATAAACTACCGTCTGGCATCCATCTCCAATATAACATTCTCTTGTTATTTAAAAAGGTATTTTAACCCTGATGAAGCGAATATTTTATAAACTAATGATCGTTTTTTGTCTTTTTGCTAGCTCGGCATTGCATGCCCAGGCCAGCAAAATTATTCATCAGAGTATGACTTTGGATGGGGCACAAACAATTAACATCAATGTAGTAGGGGCCAAGGTAGAGGTTAAGCCCTCGCAGGGGCATCGGCTGATGATTGAAACCAAAATTGAAATTGCGGTCCCTAGCCCAAGATTATTAGATTTTATTGTGAACCAGGGACGCTACAATTTGGTCAAAGAAATAGATTTAGCGACCAATGAACTAACGGTGTCCTCTAAAAAAACGAATAATGTATTGATGGTAAAGGGCAAAGAGTGTATGGAAACCCTTTCTTATATCTTTTATGTGCCCGAAGCCGTGAAATTTGCCAACAACAGCACCATTCAGGATCTTTCTGCGGAATAATTTTAAATAAGATTTGGGTATTTAAAATGGCTGTCTTACCTTTGTAGCCGCTTTTGAACTACGTAAAATACCTAAGTACTAATGCAGACTTCTAATTCTATGATTTTCAGACTACTATTTGTTGTTTTTTGCTTTATTTCTTTTGCTCAGCTTAAGGCCCAAAGTCAGAAAAAACTGTATCAGTCTTTTGCAGTAGAAACTGCCACTACGGTAGTACTTGAGTTAGGAGATTTTCCTGTAGAGGTTCGGGAAACAGAGGGCCCATCTATTTTTATTGAGGGCGAGCTTTCTGTTACAGAAATTGAGCAGCAGCTATTGAGCTTTTTGGTCCAAAAGGGCCGCTATAAGCTTAAGGCAAATTATAATGCATCTTGCCAAGAAATCAAGTTGGCTTGGGCCAAAGAATTGTCTACCCTAATGAAAGCCGGAGAAGTTTGCGAGGAGCAGATTAAGTTTGTGCTTTATTTGCCCAAAGGCCTAAAAATTAACGATAGCCAAACTATATCGGCTAGTCGCTAGATGAAAAGACTGCAATCTTCCAAGAAGGAGCGCTATTCTCTAAATGCAGGGCATAGCCTTTTTTTTGGTCCAAAATAAAAGCCCGCTAGAAAAGAATTCTAGCGGGCTTTTTCTGGCTTGGGGCTGAGAAAAAAGAGCCGAAGAAAAAAGATCTGCTGAAAAAAAACAGCTGAGCGGCCCAGCGCTGCGCAGCCGTGGCGCGAAGCGCCAGACCAAGGAGCAAAGCGACGCAGGGCCGAGCAGACCTGCGAGCGGCGTAGCATAGCGGCGGCCGACCTAGGCGAAGCCTAGCCGGCCGCGGGCCCCAAAAGAAAAAACTAAAACACTCTATTTTTCTTCTTTTCCAGATCAATCAGGCCAAACTGAAAGCCAAGGCCTAGCTGCGCTCTAAATTCCGTGAGGGAATAATCATCAGGGACTTTTCCGCCTCTTTGTTCGGCCACAATAGCCTGAGCGCCAGCCGATAAATGTAAATATTTGCTGATGTAGAAATTGACACCAGTCTGCAACTGAATGGCTGGCGAAACTTGAAAATCGCCATATTGGGCATAGATAAACCCGGGTTTTTCGTAGGTAGTTTGGCTAATGTGCAGGCCCGCTTGTAGGCCAACATAGGGGTCCCAGATGGGTTTATCGACAAAATGCCAGAAGCCGCCCAGATAAATGCCCGTATTTTGTTGGAGGATACTGGCTTGGCTGGGGCTAGACAAAAGCATAGAAAAATCGGCCCTTAGCGCCACTTTTTTCTCTGGAAAATAGGCCAGGCTGCCTTGCAAATAGTGGTTATAAATAATTTGGTTGGGCATAAAGCCAGAGGCAAAAGAAAAATTCAGTTTGAGGAGTCCCTCGGTAGATGCAAAGGGGGCATCTTTTTCATAATCCTCTAATTGATCGTATTGTGCAAAGGTAGTTTGCCCGAAAAAGAGCAGGGCCAGCGCAAAAAATATTCGGTTTACCATAGGTCTGCAATTTTATAGTTAAGGCTGAGGCTAAAGAGGAAACGTTGCTCTACTTTTTCGCTAGGCAAGCTCAGGAGCAAGAGGCGGCCATTATTGTTTTGCCAGCTTAGTTCCTCGCCAAACTCCAGCATATATTGGGTCGAAAAACTGAGGTCAAATTTGGGCGTTAGGTTAAGGTGGGTCCCCAAACCCAAGGCTATAGCGGGGTTCCAGCGATCTACCTGATTGCTAGGGTTGGCATTGGCCTCTAGGGCGCCATAATTCATACTGCCGCCCAGAGAGATAAAAGGGCGCCAGTTTTCCTCAAAATCTTCATTGCCTGGAAAGGGGTAAAAGAGGGCATTGGCTGAAATAAAAATATCTTTTCGGAAGGCCTGTTCGCCAAAATCGGCTTGCATATAATGCAGGGCCCATTCGGTATTGATGCGGTTATGCAGTTGCAGGCGAAAATTTGCACCTACGCCCATTGGCGCTTGATAATCCTCTTGATGCAGTAGGCTAGCGGTTTGTCCCGCCAGGCCCAAGCTCAATAAACCAGCTGCCGAATGATCAAAACTCGCCTTACTGTCTTGCTCATCGGGCCATTGGGCCCAGGCGGTTTGCCCCAAGGCGAGAAGCAGGGCCAAAGAAAGTATAAAAGATCGCATGTTTTGTTAGTTTGCCCTAAGTTAGGCCTATTTTGTCCTTTAGCAAAGAATTTTTAACAGTTCGCTAAGATGATTTTTTGGGGCTGCCCCTGCGGCCTTCGGCCTTGGGTCGGGCCATTTACTTCGTCGAACTGGCGCCCCTTTGGGGCTGGTTGTCGCAGCTCGCAGGTCTGCTCGGCCCTGCAGCGGCAAAGCCGCTTTGGTCTGCCGCCTTTGGCGGCCCTGCTACAGCCCCTCAGCCGATGAAAGTATCGCTGCGCGATAAGGGCGAAACAAAGTTGGGGAATTGGGCTAAAAGCTGTAATTTAGAAGCCAGAAACGTTTAAAATAGGCCCAAGATGTATAAGAAGAAATTTAGCAAAATATATCAGGAAGAAGAGGAAGAAGAGCAGCTCAGTTCGGTCAATGAGGAAAGTCAAAAAGGCCTAATGGAAGAAGATGAGCTAGTTTCTGTCAATCGGGCCATGGCGCAATTGGAGCGGCAGCTTTTGCCTAGCTCCAAGGAAGAGGAGGAAAATGAAGAAATGAGCGAAACGCCCGAGCAGCTTGTTGCCGAAGAGGAGGAAGAGTTCTGGCCAGAAGAAGAACAGCTTGAAGGGCAAGAGGAGGAACCCTTAGAAATAGAATTGGAGGAGGAAGAAGCGCTAGAAACAGAGGAGGATTTGGCCGAAGAATTAGCCGAAGCTGCCGAGGAGCAGGAAGAGGACCCCTTGCATTTAACGGAAAGTTTGGAAGAGGAGCAGGAAAGTCGAAAAACCACGGCCAAAGGCCGCTTGGCCCCGGTCCCTGAAGAGGGCCGAGACCCTACTATGGATGAAGACCCCTTGGAGGCGGAAGATTTGGGCTTGCCAGAAGATAGTATTTTGGTCGATCGGCGTTTGCGCAAGGAAGAACTACAGCTGCAAATGAATGCCCAAAGCAAAGACTTTTTGGGCTCTAATATGCATCGCACAAGAGATTTTGCGGCCATTTTTGCCAAGGGAAAAAGCTCAAAAGAAGACCCAAAACTCGATTTGGCCTATGAAATTGACCAAAATCTAGAGTACCGCAAAGAGTTAGTGGCCCAACAGCTATTGCGCAACTTCCATTCGGCAGATAGCAAAGAGTCTTATCATGCGGGCCTCATTTTTAAAGAATTGGGCCTGACCGACAAAGATGATGAAGACTTTGCCGATGATGTATCTGCTGACTCTGCTGCCCATGAAAATGAAGAATTTATTGAGCAAATTCGGAAGCGCTTGCCGAATTTGTAGTGCCCCCCTTTTTAGTGATAGGGACTTTAAGAAATTAAGTTGAAACTTAGAAATAGCAGCTATGTTGAGTAGGCCGCGGATTGTACTAACAACCTTTTTAGCTTGGGGGATTAGCAGTTTAATGTATGCCTTATGCTTTTGCCGAGAAAGCAATTTTGAGTTAGAATGGCAGGCCGTTTTGTACTACTTTTTGGTATTTGGAGTAGTGGCCGCCCTCTTTGCTTATATTCCAATAGTTGCTGTTTTATTATTATGGCAGCGCAAATTGACTGTCCTCTCAATAAATGGGATGATTTTATTGTTTTCAGTAGTTGCCGCAGCTGGAATTTCCTATTTTTTTATGGGAAAAGACCTTTTGGAGGCTATTGAGCTCTTAGTCTATTATTTATTGCCAGCACTATTTTTAGTGAATGTGGCTTTGGGATATCAGCATGCGGTTACTAAATGCTTACTATTATTGTTAATGCCGATATTGATAGTCGCTTGTAAAACAACTGAATGTATATATAGTGATCGTGGCGGATTTACCTTAATAAAGGTTGATTCCAACACGGTTTTTATCGAAAAAATGTACCCCATTGGAGGCTTGGTTATACTCCCCTTTTTTCTGGAAAAAGAAAAGGGAGATAGCTTGATTTTTAAATCAATTGATGAGCTAAGTAATATTACATACCTAAAGCGGGTTGATAGAGAAAAAAGCAGAGAAGTAAATTTTACTATTTTAGACTTAGAGTTAAAAGACACTTTTTTGGTTAATCATTTGTTTATCAATGATAAGCTGTATCAGACGAATAGAGAGGGAGTCTTTAATATTTTAATCGATTCATTACCAGCAAGTACTCAAGACTCTTTTGTAGTTAAATTTAATCTTCTTGGAGAGTTCAAGATTGATTTAGATTTTGATTCAAGATTTAATTATGTTATCTATGCACACCGTAATGTGTGTGTGAGTGAATGGGCGGATGAAGTTTCTTTTTTTAAGAATAAGTTTTATATAGATGGATGTCAAGTGAAAGGCAGATCCTGCAGGTCTAAAAATAAGATATTGCAGAACTAAAATTAACCTTCTTCTAAGCTGCTCCATGATGAGTTTTCTAGCTTACACTCCCTTTGTGCGTTGAGCATGGACTAAAGTTTTGCTTTTGGCAGTTTGCTCAGAAAGCGGATAGTTGCAATAAATTTTTTAGCTTACGGCATTACCCTATTGAAATACAAAGAAACCCCATGAGTCCAGCAGCAAAGAAAAAAAAGATCCTCAAATTTATTCGCTGCTTCTTATACAGCCTGCTATTTTCCTGCTTGGCAGTGGCGCTTTTTGTTGCCTATGTAGTATTGGCTATTATTTCTAATGTGGATCAAAGAAATGTAAAAGTCGAGGGGATTGTTATGGATGAAAACACAAATCAGCGCTTGGCTAATACGACTTTAGTCATTCATAGTGAGAGATTTATGTCAGATAAAGGCACTCAAAATTATGATTCTTGTCAAGGCTTTGATACATTGTATTTACAAACAGATCATCGTGGGTATTATTCTGTGAGTATAGATTATAGTTGTGCTGTTACCATAAGGGTAGGAGGAGAGAACTATAGAAGAAAAATATATTATCCTACTCTGAGGAGAAGAATTATTCAAAATGTTTATTTAGAAAATAAATAGTTTGCTTTTTATGTGAAATAATAGCCAAAAAAAAGCTATCTAAATGTCTAGAATTGCTATAAAAGGAGTTGTATCAGATACAGTAAGACGCAATTTAGGGTTGTTACTACAGGCTAACGAAATAGCTTTGTTCCTAAGTTATTCAGAAGAAGATGTTCTAGTAGGTCATGAGTTTAAGTATATGATTATTGGAGAAAAATCGATTGAGGTATCATTAACTCTTAGGTTTGTCACTCAACAATTTGGGAAAGAGTTTGATTTGATCCCTCAAGGATGGAAAACAATAGCTGTTTTAAAAACAGATAACCAACTGCCTAAGCAGTTGGTAGAAATGAAAACTATAAACTCTTGGGATGAGGAGTCTTCTGTAAGTAGCTATTTACTTTAGGGGACGCTTTAGGATTAAGGTGTTTTGCAGTCAGTTAGTTGCCCGCTTTGGCTTTATTGTGATTAAAAATCTATTTTGGCAGTTTTAGAAAGGAAATAGGCCTCCCGCCTTCGGCGGGCGGTTACTCCCGTTGGTCGTTGAAGACGCCCCAACGGGCTTGTCCTTTTTCATGCCTAATTTGCAATTAGCTGTTTTTTATGGATTTGGGTTTGTTTGGGAAGGGAAGACAGAGGAATTATATAACTAATAAATTTTTAAAAACTATGGAAAATGTAACTGTAGAAGACTTACGAGATATAGAATTTCACGATGCTACTTTTTCAAATTTTACGATTGATTTTAGGAATAAATGGATCGAAGTTGAAGTAGAGTCTAGCTGTGATAGAGCAAAATTAATCATTCAGTTTTCTAAAGTTAAAAATATTAGTGTAGATGATGAAATTGAGGAATGGGATGACTGTCAGATTAGTTATGTTGATTTCAAACCTATTCCTTCGACTGAAAGGATAGAAGTGACCTTTACTCTTATTATGCTGCCTGGTTGTGCCTGTCCTGAATTAAAATTTTCATTTTCAGACTTAAAAGTTCGGTTTACTCATGGAGTAAAGACATTAGATGAGCTAAATCAAATTTGGAGTGAAGATTAGTCGTTTTTCGCTATAGTTTTTTGTAGCAAGCACTAACTAGTAGAAAAATAGCTTATTGGGATAACTTTTTGGGGCCTCCGCTGCGGCTTCGCCTTGCGGCGCTACGTTTCGGGGCTCGCTGCTCGCTCGGCCCTGCGCAGGCTGCGCCCGCTGGGTCTGGCCTTGGGCCACCCCTGCACATCGCTAGGCCGTTTGGCCTTCGGCCATGGCGGCTTTGCCGCCTGCTGTTCATCGCCTAGGGACAAGCCCCTAGGCTAATAAATGGAGTCAGCCCTAAAGGGCCTCAAATTATGATTTACGGCCTTGCTCAATTGTTTTCGCAAGGAAGGGGCTGATCCAAAGGCCCTCGCAGAGGGCGGTCTGAAAACGATAGCCTAGGGCCTTGGCCCTAGGGTTATTATGAAATTTATGGGGGAGACAAAAACAAAATCAAACTACCGAAGAAAAAATCACCCTTGTTTAAGTTCAAAGCGGTAGAGGATTTTAATCCTCTCCGCACTATAGATGCAGGGTCCGCCTTCAGTATGCGCTCCAAAAGCAATACTGATGGCCTTCTTGCAGGCTATACTCCTTATACTCGCCTTCTTTTGCTGATTGATGGTA
>NZ_JH719942.1:3790713-3838657 GCF_000275825.1 Saprospira grandis DSM 2844
GCTGGTTTCAACCTGCAGCCACGGCTAGCAGGCGGCGAAGCCGCCGCAAAGGAGCGAAGCGACTTGGCCTAGGGGCCTGAAAGGGTGCCGCGCAGCGGCAGACCAAGGGCGAAGCCCGCAGGGCCGAGCAAACCTGCGAGCCCTGTAAGGGCCCGGCCGCCAAAGGCGGCAGGCCCCAAAAAAAAGAATAAAGATATTTACTAATACTGCACAGCTATTTTGAGCAAGTAGAAGTTGGAATTATCATTTTAGATATGAAATGAATGTTTATGTATAATGCTATAATAATTATATTTATCTTGGCAGCGAGTAATTTATATGCTCAAGAAGATAGCTGTTGTATCGAAAATTACAAGAAAAATCCTGAACATGCAGAGATGTTTGGGTTTGAGAATAGAGCTGTTTTTATCCTTGAATTAGGCCATCTGCTTAAGTGCGATAAAAAAGTTAAAAAGGAGTTGAGTGAAGATTTGAAGGGGAGGATTAGGTTAAAAGTTTTTTTAAATAAGTCCTTAACAGAAGTAGATTCTGTGCAAGTTCATGGGCTAAGACTTAGTCCGAAAAAGCAAAAACGGCTATTGAGGCAGACAAGGAAAAAAGCAAAAGTTATAAGACACTGTCTAGCTGTTAATTATTATGCAACAGAACCAACCCCTCCATCTATGAATATCACAACAACCAAAAGTATTGTTCTCGTTTTTGCAAAATAACTATTAGGTACTGCAGCGGCTGAAGGCAGCTGATATTTAGGGGCTAAAAAATATGTTATGAAGCTTGTTTACTTGTTGGCAGGAGTTTTTATTTTTAATTCATGTCAATTGTTGAGGTTAGAGAAAAGAGAGGCGACAGCAGAGCCAGTGGAGCAGTTCTATTTTCCGTCTGGTGACAGAAAATGGGGGTTGTATGGATTCCTAGATATAGAGAATTGTTATTCTTTTGAGATAAATGAAGAAGATAGCTTTAGGTTCGTAGTAGATAGTCTTCTATTCAAAGGGCAAAGGTCTGGATCTAAAATCCACTTTGAATTGGGTGACTCTTTAGCTAGTTATTATATCAAGGGGCAGTTTCAGATTCCTACTGAATATGTACTAAAACCTCAAAAAAATAAGACTGGAGAGCGAAGCAATAGCTGGATTATCGAAAGAATTCCATTGCGTATAGGGCATTGGTACTATAGTCGTGATGGAGAAAGATCTTTGTGTTACTATCATAGCACTGAGGTATCGGCAGATTCACTTGCAAAGGATGAGCATTATATTAACTTAGTCGGAAAGTTAGAAAAAACAGCAATATTAGGACTACCGGTAAAATTTAAATGGCCTAAATATCATCTACAAATTGTGGAGGGAGATAGCTTTAATTTAAAAGTGGATACATTTGCTTTTCAAGGTTTCTTGCAAGCTGATACTTTATACTTCGAATTTGGGGAAGAAAACCAAGATGGATACATAAAAGGACAGTTTTGTATATCGTCAAAAAGCTATCCTGCACCAAACTATAGGATACTAGATTTAGCTGAAGACATAAAATTTGATTTAGGAATTCCAGAGCCTAAAAATAAATTTTATTGGAATCCTAAAGAATCAATAAACTATCATACTACTTATGCTTGTCAAAAAGAAAAATGGGCGTTAAGAGTTGGTAAATGGGAGTATTTGGAAAAGGGAGAACGGATTTTTATTGACTATCCAGCTCTGCAGTGATTTAAAGTTATGGGCCGATGGTTTTAACCATCGGCTCATTTTTATTGCGTTTGGTATGGCCGCTTTTGTTGCTGTGGGTTTTAACCCACTGGGATATACATCCATCCTACAGGCGGCGAAGCCGCCGCAAAGGAGCGAAGCGACTTGGCCTAGGGGCCTGAAAGGGTGGCCGCAGGCCAGACCGAGCGGGCGCAGCCTGCGAAGGGCCGAGCAGACTTGCGAGCCCTGCAAGGGCCCGGCCGCCAAAGGCGGCAGGCCCCAAAAAAAGAACATCCCCAAAAAACTAACGAATCAAAGACAGATTGCCTTTGAGGACCTGCCAGGGATCTTCCTCGCTTTGGCCCAAACAACGATAGCGCAAATAATAACCATAGACATCTGGCGGCAACTCTTGGTTCCGAAAACGGCCATCCCAGGCCTCATCCTGTGATTGCGTGTGGAAAACCTGCTCTCCCCAACGATCAAAAACCAGAAGCTCAAACTCCTGAACGACATTGGAGCGCAAGCGAAATACATCATTATGCCCATCGCCATTCGGACTAAAACTATTGGGCAAAAAGACATAGGGCGGTCCACAAATATAGCTTTTGGTATAGACCCAAATGCTGTCCCTTGTCTGGCAACCCATGGCATCTTGGGCCGAAACAATATACAACTGCGCACTATCGGGTTGTGCCAAAGGATCGGCAATATCATCAGCGGATAAACTGGGCTGGGGCTGCCATTGGTAGCTATAATCGCCTTGGCCCAAGACCGTCAACTGGCTTTCTTGGCCCAAAAATACAGTATCTGGACTAGCTTGTAGCTGAATGCTCGGCAATTGTCCAGACACCCGCACCCAAGCCGATAAGCTATCTGTACAAGCATAGGCATTTGTGAGAAAAACCTGATATTCTTGGTCTTGGCTAGGCGACATTTGGACACTAGCCGTTCCCTGTCCAGCCAACAATAAACTATCTGGCGACCAATAATAGCTCAGACTTTGCTGCTGCAAATTGAGGACATCTAACTGAGCCGGGGCATTGGGGCAAGCCAAGGCGGTATCTACTAGCTGCGCCCTAATTCCTCTTTGGTAGAGCCAAAAACTATCCATTTGTGGGCAGCCAAATTCCGTTAGCGTTTGTGCATAAAGCAAGAGACTATCGGCAAAAAGGCTATCTTGATAAAGAGAATCTTGGCCCAAGATAAGGGAGAAATCAGGCTGGGCGCTCCAGCTAAACTGCTGGCCCAAATCAGAGCGGGCGATTAAGCTAAAGGCAGGCGCACATAAATCCTCTTCTCCCAAAAGTTGTAAATTGGGAAGCGGGCGATGGCCC
Source organism: Saprospira grandis DSM 2844 (assembly GCF_000275825.1). Lineage (GTDB taxonomy): Bacteria > Bacteroidota > Bacteroidia > Chitinophagales > Saprospiraceae > Saprospira > Saprospira grandis_A. The sequence goes on from NZ_JH719942.1 coordinate 3,793,733, forward strand.
AAAACAACTTCGCCACTATCTATGCAAGTTCCTATCGTTTGCCCCGCCAATAAAATAGGCGATTGGGCCAAAAACTGATAGTTTCCGGCCAAACTGCTCGTTGGATTGGGCAAACTAGGATCACTTAAAGCGGCTGCAGGCGACCAACTATAGCTCCAAGCCGTATCGGCCAGAGGATAAAGCTCCGCAACTTCTCCAGAACAGACCCAAATGCTATCTAAGGCTGACTGCCCCGCCAAAGAAAAATGAATAGGCGCCTGATCCTCTGCCGCACAATTGCCTGGCCCCTGCAAACGAACTTGCAAGAGATAGGTTCCGCTGCTGTCATAGCTGATCTGTCCCGAATCCAAGCTACTCAACTGCCCATTGCCAAAATCCCATTGCCAAACTAGGGGAGATAGCAAGCTGCTATCCGCAGATTGGGCCGAATAAGACAGGCTCAGGTTTTCGCCACAACTATCCAGCAATAACGCCCATTGCAAATCCAAAGGACGGTTTAATACCGCCAAATCAACACTATCTATTGCCTTGCAGCCTAGACTATTTTGCGCCCGAAGATAAAACCTACGTCCCTGATGTAAGTTGATATTCAAGGGATTAGCTTGGCCCAAAATCAATTGGAAATTTGGATCTAAGGCCCAATCATAACGGCTGCTACTGTCATTGCTATAGGCCCAAAGCGAAACATTATTCCCACAAATGACTTGATCCTCAATAAGATTTAATTGCAAACTATCGGCAAAAATATAGAGGCTGTCCGTATACTGGCAGCCCGTCAAGGGGTCGCTAATCAATACGGTATACAATTGATTGCCCGTAGGCGTATAATAAGGACTTGGGCTATTTGGATCGGATAAACCCAAAGCAGGGCTCCATTGATAATTTAGCTGTTGGTTGGCATTGGGCTGCAAAACAAAGCCAGAGGTATCTCCACAAAGTCCTAGGCTATCGGGCAGGGCCAAACCCAAGGCCCGAACGGCCAAACTATCTACAAATATTCCCCCACAGCCATTTTCTAAGGTAACTTCCAGCTGGAAGATATGCGTACTATCGGCTGGACCATAAACAAAGCTAGGATTTGGCCCGCTAGCCGTTTGCCCTGGCCCAAATCGCCAGTTCCAATTAACTATGCTTGCCTGACTGGTATCTGTCGTTAAGTCCTGAAACTGCACCCTTACGGAATCTGTGGGACAAGCTGGATAGCTAGCCTGCGCCTGTACCTGAATGGGGGCCGTTTGATAATGCAATTGGGCCGTATCATAAACGGCACAGCCAAATTGGTCTTGCCCCCGAACATAAAAGGTCAAATTGGAGGGATTGCTGCCGTAGTTGAGCGTAAAACTCGAACTATTGGCCACCAAAATAGAACTGAAGTCGGGCGTTAAGGACCAATCTATATCCGATACATTGTAACTGGCATTGGCCGAAAGCGTAAACTGACTAATGCAAAAGCTAGTATCCTCCACCACCGAAATGCTCAAAGGGGCGCCCTGCGATACCGTCACCGTTTCTGTTCGACTACAAGTATCCCAGCTGTTGTAGGCCGTAATTTGTACCTGATAACTATAAGGAAAACTTGGCGGTTGGGCGATGGGGTTGGCACTATTGGGGGTAGATAAGCCAATGGCGGGGCTCCAACTATAGCTTAGGCCCGTTGCATCGCCTCCGGGGTTTAGGGCCAGGGAATCTTCATTGAAACAAAGCGTCCGGCTATTGGCCCCAGCTAAAGCGGGAATATTAAGGTCTAAAATTTCTGAATAGCTGCCCGTGCAACCATTGGCTAACGTAATATCTAAACGGACCAAGACCGGCCCCGAGCGATTGAAGCTGAAAAGAGGATGCTGCTGATTAGATTGCTGTCCGTTGGAGGTGGTCCACTGCCAACTGACAATCTCCGCCAAAGAGCTATCACTCAAATCTGTAAACTGCAATTGTAAGGGGAAGTTACAGCCCAAACTAGACCAAGTAAATTCCGTATTGGGGCTGCTGTTGATCTGCTGAACAACGGCAAAATCCGTCGCCTGACAACCATAAACATCTGTCGCCTGCACATAATAGGCCCATGGGCTGCTAGGCGGACTGAAACTAATCGGATTGCCCTGCCCCAAAACCGTGAAAAAACTAGGATCCGAGGACCAAATGTAATCTACAGCCGTTGGACTCTCCGCATTTAGGCTAATACTATTCCCACAATATTGCTGGTCCTCCAAACTGACGGTAACCGCAGGCGGAAAGCCTAGAAAAACGCTATCTACTGCCGTACAGCCATTGGCTGCCGTGATAGTTACCCTATAAGTGGTCGGACCGCTCGGACTAGCGCTAGGAGAGGGGCTGCTGGCATCCGATAAACTGCCTGCAGGGCTCCAGCTATAGCTCAAACTGCTATCTCCTCCCGCATTTAAAAGGACCGAACTCTCTCCCTGACAAATCCCTACCGTATCTGGTCCAGACAAAATTGGCAACTGGATCTGTTGAAGCGTATCCTGAATGAGGCCCTGGCAACCCTGCTCAGAAGTGACCCTTAGTTGCACGACATAACTGCCCGATTGGGTATAATTGACCGCAGGATGTTGCTGATTAGACTGCTGCCCATTGCCAAAATCCCAATCCCAAGCCACTATAGGGCCCTGACTGCTGTCTACCGTCTCATCAGTAAATTGTATTTGCATAGGCGGCCCACAATTCGTCATATTATAACTAAAGGCAGCCTGTAAAGGAATATCTTGGCCCTGTAAAATGATGCTATCGACGAGGGTACAGCCCCAAACATCCTTGGCCCGAATATAAACGGGAAAGGCAGGCCCAGGCGGGGGCATGATAATCTGAGCGGGATTGCTGCTGGATTGTAAGGGGATAAATGTAGGTAAGTAGGACCAACTAATATCTGCGGGCACCGAAGTTTGTACCCCCAAGCTAAGGGTATCGGCACAACTGGCGGTATCACTGACCGCCAATAACTGAATGGGCGGCGGAACAATCACCCAAACCGTTTTTATTAACTGACAACTATCGCCGGTGCTGCTATTGGCCGTTACCGTGACCTGATAACTGCTGCTGCCTGTGGGCCGTACCCAAGGACTAGCCGCCTGAGGATCGGAAAAAGCAGCTGCTGGCCCCCATTGATATTGCAGGTTGGGGTCTCCGCCCTGGTTTAATTGTATGCTGTCTTGCCCCGGACAAAGCGGAATGCTGTCCGCCATATTGAGCTGGGCCAATTGGATGTCTATGGTATCGTATAGACTGCGCTCGCAACCATTGAGGGCCCTTAAAGTCAATTGAATGGGGTAGCTGCCCGATTGCGTATAAACGGTAGAGGCAAAAGGCGTTTGGGCGGTATCTCCATGGCCAAAATCCCAGAGCCATTGCCCAATCGCCGAAATACTATCGATGCTGAGGTCGCTCACTTGCAGCTCGATGCTATCACTACAAGGCCCCAACACAAAATCGGCATCCAAAGCAATAGATTCATACTGCAAATAAATTTCTTGCTGGGCCGTATCTGCACAACTGCTGCTCGGATCGCTAATTAAAGTGACGGTATAACGGCCCGTATCGGGGTAAATAAAGACCGGGTTATCTAAGCTGGAGCTACTCTGCAAACTGTCGCCAAAATACCACTGAAAACCAGAACCCAAACTCTGGCTATTGTTCTGAAATTGGACCAATAGATCATTATCGCATTGAATCTCTGGCGCAAAAAAGGCCGAACTCACCAACTCCCCACAAATGCCCACCGCATACTGAAAGTCCCGCCGCATAGTCGATATTAACTGCCCATTTCGATATTCTTCTACTGCTACACCCACCACAAATACCCCCAAAATGGTCGGCGTTCCCTGCAATAACCCCGTCTGCGGATCTATCCGAAGAGAATCTTGGCCCCCCATCATGTTGGTCTCAGAAAAAGCGCCCAGCCAATTGACGGGCGTATAGGGCGGATTATAAGGCGGCTGCGGCATTGGATTGAGCGGAGCCGCCCCATCCAAAGGCGTAGACAACCGATAAACTAAGGAGTCGCCATCCGCATCTGTGGCCGAATGATCAAAGCGCAAAGGCTTGTTGGCACAGACATAAACAGGGGGCCAAGCCCGAAACTCCGGACTGCTATTGCAGCCCTGCAAAGCCGCCTCAGTAATCAAACAATAGTAAGTGGCCCCCGTATTCAAAGGGCTGACAATGTTCACAATGTCTTGGTTCCGACAACAACGCTGATAGACCAATTGATAGCCCCCAGCACGAAAGGGAAGCTGCACCGTATCGCGATAATGGGTCGTATGAATGCAGACATTGGGCGGTACCACCAAACAAGGATCCTGCAGTTCTGGACTCAAAGTATCATTGCTAATTGGCCGCGTCCGTAGGTCAAAAAGAAGCTGGTCATTATCATCAAATACCCCAATAGATGCGGGGTCGTCAAACCAAGGAACGCCCGTATCACAATCTCGAAATACCCGAAGATTGATCTCATAAAGCTCATTGCCCAAACAACGATAAGATAATTCGCCCCCAACAATATGCGTGGCCTTCAGGCTGGCCAATGTCAAGAACAAAAGAAAGAGGATGCTGTAGAGTTTTTTCATTTCTTGCTGTTTTTTTTGGGGCTGCCCACTCGCTTCGCTCGGGTCGGGCTGTTTCGCAGCTCGCTATTCGCTCGGCCCTTCGCCGCTTTCAGCGGCTCGGTCTGGCCCTGCGGGCCACTGCTGTCCATCCCTCAGCCGACGGCCCTTTGGGCCTTTGCGGCGCTTCGCGCCTGCAAAACCGTAAATAAGGACCAATGGCCGCCCTCTAAAATATACTTTATTTAGGCTTTTCCCTAAGGATGAGGGGCCAAGCTCGCTTTGCCTGAGCTCAATAGAGATATTCCCGCTCTTAGCAGGGCCGCCCAAACTTGAATAGCTCCCTAAAGATGCCTATCTTATGGCCCTAAGATAACTAATCATTATGCAGACAGAAGAGATTGACCTAAATGCCGACTTTCAGGCTTGTTTGGAGGATATAGAGGCGGGTACGCCCGCCATGTTTATTACAGGAAAAGCGGGTACGGGAAAATCTACCCTGCTCCGAGAGTTTGTCCGAAGAACCCAGAAAAAAGTAGTGGTGCTGGCGCCTACCGGCATTGCCGCCCTTAATATTGGGGGACAAACGATTCATTCTTTTTTTGGCTTTCCGGCCCGTCCCTTACAAAGGAGTGAAATTAAGCCTAGGAAAAACCACCGCTTATACAAAGCCGTTGATACCATTATTATTGATGAGATTTCTATGGTCCGTGCCGATATGATGGACCAAATAGATTTCTTTATGCGCATCAATGGGAGAGACCGCTACCTTCCCTTTGGGGGCGCTCAGATTATTATGTTTGGCGACCTCTTTCAGCTGCCTCCCGTGATTAGCAGCCCAGAAGTAAGACAACAGCTGCAGGAGCGCTATGAAAGTCCCTACTTTTTTTCGGCTGAGGTCTTTTTTCAGATGGAGATCATCATGGCCGAACTCCGAGAGGTGTATCGGCAGGCCGACCGTCGATTTATTGGCCTTTTGGATGCTGTTCGTCAAAGTACGATGGATTATGATGAATTTATGGAGTTGAATGAGCGGCATATTCCCGACTTTCCGGAGCAATCGGATTTTTATATTACCCTAGCGGCCAGAAATGCCCGGGTAGATGAGGTCAATCGGGCGAGGTTGCGGGTTTTGCAAGGGGAGGAGTACAGCTATATTGCGGAGGTCTCTGGGCAGATGAATGTACAACCGGCCCCCTCGCCGCTACGGCTAAAGTTGGGTGCGCAGGTGGTCTTTTTAAAGAACGACCCCAAAAGGCGCTATGCCAACGGGACCATTGGCAAGGTAGTTTATTTAGATTTTGATGAAATACAGGTACAGGTTTATGGTCCTTTTGGAGATTTGCAAACCATCAAGGTAGAAAAGTTTGAGTGGGAAATGATGACGCATGCGCTCAATGATGCTGGCGAGATTGAGACCAAGGTCAGTGGAAGCTTTACCCAATATCCTTTGCGTTTGGCTTGGGCCATGACTATTCATAAGAGCCAGGGCAAAACCTTTGATCGGGTATTGTTGGATATGCCCAAGGGGGCTTTTGAGTTTGGGCAAACCTATGTGGCCTTGAGTCGCTGCCGTACTTTAGAGGGCTTAGTGCTCAAGCACCCTTTAAAGCCCCAAGATATACGGGTAGACCCTAGGGTGGTAGAATTTTACCAACAACATTTTTAGGTCCAAATTTGCGGATAGCAGGCGGCGAAGCCGCCGCAAAGGAGCGTAGCGACGCGGCTGAGGGATGGACAAGGGTGGCCGAAGGCCAGACCGAGCTTTTTGAGCGCAGCGAAAAAAGCGAAGGGCCGAGCAGAGCTGCGAGCCCTGAAACAGCCCGACCCGAGCGAAGCGAGTGGGCAGCCCCAAAAAAGCAGTCAGAATAGTCTGGGTTTTATTTTTATAAAAGGGAAAAACGGCTGAATTGGAATTTTTTTTGATGAACAAGCGCTGATATAAATAGTATGATTTACCCACTGCTCCTAAAAGGGCCAAAACTCTAGCCTATGCGACTGCTTCCCCTGCTTTTACTTTTTATGCTCCTGCAATTTCCGCTTTGGAGCCAAATGATGATTTCTACTTCTTTGCGAGAAGACCTGCGATATAGTGAAGAAACTGGCGAATGGAAACTGATGTCTTCGGATGAGGAAGAGCTAACTTTTTTTGAATTTAATGCGGAGATGAGCATGTTTAAGCATACTACTCCTAGTATTAGTTCGGCTTATTTGATCAAGGAGGCTCGGCAGGATGAGGAGAATGAAATCTTTGAATTTTCGGTGGTTTCAGATGTGGGCAACCACTATGAAATGGTTTTGGATCCCAATGCCGATGAGGTTCGTTTTTATAAGGATTATGAGGAGGTAAAGATTATGGTACGGCATAAAATCAAGCGAATTTGGTTTGAGAGCGAGGAGGCTGAAGAGGCCCCTGTGATAGAAGAAAATGTATCGCCCAAACGGAATAAAGCGCCTACTTATATAGAAGAAGAGGGGACCAAAAGAAGTTAAATTGACCGCTAATTGCGCCGGTAGTTTCTGAAGAGAAGCTGCCGGTTTTTTTGTTTAAAGTCATCTATAAGAAAGGCGGCTTGGTCTAGATTTGGCCCTAAAAGCGGTAAGATTGTAGATATTTGTGTATAAACATCAAAGTTATGCAAAAAGAAGACTGCTATTTTGACTTTTCTCCGACTTGGCGCAAATTTATTTTTCATTTTCTGCCTTGGCTTATCTTGTTGATCTCTCCTGTTTTATGGATAGATTGGACGCATACGCATATCCCTTGGCAAAAGTTTTTGTTCAAGCACACATTAAACCTAGGGTTTAATGTAGTCGTCTTTTACTTGAACTACTATGTTTGGGTGCCGCAGTTACTCATCAAGCGGAAGTATCGGGCCTTTTTGGGGCGTAACTTGGCGTTTTTGCTGCCGATGTTGTTCTTTTTATACTTTGTTTATAGTCAAATAATAAGTGGATATATGTTGGTCAATGAAGGGCATTTACATAAGCCGCCTATATTTTTGCTGCTATTTGGTGATAGTTTGGCTTTTTCTTTAAGTGTAGGCGTAGCTAGTGCCATTCGGGTAACGCAGCGTTTGCAAAGTGAGAAAGACCGATATCAGGAAATGGAGAACGAGCATTTAAAGTCGGAGTTGCTTTATTTGAAATATCAGTTGCAGCCTCATTTCTTTTTCAACACCTTAAATAACATCTATGCGCTCATTGATTTGGCGCCTAAAATGGCCCAAGAAAATGTGCTTCGTCTTAGCCGCTTGATGCGCTACGTCTTATATCATTCTGATGAAATGGCGGTTCCTTTAGCCGATGAAATACAGTTTTTGCAAAACTATGTCGAGCTAATGCGTCTGCGTTATGCGGAGCATGTACAAATAGAGATGGAGTTTCCGAAAGAAGAGGGTTGGCGAGTACCTCCACTCTTGCTCATTCCGCTTTTGGAAAACGCCTTTAAGCATGGGGTTGATGCCCGGCAGCCTTCTTTTATCCAGTTATCTTTGCAGCTAGATGAACAAGGGCTTTGCTTTGAGGTGAAAAACTCTTTATTTCCCAAAACGGAAACGGATAAAAGTGGTTCGGGTATAGGGTTAGAAAACCTCTGCAAGCGCCTAGATCTTTTTTATCCAGAACAAGACTATCAATTTGAGCAAGGGCCCCAATCCAATTATTTCTTGGCCCGGCTTTGCCTTCCAAAATAATCCACTTATGCAAACCTATTCTGTCCTTGTGGCCGATGATGAGCCATTGGCGCTTTCCTTAGTAGAAAAATACGTTAAGCAAATTCCCTTTTTACAGCTAATTGGCAGCCATAACAATGCTTTGTCGGTTTTAGAGCAACTAGAAGAGGAGTGGGTAGACCTACTCATTCTCGACATTCAGATGCCCAACCTTTCCGGCATGCAGCTGGCCCAACAACTGGCTGGGCAGGGCCATAAAATTATATTCACTACGGCTTTTGAGCAATATGCCATTCAGGGCTATAAGGTTAATGCTGTTGATTATCTGCTCAAGCCCTTTGCCTTTGAAGAGCTGCTCTCGGCGGCCCAAAAGGCCAAGCAGCAACTACAGGCGGTTACGGTAGTGCAAGAAGACTACCTCATTCTCAAGTCCGATTATAAACTTCAACAGATTGCCCTAGATGATATACTCTATATTGAGGGGCTAAAAGATTATGTGCGCATTCATCGAAAATCTACCGATAAAAGTTTGCTCAGTCTGCTGAGCATGAAGAGCTTGCAGGCCCGCTTGCCTCGGCATCGATTTATGCGGGTGCATCGCTCCTATATTGTCAATTTAGACAAGATATCCACCATCGAGAGGGGGCAATTGATTTTTGGCAAACAGCATATTCCCGTTTCAGACAAATACAAAGAGGCTTTTCAAAATTTTATTGATCGCCGATCGGTCTAATTTATAGCCTGGACCTTACTCCATGCTAGACCATCATTTTATCTAGTTCATTAATCCTGTACAATGAAATATTATTTATCGCTGGCTGTATTGATGCTCCTTAGTTGGAGTCTTTCAGCCCAAAGCCAACTCAATGGGCGCATTTTTGATGCGGAAAGTCAAGAACCATTGATTGGCGCCAATGTTATTTTGCAGTCGACCAAAGACAGTACAAAGCAATTTGGCACAAGTACCGACTTAGAGGGCGGCTTTCAATTGGCCCTGCCTCAGGGGCCTTACCAGCTCAAAATTTCTTTTTTGGGCTATGAAAAGTATGAGCAGCCCTTGCTTTTAGACAAAGAGGCAATTGATTTAGATCCGATCTTGCTCCAGGTTTCGGCCCTAGAGGAGGGGGTGGTAGATGTGGTGGGTAAAACGCCTCCCGCAGTGCTCAAAGGCGATACGGTAGAGTTTAACTCTAAGGCCTTTAAAACCAATCCTAATGCTACTGCCGAGGATTTGGTGGAAAAAATGCCGGGTATCGAAATCGAAAACGGAACCGTAAAGGCCCAAGGCGAAACTGTGCAGCAGGTGGTCATTGATGGCAAACCTTTTTTTGGCCAAGATGCCAAAACCACCCTGAAGAACTTACCCGCCGATATGGTGGATAAGGTCCAAGTGTATGACCAAAAGAGCCGTCAAGCCCAATTTTCTGGCTTTGAAGATGGTGAAGAAAGCAAAACGATTAACATTATTTCTAAGCCGGCCTATCGCTCTGGAACTTTTGGCCGCTTTTATGCCGGTATAGGCCATGACGATGGCCAAGAAGCCGATGACGATTGGCGCTATCGCCTAGGTGGGGTCTATAACCGCTTCAATGGCAATGAACGCATCTCGATTTTGGGCCAATTCAATAATATCAATGAGCAGAACTTTAGCTCTGAAGATTTGGCCGGAGTGGCCGCTTCGAGCGGAGGTGGCCGCCGCTGGCGGGGCGGTAGCCTCGGCAACTTCTTGGTCGATGATAATGGCGGAATCAATGAGACCTATGCTGGAGGGATTAACTACAGCAACGAATGGAACAAAAAATGGAAGCTAAACGGAAGCTACTTTTTTAACCAAACCAATAATGTCGGCTTCGATTCTACTTTCCGTAGCTTTATTTCGGAAGAAGAGGCCGGGCAGTATTATCTAGAGTCGCAAAACCAAAATAGTACGAATATCAACCATCGGGCGACCTTTCGGCTAGAGTATGAAATCAATGATCGCAACCAGATTGAAATTGAACCCAATCTGAGTGTGCAAATCAATCAGGGCGAGCAAATAAGCCAGTCCGAAACCTATAATATTGAGCAAACGCTCAACCAAAGCCAAAGCCTCTTTAATAGCGAGCTGACGGCCTACAATTTTCGCAACCGCTTGCTCTATCGCCACCGCTTCAAAAAGAGAGGCAGAACCTTTTCGGTCCGTATCCAACAAGAGCTTAGCGGGCAAAATGGCAACAATCAATTGCAGTCCGAAAATAACTATTATAGCCTCAATCAAGTTGATTCTATTGACCAATCTTCAGATTTGGACGAATACGAACGCAGCTACTCGGCCCGCCTAGAATATAGCGAACCGCTAAACAAGCAAATGCAACTGCAGTTCCGCTACGATCCCTCGATTAGCTACAATGAGGCCGAGCAGTTTACCTTTAATTTTGATGGCCAAGATTATAATTTGCTCGATACCTTTTTGTCTAATGAGGCCGATAGCCGCTATGACCGCCACCGTGCTTCTTTGGGCCTGCGCTACAACAAAAGAGGCTTCCGCTTTTATGTTCGCGCCTCGGCACAATGGGCCCAATTGTCAGCGACTCAGGTCTATCCGCAAAGCTTTGAAAATACCTACAATTTCTTCAATATCTTGCCTTTTGCCGTTATGCGCTACAAGATCTCGAAGACCAAAAATTTACGCATTTTTTATAGAGCTGGAACCGACGAGCCTTCTATTGGCCAATTGCAGGAGGTGGTCGATAATAGCAACCCCATCCAATTGTCTATCGGTAATGCGAAGCTTGGCCAAGAAACCAATCACCGCATTAACTTTCATTATGCCAGCCCCAACCCAAGCAAAAATACCATGTTTTTTGTCGGTTTCAGTGCACAGTATAATAAAGATTATTTGGGCGAAAGTACCTTTATCGCTTATCAAGATACTAGCTTTTTGGGCGTAGATTTGGCCCAAGGGACGCAGCTCACGCAAGATGTCAATTTGGACCGCCAGTATCAGATGGATCTCTTTGCCGATTATAGCTTTCCACTCAATTTTCTTAAGTCAAATTTTGGAATTAAATTTGGCGGCTCTTTCTCCGAAACCCCCAGCCTGATTAACAATCAGCTCAATTATTCTCGACAGCCTTCTGGCCGCTTAGGCTTCAAGCTAAGCTCGAATATTAGCGAGAAAATTGACTTTACTCTGAGTACGGAAGGAAGCGTCAATTACTCGATCAATAGCCTCAATACTAGCTCAAATAACCGCTACTATAACCAAAATACTCGCCTGCGGGCCTATTGGAACCCCTGGAAAACCTTGGTCCTACAAACGGACCTCAGCCACCAACATTATGCAGGCCTTTCCGATGGCTTCAATACTGACTTTTTGCTCTGGAATGCCAGTCTTTCGACGCAGCTTTTCAAGAGCCAAAGAGGAGAGCTTGGCCTTTATGTCTATGATATTTTGGGCCAAAATACTAGCCTGAGCCGAAACTTTACGGCCAGCTATATTGAGGACCAAATTGGGCAGGTGTTGGAGCGCTATTTTATGCTCCGCTTTAGCTACCGTTTTGTGCCCAAAAAAGGAAGCCTCATCGATGAGGAAAAATCTAAGGAAATGATAGAGCGCCATCAACGTCATCGCAACGGTGGTCCTGGTGGTCCCGGTGGTCCTCCTCCTCCCCCCCGTTAGGCTAAAGAAAAGGCGATTGATTAGAAGTCGCTTTTTTGAGGAGTTGGCTGTTTTGGGGCTGCCCACTCGCTTCGCTCGGGTCGGGCCATTTCGCAGCTCGCAGGTCTGCTCGGCCCTGCAGCGGCAAAGCCGCTTTGGTCTGCCGCCTTCGGCGGCCCTGCTACAGCCCCTCAGCCTGCGGGCCTATCGGCCCTGTCCGCCGCAAAAATGGACCAAAAAAAGGCCTTAGCTGCTTCTGCAGCTAGGGCCTTTTGCTTTTCTGGACAAAAAACTGTTATTTAAGAGATATCTTAGTATATTCGGATTCAAAATATCCCCAGTCTACCTTATGGAACCTATACTCAACTTAAATTTTATGCATCCACAATACGGCACGCTAATGAATGCCGAGGTGGATCTTAGTTTCTCTGCTGCCGAAATGATTGAGCAGTTGGAGCTTAGTGGCTTCCTTCCCCGAGGGGGCAGCTACCAACTGGCTTTTGGCGAGCAGCTTTTGCAGGCCGAGCAGCAGTTGCAGCAACTTGGCGATTTGTATGAGGGCAGCATTTTGCGCATTGAGCAAGAAGGGCCCGCCGCCAAGCATTTTATTTATATACAGGACCCCTTGGGCCAAACTTATGCGCCCTTAGCCTTTAATGAGGAGCAATTGCCCCAGCAGGCGCTGCAGCAACTGCTCGAGCAGGGCTTTTTGAGCGAGCTGTCTGGAGATTTAAACCTTTACTTTAAGGGCGAAGCCTTATTTTTGGACCAAAGTTTTGGGGCGCAGGGCTTGGCGGCTGGGGCCTACCTTCAGCTGCGCTCAGTTTCGCAAGCTTCTATAGAGGAAGAGCTCGAAAACTTACAAAAGCGCCTGCAAGAATTAGAAGCGCAGCAAAATCAAAAATTAGATTTGATTATTGAGCAATTGCCGCCGCCTTCGGCTATTCCGATCGATCCCAACTATGCGGTCCGGCCAACGGCAGATCCCTATCAAAGTATAGATAGTTTGTTGTATGCGCTGCGGATGGAAGAGGGCTTGTCCGTACTAGAAAAAGTGCGAATTTGGAGCCCTATTCCCCTTGCTATCTACAGTATTTTGGCTACTGCGGTTGTAGTGGGTCTTCTCTTTCTTATTCTATCATCTATTTAATCCCCTATAGTTATGAACTGGGACGAATTTGTCGAGCAGTTGCCTTTTTATGCCCTTAGTTTTGCGGGCTTATTGGCCTTGGTGGCTATTAGTTGGTTTTGGGCGCGTAGTCGCTTTATGGGCGAACTGGCCAAATACCAAACTGAAATTGCCAAATTGCAATTGGGCCGAAATGATCAACTTTTTGCTTTGGAGGATGCCTGCAAGGCCAAAAACGAGCGTATTCGATTGATATTGAAGGACCTCAAGCAGCAGTTGAGAGAAAAGAACGGAGAAATGGTTCGGGCGCGCCGCAATGAGTTGAGCAATGTCTTTGTGCTGGATTATTGTCCGGCCATGCAGGCCTACTGCCGTTTGGCCCAAGAAATCTTTGAGTTGGACCGAGAGAAGCGCCAACAATTTATCGAAAACCATTTGAATCCCTTTTTGCAATTGGCGGGAGATCTGTTGCAGGTCCTCAACCAAAAGAAATTGACGGATATAGCGGGGCCGGGGGCATTGCCTATTCGCTATCAGTATATGGATTTTGACTTTGCCTTTGATTTTTTGCGGGCGCAGATTCGCTTTCAGGATTTTGACCTCAAGCAGGCGCGGAAGGCCCATTTGGAGCGCTTGGGTTTTGAGCGGGCCGTAAAAATCCACAACTAATGAAGAATACTGCATTTTGGCTGGGCTTATTGTTAGGGATGTTATTGAGTTTATTGGGGGCAGGAGCTTTCTTTTACGTCTACATCTATAGTGAGATAGAAAGTTTGAAGACAGAGACGAGAACCGAGTTTAAGAGTTTTAGGTCCTTTTGGGAGAGTGAATTAAAGGAAGAGGTATTGGATATTAAATCGGCGGCATGGACGCTAGCCGAGGAGAAGTGGAAGGCTTATAAGGCCGAGCAATTGGCCAAGGATAGTTTGGCCGCAGAAAACTAGGATTAGAGGCGGCGGAGCCGCCTACAAAGGCCCGCAGGGCCGTCGGCTGAGGGATGGACAAGGGTGGCCGAAGGCCAGACCGAGCTTTTTGAGCGTAGCGAAAAAAGCGAAGGGCCGAGCAGACCTGCGAGCCCTGAAACAGCCCGACCCGACCGAAGGGAGGGGCAGCCCCAAATAAAAATAACTAAAAACAAGAACCAAGAATGAATGCTAAAGAATTGCAGGTAGTCAGCTTTTTGAAAAAGCGGGACATACAGTTTGTTATTCCTATTTATCAGCGGAATTACGATTGGGGGCAGAAGGAGTGTGCGGATTTATTTAAGGACATAATCGATGTGGTGAGTGATGATCGCAGCTCTCATTTTATAGGGAGTATTGTGTTTATTTACGATGGCTTGTTTAGCAGTAGTGAGATTAGTGAACTGGTGATTATTGATGGTCAGCAGCGTCTGACGACTTTAAATATTTTGTTGGTGGCCTTGTATCGTTTTGCTTTGGAGAGTGGTCAGCAGCGGGAGGCGGATAGAATTTACAATAGTTATTTGTGTAATGAGTATGCGGAAGAGGAGGGGTATAAATTGAAATTGAAGCAAACGGATAAGAATGCGTTTGCTTTTGAGGCGATACTTTTGGGGGAGGAGGATAAGGTAGAGGGGAGCTCTAAGGTCTTAGAAAACTATCGTTTTTTTAGGGGGCTGGTGAATAAAGACAACTTTCAGTGGATCGAGCGGGGTTTGAAGCGTTTAATTTTTGTAGAGATTGCTTTGGAGCGGGGGAAGGATGATCCGCAGCGGATCTTTGAGAGTTTGAACTCTACGGGTTTGGATCTTTCGCAGTCTGATTTGATTCGGAACTACATATTGATGGATTTGGATCCTAAAGAGCAGGGGCGGGTGTATAAGCGGATTTGGTACCCGATAGAGGAGAATGCTAGAAACTGGGGTGAGGATAAACCTATGGTATCGGCTTTTATTCGGGATTACTTGACCTTAAAGAACAAGACGATTCCCAAGAAATCTAAGGTATATCAGACCTTTAAGGAGCAGTATCAGGATAAGCAGGGGGAGGAATACTGGAATGATTTGGAGCAGATAAAGAGCTTATCTTATCATTATCATTTGTTTATCAATCCGAGAGCAGAGCGAGATAAGGATATTCGGCGGGAGTTGGAGTACATCAATCAGTTGGATGTTAATGTAGTATATCCTTTTTTATTGCAGCTTTTTGAGGACAAGGACAATGGGGTAATTTCTACCTTAGATTTGATTGCGATCCTTCAGTTTTTGCAGGCTTATGTCTGGCGTCGGTTTATTATGGGTTTGCCGACTAGTGCTTTGAATAAGATTTTCATGGTTTTGTATGCAGAGGTCGATAGTGAGGACTATCTAAATTCTATTTATCAGGCTATCTTGAAAAAGCGGGGGGCTGGGCGTTTTCCTTTGGATGCGGAATTGAGGCAAGCGTTGAAGGATCGAGATCTTTATCATATAACAGCGAGAAAGAGAAACTATCTTTTTGAGCAGTTAGAAAACTATAACAACAGAGAATATGTAGACACCAGAGATGAGCGCATTAGTGTAGAGCATATTTTTCCGCAGAAGGTTAGTGAAGACTGGCAAAAAGAACTATCTGAGGAGGAGGTCCAAGCCTTTGAGCAGCGTTATTTGCATACGATAGGGAACCTGACCTTATCGGGAAATAATGGGGCTTTGGGGAATAAAACCTTTCGGGCAAAAAAAGAGATGAATGTTCAGGGGAAAGAGCAGGGGTATCGGTATAGTCGTTTGTGGTTAAATAAATACTTGAGTAGTTTATCTTCTTGGGATCTGCATGCCTATCAAGAGCGGACAGTCATTATTACGGAGCGTTTTTTAAAGATATGGCCTTATCCGGAGGTGGAGATTCAGGAGGAGTTTATGGAGCCAGAGCTGAATATCTTGGAGGCGAGTTTGCCTAAGAACAAGAAATTGGCCTATTTCATTTTTGAGGGAGAGAAAATAGAGGAAGGGAAATTTACGCAGTTGTATCTCTATGTTTTGCGAGCGTTATATGAAAAGAATGCGGCCTTGCTTTTGAGTCAGCCAGATCGGCTTAAAGTTAGTGAACGGGCTGAGGATTTTCGGGCGCCACAATTGCTTGTTGCTTCCTATTATGTAGAGACAAATTCAGACAGCAATAGTAAGTTTACTACCCTCAAGAGCTTACTGCCTTTGTTTGGTCTAGAAGATTCTTTATTCCTTAAGTATCAGCAGGCGCAAGAGCTGGGAGAAAAAATAGCAGCGACAAAGAAGGACCGCTTTTTTATGCGGAAGAAATACTGGACGCAACTACTGCCTCAAATAAAGGATACGACTCTTTTTCAGCGGGTATCTCCCTCTAAGGATCATTGGCTAAGTTGTGGTGCGGGCAGGACCAGTGTGTATTATAGCCTAATCATGACAAAAGACGAAGCTCGAATCGAGGTTTCTATTACTGGCGCAGAGAAGACAAGAAACAAGGAGATATTTAGAAAGCTATTTGGGCATAAGGAAGAAATAGAAGCTGTCTTTGGGCAGCCTTTGGTTTGGCAAGAGATGGCCGACAACAAAAAGAGTTGTATTCGTTTTGATTTGAAGGGCGTTAGCTTAGGGCGTGAAGAAGATTGGCCAAAAGCAAATCGTTTCTTTATTGATTACCTGCCCAAAATGGAGGAAGCCTTTAGCCCACACCTTAAGGGAAGTGGCGCAAAGAACTAAACTTTTCGTTCTTAAGTTTCTTTTAAAGATCGGCTTTTCTCATTTTGCGATGAAAGCTGTACTTTTGTTATCCGCAGGATTTGCGGACAGATTACTTTAACCAAAATTTCTCTTTACAAGATGAAAAGATTTGCAGCCCAATTTCTCAGCTTTGCATGTATTGGCTTAATGGCATTTACCTTTATGCAGTGTGGCGGAGGAGTTTCTGCCGCCGAGGTGGAAGCGACCAAAACAGATGTTGCTGTTCAGAATAACAACACAGTAGGACCTACTGGAACGCAACCCACTCAATCCATCCAGGCTCAACAGTCTGGCAACCCTCAGGAAGCCGTAGACCCCGCTTTGGCCACAAGCATGAAATTTGCCGAGGATGCCTTTGATTTTGGCACCCTTAAGCAAGGCGAAAAAGTGACACATACTTTTAAGTTTACCAATGATGGCGACAAGCCGTTGACCATTACCAATGCCAAAGGATCTTGCGGTTGTACTGTGCCTCAGTACCCCAAAGAACCTATTGCTCCAGGTGAATCTGGCAAAATTGAAGTAGAGTTTAACTCTGCAGGCAAGAAAGGTGCACAAACTAAATTTGTGACCCTAACCGCCAACACCAACCCTGCTCAAACTCGTCTGACCATCAAGGCCGATGTAGTAACGACAGAAACAAAATAAGCGATTAAATCGCTAAAAGGAAAGGAGTTGCAGCCTGCGGGCTACAACTCCTTTTTCTATTTTTGGAGCGCTATAAATTAGGCTTCACTTTCCTTATAGGCTAGGGCTGCGCGGATAAAATCGATAAAAATTGGGTGGGGATTTTCTACTCGGCTTTTGTATTCGGGATGAAATTGAACGGCCAAAAACCAGGGGTGGTTTTTGAGTTCTACGGCCTCTACTAGTCCAGTTTCTGGGTTGCGACCAGAGGCAATCAGGCCGGCCTCCTCAAAGGCTTGCAGATAATTATTATTAAACTCATAGCGGTGGCGATGGCGCTCAGAAATCTCTTTTTGGCCATAGATTTGGGCCATTTTGCTGCCTTCTTGGAGCTGGCAGGGGTAGGCGCCTAGGCGCATACTGCCGCCCAAATTCTCAATACTTTCTTGCTCCTCCATCATGGAAATCACGGGCTCGGGCGTTTGGGCCTGCATTTCGGTAGAATTGGCTTGTTGGAGGCCCAAAACATTACGGGCAAACTCAATCACGGCGCATTGCATGCCCAGACAGATGCCCAGAAAAGGAATATTATTTTCTCGCAGATAGCGAATTGCCGTAATTTTTCCCTCCACTCCTCTTTCGCCAAAGCCTGGGGCCACCAGCACGGCAGATAGTCCCTTGAGCTCTTGGGCCACCGTACTTTCATTGATATGGGCCGAGTGAATATGGCGGATATGCACCTTGCATTCATTGCTCACACCAGCATGAATAAAGGCCTCATGAATCGATTTATAGGCATCTTGGAGCTCGATATATTTGCCCACTAGCCCAATTTCGATTTCATGCATAGGGTTTTTAAGTTGGCCCAAAAAACCTTTCCAGCGATCCAGCTTGGGCTCATGTCGGTCTAGCAAGCGAAGCTTTGTCAGAATATTGCTATCCAATTTTTCCTTGAGCATCAGCATGGGCACATCATAAATACTTTTGGCATCGCGAGCCTCAATCACCGAGGGGGCATCGAGGTTGCAAAAGAGGGCCAATTTTCGTTTGATTTCCATACTGAGCGGATGCTCGGTTCGGCAGACCAGAATATCGGGCTGAATACCCGAGCCGAGTAATTCTTTGACCGAATGTTGGGTGGGTTTTGTTTTCAGTTCGCCAGCTGCACGAAGGTAAGGGACCAAAGTGAGGTGGACCGTCAGGCAGTTTTCTCGACCCAGTTCCCAGCGCATTTGCCGCATCGCTTCCACATAGGGCAATGATTCAATATCGCCCACGGTGCCACCAATTTCAACCAAGATAATATCGTAGCTTCCCTGATTGGCCAGGGCCATGATATTGCGTTTAATTTCGTTGGTAATATGGGGCACCACCTGCACCGTTTTGCCCAGATAATCGCCAGCTCTTTCTCGGTTAATCACGCTTTGGTAAATTCTGCCGGTGGTCACATTATTGGCCTGCGAGCTATTTTGGTTGAGGAAGCGTTCATAATGGCCAAGGTCAAGGTCAGTTTCGGCCCCATCTTCGGTCACATAGCATTCGCCATGTTCGTAGGGGTTCAGGGTACCGGGGTCTACATTGATATAGGGGTCAAGTTTGAGGACCGTCACAGAAAAGCCTCTGGCCTGCAGGAGTTTACCCACGGAGGCGGCAATAATTCCTTTCCCCAAAGAGGAGCTCACTCCACCAGTAACAAAGATATATTTGGTCATAATATTTTTCATAGCGTATGGATTTAGACAAGCGGTAATGGGCGCAAAAATAAGCTTTTTTTGCGGGCTCTTTAGCTTATAAAATCAAATTACTGTTAAGGAGTGGGGGAGGGGCCTCCGCTGCGGCTTCGCCTTGCGGCGCTACGTTTCGGGGCTCGCAGGTCTGCTCGGCCCTTCGCTTTTTCGCTTTGCTCAAAAGCTCGGTCTGGCCTTCGGCCACCCCTACACATCGCTAGGCCGAATGGAAGTCCTGCGCTTCGGCCATTCTTTGATAAAAAATTCAGGCTAGTCCAGGCATTTTTTAAAGGCATAGCTGTAGCTATGGGGGAGAAAAATAACGCAGAATAGCAGGAAATTAAAGCAAAGGATAGAAGTGGCAGGGCTTTCATTTGGCCTTTGGCCTGCGGCGGCTTTGCCGCCTGTAGGTCGCGGAAAAAGGGGCTGAAATTAAATTAGGAAGTGTAGGGGAGAAGTTTTATATTGTGGCAGAAATTAGCGTTAAGAGGAGGGCGAATCTAAATCTTAAAACTTTCTTAAAATGAAAAAAAGGTGTTTGGGGGCTTTGCGGTATATTCTGGGGTTACATGCCTCTAATGTCGGTGCTAGCGTTCTTATGGCTTTTTAAATTATATGATAGTTTTGCTATACTAAACCCATTGCAGGCGAAGCAGCATTGAAACAAATGGACGGAACTAGTTATTTTTGGGATTTATATACTAAACCCATTGCAGGCGAAGCAGCATTGAAACAGTGTAAACATTTTACTTATACTTTATATTTTTAATACTAAACCCATTGCAGGCGAAGCAGCATTGAAACTAAAAGCCCCGCTATCAATACAGCTCCTATTATATACTAAACCCATTGCAGGCGAAGCAGCATTGAAACCTCAGCGAGCACCAAGTGCCAGATAGCAAACTGGAATACTAAACCCATTGCAGGCGAAGCAGCATTGAAACCCCGCAGTCGCCTAGCTGGCAAGAGAAACTAAAATACTAAACCCATTGCAGGCGAAGCAGCATTGAAACGACAGAACTACCCCAGATGGGCTATGTACTTTATAAATACTAAACCCATTGCAGGCGAAGCAGCATTGAAACGTCGTTCCGTGTCGGGCTCCAAAAATTTACTCCAATACTAAACCCATTGCAGGCGAAGCAGCATTGAAACGCCTGAAGGCTTTGGTATTTTGTTCTTTTACGTTATACTAAACCCATTGCAGGCGAAGCAGCATTGAAACTCCCAGATCATACTTGAGGTCTAGGTTGTTGTTGCTATACTAAACCCATTGCAGGCGAAGCAGCATTGAAACCTTTTATCAATAAAGAACCTGCAGCCACTAATGCCGATACTAAACCCATTGCAGGCGAAGCAGCATTGAAACCGCCAGCATTGGCCGAAGATGAAAGGCCAGTTTATACTAAACCCATTGCAGGCGAAGCAGCATTGAAACGATCACGGCAGAAGCCAAGAAGATCCGCAAAGCCGCATACTAAACCCATTGCAGGCGAAGCAGCATTGAAACTCGCGAACTGTTGGAAATTCCTGGCCACGATACAAAGATACTAAACCCATTGCAGGCGAAGCAGCATTGAAACATAAAACCAATCTATTACTGGCTAGTAACCCAGAATACTAAACCCATTGCAGGCGAAGCAGCATTGAAACCGTAGATGAAGCCGCAAAGATCATGGCCTCTGTATACTAAACCCATTGCAGGCGAAGCAGCATTGAAACCTTTGTTTATCCAGATTTAAACCTCAACTGGCTGCATACTAAACCCATTGCAGGCGAAGCAGCATTGAAACACTCAGCTCATGAATACCTGTTAAATACTCCTGTATACTAAACCCATTGCAGGCGAAGCAGCATTGAAACTTTTTTGTTGAAGCGAGCATCTATTTTGTACTTCATACTAAACCCATTGCAGGCGAAGCAGCATTGAAACACCAAAAAGCTTTTTTCTAGCTCTTTGACTGTCCAATACTAAACCCATTGCAGGCGAAGCAGCATTGAAACGATTATCAATTTGATAATTATTTAAACCCTTTGGCCGATACTAAACCCATTGCAGGCGAAGCAGCATTGAAACACTGTCGCAGAACTGGCCGCAAATCCGTAAATACGATACTAAACCCATTGCAGGCGAAGCAGCATTGAAACGCTACAAAGCAGCTTATCGCCACTTGCGTAATAAAATACTAAACCCATTGCAGGCGAAGCAGCATTGAAACGTGGGTTAGCCCATTGAACTCCCGGGATTATCTCATACTAAACCCATTGCAGGCGAAGCAGCATTGAAACACCAGCATTTTTTGCGGTTAAGCCATCAATGATTATATACTAAACCCATTGCAGGCGAAGCAGCATTGAAACTCCCTACTGGATTGACGATAATGCGACCAGAAGCATACTAAACCCATTGCAGGCGAAGCAGCATTGAAACTTGTCTGTCGCAATAAAGTAAAAAAGCCCCACAATACTAAACCCATTGCAGGCGAAGCAGCATTGAAACCTCTATGGCCAAGATTTCACGCCTTAGCCCGTTAGATAC
Source organism: Saprospira grandis DSM 2844 (assembly GCF_000275825.1). Taxonomy (GTDB): domain Bacteria; phylum Bacteroidota; class Bacteroidia; order Chitinophagales; family Saprospiraceae; genus Saprospira; species Saprospira grandis_A. The sequence goes on from NZ_JH719942.1 coordinate 3,815,325, forward strand.
TAAACCCATTGCAGGCGAAGCAGCATTGAAACCGGGCCCAATTATCCAATAATTTAACGCATATAAAATACTAAACCCATTGCAGGCGAAGCAGCATTGAAACATTAACCCCTGAAGAATTGAACGAAATTATTTTTAATACTAAACCCATTGCAGGCGAAGCAGCATTGAAACCGGAAAAAACACTTTGGAATGGCTTCGCAATATATACTAAACCCATTGCAGGCGAAGCAGCATTGAAACTTTCTATACCTCCACAATAATACATGTAGCTCCAATACTAAACCCATTGCAGGCGAAGCAGCATTGAAACCTTTCGGAGACCTGGACTATACTTTGATCCATGGCTTATACTAAACCCATTGCAGGCGAAGCAGCATTGAAACTCCAATTGTAATATGGCAGGTTTATCGCTTAATTATACTAAACCCATTGCAGGCGAAGCAGCATTGAAACTGAAAAGCCTTTATCAAAGAATAATAAAATATTAATACTAAACCCATTGCAGGCGAAGCAGCATTGAAACTCTACTTACCGTCCAAAAGGTAAAAGGAGAAAGATACTAAACCCATTGCAGGCGAAGCAGCATTGAAACACAGCCGATTGCAGCGTAAATACTACCAGTACGGATACTAAACCCATTGCAGGCGAAGCAGCATTGAAACCTAAGCTCGAACCCGCAATCTAGCTCCTTTCTTTATACTAAACCCATTGCAGGCGAAGCAGCATTGAAACAGGGCACAAAAATACAAGACGAATAGTGTTCTATATACTAAACCCATTGCAGGCGAAGCAGCATTGAAACCTGCATTGAGCCTTACAACGCTGCTTTGCAAGCTATATACTAAACCCATTGCAGGCGAAGCAGCATTGAAACGCCGCCGTAAATAAGTTATTCATAAAGTTCTATTATACTAAACCCATTGCAGGCGAAGCAGCATTGAAACTGTCTTTTTCTTTGCCTACGGGGTGGAGTGAAAATATACTAAACCCATTGCAGGCGAAGCAGCATTGAAACACCCAAGGCACGGGAGGAACAGGAGGCCAATTTGATACTAAACCCATTGCAGGCGAAGCAGCATTGAAACATTCCATTGGTTCCGATTGTTGCAAAATATTGGCATACTAAACCCATTGCAGGCGAAGCAGCATTGAAACACCTTATTAAATTTCAACCATTAAAATAATACATATACTAAACCCATTGCAGGCGAAGCAGCATTGAAACATCCAGTTGCCGAGGTCGGCTGTGGTTTTCCCTAATACTAAACCCATTGCAGGCGAAGCAGCATTGAAACAAAAACAAAGAATTGAAGAAATTGCAAAAAAGATCTATATACTAAACCCATTGCAGGCGAAGCAGCATTGAAACATCCTTAATAAACGTTCTACAGGCTGTGGAGGAATACTAAACCCATTGCAGGCGAAGCAGCATTGAAACCGTAAGCGTGACGAGGCGTACGGTGCATTACTAAAATACTAAACCCATTGCAGGCGAAGCAGCATTGAAACGAGACGACCTAGTTGTTATTTTTATAGGCCATGTATACTAAACCCATTGCAGGCGAAGCAGCATTGAAACCTTTATGCAGAATCTCTAGCAGTAGAAGATTGTGATACTAAACCCATTGCAGGCGAAGCAGCATTGAAACATGACTTATTTTAGTTAGCTTACAAGACATGTGGGAATACTAAACCCATTGCAGGCGAAGCAGCATTGAAACACTTCAATAGCTGCTTGAGTTCGGAAACTGTATATACTAAACCCATTGCAGGCGAAGCAGCATTGAAACCAATAAAAAAGCCCGCTATTTGCGGGCTGTGGATATACTAAACCCATTGCAGGCGAAGCAGCATTGAAACAAGGCAATTTTAAAGTTCGGACACCTGGACTTGTATACTAAACCCATTGCAGGCGAAGCAGCATTGAAACTCAACCCCCCAAAGGTCGAACTGCAATTGCCCTTATACTAAACCCATTGCAGGCGAAGCAGCATTGAAACTTGGACCGCTAACCCGCCTAGGTATGGAGCTAAGCAATACTAAACCCATTGCAGGCGAAGCAGCATTGAAACCTACCAAGCTAGAATGCTAAATAGAGATATTTTATACTAAACCCATTGCAGGCGAAGCAGCATTGAAACTAGGCATAGAATCTAGTATTAGTGGTTATCCAATACTATACTAAACCCATTGCAGGCGAAGCAGCATTGAAACTACTTCGCCAAAGCCAAGGGGACGGGGTTAAATTATACTAAACCCATTGCAGGCGAAGCAGCATTGAAACTAACGATAAATTAGATAAAATCGAAAAGACATTGGAATACTAAACCCATTGCAGGCGAAGCAGCATTGAAACTTTAGCACCAGATAAGAAAGACATCATTTTTTCTGAGGATACTAAACCCATTGCAGGCGAAGCAGCATTGAAACTTTATGGCCCTCATTTTTAAACTCAACAGTAAGAATACTAAACCCATTGCAGGCGAAGCAGCATTGAAACTATCGGTGGGTTGTGCTCAACACACACACCTCCCATACTAAACCCATTGCAGGCGAAGCAGCATTGAAACTTTTTTGTACCCATATATAATAGCGGCCCTCGGTCTGCATACTAAACCCATTGCAGGCGAAGCAGCATTGAAACATCCACACCGCTCAAGTTTGGGTTCTCCTTAATTATACTAAACCCATTGCAGGCGAAGCAGCATTGAAACTTTATCGTGAACTTTAGTTTGTCACTCATTATATGCATACTAAACCCATTGCAGGCGAAGCAGCATTGAAACTTGTCTAAAAGCGAATTAGACAAGCTAAAGCAGGAATACTAAACCCATTGCAGGCGAAGCAGCATTGAAACAGTCTCAAGAGAAGACGCTCCCACAGTCAAAAACACATACTAAACCCATTGCAGGCGAAGCAGCATTGAAACTACCTTTTCCACTATCAATTTCACTGATATAACCAATACTAAACCCATTGCAGGCGAAGCAGCATTGAAACTTTAACGATGTTAAAATAGTCCTATCTCTTCATGATATACTAAACCCATTGCAGGCGAAGCAGCATTGAAACTCCACAGACCTTGTCCATGTGGGTGTCCGATAAGAATACTAAACCCATTGCAGGCGAAGCAGCATTGAAACTTTTGTAGAAGATATTTGCCTCCTCTTCTTCGTAATACTAAACCCATTGCAGGCGAAGCAGCATTGAAACTTTTTTGTAAGTCTCCTTACTAATTAGCCCCATATTTAATACTAAACCCATTGCAGGCGAAGCAGCATTGAAACACAAGCCATTTTCGGCTGCCAATCTTGAACTCAATATACTAAACCCATTGCAGGCGAAGCAGCATTGAAACAGATGCAAGCGAATATCTACTTTCATTGGAACGGATACTAAACCCATTGCAGGCGAAGCAGCATTGAAACTTCGCTGGAAGAGCTTGTAGACCAAAAGTGCGAAAATACTAAACCCATTGCAGGCGAAGCAGCATTGAAACTTTACAGTTAATAAACACTCATAAAAAAAACATTATACTAAACCCATTGCAGGCGAAGCAGCATTGAAACTTTTCGAACATTTGTTCGAACTCTTTTTGATCTAGATACTAAACCCATTGCAGGCGAAGCAGCATTGAAACCGCTGAATATTTTGGCGTAATTTTCCAAGGTGAAATATACTAAACCCATTGCAGGCGAAGCAGCATTGAAACTCCCATAGGTTGGGGAAGGTTTTGGCGAAAACTTCTATACTAAACCCATTGCAGGCGAAGCAGCATTGAAACTGCGCAGGAACCAGCAGTCGTCTATGGCGTCTGCATACTAAACCCATTGCAGGCGAAGCAGCATTGAAACTTCACTCTATTTGATTTTTTGAGAGATTACGAAATACTAAACCCATTGCAGGCGAAGCAGCATTGAAACAAAAGCGAAGCGCTTCAACTCTTCTAAGAGTGAGATACTAAACCCATTGCAGGCGAAGCAGCATTGAAACGCAGGCGATGCAGCGCTTGATCGTATAGACCTGATTATACTAAACCCATTGCAGGCGAAGCAGCATTGAAACTGCCCTTATTCCCCATTCGGGACAAGTAGTTAATGTAATACTAAACCCATTGCAGGCGAAGCAGCATTGAAACCCAACTACGTAAAGATTCCAGTTGCGGAGTTTATACTAAACCCATTGCAGGCGAAGCAGCATTGAAACTAATAATCACCTTAACACAATTAAAAAAACTTAGATACTAAACCCATTGCAGGCGAAGCAGCATTGAAACTAAATCTTCGGGCCAAATAGTATCTAGGTTCTGGATACTAAACCCATTGCAGGCGAAGCAGCATTGAAACTCCTTAGCCAAGGCTTTTAGCGTCTTCATCTTGAATACTAAACCCATTGCAGGCGAAGCAGCATTGAAACATACCAGCCGCCTCAATGAGTAGCGAATTGGCATTGAATACTAAACCCATTGCAGGCGAAGCAGCATTGAAACGAAATCCGACGCCGCCAAGAAAGGCGACGTGCTATACTAAACCCATTGCAGGCGAAGCAGCATTGAAACGTAACATTTTCTTTGATTATATTTTTTTGATTAAAATACTAAACCCATTGCAGGCGAAGCAGCATTGAAACACGTTTCTATTTTCAATACCACTTTGCTTATAAATACTAAACCCATTGCAGGCGAAGCAGCATTGAAACTGTAAACCACCAGTTGCCCTTTTAATCACTTTGATACTAAACCCATTGCAGGCGAAGCAGCATTGAAACAGCCGTTTAAGCCTTTACAGTCTTTAGCCGATTGCATACTAAACCCATTGCAGGCGAAGCAGCATTGAAACCGCAATGGAAGGCCAGAAACTAGAACGGCTAAAGATACTAAACCCATTGCAGGCGAAGCAGCATTGAAACTTTTTACTAAACATAAGAATGTTATTATACTTCTTATACTAAACCCATTGCAGGCGAAGCAGCATTGAAACTTCCACACAAATATTCTGTGTGGAATGTTTTTTTATACTAAACCCATTGCAGGCGAAGCAGCATTGAAACATTTTTTTATGCCTTTCCCGTTTTCGGGAGATTTATACTAAACCCATTGCAGGCGAAGCAGCATTGAAACTTTTGCTACTATTAACGGGCAAAGGCCGTAAAAGCATACTAAACCCATTGCAGGCGAAGCAGCATTGAAACGGGATGGTTGCCACCAAGGGGAGCGCCGCTTTCATACTAAACCCATTGCAGGCGAAGCAGCATTGAAACCATTAGCGGAGCAATACTCCGCCAAAGAAGACCAGCATACTAAACCCATTGCAGGCGAAGCAGCATTGAAACTAAAGAACGGACTAAAGCACCATAGCCCAAAGATATACTAAACCCATTGCAGGCGAAGCAGCATTGAAACATCATCTACATAAACATGTAAAGTTCTATTTTCTCCATATACTAAACCCATTGCAGGCGAAGCAGCATTGAAACTGTACAACCAACTCATTACCAACCGATACAATTTATACTAAACCCATTGCAGGCGAAGCAGCATTGAAACCTTTTTCAGCCCTACGGATAGCCATTAACATTTGATACTAAACCCATTGCAGGCGAAGCAGCATTGAAACAAGACCACAAAGAGGGTTGAAAGTCGATTAGGTTAATACTAAACCCATTGCAGGCGAAGCAGCATTGAAACGAAGAAAAGACATACTACATCGTCCGATTTAATGAATACTAAACCCATTGCAGGCGAAGCAGCATTGAAACAAAAATCAGGGCAAGGTATGCTCTATTTATTATATACTAAACCCATTGCAGGCGAAGCAGCATTGAAACAATTATGAGAAATCAAGTAATTTTCACAGTAATATACTAAACCCATTGCAGGCGAAGCAGCATTGAAACAAATAAGTTAGAGGGAGGGGTGGGAGGTAAATTAATACTAAACCCATTGCAGGCGAAGCAGCATTGAAACGTCCTTTAAGCTTTGGGGCAAGCCCTCAATATTTATACTAAACCCATTGCAGGCGAAGCAGCATTGAAACACATCGCCGCCAATATCTGGAATTAGCGTGAAGTCAAATACTAAACCCATTGCAGGCGAAGCAGCATTGAAACCTCTTCTTTTTTAAAAGTTCTCTTTGTAGGAACTTATACTAAACCCATTGCAGGCGAAGCAGCATTGAAACTATTTCCCTTGAAATCTGGGCCTCTATCTGGGCTTATACTAAACCCATTGCAGGCGAAGCAGCATTGAAACGCTAATGCGATGCAGTCCAAGGAAGATTTGCAAATACTAAACCCATTGCAGGCGAAGCAGCATTGAAACTGTTTGGAGCATACCGCCAAAACCAGATTTGATATTTATACTAAACCCATTGCAGGCGAAGCAGCATTGAAACTACATCGTTAGGGTTAAATAGTTGGTTTTTGGCAAATACTAAACCCATTGCAGGCGAAGCAGCATTGAAACGCCCTTTTAAAGGAGCTTTGAGGCGCTTAGATCTATACTAAACCCATTGCAGGCGAAGCAGCATTGAAACCTGCCAAAACAAAACCAGATACGATATATACAGTATCATACTAAACCCATTGCAGGCGAAGCAGCATTGAAACATGTGCGAGAAGGGTAAGGGAGACAATCTCTCTGAATACTAAACCCATTGCAGGCGAAGCAGCATTGAAACTGTTCATCTGAAGGTAAATATTCGCCCTTCTCATAATACTAAACCCATTGCAGGCGAAGCAGCATTGAAACCTCGAACGGCTGGTTCCAAAGCAGGGATTCTGCTTATACTAAACCCATTGCAGGCGAAGCAGCATTGAAACAAGCTTTTCCAGAAGCAAAATTCCAAATCACTGCTATACTAAACCCATTGCAGGCGAAGCAGCATTGAAACGCCCCTAAAACATTTAAGCCCGTTAATAGTGTAGACAATACTAAACCCATTGCAGGCGAAGCAGCATTGAAACCGCCCCAAAGATTACTTTTATTTTAGACAGCGACAAATACTAAACCCATTGCAGGCGAAGCAGCATTGAAACCGATTTACTTTTGGCACAAGTAGACCTTGTTTAATTATACTAAACCCATTGCAGGCGAAGCAGCATTGAAACAGCCTTGAAAGCAGGCTAAAAGTTACTTTCAGTATACTAAACCCATTGCAGGCGAAGCAGCATTGAAACCTTTTCGCTCATTACTATTATTTTTGTTCTTTTTTTATACTAAACCCATTGCAGGCGAAGCAGCATTGAAACACCCTACAGTACTTGGAGTATACGCTGATGGAGCTATACTAAACCCATTGCAGGCGAAGCAGCATTGAAACACTTAGGCTCTTTTACTAAAGACGAACTATTTAAAATACTAAACCCATTGCAGGCGAAGCAGCATTGAAACTTTTGAATATTTTTTATAAGCTCTTTTAGGTCAATACTAAACCCATTGCAGGCGAAGCAGCATTGAAACGGCGATGCGGGACGGCTTATTCTAAAGGCGAAGATACTAAACCCATTGCAGGCGAAGCAGCATTGAAACGTCAAATTTAATCCTACTATAAGCAGCCCTTACTATACTAAACCCATTGCAGGCGAAGCAGCATTGAAACAGCCATAATAAGCTTGTTTATTTGAGGGCTAACTGCAATACTAAACCCATTGCAGGCGAAGCAGCATTGAAACCAAGGGACTTAGCGTCTTCTTCAGGCAAACCCATATACTAAACCCATTGCAGGCGAAGCAGCATTGAAACAGTCCTTTTTAGCCTTTTTACGCTCAGCTTGTGACGATACTAAACCCATTGCAGGCGAAGCAGCATTGAAACGTTCTTCAGTTAGTAGAAATTCGCCACCTTTGTACTATACTAAACCCATTGCAGGCGAAGCAGCATTGAAACTTGGATAAACTGCAAATTCCGTAAAAAATAGCTTAATACTAAACCCATTGCAGGCGAAGCAGCATTGAAACCTTTGCTGGCGGGCCCAAGGGCTGAAGCTAAGACTATACTAAACCCATTGCAGGCGAAGCAGCATTGAAACTAGATCTATACGCTCGTTATGCGTATTTGAGAAAAGTATACTAAACCCATTGCAGGCGAAGCAGCATTGAAACTTCTCTTTCGCTCTCTGCCAATTCTGCATCAGCAATACTAAACCCATTGCAGGCGAAGCAGCATTGAAACGCCTTAGACACCATGCCTAATCCACTAGATAGCATATACTAAACCCATTGCAGGCGAAGCAGCATTGAAACTCTCTCAGTTGGATAAAAGTGTTAAAGAAGTACTTAATACTAAACCCATTGCAGGCGAAGCAGCATTGAAACCTATTCTAGCAAAGACGTAAGAAAGAGAGAAAAATACTAAACCCATTGCAGGCGAAGCAGCATTGAAACTTCACTTTGGCTATCTACGTAATATGCTTGTTCAATACTAAACCCATTGCAGGCGAAGCAGCATTGAAACAGAAGTACATTGCCTTATATTCCTTTATGCTTTTATACTAAACCCATTGCAGGCGAAGCAGCATTGAAACTCCAAGTAATCTTGGTCGTACATGTATTGGACGAAGTCCAATACTAAACCCATTGCAGGCGAAGCAGCATTGAAACCTATGCCAGCGCACAAAAAAAGCCCCTACCAATATATACTAAACCCATTGCAGGCGAAGCAGCATTGAAACTCCAAGTTGCGGTGCTATTCCTCGAGGGCGTAGACATACTAAACCCATTGCAGGCGAAGCAGCATTGAAACCGCTAAAAAAAGGACAAAAAAAGCCGAACCACCGAATACTAAACCCATTGCAGGCGAAGCAGCATTGAAACTACTTCCTGCTTTTTGAATAGCGCTATTATTATTATACTAAACCCATTGCAGGCGAAGCAGCATTGAAACTTGTTAATTGCTTATAATTGGCTTATTATTTTAAATACTAAACCCATTGCAGGCGAAGCAGCATTGAAACGATTGAGCAAGCCAAAGGACAGCGCAAAGAAGACCTATACTAAACCCATTGCAGGCGAAGCAGCATTGAAACTGCGTGTGCCTGCAATTACAGGGGCTCAAGAACTATACTAAACCCATTGCAGGCGAAGCAGCATTGAAACTCATTGTACCTATTCCACAAACCCCTTCGATATAGGATACTAAACCCATTGCAGGCGAAGCAGCATTGAAACTTAAGTTTTAGTTTGTGGAAGTGCCAAGTGTTTAGAAATACTAAACCCATTGCAGGCGAAGCAGCATTGAAACCTTGATGGATCAATCTGATAACAACCGTAGAGAAATACTAAACCCATTGCAGGCGAAGCAGCATTGAAACGAGAGCTAATTCTACCTGTCTTGGCTTAGTATTTGAATACTAAACCCATTGCAGGCGAAGCAGCATTGAAACACTTGTTTTGTGTTTTTGCTGATTTTAGCCCATAATACTAAACCCATTGCAGGCGAAGCAGCATTGAAACCCTGGGCGAAAGCAAACAGGAGGCGTTGCCTCCAGTATACTAAACCCATTGCAGGCGAAGCAGCATTGAAACTGCAAACCCTCCCCTTCATAATTCACTGAAGGGAAATACTAAACCCATTGCAGGCGAAGCAGCATTGAAACAGCAGGGCACAAAAACACAAGACGAATAGTGTCATACTAAACCCATTGCAGGCGAAGCAGCATTGAAACATTTAGTTATGAATCGTTACAGTGATTTTGATAAGTATACTAAACCCATTGCAGGCGAAGCAGCATTGAAACAGTAATTACAGAGCGTAAGACGGTCAAAAACCCCATATACTAAACCCATTGCAGGCGAAGCAGCATTGAAACGACACTATAACGGGGGTTATAAAGGCTTTTAAAAATACTAAACCCATTGCAGGCGAAGCAGCATTGAAACTGTTTTGAAGTCTCAGCTTTAATTCCGATATTTGTTTTATACTAAACCCATTGCAGGCGAAGCAGCATTGAAACCTTTACTCATGTTTTTCTATTTTTGAATGCTAAATACTAAACCCATTGCAGGCGAAGCAGCATTGAAACGCTCGAATGGCAGAGGACAAAAGGTTAAAAACTAATACTAAACCCATTGCAGGCGAAGCAGCATTGAAACAGCCACAAAGGCGGCAAATCTACTATTAAACTTTAACATACTAAACCCATTGCAGGCGAAGCAGCATTGAAACAGAAGTAAGCTTTCGGGGCTTCGCCAAATCAATATACTAAACCCATTGCAGGCGAAGCAGCATTGAAACAATTGTTTAAATTCTATTGTAGGCGTAAAAATCGATACTAAACCCATTGCAGGCGAAGCAGCATTGAAACTTTCCCAATAAATAACTTCGCTTTTATTCATTCTTTATACTAAACCCATTGCAGGCGAAGCAGCATTGAAACATCGTAGTACATCTCAGAGTCTTCCTGACTCTGGATATACTAAACCCATTGCAGGCGAAGCAGCATTGAAACCTTGCTGGGCTTCGGTAAGTACCACCTCGCCAGTCATACTAAACCCATTGCAGGCGAAGCAGCATTGAAACATGTGCGTCCTTTAGGAGAAGAGTACAATAATTTATACTAAACCCATTGCAGGCGAAGCAGCATTGAAACAATGAAGTAGTTAAAGCTATTAAATTAGCATTATACTAAACCCATTGCAGGCGAAGCAGCATTGAAACATTCTATTGATAGGCTTTGATGATGTAGCCGCTACGATACTAAACCCATTGCAGGCGAAGCAGCATTGAAACAGCTCTCAAAATGAGACTACTTGAAGGTGCTGATAATACTAAACCCATTGCAGGCGAAGCAGCATTGAAACTTGACAGTACTTAGACAGTGTATACTCTACATCGCCTATACTAAACCCATTGCAGGCGAAGCAGCATTGAAACGCTCAAATTGGTACAGACGCTGCAGAAGAAGCTTTTATACTAAACCCATTGCAGGCGAAGCAGCATTGAAACAACACCATCTTGTGCAGCCAAAACAGGGTTCACAATACTAAACCCATTGCAGGCGAAGCAGCATTGAAACACATTAAGCTCCTATGAAGAAGCAATAGAATACATACTAAACCCATTGCAGGCGAAGCAGCATTGAAACATATAAATGCAACAACTGTCCAAAGACTCGATAATACTAAACCCATTGCAGGCGAAGCAGCATTGAAACAAATATCCTTAAACTAATCATAGAAGTCACTAAATACTAAACCCATTGCAGGCGAAGCAGCATTGAAACTAGGTTACCCGCACCAGCCAGCAGGCCAGCAAAGAAATACTAAACCCATTGCAGGCGAAGCAGCATTGAAACAACGGAAAGTTTTGGGTTTACGATGCTACCCAGGGAGATACTAAACCCATTGCAGGCGAAGCAGCATTGAAACAGTAGTAGCCTGAAAGGCCAGGGAAACGGCGAAAATACTAAACCCATTGCAGGCGAAGCAGCATTGAAACTTTAGATGTCTTCCAGAAGCATCTTGCAATTTTTGATACTAAACCCATTGCAGGCGAAGCAGCATTGAAACCTAAAGACCGCAATGGAAAGTGTTGGATATTAGATACTAAACCCATTGCAGGCGAAGCAGCATTGAAACTCCTTTAACCAAAAAGAGAATCCCACTTTCCTCTAATACTAAACCCATTGCAGGCGAAGCAGCATTGAAACTTGTCCACGTAAATCCAAAGCCTTCCAGAAGAATTTATACTAAACCCATTGCAGGCGAAGCAGCATTGAAACTTTTTAAATAGTAATTAAAAAAGTACCCAACCTCCTATACTAAACCCATTGCAGGCGAAGCAGCATTGAAACGAGGTAGAAGAAAAAATAACAGGAGAAGGTTATATACTAAACCCATTGCAGGCGAAGCAGCATTGAAACACTATAGAATTTTTCATGGCTTTTGCTGAAGAGGATACTAAACCCATTGCAGGCGAAGCAGCATTGAAACTGAGATTTTTCAATAAATTCAATAAAATTTTTTATATACTAAACCCATTGCAGGCGAAGCAGCATTGAAACTGTAAATTGAAGAAGCAGTTTCACATAGTTTCTAAATACTAAACCCATTGCAGGCGAAGCAGCATTGAAACAATAACCCACTTATTAAAAAAGTCTATACTTTACTATACTAAACCCATTGCAGGCGAAGCAGCATTGAAACCTGGTACGCTAGCTATTTACTCTGCTGGAGCTAAATACTAAACCCATTGCAGGCGAAGCAGCATTGAAACTCGCATCGGCTATAGATTCTAATAGATGGATGTTATACTAAACCCATTGCAGGCGAAGCAGCATTGAAACAACGAAGAAGTTATACTTCGCCTTAACAACTACTCCATACTAAACCCATTGCAGGCGAAGCAGCATTGAAACTGCAACATAGTTTTTATTTTAGTTGCGAAGAAATATACTAAACCCATTGCAGGCGAAGCAGCATTGAAACTACCAAGAGACGGGTGAATAATTTATATATAGGCATACTAAACCCATTGCAGGCGAAGCAGCATTGAAACTCTAAATAGTCCGCTGTATCTTCTAATAGTTCAATACTAAACCCATTGCAGGCGAAGCAGCATTGAAACTCATTGATTATGCTTATAGGGGTAAGGAAGCTATATACTAAACCCATTGCAGGCGAAGCAGCATTGAAACTTACAAGGGCTCGGCTACCTACACGGTAACTAAGCATACTAAACCCATTGCAGGCGAAGCAGCATTGAAACATGGCGAGACTATTCGTTTTATCCCTATCAAGCGTATACTAAACCCATTGCAGGCGAAGCAGCATTGAAACCAGGATTATTTGTAGTAGCCTCAGTTAGAGGTAAATACTAAACCCATTGCAGGCGAAGCAGCATTGAAACTCCCAGCCTTTAGGCGCTTCAAATGCGCTTTGTTTATACTAAACCCATTGCAGGCGAAGCAGCATTGAAACTCTGCTGATTGATCTACTACCGGAGTAGTATTGGATACTAAACCCATTGCAGGCGAAGCAGCATTGAAACGCCTTGATGGCCTCATATAGATTGAAGAAACTAAATACTAAACCCATTGCAGGCGAAGCAGCATTGAAACTTCGTATTAATTCATTTTCAGAGTTTGAAACTCTGAGAATACTAAACCCATTGCAGGCGAAGCAGCATTGAAACTTTAAACTGTTCTAGGTAAGACATATAGTTTTCTGTATACTAAACCCATTGCAGGCGAAGCAGCATTGAAACTCTGAAAATTATTTCGCATATTTTTCAGAATAAAAATACTAAACCCATTGCAGGCGAAGCAGCATTGAAACGCTTTATGAACAAACCCAGGATCAGTTGTAAGTAATATACTAAACCCATTGCAGGCGAAGCAGCATTGAAACACGCTTAGGGCGTGATCCTTTATCCGTTGCTACTGCTATACTAAACCCATTGCAGGCGAAGCAGCATTGAAACTGTAGAGGTTTGTGCAGATTCTTCGTCTGCAATTGATACTAAACCCATTGCAGGCGAAGCAGCATTGAAACCTTTGGGCTGCTCTCTTGTTCTTGCTCTGGAAAGATACTAAACCCATTGCAGGCGAAGCAGCATTGAAACCCTATTCCTAACTAGTACGCTAACTATCTTTAGCGATACTAAACCCATTGCAGGCGAAGCAGCATTGAAACACATTAAATAGTTTGTTGATGTTTTGAGTAAAATATACTAAACCCATTGCAGGCGAAGCAGCATTGAAACTGTTTTTAATAGAAATGCTTGATCTATCCAGTAATATACTAAACCCATTGCAGGCGAAGCAGCATTGAAACTTTAATAGATATATTCCCTAAAAGGGATTAGTGTATACTAAACCCATTGCAGGCGAAGCAGCATTGAAACTATGATGTGTACGCTTATGTACGCATCATGCTTATACTAAACCCATTGCAGGCGAAGCAGCATTGAAACTATTTCGCATATTTTTCAGAATAAAAATATTATCTATACTAAACCCATTGCAGGCGAAGCAGCATTGAAACATAAGTTTTAAATGAGATCATTTTTTGTTTTTAAAGTTATACTAAACCCATTGCAGGCGAAGCAGCATTGAAACTTCACGGACAGTTTCCTACAGATGCTGAATACATACTAAACCCATTGCAGGCGAAGCAGCATTGAAACAATTATTGCGAACTCGTTGACGAGTTCATTTCAAAATACTAAACCCATTGCAGGCGAAGCAGCATTGAAACCTCAGATCGTAAACCTAACTCCCCACCCTATTGTATACTAAACCCATTGCAGGCGAAGCAGCATTGAAACAATTTCTTCGTTTGCAGAAACTCTAGGTAGTGGTAATACTAAACCCATTGCAGGCGAAGCAGCATTGAAACATATAATGTTGGAAAATCATTTTGAAATTTGTTTTGATACTAAACCCATTGCAGGCGAAGCAGCATTGAAACTTGGAAATGCTAGATTTTATTTTAGCAGCCAAAATACTAAACCCATTGCAGGCGAAGCAGCATTGAAACACCAGAACTGGTGTTGTCACTTCGGAGGCGTAGAATACTAAACCCATTGCAGGCGAAGCAGCATTGAAACTAGGCTTTCCCATGAAGATGTGCTGCATCATTGTTATACTAAACCCATTGCAGGCGAAGCAGCATTGAAACTAAAAGAACTAACTCTCCAATTTTTACATCATTTATACTAAACCCATTGCAGGCGAAGCAGCATTGAAACAGCAGGTATTGTAAGAGTAATTCGGCACTCTCCTATATACTAAACCCATTGCAGGCGAAGCAGCATTGAAACTACAACCAGTACTTCTAAACTAGAAACTTACTTTAAATACTAAACCCATTGCAGGCGAAGCAGCATTGAAACTATTCATGGCATTTATTTTTTTGTCCAAGATGCCCATACTAAACCCATTGCAGGCGAAGCAGCATTGAAACCCTTGATTGAGGGTTATGTGAAACATGCTATGGAATATACTAAACCCATTGCAGGCGAAGCAGCATTGAAACTTTTTGTGCAAAAAATGATAGGACTTTTTTTTGTATACTAAACCCATTGCAGGCGAAGCAGCATTGAAACACGGATGAAGCGGCACTAATAGGAGTAGCTTTGTATACTAAACCCATTGCAGGCGAAGCAGCATTGAAACTCCAAGTGGCGGGGCTTAGCCTTGAAGGCCTCCTCATACTAAACCCATTGCAGGCGAAGCAGCATTGAAACCATTTTTGGAGCCGTGGAGACTTGCTCCGAACAGAATACTAAACCCATTGCAGGCGAAGCAGCATTGAAACTCCAAGTGGCGGGGCTTAGCCTTGAAGGCCTCCTCATACTAAACCCATTGCAGGCGAAGCAGCATTGAAACTTTCTATATTTTTTTTAGAGGCCAAAACCCCCAAAGATACTAAACCCATTGCAGGCGAAGCAGCATTGAAACACCCAGTTAGGGTGCTTTCGAGACTTAATGAGCTCTATACTAAACCCATTGCAGGCGAAGCAGCATTGAAACTACTGTGGTCGTTTTCATAAGATTTTGTTTTTAATACTAAACCCATTGCAGGCGAAGCAGCATTGAAACTGCTTAGCATCGACTTGACGCCGCTGTTTTTCATTATACTAAACCCATTGCAGGCGAAGCAGCATTGAAACTGTATCTCGACAAATGGACCACGAGGGAATACTGATACTAAACCCATTGCAGGCGAAGCAGCATTGAAACGTATTGGTATTGGTATTTAATGCCGCCGAAAGGCATACTAAACCCATTGCAGGCGAAGCAGCATTGAAACTTATGATGGCTTATTCATCGCCTACTATATCTAGATACTAAACCCATTGCAGGCGAAGCAGCATTGAAACATGCCATTGTTTTGTGGATATCATTTATATTCAGAGTATACTAAACCCATTGCAGGCGAAGCAGCATTGAAACAGGATAAATTTGACAAGTTTTTTCTTGTCTGTTTTGTATACTAAACCCATTGCAGGCGAAGCAGCATTGAAACAAACCAAAAGACCTTGACATCAAACTAACACTCTAAATACTAAACCCATTGCAGGCGAAGCAGCATTGAAACATCAACTAGACTTTTACACCCTTGATGATTTTAAAATACTAAACCCATTGCAGGCGAAGCAGCATTGAAACTTCCCAGTATTGGGAGCAATAAGATCTTTACGCTATACTAAACCCATTGCAGGCGAAGCAGCATTGAAACAACGCTTTCCCCCCCTCTATGATCAGGCAGGTCAATACTAAACCCATTGCAGGCGAAGCAGCATTGAAACGTTCTATATTTGAGACATCAGTTTTTTTAATGGTTATACTAAACCCATTGCAGGCGAAGCAGCATTGAAACGCCGACTAATGTCTTTTGTGTTTATTTGTCATGGGATACTAAACCCATTGCAGGCGAAGCAGCATTGAAACAGCCCAACTAAACAGCATAGGAACAACCACTTCAAAATACTAAACCCATTGCAGGCGAAGCAGCATTGAAACAACCCAAGTAGTTGCGATAGGCTGCAAAGTGATTTTATACTAAACCCATTGCAGGCGAAGCAGCATTGAAACTCTCCAGATCGGCCCGAAAGCTTGTAGAATACTACATACTAAACCCATTGCAGGCGAAGCAGCATTGAAACGTCATCTCAGTGTCTTTGACCCCCTCTTGAAGGACAATACTAAACCCATTGCAGGCGAAGCAGCATTGAAACTTTTACGCACTTGTTTTTTGATTTGTTTTTCAAGGCCTATACTAAACCCATTGCAGGCGAAGCAGCATTGAAACAAGAAGACGATGAACGAAAATAAAGGAGTAACTTATACTAAACCCATTGCAGGCGAAGCAGCATTGAAACGCCACAAACCAATCAACCCGATCAGGCGGGACTTATACTAAACCCATTGCAGGCGAAGCAGCATTGAAACGGCTAATAGAACTGATTTTGCTGGTTAATAGGGTGGCTATACTAAACCCATTGCAGGCGAAGCAGCATTGAAACTATTTACTTGAAAATCTTTGCTGGAGATTTTTGTAAATACTAAACCCATTGCAGGCGAAGCAGCATTGAAACCTCCACCAAGGAGATTAGTTCATCTAGATTTCCCGATACTAAACCCATTGCAGGCGAAGCAGCATTGAAACCATTAGCTGGCGTACTAATAACCTAGCATGGTCGAATACTAAACCCATTGCAGGCGAAGCAGCATTGAAACTTGAAAGAATTTGATTTCAATGTAGTGTTTATGACATACTAAACCCATTGCAGGCGAAGCAGCATTGAAACTGCCTTTAAAATCTGACGGAGGCGTTACAAAAGTTTATACTAAACCCATTGCAGGCGAAGCAGCATTGAAACATCACTAAGTTCATTATGGAAGCTGAATCTGAAATACTAAACCCATTGCAGGCGAAGCAGCATTGAAACAGAGGTATGACGTTCGACTATATTATTATTGATATACTAAACCCATTGCAGGCGAAGCAGCATTGAAACAGCGTGATTCAAATTGGTAGCTATCATTTACACCAATACTAAACCCATTGCAGGCGAAGCAGCATTGAAACAGTTTAAGTTAATTTAATTGTAATTGTCTCACTGTATACTAAACCCATTGCAGGCGAAGCAGCATTGAAACTAGCGTCGTATTTAGCATACTCGATAGCATAAAGAAATACTAAACCCATTGCAGGCGAAGCAGCATTGAAACACCGCTTATCCAATTCAGAAGACTTTGAGTTCTCCAATACTAAACCCATTGCAGGCGAAGCAGCATTGAAACGCCGAACTACTGGCTGAACTAAGGGCCAATTTTTATACTAAACCCATTGCAGGCGAAGCAGCATTGAAACCAGTGGCGAAAAGCCCTAAATTTCGCAAGTTTGCGAAATACTAAACCCATTGCAGGCGAAGCAGCATTGAAACCTGTGCTTGAAAGCCTTTGGTTTTCTGTGATAGCATACTAAACCCATTGCAGGCGAAGCAGCATTGAAACGATCCTCAATTATCTCTAGGAGGTCAAATTCAACATACTAAACCCATTGCAGGCGAAGCAGCATTGAAACTTGGAGTGCAGGGCTTCACTAAGAATGCCTAGCCTATACTAAACCCATTGCAGGCGAAGCAGCATTGAAACTTAGGCATCAGCCAGTCAAATGTCTTTAGCCTAATACTAAACCCATTGCAGGCGAAGCAGCATTGAAACTTGAGTGATATAAAATAGAACCCAGCAAGGGTCACATACTAAACCCATTGCAGGCGAAGCAGCATTGAAACCTTTGGTGCAAATCCCATAATCAATTTGGTTTAAGATACTAAACCCATTGCAGGCGAAGCAGCATTGAAACTGCCATCGCCATCGTTAGCGCCTGATGACCGCTCATACTAAACCCATTGCAGGCGAAGCAGCATTGAAACTTTGTTTGGGGCCGTCCTTAGTTTGGTTATAAGGGATACTAAACCCATTGCAGGCGAAGCAGCATTGAAACCTCAATAACTCTGACAAGTATAAACGGGCCGTTGCATACTAAACCCATTGCAGGCGAAGCAGCATTGAAACTCCTCTGTGAGGCTTTCAAAATGGTCGATAGCCATATACTAAACCCATTGCAGGCGAAGCAGCATTGAAACTGGTTACAAGGGTAATTGAGAGAGTGGTCTTACACCATACTAAACCCATTGCAGGCGAAGCAGCATTGAAACGGAAAAAAAATTATCATCAATCCGGCCGCCTTTATACTAAACCCATTGCAGGCGAAGCAGCATTGAAACTCTCCTTCCAGCCCCATTCAGGAAAATCCTGAAGGAATACTAAACCCATTGCAGGCGAAGCAGCATTGAAACGCACTGATGTCAAGGCCACCAGCCTTTTTAACTAATACTAAACCCATTGCAGGCGAAGCAGCATTGAAACTCCGGCATTAAGCCAAAGAGCCTTTTGAGCGCCACATACTAAACCCATTGCAGGCGAAGCAGCATTGAAACTTGCCTAGCCCGCAGGCTATCAGCAGCAAGTGTGTATACTAAACCCATTGCAGGCGAAGCAGCATTGAAACTGTAAAATCTAGTTACTTTGTAATTGGTACAATATACTAAACCCATTGCAGGCGAAGCAGCATTGAAACTCTACCATATAGACAGTAGAATGTGGTAGATGGTAGATACTAAACCCATTGCAGGCGAAGCAGCATTGAAACTCTTGAAAATTCTTTTGTTAAGGTTGTAGCTGAA
Organism: Saprospira grandis DSM 2844; assembly: GCF_000275825.1. Lineage (GTDB taxonomy): Bacteria > Bacteroidota > Bacteroidia > Chitinophagales > Saprospiraceae > Saprospira > Saprospira grandis_A. The sequence goes on from NZ_JH719942.1 coordinate 3,834,523, forward strand.
AAAATACTAAACCCATTGCAGGCGAAGCAGCATTGAAACTGGGCTAAATATGAAGTAGGGTGTTTAAAAACCTTACATACTAAACCCATTGCAGGCGAAGCAGCATTGAAACAGCGAACTGCCCAAATTTAGTGTGCCCGCCTGCAATTCATCGCCTAGGGACAAGCCCCTAGGCTAACCCTATGGAGTCAGCCCTAAAGGGCCTCAACTGCTGACATAGCTAGCCTTGCTCATCTGCTTTTGCAGAGAAGGGCCATATCCAAAGGCCCTCTTTAGAGGGCTGTCTGAAAAAGCTAGCCTAGGGGCTTGTCCCTAGGCAGCAAAAAGGGCGCACACAAGATTTTGAATGCTATCCTTTATTAGTCCCTCAACTTTTTCTGGTTTTTTTTCGGGAGAGGGCGTAGATAAGAAGTTTTTATATGGAAAGGAGGTATTAGGTTTTTCGGTTCTTCGGCTTTTCATTAGTCCCTCAACTTTTTCTTGGGAGTTTTGAAAAAAGGAGAGATAAAGAAAGTGTCTTTTAGTGGCTGGGTAGTTTTGGGCCGAAGCTTAATGGAAAGCTATAAGTAGAAAAAGCGAACAAGGACTTTAGTCCGCTCTTCGCTCAGGCAACAACCCAGGGCTTCAGCCCAGGGCGGTAAGCATAGCAATTGTTTTTACCCCTGATTTTTTGTGCGGACTTGTTTTGCGGCCATGGGCTAAAGCCCATGCTTGCGGGTCTATGCAAACGGGCGGGCTAAAGCCCTTGTTTGCTATAAATGATATGGGCCGATGGTTTCAACCATCGGCTCATATTTATTGGGCTAAGTTTGGTCTCTTTTGTTGCTGTGGGTTTTAACCTACAGGGATGATAAAATACCATTCATCGCTTAGGCTAACCTAATGGAGTCAGCCCTAAAGGGCCTCAAATTATGATTTACGGCCTTGCTCATCTGCTTTTGCAGAGAAGGGCCATATCCAAAGGCCCTCTTTAGAGGGCTGTCTGAAAAAGCTAGCCTAGGGGCTTGTCCCTAGGCAGCCGAGCAGGAAGCCATATGGAGATAATTTTCATTAGTCCCTCAACTTTTTCTTGGGTTTTATGGGAGAGAGAATAGATAAGAAGTTCTTTATATGAAAAGGAGGTATTAGGTTTTTCTGTCCTGCGGCTTTTTATTAGTCCCTCAACTTTTTCTTGGGAGTTTTTGAAAAAGGAAAGATAAAGAAAGCGTCTTTTAGTGGCTAGGCAGTTCTGCAACCATGGGCTGGCTAAAGCCCATGGTTGCGGGTCTATGCAAACGGGCGGGCTAAAGCCCTTGTTTGCTGATGGAGCCTAGTGGAACAGAAAATCCCCTCGAATGAGGGGATGACAATTTTTTAGTTAGCCTAGGGCCTTGGCCCTAGGGGTATTATGAAATTTATGGGGGATAAAAACAAACTACCGAAGAAAAAATAACCCTTGTTCAAAGCGGTAGAGGATTTTAATCCTCTCAGCACTATAGATACAGAATGGGGTTGTTGTATGGCTGCTGGTTCAACCTGCAGCCACAGCTAGCAGGGGCGGAAGCCGCCGCAGGCCTAGGGATGGGCAGCAGTGGCCGTTAGGCCAGACCAAGGCGCTGAAAGCGCCGAAGGGCCGAGCGAAGAGCGAGCTGCGAAACAGCCCGGCCGCCAAAGGCGGCAGGCCCCAAAAACCTATGCTGCTGCGTATCAGTATGATCAGTTGCATCGGATTGTGAGTTCAGAAGGGTATTCTTATGGTGGAACAGATTGGACAAAAAGATGCGCTATAGGAGATTGTGAAGCACAGTCATCATATAGCTATGATGCGAATGGAAATATCTTGAGTTTATCGCGTTATGCAGCGGGTCAGCAGATAGATGATTTAAGCTATCATTATACTTATGATGTTGATCCTGCACAATTGCCAGAGGTTTCTAGCCAAGCTATCGGGCAGTTGTATAACAACCAATTGCAGTATGTGACGGATGGCGTAGGGGCGTCGACGGTGGGCGATTTGACTAGTCAGCCAGGACAGGATGGGGCCGTAGCTTTGTATTCACAGAACTATGTGTATGACGAAATCGGCAATTTGGTTCGAGATAGCTCGGAGCAGATTGAGGAGATAGTTTGGAACGTACAAGGCAAGGTGCAAGAGGTTCGTTTTGAGGCGGGCAAGGCGGGTCCTGATGCCTTGAAGTATGAGTACGACCCCATGGGCAACCGCTTGGCCAAAAAGAAATTGTATGTAGATGGTCCTGTAGATATTCGATCGGAGGGACAGTATTATGTCCGTGACCCGCAGGGGAATGTGCTGGCGGTTTATCAGTTTAATGAAGCGGATATAGCTGTAGTTGGAGATAGAGATAGTCTTTATTTAGAGGAGCTGCATTTATATGGCTCGGCCCGTTTGGGAATCTTGAAAAAAACCTTAGCTTTAAGGTATCGGGATGAGTCGGGGGCCGTTGGCTTGCCTGCTGGGAGCCTGCTCAAAACGGCTTTGGCGCAAAGCAGCTACCAGCAACTAGAGCTGGGCCGCCGCCGCTACGAGCTCTCCAACCATTTAGGCAACGTACTGGCTACGGTCAGCGATAAATCTTTGGGCCAAGACAGCAGCCAAACTGGACAGGCAGATTATTATCTGGCGCAGGTTTCTTCGGCAAGCCTATACTACCCATTTGGATGGGAAATGCCTGGGCGCAAGTTTGTGAGTGGGGAGGTGTATCGTTTTGGGTTTAATGGGCAAGAGGAGGATCCTGATATTGCAGAGGGACATACTACTGCTTTGTATTGGCAATATAATAGTCGCACTACTCGCAGATGGAATTTAGACCCAAGATTTAATGTGTCTTTTTCTCCCTATGTAGCTTTCGAATGTAATCCAATAACCAAAGTAGATATAAAAGGAGATACGGCTATTGTTACGATTACAAATAGTGTAATAGGGAAAACGCAGATGCAAGTAATTAGAAGTGAAGGAGAAAATATTGTTACCGTTGATGTTTACAAAATGACGGTTACGGATACTGAAGACCCATCCTACAAAGGGACATTTGGGGTGACTAGAGATGCTTTTGCAAAAACTGGTGAAACATCGAGTGGTAATGTTATAGCGGAAACTGTAAATTTTGAGCCTAGGGGAGAAAACCAGTATATTTTAGAGCAAGACTATCAAAGTGGCTATCCTCCTGCGCCGTTTCCTAATAATTTTATATCAATGGATGCTCCTGCATATAGGATAAAAACATTAGAAGGGGAGTCAACTTTACCTGCAATGGATAATCCTGCATCCGCATCAATAAATCCCCCACTTAGAAGGAATGCTAATGAAGCATCAGGAGTACTTATTCATGTTGGTGGTGTTTATAGTCGTCGTGGCCGGTTGCCACTTCAAAGGTTTAACAACGTTGCAGGATCAGCAGGCTGCTTTGGCATATGTAATACTTCAAACCCTAATGAACCCAGCAACAATCAAATGACCTTGTTTAATGCCGTTTTACAACAGAGGAAGGGAGATGCACCTATCTTGCTCAATGTGGAACAGAGAAGCTTTAGAGCAAGCACAATAGAAATAAATCCTGAGAATAACGAAGTTGTAAGAGAAGAGATGGAGAGTACAGATGATGTAACTAAATAAAAAAATAAAGTGAAAAAGTTGAACATATTCATAGTGAGATGTAGCGTGAAATTGTTTGTTTTATTGGTAGTGATGAATATTGTATCTTGTCAGAATCATATAGAAGTTAGAATGAAGGGATATGTTGATGGATTTGAGGAATGGAAGTTTGGAAGTGAATTTATTGTTCTTCAGTCTAATTTGAACTCTAACTCGATTCCAGATTCATTGATTTGTGCAGGTAATACCTTTGTTTTATATGGGAAGTTTAACGGCAGGAAAAAGTATAAGTTTAATTATGAGTTTGATGTAAATAGAAGAGTGTATTTATATGATAGCTTTGATATTAAAAAGCCTTTTAATTCTGTAAAATATGATACTGTAAATAAAAAATCAATATACAAAAGGTATGAGTAAGGGTGTAGTGTGCTTCTGTGCTCGTAGCACAGTTCATTTTAGTAGCCCCATCTGTATTGATTGGCATTTGGGGCCTCCCGCCTTCGGCGGGCGCTACGTTCGGCAGCTCGCTGTTCGCTCGGCCCT
>NZ_JH719942.1:3838757-3912847 GCF_000275825.1 Saprospira grandis DSM 2844
CAGATCCAGATCCGGATACCCCACCCAACCCCCCTGCAAAATAAGAGGGCGGAAGAGGAGGAGAAGCTTGGCTTTTTCTCCTTTTTTTTGGGCCTCCGCTGCAAAGCTGCGGCGGTTACTCCCTTTGGTCGTTGAAGACGAACTAAAGGGCTTGTTGTGGTTCGGGGGCTCGCTGCTGGGCGGTTTTGGGGCCTCCCGCCTTTGGCGGGCGCTACGTTCGGCAGCTCGCTGCTCGCTCGGCCCTGCGCAAAAAACAAGTTTTTGCTGGGTCTGCGGCTTTGCCGCACTGCCTACCATCGGTTACTCCCTTCGGTCGTCGAACTGCGCCCTAAAGGGCTTGTTGTGGCCGTTTGGCCTTTGGCCATGGCGGCTTTGCCGCCTGTCATTCATCGCCTAGGGGCTTAGGTAAAGAAAGTATCTTTTAGTGACTGGCTGGTTTTGGGCTGAAGCTTAATGGAAAGCTACAAGTAGAAAAAGCGAACAAGGACTTTAGTCCGTCAGTTCGCTCAGGTAATAACCCTGGGCTTCAGCCCAGGGCGCTAAGCATAGCCGCTGTTTACTAAGCTTAATTAAAGATTCTAGGAGCTCGCCTTTTCTGCCATGGGCTGAAGCCCACGGTTGTGGGGCTATGCAAAGAGCGGGCTAAAGCCCTTGTTTGCTGATGGAGCCTAGTGGAACAGAAAATCCCCTCGAATGAGGGGATGACGATTTTTTCGATAGCCTAGGGCCTTGTCCCTAGGCAGCCGAGCAGGAAGCCATATGGAGATAATTTTCATTAGTCCCTCAACTTTTTCTTGGGCGTTTTTGAAAAAGGAGAGATAAAGAAAACGTCTTTTAGTGACTGGCTGGTTTTGGGCTGAAGCTTAATGGAAAGCTAGAAGTAGAAAAAGCGAACAAGGACTTTAGTCCGCTCTTCGCTCAGGCAACAACCCTGGGCTTCAGCCCAGGGTGCTAAGCATAGCAATTGTTTTTACCCCTGATTTTTTTGTGTGGACTTGTTTTGGGCCATGGGCTGAAGCCCATGCTTGCGGGGCTATGCAAAGAGCGGGCTAAAGCCCTTGTTTGCTGATGGAGCCTAGTGGAACAGAAAATCCCCTCGAATGAGGGGATGGCGATTTTTCAGTTAGCCTAGGGCCTTGGCCCTAGGGTTCCTATGAAATTTATGGGGGATAAAAAACAAACTACCGAAGAAAAAATAACCCTTGTTCAAAGCGGTAGAGGATTTTAATCCTCTCCGCACTATAGATGTAGAATGGGGTTGTTGTATGGCTGTAGGTTTCAACCTACAGCCACAGCTAGCAGGCGGCGAAGCCGCCGCAGGCCTAGGGGCCTGCAAGGGGGCCGCGCAGCGGCAGACCCAGCCAGCTTGCTGGCGCAGGGCCGAGCAAACCTGCGAGCCCTGAAAGGGCCCGGCCGCCGCAGGCGGCAGGCCCCAAAAAAGAAAAAATAGAATTGTTCAGGACAAGACAAAAAAAAACTATGAAGTATACCTTATTTGTTGTGTTTGTACTTTTGTTAAGCTGTAAAAGCAGTAGGCGATTAGTAGTTTACAATAGTGATGTTATGTCTGATGAAGTGCTTTGCATAGAGAAGTTGCTAGTGGTTTCTGCATCTTTAAAGTCTACTGCAATCCTTTATGTTTATCCTGAATCGACAACTGTTACTGTTCGTAATGGAAAACGAGAGCTAAAAGGGGCAAAAATTGCTTTAGATGGGCTTAAATTTGGCCTGATGGCTTATGAATTAGACAGAAAAAGGGACAAGCAAATATGGGTATCAGATAGTATTCATACTTGTAATTTTATTGTAGACTATAGATATGGCTTTGTTTCTATAAGCCATGATAATTCAGCTGTACAGGGGCAAGAGTGTTCATGGGTTTTAAATTACCGTAACTCTATGCCTTATTTTAGATGAGGGCTTTCAGCTGTAGGGGGATATATCCGTCCTATAGGCGGGCAAGCCTCAAAAAAGAAAAATCTATAGCCAGCAACTTTTTTCTAAAGATGAGCATCTAACTAAAAAATGACAGCTAGATGAACCTAATAATTAAATGCCTAAGCTTTATGCTCCTCTTTTCTTCTTTAGGGTTTGCCCAAGCCATAGATAGTACAAATTGCTGGCAGCAAAGAGGGATGCCGCCAACGATCACTATAGAACAAACTCTAGAAAAGGATAGGGTGCTGACTATTGTCGAGGAAATGCCCTACCTATTGACCGATAGTTGTGCTGGAACATATAGCAAAGCCCAAAGAACAGCCAACAATCGTCTCCTGCTGAAGTTGATGGCCAAGGAAGTAAGCAAAAATCTTCCGCCCAATAGAGAAGAGGAAAGCTCCTCGGTAGTTTATCTTCAGTTTGTTGTTGATCAAGCAGGTAAATTAAGCCAAATACAAGCTATTTATCCCCCAGGAAGAAGAAAGGCGCCCTTGCTGGAAAAAGCAGCTATTCAAGCCCTAAAACAACTAGACAAAGAATATCTCTGGCAGCCCGCTAAACATAAAGGAAAAGTAGTCGCCTGTCGGTTGATTTTGCCTGTGCGAATTTAGCTTCCTAGAAAACAAAAAAAAAGAGTTACCGATTAAATCAGTAACTCTTTTTGTAGTGGGCGAAGAGGGATTCGAACCCCCGACCCTCTGGGTGTAAACCAGATGCTCTGAACCAACTGAGCTATTCGCCCTTGTTTTGCTTTCCGTTGAATGCATTGCAAATATACGGCAAGATTTTAAATCTCCAAATCTTTTTTTCTAGAAAAACTCCCCGATAATGCTTGCACTGAGCTAACCCTAAGATTATCAGGGAGAAAATTTTTTAATTTTTTTGAAGAAAATTATTCTTCGATCTTAATGTAACGGACCGAGAAGTAGCTGCTCTTATAAATGGCCGCCAACTGACATTGCTCGCTATTATAGGCTAAGCGAAGCCGATAAGCCAATTGTTCCCCTTTATAGATCTCTCCAGCCCGATCGGTACTCGACCAAAAATGGCCATAATGGCCTTCTTGCCAGAGCAGTTTGCGCTCCAATTTATATTCTCCGCAGGCTAGGGCCGCAAACTGACGACTATCTAGCCCTTTTTTATTAACCCAGCTCGTTTTGGCCTTTAGGGCCGAGCTTTTATGATCTACCATGACCAATAGGGCCTCCCAATCACTTTTATTGGGCAAGCGCCAACCCGCAGGACAGTTCTTGACGGCCTGCTCCCAACTGTATAGCTGTCCACCATCGGCCAAATTAGAAGGCATGCTGTCCGCTAAAGCCAAGGCATAGTTGCGCCCCATCCAATCTTGTTTCCCAATCTTAATCAGAGGATACTTTTGCCCATCTTTGGGGTCGGTCCAATAAGAGGCTGTTTTTTCTGCAGAAACCTCTGGCTGGGGGAGAGGCTCCTCTGTTTTTGGCTCTTCTACTTTTGGCTCCTCCACTTTTTCTACTTCTGTCGAGCGTGTCGGACCAACAGACATTTCACTGCTAGCGGCTGCTTTCTGAGAAAGGGTCAATTGACCATGCTCATAAAACATGGCTTGGGCCGAAGGCGGTAAATTTTGAAAATCGACCTGGGCCGAAGCTAAGGCAAAGGCTTCTGCAGGCGTGGTACCGTTAAAGATGGCCATATAAAAAGCCTCAGAAAATAAAATGGCCTGCTGATCAGAAAGGGCGTTATTGGTCCCAATAACATAGGGAATATATTGAGCAATCACTTTGGCCTGTGCCTCAGAGTAACAAGCATTGAGGAATACGCAATCAATGTATTTTTGAAAGAGGCGAAAGAGTTGGGCCAAACTTGGTCCGTCGGCTAATTCTGATTCTCCAGCAGCGCCATAAAAGAGTAGACCGTCCTCTCCACTTCCGTGACCAGAAAAATGGACAAAGCGAGGTTTTTCTTGCAAAAGGGTCTCTAAAAGGGCCTTTTTCTGAATGTCTAAAGACAATTCCACCTCAAAATTATCGCGATAATCAGAGCGGCGAAGCGCATTCTTAATGGCATTGATCTCAATATTGAGGTCCAAGGCCTGCGTATTTTTAGGGTTGGCCGTCAGCAAGAGCAATTTTTGTTGCTGCCCAACCGCCGTAGGCGCATTGCTGCGTTGCTGCTCAATATAAGTCACGCCCAATTCTACCCCTTCCACGGCTCTTTTCCAAGCTTCTGCGGTAGAGGACCAGCTAGGATCTAAGACGGGCAGGGCTGTTTTTTGCCCATTGGGCATCGGAAAAACGGGATAATCTGCATAGGGCTTGTGGCCATAATCGCAGGCCTCCAATAAAATAGGTTGCACCCAATATTCTCGGCGTTTCTGTGTTTTTCGGGCCAGCAATTGAGCCAAAGGAGCGGCCTCCAATTGGGCATCTTCCAAATAGGCGGGAGAAAGCAATAAGATCAAAATATTAACGGCCAAGTCTTTCTCTTCATAGGCCTCAAAGGGGTTTTCTTGATGCTCCCCCACAATCTGAATTTGCCCGCTAGCCTTTAAAGGAGCCAAAAACTGCTCTAAAGTTGCCTGATGCTCCTGTTGGCTATCCACGGCCAAAATCTGTACGTTTACCATAGTTTTTTCTGCGCTTAAAGTGTGCAGCGAAACTAAGGAATTTTTGTCATAATTTAAGCGGCTCCACAAATCTAGTCTAAGCCTCTTGTTATTTCTTGTTTTGGGGCCTCCGCCTCCCTTCGGTCGTCGGCGCTACGTTTCGCAGCTCGCAGGTCTGCTCGGCCCTGCGGCCTGACGGCCTAGGTCTGCGGCTGCGCCGCCCTGCTGCACATCGCTAGGCCGCTCATCTGTCTTTTTTCTTTTGGCTTTCTTCTTCGGCTATCGAAAAAAATCGTCATCCCCTCATTCGAGGGGATTTGCTGTTCTACTAGGCTCCATCAGCAAACAAGGGCTTCAGCCCGTCAGTTTGCATAGACCCGCAACCATGGGCTTCAGCCCATGGGCCTAAAACTGCCCAGCTGCCTAGGGCCTTGGCCCTAGGGTTTCTATGAAATTTATGGGGGAGAAAAAAATACCCCTTGTTCAAAGCGGTAGAGGATTTTAATCCTCTCCGCACTATAGATGTAGAATGGGGCTGTTGTATGGCTGTAGGTTTCAACCTACAGGTTATATATCCATCCATCCTACAGGCGGCAGGCCTCAAAAAAAGACAAACACAAAATTTTAGGCAGGCCTATTTTATGCCGTTAATTGGAACTTAGCGCTAGGATTATTCTTTAAGGGGAGAGAATAAATAACCTGAAAAAAAGTAAGAAATATGGATGATGATTTTTATACCTTAATTGATCGTGTGATGGCGCTTTCTAAGGAGGAATACCGAGAAAAAGTCATGCAGCCTTATCCGCTAATAGATGCATTGAGAGCAGAACTAGGAGCATCTGCCGAAATTTATGATAACTTCGATCTTCCAAGGGTGGAAGCTTATGTTAATCACCCCACATTTAAGTATGGGGAATTAGAGATTAATTATAGTACGACTATAGTCATTTCGAAACTAGTGGATGTAGTACGCCTAACGTTTAATTGTACTGTAAAAAACCCAGATCCTAAGGCTTGGAGTAAACGGATTGATACAGAGAGTTACTTTGAATACTTTACCCAAGAACAATTTGATTTGGATGAAAAACTGACTGCATTTTTTGATCAGCATGGGATTCACAAATTCACTTACAGGGAAGAGATATATGTTATCCCTGAGTTAGATTTTGTTCATGAGGGGATGAAGTTTTTTGGTGGACAGCCTAATGCAAGGATGCTGTTTTTTGAAAACTTTTTTTATTCTTTTAAAGATTTATAGTACTCAAAAAAAGCTGTTGTTTTTGGCCATGGCGGCTTTGCCGCCTGCAATTCATGGCCTAGGGAGAACCCCAAATGCAAAGGGCCTCAAATGATTATATATCACTGCTATGATAATCAAAGAGCTCTTTTAAAGACCCTCTTAGAGGGCTAGGCAAGCAAAAAAAGGGCAGAAAACCAATTGGTTTTCTGCCCTTTCAATCATCCTAAGCGCTAATTAGAGGCTGGCCAAAATGGCATCTAGGTCCAACTCTTTTTTCAGTTGGTCTACGGCCTTTTTAGCGGCTTCCATGCCTGATTTTAGTTCTTCTAGACTGAGGCTAGCGGTCGCCTCTGCTGCATTGGCGCCAGAAGACTGGCTGCCTAGGCGCTCTGCCAATTTTTCTAGCTTGGGCAATTGGGCCGCAATCATATCTTTATGGCCCTGCAAACGCTCCTGAATCGGTTTTTTGCTACTATGAAAGGCATTGATAAATTGCTCTACCTTTTCAACGACATCTTGCGTAAAACTCAAATCAGTTTGCTGGCTCTCGCCCTTTTTGAGGCGAGCCGCCAATTCCTTGACTTTATCAAAGTCTGATTTAATTTCTTTAGAGCTATCTACCAAAGCCTTGAGCTCTTCTTTGAGCGCCTCTTTTTTGGCCGCTTTGGCACTGTCTTCTGTTTGGGCCTTGGCCTCTTGCTGCTCCTTCAGTGCAGATTGGTCCATAGAGGCAGAGGCCGCATTAGAAGCTTCTGCCGCACCAGCAGCTAGCTTAAAGCCCAGTTTGGCCATATTGAACATCTGCTTGCCCATTTTTTGGATCTGTGCCACCTTGGCCATTCCCTGCTTGGGCATAACATTGATCTCTTCTCGTCCATCGGTTTCTGCAACAAAACAATGCCCAACCAAAACATTTTTCTTGTTGTCTTTAAGACGCTGTTTAATTTCTTTTTTCCACTCAGGCGTTTGCTTGCCCGGCAAAATAATCATGGTCTTTTTTCCCTTCTTATCGGCAAACTCAAAGTTGGTCAATACCACAAATTCTACAGGCTGCTCGGGCCCTTTGTGCAACTTCTTTAAGCCGTTAAAAAGAAGACGTACCACCTTCTTATAATCATTAAAGGTGAGGGTCTTTAAGTCCTCTGGCTTGATTTTACTAATTTTCAACATAGGTTCTTAACTATTAGGTATTTTGGCTCAGGATTTCATTCTAAAACCCTTTGCCCTAAATATACAGAAAAGGGACCAAAATCAAACGTTTTTATAGGCACAAAAAAAAGAGGCTGCTCCTATTCGGAACAGCCTCCCCTAAAAACCCAAACAAATAAACACAAAGACAATACAAATGTACGGATCAGATTTTAATATGCAAACTACAGGCAGTATTTCTTCAAATTTTAACACTTTTAGGGTGGTTTTTGTCACTAAAAGGGCCAAATGCCCCGTTTTGGGCCAAAAAAAGGAGCAGATGAAAACATCTGCTCCTTTTTAAATTCTTCGCTTAGCGATAAATTTTTTGTTGATTGAGCCAATGCTGGTAAGTTCTGGCATTTCGGCCATGCTCTGCCGAGTTTCGGGCAAAGGCATGTTGGGCGGGCTGCCCTTCTTCTGGTGGTTTGGCACAGAAAAACCAGTAGTTGTGCTTTTCGGCCTTCAAAACGGCATCTATGGCTTGGCGAGAGGCCATGCGAATAGGGCCAGGGGGCAAACCTGCATACTTATAGGTATTGTAAGGCGAATCGGTCTTGAGCATGTCTCGACTGACTCTTCGGATAGAAAAGTCGCCTTGGGCAAAGACTACCGTGGGGTCGGCTTCTAGCTTCCAGCTTTTGCTTTTGAGCCGATTGAGATAAACGCCAGCAATGCGGGCTTTTTCTGGTCCATAGTTACTTTCGGCATCTACAATAGAGGCTAGGGTGTAGACCTCTGCAGGGCTCAGGCCAAGGCTATCGGCTAGGGCCAGACGGTTGTTGCTTTCCCAAAACTTATGGTGCTCTTTTTTCATTCGGTCCACAAATTCTTCTGGCGAAATATTCCAGTAGAGCTCATAGGTGTTGGGAATAAAGAGCGTCATTAGCGTTTGTGGATTAAGCTGGTTTTGGGCCATAAAGTCGGCCTTTTGCATGGCTTCCCAATAGGCCAAAGAATCATAGGCTAGTTCTTGGCCCAAAAGGCCGGCTAGCTGTTGGGGCAAACGCAAATTATTAAAGGTAAAGCGAACAGGCGACTGCCCTTTTCTTAGTTGAGCAAAGAGCTGGTAGTAGCTGCTTAGGGTATCTTCTAAAACATAGCGCCCCGCCTTAGTCTTGAATTTCATCTTTTCTCCCACCCAGACGAAATTACTTTTGTCCTTGAGCCAGTTTTTTTGGCTCAGACTGTCGGCTAGTTGGTCTAGGCTAGGCGCCTCTTTTAGGTAAAGCGTAATTTGCTCTTTTTCTTTGGGCAAAGAGGGACCAAAAATGATTTGGTAGTAATAATAGGCAGCGCCAAGGGCCGCAATGGCCCCCAGAAAAACAATAAGCAAACTAATGCGGATAATCCGAGCAAGAGATTTTTTTTCCATGATAACTTGAGATGAAAAAATGCAATTTTGGCGTTTTGCAGGGCCGAAGGCCCGCAGGCTGAGGGATGGACAGCAGTGGCCGTTAGGCCAGACCCAGGCGGCAAAGCCGCCGCAGGGCCGAGCAGACTTGCGAGCCACGACATAGCCCGACCCGAGCCGATAGGCGAGGGGCAGCCCCAAAAAATAAAAACCTTAGTACTGTTCTTTTTCGTTGGGAAAATCTTGGGTTTTGACATCCTTAATATAGCGCTGGGTGGCCTCCTTCATCATTTCATACATATTGAGGTAGCGGCGCAAAAATCGGGGATGAAAATCTTTGGTCATGCCCAGCATATCGTGCACCACCAGCACCTGCCCGTCTACATCGGGGCCAGCGCCAATGCCAATAATGGGAATGCTGACCGCCTGGGCCACTTCTTTGGCCAATTGAGCGGGGATTTTTTCGAGAACAATGGCAAAACAACCCAGTTTTTCGAGCAATTTGGCATCTTCTAGCAGTTTTTTGGCCTCGGCTTCTTTTTTGGCGCGCACACTGTAGGTGCCAAACTTATAGATCGATTGAGGAGTGAGCCCAAGATGGCCCATAACGGGAACGCCAGCCGATAAAATGCGGCTAATCGACTCTGAAATTTCGCTACCGCCCTCTAGTTTTACGGCATGTCCACCCGTTTCCTTCATGATGCGGATAGTAGAATTTAAGGCCGCTTTAGAGTCGCCCTGATAGCAACCAAAAGGCAAATCGACGACCACAAAAGAGCGGTCTACGCCACGTACAACAGATTGTGCATGATAGATAATTTGGTCCAAGGTGATGGGCAGGGTAGTTTCATGGCCCGCCATTACGTTAGAGGCGCTATCTCCGACCAATAAAACATCAATTCCAGCTTCATCGAGGATGCGGGCCATAGAAAAGTCGTAGGCGGTGAGCATAGAAATCTTTTCGCCTCTTTGTTTCATGGCGTGCAAAACATGAGTAGTTACTTTCTTGACAGGCTGATGTACAGACATAATTTGTATTCCTAGTTGGTGAATCCCAAAAATGAGATTTTTTAAAAGGATTACAAAGAAGTTAGGCCTTTGATTTATATATGAAGTTCTATATAGCCAGAAAAAAAGGAGGAAAGCCTTGGCTTTCCTCCTTTGGGGCCTTAAGCTAAGGATCTAGGCGTTTTGGTAAACGGCGGCATATCGGGCCACGTATTTGCCCAAAATATCAAACTCTAGATTGACGGTATCGCCTACTTTTAGCTGCTTAAAGCTGGTATGCTCGTAGGTGTAGGGGATAATGGCGACCGAAAATTCATTTTGGCTGGGATTAACCACGGTCAAGCTAACGCCATTGATGCAAATAGAGCCTTTATCGACCAAAAGATGCTCGGGGGCAATTTCGTAGCTAAAGCGGAAGTACCAGCTGCCATCTACTTCTTCTACAGAAAGGCATTGGCCCGTTTTATCAACATGGCCCTGTACGATATGGCCATCTAGGCGGCCATTATAAGGCATGGCGCGCTCCAAATTGACGCTATCGCCAATCTGAAGTTGGCCCAAATTGCTCCGAATTAAGGTCTCTTCAATGGCCGTGACGGTGTAGTTCTCTTGATTGCAAGCCACTACGGTCAAACAAACGCCATTATGAGCCAGACTTTGGTCAATTTTTAGCTCGGGCGCTAGGCTAGAGGCTACTTTAATGTGCAAATTGCTGCCTTCTTTTTCTAGGCCAATAATTTGACCCGCATCTTCTATGATTCCAGTAAACATAATTGTCGTTTTTGTCTCTAACAGGGCAAAAGGAATAGAGTTTAGTCTTCTTTTTGCTGCTCTTCGATTTCTTCCCGCAATTTAGAAATAAAGATAGATAGGGGCCGAAGTTGGTAGTCCTTAAATTGCAAAAAGTGCACAAATTGGTTCTCAAAGCGGTTAATTAGGGGCTTTTCAATGATTTCTTCACCCTCTACTAAGGGCCGCTCCTCAATAACTTCCTCAATGTAGAAACGAGTCTGCAACCCCAGATAGGGCGCTTCATGAAAATGCTCCGGAAAGCCCGTACCGTATTTTTCTAGCATTTTGGCCAAGTAAAGGGTGGCATCATAACCCATATAGGCAAATTCTCTGGGCGCAATGCCATAGCGCTGCTTATATTTTTTGATAAAGGCCCTGGCCTCCCGACTATCTTCTTGTACAAAAAGGGCATCGCTAAAATGAAGGCGGAGGTTTTCGTAATAGTCGTAGTTGATCCGCTCGTAGTATTTCCATTGCGGCATCCCAATAACCAAAAACTCATAGCCTTTGCCTTTTTCTACTCGGTCTACCAAACTGTGCAGCTCTCTAAGGGCCGCAAAGACAAAACTTTCAGAGCGATGAGCGGGAATAATGACGATGTTTAGGGCATCTTGGCTCAAATGTTTTTTGATGTTGGCAATGCTTAAGCCATTGTTGGGCGAGAGGTAGCTCGGTATCTGGGCATCCAAATCATTTTTCCCCTTTTGGTAGGCCGCAAGCAGCTCGCGAACAGCACTGCTGTCTCTTTCTTGGCCCACAATCAGCAAGTTTTGCTTCTTGAGACGGTATTTTAGCTCAGCAGGGGTCTCAATGCCCTGGGCCAAAAATGCCCCCATATGTTGGTAGTGCACCGGATAACCCGGATTGAGCTGTAGGTAGAAAATGTTGTTTTCTGTTACGCTGGGATTGTTGTTAAATGGAGAAACTACCATAATGCCGCTGTCTCGACCAAAATTGGCCGTTTTTTGGAGCAGTTTAGAACTCACCGGACCCAAAATGACATCCGATTCCGCCAAGGCTTTGCTTTTCAGTAAGCTATCTACTTTGCTTTTACTGGCCTCTGTATCAAATACTTGTACTTTTAAGGCTAGCTTGGTTTTTTGCAAACTATCCAAAGCCAGTTCTACGCCTTCATAATATTCTACAGCCCGCAAAGAACGAAGCGGAATCTCATTTTTATAGTACTTATTGGCCAAAAAAGGCAGCATGATCGTCAAGGTGTATTGCTCTTTCATCTCGGCCTGACGCATCTGATTGGGATCGCCCTCATAGATTTTTCCCGCATAATCAATCCAGCCCAAGGTGTCTTTGATAATCGGCTGCTGCCCAATTTTTTTATACTCTACAATGATTTGCTTAAACTGCGATTCTTGCAAAGTGTCTTGCCAAACAATGGTGTCGGGCTTGATGTTGCGCAGACTATCTCGATTCGTAATTTCTGGCCGATAGCCATTCTCTACAATGGTTTTTGCGCTATCCTTGTTGGTCCGAACGGTTTCTAGTTCATCCGTTCCACCCCCTCCTTTCAATAAATGACAACTATCCAAACCCAATAATAGGCCCAAGGAAGCGAGCATTAATGTTATTTGCTTCAAGTTCATAAACGTAGTTATATATAATCAATAGTTTGATGGGCTAAAGGTACAATTTTTTGCTATTTTTTGGGGCCTCCGCTGCGGCTTCGCCTTGCGGCGCTACGCTTTGGGGCTCGCAGGTCTGCTCGGCCCTTCGCCAGCAAGCTGGCTCGGTCTGGCCTTCGGCCACCCCGCCGCATCGCTAGGCCAGTCGCTTCGCTCCTTGGGGCCCGCCCGCCGCATCGGTTACTCCCTTTGGTCGTCGAACTGCGGCTTTCTGCCTTGTTGTGGCCAGTTGTTTTGCTCCTTGGGGCCTGCTATAGCTTCAAGCCATTTTGTAGGGCCACAAGCAGCAAACTCTGCCCCAACTGCTTATTGAGCTGCCCATTTTGGACCAAAGGGACCTCTAGCAGCCGGGCGCGTCCTTTGCCGCTGGCAAAGGGCGCGCTTTTCATTTTAGCTCGCCCCCAAGGCGCCGGATAAATGAGCCAGCCTTCTTCGGCAGCCCACTCTTGCTGATAGCTGTAAATTTGTCGCAAGTCTTGCTCGCTAGGCAGCCCTTGCTCTAGCCGTTTCCACTTAAATTCCATCAAAATTCGCCGACCATAGGCATCCTCCCAGCAGCAGTCGGCCCGCAATTTTCGGCTTTCCCAAAAGGGCTTTTCTGCCTGAAAGGATAGCCGCCAATTTTTGGGACTAATGGCGCTCAAACTAGCGGCCAAATATTGTTCAAACAAAGGGGGCATGGGCAATAAAAAGCTCCAAAGCCAATCTGCTCCTTTTTGGGCCGATGGCCGCAGACCATTAAGGAGCAGGCGGGCCAACTCAAAAAGAAGTTGGCCCTTAGGCGTGCTTGGGGCATAGGCCGCCCAAAGGATGCGCCTAGGGCGAGCTGGGGCCGCGGGCAATTGCGCTAAAATATTTTCTAGCTGCCATTTTTCTTTGGGAGGCAAGCCCTGGGCGGCCAGCTCCTTGAGGGTCCAGACCAATAGCTGCAAAAAGGGGCGGGGCCTTTTGCTGGCCTGCCGCAAATAGGGCCAAAGTTTGGCCGGCGGCTGCAATTTAGAAAAGTTAATTTGGCCCTTCCAGTTTTTGCTGCGGCCCGCCCGCCAAGCTCGCTGATACTCTTGGGGCCCCTGCCAAAATTTTTCTAGCTCGGCCAAAAACTTCTGCCGATAATGGCTGAGCCAAGGCCCTTTTTCCCTTCCTTGCCGAGCCCAGTTCTGCCAATGGGCCAAATCTTCGGCTTGGCTGTAGACCAGCAGCTCTTGCAAAATTTGGCGATGTTGCTGCTGGTTTTTAGGGACCGATTTTTCTAGCTTGGGCAAAATTTCTAGACAAAGATGGGCTGTTTCTACCAGGCCCACAAAGTTGCCCCAACGCAATCCCTGATGTATAGGAATGACATAGGGCGGCCCTAGCTGCAAAAGGCTTTGCAGCTCATCAGCGCTGAGGTCTGCCCCCAAATAGAGGCAATCCTGCTCAAAAATTTGAATTTGTTTTTTGCTCGGCACTACTTCAATAAGGTCTGGGCCTCTTCTGCAGTGAGCTGAATGCAGTCGCCAGCCTGCATGTTTTCTGGCATTGTCCATTGGCCAATCTGATGGCGGAGCAAACGCAGGGTGGGAAAGCCCATGGCAGCGGTCATTTTACGGATTTGGCGGTTTTTGCCCTCTCGCAAACCGATGCGCAGCCAAGTGGTGGGAATATTGGCCCGAAAACGCACGGGCGGATCCCGCTCGGGCAGGGCGGGCGGCTGCTCTAAACGCTCTGCTTGGGCGGGCAAACAGGCATAGCGCTTCTTAGAGGGCAGCTTGATGGATAAACCGCCCGCCCGCAACTTTTCTAGGTCTTCCTCCTGAGGCTCGCCTTCTACTTGGACCAAATAGTAGCGCCAATGGGCATTTTTTGGGGCCAATAAACGAGTTTTGAGCAGATTGTCATTGCTGAGTAGCAAAAGGCCCTCGCTATCGGCATCTAGACGGCCAACAGGATAGACATCCTTGGGAAAGCCTAGCTCGAGATGGGCCAGGGTAATATGATTGGGCTGCTCTTGCGTAAACTGCGAGAGCATGCGGTAAGGCTTGTATATAATGTAATAGGACTTGGCCATAAGATGAATATTTTGCAGTGGACAGGCCCGAAGGGCCTTCGGCTGAGGGATGGAAAAGGGGGGCCGAAGGCCAGACCGAGCTTTTGAGCGTAGCGAAAAAGCGAAGGGCCGAGCAGACCTGCGAGCCCTGACACAGCCCGACCCGCCCGCAGGGCGGGGCAGCCCCAAAAAAAATTAAATAGACACCTTGGCCTTAATATGCGGATGAGGATCGTAATTTTCTAGTTGGAAATCTTCATAGACAAAGCTAAAGAGATCCGTTTTTTCTGGATTGATCTTCATCTTGGGCAAGGAACGAGGGGCTCTTTCTAGTTGCAGTTGGGCCTGTTCCAAATGGTTTTGGTAGAGGTGTAAATCGCCAAAAGTATGTACAAAATCGCCCGCTTCTAGGCCTGTTACCTGTGCCATCATGAGGGTCAGCAGGGCATAGGAGGCTATATTGAAGGGGACGCCCAAAAAGGCGTCGGCGCTGCGCTGATAGAGCTGGCAAGAGAGTTTTCCGTTGGCCACATAAAACTGAAAAAGGCAGTGGCAGGGAGAGAGGGCCATCTCTGGCAAATCGGCTACATTCCAGGCCGAGACGATAATTCGGCGAGAGTTAGGATTGTTTTTAATCAGCTCGATAGCCTGCTGGATTTGGTCGATGCTCTGGCCCTTATTGTTGCTCCAGCTTCGCCATTGTTTGCCATAGACCGGGCCCAAATCGCCATGTTCGTCGGCCCATTCGTTCCAGATACGCACCCCATGTTCCTGCAAATAGGCCAGATTAGTATCGCCTTTAAGGAACCAGAGCAGCTCGTGAATAATGGATTTGAGGTGGAGCTTTTTGGTGGTCAGCAGCGGAAATCCTTCTTGTAGATTAAAGCGCATTTGGTAGCCAAAAACGGAGCGGGTGCCAGTGCCCGTTCTATCGCCTTTATCTACGCCCTCCTTTAAAATATGGGCGAGTAAATCGAGATAAGCTTGCATTAAGCGAGTTTTTCTTTTAGTTCTTGAAAAGAGAGGAGGCCCAACTGTTCTTTTCTGTTGGCTTCCATCACTTTATATTCAAAAAATGGATTTTGAGGGGGGCAAGCGGGCCCTAGGGGCTGCGTTTTTGATAAAATGCCTAGGCCCCAATCGCTATCGATGCAGCAAGACTGAACGCTCTGCTCTTGTCGCCACTTAAAAAAGGCCTTCCAGGTGGTGCCATTCCAATAGCCTCTAGCGGGCGAATGATGGTAGGCATAATCCTCTCGGGCATGGTATTCTGTGGGCGGATTGCAATCGTGCAAAACAATAAAGCCATGTGGTTGAATAAACTGCAGGGCATGCTCAATATCGCGGTCCACCTGTTCGGCCAAGTGCAGGCCATCAATAAAAATGACATCAAAGCGATGGTTGGGAGAAAGGACTTTCCCTTGGGCCAACTGCTCAAAAAACTGGTCGCTAGTGAGCTTAAAATCTACGGGATTTTCTTCAAACTCGACACCGGGGTCTACACTATACTTATTTTTGGCCTCAATGAGGTTAAAGTTATGATTGGGATTGCGCACCCCAATTTCTAGATATTCGCTAGCTGCATTATGCTTGGCCGTTTGGGCCAATAGATAGTTAATAATATCGGTTCGGCTAGGCGTTTTGGCCTTTTCTCGGTCGCTTGCTCTTTGTCCCTCTGCCTGATAAGGGTTATCGATTAGTTGTTGCTTAATGCTTTTCAGGTATTTTTTCATCGGAAGAACATTTAGTAGAGTTCATTAAAAAAGGCAGGACCGGTGTAGATCCTGCCTTTAGAAGGAGAGAGATGCAAATTAGAGAATCAACATAGCGTCTCCATAGCTATAGAAGCGATATTTTTGTTCTACAGCCTGACGGTAAGCTTCCATCATCAGGTCGTAGCCACCAAAGGCACAAATCATAATCACAAGGCTAGATTTGGGCAGGTGGAAGTTCGTAATCATACAATCGGCAATACTAAAATCGTAAGGCGGATAGATAAAGCGGTTGGTCCAACCTTCTGCAGGCTTAAGCAAGCTATGAGCAGAAACAGAAGACTCAATAGAACGCATAGAGGTGGTTCCTAGGGCACAACGGCGCTTGTCTTGCTTGATGGCCTCATTCACGGTATCGCAAACGGGCTGGCTAATCTTGAAGTACTCGGCGTCCATTTTGTGTTTAGACAAATCTTCTACCTCAATATTGCGGAAGGTACCCAAGCCAACATGCAAGGTCAATTCAGCAAATTCTACTCCTTTCAATTCCAAGCGCTTCATGACCTCATGGCTCATGTGCAAACCAGCAGTTGGTGCAGCTACGGCCCCTACTTCCTTGGCATAAATGGTCTGATAACGCTCGGTATCTAGCTCTTCTAGGTCTCGCTTGATATACTTGGGCAAAGGCGTTTGGCCCAATTTGTAAAGCTGTGCGCGAAACTCTTCATTGGGGCCATCATACAAAAAGCGAATGGTCCGCCCTCTAGAAGTGGTATTGTCTACTACCTCAGCTACCAACAATTCTACGCCATCTTCATCATTGAAATACAGCTTGTTACCCACCCGAATTTTACGTGCAGGATCTACCAGTACATCCCAAAGTTTTTGCTCTTCATTGAGCTCTCTCAACAAGAACACCTCAATTTTGGCCCCTGTTTTCTCCTTTTGTCCATACAAACGAGCAGGAAAAACCTTGGTGTTGTTCATGATAAATACGTCTCCATCATCAAAATACTCAATGATGTCTCTAAACTGACGGTGTTCAATTTTTCCGCTATCGCGGTGCACGACCATAAGGCGCGATTCATCGCGGTTCTCTACGGGATATTGTGCAATTAGCTCCTGTGGGAGGTCAAAGTTAAACTGAGATAGTTTCATAGTCGTTACGGCTCCTATAAAATGATAAAATAAATGGGTGTTAGACCCAAAGCGCAAAGATAAAAATCTATCTCGCTTTATTGCCGCCTTCCAACAGTATTTTTTTTGACGGGGGGGATTTGGGGCCCGCGGCCAGCTTTGCTGGCCGCCGCTATGCTGCGGGGCTCGCTATTCGCTCGGCCCTTCGTTTTTTTCGCTTTGCTCAAAAAAACTCGGTCTGGCCTTCGGCCACCCGCTCCGCAGCGCTGGGCCGTTTGGCCTTCGGCCATGGCGGCTTTGCCGCTATCTGCGGCCAATCTTATTGGGCCTTGTTTCTAGCTTAAAAGCCCCTGCTTTGTTTGTAGAAGATCTTAGCGGTCCGCAAAGAGACTGGGCCAAAAAAACAGCCTCCTTGAAAAAGGAGGCTGTTTTGAGCATTTGTCTATAGGGTCTAAATATAACCGAATCGTTTGGCACGATCGGGATATTTAGCAATACAAAGTTGCTTTATAGATTTGCCAAAAGGCATTTGGAAGTGAGGCTTATCGACAAAGCTTTTCCAGTCGCCACCCCACTCAAAGCCAAAGCGCTTTCCTACGGCAGCAATTTTGGGCCAGTCGCAGTTCCAAATGGGCTGGCCATTTTTAATTTCTACCACATCAATGGCTAGACCGTAGTTATGGTAACTTTGTCCCCCTCTGGCCTTGGTTACATTTCCTTTGGCATAAAGGGCGTCTTGTTCGGCCACCGTGCGTAGGGCAGAGGTAACACGCAGCTTAATGCCCAGCTCTTTTTCTACTGTATTGACAAAGCCATAGGCGGCTTTTTGTACCCGGGCATCAAGGCTAGGGATTCTGTTGTTGGTGTGCTTGTCCCAAGTTTTATTGGCACCTCGGTATTCCTCGGCTACGGTGGTGTTTTCTGTTGTTTCTTTGGTGCCTGCATCGGCTGCGGTGCCGGCTCCGGCGGGAGTATTGAGCTTTTGGCCCACTTGCAGTGCTGGCCATTTTACGCCAGCATTGACCTCAGAGAGCGCATCGAAGCTAATGCCGAGTTTTCCAGCAATTTTATAGCCCGTATCGCCACTCACTACCGTATAGCTACCCATTTGAGGAGTTTCCTCTTTGGGGGCTGCGGTTTCGGCGGCTTGGCTGCCCGGAACTTGCAGCTTTTGGCCCAATTGCAATTTGGTCCAGACCACAGCAGTATTTGCAGCAGAAAGCTCATCGAAGCTAATACCGAGTTTTGCCGCAATTTTATAGCCGGTATCGCCAGCTACTACGGTATAGTCGCCGCTAGTTGTAGGTGTTTCTTTGCTAGGGCTATTATTTTCTGTATTGGTATTTTCTGTAGTAGTATTATCTGTTTCCTCCTGAGGGGGAGTTTCTTCTTTTTGGTTTGTTGTGTCTCCTTGGATTGTGGAAATATCGTCAATCGTTTCGGAGAGGGTATCCTGTTTTTCAAGGAAGGTATCTACCTTGGGGCCATAAGCAGAAACCTCTTTATATTTAAGGTCGATAGCTTCTGATTTGGAGCCAGAAGCATTTTTGCTTTTCCCATTTCCAGTCAAGTAATACTTATAGATTCCTCCTCTTTCAATAGCCGGTTTTAGATATTCTGCTTTAATGAAATCTACGGTAGGGTTGGCACTACCTGCGTTTTCTGCATTTTCTATGGCCCATTTTACGGTACCTTGTCCTGCGTTGTAGGCGGTAACGGCAATAGTTGTAAAGTTGGGGTCATCGGTACTCACGCCCATAGATTTGGCTTTTGATTTGAGTACGGCGGCGCCAAAAAGGGTATTGATTTCGGGGTCTTTCCAGTAGGTATCAAAATCGTATTTACTGAGTTCAGAATTTTTATCTTGGATTCCCTTCCAGGTACTTTTGGTAATTTGCATCAGGCCAAAAGCGGCTCCGCTAGAAGCGTCGGGTACCCCTCCTGATTCTACGGCCATAATAGCCTTTAGGTGGTCGACCTTCATGCCGTATTTTTCTGCGGCTTTTTCAATATGTGGGCTATATTCTTCTACTTTGAGGACTTTTTTCTCGTAGCCATCTAGTGTTTTGCCGGTGAGCAAATGAAACCAGCTACTTCCGCCTACATCTACACGGCCATCAGGGCTATTGACCCCCATTTTTGATTTTTGGTAATTATAGATAGCAGATTTACAATTGCTGTCGCATTCGCCATTGAGGGGCAAATTAGCTCCTCGTTTATTGAGTAGCTGTTGGATGGTAACAACATCGGCAGGATCATTTTGTCCGCCATTATCGCCAACAGATCCTTTAATGGGATAATTGCCTTGAATGCTGGCCGCTTCATTTTCAGTAGTTGTTGTTTCCTCGCTACTACTAGCGCTGCTGAGCTGTCCCTGAATTTTGTTAATGAGTTGGCCAATTTTATCGAGAACGGATTGTTCTTCTTGGTCAATTTTGCCATCATCGCTGTTAAAAAGCGACTTGAGGCTTTCTAGATTTTTGTTGTACTTGTCTAAAAGTGCTTGTAACTCTACTTTCGTCATAATGGTATGCTTTTTAATATTTTGGCGATGCTAATATATTAAAAAAGCTCAAAAGAAAGTGCTAGCTAGTTAACTTATTCTAATAGAAATCAGCCCCATTAACAACTTAAGGGGGCCGAAGAAGGCTGCTTGCCTGAAAAAGGCAGATGAGCGGATGAGCGATGCGCAGCAGTGGCCGCAGGCCAGACCCAAGCGGCGAAGCCGCTGCAGGGCCGAGCAGACTTGCGAGCTGTGGAGCGTAGCGACCCGAGCCGAAGGCGAGGGGCAGCCCCTAAAAAAAAACTAAATAGCCACTAACTTTCCGGCTTGCAATTGATAGTTTTCGCCAGTTTCGGGACAGCTAGCGAGCCCATGCTCATTGAGTTCTAGGCGGTGGCCAGCTCTAGACATCCAGCCGACTTGTTTGGCGGGATTGCCTAGCCAGAGCGAGTAGGCGGGAGCATTTTTGGTGAGAACGGCCCCAGCGCCCACAAAGGCATATTGGCCCAAATGCAGGCCGCAAAGGATGGTAGCGTTGGCGCCAATGCTCACGCCTTTTTCTAGGTAAGTCGTTTTATATTCGGCTTTTCGGACGATGCCGGCCCTGGGGTTGAGCACATTGGTAAAGACCATAGAGGGGCCCAAAAAAACCTCCTCTTCACAGATCACGCCCGTATAAATAGAGACATTATTTTGGACCTTACAGCCTTGACCAAGTTGGACCTCATTGGCCAGAAAAACATTTTGGCCAAGGCTACAATTTTTGCCAATAATAGCGCCGGGCATGAGGTGGCAAAAGTGCCAAATCTTGCTGCCTTCGCCAATTTGAGCGCCGGGGTCTATAATGGCGCTAGGGTGGATAAAAGTAGACATTACCATCTGCGTTTTTCGACGGAAAGCTGGCTAGCCAGCAAAAAGATACCAATAATACTGAGGAAATAAAGGAGGTCGCGGCTATCGACTAAACCTCGGCTAATAGAGGCATAATGAAAGCTAATGCCGAGGGATTCTACGATGGCATCGGTTTGTCCGAAGAAAATGGGCAACTTGCTAATGCTGCCAAAGGCATCGTAGAAAAAGGCTGATAGAAAAAGGCCCAAAATAAAGGCGACAATTTGGTTTTTGCTCAGGGTAGAGGCAAAAAGTCCAATAGCGGCAAAGCAGGCGCCGAGGAAAAAGAGGCCCAAATAAGAGCCCATGCTGGCGCCAATATCTAAATTTCCTTTGGGGTCGCCCAGCTCATAAATTGAAAAGAAATAAATGAGAGTAGGCAAAATGGAGAAAAAGACCAGAAAGAGGGCTGCAAAATATTTGCCCAGCAAAATCTCCCAGTTTTTAAGTGGCCGAGTGACCAAAAGCTCAATGGTTCCCGTTTGAATTTCCTCTGAAAAAGAGCGCATCGTAATGGCGGGAATCAGGAAAAGGAAAATATAGGGCGCCATACTAAAAAAGCTATCGAGGCTAGCATAGCCGTAGCTAATCACGCTATAATCTGGAAACACCCAGACAAAAAGGCCGGTGCCCAGCAAAAAAACGGCAATGGCAATATAGGCAATCAGCGAGCTGAGAAAAAGGTTAACTTCCTTCTTGAAAATGGTCCACATAAATTAATCTTGTTGGATATAAACAGCTTTTCGGTCGTTATAAATGAGTAAAATCTTAAACAATTTGTCTTCGTATTCTTCTGTTTTAAGGGACTCTAAAGACTGCAAAAGTCCGGGGTCGTCCTTAATCCAAGCGCGCAAATTTTCATAGTTAAAATCGGTCTGCTCGCCCGTTTCAAATTGCAAGATACGTTCTTTAGAGCTAGGTTCTTTATTGATGATCACTTTTTGTCCAACCGCTTGGCCCGAAAAAGGGTCGTAGATCGTCATGGGCAACTCATGCTCCTTAAAGTAGCGGTAATAATAGTAAGAAATTGTACCAACTACATGCAAATGGACCAAATAAGGCGGGCCCTTGGGCGGATCTACCCGAATATAAGGCTGTTCCCGATAGGCAATTCCCCAAATTTCTCCCTGAGCATCAAGCACTTCCCAGCTAGCCTCCGATAACAATAATAAATTGCCATCTGGAGAAAGGGATTTGGCCCAACTGCTGGTATCGGGCAAGGGAACCCGAGGCCGATTAGCCTTAAAATCTTCCCATTGGCGATATACGCCCGCCTCAAAAACTGTATTCTGACTCAAGCGCTGTGCCGCCAACTGCTGGCCCACAAAAAGTAAAAAGAACAAGAAATATTTATACATACTATAGGAGTGTTTTTGTTTTGAAAATTTGGGGCTGCCCCTCATTGCATTCGGGTCGGGCTGTGTCGTGGCTCGCAGGTCTGCTCGGCCCTGCGGCGCTAAAGCGCCTGGGTCTGGCCTTCGGCCACCACTATCCATCCCTCAGCCGCTTCGCTTCGCTCGCCTGCGGCGGCTTCGCCGCCTGCTAGACGCAAGAAAAATCCTTGCCTATTCCAAAACGGCAGCAAATTACAAAAAGAAGAGAAAAGGACCAATTTTGTGATGATTTGCCCTTTTTACAGAATATATCTTTATTGTACACTTTAAATACAGCTTATTTTTATTACCTTTGCTAGATACGAAATGACCCGTTCGTTAATTAACAATAAGCTAATAATACAAAAGGGGGAATAGATAGGCGCAAAACGTATTTTCGCAGCCTAAATAAATCCCTCATCTAACTATCTTCTCGCAAATCATCTTAATTACTTATGCGACATCTCTACTTAGCACTTTTATGCTTTCTTGGCTGGCAGTTATCTGCCCAAACAACAATTGCAACTTATGATTTTGAGGCTAGCCCAGCTGCACCAGCTATGATATTTACCCCTACTGGAGGTGGCGTAGCTACGGCTACAGGACCTTTCCCTGCTGGAGAGCCCAGATATGTAAGCGGAACACAAGGCTATGAGTACAATAACGAATCAGGTACAGCCTTATTTACAGGCATGAATACCACGGGCTATACCAATATTGACTTTAGCATTCGCTTGGCTTCTTTTGCTGGAACTGCTGGAAATGGTGCTGACGGTCCAGATGATGTAGTAGTTGCTGTTAGTACTGATGGAGGAGCAACATGGAGTGATGAGTTAGAGATTTCTGGATCTAGTAACTCTCAGTGGTCATTTTCTGGTGTAGATCAGGCTACTGTTGCCTATGATGGGGATAATTCTGCTGCAAGCTTTTCCTCTTCTGGAGGTTTGGATTATTCTACTTTACAAATTACAGGACTTCCTTCTGTCAGTGATTTGCAAATTCGTTTAGAGCTTGTAAATAATAGCGGGAATGAAATCTGGGTTATTGAAGATGCTTTACTAGAAGGGGATGTTGCGGTAGTTTGCCCGCATACGGTAAGTGCTTTTGCCCCAATTTCAGGGCCTGCGGGCACAGAAGTAACCATTACAGGAACTGGCTTTACGGCTGCTACCACAGTCAGTTTTGCTGGCGTTGCTGCTGCTAATATAACTTTTGTAGATGCCACTACACTTATTGCTACCGTACCCACAGCCGCAAATGATGGTCAATTGACCCTTAGCGAATCTGCTTGTGATATTACTACCCCTTATGGCTTTACCTACCTAGAAGAAGTGGGAAGCTGTGCAGGTACGCCTATTTTTACAGACCTGATTATGTCTGAGGTTTATGATGAAACATCAGGATCTTTGGGATATATTGAGATATATAATGGCACAGCTAATCCTATTGATCTTTCAGACTATGAGATTCGCCGTTACGCTACTCTTACCACAACGACAGTTTCTTTTACCTTTGACTTTCCTGCAGTCAGCATCAACCCAGGCCAAGTATTGGTTGGTCGCGCAAGTAGCACTACAGGAGGAGTAGAAGATTTTATTTTTGCAGGTACAACCAATGGGTATAATGATGATGATCGTCTAGAATTGGTCCACGTTCCCTCTGGAACTGTAGTAGATGATTTTGAGGATCAAATTGTAAGAGCAAGAGGGTTTGTATATCGTAGAAATACTACGGTAACTAGCCCTAATCCCAATTTTGATGCTTCAGAATGGACCACAGCAACTGCTGGAGACATCTCTGACTTGGGAACTTTTGCTGCTCCCTCTGGCCCGCCCCTTACACCTCCCACTTTTAGCGCCCAACCTATGGATGTCAATAGCTGCGAGCTACTCATGGGCGTAACCGCTACTGCAAATAATGGCGGAACCCTAACTTACCAATGGTACTTTAACGAAAATGATGGCGCGGCTACAGCTTGGACAGCCGTAAGCGCAGCCGCTTTCCCCAATGCCACTACAGTAAGCGGAGAAACTTCTGACGTTTTATTGATTCAAGGCAATTTGGTCGATTATGATGGCTATCAGTTCTACTGCGAAGTCATTGAAGATGGTAACTGCGGAAGCCTAACCGAAGCCGCTCAGTTTAATATCGGTAGCGAACGCTTTTTCCGTTCTGCAACTATTGGTTATTGGACCGATGTGAGCAGCTGGGAAATGGCCCCCTCTGCCGCTGGCCCTTGGGTGGCCGCCTGCGATTACCCCCGCTTCGATAATAGCGATTATGTACATATCCTTAATGGCCACCTCATTGAGCTCGACCAAGATATCGAGATTGACCAATTGGTAGTAGAAGCTGGTGGAGAACTAGTGATTCCCGCAAGCCTACAACTCCGTATCCAAGAAGATACTGGCATCGACTTCCTCCTAGAAGGTACCCTAGAGGACCATGGCGCAGGTGGAGGAAATGGCATTAACTTCCAATCTGGCGCAAGCTGGGAAATGGGCGCTAATGCAAGAATTATCAAAACGGGAAGTAGCACCGTTGCCGCCTACAGAGATAATTATGAAAATGGCATTTCTACTATTCCCGCTACAGCCCACTGGCATTTCCGCTACGCCAATAACGGCTCTGTTAGCGTGATTACCAATAATATGTTCTATCCTAACCTCTATATGGAGTCTGTCAGCGGCGATTATAGCTTTGCTGGCCTCTCTGAGAAATTTAGCGGTAGTGGCGGATTCATGACCGTTAAAGGCGATATGCTGGTCGGAAATACCGGAACTGGCGCCGTAGAGGTGTTCAATAGCAATACGAATATTAGCCCCATGCAAATTTTGGGCGATCTTATCATCGGTGGAAACCCCAGCGCTTCTATCTCTAAACTAGAAAATAACGACGGCACTACTGCCGGTACAGGTATGGAGGTTTTTGGTAGCCTTCTAATTAACAATAACGGCCTACTCGATTATGAGGATCCCAATGCTAGCGCTATTGGCCTTTTCCGCCTGCATGGCGATTGGCTAGATGATGCCAGCAATAACGGCTTTGATGAAACTCATGCAGTAGTCGAGTTTGTCGGAAGTACCGACCAAACGGTCATCAAAACAAATGCTGGGGCCACCGAAAGCTTCCGCTTTGTTCGCCTCATCAAACCCGCAGGCTTCCTCATCAATAACTGTAGCGATATTTACATTGATGAAGAAATGGACTTCCAACAAGGTATCGTTTTGGGCTCTGCCTCAGAAAGAGTCTACTTTGATGTAGATGCCACCGCTATCAATGCCTCAAATATTAGCCATGTTGATGGCCCCGTACTTAAAGAAACTTCAGGAACTGGAATCGATGCCTTTACTTATCCCACCGGCGATAATGGCATTTATGGCGCAATCGGTATCGAAACCGCAGTTAATACAGGCGAGTTTTTTGTGGCCCAATACTTTAATCAAGGCTACGGAACATATAACCTCAATACCGCCGAGCTAGACCATGTTTCTGTACTCGAATACTGGACCCTAGACGAGGTATTTACTGGAACTGGCGCCTCTCTTTTTGTTACCCTACACTGGGGCCCTCATAGCCAAGTACTCGATCCCAATGATTTGTTGGTGGGACACTATTTTACCGAAGCCCCTAGCACAAGCAACCAATGGGAGTCAGAAGGCAATACCTTCCTAACTGGAACGGCCACTTCTGGGAGCATCACTTCTGATGTCGTAACGAGCTTTAGCCCCTTCACTTTGGCTGATGTAGTGAGCCAATTGTCTCTTCCTCTAGAGTTGTTGGATTTCTCGGCCCAAAAAGTAGATGAACAAGCACTACTTTCTGCTACCGTAGCCAACGAAGATGCTGGCGATGAATACTGCTTCGAGCGTAGTTCGGACGGCACCAGTTTTGAAACTATCGCCTGCTTTACCGCCCAAGAAGATTTGGCCCAAAATACTTACAATACCCTAGATGAGCAGCCCGCTGCTGGCTATAATTATTACCGCCTCCGCCAAAATGATGTAGACGGTAGCCAAAGCTATAGCGATGTCAAGGTACTTTATTTTGGAGAAGCTAGCGGAGAAACTAAACTCTTCCCCATTCCCGCCAACAACCAAATTCAACTAGAGTTGCCAAGCAATCTTGCCGGCTACCAAGCCGAAATTATCGATGCCTTGGGCCGCGTTTTGCAAAGCCAAACCATTGCCCCGCTTCGCCTACAATATAGCTTTGATCTTAGCAATTTGGCCGCCGGTCAATATATCCTGCGCCTACAAGCCCCCAACGGCTTGGGCCAAAGCCATAAGTTTACCGTAGAAAAATAAGCGCAACTTTAGCTAAAATGAAAAGGAGTTAGTACCATCTCGTACTGACTCCTTTTTTCTTTTGGGGCTGCCCCTCGCTTCGCTCGGGTCGGGCTGTGTCGTGGCTCGCTGTTCGCTCGGCCCTGCGGCCTGACGGCCTTGGTCTGCGGCTGCGCCGCACCACTTTCCATCCCTCAGCCGCGGCGCTGCGCGCCTTTGCGGCGGCTTCGCCGCCTGCCCACCGCAATAAAAATAGCCGCTGCATCCGCAACGGCTATTTTTATAAGGACCAATTTATTGCTGTTTGCTCTTTTGCTCCAACAACCAGTCAATCGCTTCCTCTCGATCAACAAATAGCTGAATGGGAATATCTGCATGACTCAATTGGATGAGGAAGTTGCCCAATAATCTAGAAACGGCTCCAGAAACCAAGAGGGCTACAGCCCGAACGCAGCTTGGAAAATCAGCACTAAATTTTCTGCGGGCCTCCACCGTCCCCCCTTTAATTTGACGAATATCAGCCAAATGATAAAC
Source organism: Saprospira grandis DSM 2844 (assembly GCF_000275825.1). Lineage (GTDB taxonomy): Bacteria > Bacteroidota > Bacteroidia > Chitinophagales > Saprospiraceae > Saprospira > Saprospira grandis_A. The sequence continues at coordinate 3,864,967 of NZ_JH719942.1, forward strand.
AGCCTGCCCACGAGCAACAGCCATTCTGGCTATCGTCTGATCAATCTCTTTAGCATCTTCTATTTGTACAGTATAGTGCTCATGAATAACCTGCTCTAATATAGCACTGTTATAGGACCAGTAAATAGTACAAGAGGCTAATTCTATCCGCTCTTTCTGATAATTTTTTGCTTGCATCTTCTAGGCGTTTATCTTTTTTACTAATTGGCCCAATGCCTTTTTCCGTCTTAGAGACGGACCAAAGAAGATGAAGTTTAGCCACTAAAACGAAAAAAATAAAAGCAGCAGCCAAAATTATTCTTTTATCTGTTCCTGTATCCAAGCTATGGCTTTCTCTTTTTGCTTAAATACAGCGGCAGGAAATACAGGCTTGTTTATCCCTAATAAAAAGTTGCCCAAAAGCTTAGAAAGCGGACTCTTGACCCAAAGAGCGCAAACCTCCGCTAAAGGCTCTTCCTTATCCGCAAAGACTTTGCGACCCGCTGCACTCGCCCCCTTAATCTGACGCATATCGACTAAAAGATATACAGGACTCTCTTTTTGGGCCGCCAAAATCCGAAGATTTTTCCTGACCGATAAAGAATCGGCTTGCTCCATATAATAATTAGCCTCAATACGCAATAGGATAATATTGCTGTTCGCTATAAAAGACAAATGACCACAATCCATCTGAATGTGGTTGATTTCGGGATGATATGACATTTTGAAGCTTAAGAATAAAAGGTAATTTTAGGAACGCCCAAAGTTAAGCGCGCTTTTGGGCTTCTTTTGTGCCAAATACTACAAAAGCCTAAACAATTATTCAAGCTGTTAAATAGCCCAGCCAATAATTAGCGAAAAGCCTTGAAAATATGCTGATTTAAATTGGAATTCTAGCTAGAATAGTAGATATTTGCGAAGCATTTTTTAGATGCACTTTTATTTTTTTATTTTCAACCTAAACCAAGGGGGTTTTTATGCTAATTATCAATGTAAAAGATAGCGAGACTATCGATCGCGCCCTACGCCGTTACAAGCGTAAAGTAAGAGACACTAAATTGATGCGTGAAGTTCGTACACGCAAACACTTTACAAAGCCATCTGTGCTGCGTCGTACAGAGACGCTCAAAGCGGTTTACCGCGATGTTCGCGAGCGTAAGCTCGATCTCTAACTCGCTACTTTTTTGACATTAGCTAAGGCTCTACCCCCAAAAGGTAGGGTCTTTTTTTATGCCCATTGGTCCAAATGGCCCAGCGCTGCGCAGCCGTGGCCCGAAGGGCCAGACCAAGTTTTTTGAGCGTAGCGAAAAAAACGCAGGGCCGAGCAGACCTGCGAGCGGCGCAGCATAGCGGCGGCCGACCTAGCCGAAGGCTAGCCGGCCGCGGGCCCCAAAAAAAACCACCCCAAAAAGGAGTGGTTCAAATCTTAAGCTAATTTCATTTCCGGACAATCATCGGAGGCGACTAAAGCCCCAGCTGTTTTTTCCCGAATCTCTTGGACCGAGACGCCAGGCGCCCGCTCCAACAAATGAAAGGCATTCTCCTTGATCTCGAAGACCCCCAAATCAGTGACCACCTTTTTGATACAACCCAAGCCCGTAAGCGGTAGGCTACAGCTAGGCAACAACTTGGACTCACCCTTGCGGTTGGTGTGTCGCATGGCCACAATGATGTTCTTGGCTGAAGCAACTAGGTCCATGGCGCCCCCCATACCCTTGACCATTTTGCCCGGAATCTTCCAGTTGGCAATATCGCCATTTTGGGCCACTTCCATAGCGCCCAAAACGGTCAAATCAATATGTCCGCCCCGAATCATCTCAAAGCTTTCGGCGGAGCTAAACAAAGAAGCGCCAGCTAAAGTGGTCACCGTTTGTTTGCCCGCATTGATGAGGTCGGCATCTACGTTTTCTTCGGTAGGGAAGGGGCCCATACCGAGCAAACCGTTTTCAGATTGCAGAAAAACCTGCATATTTTCGGGAATATAATTGGCGACCAAAGTGGGAATCCCGATGCCCAAATTGACATAATAGCCATCTTGTAGTTCTTGGGCAATGCGCTGCGCAATGCCGTATTTATCGAGTGCCATAAGATTAAATTTTAAGGGTTAGGCTTGACGAACAGTGCGCTGCTCAATACGTTTTTCATAATCTACTCCTTGGAAGATGCGTTGCACATAAACGCCAGGGACATGAATTTCATTGGGATGAAGTTCGCCAGGTTCAAGCAGCTGCTCCACCTCAACCACCGTGATTTTACCTGCTTTGGCCATCATGGGGTTAAAGTTTCTGGCCGTTCCCTTAAAGACCAAATTACCGTGTTTATCGCCTTTCCAAGCTTTGACCAAGGCAAAATCAGCAGAAAGCGCCATCTCCATAACATACATACGACCATCAAATTCTCGGCATTCTTTGCCCTCAGCCACCTCGGTGCCATAGCCTGTGGGCGTATAAAAGGCGGGAATTCCCGCTCCGCCCGCACGGATGCGTTCGGCCAAGGTACCCTGAGGGACCAAATCAACTTCTAGCTCGCCAGACAGGAGCTGCCGCTCAAATTCGGCATTTTCGCCAACATAAGAAGAAATCATCTTCTTGACCTGTCGCTGCTGAAGCATTAGGCCAATGCCAAAATCATCTACGCCAGCATTATTAGAAATGCAGGTAAGGTTCTTCATACCAGCTTGGACCAAGGCCGAAATAGCATTTTCTGGAATGCCACAAAGGCCAAAACCACCAAGCATCAGCGTCATATTATCTTCTATGCCCTGAATTGCTTCTTGGGCATTTGCCACAACTTTGTTCATAATGGGTTATGCGATTGTTTGTTAGTAAATTACTTGAGCTTGCCCCCTAAAATGGCGCGGGCAATATTTTTTACTTGCACCGGAAATTCCTTGTCGATAATCCAGCGCAAAGTATTGGGGTGCTTATAGGCAGGCTGCCCCTTTTGGTTGCCAAAATTAAAGAGGATAATGCCCTCTGCATTGCGGACAAAGCGGCCACCTAAATCTACCTTTCGGTTGGCTTGCTGAATAAAATCATGTAGGGCCTGCATATCATTTTTTACGGGCCGCTCATAAACTTTTTCGGTTTTTGGGTCCTGCCAATTGCTTTCTGCATAGCGCTCAATTTGCCCCTTGAGGACCTCCGCCGTAGCTCGAGTATCCGCCAAAGCATCATGGGCATTTTCCAAATTTTGCCCACAATAAAAACGCAAAGCCGCTTTGAGCGTACGAGGCTCCATTTTATAAAAAATCTGCATGGCATCAATCAAACGACGGCCCTCAATCGAAAACTCAAAACCCGCTCTCGAAAATTCCTCCATCAAAACGGGAAGATCAAAACGGTTAGAATTATAACCCGCCAAATCAGCATCGCCAATAAAATCAAGCAGCTCAATAGCCAATAACTTAAAAGGGGGCGCATCTTTGAGCTCCTGCTCACCAAGGCCATGAATGGCCAAAGCCTCTGCCGAACTTGGCTGCCCCGGCTTGACCAAATAAGAGCGCTCAATAGGCGCTCCGCCATCTTTGGGGTACTTAATTAGTGCAATCTGCACAATGCGGTCCTTCATAATATCCCCGCCTGTAGTCTCTAAATCTAAAAAGCAGAGATCTTTATCTAATTGAAATTGCATTCGCCCTTTTTCTAATCAGGTAATGAAAATAAATGGCCGCTATTGGGCCAGACTCAAGATAATCAAATCTTAGAATAACTAAAGAATTTAGGCGTTTTTTGGGGCCTCCGCTGCGGCTTCGCCTTGCGGCGCTACGCTTTGGGGCTCGCAGGTCTGCTCGGCCCTTCAGGCTTCACTTCGTTTCGCCTTCGGTCTGGCCTTCGGCCACCCCGCCGCATCGCTAGGCCAGCCAGCGCTAAGCCTATTCCTTGTCCTTAAATCCGTTTTTCCAGCGCCAACGACCATAAGCCACTAGGGCCAGCCAACCAAAAAAGGGAATAAAATAAAGGAAGCAAATCGGGTTGCGCAAAAGTAAGTAAATAGAGGACCCCCAGCCTTTGTATACCTTGACCTCTTCTCCTTTTTTGCCCTTCTGATGCCATTGTTTCTCAAATTCATGAAATAGCATAGGCCAACCCAAAGGCGTATTTAAGGGAAAGCCTTTAAAGATGACTCGGAGCAGCTCACCCAAGTGGTAGGGCTTCCGACCATATTGGACTAGGGCCAACTCAAGCTCCTCCTGGCATTTGTCCTGCACCCTTTGGCGGATGTCTTCAATTTCGGCCTCCGTCAATTTCTCAAAGGCCTTGTCGGTCCATTCATAGGGCCGAATCCGAGAACCCCGAACAAAGGTCATTTTGCTGGGAAAAGAGAGAAAGAAAGCCGCAGGAAAGAGCAAGAGCGGAGTCAAAGGGCCCAAGGGTAAAAAAGGAACCCCAATTTTATTGATGGCCTTATTCACGCCTTTATGGCTGTACATCAAAGGGGCCACATACTCGGCATTGATGGTGGAGTACCAAACAATATCCGATTTATATTTTAAGCTCATCCGAATGAAGGAGCTAGAAAAACGCTGCAATTTATACCGACGATTAAAGCCTTTGCCAATACCCGGCACTCCTTCTGGATAAATCAATAGTTGGCCATCTGGATAATGCATCATGGTCTCAAAGTTGAGAAAGCTGGCATCTATACCTCCCGCTAGTTTCCAAGCATGCAACATAAAATAAGGGTGCATGGCCGGCGTCTGAGAAAGCATAGGGGCCGTAAGTACCCTGAGCTGCTTTTTAGGATCAAATTTATGCATTTTAGAAAGACCAGAGCCAAAAATCATCCCATCCCAAGGAAAAGCCATACCCGAGTGGTTGCTGGCAAAAATAATAGGATGTTCAGGACGGTTCCGCTCTGGGAGCTCCTCAAAACCAATGAACTCGGGCCGAAAATAGTTTTGGTCCATCAAGCTATAAATCTCTCGATTGAACTGACGCACAAAGCCCATGCGAAAATGATCATCGTAGATATGCTTATTGGCTGCAATTTGCTCTGGTGTGCAAGCTTTTCGCTTCTTGAGTTTGGGGAGAGTCTTTTCTTTGATTTTTTTATCGCTCATGGAGTTGGTTCATTTATCACCAAATTTATAAAAATTTGAGGAGTTATTTACTTCTCTAGCTTTTTGGCCCAAAAAAGCGATAGATTCAAAGGCTTTTACCTTTGTTCGTCGTATTTTTGCGCAAAACAGAACATAAAACTACTATGGTTAAAATTGGAGATCTTTCTTTGGGAGAATTCCCCTTTTTGCTAGCCCCAATGGAGGATGTTAGCGATCCCCCTTTTCGTGCACTTTGTAAAGAACAGGGCTGCGATATGATGTACACGGAGTTTATTTCAGTAGAAGGGCTGATCCGAGACGCAAAGAAAAGTGTAGTCAAATTAGATATTTACCCTGAAGAACGCCCCATTGGCGTGCAAATTTTTGGGGCCGAACTAGATTCTATGATGCGGGCTGCCGAAATTGTAGAAGAAGCCCAGCCCGAGGTTTTAGATATTAACTTTGGTTGCCCCGTGAAGAAGGTGGTCTGCAAAATGGCAGGCGCAGGTATTTTGCAGGATATTGACCGCATGGTGGAATTGACCGAAGCCGTGGTGAAGTCAACCAAACTGCCCGTAACGGTAAAAACCCGCCTAGGCTGGGACCAGAACAGCATTAAAATTGAAGAAGTGGCCGAGCGCCTGCAAGATGTAGGCATCAAGGCCCTGAGTATTCATGGCCGCACTCGGGCCCAGATGTATAAAGGCGAGGCCGATTGGTCGCATATTGCCCAAGTAAAAGAAAATCCCCGCATCCATATTCCCATTTTTGGTAATGGCGATATTGATAGCCCCGAAAAAGCGAAATTGTACAAAGAACGCTATGGGGTGGATGGTATCATGATTGGCCGGGCGGCTATTGGCTACCCCTGGATTTTTAGAGAAATAAAACACTACTTTGAAACAGGAGAAAAAATGGCCCCGCCAAATATTCATGAACGAGTAGATGCCGCTCGCCGCCATCTTATTCGAGCCGTAGAATGGAAAGGGCCCGTTTTGGGCGTTTTGGAAACCCGCCGCCATTATACCAACTATTTTCGGGGGATGCCAGGCGTGAAAGAATACCGCAAAAAATTGGTTACCCTGATGGAGCTGCCCGATCTGCTCGCTGTTTTAGAAGAAATTGAGGCCCGCTATGCCGATTATGTTTTTAGCTAAAGGCCCTTTTTGCGGTGGACAGGCGGCGAAGCCGCCGCAGGCTTAGGGACATGAAGTGGTGCGGCGCAGCCGCAGACCCAGGGGCTGAAGCGAAGCGGAAGCCCCGCAGGGCCGAGCAGACCTGCGAGCCACGGAATGGCCCGGCCGCCAAAGGCGGCAAGCCCCAAAACTACAGAAGAACAAGCCTAATCATAGCTCTTTGGAGCAATAACACACACACTATATGAGAGTATTTTTTACCTTGTTTCTTGTTGGCTTAAGCTGCTTTTACGGGAGCTTATGGGCACAAGAAAAAATTGATCTGTTAGATCAAAAACTAGAGGTACGCAACTTTAAATTTGAGCAAAATATTGAGATGTCTGATAAGGGCAGCAAGGGAATTATGTTCAGCTTTGAGTGCCGATATCCTAGTAATAGCCGTTATTTGCTGACCTATAAGCAGCAGCTTAGCGCCCGAAAATATGGGCAAGAGGTGTTTAGCGATAGCAGCAGCTATTTGGTCCTCAAACCCAATGAATGGCAGAAACGCCGCCGCTTTGTGGCTTATCGAGACCTAGCTGTAGCCGCTGGATCACAGGAGGAAATTGAGTTTATTTATGAGGTGCCTGGCCTTTTAAAGTACCGCAATACTATTGCATATACTCAGCCGCAAACCTATAGCATTTTGTTTCAGATGGAGCAGGCGGAAGTAAAGAGAACGGCTCGTTTGCTCGATCCTGGCTCGCCTAAAGAAGGGGCACCCGATGTATATTGGACCATTAGCACTAATGGGAGTGATTACCCGGTGTATAGCTCTAAATTGCAGCCCAATAGCTATGAAGCTCCCGCCGAAGACGCTCAGTTTTTTGCCCTAGAAGGGGAGGAGCTCTACATCAACTTTTATGATGAAGATGGTCTAGAAGATGATTTTTTGGGCCGCTTGCCTCTGGCCGCAGCCAACAAAGACTTGCGAAAATCGCAAAAAGGGGAGATGTTTGGCCAAATCAAACGCCTAAATTATACGATAGGCCTGAGCAAAAGAAGCCGACAACCCATTAGTACGTATATACAAGATGACTTTATTTATGAAGGCCGCCGAGGCGTGAAATTGGTCCTTGAGTACTTTTTGCCCAAAAGCCTAAGGGGCCAAAAAATGCGTCCCGATTTTATTTTCTCGGATGTAGAAGGCAAAAAAGTGAAAATTCCACTTTTTTATTCTTTGGTAGAAGACCAAGCGCAGCCTGGGGAATTGATGGAACTGCCCGAAAATGGCCGATTGAGCTATTTTATTCCGCATTATGCCTGGAACTCCTCCATTAAAAAGATTGAGTTTTATTTTGATGGAGGTGGACAAAATATTGTAGAAGCCGCTCCCTATATTTTCCTCCAACCCCTAGAGTTTCCGCCCTATATTTATTATTCGGGCACCTTTGTAGAAGAAGATGTGGACTATGAAGGGGCAAAAGGAATAAAGATTAGCTTTTCTTATGCGGTAAAAGATGTGCATCAATATTCTAAATTGCGCATTAACTTTGAAAATTTGAAAGGCCAACCTCTGGTCCAAACCGTTTACCCCATGCAGGAACTGCCCAAAGATAGCCTGCCCCAATCTCTTTTGCATGGCGTTTATGAGCAGCCCAAGATGAAGGCAAAAGATAGCTTGGCCTTTTTTATTCCTTATCTGGACCTAGATGATCCGCAAGTTCGCCTGAAGATGAGCTTGGTCCCCGATTTAGAAATTCCCATTATTAACGAACGCAGCCCACTGGTTGAACGCCCCGATACGCTAACTGATTTACTCTTAGAAGAGGAGTTGGCTATGGACCGGGTGCAAAATAATGACTTTGGCTATGTGGTGACCCTAAAAGCTAAGTTGCCCCGCCTCTATCGGGGCCGTGCTGTGCTGCTGCTTGATGGACTGCGAAATGGCGTTGATTTTATGGGCTATAATACGCTAGGAGAAGGCCTAGTAGAAATAGGACAAGATAGCTTTGCGCTAGGGCTAGACTCTACCCAAATTCATGTGCTTTTTCCGTATCGCCGCCTTTTGGCCAATGAAAAAGTAGCCCTCAGCTATCAATTTGTCGATCGCAAAACGGGAGAGGTCCTATTGGCCGAACAAAAAAGCGAAAGCAAATTGCCCAAAAGCCTGCATAATGTAAGTTTCCAAATCGATTTGCAGTCGCTTAAGTGGATGACGGATAGCCTGCAGCTAGATTCTGTCCAAACAAAAACCAATTGGAAGTATGAAATTATGGTGGGCAATGAGGTCCAAATGAGCAAAACCCTACCCGCTCTCTTTAAAGGCAAAACCCTAAAGGAGCAGTTTAAACGCTCTTTGCGAGCCCATAGAGAGGACCGAATTCAAATTTATTTGGAAGAAAAAACAGGCGAAAATCCTCTTCGCATTCCCATCTGGAGCGGAGATTTGGGCCAGCTACTACAAGCCAAAGGCAGTAGCAAAGCCGTTGATCAAAGCCCCCTGAAAAAAGCAAAAATTAAACTCCGCCTCAAGCGATCAGAGCGAAAAATAGTGAAGATAAAACGCTAAGGCTTGGCCCTAAACCAAAAAAAAGCAGCTCTTAAGAGCTGCTTTTTTTGTTTATAGCGCTGCGCTAAAATTAACGCAAGGCAATTTTGAGTACATCTTCCATGCGCTTGACATAATGAAATTTTAGGCCTTTGATATATTCGGCTTTTACTTCCATGACATGCGGACGGTTGTCCTCGCAAAGGATCAATTCTTTGACCCCAGCCCGTTTGGCCGCCAAGATTTTTTCCTTAATGCCACCTACCCGAAGCACACGACCACGCAAAGAAATTTCTCCAGTCATGGCCAAATGAGAGCGCAAGGGCTTCCCCTTAAAGGCAGAGGCTAGGGCCGAAAGCATGGTGATTCCCGCAGAAGGTCCATCCTTGGGCACGGCCCCAGCAGGAACATGCAAATGCACATCTCTTTGCTCAAAAAGGCTGGCCTCAATGCCAAACTCCTCCGCATGGCTCTTGAGATAAGAAAGGGCCAAGGCCGCAGATTCTTTCATCACATCGCCCAAGTTCCCCGTCAATTGAAGCTTGCCCTTGCCCGGGCTTAGGCTGGCCTCAATAAAGAGAATTTCGCCCCCCACTTGGGTCCAAGCCAAACCAACGACTACACCAGCAGGCAGCTTTTCTTCATAAATATCCTTAACAGTGGTTTTAATGCCCAAGGCATCTTCTACATCCTGAGCCGTACTAAAACGAACCTGCTTTTTATCGCCCTGCGCAATCTGCTTGGCCGCAATCCGCATCAAACGAGCAATTTGACGCTCTAGTTTACGCACTCCCGACTCTTGGGTATAGTCCGTAACCAAGGTTTGTAGGGCTTTGGCCCCAATTCTAAACTGATTGCCCGAAATCCCATGCTCTTTGCGCTGCTTGGGAATCAAATGGCGCTTGGCAATTTCTAGCTTTTCTTCTACCGAATAACCCGAGAGCTCAATGATTTCCATACGGTCCAAAAGGGCCGGCTGAATAGAACTCAAGGAGTTGGAGGTAGCAATAAAGAGGACCTTAGAAAGGTCGTAATCCAACTCCAAATAGTTGTCGTAAAAACTGCTATTTTGCTCTGGGTCTAAAATCTCTAGTAGGGCAGAAGAGGGATCGCCCCGCTGTCCACTACCCATCTTATCAATCTCATCCAAAATGAAGACGGGATTAGAGGTTCCCGTTTTTTTCAAAGATTGAATGATACGACCAGGCATGGCCCCAATATAGGTTTTACGGTGTCCCCGCAATTCCGACTCATCATGTAGGCCACCTAAAGACATACGGATGTATTCTCGGTTGAGAGCCGAAGCTACCGAACGCCCCAAAGAGGTTTTTCCCACACCTGGAGGGCCCAATAGGCAAATAATAGGCGCTTTCATGTCTTGACGCAACTCCAAAACTGCCAAATATTCCAAAATCCGATCCTTGACCTTGTCCAAACCATAATGGTCATGGTCCAAGATCTTTTCGGCCTTGTTCAAATCAAAATTATCCTCGCTAAACTCATTCCAAGGTAAATCGACTAAGGTCTCTAAGTAGTTGAGCGTTAGCGAGTAATCTGGCGCCATAGGGTTGGTGCGCTCCAATCGACGGAGCTCCCGATCAAATTTTTCTTGCACCGCTTCCGACCAGTCTTTATCTGCTGCCTTGGCCCGCAAACGGTCCACTTCTTGGCTCTGCGGATTTTCGCCTAGCTCATCCTGAATCAATTTCATCTGCTGGTTGAGGATGTAATCCCGCTGCTGCTTCTCCATCTCTTCCCGCACTTTCTCCTCCAATTCGGCCCGAATCTCAGTAATGTGCAACTGAATACTCAACTGCTCCAACAAGATTTTGGCCCGCTTGAGCAGCTTGCTCTCATTGAGCAACTCCTGCTTGGCACTCACGCTCACCTGCATATTGGTGGCCACAAAATTGACCAAAAAACCAGAGTTCTGGATCTTATGCAGCAGCTGCACCGCATCCGAAGGAATTTGCGGACTAATATCTATTAAGGCCTCACTTTTCTCTCGAATAGATTGTAAGGTCGCCTCAAACTCAATTTGCTCTTTCTTCTTAGGCCGCTCATCAACCAACAAAATAGGCTCGGCTCGCAAAAACGGAAGGATCTGCAGCGCTTTGCGCTCTCTGCCCGTCCGTCGACGACCCTGCAAAATAGCCGTATAACTATCATCGGGCATTTTGATGAGACGAAGAATTTTAGCCACCACGCCCAAGGCGTGCAGATCTTTCAATTTTGGCTCATCTACCTCCATATCTTTCTGGGCAAAAACCAAAATATGCTGACCATCTGCATAGGCATCTTGTACCGCCGCTATAGAACGCTCGCGGCCCACCGTTACCGGAATCACAACTCCCGGAAACAAAACGGTGTTCTTCAATGCCAAAACAGGAAGGTCATAACTATATTCCTCTTCTTGCATCAAACGCTCCTCTTGCTCGTCTACACTAAAAAAGGGTAAAATTTCCATTTCTTCCTCTGGATTCAAATCGTTTTCTTTTTTTGACATGCTGATTATTTGTAATGAATGCAAGCCTCTCGGCCTCTGCTGCCAGTTGCTGACAGCTTGTCAGTCGGTTTGGGCCCAAACTAAGTAGTTTTGCCCGCTTAATCCTTTCATAAAGATAAAAATTAAGCAAATAGGCCCCTTTTTTAAACCGGCCCTCTATAGGCCAAAAGCTATTCCCTTCTATGTATTCTGCCGTTTTGACTTGTTTTTTCTGGGGCTGCCCCAGCCTGAGGCTGGGTCGGGCTGTTTCGCAGCTCGCTATTCGCTCGGCCCTGCGGCGCTTTCAGCGCCTTGGTCTGGCCTTCGGCCACTGCTGTCCATCCCTCAGCCGCGGCGCTGCGCGCCTTTGCGGCGGCTTCGCCGCCTGCAGAACGCCCAATTGGACCAAAATTAAGGGGCTGGCCTTAGCGCTTTTAGTTTGTATTTATTCAAAGGTAGTAACTTTGTTTTGTAAACGCAAATTTAGTTTTCTCTAAAAGAACTTTCTTTATGCTCAGCAACTGAGGGCTTTGGCCCAGGGCAAAAAATAGCTGGATCTAGCAGGCGGCGAAGCCGCCGCAGGCCCAGCGCTGCGGAGCGGGTGGCCGTAGGCCAGACCAAAGCCGCCGCAGGCGGCTGCAGGGCCGAGCAGACCTGCGAGCCCCGCAGCATAGCGGCGGCCAGTTCGGCTTTGCCGAGCTGGCCGCGGGCCCCAAAAGATAAGAGAACTTAGAGCGAGAAATTAAAGCTAATGACTCCGCCCCAATCTGGTGTTTTATTTTCACGGATGGCCATCACGGCATCTATTCGGATAATGCGGAAGAGCTTCCAGCCAATGCGGTCGATACCAAAATTGAGCTCCATATGGTTGCCTTTTTCGGGGGTATAGAGGTGGTGGACCCCCAGAATAGTTTCGAAGCCCAACTTTTTGAGACCTGGCAATTTATTCCAGAGAAAGCCATTAAAGTGGTGCTCAAAATGGGTCTGCACAAAATAATCCATTGTGCTGTGCTCATAATAAGGCAAGAGCTGAAAGCTGCGCCATTGCTTGCCATTTTGGGCAAAAAAGGTTTGGTTGCCACGAAAGTGTTGATAATCGACAAAGCGCATATTTTCGGTTTGCAGGAAGGCGCCGGCCTCTGTGCGCCAGCTAAACTTTCCGATACCAGCCACCGGCAAATTGAGTTTTTGGATATAAGCGCCTAGGTAATCAAAGGCCGTCATTTCGTCGTTGAGGGCTAGGGCTTTTTTATAAATCAGCCAAATTTCGGGAATATTACTGGGTCGATAGATGCGTTCTTTGGGGTAAGAGAGGTACTTCTGGCCAAAACGCAGGCGAAACCGCAGGTCAAAAAGCAGGCGATTATTGGCTTGGAAGGCCAGGGTATCTTCTGCTGGCGGCTGATTAAAATCGAGGGCTTGATTAGAGTAAAACTCCCTTTTTTCTCTGAACAATAGGCTATAATCGGCCTGATTACTGAGGGCTTTGCGCTGGGCATATTCGGCTTGAAAGAGCAGGCGAAGGCCATTAAATAACCGTTGAGAATAGCGAGCTTGGATAAATGTTTTATCGTAGGCCTTAATATAATTTTGCCGATAGACCAAAGAAGTATAGCTATTGATGAGCGGGCTCATGGGCGGGTCTTCAACAAACTGCTGGACCAGATTTCCGCCGCTGAGCATCAGGTTGGCATCATTGGTTTTATTGAAGCGAAAAAAGAGGCTGCCCGAGCTGCGCAGGCGCTTATCGGCAAGGCCATATTGCAGTTTCATCTTGGCATTGAGGTAGCGGGTATTTTCCTTATTGAAGCGCTTGTTGTAGCCCAGATTAACATCTCCATAAAAGCCCTGTAAGGTATTATACATGATACTATATAGGGGGGAAGAAACCGACCAACTATAGCCCTTATTGCGTTTGCGGTAGCTATAGCCCGATAGCAGCAGGCTCCAGCTCGGGCGGTTGGCGATGCGGTCCATAGAATCAATATAGGCGGGGTCGTTGAGTATCTTTTGCAGGCTATCCTTTACTTGATACTCAACCACTTCTTTTTCGGAAAGTGGAAGAGGGCGAATGCTATCCCAGTAGACCTTTGTTTTTCTATTGGCCTCGGCTTCTACCGAAAAGATTTCGTTATTAAAGAGCTTTTTGGGAAATTCGGGGGCCAGGTTATACTGTTGAAAAACGCCAATGATTCCTCCAGAGACCTCAATGCCAAAGAGATTGATGCTCAGTTCAATTTCTTGAGAAAACAGTCGCCAGACGCTATCTTGCACCTCTACATGCAGCTGCTTAAACGCCACGGTATCGAGGATAGAGATATTGGCGGCCTTGCCCGTCGTTTTGAGGTCAGTACTATAGATACACCATTCGCCATCTACAATATAAATGTCGCCAAAGAAGAGTTGGCCCAAGGGGTTTTTGGGAATGACCTGGACCTGATAGATCATTTTGCCCTCATCAAAAAAGGTATTGAGTAATTTGTATCTATAGGCATTGAGAGCGCCTTGGCCAATAGGCGAGAGCAGGCGGGCGTCAATCAGCTCTGTATAATTTTGATAGAAATTCATATCTAGCATAGCGGCCCCAGAATTAAAGCTAAAGCCATTATCATCGCCACTCACCTTAGAAGAAATCATTTCTTCTTTGACTTTATTGCCTTGGACATAAATTTTAGATACCGATTCGGAAAGATAAACCATGCCACTCCCCGAGGAGTCTAGTTGCTGCCTAAACTCTTCTGTAGATTGGCCCATAATGCTTTCGGGCAATTCACTAATTTCTTGGGCGCCTTTAACATAGGCCTCGCAGCTAAAGTTCTTAACCTGATTGAGGTAAAACTTCCGCTTTTTCATGGCCTGCCGAATAATGCCATAGGCAGGGTCTTCAGAGCCATCGACTACCACCTCGGGGGCCTGAAGATCGACGGGGGCGAGCTCTACGTTGAGCTCTAGTTGCTCGTTTTCACTCCAGTTTAAGTTGATGACCTTTTTTTTGTAACCCACATACTGAAAGACCAATTGGTATTCTCCGGGCGCCAGCCGAAGCATATAGCGGCCCTCTATATTAGAAGTGGTGCCCACCGATTCTTTTTGGAGGTAAACCGAGACAAAGGGCAGCGGCTCTCCTTTTTCATCGGTCACTAAACCCGAAAGTTGGGCCAAAAGCTGGCTAGAGCTAAAGCCCAAAAAGAGAAGCAAAAATAAAATCTTATTCATAATCTTGATTTAGGGAGTTGGAGCAATCTATAGCCCTCAAAATATAAAGCTTTTCCAACTTATGCCCCTCTATAGCGTCTAAAAAGCAACGACAGAAATTATTTTTGATAGCAGTTCTATCCAAAATATTTGTAATTTTGCCGCACACAACATATTTAATCACCTTAACACCAAGAAAAACAATGCGTAACCTAAGTTTACTAGCTCTTTTTCTAATGGCTGCACAGTTTGGTTTTGCCCAAAAAGGCCTAGAATTTGGCGTCACTTTCACGCCTGCCACTAGCTGGATCATCAATGATGAAGATTTTGCCCAAGGCGATGACATGGACCTACAAGCCACTTTTGGCTACAATGCTGGCGCTCATCTCGGCATCAACTTCACAGAAGGTATGGGCCTTCAAGTTGGGGTAAACCTTTCTCAACAAGGCCAAAATTACATCAATAAAGCCTCTTCAAGCAATAAGGACGATATGGATGTATACTCTCGTAAATTGACTTATGTCCGTGTCCCCGTTTTGCTAAAATTTAATGGAAGCACAGAGGGCTCTTTTACTTCTTATTTCCGCTTTGGCCCTCACCTAGATTTTCTTAGCAAGGCCGTTTATAACTATGAAGAAAATAGTGGCTCTATTCTTCGTGTAGATCGTGAAGATATTGATTTGACTCAGGTAGAAAACCCGACTGGTGGAAACTACAAAATCTACAATGATGTTGTTTTTGGCGCCACGCTAGAAATGGGTGGAGCCATCAATGTTGATGAAAACATGAAAATTTTGGTGCTTTTCCACCTTTCTGGCTCATTGAGCAACCCCGAAGGTGAAGACTCTTATGATGCCAGTCCATTTGTTTCATTGACCAATCCCGCAGCCTTCCCCGATGATGCAGGTTCTGCTTCTCGCGGCACGGCTTATAACGTAATGGGTGGACTCACTGTAGGTCTGACCTATACTATTGGTGGCGGAGAATAAACGGCTACCACAATAAAGCGTTTATCTTTTAGGACCAAGCACTTTTTTGTGTTTTGGTCCTTTTTTTTGGGGCCCGCGGCCAGCTTTGCTGGCCGCCGCTATGCTGCGGGGCTCGCTGTTCGCTCGGCCCTGCAGCCGCCTCTGGCGGCTTTGGTCTGGCCTGCGGCCACCCACTCCGCAGCGCTGGGCCTGCGGCGGCTTTGCCGCCTGTAGAAACGCAAAATGCAAAAATCTTGGCAAGAGACTGCTAACTTTTTGGCATCATTATGTATTCTTAGAGCGAAAAGGGCTTTATGGACCTAGAGGCGGCGCAGCCGCCGGCTTAGGGATGGAAAGGGGGGCGGCGAAGCCGCAGACCCAAGTTTTTTTTGAAGCGAAGCGAAAAAAAACTGCAGGGCCGAGCAGGCTTGCGAGCCCCGACACAGCCCGGCCCGCCCGCAGGGCGGGCAAGCCCCAAAAACAAAAAATAACATTTATGCGTCAATTTCTTATTTCTGCTTTTCTATTGGCCTTGGGCCAGGGACTTTTTGCCCAAGAAAACCTACTCAAAAATCCTTCTTTTGAAGAGGGCTGTAATTGTGATGACAGCACCGAATTAGTGTCTATGCCCTTGGATTGGCAGGCTACGGCTGGGCAGATCAATTTTTTTAATCCGGGCTGCCCCTTATTGCCCGAACGCAAAACCTATTTGCAGGCCCTAAAAATGCCTACCCCCGCCGAGGGCAAGGTCTATGCGGGCTTGGGTTTGGCCAAAGAAGGCGAATATTTGACCGGAGAACTGCAAACGCCCCTTTTGGCCAATACAGACTATTTGGTCAAAATGAGAGTTCGGCGGCCCATCCGTTTTTGTTATACCCCCATTGATGAACTGGGCTTGCGCTTTGATACCCTAGCCCCCAAAAAAGTAGAAGGATATGCCAGTTTGCCGGGGCCTTCTCTAAAGCTGCGGGCCGATAATGGGGCCATTAAGGAGCAGTATCAATGGCAGGAAATTTCGGCAATTTATAGGGCCGAAGGAGGCGAGCGCTACCTCACTTTAGGAAACTTTCTGGACAACAATGAGCTCAGTATGCGAAATTGGGCCAAGGGAGATTGCGCCTATATTTATATAGATTGGGCTTCGGTGACCCTCTTTAAGGGGCAGGTAGATTTGGCCCGCTACCAAAAGGGCCAAGAATTTAAGGCCGAAGAGCGGATTTGGCTCAAAAACATCGCCTTTGAAAAGGCCACAGAGCGCCTCAAAAGTGAAAGCTTGCCCATTTTGGATGAATTGGCCGAAAACCTAGGGCGTTTCCCGGAGCAAAAATTTGAAATTTCTGGACATACCGACAACAGCGGAGATGAGGGAAGCAATCGCCTTTTTTCTGAGGCTAGAGCCAAAAGTGTAGTTGATTATTTGGTAGCTAAGGGTATATCGGCCAAGCAGTTGCAACTAAAAGGCCGAGGCAGCAGCCAAAATATCAATGCCAATGATAGCGATAAAAAAAGGGCCAAAAACTGGAGAATTGAGATCAAGGCCTTGGCCCAATAAAAAAGGGGCTGTCTTTGCAGACAACCCCTCAAACACTTGTTGATTCACCAACCTATAAGTAGGTGGACAAAACAAAAATAGAATTTTATTCAAATAAAGAGGAGTTTTACTAAACATTTTTTGGTCCAACTGGTTATTTGGCCCAAATGGAGCTTAGGGCTGGCTGTTGCCAGCCTTTTCCATTGGCAAAAAGGGTATAGGCCAAAAGTACTTCATGATTACTGCCCAATTGTGGACCTAAATTGCTGGCGGTTTGGCTAAAAATATAGCTAATTCGGTAGCGTTGCTTAACCGTTGTGCCCAACGAAGCCATTAGGCTGCCCTCGCTGCCGTAGCCTAGGCCCAGCAAAAACCGTTGGTCATAGATATACTGCGCATTTAGCATGACCCCAAAAGGAGAATTGAGGGCATACCTAAACCAAATTTGAGGAATAATTTGGTGTTTTGGGGCTTCTCCAGCCTTTCTAAAACTGCCCGAATAAAAATCAATTTTAGTAGCGGCATGCAAATAAATATGGGCCACCCTTCTGAGGTCGGATAGCGATTGCCCATCGGAAAAGCGGAGCTTTAGGCCCAAAATCTGAGGGACCGAAAAGCCCAGCTGAAATTGCTCGGTTTGATAAAGCGCCCCTAGGGCGGCTTCGGGCAAAAACTGGCTTTCATTGTTCTGAATAATCAGCGGATCATTGGGGTCTAGGGCCGATAAATCTTGCCCCCTAAGTTGATAGTGCAAAGCCGATAAACTAAGACCCAAATTTAAGCGATGACCAAACTCGCCTTTTTGGACCTTGCCGAGCTGCAATTGGTAGGCATAAGAAAATTGTAGGGCCGTATAGGAACTAGGGCCCGTCCTGTCTTGTTGCAAGGCCAATCCCCAAGCCATATTTTTATCTTCGGCCCAATGCTGATAGGCCAAACTGGCCGTTCTGGGCGATTCGGGCATATTTAGCCATTGTTGTTTGTAGCCCAACTGTATTTGCTGAACGCCTTCTTGGCCCAAACTGGCAGGATTGAGAAAAAAGGCCTGCTGTTGATACTCCTGGCTAAGCGGAAGCTGCTGCCCAAATAAAGGGGAAGCAAAGAGCAACAGAAAAAATAGGTAAGGAGAGATTTGCAGCATAAAATTTAAAGCTTTAGTTTAGACTGATCAAAATAACTAATTATGAGCAAGAATAAAAAAGGGAAAACCCCCAAGATGCATAAAGATCTTGAGGGCTTCGAAATCCACATCAATGAGTTTGGCGAAATTAAGAGTTCTTTTTCTATTGACCGCCTGAATGACTTTCTCAACGAAAATGTTGATGACAAGAAACTCAGAGAAAAAGAAGGGGAGGAAGAAGAGGAAAAGTCAGAAGATTAAATACGTAGGCGAGCTATAGCCGATTCTACAGTGCTGGGCTCTATGATTCTCAGAAAGACTTCCATTCTCAAGGCATTTTCATACTCTTGGAGGGCCATTTCTTTTTTGCCCAAACGCTCAGCCGCAAGGCCTTTATAATAGTAGGCATTTGCAAATTGAGGGTCAAACTTTGTGGCATTGTCAAAATGGCGCAGGGCTTTATTAAAAAAGTCTTGCGCTTTTTCTGTTTGTTTGGCCAGCTGATCTCCTTGCTCCAAATACATTAGGGCCAAGTTGTAATTGAGGTGGGGGCTCATGGGCTGCCGCAAAATCCCTTGCTCATAAGCCGCCTCTGCCTCTTCATACTTAGAGCGGAAATGATAATATTGAGCCTTGAGCAAAAGCGCATCCTCATAGGTAGAATCAATCCGTAGCACATTATCAATATAACTCACCGTATAAGGCGCATCTATTTTACCCCCCAAAATGGCCAACTGCATATAGGCATCCAAATAATCGGCATCCTGTTCTACCGTAGCCTGAAAACTTTCGAGGGCCTTGAGCGTATCGCCCATATCTCGGAGCATGCTGCCTCTCAAATAAAGGGCATCGGGCTGGCTGGGCTGTATTTTTTCTAGCTTATCTAAAACAAGCATTCCCTCCTGATACTGCTTGACAATATTCTGCATTTCGGCCAATTTTAGATAAAGAGGAACCGCCTGCGGAAAGCGATCTATGGCTTTTTCTAAAACCTTAATCGCCGAGAGCGAATGCTGATTATCAAAATAGGCATCGGCCAAAACGGCATAATATTCTACCTTAGAAGAGTCTAGAGCCAAGGCTTTTTCAGCATCCAATTCAGCTTCTTTATACAATTCGGCCTCCCAAAATGCACGAGAACGATCGGCATACAGACTCGCCTCTTTTGGGCTTTTGGCAATCATTTGGCTCAGTTGGTCAATGGCCGGAATATCGTAGCTTTGTTGTGGCGATTTGTTTACATTTTCAGAACTGCAGGCGCCAAATAGCCAGCTAAGTCCAAAGAATAGAAGAAAGGAATAGATGCGCATAATATCTTTTTTTAGATTTTTTTTGTTCTTTTTTGGGGCCCGCGGCCGGCTCGGCTGCGCCTCGGTCGGCCGCCGCTATGCTGCGGGGCTCGCAGGTCTGCTCGGCCCTTCAGCCGCCTCTGGCGGCTTCGGTCTGGCCTTCGGCCACCCACTCCGCAGCGCTGGGCCAATTGCGCTAGCGCCCAAGTTTAATCATTTGGGCCAAAATTAGCACTTTTAAATTGTACGGACAATGAACTTCCTTAAAAACTCCTTTTATGAAGCTTATCCCTTTTATTTTCAGTTTTTTCATGAGCTGCTCTGCTCTTTGGGCACAACAGCTAACTAGCTCGCCCGCTTATAGTATGGGCCGAGACAAAGATTGCTTTGTTTTGGGCCAAATTGATAGCCTTTATTATGTGTATCGAGAAGGAGTAGGCAAGGAGCATGGCATTCATAGCTTTCGGATGAACCTAGAAGAGGAGTGGGAGGCTACTATTAGCTATAAGCGAAGCCAGGTTTTTTTTATGGAGAGCTTGCAGCAAAAGGACCGCTTTCAGCTCATCTATGCTATGCACTTTGATGGCAATACGGAAATCCGAATGAAGGAGATAGGTGCAGAGGGCCAAGAATTAGCTGATGAGGCCCTTTTGCTCTTTAAGTATTTTGTGCCTTATCGGGATTTGCGTTGGGAGCTCTCTCAAGATAAATCCGAATTATTGGTCTTTCATAAGGTCAATAACCGAGAAATAGAATGGGGCTGCTATAATTTAGCCGATCGGCAGCTGCGTTGGGAGTATAGCCTTAAAGATTTTGAGATAAAGAACTTTAAGCGTTTGGAGCATATTGTCATCTGTAATTCGGGACAGGCCCTCTTATTATTTGAGTTTCATAATCGCCTGCGGCGAGAGGACCACCATTTTTTGCTCTTTAGTGTTTCTGCCCAAGGCGAGCGCAAAAAACATAAAATTGATTTTGCCCAAGCCAAAACCGATGAATACCTAGTAGATTATGATGAGCTCAACCAACAGTTGCTAATTGGGGGACTTTATTATCAATCGGGCAATGAGGTAGAAGGCTTATTTTACCTGCGTTATGATATGCAAGAAGAGGCTTTGCTAAAATTCCATCCTTTTCCCGATACCTTAATCCGTAGCCTAACGGGCCAAAAGCGAAAAAACCTGCGGCGAGTAGAATACCTTCGTTTGCGAGAGCTCATTCCCCGCCGAGATGGCGGCATTTTATTGGTGGCCGAGCGCTACCGAAAGTATAATTATAACAATCATAGAACCTCTTATCAGGACCATCTCCCAGCGCAGCAAACCGATTACCTCTATGAGAATATTTTGCTGAGCTCTATTCATCCCTCTGGCCAATTGCATTGGCAGGAGGTTTTGTTTAAGCAGCAAAAATCAGAGAATGATGAGGGCCGCTACTCTTCTTTTTTCCTGATGAAAACGGCTCGTCATCTGCGGTTCATTTACAATGATGAAATTCGCTATTTGGGCCGAGTATATGAATATACGGTAGATGCAAGCGGGCAGGCCGAGCGGCAGCGACTATTTGGAGAGAAGCGTTCGGGGGTTTTGCCTGAGTTTCAGCGGGCGAAACAGGTTTCTGCAAAAACGACCCTAGCCATTAGTGAGCGAAACAATAAGTTTCGTTTGGTCCGCCTGAGCTACGATTAGGTCCAACTGCGTTTTGCAGGCGGCGAAGCCGCCGCAGGCTTAGGGATGGACAGCAGTGGCCGTCAGGCCAGACCGAAGCGCTGAAAGCGCTGAAGGGCCGAGCGAAGAGCGAGCTGCGAAACAGCCCGGCCCGCCCATTGGGCGGGCAAGCCCAAAAAAATAAATAAACAACTATTCCTCTGCCCAATTTCGAGTTCTAGAGACGGCTTTTAGCCAGCGGGCATAGCGTTTTTCTCGATCGGCAGCGGGCATATTGGGCTGAAAAGACTGAGCTTGTTTGGCCAAAAAGCCCTGGATATCGCTTTTGGTCCAGACCTTAGCGCCCAAGCCGGCCAAATAGGCGGCGCCTGCGGCGGTAGTTTCTTGTAGGCTGGGGCGCAGCAGTTCGGCATCTAGAATATCGGACTGAAACTGCATAAGAAAATCATTGGCCGAGGCGCCGCCATCTACTTTGAGTTGGACCAAAGGCAGCTGAGCATCTTGTTGCATGGCCAAAAGCAGATCTTTGCTCTGATAGGCCAGAGATTCTAGGGCCGCCCGAACGATATGGGCCTTTGTGCTGCTTCGGCTGAGGCCCAAAATGGCGCCCCGAGCGTACATATCCCAATAAGGGGCGCCCAAACCCGCAAAAGCGGGGACAAAATAAACGCCATTTGTATCCTCTACCTGCTGGGCAAAATAGCTAGAATCCTTGGCAGAATCGAGGATGCGCAGGCTATCTCGCAGCCATTGGATGGCCGCACCGGCCACAAAAACGGCCCCTTCTAGAGCATAAGTTCGCTGGCCGTCAATCTCCCAAGCCACTGTAGTGAGCAAGCCCGAATTTGAGCTTTGGGGTTGATCTCCCGTATTCATCAGCATAAAACAGCCCGTGCCGTAGGTATTTTTTACGCTACCCGCCTGCCAACAGCCTTGGCCAAAGAGGGCCGCTTGTTGGTCGCCAGCAATGCCCGTAATGGAAATTTCTGCCCCAAAAAGAGAACTATCTGTATGGCCAAAAAGGCCCGAAGAGGCCGAAATTTCGGGTAAAATATGGGCGGGAATGCCAAAAATATCCAACAATTTAGGGTCCCATTCTCCAGTATGCAAATTATAGAGTAGGGTTCGGCTAGCGTTGCTGGGGTCGGTTTTATGGACCTTTCCGTTGGTTAGTTTCCAGAGCAGCCAGCTATCGACGGTGCCAAAACAGAGCTGTTCTTTTTCGGCTAGGGCTTTGGCTTGGGGAACATGTTCTAGGATCCAGCGTATTTTGGTGGCCGAGAAATAGGCATCGGCTAGCAGGCCTGTTTGTTGGCGGAGATAATCGGCATGGCCGGCTTGTTTGAGTTCTTCGCAGTAGCTGGCGGTTCGGCGGTCTTGCCAAACGATAGCTCTATGAACGGGCCGGCCTGTTTTCTTATCCCATAAAATGGTGGTTTCTCTTTGGTTGGTAATACCAATGGCTTGAATAGCTTGGGGAGAAATTTGCATTTTTTCGATCAGGCGCTGGGCCACTTGCAATTGCGAGCGCCAAATTTCCTCGGCATCATGTTCTACCCAAGCTTCTTGGGGATAATATTGTTGAAATTCTTGTTGTTCAAGGCCGAGCAATTGGCCATTTTTATCAAAAAGCAGGGCTCTAGAGCTGCTCGTTCCTTGGTCTAAGGCGAGAATCATGATAGTGGCGTATTTTGGTCCAAAAAAAGGCCTAAAATATACGCAAAAAAGCCCCTAGAGCTAGCTCTAGGGGCTTTTTTTTAAAAATCGGCTATCAGGGTTTTTCGGCTTTTGAGGGATATACTTGATTTCTTCTGGTAATACTTGAGATCTACTTGATCTTGATTATCTAGATGAAACCCTTGAATGCTATTGCCTAGTTTATTGAAAATCAGGCGTTTTTTGGTTTTTAAACTTCTTTTGCCAATACAAAGGCCATCAAATTGTTTGAGCTTTTGGTTATTTTCTTTTGGGCCTTTCCAGATCCAGAAGGTTTCTCCTTTTTTATCTGTATGTTGAATCAGTTGAATTTCTTCTCCATCTTTGGCGGCATAAATGCCTTCAAATTGGGCCGAAAAATTCTGGCAATGGTCGTTCAGGTCCGTACTTTCGCCATCTAGGCTTCGGGCTAGGCGGTTAAAGACATATCGCCAATGGAAGCTTTCTTTTTTTCCTTGTCGGATGACGACTAAATTTCTGTCGGGATTGACATAAATAAATTGGCCCAAATAGCCAGAGGCAAAAAAGTCGCGATCCTGAAAAATGCCCTTTTCGAGGTCTCCATTTCGCCAAAAGCAGTTGCGGTAGCCCCAGTAGGCGCGGCCATCTTCTTGGCGGTTAATAATTTGTTCAATAAAATCTTTGGGGACCAATTGTTGGCCCTGCCAATTGCCCTTGTGCAGCAGTAGTTGGCCGAGGCGGAGCAAATCTCTAGAGCAAAGTGCAAAGCCGCCAAAAGCCCTTTGGTTACCGGCTTCTCGGCTATCTACGGTAAGTAGGGCGGGGCATTCCATGCCCATGGGCTGCCAAAGTTTGTCTGATAGATAATCGCCCACGCTTTGGCCGGTGGCGGTCTCCAAACAGCTCGATAAAATCTGGGTGGCTAGTGATTTATAGGCAAAATGCGTCCCTGGCCGATGCTCTACGGCATCAAAATTCCGAATATATTTATCTTGGTCATTATTATAATAGAGGACCGACAGTTTGCCAAAATCTCGTTCATCCTTAAAATCAATACCCGAAACCATATTGAGCAAATGAAAAATCTTAATGCCTCGGCGTTCAGGATCCGAAAATTCGGGAATAAAGTCAGAAACGGGCTGTTCGGCTGAGATCTTTCCTTCGCCAATGGCAATGCCGACCAATAGGGCCGTAATGGCTTTAGAGATAGAGAAAACGACCTGCGGCTCATATCTTTCATGTCCATTGGCATAGTCTTCAAAGAGCAAACTATCATTGCGAAGGACCAAAAAGGCCGTACTATGGCTTTTTTCCATAAACTGCGCCCAATTTTCCTCGCCTTTGTGGTAATCCTTGGGCAGCCAATGGGCCAAAGGGGGCAAAATATTGGGGTTTTGCGCCTCTACAAAGGAGGCAGAAGGAGAAGCCGCCGCAAAAATAGTATCTTTGGGAAACAGCTTGTAGTCGGAAACGGCGGGCATCATATGCAGCCCAATTCGGCTAAAGGTACAGGCCGATAAGAGGATGAAAATAAAGCTAAAGCTGAATAAAAGGGTAGTAGTTTTTTGCATAGTTAAGGGCCTTTTGGCCATATTTTTTTTGATGAAGAATTAAGTAATTTGGGGCCTCCGCTGCGGCTTCGCCTTGCGGCGCTACGTTTCGGGGCTCGCTGTTCGCTCGGCCCTGCGCTTCGGTGCTACGCACCTTCGGTTACTCCCTTTGGTCGTTGAACTGCGCCCTAAAGGGCTTGTTCTGGTCTGGCCTTCGGCCCCCCCTGCACATCGCTAGGCCAGTCGCTTCGCTCCTCTGGACCACAAAAACCAAGCTTGAACGCTCGTTTAATAAAAACTTTTTACTAAAAAATTGCTTAGTCTATTTTATGCTTTCAATACTGATCCCCAATTACAATTATGAGGTAGGTCCATTATTGCAGGAGCTTTTGCGGCAGATGCAGGCGGAGAACATCGCCTTAGAGTTAATTTGTATGGATGATGGCTCTGCGGAGCCTTATCGGCAGCAGTTAAGGGAGTTGCCGGAGCATCCTTTTTTGCAGAAGGTTTTCCTAGAAAAAAATATTGGGCGGGCGGCCATTCGCAATCGTTTGGCCCAACTGGCTAGCCAGCCTTATTTATTGTATTTGGATGCCGACAGTTGGCCGACTTCGCCCAGGTTTTTGGTCCAATACCTCGATAATTTGGGGCCTTGGGTGTTGGTTGGGGGGAGAGAATACGCCCCAGCTTGTCCCGCGGCTAAATTTAGTTTGCACTGGAGCTATGGCCGAAGTCGAGAAGTTCGGTCTTTGGCTGCACGCCAAGCGCAGCCTTATGCCTCATTTATGAGCAATAATTTTGCTTTGCCTCGGGCTTGGGCTTTGGCCCAACCCTTTGAGGAGCAGCTCAAGCAGTATGGGCATGAAGATAGCCTTTGGGGTTGGCAATTGGCCCAAGAAAAAAAAGAGATTCGACAAATAGATAATGCCGTTATTCATTTGGGCCTAGATGAAAATTCGGCTTTTTTGGCCAAATCTAAGCAGGCCGTAGAAAACCTGCATTTTTTGTCTACTACAGCCGCTTTTCCTATGTTAGACGATATCAAGCTTTGGCGGGTTTGGAAGAAGGTCCAGTTTTTTGCCCCTTTATTGGCTCATCTACACCGAATTATGCACAAAAGTTGGGAGAAGCAGTTGTTTGCGCCTCAGCCCTCATTAAAACTATTTGATTTTTATCGGCTCTCTTATTTGGCTTTGTATAGGTTTAATATAAAAAAGCGTAAGAAAAAAGTTGTATAATGGAGCATTAAATGATAAAAGAGATAATAAACCTCTCTAAAGAAAATCCAGCTTAAAGTTAAGGAACTTTCTGTTTAAGCATTGGGGTAGGCATTTAACTATGAAATATACTATTATATTTATACTGTTTTTTTATCTGTCCAGTTGCAATTCAAATGTTCAGATGGAGAAAAGAGAACCACAACATTTAGATGTTCATTTAGAGCGCATCTTAAATGGATTAGGAGTGGAGATTAGAACAGAGAAGTCAAGTCTTGTATTTATAGAAGAAGGAGCATTTGGCGGTAAAATCTTTGGTGATGTTTGTGAAATTAAATCAGGGCAGCCCTGCTCTTGTTTTTACTGGACTTCTGTAACAAGAAAGGAAGAGAATACAGCTTTTGTAGAAATAGTGAATGAAATGACAGCAGACACATTCCCTCTTTATGTAGATTCTAGTTTTACCATCAAATTGGAATCGATAGAACGGGATAATTTTTTTCAGTTAGCTACTGCATTAAAGAGAGCATATTCTAAAAAGAAAGTAGGCTGCAACAATAAATTTATACCTTCTACTAGATCAACTGTTATTTTTACAAATAGTGAAGGTGAAATATTTATAGAAAATGGTACGAATAGGCATCAGAACGAAGAATGTATAAATCCAGTTCTTATTGACCTTTTTACGAAATTAGATAAGTTAATTAAGCGAAAAGCTGCTGCTTCAAACTAGTTTTGGGCTGGTAGTTTGCGTATTAGTTATAATAGGCCTCCCGCCTTCGGCGGGCGCTACGTTTCGGGGCTCGCTGCTCGCTCGGCCCTGCGCGGGCTGCACCCGCTGGGTCTGGCCTTCGGCCACCCCTGCACATCGCTAGGCCAAATGGAAGTCCTGCGCTTCGGCCATCCTTTGATAAAAATTTGAGGCTAGTCCAGGCATTTTTTAAAGGCATAGCTGTAGCTATGGCTGAGAAAAATAACGCAGAATAGCAGGAAATTAAAGCAAAGGATAGAAGTGGCAGGGCTTTCATTTGGCCTTTGCCGTTTGGCCTTCGGCCAAGGCGGCTTTGCCGCTATCTGCAGCCTAAAGGCCGCAGCCATTTTTGTTGGGCCTTGGTCTTTCTCGCCGCAGCGGCTTAAAAGCCCCTGCTTTGTTTGTGGGAAGGATATATTTGGTTTTCAGGTCCTGCGGCTTTTAAGCTGCAGGCCAATTGTTGCTGAGGAGCGGGCTCTGCTGTTCCTAAAATGGCTGCTGGTTTCAACCTGCAGCCACAGCTAGCAGGCGGCGAAGCCGCCGCAAAGGAGCGAAGCGACTTGGCCTAGGGATGGAAACTGGTGCGGCGCAGCCGCAGACCCAGGGGCTGAAGCGAAGCGAAAGCCCCGCAGGGCCGAGCAGACCTGCGAGCCAGTGCACAGCCCGGCCGCCGCAGGCGGCAGGCCCCAAAAAAAACCCCTCCGAAGAGGGGGCATTCAAATGAAAAAGGCCAACTTAGTAGCTATATTCTACCTCTAGCTGAAAGCGGCTGCCATCTGTACCTTCTATGTTGATGGTACTCGGTGGATTGGCGACCTTATAACTAGAAATATCGATAAGATCAACAGGGGTATCCATCAACTCATCTTCGCCAAAATCATCATAATCAAAGAGGCCAATAGCAAAATCTAGAGAGCCATTGAGGTCTATCCGAAGTGGGTTGTTGAGGGTGAGCGTAATTCCACCACCAGGAGCGACATCTTCCACATAATCGTTAGCGCCATTATAAATAACAGTGCCGATGTTGCCATTGCCATCCGTATAAGCGAGAAGAAAATACATATCGGCATCACTAAAGTTAGTGTCCCAATCGCGGTTTTCATAGTAGTTGTAGCTTGGCGTATTGCTAACCGATACTTTGTTGATGAGCATAGCCGTGGGGATGGGGTCTTCTACCTCTTCATTTTCTTTGCTACAAGATTGTAGGCCGATAGCAGCGAATAGAAGTCCGAGGAACAAAAAAGTCTGTATTTTTTTCATGATAAAAAGCTTGTGCGCCTAGACGCGGGTTAAATAATTGGACCCAAATAAAGGCAGAAGCGAAGGTTTGTTGGCTAAAGAAAGAGGGGAAAAGGGCAGAACTGTTAAATTTTTCTAAAGCGGTAATTTTTTACCTCAAAGGGAGCTCGCTCGATCTGCTTGGCAGAATTGCAGAAAAACCTTATGTTTGTGTTACCTAAATACAAGCATCATGCACAAGAAAAAAGTCCTTTATCTGGCCTTGTCTAATCGGCAAGCCCTAGCTGATTTATTTCCAATTTTGCAAGCTTTTGCCCAGAAAGGGGTGGCTAGTTTGGCCCGTCCGAGAGGGCGGCTGCTGTTTCAGTTGGACCAATGGAAGAAGCGTTCTACCTTTGTTTTTGACCAACTACATATTTTTTATGCGGCCTTGCCCGCTGGCCAAGAAGAAGGTAGTCAAAAGGCGTTAAGCCGCTTGTTGGACCTAAAACCAACTACAGATATAGCGGAAATTATTAGCCATTACGATGGCCTAAATGAATTGAAAAAAGCCAGCCTAGCCGAGGGTTTTATGACCATTTTAGGGCAGTTGTCTGTAGAAAAGCAATGGCTATTTTGGGCTAAAAAAGAGGCTTGTTTGGGGCCTTATCATAAGGGGCGTTTGTTTTTTCACCCCCTAAATAGTGAGCTTTCCTCTGCCTGTTTGCTGGGCCTAGAAAAACAAATTGAAGCAAATCAATCTAGTGATATTTTCTGTTGGGATAATCCCGCTTTTGGTCCCTGGTACCTTTGCTGCCAATTGCTGATTGAACAAGAGCTGTTGTCGAGCGCCAACTATTTGTTCCAAGCCCTAGAAGGGGGAAAAGGACAGTTGGTTTTGGGGCGGATGCAGGATAAATTGCTGCCCAAACTCAGAGAGCAGCTGTTGCCCAAATTGCCTAGAGCTGTGGAGCTAGATCTTGTTCAGTCTGAATTACAAACCTATTTAAAACAAGGATTTTCTATTCTGCTTCTAGGGGAGCGAGGGAGTGGTAAAAACCACCAACTAGAGCAATTACAGACCATTTTGGGGGCTATTCCTCGCATACATGCCTTGGCGATCAATGAGGAGGACAGTATGATTCCTAAATTGTTTGGTCAAGAGGGCCAAATTGGCCTATTTGAAGAGGCAGATGGGGGTGCCCTGATTATTGAGGAGCTGCAACACCTAAGCATTAAGGCCCAATTGTGCCTGATGCAGGCCATTTCTACTGATCGGAACAATTATTTTAAAGGAAATGGCGGACTCAAACGCTATCAGTTTCGACTGATTTTTACCACTAGTCTCGATCTAAAAGAACTGAAATCAGCCCTTTTGCCCTCTTTCTTTGACCGAATTGCGCAACTTCGAGTTAGTCTACCCGCCTTGAGAAATCAACCACAGAAAATTATTACCGCCTGGCAATCGGTCTGGAAAAAAATGCGCTTTGCTATGCCTTGCCCCGATGCAGCAGAATTTCTCCTTTGGCTGCAACAACAAGAGCTAAAGGGAAATTACCGAGACCTAGAACAGATCGCCATTGCGTATAAGGCCTTCTTCGATTTTCCCAAAGAGCTGCAAAAACGAAAAGGGCCAGAGGTCCTCGATTGGCTCAAAAAAGAGTTTGACCAGCCGCTAACTGCCGCTGCTAGCCTCCCACAACAGGCCATTCTAAATTATTTACTTCCGCCAGAGGCCTTTTTGAAAACTGAGAGCAATTTAGGCAATAAACTGCTCAATCGTTTTCGCCGACTTCTATTAGAATGGGCCAAAGAGGTAGAATCTCCCCGTGATTTTCTGGGAATCAGCTCAAAAACAGTCCATAACTGGAAAAATACAGCCGATAAAAAGCCGCCTAGTTTTTAAGAAAAGCCTCCCAATAGTCAGTTAAGGGCAGCAGCTGGTTCCACTCTTGCCAAATGGCATCTTTGGGCAAGGCCCGCAGCTGCTGCGCATATAGCGCTAAAAGGTCCAGTTGCCCCTCCTCACTCAAATCGCCCAACTGAAGCAGTAGCTTGAGGTTCTTTTCATAGAAAGGATAACGATTGGCCTGCCGACCCAAACCCTTAAGGTCTTGCTCCACTTCTGCCAATTGCCCCCTGAGCTTGCCCGCCCGAAAATTTTCCCAATAGACAATTAAGTCAATGGTTTTGGCCCGCAAATTAGGGAGTTCTAGGCCCTGAAGTAGCTGCATGCAGTGCTGCAGTTCTCCAAAATGCCCCCCCCCGTATAAGGGCGATAGCACCAAGGGCAATAGCTGCCCCAAAATAGCCTGCTGCTCCAAACCATAACGCTTGATTAAGGGCAAACTCTTTTCCGTTAAGAATTTGGCCATCTGAGCCCCCTCTAACCGATCTTGCCAATATAGGATAAATAATAAATGTAGATGCAATAACCTAGGATACAGGAATTTATGTTTCTTGCAATGAGCCTCTGCTTTCTCAAACTCAACCCAAAGCGCCCCCTCTTCCTGCAAACCCAAAGAAAAACTAAAGTGATTCATCAACAGTTTTAGATAGGCCGCCGCCTGCGCCTGCACGAGCTTGGGCCGCTCTTCCATACTGTCCAAAGCCGCCTGACTATGCGCCAAAGCTTCCTCATCTCGCCCCTTGGCCTTGGCCAAAAGCGCCTGAGATTGCCACCAACTTCGCATGGCTTTGCTGCTCGCCGGCTGATAGTCTTTATCCAAAATTTGCTCTTCTACTAAGCGCTGCATTTTTCTGGCCCGACTCTTACTCTCCAAAGGACTAGATGGCGCATTCATCATCCGACTCAATTCCTCATTAACCAAAGCATACTGACTATAATTGTGCAAAAGAGCTGCCGTTTCCTGTAAAGCCAAAAAAGGCGGTTTCACTTTTCTGTGGGCCTGCCCCAAACGCGCCTGCAAAGACCGACACTCTAGCAAAAGCTCGTATTCCTCAAATTCCTCGGCCAAATTACTGGCTTTGTCCAACTGACTAATCGCCAAATCATATAGCTGCTTCTGAATCAGAATTTCAGCGTTATCTAACAATACCCGAACCTTAGAACGCCCCGTTTTTTCCTCATGATAGGCCCGCAAACTCTTGAGCAATAACTGCTGCAATCGGTTTTTATGCACCTTCAGGTTTTTGGCAAAAGAAGCATCCCGCAAACGCCGCTTGATCTGCTCCTCATCATATTCTTCCTGCTCGTTAATGAGATCAAAAAGATGAGAGGTGTGGCTATCTCGGCTGTCTTTCTTAAAATATCGCTTTTCTGCCGAGCTCATCGCCTGAATCATTCGGAATAAATCGCTACTGGGTGTTTTCATATTAGTAGTATCTGCTAAATGTTGTTGTTTTGGGGCTGCCCCGCCCTACGGGCGGGTCGGGCTGTGTCGGGGCTCGCAGGTCTGCTCGGCCCTGCGCTTTTTCGCTACGCTCAAAAGCTGGGTCTGCGGCTGCGCCGCCCCCCTTTCCATCCCTCAGCCTGCGGCCCTTCGGGCCTGTAGACCGCAAAAATAGGCTCCAAAAGGCCCAAAATTACAAAAATTTAAAAAAGACTTGAATTTGGGCCCCGCTTTTCCCTTTGAATTTGCAACTTTGGACCAAAATAAATCGCCAAGCATGACAGATCTATACCCTTTTTTGGGCAAAAGCCCTAACCGACCCTTCTTTGAGCTACTACTCAAGTACCAAAATCCCCAAGCTGCCAAATGGGCCTGGACGCAAATTAACCAAAATGATAACTGGCCCGGCGGCTGGATGTTGCGCCTCTGGCTTTGGCAGGGCGGATATAAAACAGAGGAGGAAGTGGGTAGTTTAGACCTAAATAGCCAAACTGATTTTTGGATGGATTTAATTGAGGCTTGCCGCCTCCTAGACCTCTGGCAATCAGAACTCAAGCAAACTAAAGCCGCCCAAGATTTAGCTTACCGCCTTTTGCCCCTGCTCAATTTCGCCGCCAATTTTTTGGCCCAAAATAAGGAAAACAAAAAATTAGAGGAAGTTGCAGAACTCAGAGATTGGCTCCTCTATATGGCCTGCTACTTTGAGGACCGAAAGGATAAGGAGGGAGAACTGAGCATGCGCTATGCCCGCCTTTTACTCAGTCAGCACTTTTTTAGTACAGCCCCCCAACTTATTGGACCAGATATGATTGGCGTAGCCAAAAACCTCGAAGAATTTGGCCTAAACAATAAAGCCCTCGCTTTTTTTCAGGCCGTGATTAGCGACTTTGAGCCCTTATATGCCATTTTAGCCAATTTGCCAAAACGCAGCCTAGAAGAAAAACTACAACTTTGGGCCCTTAAGGAGGCCTTTTTGGGCCAAAATCGCCTGGCCCAAACCAATTTACCCAACTATTTTGAGCAGTTTGAAGCCCTGCTCCGAGATTAAAAACAAAAAGGGCTGCTCCCTAAAGGAGCAGCCCTTTTTGTTGCAGCACCAACTTATCGAGCAGCGCCACCATACATTTTTTCATAGCGCTCTCGGCTATAGCCTTTTTCTAGGCGAGTTTTGGGGCTAAGAAAACGCAAATAAAAACGCTTGGCCAAACTGGCAAACTCTAAGGCCTCTTTTTTACCCTCTTTGGTGAAATTTAGCTTGGCTTTATGCATCGCAAACCACATCTCTAACATCATAAAAGCCTTAGACTCTTCTTTTACGTATTTGTTGTTCTTAATTCCATTGCGCCAAGTTCCATGACGCTCAAACAAGAAGGTTCGCATCCCCTTAGGCGAATGGTCCGTTGGCTTGGGCGTAAAGGCAAAACTACATTTAGCCTCAAAAAGGGCAAAGGCTTTTTCACAGGCAGCCCTTGCCTGATATTGGATATCATTAGCCTCCTTTGCCAAATCATAAATATCTTCACCCGCCTTAATCCGAGCTCTCAAGCCAAAGGCGAGCTCTTTAAAAGCAGCTGCCTCTGCTTCCGTCATGACGTATTCGTCATCTGTCATGGGGTTTTCCTCCATCATGTTCATTGTTGTTTCAGTAGATAAATGATTTTCTGCTGCTTGGGGCATACTGCTAAAAGCAAGCAAGGGGAAACTACAAAAAACGATTAGCTTTTTCATATCTATAGTTTATCTTGTGAGAAATTTTAAATCGAGCTCATCAATATTTAGACCATAAGTAATATATAAGGATATGCAATATTTTTACCTTTTAGTTTTATTATTTTGCCTTGGCGCCTGTCAGCTAGAGTTGCAAGAAGGCACTGGCCAAGACTTAGAACAGCAAGAGCAGACTGCTCAGCCAGATGAGCCCGCCAAAAGAAGTATACTAAAAAAGGACTTTGATTATGAAGACCTAGAATTTAAGGGCCAAGCTTTGCGAATGACCAAACATGGCCGTTGCCGCTCTGCTTGTCGACATATTGATGCCTACGAAATTCAGGAAATTTTGGAAAAGGGCAAAATCAATTATAAAAAAACAAGACCCAACGACCAACCTTGTCCCTCTTTTGCCTATGAAGGCCTTAGCCGAGATGGCCAAAAGCTACGAGTGGTTATTGGCGCTTGTGAAACGGACCCTAGAGTAATTACGGTAATTGATTTGGGCAAAAAATGGTCTTGTAGCTGTAAGTAGGTCCCAAAAGAGGAGCGAAGCGACGACCGGCTGAGGGATGGATCGCAGTGGCCCGCAGGGCCAGACCAAGCTTTTGAGCAAAGCGAAAAAGCGATGGGCCGAGCAGACCTGCGAGCTGCAACACAGCCCGACCCGCCCGCAGGGCGGGGCAGCCCCAAAAAAGAAAAAAAACAGAAGATTGGATAGTAGTTTATTAAAATTGGAAGGCGTTTATAAGCAATATGCCGGGCATACAGCCGTAAACGACCTCAGCTTTGAGCTAAGTAGGGGCCAGATTTTTGGCCTTTTAGGGCCCAATGGAGCGGGAAAAAGCTCTTTAATTCGGATGATTTGCGCCATTACAAAGGCCGATAAAGGCCAGATTTTCTTTGATGGAAAATTGGTAGGCCCAAAAACACAGCGCAAAATTGGCTATATGCCCGAAGAGCGCGGCCTGTATAAAAAAATGCGGGTGAGCGAGCAAATTATGTATTTGGCCCGCCTCAAGGGGCTCTCTAAAAAAGAGGCCAAAAAACGAATGACCGCTTGGCTGCAACGCTTTGATATTGAAGATTGGAAAAAGAAACGGATCGAGGAATTGTCTAAGGGCATGCAGCAAAAAATCCAGTTTATTGTGACCGTGATCCACGAGCCCGAACTCTTGATTTTAGACGAACCCTTTTCGGGCCTAGACCCTCTCAATAGCCAAATTATCCGAGAAGAAATTTACCGCCTCAAAGAGGAGGGCAGCACCATTTTGTTTTCTACCCACCGCATGGAGCAAGTGGAGCAAATCTGCGAGCAAATTTTGCTCATCAATAAGGGCGAAAAATTATTTTTGGGCAAGGTGGCCGAGGTCAAAGAGCGCTTTAAGAAAAACGAGTTCTTGATCCAAACTCAAGGTCCAGCCGCTAATGATTTTGCGCATACTTTTGAGCTCTTGGACCAAGGCGAAGATTGGCTGAAAGTCCGTTTGCAAGAAACGCAAACAAGCGCAGAACTTTTTGCGGCTGTTGTAGATGCAGGCCTGCCAATACGGCGTTTTGAGGAGGTTTTGCCCAGCTTACAAGAGATTTTTATCGAAATGGTACAGGAATAAAATTATGCAAAAACTTTGGTTAATTATTAGTCGGGAATATGGCTCTAGAGTACGGAAAAGAAGCTTTATTCTGACCACAATTCTCACGCCACTAGGCTTTTTATTGCTCTTTAGTATTAGCATTTTTGCCAGTATGTCGGCTGTGAGTAAAGAAAAAACAATTTGGGTAGCAGATGAGGCCAATCTGCTCAATCAGGCCGATGGAGCACTCTCTTCTTCAGCCAATTTGAACCTGATTCCGGCCCCAAAAGTAGGCATTGATAGCCTGCAGCGCTTGTTGGCCAAGGCCGAGGATAGCCCTATTGATGCACTTTTGCATATTCCCAAAACAAGCGTGCAAAATAGAGAAAACTTAAGCAATTTACTGACGATTCAGTTGGCGCTTTATGGCCGAGAACCACTCAGCGCTAGTACCCAATCTATTTTGCGGCAGCGCCTGAGCCGCCGGCTTATTAAGGAGCGCAGAAAGCTATTGGGCATCAATTTAAAGGACCTAGAACGGGCCGAATTAAAGGGCAGCGACCTGCATTTTAATCAGCTCAATGTAGCGGGCGAAGAAGAAACAGCTGCCTCTGCACAGGTTTATTTGGCCAGCTTTTTAGGGGGCGGCATGATGATGCTCATCTATATGGTCATCCTGATTTATGGCAATATGGTTATGCGCTCGGTCATGGAGGAAAAAACCAGCCGAATTGTCGAAATTGTCATCTCTTCGGTGAAACCCTTTCAATTGATGTTGGGCAAAATTATTGGCGTGGGGGCCGTGGGCCTCACCCAATTTCTCATCTGGGGCCTCACAATTCCTACGCTGCAACTCATCCTCAGTTTGTTTGTGGCCCTACCCGCCGCCAGCAGCTCGCCTTTGCCCAGCGGCAGCGGCCTAGACGAGGACCAAATGCTGATGATTATGGACAACCTAGAAGGCTTCAGCCAATTTAATTATAGCTACTTAATGAGCTGCTTTTTGGCCTTTTTCTTACTCGGATACACCCTTTATGCCTCTATTTTTGCCGCCATCGGCGCCGCTATGGGCGACGATTGGGGAGAGGGACAATCACTCACCATTATCGTCACTATCCCCGTGGTGGCCGCTATGCTCATTGGCCTACAAGCCATCGAAAATCCCCATGGCAGCTTGGTCGAATATGCCTCTTATGTGCCCTTTTTTGCCCCCGTCATCATGCCTGCCCGCCTCGCTTTTGACCCCCCCCTCTGGCAACTAGGGCTCTCCCTCGGCATCCTTTTCCTTTCGGCCATCGCCATGATCTGGCTGTCGGGCCGCATTTATCGCATCGGCATCCTATTATATGGCAAACAACCCTCTGTCAAACAGTTTTTTTACTGGATGTTCAAGTTCTAATGGTTTTGGGGCTGCCCCGCCCTGCGGGCGGGTCGGGCTGTTTCGCAGCTCGCAGGTCTGCTCGGCCCTGCGCCGCCTTTGGCGGCTGGGTCTGGCGCTTCGCGCCACTGCTGTCCATCCCTCAGCCTGCGGCCCTTCGGGCCTGTAGGACGCCATAAAAATAAAATAAGGTCCCTTAACCGTTACTTTAGGCAACGTTTTTGCTAAGCACTGGCTAATTCATCGGGAGATAGCAAGGCCTATTTACCCAAATTTTTTAAATAAAAAATCAAATTCTCATGAAGCATTGGATTTATCTTTCCGTATTCGCCCTATTTTTGGGCCTCATGCCCCAAGAAGCACAGGCTCAGGGCTTTTTGAAGCGCGCTAAGGAACGTGCCGAGAAAAAACTCAAGCAGCGTGCAGACAAAGCCGTCGATAAAACAGTAGACAAAAGCTTGAATAATGCAGAGGATGCCGTTACGAGCAAGAAGAACACAACATCAAGTAGCAAAACAACCGACAAAAGCAGCAGTGCCACAAATAGCAGCAATGATGCAGCAGCAAGCAGCTCTGCAGCTTCTTCTAAGCGCAAAAAGGAGCTAGATAGCCGCCTGAGCAGCGCAGAAGAGGTGATGGATGCTTATTTTAATGCCCTAGGTGGCCAAGCCAAACTAGAAAAGCTAAACAATATTTATATTAAAGCTTCTGCCTCTATGGCGGGCCGCGAACTAGGTGAAGAGCGCATTATGATGCAGGGCCAAAAGTACCGCACACTTACCACTATGAGTGGCAATGAAATTCCCGAAACCTTTGATGGTAAGCAACATTTTTCTGATGGAAAAGTAAGCAGCCTAGATGCTGAAAACCTTAAAAAACAACAGCTCCTGGCTACTTATCCCGCCGAATTGGCCATGCAAAAACAAGGCTATAGCTTTGAGTTTTTGGGTAGCGCTAATGTACAAGGCAAAAAATGCTATAAAGTACGAAGCGAAAATGCAGAGAAAACAGAAAACTATCAGTTGTTTTTTGATATGGAAACTGGGCTGAAAGTACAGCAAATTCATAATTATATGCAAGCGACTCCCGGCACCAAAGGTGTAAATCGCCAACAAGTGGCCGTATATAGCAATTACAAAGAAGTAGAGGGCATTCAAGTTCCTTATACCGAAAAGCGCGCCTTGCGTGGCTATGAAATTAAGTATAATGTAGAAGCCGTACAGTTCAATATTGATCTGCCCGCCGAAACATTTGAAATCGAAAACTAATCTTGAATTAGTCGATTCTTTTAGCCGCCCCTGCCTTCAGGCAGGGGCGGCTTTTTTATTAGTGGGGGCGAAGCCCCGGCCCGAAGGGCCAATGGCCCAGCGCTGCGCAGTGGTGGCCGCAGGCCAGACCCAGCGGGCGAAGCCCGCGCAGGGCCGAGCAGACCTGCGAGCCAGGAAGCATAGCGGCGGCCGCCCCAAATTAAAGGGCGGCCGCGGGCCCCAAAAAAATAGTCAATAAAGCAAATTCAGAAACTTTGGAAATCAGAACAAGCTGCTTATATTAGGCCCTTAAAATTAAAATCTCATCAACATTATGTGGTTAGACATTCTCCAAATTACTTTGCCAGCATTACTGCTATTTTTGAGCACTTTGGTGCTAGTCAATAAGTTTTTGAAAAACCAGAGAGAGGCTATGCAGAGCTTTTTGCTCAAAGAGGCAGAGTTTAGAAAAATTGAGGGCGAGCGCCGCAAAATTGAGCTACAAAAAGCCAATAAAGAAACGACTTTGCCCCTGCGTTTACATGCCTATGAGCGTTTGTCGCTTTATTGTAACCGTTTGGATATTGTGGATCTTTTGCAGCGTTTTGACCCCGATGAATTATCGGCCAAAAGTTATAGCGCACAACTACAAATTGCTCTAGAAGAGGAGTTCTCGCATAATGTGACCCAGCAAATGTATATGTCTGAGGAGCTTTGGCAGATCATTTTATTGGCCAAAAAAGAAGCAAAAGTAATTTTGCAAAGAGTACAACAGCAACTAGATGCGGTAGCAGAAGGGAAGCAATTGCCTGCGCAAAAGTATGTAGAAGTTTTGTTGGTGTACCTAGAAGAAAGTCCGCAAGAAGGGCATGTTCAGGCTCTTGCCGCCATCAAAAAAGAGGTAGCGCTTTTGTTCTAAGCGCCTCTTTATTCGGTCCTTTTGGGGCCAAAAACAACAGCTAATCAACAACCTATGTCTAAGCGTCTCATTGAGTGCGTGCCCAATTTTAGTGAGGGCCGCCGACCAGAAGTTATTGCCGAAATTACCGCTGCGATTGCTGCCGTAGAAGGGGTGAAATTGCTTAATGTGGACCCTGGAAAGGCCACCAACCGCACGGTGGTTACTTTTGTGGGAGAGCCTGAAGCCGTGATTGAAGGGGCTTTTCAGGGCATTAAGAGAGCCAGTGAACTCATTGATATGAGCAAACATAAGGGCGAGCACCCTCGTATGGGCGCCACCGATGTTTGCCCACTGATTCCTATTTCGGGCGTTTCTGTAGAAGAAGCGGTGGCTTATAGCCAAAAATTGGGAGAAAGAGTGGGGCAGGAGCTAAATATTCCCGTCTTTTTGTATGAGCATTCGGCGACTCAGGCCAAATGGAAGAACTTGGCCAATATCCGTTCTGGAGAATATGAAGCCATGGCCGATAAATTGGCTACGCCTGAGTTTACACCTGATTATGGCCCCAAAGCCTTGCATAAAGAAGCGGGGGTAATGGCTATTGGCGCTCGTGATTTCTTGATTGCCTATAATATTAACCTCAATACGACCTCTGTTCGCCGGGCCAATTCTGTAGCCTTTGATGTTCGAGAAGCTGGCCGCGTCAAGCGAGAAGGGAACCCCATTACGGGCAAAAAAGTATTGGATGAAAATGGGCAGCCGGTCCGCATTGCAGGCGCTTGCCAGGGCGTAAAGGGAATCGGTTGGTTTATTGAAGAATATGGGGTGGCTCAGGTGTCGATGAATATTACAAATATTGAGCAAAGTCCCTTGCATATTGTTTTTGAGGAAAGCTGTAAGTCGGCAACTAAAAGAGGTATGCGGGTAACGGGCTCAGAGCTAGTGGGCTTGTTGCCGCTTAAGGTGATGCTAGATGCAGGCCGCTACTTTCTACGCCAACAGCAACGTTCTGTTGGAATTTCAGAACAAGAATTGATCAAGATTGCGGTTAAAACGATGGGCCTAGACGAGCTTTCTCCCTTTGACCCCAATGAGCGCATTATTGAATATCAGCTCAAGGATGCCAGTCAGCAGCCTTTGATTCAGATGAGCTTATCGGATTTTGCCACAGAAACCTCTTCAGAGAGTCCAGCCCCAGGTGGTGGCTCTATTTCGGCCTATGTAGGGGCTTTGGGCGCTGCATTAGGCGGTATGGTCGCCAATTTGTCTAGCCACAAAAGAGGTTGGGACGACCGCTGGGAGTACTTTAGCGATTGGGCCGAAAGAGCGCAGATTCTAGAGCGAGAATTGGTTGATTTGGTCGATAAAGATACCGATGCCTTTAATGGCATTATGGCGGCTTTCCGTTTGCCCAAAGGTAGCGAGACCGAAAAAGCAGCCCGCCAAGAAGCCATTGCCGAAGCTACTCGCCAAGCGATTTTGGTGCCTTTCCAAGTTATGAAAGCTTGTATGGCTAGTTTGCCGCTTTTGGAGGAAATGGCCAAGGAAGGTAACCCCAATTCTATTAGTGATGTTGGCGTGGGCATGCTTTGCGCTAGAGCCGCTCTCCGTGGCGCCTACCTCAATGTGAAGATTAACAGCAAAGGGATGGAAAACGATAGCATCGTTAGCGATTGCTTGCAAGAAGGAGCCGCTATGCTCGATAAAATACAAGCCGCCGAAACAGCAATTTTGGCTATTGTAGAAACTAAACTCTAGTGCGTTCCTGACTAAAAGAAAAAAAGCCTGTAGCATTTTGCTACAGGCTTTTTTTGTCCCTTTAAACTGGGTTTAAAGCTCTTCCAAAATGAATTTTGTCATTTTGTTGTAGAGGTGTAGGCGGGTATAGCCCCCATAAATCCCATGGTTTTTATTGGGATAAAACTGCTGATCAAAGGGAATATTATTATTGATGAGCTCCGAAGACATTTCGGCAGCATGCTGAAAATGCACATTATCATCGGCAAAGCCATGCACCAATAAATAGGCCCCTTTTATGCGCTCCACAAAGTTGATGGGCGAGTTTTGCTCATAGCCCTCATTATTTTCTTCTGGGGTGCGCATATAGCGCTCTGTATAAATGCTATCGTACCATTTCCAGTTGGTAACGGGCGCCACCGCAATGGCCATTTTAAAGACCTTATTGCCCTTGGCCAAGCATAAAGAAGAGAGATAACCGCCAAAACTCCAACCAAAGATGCCAATGCGGCTGCCATCTACATAATCTAAGCCAGCCAAATAATTGGCGGCGGCAATTTGGTCCATGGCCTCATATTTACCCAATTGCATATAGGTCGCTTTTCTAAAGGCTTCGCCTCTGGGCTCGGTGCCTCGGCCATCTACAGAAACTACAATGTAGCCTTTCTGGGCTAGTAGCTGAAACCACATATTGTTGCCATCTTTCCAAGCATTGCCCGCCGTGGGGGCCGAGGGGCCGCCATAGACATACATAAAGACGGGATACTCCTTTTTGGGATCAAAGTTGGGAGGCAAAATGCGCCAACCATTCAATTTAGTCCCTTCGGGGTTCTTAAAAGAGAAATACTCAATCTTGCCCAAATTGTAGTTTTTCAAGCGCTGCTTCAAAGGGGCATTGTCCTCAATCACACGCAATTTTTTATTGCCTTTGCTCTGATAAACCGTAAAGCTAGGTGGTGTATTGATGTCTGAATGCTTATTGATGTAAAACGCAAAGGTAGGGCTAAATTCTGCACTATTGGTCCCTGCGGCCTTGCTGAGCTTTTTCATCTTTTTGCCCTTCAAACTAACCCAATAGACCTCTCTTTCTGTCGATTTTTGGGCCGCAGCCTGAAAATAAAGGCGCTCATTTTTTTCATCTACCCCATAAAAGTCAGTAATGTCCCATTTGCCTTTGGTCAGTTGGCGAATCAGCTTGCCCGCTTTGTCATAAAGGTAAAAATGGCGGTAGCCATCGGTTTCATCCGACCAAACAAAGCGGCCATCTTTCAAAAAGACCAAATGATCCTCAATATCAATGAAGTACTTATTCTCTTTGCTCATCAACAACTTGGGGGCACTGGCATCAGCCGCCAATAAAAAGAGGTCCAATTGGTTCTGATGGCGGTTCATCCGATAGATGCAAAGCTCATTGTTGGGGGTCCAAAGCAAACGCGGAATATACTGATCCGTCTCACTCCCTACTTCCAACTGACGCAGCTTTTTGCTCTCCAAATCATAGAGGTGTACCGTGACAATCGCATTTTTCTCTCCCGCTTTAGGGTACTTAAAACTAACGGGATTAGGGTAGAGGTTGCCCAAATAATAGGTCATCCCAAATTCCTTTACCGCCAATTCATCAAAGCGCAAAAAGGCAATTTTACGGCCATCGGGCGACCAAAAAAAGGCCTTGTCAATGGCAAATTCTTCTTCATATACCCAATCTGTAGCCCCATTGATGATTTTGTTTTGTTCGCCATCTTCCGTGATTTGTAGCTCCTTGCCCGTCTGCAAATCCTTGTAAAAGAGGTTGTTATCTCGAACAAAAGCCACTTTGTCTGCCTGCGGATTAAAGCTAGCATAACGCTGCTTGCCCGCCTCCGAAACCACCTCCAATTTCTGGCTCTTGCGGTCATAAACAAAATAATTGGCCTTATAAGAGTAGCGATAAATTTTTGCAGGATCCGTCTCCAACAAGATTTTTTCTTCTTTGGGCCCAAAACTATAACCCGAAATATCAAAGCCGTTTTCTGCCGTAAAAAGAACCTGGCTTTCTTGGCCCGTTTTCAAATCAAACTCCCGAATCTTTTTGTCATCCAACTGGCTGTAATGCTGCCCGTCTTGCATAAAGTTAAAGCCCTGAGCCGATTGCGAAAAGAACTGGTAATTTCGCCAAATCTCCTCTAGCTGAATCTCCTTTTCTTGGGCCCAAACCAAATTGGGGGCCGCCACTAGCAATAAGAATGCTAGCCCAACATAATGTTTTATCATTTTTTCTAAATTGATGAATGAAAATATAATTTGATAATCAGTCCTTTAGGGCTGATTAGCTGCTGTATCCAAATAAATGTATATGAAAATAGAATCTTTTTGCCGAACTTTGGGTTGTTCTAAAGCAGCGCCTGAAGCGCCTATCTAAAAAAAGAAGTTCTTAGCAAAAGGACTATTCTTTTCTACAAAAAAGAAAAAAAGTTCGACTATATCGAGCCAAAAGCAGCTTCTTTTGGGGCTGCCCCGCCCTTTGGGCGGGTCGGGCTGTGTCACAGCTCGCAGGTCTGCTCGGCCCTGCAGCGCTAAAGCGCTTTGGTCTGGCCCTGCGGGCCACTGCTATCCATCCCTCAGCCGGCGGCTTCGCCGCCTCTAGACGCAAAAAATAAAAACAACTTTCTCAATAAAAAAAAACAATATTATGGCAGAACTCAGATCTACCCACCTACACGAAAATGGCAAAAAAGTATGGCGATTACAGGCTCTAAGCACCGAGGTTTATGATGTGGACAAGGGCGGAATGGTCACTACAGATCTTGTTGATTTTAATGACAGCAATTTCACTAGCCGATTTGGTGGCTATGTCCCCGTACAAATTACCTTCTACGATAGCCGCAACTTTGAGGTCCTTTACCATACTGCCGATGGCCCCATTGAAGGCAATGGCCGCTGGACCAAAAACGCAGACCATATTATTTTGCAACAAAACACAGGCGATGAAATCGAGCTCCCCAAAGCAGTTTTAGCCGCCAAAGACCAGTTTCATAGCGAATATGCTTATCTAGGTGGCAATATGGATATTAAACAGCTGAAGTATAGAGCTATTTAATGTCCCTCCTTTAAAAAAAAGAGATAAAAAGGCCCGAGCGCATCTGCGCTCGGGCCTTCGCTTTTCCCTTTTAGCATGTTGATGGCCTAGCGATGTGCAGCAGTGCGGCGAAGCCGCAGACCAGAACAAGCCCTTTAGGGCGCAGTTCAACGACCAACGGGAGTAACCGAAGGTGCGTAGCACCGAAGCGCAGGGCCGAGCAGACCTGCGAGCTGCGACAACCAGCCTCAAAGAGGCGCCAGTTCGACGAAGTAAACGACAACAAGAACTTTAGTTCGCAGTTCGACGACCGAAGGGAGTAACCGCCGCAGCTTGCTGCGGAGGCCCAAAACAACCAACAAAAAAGAGCAGCCCTAAAGCTGCTCCCCGATAGCATATACATTTAGCCTGAGGCTAATATTTTTTCCAGAAGAAAGGCGTGAGCACAATCAAAACCGTAAAGAGTTCTAGGCGGCCAAGTAGCATCAAGAAAGAGAGGAAAAACTTCTGTCCCTGATTAAAAAAGGCAAAATTGGAAACGGGATTAACTTGCCCCAATCCAGGGCCCACATTACCCAAAGAGGTAGCCACCGAGCCCAAAACGGTTTCAAAATCAAAGCCCCAAGCCGCCATAATCAGGCAGCCAAAACAATAGAGGGCCATATAGACCAAGAAAAAGGCCAAAACATTATAAGCAATTTTGCCCTCTACGGCCTTTTTGTTGTAGCGCAGCGGCAAGATAGCATGAGGATGCAATTGTCGCTTGAACTCCAAAATACCGTTTTTCAGAATCAGGATGTGCCGAACAATTTTTACGCCTCCAGAGGTAGAGCCCGCCGAGGCGCCCATGAACATCATAAGGAAAAATACCACCTTGAGAAAAGGCCCCCAGGCCGTAAAATCCTCAGTTACAAAACCGGTAGTGGTAATCACGGCAATCACCTGAAATAGCGCATCTCTAAAGGCTTCTTCTAAAGAAACATTTAACTTTTGAGGGTCATAACTAAAAACCAAGGCCGTGGCTACTGCAGTAATAATAAGGACCGAAAAGAGGTAGGCTCTAAACTCTTCATTGCGCCAAATGCGGTGCAGCTGCCCCTTGAGCCCCCAATAGGTAAGCGAAAAGTTCATGCCCGACAAAAACATAAATACAATCACAACATAATGTACTGCGGGTCCATAGGCCGCCAAACTCGCATTTTGTGTAGAAAATCCGCCCGTAGACACCGTGGCAAAGGCATGATTGACCGCATGATAGAGGTCTAGACCACAGAAAAGCAACAAAATGGTTTCTACTACGGTTAGCATCACATAAATCACCCAAAGCCGCTTAGCAGTTTCGGTAATTCTGGGGTGCAACTTATCGGCAGTGGGGCCAGGAGCCTCGGCCACAAAAAGCTGCATGCCGCCAATGCCCAAAAGTGGCAAAATGGCAATGGTGAGAACAATAATCCCCATTCCCCCAATCCAGTGCGTGAGCGACCGCCAAAACAGCATAGAACGAGGCATGGCCTCAATATCGTTGATGACCGAAGCCCCAGTGGTGGTAAATCCAGATACTGACTCAAAGAGGGCGCAGGCAAAATCGGGAAACTCCTCTCCTCCAAAAAAGTAATAGGGCAGAGCGCCCACCAGCGACATTAACAGCCAGCCCAAACTAACAATGAGGTAGCCGTCTCTTTTACTCAAATTGCCAGAATGCTTACGAGTAGCCAACCAACTGCCCAGACCAAAGAGAATAGAGCCCAGACCAGGGATCAAAAACTCCCAAAAACCAGCCATATCCATCATGCCGCCGCCTTCCTCTTGATAAATAAGGGCAATAGGCAGACAGGCTAACATAAAAAGGCCATTAAAAAAGAGCATACTGCCCAATACATTCAGAATGACCTTGAGGTGAAATCTATTTTTAGGCATTTTAGGGCTATTTAAAGAAACGTTCTACTTTACGGATGGCATCGGGCAAGGTGAAAACAACCACTCGGTCGCCTTCCTTAATATTAAAATCTCCAAGTGGGGTGTAGCTTTGACTGCCCCGAAGTACGCCCCCAATAATGGCCCCTTCCGGAAAGCCCAATTTGCGAATGGGAGCACGGGTGATCTTTGATTTTCGCTTCACCTCAAACTCCAAAATTTCGGCCTGTACGCCATGTAAGTTCCCAATCGTCAAGACCTCGCCCTTACGCACAAATTTAAAGATGTTAGAAGCCGCCAACAGCTTTTTATTGATGAGCGTATCAATACCAATATTCTGAGAAAGATGAATGTAATCCATGTTTTCTACTAATGCAATGGTCTGACGAACACCCAAAGATTTGGCCACCAAGCAAGACATAATATTCGTTTCCGAATTGCCCGTTACGGCAATAAAAGCATCCATCTCATCAATGTTTTCCTCC
The DNA here is from genome assembly GCF_000275825.1 of Saprospira grandis DSM 2844. Classification (GTDB taxonomy): domain Bacteria; phylum Bacteroidota; class Bacteroidia; order Chitinophagales; family Saprospiraceae; genus Saprospira; species Saprospira grandis_A. The sequence continues at coordinate 3,909,672 of NZ_JH719942.1, forward strand.
TTGAGCAGGTCCACCTGACGAGCATCTCCATGAATGACCAAGGTTTCGGGCAGGCGCTCGGCAAAGTTGTAGCACTTTTCTCTGTTGACCTCAACCAATTTGACATTGTACTTATCACTGAGCAATTTAGCCGATTGCTGCCCAATTAAACTTCCGCCAACAATCATGATATTGCGAATATGAACCTCCGGCTTGCCCGTAAATTTCATCAAATCGGGCAAATCTTGAGGCGAAGAAACAAAATAGGCAAAGTCATTTAGCTTGAACATAGAGTTTCCTCTGGGAATCAAGGTCTTATAGCCTCTTCTGATGGCTACGGGCATTAGCTTGCGGCCATGGGCGGCAGCAGCCTCAATGACCGTTTTATTCAAAATTGGGGCATCTTCTTCTACCAAATGCACCCCAACAACCTTTAGCTGTCCATCGCCAAAATCAATAGAATCCGTCACGCCAGATTGCTCCAATAGGCGCTCAATTTCATGAGTTACTAGGGCCGCAGGCGAAATCAGTTCATCAATTCCTAGCTCCAATAAAGAAAAATCGCCTTCTCCACAAGAGAGGTATTCAGCGTTAGATACTCGCACAATGCTATGCCGAGCGCCCAACTTTTTCCCAATCAATCCAATGGTAATATTGGTGGTCTCAGATGCCGTAGCGGCAATGAGCATATCGGTGCGCTCAATTTTTGCCTGTAGCAAGGACTTGGGGGAGGCTGCATTGGCATTGAGAGTCAGGACATCCAAACGATTTTCAATATAGGCCAATCGGTCTTTGTTGGTGTCTATAAGCGTAATATCTTGCTGCTCATCGGCAAGTAGACGAGCCAAGTGGAAACCCACTTCTCCAGCTCCGGCAATAATGATTTTCATCTGTAGATAACTTTTATTCTACCACAAAAGTACAAGGAAGTTTTATAAAATGTTAAGCTTATTATAACTATTTAAAGTTAGGGGCCATTTTGGGGCCTCAGCTGCGGCTTCGCCTTGCTGCGGTTACTCCCTTTGGTCGTTGAAGATGCCCTAAAGGGCTTGTTGTCGTTTCAGGGCTCGCAGCTCTGCTCGGCCCTGCGCTTTGGTGCTAGGCACCTTCGGTTACTCCCTTTGGTCGTTGAAGACGCCCTAAAGGGCTTGTTGTGGCCAGTCGCTGCGCTCCTCTGCGGCGGCTCTGCCGCCTGCAAGGTGCAATTGGACCAAAAGTCTAGCCTGCAAACAGAAAAGAGCCAGCCCTTTTGGGGCTGGCTCTTTATTGCGACCCTAAGCCTTAGGCTAGATCGATATCTTGACAAGCATATACATCTTGAACGGCAGAGATAATATCTACGCCTTCGTTCATCGGTTTTTGGAAGGCTTTGCGGCCCAAAATAAGGCCCAAACCACCTGCCCGTTTGTTAATGACAGCAGTTTCTACTGCATCTTGCAGATCATTTCCGCCAGAAGCTCCTCCAGAGTTGAGCAAGCCCACACGGCCCATATAGCAGTTGGCTACTTGGTAGCGACAAAGGTCAATGGGGTGTTCAGTAGCTAGGTCAGTATACATCTTAGGATGAGTTTTACCAAAACCTACTGCCGTAAAGCCGCCATTGTTTTGAGGTAGCTTCTGCTTAATAATATCCGCCTGAATGGTGACGCCCAAATGGTTGGCTTGGCCAGTGAGGTCGGCTGCTAGATGATAATCCTTATCCTTTTTGAAGGCCGAGTTGCGAGTGTAGCACCAAAGAATGGTCGCCATACCTAGCTCATGAGCATATTCAAAAGCCTCGGCAATTTCAATGAGTTGGCGATTAGAGTTTTCTGAGCCGAAGTAGATGGTGGCTCCTACGGCTACGGCACCCATATCCCAAGCATTTTTGATAGAGCCAAACTGGATTTGGTCATATTTGTTGGGGTAAGTCATCAATTCATTGTGGTTAATTTTAACCACCAAAGGAATTTTATGCGCATACTTTCTAGCCACAGCACCCAAGACACCATAAGTAGTGGCCACGGCACTACACTGCGCCTCTAGGGCCAACTTGATAATATTTTCAGGGTCAAAATAGATGGGGTTGGGGGCAAAAGAGGCCCCAGCCGTATGCTCAATGCCCTGATCTACAGGCAAAATAGAGAGGTAGCCCGTTCCACCCAAGCGGCCATGATTGTGCAAGGCGCCCAAGCTGCGGAGCGTTTGTATATTTCTGTTGCTCTGGCTCCAAACTTCATCAATAAAGTTTGGGCGGGGAGCATGAATAGTAGATTTTGGAAAAGTCGATGATTGATGTTCGAGCAGGTAGGCTGCTTTTTCGGCGCCTAGGCGCGCTACAATTTGGTCCAACAAGGCCATGTCGTTTCAATTTTTTGGCGGATAAAAAGCGTTTGCGCCCCAAAATACAAAGTTCAGTTAAATTTTGATGCTGCAGCCTATTTTATTTATCTGTGGGCATAGAATCGGGATGCACCAACAAAACCCGATTGCTATCTAGCTTGCTAGAGTCTACCGTGGCCCGAATATTATCGCCAGTGATGCCAGAGTAGTAAGTGAGGTACCATTTATTTTGGACCTCATTGTGTTGGTAGCGCAGTTTAATCACAAAGGCCTTTTGGGCAATAATATACTCCTCCATGAGGTCATCGGCTCTGGGGGCAAATTGGCGTTCTACGCCTTCTTGGCCATCAATGGGGCGCAATAAGGTCCAGTCTTTTTCTTCTATGAATTTTGGCAGGCCATTGGCCATTTTGGGGCCAGTAATGGGAAAATCAATTCGGGCCAACTGAAAATCAATTTCATGGAAAAACTTATGATGAAAGCTTAAGAAATCTTCTCGGCCATATTCATCTAAGGGGAGCCCCTCTTCGGTTTGTTTGGGGCCACAAGAAAAGAGAAATAGGCTGCTAAGTACTAAAAGAAGTAAGTTTGCTCTGTTCATGGTTTATTTTTTTTCGAAACGCAAATCTAGGAAATAGATACAATTTTTTGCCCAATTGCTTTCTTTTTTGCTAGGGGTTTGGTCCTTGGCCTAGCGATGCGGCGGGGTGGCCGAAGGCCAGACCGAGCCAGCTTGCTGGTGAAGGGCCGAGCAGACCTGCGAGCCCCAAAGCGTAGCGCCGCAAGGCGAAGCCGCAGCGGAGGCCCCAAAACAAAAATGATATCTTGCGGAATGAACAGAAGAATCCCCCTACTAGTTAGTTGTGTAGTTTTGT
>NZ_JH719942.1:3912947-3956137 GCF_000275825.1 Saprospira grandis DSM 2844
TTTTGGGGCCTGCCGCCTTCGGCGGCCGGGCCCTTGCCGGGCTCGCAGGTCTGCTCGGCCCTGCGCCAGCAAGCTGGCTGGGTCTGGCCTGCGGCCACCCTTTCAGGCCCCTAGGCCGGCGGGCCTTCGGCCCTTTTACTGTAGGTTGAAACCTACAGCCATACAACAACCCCATTCTACATCTATAGTGCAGAGAGGATTAAAATCCTCTCCCGCTTTGAACAAGGGTTATTTTTTCTTCCGTAGTTTGATTTTGTTTTTTTCTCCCCCATAAATTTCATCAGCAAACAAGGGCTTTAGCCCGCCAGTTTGCCCAGTCTACAAGCATGGGCTTCAGCCTATGGGCCCAAAACCGCCCAACCGCCGAAGAAAACAGCCAAAAGAAAAAGACTGTTGAGCGGCCACAACAAGCCCTTTAGGGCGCAGTTCGACGACCAAGGGGAGTAACCGTAGCGCCGCAAGGCGAAGCCGCAGCGGAGGCCCCAAAAAAAACGCCTACTCCTTATAGCAGGAATAGGCATTTTGTATAGAAAGCTGAGGCTAGCGCTTAGTGTCCTCCACCTGTGGGGGCGGCATGGCTAGCGGTATCAATAAGGTAAGGTTCTACGAAGGGGTGCATGATCAAGAAAACGATGGCTCCGGCAAAGAAACCCAAAAGGGCCAACCAGGCAATTTTCTTCATATACCACATAAAGTCGATTTTTTCCATACCCATAGCGGCCACACCAGCGGCAGAACCAATGATGAGCATAGATCCTCCGGTACCGGCAGAATAGGCCAAGAAATGCCAGAGTTTGTGGTCCATCACATACTCTTCGGTAGAGTACATCCCCATAGCGGCGGCCACCAAAGGCACATTATCAATTAGGGCAGAACCGAGGCCCAAAATAGCCACTACAAGGTCCAAACCAACTACACCGGGTAGGTATTCTTTTTCAGAAGGGAAGACGCCGTTCATGGCTTCGGCCAAATCCTTAAGTACATTGAGGGACTCTAGAGAGGCTACGGCCATCAAGATACCGAGGAAGAAAAGGATACTAGACATCTCGATACGAGAAAGGGCGTGGTGAGCAGAGTATTTCTACTTATCTTCAAATTCTTCATCGGGGTGAAGGTACTCTGAGATCAACCAAACAATCCCCAAAGAAAGCATCATGCCCACATAGGGAGGAAGATGCGTTACCGTTTTGAAAATAGGGACGAAAACCAGACCGGCCAAACCAGCAATAAGCATAGTGTCGGCCCCTTTGATTTTTGGGTTTTTCTCTCCCGCATGATTGTCAGAAGTATCGGCAGGGGTGATGTTTCCTTTCATATAAGGCATAGCCGCCATCACGGCTGTAGGAATAATTGCACAGGCAATAGAAGGGAGCAAAAGTGCCAAGACCAAACCAGAAACCGAAATACGGTCACCAATCCAGAGCATAGTGGTGGTTACATCTCCAATTGGCGACCAAGCACCGCCCGCATTGGCAGCAATAACGCCCAAACTGATGAAATAAATGCGCTCTTCTTTAACGGGCACCAATTTGCGAAGCAAAGACACCACTACAATCGTACAAGCGAGGTTGTCTAGGGTTGCAGAAAGGAAAAAGGCCAAAGGCATCACCATCCAAAGCATCGTCGATTTTTTGGTCGTCTTGATGCGATCGGTAATCGCTCCAAAACCACCATGCAAGTCAATTAGCTCTACAATTGTCATGGCGCCGATCAGGAAGATGAGAATTTCGGCAGTTTTACCAATATGATGAAGCAGAATATTATCGAGGGCCGCTTCATGTCCATGATGATCAAAAACCTCGAGATGGCCCAAAGAAACGAAAGCCCAACAGAGGGCCGCCATAATAAGAGCAGGTACCGTTTTATCTAGCTTGAGCGGATGCTCAAACACAATGGCCACATAACCAATGATAAAACTTAAGATAACGGAAAAGAGCATAATTTAATTTATTAGGAATAGTAAGTGAAAATGCATTCGTATCCGCTAAAAATAGTGATTTTGATTTGATTGGGGCATTGGGGGCCAAGTTTTTTTTGGCAATATAATTTAATGCCCACACAAAAGTTTGTTTGTCAGTTGTTTAGAGCGGGTCTAAAAGCTAAAGCCCTCTTAAGGTTTCCTTAAGAGAGCCGGTTCTGACAGCTTAGTCCGCCGCCGATTATTTCTTTTCAATGGCCTCAAAGGAAGCCAAAATCCCTTTGATCAGGGCCGAGCTAAAGCCCGAATGCTCCATTTCATTGAGGCCCACAATGGTGCAGCCTCTGGGCGTAGTGACCTTATCAATTTCTTCTTCCGGGTGTTTGCCGCCTTGCAAAAGGAGCTCGGCTGCCCCCTTGGTGGTTTGGGTAACAATCTTTTTGGCCGTTTGGGCATCAAAGCCCAGCTGAATGCCGCCCTGCACCATGGCGCGAATAAAACGAAGCACATAGGCAACTCCACAAGCCCCCAAAATAGTGGCGGCTTCCATCAGTTCTTCTTCTATCCAAATCGCTACGCCAATGGCTTCAAAAATGCGGCCCACCGATTTTTGCTGCTGCAAACTACAGTTTTTTTGGGCCAAACAACTAAGCGATTCGCTCACATCGGCTGCCGTATTGGGCATGGCCCGCACTAGCGGCTGCTCTTCGGGCAGATGTTGGCCCAAACGCTCCAAACTTAGGCCGGTGGCCAAAGAAACCACCATCTGCTGCGGCCCTAAGTTGGGGGCAATTTCGGCCAATACCTTGGGCATAACATAGGGCTTTAGGCCCAAAATGATAATATCAGCCCCCCGAATGGCCTCCAAATTATCCGAAAAGGTCTGTACGCCTAGCTCAGCCAAGGGCTGTAGGGCCCAAAGCGAACGCCGACTGGCCCGAATCTGCTGGGGCGCCTGCCCACTGGCCAATAATCCCTTAATAATGGCACTGCCCAAGTTTCCACAACCCACTAAAGCAATTGTTTGCATAATGAAAATTTAAATGTATGCTGATCCAGTAAAATAAAGTCCTTTACCTTATATATGATGTTTTTTTGGGGCTTGCCCGCCCTGCGGCCGGGCCGGGCTGTGTCGCAGCTCGCAGGTCTGCTCGGCCCTTCGCTTTTTTCGCTTTGCTCAAAAAGCTCGGTCTGGCCTTCGGCCACTGCTATCCATCCCTAAGCCTGCGGCCCTTCGGGCCTGCAAAACGCAGCCGGCTAGCTTTTGGCCCAATATCCGAAGCTAGTTAATTTATGCCAAGGCTTGGCATAAAAAGCAGAAAAACCGAAAATCAATTTTTTTGTTGTAAATTGGCGAAACAGACATTTCTCCGAGAGCAACGCTCTCTTCAAACTATTGGACCAAAAGGACAGCCCAAAATTGGTCCCCAAAATCTCTTTATTTAATTTATGGATTACATGAACAGCTCAGCCAATGAGGCCTTGGCTCTTATTCAGGAGTCTGCCCGCAACTTTGCCGAAAAACATATTCGCCCCGACATGATGGATTGGGATGAACGCCAGTATTTTCCCAAAGACCTTTTCCAGAAAATGGGAGAACAAGGGTTTATGGGCGTTTTGGTGCCCGAAGAATATGGCGGAACAGGCCTAGGCTACCAAGAGTATATTACCGTGATCGAGGAAGTATCTCAGGTCTGTAGCTCTATCGGCTTGTCTTTGGCAGCCCACAACTCTTTAGGAACCAACCATATTTTGATGTTTGGCAATGAGGAGCAAAAGAAAAAGTATTTACCCAAGTTGGCCAGTGGCGAACATGTTGCTTTTTGGGGACTTACCGAGGCCAATACGGGCTCTGATGCTATGCGTATGCAATGTACAGCAGAAAAAGATGGCGATTATTATATCATTAACGGGACCAAAAACTGGATTACTCACGGCATCAGTGGCGATGTTGGGGTGGTGCTTGTCCGTACAGGCGACCTACTCGATAGCCGCGGCATTAGTGCTTTTGTTATTGAGCGCAATATGCAAGGCTTTTCTGCTGGTAAGAAGGAGAATAAGCTTGGTATGCGCGCCTCTGAAACTGCCGAATTGGTCTTTGAAAATTGCCGAGTACACAAGAGTCAGTTGCTAGGCAATGAGGGCGAAGGCTTTATCCAAGCCATGAAAATTCTAGATGGTGGCCGCATTTCTATTGCTGCCCTTTCTCTAGGTATTGCTAAAGGCGCTTATAAGGCGGCCCTAAAGTACTCTAAAGAAAGAGAGCAGTTTGGCAAAGCCATTTCTAAGTTCCAGGCCATTGCCTTCAAACTTGCCGATATGGCCACAGAAATTGAAGCCGCCGAATTGCTTACGCGCAAGGCGGGTTATCTTAAAGATAATCATTTGCCTGTGACCAAAATCTCGGCTATGGCTAAATATATGGCCTCTGAGGTTTGTGTAAAAGTAGCCACCGATAGTATTCAGGTACATGGCGGTTATGGCTATACTAAAGACTTCCCCGTAGAGAAGTTTTTCCGAGATTCTAAACTCTGTACTATTGGAGAAGGCACCTCTGAAATTCAGAAGTTAGTTATTTCTCGCTCTTTACTAAAAGACTAGTCTACTATATAAGCTGCTCTTTTATGGGCCAAGAAAGGAGACCGATTTATCGGTCTCCTTTTTTTTGCCTGCCGAAGCCGAATGCCCAGCCCAAGCTCTGCGGTGGAGCCGGCTGAGGGATAGATAGCAGTGGCCCGAAGGGCCAGACCCAGCTTTTTGAGCAAAGCGAAAAAAGCGCAGGGCCGAGCAGGCTTGCGAGCTGCGACATAGCCCGACCCGCCCGCAGGGCGGGGCAGCCCCAAAAAAATAAAAAAATAAGCGACCTTAAACCCTTGGCGAGAGCTTGCGTCTGAGGTACAAATCTTATCCTCAAAAAATGAATTTTATGAAAAACCTACTGATGTTAATTGGCTTTGGATTGATTGCTTTGAATGTTCAGGCACAAGACCAAAAAGAAAAAAAAGAGCGTTTGTCTCCAGAAGAGCGTTTTGAAAAAGTAGATGCCAACCAAGATGGGCAGATTTCTCAGGCAGAGGCCAAAGGTCGCCTCAAGAAGAATTTTGACAAAATTGATAGCGACCAAAATGGCTTTATTACTCTAGAAGAACTAAAGAATAAACCTAAGGGGAAGGGCAAAGGCAAAGGCAAGCGTTTTGAGAAGCTAGATGCTGACCAAGACGGGCAGATTTCTGAGGCGGAAGCCAAAGGCCCCATCAAAAAGAATTTTGCAACAATTGACAGCAACCAAGACGGCTTCATTAGCAAAGAGGAGTTGAAGGCGGCTCCAAAATCGGCCAAAAGAAAAGCACGGAAAAAAAATAAAAACTAGAATAGGGTAAAAAGGGATTTTTGTTTTCTATTTAGATCAAGAGGAGCTTCGGCGCCTCTTTTTTTATGTCTGTGCGACAGATAGTAGGAGGGGGGGGAAAGAGAAAGATAAAAAGGCGCAAAGGGAAAACGTTCCCTTTGCGCCTAAGTTGTTGGTTATAAGTAATTTATTGCTCGATAGCTTTGAGTCCAGGCAATTCATTTCCTTGCAAATACTCTAGGGTAGCGCCGCCGCCAGTAGACAGATGGCTCACGGCATGGGCTTTACCCAATTTTTTGAGTGCGGCCACGGAATCTCCGCCACCGACCAAAGAAAATGCGCCTTTTTGAGTTGCTTCTACAACAGCTTGGCCGAGCTTTTTGGTCCCTTCGGCAAAGGCGGCAAACTCAAAAACGCCCATGGGGCCATTCCATAAGATGGAGGCGGCCTGTTGAATTTCGGAGATAAAGGCGGTTTGGGCCTTTGGTCCAATATCTAGGCCCATCCAACCAGTGGGAATATTTTTATTATCGGCCAATTTTTTTTCTGCCGTAGCCGAAAACTCATTAGCGATATAAGAATCTTCGGGGAGAAGTACTTTAATGCCCTTTTGGGCTGCTTTTTCTAGGAATTTTTTGGCCAAATCTAGCTTGTCGTCTTCTACCAAAGAAGCGCCAATTTCTGCGCCTTGTGCTTTGAGCAGGGTATAGGCCATACCGCCACCAATGAGTAGAACATCTACCTTTTCCACTAATTTTTCGAGCAGTAAAATTTTATCAGAGACTTTGGCGCCGCCAACGATGGCCAGATAGGGGCGTTTGGGTTCATGCAATAACTTATTGGCCTGTTCTACTTCTTTTTGCATCAGCAGGCCGATGGCTTTGGCTTGGGGCAGAAAGAAATCGGCCACAACAGCGGTAGAGGCATGGGCGCGGTGGGCGGTACCAAAGGCATCATTGATATAAACATCGGCTAGGGCGGCCAATTCTGCGGCAAAGGCTTTATCGCCTTTTTTTTCTTCTTTATAGAAGCGAGTATTTTCTAGGAGTAGAATTTGGCCATTTTGTAAATTGGCGGCGGCGGCTTGCACCTCTGGGCCAATACAATCTTGCTGGAAAAAAACGGTTTGGTCTAAAAGTTCGGATAGGCGTTGGGCGATAGGGGCCAAAGAAAAACGTTGTCGATCGATATTGCCATTGGGCAGGCGTTTTTTATCTGGTCGGCCCAAATGCGAGCAAAGAATCAGGCGGCCCCCTTTTTTTATCAAATACTTGATGGTGGGTAGGGCGGCTAAAATTCTAGAGTCGTCGCTAATATTTTGCTCGCCATCTAGGGGACAATTAAGGTCTAGGCGAACTAAAATGCGTTTATTGGATAAAGAAAGGTCGCTAAGCTTCAAAGCAAAAAGATTTTGGTCAAAAAAAAGGCGGCCTTTAAGGCCGCCACAATATTAAGATTTTTTGGCTAAAAAGAGAGCAGTTTCGGCCAATCGGTTGGCATAGCCTGATTCATTATCGTACCAAGCCACTAGGCGAACTAGGGGACCTTGTTGGTTGGTCAGTGGGGCATCGAAGATGCAAGAGTGGGGATTGCCAACAATATCGGAAGAGACCAAAGGGGCTTCGCTATAGGCCAGAATGCCTTTAAAGTCGCCTTGGGCGGCGGCTTTATAGACGGCATTGATTTCCTCGATACTAGCGTTACTTTTGGGCAAAATGGTGAGGTCGATCAGAGAGCCGGTGGGTACGGGTACTCGCATAGCGGCGGCAGAAATTTTTCCTTTTAGCTCGGGCAAAACCAATTGGACCGCATTGGCGGCGCCGGTGCTGGTGGGCACAATATTGAGGGCGGCGGCACGGGCGCGGCGGAGGTCGGAGTGGGGCGCATCCTGTAGATTTTGGTCTGCGGTATAGGCGTGGACCGTTTCCATGATGGCATGTTCGATGCCCCAGCTATCATTAAATATTTTGAGGATAGGGGCTAGGCAATTGGTGGTACAAGAGGCATTAGAGTAAACTAGTTGGTTGCTAATGACTTCATTTTGGTTGATTCCTTGTACGATAGTGGGAATGCCTTCACTTTTGGCGGGAGCGGAGAGCAGGACCTTTTTGGCTCCGGCTTGTATATGTTGTAGGGCTTTCTCTCGGGTTCTGAAGATGCCGGTACATTCTAGGACCATATCGATCTCTAGGGATGTCCAGGGGAGGGCCTTGGGGTTGCGTTCGGCTAGAATTTGGATCTTCTGCCCATTGATGAGGAGCTGGTCCTCTTCCAACTGAACTGTACCTTGATACGTTCCTTGGCTAGAATCATATTGGAAAAGGTGAGCTAGGCTGCTGGCTGGGGCGAGATCATTGATAGCTACAATTTGAATTTCAGGCATTTGGAGTAGGCGGCGGCAGGCTAGGCGGCCAATGCGGCCAAAGCCATTGATGGCTAAGCGTATTTTGTTCATATTGATTTTTACTTTGTTGTGAGCAAATTTTCTGCATCTTGCATTGAAGCAAGAAAGATAAGTTAGAAAAAAAGTTTAGCTAGAGAAAGTTTTTTTGCGGAATATTTTATTGGTCCAGTTGAGAAGGCGGCGCAGCCGCCGCCGGGGAGCGCAGCGACCGGCTGAGGGATGGATAGCAGTGGCCGCAGGCCAGACCCAGTTTTTGAGCGTAGCGAAAAAACGCAGGGCCGAGCGAGCAGCGAGCTGCGACACAGCCCGACCCGCCCAAAGGGCGGGGCAGCCCCAAAAAAAGCGGATAAAATGGGACTAAATTTATAGACAGTAGTATTTAAAGAACTTCTTTATTAGCTTTGCGGACTTGGAGCGAATGCGTTCAATTAAAACTAGAAGAAACATCCATGATGGAAGAAAACAACTTGGCGGCGGCCAAAAAGCAGGAGTTAGCGTTTAGCCTTTTGGAGGTTATTGGTAGTCTTTGGCGTTGGAAAAAGGGGCTAATTATTTTTGTCATTTCGGCTATGGTCTTAACGGCTGTGGTCAGTTTGATGATTCCGAATTATTATAAGGCGCAGGTCACGATTATGCCGGCCAATGAGGAGAAAGATTTGTTTGGTTCTCAGACGAAGAACAATGGTTTGTATGGGGATGAGGATGCGGTGGATCGTTCGATTATTTTTGCCAATTCCTCGCCTTTGGTGGCTTTTATGGTGGATAGTTTTAAGTTGGCGGAGCGTTATGCGATTAATGCGGCTACGCCTAAGGGGGAGTATAAGGTGGCCCAGCGTTTTCGGAAATTGTATCAGGTGAAAAAGAATGAATTTTCGGGGATTGAGATCAGTTTGGAGGATCGGGATGCGGCCAAGGCGGCGGAGATGCTTGGGGCGGTTTTGGCCAAATTGGAGGCGATACACAAGCGGGCGACGGGGCCGAGCAAGCGGCAGTTGTTGGGGACCTATGAGCAGGCCTTGAAGGATAAGCGGGAAGAGCTGCGTCGGATTTCGGATAGCTTGTATATATTGCGTGCGCGATATAAGATTTATGATGTGAAGCGGCAGGGCGAACTTTTGGCTTCTGCCTTGGTAAAAACGCAGGCCAAATTGGCTGAGGGCGAGGCGAAAATGCAGGCCTTTAAGTTGGTGGGGCGTAAAGACTCGGTGGCGGTTATTTCGGCGCAGATTGCGGGTTATCGAGAGCAGCTCAAGCAATTGAATGAGGAATCGGATACCATACAATCGGCCATTAACCTAAAGGCCTATAATGAGGGGCGGGAGCGAATTTTGGCCTATGAAAACGAAGTTGAAAACCTAACCGATGACATTGGGGAGATTCGTTCGGAGTTTGCCAAATTTAAGGCGCAGGCGGCTAGTCAGGCCAGCTCTATTATTGTTTTGGAGGAGGTAGAGGTTCCTAAAGTGAAGTCTTATCCTCGTCGCTCTTTATTTGTATTGGGGGCGGGCGTTTTGGCCCTAATTATTGGGGTGATGGCTGTTTTGGTCTTAGAACTCAACCGAAAAATTGACTGGAAAGAAGTGCTCAATGCCTAAATTTAGCTTAGATTTTACGATTCATCCGCGTTTGCAGCCCATTAAGCAGCAGCTTTTTTGGGCCTTGGCGGCTTTAAGTCTGCTCGCTATCTTGGCCAGTTTACTTTTGGAGGAGCTGGTCTTTTTGGCCCTGCCCTTTGGGGTTTTGTTGGCCTATCAGGCCTTGGTAGATTATCGGGTCATTTACTATTTGTTGTTTACCACTTTGCCGCTTTCTACGGAGGTGTTTTTTAGTGATAGCTTGGCTACCGATTTACCCACCGAGCCGCTGATTGTGGGGGTGCTTTTACTTTATATTCTCTTGGTTTTGACCAAGCCCAAAACGATTTCGGGGGCTTTTTGGCTGCATCCGCTTAGCCTGCTGCTCATTTTGCATTTTGCCTGGACCGCCTTTAGCTGTTTGCTCTCTGATAGCTTTACAATTTCGCTAAAGTTTACCCTCGCCAAGCTGTGGTATATTGGTTGTTTTTATTTTATGACCGGGCATTTGATTCGCAAAGAGAAGCAGTTGCATCATTTGTGGTGGTGGGTGATAGTTCCCTTGGCTTTTGCTAGCTTTAAGGTGGTGGCGCATCATGCTTTGCTCGATTTTGGCTTTAAGGAGATTAACCGAGCGACCAGCCCGTTTTTCCGAAACCATGTAAACTATGCGGCGGTGCTGACCTTCTTTTTGCCCATTCTCTACTTTTTTGGGCGCAACCTGAAAAAATGGTCTTGGGGGCAGCTCTTTATTGGGGCCTCTTTTTGCCTCTTCTTTTTTGGTATGCTAACGGCCTACACCCGGGCGGCCTATGTTTCTTTGGTCCTTGCTGTTGTGGCCTATTTTATTATCCAGTTCAAATTGATGCGTTGGGCGCTTTTGGGGGCGAGTTTGGCCGTGCTTTTGGCTTTTGGCTACCTCATTAAGGACAATAATTTTATGGAATTGGCTCCTTCAGAACGGACCATCTCGCATAAAGAATTTGGCGATATTGTAGCCGCTACTTACAAACTAGAAGATGTATCGACTTCGGAGCGCTATTACCGTTGGGTAGCCGGTGCAAGGATGTCGACAGAGGCCCCTTGGGTCGGTTTTGGCCCAGGTACTTTTTATACTTACTACAAGCAATATAGCCTCAATCGGTTTCAGACCTATGTGTCGGATAATCCCGAACGCTCAGGGATTCACAACTACTTTTTGATGTTGTTGGTGGAACAGGGCTATTTGGGTATGTTGCTCTTCATTTTTTTCTTATTCTATGGCCTTATTTTAGGCGAAAAGGTCTATCATCAAAGTCAAGATGCTCGACAAAAGCGAGCGACTATGGGCCTAATGATGATGCTCGTGATTATCTCGGCCTTTTTGCTGATGAACGACCTCATTGAAACGGATAAGGTGGGTAGCTTTTTCTTTTTTGCCATGGCCATTTTGGTCAATTTTGACCTCCGTAACCGCCGGCTGCTAAATTCCCCCAAAGATGTCTCTCAATAGTTTTTTACGCTCTTTCAAACTAACTTATCAGCTGAGTAATATCCTGAACCGCTCTAAGTTGGAGTATTTGCGCCCCTTATACAAAAAGTACGGCATCAAAAAGGCACCATATGCCCCTATTTCCTATGCCGATTTTAAGGATTTACCACAGGATGATCTCCCTTTTTGGGACCGCCATTCTTTGGCCCAAGCAGCCGATGAAAATGCCGATTTTCAGGCTTTTTCGCCCCTGATTCGGGAGGGTGTTCGCTCTTGGTCCGAAAAAGGCTATGCCATTATTCCAGGCTATTTTGCCCAAGAGGCCGAGGCTGTCAATCAGGAAATTGAGCAGTTATTGGCCCAGAAAAAAATTGCTTTTCGCTATGGCAACAAGCTGATGTTTGTCTGGAAAAAATCGCCTTTGATTGCCAGTTTGGGCCAAAAGCCAGAGCTTATCCGCCTGCTTTCTTTTTTGTTGGGCCGGCCTGTAGAGCTCTTCCAATCGATCAACTTTTTGCAGGGCAGCGAGCAGCGGGCGCATTCCGATTTGATCCATATGACCACTCATCCGCTGCATAACCTGATTGCTGTTTGGATTGCCCTAGAAGATATTAAAATTCCGCAAGGGGCTCTATTTTACTACCCCGGCAGCCATAAATTGCCCTTTGTCTCTAAGCTTGATTTTGAGCATGGGGGCAGCGCTTTTCGCCTCGGCAAAAATGCCTACAAAGCCTATGAGGATAAAATTGAGGCCCAAATCAGTGCAAAACAACTGAAAAAAGAATATTTTGAGGCAAAAAAGGGGGACATCCTAATTTGGCATGCCAATTTATTGCATGGGGGCAGCCCCATTGCCTCGGCCGAGCTTAGCCGCAAAAGCATGGTTTTTCATTATTACGCAAAAGACGTCATTCGCTATCATGAAATTAGTGAGCGACCAAGTTTAATGCAGTAATTTTGGGGCCTCCCGCCTTTGGCGGGCGCTACGTTTCGGGGCTCGCAGGTCTGCTCGGCCCTTCGCCGCTTTCAGCGGCTCGGTCTGGCCTTTGGCCCCCCCTGCACATCGCTAGGCCAAAAAAGCGGGCCAAGGCCCGGAGCGCAGGCGGCCAAGCCGCCTGCCCAGAAAAACTAGATTTTGGCCCAAAATCTGAAGCAGCAGCCCTTTTTCCATGAGTTCATAAAAAGAAGTAAATGTATCAAGCACTTATTGCCCAAGAAAAGAAATTAGCCGTTATTGGTTTAGGTTATGTGGGCTTGCCCATCGCCTTGGCCTTTGCCAAAAAACTATCGGTTATTGGTTTTGACATCAATGCCGAAAGAGTGGCCCAAATGCAGCAGCAGCAAGACCCCTCTAAGGAGTTGGATGCCCAAGCTTTTGAAGGAGCCGATATTGTCTTTAGCCATGAGCTAGAGGATTTGCGCCAAGCCCATTTTTATGTGGTGGCCGTGCCTACTCCTATTGATAGCCATCGTAGCCCCAATCTTCATCCTTTGCTCTCGGCCTCCAAAACGGTGGGCCAAGTATTAAAGAAAGGAGACTACGTCGTTTTTGAGTCTACCGTTTATCCTGGTTGCACCGAAGAAGATTGTATCCCTATCCTAGAAGCCAAATCGGGCCTAAAGGCGGGCCTAGATTTTAAAGTGGGCTATTCGCCCGAGCGCATTAACCCCGGAGACAAGGAGCGCACCATCGAGAAGATTATTAAGGTGGTTTCTGGAAATGATGAAGAGGCCCTAGAAAATATTGCCCAAACCTATGAGCTCATTATTGAGGCAGGGGTGCATCGGGCCAGCAGCATCAAGGTAGCCGAGGCCGCCAAGGTTATTGAAAACACCCAGCGCGACCTCAACATTGCTTTGATGAATGAGTTGTCTATCATTTTTGATAAAATGGATATCAATACCTATGAGGTTTTGAAAGCCGCGGGGACCAAATGGAACTTCCTCAATTTTTATCCGGGCCTAGTGGGCGGCCACTGTATTGGGGTAGACCCTTATTACTTGACCTATAAAGCGCAGCAGCTCAATTATAACCCCCAAGTAATTTTGAGTGGCCGCCGCATCAATGATAATATGGCCGAATATGTGGCCAAAAAGGCCTTGCAATTTATTTTGCAGACCGATACGCATCCCAAATCGGCCAAGGTGTTGGTGAAGGGCATTACTTTTAAGGAAAATGTAGCGGATATTCGCAACTCTAAAGTAGCGGATTTGATTTTGGCCCTAAAAGATTATGCCTTGCAAGTAGAGGTGGTTGACCCCTATGCCGCAGCCGATGAGGTGGCCCATGAATACGGCATCGAATTGGCCCAAGAGGTCGGAACAGACTACGATGTTGTCATTGTGGCTGTAGCCCATGAGGAATACAAGCAGCTAGATGCCGTTTATTTTCGTTCTATAAGCAAAGGGGGCGCGCCTATTTTGGACCTCAAAAACCTATATGCGAATTGGGCTGAAGATTTGCCTGTTCGCTGGACACTTTAGGCTAATTAGGACCATAAAGTTGGATAGAAAACCCATAGAAGAGTGCTTCTTTTATGGGTTTTCTTTATTTTGGACCTAGATCTATTTCGTTTCAAATTTCGTATTAGAAAAGGGCTATCAGGCTCTACAGGGCGCGAAGCGCCCGCAGGCTGAGGGATGGAAAGCAGTGGCCCGAAGGGCCAGACCCAGGCGGCGAAGCCGCCGCAGGGCCGAGCAGACCTGCGAGCTGCGACACAGCCCGACCCGACCAAAGGGAGGGGCAGCCCCCAAAAAAACATAGAAAACATAAGCTTATGCGACAGGTATACCTATTTATATTTCTTTTGACGGTGCTTTTGCCTTTGCAGGCTCAGGTTGATTTGGGGGCAGACCAGCCGCTTTGTCCTGCTAGTAGTTTGACCTTAGATGCGGGCAATTCGGGCAGTAGTTATTTGTGGAATACCGGAGCGACAACGCAGAGCATTGTCGTGAATAACCCGGGCATTTATTGGGTGGATGTAGATGCGGGTTCGGGTCCTGTTCGAGATAGCATAGAGCTTTTGGCCGTGGCGCCTTTGTCGGGACCAACATATTTGCAAGATACTACAGCTTGTGTGGGGAGTCCATTATTATTTTTGGGAGATCCTTTGGCGGCCTATCAGTTTTGGTCTAGCCCTTTAGGAGGAATTTTGGGCGAGGGAGATAGTTTGTCTATGCCCTTACAGCAAGAGGACAGTTTGTATTGGAATGCCTATGCGAGCAGTTTGCAATATAGCCGAGGGGAGCAGCAAAGAGGAACTACTTCACAGGCGGGATTTTATGCAACAGGCAGTTATCGGGGGATCCGTTTTGATGCCAAGGAGGCCTTTGTTTTGCAATCGGTAGAAGTAGAATTTAATGGAAGTTATACGGGCCAAGTTAGCTTATTGGATGCTTCTGGGCAGAGTTTGGCTAGCTATGCGATACAGACCGTTGGGGCTGGCGTATTTGTTTTGCCCTTAAACTTTTCGGTACCGCAGGCCAATGGCTTAGAGTTGCGCTTGACGGGTAGTGGAGGGCAGCCCTATATGGAATATCCCTACTCGAATTGGGGGAATCATGATTATGAAGAATTAAGTTTATTGGCGGGAACGCCCTACTCGACCGTTTATAGTTGTTTTTATAATTGGCAGATAGAGCGTTTTGCTTGTTTGGAGCAGCAAGGGGTTGTTTTGGGTAGTTTGTATACGCCTAGTACCAACTTTCCGGAAGATACCCTAAGTTGTGGCAGTTCTGTTTTCTTGGATGCGACGAATGCAGGGCCAACAATTTATAACTGGAGCAATGGAGCGACTACGGCTAGTATTTTAGTGGGGAGTACACAGCAAGTTAGTTTGAGTATGACCGATAGCAGCGGAAGCTGTAGTTTTACGGATAGTATTTATGTAGAGGTGTTGCAACCACAGGGGATATTTACCAACTTTACAGATAGTACGGCTTGTTTGGGCCAGCCTCTACTCTTGGAAGCTTATAATGCTGCTAATACTACCTTTTGGCGTAGGCAGGCTGATGATAGTCTATTGGCCTTGGGCAGTAGTTATAGCTTGACCGTAAGCGGGGCCGATAGTGTTTATGCACAAAGTTTTGGTGGCTATGAAATCTTGAGTCGGGGAGAAGCGCAGCGAGGAACGACTTCACAGGCCAACTTTTACAACCTAGGCAACTATCGGGGCATTGTCTTTAATGCCTTGACTGATTTTTATTTGGAGTCGGTAGAACTAGACTTTAATGCGGGTTTTCAGGGCGAGCTACAATTGCGCTCGTCTTCGGGGCAGGTTTTGGCCAGTCATCCTTTTAGTGCAGCCAATGCGGGTAGTTATACTATTTTGCTCAATTTTACGGTGCCTGCGGGCAATGGGCTAGAATTGCGTTTAGTAGGGGCAGGGGGACAGCTCTATATGGAATTCCCTTATAGCAATTGGTCCAATTTACAGTATCCAGAACTAGAATTTGTAACAGGAACTCCTTATGGGACTGTTTATGCAGGCTTTTACAACTGGAAAATTCGGGACTTCAAATGTGAAGAGCGGGCTTTGGTTCATTGGGACGCGGCTTATACACCCATAGTTGATTTTCCGACAGATACCATTAGCTGTGGGGCCGATGTTTTATTGGATGCGAGCAATGCGGGGCCAACAATTTACAGCTGGAGCGATGGCAGCCAACAACCGCAGCTTTTGGTTAGTAATAGTGGTCCTTATGCCATTGACTTAGTAGATAGCACCGGCGCTTGTGCTAGCCGAGACAGTATCTATGTCAATATTGTTGCTCCTTTGGGGGCCAGCAGCTCTATAAACGACAGCAGCATTTGTGTGGGGCAAGAAATAAGCTTTTTGGCTCAATCAGCAGGCAGCCATCGTTTTTGGAGAGACTTTAACGGACAGCTTTTAGCCACTACAGATAGTCTATCTTTGCTGGTACAACAAACAGATAGCTTTTACTTGCAAGCTTTTGGCGCTTATACGTTGAACACTAGAGGTGAAACACAAAGAAATACAACTACGCAGGCGGGTTATTATAATGTGGGCAATTATCGGGGGCTTCGTTTTAATGCCTTGACCGACTTCTACTTAGAGTCTGTAGAAATAGATCTTAATGCTCCTTTTAGTGGTAGCGTACAGCTACTAGATGCCTCGGGGCAAATTTTGGCTACAGCCACCGTTAATGCCACAGCTGCGGGAACCCTAGAACAACCCCTTAACTTTGTGGTTCCAGCGGCCAATGATTTAGAGTTGCGTTTAGTGGGAACTGGCGGGCAGGTCTTTGTCGAATTCCCCTACTCTAATTGGTCTAGTTTGCAGTATGCCGACTTGGAAATACAAGGAGGAACTCCTTTTTCTACAGTTTATAACTGCTTCTATAATTGGCAGCTTAGAGACTACTTCTGTGAAGAACGGGATACAGTAAATATTGAAGCCTTAGCCACCCCAACTTTTGATTTTCCTCAAGATAGTTTGGTTTGTGGACAGCAAATTACCTTAGATATGAGCTACCTTTCTGCGGCTAGCTATAACTGGAGTAATGGTAGCAATTCGCCAACTATTCAGCTCACACAATCTCAAAATATAGAACTGTCAGCGACTATAGGAAGTTGTAGTTACCAAGATAGTATGCAGCTCTATATTGTAGATACCGTTGCTTTCCAATTGAATGATACGGTTTCTTGTGGTGGCGACTTAACCTTAGCCGCCGATGGAGATAGCTCGGGCATTTACCTTTGGTGGGATGCCGCTCAAGCTGGGCAGTTTTTGCATGAAGGACAAAACTATACTACAACTTTGTACGATAGTAGCCAGTTTTTTGTAGAAGCCTATGCCAAGTTTCCAGAGATGCTCATAGCAGGTTTTATACAGAATAATAATACCACCCAAGGCGATTATTTTATCTTGCCTTCTGACCGTAGAGGAATTCGTTTTGATGTGACTGAGGATGTTTACCTAGAAACAGTTGATTTTTATGCCAATGGTCTAGTTAATGGCCGAGTACTAATTTTGGACTCTAATGGTCAACATATTTATGAGCAGTTTTATAACTTCAATCATTTTGGCGCGCTTACCATTGATATAAACGTATTTTTGAGACAGGGGACCGGCTACCAAATCCTTTTTGAAAAATATACAGGTACAGGCGCACTTTATGCAGATTACCCTACTAGCTTTCCATTAGATTATGGCACTATTCAAATGCAAGAAGGTGTTCCTTTTGAACAGGTCTATTACTATTTCTATAACTGGAAACTGAGCGAACTGAGCTGCCCTGGCCAAAGACAAGCTATGAATGTAGATGTCCTTCCAACAATTAACACCAACTGGGGGAGAGACTCTACAGCCTGCGGAAATAGCCTAACCCTAGATCTTAGCTACCCTAATGCTAGTTATCTATGGTCTGACGGAAGTGTGACCCCAACAATTACACTTAGTCAAAGTGATACGGTTTGGGTCCAAGCACAAATAGGAAGCTGTACCACCGAAGATACCTTGATTATTTATCTAACCAACCCCCCTAGCTTTAATCAGTTGCCCAATGACACCACAGTCTGTGCCTCTGGAATCGATATTTTTGCAAGCAGTACAGGCTATACCCAAATTTGGTATGCCGATTCTATCGGACAGCAAATTTTGGGCTACGGTGATAGCTTGCACCTAACCGTTACAGATAGTCAAACAGTTTGGCTAGAGGGAGTAGACTTTATGCATTCTTCTCAATTTTATGGATGGCAAGAGTTCCCTACCCTAAATGGCTCTTATGAAGAAATTGGCAACTCCTTCTATCCCGAAAGAGGACTCTTCTTTGACGCCCAAGAACCCCTGCTGCTCGATCAGTTTTCCGTTTTTGCAGACTCTAGCGCAGAAGTCGAAATTGTACTGCTAGATCGTTTTGGCTATAGCCTGTATCGCCAAAATTATAATTTGCAGTTAGGAGAAAATATAATCAGCCCCCAATGGTTTGTACCTCAAGCTAATGGTTATCGACTAACTATCCGGATGATTTGGGGGAAAGGTATTTATACCATAAATAGTTTCTCTTACCCGCTAACTACCAATGCCTTAACTATTCAATCTGGATACCCACTAGCTTTAGGAACTTCTTACCCCGCCTTCTTCCGATGGGAAATTAGCCGCCTAGCTTGTGCCACTAACCGTATCCCCGTTCAAGTTAATGTGCCCGAAAAACCAATCATTAGCATGCCTTCTGATACCGCTATCTGTGGATCTGCCAATAACTTAGCACTTACTGCCACAACAACGAACCCCAATTATCAATACCAATGGAGTATGGGCGATACAAGCAATCAAGTTCAGCTTAACCAAGCCGGTAGCTATAGCGTTACCGTGACCAATATGGGCCTTTGCGAAAGCCGAAAAAGCTTTGACCTGCAGCTGCTTTCGCCCCCCTTGCCTTATTTTGCCAGCGATAGTAGTATCTGTAGCTCTAGAACACTAGATATGTTGGCTCCGCCCAACAATGGAATCCTACAATGGCAAAATAGTCAGTCGGTGGCCTTCTTAGGGGCTCCATATACCGCCTATATAGATAGTAGCCAAAGCTTTATTATCCAAAATCAAGCAAAAGCCTATACCAGATTAGGCGAACAAATGGCCCCCAATCCACAAAACCTTAACCAATATCAACCCTTTATCTTACCAAATACCTTTAATACTTTTCAAGCTGCTTTACTCGACTCTGTAGCCGTCTATGCCGCTACAGCCCCAACTACGGTCGAACTGCTCCTCCGTGATGCAAATAATCAGGAAATAGCCCGGAAAAGCTTTACTATTCAACAGGCACAAACTAAGGTGTTCCTAGCCGCAAATTTCTTTATTCCTGCCGGTAATGACTATCGCCTAGAATTAGTTGGCTTAAGTACCGACTTCTTGATCCAAGAAGATTTAAATTATCCTATTAGCTCTAGTGCCCATGTGGCAGAGTTGAACGGGACAACTTTACCCAGCCTAAGCTATAGCCCTTTCTTCGATTGGCATTTTGGCTATGGCATGACAAGCTGTGCCGCAAACCAAACCGATAGCTTTAGCGTAAATGTACGCCTGCCTTCTGTTTTAGCCGATAGCTTGTTTAGCTGCGATACCGCAGTACTCGATGCTAGCTTTGCTCAAGCCCAATCTTATCACTGGAATACCGGCGATACAACAGCAAGCATTATCGCCGATACAACAGGCCTTTATTATTTGAGTATGGATGCTGGAAATGGCTGCCAAACTAATGACTCTATCTTCTTTCAGCTACCAGAACCTCTCGAATTACCCGCCAATGGTCCTCTTTGTACCGATGAACTTAGTAGTAATTATAGTGACCATATGGCCCAAAGCTTTAGCTGGTCTACTGGCGATACAACGAGCCAGATTATTCCCCCAAGCCCCGGAAATTATAGCCTGAGTTTGATCGATAACTTTGGTTGCCAGCTCTCTGATTCTATCTTTATTAGCCAGTTGGCTAACCAACCCTATGTGAATTTAGGCTCTCTATTGCCTATCTGCGATAACCGCTTACTCGATGCAGGTTTTGGTAATCAAGGCTATAGCTATAGTTGGTCTACTGGCGATACCAGCCAAACCGTCCTCGCTAGTTCTGCCGGCGTCTATGAAGTCACGGTAACCGCCCCAACAGGCTGTAGCGGACAAGATTCGGTCATCTTATATCAAGATAGCCTGCCTACCGCCAACTTTAGCTATACGGTCAGCGGTACTTCAGTGAGCTTTAGCAATTTGTCGGTCAATCAAACAAGCCAAGTTTGGTATTTTGGCGATAGTACCGCCACCAGCTTTGGCAGCCCCTTCCATTTTTACCCAGATACAGGCTGCTATGAGGTTCGCCTCTATGCCTACAACGACTGCGGTTCGGATACAATTATTCAGGCTTTGCCTGTGGGGGTAGATCCCGCAACTTGCCAGCTCGGCACGGCAACGCTTCCCCTAGCCCAAGTTTATCAAGAACTGCAGCTTTTTCCCAATCCCTCTTCAGGACAGCTAAATGTGCAGCTCAAAGCCACTCCCTTATCAAATGGCGAACTCCGGATTTATAATTTATCTGGACAGTTGCTAAAACAGGCCAATTGGCCCGCAGGGCAACAGCAACAGCAGCTGACACTAGAAGATTGGCCCAATGGCCTTTACTTACTAGAGCTTCATCTGCAAGGCGAAAGCTGGCGAAAACGATTTGTCTTAAGACACTAAATGAAGAAAGCCTCCAACTATTTTAGCTGGGGGCTTTTTTATGCTTTTTTGGGGCCTGCCGCCTTCGGCGGCCGGGCCCTTGCCGGGCTCGCAGGTCTGCTCGGCCCTTCGCTTTTTTCGCTCTGCTCAAAAAACTCGGTCTGCCGCTTCGCGGCACCCTTTCAGGCCCCTAGGCCGACGGGCCTTCGGCCCTTTTTACTGTAGGTTGAAACCTACAGTAAGCATGGTATTGCTTCGCAATGACTTATGAATGAGGGCTAAAACCCCTCATGAATTTAACTTCTCGGCCATCCTTTGATAAGAATTTTAGGCTAGTCAAGGCATAGTCGTAGCGCTTACTGCTTTTTCTTTTTTGGCTTTTGTTGCAAAAAACTATCAAAAAAACGATCATAAATAGCTAGTTGCTGCCCATTTTTGCTACTCTCTTCGGTTTGTTGGAGTACATAGAGGTAGTTGCCGCCCAAAAATACGAGGACAAGAAAGAAAACCAGAAGTACATGTTCTCCAAAAATAAATAAAACAAATGGTCCACAAAAAATAAAGGTCTTAAAGGCCGCCCGTTTTACCCAACGCCAATAGCTTTTTTTTGGCGAGCTCCAATATAAGCCCAGCAAAAACTTGCCAAAAGTAGCTTTCATAGGGCTGGTCTCAAAGGCCCAATGATAGGCAAATACAATAGCCGTGAAAAAGGGAATCCAGTTGAGCTTTTGCCCCAAGCGATTGGTATTTAGGGCTTGGTTGTATTTTTCCGAAAAAGGGTCTAGATTAAGCTGTTGATAATAGAGCTCATATATTTCTTCTGAAAATAAATGAGCAAGGTAAATAGAGAGTACTAAACACAAAATAAGGTCTAAAAAACTAGCAACTACTCTTTTTTGTAGCTTGTCGCTCATTTCTTTGGATAAAGACATAGCTGTATTTATTAGGGTGGTAAAATGACTATTGGGCCAAAAAGAATTAGGGAGCCAAAAAGGCCAAAAGCAGGGCGGCCGCCTTCGGCTGAGGGATGGATAGCAGTGGCCCAAAGGGCCAGACCCAGCCGCCAAAGGCGGCGCAGGGCCGAGCAGACCTGCGAGCTGCGACACAGCCCGACCCGAGCGTAGCGAAGGGGCAGCCCCAAAAAAAACAGCTAGCTTTCTTGTTCCGGTAAATAAGTAAAATAGCTATTGCTCATTAGACCGTGTAGTAATTGGCCCCTAGGGTGTTCATAAATCATTTTGCTGCCAATGAGGAGAATGGCCAAGTAGATAGCGCCCGCAAAGAAAAAAAGGTCCTGATCATAAACATACATATATATCGGAATGTTGACGACGATCGCCTTGATGAATAAACGAATAGAAAACTGAATAAAAGATGGTTTTTTTCCCTTTGTAGTAACCAATATTAGCTCCCTTAGATGTTGCATAGGGCTGGCCGACCAGAGCGAAAAGGCCGTATAATGATAGGCCAAGGCCACGCCAAGTTGAACAATCCAGTAGTAGAGCCAGTAATCTTGAACCTGCAATTGTGATAGCTGTGGACTAATATCCGCTAGAATATTGACGCCCATGATGGAAAGAGTAACGATGATTATGCTATCTAGAATAAAAGCTAAAATTCGTATACTAAATTCAACCTTTTGCATAATTTGTTGGGGCTATAGTCCTCACTGGAGCTCAAGGAGGAAGTAAAGAATAAAATTTATCGCTTTTTTTTCTCTGGCAAATAGACAAAATGGCTATTGCTCAGCAATCCATGAAACATTTGGCCTTTAGGGTTTTCATAAATCATTTTGCTGCCAATGATGAGAATGGCTAGGTAAATTAGGCCAGAGAGCAGGAAATAATTGTAATTAGAAACAGTGAGGAAAAGCGGAACATTGATGATCAGGGCTTTGAGAAATAGGCGAAAAAGAAATACCCAAACCGATAACTTTTGCTCCTGAGCATTGACTAATTTTATGCGAGTTAGCCGCTGGGCGGGGCTAGCGCTCCAAACCGACCAAGAAACATAATGGTAGCTTAGAGCTAGGGCCAGTTGGATGATCCACCAGTAGAGCCAGTCCATTGAGGGGAGTAAGGCTTCTATCTGTTGGCCAAGAGTAATATAAGGATGCAGCCGGATTTGCCCTAAAATGCCAATAACAATAAATGAAAAGACAACAATGACAATGCTGTCTATGATAAATGCCGTAATTCGGGGGGTAAGTTCAACTTTTTTGTTCATCGAGATTTATTTTGACGTTCCTTAAGACGCTCCGCTTCAGTTTCTTCAGCCCAAAAGTCTTCTTCTAGTCGCTCTAGAGAAATTTTGGCTTTCTTTTCTTTTTTCGCTAGGGTCCAGCCCGACCAACTATCATGAAAAAGCTGGCCCAAAGACGTCTGCCGAGCTTCATTGTAAAAAATAAATAGCATCAGCATATAATAGACGCCTACACCCAGATAAAAGCCATCCTCCAAAAAAAAGACAAAACTCATAGGAATAAGCAGCAAAAACAGAATTTTACTCCAAATATGAATATGAATACTGCCCCAAGATAAGGGCTGTTCGGCTTTTTTGCCCACCGCCTGCCAATAGAGGCCCAAAAGGCGCTGCCCAAAAGTGGCCCGCCAACTAGAACGCAGACCCATATATTGGTAGGCCATACTAAAGGCAATGAAAAAGCCAAGCGCAAAGGTGAAATCACTGCCATCGGGGGTGCCGCCCCAAATTTCAAGCAGTTTGTCCATCATCTCAACAATAAAGGGCAGCTCTTTCATCCCAATGAGTAAACCGATAATGACGGCCAGATGAATACTCGTATCTATGCCAAGGGCCAGAATACGGCGGCCAAAATGAGGGGGCGGAGTTAAGGCTTTTTTTGCCATATTGGATTTGTTGAAATTAGTTTCTGTTTGGCCCATTTATCGGAATATAAGGGGTAGCTGAGAAATAATAGCTAACGAATAAAAAAGCATAGTAAGGGATAAGGATTAAGAAAAAGTCCTTTTCTATGCAAATTAGAAGAAGAGGTAAGTTAAGGAGAAAAAGCTTATACATTAGCCTTTTGAGTAGTTGTTTTTGATTGGGCTACTCCCAAACTAAACCCAAAACTACTTTGCCTAAAGTTCGCTTAAAAACAGATTGACAAATATAACTATAGGCAATGTAAAAGCTAAGATAGAGCCCCCAATAAAGGACCAAACTCGGAAGCTTTAGGGCCGCAAAAAAAGAAATAAGGCCCAACTCTCGACTAAAAAACAAGAGCAGGGCCATAAGGAAATGATCTAATAAAAAGGCAGAGCGTCTAGCAACAAGCATTTTTTGAACTATTTTCAGTATAACATTAAGACCTTAAAGCTTTACCCAAGGTTGTAAGTTAGCCACTTTTAACCCAAAAAAGAGCGATGAGACCCTCGCCCCATAGCTCTTAAAACCAAAACTTAATCTATGCTAAGACAAACGCTTAGATAACTGCGCATAACTATAGGCCTCTAAACCCAAATAAAAAGGAAAATAAAGGATGTAGTATAGCGAAAATAAATAAGGACCTATCTCCGGAATAACCAAAAACAAGGGAAAGGGAAGAAAAGATATCACCTTGGCCGCAAATAAACTCCACTTATACCCATGCGTAATCTTATTGCTCTGACTAAGCGCCTCCGAAGGCGACAACTCTTTGTCAAGCAAAATATACAAACTCATAGAGTAACTATAAGATAAAATAAGACCCGGAATAATCGCAAATACATAGGCCGGCCCCAAAATCATGTTGTACAAACCCGCCCAAAGAAAAAATTCACCCATGTTCTTCCGATAACGACCATCAAAAATAGCAAGCGGATTCACCGCCTTACCCTTGCTCATCTCTACCGGCAAAGAAAAAAGTGCAATAGTAGTCCCTACGTTTACATACGGAATCCAAATCGTAAGCATCCATAGTAAGGAAGCCCCCAACAAAGACAAAAAGTTTTTGAGGCCCCAAACAAAACCTTTGCTCAAGAGCTGCCCCATCCCCAACTCAACCACTACAGCCGATGACTGTACATTTGATACATCTTTCATGTCTAAAAATTTAAGTTTATTGAATAAGATGTAACAAGTATAAGTCTTAATTTTTATTAACGCAAGTTGTGAACGCATTTTTTTCATATATTTTTTAGGTTAATTGTGTTTTGGACCTTTTGAGATGGGCTTGCGTTTTCAAACTGACTTTATTTTTTTAGCTTTGCAACCCAATCTACTGGGTTCAAAAAAACAATCTTATGCGACTCTATTTTCCGCTATTTTTTATTTTCCTTTCCTTAGGGCATTCGCTTTGGGCCCAAAAGGAAGAGCAAGAGGGCAGTCTGCCCGCCGCCTTCCTGATCGATATCAATTATGCTTTTCATCTGCCCGAGGGCGATATGAAGGCCGATTATTATCAAAGCAATAGCGCCGGGGGACAACTGGCCTACCTCAGCTCCAAAAACTGGATTTTTGGCCTCTCCGGCCAGGTCATTTTTGCCGATCGAGTGAAAACCGATGTTCTGGCGCCCTTGCGCGAGGCCAATGGCCAACTGATTAGCCTTTATGGCGATATGGGCCTAACGCAACTAGGCCAAAGGGGCTTTATCTTTACCGGCCAAATCGGTAAGCTGATTTCACTCAATAAAAAAAACCGCCGCCACAATCTGGAGCTTCGCCTAGGCGCCGGCTATATGGAACATTGGGTGCGCATCCGCCTCATGAGCAGAGAGGAGGAACTGCCACAATTGCAGGGCGATTATCTTAATGGCTATGACCAACGCCGATCAGGCCTGAGCTTGCAGCAGTTTGTGGGCTACCGATACATGAGCCGCAACCGCATGCTCAATCTTTTTGTGGGCCTAGATTTCAATCAGGCCTTTACCACTAGCGTCCGAGGCTGGGATTACCACCTCCGCCAAGCCAATACAGAAACTCAGTTCGATATGCTCTATGGCTTGCGCGCAGGCTTCTGCATCCCCTTCTTTATCTATAATGAAAATACCCGTAGCGACGAACTGAAGTTCTATTAAGGGGGTTTGGGGCCTGCCGCCTGCGGCGGCCGGGCTGTGTCAGGGCTCGCAGGTCTGCTCGGCCCTGCAGGCTTTTTCGCTTCGCTTCAAAAGCCTTTGGTCTGCGGCTGCGCCGCCCCCTTTTCCATCCCTAGGCCTGCGGCCCTTCGGGCCTGTAGGATGGATATATATACCTGTAGGTTGAAACCTACAGCCATACAACAGCGGTATTGCTTTGCAAAAATTAACTTCTCGGCCATCCTTTGATAAAAATTTTAGGCTAGTCAAGGCATAGCTTTAGGCCCTCTCCCAAAACAAAAAATATACAATATCATGGCGCTTTTTTTCTACCGCCTAGCACTTTGGGCCTATCGACTAGCCCTACAACTGGCTAAACCTTTTGTGCCTAAGGCCAAACTATGGACCCAAGGCCGCCAAAATTGGCGAAAAAAATATGCAAAACAATTGGCCCAATTGCCCAAAAATAAAAAGCGCTATTGGTTTCATGCCGCTTCTTTAGGAGAGTTTGAACAAGGCCGCCCACTACTAGAAGCCCTCCGCGCCCAAGAACCCGAGGCCCTCATTTTACTCAGCTTTTTTTCGCCCTCAGGCTACGAAAAACAAAAAAATTATGCCCTAGCCAATTGGGTGGGCTACCTGCCCATGGATAACCCAAAAAATGCCGAAGATTTTATAGCCCTCTTGGCCCCAAATCAAGCATTTTTTGTGCGCTATGAGTTCTGGTATTTTTACCTCAAGGTTTTGGCCAAAAAAAATATCCCCGCCTACCTGGTCTCCGCCAATTTTTGGCCCGCCCTGCCATTTTTTAAGCCTTGGGGCGGCCTGTTTAGAAAAATGCTGGCCCAATATCAACAGATTTTTGTGCAAGATGAATATTCTAAAGAATTGCTGGCTAGCATCGGTTGTCCCGCTATCGTTACAGGCGATACCCGCCTAGATCGAGTGCTCAGGATTCGAGAAGAGGCCAAAAATTATCCCTCGGTCCAAGAATTTAAAGGCGAAAATAAACTTTGGGTGCTGGGCAGTAGCTGGCCCGCCGACGAGAAAATTTGTCTGCCCTTTTATCTGGACCATTTGCAGCCCAAAAACTGGAAACTGCTCATCGCTCCCCATGAAATAGGCGAGGAGCGTATCCAAAAATTACTCAATAGCTTGCCCAAAGACTTGGCTATCCGCTATTCTAGCCTGAGCGAAAAAGAATTGTCGGGCCAAGAAAAAATCTTAATCATTGATAATATTGGTATGCTCAGTAGCCTCTACCGCTATGCCAATATGGCCTATGTGGGCGGAGGCTTTGGCAAAGGGATTCATAATACACTAGAACCCGCAGTTTATCAAATTCCCCTTTTCTTTGGACCAAATCACAAAAAGTTTGTAGAAGCAACTGATTTAATTAACTTAGGCCTTGCGCAAGCTATCCGCAGCCAAGAAGAATTGGCCACCGCTTTTAATGGGATCAACTACCAACTGCTAGCCCAAAAAGCAGAGCAATATATTCAGGCACAGGCTGGCGCTAGTCAAAAAATTCTAGACTACCTCAAGCAATCAATAGAGTGAAGTGGAGCATTAAGTATATGCAAGCAGGGCTAGTACGCCTTTGGTGGGTCAATATATATCCGTTCTTTTACTGGTTTCGGCTCCCCTTGGCCGCAAGCAGTCTTTTTTTGGCCCTTTGTATTTTTACCGGGGTGCAGCTGGGCTGGTTTCGAGCCCCTTTTTCTAGCCTTTCTCCCCTGGCGGCAGTTCCCTCAAGTAGCTCCGTCGTAATTGAAATCAGCGATTGGGAAAATAGCCAAAACCGCTTGCAGGCGGCCCAATATGCCAAGGCCCTAAAAGCTATAGGCGCTAGCGAGCAGTGGGTAGATGAATTGGCCCTTTGGCAAAAAGAATTGGGCCGCCTCAAACGAGACAAACACCCCTTTGCCAAAAAACAAATCTTTACGGCTGTTCAGCTCAATGGAGCACAGTCACTTTCTTACCTCCATATTGCCGCCC
Source organism: Saprospira grandis DSM 2844 (assembly GCF_000275825.1). Taxonomy (GTDB): domain Bacteria; phylum Bacteroidota; class Bacteroidia; order Chitinophagales; family Saprospiraceae; genus Saprospira; species Saprospira grandis_A. The sequence continues at coordinate 3,939,850 of NZ_JH719942.1, forward strand.
AATTTCCCAAGGAGTTGCGGCCCACCCAACTAGCCGCCCAATTGAAGGTCCCAATTACCGATAAACACAGTTATCGAGGGAGCCAAATTTATCAATTGGAGCTGCCCGGCAAAAAACGCTTTAGCCTCTGCCAATACCGCTCTTTGCTCTTGTTTAGCCGAGAGTCGGCCCTGGTAGAGGCCGCCCTAGAACAACTGGGCAGCATTCGCTCTAGCCTGAGCTGGGAGCAAGATTTTCTGGCCCTACAAGATAATCGTAGCGATTCGGACCTCAGTTTTTATATCAATTTTCAAAATTTACCGCTTTTGGCCAATTTGCTTTCTGGCCAAAGTCTCCCTTTTGTCGAAAGCCTAGCCAATGATTTTAGCTGGCAGGGCTTCGATTGCCGCTTCCAAGAACAACATCTGGTGGGTAGCGGACAGCTTTATTTGGCCCAAAAAGATCCCTATTGGAACTATTTATTAAATGCGCCTAGCAATGAAAATAGCCAAATTGCCGCCTATTTGCCCGAACAACTAGCTTTTGCCCTGAGCATCAATATCTCGGCCTTTGGCGATTACTACCGCCAACAAAAAGAATTAGATCCCGATTTCTCCCGCTATATTTTGCCCTACCTAGGCCGAGAGCTGGCCTTTTTTATGCAAGAACCCGCCCAAGAAGAAGATTTACAAGCCGCTTATGCGGTGGCGATGGCCCTGCAAAATCCCTTGGAGGCCAAAGAGAAACTCAAAAAACTGGAAGGCGAAAAAGGCCTATTGGATAGTATGCAATACCAAGGGGCCGAAATTAGAAGATTGGCCACAAATGGCCTGCTAGCCCCTCTGTTCGGTGGCGAGTTCGCCCCCTTGCAAACCCCCTATTACCTCATTGCCGACAACTACCTGATTTTGGCCAATAGCCGCCGACAGCTAGAACGCTGGTGGGAGCAATACCAAAATAAAAAGATGCTGGTCCATAATCCCGTTTTTAAGGGCCAAGTAGAGCAGATGAAAAACCGCTCGACTCTCTATTTCTTGATCAATACACCCAATGCAGCCCTGCTATTCAAAAAGTTTTTGCGCAAAGATTGGCGAGATGCCTTCGATCAACGCTTTTTGGCCTTTCGCTCGCTCTACCCCATGGGCCTGCAGCTAACGGCGCATAAGGGCCATTTTCTCAGTACCTTTTCGGCTGCTACCCAAGCACTGCAAGAACAGGCCGGAGCCGAACTGCTCTGGCGAGCCGCCTTAGACAGCAGTTTGTTGATGCCACCCAGCCTTTTGCAAAACCCCAAAACTGGAAGCTATTTTATTGCCGCCCAAGATAAGGCCAAACGCCTATATCTCTTTAATAATGCAGGAGAGTTGCTCTGGAAAAAAGCCCTGGGCGAACAGCTATTGGGCCCGCCTCAATTGGTAGATTATTATAGCAACGGAAATTATCAGTTGGCGGCCAATACCAAAAGCAAGATTTATATTTGGGAAGAAGATGGCGAACTGCTCAAGGAGATTCCCTTGGTCATTCGAGCCCTAAATGCCATTATGTCCGTAGACTATGGCCGAGGATTGCGCTTTTTTGTCTCCGCCGCCGATAAAAATATTTATGGCTTCGATAAATTTGGTAAACCCCTAGAAGGCTGGAACCCCAATAGCAAAATGGGCGCCCTGCGCTTCCCCTTGCGCTATCTAGAAAAGGGCGAGAAGGATTATATTCTGGGCATGAGTGGCTCGGGCCAATTGTACTTTATGAAACGCAATGGCGACCGAAGAATGCCCACCAAAAGCTTTAAGGGCTATTATCTCGATAATTTTTATTTGGACCTAGAGCAGGAACGTATTGTGGCCGGAGCCAGCAACGGACAAATTGAAGTCTGCAATCTACAAGGCAAAAAGTTTGGCATTCCACCCCCAGAAAAAAATATGAAGGGCGTTCAATTTGCTTATGCCGATCTTTTGGGCGACCTTCGCCCCGATTTTCTGCGGCTGATGGGGCAGCAGCTCTATATTCATTATTATGATACGGCCCAAAGTCTGCAAGCAGCTCCTATATATGAATATGAAGCGCCTCAAACAGACATTTTTCCAATTCGTTTGTTGGCCCAAGAAAAAGCACTTTTGGGCAGTTATTCGGCAACAAAGGGCCAGATTTATCTAATTGATGCAACAGGGAAACTACAAAAGGGCTTTCCCCTTGCCGCCGATGGTCCCTTTGTGGTGGCCGATCTTTTTGATGACAATAATAATGTCTTGCTCTGTAGCCAAGGCAAGGAGCTCAAGGCCTATAAGTTGCGTTAGAAGATGGATTTGGGGCTTGCCCGCCCTGCGGGCGGGCCGGGCTGTGCGGCAGCTCGCTGCTCGCTCGGCCCAGCGCAAAAAAGCGAAGCTTTTTTGCTTGCTCTGGCCCTTTGGGCCACTGCCTACCATCCCTAAGCCGAGGGCCAGCCGCTTGGCCGGGCGGTCCTTGGCCCAGCGCTGCGGAGTGGGTGGCCGTAGGCCAGACCGAAGGCGAAACGAAGTGAAGCCTGAAGGGCCGAGCAGACTTGCGAGCCCCGCAGCATAGCGGCGGCCAGCAAAGCTGGCCGCGGGCCCCAAAAAAAAGAAAAAAAACGCTTGAAAAGCAAAATAAAATAGAACAAACAAAATGAAAGCATCAGGTCAAAATGTAAAGGTTTGGGACAAAGAATTTGCGCCCTTTATTTCTGCCCAGCAGATCGAGGAACGGATTGAGCAATTGGCAAGAAAAATAGAGCAGCAGTATGCCGAAACAGAACAGCCCATCGTTATTTTGGGCATCTTAAATGGCGCTTTCCGCTTTGCCTCCGATTTGGTCAAAGCCTTGAACATCCCCCTAGAAATTAGCTTTGTGAAGCTGCAATCTTATTCGGGAACCAGCTCTACGGGGCAGGTTACCGAAATGATTGGTTTGGACCTTGATTTGGCGGGCAGAGCCGTATTGATTGTAGAAGACATTGTTGATTCGGGCCGTACGCTCTACCATTTTTTGCCCAGCTTGAAGGCCAAAAACTGCCTGTCGGTGGGCCTTTGCAGCCTATTGGTCAAGCCAGATGCCATGCAATACAAACTGCCCATTGACTTTGCGGGTTTTGCCGTACCCAACGACTTTTTGCTCGGTTATGGCTTAGATTACGACAAGCGAGGCCGAGAATTAAATGATATTTATAAGGCGATAGATTAAGAAAAATGAGAATTGATATCCTTTCTGCGCAGCCCCAATTGATGGAGAGCCCTTTTGCGCATTCTATAATGAAACGGGCCCAAGAAAAGGGGCTTTTAGAGGTTGTTTTGCATGATTTGCACGACTTTTCTACCGATGAAAAATATCGCCGAATTGACGACTATCAATTTGGGGGTGGAGCGGGCATGGTCTTGACCATCGAGCCCATTCATCGGGCCATAGAGCAGTTGCGGGCCGAGCGGGAATACGAGCATATTATTTATATGACGCCCGATGGGCAAACCCTGAATCAAAAAACTTGTAACCATTTATCCTTGGCGGGTAATTTGATTATCATCTGTGGACATTACAAGGGCATTGACGAGCGGATACGCGAGCATTTTGTGACTCTAGAAATCTCTGTGGGGGATTATGTGCTTTCTGGTGGAGAATTGCCGGCTTGCATCTTGGTGGATGCCATTGGGCGTTTGTTGCCAGGCGTATTAGGCGATGAATCTTCGGCCCTCTTGGATTCTTTTCAGGATGGCATTTTGGCGCCCCCCGTATATACTCGCCCAGCCGATTATAATGGCTGGAAAGTGCCCGATATTTTGCTATCGGGCCATGAGCGAAAAATCAATGCTTGGCGAGATGAGCAAGCCTTGTTGCGGACCCAGCAGCGTCGGCCCGATTTATTGGAGGAATAGATCAGCTATGAAGTTTTTACTCAGTTTATTATTTGTTGGCTCGACTGTCCTCCTTTTTGGGCAGTCGAGACTATCTACGCCCATGGAGATCATGGCATTTATGGAGGCTTCGCCCACCCAATACCGAATCGATCAATTGTATGGGCCGCCGCCCAAGCGGGAGCGGCCTGTTTTGGCCAATGGGAACTATGTGGAGCTAGAAGACAATCGAGAGCATTTGCGAGATTATGCGGCCTTAGAAACGGAGACCCATAAGGCCCTAAAGACCAAAGCTTTGGCCCTGGCCAATCGGGAACGGCCCAAGTATAAAAAAATACGCAAGCTGTATCAGCAAATCTTAGATGATATTCCGCAGCATGCGCAGATTTTGTCCTATATGGGCGACAGCTATTATCGGCAAAAAAACTGGGAAAAAGCGCTCTTGTACTTTGACCAAGCTTTGGCCGCCAACCCTATTGATTATGTGGCCCAACGCCTAAAAGCAGAGGTTTTTTTACTGCAAAAAGATACGGCCAAGGCGGCCCAAGCCATCGCCAAGGCCCATCTATTGAATCGAAATAATAAGCTGCTCTTGCTTCGATTGAAAGAAATTTGGGCCTTAAATGGCCAAACTTATGAGTCGGCCTGGGGATTTGACCCCAAATGTTATCTAGAGCGAGAGGCCGATACCGTCAGCATTGTAGCCGATGGCGTTTGGTTGACCTATGGCATGTACAAGGCCGTTTGGTCCTATGAACCCGATTATCAGTACATCAAGTCCAGACAAGAGGTCTCTGATTTTCTCTTTCATGCGGAGTTAGAAGGGACGCTGGGCACCTTTTTGACCTATAGCGCCCTGCCCGAAAAGGGCCGAAGAATTGAGCCCGCACTAGAGGCTTTTGCCCAAGCCCTAGATGCCGATTTATTGGAAGAATACGTCTTTTATGAGGTCCTTTTGGTCGACCATCCCGCTTTGGCGGCCCACTTGACGGATGAATTTGCGGCCAAGCTTTTAGAATATATGCAAAAAGTTAGGAATCAGGACTTTGGGCGAGATTAAATTAACAGACCTATAACAAGGAAAGGGAACAATAAGCTGTTTAGAGTTGTATAAAAGGCTTAAGTTTAAAATAGAACAACCAAACTCCCTTTTCCTCTTATGGCAGCAAAACCGATTTCCATTGATTTACAAGCGATTTGGCGCAAGTATATTTGGCCTTATCGTTCTTTTTATTTGCTTGGCGGCTTCCTTATTTTGGGCCTCATTATCCTTTTTGGGACCCCGCTGGGGCTTTATCTTCGAGATATAGAGCAGCTGCGGCAAGACATACAGGCTTTTGGTCCTTGGGGCGCCGTCATTTATGTGGCGGTTTTTCTTTTGGCCAGTTTGCTCGGCCTGCCAGGCTCTGCTTTTATGTTGTTGGCCATGCTTTTATATGGTAGCTGGGAGGGGGCGGCCCTGACCTATTTTGCAGCCTGGTTATCGGCGATGGCTACTTTTTATTGGGCCAAATTATTGGGTGGAAAAAATGCACCCGAGGCCAAGGGCTGGCTCAAGAAATATGTCGAAAAGGTAGAGCAGCGCCCTTATTGGAGCCTCATTGTAATTAGAACTTTTATGCAATTATCGCCTTTTGTGGGCTATAGTTTGGCCTTTAGCCAAATGAAACCCAAGGACTATATTTTGGGAAATGCCCTGGCGCTTTTGGTCCCTATTAGCTATATGGCTTTGGCCTATGCCATTTTTGAGGCCGGCTATTTTTCCTAATGAGTATAAAGATTTGGGGCCCGCGGCCAGCTAGGCTTTGCCTAGCTGGCCGCCGCTATGCTGCGGGGCTCGCTGTTCGCTCGGCCCTTCGCTTTTTCGCTTTGCTCAAAAGCTCGGTCTGGCCTGCGGCCCCCCCTTCGCAGCGCTGGGCCGCTCAACGGTCTTTTTTCTTTTGGGCATTCTTCTTTGGCGGTTTTGGGCCCATGGGCTGAAGCCCTTCTTTGCTGTTTTAGGACAAGCACATAATTTATAAAATGCTAAATTTAATGAGAGTAAGCAGTATTGTCGCTTTGAGTACATTGTATTGCCTTTTCTTTGGTTGCAGTAGTTCTCCTTCAATCAAAGGAGTAGTGAAAAGGATGACCATCTGCCACGATTTTAGAAATTTACCGAATAGTGATTGCAATCTAGTATTTATTTTAATTGATATTGAGGCTGTAGATTTTCCTAAGGAGGAAATCATATTGTCCTATCCTTTTGGACAATCCAACTGTAGGGGTAGTGTTCTTCTAGCAGAAAATTTACGTATTAAGGTTAAAGATAAATTATACCCCCTCAGCTCATTAAAAGGGGGAGAGGCCGCTGAAGTGCTAACAAAAGCGGAGAATGTATTTTCGGTTGTGTTTATTGATAGTCTTATGTCGCCTCCACATTCATTAGAGGTTTTCTCTAATTACTATAAAACTGTTTTTGATGATGGATTTGAGGTTATCTTAGATAGAGGGCCGAGAAGAAAGCCAGACTATCTTTCAATAGTCTGTGAGAAAATACCTGATTTTCAATATCAAGTATTGAAAGACAGTATCGGATGGAAGGCTGTTTTTGAGCATTCTTCAGAATTCGATTACTCTCCCTTTGCTCCAGCAACTATAAAATAACGGCAATGAATAAATAGTAAGTTTTTAAGCCAGTATACAACAGTTGTTCTGCCTTTCTGCACAAGCGCCTTAAAATAATACCTATCATGGATATACTTAAAATAATATTTTTTGTTTTTAACCTACACTACAATGCTGCTTTTCCAGAAGATTATATTCCATTCCCAAAACCAGAAGCTGTTCCACAAACTGCCAGATGGCTTGGGGGATATGATGGTGGAATTTGGCTGAATATAGACTCAATAGTTCAGAAGAATAACAATATGTACATCTATGCTCAGGTTTATTCGGGGTATTATGGAGAAATCTTAGCATCAGGAAAGTTTAAATTATCTTGTGAAGACAGCCTATTCGACTTTGATGAACAAAATGTTGAAAGCGTACTTAATTTTTATCAAGAAGGAAAAATTTTTACTTTAGCTGTGAATCAGGATGGCTATTATTGTGCATTTATCTTGGAGGAAAATAATTAGCTTTAAGACTATTGTATCCCTCCTATATACAACTTTGATTTGGGGCGAAAAATCTCCTCGAAGACGAAAACTAAACTTATATACCTTTAAATACAGTTGATAATGTGGTCCGATAAGTTGAAACAGATAAATAAGAAATTAAGCAACCACCTATGGTTAGATGTAGAAGTTGCTTCAGTTATGGATGAAACATTGGTATTAAATCTAGGCGAAGATTTGACATATAGTCCTACATATAAGCTTAAATTGGAGGGGGTGAATTATTTTAACCTAGGTCGCTGCTGGACTTGGGAGCCTACTAAGCCATTTATTAAATCCGTTGACTTTTCTTTTATTGAGCAAGTTAATCGTCAATATGTACAGGAGAGTTTGACAGAAGAAGGAGTAACTTCATTATTTAAACTCTTCACAGAGGAGGATGCATTTTTCTTAGTTGTTGCAGCACAAATCAAATTGTTAGCTATTGATTAAGTTAAAAGTTATCAATTTTTATAATAAGTTGTTTTTGGGGCCTCCCGCCTTCGGCGGGCGCTACGTTTCGGGGCTCGCTGTTCGCTCGGCCCTTCGCTTTTTCGCTTTGCTCAAAAGCTCGGTCTGGCCTGCGGCCCCCCCTTCGCAGCGCTGGGCCGCTCAACGGTCTTTTTTCTTTTGGGCATTCTTCTTTGGCGGTTTTGGGCCCATGGGCTGAAGCCCATTTTTATTGCCTTTAGCATGGCCGCTTTGGTATATATATCCATCCTACAGGCGGCGAAGCCGCCGCAAAGGAGCGAAGCGACTTGGCCTAGGGGCCTGCAAGGGTGCCGCGTAGCGGCAGACCCAGCCAGCTTGCTGGCGCAGGGCCGAGCAGACCTGCGAGCCCTGCAAGGGCCCGGCCGCCGCAGGCGGCAGGCCCCAAAAAATCATTAGAAAATAGAGGAGATAAATAAGAAACCTTAGGCCAAGGCCTATAGGGTAGCCAAAAATAAGTTGCTTTGCAAAACAATATATTGCGGCGCTCTTCTTATCTTGTAGGACCAAAAATCAATCAGTTATGTCAAGAATAAATAATAGAACTGTCCTGATTACAGGAGCTGCTGCCGGAATTGGGAAGCTAATTGCAGAACGCTGCCTGCGCCAAAGAGCCTATAAAGTAATCCTTTGGGATATTAACGAGCAGAAGCTTTTAGAGACCCAAGAAGAGTTTAAAGCTAGAGGCCATGAGGTGGCCGTCCAGGTAGTCGATGTGGCCAATTTAGAAGATATTGAGGCCGCCGCCGCCGCTTGCAAAAAACAATGGGGAATGGTGGATATCCTCTTTAATAATGCCGGCATTGTGGTCGGTAAACGCTTTGAGGAACATAGCCACCGAGAAATTCGGAAAACGATCGATATCAATGTTTCGGCCCCAATGCATATTGCCCTGCAGTTTTTGCCCGATATGCAAGACCAAGGCGAGGGCCATATTGTTAATATTGCCTCGGCTGCTGGCCTGATCCCCAACCCAAATATGTCTGTATATGCAGGCAGTAAATGGGCCGTAGTGGGTTGGTCCGAATCTTTGCGCCTAGAACAAGAAGAGGCCAAAAATGGGGTAGTGGTGAGCACGATCCTGCCTAGCTATATCAATACAGGCATGTTTGATGGCGTGACCGCTCCCGCACTTACGCCCATTATGGAACCCGAATATATTGTAGATAAAATCATGAAGGCGGTTAAGGAAGATGATATCCTCGTGATGGAGCCCTTTATGACAAAGGCGATTCCCTTGCTCAAAGGCGTTTTGCCCACCCGCGCTTTTGATTTTATTGCAGGCCGCTTGTTTGGCGTTTATAAAACCATGAGTACCTTTAAAGGGAAGGCCCCCAAGGAGGCTGTTCCAGATAAAGATGAGTTGAAAGCAGAATAAAATAGAAAGGGCCAGCGATTTTCGCTGGCCTTTTTTTGTCAAGCTCTATTAAAAGTATTGCTGTTTGGCTAAAATCTCCCTGATGCATTGGTCCAAGGGCGCCCGCAAAAAGAAATGCCCATCAGCCACCCAATGAAACTGGGCCGAAGGAAGCTTTTGGGCAAACTGCTGCCCATAACGGCCAGGCGTAATCTCATCTTCCTGACCATAGAAGAGGTAGAGCGGCAGCTCTTTTTCTCGGATCAACTTCCGGAGTTTCCGCTTATAAACCGGAAAGTCATATAGTGAAATCCAGCAGTTGAACAAACGATGCCGACGATCAGCCTGCTCAATTTGTTGGCGAAAAAGGACGTATGTGGCCTTGTTGAGCAAATTGGCCCTTCTGGCCCAAGCAAAAATAGAGAGGATCCATCCCGGGGGCTCTAGACGAGCCGCCAGAAAGCGACGCAAAAAAAGGGGGAACAAAATAGGACTATCCGAAGGGCTAGGCTGTAGGCCCGCTGGCGCCAATAAAATCAAGGCCTCTAAATCAGGCAATAGCTCGGGCACTAGACTCAAGGCAATGCGCCCCCCCATACTATGCCCCGCCAAGCTAAACCGCTGAACGTTTTCTTGGGCCAAAATGAGCCGAATAATTTGTAGCAGCTCTTGGGCGCTAAAATGATCGCTCTCCCAATGCGTTTTTCCATGAAAAGGCAGGTCTAGGGCAAAAACCCGATAGCTTTCGCCCAAGCTTTTCAATTCCTCAAAGTACCCCCCATGATTGGCAAAGCCATGTAGGGCCAGAAGAACCTTGGGCCCACAACCAAAACAACCATAATGCAAGCGGTGCGGACCAAAATCAATTTGATGATAACTAGGAGACATTTGTTTTGGGCGTTTGAGGCTGCCAAAGACGAAGCAAAAGCGTTTCTAGCAAAAGAAAGAGCAAGGCGAGAATCAAAAAGTATTTCCAAAGAGAGGCCCCTTCTGTTTCTTCCAAAACTAAGCTGCCAAAGTCTTGGCCATAGTTTCCGTCAATGATACTGTAACGACCATCTGCACTGCTTTCCAACTCTTCTAAAGAATAGAATTCTAGGGCCGATTCTCGACGGTTGTAGTTGAAGGCAAATTGCTCCAATACTTCTTCTTTATTCAAATAGAGCTGATAGAACCCCGCCTCCTGCAATTGGTTGTTAAGACCCAAAAGTAGGCGATTGCCCAAACGACGCTGCTCCGGAATAAACTCCAGTTGCCCCGACCCCAACTTAAAGGCAGTTTCCTGCTGCTGCGCCTGCGCCTCAGATTCTAGATTCTGATCTTGGCCCACAATATAGGCAATCTGCTGCCGCTTGCCACTCTCTAAGGCCATCCGATAAAGCATAGGGACAAAGACTTCCCCATTCTTGCTCAGATCCGAACTCTCGCTATCCGCAGGGGCAGAACAGAGATACAAAAACCCATCTTTTACCTTGTATTTCCCCAAAAAACTACTGCCATCTCGGTAGCGCAATAGCTGCTGTTCTGCCGCTCGGGCCGATTTGCTCAAGGGAAAGTTGGCTTGACTAATCGGCAGCTTCATCCGATCACTCTCATTTTCATAGACATCGCTAAAAATAAAGTCTTGGTAGTTGATGCTCACCACTTTGCGCTCTTTTTGCTCCAAAGGTTGCAAGCGATTGGCCCCCAATTGCTGCAAAAAGTTGTTGTAGTCCTCTAGCTTTGCCGAGCGACTAGGCAAGATGAGCAGCTTGCCGCCTTCTTCTACATAGGTCTTGAGCTCGGCCTGTAGACCCGAAGATAATTTGCTGAGCTGACTGAGAATAATCAGGTCGTTTTGGGGCAATTTAGAGTAGTCTAACTGGCTAATAGCCTTTGATTTAACTTCAAAATAATCATCATCAGAAAAAGCTGCAGCAACAGCATTTAGCGGCTGATCCTCATAAAGTTCTAGCAATTCTAGCTTCTCCTTGACATAAAAAGAAAAACGATAGCTGTTGTCAAATTCAATCGGAAAATCAGTCAGCTGTAGCTCGGCCAAATACCAGCCCGTTTTGTTCAAGTTGAGGCTGATGGTATCATAAATTGCACTGTTGGCAGGCACATCTAGGCTCCCAATTGGCCGGTTTTCGCCATTGAGTTGTAGCGAAAGACGCAGTTTGTTCTGATCCGTTTGCCCATAGTTGCGAATCTTCACAAAAAGACGGTTATTTTGGTTCAATCCCTGAACGGGGGCCTCAAACCAAGCGCTATCAATGGCCACATTTTTTAGAGCCGCTGCCTCTAAGGGGACCAAACTCAATTGTAGCTGCGTATCGGCCTCTATTTTGGCCAAATCACTGCTGTTTTTCTGAAAATCAGAGATAATGAAGGCCTGCTTTTTCTTGTTCTCTCCTTTTTCTAGGGCTTGCTTTTGGCGGTTAAAAACCCGCTGCATATCCTGCACCTGATAAGATAATTGAATTTCCCGAATCCTTTGCAAAGCATCTTCCTTAGACAACAACCGCTGGTCGCGGCCCTCTAGGTCCATAGACAAAATCTGAATGCGGTCATTGGGCCCATAAGCAGCCACAATTTCCTCGGCTCTTCGACGAGCTTTTTCTAGCAAACGCAAATCTTCCGCCTCGGCAGACATGCTATAGGAGTTGTCAAAAAAGATACTCACATCATGGTTGCCCAATTCCGTTTTGCCGCCCGCTTTCTGCCAATAGGGCTGTGCAAAGGCAAAAACCAAAGCCGCTAGGGCCAGCATCCGAGCCATCAGAACCAACAAATTGCGCAGCCGCTGCCAAGAGTTGGTTTGCTCCTTAACCTCTTTCAAAAACCGAAGGTTGGTAAAATAAACCGTTTTGTACCTCCTAAAGTAAAAGAGATGAATAATAACAGGGATAATTAGGGCTAAAAGAGCCCATAAAAAGCTGGGATATAGAAAACTCATAGTCTATTTTAAGAAAACCTATTTTTATTTTTTTGGGGCTGTCCCGCCCTGCAGGCGGGTCGCTATGCTTTGGGGCTCGCAAGTCTGCTCGGCCCTTCAGCCGCCTTTGGCGGCTTCGGTCTGGCCTGCGGCCACCCCGCCGCAGCGCTCATCCTGCGGCCCTCCGGGCCTGCAAGACGCCATAGTTTGGACCATTGATTTAGCCCGGCGCTAAATATAAACAATCTTTAGGGCTAATGTTTTTTTTAGGGCCAAAAGCTTTGTTAAGCCCTTAGCGGAAACGGCCTAGCGCTGGGAAGCAGTGCCGCATCGCGGCAGAGCCAGGCGGCGCAGCCGCCGCAGGGCCGAGCAGACCTGCGAGCTGCAGACCATAGCGCCGACGACTAAAAGGAGGCGGAGGCCCCTAATAACCAAAACGCTCTTTAATCATCCAGTAGAGTAGGCCAATACTAGCGCTCAAGAGCAGGAGCAAGGCGGGCAAGCCCCCCAAATTAGAGAGCATTTTGATGCCTTCTATACCTGCTTGACTGACCATAATGTAGGCAGCGGCACCAATGCAAAGCCCCCAAATTATTTTAATGTAGAGCTTGGGCGATTCCCCCGCTTTTAGTCCATCCATACTAATGCTGCCCATGGCTTCGGTGTTCGAGTCGGCGGCAGTAACATAGGATAAAAAGACCGTAAAAATGAAAAGCAGGGCCATAAAGGGCATGAGCGGGGCGGCATATTGGGCCATCAGTTCATAGATGATGGATTCGGCTCCATGGGCCGCAAGGCTGCCCAGCAAATCTTGGCCAGTTTGCACCGCCCAAAGGGCCGAGCCGCCAAAAATGCTCATCCAGATAAGGGCAAAAATAGAGGGAAAAATCCAGTTGAAGAGCAGCATTTCTCTAAGGGTATAGCCCTTGGCAATTTTGCCCAAAAAGAGGGCCGTAATAGGCGCCCAAGCCATCCAATTGGCCCAGTAGAAAGTGGTCCAGCTATTGGCCCAATCCTCTTCTGGATGATAAATGTTGTAGAGGTTTTTTTCTATAAAATGACCAAAGTACTCGCCTAAACTACGCCCAATTAAGGGCAGCATTTTTTGGCCCGGCCCCAAAAGTAAAAAACTAAGCGCAATAAAAATAAAGGCCCAAATATTTACCGCCGATAAAAACTGAATACCTTTCTTGAGCCCCGTTGCCGCCGAAATAATAAAGGCCAAGACGGTCAGTATGCAAAGCAAAAGCAGCATATTGTTGTTGTTCGCCCAGCCCAATTGGCTGCTTAAGCCCCCCGCCAAAGTGAGCAAACCCGCCCCTAAAGAAGAAGCCATACCCGCCACTAAAGCAAATAAACAAAGGCTGTCTATAGTAGAGGATAAGCCCTTGAAGCTATGAAAGCCGCCTTCTTTTTTGGCTTTTAAGAAGGGAAACAAAAGGGCGGTTAAGCTATATTTTGCCCCATAATTATAGTGGGCCAAGGCAAAGAGTAGGGCCGGCAAACTATAAATGGCATAGGGCGTAAAACTCCAGTGCAAATAGAGGGTAGAAAGGGCAAATTGAGCGGCTGCTGGACTCTCGGCGGCCAATTTAGCCGCTGCCGGGGGACCCCCATAATGGTAGAGGGGCTCGGCGGTGCCCCAAAATAATATCCCCGTGGCAATGGTCGTACAGATGGTAATGCTAAACCATTTCCAGCGGCTGAGCAAGGGCTGGGCAGCAGCCCCACCAATGCGGATCTTCCCTAGTGGCGAAAGTAGCAGGACGAGCAGCAGGCAGAGCATCAAAAAGCTCGTGAGGCTAAACAAGGGACCAAAATTGGCCAGTAGGGCCGCATTTAGGGCTTTCATTTGGGCCAAAAAGGCTGTTGCTTGGCTCATACTATAGATGATGGCAAATAATAGCAGGCCAAAGCTTGGCCAAAAAACAGTCTTTCGAAGAGTTTGCATATCTTTGGAGCTCAAATTTTAATGATGAAGAGATATTTTCTAGAATTTGCCTATAACGGCAGTCGATTCCATGGTTTTCAGCGCCAGCCTCAGCAAATGAGCGTACAGCAAAAAATAGAAGAGGCCCTATCTACAATTTTACGACAAGATATCCAAATTGTGGGTTGTGGCCGCACCGATACCGGAGTGCATGCCCTACAGTATTTTGCCCATTTTGATGCCCAAGGAGAGCTGCCGCAGCGCATTCCCTTTCGCCTCAATAGTTTGCTCGGAGCCGATTTTGCCGTCTATCGTTTATTAGCCGTAGAAGCCGAGGCCCATGCCCGCTATGATGCCTGTTCTAGGGCCTATGTCTATCAGCTGAGTTTGCGGCCCGACCCCTTTCGGCAAGAAACGGCTTTCCATTTTCCTCGGGCACAGATGCTAGACCCCCAAAAAATGCAGGCCGCAGCGGCCTTGCTGCTCGATTATGAGGCCTTTTTCCCTTTTTGCAAAACCAATAGCGACGTGAAGCATTATGGCTGCCAATTGAGTCGGTCAGAATGGGATTTTAGCGAGCCCTATCTCTGGCGCTATGAGGTGCAGTCTAATCGTTTTCTTAGGGGCATGATTCGCCTGATTGTTGGGGCTTGCCTAAATGTGGGCCTAGGCAAATTGTCTCTGGCCGAGCTAAAAGGAGCTATGGACCAACAAAAAGCCCTGAAACGAGCCTATTCGGTCCCGCCTCAGGGGCTATTTCTCAAGGATATTCAATATCCATATATTCAGGAGGATGTGCCTAGTCTGTAGCTTGGCTGCGTAGGCGCTCTTCTACGGTATCGGTTACTGAGCGCAAAATAGAAAAGGCAGTTTCGGCCATTAGGTTGCGTTTGTTATCCAAAAGGGGATTCACTTCTGTTACTTCCATGCACTTCAGGCGGTCTTCCTGAGCAAATCGACAGAGGAGCTGCCGGGCTTCTGCTGGGGTGAGTCCATTGGGGACCGGAGTGCCGGTGCCCTCAGAAACCAAATCAGAGTCCATGCTATCTACATCAAAAGAGACATAAATCATATCGCAGTTTTGGAGGTAGTGCAGACTTTCCTCAGCAATGCGGAGTGCGCCTTTTTCCTGCACCTCAGGCACTTCAAAAACCTTAATTTTATGTTGGTCAACTAAGAAGTTTTCTTCTTTTTCGGTATCTCTCAGGCCAATAAAGACCAGGTCCTCAGGATATATTTTTGGCGAGACTTCGCCTACTCTTTTAAGCTGCTCCCAATAGACATTGAGCTCGGGTGATAGGTTGTTTCGGCGCATATCTAGGTTGTCAAAACCCAAAGAGGCGGCCAGGGGCATTCCGTGCACATTGCCAGATGGGGTAGTATAAGGGGTGTGCAAATCGGCATGTGCATCTACCCAGATGACCCCCAGTCGTTTGTCTGGATAAGTCTTGCGCAGGCCTGCAATAGAGGCCCCCGCCGAAGAGTGGTCGCCAGAAAGGATGGTAAGAAACTGGGTCCCTTCCCGAAGCAATTGCTCCATAGCATCGGCTACATAATTATAGACCTTGAGGATGCCCTTAATGTGTTTGGCATGTCGGGTGGTCGAGCTGGGCCGAAACAAGATTTCGTTTTCATTGGGCACCAAATGCAACGGATAGTGGGCAAAATAGGTATCATTCACTTTGAGAGAGGCCACTTTCATGGCGCCAATACCTAGGCTGGCCCCACGGGTCCCCGCACCCAATTCAGAGCGGATTTCTAAAATTTGAATATTTTCCATAGCTGTTGTTGTTGTTCTGTGAAGATGGCCAAGATAAAAAAGCATTGGAGAAAATAAAAATTATGATTCTATAGCTTTTGCTTCCATCTTATTAGGATTTGGGGCCCGCGGCCAGCAAAGCTGGCCGCCGCTATGCTGCGGGGCTCACAGGGCTGTTCGGCCCTTCAGGCTTCACTTCGTTTCGCCTTCGGTCTGGCCTGACGGCCACCCACTCCGCAGCGCTGGGCCGTTTGGCCTTCGGCCATGGCGGCAAAGCCGCCATCTTCAGCCTAAAGGCCGAAGGCCAAACGGCAAAGAAAAAGCGAACAAGGACTTTAGTCCGTCAGTTCGCTCAGTCAACAACCCTGGGCTTCAGCCCAGGGCAGTAAGAATAGAAGTTGTTAAACAAGCTTAAGGGTCTAGTGAGCGTATTTTCCCATGGGCTGAAGCCCAGGGTTGTGGGGCTATGCAAACTGGCGGGCTAAAGCCCTTGTTTGCTATAAATGATATGGGCCGATGGTTTTAACCGTCGGCTCATTTTATTGGGCTTAGTATGCCCTCTTTTGTTGCTGTAGGTTTCAACCTCCACGTATATATATCCATCCTCCAGCCCCGAACGCCCCCCGGCCTAGCGCTCCGGCCGGCTCGCCCCCACGCCAGACCGAGCCAGCTTGCTGGCGAAGGGCCGAGCAGACCTGCGAGCCCCAAAGCGTAGCGCCTGCCGCAGGCAGGAGGCCCCAAAACAGCAGCCTCAAAACATATTTTAAATCACTTATTCGTTCTAGCTCTTTTTTTTTGCGAACTTTGCGCC
Source organism: Saprospira grandis DSM 2844 (assembly GCF_000275825.1). Taxonomy (GTDB): domain Bacteria; phylum Bacteroidota; class Bacteroidia; order Chitinophagales; family Saprospiraceae; genus Saprospira; species Saprospira grandis_A. The sequence continues at coordinate 3,956,089 of NZ_JH719942.1, forward strand.
AAACACATATTAAAAATAGAGCATGATGGATTTGCGGCGCGCAAGCAAG
>NZ_JH719942.1:3956237-3974775 GCF_000275825.1 Saprospira grandis DSM 2844
TGAGTAGGTCTGGTTGCTAGCTGGGTAGGTCGGGCTGCTAGCTGAGTAGGTCTGGTTGCTAGCTGGGTAGGTCTAGCTGCTAAATAAGGTCATTTTTTATTTTGTTGCCTCAATATGATTTTTAACAACGGCTTAACAATTTGGCCAATCATCGCCTAGGGCCAAGGCCCTAGGCTAATGGTAAAGTTACCCCCTCCTTGGAGGGGGCTTTTTTGTGCTTCGGTTAATCGTTGTTGTAGGGAATAGCCATAACGGCAGAGAAAAAGCGAACAAGGACTTTAGTCCGTCAGTTCGCTCAGTCAACAACCCTGGGCTTCAGCCCAGGGCGGTAAGAATAGAAGTTGTTGAACAAGCTTAAGGGTGTAGTGAGCGTATTTTCCCATGGGCTGAAGCCCATGGTTGCGGGTCTATGCAAAGAGCGGGCTAAAGCTGTAGGTTAAAACCTACAGCCAATTAACGAATGCATTTTAATATAAAATGGAGGGTTGAAACCCTCCATAGATAAACAGCTTCTGGGCTGTGTAAATCATAAATGCGGCTGTTATGATGTCCGTTAAAAGTATGAGGGTTTCAACCCTCGTACATATATCATTGCGAAGCAATACCGCTGTTGTATGGCTGTAGGTTTCAACCTACATGCCCAGATAGCAGGCGGCGCAGCCGCCGCAGGCCTAGCGATGCGGCGGGGTGGCCGTCAGGCCAGACCGAGCCAGCGAAGCTGGCGAAGGGCCGAGCGAATAGCGAGCCCCAAAGCGTAGCGCCGCAAGGCGAAGCCGCAGCGGAGGCCCCAAAAGAGATGAAGAAGGATATTTTTAATTTTATGTTCAGATAGGATGGATAGTTTTCTGTTAATCTTGGGGAAATAATTATTTTGCTCCTCATACACATTTAAATAAAAGACAAATCTTATGCAGATAAAATCGGGACAGTATGCTTTTTTAGAGAAAGAGCTTATAGAAATATTGGAGATACAAAATATAGGGAGTTATGTGCGTTTGGAGTACACCTCTTTAACCAACAACCAGCAAGCTAGTCGGGTTTTGCCTTTGAGTGATGCTGCGGCTCTAGAAAGTTTTGATAAGCATTCTTTTGGGGCTGACCATCGTTTTTTCAAGTTATATGTAGAGGCGCGGCGTTTAGCCTCTGCTTATCGATTTGATCCTTTATTTGCGGTAAACTGTAGTGTAGTTGACCCTTTGCCTCATCAGTTGGAGGCGGTATATAAGTATTTATTGCCTCAGCCACAGATTCGATTTTTGTTGGCGGATGATACAGGAGCGGGTAAAACGATTATGGCGGGTTTGCTGCTTAAGGAGATGATGATGCGAAAGCTATGTGATCGGGTGTTGATTATTACGCCTGGGGGCTTGACCAAACAGTGGCAGGAGGATGAATTGCAGCTTAAGTTTAACTTGCAGTTTCAGTTATTGGATCGCATGAGTTATAATTCGAATCCGAATATCTTTATGGATAGTAAATGTTTGGTGACCTCTATAGATTTCATTTCTCAGGATGACATTCGAGAGCAGGCTAGTCAGCATCATTGGGATATGATCATATTTGATGAGGCACATAAGTTATCGGCATATGAGTATGGTCGTCGGACGTATCGGTCTAGGCGATATCGTTTGGCGGAGTGTTTAGCCAGTCGGTCGGAGCATTTATTACTACTCACTGCCACACCTCATCGGGGGCGGAAAGACACATTTAGAAAGCTCTTACAGTTATTGGATGCTGATATTTTTGTTTCTGATGAGTTGACCAAGCAAAGAGTACAGGAAGAGACAGATGGAGTAAATAAATTTTTTATTCGGAGGTTGAAAGAAGAGATGAAAGACTGGGATGGTCAGCCTTTATATAAGGATCGTTATACCCAGACGGTGAGTTATAGTTTGAGCAAGGCGGAAAAAGAATTATATGATGCTGTTACGCATTATTTAGTCCGGCAGAAAGAGGAAGCTTCTGCGAATAGGAATATTCATGTGGCCTTGGCGCTTTCTGTGATGCAGCGTCGTTTGGTTAGTTCTATTTATGCGATCAAGAAAACCTTAGAAAAGCGGTATTTAAATTTAAAGTACTTGGTGGATGTTTTGGCTAAGCAGCCGGAGCTTTGGAACAAAAAGTACAAATTGGAGAACTATGATTTGGGGAGTATAGATGACTATGATGATTTGGAAGATAATGAGCGTGCTCTACTGGAAGATATTGCTAATGACCCGAAGAAGTTAAGGTTATTTACTACTGCTCCGGATATGAAGAGTTTGCGCAAGGAGGCAGCAGAAGTTCAGGTTTTGTTTAATATGGCCAACGATCTCTTTTCTGCTAGAACAGAAGAGAGTAAGTATAAGCAGCTGAAGGCTTTACTGGAAGAGAAGCATGTTATTGAAGGGCGGAAGTTAGTTTTATTTACAGAGCATAAAGACACCTTAGATTATTTGTACGAACGTCTGAGCAAAGAAGGAGGTGGTGGATATAATGTGGTGACTATTCATGGGGGGAAGTCTGTGGATGAAAGAAGGCGGGCTCAGTTGGAGTTTAGGAAGGCGGATACCCCTATTTTAATTGCTACAGATGCTGCTGGGGAGGGGATCAACCTACAGTTTTGTAGTTTATTGATCAACTGGGATATTCCTTGGAACCCGAATCGTCTGGAGCAGCGCATGGGCCGCATTCATCGCTATGGGCAAAAAGAGGATGTCTTGGTGGTTAATATGGTAGCGAGTAACAGTAGAGAAGGAAAGGTGCTGGGGCGTTTGTTAGAGAAGTTAGATAGTATTCGCCAGAGCATTGGTGATGACCGGGTGTATGATGTTATTCAGGATGTTTTTGAGGAGGCTAAGCTAGCGGATATTATTGCGGCCACTTTAGACGGGGAGGAAAATGATTTCACAGACTTGCTCAAAGATGAGAAAGAGCCTCAACTTAAGTTAAAGTTTGAGGAGAAGATCAAGGAGCAAAAAGAGCAGCTAAAGCACTCTTTAATCAATTACAAGCAGGCTGCTGCATTAAAAGATGCTTCTGATGAGCAACGTTTGCAACCTCTTTACATTCAGCATTTTTTTGAGTCGGGTTTGGCTGCTTTGGGCGGGAAGCTAGAGCAGTTGAAGAATAATATTTATAAGTTGACTGATCTGCCTAAGTCTTTGTCTAAGGTATTGAGGGAGCGGCATAAGCGGAACCCAGAAGCTTATCTTAAAAAGCGCTATTGTTTTGACAAGAGTATTTTTTTAGCGGAGCGGGAGATTCGTTTAGGAAAAGGGGAAGAGCTTGATTATCTCAATCCTGGACATATTCTTTATGATGCCTTATTAGCTTTATTATTGGAGAAGGGCTTGGCGCATGCCATTAAAGGTTGTGTTTTAGTTGATCCTCAGGCAGAGCATCCTCGGCTCTATCATTTTGTGAGCAGTCAGGTGGTGAATAATTTGCCTAGCCGAGGGGGCGATCAGTTGGTTGATGAGGAGCTATACCTATTTTATCAGGATGAGGATGGGAAATGGCAGCGTTCTTCTGCGGCGAAGTTATTAGACTGTATGCCAGTTGGTAAAACTGCGTTTCCTGAGGATATCCCCACTATAAAGGAGAGTGATATTTTGACTGCTTGTTTTGAGGAGTATACTCTTCCGCAAGTCGAGAAGGTAGAAAAGCATATTGGTGAAGATATGCGTAATCGCAAGGCTTATTTAAAGGCTTCTTTTCAGGAGGCAGAGTATGAGCTTTTATTTAAGTTAAATGACTGTCAGTCTAAACTTTTGGATGGAAACAAACAGGCCATCCAAAAATATGATGATTTGCAGAAGGAAATGAAGCAATTGGAGGAACGTAAAACTCAGCGTTTAGAACGCTTAGATGAATTAGCTAAAATTCTTCCTCAGTATCCTCAGCTATTGGCTACGGCCTATCTTTTACCTTTGACTGCTAGTGATGACCCCAAGGGATTTCAGATGCGAAGTTCTAAGTCGGTTGAGAATTGCGCTATGCAGTTGGTCATAAAAGCAGAAGAAGCTGCAGGTAGAAAGGCAGAGGATGTATCTATGCAGAATTTGGGCTATGATATCCGAAGTATTGATGAAGAAGGGCAGATGCGTTGTATCGAGGTTAAGGGGCGAGCTACAGAAGACGGCATTATGCTGAGTGAAAATGAAAAGCGTCGTCTTGCACATTTGGGCGCTAAGGCTTGGCTGTATATTGTAGTCAACTGCAGCCCTGCTGCCACAGCAGAGCCTGAGATTTATCGCTTTCAAGATCCCTGTCGATTGCTGCAGTTTGAGAAGCGGGTGAAAAATGTACAATATTATTTGCCCTTGGCTAACTGGAAGGCTAAGCTCTAATCCATTCCCCATTGGGTCAGTGGAAATATAGGCTCAGGCAAAACATTCTAAGAAAAAGCCTTATTTTAGGCCCCTCAAAAAGATATCCTATATACATGTCAACAGAAGCAAAAAAGTTAATAGAAGTGGCTCTGCCCATCAAAGAGATTTCGGCAGAGAGCGTTCGCGATAAATCTATACGTCATGGGCATATTAGTACGCTGCACCTTTGGTGGGCGCGTCGGCCTTTGCCCGTATCTAGGGCTATTGTATTTGCTAGCCTAATGCCTGATCCTTTAGACCCAGCTTGCCCTTCTGCTTTTGTAGATGCGCTTGAAGATCAATTGGGGCGAGCAAAGAACCTTGGCGATCCCTATGCTCCCTATGAGGATATTCCTTATACGGCAGCCATAGATAAAATGCCCGATAATTTGCGCAACCGATTGATGATGTTTATTGCTAAGTTTTCTCCTCAGTTTATCAAAAATGAAAAAGAGGGAAAATCCACAGCGGCTAAATATAAGCTCTCTGATTATAGCCTAATCAAATGGGACAATAAGAACAATCCCGATATTTTGAAGAAAGCCCGCTGCCTCATCTTTATTGCTCATCAGGCTGCTATACAAAAGGAGGCTAGCTATAAGGAACTACTAGAGGAGTTTGAGGAGCTTTATCAAGCGTTGAATGATAAGGAGCGAGCCTATTATGATCTTTTGGACCGTCATCTGCCAAGCCCCAAACAACAGCAGGCCCTAAAGGAGCAAGAAACAGCCCTCAGTCAGTTTTTGGCTAAAATGCCTAAGGTGTTTGACCCTTTTGCAGGAGGGGGCGCTATTCCCTTAGAAGCGGCCCGTTTGGGTTGCCAGAGTTATGGGAATGATATCAACCCCGTAGCCCATATTATTCAAAAGGCTAGCCTAGAGTTTCCGCAAAAGTATGGGAAACGAATGCGCTATTCTTTGAGCGAGTTTGAACAACGCTATGGCGAGTCGGGATTGGCAAAAGCCAAAGCAGAAGGTTTGCTCTTTGGCGAAGAGGTCGAACTGCCCAATCGACTCAGTTTTGATGTTCGCTTTTTTGCCGAAAAAATGTTGGCTCAAGCCGAAGCGAAAATTGGACAGTATTATCCCGCTAATGAAGAAGGCCAAAAGCCTATTGCCTATTATTGGGCTCGAACAGCGCGCTGCTCTAACCCTAGCTGCGGAGCAGAGGTCCCCCTTTTGCGACAGTTTTACCTGAGCCGAAAGAAAGGGAAAATGATCTATCTGCAGCCCATTATTCAGGATAAAGATATACAGTTCGAAATTAAGGAAGGCAGTTGTCAGTTGGAGGGCTGGATGGAAAGAGCAAACCTTTCTTGCCCCTGCTGTGGGGCCGTAACGCCCAATAAACAGCTAAAGCTACAGTTTAAAGAAAGAGGAATAAAAGAACGCCTCATTGCGGTTATTGACCAGGGCGCGCAGGGTAAGGCTTACCGTTTGGCAGAGAAAAGAGATTTGGATGTTTGGAGCTACTTACCTAAAGACATAGAGCGTCCTTTGGAATCTATGGAAATAGGTAATGAGCTTGTTTAAATTTTTTAGTCAGCAGCTAGACTAAGGCAAAAAAAAATGCTGCAAAGCGCTTATTATTGTTGATTACGACAAAAACAAAAAAAGGCTTTGCAACATGGTTGTGAATTTATCAAAAGAATTTATTACGGAAAAAATATTAGCATTTTTTCCCGAAAAAAAATTGGCTCGAAAAACCAAAGCGCCTCTGTGGCAAATTGTTAAAGCGATAATTTATAGGCTTAAAACAGGTTGTCAGTGGAGAGAATTACCGATACAATCTTTTTTTGACGAAGTTCTAATTTGCTGGCAAAACAGTATATTACTACTTCAATAGCTGGTCCGAGTCTGGTATTTGGCAAAAAGTGTGGATCCAATTTCTAGCCCATGAAAAATCTTGTTTAGATTTATCTAGTATACAGCTTGACGGAAGTCATACCCCAGCGAAAAGAGGGGGCGAAGCTGTGGGTTATCAGGGCCGAAAAAAGTCCAAAACCACAAATGCTCTCTTTCTCACAGATAAAAATGGGCTGCCAATCGCTATGTCTCCGCCTTTTGCGGGAAACCATAATGATTTGTTTGAAATCGAGAGTCATTTCCAAAAAATGCTTGCCGATCTGCAGCTTTCAGACATCTCTCCTGATGGTTTATTTATGAATGCTGATGCAGGGTTTGATAGCAAAAAACTTAGAGAAAACTGCCAAAAAATGGGCATTATCCCTAATATTGACCACAACAAAAGAAATAGAAAAAAAGCTTATTATCAAGATATTATAGATGAGGAACTTTACAAAGAACGCTTTTCTGTTGAGCGAACTAACGCATGGATTGACGCATTCAAAATTTTACTCATTCGTTTTGAAAGAAAAGCCGACAACTGGGCGAGTCTACACTATTTAGCCTTTATACTTATTTTCCTAAAACGAAATTTTTAAACAAACTCAATAATAGAAACTTTAATAGCCCTGGCTGGGGAATTGATAAATATGGGCAGATGTTCAACCAGCGGCAGTTATTGGCCTTGCAAACAATAACCGAGGAGCTGAAAGCTGTACAGCAGGAAGTAGAGAAGCATTTTGGGGCAGATTATGCCAAGGCCGTGAGTACTTATTTGGGCGTTTTGTTGGATCGAATTGCAGTAGCGAGTACTTCTTTTGGTATATGGCACAGTGGAAAAGAAAATCTAGAACGTCCTTTTGGCCGACAAGCCTTACCTATGGTTTTTGACTACCCTGAATCTCATATATTTAGTCATTCTTCAGGCAGCGCATATAATCAGTTAGATTGGTTGACTCGCTATATAGAATCAGAGTCAGATTATCCTTTTGCTGTTGGACTCAAGAATGCGTCTTCTGGTGATAAGGATCAATTTCCTGCTAAGTTTTTGGATGTGGTGGTAACGGATCCGCCTTATTATGATGCCATTGCCTATGCGGATTTATCGGATTTCTTTTATGTTTGGCTCAAGCGTTCTTTGGGGGGCTTATATCCAGAAAACTTTTCTACTCCTTTAACGCCCAAGAGTCAGGAATGCACTGCGCTTAAGCACCATCATGATAATGATAAAAACCTGGCAAAGCAGCATTTTGAAAACAAGCTTAGTGAAATCTTTGCGGCCATAGAGAAGCAGACCAAGTCGATCGTGAGTATTATGTTTGCGCATCAGAGCACAGATGCTTGGACAACCCTTTGTAATTCTATATTGCAGGCCAAGATGAACATTACGGGTTCTTGGCCCATGGATAGTGAATTGCAAGGGGCGTTAAAGACAACCAAGTCCTATTTAGCCTCCTCTGTAACGGTTTCGGCTCGGCCTCAGCGGCAGCAGCCTTTTGGGGACTATGGGACGGTCAAGGAGAATGTTGAGCGGACTGTTCGGGCGGAGGTAGATTTGCTTTATCATTTAGGTTTTCGGGGGGCGGATTTGCTGACGGCTTGTTTTGGCAAGGCGGTACAGGAGTTTGGTCAGTATCGGACGGTAGAGAAGGCCAATGGAGATTTGGTAGAAGTAGCTGAGTTATTGAGCATGGCCAAGGATGCGGCCTTTAATGCTTTACTACAAGGGTTTAAGGGCGATGACTACAGTAAATTTTACATTGCTTGGTTGCAGTTATATGGTTTTGGGCGGACTAAATTTGATGATGTGGCTAAATTCAGTCGGGTAGGCTCTAGTTTGAATGTTCAGGAGTTACTACAGCAGGGCATCTTATTAAAGGAGAGCAATGAACTATATCTAGCTAATTATGCTGAGCGGATAGAGGCGCAGCCCAAGTTGGGGCGGAACAAGCAAACACCTATTATAGACAAGGTGCATCAGGGCATGCACTTATATAAGTCTGGAGCTAGGGGGGAGTTATTGCGTTTCTTGAGTAAGCAAGCTGCTGAAGCCGAGGATCCTTTTTGGCGGGTCATGGCTGCTTTATTGGAGTTATTACCCAAGGGAATGGAGGACAGTAAGCAGGCGGAGGGGCTGTTAGCGAACAAAGAAAACCTATTAAAAGAAGCGCAGCAGATGCCTAAGTTAGGGCAGCAGAACGAGTTATTTTAGCGGAGCGCACTAAACAACAAAAACAATGATGAAACAGATTAACAAAGGGCAGCGGGATCATTTATTTTCGGCGATGACAGAGTTTCTGCATGCCATTCGGGTCTATATAGTAGATCGGATGGAGCGCAGTTATGCGGATCGTTGGTTAATGGAATATGGGGCGAGTTTATACGAGAGTCATCAGGAGAAGATCATTGAGCAACTGCGTGCAGGGGCGACCCAGGCATCGGTAATAGATTTCCCGCATTTAAAATCTTGGAGTTTACGTCAGAAAGAATTGTTATCGGAAGACTTTGGGCGGATGACGCCAAAGCTACCGACCTATTTTTCTGACATCTGTGATCTGCGTAATGATTTGGCTCATTTTTCAGATATTGATGAGAATGCGTATCAGGAGGGCTACTTAAACATGATAAAGATCATGCAAGCCTTAAAGAAGGAGGAAGTAGTTCTTAAGTTGGAAGCCTTGCGTAAGGCGGGAGATGAGGAATCTGAGAAAGAGGCAGAAGATGAAGCCGTGGTACTGCAAGTGGTAGAAAAGCAGAAGCGCGAGCATGGCGAGCGTTTAGCTATTCGTCCTTGGTTTGGGAATTGCCAACCCCATTTAGATATTCGGCAAGGGCGTTTGGATGAGAGCGTATTTGCGGCCAACCTTACAGAGGTGGCTACGGCGGAGGGGCGTTCTAGTTATATTGACAGTCAAGAATTTTTTGCTAAGACCTATTTTACGGCGGGTTTAAAAAGCATTGCTCGTCGGGTATTAAATAGTTTGAATGGAAAAGACTCTGGCGAGAACCGGGTAATATCATTGCAGACAGGCTTTGGTGGAGGAAAGACACATAGTTTGATTTCTCTATATCATTTGTGTAAGGAGGGAAATAGTTTAAACAGCCGCAGAGACAGTAACTTACAGGAGTTATTGAAGGCGACAGGTCCTATTGACTTTTCTTCGGCCAAGGTGGCTGTATTTACGAATACGACAAATGATCCAGCGAATGGTCGTCTTGTTCGGGATGATGAGGGGGAGTTGCAGATACAGACTATTTGGGGGGAATTGGCTTATCAGTTAGGTGGGCGTTCGGCTTATGAGATTGTAAAAAAGAATGATGAGCAGCGTTCTGCGCCTGCTGGGCGATTTCAGCAGGTTTTGGCGATGGTCCAGCCGGCTTTAATTTTAATTGATGAGTTGGCGGATTATTGTGTCAAGGCCTCTGCGATAAAGGTAGGGAGTAGTAATTTAAGTGATCAGACCGTATCCTTTATGCAAGAGCTCACCGAGGCTGTTTCAGCAACAGCTCGGACGGCTGCGGTGATCACTTTGCCGGCTTCTGTACAAGAAGTGGGGAACACACCGCAGGCACAGAATATTTTAGGAAGTTTAGAGAAGCGTGTAAGTCGGGTAGGGGCAGACAGTAAGCCTGTAGCAGATGAGGAGATTTACGAGGTATTGCGTCGTCGTTTATTTGAGCAAGTTGACTTAGAAGAGGCGGAAAAGGTGGCGGATCGTTACCTACAGTTTTATCAAGATAACTGGACGGAGTTGCCGGAGATTGCTGTAAAACAGAGTTATCGCAAAAAGATCATTAAGGCTTATCCTTTTCATCCGGAGTTGATAGATATTTTCCGTAATCGTTGGGCTAGTCATCATGACTTTCAGCGGACGCGAGGTGCTTTACGTTTGTTGGCGGCCATTATTAGCGATTTATGGAAACGGAGAAGAAACTTGTTTGGTCCGCAATACTTAATTCATCCTAGTCAGGTAAACTTTGAGAACTTAGATGCCTTGTCTAGTCAGCTCAAGCGATTGTATGGAAATGGTTATGATGCTGTAATTTCATCTGATGTAGCGGGTTCTGCTTCTAATGCGTTTCGGATTGATGAGGAAAAGCCTGAGTATGGGCAGTATGATTTGACCCAGGGTTTGGGGAGTATCATTTTGATGAATTCATTTGGGGCGGATAGTACTAGAAGAGGGCTTTCACTCAAAGAAATTAAGTTGCAATTACTGGGGCCTGCCGGACCTAACCATAATAGTGTTAATGGGGCTTTGTATGCTTTAGAGGGGCGTGCTCATCATTTGTATCATACGGAGCAAGGTACAGAGGGGAAGCGCTATTGGTTTCATACGCAGCCTAATATTAACATTTTAATCAACCAGTTTCAGGCTGCAATAAAGAAGGAGGCCATAGAGCAGGAGTTGATGGAGCGTTTGCGTCTGTTATCTAGGGGGACACTACCATTTCGTTTGATTGTGGACCCTCAGGAGGCCTTACCTGAGCAAAATAAGTTTACTTTGGTGATTATGCCGCCCAGAGACATTGCTCAGAATAATAAATTATCTAAGGCTGCAGAAGAAAAGCTGCGTCAGATTGTTGGGAAAAAGGGGCAAGCAGATCGAATTTATCGAAATACCTTATTATTTCTTTTTGCGAATCCATCTGTTTTAGGAACGGTAGAGTCGGCTATTGCCTTGTACCTAGCTTCTAAGCAAACAGAGCGAGAGTATAAGAATTTGGATAAGGGGCAAATGGAGGACTTGCGCAGACGTAAGCAAGAGGCCAATGATAAAATAGAGCGTAATCTTCCTGGTTTGTACAACTACTTAGTAAAGTACAGCATGAAAGATGGGGCAAAATTTCTTCTTTTACAGGAAGATGCCTTTAGCTTGAAACAGTTATTGGAGCATAAAATTATTGATCGCTTAAAAGAGGAGCAGTGGCTGTTAGATAGTTTAGGGCGCTCTCTTTTGAGTAAGCACAATCTTTGGCCTACAGAAGGCAATGCAATCTCTGTTCAGATGATTTATGAGGCCTTTTTGCGTTATGATGACAAACCTTTGATTACAGGCCCAGAGGCTATCAGTCAGGCTATTCAGACCTTTTTACATCGATCTTATTGTGCTCTAGCAGAAGGAGCTTCGCCCAAGGTATTGGAGCAGTTTTATGAAGATAGTCTACCCTTTGGTTTTCAGGCAGAGGAAGAACAATTCTACCTGATTGATTTAACCGACCTTCCTGAGGAAGAAGTAGAAGAAGCTGCCCCTGACACAAAAAGAGAGGAAATTGTAGAAGAGCGTTCGACTCCAGAAGAACTTAGCGTTCAAAAAGTAGATGAGGAGCTTAAATATACAGCATTCCAAACAACAGGTCAAGTGGGCCCCAAGGAGTATACTAAGCTCTTTGATTACTTTATTCGCCCCTTCTTAAGGGAGGGAGATGAAATATCTATTGATTTGAGCTTTAATATTAAGACAGGAACTTCTTTTGATGAAAAAGACGAGCGCTATCAGCGGGCAAAAGAAGCTGCTAAACAGTTAGGATTTGATATTCGGCTAAAACCATAGTGCGGATTCATTAGAATAACATTTTGTTTAAGTGCTAAAAGAGATTAGTCTTTTAGCACTTTTTTAGTTAGTATTTAATGCATTAGTAAGGAATGCCTCCGTTTAGCAGCCGCAGGCTGTAGGTTTCAACCTACAGGCCCATATAGCAGGCGGCGAAGTAGAGGGGAATATAGGATTTGGGGCCCGCGGCCAGCAAGCTGGCCGCCGCTATGCTGCGGGGCTCACAGGTCTGTTCGGCCCTTCAGGCTTCACTTCGTTTCGCCTTCGGTCTGGCCTGACGGCCACCCACTCCGCAGCGCTGGGCCGTTTGGCCTTCGGCCATGGCGGCAAAGCCGCCATCTTCAGCCTAAAGGCCGAAGGCCAAACGGCAAAGAAAAAGCGAACAAGGACTTTAGTCCGTCAGTTCGCTCAGTCAACAACCCTGGGCTTCAGCCCAGGGCAGTAAGAATAGAAGTTGTTAAACAAGCTTAAGGGTCTAGTGAGCGTATTTTCCCATGGGCTGAAGCCCAGGGTTGTGGGGCTATGCAAACTGGCGGGCTAAAGCCCTTGTTTGCTATAAATGATATGGGCCGATGGTTTTAACCGTCGGCTCATTTTATTGGGCTTAGTATGGCCTCTTTTGTTGCTGTAGGTTTCAACCTACAGGTATATATATTCATCCTACAGGCCCGAAGGGCCGCAGGCCTAGCGATGCGGCGGGGTGGCCGTCAGGCCAGACCGAGCCAGCTTGCTGGCGAAGGGCCGAGCAGACCTGCGAGCCCCAAAGCGTAGCGCCTGCCGCAGGCAGGAGGCCCCAAAACAGCAGCCTCAAAACATATTTTAAATCACTTATTCGTTCTAGCTCTTTTTTTTTGCGAACTTTGCGCCAAACACATATTAAAAATAGAGCATGATGGATTTTGCGGCGCGCAAGCAAGCGCTAATCGATTTGGGGCAATTGTTGGCCTCTGAATATGGGCAGGGAGAAATGCGGAAACATTTCCCGCTGGCGTATCGACAAAATGGTTGGTTCCGGGCAGAGGATAGCCAAAAAGCCTTGGATGCCCTGATCAATAACTATTTGGCCGAGGAGGAACTCAACGCCTTTTTGGCCAATTATCAGCCAGAAGATTATCCCATTAGTAAGCCTGTGGGGCTGGTGCTGGCCGGCAATATTCCCATGGTGGGCATCAAAGATATTTTGCTCTGCTTTTTGGCGGGACATAAGGCCCAGATTAAGTATTCTTCTAAGGATGCGGTGCTCATTCCCGCCCTTTTGGCCCTCTGGAAACAGCAGCAGCCCGCCGTTGAACCCTATTTTGAGGTGGTGGACCAGCTCAAGAATTTTGATGCCGTAATTGCTACCGGTAGCGATAATTCGGCCCGCTATTTTGAACATTATTTTAGCAAAAAACCCCATATTATCCGCAAAAACCGCAAGTCTGTAGCGGTTTTATCTGGAGAAGAAACAGAGGAGGAAATCCTGGCCCTAGGTCGCGATATCTTTGATTATTTTGGCCTGGGCTGCCGCTCTGTAGCCAAAGTTTATCTGCCCAAAGGCTTCAATTTTGAGCTTTTTATGCAAAGATTAGAGGCCTTTACGCCCCTAGAACACCATAGCAAATACCGCAATAATTACGACTATAACCGCTCTTTGTACCTGCTCAATGGCCAAGAACATTATGTCAATGCGGTCCTTGCCCTTTTGCCCCTGCCCGCCCTAGAATCTAGAATCGCTAGCCTGCATTATGAGTTTTATACCGATTTGGCAGAGCTAGAACAGCAGCTAGCCAAAGAAGAAGACAAAATTCAGGTTTTAGTCAATCAAAGACTCAAAATAGCACGGCCAAGCGTAAAATTTGGGCAGGCTCAACAGCCCAAATGGAGCAATTTTGCCGACGGAAAAGATACCCTAGCCTTTTTGCTAGACCTATAATTTTATTTGATAAAAAGGTCCCTTGACTGTTTCTCAAAAGGGCCAAAAAGGAGATGCAATATGCTTGTATACCTCAGTAGAAAAGAAAGTTTTAATGCCGCTCACCAACTTTGGGTGCCTAGCTGGAGCGATAAGAAAAATTTTGAAATCTTTGGAAAATGCGCCAACAAAAACTTTCATGGCCATAATTATGAGCTTTGGGTTACCCTCAAGGGAAAACCCGATCCCGTTACCGGATTTCTTATGGATGCCAAGGTGCTGGCCAAACTTATGCGCGAAAAAGTAACCGATATTCTGGACCACTCCAATATGAATATGGACCCCAATTTTCTGCCCGAAGGCGTGCTGCCCACTACCGAAAATCTAGTCTATTATATCTGGCAAGAGTTGGCGCCCTTCCTACCCGAAAACTGCCAACTGCATTGCGTGAAATTACAAGAAACACCCAAAATTTATTGCGAGTACTTCGGAGAATAAACCGCTTTAAATCAGTATCATATAACCAGTTTGTCTGTAAAGATGAACTGGTTTTTTTGTTTTTGGGGCCTCCGCATCCCTTTGGTCGTCGGCGCTACGTTTACTCCCTTCGGTCATCGAACTGGCGCCCCTATAGGGGCTGGTTGTCGCAGCTCGCAGGTCTGCTCGGCCCTGCGCTTCGGTGCTATGCACCTTCGGTTACTCCCTTTGGTCGTTGAACTGCGCCCTAAAGGGCTTGTTCTGGTCTGCGGCTGCGCCGCACTGCTACAGATCGCTAGGCCAGTCGCTTCGCTCCTTTGCGGCGGCTGTGCCGCCTGCTATCTGGGCCTGTAGGTGGAAACCTACAGCCAGACAACGGTTGGTATTGCTTCGCAATGATATATGTCTGAGGGTTGAAACCCTCAGGAATTTAACTTTTCGGCCCTCTTTAAAAAAAGAAAATCTTTAGTCGTAACCTTTGGACCAAAAAGAGATTAAGACAACAAATGTGCAGCTGGATGCCTTTTTCCAAAACAAAATTCCAATCCATTATGAGAAATATTCTTTTTGTTCTCCTAGCCAGCCTGAGTTTCTCCGCTTTTGCTCAAAATTTTGAGCAGTCCGTTTACTTTGAGTCAGGCCAAGCCCAATTGACGAAAAAAGCAAAAGCAAAATTAGAACAGCTCTTGGCCCAAAGCCAAGAATATCCCGATCTTGTTTTGGACCTCAAAGGCTTTTGCGATGAAGTGGGTAGCCTAAGCTATAATGAAGAGCTCGCCCGAAGAAGAGCCCAAGCCGTGGCCGAATATCTAGAAGCAAAAGGCTTGGAAACCGCTAGCTTTTCGCTAACGGCAAAAGGAGAGCTCTCTAAAGGCGACTGGGCCAAAAACCGAAGAGTGGAGGTCCGTTTGCAGGTCTTCCAACCCAAAAACTGGGAAGAGTTCTATAGCTTTATGGACCAGCGCATGAAACAAGAGTTTTGGATCAACCCCAATAAAGATACCCTGATCTTTGGCGCCAATGGCAGCCAGTTGTTTATTCCCGCAGGCAGCTTTGTTCGGCCCAATGGCCAAGCTATAGTAGATGATAAAGTAAAAATTGAGCTGCGAGAAGCCCTCAGCCTAAACGATATGTGGATGCAGAATCTACAAACTGTGGCCCCCGGCCATGAGCTGATCGAAACCGGCGGCATGGTCAATATTCAGGCCCAAAACCTGAATAATGAGACGCTGCAACTGGCCTCTAAGGCAAGTCTTAACCTTCGCCTTCCCTCCAATCAGCCCCTAAATGAAGGCATGCAGGTCTTTTATGCCGATCGAGATATTAGCCAAACAACAGAGGATATTGTCTGGGAAGCCTCTGGGACCAAAGTGAAGAGCTTTAACTTTGAGAAAGATCCGCCCACTTTTAAATTTAATTTGCTAAATCTAGACTCTATTCGCATTATTGCAGAGCCCCCCATGCCTAAAATTGAGCATCTTTTGTCTATGCCCAAAAAGCCTGGCCTTCTTGCGCCCCAAGAATATATGGAGCTACCTCTAGTAGATGAAAAGGCCATCCGTAGCGAAAACCCCAAAAAGCGCTTTGAAAGCGACAAAAAACATGAGGCTCGCATTGCCCAACTGCTCAAAAAGGCCAAAGAGCGCCGCCAACGTTTTGAGAAAATCAATGCGGGCAGAGCTAAGAGCTATGCGCAGGCCCAAAAACGCCAGCAACAGGCCTTGGCCCAATATGAAATTAACTTGGCCGCTTATCAGGCCCAACAAGATAGCCTTGCTCTCTTAATCAATCTGGCCAAAAATAAACCGAATGAAATTAACCAATGGCTGCTGGACTTTAAATGGTCGGCCACATTTAACGAAAGTCTAGTAGGCCTAATTGGCAATACCAAGCAGCTGCAACGCTATCAAGCCTACCTAAAGGAAGAATGCCAGCAACTGGGCTTTGAGGAAGAGCTGCAAACCCTTTTGCAAATTGAAGAAGAAGCGAAACAACCCGCTATCTTTTTGCAATTGGCTACATCGCTAAAGAAGTGTATTCGGACCAATTATACCTTTAATCGCAATCATAAACTCAATGAGTTGCGGGAGAAAGTTATGCAGGATCTTTGGGCCATCCAAGATCAAGAAGAAGAAGAAGAGGTGCAGCTAGTATTGGCCCTAAATACTAGTGAAACCCTAAATGGCGTCTACCGACATGCGCATTTGCTCAATAAAATGATTGCTAACTACAATGATGTTCTTTCTGTTACTGGCTTTAATCAACAGACGACTAAAGTGCAAAAAACAGTGGAGCAACTAGATGAAATTTACCAGAAAGTCATTGCCGCAAAAATAGAAAGAGGGCAGATCTCTCCCAATTTTCAGCGCCGATATATCCTCAATAGTATGCAAGTTAACCGCTTAGGCTGGATTAACTGCGACCGTTTCCTCAAACTAAAGGAAGAAGAGAAAATGCTGGCCCAACTTAAGGTGGAGCAAGGGCCTAAAGAAGGAAGTAGTGAGAAAGTAAGTACCACCTTTAGTGAAACCCTTGGGGTCATGCAGATGCACTATAGTCAAGGAGCAAAAAGCTATCAAACGCCAGGATATGTAGACCGCAGCCAAAAAATGAAGATTACCGCTTTGCGCTTTAAAGAAGGTGGGGGTTTAGAACTGGCCCAACTGAGCGCCTTCCCAGATGATCTAGCCCAGAAAAAACTGAATTATCGGCCCATTAGCTTCTATGAACTCCGACAGCTAAAGCCTTAATAAATTAACCTTCACTAGCTATTTTAAGCCCTCTACGGAGGGCTTTTTTATGGCCCCAGCTCAACTTTTTTCTATTTTTAGCCTTTAATAGATGTACCTACAAGAATTAAAAATAGTGATGAAGAAAATGAAATTTTACCCCTTGCCCCAAGCGGGTCCTTGGCCTGCGCAAGATCCCTTTATATTTTGTGCTTATCATGAAGACGACTATCCAAAAGGAGAGGCCAATTTGGGTCCTGCAAAGACTAGCCTAAGAGGGCGACAAATGGGCAGCGATTTTAATCCCGCTTCCAATTGGCGGATGTATCATGGCCAAGAGATTCCGGGTTTTCCCTATCATCCTCATCGGGGATTTGAGACCTTAACGATTGTCGAAAAGGGCTGGGTGGACCATACCGACTCTCATGGTGGAGCGGGTCGATATAGCGCTGGCGATCTACAATGGCTAACGGCAGGCCGTGGGCTATTGCATTCAGAAATGTTTCCCTTAGTTGAGCAAGAAAAAGAGAACCCGCTCCGCTTGTTTCAGATTTGGCTCAATTTGCCGAGCAAGCAAAAGATGGTAGACCCGCAGTATAAAATGTTTTGGTCGCATCAGTTAGTAGAGAAAGAAGAGCAGGGGGCTCGTTTTCGGCTTTGGGCAGGGCAGTTTGGGCCTTATAAAGCGCCGGAGCCGCCAGCGGCTTCTTGGGCCAGCCAAAAGTCTAGGGACTTTATGGTCCTAAGAATAGATTTGGAGGCTGGAGCTAAATTTACAATCCCTAAAGCGAGCTCTACAGAAAGTTGGGGCCGCTTATACCTCTATGAGGGAGGCGATATTCAGGCAAATGGACAAAAAATGCCCCTTCGACATTATATGAGTTGGTTGGCCCAAGAAGAGTTGGAGTTGGTGGCTGGCCCTGGGGGGGCTAAACTCTTATACTTGCAAGCGCCTCCTATAGAGGAGCCTGTTTGGCAAAGAGGACCTTTTGTGATGGACTCTTCAGAGCGTCTGCAAGAAGCCTTCAAAGATTATCGAGCAGGGAAGTTTGGAAAATGGCCTTGGCCCGAAGACGAACACCATTTTGGTCCCAAAAAAGAACGCTTTGCCCGTCATGCCGACGGCAGAGAAGAACGATTGGACTAAGCAAAAGGGCCGAAGGCCCCTCGAAGTGGTTGAATAAGCTGAACAATTATAGCGGCTGGGCAGTTTTCGGTCCTTAGAAGTAGAAAAAGCGAACAAGGACTTTAGTCCGTCAGTTCGCTCAGTCAATAACCCTGGGCTTCAGCCCAGGGCGGTAAAGATAGCCGCTTATTAGTCCCACAACTTTTTCTTGGGAGTTTAGAGGAGGTGAAAGGTTTTTTTGTGGCTGGGTAGTTTTGGGGGCCATGGGCTGAAGCCCATGGTTGTGGGGCTATGCAAACTGGCGGGCTAAAGCCCTTGTTTGCTGATGGAGCCTAGTGGAACAGAAAATCCCCTCGAATGAGGGGATGACGATTTTTTAGCTAGTCTAGGGCCATGCTCATATAAAGGATGTCCAAAAGTTCAATTCATGAGGGTTTCAACCCACAGGTATATATCCATCCTACAGGCCCGAAGGGCCGCAGGCCTAGGGATGGAAAAGGGGGCGGCGCAGCCGCAGACCAAAGGCTTTTGAAGCGAAGCGAAAAGCCTGCAGGGCCGAGC
>NZ_JH719942.1:3974875-3981480 GCF_000275825.1 Saprospira grandis DSM 2844
CTTTAGTCCGCTCTTCGCTCAGGTAACAACCCTGGGCTTCAGCCCAGGGTGCTAAGCATAGCAATTGTTTTTACCCTGATTTTTTGTATGGACTTGTTCTGCGGCCATGGGCTGAAGCCCATGGTTGTGGATCTATGCAAAGAGCGGGCTAAAGCCCTTGTTTGCTGGAAAATGGAAAAAAATTTAGCTCCAAGAAAAACAACAACCGTCCAACCACAACCGCAAAGAAAAATCCCCTCGAATGAGGGGATGACAATTTTTTCAATAGCCTAGGGCCTTGGCCCTAGGCAGCCGAGCAGGAAGCCATATGGAGATAATTTTCATTAGTCCCTCAACTTTTTCTGGTTTTTTTTCGGGAGAGGGCGTAGATAAGAAGTTTTTATATGGAAAGGAGGTATTAGGTTTTTCGGTTCTTCGGCTTTTCATTAGTCCCTCAACTTTTTCTTGGGCGTTTTTGAAAAAGGAGAGATAAAGAAAGCGTCTTTTAGTGGCTAGGCAGATTTGGGGCCTTAGAAGTAGAAAAAGCGAACAAGGACTTTAGTCCGCTCTTCGCTCAAGTCTACAAGCCTGGGCTTCAGCCCAGGGCGCTAAGCATAGCCGCCTGTTAGTCCCTCAACTTTTTTTTGGGAATAGGGGCGGAAAAAGAAGCCTCTTCAGAACTAGTTGGTTCTGCGGCCATGGGCCGAAGCTTAATGGGAATCTACAAGTAGAAAAAGCGAATAAGGACTTTAGTCCGCTCTTCGCTCAGGCAACAACCCAGGGCTTCAGCCCAGGGTGCTAAGCATAGCAATTGTTTTTACCCCTGATTTTTTTGTGTGGACTTGTTTTGGGCCATGGGCTGAAGCCCATGCTTGCGGGTCTATGCAAACTGGCGGGCTAAAGCCCTTGTTTGCTATAAATGATATGGGCCGATGGTTTCAACCATCGGCCCATTTTTATTGTGCTTAGTATGGCCTCCTTTCTTGCTGTAGGTTTTAACCTACAGGTCCATATTATACAGGACCCTAGGGTTCCTATGAAATTTATGGGGGAGAAAAAATAACCCTTGTTCAAAGCGGTAGAGGATTTTAATCCTCCCCGCAGTATAGAGGTAGCATGGGGGTGTTGTATGGCTGCTGGTTTTAACCTGCAGCCACAGCTAGCAGGGCCGAAGGCCCGCAGGCCTAGGGATGGAAAAGGGGGCGGCCTAGCCGCAGACCAAGCGGGCGCAGCCCGCGCAGGGCCGAGCAGACCTGCGAGCCCTGACACAGCCCGGCCGCCGCAGGCGGCAGGCCCCAAAAAAAAAGCGCCCCCAAAAGGGACGCTTAACTAATTAACGAACTGCGGCTTAGAGTTCTCCTCTTTCGTATTGGTAAAGAATTTTTTCAAATTCTTTCATACTAAAAGAAGCATCTTTGTACTCGATACCTTCACGCTCTGCTTTGTCTTCTACAAACTTGCGGCAGTGGCGGAATAGGCTAGCGCCCACCGTATGTATCTCGCCAATATTGGCCAGACTGTTCATGATGTAATTTTGGTTGATGAGTCCCCAGTAGTTTTTGCCAGAGCCCATTAGCAGCATGGCCACATATTCCTCATTTTCATTGGCCTTGATTTTATACTGGTCTTTTTGCTTAAACTCATCCAAGAAAAGATGAGCCTCCTTGCTTTGTCGGAAATAGAAAAAATGGCCCACTGTTTTTAACTTGTAGCAGTCATCCTGATAAATATAAGTAGAACCATAAGTACCAACAGTCGTTCTTTTGAGGCAGTATACATCGCCATTTCGCTTAATGAAGCTGGGGCCTTGGGATTTCCAAAGGCTGTTGAGTTTCTCCCCATCTTCTAGCTCTACGCTGATGTTGTATTGAAAGTAGTTCTCGTAAATATTGACAAACTTTGCCTTTTTGACTTGGCTAATTTTTTGCCCTTCATTATTTAGAAAGGCGGCCAAATCTGGATAATATATATCTTGGGCCTGCAATTGTAGCCCTAGGAAAAGCAGCAAAAAGCTGCAAATTAGTGTTTTCATATAAATAGCTTATTTATCTTCCGCTTTGATGCGTTTGAGGTCTTTACGAATTTGTTTTTTAACAGATTTAGATATATTGCCAACTCCTTTATATAGTACATCGCTATTGACTCCTAAGGTCTCATAAGTAGAGTTTTGAGTGTTGAAGATGGTAGAGAAGTAAAGCTGATTACCTGCAGCGTTAGCATTGTTGATAGGATGGAGAAACGCTTGAAAGAACAGACCTACTCCTGAAACTACAGCAATAGACATCCCTACCTGGGCTGATGAGCTTGTTGAAGAGGGGGCTGTAAGCATTAGAGCTGCACTACTAGCAACAAGGCCTCCGTAAATTCCATAGGTGATTTTTCTACGACGAGCTAATCTTTTTCCATCATAGCTTTCTTGCATATAGCCTCCAGTAACTACATAATGGCTACCATACTTCTCGCAAATTTTATCTACCTCTCTTTGGTTAAAGATGGGGTGATTGCGGTCGTCAATGTTCATCCGAAGACGAATCCAATCTTTGAGAATAGCTACATCAGCGTAACGCTCAGCCGTGAGTGTCTCTACCTCTCTAGTATCTAGAGTTTGTACAGAAAGGCCTAGTTTGTCGGCATTTTTATGTACTTCTGCATAAAATTTTTGAAGCAATTTATGGTTACTCTGAAAATCAATAGAAATATCATCTTTCGCCCAAACCTTTTTGCGTTTCAAGCTCAACATATAAGGATTGACATAAAGAATAGAGTCAATGCCCAAGTTGCGGTCTACCTCTTCTTTGGCAGCTTTGCGGCGTTCTGATTCTGCATCGTAGAGCGAGTCTCGTTCTTCCTGTGCCTCATGATAATCTTCCGTGCGGCTATAATAGTTCTCAAAGTCCTCATCTTGCATTAGGTCCGAAAGAATATAGCGGGCAAGATTATAGCCTTTGTCTAAATTACTGTAGCCATATTCTTTGCGGTAGCTATCAAATAGAACCTCAATATTTGCATCCTGAAGCACCTCGATAAGGCTATCTTTGGTCACCTTAGGTACAGAGTAGTCTTGTGCTGCAGGGGCCTTGGCCAAATAGGCCTTAATTTCGGCTTCTTGCATGGCTTTGGGCAATTGCTCGAAGCTGGGAATATGCTGTTGCAAGACATAGATAGCATCGCGGTAATAATCAAAGATATAGCGATCTTCTGGATAATCTTTATGCAGTTTCCAAGCCTTATAAAGGGCCAAAGCAGAGAGCTCTACGGCCCGAAGGTTGCTGCTCAAGAAATAAAGCTGCTGCTGTCCCCCCTCAATGTCTTTGTAGGTCTCTCGCTGACGGCGATAATCACTAGATTGAAAGTTTCTAGACTCATACATAGAAAAACGAGAAATAGCATGTAGGGCCTGTACTTCCACTTCTCTCAAGTAGCGGCTGTTGGGCTCTTCTTTACGTAGCAATTGGACCACATAAAGCGCATCCTCAAAACGGAAATTATGTAGGTAGTAGCTGGCGAGCTCATAACGAGCTGTTTTACGCATGCGCTCAAAATCTGCCTGAGGCTCAATAAACAATTTATCGCCAGCAGTTTTGCCCGCAATCGCTTCCTTTACAATCTCCCAACGGCGAAGCGTACTAGGGTGAGTGCTTTTTAAGGTATCTGTTTTTTCTGCATCATCTACCCAAGCCGAAATATGCTTTAGGCTATCTTTAGCCAAAAATAAAGAAGGATCTAGCTGGCAACTGCCCTCATTGTAGTAACTAACATCAAAACGACTGCTGTCATAAAGCAAATAGGCATAGTTGAGCATCCGAAAAGAAGACTCTAATGCATCTACGCTATAAGGCGTTTTGAGGAAAATCTCTAAACCTCCCTTATCCGCTTCAAATTCTAGTTCTCTAGAATAAGAGTTAGACTCGAGCAGGGCGCTGTTAAAGTCCGTTTTCTTAAAAAGACTGCGCTGGCGATTCTCCTTGAGAATGGCAATGTCTTTTTCATACTGACTCAAACCATGCTGTTTTTGTACGTGCATGAGCTCATGAGAAAGTACAAAAGCCAGTTGGGCCTCATTCTCCAATTGGGCCAAAAGTCCCATATTGATGCAGACCAAACCCGTTGCCGTAGCAAAAGCATTGACCGCAGAAGAGCGAATAATGAAAAAATCAACCTTGCCTTTGAGTTCAGGAGTTTGCTCCAACAAACGATTACCCACCCGATTGACATAGTCATTGAGGGGCGTGCCAAATAGTACTTTACCAGAACGAAGCAAATCGTCAATGGTATAAATGGCCTTTTGCTGGTACTTTTCTTGGGTTTTTCGGTCTTTGTTGCTCAGGCCCTCATCCAATTGGGCCAATCCTAGCTCGTACTTTTGTGCCGAGCTTAAGGAAAATCGTTCGGGAACGTCACCACTGGCTTTAAGACAGCGGTAATCGTCAAAGTTTTGGGCCCAGCTATTTTGTCCAAGAAAAAGAAACAAAATAAACGCCCAGAATTGCGTGTTTTGCATGGTTTTAGTTCTAGAAAAAGGTTAAATAAGAAAATACGTTCTACTAGATGCAAAATTAGGGATTTTGGTTCCTTCCTTCAAATACTCATTTTTAGAAAATGATAACTTTTTGTTTAGCTTAGCTTCTTTCTGTGCGTTTATTTTTTTTAATCCTACTCTTTGCTTAAAATTAAGTTTTGTTAGATTGTGTTTATATGGCATTAAGTTTTTTGTGTGGTTCGGGCTCGGGGTATTTATTTAGACTTTCTGCTTGTTTTGTGACATTTATTATTGTCCTAAAAAAAAGTATTATTTTTTTCTGCGCCATTTTTGGGGCCCGCGGCCGCCCTTTATAGCGGGGCGGCCGCCGCTATGCTTCGGGGCTCGCTGTTCGCTCGGCCCTGCGGCGGCTTCGCCGCCTTGGTCTGGCCTTCGGCCACCCGCTCCGCAGCGCTGGGCCGGGGCTCGCTTCGCCGCCTTGAGTAAGGACCAAGAATAAGTTTAACTTTTTTTAGGCTCAGGGAATTTTTTTGCCAAAGGGGAGCTTTAACAAGCCGTCAAACAAAAAATAATATCGTGGCAAAGAAAGAAAAATTAAAATCAAAGGAAATTGCGGCTCTAGGATATAAAGATGCCGTATTGAGAAGCATGGCCATGTTGGCCGTCGGGAAACATTATAAGTATACGCCCAAGGAAGAAAAAATGGCGCTTTTGGCCAATCTATGGAAAGATGCCGAGGCTTATCGACAAGATGCGGTCCTTGGTCCTTTGGCCCTAAAAGTACTGGACTATCAAGCGGAGGTCCCTCAATATGACTTTGTAGATAAAGACTTCCCCATTTTTGGGGTAGAACAAATTGCTCAAAATGCTTTGGACCAAATGAAAAACGCTATGCGTTTGCCCATTACCAAAGCGGGCGCCCTTATGCCCGATGCCCATCATGGCTATGGTTTGCCTATCGGCGGGGTCTTGGCTACCGAAAATGCCATTATTCCCTATGCCGTAGGTGTAGATATCGGTTGCCGAATGTGTATGAGCGTTTTTGAAGCCCCTAGCGATTTTCTGGAAAAAGAAAGAGCGCAGCTGCTAAAAAGCTTGAATCTGCATAGCCGCTTTGGTCGAGCTACTTTTGAAGACAACAAAAGAGGGGATGATTTCTTTGATCGCCCCGAGTTTGGACAATTGTCTATTCTGAGAAGATTAAAAGATAAGGCTTATGCCCAAATTGGCTCTTCTGGTGGCGGAAACCACTTTGTAGAATGGGGCTATTTGGATCTGGAAACCGAGCGCTTTGGTTTGCCCAAAGGCCGCTACCTAACGCTCTTAACGCATAGCGGATCTAGAGGTTTTGGGGCCTTTTTAGCCAACCATTATAGCCGCCTAGCGCAGAAAAAACGCCAATTGCCTAAAGAATATGCGCATCTGTCTTGGTTCAATATGGAGGAGGCCGAAGGCCAAGAATACTGGATGGCCATGAATATGGCTGGCGATTATGCCTCGGCCTGTCATCATCATATCCATCGCCGAATGGCAGAAGGCTTAGGACTACAACCTTATGTCCGAGTGGAAAACCATCATAATTTCGCTTGGAAAGAGGTCCATAAGGGCAAGGAGCTAATTGTTCACCGCAAAGGAGCAACTCCCGCTGCCGCTGGCGAGCTAGGCGTAATCCCTGGCTCTATGACGGCTCCCGCCTTTTTGGTAGAAGGTAAGGGCTTGGCCGCAGCTTTGGGCTCTGCCTCACATGGCGCTGGCCGAAAAATGTCTCGCCGAAGAGCAACCGAAACCTTTTCTAAGGCAGAAATGAAGGCTATCCTGAAAAATGCAGGAGTAGAACTTATTGGTGGCGGATTGGATGAATCTCCAGATGCGTATAAAGATATTGAGTCAGTCATCGCCGCACAAACCGATTTGCTAAATGTTTTAGGCCGATTTTATCCTAAATTGGTCCGTATGGAGTAAAGTGAAAGGCGATTGGCCTTAATTTCAGTTTGGCTCTATTAAGGAGCTTATTACCTAATTATAAAATAGATGAAATGGAAGTAATTAAAGGCTATGTTGATCGATTAGATTTGTGCTTTTTTAAGGCCTTGTTGCATAAATCATAATTCACTGATTAGCAGCAACTTTTAGCTTGACAGCATTA
>NZ_JH719942.1:3981580-3997483 GCF_000275825.1 Saprospira grandis DSM 2844
CGCAGCGGCAGACCCAGCCAGCTTGCTGGCGCAGGGCCGAGCAGACCTGCGAGCCCTGCAAGGGCCCGGCTGCCGCAGGCGGCAGGCCCTGCGCAAAAAACAAGTTTTTGCTTGGTCTGCGGCTTTGCCGCACTGCCTACCATCGCTAGGCCTGCGGCCCTATGGGCCTGCTATATGGGCCTGTAGGTTGAAACCTACAGCCAATTAACGAATGCATTTTTGTGTTCAATGGAGGGTTGAAACCCTCCATAAATAAACATTTTAGCCCTTCTTTGCTGATGGAGCCTAGTGGAACAGCAAATCCCCTTGAATGAGGGGATGACGATTTTTTAGTTAGCCTAGGGCCTTGGCCCTAGGGTTCCTATGAAATTTATGGGGAGACAAAACAAAATTAAACTACCGAAAAAAAAATAAACCCTTAGTTCAAAGCGGTAGAGGATTTTAATCCTCTCCGCACTATAGATGTAGAATGGGGTTGTTGTATGGCTGCTGGTTTCAACCTGCAGCCACAGCGAGCAGGCGGCGAAGCCGCCGCAAAGGAGCGAAGCGACTTGGCCTAGGGGCCTGCGAAGGGGGCCGCGCAGCGGCAGACCCAGCCAGCTTGCTGGCGCAGGGCCGAGCAGACCTGCGAGCCCTGCAAGGGCCCGGCCGCCGTAGGCGGCAGGCCCCAAAAAAACTTAAACCTCCTTAGGATCTAGCGTCTTGTTAATACCTTCTCCCAATAAATTGAAAATACTGAGAGTGAAAAAGATCGCGAGGCCAGGGAAAAGCGCCAGCCACCAAGCCGAAATACCCGCATCTCTAGCGCTGCGCAATAAAGAGCCCCAACTGACCTGCTCGGGAGGAAGGCCCACAT
The DNA here is from genome assembly GCF_000275825.1 of Saprospira grandis DSM 2844. Classification (GTDB taxonomy): domain Bacteria; phylum Bacteroidota; class Bacteroidia; order Chitinophagales; family Saprospiraceae; genus Saprospira; species Saprospira grandis_A. The sequence goes on from NZ_JH719942.1 coordinate 3,982,437, forward strand.
TGATGAAAGAGAGAAAGGACTCGGTGAGTACCGCCGCAGCCATACCAAAAGCCAAGGCAATGAGGACCGGAGGCAAGGCATTGGGCAAGGCTTGCCGCCAGATGATGCTCAGCTCTCTATAGCCCAAAGCCCGAGCCGCCTCTACATAGGGGAGCGCTCTTATGCGTAGCATTTCGGCTCGAATAAACTTGGCAATACCGGTCCAGGATAACAAACCAATGAGGACCATAACGGTATAAATCGAGCTATCTTTAATGAGGGGTAAAATGGCCAAAATGAGCAAGAGAACAGGAATAGAGTTAATCAATTCGATAAAGCGCATGACGGCCAAATCTAAGGGGAGCCGCTTTTTGACCGAAAGAAAAGGCAGCTGCCCCAAGCCCCATCCCAAAAGTGTAGAAATAGCGGCTATAAGAACTCCCAAAAGCGTAAGATAAAAGCCTGCTTTTAAGAAATTACCCGACCTCAAGAGCTCACCCAAGGGATAGGCGCCCCAAACAAAGGCCAAAAAGCAAAAGGCAAAAAGACCAAAGAAAAAAGCAAGAAAATAAGCGCGTTTCCAGTAGAGCCGATCATCGCCATAATAGCCCGCCAAAGCCCCTAGCAAAATGCCAATTAGAGCCGCTATCGACATGGCCACCAAGCCCACTAATAGGGCCGTTCGGCAGCCATGCAGTAGACCCGCCGCCAAATCTCGACCCAAAGGATCTGTGCCTAAATAATGCGGTCGCATATAGCCAATTAGGGCCTGCTCATCTCGAGGACCCACTAAGGGATTGCGCAAATCAACCTGCTCGGCAGAATAAGTGATGGGCGGAAAAATAACCCGATGATATTGCCACTGCTTCTCTTCTGGAGCATACCAGTTGAGCCGTTTCCACTTAATCTCCCAATTGCTAAAGCCCAAACCAACGGCATAATCGTGTAGAATGGGCGAAAACTGATAGCGCTCGCCCGTTTCTAGCTCCTCCAACTCACAGTAAATCGGTTTTTGGTTGGCCAGAAAGTCAGAAAAAAAGGCCAAAAAACAAAAGAGCAGAAAAAACGGAGGGTCCAGCGACGACCCGCCTGCCCATAAAACTTTCGCCAATAGGTCCGCTCTACCGCCTGAGGCGATGGCAGCTTTTGGGCAAAAGGGTTTCTTTTTCGAATGATATTTAACATGAGGTAATTTGGCTTAGTGGTCTTGGCGGCAATTTAGTTTTTTTAAATGAGTTCTAGCGGAAAAAGGCAGAGATTTGCGCAGGCAGACTCCCGTTTAAATGATAAGTTGCAGCCATCTTCTCCAATAAAACTTCCCTATATTTGCCCAGATATATAAAGCAAAATTATGAATATCACTAGACTATTTTTATTAACGTTTTCTGTTCTTTTTGTAAGCCTTAGTTTGAGGGGACAAAAAAAACAATGGCAAGCTAGCGAGCTGGCCTTAAGCCAAGGAGACTATCAGTTGGCAAAAACTAAGGTACAGGAGCTATTACAATCGGCAAAAAAGCCAAAACCTAACTACTATTATACCTTAGCTCAGGCGCATTTTGGCCTCAATGAGTTTGATAGCTGTTTGCAAAGCCTACAAATCTATTTGCAAGATAAAAATCATAAGGACCAAGCGCTCTTTTTGGCCGCCAGAGCCTTTCATTATGAAAGCAATTATCAGCAGGCGATGCATTATTATAAGCTCTTTTTAAAAACAAAAGGGAGCCAAAAAACTAATAGAAAAAAGGTCAAGCGCTTGCTGCTACAAGCTGTTTTTGCCGAAAGAAATGCAGCGGTTTCTTCTCCCGCTATTGCCTCTCCCTATCAGTCGCCTATCAATACCCGTTATGATGAAGGGCCCCTTTTTAAGGGGAATAAGGCCTATTATTATTTCTCTTCTGACCGCCCAGATAGTAGTGGCCAAAAAAATGGACAAATCTATCAAATTGAGCGAAAGGAGCGAAGCTGGAGTCAGCCCCAGCCCCTAAGCGAACGCTACAACAGCCCTGAAGAGGAATGTTTATTAGGATTTAGCAGCGATTACGACCAGCTGTTTTTTCAGCGAGATAGCCAGGGTTTAGTCGATAATTTTAGCGATGGATATGGCCAGTCTTTAGCTGTCCCCATTGCCCTAGATAGCCAGTATCATAGCTGGACCGGCGACCATTATTTTTTTAGTGATAGTTTGTTTTTCTTTGTGGCTGGTCCTCATGCTCAAGATTTAGATATTTATTATCGAAAGCGAAATGCAGATGGTAGCTGGTCGGCAGCCATTGCTTTGGCTGGGCCTATAAATACTAGAGCAGCAGAACGCACGCCTTTTTTGGCCGCGGATGGAAAGACGCTTTTTTTCTCTCGTTTATCTGCTGAGGGCCTAGGCGATTATGATGTCTACGAATCAGTTTATGAGGCCGAAAAAGGTCAATGGACTTCGCCCCGCTTGTTGCCAGCACCCATTAGCAGCCCCGGAGATGATTTGTTTTTTCGCTTGTCGGCCAATGGCCTAGCTGGGCAGTTGTTGAGCAGAAGAGCTGGCGGTATAGGTGGTCTAGATATCTATCAGTTGTATTTTAGACAAGAAAGAAAGGCGCAGTTGGCTGTTTCGGCTAGTCTAGGTTTTTTGCAAGGAGCAGCCCAAAAACTGGCGCCTCCGAAACCTAGCGATTTGGCCATTTTATCGGCCCTAGATAGCAGCTCTGCAGAGACGAAAATAATGCTTTCCCCACTTTATTATACCGCAGAAACAGGGCAATGGCAAGACCAGCGGCAGATAGACCGCTTGCTTCGTTTACTTCAGGATTATCCAGATCTAAAGCTGTTGATTGAGGCCCATGCCGATGCACAATATGAGACCAGCCGAGGACTGTTCTTGTCCTTGCAGCAAGGGCAGCAACTGGCCAAAAACCTAATAACTAAAGGGGTTTCCTCGCAGCGCATTTATCTAAGAGGTTGTGGCATGGCTTACCCACAGGCCCAAAATTTTTCTTTTGATGGCTCGCCAAATCTAGCCGGCCAACAATTTAACCGACGGATAGAACTGCGTTTATTTCAAAGCAAACAAACCGCTTTGGGCCTAAGCTATAACTGGCCCGAACTGAGCACTATTTTGCTCGCAGCCGAGGCCAAAAATTTTAGAACCGAAAGCCAAGGCTTGCGCTACCGCATTGCGGTGCATAGCAGTAGCCAGCTTTTTAATGACCCGGTCTTGAGCCAACTAGCCAATGTAGCCGCCGAAAAACAGGCCGAAGCTCCCGAAATTACCTATTATTTGGGCTTGGAGCGTAACTTCAAAGCAGCCAATGCCCTAAAAGAAACTTTGGAAGAAAGCGGATTTGAAAATTTATATATACAAGCCTATATAGATGGTTGGCCCATAGAAAAAGAACAGCTGCCGGCTTTGTTGCAGCACTATCCAGACCTTAATAATTATAAGGGGCTGTAGACCAAAAAAATGCAGCTTTTTTACATGAATAGAATGGCTTTGGGGCCTCCGCAGCAAAGCTGCGGCGGTTACTCCCTTTGGTCGTCGAACTGCGGACTAAAGTCCTTGTTGTCGTTTCAGGGCTCGCAGGTCTGCTCGGCCCATCGCTTTTTCGCTTTGCTCAAAAGCTCGGTCTGGCCTGCGGCCACCCCTTCACATCGGTTACTCCCTTTGGTCGTCGAACTGCGCCCTAAAGGGCTTGTTGTGGCCAAATGAAAGCCTTTCGGCCAGCTGTTTTTCTGCCTCAAAAGGCAGAAAAATAAAAAGCCCCTCCAAGGAGGGGCCGCTATTGGACTTCTCTATACAACGCCTTCATCTTCTAGCAAAAAAAGACGCATCAAGTTGAGGGCAATACTACTGCTCATTTCAATATTCCTTGCTCTATTATTACCCAATTCTAGTTTTTGGACCCATTGTTTTTCGGCAGAGCCCATAGCCAGCCAGATGGTGCCTACGGGCTTATCGGGGCGGCCGCCGCCAGGGCCAGCAATGCCAGAGCTAACAATCCCATAATCTACATTCAGGTTTTTGATGAGACCTGCTAGCATTTGGCGGACGGTAGCCTCAGAAACAGCTCCCTCGGTATCTAAAGTTTCTTCAGAAACGCCTAACTGCCGCATTTTTACCTCATTGCTATAGGCAACCACCGAGCCCATGAAATAATCGCTACAGCCAGGAATAGCCGTAATTTTATGGGCAATGTTTCCACCCGTGCAGCTTTCGGCGGTACCAATAGTTTTTCCCTTTTGGCGGAGCAGTTCGCCTAGTTTAGCTTCTAAAAAATCGCCTTCTTGACCAATAATGAGTTTTGGACCCAGGATTTGGCAAAGTTTGGCTCCTTCTTCTGCTACCGCTTGGACCAATGCGGCCTCTTCTTGGCCTTTGGCCGTAAGGCGCAAGCGCAAATAACCCGTTTTGGTATTCGGCAAATAGGCCAGTTTGATGGCGGCAGGCAATTGGGCCTCAAAATCCTCTAGAGCAGTGGATACATCGGTTTCGCCTTTGCCAAAGCAAAGCCAAGTTTGCTGTACAATATTAGAGCGACCAGGCAATTGGGCCAAACGGGGAAATACCTCTTCTTGCATGAGATACTTCATTTCTTTAGGCACGCCAGGCATAGACACCACAAGAGGATAGCCCTCTTCCTGAAACCACATGCCAGAAGCCGTACCCATTTTGTTAATTAGAATCTGGGCGCCTACTGGCATCTCAGCCTGTACTTTATAGCGCTCGTCTGGGCGGCGGTTTCGACCAAACTGCTCAAATAATCGCTCTATATTTTGGAAACTAGGGGCATGAAAAGCCAGCGACATCCCAAAGTAATCGGCTAGGGTGAATTTGGTAATATCGTCTTTGGTGGGGCCTAAGCCCCCCGTAATTAGGACCAAATCGGCTTGGCCCTTGGCTTGCTCTAAGCTATCAATGATGGCTTGGCGCTCATCGGAGATGGTCAGGATTTTTTGTAAATCGACCCCCTGAGCTTGTAGCTCTTGGGCCATCCAATGGGCATTGGTATTGAGAATCTGGCCCAATAAAATTTCATCTCCAATGTTGATGATGTATGCTTTCATGATGATTGTTTTTGGCTAAACAAGTTTTTGATGAAGAGGTTTTGGGGCTAGGCGGGCCGAAGCCGAAAACTAAAGCCAAAACCTTGCTGATGAGCGGCTGAGGGATGGATAAGGGGGCGGCGCAGCCGCAGACCAAAGGCTTTTGAAGCAAAGCGAAAAAGCCTGCAGGGCCGAGCAGACTTGCGAGCCCTGACCCAGCCCGACCCGGCCAAAGGCCGGGGCAGCCCCAAAAAAAACAGCCCCAAAAGTAAAGACTTCTAGAGCTGCAGGCGATTATTCTGCTAGGCATTCTTCATGCTCTTCGAAAACCACCCCATAGCTTTCCAATTCTTGAAGAATGGGCGTATAAATTTCTTCATGAATAGGAATAAGGACCCCTCTTCTTTCGATTTGGCCCAGCATAATTTGCTTGACGCCCATGGCCAAAGGTAGGCCGACAAGCCGCGCCATAGCGGTATCCTCTGCATTGTCGCCCGTTTGGACCATCGTCGAGAGGCGGCGATGTTCTTGGCCTTGGGCATCTTGGTAAATAAATTCGTGTTGCATGATAATCATATCCTTTTCTTCGGGCTGCAACTTCCATTTTTTCTCCAAAATATCTTGCAAAATAACGGCGGGAGAAGCCTTGTCGAAAGGAATGGGCGTTTCTTCAAAAAGGCCCAACCATTCGAGCTTATCGAGGGCCTCATCTGCCTCTTCTAGCTGGAAGAAATGGGCCAGGCGAGCCCTTAGGCTATCAAATTGTTGCTCATCATTGGCGGCAGGCAAAAAGCTGCGGATAAGGCTAGCGTAAGTGAGATTTTCGGAGTACTCTAGTTCATGAGAATCATCGGTAAGGCCCAGTTGGAGCAGTAGGTTCCAAGCCTTGCAATAGCCAGGATAGCGAAGGGTTTGCCGCAAGATGGTGGGCGTGCCTTCCAAGCCATAGGCCGATTCATATTTTAGTGAAATTCGGTTGGGGTAGGCCTCGTATTGGCCCATGCCGGGCACCTCTACCAGCTCGATATCTTCAAATAGGCGCTGATAGGGAACGTGTTTATACTGCCCTTTAGACATATATTTAGCAATGCCTTGGCCAGCAAGGACCACATTTCGGGGGCTCCAAGAGAATTTATAGTGCCAAGGGTTATTGTCGCTTTCGGGGGCCACCAAACCACCAGCTGCCGATTTGAAAGAAAGCATTTTGTGTCCCGCTTCCTGAATTTGGTGAATGCCTTGCATGGCCGACATATGGTCGATACCAGGATCGAGGCCCAGCTCACAAAGGAAGATCAGGCCTTTTTCTTGGGCCGATTGGGCCATCTCTTTAAGTGCTGGGGCCACATAAGAGGCATTGGCCAGATGCTTCCCATACTTTAGGCAATCGCCGGCCAAATGATGGTGCATAAAAGGAGGCAACATAGAGACGACTACATCCACCTCTTGGACCAATTCGCCACGGCTTTCTATATCTAGTACGTCAAGCGCAACCGCTCGGCCATGCGCCCTGCCCTCCAGTTTTTTTTCGGCTAGGGCCAAATTGGCATCAGCAATAATGATTTCCCATTGGTATTTAGGCGCTTGTTCTAGCAAATAATCTATTAGAGAAGTGGCCGAACGCCCTGCACCCACCACAAGAATTTTCTTCAACATAATAAAAATTGTTTAGCTGTTTGTTAACTGTAAATTAGTAGACAAGATAAAACTTTCTCTTAGAACTCATTTATCGCCTAGCTAATTTTGAATGATTTTAAGGACTTTGGTCAAAGCAAACAATATTTCTCTGAAGTAGCTGCAGGGGCCGCTGATCAAAAAAAAAGTCTTTTCCTTGGCGAGTTTGCCCAAGAAAATTATCTTTAAGCGACTCAAGAACTGAGAAGAGAGTCACAGTAAACAAACCGCATTTTATTTTTTTTAAATCGAGAACAGCTATGTTGAAAGATCTTCAAGTGGCCGAATTGATCCGGGAGGAGCACGAACGCCAGCAGAACGGTATCGAACTGATTGCCTCTGAGAACATTGTTAGTCAGCAGCTCATGCAGGCCATGGGGTCTTGCCTCACCAATAAGTACGCTGAGGGATATCCCAAAAAGCGCTATTATGGCGGCTGCGAGGTCGTCGATAAAATTGAACAATTGGCTATTGATCGCGCCAAAGTGCTTTTCAATGCGGAATATGTCAATGTGCAGCCACATTCTGGCGCCCAAGCCAATGCAGCCGTATATTTGGCATGCGTAAAACCCGGCGATACGATCCTCGGTTTTGATTTGGCCCATGGTGGCCATCTTACGCATGGCTCTAAGGCCAATTTTTCGGGCCAGCTCTATAATCCCGTTTTTTATGGGGTAGAAGAAGCTACAGGCCGTATCGATATGGACAAAGTGGCGGCCCAAGCCAAAAAGCATCAGCCAAAAATTATCCTTTGTGGCGCCTCGGCCTATTCTCGAGAATGGGAGTATGAGCGCTTCAGAGAAATTGCCGATGAGATAGGCGCTATCCTTTGGTGCGATATGGCCCATCCCGCGGGCGTTATCGCGGCTGGCCTGCTCAAAAACCCTTTGGATTATTGCCATATCGTAACCACCACTACACATAAAACTTTGCGCGGCCCCAGAGGCGGAATGATTCTGATGGGCAAGGATTTTCCCAACCCCTTTGGTAAGGTCTGGAAGAAGTCGGGCAATCCCAAAAAGATGTCGGTGCTCCTCAATTCTGCCGTTTTTCCCGGTACCCAAGGTGGCCCTCTAGAGCATGTAATTGCCGCTAAGGCGGTCGCTTTTCACGAGGCCTTGCAACCTAGCTTTAAGACCTACCAAAAACAGGTGGTGGCCAATGCCAAAGTTATGGCGCAGGCTTTTGTCGATAAAGGCTATAAGGTCATTTCTGGCGGAACCGATAACCACCTTATGCTGATTGACCTTCGCCCTAAAGGCGTAACGGGCAAGCAAGCGGAAGAAACCCTCATTTTGGCCGATATTACGGTCAATAAAAATATGGTGCCCTTCGATACAGAATCACCTATGGTGACCTCGGGCATGCGGATTGGAACCCCCGCGGTAACCACTCGAGGCTTCAAAGAGGCCGATTGTGTAAAAACCGTAGAATGGATAGACCGCATTTTGAGCAATATTGATGATGCCCAAGAAATTGCTGCCGTCAAAGCCGAAATCAATGCCTATATGGCCAGTTATCCGCTCTTTGCCTCGGATGAGGAAGGGGTAGAGGTGGCCCCGCTATAAGCTCGCTTATTTCTTGATATACAGACCGCTCTGCTCAGAGCGGTCTTTTTAATTTTAGCAAAAATGAAACTACACTATTCCCTTAGCCTGCTGCTTTTCTGCTTAGTTTTGGCCGCCTGCGAATCGAAAACTACGATTAGAAAACAACAGACCGTAACTACTTTTTCTGATTCAGAAGAAGTTAGCAAAAAACCTTTAGACCGCAGTGATTTAGGCGCTTTTTGGACCGCTTTTCAGCAGGCGGTGGCCAAAAAAGATGCAAAGGCTATTCGAGAATTGAGCCATCCGAATGAATGGCTGGAGAGGGGGGTTGAACATATCGATCTCTATTTTGATGACTATTATGTCGAGCAAATTGCCAATAGCAAAGTCAGCGATTTATGGCATATACATGATGCTAACAAAGGTGAAATCTTTTCCGATATGGGCGTTAGCGACCTCTATGAGCTTTCTATTATTAGGTGGAAAGAAGATGAAGCGGGTAATAAACGTAGCGCTGTAGTTGTTTACTATTTTGGTCAAGTCGAGGGGCAGTTTGCTTTGCTTCATATCATTGCTGCGGGCGAAGGCTATTCGAGAGTTGAGCCAGCCCAGTGAATAGCTGGAGAGGGGTTTTGAACATATCGATCTCTATTTTGATTACGGCTTATAGATGATGCTAATAAAGGTGAAATCTTCTCCCGTATGGGGCTATGAGTTTTCTATTATTAGGTGGAAAGAAGATGAAGCGGGCAATAAACGTAGCGCTGTAGTTGCTTACTATTTTGGTCAAGTCGAGGGGCAGTTTGCTTTGCTTCATATCATTACTGCTGGCTAGTGGCTGCTGTTTTGGGGCTGCCCCGCCCTGCGGGCGGGTCGCTCCACTTTGCAGCTCGCAGGTCTGCTCGGCCCTGCAGCGGCTGCGCCGCTTTGGTCTGCCGCCTTTGGCGGCCCTGCTCCGGCAGCTCAGCCTGCGGCCCCTTCGGGGCCTGTAGGACCTAAAAAAGGCGGCCAGAGGATTTCCTCTAGCCGCCTTTCTATGATCTTGTTCCCCCTTTTAGGGCTGGGTATTTTGTTTGATCTTCTGTTTGAGGTCGGCCACAATTGACTTAAAGCTTTGGTCATTTTGCAGCATGGCTTCTACAGATTTACAGGCGTGAATAACCGTGCTATGGTCTCTGCCCCCAAAGGCCGCCCCAATAAAGGTTAGCGACTTATTACTTAGCTGTTTGGCCAAATACATAGAGAGCTTTCGGGCCGTAACGATAAGTTTTTTGCGGGTCTTTTCACGTAGCTTTTCTACTGGAATATCATAGTAGTCGGCCACAATTTTCTGAATAAACTCAATAGAAATCTCTTGGCTCACATCATCTACAAACTTAGAGATGACCTCGCGGGCAAGCGACATATCGATATCTCTTTGGTTGAGGGCCGATTGAGCAATCAGAGAAATGAGAATCCCTTCTAGCTCACGGACATTAGAGCGAACGGTATAAGAAATATACTCCATCACATTATGAGGCAGTTCAATGCCATCATTATGCATCTTTTGTTGGATAATGGCCATTCTCGTTTCTAGAGAAGGAACCTGCAAATCGGCAGAGAGCCCCCATTTGAATCTAGAAATTAAACGCTCTTCAATGTCGGCCATTTCTTTGGGTGGACGATCTGAGGTGAGGATGAGTTGTTTGCCTCTTTGGTGCAGATGGTTAAAGATATGAAAGAAAATATCTTGGGTTTTCTGCTTCTTGGCCAAAAACTGAATATCATCTACAATCAGTAAATCTACAAGTTGATAGTAGTTGACAAAATCAGAGATGGCGTTTTTGGTCAGCGACTCAATAAACTGATTGGTAAAATGCTCTGAAGAGACATAAAGGACCACTTTGTCTTTCATGTTTTTCTTCACTTCATTGCCAATGGCATGGGCCAAATGCGTTTTGCCTAATCCCACATTACCAAAAATCATGAGTGGATTAAAGGCGGTTTGTCCGGGCTTTTTGGCCACGGCCATCCCTGCAGAACGGGCCAAGCGGTTACAATCTCCCTCAATAAAGTGGTCAAAGGTATAGCTAGCATTGAGCTGCGACTCAATTTCCTTTTTCTTGATCCCAGGAATAACAAAAGGGTTATGAATCTTTTCGTTCTTGTCTCGGATAGGCGCTTGCCCATAATGCCGATTTATTCTTCTTTCCTTTTGTTGTAGAGGATTGCGCAAAGGTTTTTCTCTTTGCACCGCCACCTGTGGCTTTTGGGGTGTTTTTTTCTGTTGTAAAACGTACTGTAGCTGTCCTTCTTCACCCAATTGGCTACGGATGGCCGCCTTTAATTGGTCAATATAATGTGACTCTAGCCATTCATAGAAAAAGAAGTTAGGAACTTGCAAGGTGAGGGTGTTCCCTTCCAGCTTTTTGGGCTGAATGGGTAGAAACCAAGTCTTAAAGGCCTGGTCTTTAACCTCCTGTTTAATTTTATTTAAGCACTGTTGCCAAACTTCTATATGTGAATTTTCCATGCGGCTATACTCTACTATATTGGGTGTTGTGGCGGGCCAAAGGGCCAAAAAATGAAATTGGGGAGCGAAAAGGCTTTAGGCCTTGAGCCGGGAAGGGCTAAGGTCGAGAAAAAAAGACAAAGAAAAAAATTGATTTTTTGCTAAAAATGCCTTAGCAAGGACAGGCAATTGATTTAGAACCTATTTAAACAAAGGATTTATTTTGTTTTGCTGCTGTAGAGGAGCGAAGCGACTGGCCTAGCGATGCGGCGGGGTGGCCGAAGGCCAGACCAAGTTTTTTGAGCGCAGCGAAAAAAACGAAGGGCCGAGCAGACCTGCGAGCCCCAAAGCGTAGCGCCCGCCGAAGGCGGGAGGCCCCAAATCCATAAATTATTCTATAATTGTATTTTGGCAGCTAATGCATTTTTTCTTTTTAGAGGGCTCAAAATAGACATCGATGCGGCCAAGGAGGATGCCTGCCCAGCCAGCCTGAGAAACCAGCACCTCTTCGCCTTTGGGATTTTGGACCAAAGTGGGTTGTTCTAGAAAAGTGTGGGTGTGGCCACCAATAATGAGATCTACGGCCTCTGAATTTTGGGCCAAAACAAGGTCCGAGATTTTGTTGTGTTTATAGCTATAGCCAAGATGCGAGAGGCAGATGACATAGTCGCATTTTTTCTCTTCTTTAAGAAAGCGGCCCATTTTATTGAGGGCTTTTTGGGGGTCTTGGTATTGGGTTTGGCCATAGAGTGGGGCAGGGACCAGCCCTTGCAGCTCGATGCCGACCCCAGTCAGGCCAATTTTAAGCGGCCCTTTTTTGATGATTGTATAGGGTTGGGCCAGGCCTTGCATGGGCGTATCCTCAAAATTGTAATTGCAGTTGAGGATAGGGAAATTGGCATGCGCCTTAAGTTGTTTTTCTAGGTTTTCGATCCCCGCATCAAAGTCGTGATTGCCCAAGGTGCCGGCCTCATAGCCCATAGCCGACATCAATTTGAGTTCTAGCTCGCCCTTAAAGTAATTGAAATAGGGGGTGCCCTGAAACATATCGCCAGCATCGAGCAAAAGGACGTGTTTTTCCTCTTCTCGGATTTTATTGATGAGGGCGGCACGGCGGGCGGCACCGGCCTTGCCTTGGTTGCGGCCTCCATCCATGGGAAAGGGTTCGATGCGGCTATGCACATCATTGGTGTGCAAAATGCTCAGTTTGATGAGTTCTGGGGCCTCATCGCTTTGGGCCAAAAGTTGGCCATGAAAAGCTTTGAGGGAAGGGGGAAGAATAAGGCTAGTTCCAGCCAAAAGGCCAAATTGGCCCAAACGGCCCAAAAATTTTCTTCGGTTATAGTTCATGGCTTATTTTTTTTGGCTAATGCGGCCTTCTTTTCTGGCCTTAATGCTTTTCCCTTTGGCCGTTTGGGCCGAGATATATTCTATGGCGGCATCTCGGAGGAATTTGCCTGTTTCATAGCGTTTTTTCCCCTTGAAGAAGGTACAATTGTCGCCGCCATTGGCCAGATAGTCAATGGTGGCAATGCGATATTTTTTATCGGCCTGAATGCTTTGGCCCTCCAAACGAATATTTTGGGGCGCAAATTCATCATCTATTTCCATCCGGACCGCCGAGCTAATGGGCCAGCCGCCTTTCATGCAGATATGCTCAAAAAGGGGGCGCAGCTCGCTGCCTTTCATCTCCATGACCACAATCATATTATCAAAGGGCATGAGCTCATAGATTTTCCCTTTCTTCAGGGGGCCTTTAGGGATAGAGGGCAGCCGAAGTCCCCCATAATTGAGGAGGGCAAAATCAATGCTTTTGCCCGTATATGCTTGGGCCTGAATAGCCACCATATCGGCGGCAAAATTCCCCATATTAGATTCGGGCTGCTCCTTAATGAGGTCCACAGACAACTGACCGAGCTGCTCATTCATCTGGGCCTCCAATTGTTCTTTATAGGGGGCGTAGATATTGGCCATGCTGCTATCTGCCTGCTGATATTCTTGGCTATTGAGGGGGTAATATTGCCCTTCTTCCTTGACAAAATGTTGGTAAGACTGGCAGCTCCCCAAGAGAAAGAGACAAAGGGCCAGAATAAAAAACTGAGGTTTGTTCATGATGTTTTTGGCTGTTTTCGGGCCGAAAATACAAAAAAGCCCCGCCATTTTGGCTGCAGCCTAAAGTTTAAGTTTTTGTTTATGGCCAATCTGCTTTGGTTAGGGCTGGTTTTTAAATCTGCGAGGAGACTGAGGTCAAAAAATTAAAAGATTTTTTGCATCTTGAAGAAGCAAAATAATTAGAGTTTCTACTTCTAAAGTGGCCACTCTTCATCAAAAAAATACTTATGTCGCTCAGTCCTTATCCCTACATCCTTTGTCTGTTTAGTTTGTTGATGGCAGGCTCTGCTATGGCCCAAGATATCTTTTACAATAAAGTAGCGGGGCCTTTATTGCAAGCGCCAGAGGCCGAAAGCCCCATGGTTGAATTTCTTTTGCAGGGAGAATTGCTTTATCCGCTCCAAAAGGAAGAGGGGGGATTTGTTTTCCTAGAAAACCAGTCGGGCCGAAGAGGTTGGTTCGCTAAAAAGGAGCTGAGCGAGCAGGCCGTTCGTCCTCAGTACCGCTGCTTTTTATCCAATTTGCGCCTGCGCAGTCAGGGCAATTTGCAGGCTGCGGTAGTGGCTAAGTTGCAAGAGGGGCAGTTGGTTCGTTTTACGGGCCGAAGAAGTCCAAACAAAGAACGTATTAGTGTTCGGGGGCAAAAGTTGCCGCATTATTGGTTGGAGGTAGAAACCGCCAAGGGCCTTATTGCCTGGACCTATGGGGGCGGCTTAGAAAAGCTGGTCCCTATTCCCACAATCCCTGGCAATCTGGAGCAAGAAGAGCCGCCCAAGCAGGGCCCTTCGAGCAAGGGCGATACCCTTAGTATGCATTTAGAGTTGCCGCATTCTTCTAAAGTAAGGCAGGCGGAGTCTTTATTTCTTTGGTGGAACGCCCTAAGTCCCGAATGGAAGGCCTTTTACAATCAGATGGTCTTGCTCAAACCCTTGGAAGAGGCTTATTCGGAGGCGAGTTTGGCCGAAATTGAGCAGATTATGCGTTTAGAGGAGCTAGATCTTTCTCAGGATGATGCCTGTCAGACTGGTCCTTTTTATGCGGTGGCCCTAAAAGATTTATCGGGTTTGCGGGGCTTGCCTTTGCTCAAGCGCTTGCATGGCCGAGGCTTGCAGTTGGAGCGTTTAGCGGGGCTCAATCAGTTGTCTAGTCTAGAGGAGTTAAGTTTTACGGAATTAAAGTTGAAGCAGCTGCTCTTTTTGCCCAAAAAGCTGAAGAAGTTGCGTCTAGATTTTGCCCAGGAGCAGCAGTTCCCCCTGTCGCTTTTGCGGGGGCAGGGCCAGCTAGAGGAGTTGACTATTCGGGCCCAGAAGGTTCAAGATATGCAGGTATTTATTCAGCTTCCCAAGCTCAAGAAGTTGAGTTTGCAGATTAGTGATTTGCGGAGTATTTCGGGCGTCAACAGCTTGTTTATGTTAGAGGAGCTAAGGCTAGAAGCCGGGCAATCTGATCTTGATTTGCGGCCCTTGGCGGCCCTAAGTCGCCTGAAAAAGCTCTATGTTTTGGCCGATGAGCTACAAAATATAAATAGCATAGCCAATTTGCGACAGTTGCAGGCCTTGGAGATCAATGTCAAGGCCAACCGCATAGATGCGCGCTTATTGAGTCGTTTTCAGCAGCTGCGTTGGCTAAAGTTGAGTACGCCAGAGCTCCTTGAAGGGGAGAGTTTGGGGGAGTTGAAGGCCTTGGTCTTTTTTGCTTGTCAGCAAGATTTGCCTTTTTCGATTCAGCAGTTGCCTGGGCAGTTGCAACAATTGGAGTTGGGGGCGCCAAGTTTTCAGCAATTAGAGCGTTTGGGGCAGTTTCCTGAATTGATTAGCCTTGATTTGCGGGCTGCGGCTTGGCCTGCAATGGGGGCTTTTGTTGCGCCGCCAAACTTAGCCAAATTTTATTTGAGGGCGTCTAATTTGGCCAGTCTTCAGCAGTTGCCGCCCATGTCTCAGCTTCGTCTTTTGGACCTCAGTCAGTGTCCAGAGTTAGAGGAAATAGGGGCTTTGGCCCAGCTCAAGCAGCTAGAACTGCTTTATTTGCCCAAGTCCATTTCTTTGCAAAGCGAGGCGGTTCAGGCGATCTATCATCCGGGCCTAACGATTCGGCATGAGGTGCTTTCTGCATGTTTTTAATTAGGGAATTTGGGGCCCGCGGCCAGCTTTGCTGGCCGCCGCTATGCTGCGGGGCTCACAGGTCTGTTCGGCCCTTCAGCCGCCTTTGGCGGCTTT
>NZ_JH719942.1:3997583-4003605 GCF_000275825.1 Saprospira grandis DSM 2844
GCTGTTCGCTCGGCCCTGCGCAAAAAACAAGTTTTTGCTTGGTCTGCGGCTTTGCCGCACTGCCTACCATCGCTAGGCCGTTTGGCCTTCGGCCATGGCGGCTTCGCCGCCTGCCATTCATCGCCTAGGGGCTTGTCCCTAGGCGGTTATTGGCATTTTGTATATGATCGGTTTATCAGTACAATGAAGAAAATATTGCGCTGGTCGATGATAAAGATAGTTTGTATCTGGAGGAGCTGCATTTATATGGCTCGGCCCGTTTGGGAATCTTGAAAAAAGCCTTAGCTTTAAGGTATCGGGATGAGTCGGGGACCGTTGGTTTGCCTGCTGGGAGCCTGTTCAAAACGGCTTTGGCGCAAAGCAGCTACCAGCAACTAGAGCTGGGCCGCCGCCGCTACGAGCTCTCTAACCACTTAGGCAATGTACTAGCTACGGTCAGCGATAAATCTTTGGGCCAAGACAGCAGCCAAACTGGACAGGCAGATTATTATCTGGCGCAGCTGTCTTCGGCAAACTTATACTACCCATTTGGTTGGGAAATGCCTGGGCGCAAGTTTTTGAGTGGGGAGGAGTATCGTTTTGGGTTTAATGGGAAGGAAGGAAATCCTGAGATTGCAGATGGAAATCTTGACTTTGGCGCAAGAAATTATGATGGGAGAATTGGCCGATGGTGGTCTGTGGATCCTTTACAATCGAAGTATCCTAGTCTAAGTCCATATGCAGCAATGGATAATAGTCCAATGTACAAAAATGACCCTACTGGTGAGAGTGGAGAAGTTACAATAGATAAAGAATCTAAAACTATAACAGTATCTGCACACATCATTTTCTATGGTGATCGTTCTTCAGAAGCATTGGCAGTTCAAACTGCACAGGATATCGAGGAGACTTGGAATGCTGCGAAAGGAACGGTTAACATAGGAGGGGTTACATACAATGTTAAGTTTGAAATTACAGCTGAGGATAATGCCTTAATAAGCGAGGAAGACATAAAAAAGAATAAAAATATAAAGAATAATTATGTTCGTATTGAAGATAATACTTCAGTAGGTATTTCCTATATGGATTGTTTGGGGTGCAATACAGGAGTATGGAAGTTGTCAAATGTTGAGCACAATAATACTAAAACGGAAGGACATGAAATGGGGCATAGTTGGGGATTAGATCATCCAACTGGAAATGTTTTGATTTCGTATGGAAACAATAAGTACGCGTCAGCTGCTGATCTACGTGGTGTGCCTGAAGGGATATCTATTATGGCTCCTAGAGGGTCAATAGTAGATTCAGACTATCAATGGAATAGCACGAAAAGTATAACACGTATGGGGACAATTACGAAAGGACATTATGCAGGTTTTGATGCATTACAACTTGAAGAGGGTGCAACAGTAGACCCAAATAAAAGGAAAGTAACTCAAAAAGATATAGAAAATCTTGGACTAGATCAACTACAGTTTGATCATGAAGGTAAGGCTGATTTAGGAACCCTAAAAAATGAGTATCATGAGAAAGGAGATTAGGTTAAGCTGTATAATTATAATTGCGACATTATTTTTTTCCTGTGTAAGAAGTAGGGGAGAAGTCGTGATTTTTAATGATGCTTTTTTTAAGCAATGGAGGAGAGATAAAAAGGGGTGCGGGTCTTTTAGAGCAAATAATTTTCAGTTGTTAATTGAAAATAAGACTAAAATAGTTGGAGTCGATATTAGAAATATTCGTTCAAAACTTGGGGCTCCAGAAAAAAAAATGAATAATGGAAATTGGTTGTATTATCTTGAAGGTGGGATACAATGTTTAGGCGATTCAAACATTGTTGATGTAAAAGTATTGATTGTAGAAATTGAAAATCAAAAGAATATAATAGATTTAAAGGTACTAGTACCTTAATAGAAAGTAGTACTCTTTTCGCTAGTGTCAGAGTTCTTGAGAGAGGCTACGGCACTAGTTGTTAATCATGTACTAAGTTATAGAAATAGAGGGTATCTGCAGTTTCTTAACTTTGTAAAATAGTTTTGATTATCAGATAACTCTAATTCATTATTTGAAATTTAGGGGCCTCCCGCCTTGGGCGGGCGCTACGTTTCGGGGCTCGCTGTTCGCTCGGCCCTGCGCAAAAAACAAGTTTTTGCTTGGTCTGCGGCTGCGCCGCACTGCCTACCATCGCTAGGCCGTTTGGCCTTCGGCCATGGCGGCTTTGCCGCCTGCAATTCATCGCCTAGGGACAAGCCCCTAGGCTAATCCCATGGAGTCAGCCCTAAAGGGCCTCAACTGCTCATATAGTTGGCCTTGCTCATCTGTTTTTGCAGAGAAGGGCCATATCCAAAGGCCCTCGCAGAGGGCTGTCTGAAAAAGCTAGCCTAGGGGCTTGTCCCTAGGCGGTTATTGGCATTTTGTATATGATCGGTTTATCAATTTAATGAAGCGAATATAGCTGTAGTTGGGGATAGAGATAGTCTTTATCTGGAGGAGTTGCATTTATACGGCTCTGCTCGTTTGGGAATCTTGAAAAAAGCCTTAGCTTTAAGGTATCGGGATGAGTCGGGGACGGCTAATTGGTCTATTAGAACATTAGCCAAAACGGCTTTGGCGCAAAGCAGCTACCAGCAACTAGAGCTGGGCCGCCGCCGCTATGAGCTGTCCAACCACCTAGGCAACGTACTGGCTACGGTCAGCGATAAATCCTTGGGCCAAGACAGCAGCCAAACGGGGCAGGCAGATTATTATTTGGCGCAGGTTTCTTCGGCAAACTTATACTACCCCTTCGGTTGGGAAATGCCAGGCCGTAAGTTTGTGAGTGGGGAGGACTATCGTTTTGGGTTTAATGGGGTGGAAGATGACCGAGATTGGGGGACGCAAAATATTCAGGATTATGGCTTTAGGTTGTATAATCCGAGTATAGGGAAGTTTTTGAGTGTGGATCCCTTGAGTCCGGATTATCCTTGGTATACGCCCTATCAGTTTGCGGGGAATATGCCGATTTGGGCTGTTGATTTGGATGGGTTGGAGGAACAATATTATGGTGATTATATGAAACATATAATTGATGGAGCTACTTCACTTTTTGTGCAAAAGGCAGAAGATATGCTAGGGAGTGTAGGCGAATCATTAAGAAAAGTCCCTTCAGAAATATTTACACAAACATTAGATAAAAGAGCTTCAAATGCAATGGAAAATTTTTCTCGTTATAGAGATTCTGAAGTGAAGACTTATGGGGAATCAGAAAAACAGGAAATATTCAAAACAGATGCAGATAAAACAGCTAATATCTTACTGTACGAGTATGCTACTCAAACGGGGCCAACAGAAAGAGTATTTGATGAAAAACATGCAATAACTAAAGATCTCTCAAATGTATGGTATATAAAATCTGATATTTTTAATGCTGTACAAAATAAAGGATTTGATGTTGTTCGTGAAATGGAAGAAGGACAATTTTTCTCTGTAGGAATAGAATTTAGCCCTAATAAAAATCCTCTTTCATGGCCTAAATCTTATATGAGACATTTTGCAGCAACATCATCATCTTTTTTTATAGGGGGAGCAATTGCATATGTTTCATATGATAAGGAGAATGATAATGTAAATGTAAAAATAGTTAATGTAACATCTAGAAATTCATTGATGCTCCATATGGGGGAGAACTATTATGAAAAGGGAAAACTTTTAGCTTCTAAATGGCAATATTTTAAGTTTTCATATAAAATGAAAGATATAGAACTTAAAGCTAAAAAAGATGCAAACGCAGGTGATCCAATGGAAAATAGTCGAGAATAATATAAATATTACTTATGTCTGAAAAGAGATTGAAAAAAAGGTGGTTAATTGTTGCTGCTTTCTTTGTGGTTGTTTTATTATTTATTTTTTTTCAAAAAGATGTGTGTGGGGAATATACTTTTGTTGGAAGTGCAGATGCGAGAATTATTCTTAAAAAGAGCTATGATTTTCAATTAAAAGAAAATGGTAAGGTTTTTTTTGAAGGCAAATATAGAATAGTCCAATCATCTATCATCTTTGATGAATGGGAAGAATTTGATAAATTAGAAATCTGCTACGAAGGTAAAATTTGTACACCCATATTTAAATATGATGGGATTTCAACAATTTATTTAGGTGATGAATTGAAATTTAAAAGGAAATAGGTGTTCGTCCGTATTAGTTTACGTCTATACTCGGCTAATTTTGCGAGACAAAAATTACAGAGCTCACTGCTTTTATTCTGGCTTTTACATTTAATGTTCTTATTGCTGTGTTTTAGGGGCCTCCGCTGCGGCTTTGCCTTGCGGCGCTACGTTTCGGGGCTCGCTGCTCGCTCGGCCCTGCGCGGGCTTCGCCCGCTGGGTCTGGCCTTCGGCCACCCCTACACATCGCTAGGCCGCTCAACTGTCTTTTTCTTTTGGCTGTTTTCTTGGGCGGTTTTGGGCCCATGGGCTGAAGCCCATGGTTGTAGACTATGCAAACTAGCGGGCTAAAGCCCTTGTTTGCTGGAAAATGGAAAAGGTTTGCTCCAAGAAAAACAACAACCGTCCAACCACAACCGCAAAGAAAAATCCCCTCGAATGAGGGGATGGTGTTTTTTTCGATAGCCTAGGGCCTTGGCCCTAGGGGTGGCCGAAGGGCCGCAGGCCTAGGGGCCTGCAAGGGTGCCGCGCAGCGGCAGACCCAGCCAGCTTGCTGGCGCAGGGCCGAGCAGACCTGCGAGCCCTGAAAGGGCCCGGCCGCCTTTGGCGGCAGGCCCCAAAAACATCCTCAGAAAACTATGAATATGACGAAATCGGCAATTTGGTTCGAGATAGCTCGGAGCAGATTGAGAAGATTGTCTGGACCGTACAAGGCAAGGTACAGGAGGTTCATTTTGAGGCGGGCAAGCCGGGCCCCTCGGTCTTGCAATATGAGTACGACCCCATGGGCAACCGCTTGGCCAAGAAGAAATTGTATGTAGATGGTCCTGTAGATATTCGGTCAGAGGGGCAGTATTATGTCCGTGACCCGCAGGGGAATGTGCTGGCGGTTTATCAGTACAATGAAGAAAATATTGCGCTGGTCGATGACAAAGATAGCCTGTATTTAGAGGAGCTGCATTTATATGGCTCGGCCCGTTTGGGAATCTTGAAAAAACCTTTATTTTTAAGATTTAGAAATGAATCTGGACATACAGGAGGAGATGAAGCCTTAGCTTTTAGAACCTTGATGGGAGTAGCGCAAAGCAGCTACCAGCAACTAGAGCTGGGCCGCCGCCGCTATGAGCTGTCCAACCACCTAGGCAACGTACTGGCTACGGTCAGTGATAAATCCTTGGGTCAAGACAGCAGCCAAACTGGACAGGCAGATTATTATTTGGCGCAGGTATCTTCGGCTAGTTTGTACTACCCATTTGGTTGGGAAATGCCAGGCCGCAAGTTTGTGAGTGGGGAGGGGTGTCGTTTTGGGTTTAATGGGAAGGAGGATGACCGAGATTGGGGGACGCAAAATATACAGGATTATGGCTTCAGATTGTATAATCCGAGTATAGGGAAGTTTTTGAGTGTGGATCCGTTGGCAAAAAGCTTTCCATGGAATAGCTGCTATGCTTTTGCGGAAGGAGATGTAGTTAGAAGTGTAGATTTAGACGGCTTGGAGAAGGAGTTCTATTACACAATGGACAAGGGCCAAAAGCCTATCTTAAAGTCTGTAAGTTATGGTGATTCTCCAATGGATAGTGAGGGGAATAGAGAAGTTCATGTCGTAGATTACTTTGATGATTTGGGCTATAAGCTTGGACAAGCAGTACATCACTCTGTTGATGAGCTAGAAAGTTAATGATCATGATGAGCAGTTTGGGAACAGAATCCGTCCTATGGCTTCGGGTAGAATTGATCCTGTAGATGATCCGTTTACAGGAGCATTAGGTGGAGGACTCGGTTTAATTGATGATCTTGTAGCTCATGCAGTTGGAAAAATAACTGCGAAGGTAGGAGCAAAACTTCTATCTAAAACCTTATTGAAGACCTCTCCAAAGTTGCCTGATCAGGTAGTCGGTGCCGCA
>NZ_JH719942.1:4003705-4015024 GCF_000275825.1 Saprospira grandis DSM 2844
TTTCGGGGCTCGCTGCTCGCTCGGCCCTGCGCAGGCTGCGCCCGCTGGGTCTGGCCTTGGGCCACCCCTGCACATCGCTAGGCCGTTTGGCCTTCGGCCATGGCGGCTTTGCCGCCTGCTGTTCATCGCCTAGGGGCTTGGCCCTAGGCAGCAGAGCAGGAGGCCGTATGGAGATAGCGTTATTAGTCCCTCAACTTTTTCTTGGGAATAGGGGCGGAAAAAGAAGCCTCTTCAGAACTAGTTGGTTCTGCGGCCATGGGCCGAAGCTTAATGGGAATCTACAAGTAGAAAAAGCGAACAAGGACTTTAGTCCGCTAGTTCGCTCAGTTAATAACCCTGGGCTTCAGCCCAGGGCGGTAAGCATAGCAATTGTTTTTACCCCTGATTTTTTTGTATGGACTTGTTCTGCGGCCATGGGCTGAAGCCCACGGTTGCGGGTCTATGCAAACGGGCGGGCTAAAGCCCTTGTTTGCTATAAATGATATGGGCCGATGGTTTCAACCATCGGCTCATATTTATTGTGTTTAGTATGGCCGCATTTGTTGCTGTAGGTTTCAACCTACAGGCCCATATTATACAGGACCCTAGGGCCAAGGCCCTAGGCTAAAGGTAGAGTCACCCCCTCCACGGAGGGGGCTTTTTTGTGCTTCGGTTAATGGTTATTTTAGGGAATGTGATTAGCAGCTGGGGGGGAATGCGAATCCCCTCGAATGAGGGGATGACGATTTTTTCGATAGCCTAGGGCCTTGGCCCTAGGGTTATTATGAAATTTATGGGGGAGACAAAAACAAAATCAAACAACCGAAGAAAAAAATAACCCTTGTTCAAAGCGGTAGAGGATTTTAATCCTCTCCGCAGTATAGATGTAAAATGGCGATGTTGTATGGCTGCTGGTTTCAACCTGCAGCCACGGCTAGCAGGCGGCGAAGCCGCCGCAAAGGAGCGAAGCGACTTGGCCTAGGGGCCTGAAAGGGGGCCGCGCAGCGGCAGACCAAGGGCGAAGCCCGCAGGGCCGAGCAGACCTGCGAGCCCTGTAAGGGCCCGGCCGCCGCAGGCGGCAGGCCCCAAAAAAATCTCCAAAGAGGGGGGCATATAGTTTTGTGGGTTAGAACTCTCTTCCGCCCATCAAAACATTTTGTTGATGTTGAGTGATCAGTGGCTCCATTTCTTGAATCATGCGTTCGGCTAGTTGTTGTTGTTTTAACAGGAGGTGAACATATAAGTGCGATTTAAAAGGCCTCTGAAAAAGAAGAAGGCCGAGTAGAAAAATTGCCATTTTGTTGTAGGCGGAGGGTGTAAGTGAGTATTTGATTAGAGAGATATTGCAGGCCATCTTTACCCGTGAGGGTGTTTTGCAGAAAGCCGCCTTTTAGGTTGTTACAGGCTTTGGAGGGCATTTTTTTATAGGGGTGCCAGCTTTTGCCATAGTAGAAAAAGGGCTGATAGGAGCCATTGGGCAGGCGAAAGGTATAGCTGCCGCCCGCAGAAATATAGGCATGGTCGACCACCTCATCCCAGCGGTCTTTAATGCTCACAATCACATCAGATTCATAAGGGGCGCGCACTCGAATTTCTGAGCAATTGCTACGATATCCGCAACTCAGTCCACGGCCAAAGCAGTTGGCATAGGGCTGAGCTCCCGTATACAGACTGTTGCCCTGGTATTGTTGGACCTCAATTTCTTCTACAAAACTGGAGAGGGCCGCTGCATGATAACTGCTTATGCTGCTGGGCCAATCTATACTCAGGGCGCCCGATTGTAACGTTTTACTTTGCCCTGTGGCAAAACTAATAAAAGCTGTTTTCCCTCGCTGATCGAGCAAGTTTTTTCCCTTGCTATTGAGTCGGCGACGATAGCTGTTCCAGTCTCGATCTAGTTGTTTTTGGGCCGTTTGCGAGCGGTTGGCGGCAATCTGCACGTCAATTTGTTGCCAAAGGGCTTCAAATTCTTCTTCGGGCACTGTTTTGATCAGTTTATAATCGGGTAATTCTAAAAACCCTTGGCCTTCTGCTTTGCTCTCGCTAATGAGTTGGCGTTTGATTTCGATCTGGATTTTATCCACAAATTCGGCCTCAAAGCGCTTGGCAATCTGGGCCTCAATTTGGGCCCATTGGCTGTCCACTTTTGTATTTTGGAAGCTAATTTTTGCCAGCTCAATATGGTCCTGCATCTGCCGCTCAACGGGGTATTTGTTGAGCCAAAAGTGCTTATAGAAAATAAAGACGCCAATGCTGGTGTCATAAGGAATACTGTCTAGCTGAAAGCTGTCATTTTGATCAATAAGGGCCTGAATTTCTGGCGTTTGCTGCTGGATAAGCGTTTCTCTTAGCTGCAGCGCAGCTTGTTTTCTCTTGGCCAAAATTTGAGGAAGCTCTTCTTGCTCAAATCGTTTTTGCCGCTGTTGTCCGTCCCATGCTGCAAGCAAAAAGACAACAATAATGGCCAAGGCAGTCAGGATCAATATTTTATTTTTATTTACCATTAGGCGCGCATTCTTTTTTCTAGGTCTCTCAAAATAATTTCCTCTGTCGCTTTGCTTGTTGTCCCTTCTTCTTGGCTGTAAATCTTCCAGAGTATAAAAGCGATAATAATAAGTAGAATAATAATCATAGGTGTAATTTTTTGTTTATTGAAGTGGTTTGTTTTTCTTTTTGCTTTCTATAATCTTTAAGTGAAGGTCTTTTGTTATTTCTTCAATTAGTTCTTTGGGCAAATCCAATCTCTTGGCAAATCTGTAGCAGTTAATAAATTGCGCTTTAGTGGGGAGCCCCTCAAGATGCATCATATGGACCAAATCCTCTAGTGCCCTCACTCGATGTTCCCATTTTCTGGGTGGGTGGTACCGAAATTTTTTGACGGGCTTTTTGAGCAGTAGATAAAGCTCTTCTGTAGATACTGCCGTAACTGTGGCTATTATTTTGAGGTACTCTAGCTGTACTGGACTCACTCCCTTCGAATCACTTGATTCTGCAATAGTAATCAGCGCAAGCATATGGCTTTTTCGCACTTTTTTGGGCGAGTAGCGTCGGGCAAATAGATACATTTGCCATAAAACAAAGAGAATAATAATAATTGCTGGAACCATGTTTTACTGTTTTTGGGGCCTCCCGCCTTCGGCGGGCGCTACGTTTCGGGGCTCGCTGTTCGCTCGGCCCTTCGGCGGCTTTGCCGCCTTGGTCTGGCCTTCGGCCACCCCTGCACATCGCTAGGCCGCTCAGCTGTCTTTTTTTCTTTTGGCCATATTCTTCGGCGCTTAAATTTATGGGGATGGGCCAAGGCGTCCTATTTGGGCCTTAATTTTTTACGACAATGACCTCAGCTTGACGGATGATTTGGCTAGCCTGAATATAGCCAGGGAGAATAATGCGGAGGATTTCTCGGTCCTTATGTTCTCGACTAGGTTCGCTGCCCAAGACCTTGGCATAGGATTCAATGAGCTGATTATCGGGAAACACAATAGGTCGAATGCCAAAGCGGTCGAGTAAACGCAGCATTTTTTTGCGCATATTGATTAGCGTTTTAAGGGCTTTGCGAGCTTCTTTGCTTTCCTCCTCTTCCTCTTTATTGTTTTGGCGTTCTATTTTCCGATCGAGGCCATCAATCATTTCAATTAGGCCCACGGCAAAGTCTTTTAGTTGTTCGTATTGGGCTCTTTCTGCCTTTTCTATTTGGTTTTTGAGTTGGATTTCTTTTCGGCCAAAGGCAACGAAATAATCATTGAGTTCTTTTTTTATAGCTGCTTTATCCATCTTAGGAGTTGTTTTTAGTGGTGGTTGGGATCAAAAGGGTTTTGGGCCAGTTGGTTTAATGTTTTGATTTTGGGCAGCTCTGGCTGCTCAAACTTTCGGGGGCGTTTGGCCCGAATACGGTCCAGAAACAGAAAGTCGGCGGCCAGGCGTTTGGCTGGATCGAGCAGTTCTTTTTGGGCCTGCATAATATCTTTGGGCGAGTACTTTTTTTCTTTTCGTTGTTTGGCTAGGGCCAAGGGTAGCGCCTTTTGAATATCTTTTTTGCTGGCGTTTTGGTCTAGGTCCAAAACATCATATGGATTGTGTAGCATAGCTATAATTAGATTTTTTGAAGTAAAGAGAGCTGGGGGGTATCCTGATTTAGGGCCCGCAGGGCCCTAAACGGCCTAGCGATGCGGCGGGGTGGCCGTTAGGCCAGACCCAGGCGGCGCAGCCGCCGCAGGGCCGAGCGAGCAGCGAGCCCCAAAGCGTAGCGCCGCAAGGCGAAGCCGCAGCGGAGGCCCCAAAAGAAAATCAACTAAAATAATCCTTAATTTCTTGGAGTCTACGGACCATTCCTTGGCCGCCATGATTGAGTGTATGCCCTATACTATCTAGCTTATGAGAAATGGAAAAGCTGTATTCATTATGCCCTAGTTGGCTAAAAATGAGGTAGTGTAGAACGGGGTCACTGTTCTCTAAGATTTCATAGCAATCGTTATAGGCCGTTTTTAGGGCTTTTTGAAGCTGAACTTTATAGTTATAAGGCGCTTTTTTATAAAGGCTTTTGATGCTGCCCCAACCAGAGGTATCAGCGCTGAAAGCATGTTGGCGAGCGACAATTTCTACGATGGTTGCTAGGTTGTTTTGAATTCGATTGCTACTGGGGTCCAAATCATAAGCTTCTATCATATGATTTAATGATTGAGTTGGCTTAATTTTGTCAGCATTGTATTCAGCAATTGCTGCATTACAGATATAGTCCGCTTGGATTTGCTGCAGCTCCTGATCGTGTTCAAAAACTGTTGTGCGTAAAAAATCTAGAAGCTGAACATGATGAGGCTCTCGCGTTTTATGGTCTAGATGTTCATTAAGCTGTTGTATGCAGCTAATTTTTAAACGTTGATAGTGCTGAGGAAACTCTCTCTTTATGGCTCGTAGTGATTTGAGCTGAAGCTTGGCCTGTCGTAGGGCCAGCTGAGGCTGCCGCTTAAGTTGATCAAATAATAAATGAAGGTTTTTTTCTGTCTTCTGAGCCAGATGAAATGTCTTAAATAAATCTGGGATGTATTGCTCGCTTACTGTTTGGCTATAAGGCAAGATGATGTCGATATCCTCGGTGTTTTGCTTGAAGTGGTTGAGTTGGCTGAGGCTAATTTCTAACAAAATATTTTCGGCAGATTTAGATTTCATAATGTAGGGACTAGCCAGTACCATATCACTCTCCTTAAATAATTTGCAGGCTAGAGCCAAAGCCGCTTTTTCTTTTTCGTAGAAGGCTAGTAGGTCAGCGGGCAATTGATTGTTGATTAGGTCTTCCAACTTTTTAAGTAAGCGCTGTTGAACCTGGCCTAAGTCAATATTTTGTTCATTGGGTGCTCTGCTATTGATATTTTCAGGAATAGGCAGCTCTAGAAAGCTGTATCCCAAGATACTATGCACACTAAAAGAGTAATCATCATCCCATTCGGTATCCTCCAAAGAATCAAAAATAACTTCATTGGTATAAATAGCGGTTAGCCAGCTAGCTAGGGCTTTTTTTATTCGTTGCGTCTGACTGTAGTCTCCGGTCACCAACAATCTAAAGGCGGTAACGGCTGCCAGTTTAAGACTGGGGCTGTCGTAGTAGAAGTCTTTATCTTTGGTCAATAAATCAAAGAGTTCAGCATAAGATTGATTCTTAAGGAGGAGGCCTTTTATTCTATCGCCAATGTATTCTTTTATTTCTTCTAGCTCCTCTTCTCGCTCTGGATAAAAGAAGGATAGAGCCTCCGAAAAAGTACTCCAGTTCTCATCTAGTATTTTGAGCTTTCGCAAATTGCTTTCATAAATTGTAGCATTATAGGCGGCCAGCAATTTCAACATTGTTTTTTGTTTTTGCTGTAGGCAGTAGCGCTTGAGCTCAATAATTTGAGGGTTTCGGCTATAGGTTTCTAACCAGTTAATCTGCTCTAGGGCGGCTTTAAACTCTTTCTTTTGGGCCAGTTGAAAGGCTAGTGCATAGCGGATGGCGGCCACCTCTTTTTTATCTGTATGCCGCTCTAGGTAGTAATTATAATATTGAATGCGACTAGAGGGAATATCTCCATAAATAGCCGTCAAAACATATCTAAAGTCAAATTGGCCAATATGGCTACGGGCTTGGCTAAACTTATCTTTTAGCTGACGAGCATAGTCCGCCGCTTTTTTATAGATGGCCGCTGCCTGTTTATATTGTTTGGCTTTTTCTGCACTTTGGCCCTCTTCTAGGGAAAACTGCAGCAGATAATTTACTTTTTCTTGTAAAAAGGCTTCTAGGGCGGTTGTTTTATAGCTCAGTTTGGCTGCGGCCAAGAGTTGCTGCACAAAGCTGGCCCAATCATTTAGGTTGGCTTTTTTGCGTAGGGGCTTAAAGCTATATTCTAGTTGTTGGAGCTGTAGATTGGCTAAGGCGGTTTGTAGTTCCCTTTTTTCTTGGCTTGTCAATTGGCTAGGAAAGCGCTCCAAAGCCTGAAGCACTTGAGCAAGAGCTTGGGGCTTCTTTTCGGCCCTCATTTTCTTTAAATAAATACGATTATACAAGCGCTGGGCGTCTGCGCTCTTCTCCCAAAAAGGCTGGATAAGCGTCAAAGCAGTCGCTTCATTCTTTCTTTCAAAAAGCGTTTTGGCCTCGGCCAAGATAATCTCCTGTGCGCTTGTGCTTTCTTTGGCCAACTGCTGTAGCTCGCTTAGGTAAGGGGCCAGTTCTCTCTTTTTCTGACGATTGCTTAAAAAGAGATAAAAGAGTTGTTGGGCCTTAGCCGATTGGGCCTTGTAGGTTCTAATTTCGGGCAGATATTGTTCTGCTTTTTTGTCCTGTTCAAAAAAGGGCGCTAAAAGAAGGATCCATAAACGGATAGCATTTGCTTCTTTTTGGTCTAGCAAAGGCTGTAAAAGCTGCTTTTTGTCGCTAATTTTCAGCTTGCTTTGGGCCTCGGGTAGTTCTATGTACTTAAAAAGGAGCTTTTTGGACCAGTCTGCCTCGGGGGCAGAAAGGATCAGATGCCGAAAGGGAATAAACTCTTTTTTGGCGAACAGCTGGGCCGCATGTTCAGCAAACCAAATTGCAACGAAAGGGTAGTCTTCCGCCAAAGGAAGCAGAAAGTCAATAGCGGCCTGTTTGTTTTCGCTTTGCAGTAGGGCTTGCCCATCTTGCTGCAAAAATTTCTCAGCTATTATGGGGTATTGTTTGTAGCCCGATTTAAATAGCTTTAGGGCAATTTGGGGCTGGCCTTGTTCTAGGCGTTTTTTGGCCTTTTTGAGGACGGTGCCGTAGTTGTTGTAGTAGGCGCTGTAGCCCCCTGCTAGGGCCAAAATAAGGACAATGACAATAAGGTACATAGTTTGGGTTTATAGGGCTGGAATAGTCAGTTGTTGGCCTACCTTAAGCATGGCGTCTAAGGCGAGCTCATTGGCTTCTAAAAGGCGCTTGTATTCTTCGTCGCGGCCATAAAAGAAACGAGCCAAGCGAATGGGCGAATCGCCTGCTTTTACGGTATAGACATAAACGGACTTAGGCTGTTGTGCTAAGGCTTGGCGAAGGCTGTCGCCTTCTGTTTTCGCTTGCTTAAGTTGCTTTTGCAAGGCCAGAATTTCTTCTTTTGAGGGCTCTTCTTGCTTGGCCACTGGAGCTATGGCCTTTTTGGGCCAAATAAAATATAAGAGGACTGCCAGGGCCAGAAAACTAGCCCCCCAAGCGATAAAAATGGGCGTTCTGCCTCGACGCAGCGCAGCCTGCTCCCTTTTTTCGGCTTGCTGTTTAAGTTGCTCTTTTTCTATACGCTCTTGTTCGCTAACTGCTTGCAATAAGAAAAAAGGCCGCAAATCGCTTTCGCATTGGGGGCATTGCTGGCAGTTTTCTTCCAAACCAGCTAGTTCACAAATAGGACAATTCATCTTCTTGAGTTTTTGGGCTAAACCTGATTTTACAGACTAGAATAGAAGCCGCCGCAGCTTGCTGCGGCGGCTCCAAAATAAAATGAGGAACTGGCCTATCGCTTGAGGCTAGTATTGATAAAGGCGGCTGAACTGTCTTCTCCCAAGTATTTTTGTCTGAGGGCCTGATGTTCATTTAATATGGCAAAGCCTTCATCAACTTGACCCCGCTCCATTTTTCGCTCGGCTTGGTCGTGAATGTCTCTGAGGCGCCGAGAGTCGCTCATACTCCCTTTTTCTTTGGCCCGATTGGCGGCCACAATAAATAGAAAGAGGTCTAGTAGCCCCATAAAGTTACTAATGAGCTCCTCTAGTTTTTGCCGGGCCTGCTGAATGGCTAAAATATCGTTCTCTAGCTCAATCTTTTGCAGTAGCATACGGATCAATTCACTGGCCTCTCTACCGATTAGGTTTTCGTAATTATTGAGCAGAATCCGAGCAATCATCATATTGCCATCGGCTGGCTCATGGTTGCTTTCTTCTTGATAATGCTGGGCTTGGGCCACTTCTTCTTTTACTTCATAGATGTGCTTGTCCCAGAGCTGGCTGTCATCATCTGCGGTTTGGGCCAGTTGGTTGGTGGCCTTGAGGCGCTTGACCAAATCGCTTTGTAGTTTCTGCATCTGGCTAGCATTGGCCCCAGAGCGGTTAAAGTTGTTGATCTCCTCGTCAATTGTGCGGTAAAATTTCTGGTCCTTATTGCCTCGGGTAATGTGAATTTCCGACTTTTGATTGGGCTTGTTCTTGGGCGCAACCAATAGCTTTAGGGTGTTGTCGGTGTCTACCTCAAAATGAAAAATAAAGCTGCTGTTGGCGGGATAGTCTTCTTCTAAAACCAAAAATCCCAAGCCAATTTCTTCTTTGCCCCCTTCCTCTTTATTAGAAAAGAGCTCCACCTTAATTAGCCTTTGCTGATCTGCCGCTGTTTTGTACTCTCTTTGCTCTGCAATGGGGAGCGGAATCTGCCGCTCAACAACCCGCTCAAACTCTTCTTGGCCGTTTTCATCTTCTAGACGGACATAAATATCATGTGAAGAGCTATAAAGGACCTGAAATTCTTCCTCTTCTTCTCCCCAGTCTTCCTGCTGCTCCAGTTCTCCACTATTGCCCAGACGATGGGCCAAAATAGCCGCCCCTTTAGCTACGGCATTCATGGGGTCTTCACTCAGCTGTACTTTGGCCTCGCCAAATCGCTGCATCAACATCTCATTGACCAAAGGGATTCTAGAACTTCCCCCAACCAATAAAATAGCATCGATCATGTTTTCCTCATAGTTTAGCTCGGCCAATAGATCATCAATCAAGCGGATGGTTTTGGCAATAGTGGGCCGAATGAGGTCCTCAAAATCAACTCGATTAATCTGTATGTCAATGTCAATAAGGTCGCCTTCCTCATCTTCCAATAAATCATCCAATTCAAAATGACTCCTTTTGCGCTTACTCAAGTCCTTCTTGATGCGCTCTACTTGCTTGCGACTCTCAGCCGCAAAGGCAAAACGAGTTTTCTCTGGCGCATTTTCCAAAAACCGATGAATATGCCCTTCTTCTAAGTCAAACTCATTTTCAACTAGCTGGTAAATATGTTGGCTCAACAAACGGTCAATATCATCGCCGCCCAACCAACGGTCGCCGCCCGTGCCTTGCTCCATAAATAGCCCATCAGCTACCGTAAGGACCGAAAGGTCAAAGGTGCCACCACCAAAATCATAGACCAAAATGGTTTTGCTTTCTTCCGTTTTTTGGTCTACGCCATAAGCAATAGCGGCCGCTGTGGGTTCTGCCAATAGTTTAGAGACAATCAAACCCGATTTCTCCGCCGCCTTTTTGGTCGCATTCTTCTGCTTATCATTAAAATAGGCCGGAACCGTAATCACAGCATGGCTCACCTTATCGCCCAAATGGCTCTCGGCATCTCGCTTGATTTTACGCAATACCTCCGCCGAAATATCTTCAGGAGAGTATTCCCGACCATGAAGGACAATCGCTAGGGCATCTTCTGAATTATGCTTTTTGCGAATGCTATATTTATAGTAACCATCATTTTTTTTGCTCTCCTTGACCATTTCTTGCACCATAGGGTGGCTAAAGGGCATGCCCATCAAGCGCTTGGCCGAAAAAACAGTGTTTTTGGGGTCTAGGGCCAGCTTGCTATCTACCGCTATTTTTCCAATGCTCGCCTGCCCACTGCTATCAATATGCACCACCGAGGGGGTGTTTTCTTCTTTTTCAATATTGGGCAATATCTTGGTATCAAGCACCTTATAGGCCATCACGCTATTGGTGGTGCCCAAATCAATTCCAATGACTTTCTGCATAATTTGTCGCCTGTTTATAGTAATGTGAATGCAGGCAGCAAATAAAAAATTTGGCCAACTCTATAGCCCTTGATTTATAGGGGGTTAGTCCTTTTGGCCCATGCATAAACTGATAGCCCCTGTCAAATATTGATTGTTTTTTGCCGGCTTATTGTATCTTGCCAATTTTAGAACCTAAGTTTATGCAAACAGAAAAAGAACGGACGGCCTTTATGCGCAACCTACAGTATAAAGCCTATGGATTATTGGCAATAAAGCTAGTCGTTATCGGAATACTTTTCTTCTATCTAGACAATGACCCCTGGATGAATTGGCTGCTTTTGGCCTATTTGCTCTTTAGCCTCTTCCGAACCTTCCAAATGCTCAAAAAAGGCAAATCACTGTTGGGGGAGTAGTGGACTGTTTTGGGGCCTCCCGCCTTCGGCGGGCGCTACGTTTCGGGGCTCGCTGTTCGCTCGGCCCTGCGGCCTGACGGCCTTGGTCTGGCCTTCGGCCACCCCTGCACATCGCTAGGCCAGTCGCTTCGCTCCTTCTAGACGCAGGAAATTAGTCCCGCTAGTTATGGGCCGATGGTTTCAACCTCCGGCTCATTTTTTTATGCTTAGTAAGGAACGGAAAAAGAAGTAGGTTAGTTAATCGAGACTTTAAGCAGGATCTCTAAACAAAAAGATATGATAACGATTACAAATGGCTTTTTGAAGCCTTATGTTAAAGCCCTAACACCTTTGGCCACTTATGAATCTAGGTTTTTTATGTATTTTTTGCAGGCCTATAATATTCCGATAACAACAGAGGGGCTAATAGATTGGAAACAGTTGGGGCAGGAATATTATACTTTTGATGTGGAGACAGATGAGGATTTGGTTACTGCTTGGTTAAAAGAGACGGATTTATTGCGATATCCAGAGCTAATTGTAGAAGTGGGGCATGGTGAGTATATCTGTAAAGTGAAAACATTGACCTTTGTAGAACATTGGTATGACTTCTATAGAGCCTCAGCTTATGAGGGAATCAGCGTAGTCAGTTTAAATTTAAAGTACCTGATAGAATTACGTCATGATACGGGCTTGTTTTATAGTAACTTTAAGATAGATCCAGAGTC
>NZ_JH719942.1:4015124-4034327 GCF_000275825.1 Saprospira grandis DSM 2844
GTAGAGAAAGGACTTGAGCGTTTTTACATTATGTATGACACGGCCAAAATGCTTGGACAGATCACATAAAATAAAAGTGGGTAATAGAAAGGTCCGGCAGCTCGCTATTCGCTCGGCCCTGCGCAAAAAACAAGTTTTTGCTTGGTCTGCGGCTTTGCCGCACTGCCTACCATCGCTAGGCCGCTCAGCTGTCTTTTTTTCTTTTGGCGTTCTTCTTCGGCGGTTAGTCAGTTTTGGGCCCATGGGCTGAAGCTCATGGTTGTAGACTATGCAAACTGGCGGGCTAAAGCCCTTGTTTGCTGATGGAGCCTAGTGGAACAGAGAGGGGATGACGATTTTTCAGCTAGCCTAGGGCCTTGGCCCTAGGGTTATTATGAAATTTATGGGGGAGACAAAAACAAAATCAAACTATCGAAGAAAAAATAACCCTTGTTCAAAGCGGTAGAGGATTTTAATCCTCTCCGCACTATAGATACAGAATGGGGTTGTTGTATGGCTGCTGGTTTCAACCTGCAGCCACAGCTAGCAGGCGGCAGTATTGAGATAGTTTTATTAGTCCCTCAACTTTTTCTGGGGTTTTTTGAAAAAGGAGAAATAAGAGATAAAGAAAGCGTCTTTTAGTGGCTAGGTAGCTTTGGGCCGAAGCTTAATGGAAAGCTATAAGTAGAAAAAGCGAACAAGGACTTTCTCCGTCAGTTCGCTCAGTTAATAACCCTGGGCTTCAGCCCAGGGCGCTAAGCATAGCCGCTGTTGACTAAGCTTAATTAAAGATTCTAGGAGCTTGCCTTTTCTGCCATGGGCTGAAGCCCATGCTTGTGGGGCTATGCAAACTAGCGGGCTAAAGCCCTTCTTTGCTGATGAAGCCTAGTGGAACAGAAAAATCCCCTCGAAGGAGGGGATGACAATTTTTTCGATAGCCTAGGGCCTTGGCCCTAGGGTTCCTATGAAATTTATGGGGAAATAAAAAACCAAAACTACCGAAGAAAAAAATAACCCTTGTTCAAAGCGGTAGAGGATTTTAATCCTCTCCGCACTATAGATGTAGAATGGGGTTGTTGTATGGCTGCTGGTTTTAACCTGCAGCCACAGCTAGCAGGCGGCGAAGCCGCCGCAGGCCTAGGGATGGGCAGCAGTGGCCGTTAGGCCAGACCAAGGCGCTGAAAGCGCCGAAGGGCCGAGCGAACAGCGAGCTGCGAAACAGCCCGGCCGCCTTAGGCGGCAGGCCCCAAAAAAAGATAAAAAATAGTATCTTTAGACCTCGTTCTTTGAAATAAAATAAGCTTTAAGCCGCCGCCGCTACGAGCTCTCTAACCACCTAGGCAACGTACTGGCTACGGTCAGCGATAAATCCTTGGGCCAAGACAGCAGCCAAACTGGACAGGCAGATTATTATCTGGCGCAGGTATCTTCGGCAAACCTATACTACCCATTTGGTTGGGAAATGCCTGGCCGCAAGTTTGTGAGTGGGGAGGGCTATCGTTTTGGGTTTAATGGGAAGGAAGATGACCGAGATTGGGGGACGCAAAATATTCAGGATTATGGCTTTAGGTTGTATAATCCGAGTATAGGGAAGTTTTTGAGTGTGGATCCGTTGGCGCCGGATTATCCTTGGTATACGCCCTATCAGTTTGCTGGGAATAAGCCGATTGTATTTATTGATTTGGATGGTTTGGAGCCTGCAACACCAAGAACATTACAGACACCAGCGCTTGACAATGCAAGAGTAATAATACCAAGCATATACCTTAAAGATCAGCATGTAGCGACTCATAGTCAAATGGAGGAGCATAATGCTATGTATGAAAATTTACCTCCTATGGATGAGCCTAGTACTGAAGGGGTTCATGCTGTCTTGGATGGGTTGGGGCTTATTCCTGGCTTTGGAGAACCCGCAGATGGGCTCAATGGGCTCATTTATACAATAGAAGGGAGGCCAGTAGATGCGTCTTTAAGTTGTGCTGCAATGGTTCCCATTCTAGGCTGGACAGCAACAGCCTCAAAATGGACCAAGAATACGGTTAAATATGCTAATAAGGTAGGAGGGAAATCTCATGATTTGGTAAAGGAATCTGCAAGAGCAATAAAGCCAAAAAATCAAAAATCAGCTGGAGAAATTATTACGATAACTAAAGTGGGCTCAAGGTTAGATGCACTTAAAGTGGTAGAAGGCCAAGTGGGAGATTTAGGTAAAGGTGCCAAGCCTAAGATGGGGAAGTTAGTAGGACAGAAGGATAGAGTTACTGGTATGCAGTCGGCAGATGAAAGTCGTGGATGGCGAATTGATTATGATCCTGAGAAGGGGGCCCATTATAATTGGTGGACAGAAAAGGAAAAAGGAGCAGTTCCTTTTGAAGGAACAGAGAGACAAGTAGATCAATTAATAGAATCTTTAACTAATACATATAAATAACAAGATATGATAACAATTACGAATTATTTCTTACAGCCTTATATCAAAGACTTAACACCATTAGCAACTTATAGGTCTAATTTTTTTAAATACTTCTTGCAGGCCCATCATATTCCAGTGAGAACAGATGATTTAATAGATTGGGAACGGTTGGCGCAAGAATACTATACCTTTGATGTGGAGACAGATGAGGATTGGGTTACTGCTCGGCTAAAAGAAACTGAGTTATCAAAAAATTCAGAGTTAATCGTAGAGTTTGGCTATGGTCCACCAATTTGTAAAGTAAAAACATCGACTTTTATAGCGCACTGGTATGATTTCTATAAGGCCTCGGGCTATATAGGTATCAGCGCAGTCAGTTTAAATTTAAAGTACCTGATAGAATTACGTCATGATACGGGCTTGTTTTATAGTAACTTTAAGATAGATCCAGAGTCATAGCATCTATTTTGTCTTCGGACTGCCTAAGGACAAAAGGTTTATTACAACTCATTATGGGCCGATGGTTTTAACCTTCGGCTCATTTTTATTGCGTTTGGTATGGCCGCTTTTGTTGTTGTGGGTTTCAACCTACAGGGATGATAAAATACGATTCATCGCCTAGGAAAAGAGGCGAATACAAGATTTTAACATTAGTCCCTCAACTTTTTCTTGGGAGTTATGAGAGGGGGAGAGGGGAAGAGAGAATAGATAAGAAGTTTTTATATGAAAAGAAGGTATTAGGTTTTTCGGTCCTGCGGCTTTTCATTAGTCCCTCAACTTTTTCTTGGGGGGTGAAAAAAGGATAGATAAAGAAAGCGTCTTTTAGCGGCTAGGCAGTTTTGGGCCGAAGCTTAATGGAAAGCTACAAGTAGAAAAAGCGAACAAGGACTTTAGTCCGCTAGTTCGCTCAGGCAACAACCCTGGGCTTCAGCCCAGGGTGCTAAGGATAGCCGCTGTTGACTAAGCTTAATTAAAGATTCTAGGAGCTTGCCTTTTCTGCCATGGGCTAAAGCCCATGGTTGCGGGGCTATGCAAACTGGCGGGCTAAAGCCCTTGTTTGCTGGAAAATGGAAAAAATTTAGCTCCAAGAAAAACCACAACCGCAAAGAAAAATCCCCTTGAATGAGGGGATGGCGATTTTTTAGCTAGCCTAGGGCCTTGGCCCTAGGGATGGCCGAAGGCCAAACGGCCTAGGGGCCTGAAAGGGGGCGGCGAAGCCGCAGACCCAGCCAGCTTGCTGGCGCAGGGCCGAGCAGACCTGCGAGCCCTGTAAGGGCCCGGCCGCCAAAGGCGGCAGGCCCCAAAAAATAACCCCTCATCCAAAAAAAGATGAGGAGTTATCAACAGGGGAATAGTAAGGGGAGCAACTTAAACGATGGCCGTGCCGCCTTCTTGGATGGCCAAACGGAGCGCATCTCGCATACTGCCCGTGGTCCGAATTTCATCAATGGCAATGCCTAGCTCTACGATGGTTTGGGCAATGGGACCAGAAACGCCAGAAATCATGCACTCACTGCCCATCAGGCGAGCAGCCTTGGTCATTTTGATGAGGTGGTTGGCAACGGCAGTATCTACAATCGCCACCCCACTAATGTCTAAAATAAAAAACTTAGCCTGACTCTTGGCAATTTCTTCCAACATAGCCTCCATAACATCTTTGGATCGCTTAGAATCAATAAAGCCCACCAAAGGCAATAGTAAAATCCCCTGCCAAATTTGAGCAATAGGAGTTGACAACTGCTTGAGGGCCTCATTTTGCTCCTCTAAATCGTTAATTGCTTTTTGCCGATAAACTTCGGCGACAATGCTGAGGTCTATCTGGGCAAAGCCCTTGAGGGCCCTCACCAATTCGGGAGTGGGGGTATTGTATTTCATGAAAACCTGAAAAATGAGCTCATGAAATTTAGCAATCATGGCGGTAAAGGCCTCTAAACTAACGCCAGAACGCAAAAATAACCAGCGGGCCTCGGTTTGCCGTTCTACATAATCATCATTAAAAGAACCTGCGGCCATATCTTTCCAAATCTCGGATTTTCCCGTCCGAGTCATTTCTACCATCTGTTGGGTAAAAGAATTGCTGTAGGGGCCTTCTTCCATCCAAGCAACGATTTCCTTAAACGTCCAATCAATTCCCTCCTGCGGGATCTGCTTACTGGCCAAATTGATCAGCTGGCTTTCTTCCTCACTATAAAAAAATAACTGCCTGTATAAGGCGGCAGAGTAGGTTATTCGTTTTCCCATGCTATTGACTGTTTTGTTTCAAAAATGCCATATAATATAAGTATTAAAAGGTTAAATTTGAATAAATTTAGAATTTAATTTTACTCTAATTAGCTTTAACTAAATATTATTTTTTAGTTTTTGCGTCACAAAACACTGTATGTTGTTTTTTTTCTGCACCTAATACCTGTTATCTTTATGGTGTAATTCCGAATTGGCTAGAGAGAAGTCTGCTAAAAAAAAAGGGCTACTTATTCGGCTTTTTCTACTAGTTCCTTAACTTACTGAGGAAGATGAATTCTTTGTTTTACCAAAATTAGTTATGCAGCCAAAAACGTCTACTCATAAATTTTCTGTAAAAGAACGCGCCCGTTATTTATTAACTACTCATGATAAAACCTATGACCTTTTGGTTATTGGAGGAGGTGCTACAGGGGCCGGTATTGCCCTAGATGCCGCTAGCCGAGGACTGTCGGTGGTCTTGGTTGAAAAAAACGACTTTGCTTGGGGGACCAGCAGTCGCTCGACAAAACTGATTCATGGCGGTTTGCGCTATCTTAAGCAGTTGGAGCTGGGCTTGGTCCGTGAAGTGGGCCTAGAACGGGCCATTGTACACCATAATGCCCGTCATATTGTTCGGCCCGAAAAAATGCTCCTTCCTATTATAGAAGAGGGCTCTCTAGGAAAATGGTCGAGCTCTTTGGCGCTTTGGGTGTATGACCGCCTAGCCAAAGTGAATAAAACAGAGGCCCGCCAAATGCTGAGCAAAGAGGAAACCCTAGC
The DNA here is from genome assembly GCF_000275825.1 of Saprospira grandis DSM 2844. Lineage (GTDB taxonomy): Bacteria > Bacteroidota > Bacteroidia > Chitinophagales > Saprospiraceae > Saprospira > Saprospira grandis_A. Next base: position 4,020,520 of record NZ_JH719942.1, read on the forward strand.
GGCAGAACCCCTTTTGCCTCAGGATATTGTTAAGGCCGGAGCCATGTATTATGAATATCGAACAGATGATGCCCGCCTGACCATTGAGTTACTCAAAACAGCTGTAGAACAGGGCGCTTTGGCCCTCAACCATAGCGAAATGCTCAACTTTACCTATGATGAAAGTGGTCAAGTCACAGGAGCGGCTATTCGCGATTATATCTTGGAGGAAGAATATGAACTCAAGGCCAAACAGGTAGTGAATGCTACAGGACCTTGGGTAGATGAACTCCGCAGCAAAGATGCCGATGGGGTAGAGGGCAAACGCCTACATTTATCAAAGGGAGTGCATCTGGTGGTCGATCGGCAGCGCCTGCCTATCCAACAAGCGGCCTATTTTGATGTGCGCCAAGATGGCCGAATGATTTTTGCCATTCCTAGAGAGAATTGTACTTATATCGGTACCACCGACACGGACTATAAAGGAGCCATTGATAGCCCCCGCAGCGAACAAGCAGATGTGGATTATATTTTGGCCGCCTGCAAAGAGATGTTTCCCGAACATCCCCTAACGGAAGATGATATCGAGTCTTCTTGGGCGGGTTTGCGGCCCTTAATTCATGAAGATGGTAAGTCGGCCTCGGAGCTGTCTAGAAAAGATGAAATTTTCCATGCTTCTTCTGGCCTTATTTCTATTGCCGGTGGAAAACTAACTGGCTACCGCAAAATGGCCGAAAGAGTGGTGGACCAAATTGTGAAGCGCTTGGGCCTAGACGCAAGCTGCCAGACCGAAAACTTGCTCCTCACAGGAGGCGATTTTGCCAGCGAAGAAGAGTTTGACCGCTTTATTCAGTTAAGAGTGGGAGAGGCCAAGCAGATTTCGGCCAGCCCAGAGCAAATTGGCCGCTTGGCCAGACGCTATGGGGCCAATCTGGACCTTATCCTAGAAAATGCTTTTGCCCTGCATGCCGAGGTCCAAGATCCAGCCGATCGCCTACTCTTTGCCGAGCTGCAATATGCTCTAGAATATGAAAGTGTGGGCAGTTTGGCCGATTTCTTTATCCGTAGAACGGGCAAGCTCTATTTTGAACGAGCCGCTATCATTGCCGAATATCCCAAAGTGATGCAGCGCATGCTCAAATACTTTAATTGGGGCCCCTCGGAGTTGCAACTGCAAATGCAAGAATTACAACAAGCTTATATGCAAGCCGTAGATTTTGCCTAAAAAAACAAAATAATAATCCTATGAAAATACCATTCTTAAGTAAGCAGCCCAAGCATTTTTTTAAGCCAGAAGAGGAAGACCAATTGATTGCGGCCATCCGAGAGGCAGAAGCTAAAAGCTCTGGGGAAATTCGGGTGCATGTAGAGCCCAAATTTAAGGGAGAAGATGCTTTTGCCCGTGCTTTAGTTTGTTTTAAGGAACTAGAGATGCAAAAAACCAAGCAGCAAAATGGAGTCTTGTTTTACTTGGCCTATGAGCAGCACAAATTTGCCATTGTGGCCGATCAGGGCATCAATGCGGTGGTCCCCGCTAATTTCTGGGATGAAATTCGGGACAATTTGCATACTGCTTTTCAGAAAAAGCAATTTTTAGAAGGCCTCAAGGCTGCCATTTTACAAACTGGCGAGCAACTCAAGGCCCATTTTCCACATGCCGGAGATGATGATCAGAACGAATTGCCTGATGAAATCTCTAAGGCTTAGTCTTCTTTTTCTTGCAGGGCCTTTAGGGCTTTTCTAAGCGCATTGACCTCTTTTTGGAGGCGGGGCAACTGCTTGAAGACCGCTTGAGAGCGCAAGAAATCATTATAAGGGAGAGCCGGGGAGCCAAAGAGCGCCTGGTTCTCCTTTTTTACGCTCTTGTTGATCCCACTTTGGGCCTGAATTTTTGTGCCCTTGGCCAATTGGATGTGGCCGACCAGCCCTACCTGTCCACCAATAAGGCAGTTTTCGCCTACCTTGGTGCTGCCCGCAATACCCGCCTGAGCCGCCACGGCGGTATGCTGGCCAATCTCTACATTATGAGCAATCTGGATGAGGTTGTCGAGCTTAACCCCCTGCTTAATTAGGGTTTGGCCCATGGTGGCACGGTCAATCACCGTATTGGCCCCCACTTCTACCTGATCTTCTAGAATGACAATCCCCAATTGTGGAATCTTCTCATAGCTGCCATCGGCCTGAGGCGCAAAGCCAAAGCCATCGGAACCAATTACAGAGTTGGCATGAATGATACAGTTTTGGCCAATTTGACAGCCTTTCAAAATGCGAACGCCAGGCTCAATGATACTGCCCGAACCAATTTTTACATCTGCGCCAATATAGGCCTGCGGATAAATTTTTGCGCCCGCCTCAATGATGGCATGGGGGCCAACATAGGCCAAAGCGCCTACTTCTGCACCCTCTGCAACCTTTGCCGAAGGATCAATGACGGCCTGAGGCGAAATCTGCTGGGCCGCAGGAGCCTCTGCCTGGGCCGCCTGAAAATGCTGGAGCAAAAAGCTAAGGCTGGCATAAACGTCTTTTACACGCAGCAAGGTGGCCGAAATAGGAGCCTGCGGCTCAAAGTCAAGCCCCACCAAAACTATAGAGGAGGCACAGTTATAAAGGTAAGATTCATATTTTGGGTTGCCCAAAAAGCTAATAGCGCCAGGCTCACCTTCCTCAATTTTGGCGGGTTTATGAACCCGAACATTGGGGTCGCCTTCAATTTTAGCGTCGAGCAAATGGGCCAATTCGGCAGCAGAAACAGATTTCATTATGCAGATTAGATTGAATGGTGGAAAAATGCACCCCAATATGCAATTTTTGCCGCCAAAAAACAAAAAGAGATTTTTCAATGAGATAATCTTATCTTAGTAGATTCTATAACATGAACTAAAATTTAGGAAAGGATGAGAAAATCACTACTTCTCTGGGCCCTTTTGGCCCTACCTAGCTTGGCCCTTTTTGCCCAGCCCACCCTCACAAATTCAATTTTTCCCGCCGCTGGCGATGTCTTTGAACGCTCAACTAGCCTCAGTAGTTTCGACTCCCTGGCGCTGGCCATTACGCCCGCTTCTAATCAAGCCCAAACTTGGAATTTTACTTCTTTACGGACCGAAAACTTTAGCCGCGATAGTGTAGAAGCTGCCAACCGCCCCGATTTCCCCACTGCCGATATTCAACAACCCTTTTTTGGCCAAGCGCAGGTATTTATTGATATCAGTAGCACAAAAATGGAGTATGTAGCCGGCGCCCTGGGCTTTGGTCCAATCGCCTTTTCAGGCCTTTTTAATGACCCCCTAGAGATTCAACGAGCTCCCCTCAACTATGGAGATAACTATACCGATAGCTATCAGTTACTTATTTCAGAACATATTGATAGCGTGCCTAACCTTCGCCAACTGATCGACTCTCTGGGCCTGCCCATCGATCCCGATTCGATCCGCATTAACCTAGAAGGCGACTATGAGTCAGAGGTAGATGCTTTTGGAACTTGCCAGTTGCCCGATAGTAGCTATACCGTTTTGCGCCAGCATACGGTCAATTACTCGGATGTGCAAATTGAAGCCTATTTTGTGACGCCTTTTGGCGCAGGTTGGCAGGATATCAGTAGCACGATTGCTGGCCAATTGCCCATCCCGCTCAGCGATACCACGGAGCAGTTTAGCTTTATTGCCGAAGATGAGGGCATGCCCGTGGCCAGACTCACCACCAATAAGGATAATCAAACCGTAGAAGCTGCCGAGTTTAAAGGCCAAAGACAGATCGGAACAGCAGTGCAAGCTGTGGCGGTGCAGGGGTTTCGCCTCTATCCTCAACCCGCCCAAGATGCCGTTTATCTAGAACTCGAGCTTTTGCAGGCGCCCTACCAACTCTATAATTTGCAAGGCCAACTCCTACAATCTGGCCTATGGCAACAGGGAGCTAGCCTTCCTTTGGCCAATTTGCCCGCTGGCCCTTATTTGCTCCGCCTCCAAGATGAAAAAGGCCAATTGTATCAACAGATGCTCATTAAGGGCTAGTCTTTTTTTTAGGATTTGGGGCCCGCGGCCAGCAAGCTGGCCGCCGCTATGCTGCGGGGCTCACAGGTCTGTTCGGCCCTTCGCCGCTTACAGCGGCTCGGTCTGGCCTTCGGCCACCCCTCCGCAGCGCTGGGCCGCTCATCTTTTATTTTTTCTCTAAACGGACCGCTTCGGCCCCAAAAAGAAAGGGCGCAAAACCTAGGTTTTGCGCCCTTTTTATGCTTGTCTCAAAAGATTAAGACCAACGAATAGTTTGGCTGGCGGTGCTACCATCATACTGTTTGCCTGTTTTGGTTTTTAGACTTAGACTGAGCATGAACTCAAAGCATTTGTCATTCCAAATCCAAGAAGGGAGCTCCTTGCAAGCATCCCAAAGGTTGCCTTCTGCTTCTAGCACCACAATAAAGCTGTTTTTACCCGCTAGCGAGAGCGGCATTTTGGGACTAACGGCCTTTAAGGGAATGTAAACGGGGTCAATTTGCATATCAGGCTCATCATCGTAGCTGTACCAATCTTCTTGGTCTACAACACAATTAGGAACTAGCTCCTCTACTTCTACATCTCCCTCTACGCTTACTTCCGCAAAAAGATAAATGCCATCCAATTGATCATAACCAAATTCTTCATAGGGTTTTACCCATTTCACAAAGCCATTGTGGTCTGCTTCGCTCAATACGCCCTTGAGCTCTTCGTCTAATCGTTGTTTTACTTCTGCCGTTAGGGCCGTGAATGCTGTAGTCACTTTCATTTTTTAGAGTTGTTTTAGCTGTAAAAAAATAGAATTGTTCTTTGCCTGTGACAGGCGCTGCCAAAGCTAAAGGATTGTTTTTTGCCCCGCTGTGATTTTTTACCTTTTTAGGAACTTTTTTTTGAGGAGCTCCCAAAAGGCTTTTCAGGCCCTCATTTTTAATTGATGGCTTTTAGGTTTTAAGGAGTTCAGAAAAAAATTTATCTTTCGCCTTCAAGGACCAAGAGGTCCAGCAATTTTGATTTACAAAAAGCCAAGATGACGAAGATTAAATTTGGTACCGATGGCTGGCGCGCCATCATCGCAGATACGTACACCAACGATAACCTCAAAAGAGTAGCCTTAGCTACCGCTCAATATATTAAGGCCGAAGGTGGCCAAGCTGTAGTGCTCGGACACGATTGCCGTTTTGCAGGAAGCATGTTCGCCGATTTGGCGGCCCGCATTTTTGCCGACCAAGGCCTGAAGGTCTATTTGGCCCAAGGTTTTGTGTCTACTCCCATGGTTTCTTTAGGGGTGGTTTTGCAAAAGGCATTTATGGGCGTGGTCATCACGGCCAGCCATAACCCCCCTAGCTACAATGGCTATAAATTAAAGTCGGCTTATGGTGGGCCCAGCATTCCCGCCGAAGTAACGGAGGTAGAGGACCGCATCGCTGATGAGGTACCCGCTACGCCAAGCACTACCCAAGCAGAATTTGTCGCTCAAGGCAAAATCGAATATATCGATCTCGAAAAATTGTATGTGGAGCACTGCCGCAAGGCCTTTGATATCGAGGCCATCAACAATTCTTTTGTCAATTTGGCTTATGATGCCATGTATGGCGCTGGACAAAATGTGGTTCGCCAGCTGATTCCAGCGGTAACGGAATTGCATTGCGATTATAATCCTAGCTTTATGGGCCAAGCTCCAGAGCCCATCCACCGCAACCTAGGCGAGCTCTCTGCTCTTTTGGCCAAAACACCCGAACTCAACGCAGGCCTAGCCAATGATGGCGATGCCGACCGCATCGGCATGTATGATGAAGAGGGCCGCTTTGTCGATTCGCACCAGATTTTGTTGCTCCTCATTCACTACCTACACAAATATAAAGGGCTTTCGGGCAAGGTGGTCGTGACTTTCTCGGTAACAGATAAAGTGAAAAAACTTTGCGAACGCTATAACTTAGATTGCCAAGTGACCAAAATCGGCTTTAAATATATTGCCGAAATTATGACCAAAGAGGAGGTCCTCGTTGGGGGAGAAGAATCGGGCGGAATTGCCGCTACGGGCCATATTCCCGAAAGAGACGGCATCTGGATTGGCCTCATTCTCCTTGAGTTTATGGCCAAAACAGGCAAAACCCTTAGCCAATTGATGGACGAAATCTATGAGCTAGTTGGCCCCTTCGCCTTCAACCGCGATGATCTCCACCTCAATAATGAGCTAAAATGGCAGATTGTAGAAAATTGTAAGGCAGGCAGCTATAGCCAATTTGGTCCCTACAAGATCCAAAAAGTGGAGGATATTGACGGCTTTAAGTTTTACCTCCGCGATGATGCTTGGGTAATGATTCGCCCCTCAGGCACCGAGCCCGTTTTGCGGGTCTATGCCCAAGCGCCTACCGATGAAGAGGTGCGCCAAATCCTAGATGCTACCAAAGCGGCTCTTTTAGAGGGCTAAGATTTGGGGCCTCCCGCAGCCCTGTTAAGTGGGGCTGCGGGCGCTAGGTTGCGGGGCTCGCAGGTCTGCTCGCTCGGCCGTTATTCCCTTCGGTCATCGAACTGCGGCTTTCAGCCTTGTTGTCGGCGGCTTTGCCGCCTCGGTCTGGCCTTCGGCCACCCCTCCACAGCGGTTACTCCCTTTGGTCATCGAACTGCGGACTAAAGTCCTTGTTGTGGCCATTCGGCCTTTGGCCGCTAGGGAACTATCTCTCCACTGCTAATTGCCTAAAATCGCATGAATAAAAAAGCATACTTACTTTTAGCTCTGCCTTTTTTCTGGACCGCCTGCCAATCGCCTCCCACACAAGAGGTTTTGGCCCAAGAAGCGGCCAAAGAAAATGCCGCTCAAGAAACGGCTTATCGCTTCAAGCAATGGAGCCGAAAAATGGAGGCTTCTACTATTGATAGTAGCAGCCAGTCTGTACAACTACAACGCCTTAGTCTTAGCCTAGACGCTTCGGCTAAGGAGGAGGTCAAAGCTATTTTGGCCCAATATGACGATAAAGAAAACCAAGCTCCCGATAGCTTGTTTCAGGAAGATGCGCCCAGCAAAAAGACCAAAATGCCCATTGAAAATGGGGCCGTTTTGATTGGGGTGCGCAACTATGAGCAAGCTTATAAGAAAATCAAGGAGTTAGCCGCTACTTATCAGGCCGAAATTCTTTCTGAGGAAGAAAAGGGCAGTGATTTACAGCTGGAAAATACTTTGGTCCTACAACTGCCGCCCAGCAACTTCCAGATCTTTTTGGAAGAACTGCGGGAGCTTTCTGTAGTGGTTCGGGAAAAACGCATTTGGCGCCAAGATTTGGGTGGCCAATTTGTAGAGCTCGACAGCCGCTTGAAGAATAAGTATTTGGCCAAAACTCGTTTGGAGAGCCTAATGCGCAATGCGCAGGATGCTCAAGCCATTTTGCCTATTCAAAGAGAGTTGGACCAAATTACGGAGGAGATTGAGCTGCTCAAGCAGGCGGTCAATCTTATGCTAGAAAAAACGGCTCATAGCAGCATTACCTTAACCTTTTACCAGGAGGTGAACCCAGAGGAAAAGGTAGCGCAGGCTGCTTTTGGCAATCGGATGGCAGAAGGAGCGCAGACGGGTTGGACTGATTTTAAGGAGTCTTTGGTGAGCATGGCTTACCTTTGGCCCTATATTCTACTTGGCCTTATCTTTTCGCTAACGGCACTTTTTGCAGCCCGTTCTAGCCGAAAAAGGGCGCAGCAAGCCAAACTAAAAGCCTTTCAGGCGCAGCAAGCTTGGCTGATGCAGCAAAAGCAGTTGCTAGAGCCTAAGCAGCCCAAGGACAGCGAATAGGCAGCTTGCTGCCTTTGGGCCAGCGGCCCAAAACGGCCTAGCGATGTGTAGGGGTGGCCAAAGGCCAGACCGAGTTTTTTGAGCAAAGCGAAAAAAACGAAGGGCCGAGCAGACTTGCGAGCCCCGAAACGTAGCGCCTGCCGCAGGCAGGAGGCCCCAAAAAAATATTAAAAAATCTCTTTTGGGAAGAGTTCTTCCCGACTATAAAAAATGAGCAAGATGAAGTACGATCTCACCATCATCGGATCTGGACCTGGCGGTTATGTAGCCGCTATTCGCGCTGCCCAGCTAGGGCATAAAGTGGCCATTATTGAGCGTTATCCTACTTTGGGTGGAACCTGCCTGAACGTGGGGTGTATCCCCTCAAAAGCGCTATTGGATTCTTCGGAGCATTTTCATGCGGCGGAGAAAAAATTTCAAGACCACGGCATTAACGTTTCTGGACTTTCTGTAGATTTTGAGCAGATGGTGAAGCGTAAGGACGAGGTGGTTTCGCAGACTTGTGCGGGGGTAGAGTTCTTGATGAAAAAGAACAAAATTACCGTTTATACGGGCCACGGAAGCTTTGTGAACCGCAATACGATTCAGATTGCGCCCAAGGATGGCGAAGGCGAAACGCAGACCATCGAGACCGACAAAGTGATTATTGCGACGGGTTCTAAGCCTGTTTTGCCTGCCGCTTTCAATTACGACAAGCAGCGTGTAATTAGCTCAACAGAGGCCTTGACCTTGAAAGAAGTGCCCAAGCGTTTGTTGGTCATTGGTGCTGGTGTAATTGGATTGGAATTGGGCTCTGTTTATGCTCGTTTGGGCACAGAGGTCGAGGTGATTGAGTACCAAAATGCTGTTTTGGGTGGCATGGATGCCGATTTGGGCAAAGAAATGCGCAAAGTGCTCAAAAAAGAATTGAAAATCAAGTTCCACCTCAACCATAAGGTAGAAACTGTAGAAAACCTAGGCGAGGAAGTGAAATTGGTAGCTGAGGCGCGTAAAGATGGTAAAAAACTGGAGCTTCAAGCTGATTATTGTCTAGTGGCTATTGGTCGCCGTCCTTATACGGATGCTTTGGGGCTAGAAAATGTAGGCGTTGAGTTGGATGAGCGTGGGCGCGTCAAAATTGACAACAACATGCAAACCAATGTAGAAGGTATTTTTGCGATTGGGGATGTTGTTCGTGGTGCCATGTTGGCTCATAAAGGAGAGGAAGAAGGCGTTTATGTAGCAGAATACATCAGTGGGCAGAAGCCTCATATCAACTACAATTTGATTCCTGGCGTGGTTTATACTTGGCCTGAAGTGGCTGCAGTGGGGCAGACTGAAGAAGAATTGAAAGCGGCGAAAGTAGCTTATAAAGTGGGTAAATTCCCCTTTAAGGCCCTTGGTCGCGCTCGTGCTTCTGCGGATACCAATGGGTTTGTAAAAATCCTATCGGATAAAGAAACCGATGAGGTTTTGGGCGTGCACATGATTGGTGCTCGTTGTGCCGACCTTATTATTGAGGCCGTAGCGGCTATGGAATTCCGTGCTTCTGCCGAGGATATGTCTCGTTATAGCCATCCGCATCCCACCTTTACCGAAGCGGTAAAAGAGGCTGCCTTGGCGGCCACCGAAGACCGCGCCTTGCATAGCTAGGTCAAAAATAACAGAAATAAGGAGCAACAGCTTTTGGACCGGTGCCAAGGGCTGTTGCTTTTTTTTATAAGAAGCTAATAACAACAACTATGAGTTTAGCCGCATCAGAATTGATTTTGAATCCCGATGGCAGCATTTATCATTTGAATATGCAGCCCGAACAACTGGCCGATACCGTTATTTTGGTTGGCGATCCCGAGCGAGTGAGTAAAATCAGTTGCTACTTTGACCGTATAGATACTGAAATTCGCAAAAGAGAATTTGTGATCCATACCGGAGAAATGGGCGGGAAGCGCATCACGGTCATGTCGACAGGTATGGGGACCGATAATATTGACATTGTCATCAATGAGCTAGATGCTTTGGTCAATATTGATTTAAAAACAAGGAGCCTAAAAAAAGAACTGCGCAGCCTAAAGCTTCTACGGATAGGCACCTCGGGCAGTTTGCGAGAGGATATTCCCGTAGGGAGCTTATTGATGAGTCGCTATTCGATTGGTTTGGAAGGTCTATTGGGCTTTTATGAGCGGCCTATGAGCGAAAAGGAAAACCTATTGGCCCAAAAGGCCCAAGCTTTGTTGGCTGGCTTAGACTTTGGTATTCGTCCGGAGGCTGTCAGTTGTGGAACTGCGCTATTAGAGCAATTTCGTCCCGCTGGCTTTTTGGAGGGCATTACGCTAACGGCAACGGGCTTTTATGCCCCACAAAACCGAGAACTCAGAGCGAAGAACCGCATGCCCGAGCTATTATCGAAATTTAGAGCCTTAGAATTTGATGGATACAAAGCCACCAATTTAGAAATGGAAACGGCTGGAATTTATGGCTTGGCTAGGGCTTTGGGCCATCAGGCCCTTTCGCTAAATGCGATTTTGGCCAATAGAGAGGCGGGGATCTTCCACGATCAGCCCAAAAAATTGGTCAAAGAACTGATTGAGAAGAGCTTGGAGCTAATTTAAAGTATACCATAGTTTTATAGTTTGTTTTTTTAGTTTATATTGAGGGTGATTTATTTAAAGTTACCTCAATACAGACTTATGAACTGGAGTACGATTCCATTTTTCCGTTTACTTTTACCGGGCTTATTGGGCCTAGTGTTAGCTTATTGGCTGCCTTGGGCGGCTGCGGCCCATTGGGGCGCATATTCATTTTGGGGCTTATTGCTTCTTTTATTGCTTGGGCAATATTTGGGGCGATACTCCCCATTTTTTTGGCGTTTTTGGGGTTTGGGTTTGCAGTTGCTGCTCCTATTGGGGGGCTATGTTTGGACCTATGATCGGGTTTTGCGGCCAACAGAGCAGCCAATTCCATTAGTCTGGACCGAGTTTCGGGCTAGGGTAAATAGTTTACCGCAGCCCAAGCGCAAAACGGTACAGCTGCAGTTACAGCTAGCGCATTATTATGAGGCGGAAAAGGGCTGGCGAGTTTGTCGAGAGCCGCTGTTGTTGTATTTGCCCAAGGATAGCCAGGCTTTGGCGCTTAATTATGGCGATGAATTGGTCCTTTTGGGCAAGCCGAGGGCTTTTGAGGCGCCTAAAAACTACGGTCAATTTGATGCTCGGGCCTATTATGGTCAAAAGGGGATTTCGGCCCAAATGTATAGCAAAAACTGGCGTTTAGCGGCCAAGGCAGCGCCTAGCTTTTGGGGCATTTTAATTGATTGGCGTTTATTTTTAAAGGCGAGATTGCGGCGGTTAATTCCCGATGATGATGGCGCTTATTCGGTAGCGGCGGCTTTGATTTTGGGCGACAAGACCGATTTGGACCAGGAGCTTCGGCAGGCTTATTCGACTACAGGGGCCAGTCATGTTTTGGCGGTTTCGGGCTTGCATGTGGGCTTGTTGGCCAGTATTTTGGGGGCCTTAATCAAATTATTTAGGCGAAGATCGGCCTGGCGTTATTCTTTTCGAGAGGCTATTTTATTATTGTTGGGCATTTGGTTATTTGCCTTATTGACGGGGGCGGCGCCCTCGGTTTGTCGGGCGAGTAGTATGTTTTCGTTGTTGATTTTGGGGCAGTGTTTGGGCCGAAACTCCTCGATTTACAATAGTCTTTCGGGCTCAGCTTTTTTGCTCTTGCTATATGATCCTGCCAATTTGTGGAATTTAGGTTTTCAGCTTTCTTATTTGGCTGTTTTGGGCATTGTTTATTTTCAGCCCAAGCTTTATCGCTGGTATTATTTTTCTTTTTGGCCCATGCAATACATCTGGGGTTTGTTTACGGTTTCTTTGGCGGCACAACTGGCTACTTTGCCGCTCACGCTCTATTATTTTCATCAGTTTCCCAGTTATTTTTGGTTGTCGGGTTTGTTGGTGGTGCCTTTGGCGGGCATTCTTTTGCCTTTGGGCATGGCGGCCTTATTGTGTTTAGATATTCCCATTTTGGGTGGACTTTTATCTTGGGCTCTTGTTCAGCTTTTGCGTTTGATGAATGGGGCTATTTTGGCGATAGAAACCTGGCCAATGGCCAAAATTTCGGCTTTTGAGTTGGCTTCTTGGGAGCTACTACTGGCTTATTTTGCTATTTTATCTTTGGTATTGAGCTTAGCATGGCGGCGGATTTCTCCCTTATTGCTAGGCGCTTGTTGTTTATTGTTCATTTTGGGCCATAATAGCTGGCAGCAGTTGCTGGCCGAAAAACAGGCGAATTTGGCGGTTTATCAAAGCAATCGAGGGTTGTATATAGACTATTTTCATGGTCGAACGGCCTATAGTTATTATGATTCGACGGTTTGGTCTTCGGCTCGGCAGCGGGGATATTTATCGGCGGGTAGTCAGCGGCGGGCCAAAATAAAAACCTTGGAAGAGCAGCCCGTTGCGAGCAATCAAAATCAATGGTTATTATTGGGCCAAAAGCGGATATTGCTTCTTTATCGGCGGCCTGAGCATTGGCCCAAAAAAAAGATTGATTATCTTATAGCGGATAGTCGGCTTTCAGACAGTTTGTTTCTTCCCATCATGCAGCAGCAACCTAATATACAACTGATAAGAACATCTTTAGGGAGATAATTTGGGGCCCGCGGCCAGCTTTGCTGGCCGCCGCTATGCTGCGGGGCTCACAGGTCTGTTCGGCCCTTCAGGCTACACTTCGTTTCGCCTTCGGTCTGGCCCTTCGGGCCACCCCTTCGCAGCGCTGGGCCGGGGCTCGCTTCGCTCGCAGGCGGCTTCGCCGCCTAGGCAGCAAAAGAGACGCACTCAAAATTTTAATATTAGTCCCTCAACTTTTTCTGAATACCTGAAAGGAAAAATACACAAATAAAATGATGAAGAAATTAACAGGAATAGCGCTCTCAACAATGTTCCTTTGGGGCTGTGGAAATAGTCCGTTAAAGGATACGAAAAGCGGAAGCTCTTTAGATGAAGAGCAAAGATTGCCGAAGGAGTTGGAGGAAAACTACTTGAGGTTAAAGGATCGAATTCCATTAAGTGAAAAAGACTATGCAGATAGTATTGTGTATCGAGAAGGGATTCGCCTAAAAGATTATGCTTATATTATAGAGTCAACGGTCCTAAAAGATAGTGTGTTGGATGAGCAGGATTTTATTCCGCCAGTAGTGGGACAAAGAGCTATTATTATGTATAAGGATAGTGTTTTAGGCATTAAGTATTCTCCTTCAATTATGAAAGAAGTAGAGTTGAAAACTGGCAAAGGTTTAATGTTGGATGTTGTCATTAAAGGGATTGGGTTTTTCTCTGGAAAAAAGGGAATTTTGTTTTATGCTTCAGGTCGTGGCCCTCGATTCTGCAGAGATTGTAATCAATTGCGACTTCTTTATTCTTTAGAGGGGGAAGAGATCTATTGCCTTTATCAGGGACCATATGAAGAAGAAGCAATTATTCAGAATGGGGACTTTGAAGCAATTTGGAAAGAGTACGGGATGTATCAAGGATCTTTAAGTGAGGAATTATCGCTTGATGAAGTCCTTGATATTCCACTGGTTGATTTAAAATAGTTTATAGTTATAGGCCTCCCGCCTTCGGCGGGCGGTTACTCCCTTTGGTCGTCGAACTGCGGACTAAAGTCCTTGTTGTCGTTTCGGGGCTCGCTGTTACTTGCTTCGCTGCGTCGGCTCCCGTTGGTCGGCTCGCTCGGCCCTGTGCGGGCTTCGCCCGCTGGGTCTGGCCTTCGGCCACCCCTGCACATCGGTTACTCCCTTTGGTCGTCGAAGACGCCCTAAAGGGCTTGTTGTGGCCTGCGGCCCTAGGGGCCTGCTATATGGGCCTGTAGGTTGAAACCTACAGCCAATTAACGAATGCATTTTGGGTTCAATGGAGGGTTGAAACCCTCCCTAAATAAACATTTTAGCCCTTCTTTGCTGATAGAGCCTAGTGGAACAGAAAATCCCCTCGAATGAGGGGATGGCGATTTTTTCGATAGCCTAGGGCCTTGGCCCTAGGGTTCCTATGAAATTTATGGGGAAATAAAAAACC
>NZ_JH719942.1:4034427-4059695 GCF_000275825.1 Saprospira grandis DSM 2844
AGCCAGCTTGCTGGCGCAGGGCCGAGCAGACCTGCGAGCCCGGCAAGGGCCCGGCCGCCGAAGGCGGCAGGCCCCAAAAATACTATCTGAAGGACTTAATTGCTTCTTGCCGCAAAAGCCCAGAAATTGGCTCAGGGCATCATACTACATACTTTAGAGAGCTAGATGGGCGCATAGGCCGCTGGTGGTCTGCGGATCCCATTACCTTCCCGCATCAATCGCCCTATAATACCTTTGATGGAAATCCGATCTATTATACGGATGCTTCTGGGGCAAGTGTGAGCTATCCGGAAAAAGAAGAGTCTTATAAAGCTAATGTATCAACGGAAATTAGCTCTACCTCTTTTGCGAAGAGTTATGTGGCAGAAGTGGCCGCTGGAGCTGGCCCTCCTGTTAAGGGGCTATTCGGAGCTCAATTAAAACTAAAAATAGGACTTAGCCACAAAAAGAAAATACCATTCCATGTTAGTGGAACCATAAGCGCTGGTTTACGAGGAGAAAACAAGAAAGGATTTAAGATGCAGGGAGTTGTGGATTGGTCAATGAGTGGGTATTCCGGAGGGTTGGGAACTTCTGAACAGCAACCTATAGGAATGGATGCAACATTAGCGTTTCATGGAACTTTTGGTAAGGGGACGGGAGACGTAATGGATATTTACACACTGAACAATATGACAGCGTCTGCAATTCCAAATCAACAGCGTTATTCAGGTACTTTAGGACATATGTGGACTTATAATACAGCCATTAGCGAGCTTACCAATCAGGGGATTGTTGGAGCTAGAATTGGAGATTTCTCTCTTTATGCCAATAATGACATGAAGCTTTTTTCAATGTTTGGTCTTGCCATATCAGGATTGGAAAAAATAGGTATATTGAACAAAGGAGATTTAGACTGGATCGCCAGTCAGACAGATTGGGGCTGGACTGGAGGACTGATCCTTATGGCAAGGATTCGGGGAATGATATATGAAGGAGGATATCAAAGCTTTACTGGAAAGTTTATAGTAGGTAAGGATGGTCGTGCTGTAGGGGTTGATCCCGAAACAGGGAGGACTTTTTTTAAGCAAACAGAATATCATAAAGCTCTAAATCTAGCTTCGACCTTTATTCGAACTAATGGCGTTACTGTAGATATACTCACAGATGGTTGGTTCCAACACTTTATTCATTTATATATAGTGGAGACACCATTGTTTAAATACAACCGACGTGGTGTAATAATATCCGCTGACCATACCGCTAATATGCATCCCTAAGTACTTTTCGGGGCATATTTTCTCCTATGCCACCCTAAATTTTTACCACTGACCTGATCGTATAACAAAATCATTTTCATGAAAAAGAAGAACTACCGCTCATATCAACTTGCCCTAGTTGGCTTGCTGCTTTTGCTGCAATATTCTTGCACTATTTGTTCTGCTAAGAGAACAGCTAGAGGAAATGTCATTCCTAAAAAGTTTAAAGATTGGTATGTGACCAAAGCAGAGGACCTTTACCCTAAAGATTTGATAGATACAACTGCGATCTATTATGTGTGTGATGACCCCGATGACTATGATCCACCAAGGTGTCATTTTATGCGTTTTTTTGCAGACGGTAAGCTGTATAGTAGTACAGCACTAGACAGTCTAAATAATGAGGTGGTCAATAATATGGTTTATGGCTATACTGGTTATTATTTAATTAAAGATGGGGAGTTAATTATTAAAACTTATGACTACGCATAGAGCTTGTTTAAATTTTTTAGTCAGCAGCTAGACTAAGGCAAAAAAAAATGCTGCAAAGCGCTTATTATTGTTGATTACGACAAAAACAAAAAAAGGCTTTGCAACATGGTTGTGAATTTATCAAAAGAATTTATTACGGAAAAAATATTAGCATTTTTTCCCGAAAAAAAATTGGCTCGAAAAACCAAAGCGCCTCTGTGGCAAATTGTTAAAGCGATAATTTATAGGCTTAAAACAGGTTGTCAGTGGAGAGAATTACCGATACAATCTTTTTTTGACGAAGTTCTAATTTGCTGGCAAACAGTATATTACTACTTCAATAGCTGGTCCGAGTCTGGTATTTGGCAAAAAGTGTGGATCCAATTTCTAGCCCATGAAAAATCTTGTTTAGATTTATCTAGTATACAGCTTGACGGAAGTCATACCCCAGCGAAAAGAGGGGGCGAAGCTGTGGGTTATCAGGGCCGAAAAAAGTCCAAAACCACAAATGCTCTCTTTCTCACAGATAAAAATGGGCTGCCAATCGCTATGTCTCCGCCTTTTGCGGGAAACCATAATGATTTGTTTGAAATCGAGAGTCATTTCCAAAAAATGCTTGCCGATCTGCAGCTTTCAGACTTCTCTCCTGATGGTTTATTTATGAATGCTGATGCAGGGTTTGATAGCAAAAAACTTAGAGAAAACTGCCAAAAAATGGGCATTATCCCTAATATTGACCACAACAAAAGAAATAGAAAAAAAGCTTATTATCAAGATATTATAGATGAGGAACTTTACAAAGAACGCTTTTCTGTTGAGCGAACTAACGCATGGATTGACGCATTCAAAATTTTACTCATTCGTTTTGAAAAGAAAAGCCGACAACTGGGCGAGTCTACACTATTTAGCCTTTATACTTATTTTCCTAAAACGAAATTTTTAAACAAACTCATATTGTGGATTCTATATCATAGAATGGGCAAAAATATTTGAGGATAAAATAGTTATATATAAGTCATCTATTTATTCTTCATCAAGACCTGACTACTACCCTGATCCAAGTAATTCTAAAGAGGAAAACGATGTATACTACAAACTAGATGTTGGTGAATTATACAGCCAGCCAGATTGGTAGTTGGTTTTAAGCGGGGCCTCCCGCCTTTGGCGGGCGCTACGTTGCGGGGCTCGCTGCTCGCTCGGCCCTGTGCGGGCTTCGCCCGCTTGGTCTGGCCTTCGGCCACCCCTGCACATCGCTAGGCCTGCGGCCCTAGGGGCCTGCTATATGGGCCTGTAGGTTGAAACCTACAGCCAATTAACGAATGCATTTTTGTGTTCAATGGAGGGTTGAAACCCTCCATAAATAAACATTTTAGCCCTTCTTTGCTGATGGAGCCTAGTGGAATAGAAAATCCCCTCGAATGAGGGGATGACAATTTTTTAGTTAGCCTAGGGCCTTGGCCCTAGGGTTCCTATGAAATTTATGGGGGAGAAATAATAGCAATTGTTTTTTAGTGTAGAATTGTTTTGGGCCCATGGGCTGAAGCCCATGGTTGTGGGTCTATGCAAACTGGCGGGCTAAAGCCCTTGTTTGCTATAAATGATAAAGCTGTCTATTACAACTCATTATGGGCCGATGGTTTTAACCATCGGCTCATTTTATTGTGCATAGTATGGCCTCTTTTGTTGCTGTGGGTTTCAACCCACTGGGATATACATCCATCCTACAGGCGGCGAAGCCGCCGCAGGCCTAGGGATGGACAGCAGTGGCCGTTAGGCCAGACCAAGGCGCTGAAAGCGCCGAAGGGCCGAGCGAACAGCGAGCTGCGAAACAGCCCGGCCGCCTTTGGCGGCAGGCCCCAAAAAAATAACATCCTGATCAGTAGGAATTTGATTTGGTTATAGCTTCATGCCTGCTCAGGGCGCTTAAAAAGGGTTTTCTGTGCTAATTTCCGAGATTTCTGTTTTTCTCTTCTTCTTTTTTGCCCGACCTTAGTACGGCACTTAAAAATAAGTCTCTGATGATTATAGAAATAGATTCTCTTAGCCAATTGCATAAAATGGCGGGCTTGCCTGCTCCTCAGCATCCGCTTATTTCAGTGGTAGATATTAGTGAGTGGGAGATTGGCGAAGACATGCTGGCGCAAAAATTCTGTTTGCAGCTTTATAGTATTGCCCTAAAAGATGGGGGCTGTGGGATGAATTATGGCCGAAATAGCTATGATTTTTCAGAAGGGGTGCTTTTATTTACGGCGGCGGGACAAACCAGCAGCATGCAGGAAAGCCAGAAAAAAGGAGAGCGAAAGGGCTGGATGATTTTCTTTCATCCGGACCTTATCCGCAACAAGCAGTTGGGCCAAAAAATAGATGATTACCACTTTTTCTCTTATGAGGTGCATGAGGCTTTGCATCTTTCTGCTGCCGAGCAAACTATCTTAAACCGCTGTGTACAGTTAGTTGAAGAAGAACTAGAGGGGCGAATAGATGATCATAGTCAGGATGTGATTGTGGACCATTTACAATTGTTATTGACGTATAGCCAGCGCTATTATCAACGGCAATTTAATACTCGTTCTGCCCAAAATAGCGATCTGCTCAGCCGCTTTGAGCAGTTATTAAAGACCTATTATCAAGAAGGCCGCTTTGCAGAAGAGGGGCAGCCTACAGTCAGTTACTTTGCCTCGGAATTGCAGCTTTCTGCCAACTACCTCAGCGACCTCATCAAAAAAGAAACAGGCTATGGACTGAAGGAAAAGGTACAGCAATTTATAGTAGAAAAAGCCAAACTGTTTTTACTGCAATCAGAGCTTAATATCAATGAGTTAGCCTATCAGTTGGGCTATAATTACCCCCATTATTTTAGCCGAATGTTTAAGGCCAAAACGGGGCTGACGCCCAAGCAATATAGAAAGAGGGGCTAGGGGAAAAGAAAAGGAGCAAACAGCTAACTGTTTGCTCCTTTGGCGTTTATGCTTCTTTTTTTAGGCTATCTAGGGCTTCTTCAATATGCTGAACGGCGTTAAGTTGGGAGCTAAACTGATGAATCAATTTGCCCTCGGCATTAAAGATATAAGTTACTCGGCCAGGTAAAAGGCCAAACAAGCTACCAGGAACGCCAAACTTTTTGCGTAATTCCTTTTTGTTATCACTAAGCAAGCGGAAGGGCAGGCGGTGTTTGCTAGCAAATTTCTTGTGTTTTTCCGGTCCATCGGCACTCACGCCAACCACCTTGGCCCCTAAGTCGGTAAAGACCTCAAATTGGTCTCTAAAGGCACAGGCTTCTGCCGTGCAGCCGGGGGTGTCGTCTTTGGGATAAAAATAAAGGACTAGGGCCTGGCCCAAAAAGTCTTGTTCTGTGAGCCACTGCTCATCTTGGTCCTGCAAACGAAAAGCAGGTAGGCTGTCGCCTAAAGTGATTTTACTCATACGATTAGAAGTTGTTGATTTTTCCACTAACAAAAGTGAGGGCCTTTTGTTGGCTTTTAGGGCCTTTTTCTGTGCCTAGTACTTTAGACTAACTTTAAATTTACCTGCCTAATCTTAAGACAATCAGTGAGTTGTCTGTATTTACAGCTCTACGTCCCACCTAATTTAGCTAAAAAGGAGGAAGGGCCAACAACAGAACAGGAAAAACTACGTATTTTAGATATCTCTATTATTTTGCTCCGCCACTCAAAACCAAAAGCCATGACGCCCAAGTTGCTCCTTATTAGTTTGTTATTGTTTAGTGGAACGCTATTGGCCCAAAAGAAGGCGGCCATAAAGGCCTATAATTCGGCCCTACAATATTACCAAAGTCGAGATTATGAAACGGCAGCCCCTCTTTTTGAGCAGGCTATTCAGGAGTCTCCAGACTTTTACTATGCGCATCGCAGCTTGATTAGTTGTTATGAGCAGATGGGGCAGCTAGACAAAGCGGTGCCAGCCTATTTAGCGGCCCTAAAACTGGCCCCAGACGATTTTGATTTGCATTTCAATTTGGCGCAAACCTATATACAGTTAGAAGAATGGGCGGCGGCAAAAAAAGAGTTAGAGCAGAGTTTAGATATATCGCCTACCGATAGAAAAGCCTTGCAGTCTTTGGAGCAAATAGAGCGCTACTTGGCCCCAAAAGAGGAGCAAGTCATCCAAGAGGAGCGCAGCAGCCCTTCTGATCGGGCATATAATGCTGCTTTGGCCCTTTATCGAAAAGGGGAGTATCTGCAGGCGCGTAGCCAACTGCAAGCCTTTTCGGGCCAAGTTAGCCAAGCCGACTTCTATTACCTTTGGGCCCTTTGCGATCAGCAATTGGGCGAAAGAGTGGCCGCTATAGAGCAATATGAAGCGGCTTTGGCCCTAGATGATCGGCATTTTAATAGCAATTATAATTTAGGGATTCTCTACTACAATGATGAAAACTATGAAGCGGCCCAAGCCCTGCTAGAAACCGCCTACCAAAGACAACCGAAGAAAAAAGACTTGGCCAAGCATTTGGCCCTCAGCTATTATTTGGGCAATAATGTGGAGAAAGCCGAACCTTTTTTGGCCAAGCTAGCCCCAAAATTACAATCGGCAGAGCTCTATTATTATTGGTCCAAAACACTGATGCAGTTAGGTCGAAAAAAAGAGAGTGAAAAAGCTTTGGCTACAGCCAAAAAGCTAGACAAAAGCGGAGAGCTGCAGCTGGACATTCAAAACGATTTGGCCGAATATGGACAACTGGCTAGTGAGCACCGAAAAAATGGAAATTACCAAAAAGCTATTGAGGTTTTGGAAGAAGCTATTGCTAAGCATTCTGAAGAGGCTGCCCTGCACTTTAATTTGGGCCTCAATTACCTAGAAGTGGGCAATAGCCTAAAGGCCCAAAAAGAATTTGCCAAAACCGTAGAGTTGGCGCCCAGCCATGCCAAAGCCTATTCGGCCCTAGGCGATATTCATTATCAGGCAGAGAAGTATAGTCAGGCCGCTGCCTACTTTAAGGCTTGCATCGAGGCGGGAATGCAAGATGCCTATAGTTATTATCAACTAGGGAGTAGCTTGTATAAACTCAACCGCTTTCAGGAGTCTGCCAAAAGTTTTGAGCAAGCTATTGCTAAAAACCCCAAAGAGAAGCAATTTTACTTTGCCTTGGGCCTAAGCTATTTGCGCCAAAAGAAAAATGATCTTTCGATCCAGAATTTTGAAAAAGCCCTAGCCCTAGATCCCTATTTTATTGATGCTCAATATCATATTTGTGTCAATTATATAGAAACCAACCGCTTTTTAGATGCCATTGCCGATGCGGAGAAAATTATTGAAAAAGACCCCAAATTTGCTAAAGCCTATTTGACCTTGGCCCATAGCCATAAGCGTTTGGGCAATTTGGCCAAGGCCGATAAGTATAGAAAAAAGGCCATTCGCCTAGATCCTTCTTTGCGCTAATTGCGGTCCTACAGGCCCGAAGGGCCGCAGGCTATAGCCAAGATGGCCAAAGCAGCGCGATTAAATCTGGCTGAGGGATAGTAGGCAGTGGCCGCAGGCCAGACCTAGGCGCGCAGCGCCGCAGGGCCGAGCGAGCAGCGAGCTGCCGCATAGCCCGACCCGAAGGGGCAGCCCCAAAAAAGAAAAAGCGAAAACAAACTGTAGCTCGTTTTCGCTTTATGATTAGGCTTTGGCCTTTTTGGGCCAGTTGATCCAAAAGACGGCAGCCAGAATTAAGCCAACTCCCAGCCATTGTAGGCCGCCCACCTGCTCATTGAGCAAAACATAGGCAAAGAGAATAGAGACCGGAATTTCCATAGAGGCGATGATACTGCCCAAGCCCGTGCCCGTAATTGGCATGCCCTCATTGAGCAAAATAGGAGGGAGAACGGTGCCGAAAACCGCAATCAGCAGTCCCCAACTCGCAAAATCGGCCCAGCCAAAATTATCGATTAGGCTGAGGTTCCAGAACAAAACCGTGATGATCAATCCCCCCCAAACCATAAAATAACTGCGCTCCAAATTGGGCAGGCGCAAAACTACTCGGTTGGAAGAATAAAGAGTGACGGTATAGCTAGAAGCAGCAGCCAAACCAAAGGCCAAACCGCGCCAATCTAGGCTTAAGGATCCTTCTTGGCCCAAAATCCCCGTGGCTAAAAATGTACCGACCAAAACGATAGCCGCAGCCATGATTTTGATGAAAGGCGGAAACTTTCGCTCCAATATAGCTTCTAACAAAATGCCCATCCAGATGGCTTGCATGAGCAAAATAATGCCCACCGAAACGGGAATATATTGGATGGCCAAATAATAAAAGGTACTGGTTAGGCCCATGGCCGTTCCGGCCAACAACAACTGCCCTTTTTCTTTTAGAGAGGCGGGAGCAACCGCCTTTTTGGCCTTGCCACCAAAGAGCAAGCGCAAAATAAAGAGGATCAAAATGCCCCAAACAAACTGACCCAAGGTCAAATTGCCAATATGACCACCATTATTGGTAGCCATTTTTACAAAAGTGGCCAAAACGCCATAGCTGCAGGCCCCAGCGGCCACCAGCAAAATTCCTTTCAATTGTCCCATGAAGTATGCTAAAAAAGGTCATAAAAAAGCCCTTTGGCCCAAGCAGGGCCAAAGGGCGCACAAAATAGATAAATCTATTTACAACTCATCTTTATCCATTAAAATTTTTAGCTTGAAGAGGGCGGCTTGCGAAATCACATCCGTAATTTCATCATTTAGGGCCATCTCAATGGCTTGGGCCAACGGCAGGCGCCAAAGCCGAAGCTCTTCGCTGCTTTCGGGCTGGGCCTGGCCTTGGCTGAGCTCTTGGGCCAAATAGACAATGCCCGATTCATCAGTAACAGAATTGGAGGTGTGCAGCTGCAATAAAGGCCGCCATTTTTTGGCCCTCAAACCCGTTTCTTCTAGTAGTTCTCTTTGGGCCGCCGCCAAAGGCGATTCCGTTTTTGGGCAGCCCCCTTCGGGAATTTCCCAGCTATAGGCCGAAAGCGGATAGCGATATTGGCCCACCAAATAGGTGTAGCCCTCGGCATCTATCGGAATCACGCCCACCGCAATGTTCTTAAAATGAACAACCCCATAAATGCCCGCCTTGCCACTAGGATCCAAAACTTGGTCTTCCTCCAACTCTATCCAAGGATTGCTATATATTTTTTTGCGCGACAAAAAGGTCCAAGGATTTTTCTCTTCCATTTATCCGTATTTTTCAATCAGTTCGGCCACTAAAGCGGGCAGGCCCGTTGTGGCGGGCTCCGCCAAAACCTTCAAATTATCTAGATGGGGCAGTTGGGCAGGCTTGGGATCTACATAAAACTTGGGCGAAGATTTTGGAACATAATGAATCAAACCCGCAGCGGGATAAACCTGCATAGAGGTGCCCACCACAATAAAAATATCAGCTAATTCGGCCCAAGCCGCAGCTACGCCCAGCATAGGCACATCCTCCCCAAACCAAACGATATGTGGCCGCCATTGCCCGCCTTTTGGGCAGGTTTGGCCCAATAAAATATCTTCTTTACAAGGCTGAATATTTTCGGGATCTAGACTAGAGCGCTTCTTAAATAGCTCGCCATGCAAATGCAAAACCCGACTATTGCCAGCCCGCTCATGCAAATCATCTACATTTTGGGTAATCACGGCCAGCTCAAAATGCGCCTCCAAATCCTTTAGGGCCAAATGCCCCGCATTGGGCGCCACCTCATGCAATTGCGCCCGCCTCTGGTTATAAAAATCAAGAACCAAAGCCGGGTTTTTGGCAAAACCTTCTGGGCTAGCCACCTGCATCACATCATGCCCCTCCCAAAGTCCATTGGCATCTCGAAAAGTCTGTATACCCGATTCAGCACTAATGCCTGCACCCGTCAAAATGACGACCTTCAATTTTTTTGACATCTGTTTATATTTTTTTGGGGCTGCCCCGCCCTGCGGGCGGGTCGGGCTGTGTCGTGGCTCGCAGGTCTGCTCGGCCCTGCAGTTTTTTCGCTAGGCTCAAAAACTTGGGTCTGCGGCTGCGCCGCCCCACTTTCCATCCCTCAGCCGCGTCGCTTCGCTCCTTTAGCGCTTGGCCCTTAAATGTTAAAATTTGAGAAAAAAGTAGGGAATATTTGCATTTTAAAATCCAATCCGTACATTTGTATTGTCTTTGTGTTTATTTGTTTGGGTTTTTAGGGGAGGCTGTTCCGAATAGGAGCAGCCTCTTTTTTTGTTTAGGCCATGTCATAAAGGCTAATAACTTCAGCATCAGGGACATAATTGCGGACCAGATGGCCCATGAAATTGAAAGATCGGTCTACTCGGTCCAAAATCCAAGCATCGGAGCTGGCGGTAAGTTGGTTTAATGTCACCAATTCTTTATCGGGATTAAAAGCGAGCTCTACCTCCCAGGGCCAATTATTTTCTTGGGCCATTTGCAGCATTTCTTGTTTGAGTTTGCCAGAATTAGAGATGGGGCGGTCAAAGATCCACTGTGCTTTTTCTACTTTTAGGTCCAAGAGGGCTTGGCCCATAATTTCGATAGCCTTTTGGGTTTCCATCACTTTTTTGTAGCTACCATGTACAGAGGCCAGGTCTCGGATTTGGCCATCTTCACATTCTAATAAATAGCCTTGAGAGAGGGCGGCTTCCATGCCGATGAGTAAATTATAGCCATCAATATAAAGGGTTTCGCCGGCCAGCATTTCGGCTGGAATTTGTTTGTTGAGGCGATTGGCTTGGGCTTCTTGGCCAGAGCTCATGAGGAGCAGGGCCTTTTTTTGTCTTTTGCGGAGGCGGTAGCGATTGCCTACGAGTTCGGAGGCAGATTTTTCGGCATAGCCGCGGTCCAATAAAAAGGAAAGATCTCTAACGGCCTCTTGCAGGCTCCAGAGTTGGGTTTGTTGTCCAAATAACTGTTTATCCTGAGGGTGTTTTCCTCTATGTTTCATTTTCTTATTTCAAGGAGTTATATAAAAAGTGGGGGGAGTAGTTGGGCGCCCGCAGGGTATTTTCTTGCGCAGCAAGTTTTCATTTGGTCACAACAAGCCCTTTAGGGCGTCTTCGACGACCCAAGGAAGTAACCGCCCGCAGCAAAGCTGCGGGAGGCCCCAAAACTTAATACTTAATACCGATCGACTTATAGATAAAGTGCAGCAGCCAGGCGGGGCCGACCAACAAAAACTGCAGATCTTCTAAAAAAGAGGGTTTGGCGCCTTCAATTTTGTGGCCGATAAACTGGCCAATCCAGGCGATAAAGAAGAGGCCAAAGGCCAGCCAACCGTAGGCGATGCCCCAGCTAGCGCTGGCTTGGGCCAGATAATGATTGCCATACAACAGGCCGAGGCCAATGGGAAGAAAGCCCAGAAAAATGGGCAATGATAGGCGCAGATAATAGATAAAAGTGAGGCCGACCAAAATACTGCCCCAATTGAGTAGGGGAGTGGGCTCGATAAAAAAGGGAATACTATACAGCAGGCCAAGCAGGCTAAACATAATTGTGGGCACACAAATCCAGTGAATAGCCTTATTGCTGGAGTTTTGGTGGCTTTCGCCATACTTTTCGAGAAGGATATCGATGGCTCGCTTTGGCATATCTATTAGCTATTGAGTAGGTAAATACTGGCATTGAGCAGGGCGGCAAAGCTGACCCAAGCGAGGTAGGGGATGAGCAAGTAGGCGGCTCTGGGGCGTATGGACCAAAATAGGCGAATGCAATAAAAAATGCTGGCCCAAAGTAGGGCAATTTCGACCAAAGCGGCGCCGGGAGATTGGGCAAAAAAGAAGAGAAAAGACCAAAGGCCGTTGAGACCCAACTGCAGCAGGAAGACAAAGCGGGCTTTGGCGCTGGCCTTATGTTTTTGCCCTTCTATATCGGCCCAGGCGATAGCCATGAGGGTATAGAGGAGGGTCCAGACTGGGCCAAAAAGGTAGCCTGGGGGATTAAAGCTGGGTTTTTGGAGTTGGGGATACCAATCTTCCAATCCTTGGGCGTTGGCCCAGCCGCCTAGGGCGGCTACCCCAAAGCAAAGGAGCAGGGCTAAGAGTAAACGTTGCCAAAAAGACCAATTTTTCATTTAGACTTGACGTATTTTGAGTTCTTCATAATAGGCACCCCAATAGGCATCTTTATGCGCTTTGGCCTCTTCTAGGCTATCAAAAATGAGCGCTTTCATGGGCAGGCTACTATAAT
Organism: Saprospira grandis DSM 2844; assembly: GCF_000275825.1. Classification (GTDB taxonomy): domain Bacteria; phylum Bacteroidota; class Bacteroidia; order Chitinophagales; family Saprospiraceae; genus Saprospira; species Saprospira grandis_A. The sequence goes on from NZ_JH719942.1 coordinate 4,046,254, forward strand.
TGTATTTTCCCATCAGGTATTCTTCTTCGGTGCCATTGAGGCGATAAAGGACAAAGCCGGGGCGCTTGAAGCGGTAGACCATTTCCTCCATTTCTCGCATTCTTTTGTGCAAAGGGTCTTCGGTAGAGACCGTTTCGTCTTGGATCGTGGCTAGGGAAATGCGAATTTCCTCGCTACTTTCCTTCTTAATTACCACTTCTTCCGTTGTTTTTGGGGCTTGGGGGGCTGCGGCCTTACCGGCTTGATAGCCATCAAAATAAATTTGCTCCAAAATGGGGAGTAGGGCTTCAGGGGCCATTTGGGCCAAGGCGAGCAGGTCAATTTCTTGCTCTCCAATTTTTAGTTGATGTTCTTTCTTCATTAGGATTTTAGCTGATTTTATCCATTAAATTAAGCTTTTTGTGGTAAAAAAGGGCCATTTGAGGCATAAAAAAAGCCAGTCCGAAGACTGGCATATAGACCAATAGTTCTTTATGGCTTGATTAGGCGCAAATTGCGGACAATCCCATTTTGTTCTAGGCGAATGATATATTGCCCTGCGGGCCAGTCACTAATCGTTAAGCGTAGATTTTGGCCATTTTGTTGATGCTGTACTGCAACGGCCTGCCCTAGCTGATTAAAGGCTTGTAAATTAGTGTTTTCTAAACTTTGGGAGCTGCTGATTTCTACCCAATCTTTGGCGGGATTGGGGAAAAGTGTAAGTACTGCTTGCTCACTGTCTACAAAAAGCGATTTAACCGAAGAGAAGCTATAGCTGCCATCTTCTTCCCAAATTTTGAGGCGGAAATAATGTTGGCCAGCACCCAACTCTTCTTGTAGGTAGCTATAGTTTTGGGTTTCGTTTTGGTTGCGGGCGGCAATGAGGGTTTCGCTCTGCCAGTCTAGGCCATCGAGGCTATGTAGAAGCTCAAACTCCAAAAGGTTTTCTTCTTGGGCCGTTTGCCAGCTCCATTGGGCCTTGTTTTTTTCTGCTTGATCGACCTCAAAGCGAATTAAATCTAGGGGCAAAGGAGTGATTCCTTGATTGATAGAGCCCAGCGTAATACGGTCGCCATCTTGGAGATCAACTGTAGCAAATAAAATTTGCGTAGCGCCAACAGGAGTTCCCATACGAATAGGGACATCATTATCGGCAAAACCATCGCCATCTCGATCAATTAGGAGGCGAAGGTCGGTTAGGTCAAATTGATTGTATTGGGCTACATCAAAGATAATGTCTACCGGGCCTAGGTCGCCAGTTTCTTGCACGCGCCAGCTTCTGTTGAGGCGGGCTTCGATAATTGTTCCGTCTACATCTGTGGTGTTATTGCTGCTAATATCGCCATTATTGTGGCCCCAAAGCAAAAATTCGCCATTATCCATATTTAATGGATTATTGATGCGGATAAAAGAAGAGCCTTGGGCATCATCATGTTGGTTATTAGCGTCATCTTGGCCAATGCCGGCCACTTCATGCCCATAAGTATTCTTAAAGCTGAAGTAATCGCGGGCGATTGTCATATTGTATTTGGCCGCTAGGTAATTTTCAACAATTACTCTTTGGGCCGAATTGAGGGCATAATTGAACTGGATGAGCTCGGCATATTCGCCACCAAAATAGGTCCCATAATCAGCATTAAGGGCGCCAATACAGAGATCTTGGTTAGAGTTGGGTAGGGTGCTAGAGCTCTCTGCCGCTGTGCGAATCAGCTGGCCCCGATCATAAATTTTGCTTCTTTGGCTACTGGCCAGACTGCCGTCAAAAATAAGGCTAGGCATATAGCTTACACCATTACTAAAGCTATTAGAGGTAGAAAAACGGTTGTCTTGTGTATGGATATCTGCGGTAATATTGTTGCCACTCCAAAAAAAGAAGGTATAGGCATATTCTACGCTAACGGTATAAGTAATGCGTTTGCCAAAAATACCTCTTGGGCTGCCATCAATATTATTGCCCCGAACCACAGAAAAGAAAGTCAGGCCATTGCTGCCATCTAAAATATCGGCATCATTAACAAGCATTTGGTCGTCGCTGCCATCAAATAGGAGGGCGGGTTGGCCATTGATATTCGAGTTGCTAACATAAGTGGGTTGGCGGCCCGCTACGGCATGGCGGGCATGGTTGGCATTTCCGCTTTGGTCGGGCCAAAAACTGATAGGCGTTCCATCGGCCACTGCGGGAATGGCATCTGCGGCCAGCCAAAGACCATTATTGCTGCTATTGCCCACGCCTGCAGGGCCAAATTGAGCTTGTACAAGCTGCTGGGAAAAAAGGAGGACTAGGAGTAGGTGGAAATTCTTATTCATCATTGTTATTAGTTTCATACATTTATTTAGACAGCTGGGGAGCAGCTGCGTCACAAAATGAACGGAAAAAATCGTACAAATGTCTAACTCCAATTTTGGCCACTAATACATTATAATCTTATTATATATGTCTACTCCAGAATAATCTGATTGTCTTTGTTGTAGCTTGAAACAATATTTTGCCCAGCGTTTTTTTATCAAATTATCTTCCGACTGTTAAAGTTTTAGATTTTAACATTTAGCTAATTAACCAATTGATTTCCATTAGGGATTTGGGGCCTCCATACGCTACGCTTCTGGCGCTATGTCCGCTAGCTCGCAAGTCTGCTCGGCCCTGCAGCCCTGCGGGCTTTGGTCTGCGGCTTTGCCGCACTAGCTTCCAGCGCTAGGCCCTAAAAAGGCGGCGAAGCCGCCTGCGAGCGAAGCGAGCCATGGCCCAGCGCTGCGCAGCCGTGGCCGTCAGGCCAGACCCAGCGGGCGCAGCCCGCGCAGGGCCGAGCAGACCTGCGAGCGGCGTAGCATAGCGGCGGCCGCCCGCCCTAATTGGGGCGGCCGCGGGCCCCAAAAAAAAGAAAAAGAACCAATTGTCCACCCTAAAAAAAGGATCTTCTCGGCTAGTTGTATTAAATTGAGCTATGTCAAAATTTATTAACCGAAGAAAGCATTTTAGATGAAAATTAAAAAGATAAAGCCAGAAGAGTTTCAGGCTGCTTTGGCTTGGCCAAAGTATAAAAAGTTTTATCTGTCTTGGCAAGAAGAGCTGGCTGCGGAGCACAGCAGCCCCGAAACAGCCACAGGTTATTTTTTGAAAGTAGACTATAACTACTCGGACATCCCCAAGGAGACGCCCATTTTGGTGGTCGGTTTTTTGGCTCCAGCTTGGAAAAAGATGGCCAAGGAAGAGCTGAAGAAAAACAAGAAGATGGTTAGTGTGGGCAAGGCCTATATAGAAGGAGTAGCAGAGGGCGAGCCTACCATTTGTTTGATGGCGAGCAAAGGGACCTCTAAGGCGCCCATTTTGAAGCAGCTTAAAAAGGCCCTTAAAAATAAGTACAACTTTAAGTTTGTCAATGCCGATGGCAGTGAACTGGGCGCAGAGGAAAATGCTGTTGCGGCCCAAGAGCCTGAAGCTCAGGAGGAAGAAAAGGGGGTGGAGCAAAAGGCGATCAATGCCAAAGTGAAGCAAGCTTATGAGCAATTGCAAGCTGGGGTAATGGACAGTAAGCCAGAGCTCAAGCAAAAAGTAGTGGCCAACCTCAAGCAGTTTGTAGAAAACTTTAGAAAGAAGTTTGCCGAATTACCCGAGGAGTATACCACCGCCTCTAAATATTATGATGAGGTTTATGATTTTGTTTCTAACCTTCATGTAGAAAAAGCACCTGTAGAGCTCTTTTCTGCTGGAGATTTCAAGAGCATTGGTGGAAGTCCGGGTTGGGGTTGGAGCGATCAGTACAAAAACATTTGCAAGGCCTTAGAAGAATACGAAAAGGTTAAAAATGACCCTATTGCGGGGCCAGCCTTGCTCAAGCGCCTGATTGCGAATATGGACGCCTGGGAGCAGCGTTATCCTGCTGCTGGCCGAAGTAGCACGGAGCGTAAGCAAGCCGATGCCATTGCCCAGCTTCGTCAGCAAATCAATGCGGGCAATGGCCAGCTAGGTGATAGCGATATGGAGAAAGCTGCGGCTCAGGGCACTAAAATGTTTGAAGAGCGGGCGGGTTCTGCTGCTTCCTCGGAGCGGGCTGCAGAAATGCTAAATAGTAGCGTAGATGATCGGGCTAGAAAACTGGCAGAATTGCTCAAAGGCGGTAAAGTTTCTTCTTCTGATACGCTTTTCTCTGCCGTTACGCTTTGGTTGGTAGATAGTGATGACTTTGCCTTGGACCAAGAATATCGCAAGGCCGTAGTAGCGGTTTTTGGTCATAATAGCTTGGGCATCTTGCCAGATCTACAAAACGTATTTGGGGCCGAAACCTTACAGTTTTTATATCTAAAGCAGCATTATCAGGATAGCGTTTCTAACTTTGTTCGTCCGGCGATGGCGCTTGGCCTCTTGGGCAATGGCTGGTTTTCTAAGGAAGTGGGCGATGCCTTTGCCTATATGAATTCGGCGCTTTCATCGGCAGAAATTGATACCATCCTAGATATCAATAAGGCAAAATCAGATCGTTTTGCCCTGGCCATTAACCAAAAGATTGGGGGCAATGATAAATACCGTGCTCAAATGCAGGCGCTCTCTTTGCTCAAGCGAGAGGATGATGTTAGCCAAGAGCTGCAGACTATCAATAATACTATGGGAAAAAGCTATACCTCTAAGGGCGACTACTACCTTATGGCGAGTTTCAATCGCCTAGGTAATGATTTTGAGGGCCTCAAAAAGGTCATTAACGACTGGTTAGAAGATTCTACTCCTGAAGAACGGGCCGCTGTTTTGAATGGCAACAGTGAGTTTTCTAAAGCACTAAAAGATTCTGCCGGGGGCATATTTACAGGCCTAAAAGACAGCGAAGCTGCTTATTTGCGTTCTTTGATCGAGTTTCATTCAGAGCCAGTTCAGGGCCAAGAGTCTACTCGCGTTATTGACCAAATGAAGCAACTGGCCAAACAGCAGGCACAGAAAGGTAGCTACAGCAAGTGGAAACAGAATGAGGAAATGGGCCAAAAGATGCAAGATTTGCTCTTTGGCGATAATGTAGAGTCTCCCCAAGAAACCCTCATCATGAAGTTCTGTACGGCTACAGAATTGGCAGAATTTAATAACCCTAACACAGCTCCAAATCGGAAAGCTGCCATCTTAAATGAGGCCAAGAAACATCTGATTCCGATCCTAAACGAGGCGGCTATCCATGATGACTATTTGGTCAAAATTATGGATATGGTAGATAGTGATGGCGCTAGAGGCGACAACTACCGCCAACTAGAAAAGCTCACTGATAGTAGCTTTTTTGTAGCCGAAAAAGCCATGAAGGTCATTAAGGACCTAGATCCAGATTCTAAGGAAATTGTAGCGATTAAGCAAGACATCGGCATACTCCAACGCCTAAAGCAAAATGCCTTAAATGGTACCTTTAAGGGCGAGACCGAAAAAGCGGAATGGAAAGTGGCCATGGCCAAGCTCGGTCTACCTCCTGCTCCCTCTCTAATTAAAGAGGCTGAAGATGCAGGGGACCAAGAACTTGTCGATTTGCTCAAATGGCAAACAAAAATTGCCAATCCTGATATTGAAGCTACAGATAACGATAGCGCCATTGCCGAAATGATCAGCAAGCCCAAGCGGCACAAAATGATGAGCAAGGCTGAAATTAAGGCTGCTCAAGCTGAGGAAGAAAAGCGCAAGGAAACGCCAATGTACTGGGCTGCCCGTATGGCGGAAGAGCATAAAAGCGATACCTCCAAGGCCATGTTGGCCAATATTGCCTATGAAGCCAGAAACTCAGGGATTGATATGCAGGAGGTCTTGGCCGAATTGGGTAAATTAGGCTATACAATTAGCAAAGAGGTCGATGCCCTAACTTACCAGATTTTCCATGGAGAGAAACCTTCTGTTGTCGATATGCTCAAGCATAGCCGAGATGATACCTTCTTGCAACGCCGTGTTCCTCTAGAAGATATTGAAGCACTTACCGAGGGAGTAGATGCTACAGTCTTGCTAAAGGATTGGTTTGATATTCCTAAGCTCAAGAAGCAGATTGCCAGCAAAAAAGACTTGGTCGAGCAGATCAGTAGCCTCCAAAATAAAGCCGAACAAACGGCAGAAGATGTAGAGAAAATAGAGGCCCTAGAAAAGCAATTGCAGCAGGTTGCTGCCCAAATTAGAGCCTTCGACATCAAAAAGGATATTCAACTACAACTCGATCAAACCGCTTCCGGCGATAAAATTGCCGACTTTAAAAAGGGCTTGAGAGAACAGATGGCCACAGCCCTACAAGATCCTGCTCAACTAGATGATATTCGAGAGGTTTTGGGGGCGGCTGGACTTAGCGATGCTGAAATTCAGATGCTAGGGGCCGACATTCAGGCCATTTCTACAGTAGAGTACCAACGCCAACTACAGGAAGGGATCCAATGGAGCTCACTCAGCTCTAGAGCTCAGCAAAAAGAGCATGAGGGCGCCAACTTCCTCAAAGAAGGCTGGAAAGGAAGAGAAAAACTCGATGGCCTCGCTACCGCAGATCCAGAAGTATTGGCAGAAGAGCAGGAAAAATATAGTGAAAACCTAGCCGATGCTAGCGAAAAACTAGAAGCCGCTCAAGAACGCTTCCTCGAAACCAAAGAGAAGTATGACGGTCGCCTCCGTATGGTGGTTTCTATTGTTGCCGGGGCTATTTTGATGGCTGTTTCTAGTATGGCTGGAATTCCCGCCGCTCCAGTCCTGATGCAGATGCTCTGGGCCATAACGTCTACCGCAATTACTACGGTGATCAATGAGGCCGTAGAAATCGCAGTAAAAGGAAATAACTATGGAGGAGCTAGCGAGTTTGTCGCTCAGTTCTTAGCCAATCAAACGGCCAATATGATGACTTTCTGGGCAGGCGCTGCCTTAGATGCTATTGATCTTAAGGGCCTACTGACCAATCTCGAAAAAGGCATCACTGGAGGCGATAAAGATACCCTATTCTTGAACCCCCTTAAGGAAATTCTACTAGGGGCTCCTTCTGATATGGCTGATGTGATCGCCGATTCTATTACCACTAGCATCTTCCATGAGAAAACAAACCCTGTAACCTCTACAGCTGCTGAATTGCAGGCTTGGGGAAAGGATTTCTTTCTCTCTATGCCCTCCACTTATCTCAAGGGCGTATTGGCAGAAGGAGCAGGCCAACTCAAAGATGGAGCACTAGACCTGATCTTTGGAGAGGATGCTTCTAGTAACTTTAACTTTGATGACGCCTGGGGCGAAGATGAGGATGAAGGAACAGAAACCTATTTGGTGGCTGCCGAAAACCCTAGCCAGTTCTTTAGCGCTATGGCCGCCAATATGAAAAACCCTCAAGTCTACATCAATATCGCAAATGGTATCCTAGAAGGAGAGGCCGATGAAAACCTCGATATCTCATTAGGGACCAAAATTGATGAGTTTGTTTCTAAGAAGATGGAAAAACTCAACAACTTAGATCTTCCCGAAGATGTTGAGCTTCCCGACCCCGAAGAGGTGAAAACCGAAATGTTGGCCTCGCTCAAAGAAGCCCAAACCAACTTTAAGGAGAATATGGCTAAGGAATTGGCCAAGAAATCAGCCGATGAACTAGCCGCTATGGGCTTGGCGCCTGGCCAAGATTTATCTAGCCTTTCTTTGGGCCAGCTCTTGAACATGAGCAATAAGCTGCCCCAGCCTTATGAGTCCACCGATGCTGTTCGCACCGCTATGGCCAACTATATTGATATAGAAGCCTCAATTTGGAGGGGCTTTAGTGCTTGGATGGAAAAGGATAACAAAATGTATGCGATCGAGGAGTATGTCAATCTGTATCAGAATGCTAAGCTTTGCCTAACCGATGCAAGCTTTTTGTCAGATGTAGTAACTGGAAAAATTTGGGGCCAATATACCCTAGATTATGGCGATGGAGAGACCGAGGCAGTAACATTAGGAGAGACCTATCATCTGTCCGATATTTCTGACTACTACGAAAACTGGCAACAGCTTCCCGAAAATGCAAAAGCCTAATTATTCAACCCCACAATCAATTATAAATGGAATCTGTAATTAGAATGAGAGGAGCGCTCATGAGCCTCCCTTTCATGACCAACGATAAGGAGGGCCTCCTCCGCCAATGGCTGGGCCAAATGCGCCCTTTCATGGAAGAGCAAACTAGGCTGCTCAATAGCACCGCTTTCAATCAATCTGATGTCTGCTGGGGCGTAGAATCTAGCGACCATAAATTGCTGGCCAACCGCTATGCCGAATTTGTGAAAATGGCCGGACTAAATGCCAATGAACTCAAGGTCTTTAAAAAAGGGCTGCAAATTGGCGGCGGCGAAGGTAAACTCCAACTCTTTCTAGAACTAGGCGAAAGCCTACAAAATACCGGCTGGTCCCTCTCTGGAATCTACCCACTAGGCCAAACCCTAAAGCTAGTCCCCGCCTCTACGCACCGAGATCAAATTGAAGCCTGGTACGCCCAGCATGAAGCCGATGCAGCCGTGCTTTTTGGCCGCTCCCTAGCTGCCGATACCTACAGCTTTTTTAGCACAGAACTCTTTGGGGCCAATGCCCGCGAAAATGCCGAACTGCATATTAGCCAAGCTAAAGCCCTAAACGTAAATCCCTTGCCAGAGGCCTTATTGGGCGTTTTGCTAGAGGATGAACCCGCCTATATCGAGAGCTTCTTCAAGTTCGGAAAGGCCGGTTTGCTCGAAATGGGCCTGCGCATTCCCAAGCCTAGCGAGCAAATGATGACTAAACTCGCTCTGGTCCTCGGTAACTCTGGCCTAGACGGTATGGCCGCCTATGAAGGTAGCCTAGGGAATGGCTTCGAGAAACGCTTTTTGCAAATTAGCCGTCGAAGCACAGGGATTATCGCACACAACCAATATGCCCTGATTTAAACTGAAGTTTGTTATTGTAAATCATTAACCTAACCCTAGTAGTTTTCTGCTAGGGTTTTTTGTTTTTGGGGCCTCCTGCCTGCGGCAGGCGCTACGTTCGGCAGCTCGCTGCTCGCTCGGCCCTGCGCAAAAAACAAGTTTTTGCTGGGTCTGCGGCTTTGCCGCACTGCCTACCATCGCTAGGCCGTTTGGCCTTCGGCCATGGCGGCTTTGCCGCCTGTTAGTCCCTCAACTTTTTCTGGGGAGTTTTGAAAAAGGAGAGATAAAGAAAGCGTTTTTTAGTGGCTAGGTAGCTTTGGGCCGAAGCTTAATGGAAAGCTAGAAGTAGAAAAAGCGAACAAGGACTTTAGTCCGCTCTTCGCTCAAGTCAACAACCCTGGGCTTCAGCCCAGGGCGCTAAGCATAGCAATTGTTTTTACCCCTTATTTTTTGTGCGGACTTGTTTTAGGGCCATGGGCTAAAGCCCATGGTTGCGGGCCTATGCAAACTGGCGGGCTAAAGCCCTTGTTTGCTGATGGAGCCTAGCGGAACAGAAAATCCCCTCGAAGGAGGGGATGGCGATTTTTTAGTTAGCCTAGGGCCTTGGCCCTAGGGTTCCTATGAAATTTATGGGGGAGACAAAAACAAAATTAAACTACCGAAGAAAAAACAGCCCTTGTTCAAAGCGGTAGAGGATTTTAATCCTCTCCGCACTATAGATGTAGAATGGGGTTGTTGTATGGCTGCTGGTTTCAACCTGCAGCCACAGCTAGCAGGCGGCGAAGCCGCCGCAAAGGAGCGAAGCGACTTGGCCTAGCGATGCGGCGGGGTGGCCGTTAGGCCAGACCCAGGCGGCGCAGCCGCCGCAGGGCCGAGCAGACCTGCGAGCCCCAAAGCGTAGCGCCGCAAGGCGAAGCCGCAGCGGAGGCCCCAAAAAAGAAACAGTAGTAAGAAATTTGATATTAGAAATTGGCGCCAAAATGGGCCGCTTGAGCATCTGTTGAAATAGAATATAACTTTAGCTAAGGTAATTAGGGACAAATGAAAAATATATTGTATATACTTGTAATCTTTTCTATTTTTGCTTGTATGCCGCAGGGACCAACAGCGCTCTTTTATGCGGTATATGATGAAAAGGGCGAGTATTGTAATGATGTTCAGCTAAAAGAAGATAGTTCTACGCTCTATTTGATCGATAAGAATTATATGGACCTTGGGTATGAAGTTTTGCTGCCTATTTTTAATAAAAAGGACAGTATAATGTATGTTTCTGATGAAGATTTTATCGTTACTTGCCATGAATGCAAGGCGAGTGAAGCTGTTCTTTATGCCTTATTGGGGCCTTATGTAGTATCCTCGACAAAGGTGGAGGATGTCTATCAGGTAAAGTTATTTTTTTTGACAAAGGATCAATTTGAAGATTATTATGCTCCAGTTTACGATACGCTGCTACATCAGTATTATACTATCAATATGGATGATTTTAGTATTGTGGACCAAGGACAAGAGGGGCTGTTTACTGGCGGGGCATAGGCTCCAAGGCTGAGGTTTTGCGCTGAGGATTAAATTTATAGAACTAAAGATCATGAAGGGAAGAATAGCAAGTAACTTTATAATTTTTATCGCATTGCTGTGGCTAATATCTTGTGAGCAGAAAGCTCCAGAAAAGAAAGCTATAGAAAGGAAATCGCCCAGCTTGGCGCTTGTTAGAGATACCACAATTTATATTGGGGAAAATAAGAGTTGGTCAGGCCTTTACAGGGCTTATCGAATGAGACAAAGTTATGCAGAAGGTTTAGGGATACAGCTTTCAAGAGAAAAGGGCGTCTTATTAGTAAATAGAAAAGATACTGTTGAGTGTATTTACTTTCCTATCGTAAAGTGGCATGATCTAGATGATTATGTATGGAAAGAAGATAATATTTATAGCCTGAGTCGGACTAAGATGTTTGAAGGGAAAAATAAGGGGGGGAGCATCATGTACTTTAGCAAATGGGATCGGCAAACAGAAAGCCATCAGTTTAAAGAGATCTTTAGAGGAAATTATATACATACAGCCTACATGATCGATCTACCTTCGGCTGGCTTTGCTGTAGTTTTCAATTTGAATCAAAAAATTATTGTTCTTTTTCTTGATGCAGATGGCAAAGAACAAAAACGTTATGAATCAGAGAATATAGGTATAGAGGGCGAGGGTGGATTGTCTATTCTTCAGCTTGAAAGAATGGCCGATGGTGGGATTGTGTTGGCTGTTGAAGTGTATTCGTATGATGAGCAGCAGCAGCCTACTAAAATAATTTTGAAAAAGTTAAAAGATGGAGAGTTGCTTTGGACCAAAAGCTTTGAGGGGTTTACAGATAGAACTTGCAATTACCCTTCTACACAATTCTATTCTACTGATTCCAGCTTTATTTTGTTAGGAAGACATTATAATGCTTTACATTTAGATGCAGATGGGGAGCTTATCGCTGAATATGCAGGTAAATTAGAGGCTTGTGGGGACTGCTATTTTTTAAAAGAGGAAAAGAAAAAGATCTATCTCTTTTGTAAGGAGGACGAGCAAGCTTATTTAGTAGAAGTTAATCAGCTAGGAGGGTCTAGAAAGTGGCCTGTGAAAGGCCGATTTTATAATGGTTTTCGCCTATTTGAAAATGGTGAAAAAGGCAGTTGGACCTTGGCCAATCGGGGCGATGATAGTCTGCGACTCATAGATTATCAGTGGATTTCAGGAGATTAAGCTATTGGCCAACTATTTAAATAAAAGACTAATGAATGAGCAACTAAAAGAGCGAATAAAAAAAATATCTATTGCTGGACGCTTTGCCATAGCTTTGCGTATTCTAGAAATAGAACTACCAAAATATCCTGCATTTCAGCAAAGTCCTACTTCAAAAATTCTAATTAGTAAACTGAAAGAATTTACCAATAGTATGACCGTAGATATTTGGATGGAGGAAACAAATCGAATAACTCCTGCTACAGTTCTAGAAGATGAGGGACGCTATGATGCAGAATATTTCGCTGATTTTTTGAAGGAAGAAGATTTTAATGAATTTTACAAGCAGTATAAAGCTTTGCCAGAGCGTTTTTTGTCTGCTATAGATTATACGATCTGGCTAGGTCAAGCACATATTTATGTGGGAATTCCAGGTTACTCAGAGGAGACTTATGAATATTTATTGGACGTAATCGAATTAACTGCTGTTGATAACTTGCCTGAAATTATAGCCCGTTATGAGTTTTCTTCCTTTGAGGAATTTCATGGTCGGGGCAATCGCTTTAATTATGATGAGGTCTAGGCTAGGGGGCGAATAAACTAAAAACTTATGGAAACTAATGTAAGGGCCAGGTTTGTCCTTTTTTCTGAGGGAAAGATAGAACAAGATAAGATTTCTCAACAACTTGATCTTTTGCCAACTAGAGAGGGCGTAAATATGAAGGTAGAGCCAGCAGAAGCATTTTGGGAGTTGGCCATTGACACAAAAATTACCTTCTATACGGAAGAGGTAACAAATGAACTTCTGACTCTACTTGAGGGAAAAGAGACTGTTTTGCTTAAGCTAAAGAATGAATTTGCTCTTAAGAGTAAATTGTATATTGTTCCAGTTGCAGAAAATAAAATACTTCCAAGTATTGATATTAACAAAAGACTGCTTAGGTTTCTCTATTTAACAGATACGGCTTTAGATATAGATTTATATGTCAATTGGTAAAATAGGACGATATGATTTTTGAAAAAATTGGATACGGTACGGAAGAATTTCTTGTTTGTGAATCAAGCGAAATTCCTTTAATAGAGGCAGAGTTAGAGAAAGGAAAATTATGAGAGCTGTTTTTCTGCTCTTAATTCTAACCATCTACAGCTGTAGACATCTTGAGCGGAAAGACTTTTTTAAACAAAAAGAATTGACGCTTAAAGCAGAGAAACTGCTTTATCAGTACTACTCTTTAGACAGTATGCCGCAGTGCTTTTGTGAGGTTTCATTAGTATTTATTGTGTAGAAATCAAGAGATATTCAGGAAGCTTTAAACAAGAGATCCTTCAAAATGTTCAACAAAAATAGGTTTTGATGTTAGTAATTAAGCTGTTAAAATATAGTGTTTTATTCTTGTTGATTTGTTCTTGTAGTATTTATAGATTTGAAGACTTTGATCGACTCGATAAAATAAATAAGCGTAGAATCAAAGGCATTGTTTTGAATGCTGAAAATGTAGGAGCTTTGGATAGGGGCCTTGTTGCATAAATCATAATTCACTGATTAGCAGCAACTTTTAGCTTGACAGCATTAAGCTCATTTAAAATTTGAATACGCATCAGGACTTCTTGTTTCTGCATTTTAAAGCTGATCGAAGAGAGCCGTTCAGAGAAAAAGTGCTTGAGCCGCATCATTGCAGTTTCGCTTAAATTTCGACGATGATAGCCTAAATCTTGTTTCCAAGCAGCCGCTCCTAACTCCCAGATATATAAAATATCATCATTGCGATAACTATCGACTAGCTCTCCATTTTTCCTTTTTTAGGCGAGCATTTTTACGTGGGGGAATCAATGGAACCGCCCCAGCCGCACAAATTGCTTCTCGACATTTTGTTTGGTCATAGGCGCCATCTGCATAAACTTGGTTAATATTAAA
>NZ_JH719942.1:4059795-4162523 GCF_000275825.1 Saprospira grandis DSM 2844
GTTTGCTATAAATGATATGGGCCGATGGTTTCAACCATCGGCTCATATTTATTGTGTTTAGTATGGCCGCATTTGTTGCTGTAGGTTTCAACCTACAGGCCCATATTATACAGGACCCTAAGGCCTTGGCCCTAGGGTTCCTATGAAATTTATGGGGGAGAAAAACAACCCTTGTTCAAAGCGGTAGAGGATTTTAATCCTCTCCGCACTATAGATGTAGAATGGGGTTGTTGCATGGCTGCTGGTTTCAACCTGCAGCCACAGCTAGCAGGCGGCGAAGCCGCCGCAAAGGAGCGAAGCGACTGGCCTAGGGGCCTGAAAGGGGGCCGCGTAGCGGCAGACCAAGCCAGCTTGCTGGCGCAGGGCCGAGCAGACCTGCGAGCCCTGCAAGGGCCCGGCCGCCCTAGGCGGCAGGCCCCAAAAAAAAGAAAAATCGAACAATAAAAAAAGGGCCAAGATAACTTGAACCCTTGCTTAGGTTTGGGAAAGCCTTTTAGGGGAGGCTGCATGGCCCTGAAAAAGGCGCCGAGGGCAAAAGAAAGGCGGGGCTGTCCATCCTATCTGGAAACAATTTCTTATTTTGGACAGAAATCAAAAAAAAATGCCATGCCCACAAACAAAAATGCTTTATTGCGTTATCAAGTGTTGAATAATTGTTTTGGAAACCCCTACCGAAAGTATTTTATACAAGACCTTATTGCTGCGGTTAATGATGCCTTGGCCGATGAGGGCTGTAAGGTGGGGCGAAGTCAGATTTATAATGACATTAAGTACATGGAAAGCGAGTTGGGCTATCGGGCGCCAATCAAACGCCTGCGAGAGGGGCATAAGGTTTATATGCGCTATGATCCCATAGATTTCTCGATTCATAAAACGCCTTTGGGGCCCAAAGAAAATGCACAATTAGAAGATGCCCTGAATATTTTGGAGCGTTTGGAGAGCTTTCAGAGCTTCGATTGGTTGACAGAGCTCTTGCCCAAGATTAAGCAGAAACTAGGCTTTGCTCGCCCCGAACAAGCCTCCATCATCTTTTTTGATGAAAATAAAGACTATCAGGGGCTAGAGCATTTGCGTCCCTTGTTTACAGCAATAAAAGAAGAGCAGTGTTTGCGTATTGCCTACCAAAGTTTTCGGGAAGAATCGGGAAAAGAGGAGTTCAATTTTCATCCACAGGTACTCAAACAATACAATAAGCGCTGGTTTGTTTTTGGGCGAGATGAAGACCGAGATTTTGACTATCGCAATTTGGCTCTAGACCGCATCCATAAGTTAGAGGATAGCCTTTTGGCCTATAAAAAAGTGGAAATTGACTGGGAAAATGATTTCTTTAAGGACATCATTGGGGTGTCTAAGGATTGGGAGCAGCAAAAAGAAGTAATAGAAATTTGGGTGGCGGCCGAACAAGCGCCCTATACCGAAAGTAAACCCATTCATTCCTCTCAAAAACTGCTAGAGCGTAGAGAGGATGGCAGTATTGTGATTAGCCTAGAGCTGCGCCCCAATTATGAACTGCAACAACAACTGCTGATGGCGGCCGAAAAATATAAGGTCTTATCACCAGCCTCTTTACAAACTTTATTATACCATCGCCTCAAAAAGGCGGTAGAGCGTTACGAACCCTAAATCTAGTCCTATGCGATTCCTTAGCCTTTTATTTTTGCTTTTTGGCCTTGCCGCCTGCAATTTGGACCTCCCTTCTGCGGATGATCCTAGCTTTTCTAGCCTAGAGTATTTTTATCTGGCCCAAGAAAAACACAACCACGGAAAGTTTGATACGGCTTATGTACTATATACCGCAGCCATCGAAGCCATTCCGGAAGAACCCGAATTTTATTACGAAAGAGGACGCTTGCTCTATGATATGGACCGCTATAAAGAGGCCCTAGCCGATTATGCCCAAGCGATTAAGTTGGATGAAAGTCAGGCCAAATACTATCATGCACAAGCCGTTATTTATGCCGAAGAAGAGCAGTTTGATTTGGCCCTGCCCGCTTTGCGAACAGCCGTAGATATTAGTCCCGAAAATGCAAGCCTTCACTCGCTTTTAGGAGATATTCATTTGCAACAAGGCGATACCTTGGGCGCCCTAGATGATTATCAGGCCTTTTTGCGTTTGCAACCTCAACGGCCCGACTTTAGAGACAAGCTGGCCAGTATTTACTATAGCCTAGGCAATATGAAAAGAGCCCGAAAAGAGGCAGAGTTGGCCCTGCGCATGGATGATAAAAATGCAAATTATTATTATACTTATGCTCTTATTCTTAGCGAGCTTGGAGAAGACGCCCTAGCTTTGGACGGCTGCCGAAAAGCCCTAGAATTAGATCCCACCCAACGCGATTTCTATTATCTGGCCGCTGTCATGGCACTCAATATGGGCGAAAATGCCGAGGCTTGCGATTATCTGCAAAAAGCAGCCGAGGCCGGCGATGAGGATGCCGCCGAACTACAGGCAGAATACTGCGCTCAAAATTCTTAAGATGATTGTTTATCGTGCTATCCGACAGCGAGAAATGACCGACTTTTTGGCCCAGGACCCCAGTTTTGCTGGGGCTGGGCCTATTGCGATTAGCCAAATTCGTGGCGCTTCTCATGCCGCAAATCCCCAAGCTGAAGCCGAGGACGTTTTGCTCCTTTTGGCAGAGGAAGATGGACTGTTGGTCGGCTATTTGGGCGCCTTGCCCAACCGTTTGCAGGGAAAAGTAGGAGAGGAGCGCTTTGCTTGGTTGTCTTGCCTCTGGATTGACCCCAATATGCGGGGAAAAGGCTTGGCCAAATCGCTTTTGGAGCAGATGTATACCGCCTGGTCGGGCCGCCTGATGATTACGGAGTTTACTCCCGCCGCCAAGGGACTCTACGACAAAAGTGGCTATTTCCAAGATTTGGCCCAACCCAAGGGCCTCCGTCTTTATTTGTATAGCCCCTTAGCTAAGGTGCTGCCCAAAAAAGATCCCAAAAAATGGCGGCCCTATTTGCCCCTCTTCAATTTGTTGGAACAGCTGTCTTTTGCCCCCCAAAATATGCGCATGCTCTTTTTGGCCAAAGGAAAATACCGCTGCGAGTCCAACAGAAATTGGCGGCCCGAAGCCAATAACTTACTGCGCGAGCAAAAAGAGGGCTTTCTTCGGGGACCCAAAGATTTTGACTGGATATTAAATTATCCCTGGCTGCAAGAAGGTCCAGAAGATGAAGCGGCCAAACGCTATTATTTCTCCAGCAAAGCCAAAAGTCTGGACAATGGCTACCTCTATTTTTATGAGGGCCAAACCCTAAAAGCAGTCGTTTTGTATTTGTTGCGAGACGGCCATTTGCGCCTGCCTTATGTCTTTATGCCCCAGGCCGATGCCAGCGAGCTCGTTCGCGCACTACTGTTTTGGATGCGCCAAAAACGAGTCATTTATCTAACCACTTATCAAGAACAGCTGCTCAAGGCCCTGCAGGCCAAGAAATGGCCCTTTTTGGGCAGCCGCCCCCAAGCAAGACATTACATTATTGCGCATCCCTTGGCCAAAACCCTAGATGATCAGCCTTTTTCTATTCAGGATGGAGATGGCGATGCCGCTTTTACTTAATGATTGCATTTTTTAGTCCCTCAACTTTTTCTGGTCTAACTCAGGGTTTCCTCTCCTCCCTATAAAAGGATCTATCTTATTTTCTTTATCCATTGATTTTAAAGGGGATTTGGGGCCCGCGGCCGGCTAGCCGGCCGCCGCTATGCTTCGGGGCTCGCAGGTCTGCTCGGCCCTGCAGCCGCCTCTGGCGGCTTTGGTCTGGCCCTTCGGGCCACCCGCTCCGCAGCGCTGGGCCAAAGGGCTCTTGGCGCTAAAGGATAAATAAAACATTAGTCCCTCAACTTTTTCTGACCTATTTGGGCCAAAATAAATCTCAATAGAATTTTGCTAGGGTAGAGGGGCTGTTGAGAAAGCAGCAAAGCCGTTTTAGCCCAACTCCATTTGCAAACTGGCTAGATCTTCGGCTTTGCTGGCTAGCAATTGTAGGGTGTCGCCAGCTTCTATTTTAGTATGAGCGGTAGGGACCAAATATTGCTGTTTTCGGATAATTAGGACCACCATACAATCGGCAGGAAAGTGAATATCGGCCAACTTTTGATCAATTAAAGGACTTTCTGCAGAAATGTAGACCTCTGCAGTTTCTACCTTACTTTCTTCCTCTAGCGCCAAAGAACGAGCCTGCGTTAAAGCAGATACTTTGAGGTCTACCAAACCCAATAAACGGGCAAAAAAGGGAATGCTCGTGCCCTGCAATGTAATAGAAACTAAGGTGAGAAAAAAGACCAAATTGAAAATGAGATTAGAGGACTGAATGCCCATGACCATCGGAATGGTGGCAAAAACAATAGGAGCCGCCCCGCGAAGCCCCACCCAAGAAATAAACAATTTAGATTTAAAATCGAGTTTGGTCCAAGACAAACTGACAAAAATACTAATTGGCCGAGCAATGAACATTAGGAAAAAGGCCAAGGCTAAACCCATGGGCCAAACGGCCAAGAGTTGAGAAGGAAAAACTAAAAGGCCCAAACTCAAGAAGAGAATGATTTGCATCAACCAGGCAAAACCATCAAAAAATTGTCGAATACTCAGCTTCTGAGTCAATTGACTATTGGCCAAGAAAACAGCAGACACATAAACCGCCAAAAAACCATTACCAGACAAGAGCTCGCTACAAGCATAGGCCAAAAAACTAAGCGAAAGGGCCAAAACGGGATACAAGCCCTTAAAATCTAAGCGAATATTGTTAATTATCCATTTGCTCAACCTGCCCATAAGGTAACCAATTAAAACACCCACAACTAATTGCAAAAGTAGCTGTATTAGGGCCGGAGCCAAACTCATATCGCCTTTCAACACCGCTGCAGCAAGCAAACTAGTCAGAAAATAAGCAACAGGGTCATTACTCCCGCTCTCTAACTCCAAAATAGGCCGAATCCCATGCTTTAAATGAATATTGGTCGAACCCAAAATAGAAAAAACAGCCGCAGCATCAGTTGAGGATACAATAGCGCCCAATAAAAAAGCGTCCAACCAACTCCAATCAAAAAAATAATGAGCAAAAATTCCCACAGCCGCCGCCGTAATAAAAACGCCCAAGGTCGCTAAGGTCAATCCTTTGCCCAAAACCAAGCGAACAGCTCCCCAACGAGTATCTAAACCCCCCGAAAATAAAATGATGTTTAAGGCAATGATGCCTATAAATTGAGCCAACTGAGAATCATCAAAGTAAATGCCGCCAAATCCCTCAGAACCCGCTAACATACCCACCAATAAGAATAAAATTAAGGTGGGTAAACCTAAGCGAAAAGAGGTTTTCCCAGCCAAAACACTGAGCAACAATAAGAGCGCCCCAGAAAAAATAATGTGTACCGTATCCATCTTTAACTATTTAGGCCGCTATAATAGTTATTAAATAGAATAGTCATATCTATATAAGTTAATATTTGGATTACTTTAATAGTTTTTAGTCCCTCAACTTTTTCTGACTTAACTCAGGGTTTTCTCTCCTCCCTATAAAAGGATCTATCTTTTATTTTCTTTATCTATTGATTTTAAAGGGGATTTGGGGCCCGCGGCCGGCTAGCCGGCCGCCGCTATGCTTCGGGGCTCGCAGGTCTGCTCGGCCCTGCAGCCGCCTCTGGCGGCTTTGGTCTGGCCCTTCGGGCCACCCGCTCCGCAGCGCTGGGCCAAATGAGGCTTGGTGCTAAAGGATAAATAAAACATTAGTCCCTCAACTTTTTCTGGCTGCATGGGACCACTTTTAGGCCGTCAGATCGCTTAGGCAAATGAGGAGAAGTTTGCCTCCTTAGTTTAGGCTAAAAAATTAGGATTTGACCAATAATCGCCTAGGGACAAGCCCCTAGGCTAATCTAAATGCAGTCAGCCCTAAAGGGCCTCAAAAGTAGATCAACATTAAAATACTTATCGCAGAGAAGACGCCTAGCTAGGATGAACAAAATAAGTTTAAAACATTAGTCCCTCAACTTTTTCTGGTCTATTTGGACCAAAAAGGCAATACAAGCAGCCTTAGTCAAAATGGCTTTGTTTTACTGATTTATTGATCAGACAACCAAGGACTTAGCCGCTGAAATGTTTATAAATAATAAGTTTCCGCCTTTTTAGGCAAAACAATCCGCATTTGCATCTGCCTCCACCCAAAGCCCTAAACAATTTGTAAAGAAGGATTTAGGCTATTTTTTCTTTAAATTATTATTAGTCCCTCAACTTTTTCTGGCCTATTTAAAGAAAAATGATGTAAACGAAATTTTAAAATCAAAAATGAGCGTCGTATAAGGCGGGTAGCGTTATGCTAGATAGCTGGGAGAATATTGTTTGGTAGTGGGAGAGAGGGGGACAAAAAAAAAGCCCGAACTAAACTTTAGTTCGGGCTTTGGGGGCTGGTTTGCTTTTACATAGCTTCAATTAGATTTTCAATAACTTGACTAGCCATTAAGGAGAATTCACTTGAAGAGGCTAAATAAGTTTGTTGAATTTCAGACAGTTCAAAATCCTTGCTTAATTCTAGTTTGAGAGATAAAATTACTGCAGCTCTAGCATCAACAAGGCCTTCACGCCCTAGACCATAAATATCTATTGTTGCTTGAGCTTTCCTTAAATCTTCAGGGCTAAGTCCTAAAGAAGGTTTAACTGTTCCATCTTCTTTAAAAGATAGGAATTTTCCAAAGTCAATGTTTTTTGTAGGATTAAGTAGAAGAGGTTCTTCATCGACTTCAGCTCCTTGACCAGCGCTTCTAAGTCCTCTAGTACTTTCTTCCACTAGAGGAAACCAAGATCCTTTCCCTGTGCCTGACTTGTTACACCCTGGACAACTTGGTAATAAATTATCCCAATCACAGGCTAACCAATAGTAACCCGTATCTGGAATAACCGTGTTGCTGAGTTTATTTTGAGCTCTGTCTTTACTTGCATCCCATGTTTTTAGAGGACCTTTGGGTCTAAAATGTTCAATTTCAATGTCATTTGTCCTCATTACCGTTTCACAATAAGCGCATTTTGAGTAGTAAACATCATTCTCTCTATAACTTCTAAACCCTTTACGTAATGCATTTGCGTATCCTCTATAAACAAATTTATACTTTCTTGTGTCTAGAATAGTTTTAAGTACTTTTAGTTCATTAAACAGCTTTTTTTTATAGCGATCAGATGCGTAAAACTTAGGCTTATTCTTCCCTTTATCTATAAAAATCATGTCTATTTGTCTTTGATGATTTGTTTTAATAGTGCTTTTAATTTAGCCTTTTTTGCGGCACGTTCTTCTGGGTTTGCAGTTCTTTTTTGCTCCTCTAAGTAGTCATCTATAGCTTCTAGCATTAAACGCTCTCGCTGATTTCGTCCAAGGAAATTATATGCTTTAAGTTCTTTTTCAAGAGTTGCTAATTCATGAAAATCATCGCTTCCTTCATATAAGTTTCGACTTTTTAAATAGTAAAAACGCCTCATTTTTTCCTCCATTCCATCGGCTCTAGTAGATAGTAAACCGAAAAACGCTGAAGTTAAAATGTCTTGAACACTGAGTCCTTCATGATCCGGTAAGCTTTCTTTTCCTAAAATAATGGTTTCAGAATTTTGAGCATCAGAATTTTTGGGCTTAATATATTCTACTACATTAACTTCCCCATAGTAAGAGTTGAGAATGCAGAGAGGATCATGTGTAGACGAAATAAATTGCATTTTGGGAAAAACTTTTCTTAAAGTTTTCATTACCTCAATTTTCCATCTAGGATGTAAGTGATTTTCTATTTCATCAATCATTACAACTCCCTTCATTTTATCTGTACTAAGGTAGGCTCCTTTTTCAAATCCTTGTTTCTCCAAATCTAGCTCAAAAACTTCTAAGGTGGTTTTTAGGATATCACAGATCAAAACAATAATTACTCTATAGCCAGAACTGAGTGTTTCGTATCTGATTTCTTCTCCTGATTCTTTTACTAAGAAAATTTGGCCTTTTTCTCTCTTAAAGCTGTCTTCAAAAGACAAAGATAATGCGGGCTTTAATATCTTTTCTGAAACGATATTGAAATCAACATCCCCCAAATTCAATAAAAACTTCTTGGCGTTGGATAGCCCGAAATAAGGGTCGAAAAGGCCCTGAATATTGACACCTTCTTTAATATTAAAAGCAAATTTCGATTCATGTGCTCTTCTAGCTAAACGAACAGCTCCATAAGCTAAAAGAACAGAAGGAGCTTTCTGTCTATCTACGAACTCAAAACGAAATCCTTTTCCTCGCTCAAAATGAAGCGTTATACTTCCTCCCTGCTCAAAATAAACTTTGACGAATCCTTTTTTGGGAGCACCATCTTTTCGCAAAATATCATCAACCGTAATTCCTGTTTTGCTCAAAACTTTTTCCTCCCCGAGCAAGCAAACGGTTAAAGCTTGTAGAATTGAGCTTTTTCCCGCACCATTTTCTCCAAGAAGAAAAAGGATTGGCATTTCTACTCGCTCATTTTCTTCTTCATATAAAGGATTGAAGTTAATACTAGTCTCTCTTATGCTTTTAAAGTTCTGAATTTCTACTTTAGAAATAACCTCATTCCATATCGTTTCGCTCTTGATTTTTACTTTAGAAATAACCTCATTCCATATCGTTTCGCTCTTGATTTTTACTTTAGAAATAACCTCATTCCATATCGTTTCACTCTTGAGTTGTTTCCTCTCGTTAATCAAGCTGGGGCCGTCAAGTACAATATTACTATTTTTTATTCTCATTAAAAAAAGAGCTATTCCTGAAAAGGGAGATTCTTTTAACTTTTTTGTTATTTTTTTAAGGGAATTGTTATGGGTGTATAGGATTTTTACATAGCTGCCCATAGCAACTTCTCTTATATTTACTAAGTTTTTCCTATTGAGTTGCAAAACCTCTATTGTAATTCTTCCTTTCTCTGTAATTCCAAAAATAAGCCCATCTCTTGTGTAGGCAAAATGATCTTCGGGATTGTCTTTACAGGGGTCTACTAATAATGCTTCGCGGTTCTCATCTAGAGGAAATTCAGCAGACTTCATGCTTCCACAAATATTACAGGCTAATAAGAGATTGTCCCAACTCAAAGTCAATGAGGGGTAGAGGCTTCGAGGCTTAAAATGTTCTATATGAAAGTTATTATTTTCACCTACCGGGGATTCACAGTATGCACATTTTCTATTGAAGCGTTTTAAAAGTACATGTTTTAATTGCGGACGCAAATGATAATCGTTCCTCCATACTCTCCTAAAATCGTAACTTGATTCTCCTCTGAGAGAACTTTCCTTAGAAATAGTATCATATTTTACAAAAAAATCAGGTACTGGTCCGCGATCAACTTTTATCATAGCTTAAGGTTTTTAGATAAATTCAAACTAAAATAACAAAAAAAAGCCCAGCCGACAACTCAACTGGGCGTTTCCTCTTCTCCAAACTCCTACACCTCCAAAGCGGCCAACCAATCAATCCCCTTGACCAAATAGCCCAAGGTTTGCGCTTCTGCGCTGCCGGCCTCCGGCTGATGATCATAGGCCCAACCCGCAGTGGGCGGCATACTCATCAAGATAGATTCTGTGCGGCCATTGGTTTGCAAACCGAACTTGGTGCCACGGTCCAATACCAAATTAAACTCTACATAACGGCCACGGCGAAGCGCCTGCCAATCCAACTCTTTCTGACCATAAGACATCTCTTTGGTGGCAGCCACCTGCTCGGCATAAGCAGGCACAAAAGCTTTGCCCACCGCAATGATAAAATCCAATAATTCTTCCTTAGACAACTCTTCTTCCAGACCTAAACGATCGAAGAAAATGCCACCAATGCCTCGCATTTCTCCACGATGAGGCAAATAGAAATACTCATCGCACCAAGGCTTGAAACGCTCGTAAAAACTAGGGTGAAACTCATCGCAAACGGCTTTCATCCGCTGATGAAATTGCTGGGCCAATTCCGGAAATACATAATGTGGCGTCAAGTCAATTCCCCCGCCAAACCACCAAGTTCCATCGCTCAATTCAAAATAACGAACGTTCATATGCGTAATGGGCACATAAGGACTCTCCGGATGCAAAACAATAGATACTCCAGAAGCAAAAAAGCGCAAACTTTTCTCTCCTTTGGCCTCAATTTTCAAGGTTTTAAGCAAAGCATCTGGCGCCTCTCCCTCTACGGCAGAAAAATTTACGCCGCCCTTAACCAATACATTTCCATCGCCAATTAGGCGGGTGCGGCCACCGCCACCCGCAGGGCGCTCCCACAAATCCTCCTGAAATTTTCCTTTGCCATCCATGGCCTCTAGGCCCGCACAAATATGGTCCTGCAAATCTTGCAAAGCCGTCTGAATCTTTTGTTGATCGTTTTTCATTTCGCTATATTTTTATGCCCGAAGGCGAGTTTAGTTCTAATTTTTTGGGGCCTCCTGCCTATGGCAGGCGCTACGTTTCGGGGCTCGCAGGTCTGCTCGGCCCTGCGGCCTGACGGCCTTGGTCTGCGGCTTTGCCGCCCCCCTTCACATCGCTAGGCCTTAAAACGAGCGCAGCGAGCTGCGCTGAGCAGGCGGCAAAGCCGCCGCAGGCTTAGGGATGGACAGCAGTGGCCCAAAGGGCCAGACCGAGGCGCTTGCGCCGAAGGGCCGAGCGAATAGCGAGCTGCGAAACAGCCCGACCCGAAGCGCCTTTGGCGTGAAGGGGAAGCCCCAAATCCAATGCCCCAAAGATAAAACAAATTTTAGGGTTCCCTATAGGATACAGATATTTAGAATGAGGCTAATTAGGGCCAAAAAGGTCATAAAATGGTCAAAAAACAAGGGGCGCAGCACTTGAAGAAGAGTAGAAAATACCTTAAACTTGCCAACACACAAAAAAACAAAGCATGCGCAGAAAAAACGTCCAAGCCTTTCGCACAGATTGGCGCAAAGCCGAAGGCTATGATATGCAAGCCTGGGATGAAAATTTTATCGGTAGTGTCCATGAGGGCCAGCAATTCGGTTTTTACCGAATGGTCAACGGAATTGTGGATAATATTAAGGCCGATTTGAGTCCCAAACTCCAAAATGCACAGGATGAACAAGCCATTTATGAGTTTTTGCAAAATGCAGCCGATAGCCAAGCAAGCGATTGTGCCGTCATTTATGATGAGCAGTATTTTATGGTGCTCAACAATGGGCGGGCGTTTACCGATAAGGACCTCAAGGCCCTGCTCAACTCTTTTCAAGGGACCAAAGCCGATAAAAGTAAGGCCGAAAACTGTGGCAAAATTGGCCGCTATGGCATTGGCTTTAAGTTGGCCTATCGCCTAATGGGCAAATCTGATGGCGCCGAGGAACTATTGAATGATTTGGCCGGGCCACTCCTTTTTAGTTGGCAAAATGCTAGCGAATTTGAGGAGCTGATGGCCTATCAAAAAGGAGGCTATCAAAGCAACACAGAAACTGCAGCCGATTTGCCTTGGCTGCTCAAGATTATCTTGGCTTGTTTTCCCACGGGCCTAGAGGAAGAAGTAAAAGATTTAAATTATCAGCAAAAAACGCTCTTTAAGGAAGCGGAATTGCTGGAATTACAAGCCTTTTTGCAGCGCAATCAGGAGCAACTATCAGCTTTGGACCTCTCTCAGGGCTCGCTCTTCTTCCTAAAGTTTGGACCCAAAAAGCATGAAAAGCTAAAAACCTCTTTGCTCAATATCCAATCGGGCATTGGCTATGCCATGAATACCCTCAAAACCCTAAATAAGGTGGTTTTGCAGGACAAAGTGATTGAGCGCCAAGGTCTGCGCTTTGAACAATTTACCGTTTTGCCCAAAACCGCCGATTTTGAGCGAATTGATCCCGAATTTGCCTTTTGTCCCATCGAAATCGCCCTGGGTTTTCCAGATGATACCCTAGAGGCCAAGCGGATGAAGCAAAGTCCCTCCCTCTATCAGTTTTTTCCTATGCGCAATGAGCGGCATAATTTGGCCTATCTCATTCATGCTAGCTCTTTTGCTAAAATTACCGACCGTACCCGCCTAGATGACCAAGGCGAGGCCAATATTGAGACCTTTAAATATATTGCTAAGGCCTTGCAGAAAAGCCTAAATAGCAAAAGAAACAAAGATTTTGAGCACTTCTTGAGCATCTATAAATCACTGCTCCTTTCTGACCCTTCTGAGGAATATGATGCGGAATTGCTCAATCAGTATTTATATCGCCCAAACCTCAAGTACATTCAGCAATCTATTCCCAGCAATAAGCGCAACTTTTATCCCAAGGACCTAGTCGTTATTAAAAAGACGGCCCTCCCCATTGATCCCATGCAATTGGGCATTGGCAAAGAATGGTTTTATTGGACCGAAGACGAGCATCTGCAAAGAGAGGCCGCCAACTCGGCCAAATTGGACCTCAAAAGTTGGGGCCTCAAAGAATTGCTATTGCAAGGTACTCCCGCCCTTATCAATAGCTGGATCGAAAGCCTAGACGAGGAAGATTATGCGGCTTTTGTGGCCGAATTGCGCCAAATTGATTTTGATGAAGACTTTTTGGCCCAATTCCAATATATCAACTGCTTCCGCTTTAGCCAACAAGGCGGCGGCGAGGAATACCTTTCTATCTTAGATCTCAAGGAAGAAGAGCAAATCTTTTTGATGAATGCCCAAACCCTGCCTTATAAGGAAGAAATTAAGGCGCTGGGTTTCTCGGTCCTCTCTTTTGATATTCAGGATTATGCCGCCATTTTGGAGCAGCTGCAAAAGGAATTGGATTACCTCAGCCAACCCAAGGCGCTTTTCCAGAAAATTGCCGAGCGGGCCGCAGTCTCTACGCTTTCGGCAGCACAGAAAAACCGCCTATTTGCTTTTCTCAGTAGTTTGGGCCAAATCAACGCAACAGATTTGCGTTCCATTCCCCTTTTTGCCAATCACTATCAACAACAATTGCCTTTAGCGGCTATTTTGCCTTTGGGCCAAGCGCCCAATAGCTATTTAGAGGGCTTTGAGGTCTTGGAATTAGAAGACAATAGCCAATTGGCCGATTATTATTGCTCTTCAGAGGGTCCAGAGCTTTATCAAAATATCATTTGGGCCTATTGGGAGCAATTGACGGAGCACCCCAGCCTAATGCAGATCGATCAGGTGCAGGCACTTTATGAGCAAAGTATTGCCCTATACAAGCAAGCTAGCTCCCTGCCTGATTTGGCCGAGAAAAAACTCGTTTTTGTTTCTGCCGCAGAGG
Organism: Saprospira grandis DSM 2844; assembly: GCF_000275825.1. Lineage (GTDB taxonomy): Bacteria > Bacteroidota > Bacteroidia > Chitinophagales > Saprospiraceae > Saprospira > Saprospira grandis_A. The sequence goes on from NZ_JH719942.1 coordinate 4,072,991, forward strand.
GTTTTCTTCCCGCCGAAAAAGTCTTTTATCACAATAGCCTTTTAGCAGTTTCCCCTAGGCAATATGCCGCTTTGCGCACAGCGGTGCGCAAACTCATGGGCCTAGAACTGCCCGATCCCGCTATTCTAGATTATCTCAATCAGGGGCCCTTTAAGATTCGAGCCAGCTCTAGCCATAAAGATTGGCGACAAGCCTCTAGGGCCATTTTGGAGCAGGCCGAAAGCCAGCCGCTTAGTCCCAAGGAAAAACAAGCCGTTTATCCTATCCTCAATGCGGCCCTACATAGCCTAGAGCTCAAAAAGCTTTGCTTGTTTGAGAATCAATTGGACCAAAGACGGCCCTTGCAAGAGCTATTGAGCAGCGAAGAGCAGTTTGAGCCCTTTTTGCTGCCCTACCAAATTAAGGAGGAGGAATATATGGAGGACTTGGCCCTGCTCCTCTGTGCAGAAAAGGACCTCTTTAATAAAATTATTCATAGAAACTGGAGCGAGCTCATTGAGCAAGAAGCCGTTTTGGATGCTCCAGAGGCTTTCTATGAGATGATTAGCAAGTATAGCGAGCTGGCCAATTCGGTTAAACCGCTCATTGGCGAAAAATATGTCTTCCTCTCTAAAGAAGAAGGCTTTATTGGCGAAGGCATTTTTTATCATCAGGCTATGGAGCAAGTAGAGGACTATCCCGCTTTGGTCCGTGCCCTAGAAAGCTTAACGCCTTACCGCTGCCCCAATAAATTAGTCTTGCCCTATCTCAACCAAAGGGCCCTAAAAACTCGAGATGCCGTTTTGGGCCGTTTGCTACATCTGGAGCCGCAGCAATTGGACAAAGATGCCGTTTTGGCCCTACAAGAGTTTTTGAGCTTGGCCAAAACGCCCCTCTTTAAGTTTATGTATGTAACCACTGGAGAAGGTCGCCTCTATGAGCTAGGCCGTAGAGCTAAAAATACCCCCTACTATCTCGATAAATCAGCCCAGAAAATGGCCGCTGTCATTAAGGAGAATTTTGGCGAAAGCTATAAGCTGTTTCCCTATAGCCTGTATAAGGAAGGCCTAAACTATGATGATTTACTCCTCGGTCCAAAATTATATAAAGAACTCTCTCGCCATAAAAATGCCAGTCCAGAGCTACTCTCTGCTATGATTGTAGAATCGGGAAATGCGGCCCTGCAAGAACAGGTCTTTTCTAAGATTGAACGGATTGTCCTAAAGGAAGATCGCATTTATGATAAGGAGAGCTTTGAGCATCAAGCTTTGCAGATTTTCAGAAACAAAGATGCCGAACATGCCAAAATCCGTGCTAAGGTCTTTGTAGAGGCCATTGAGGGCGGTCTGATGAAGCTAAGCAGCATCTCTTTTGCCCCGCAAACTACCGTCAGTATCGAGCGAGATGGTAAATATCAATTGGATGTGGCGGCCATTTCGCCTAAGCATAAAAAATGGCAGGCCCTAACCAATAAGCTGATGGAGCAGCTGGTGGATTATGAAGCACCCAATAGCCTGCGCCGCCGCTGCTTTGAACTAGAGGAGTTGAGCCTAGAGCAGCTTTATGATTTGCTCAAAGGCGATAGAGTGGAATTGCAAAATGCCCAACAATTGGCTGTGGTGCTCTTACAGATCAAACGCAAGGAACGCCCCATTTTGGCCCGCAATTTCTGGGTCCAATTGGCCAATGGAGAATGGCTGCCCCTAGAAAGCCTAGAGGCCTTCTATTTCAATGCCCCCGATTATATCCACCCTCAGGCCTGTCTGAATAAAGAACGCTATGCCAATTTGCCCGAAATCCTTCGGATGGATCCAGAGAGTAGTAGCCGCAAAGCTTTTGAGTTCGCTGGCCAATATATCGCTTTTCAGCCTTATCTGGAACGCAACCGCTTTTTTGCCGCCCCCCTACGCGCTTTGCAGGAGAACGAACCTAAGGCCGCACTCTTCCGCCGCTTGCTAGAGGCGGTTTATCCGCTTTGGGCCGAGCAAGGAGATCCGAAGCAGTCTATAGAGATTTATTTTGGCCAAAAGCAGCAGCTAGGCGAAAAAATGGACCTCTCCGCCTATCTCTTTAGTCCAGAATATGCCCTGCAGGAAGAACAATTACCCCCGCTTTTACAACAGTATTTGGGCGAGGATGCCGACTCTATTTCCTATGATAGCGATGCCGATTTGCCGCTTAATCGCCTGAGCTTTATGCTGGCCCTCGGCCTACAAGGTCCACAATCTGCCGTAGTGAATCTGCGCCGCTATTTGGCCCAAGGCCAAGGCGAAACCAGCTCTCAAAAACAAATCAATGAGGTCCAAAATAGCTATGCTCCGCTCTTGCCCCAAACGGTTCGCTTTTTGGCCCAGAAAGAGCTGCTTTTTTCTTCTCAGGATGAACGCATTTTCTGGTTGCGAAAGCTCTACAATAGCTTGTCTGAATCGCAAATGAAGGGCTTGGCCCTCCCTTATATCCAATCTGCAGAAATGGGCGAAGAGGGAGCCGTTTTGCAATATGCCTTGGGCCAAACAGAAGACTGGACCTATTGCTATACGCCCAGTAGCGAGCTTAGCGAGTTTGTAGAAAAATACGAGCTGCCTCTAGCTAAACTACTCGGCCTTTTGGCCCAAACCAACAAACGCTTGTTCGATAAAACCCTCAAGTATTATCCGCTCTTTCAAGCCGATAGCCGAGAGGAGCTGGACCGAGAGCGTTTGGAGGAAACTGCCCAAGAATGGGCCGCCCCCCACTACCTCAAATGGAAAGAAGAGTTTAAGCAAACTATCTTTTTATTGCAGGGCGCTATTCCTTATACCGTCTATTTCCAAAATGAGATGGTCAAGATTGTCCACCAAGGCGATGCCGTTTTCATTGATGGGGAAATTTATCTCAATAGCCAGGCGGACAACCTGGAAGAGGCGCTTTTTGCCATTGCTGGCCGCCAAACGGTTTCCGAAATGGCCCTTTTGCAGCTGTTGCGCTACAAAAACGAACTGAACAAAAAAGAAGAAGTGCAGGCGGTCCGCAGCCAAACGGTCCGAGAACTCAAAGCTCTGGAAGAGGCCGCTATCCAATCCCCAAAATTGGAGCAATTGCAGGCCATCAAGAGCAGCGAGAAGGAGGCCCAATTGTCCCTATCCTTCAACCTACAAGATCTACCCGAAGAGCTCCTCAGCCAATTGCTTAGTTTGGCCCAAAATAGCCAACTCAAAGTGAAGGAGGATTAAATAAAGGAGTTCTTTTATACTGCCCAATAGCGAAGCTGGTCAAGGACTGGTTTCGCTATTTTTTTGTTTTGGGGCTGCCCCGCCCATCGAGTTGAAACCCAGCACAAAGCGCTAGCGCTTTGCGAAGCGATACAAAATGAGGGTTACCCCCCTCATGAATTATTGGTCGGGTCGGGCTGTGTCGCAGCTCGCAGGTCTGCTCGGCCCTGCAGCGGCGAAGCCGCTTTGGTCTGCCGCCTTCGGCGGCCCTGCTATCCATCCCTCAGCCGCTCCTCTTGGGTTTTTCAGGCTCGGGGGCTCGGCTCTGGCCCTAAAACTACATTGTTTTGGACCATAAAGACCGCCAGGCGCCATTTGGCCCAGCGCTGCGGAGCGGGTGGCCCGAAGGGCCAGACCAAAGGCAGGCATCGCCTGCCTGCAGGGCCGAACGAACAGTGAGCCCCGCAGCATAGCGGCGGCCAGCTTTGCTGGCCGCGGGCCCCAAAACAAAAAAAACTAAATAAATTTTAGTTAAAATTTGAGAGTATATTTTAAAGTTACTACCTTTGTTTAAACTAAAAATATGCTCAACGAAAAAGAAAAACTCTGGGCCATAGCCCTGCAGCAATCTCCGCAATTGGGGGCGATTCGGGCCAGAAGGTTATTGCGGGACTTTGGTTCTATTCAGGCCATTTATGAGGCTGATGCGGTGGCTTTGGCCGAGGCTAGTTATATTGGAAAAACGGCCATGCGGCATATTTTGAGCCGAGAGGGTTTAGAGATGGCCAAAAGGGAGTTAGATTTTGTAGAAAAGAAGGGCATTGAGCTGCTGCTCTTTGGCCAAAGTAATTACCCGAGGCGCTTATTGCAAATTGAGGATGCGCCCTTTTTGCTCTATTATAAAGGTTCGGCGCCTTTGGACCAGCTGCGGATGCTTTCGGTGGTGGGGACTCGCAAGCCGACAGAAAATGGTCGGGCTGCTTGCGAGCGTATTTTAACTGAGATTAAGGATTTTTCGCCCTTAATTGTTAGTGGTTTGGCTTATGGTATAGATGCTTGTGCCCACCGAAAAGCCTTAGATTTGGGTTTGGAGACGGTGGCTGTTTTGGCTCATGGGCTCAATCGCATTTATCCGCCGCAGCATCGCTCTTTGGCCGAGCGGATGTTGGAACAAGGAGGGTTATTGACTGAATTTATTAGTCAAAATAAGCCTTTGGCCTGTAATTTCCCGATGCGCAACCGCATTATTGCGGGCTTATCTGATGCGCTTTGGGTGGTAGAAACGGGGCCAAAGGGTGGTTCGATGATTAGCGCCCAGAAGGCCATAGATTACCAACGGAGGGTATTTGCATTGCCTGGGCGCTGGAATGATAAGTTGTCTTTGGGCTGCAATGAATTGATTCGGCAGCAAAAGGCCTTGCTGTTAAGCAGGGGGCAGGAATTGGTCCAAAGCATGAAATGGAGCCAGCCAAATCGGGGGCAACAACAACAGCTTTTTCAGCAGTTATCACCCAAAGAGCAGCAAATTACCGATCTATTATTGGGTGGGCAGCAATTGCATTACAACCAGCTATTGGCCAAATTACCTTGGGGCCACAGCCAATTGATTGAACTTTTATTGCAGCTAGAAATGCGGGGGTTGATCAAAGCCCTAGCGGGTAAATACTACCGTTTGTCCTGAGCATCTCGGAGTAATTGCTGGCAATTATCGGGTACGAAAAGAGCGCCATCTCCATTTCCCTTGAGGATTTCTCGGACCACCGTAGAGCTATAATAAGAGTATTCGGGGGCCGTCAATAAGAAAATGGTTTCTAGGCCATCGCCCAAATCTCGGTTGAGCATAGCAATAGAGACCTCATAATTAAAATCGTTGGAGTTGCGGAGTCCTCTGAGGATAAAATCGGCCCCTTTCTCCTTACAATAATCTACGGTAAGCTGCGGAAAGCGATCAATTTCTACTTTGGGGTCATCGACAAAGCTAGCTTTGAGGAAAGACAGGCGCTCCTCTTCCGAAAAGTAGTAGGATTTTGTTGAGTTGGTCCCTAGGGCCACAATAATTTTATCAAATAAAGGCAGGGCTCGGCGAACAATATCTTCATGGCCCTTTGTAATGGGGTCGAAAGAACCCGGAAAAACAGCAATTTTCATAAAAAAGAGATTCAGAGTCAAAAAAAGGCGCCAAACGAAGGTTTGGCGCCTTTAAGTTAATCAACTTGCTGGCCTATTCGGCAATTACGATAAATTTATTCTTCTTTCCGTTTTGGCAGAAGAGGTAGCGTTCGGCGAGCAAATCAGTGGTATCAAACCTTTGGTTAAAATCGCTCACTTTTTTTGCATTTAGAGCAATTGCACCGCCTTTCACGGCTCGGCGAAGATCGCTATTAGAGCCAAGGCTTTTATGCTTACCCACCAAGAGGTCGGCTAGGCTGATGCCTGCTTCTAGTTCAGATTTTGCCAGTTTGACCACTTCTAGTTCTTGGGCCAAAACGGCAAAATCTTTAGCCGAAAGGCTTTCTAAGAATTCTGCTTTTAGCTTTTTACTAAAGGCTATATTTGTGGCTTTTTGGGCAGAAATTAGGGCCTCCTTTCCATGTAGGCGGATGGTCATCTCTTCGGCCAATACTTCTTTTAGGCCTCTGGGGTTTTCGGCATATTCTGCTTCCAAGGCCTCAATTTCTTCTCGGCTCTTGAGGGAGAAAATGCGGATGAGTTTGCTCAAATCGGCATCATCTACATTGAGCCAAAACTGGTAAAACTGATAGGGAGAAGTTTTTTCGGCATCTAGCCAGATATTTCCCTTTTCGGACTTACCAAATTTCTTTCCGTCTGATTTGGTCAAAAGCGGACAAACCAAGCCATAGCCTTTTCCGCCACCTTTACGGACAAATTCGGTTCCCGTCGTGATATTTCCCCATTGGTCACTACCGCCCATTTGCAAAAGGCAGTTATAGTTTTTATTGAGGTGGTGAAAATCATTTCCTTGGATCAGTTGGTAAGAAAATTCAGTAAAAGATAGGCCCGTTTCCAAGCGTTTTTTAACCGATTCCTTAGCCATCATATAGCTCACTGTAACATTTTTGCCAATATCGCGCAAAAAGTCAAAGATGCTCATATCCTTGTAAAAGTCGTAGTTGTTGATCAAAATGGCAGGATTCTCCCCTTCAAAGTCTAGCAATTGCTTAAACTGCTCTGTTTGCCGGTCAATATTGGCCTGCAAGCTATCATAATCCAAGAGCTGACGTTCTTCGTCCTTGAAAGAGGGGTCGCCAATTCGGCCAGTGGCCCCACCCAACAAAACAATAGGACGATAACCCGCTCTTTGCCAATGCTTGAGCAACATAATGGTCACCAAATTCCCAATAGTCAATGAGGGAGCGGTGGGGTCATAACCAATATAGGCCGTTTTGGGTCCTTCTTGGTTCAGGGCATCTTCTAGGCCCTCCGTCATTTCTTTCAACAAGCCACGCCATTGCAGCTCTTCGATAAAGTTCATGCCTTTATTTTTTCAATTCTATAAATAGTCATTCTCTTTGCACAGAGAAATTGTCCATGCTCGGAAATTTAACGCTTCAAGATAAAGTTCCCAACAACTTCTCTGTTTTTATTTTTTTGGGGCCTCCGCAGCTTTGCTGCGGCGCTACGTTTCGCAGCTCGCAGGTCTGCTCGGCCCTTCGCCAGCTTCGCTGGCTCGGTCTGGCCTGACGGCCACTGCTTCACATCGCTAGGCCGCTCATCCTGATTCTTTGCGCTGGTTTTTTTGCTTCGGCCCGCCAAGGCTGCAAATTATTTCACAATGCCCAAAATGCGGGGCAACCCCCAAAGGTTTTTAAAGGTCGCCTGCTGAAAGCGACCAGTTTGGACCTGCTCCTCTTCTCTTTCCCAAAAGTGCAGATTAGAGACCGAGTAGAGATAACCAAAGGCATAGGCGGTATGGCCTTCTTTAAGCTGGGCAATATACTCCAAAGGGTAGCGATAGAGCGTTTCTTGTTTTGCCACAATTTTTTGGGCTTCTTCTCGGCAGCTTTTTGCTTTGTCTAGCCATTTATTGGGGTCTTCAAACTTCTCTTTGCGCAGTTTTGCCCGTCTTTTGTCTAGCAAATAATTTAGGGTGTAGGCTCGGTGTTTGGCCCGCAAGGCTGTTATTTGCAGGCTATTGGCCAATTCTTTTCCCAATTGCTTTTCTTTGCCTTTCTGAGGGAAATGTCTTTTTTGGAGGGCCAAAAGTTCTTCTGTTCTTAGGGCAAAATCTAGCAAAGGGGCCACTACGGTTTGGCTCACGGTATCTAGTTGGTGGGGCGCTGCCTGATTTTGGATATAAGGGTAGCTATAAAGCGGCTGGGCTTGAAACTCTTTATCCTTTAGGGGGCTAGGTAATTTGCTTGTGGTACTAGAAGGGGCCATATAGCGAATCAGCTCTTTATCCTTAATGAATTCTTCTTGCAAACGGAGCATAGACCAAACGGGATCGGTCCAGAGATCATTTTGCATCAATTCGGCCAAATACTGCAAAGGGTCATTTACTTCTTTTTGTCCTTGAATTTGGTGCTCCCAAGACCAGCGAGCTATGCTCCAATCAATCAACCAATAGCTCCACTCCCAACCCGAACTAAAGGTAATATGGCCTTCAGCCTTCAGCGAATCCATAAGCTGGATATCTTCTAGGCGAGCAGAGAGATAGGGCAATAAAGTCATGGGCACCGAATGATCAAAAGTGATCCAGTGAGCAGATTCTGGAAAATACCAGCACTCTCTGCTCTTGGCCTCTTCTTGGTAGAGCGCCAAGACGGTTTTTAGGTCTTTATTCTTATAAACTGGGGGCTGTTCGTCCTCTAGATCATAAAACATGGGGCTATGGACCATCAGCCCACGGCTGCGTTCTAGTTTTTCTTCTTCTGTAGATAATTTTGGCAGTTCCTCTTTTTTGTCTAGCAGGGCCTCCTTTTGAATTAGATACGACCGGCTCATAAAATGGGCCTTATATCGATTTTTAATAAGATCGGCCAAGAAAATTTCTAGCTCTTGTTTCTTTTTTTGCTTGCCCTTGCCAGAGGCTGTAGTTGAAAACGCTACATTATAGACATCCCAACCAGCTTGGGCCAAATAATCCATGTTCTCCTCAATTTGCTTCTTTTTAGATTTGAGGCTATTGGGGAAGGTTTTATAGAGCTGAAAGGCCTTTTGTTGACTCATCTGCATAGAAATGTCGATCCCCATCAGCAAGCCTCTTTTTTGGCCATAATCTACTATCTTCTTCATGTAGGGCATCCAGCTCTTGCGGTCGATGCTATTGAGTAAATTGAACTCAAAGTAATTTTGTTGGTTTCGGGCCAACCAATCAATATATCCCTTCACTTCTTTTTCTGCATTGGGATAGTTGGGGTCCAGAAGGGCTTCTGTTAGTTCAATGGGGTGCATTGTATGTAAATGAACACCTTTTTTTGCAAAGCGGGGACGAGCCTGCCAGTCTAGCCCTTCTGCTACGGGCCAAGTCGTAATTTTTGGGATTAGGCTTTCTTTGGGATGAAAAAACTGAAAGCCCAATTGTTCTTGCAACAAACCATAAAGGCCCATACTCACCCCTTGGTAAGAATTAGCGAGCAGCTCCATTTTCATTTGCGGCCCCAACATTTTACTGCTCCAGTTGTAGGCATGTTCAGGAACATAGAAGCCCGTCCCTTCTTTGTTGGCCTGCCCCTGATGGATATAAGGTAGGACAATAAGGACCTCTGCATCGGCTTTATTATAGCTCAACTCACAGCGGCAAGCCTGTTCCAAAAGGCGGCTGGCATCCTCAATAGCATACTTACTGATAGAGACCTCAAAAAGCTCGGCATCTGCCATGATGCTAATGGACCGAATGGCAAAACTGTTAGGCATAAAGGCCCAAAAGAAAAAGAGAGAAAAAAAGAGTGGATGTAGCCGCATAATAAGTTAAGTATTGCTGTTTGAAGCTGTGGCCGGCAATACAAAAGGACTGCAGGGCGCCACAGTTTGGCCATTTAGGGGGCCTATAGTCAGAAATGCGGCAAAGATAAGAACTGAAGGCCGAAAAGAAAATCTCTTTTCGGCCTTTAGGATATCCTTCTGTTTTTAGTATAAAACAAACTTTAGCGCTCGATGGCGTATCCTTCTCGGCGATCATCGCCTGCGGCTTGGAGTCGGCCATTTTCTTGCCGTAAAATAGAATTGAGGCCACCAAAGAACATGGCTTTTTCGGGCCATTCGACTAATTGTTCTAGCTTGGGGTCTTCGGTATTGGCTAGGCCAGCATATTCTGGCTCTAGATTGAGTCGGCCATGTTCGTAGTGCAGGCGGCTAGCAGCAGTGGCCTCTTGCAGTTCCATTTTTTGGTCCAAAACATGGTGCAGGAGTTGGAGGACCATGCCAGGGATGCGGCTAGCCCCGCCTGTCCCTGTTGCCAGATGAAATTGATTCTCTTTGAGGACCAGAGTGGGCGCCATCATAGAAGAAAGTCGGCTGTTGGGCGTCCAATTATGAAAGCCATTGGGTAAGAGAGCTGCCTCGCCCAGCATATTATTCATCATGATATTGGTCCCGGGGATCATATAGCCACAGCCTTCTCCATTAGAGAGGGTAATGCTGATGGCATTGCCTAATTCATCGGCAATATTGAGGTGGGTGGTGCTGCCCCATTTGCTATTGAGCTTTTGGGGATTGCGATCTATGCTATAGATATCGCCAAGGACTTTTTGCAGGCGGGCCAGTTGTTGTTTAGTATAGAGCGGATCAATGGGAAGGGGCTCCAAAGCGGACAAGCCTTCTGCAATGAGGACGCCGCCCGTGCTGGGCAGTGGGTTGGTCAGTAGCTGATGTCCTTTATAGGCTAATGCTAAGGGCTTTCGCCAAATCACTTCATATTGGGCCAGATCATCTGCTCGGAGCAGGCCGCCTTGGGCTATACTATCTTTTAGGAGCAGCTTAGCCGCTTCGCCCAGATAAATATCTTTGGCCCAATCTTTTTCATGGCTGAGGTAATCAAAGTAATCGGCTAGGCCGGGCATGCGCTGTATTTGGCCCACTGGCAAGGGTTGGCCATCGGGATAAAAAATAGTGGCCGATTCTGCAGAGCGGGTCATAATGGGCTGTAGTACCCGGATATCAAAAAACTGGAAATCGGTCATGGCGAGGCCCTCTTTGGCCAAGATCTTAGCGGGTTCGATCAGGACCGAAATGGGCAGACTAGCATAGCGTTGATGCAGAGCCGAAATGCCTGCCATCATGCCGGGAGTAGCCATAGCGCCCATACCGATATGAAACGTTTCTTGGGCCGAGCCAAAATCTACCTGTATGGGGTAAAACTCTAGTTCGGAGGGAGCGATTTTCTTGAGTGGGGTTTGCACAAAAAAGTCGAGCAGCAAATTTTGTCCGGCAGCAGTATGCAAACAAGCAAAGCCTCCTGCGCCCAAAGAGGCCATACAGGGCTCGGCTACAGAGGCGGCAAAAAGAGCTGCAATAGCGGCATCAAAGGCATTGCCTCCTTCCTTAATAATCAGAGCGGCAGCTTCTGCTGTTTTTTGGTGGCCGGCGGCGATGCTGGCCCTTAGCGGAGTAGATAGCGACATAGGCAATAGTTGTGGAGTGGATAAATCTCTTGGCTAATTATTTGGATCTAGAAGCGGGGCGAAGCCCCGCTGGCCTAGCGATGTGGCGGGGTGGCCGAAGGCCAGACCGAGCTTTTTGAGCAAAGCGAAAAAAGCGAAGGGCCGAGCAGACCTGCGAGCCCCAAAACGTAGCGCCGACGAGCGCAGCGAGGCGGAGGCCCCAAAAGGCAAATAAAATAAAAAACCCTTTCCAAGAAAATGGAAAGGGCCAAAATTATTTTGTATTTCTTGCTAAGGACTAGCCTTCTTTGGCCAATAACTCTTGGAAGAAAGCGATGAAGTCGGCCACGGGCATACTGCCTTTGTCGCCATCTTCTAGGCCTTGGATACGGACCGAAATGCTACCTTCTTCGGCTTCTTTCTCGCCGAGGATGAGCATAATCGGAATGCGTTTTAGTTCGGTATCTCGGATTTTGCGGCCTAAAGTTTCGTTGCGATTATCGACATAGCCGCGGATATCGGCGGCGGCCAATTCTTGTTGAACTTTAGTGGCATAATCGGTAAAGCGGTCAGAAACGGGCAAAATAGCGTATTGTTCGGGCATAAGCCAAAGCGGGAACTTACCTGCGGTATGTTCGATAAGGACCGAAATAAAGCGTTCTAGCGAGCCAAAAGGGGCACGGTGAATCATCACGGGGCGGTGCTTTTGGTTATCGGCGCCCACATACTCTAGTTGGAAGCGTTCGGGGAGGTTATAATCTACTTGGATGGTCCCGAGCTGCCAAGAGCGGCCAAGGGCATCCTTGACCATAAAGTCGAGTTTGGGGCCATAGAAAGCGGCCTCGCCCAATTCGGTAACTGTGGGTAGGCCCACCTCTTGAGTGGCTTCGATAATGGCTTTTTCTGCGGCCTCCCAGTTTTCCTTGCTACCGATATACTTTTCGGGTTTTTCCGGATCGCGCAAAGAGATTTGGGCGGTAAAATCGGTAAAGCCCATTTTGCGGAAGACCATCATGGTCAGGTCGAGAACGCTGAGGAACTCGGTCTTGAGTTGGTCGGGGGTACAGAAAATGTGGCCATCATCCTGAGTAAAAGAGCGGACACGAGAAAGGCCGTGTAGTTCTCCACTTTGCTCATAGCGGTAAACGGTACCAAATTCGGCTAGGCGGATAGGCAATTCTTTATAAGAATGTGGTTTATGGGCAAAAATTTCGCAGTGGTGTGGGCAGTTCATGGGTTTAAGCATAAACTCTTCGCCTTCTTTGGGGGTATTGATCGGTTGGAAGCTATCCTCGCCATATTTTTCATAGTGGCCCGAAGTAACATAAAGGTTTTTGTGACCGATATGGGGAGTAGCAACTAATTGGTACCCACGGCGCGTTTGCTCCTGCTTGAGAAAATCTTGTAGGCGTTCGCGCAGGGCGGCCCCTTTAGGCAGCCAGATAGGGAGGCCCATTCCCACTTTTTCTGAAAACATAAAGAGTTCGAGTTCGGCCCCTAGTTTACGGTGATCTCTTTTCTTGGCTTCCTCCAGCATAGCCAGATACTGCTTGAGCTCTTTGGCTTTGGGAAAAGTGATTCCGTAAATACGAGTAAGGGTTTGGCGGCTTTCATCTCCGCGCCAGTAAGCGCCAGCTACATTGAGTAGTTTGACGGCTTTGATCAGCCCTGTATTGGGAATATGAGGCCCACGGCAGAGGTCGGTAAAACCGCCTTGCTCATAGAAAGTGATGGTTCCATCTTCTAGGTCCTCCAATAATTCGAGCTTATATTCATCTCCTTTTTCTTGGAAATAGGAAATAGCATCGGCCTTAGCAATCTCTTTACGGATATAGGGATTTTTTTGGCGGGCGAGCTCGATCATTTTCTTTTCTAGGGCGTCTAGTTCCTTAAGGCCAATTGTTTTGCCTTCGGGCAAATCGATATCATAGTAAAAGCCATTTTCGATAGGAGGGCCGATGGCGAACTTTACGCCGGGATAAAGGGCCTCGATGGCTTCGGCCAAAAGGTGGGCGCTAGAGTGCCAGAAGGCATATTTGCCTCCATCATCTTGAAAGCTGAGTAGCTGAACGCTGGCGTCTTTCGTTAGGGGGCGAGTAGCATCCCAAATTTCGCCATCTACTTTAGCGGCAATAATTTTACGAGCTAGGCCTTCGCTAATCGACTTGGCCACATCCAAGCTGTTCACTCCCGACTCATACTTACGAACGCTGCCATCGGGAAGAGTAATCTCAATCATTTGGTAAAAGATATAATGAACTTCTGCGGCCTTGAGCCTTTGGAAGTTCGATGTGTAAAAAATAGGTATAGGCGCCAAAGCTAAGTTTTTTTGTGCAGTTGTCTAGTTTTGGACCTAGATAATTCTATTTTTGCCCTATGATTTGAAAATTCATTTAAAGCAAAATGCCAAATACCTCCCTTGTAGATGTCTGCATGATTACCTATGCGCATGAGCCTTTTTTAAGGCAGGCCATAGAGAGTATCTTAATGCAGAAAACTGATTTCTCCTTTCGGTTAGTTATTGGAGAAGACTGTAGTCCCGACAACAGCCGAGCGATTTGTGAGGAATACGCCCAAGCTCATCCGGAGCAAGTTGTTTTACTCCCTTCTGATAAGAACTGGGGGGCGATTCCCAATTTTGAGCGAACCATTGCGGCCTGTACGGCCCCTTATATTGCCTTTTGTGAGGGGGATGACTATTGGACCGACCCACATAAGTTGCAAAAACAATGGGCTTTATTGGAGGCTAACAAAGCGGCCATTTTATGTTTTCATGAGGTACAGTTTTTAGAAAATGGGGCCTTTCGCCCTTTGGTCCAACCTTTTGAGGAGGGACAACTTTTGGGCTTTTTTGATCTTTTTGATCGTCATATTGTGCCCAACACCTCTACGGTCATGGTTCGCAAGCCCAAGGAAGCCCCCAAGCGCTTTGCAGAGGTATTCAACGGAGACACCCTTTACTTCTACTATGCGCTTAATTTTGGAAAGGCTTTATTTAGCCGAAGCATTTTGCCTTCTACCTATCGTTTGCATGCTGGCGGAATTTTCTCTAGCCTGGCCCAATTTGGTCGCCGAGAAAAGGCCCTAAAAACCTACCGTATTTTGGCCCAAAACATGCAGAGCGAGGCCAAAAAACAAGCGGTGGAAGCCCTCTTGCTGCAACTTTATCGAGAATACCTTATCTTGGCCCTCAAAGAAAAAGCTTTGGGCGAATACCTGAAGAAGAAATGGGCTTATTTTGGTTTTGCCTTTAGTCTAGGGCAATACAAGGCCCCTTGGCTTCATTTAAAAGACCTACTTTACCACCTTAGCCTTTATTTTAAAAGAAAGTAATGAAAGAAACAGAAGAAAACTGGAGCTTAGTGATTGGCCCCAAACGCTCGCTTTGGTCCCTAGATTTGGCCGAGCTTTGGCAATATCGCGATTTGCTACAGATGTTTGTTCGCAGAGATGTAGTGACCGTTTATAAACAGACGGTATTGGGGCCGATCTGGTTTTTTGTGCAGCCCATTATGACCATGTTGGTCTATGTGGTCATTTTTGGCAATATCGCAGGGCTACCCACAGATGATATTCCACAGCCGCTCTTTTATTTGTCGGGCATTATTATCTGGAATTATTTTTCAGATTGTTTTATGCAAACCTCCGATACCTTTTCGCTCAATCAGGATATGTTTGGCAAGGTCTATTTTCCCCGCCTCATTATGCCGCTTTCTAAGGTGGTGGCTGGTCTGATTAAGTTTGCCATTCAATTTGTGCTCTTTTTGGTTGTCTATGCCTACTTTTTTATCAAAGGAGTAGATTTGGCGCCCAATGCGGCCTTGGCTTTGGTGCCTGTTTATATTCTCCTTATGGGGGCCTTGGGTTTGGGCTTTGGGCTTATTTTTACTTCGCTAACCACCAAATACCGCGACCTTAAGTTTTTGGTCCAATTTGGTGTGCAGCTACTAATGTATGCCAGCCCGATCATTTACCCCATGAGTATGATTGATCAGCCTTTGCTCAAAAAAGCCATTTATTACAATCCTTTGGCCCAAGTTATTGAGGGCTTTAAATATGCTTTTTTGGGCCGTGGCGAACTGACTTGGGCGGGCTTTGCCTATGCCGCCATTTTCGCTTTGGTGGTCCTTTTTCTAGGCGTTTTTATCTTTAACAAGACAGAACGCAGTTTTATGGATACGGTTTAGGGGCTTGCGGGCTTTGCCCGCCGGGCCCCTTCAGGGCTCGCAGGTCTGCTCGGCCGTTATTCCCTTCGGTCATCGAACTGCGGCTTTCAGCCTTGTTGTCGCCGCTTTCAGCGGCTTGGTCTGGCCCTACGGCCCCCCCATTCCGGGCCCCTAAGCCGCTCATCGGACCCCATAGCTTTGGGCGGTAGGGCCAGGCACTCCTTGGCCTAGCGATGTGAAAGGGTGGCGCAAAGCGCCAGACCCAGCAAAAAACTTGTTTTTTTGCGCAGGGCCGAGCAGGCATGCGAGCCCTGAAACGTAGCGCCGCAAGGCCGCAGGCCGCAGCGGAGGCCCCAAAAAAAATAAAATTAACAACTATCTGCTTTAAAATACAGTCATGTCAAAAATAGCCTTAAGTGTAGAAAACCTCTCTAAGCAATATCGTTTGGGTGAAATTGGAACGGGCACGATTTCCCATGATTTGAACCGTTGGTGGGCCAAAATGCGGGGAAAAGAAGATCCATTTTCTTTGGTGGGCCAAGAAAATGACCGGAGCAAAAAGGCCGAATCTGATTTTGTTTGGGCCCTGAGAGATATCAATTTCAAGGTAGAACAGGGTGAAGTATTGGGCATTATTGGTAAAAATGGAGCGGGAAAATCAACCTTGCTCAAGCTCATTTCTAGAATTACCGCCCCCAGCCAAGGTTTTATTAAAGCCAAGGGCAGAATTGCCTCTTTGTTGGAGGTGGGAACGGGCATGCACCCCGAAATGACCGCCAGAGAAAATATTTTCCTCAATGGGGCCATTATGGGCATGACCAAAAAGGAAATTCGCCGCAAATTTGATGAAATTGTAGATTTTGCCGGCTGTGCCATGTATATAGATACCCCCGTTAAGCGCTATTCTTCGGGTATGCGGGTGCGCTTGGGCTTTGCCGTTGCCGCCTTTTTAGAGCCCGAAATCTTAATTGTAGATGAGGTTTTGGCCGTGGGCGACGCCGAATTTCAGAAAAAGGCGGTGGGTAAAATGAAAGATGTGAGTAGTGGCGAAGGGCGGACCGTTTTGTTTGTGAGCCATAATATGGGCAGTGTTCGGGCGCTTTGCAACAAAGGTTTGGTGCTCAAAAATGGTAAAATGCAATTTCAGGGAACGGCAGATGCGGCGGTACAAAACTATTTGGACAACTACGTGGAAGAAAATCGAGAAATTGAATGGTCCAGAGAAGAAGCACCAGGCACGCATGAAGTCAAGCTGCTTTCGGCCAAGGTGAAAAAAGCAGGCGCCAGCAGCAGCCGAGAAATGATTGAGCAAGGCGATGCGGTAGAGCTCGACTTTGTCATTGAGAAATTGACCGAGGGCGAAGAGCAGGTAGATTTTACCTTTCATTTTTATGATGAGATGAACAATTTTGTTTTTATGGCCAGCTCTGCTTTGCAAAATGATATTCCTAAGTCGGGCAAGGGCCTATTGCATTATAAAGCCAGCATTCCAGCCAACCTTCTACATGAGGGAAATTATAGTTTGGACAAGATTTTCATTGTCAAAAATAAAGCAAGCCTGCTTTATCGTCATGGCAGCAGCCTCAACTTTGAGGTCGTTCGGAAGATCTCTGGTTTTGGTTGGCAGGGCGCTAAAGAGGGGGTAGTCAAACCAGATATTCACTGGAGTTTAGAGCAACTATAATTTAGATTTCCATTTCCTATGAAGATATTTGTAACCAATTTAGATGACCAAGGCGATAGAAAGAAACACATGGTCCAGCAAATGAAAAAGCTGGGACTCAACTTTGAGTTTATTCCTTGCATTGATGGAAGAAGTTGGACTGCAGATGAAGTTAGCCCTCTAGTCAGTCCAGAATTTTTCAGAATGTATAAAAAGTACCAATGGCTCTCTAATGGTGCAATAGCTGTCTCTCTAACTCATTTGCAGAACATTTACCAAAAAATGATAGATGAGGATATTGATTATGCTTTGGTACTAGAAGACGATATTCTTCTAAATCCCGATATTAAAAACCTTCTCCCCAAAATCGAAAAACAACTCAAGGAAGAGCCCATTAACGACATTTTACTCCTCTGTAAACAACTAAATCAAGAGTTAACGCTGTCTAAAAAGAAAAGCATTTCCCTCGATGACAAATATGCTACTTATATCTTAGACCCGGACAACCTAAAACATATTAGCTCAGGAGCAGCCTATATTATCAATAAACAACTTGCGCAGAAATTTATTGAGGATCAACAACCCCTGAATGCCGTTATGGATTGGTGGGAGTCTCATATCGAAAATAAGACGGTTAAACAATTGAGAGTAGTCTATCCCTTCTTAGTGACTACAGGCGAGTTTAGTAGTACCCTTGGCTATATTGACGATAAAAGCTTTAAAGGCAACCTAAAAAAAATGGCTAATTTCTTTCTAGGTGAAAACATTATTTCCTTTTTCAGAAAAAGAAGATCTAATAAGTCTGTAAAGATCACTAACTAAAATGGATAAATCCTTAATATCAGTTGTCCTCTCTGTTTATAATGCAGCCCCTTATCTGGAAGAATGTCTAAGCGCCTTAGCCAAGCAAACTTATTCCCCCATAGAGTTTTGGCTAGCCGATGATGGCTCTAGCGATAACAGCCGAGCCATTCTAGACCGTTGGGCCGCCAAAGATAGTCGCTTTAAAACAGATCATAATGAAGAAAACCTAGGCAAGATAAAAACCATTAACCGCCTGCTTAAAGAAAAGGCAAATGGAGAATTTCTTTCCGTACATGATGCAGACGATTACTCAGCCCCCAATCGCTTTGAGCTGCAAATAAATTTCTTATTGGCCCATCCAACCTTTGGCTTTTGTGGAACCGCCTATGAGACAATTACGGCAAAAGGCCAGCGAATTGCAGTACATCAAAAAGAAAGCGACCCCAAGATAATCAAAGCCCAAATCGCTCAGCACAATCAGTTTTGTGGGGCCACTATGATCTACCGAGCAAGCCTTTTCCAAAAAGTAGGGGGCTACCGCCAATTCTTTAACCGAATCGGCAATGAAGACTATGACCTTTCTTACAGAATGCTAGAGCTAGAACTAGGCGGTAACCTCCCCAATAACCTATATGCTTATCGCCAACTCAATAACTCTTTTTCCAAAACCTTGAAGGCCGAAAATGCTATGGGCCACAAGCTGGTCCAATGGCTAGCCCAAGAGCGTAAAGAAAAAGGACAAGATGCACTGCAATTAGAACAAGAAGAACGTGCAAGCGCTCAACTTCAGGAGCTCTGCCAACCGTATTACCAAGAAACAGATCTGCTTTATAGAGAGTATGCTGCCGCCTATATGTATCAACAACTTTATCGTTCAGCATTCTATGCCGCCCTGCAATCCATAAAAATCAACCCTAAAAAATTGATTAACTATCGAACTGCTTTTTATATCTTACGCAAAGCTAATATTAAGCTTGTTTTTTAATTTTAACCACTTAGGTGTGCAGTGCAGCGAAGTTTAACTATAGATTCCCCTTCATTAAGAGATAACAGGCTTGTTTAGTACTACCCTTGGCTATATTAACGATAAAAGCTTTAAAGTCAAGCTGAAAAATGGCTGATTTCTTTCTATGTAAAGATAACTAACTAAAATGGATAAACCCTTAATATCAGTTGTACTCTCTGTTTATAATGCAGCCCCTTATCTTGAAGAATGCCTCGAATCTCTAGCTGCCCAAACCTATAGCCCCATAGAATTTTGGTTAGCAGACGATGGTTCTAGCGATGACAGTCGCACTATTCTAGACCAATGGGCCGCCAAAGATCAACGCTTTAAAACAGATCACAACGATAAGAATATAGGTAAAATCAAAACGATTAACCGTTTGCTACTAGAGCGGGCAGAAGGAAAATACCTTTCTGTTCACGATGCAGATGACTATTCCGCGCCCAATCGCTTTGAATTACAACTGCAGTTTTTAGAAGCTAAGCCCGACCACGGTTTATGTGGAACATTCTATACTAAAATATCAGATGATAATAAAGTCTTGAGAAAGGAAAAGAAACATGTTTCGGCTGATGCTATTCGAGCAGAACTCAAAAATTTTAATCAGTTTTGTGGCCCAACTATGGTTTATCGAGCCGACTTGTTTAAACGCTTAGGAGGATATCGGCCATTTCTCAACCGAATTGGTAATGAAGACTACGATCTGTCTTATCGGGCCGCAGAACAAATGAAATGCAGCAATATTCCCCATTTCCTATATTACTATAGACAATCTGAAAATTCGCTATCTAAAACCCTAAAGGCAGAAAATGCAGTTAGCCATAAATTGGTCCAATGGCTAGCTTTAGAAAGAGCAGCAGAAGGAAAGGACGCCCTGCAAAAAAATGAAGTAGAACGATGTGTCGCCCAATTAGAAAAGCTTTGCCAACCCTATAAAGAAGAACCAGATTTGCTCTGCCGCGAATATGCCGCAGGATATATGTATGAAAAGCTTTATCGCTCTGCCTTTTTTGCCGCCCTGCAATCCATAAAAATCAACCCTAAAAAATTGATTAACTACCGAACTGCTTTTTATATCTTACGCAAAGCTAACTTTAACCTCTTGAACTAATTTTTATGTGTGGTATCGCCGGACAATTTAATCGCTCAGGCCAAGCTTTTTCTCCCGCCCAAAAGGAGCTTATCTTTAACGCCCTAGAAAGACGTGGCCCAGAGGCCAAAGGCGAAAAAGCGTTTGCTCTCCCCGCCGGACAATTAGAACTCTTCCACCGCCGCCTCTCTATTATCGAGCTCTCCGAAGAAGGCCAACAACCTATGCAATCCGCTAGTGGCCGCTGCTGGATTAGCTTCAATGGAGAAATCTATAATTATCAAGCTATCCGAACAGCACTAAGCCAAGAGTATGTCAAACTCAATACGCTGAGCGATACAGAGGTGATTATGGCCGCCTATGAACAATGGGGCCTGCAAAAAATGCTGGATAAGATTGATGGGATGTTCGCTTTTGCCCTTTTTGACCAAAAGGAAAACAAATTGTTTTTGGTCCGCGACCGCCTAGGCAAAAAACCACTTTACTATAGCTGGACCGGCCAAGCGCTTTTTTTCTCTTCCGATATCCGCATCGTTAAGGCTCAACTCCCCAATGCACAACTAGACCTCGCTAGCCTCGATTACTACCTCACGGAGCTATCAAGCCCTCAACCACATACGATCTGGCAAGAGATTAAACAAATTCCCCCCGCTCAAGTTCTTCAACTTCAGCTGGAAGGCGGATGCCCAAAATTGTCTACTTACTGGCGCCTGAAAAAGAAAGAACCCTTAGCTCTCAATTTAAAGGAGGCCCTAGACCAAAGCGAAAATATGCTCCGAAAAGCGATCCGCAAACGCTTAGTGAGTGATGTCCCTATCGCTTGCTTTCTAAGCGGTGGCGTAGATTCTGGCCTGATTACGGCCCTGATGGCCGAAGAGTCAAGCCAAAGAGTCCCTAGCTTTACCATCGGCTTTGCCGAAGCAATCGATATGAACGAATTTGCAGAGGCCAAGGCCTTGGCCCAACGCTATGATTGCGATCATCACGAAATTGTAGTGGAAGATCAACTCTTCGATCAATTGGAGGGCCTGATGGATTATTTCGGTGAACCCTTTGCCGATGCCAGTATTTTGCCTTCTTCGCTGGTCTGCCAGGCGATATCTAAAGAATATAAGGTGGCCCTCTCCGGCGATGGAGGCGATGAGCTTTTTGGTGGCTATCCCGATTATGGCCTGGCGTTCAGAAGTAGCCAGTTTGCCAAAAAATATCCCAAAAATCAATATTTAGTTAGCCAATTAGATAAAATAATGAGCCGACTAAAAGGCAAAAAGGAAAATATGGGCGCCTATTATGCCTACTTACAACTGCCCGCCGAAAAACGCCTCTTTCGACAAATGGGGTTCTGGTCCAAAGAGGCCCTATATACCCAAAAACAAGCCCCCAACGCCCAAAAACATTTACAAACAGTCTGGAACAATTTTGCAGGCTCAGGAACTGCGGTGGACCAACTGATGCGCAGCTCCCTACAAACCCGCCTGCTCAACGATTATCTGCCGAAGGTGGACCGCGCCTCTATGTACCACTCCCTAGAGGTTCGCTCGCCTTTTCTCGATATCGATTTGCTCAATTTCGCTTTTAGCCTACCCGATGAACTTAAGTTTTACCAAAACCAAAATAAGTTTTTACTCAAGCAATTGGCCAAAACCAAAATTGATCCCCAAATCTTAAATCGTCCCAAAAAAGGCTTTAGTATTCCTATCGGCGACTGGTTGCGCGGGGCCGCCAAAAGCTGGGGAGAAGAATTGCTCAACCAACTCAAAAAACGCCCTTATTTTCAAGCCCATTATCTCGATACAGTCTGGGAAAACCACCAAAAAGCAAGCAATAATGAGGATGCACTCCGCATTTGGACTCTCCTCTGCTTCGAGCTTTGGGCCGAAAAACATCTGGATTAGGTTGTTTTGGGGCCTCCCTGCGCCCTCAAGGGCGCAGGGCGCTAGGTTGCGGGGCTCGCTATTCGCTCGGCCCTTCGCCAGCAAGCTGGCTCGGTCTGGCCCTCTGGGCCACCCCTCCACAGCGCTAGGCCATTTGGCCTGCGGCCAAGGCGGCTTTGCCGCCTCCATTCTATACCTTTTGGACCATTTCAACTATGAATATTCTTTATCTAGCCGATCCCGGCCTCATTCACGATCTTAAATGGATGCGCTTTTTCACTAAAGACCATCCTTGTTTTGTCGTCTCTAGGGCGCATCATCAAGCTCATCTCCAATCTCCCCAATGGAAGCAATTCCTGGCCGAGGAAAATGTAGAATATCTGGGCCAAATAGAAGATTTTTCTATCCGTCACTTTATTCGTAGCTATCGAGAAATGAATAAATTGGCAACTTGGGTGAAAGAACATAAAATTGATTTATTGCATCTGTTTTATGCCGAACCCAATGCCCTTTGGGCCTATTTCCGCAAAAGCCTAGGCGTGAAAATGGTCCTAACCAGCCGAGGAACCGATGTGCTGCAAACGATTCCCCAGTTTTTTCAAGATGAAGGCTGGAAGAATAAACTTATTCGCCACTTTTATGGCCGGGCTTTCGGCCAATTGGACCAAATTGTTTCTACCTCTTTGCGACAAGCCGAAAGTATTGAGCAGCATTTCCCACAGGTCCAAAAAGAAATTGCCATCATCCGCACTGGCGTAGATGTAGAACAGTTTGAAGAAGAACAGCCCCAGGCTTTGCCAAAAGCGCTAAACGAAAAGCAATTTGTCTTTTTCCCCAGAGCCATGCGCCCACTTTATCAGCATGAGTTGGCTATTGCGGCCATTGAGCTTTTGCCTAAGGCTGTTTTGGAGCAATACCAGTTCGTCTTTGTCAATAAAGACGGAAAAGAGCAGGCTTATCTAAAGCAAATTGCCCAGCTAATGCAAAATGGCCAAGCTAATTATATCTGGCTGCCGAATTTGGACCAAAAAGCCCTTTGGCAAACTTATAAGTCTGCTAGCTTGGTGGTCATGACGCCTAAATCAGATGGAACCCCCGTAACGGCCATAGAAGCCATGCTCAGTAAAACGCCCCTTGTTTTGCCTCCTTTAGCCTATGATGAGGACCTTTTTTCGGGAACTTGCCTGCAGTTTAAGGCCTGGACCGCCGACTCCTTGGCCCAAGAAATTCAAAAAGCTTTGGAGCAGCCCCAAACAGAAATGATAGAAGAAGCTTATCTTCGAGCTAAGGGCCTGGCCAATAGAACTACAGAAATGGCGCGCCTTGGTCAGATTTACGGCAATTTGGTCCCTAAAGGGTAATGCTAGCAGAGTACAGGGCGCAAAGCGCCCGCAGGCCTAGCGCTGTGGAGGGGTGGCCGTAGGCCAGACCGAGTTTTTTGAGCAAAGCGAAAAAAACGAAGGGCCGAGCGAGTAGCGAGCCCCGCAACCTAGCGCCCTGAGCCCCTAAGGGCGAAGGGAGGCCCCAAAAAAATAACCAGAAAAAAGCAATTATGAATATTCTTCGAGGGAAGAGCATCTTTATTTTATCGCCCGAAGCTTGGGGCAAAAGTTTTGTGTCTAAGCATCATTATGCCAGCTTATTGGCCCAAAAAGGCAATTCTGTTTATTTTGTGAATCCGCCTTCGGGAAAATGGGCCAAGCAAAAAGTGGCGCCCAATTTATGGGTTTTGGATTATAGCACTGGCTGGCGAAAAGGGGTGCAGCGTTGGCCCAACTTTTTGCGAAAATGGGCCAATGCGGGCTTGATTCGGCGGCTGTATCAGTTGGCCGAAGCCAAGGCAGATATTGTTTGGAGTTTTGACCCTTTTCGCTTTCAAGACTTAAAGCAATTTGGGGCAGCATACCGCATTTATCATCCTGTAGATCCGCATATTTGTCCTTTGGAGCAGGCCGTAATCAATTCGGCCCAAGTCCTTTTTGCTAGTTCGCACAAAATTATCCAACGTTTCCAAGCCAATGGACCCACGCCCATGCATTTTATCAATCATGGTTTGGCCCAGCATTTTTTGGCCCCAGCGCCCAAGATAGATTTTTCGCCTCGATCGGGGAGAATTAAGCTGGGCTATGTGGGCAATTTAAACTATCCTTTTTTAGATGAGCAAGCCTTATTGAGCATTGTAAAGCAGCAAGGGGAGGTTGATTTTTATTTTATTGGTCCTTATGAAAAGGGGAATTTGTCGGGTACCGAGCGCAAATCATTGATTGCGCAATTGACGCAGCTAGAGAACTGCTTTTTATTGGGCCCCAAACCCTCGGCAGAGCTGCCCGCTTATTTGGACCATTTCGATTTGTTTTTGATGACTTATGAGGGCGATAAGAATCCGGCGGCCATGGCCAACCCACATAAAATATTAGAGTATTTGAGTCGGGGAAAAGCCGTGATTAGCCATTTTATAGATGAGTATAAGGAGCGAAAAGACTGGGTCTATATGGTGGAGAATAATGCGGAATTGCCCGCTAAGTTTGCTTGGGCCTTGGCCAATTTAGACAAGATCAATAGTGAGCAGTTGCAAGCAGAGCGCAAAGCTTATGCGCAGGCCAATAGCTATTTGGCGCAGCTGCAGCGAATAGATGCTTATTTGCAAGAAATTTAAGAAAATAGAGATGTCAGAAAAGATAAAATTTGCCGTTGTGGGCCTTGGTTTTGTGGGCAAACGGCATTTGGCCATGATTCGGCAGCAACAAGAGGCCGAAGCCTGCGCAATTTGCGATATTCGGCCCAAATCGGAGCTCAATTTGCCAGATTGGGCCGAAGAACTGCCCTTTTATAATAGTTTATCGGAGCTCCTGGTCCAAGAAAAATCGGTCCGACTGCTTTGCATTTGTACGCCCAATGGTTGCCATGCCGAGCAAGGGCTGTTGGGCCTAGAAGCGGGCAAAGAAGTGGTTATTGAAAAGCCCATGGCACTCAATAAAGTAGATTGTGAGGCCCTGATTTATAAATCCCTGCAGATGTCCAAACAAATATTTGTAGTGATGCAAAATCGTTATTCGCCCCCCGCCAAATGGCTCAAACAACTGCTATTAGAGCAGCGCTTGGGGGCCATCCAATTGGTCCAAATCAACTGCTACTGGAACCGAGACGAGCGCTATTATCGCCCCGGCGGGCAGCCACACCCCTGGAAAGGCCAAGCCGCAGCCGATGGGGGAACCCTTTTTACCCAGTTTTCTCATTTTGTAGATATGATGTACTGGCTTTTTGGGGATATTAAGAACATCTCGGCCCGCTTTGCCGATTTTCAGCATCAAGAAATGACCGATTTTGAGGATTCGGGCTTGGTCCAATTCGATTTTGTCAATGGTGGCATGGGCTGCATCAATTACTCCACGGCTGTCTATCAACAAAATATGGAAAGCAGCCTGACGGTTATTGGGGCCAAGGGGAGCCTGAAAATTGGCGGCCAATACATGAACGAAGTCGAATATTGCAAAATTGAAGACTATGAAATGCCCGAACTGCCCCCCGCCAACCCCCCCAATGATTATGGGCATTATAAAGGCTCTGCGGCCAATCATTCTTATGTGATAGAAAATGTGGTGGATGTGCTCAAGGGGCGGAAAAACATCAGCACCAACGCCCTAGAAGGACTGAAGGTGGTGGAGATTATAGAAAAGATTTATGCCCTGAAATAAAAAGAAATTCAAGAACAATAAAGAAGATTTGGGGCCCGCGGCCAGCAAAGCTGGCCGCCGCTATGCTGCGGGGCTCACAGGTCTGTTCGGCCCTTCGCAAAACTTTGCTAGCGCTCGTTTTGCTCGGTCTGGCCTTCGGCCACCCGCTCCGCAGCGCTGGGCCAAATGGCGCCTGGCGGTCTTTATGACCCCAAGGGGAGGAGGGCAGAAAACCTATTGGGCCGGCACTCTGATTTTTCGACGTTTAGTTTTTAATTTTTGTTTCTCTAGCTTCTTGATAATGGGCCGCTGTTTTTCTACTTGGTAGTTTTCATCTTTCCAACGTTTATGCACAAAAAGAGCCCCGATCTTTAGATGCACATCTATGCCCTCTCTAAAGTTATCGTTCTCTAACTGCAAATTAACTAATCCCTGCTTTGGACTTTGGACCTTAGCCATAGCCTCTGGACCATTTCCCTTCTGAAAAACTCCTAAGGAGGAAGAAAAACTGTACTTGACATTATCTCCCAAATTAGGGTCGCTAGATAAATCTACTCCCGCTGTGACCACCTGGGCCAAAAGTCCATAACCCGAAATAGCCCCAACCACAGTAAGCGCCCCTTTAATTTTTCGATCCCTAGCTTCAAATTGCTCTAAGGATTTTTGTCCCACGCCAATCCAATAGGACCAAGCAATCAACTCTTTGCTGCTATAAGGCCGCAGCTTGTTTGGCGCATACTGATTATTGGGAAGATAAAACTGGACCAAACTCAGATTGCTTTTGCCTATGGCCGTTTCAGAATGTACCCGCTCTTTTCTATCTATGATGTAGCTAAAGGAAGTATCTACCGCAACAAGAACTCTTCTACTCTTATTAACCAAATAACTTTCATAGCCAATAATGGTATCTTTGCTGTAGCTGCTGTAACTACTGTCAATCAATTCTTGCCAAACCCAAGCAGTATTAAAGTCTTTAGTGGCCTCGCTAGCTGCCTCTCGACTAATCTTGAGCGCAGAGAGCCGGCTCCCAAAACCGCCATGTCCAATGCGTAGAGCATAAACACCCCGGCTCATAATTTCTATCTCTTTTTCTATTTTTTCTACTTTATAGGCCTGAAAAAGGAGCTGCCCTTCATCCGTCTCAAACTTCAGGCTCTTGATTTTCTTCCCCTTGAGCTCTTCACAGCTCAGCCGAACTTTATCTCCTTTTTCAAAGCTGTAGTAAAATACTTTTGAACCTAAGGGCGGAACCTTAAATTGCAGATCAACCACAGGCCGAACTAAATCTTGGCCCAAAAGAAGAGTACCGCCAAACAGAGAAATAAATAAGACTAAAATCGCTTTCATTTAATTTTGGTTTTAGTTAAAAACCAAATGAAGACAAAAAACAACCCCACTGATAACAACTTGATTATCAGTGGGGCTTTAAAATAAAGGCCGTCAATATTTGCCTGCTCGTATCATTTTTTGCTTACTGAATTACTCCAGAAAAGACCAATTCATCACCCAAATAAGCAGCGGCAAACTGCCCCGGAGTAACGCCTCTTTGCGCTTCCTCAAACAAAAAGTAAAGCCCTTCTTCCTGTGCAATCAATGCTGCTTTCTGCAGCGCTTGGCGGTAGCGAATACGGGCCATAATGCTCATTTTTTCGCCCGCTTTTAGACGCAAATCTGGCCGCAGCCAATGCGCATCTTCCTTGGGAATAAATAAGGCGGGGCGATACAAACCCGGATGCTGCTTGCCCTGGCCCACATAAACAATGTTTTTCTCAGTATCGGTATGCAAAACGAAAAGAGGCTCTTTAAATCCACCCAACTGCAAACCTTTGCGCTGACCCACCGTGAAAAAATGTGCGCCAGTATGTTCGCCCACCACTTTACCCAAATCAGGCGAAAAAGGGTAGGGGCGCGCCAAATCGGCTAAGTCATCTGTAGCAGCAGGCTTAAAAATGGGCGAATCGGCGGCGAGTTCTATGGCTTGTCCCGTTTTTGGGGCCAATTGCTGCTGCAAAAATACAGGCAATTTGATTTTACCCACAAAACAAAGTCCCTGAGAATCTTTTTTCTCTGCGGTAATCAATCCCTGTTCCTTGGCAATTTCCCGAACCTCAGATTTCTGCAAATGCCCAATGGGGAAGAGGGCCTTGGCCAATTGCTGCTGAGATAACTGACAAAGAAAATAACTCTGGTCCTTGTTCGGATCGGCCCCAGCTTTCAATTGATGATACAACTGCCCACCTTTTTCAATGCTCGTTTTTTGACAATAATGCCCCGTCGCCACATAATCGGCACCCAACTCCAAAGCCTTTTCTAAAAAGACATCAAATTTGATTTCTCGATTGCAAAGTACATCGGGATTAGGCGTGCGGCCCGCCTCGTATTCCGCAAACATATAATTGACAATCCGCTCTTTATAGTCCTCACTTAGATCCACTACCTGAAAAGGAATGCCCAGTTCCTGAGCCACCAAAAGCGCATCATTGCTGTCCTCAATCCAAGGACACTCACTTTCTTCAATGACCGAATCATCATTCCAATTTCGCATAAAAAGACCAATCACCTCATAACCTTGCTCCAAAAGAAGATAGGCCGTTACACTCGAATCTACACCGCCCGAAAGGCCGACAACTACTCGTTTTCCATTCATTTTTCCTACTGATTTCTGAGCTAAAAATATGCTCTTCGCTAAGCAGCCGCAAATATACGGCGCTAAATAGTGGATTCAACGATTAAAGGGCCTAAATGTTTGTTTAAAGCTATATTTTGGACTTAACTAGCTGTAAAACAGCGCTTTATAATGTCTTTTGGCTAAAGACGTTTCTTTGAACAGATTAAACAAGTAGAACATAGCCAAAATTAGGGGGATGAGCCAAATTTGTCTCGCTGAAACAATAAAGCCCCAAAAACAAGCACAGCAGCAAACAAAAAGAAGAGGAAAATATATTAGGCCCAAGAAAATGCAGAAAAATGGCCCAGCAATAAACCCAAGGACCAAAAGAAGCAAAGCCATCAAAATCAACCCAAAATAAGCCAGCCAAAGCCCAGAAAACAAGCAATAAATCTCCAGATAAACGCCCGAATTTCCCCAAAGGCCGATCTACAGGGCCTCTCTCCCTTTTAACAACCCTATATTTGCCTATAATTTATATTATGTTAAATAGAGTGGCGCAAAATGCCCCCTATCGACAATGATTTGGCTGTTTTTAATCTATTACTGCTCTATTGCTGTTTATTTTTGGGGCTGCCCCTTCGCTTCGCTCGGGTCGGGCTATGTCGCAGCTCGCTACTCGCTCGGCCCATCGCTTTTTATCGCTGCGCTCAAAAAAGCTCGGTCTGGCCTTCGGCCACTGCTATCTATCCCTCAGCCTGCGGCCCTTCGGGCCTGCAAAGCCGTTTATTGGACCAAGAGCGCCGCAGCCGCTTCTTTCAGCCTCCCCTCTCCCGCTGAGCGGCTTAGTGATGCGCAGCAGGGCCGCCGAAGGCGGCAGACCAAAGGCTTTTGAAGCAAAGCGAAAAAGCCTGCAGGGCCGAGCAGACCTGCGAGCTGTGTAGCGTAACGCCAGCGAGCCCTTGGCGAGCTGGAAGCCCCAAATTAAAACACTATACATAAAATAAAACCTAATGTTAAAACAAGTAAAACCAAATTTATTTTTAAAAAACAGCCTTTTACAAGCTTTAATTTTGAATTTAAGGCCAAAAAGCTGAATCTTTGTTTAAATTTTACTAACCTTTTTGATTCATTTCTTATGCAAAACAACCTTTTACTCCCTACTTTGGGCTGCTGGCTGTTGTTGCTGTTCTGCGGGCCCCAAGTTTGGGCCCAAACTAGCCAAGAACAGATTCAACAGTTGTTGCTAGAAGAGCAAAAACAACTGGGACTCAGTCCCTCGGACCTATCAGAATGGAGGATTTATGACCGCCACCAAAGCAAACAAACTGGCGTAGAACACATTTATATTCGCCAAATGTACCAAGGCATTGAGGTCCAAAATGCCGTGATCAACCTCAACCTTAAAAATGGGCAGCTTGTTAGTCTGGGCAACCGCTTCGAAGCTAATTTGGCCCAAAGAGTTTTGGCCGGAAGCGCCCAAATTACGCCCGCAACAGCCATCCAAAAAGCCGCCGATGCCCTTTATTTGCCCCCTTTGCAAAACCTAAGGGAACTAGAAAGCAGTGGCCCAACTAGCTATTTGTTTAGTCCTGCGGGCATTTCTCTAGAGAATATTCCCCTAAAACTTTGCTATCAGCCGGGGCCAGAAGGCGAAATCCGCCTTGCTTGGGACCTAAGCATCTACCAAACGAACAAACAGCATTGGTGGTCGCTCCGCATTGATGCCCAAAATGGGGAAATTTTGGGCCAAGAAGATTGGATCAAGCATTGTAGCTTTGCCGATCATGCTTTTGGCAATTGTAGCCGCCCCGATGTCCCCCATCTGCCCACAGTAAGCGGAACACTAGCCAATAATGCCCTGCCCGCACAATATCGAGTTTTTGCAGAGCCCCTAGAGAGCCCCAACCACGGTAGCCGAACCCTAGAAGTTGATCCCGCCGATACAACGGCCTCTCCCCTCGGTTGGCATGATACAGATGGACAAACTGGCGCAGAATACAGCATCACCCGCGGAAATAATGTGCATGCCTATGAGGACCGAGCCGCAGCAGATCAGCCGGGCTATTCTCCCGATGGCGGTAGCGCACTCAATTTTGATTTCCCCCTCAACATGAATCAACAACCCGCAGCCTATGAGGATGCCGCCATCACTAACCTCTTTTACTGGAATAACCTGACGCATGACGTTTGGTACCACTATGGTTTTGATGAGGCCAGCGGAAACTTTCAAGAGAATAACTATGGCCGTGGCGGCCAAGGCGGCGATTATGTCTTTGCAGAGGCCCAAGATGGCGGCGGAACCAACAACGCCAACTTCGGAACACCCCCAGAAGGCAGCAGTCCCACTATGCAAATGTTTCTTTGGACCAATGGCGGGGGCGCTACTAGCCTGCTAGATGTTAATAGTCCAAGCAGCATCGCCGGAACATATACCGCCACAGAGGGCAGTTTTGGCCCCAATGCACCCACCACGCCCATTACAGAGGATCTGGTCCTTGCCAATGATGCTACCGCCCCCGATCCCAATGATGCCTGCGACCCGCTAGCTAATGCAGCTAGCCTCAGCGGAAAAATTGCTGTAGTATATCGAGGAAACTGTACTTTTATCGCTAAGGTGCAAGCCGCAGAAGCCGCTGGAGCCTTGGCCGTTATTGTCATCAATAACACTGCTGGTGCACCCATTACTATGGGTGGAACAGGAACCAGCAATATCCCTAGCATTATGATTAGCGATACCGATGGAGCCGCTATTGTTGCCGAAATGGCCAATGGAACTGTCAATGCGAGTATCGGTAACTTTTCCACTAACTTTGATAAAGATGGCGATTTTGATAATGGCATTATTGCCCATGAATATGGCCACGGTATCTCTACTCGCCTGACCGGGGGCGCCTCTAACTCGGGCTGCCTCGGTAATGCAGAGCAAATGGGCGAAGGTTGGTCCGATTACTTTGGGTTGATGATGACTATTGAGCCAGGCGACCAAGCTACTGACGTCCGTGGCATCGGTACTTTTGCCACTGGCCAAGCCACTACCGGAACGGGAATTCGCCCAGCTCCTTATACCACAGATATGGCCGTTAATAGCTACACTTATGGCGATGTAAATAATACGAACCTTTCGGAGCCCCATGGAGTCGGCTTTGTTTGGGCAACAGCACTTTGGGATCTCAACTGGGCTCTTATTGATCAATATGGCTATGATGCCGACCTTTACAATGGTACTGCTGGAAACAATATGGCGATGAATTTGGTCATCAATGGAATCAAATTACAGCCCTGTAGCCCCGGCTTTGTCGATGGCCGTGACGCTATCCTCCAAGCCGACCAACTACTCTATGGAGGAGCCAACCAATGTTTAATCTGGGAGGTTTTTGCCCGCCGTGGTTTGGGCGCTAGCGCAGACCAAGGAAGTAGCAATAACCGCTCGGACCAAACAGAGGCTTTTGACCTGCCCACTTCTTGCCAAACGCCAGTAACAGCCCCTACGGCCAACTTTAACAGCCTTTTGGTTTCGGCCTGCGGTAGTAGCGTTAATTTTGAAGACCAGTCGACAGATGTGCCCCAACAATGGCGCTGGGACTTTGGCGACGGAAATACGGACACCCTCCCCAATCCTAGCCATAGCTATAGCGCCAATGGCAGCTATAATGTGGTCCTTGTCGTCAGCAATAGCCTAGGTAGCGATACAGTGAGCAGCATAGTGACGATTAGTATACCTACAGCCCCCACCGCAGCAAATCAAACGATTTGCCCAGGCAGCACGAGCATTAGCGCCAATACAAGCAGCAATAGCGTAATTTGGTACGACGCCCAAGGAACCCCTCTAGATACTAGCATCACTTTCGTTACGCCCAACCTCAATAACAATACAACTTATCAAATGGAGGGCGTAACTTTCTACCCCAGAAGCTTTGTCGGTATTGATTCGGCTGGAGCCTCAGGAAATGGCGGTTACCATAATACTGGATTTACCGGCAGCCAAAATTTTGAGGCCTTCAAGCCTTTGGTCATTGTTTCTGGATGGATTGATGCTGGAAATGCTGGACCAAGAACGATTTATCTTTGGGATGCCAATGATGGCAGCGGAAATATTGTGGACCAAGTGACCATTAACGCAGTGGGCGGTCCACAAAGAGTAGAACTCGGCCTAGAGGTGCCCGGTCCAGGAAATTATAGCCTTGGTGGAACCTCTATCAATCTTTTCCGAAATAATGCCGGCGCTAGTTATCCTTATGTGGTCCCTGGCCTATTGTCAATCAATAGCTCTTCGGCCACTACAGGTCCTTTGGACTTCTGGTATTATGTCTATGATTGGGAGGTAGAGGAAGCGCCTTGCCGCTCTCCCTTTGGCAATGTTAGCCTCAATGTAAATAATGGGGCGGTATTTAGCTATACGGCTAGCGATTTGGACCTCAGCTTTACTGACCAATCTGCCAATGCCTCTAGCTGGGCCTGGGATTTTGGCGATGGCAACAGCTCTAGCCTACAAAACCCCACACATAGCTACAACCTGCCAGGCACTTACACTATTACGCTCACCGTAAATGGCAATAGCAGCTGTGTATATAGCGAAACGATTACGATCACAGAAAGTAGCATCCAGAACTTGGCCAATGGCAATAGCATGCAGCTACAACCCAATCCCGCCAAGGAGATCAGTACGCTTAGCTTTAGCCAGCCGCTAGAAAGCGAACAAAGACTAGAACTCATCAGTCTAGATGGCCGCCTTCTCAATAGCTGGCCGTTGGCCATTGGCCAAAGCCGCCTAGAAATTGATCTTCAGCAGTTGGTTCCGGCCTTTTATATCCTTCGATTGACGGATAAAAATGGTAGCCATAGCCTCCGCTTGCTGGTCCAATAATCATTATGGACGCTTATTTTTTTCTCAGCCCCTTAACTTTTTTGTTGAGGGGCTTTTTTTGGGGCTTCCCCTCGCCCTCAAGGGCTCGGGGCGTTCCCTTTCAGGGCTCGCAGGTCTGCTCGGCCCTGCAGCGGCTGCGCCGCTTGGGTCTGCCGCTTCGCGGCCCCCTTACAGCTCACTAAGCCATCAGCCTACGGCTGTGGCGGCTGCGCCGCCTTTGGACCCAAAGCGAGGGCTGCATGTTCAAAACATGCAGCCCCCGCCGCTTTGCGCTTGGCCAAAACAGTTTGCTTATGGCTCTTGGCTTTGGTCCTTTTCCTCCTGTATGGGAGTAGGCCCAATTTTGATCTGTATTTTCTGGGCATCCTCCCAAGACTGAAAGTCCTCCAATTCCTTTTGGTAATTCTTAACCAGCCAAAGGATCAGGGCAATATCATCGACCAAACCAATGACCAGAAAATCGGGAATAAAGTCTAGGGGGGCCACAAAATAGAGCAAGGCCGCAATAGAAAGCACCACTCCCTGCAAAGAAACCCCTTTATACTCGCCCTTGGCATAGGCTCGGACCATTCTAAAGAGCAGGTAAAATTGTTCGAGCACATCGGCGCCTAGCTCTCGAGCGCTATCGTAGCGTTG
This sequence comes from Saprospira grandis DSM 2844, assembly GCF_000275825.1. Classification (GTDB taxonomy): domain Bacteria; phylum Bacteroidota; class Bacteroidia; order Chitinophagales; family Saprospiraceae; genus Saprospira; species Saprospira grandis_A. The sequence goes on from NZ_JH719942.1 coordinate 4,106,111, forward strand.
TAGGCGCTCAGCAGATTGCTTGAGCAATTGCAGCAAGGCTAAGGGCTTATTGAGAAAACGGTAAGCTGATTTGACAAAAATCTTATACAACCAAGTTTCTGAAATTAGTAGGCCTTTGTCTTCTAAGGGTTCATCGCCATCGGCAAACTCTTTCATGGCGGGGGTCAATTCCTTTTCTTCTTCTTTATGTTCTTCTTGCATATAATTTAATTGCTGTAAGATGCTTCAATAAGTTGGTTTTCTGCTAGGCTGCTGGATAAATCAGCCCTTGTTTTTTGCCAAAGCAAGTTTCGGCTTTTTTGTTCCCAAAGCTGGAGATTTGGTCCAAAATCTTTCCCTTTCCAGTTGTTGGCAAAGGGGGCATAGGCTTGCTGAAAGAGGCCAAAGAGCCGTTCTTTTTCGCTCTGGGGCAGTTGGCGATTGGCTAGGCGGTCTCTCAAGAGGTTGAGTTGTTCTTGTCGTTGGCTAATGAGCCATTGAAAGAGCTCTTGTTTTTCTTTTTGGTCGGGTAAGCTAGCGGACCAAAGGCCGAGCTGCTTGAGGTCCAGCATAATAATTTCTATGGCTGGTTTTTGGGCCAATTGCTCATAGCAATGGCTCCAATCCATAAGGTCCATTTGCAAATAACTGTTGAGCAGTTGTTTTTCGGCCAATTGGGCTTGCAGCTTTTCTTTTTCGGCCCTAAGTTGGCGCAACTCTTCTTGTTGTTCTAGGCAAAGGTTACGCAATTCTTTCTTGCGCATTTTGTCTATCGCTTTACTTTGGCCCCAAAGGTTTAAAAAAGATAGGGAAAAAAAGAGGATAAATAGAGCTAGACGCATACGATTAAACAACTTTAAGAGATTTGGAGAAAGTGGATGCCCTCAAGAGCGGAGCCCAAAAGGCGGCTTTGCCGCCTGCGAGCGAAGCGAGCAATTGGCCCAGCGCTGCGGAGGGGTGGCCGAAGGCCAGACCGAGCAAAACGAGCGCTAGCGAAGTTTTGTGAAGGGCCGAACAGCCCTGTGAGCCCCGCAGCATAGCGGCGGCCGCCCCAAATAGAAGGGCGGCCGCGGGCCCCAAAACAGCTACTCTCGGATGAGGACCATTTTGAGATTATTCATTTCTAGGAGCATTTCCTTATTGGTCCAGTACAAAATGGACCAACTTTCATTGCCGGCAGAGGTAGCAAACTGAAAGCGGTCGCCGGTATTGCTAAGGCCCCAGGCCCCTTTTTCGGTAGATTGGTCGCCGAGAAAAAAGCGCAATTCGCCATTTTCCAAAAACTCAAAAGCGGGATAATTGAGCTGTTCGGGACCTTGGCCAGAGATCTCCACGATCCGCCAGCGGCCCAGCAACTGCTTCATCTCGGAAGGCAAGATGGGGCGGCTATAGCGGCTAAAGCGGAGGCGGGCGCCATTGGGGTCCTTAAATTCCATACTCTCCTTATCGATTTGGAGCAAAGACCAGCTTTCGGATTGCTCCATATTATTGGGTCCCAGCATGGTCAGGATCGTTTCTCTTTTTGGCCCCATCTGCCAGAAAATGCTATCTTTTTCGGTCCCCGCATCAATAAACAAGCGGCCATAGGCAGAAAGCTGTAGGCTGACCGAGCGGCTATTTTGGGCGGCCACATCATTCACGGCAGAAAGCAGCCATTCTCCGATGAGGTCCGAGGCATAGGCCTGAACAAACTGGCTATTTGGCGGAGTGGACATGGCCGAGAGCGTCAGTAACTTTTGGCTGCTTTCCTCTCTGAGAACCAGCAGCTTTTTGGGAACAAAAGCCATGAGGGTCCAGATTTCAGTGCTATCGGTTTCCACAATAAACTGCCGCTGGGGATGATTCCAGGCCCAGCGCCCTCCTTTTTGGTCCTCCCCATTAACCAGCAAGAGTTGATTGTCATCAAATTGGATATAAATATTGGCGTTTTCGGGCAGAGGTTGATTATCGAGCTGTTTGAGTTGCCAATAGCCCTCAAAATTAGTCTCTATCCCAATTTGGTAGGGCTGGGCAGCAAGCTGAAGGCCCAAAAAGAGGGCAAAAATAAAGGGCAAAGGGAAAAAACGCATACTAATTTTAGTTCTGAGATAAAGAAATTGGGCCTATTGGGGCTGTAACATACGGAAATCGACAGGGATGACCCGAGAAATGCCCTGCTGCATGCTCACGCCATACATAACATCTACTGCGGCCATGGTTTTCTTATTATGCGTAACGATAATAAACTGAGAATTGGCCGAAAAATCCTTGATGATATTATTGAACTTGGCAATGTTGGTATCATCCAAAGGCGCATCCACCTCATCAAAGATACAGAAAGGGGCGGGTTTGAGCAGATAGAGCGAAAAGAGTAGAGCTGTAGCGGTCAGAGTTTTCTCTCCCCCCGAAAGCTGGTTGATAGAAAGCGGGCGTTTGCCCTTGGGCTTGGCAATAATCTCGATGCGAGACTCTAATGGATTTTGCGGATCAGAAAGCAGCAGGTCGCAGGTATCATCTTCTAGGAAGAGAGAGCGGAACACCCGAATAAAATGCTCACGGGCCTGTTCAAAGGCCTGCATAAACTTTTTGCTGGCTGTATCATCAATTTCCTCAATGGTTTGCATCAGGCTGTCCTTGGCCTCGATAAGGTCTTGCCGCTGCTCGCCAATAAAATCGAAGCGTTCCTTGGCCTCTTCAAAAGCCTCGATCGCCATTTCATTGACGGCCCCATAATTATTGATTCGCAGGCGGAGCTGCTCCACCTTTTGGTCCAATTCCTTTTCGGGCAGTTCGCTCTGGACCTCATGTGCTAAGAGCTGAGAGAGCTGCAGCTCAAACTCAATGCGGAGGCGCTCGGCGATATTAGACAACTGCATTTTGAGTTCGGCAAAACGTTCTTTTTGCAATTGAAAGAGCTCTTGTCGTTTTTGCAATTGTTTCTGGCCCTCTTCCCAATGTTCTTCTAGGGTTTGGATTTCGCCACGGCCACTAAAGAATTGTTGCTCCACATCAGAGAGGCGAGCTTTGTAGAGCTGTCGGTCTTCATAGAATTCCTGCAGCTGCTTTTGGCTATCTTCTTGGGCCAGTAACAGGCTTTGCTCTTTCTTTTCGCCCTCCTCTAGGGCTTTTTGGTCTTGCTTGAGCTGTTGCTGCAGCTCTTGGGCCTGCCGTTGGGCAAACTGCCACTCTTTGTCTAGGCCCTCTAGGCGGTTTTGTTGCCTGAGCTGCTCAATATGTTTTTGGTTGTATTGAGAAGAGGCCTGAGAAAGCTCTTGGGCTTGTTCCTTAAAGGCCATATTCTTTTTACCCAGACGTCTTTGCAGTTGCTCCAATTGGTCTTCCTGAAACTCCAGCTCTCCCTCTATTTCCCTTTTGTCGTTCCGTATCTTTTTGAGCTCTGTGCGGAGCTGTTCCTTTTGACTTTTGGTTTCTGCCTTAAATTGCTCGAAGCCCTCCAGTTTTCCCTCCAAGCTAATATGCTTTTGCAAGAGCTGCTGATGGCCTCTTTCTGCGGTTTGGATCTCTCGGCTGCGGTCGGCTTGGCGCAATTGCTTTTGGCGCAGCCGCAATTCGTCTACGGCTTGCTGTAGGCCACTCACTGCTGTCTGCAATCGCTCAATTTCCTCGGCCAAAAGGGCCAAATTTTTCTTTCGCCCAATCTTTTTACCCTCAAAAGCGCCAACAGAGCCCCCTTTTAGGCTGTAGGGACCAAAACTGCGCTTTCCGTCTTTAGAGAGAAAATGTCCTGCGCTTTGAGCAGGCCGCTCTTGGCCCTCTTCCAATATATAGACCTGAGCGAATAGCTGTTGCGCCAGGGCTTCATAATCCGCTTCATAATCTACTAGCTCCAAAACGGCCCGAGCGCCCGGGACCGACAATTGTTTTTCGTCTTTGGGCGCTATCCAATCTAGGATAAAGAAGTTGGCTTTTCCCTTTTCTGCGGCCTCTAGTAGCTGTACCGCCTTATAGGCTTCTTCTGCCGTTTGGACCAGATAGTAGTTGAGGTAGGGAGAGAGGTAGTTTTCTACCGCTAAGCGATATTCTTCCGGACAATAGAAGAGGTCTGACAAGAGGATGGGCTTATCGGTCCAGCTATCGTTCTGATGCAAGAATTTTACAGATTGGGCATAGCCTTCCATGCTCTTGACCAAATCCTCCAACAACTTTTTTTCGTTGCTTTTGGCATCCAATAAACGGTTTTTCTGCTGCAAAAGCTGACTTTCGCTTTCTAGTTGTTGCTCTACGCTTTCTAGTTCGCTTTTTCGGATTTCTTCGGCCTGTTGCAGCCCTTCCAATATGCCTTTTTGGGTCTGTAGCTCCGTAGCACTTTCTCTATAGGCTAGCTTGACCTCCTTGAGCTCTTCGGCACGTAGGGCCAAACGCTCATCTATTTGTCGGTACTGCTTTTTGAGGTTATTTTGTTCCGTTTGATAGACCGCCATTTCTTTTTCGGCCCGCACCAAACGCTCTTGCATGCTTTTTTGCTCTTCCAGAAATTGTTCTACTTCTAGTTTAAGCGAGCCATGTTCCGAACGAATTTTAGCCACTTGTTCTTGGGCCTCATAGAGGGCGTCGGAAAGGATCTCTAGGACCTCTTCCTCGGTTTTCTTTTGCTGGGCATAGCGGTCGGCATTTTGTTGGGCCGCCGCTAGGCGTTCTTTGCCCGAGCGCAGACGGTCCAATAGTTTTTCTTTATTTTGCTGCAAAAAGAGGGCTTCTTGGGCCTTCATCTTTTGCTCGTTCTCTAGGCCCTTGATGCGCCCAATCAACTGATTGAGCTTTTGCTGGGCGGCCGATAAACGCTGTTCTTTTTCTAGTTGGTCTCGCTTGGCCGAGCGCAAGCGCTCTTGCTCTACTTCTTGCTCGCCTTGCCGTTTTTGGATCTGCTGCTGCTCTTGCGCCATCTTTTTTTCGAGCTCCGAATAATCTTTGCGCAAGCCCCTAATCCGAATGGCCTGTAGGTCAATGCTCAACTGTTTGTATTCGCTCTTGAGCTCTAGGTAGCGCTTGGCCCGCTTGGCCTGCCGCTCTAGGGTTTTGAGCTGTTGCTCCACCTCATGCAATAAATCTTCCACCCGCTCGAGGTCCTCCGCCGTTTGTTTGAGCTTGCGTAGGGTTTCTTTTTTGCGAATTTTATATTTAGAAATGCCCGCCGCCTGTTCAAATAGCTTGAGGCGGCTGTTGTCTTTATCCTGCAAAAGGTCATCGACCATACCCAGGGCAATAATGGCATAGGAGTCCGAGCCCATGCCCGTATCAGAAAGGAGGTTGTTGATGTCTTTTAATCTACATTTGACTCCATTGAGGTAGTATTCGCCACTGCCATCTTTATGCAGCGCTCTTTTGATGGTCACTTCCTGAAATTCGGTGGGCAATACGCCTCGATCGTTTTCAAAGCGCAGACTCACCTCGGCCAAAGCGGCCGCTTTGCGCTTACTGGTCCCATTAAAAATTACGCTGGTCATGCTGTCTGAACGGAGCTGTTTGGTTTTTTGCTCTCCCAACACCCAGCGAATCGAATCTACAATATTAGACTTTCCACAGCCATTAGAGCCCACAATCCCAATTACATCTTCCGAAAAATTGATGACCGTTTTCTCCGCAAAGCTCTTAAAGCCCTTTATTTCTAAACTTTTTAGTCGCATACTTCCCCTTGATTTGAGCCCACAAAAATGCATTCTTCCAAGCAGAAAAGCAAATTTCTTTTCAAGGGGAATTTGGGGCTTCCCCGCCCGCAGGGCGGGGCGCTATGTTGCGGGGCTCGCAAGCCTGCTCGGCCCTGCAGGCAGGCGATGCCTGCCTTTGGTCTGGCCCTTTGGGCCACCCCTCCACAGCGCTAAGCCGCTCATCCCTCTTCTTTGCGCTAATTATAAGGCTCCGGCCACTAAGGAGGGCTGCTGTTTCCTAGACCTAAGTAAAGCGCTGAGGTTTTAGGGCCGAAGCCGAGCCCCAAGCCTGAAAAACCAAAGAAGAGCGGCTGAGCTGCCGAAGCAGGGCCGCCATAGGCGGCAGACCAAAGCGCTGAAAGCGCTGCAGGGCCGAGCAGACCTGCGAGCTGCGTAGTGGAGCGACCCGACCATAGGAAGGGGCAGCCCCAAATCATCCTGCAGCAGTTTATAAATAAAAGAGAAGCCGCTTTCGTCTAGTTAAAAAAACATTGGTCGATATTATTCCTCATCTTGCCCAAGACTGCTTATTATCTAAGTTCATCAAAACAAGAACTTATGCAAAAGATATTTGCTTCCTTTTGGTTGCTCTTTTTACTTCCCTTATGGACCCAAGCGCAGTTGCAAGATGCGCTCTGGATGCGCTATCCCGCTATTTCTCCCGATGGGCAAAGCATTGTATTTAGCTATAAAGGCGATTTGTATAGTATGCCCGCTGCAGGTGGAGAGGCCAAGCCGCTCACGCAGCATAGCGCGCATGACTTCATGCCCGTTTGGTCCAAAGATAGCCGAAGCATCGCCTTCGCTTCTGACCGCTACGGCAATTTTGATATTTTCACGATGCCCGCAGAAGGTGGTGCCCCCAAGCGCCTTACTTTCCATTCTACAGATGATTATCCCTCAGACTTTAGCGGAGATGGTCGCCGTATCTTCTTTAGCTCTCTGCGGATGGATGATGTCAAAAGCCAACAGTTTCCCTATGGCCGCTTGCCCGAGCTTTATGCCGTGCCCAGTAAAGGCGGAAGAGTAGAGCAAATCACCTCTGCCGCTGCCGAATACGCCAAAGTGAGCCGCAAAGGCGATATTTACGTCTTTCAAGATAAAAAGGGCTATGAAGACCCTTGGCGCAAACATCATCAGTCTTCCGTTACTAGAGATATCTGGTTGTATGAGCCACTTAGAAACAAAAGCTTTAGCCGCCTGACGGATTTTGGCGGGGAAGACAGAGAGCCTGTCCTCTCTAAAGATGCCAAAACCCTCTACTACCTTTCAGAAGAATCGGGTAGCCTAAATGTCTACAGCCTAGAAATTCGAGGAAAAAAGAACAAAAAGCAATTGACCAACTTCGATAATCATCCCGTTCGCTTTTTGTCTATTTCTGATGAAGGCCTGCTTTGTTTCCAATACAATGGAGAGCTATATACTCTAAAGCCTGGCGCCAACGCCCAAAAACTGCAGGTACAAATTGCTAGCGATTGGCAGAGCAACCCGACGGAAATCGTCATGGCCAATCGGGCTGGGGAGTTTGCCCTTTCGCCCAATGGCAAAGAGGTCGCTTATGTCTATAGAGGGGAAATTTTTGTCTCTTCTATGGAAGCGGGCACAACCAAGCGCATTACCAATACCCCAGAGCAGGAGCGCAGCATTAGCTTTAGCCCTGATGGTCGCAGTATTCTCTATGCCTCGGAGCGAGAAGAAAGCTGGAACCTCTACCAAACTAGCTTGGTCCGCAAGGAAGAAAAGTATTTCTTTAACTCTACCTTGCTCCAAGAAGAAACTATTTTGGCCTCAGATAAAGAGACCTTCCAACCCGCTTATTCTCCCGATGGCAAGGAGGTGGCCTTTCTGGAAGAGCGCACAAGGCTCAAGGTCATTAACCTAGAGAGCAAGAAAGAGCGGACCATCTTGGAGAAAAACCGCAACTACTCTTATTCCGATGGCGATCAATACTACCAATGGTCTCCTGATGGCAAGTGGTTTTTGCTAGAGTTCTTGCAAGAAAACCAATGGATCTCTGAAATTGGTCTAGTGGCCGCCGATGGGAAAACCGCCCCTGTAAACCTTAGCCGTAGTGGCTATAATGATGGCCGCCCCAAATGGAGCATGAATGGAGAATCGCTCATTTGGTTCTCGGACCGCAAAGGCATGCGCAATCATGCCAGCTGGGGAAGCCAAAATGACGTTTTTGCCCTTTTCTTGACCCAAGACGCCTATGACCGCTACCGCCTGAGCAAAGAAGACTACCAATTGCTCAAAGAGGAGGAAGAGGAAAAGAAGAAAGCCAGCAAAAAGGAAGAGAAAAAGGATAAAACAGCGGAAAACAAGGAGCTCAAACCCCTAAACATCGAATTGGAGGGCCTCGAGGACCGCATTGCCCGCCTAACCATTCATTCGGCTAGTTTGGCCGATGCCGTTTTAGACAAAGAAGGAGAAACCCTCTATTATCTGGCCGCCTTTGAAAAAGGCTATGATCTTTGGGCCACTAACTTACGGAGCAAAAAGACGGAGATTGTCCAAAAACTGGGCGGCTCTGGCTCTTCACTCAGCCTAGATAAAAAAGGAGAGAAACTCTACTTTGGCCATAAAGGACAAATTAAAGAGATGGAACTCAAGAGCAAGAAGGTAAAAACAATTCGCCTCAAAGGAGAAATGGAGCTACAGTCTGCCGAAGAACGAACCTATTTGTTTAACCATATCTGGAGACAGGTAAAACGCAAGTTCTACCTAGAGGACCTTCATGGAGTAGATTGGGAGCTCTATAAAAAAGAGTATGCTCGCTTTCTGCCTCATATTAACAATGGCTATGACTTTGCCGAGATGGCCAGCGAGCTGCTCGGAGAGCTAAATGCCTCGCATACAGGCTGCCGATATGCTCCCAACAGAAAAGGCGGAGACCAAACTGCTGCTTTGGGCATTTATATGGATTATGCCCATAATAAAGCGGGGATCAAAATTGCTAAAATCCTCAAAGGGAGTCCTTTGGACAAGGCTGATATAAAGGTTGCTGCTGGCGACATCATTGAGGCGATTGATGGACAGAAAATTGGCAAAGAGGATAATTTCTGGCCCTTACTCAACCGCAAGGCAGGGGACTATATCCTGCTCACCATCTATAATAGTAAAGAAAAGAGCCGCCAAGACATCCGCATCAAGCCTATTTCTTTTGGCCAAGAGTTCAATCTCCGCTATGAGGATTGGGTAGAAAGTCGCCACAAAATGGTCGAAGAACTTTCTGATGGCCAATTGGGCTATGTGCATGTCAAGGGCATGAATAACTCGGCTTTCCAGCAGGTCTATTCCGATGCCTTGGGCCGTCATTACAACAAAAAGGCCCTAATCGTAGATACTCGCTTCAATGGCGGGGGCTGGTTGCATGACGACTTGGCCAGCTTCCTCAGCGGAGAGGTCTATCTCAAAATCCGCCCAAGAGGACAAAAGATCGGTACAGAGCCTATGTTCAAATGGTCGCGCCCCTCGGTGGTCCTCATGAGCGAAGGCAACTACTCCGACGCCCATATGTTCCCCTATGTATACAAGGCCTTGGGCATCGGCAAACTGATCGGTATGCCTGTGCCAGGTACGGCCACCGCCGTATGGTGGGAGCGCCTACAAAATGGTATGGTCTTCGGCATTCCGCAGGTGGGCATGGAAACCCTAGAGGGCCAATTGCTAGAAAATACGCAACTAGAGCCCGACATCATGGTCCGAAACGATTATGAGAAGATGCTCAATGGTAGAGATGAGCAAATTGAGGCGGCGGTAAAAGAATTGCAGCGGCAACTCAAAGCTCAAAATATAGATAAGCAATAGACTAAGCATCCTATAATGGAAGAGGCAGTAACTTTAGGGTGGCTGTCTCTTTTTTTTGGGGCTGCCCCTCCCTATGGTCGGGTCGCTCCACTACGCAGCTCGCTGTTCGCTCGGCCCTGCAGCCCTTCGGGCTTTGGTCTGCCGCCTGCGGCGGCCCTGCTTCGGCAGCTCAGCCTGCGGGCGCTTTGCGCCCTGCTAGACCCAAGGGCCCTTTTGTAGATTATTTTTTTGGCCAAAAAAATGTATTTTGCAGCTTATCAAGGACCATATAAATCAACCTATGTTTCAATTTGAGTTTAGAGGGCGGCCCTTCAAGCTGCAACGTTATCCGCAGAGCAACAATCGCTCTTTAGTGCCAGTCTCTGCCGCTCAGGCTTATCTGCTTCGCCTATTAGAAGAGGGGGAGCTCCCAATTACAGAACAGCCATTGATTTACAATGATCGTTTTGGGGCTTGGGCCTTGGCCTTATCGGGCTGGCAGCCGCAGTTGGTGCCCAATTATGCCTCTCAGAAGAAGGCTTGGACCAAAAACTGCTTGCTCAATGGCTTAGATTTGGACCAATTGAATTATTGCCTCCCTTTAGCACAGGCCAAGGCTTGCTCGCAGGCCTTTATGCTGGTCCCCAAATCTATGGACCTCTTCGAGCTGCAACTACAGCAGGCGCATCTGGCCCTAAAAGAAGATGGGAGCATACATGCCGCCTTTATGACTCGGCATTTTACGCCTAGCATGCTGCAGTTGGCCCAAAAATACTTTGAGCAAGTGGAGCAATCTAGAGCTTGGAAAAAAGCACGCATCTTGAGCATGCGGGGCAAAAAGCCCTTGGCTGGCCAAGCCTTAACTCGGAGCATTTATTATGAAAGTGATAGCTATCAACAATATTATGGAGTTTTTTCGGCCAAGCAGGTGGACAAGGGCAGCCGCTTCTTTATCGAAAACTGGTTAGTGCAGGAAGAAGAGGGGCAGTTATTGGACCTCGCCTGCGGCAATGGCATTTTGGCCCATCAATATCTTAAGCGAGCGCCGAAAATGCAGGCCCAACTAACCGATGATGCTTATCTGGCCATTGCCTCTAGCCAACTAAATTTGCCCGATACCCCTGCGGTCTGGACCGATGAGCTCTCGCATATTCCTGCAGGCAGTCTGGACCTAGTCCTTAGCAATCCGCCTTTTCATTTTGGGCATGAAAACAATATAGAAGTGAGTCTGGGCCTTTTTCAGGCGGTCAAGCCACTGCTAAAGCCCAATGGAAGCATGCAAATTGTGGCCAATCGACATTTAAATTATAGCAGTCATCTAGAGCGCATTTATGCTAGAGTAGATTGCCTGGCCCAAAACCTCGCTTTTGAGGTCTTGAGAGTAGAATTGTAAAATAATAGGCAGATGAACTATTCTTGGAGCTTTGTCCTCGCTCTTTTTTTATCCTTTAATCTAAATGCGCAGTATGCGCCTGCCGCTGGGCAGGCAGGAAGCACAGCCTTGCATAAGGATTCTATCCTTTGGGCCGATTGGGGAGTAACTCCTTATATCTGGAGCAGAGGACCGCAGGATATTAGTCAGGCCCAGCTAGGTTTGGCTAGCAATGGGCAGCCCGCTGCGGCGGCGGGCCCCGCTGGAGATGGAACCGTTTTCAGCCTTGGCGATGGCGGCCAAGCCACTTACTACATCCATCCGCCAATTATTGATGGAACAGGGCCAGATTTTGCCATCTTTGAAAATGGCTTTAGTGATAGCTTTTTGGAGTTGGCCTTTGTAGAGGTCAGTTCCAATGGAGTGGACTTTGTGCGCTTTCCTGCGGTCTCCCTAACCGATACGGCCCAGCAAGTGGGGGGATTTGGGGCCTTGGAGGCCAGTAAAATTCATAATTTAGCGGGAAAATACCGAGCAAACTATGGGACCCCCTTCGATTTATTGGAACTGGCAGATTCTAATCGGGTAGACATTAACAATATAACCTATGTTCGTATAGTGGATGTAGTGGGCCATATTGGCGAATATGGAAGCTATGATAGTCGGGGGCAGCTGATTAACGATCCTTGGCCCACGCCCTTTCCCTCTTCGGGCTTTGATTTGGATGCCTTGGGGGTGATTCATCAGCGGCCATTGGGCCTAACTCCTTTGGCCGAAGCGGAACCCTTAAAGATTTGGCCCAATCCCTTGCCCAAGGCGAGAGCACTACAATTGAGTGTAGCCTATGAGGCTGGAGCAAAACTATATATATATAACATGCAGGGCCAATTGGTCAAGAGCGTGCAGCCCAATGGGCCAAAAATTAGCCTTTCTTTGGCAGAATTGCCCGCAGCTAACTATATTATAGGCTATAAGGGGCAATTGGCCCGGCTAATTTTGCTGCCTTAGGGTCAAAACGGCTTTTGCGGTTTTGCAGGGCGCGAAGCGCCCGCAGGCCTAGCGATGTGAAAGGGTGGCCCAAAGGGCCAGACCCAGGCGCTGCAAGCGCCGCAGGGCCGAGCAGAGCTGCGAGCCCTGAAACGTAGCGCCTGCCGAAGGCAGGAGGCCCCAAAAGAAAAGAAATTTACTGACAATTGAATATATAAACAGCTAGCTATGCAAGATCAACTATCATCAGCGGATTTGATGGCCTTAGAAAATGAGTACGGGGCCCATAATTACCATCCTTTGCCCGTGGTTTTGGCCAAGGGAGAGGGCGTCTATGTTTGGGACGTAGAGGGGAAGCGTTATTACGACTTCCTTTCGGCTTATTCTGCCGTGAATCAGGGCCATTCTCATCCGAAAATTGTGGCGGCCATGATGGAGCAGGCCAATACCTTGGCCCTCACCTCTAGAGCCTTTTACAACGATCGTTTGGGGGTTTATGAAAAGACCTTGAGCGAATACTTTGGTATGGACAAGGTGCTGCCGATGAACTCGGGGGCCGAGGCCGTAGAAACCGCCATTAAGCTTTGCCGCAAATGGGGCTATGAGAAAAAGCAGATCCCCGCCAATCAGGCGATTATCATCGTTTGTGGGCAGAACTTCCATGGGCGGACCACCACCATTATTTCCTTTTCTTCTGACCCTGATGCCAAAGGCCAATTTGGTCCTTATACGCCTGGTTTTGTTTCTGTGCCCTACAACGATTTAGGGGCCTTGGAAGCGGCGCTAGAAGAATATGGCGATCGGGTCGCTGGCTTTTTGGTCGAGCCCATTCAGGGAGAGGCAGGTGTTTTTGTGCCCGATGAAGATTTTATTCCCAAGGCGGCTGCCGCTTGTAAGCAGCGCAACGTGCTCTTCATTGCCGATGAAATTCAGACCGGGATTGCCAGAACGGGTAGTCTTTTGCGCATCTGCGGCGATTGTAGCTGTGGCGGGCATTGCGAGAAGCAGGAAACTTATACGCAGCCTGATATTTTGATCTTGGGTAAGGCCATTTCTGGCGGCTTGTATCCCGTTTCTGCCGTTTTGGCGAATAAAGAAATCATGGATGTAATTCAGCCAGGGCAGCATGGGAGCACCTTTGGCGGAAACCCTTTGGCTTGCGCCGTGGCTATGGCGGCCCTAGATGTCGTTAAGGAGGAAAAACTGGCCCAAAACGCAAGAGCATTGGGGCAGCGTTTCAGAGATCGCCTTCAGGCCGAGTTGGTGGAGCAAACTGAGCTCGTCAAATTGGTCCGTGGAAAAGGTCTATTGAATGCTGTGGTCATCAATGATAGTCCAGACAGCAAAACGGCTTGGAACATTTGCGTCAAGTTGGCCGAAAATGGCTTATTGGCCAAGCCCACACATGGCAACATCATTCGTTTTGCACCTCCGTTGGTCATGACCGTTGAGCAATTGGATGAGTGCTGCAACATCATTATAGCGACCATCAAGTCCTTTGAGGCTTAGGTTGATATCAGCGTCTAGCTAATTGATTAGTTAGGCGTTTTTTTTCATTATATTTTGGGGCTGTCCCGCCTAAAGGCGGGTCGCTATGCTTTGGGGCTCGCAGGTCTGCTCGGCCCTGCAGGCAGGCGATGCCTGCCTTTGGTCTGGCCCTTTGGGCCACCCACTCCGCAGCGCTCATCCTGCGGGCGCTTTGCGCCCTGTTGGACCGCAAAAAAATTCCCTGCTATTTATTTTAGTGATTATGCAAAAAGAGAATCGCGTTTTGCCTCGAGGGCATAAATTTAGTCAAAACTACTTTCATTCAGATAAGCTATTAGAGGATTACCTACATGCGCATTTGCCTGCGCAGGTCCTTTCTGAGCAATCGGATGCTTTGGAGCAACTGGGGCGTTTGGCGGCTGGACCAATGAACGGACTCTCCTTAGCTGCGGATAAAAATGGGCCGAAGTTGCGCAAGCGCAACTATTTGGGCGAAACCATCAATCAGATTGATTTTCATCCTGCTTATGAAGAGCTCAAAGCCATAGCTGTGCATTCGGGAATGTTTCGCTTAAAATGGGCCCCTGAATTTAGGGAGCGTTATGCGGGGCAGCGGCATCGTTTGGGCTTTGCCTTGGGCTATTTGTATGCTATGAGTGAAAGCGGTTTATATTGTCCCTTATGTATGACGGATGGTGTTGCTTTATTGATCGATAAATATGCCTCGGAGGAGGACAAAGCAAGGCTGTTGCCCAGAATCTATACTGCTGAGCCCAAGGATTTTTATACTGGTGCCATGTTTTTGACTGAAAAGGCGGGCGGTTCTGATGTAGGGGCCAATTTGGTCAAGGCGAGTCCTTTGGACAATGGTTATTGGTCCTTGGAGGGCGAAAAGTGGTTTTGCAGCAATGCCAGCGCAGAGATCATTTTTGCTTTAGCGCGGACGGGCCCCTTAGAAAAGGGAAGTAGAGGTTTGGGCATCTTTCTTTTGGAGCCAAAACGGCCAGATGGCAGTGCTAATAATATGGACCTCATCCGGCTCAAAGACAAATTGGGCACTCGTTCTATGGCCAGCGGCGAATATCTCTTGCAGGGTAGTTGGGCCAAATTAATAGGAGAAGAAGGGCAAGGGTTTAAGATCATGAGTGATATGATCAACCTCTCTCGTTTGTATAATTCGGTAGCGGCTATTTCGGGCTTGCGCAGAGCCTTAATCGAAGCCTATCAATTTGCGACTTATCGAAATACCTTTGGAAAAGCATTGCTAGAGCATGCTTTGGTCCGCATGAAGTTCTGGGAATTGGGCAGCATCCATCAGGGCCAGTTTTATAGTTGTTGGAAAGCCATTAGTTTATTGGACCAAGCAGAAGCGGGAGATGCTGCTGCCAAAGAGTGGTTGCGCTTCTTGACGCCTATGATTAAGAAGGCCACAGCAGAGCAGGGCGTTTATGTAGCTCGGGAAAGTATGGAACTGATGGGTGGATTGGGCTATATTGAGGATGGGGTGATGCCCAAAGTCATGCGAGACATTATGGTTTTGCCCATTTGGGAAGGTGCTGGAAATATCATGATCTTAGATATGTTGCGGGCCAGTCAGAAGAGCAAGGGCTTACTTATACTGCTCGACTTTGTCTATGAGCAGCTAAAGCAGCGAAGAGGAACCGACAAACTAAGGGCTGACTTTGCGCTATTGAAACAAAAATTGTTTGCTCTTAGGGAGACCAAAGATATGGACCACATTCAGTTGGGGGCCAAACAGCTCTTTGAGCGTTTGACTGATTACTTTCAGTGGGCTTGTATTGCGGAGCAGGCTAGCCTCATGCAGACTAATTATCAGGAGTTGGCCCTGCGTTATTATGAAGAAGAGCGTTTATTGGTCCAAGCTTATCGGGAGCAGTATTTGCCTAGCCGGGAAGAGATTGCAGCGCTTTTAGCTTGGGATTTTTAAGCGCATAATATCTATTGGGCCATTTGATGTAGAGAACAAAAGAAGGAGCCATGCAACTAATGAAATTTAATAAGACTGCTTGTGGAGTAGATTTTATGCTCAACGTACTTGATGAGGAGCAATTAGCGGCTTTGCATCCCTATTTCTTTGCCCAGCCCCATCGAGGCGATTGTTTTGAAATTCTTTTCTTTGAGCGAGCTCAAGGAACCTTATATCTAGGGGAGCAAAAAATTGTGTTGCAAGACAATTGCCTCGTTTTCATTTCCGCCTTTCAACTTAAACGTTGGGACGTTCAGACTGAGGGATTAAAATTTAAAGTACTCTTTTTCAAAGAAGAGTTTTTGCATGAGTTCTTTGCGGATCAGTTATTTACTTATAGAGCTTGTTTAAATTTTTTAGTCAGCAGCTAGACTAAGGCAAAAAAAAATGCTGCAAAGCGCTTATTATTGTTGATTACGACAAAAACAAAAAAAGGCTTTGCAACATGGTTGTGAATTTATCAAAAGAATTTATTACGGAAAAAATATTAGCATTTTTTCCCGAAAAAAAATTGGCTCGAAAAACCAAAGCGCCTCTGTGGCAAATTGTTAAAGCGATAATTTATAGGCTTAAAACAGGTTGTCAGTGGAGAGAATTACCGATACAATCTTTTTTTGTACGAAGTTCTAATTTGCTGGCAAACAGTATATTACTACTTCAATAGCTGGTCCGAGTCTGGTATTTGGCAAAAAGTGTGGATCCAATTTCTAGCCCATGAAAAATCTTGTTTAGATTTATCTAGTATACAGCTTGACGGAAGTCATACCCCAGCGAAAAGAGGGGGCGAAGCTGTGGGTTATCAGGGCCGAAAAAAGTCCAAAACCACAAATGCTCTCTTTCTCACAGATAAAAATGGGCTGCCAATCGCTATGTCTCCGCCTTTTGCGGGAAACCATAATGATTTGTTTGAAATCGAGAGTCATTTCCAAAAAATGCTTGCCGATCTGCAGCTTTCAGACATCTCTCCTGATGGTTTATTTATGAATGCTGATGCAGGGTTTGATAGCAAAAAACTTAGAGAAAACTGCCAAAAAATGGGCATTATCCCTAATATTGACCACAACAAAAGAAATAGAAAAAAAGCTTATTATCAAGATATTATAGATGAGGAACTTTACAAAGAACGCTTTTCTGTTGAGCGAACTAACGCATGGATTGACGCATTCAAAATTTTACTCATTCGTTTTGAAAGAAAAGCCGACAACTGGGCGAGTCTACACTATTTAGCCTTTATACTTATTTTCCTAAAACGAAATTTTTAAACAAACTCATAAGCTACTTTATTTTTACCAGCGGGAGCAGCCTTTATATTTGCCTTTAGCGGCTGGAGCGCTGGAGCCCTTATTCTTCTTTTTAGAAGAGATAAAAAAGGAATTGCTTTATCCATTGACGAATAGTGCTCATATTATTCGCTCTTTGATTTATTATTTATTGGAGCGGCTAAATCGGGATTATGCAATACATTATCAACTAGCCTTTAGTAATCAGGGAGGGCAGGCAGCCTATGAATTTAAGCGTTTATTAGAGCTACACATTCGGGAAAAGCAGCGGGTAGAAGATTATGCACAACTTTTAGGCTTGAGTCGAATTAGTTTAAACAAACTAGCCAAAACAACTTTTGGCCAAACGGCCAGTGCGTTAATCAAGCAGCGATTGCTGGCAGAAATTAAATTAGAGTTGATCTATCATCCTGAAAAAAGCCTTAGTGAGATTGCTTATGCTTTAGGGTACTCAGAGCCTAATCATTTGATGCGTTTTTTCAAGGCGCAGACAGGTCAAAAAAGCTCAGACTTTTTGGCTGCTTATCAAAGTGGTAGTCTTTTGAGCTAGGAAGGTAGTTCTTTGGAGGCTGAAGGGAATAATTTTGTCTTATCGAAATTATTTCATTGAAAAAAACTCTAGAAGAATGTCAAATCAGTTTTTGTTTGTGCGGAATGCCAGCATTTATTTGAATTATGGAGGGCAAAGTTTTTTAATAGACCCTATGTTTGCGGAGAAAGGCGCTCTTGGCTGTTTTCCAGGCACAGTCAACTCAGAAATTCCTAATCCCACTGTAGATTTAGCTCTTTCTGTTGGGAAGCTTGTGGCTGCCGATACTGTTTTGTTGACTCATTTACATCCTGACCATTGGGATGAGGCGGCAGCGGTGCTCATAGATAAAAATAAAGCTGTTTATCTTCAGAATGAAGAAGATGCAGCAAAACTTCAGGCCCAAGGATTTCAGAAAACGGAAATTATTGAGCATAAATTATCTATAGGAAATGTCCAGATTGAACGGACTAAGGGGCAGCATGGCAGTGATTTGGCCTATTCCATTCCGGAGCTGGCCAAATTTTTAGGGGAAAGCTCTGGCTATTATCTTCAGGCGGAGGGACAAGCCTCTATTTATTTTCTGGGGGACACTATTCTGACCGGGAAAGTAGAAGCAGATTTAGAGCGTTTGGCTCCTGATTATGTTGTAATCAATGCGGGGGCTGCTCGTTTGGCGGATGCCAAGTTGGGAGCAATCATTATGGGGAAAGAAGAAATTGCAAAAATTCATCAACTGTTGCCCAAGAGTAAATTGGTAGCCATACATTTGGAAGCTTTGGCCCATTGCGTATTGAGTCGAAAAGAATTACGTCAATTTGCCAAAGAGCAAGGATTCTCTTCCCAATTAACTATTCCTGAGGATGGAGCTTCCTTTTTATTTTAGAAAACTCATTTGAATAAAAATTCAAAGCGAATGCCGTAACGGCATTCGCTTTTTTAGTTGGCCCTCTCTCCCACTTTGGACCAAATAATATTCTTGTTTTGAGCCAGCATAACGCTACCCGCCTTATACGACGCTCATTTTTGATTTTAAAATTTTCGTTTATATCGTTGACCTTCAATCTAGTCAGGAAAAGTTGAGGGACTAATAATAATTCAATAAAAAAATGGTCTAAATTCCTGTTTATCTTGTTTAGCGTTTAGCGTTTAGCGTTTAGCACAATTGGTTTTGGTCGAATAAAGGGTTCAAATACGGTTTATTTTGGCTAAGAGGTTAGTTGCATTGTTTTTGGTCCAAATAGACCAGAAAAAGTTGAGGGACCAGTTTTTATCCTTTACGGCCAAGAGTAATTTGGCCCAGCGCTGCGGAGGGGTGGCGCAAAGCGCCAGACCGAGCCGCTGAAAGCGGCGAAGGGCCGAACAGACTTGTGAGCCCCGCAGCATAGCGGCGGCCGGCTCGGCCGGCCGCGGGCCCCAAAACAGCCCTTAGAATACTTCTAAATAGGAAGAACAGGCTAATATTTATTTGTACTTCTGTATTTTAGTGTGAATTAACTTAAAGAGAATGAAAAAACCGAACTATACTCAAGTGCGGGTAACGCTTCAGTCTGGAGCTTTAATTTGGCCTGAGGGCGACTTTATTGTGGAGCAGGAAATAAATTCATCCTATTACATGGAAGACAGCGATGCCCAGGAATCTTTTGAGAGCATGTTGGCCATGGCCGAGGCTCGTTCTTCAAAACTGTACCTTTTGATTGACATGAAAAACATCAAGGGGGCATCGGCTGGGGCTAGAAGAACCTTGTCGGGGATTTCTCCAGAAATTGTGAAAGGGGTGGCTACTTTGATTGCCAACCCTGTATCTCGTTTATTGAGTAACTTTATTTTGGGCTTAAACAAACCAAAATATCCCGCCAAAGCATTTTCGGATCGGGAGCAGGCTCGGGCTTGGTTGACTGAATTGCGGGCCAAGGAGCAGGCCTAGTGTTTTAAAAAGGGTTAAAAATTTGGATAAATCTAAAAAAAGTGCTTCATTTGTAATATGAGTACGGTCCAACTACATAAAGCTGGGCGTTTTTTGGCGCCTATACTTGCCCTGCTACTACTTTGTGGTTCAGTGGGTTGGAGTAGTTATTCTCATTTTTGTGCTTGTCAAGACAGTTGGCACTACAGCATTTGGGCCGAGGCCTCTTGTTGTCGGCAGGGAGTAGAAAATTCGGCTGAAAGTTGTTGTTCTATTTCGGAAGAGCAGCAGCATTGCAGTTTAGAGCAACCTTGTTGTCAGGACAATGAGGTAGAGTTTTTTTCTATTTGGGATGATTCTGGGGAGCTGCTGCCGCCAAATCTGGCCCAGTCCTTATATTCTCTTCAATTATTTTGGGCTCCTCGTCTAGTTCTCCATTGGCCCAGCCGCTCGCTTTCTGCACAGGAAGAGTTGGAGCTGGCTGCGCCCTTCATTTTTTGGCAAAAGCGGGCGCCGCTGCTTTTTGAGGGGGCCGACTATTTACAATTTATTCAGATCATGCGTTGCTAAAATTGATTTTCTGTACGAGTATTAGTTAATAATCAGAAAATCAAAAATTTATGCAATTTTACAAATATATTCTCCTGCTAGTTGGGCTAGCATGGAGCCAATTGGCCTATAGCCAATCTTATTTTTCAGGCCAGCTTGTTAATGGCCAAGGGGAAGCCATTATTTCGGCCACTATTCATTGGCAAGATAGCGCTAGTATTGGGGCGGTTACGGATTTTGAGGGGAAATTTCGCATTCTTCGCCTAGATACGGTCCAGCCACACACCCTAGAAATTCGCCATCTTTCTTATGAGCCAGTATCTGTAGAAATACTGCCCTCGGAGCAAGATTTAATCCTTACTGTGGGCGATGACCTACTCCTAGAGCAGGCCACCGTTGAAGTAACGGCTAAGCAAGGCGATGCCTTTGCTTCAACCATCAACCCCATCAATGTCGAGACCTTAGGACAGTGCGAGCTACGGCGAGCGGCTTGTTGCTCTTTGGCCGAAAGCTTTGAGAACAATGGGACCGTCAATGTAAGTTTTACCGATGCCGTTACTGGAGCCAGAGACATTGAAATGTTGGGCTTGCGGGGCATTTACAGTCAGTTGATGATAGAAAACCGGCCCAACTTTAATCGTTTGGGCTTAGCTTATGGCTTAGAATACATTCCTGGTACATTTGTCGAAAGCATTCAGATTTCTAAGGGAGCGAGCACGGTGCGCAATGGCGTAGAGGGCTTAACGGGGCAAATTAACACCGAATTGATTAAGCCACATAATGCGCCCAAGCTCTACCTCAATGGCTTTCTCAATCATTTGGGCCGCAGCGAGCTCAACCTAAACTTGGCTCATAAATTTAATGAGCGGACGGCTACTGGGCTTTTGCTACATGGCAACTACTTCAATCAGGCGATAGATCATAATGGGGACAACTTTATGGACATCCCCCTCAAGCGGCAGCTCAACGCCCTTTGGCGATTGAACCACAGGACCAAAAACCTGCATGCCGAAATCAATGCGCAAGCTATATTGGACCAAAGAGAGGGCGGACAAGTCGCTAGCTTCTTTTCTGCTGCTGATTTGCCCCAGCGCTTATACCAAATCGACTCCGATATTGAGCGCTATGAGGTCTTTGGTAAACTTGGATTTATTGGTTTTGACAACCCCTTGCAATCTTTGGCCCTTATTTATAGCCTTAGCCAGCACAATCAATCTTCTTCTTTTGGCGATCGACTTTATGAAGGAAAGCAAAACACGGCTTATCTCAACTTGCTCTTTCAAACGCCTTTGGGCAAAGGGCAAGAGTTGATGGCGGGTTTTAACTATCGCCTAGATGACTTTCAGGAGCAAGTAAACGAGCTCAATATGGACCGCAGAGAGCAGCAATCTGCTCTTTTTGCCGAGTACAACTGGCAGCAGGAACTCGATCCAGAAACAGGCCGAGGTTTTGGCCTTATTGCTGGCCTCCGTCTGGACCAGGTCCAAACCCTTAATGGTACGGAGTATTTGCCCACTGGCCGCCTCAACTTCAAGTACAACTTCAATCAAGACTTTATCATTAGAGCTTCTGGGGGCCGGGGAATTCGCCTGCCCAACCTATTGATTGAAAACTTCCGTTATTTGCCCAGCAGCCGTGCCTTTATCCTAAATGAAACTCCTGCCGTAGAAAAAGCTTGGAACTATGGCCTCAATATCACGCGCAACTATATTTTGGGCGAGCGTGCGGGAAGCTTGAGTCTAGATGTTTACCGCACTGATTTTGAGCAGCGTTTGGTGGCAGACATTGACCACAGCAGCAGCCAAGTTCAGTTTTACAATTTAGACGGCCGCTCTTTTGCCAATAGCATTTTGTTATCTTGGACCCAAGACCTGATTGAAAACTTAGAGTTGCGTTTGGCCTACAAATACAATGATGTGTATACCACACAACATGGGCAATTGACCTGGATGGCTTTTTCTCCTCGTCACCGTGGCTTGATGGCCTTACAATACCAGCTGCCTAAATCGGGCTGGCAGTTTAATCTCAACAGCCAATTGGTGGGGCCACAACGTCTCCCTACACTTTATGGCGACCTAAGCAATCTTCCCGCTTATCGACAAGAGGCCCGCTCTCCTACTTTTGCCTTGGTCAATGCACAAGTTAGTAAAAAATTGGGCAAAGGCTGGGAAGTTTATTTGGGTGGCGAAAACCTGACGAACTACCGCCAAGAGCAACCTATTTTGGGCGCTCAAGACCCTTTTGGGCAAAACCTACAACCCCAGCTTTTTGATGCTTCGGCCGTTTATGCCCCTGTTTTCGGGACTATGGTTTATGCGGGCTTCCGCTACACTTTAGGCGAAAAAACCAAGGCAGATCCCCATGCTGGACAGCATCATGCTACAAAAGAGCATCATGCTACAAAAGAGCATCATCATGAAAATGGCGCCGAACTTTTGATTAAATCTGACCCTCAATGTGGTATGTGCCAAACGACAATTAGTCAGGGCCTAGAACAAATAGAAGGCGTTTATCATGCTAGCGTTAATTTGAACAGCAAGACCGTAGAGGTTCACTACGATGAGGAAAAAACCAATCCCGCTGCCCTACGCAAGGCCCTCAGCCAATTGGGCTATCCTGCAGATGAGCTCCCTGCCGATCCGAAAGCCCATGATCAGCTTCCCGCTTGCTGCCAACAGCATTAGGCCATTTTCTGAAAATAGCTTTGGGCAAAGAACTGCGGTTCTTCGCCCATTTTTTAGCGCTTTAGGGTGGTCAGAAAAAGTTGAGGGACTATTTTTATTTTTTTGGGGCCTGCCGCCTTTGGCGGCCGGGCCCTTTCAGGGCTCGCAGGTCTGCTCGGCCCTTCGCTTTTTTCGCTTTGCTCAAAAAGCTCGGTCTGCCGCTGCGCGGCACCCTTACAGGCCCCTAGGCCGATTTGGCCTTCGGCCACCCCTAGGGCCAAGGCCCTAGGCTATTGAAAAAATCGTCATCCCCTCATTCGAGGGGATTTTCTGTTCCACTAGGCTTCATCAGCAAACAAGGGCTTCAGCCCGCCAGTTTGCTCAGTCTACAACCATGGGCTTCAGCCCATGGGCCCAAAACTGCCCAGCCGCCGAAGAAGAACAGCCAAAAGAAAAAAAGACAGTTGAGCGGCCACAACAAGCCCTTTAGGGCGTCTTCGACGACCAATGGGCGTAACCGCCCGGGAGGCCTAGTAAACACTAATAATGAGCGACTTATTCCATCCATAAGACCATTTAACATAGAAAATTACTACAGACTAACGTAATCAATCATATACTTTTTTTAGCTTCAATAGAAAAAAATCTTCCTCTTTTAACTCCCCTTTGATAGAAAAAAATTTTGGATAAAACTTAACTCCTATCAAACTCCTTCTGATACAAGCTTCTTCTATTCGTTGATCTAAACAACTTAGATCTGAAGAATCTCTCACATAATAATCATAAACATAAAAGTAATTTTCGCAATCTGATTTTGCGAGGAGGATAACAGCCTCTGAATGAACTATTTCACATTTAGAAACAATAATCGAATCTACATTTATATTTGAAAACAACTGACACTGCTCTATCCCTAACACATTATCAAGGTTAATTGTATCTGTTTTAACATACACCCTTTCCTGTCCTAAAAGGTTATTACACAGCATCATAAACATCAACAGCATCCCTTTTCGACTAATCATTAAACAAATTATTATATACATTAGGTAATAACTTTCTTTGAGTTCCTTTATACGATTCTGGCTTATCAACCAACAGATTTTATTTTGCATAGACCCGCAACCCTCGGCTTCAGCCCATGGCCGCAAAACAAGTCCACACAAAAAATTCAGGGGTAAAACAATTGCTATGTTTACCCGCCCTGGGTTGCTGACTTGAGCGAACTGACGGAGAAAGTCCTTGTTCGCTTTTTCTACTTCTAAGGCCCCAAAACTGCCAAGCCACTAAAAGAAGCTTCTTTTTCCGTCTCTACCCAAGAAAAAGTTGAGGGACTAATAAAGGAGAGTATTCAAAATTTTGTGTGTACCCTTTCCTGCGCCTAGGGGCTTGTCCCTAGGCGATGAATGGCAGGCGGCAAAGCCGCCTTGGCCGAAGGCCAAACGGCCACAACAAGCCCTTTAGGGCGCAGTTCGACGACCAAAGGGAGTAACCGATGTGCAGGGGTGGCCAAAGGCCAGACCCAGCGGGCGCAGCCCGCGCAGGGCCGAGCGAGCAGCGAGCCCCGAAACGACAACAAGCCCTTTAGGGCGTCTTCGACGACCAAAGGGAGTAACCGCCCGCCGAAGGCGGGAGGCCCCAACTATAAATCAATAATAAAAAATAGATTTCTAAGCATGAGCAGCTATCTGCCCTCTCCTAAAATCATAAAACCAGGCTCTCCCCAAAATTTAAAAAAAATCGTATCCTCTTTGAACCTAAATATTCTCTGTGAGGTCGAATCTATAGCATCAAAATTACCTAAAAAATATGGATCTACTCGACCTAAGTCTTTATTAAAAAACTTATCAAATCTTAAAGTATCAGTTATTCTTCTTTCTTTTAAATCCATAACATAAAGTGGATAAATAGTGTTGGTTCTAGTAAATATTGCCTTTGTTGTATCCTTATTTACCTCAACTAGCTTTCCACAAGGAAACACATCAAATGAATCCTGACTGACAAAAACCATTTTACTATCCCAATTTGGAGGGAATCCGCAACCTCTTTCTAAAAGAACAAAGTCTTCAGTATATATACTTGGATAATAGAAGCTGCAGCGACTTACTGGATTGCTCACGGATAGATGATAGTCCCCTACCACATAAACGATTCTGCCTTTTTTCCTTATTTCGTGGAGTACTACTGAATCATAGCGTACAAAACCATAGAATAATCCAGCAGGAGTCGTACTATCTTTATAAGGACCTTTAAAAGTAGTATCCGCATCAAATTGCTTCGCTAGTTGATAATGTATTGAATTATTCTTATCCAAATCCAATACTGTATTAGAAAAAGTATATTCATTACTTGAATATTTACGGCTGCTCCTGTCAACTTTCAAAGCTGTATCATTTACCTCCGATACATTTCCATCACTAACTAAATCTGTATTGTTCACTTTGGAGCCACAAGATTTCAGCAAGACTAAAAAACACAAGAACATCAAGCTCTTTTTCATATTTGATTTACTTTTTTGCATACACTACTAATGTTGGACGAACTAGACAGGCTTTTAAGCTGTAGCAAAACGGCCAGAAACACAGCCAAGAAAAAGTTGAGGGACTAATAAAGTGTAACTATGAAGTTCCACAAACCCCAAATAGGGGTCCTCTAAGGTATCTCCCTAGGTCTAACAACCCCAAAATAGACCTTCTCTACCGTATTTTATAGCTTAAAAAGCAAAAGAGACCGCTTGTTTACCTCAAGCTATAGGTCTAGTAACCAAAACTAGGGCTCTCCTACTGCTTTATAGACGTCTGGCACTGCATCATATAGGTCCAAAACTGCTTGCTTGGGATAGAGCAACCCAAATTAGGGCTAAATCTAGTCCTTAGCTGCGGTTCTTTTATCTATAATAGACCTTATGATACTGCTTAGGAGCGATTACTTTTACTATGCTTGAGGTTCTATAACTCCTCTAGTCCAGTCCACCAACTGCAAGTCTAGGCTTTGATCACCTTAGTTTGCAGTTTGCTAAGGACTAGCTTGCAGTAAAAAAGCACAAACATAGAGTTTCACAACCTATACCATAGAGTTCAGGACGATAGCTATGCAGTAAAAGAACCTAGAACGAGCAGTTAATTAGTGCATTCAATGACTTTGACAATATATATCATAGATTTCAGAACGACTAGTTAGGAGTTTTGCTCGTCTTTTCCAGAAACAAAGCAGATGCTTTTAAGCCCCTGCGGCAAGAAAGACCAAGGCCCAACAAGATTGGCTGCGGCCTTTAGGCTGCAGATAGCGGCAAAGCCGCCTTGGCCGAAGGCCAAACGGCCTAGCGATGCGGAAGGGGGCGGCGAAGCCGCAGACCAAGGCCGTCAGGCCGCAGGGCCGAGCAGACCTGCGAGCCCTGAAGCGTAGCGCCGCAAGGCGAAGCCGCAGCGGAGGCCCAAAAAAAATAAAAAAAACAGCCCCCAGCCCCATATCTTTTAAGGAGAAGAAGCATTAACTAAAAAAGCCCACACCAAGGCTAGATTTTTGTGCATCTAGCTCCACAGACCATTTAGTAAACTCATTTAATCCTCTGCTTATGAAAATCCTTAGTTTTTCGGCCCTAGCCCTCCTTTTTGCCTTTGGCTTGTATTCCTTTAGCCAATTGGGACAAGATAAAGAAGAAGGCCAAGCCAATTATGCCAAATTTCTGGCCCAATTTGAAGAACAAGCCCTGCCGCTAAAGCTCAATCAAGAGAAAATAGAAAGCGAAATAGAGCAACGACAATATCAGAGAGACCTCTGGCAAAATATCTCGGGCAAACGCCTCGGTAGAGAGTTTTCGTCCTTTATTCCAGGCCTAGATGATGGCATGATGAGCCGTATGGGCCCCGATCGCTATCAGTCGCAAGCCCTAGTGGCCCAAACCGAAAACTACGATCTGCTGCTCTATGCTGTTTTGCCCCCCTTCCGCGCTAATGAACGCTGGGTCTTGGCCGCTTATAGCAAAAAAGGCGAACTGATCGACGAGATGATGGTGGCCGCTAACCGCTACCAAAAACAAGTTGGCGCCCTGATTACTGAAGATGGCGCTATCGTTTTGACCGAATGGAAACGCGAACTAGAAGACAAACGCTACAGCTATACCCAAGCCGATAGCAAACGTTTTGTAGTAGCCGATAATGGCGAGTTTATCCAAGAACTTGGCAATGAGCTAGACCGACAGCCCAGAAAACAAGAACTACAACAAGTTCAACAAAGCTTTGGTATGCGCTAATCACTGCCCCTAAGCATATAAAAGCCCCTAGATGCTTGCATCTAGGGGCTTTCTGTTTATAAATTGGCCCTTAAGGTGAGGATGATATTTTGCCCAGGGGCCGAAATCCCCGAAGCATAAGGCCGATAATGCCAATCTAAAAGGTTTTCAATGCCCAATTGCAACTTCCATTTACTGTTCAACTCATAGGCCGTATAACAGTTGATGACAAACCAGGCGGGAGTGCCTGTGGGTAAGGCTTGATCCAAATTTTCCGAACTCTCATCCGCATAATCTTCTAGGCGCTTGGGGCCATTAAAGCGAATATTGCTCTGTAGACTAAAGGCCTTTTTGTGATAATGAAAACTCCATTGGCCATATAAGGGCGGAATATGCGGCAAAGGCTGGGGATCCGCCTCCGAGTAGTCGAGCCCCTGCGTATAGACCAAACTCCATTTGAAAAAAGCAAAGTCGTTGAGCTCATAGGCCAAACTGGCGTGTAGCCCCCAAACCGCCCCTCGACCAATATTGACCAGGGCCTGAATGTTCCGAAAACGCCCATCATAATACATGCTGTCCTGCCCATTGATGCTGTATTCCTGCTGCACAATGGCATCAAAAAGGTAATTGTAGTAGACCGTACTGCTAATCTTGAGCTTTTTGGCAAACTGCTTCGATAGGCCCAACTCCATATTAAGCGATTTTTCTGGACCAATCTCGGCATTGGGCACCGTAACATTGTCTCCCTTGGCCCTCAACTTGGCCATATCATCAATATTGGGCGTCCGAAAGGCCGTAGAGGCCACCGCCCGCAACTGAAACTGCCGCCCCAAATCCCAACTTAGGCCCGCACTAGCCGTTAGGGCATGGGTCTGCAAACTCAAA
Source organism: Saprospira grandis DSM 2844 (assembly GCF_000275825.1). GTDB lineage: Bacteria > Bacteroidota > Bacteroidia > Chitinophagales > Saprospiraceae > Saprospira > Saprospira grandis_A. The sequence continues at coordinate 4,133,401 of NZ_JH719942.1, forward strand.
TCCTGATAAGGTAAATTATAAAGTAAGGTATCCAGATAACTAGCCGATAAGGAGGTATAAGTATAGCGGCTACCCAAAATCAATTTGGCCTTTTCTTGGGCAAACTTCAAGCGATAACTCGTATACAGACCAAAGTTCCCCATCTGGCTGCCCCCATCGGGGTAGCGGCTCCCCAAGCCCCTGTTCGATTGCTCTCCCGTTTCAATATTCTCCGTAAAAGCAGTCGATGAGACCCAGTTATGGGTCCATTCGGCCCCATATAATAGCTCCTGTTTATTACAAATCTTCCGCAAAAAGTCCGCATTTAAGGTCAAGACATAAACCTGCTCGGCTTGGGTTCTGCGCAAGGGGTCATTAAACTTTCGGCTAATCCGCTCTTCATCAATTTTCTGAAAGGCGGCCACCAATTGGCCCTGCCCCAACCAACGGCTGCTATCCCCCTTTATATTGGCCCGCAAGGCAGAGAGCAGGCGCTTTTGTGGACCATAATTCCATTCGGCATACTCCAAGTTTTGCGAGATAATCTGCCCATTGCTAAAGCTCACATCGCCCTCCGTCAATTGGTCGTAACGAGGCACCTCCGTAGAGCTGGAATACTGAAAATTAAACTCAACATCTAGGCGCTCATTATAGCGGTACCGCAGTTTTTGCATCAGGTCCATTTGCCCATAAGCGCTACCCAATTGTACATTGGGGTTTTCGTTAATCCGAATCAGGTCTTGGCCCAATTCCTCATCTCTTTCTACATAAAAATAACGGTTCCAGTAGCGAGCCATACTACTATCAGCCTTGTATCGCCCCGCCCGAAGATCGCCGTATTTAGAAAAACTCAGACTGCTTAGGCTGGCCCAACGCTCGCCCGACCAATGAATGTCGCTATGCAAACGCCGCTCTAAATTGGCCGTCGAAAAGCGACTGTAGGCATGTATATGCCAGGCCTTGCCCTGCTCCTCCAAAAATCTAGGCGATTTGGTTTTGATGTACATCACGCCCCCCAAAGCATCGGAACCATAAATGGTCGAAGCAGGCCCATGATGCAGCTCCACCCCTTCTATAATAGCCGGATCAATGGTGATGATGTTCTGCAAATGCCCCGCCCGATAAATGGCGTTATTCATCCGTATGCCATCCAAAACTATCAGGACCTTATTGGCCTCAAAGCCTCTAATGATCGGACTCCCCCCCCCCATCTGAGAGCGCTGCACAAAGACCTCCCCAGAGTTTTCCATTACCCCAGCCGTGGTCTGTGGCTGCAAAATCTCAATCTCTTTTTTATCAATCAGCGTTAGCTGTGAAGGCACTTCCCGCAAGGGTTCTTCTCGCTTAGAAGAGCCCTGAACCAAGACCTCAATCAAATCAATGGGCCGCCTTTGCAGCAGCAAACGCCCTTTTTTGGCCTTCAACTCAAAGTAATCGCCATAATAACGATGATAATTCAGATGCGTAATGAGCACAAATTGCCCTTCGACAAACGAATCTAAAACAAAAAGGCCCTTTTCGGAGGAAAACAAAGGTGTATTTAGTAGCCCTCGGCCCGCCTCATCCAAAATCTGCAATTGGGCATTGGCCACTGCCTCTCGACTATCCGCATCCAATATATATAAGCTATCTTGGGCAAGCAGTAGGTTGGCATAGGCCAAGGCAAAAAGTAGAAGTAGCTGTTTTTTCATGCTGTTTTTTTTGGGGCTGCCCCTCGCCTTTGGCTCGGGTCGGGCTGTGTCGTGGCTCGCAAGTCTGCTCGGCCCTTCGGCGCTTGCAGCGCCTTGGTCTGCGGCTGCGCCGCACCACTTTCCATCCCTCAGCCAGCTCGAGAGCGCTCCCTTTGGTCGCCCAAAAGGGCCTTTGGCCCAAGCTAGTTCCGCCCAAGGCTAGTAAATGGACCGCAGGCGCTCCGCCGATAATTGTTCTAAATAAACCGATTGTAGTTCGTAAAATAGCAATTGGCTGTCTTGCATTTTGGGCCAAATTGGGCGCAAGGCCTGCAAACTTTGCTCAAGTTCATCTAAAGAACAAGCCTCAAAGCGAATTTGATCGCCCGCATACAAGAAATGTCCCCCAAAAAAACCCTCGGCCAAAACCTTATAGCGCCTAGGGCCCAGTTTTTCATGGGCTAGACCAGTGGCCAGAAAATCGGCCTCCGTCTTTTTATTGAGCAGATAGAGCAACTCCCCATTTCGGAAACAAGCCCCCCAATGAAAAATCGGCAGGGCCAAATCCATAGGCAAGGGATAAGTAGAAAAGTTTTCTAAATAGGATTGGGCCAGTTCTAGGTCCAAAATGGAGTTATCGGTTTCCCAATCTCGCAAAGCCCCCATATTATAAAACATCAGTACGGCTCTATCGGCTGGGGGAATGCCCGTCTTTTGTTGGTATTTTACTTGGTGCAGCCGCAAGGTTACTGACAGCCGCAAGTTGGGGCCCAATTCCTTTTTGAGCAACTTTAAAAACATAAAATAAGACGCCTTGGTTTTCAGGCTCCAATCACAATCTATCTGCAGCTCCTTAAAGGCCAAACGGGGCGGGAGTTTTTCTTCATAGGCCCTTAGATAATTGGCCAGTTCTCTGGCCAATACCTCCAATTGGCCCGGCTTGTTTTGTTGCAAAAAGCTGCGGTTGGTAATAAAGACCACAGGCCGTACTTCTTCCCAAACCGCTGGGGGCGAAAAATCTTTGGGCAACTGCAAGTTGGCAATAGGGAAAATGCCCTTTTGGCCAGGCACCCAATCTAAATCGGCCAAATGCAAATAAATGGTTTTGCTGCCCAATGCTTGCATGCCTTGGGTTTCGGCTTCGCCCCAACTCCAGTTCATCTTCCAGTGGTAGAAGTGTCGCTCTTCCCATTTTGGACCAGTAGGTTGGCAGGCCAAAAAGAAAAAAATGGGTAAAAATACCATCCACTGCTTTAGTCTTCTTCGCATGCCTCTTCTTCTATTTTGATGGGCTCGGGATACTCCTCTTCTAGGCGTTTACAAAAGGCCTGAATCTTTTTTCGGCTCTTCAAGACGGCCAGAATACAGCCTTGCGGACCCACTAAAAGCAGGCTGCCAGGGCTGCCCAACTCCTTTAATTTTGCAAGCTGATAAGCGGCGGCAAAACGAGGCCGCTCAGGCAGCTGCTCTGGGTAAAGGCCAACAAACTGGCTGCGCAGGCGGGCAAAAAGGGCCAATTCTTTAGGCGCTAATAGATCTACGGGATTGGCCGCTAGGCCCAAAAGAAGAAAGCCCTTTTGCTTGATGGCCCAAAGTCTCGTTTTTCGCTCAAAGGCATCTTCTAGGGGCAAATTGGGCAGCAAAGGATTTTTTCGGGCCTCTAGACGATGAGCCCAAAAGCCCACTCCTCGCCAATACTCCTTCAGTCGAGACCAAAAAGAGGCCTGCTTTTTCAATAGCTCTTTTTGCAGGCCAAAAACTTTTTGCCAATCGCGGCCCTGCTCTTTTTCCCAGGCGGCCAAAAGCGGCTCTTCAGCCAAATAGCCCGCTTGTATATAGGCCAAGCGCCAGAGCAGGTTGCCCATTTCTTCCCAAAACAGACTGCTTGTGAGGCCAAAATAAGCGGGCAGATGATGGGCCAAGGGACCCAAAACAAAGAGGCGGCCCTTTCGCCAATTCTTTAGGCGATAAGCCCTCGATATTTTTTTTTCGCTTTTTAGGGCGGGGCCAGGAAGCAAGCTTTCCGACTCCTTAGGGCTCCAATCCTTGCCATAAAAGCGATAATGGAGTACTTGGCCATCCTCCTCTATGGTGTAGGCCTTTTGGTCCAAAAGGAAAAGTTCTCTTTGGCGTTTTTTACCTTTAGATTTCGCTTGATAATGTTGGAGCGGCTTTTCTAATTGGGGCAAAGCTTGCTGCAAGAGCTCAAACTGCTCGATATATTTTTCGGGGCAGCCCTTAGAGAGAATCAGGTAACGACAGCGAACTGCCTGCAGCTCCATACCGGCTTGGCTATGCCAGCAAATAAAACTTTCATCCTCTTCTTCTATTGCTTCTAATTGGGCCAAGGGAAATTGTCGAAATTGAGCCGAGCTAGGCAGGCGCAACTTTTTTTTGCCCAAGGCCTTCATCTGCTGATGGGCAAAGGCTTTGCCGCGGCGGCTTTGGACCTTATAGCTCCAATCCTCCATTTTTTTTTCCTCCTTAAACTGCCAGAGAAAAAACTGGGCGGCGGGGCGAAGCAAAGCCGCTTCGCTTCGGCTAGATGGCCGCTTAAAGCAAAAAACAGAGAGGCCCAAGGCAGCAGCATAAGCACTGAGCCATTGGGCCATTTCGTCCTCCATCAAGAGGCCTATATCATAAACAGTAGATTCTTCTTTCAAGCTATTCTTTGGCTTTAGCCTCTAGCGCCTCAATAAACTGACGGAGTTCATCAGAGATGCGAGCAGGGCGTTGTTTCACAAAGTCGAACATCACGATACTACAATGGGCGACTACAGCCAGATAGCCTTTGTCGCTATACATTTCGGCCCGCATTTTCAGGCTGCTATTGCCCATTTCGGTTACCCCTAGTTTTACTTCTAAGGTATCGGGATAAGTAACCGGGGCTTTATAGTCGGCAGTGAGGCTAGCCACAACGGGTTGGATAGGTCCTTTGCCTTTTTCGCCAGTCATGAGGTCTTCAAAGTACTTGACCCTAGCGGTTTCAAAGTAGCGTAAGTACTGTACATTATTCACATGGCCAAAGGCGTCCATATCGCCCCAAGCGACGGGCTGTTTCCAGATTAAGGGAAGCTTGCTCATAATATAATTGATTTTAGTGAGCTCAATGATACATTAGGCTTAGCGTCCTTCAAAGATGTTGGTTGTTTTTTGGAGAACTTTAATAATCACATACCAAACGATGGCTCCAATAAGTAGGCTATACCAAAGTGGCGACATATTGAGTAGTTCTTGGCTGCTAATATAACTACCGATAGCTTCAAAGATAAAGAAGACCAAAAAGAGGTTGAGGATACCGGCTTTTTCTTGGCGAATAATCTTGGCCCAAGAAAAGGGATAATCGGGTTTGCGCCATTGGCTAAATTTGGGCCAGAAGGCGGGAGTTTTGGCTGACCAATCGGTATAGGCTTTTCCGTATTTATCAATCAGGAAGGCTTCTTCGGCGTACATAATGCGTTCGTAGTAGACCCAATACATAAAGATAAAGGCTGTAAGGAACCAAAAATCTTGGGTGAGGCCAGCGAGGCCCAGCCACATAAAGAAATTCCCGACATAGAGGGGATGTCGGCAGATAGCGTACCAGCCAGAGCTATTGATATGGTCGGCAATTTGGCCCTCAGAGGTATTGCGGCCCGAGGTATTGGGGGCGGCATGGCCAATAGCGTGCATACGTATAAACAGGCCGATCAGGGAGACGGCTAGGCAGCCCCATTTGTAGTATTCGGCATAATTGGGGTCAATTAGTTGCTTATTATATACATTATATATATAGGCAGCGAGGCCTAATACAATAATTACCAAAGGAAGATAACTGCGGTGTTTAAACAAAAAATCTCCTTCTGTTCTTAGCTCTGTTTTTAAACTCATAGGTTGCTTTATTTTCGCCAATTTTGGCCTAGTGGCGCAAAGCTAAGAAAATCTAATAAAAAAAGGGGGCTTGGGCTATACTTTTGCGGCGGACAGGCGGCGAAGCCGCCGCAGGCTGAGCTGCCGTAGCAGGGCCGCCCGGCAGGGCGGCAGACCAAAGCCCGCAGGGCTGAAGGGCCGAGCAGACTTGCGAGCTGCGAAGTGGAGCGACCCGACCGCAGGGAGGGGCAGCCCCAAAACCTCTTCGAATAGAAATCTATTTAAAAACTTATTTGTATTTTCGGCCAAACGAATCATTGAATATGCAGAAAGTACAACTTCCGTTTCCGATTATATCGCTTTATTTGGCGGGGCAAGCCAGCCCTATTCGCATTCCTTTGGCCGAGCAAGATTATTTATCTTTGGAGCGGGAGGAGGATTTGCGCCAACATTTTCAGCAGCGTTTTCAGGAGGCGGTTATGAAAGAGGGGGAATATCTTTTTTTGGCGGACTATGAGTTGCCGGAAGATTTTGAATTGGCGGAGGTCTCATTATACTTTGACCATCCGAGTTTTGAGGAGCGTTTGGACCTGCAGGCCTTTCATTTGCAGTTGCCTTATTTGCGTCGGCAGCAAGAGCAGGGCTATTGGTTGATGTTGCCTCAGTTGGGTTTGGAGGGTTTTGCGGCTCGGGAGGAGGATATTCCGCAGCAGCTCAAGCAATTGGTAGAAATTGATGTGCTTCGGGCGGGTCGTTTGGAGTATGTGCAGGGTTTATTGCCTTTATTTTGGGCCGAAAAAATGAGTTTGCAAAAGGGCAGCGTTGACCTAGTGGCCTACAGTCTCAAGGAATTGGCCAAGCTCAAGGAAAAGCAAGAAAACAACCTTTTGCCTCAGGCGGCCAGTCTTTTGCCCAAGGCCAAAAAACAGCAACTTTGGGGACATAGCTCGGCCTTAGAGGAGCTTTTGCAGCTTTTGCAACAAGAGGGGCAATCTATTTTATTGGTTGGGCCTTCGGGAGTGGGGAAATCCACCCTTTTGTTGGAAGCGATGCGGAAGCGGAGGGCCAAAAAGCCTCAGATTTGGCGGACTACAGCCGCTCGGCTCATTAAGGAACTGAGTGGAGAGGGGGGGTGGCAGGAAAAGCTGCATTTATTGGTGCAAGAGCTGCGGCAGGCCCAAGAAATGCTGTATGTAGAGCATCTGCTTTCTCTATTTGAGGTGGGGCAATACTCGGGCAGTGATTTGAGCATGGCCGAGCAGGTTCGTCAGTATTTGGACCGGGGCGAAATTCGCCTAATTGCCGAATGCACAGCGGAGGAGCTTGCGCTGATTGAGAGTCGGAGTCCTTCCTTTTTGCAGCATTTTCAGCGTTTGGAGCTTTTTGCGCCCAAGGGGGCCGAGCTCAGCGCAATAGTGAGTGGAAAAATACAGCAGAAGGCCAAAGACATGGGCCTTAAAATCTCTTCTAAAGCCATTGCAGAAGGCTTGCGTTTGCAGTTGCGTTATCAACCCTACTCGGGTTTTCCGGCCAGAAGCATTCGTTTTTTGGAGAGTGTATTACAGCAGCAAAAAGAGCAGGGCGGAAAAATCAGCCGCAGCCAAGTGGTGCAGGCCTTTTGTCAGGAGAGCAATATGCCGGCCTTTATGGTAGACCCTGAAATCAAGCTAGATCCATTTGCCTTAGAGCAATTTTTTAGAAAGCGGCTTTTTGGGCAGGATGCGGCCATAGAAAGCCTAAGAGATGTTTTGGCCTTGGTTAAAACGGGCCTCAATCGGCCAGAAAAGCCTATTGCCTCTCTCCTATTTGCGGGCCCCACGGGAGTTGGAAAAACGGAATTGGCCAAACTACTAGCCGACTATATGTTTGGCAGTCGGGAGCGGATGATTCGCTTTGACATGAGTGAATTTTCTTCGCCCTATGATGTCATGCGATTAATTGGGACCGACTTCAACTCGGATGGATTGTTGAGTTCGGCTGTTCGTAGAGAGCCTTTTTCGGTCCTTCTTTTTGATGAGTTGGAGAAAGCGCATCCTTCCTTCAACGACCTTTTGCTTCAGATTTTGGGCGAAGGGCGATTGAGTGATAGTCGGGGGCAGTTGGTCAACTTTTGCAGTTGCATCATCATCATGACCTCTAATGTGGGGGCGGCAAAAATGCAAAACAAGCGCATTGGTTGGGCCGAGCAGCTCTCTAATATGGAGCTGCAGCAGCATTTTGAGCAAGAGCTACAAAAGTTTTTCCGTCCAGAGATTTACAATCGTCTCGATCGGATTTTGCCTTTTCAGCCTTTGGGGCAAGAACTGATGCTCCAATTGGTAGAAAGAGAGCTGGCTTTATTTAAGGAGCGGGAGGGGCTGAAGCGTCGGCCCATTGCCCTAAGCTGCTCTATGGCGCTTAAAATCCGCCTAGCCCAAGAGGGCTACCAGCCCAAATATGGCGCTCGGGCCTTGCAGCGGGCCATGCGCAGTCTGCTTTATTTACCTTTGGCCGAAGAGCTCAACAAATATGGGCCCGACGACCGTCTGGATGTTTTGGCCGACTATGCCCCCAAGGAGCAGCGAGTGGTCTTTCAGCTCAAGGCCCAGAGTCAGGAATTTAGCGCCCTGATTGAACAACTGAGTCAGGGGCAGTATATGGATTTTGCCAGCGAGTTGCGCTACGACTTTCATTTGCTCAAAGAAGGACAGTTTTTCATCCAGCTAGAGCGGCAGCTAGAGCAAATTCGCAGAGAGCAGGCCGAGCAAGAGCAAGCCAATGCCGCTCGCTTCCTCAATAAGGGCAGCCAGCTCTTGGCCGAAATTCAAGAAAAAGGAAAAGAAATTGATGCCTTAGAAACCGAAATGGCCCTTTGTAGCTTGGGGTATCGGCAGTTCAATCGGCAGCGACATCAGGCCCTAAAAGATTGGGAGAAAGCCTTTTTTGAAAGCAAATTATCGCTCTATCGTTTGATGGACCAACAGGCCGATCAACTGACTTTATCTATATATAGCACGCCTGAGGCTTTTGCCGATTTAAGGCTTCCGCAATTTATTGCTCAGGCCTGCTATGAAGAAGGCTTTCAGCTAGAGATGACTGCTATTTTGGCGCCCAAACAAATAGAGAAGCTAGAGGAAGAGGTTTGGCTAGATACTGCCGCTTATCAGGCCCTAGAACAAGCCGAACTTTTGGAGGAGAAAAAAGAAAATGGCCAAAATTATTATAAAATCCGCCTTAGCCAATATCAATATCTAGAGCGTAGGGTACAGCAGCTAGAAGAATTGGCCCAGCTCGATAGCCTAGGACGACTATTTGCCTTGCGCCTGAATATTCAGGGGCCTGGCGCTCGCCTCTTCTTTGCCCATGAGTATGGCCTACATGCCCTAGAGTACGATTTGGATAAATTTCATTACTACTACCTCTTGCAAGGAAACGACCAAAGCGAACTGCCCCAAGCCCCACACCGCATGAAGGTCCGCTCGCTTAGCCGTAGCCCCAAACGCAAATATCGCCTTCAGCGCATAGAGGATAGCGAGTTTCAACTCTCCAAACAAGAAGTCCCCAAAGACCAATACTTTCAACAGCTATACAGCATCTGGAAGCAACTCTTCAAGGACCATATCGAGGCCTTAATGCAATAGGCTTAGCGGCGCTTTTTACGCATATAGCCCGGAAAAAGATTGGATTTGCCCTTTTTAGTGCGCTTGGCACTGAGCTCTTTCTTCTTTTTCTTTTCTACCTCTTTTTTGTTGTCATATTTCCCCTTGCTTTTTAGGGCCGTTTCTCTGGCCTTATCATCGGGGTTAGGGGTGCTAAAACCAGGGTCAATACCGCCATAAGCAGGGCAAGAAGGACCTCGGTTGCAACTTTGCAAACCGCTAGAAAGAATAAACAGAAAGGAAATGGCGATCAATAAATATTTCATAAGTTGGTCAATTTAAAGTAAATTTAAGAATGGCTGTGGCAAACATTTACATCGCCCTGCCGTTTGTAAAAAGTACGTATATTTAATCAAATAGAAAAACGGATTCTTCATGAAGTACCTATTTGTTTCGGGCCTAGTATTTTTTGGCCTCGCTTTTAGTTTTTTAGCATTTAAACCCTGCAACGATATGGCTAAGATTTATGATTTTAAAGTACAAACCATTGACGGAGAAGAGATTCAACTCAATCAATATAAGGGCAAAACCCTACTCATTGTCAATGTAGCCAGCAAATGCGGCCTCACCCCTCAGTATGAAGAGCTACAGGCACTCTATGAGGAATACAAAGATCAAGGGCTCCTCATTTTGGGCTTCCCCGCCAATAACTTTATGGGCCAAGAACCCGGAAGTAATGAGGACATCAAAAGTTTTTGTCGCCTAAATTATGGAGTCGGCTTTCCTATGTTTGCCAAAATATCGGTCAAAGGCAAAAATATTCACCCTTTGTATAGCTACCTCACGCAGAAGTCAGAAAACGGGGTCCTCGATGCTAAAGTCCGCTGGAACTTCCAAAAGTTCCTCATTTCGCCAGAAGGCAAGCTGCTGCAGTCTTTTGCCCCCAGAGAAAAAGTAACCGAAAAAGAGATTCGCCAAGCAATTGTTGCCGCCCTTCCCCAATAAGCAGTTCTCCAACTGTTTTTTTTACCGCTTAGCTTTTTTTGGACTAAGCGGTTTTTATTTGGGGCTGCCCCGCCCTGCGGGCGGGTCGGGCTGTGCCGCCGCTCGCAGGTCTGCTCGGCCCTGCGGGCTTTTCGCTTCGCTTCAAAAGCCCTGGGTCTGGCCCTTCGGGCCACGGCTATCCATCCCTCAGCCGACGGCCCTGCGGGCCTTTTAGGGGGCAGTTAGACAAAAGCCTTGAGAGCGCTTCCTCTTGCAAAATGCAAAGAAGCAGTATATTGATAAACAACTATTCTATTCCTCATTGAAACCTCAAAAAAATGAAAGAAAACCTACCCAACCTCTTACTTCTTATTTTTAGTGCCCTTCTGCTAAGCAGTTGCAGCATCAGAAAATCAGTTTCTTATTACCAAATGCGTTCTCCCGACCTTTACCTGCCCGATAGTTTGGACCAAATTTTAGTTTGGAACCACGCCTTTAGCAATAAAAAAGGTAACCAACTCTTAATCAACACCCTAGAGGGCTTAGCCTCTGGAGAAAGCGTGGGCGATGACCGACAAGCCGCCCAAGGCCTCCTTAAAGGCCTAGAAGAAACCCTAGTAGAAGAACGAAAAAGAGAACAACAAAAAATAGATACCAGCTATGGGCGGCTACAGCTCAGTGGCGAAATTCCGCCCCCTTTGCCCGACAGCTTTCTGCGGGCTTTGGCCAAAAAAGGGCAGCTACTAGCTAGCTTAGAAATGGTAGATAGTGACCAAGAAGACCCCCATACAGAATATGCCCGCAACGGAGGCCAGGGCCGAGCGCCTAGGCCCACAGCCACTAGCAAAATTCATTTAAGAGTTTGTTGGCGACTATATGACCTTGAGCGCCAAGAAGTGATAGACATTTGGCGGTCGGGGAAGCAATTTAGTGGAAACTCCAATAGTAGCGACTATGATGTTGTGGGCCAAATTATCTCGCCTTTTAAAAGCAAGAAAATGAAATTTCAGGGCTATCAGTTGGGCCGGCAATACGCCATGCGCATTTGCAGTACGATGGTCCAAAAAAGACGCTACATCTACCACAAAGGCCAGAAAGAAATGAAAACCGCCTATAAATTGGTCAAAAAAGGCGATTGGGAGGAAGCCGCTAAAATTTGGCGGCAATTGCTAGACACCAATGAGCAAAAACTTAGGGGTAAACTCTTATTTAACCTAGCCGTTTATGAAGAGCAAAAAGGGAAACTGGCCAATGCCGAAACCCTTGCTCGAGAGGCCTTCTTCCTCAATGCCTTTCAGCCAGCGAGGGAATACTATAAATGGTTGGCCAAGGAGCGAAAACGAATTAAGAACTATAAGCGGCAGCAGGAACTACCCTGGCCCAACTAGCCCAGGGGCCATCATAACTAAGGCTTAACGGTATAAGCGAGGAGCCTGTCTTTTCTTTCCAAAAGGGCAGGCCCTTTTTGTCTTTAATGAGCTGGCCAGGCCCCAAATGCTGGACCAATTCTTCTCGCAAAGCAGCCGAGCGCAAGCGAGGCGATAAGGCAAGCTCCGGCCAATGATAGACCTCATAGTGAATTTGGGAGAAGTGAGCAAGCTGCTCGGCTGCTTGGGCCCAAAAGTAACCTTCTGCTTGCTTTAGCGATACATAGACGCCCCAAAGGGGACAATAAAAGTAGCCATTGGTCCTAGCTTGCAGGCTAATTTTTTTGGGGTAATAGCCCAAAGGCGCCCCCAAACGAAGACCCAATTTATAGGCGGCTTCTTTCATGGCCCAGAGCTGGGCAAAAGCCAAAAATGGCTGGGGCGCTTGCCCCAGCCATTTTTGTTCCTCTAGGCTACAGACCTTATCCAATCGTCTGGTCCAGCGGTTGCTATGCAGCTGCTCCAGAGCAACAATATCTGTTCCGAGCATAGGTTTAAATTAAAGCTTGAATGATATCGACAGCGGCGCCTACGGTCATCATCTTTTCGGCAGCCTCATCATCAATTTCAATATCAAAAGCATCTTCTACATCTAGGATAATGTCCACCAAATGCTGAGAATTGATTTTGAGGTCATTCATTAAATGAGTATCCTCTTGGGCGGCTTCAAAAGCAGCTTGATCTTGAACATAAGGCGCCATAATTTCTTTTAGGGCGGCAGTTAATTCTTCTCTTGTCATGATTAAAAGTTGAGGAAATGGAAAAATAAGCTGGTTTTGGGGGGCTAGATGCCCCCCAAAGCCAGATGGCCTAGCGATGTGCAGCAGTGGCCGAAGGCCAGACCAAAGCGGCGCAGCCGCTGTAGGGCCGAGCGAATAGCGAGCTGCGAAACGTAGCGCCTGCCGAAGGCAGGAGGCCCCTAAAAATCAATCTGAAAGCTCAAGATCGGTAAAAAGCCCGTATTGGGATCTAGCACAATAGTTTGTAGATTTCTGTCATACTCCACCGATCGCCAGTTATCTCTTTTGTTGGTAGTATTTTGGATATCGAGGCCAATCGTATAGGAAAAGTTTTTGAAATCTTTACGGTAAGCCAAGCGAGTATCGAGGCGAAAATAAGGGGGGAAACTAGCATCGAAAGCGGCTTCTTGGTCCTCCACAAAGGCGCCCAACTCTTGAGAAGCCTCAATATCGGCTTGGGGGTGGTGCAAGCCACCGCGGAAGAAAGTTTTGATCCCCAATTGTAGGACGCCCCCATTTTTAAAGACAAACTCTTTTGTGGCCATCAGGCTGCTAGAGAAGCGGTTATCTAGTCGGGCAGCGCGATAATCTTGCTCCCAAGCCTTGAAGGTAGAGCGGAAAGCCGAGGCGGTGAAGAGCATAAAAAACCCTTTGCCAAAGAACTGTTCTAGGGTAAGGTCAACCCCATAATTTTGGCCTTTTCCTTCAGAGAGCATGGGGATCGTGCCATAATTATCGCGGAGATTATAGAACCAGAAATTGCTATTTTGGTCTGTAGAGATGGGCACATTATAGAGTTGTTGAAAATAGCCCTCTACTTGTAGGCGAAGCTTGGGGGTCAGCATTTGTTCTAAACCGGCAATAAGATGGTGTGCCCTAGTAAACTTAAGATTTTTATTGGGTTGATAAAGGGCGCCGTCGGCCCCTTCAAAGCTCAGCATATAGGTCCCAAAAGGCTGCATTTTTGAGTGCAGGCCATAGGCAAAAGTAAACTTAGTATTTTGGCTCAATTCGTAGCGCATAGAGAGGCGAGGATCGAGGGCCCAATCCTGATTGAGGGCCAAAAACAAGAAATGGGCACCTGCGTTAATCGTAAACTTCTCATTGAGGTGGTAACTAGCTTGGGCATAAGCCTGTTGGCTAAAGGCCGTTCCCAATTCGCCTTCTCCATCAAAAGTAGGGATATCGCCCACTTGATCGGGATCAAAATAGGCGGCGGTTAGAGGGCGGCTAGGACCGGGGGTAAATTGGCCCAAATAATTTTGGTAGCCTAGGCTATCGCCCTGAAACAAGCCATATTCTAGGTCCCAGAGATGGTAGGTACTAATCAAGCCTGCTTTAATCCGCAATTTTCGGTTAATTTTTCGGCTATATACTCCATGCCAGCTAAACTTGGTGGTCAGGAAATTATTCCGTTCTAGCCAGTAAATAGAATCGGCGGCAATCGTGGGTTCTACCTGATAATCATTGAGGTAATTACTTCCTACCCCAGCAGACATTTTAAAGAAGGACTTATCATCAATCAGCCTCGTATAGGTGGTTCCCAAAACGCCCATATTGGTGGTATTGGCATCCCAGACATAATCTAGGCTATTTTGCCAGCGGTCTTTGGGCAGCATCCACCAGTACTCTTGGCTCAAACCGCCCATACCAAAGATAGTAAAGCGGTTCTTATTTTTTGGGCCAGAGAAGTAGAGGTTGAAGGAGAGATCTTGAAAGGTATTCGAGGCATTTTCTCTAACCACATAGAGTCCTCCTTTGGCCAGAAGGCCCATAGTAGAATAGCGGTAGTTGATCAGATAAGAACTTCTTCCTTTTTTGATTGGGCCTTCAGCGGCAAAGTCAATTCCGATTAGTCCCGCTCTAAAGGTATACTCTCGTTTTTCCAAGTTTCCTTTTCGGAAACGCACATCAAAAGCACCCGAAAAAGCATTGCCATATTCTGCCGCAAAAGCGCCTGTGCTAAAATCAGAATTACTCAAAAGAGAAGCACTAAAGACGGTAATTCCACCTCCAGTAGTTGCTGGGCGGGCAAAGTGGCTAGGGTTGGCAATATCAAGGCCTTCTACCCGCCAAAGCACGCCCACCGCCGAGTTTCCTCGGATGATAATATCGTTTTCGGTATCTTGGTTGGCTTGTACGCCGGGGAAGGCCATCACCATCCGCCCGGGGTCATTGATAGAAGCGGCATAGCGCTCTGTTTCTTCTACAGAAAAAGAGCGGGTACTGACCACCGAAAGCTCGTTAATAGCCTCGTTTCCGCTACTAGCAGCGGCTGCGGTTACGGTCACCTGCCCTGTTTCCTGAACGGTTTCTAGCAGTTCAATATCTAGGGTCAATTCTTTGGCGCTAGAGATAATTAGGGGTTTACTGAGAAAGGGTTCATAGCCTAAATATCGGGCTTCTATTTGTTGGCGGCCAAGAGGGACTTCTATTCTGTAGAAGCCGTCAAAGTCGGTAACTGTGGCCAAAATAGGGTCACTTTCAAAGAGGAGGACCGTAACGCCAACCAGCGGTTGTTTGCTCGTTTTGTCAAGGACACGGCCTCGAATTTCTTGAGTATTTTGGGCCCATAAAGTGGGGAGCATAAGGCCCATAAAGATGCAGAGGTTAATCCAGCGCATAAGTTATAAAGCTTGGGTGAGATAAAAACTTAGAGTCAAAAGTACGTTTTTTAAGTCTGCCTAGATGCCTAAATTTTAGTTTTTAAGGGAAACAAATTCAATTTCTAGTCGTCGTTCTCTGGCTGCTGCGGGCGAAAAGATGGAGAGTTGGGGTTGATCGAAGCGATCGTTTACTGTTTTTGGGGCTTGGCTTTCGCCCAGAGGCAAGGATTTGAGTTGGAGTTGGCCGCTGGCATAATAAGGCGCTAGTGGGCCTTCTTCCCAATTATTGATAAGGGCATCTAAGCGCCTTTGGGCCAAATTAAAATTGTAATCGGTCCAAGAACGAGGCGAACAATAGGCCCTTAGGGCTACTTCTACCCTAGCCCCAGTTTGCAAAAGGGCCAGCAATTGTTCTTCAAACTGCTGCAGTTGCTGGTAGTTGGCGCTGGCCTGCGCTTCAAATTGTTCCCAAGCGGCCAAATTGGAGCTATTTTGTTGGCGATAGCTAGGGAAAAGCTGCGCATAGCTCCCCCAAGATTGCCGATAAGTTTGGCTAGCCGATAGAGCGAGGCTATTGCTATCGGGCTCGTCATTATGGAAATAGAGCGCCAGGGGCAAAGCTTGCTGCAAGGCCGTGAGAAGTTCCTCTTCTTGGCTGGGCACTACTGGCGGTGGTGGCGGGCTATCTAATTGGACCAAAAGCGGGGGCTCGAGTGGCAAAGGAGGCAAAAATCGACTACTTTCAAATTGATAAATATCGGTGCAGCAAACGGCCTCCTTCAATTGCTGCGAGCCCTTTCGATTAGAAGCAAAATAGCCACTGCTATCGCCCTGATTAAGATAAAAATAGAGCTCATGGGCGGCAGAGTTCAGGCCCGGCCCCAAATTAAAAATGCTATCGCTGCTGGCGCAAAAAATGTCTAAGCCACCATAGCCCGCCCAAAAATCTGAGGCAAAAAACAGACTATCGCCCCGTCTAAAAGGAGAAAGCTCTCGGCCAGGGCTATTTATTTCGCCCCCCAAGGGAGCAAAGGCAAGCACAAGCGTATCCTCAGCTATTTTGGCCCAATAAATATCTTCCTTTTGTTGGGCCGTTTGATGGACAAAGTACAAATAGGCCGAGTCCTCGCCAAAGGCATAGTAATGCGGTTGGCTAGAGCGATCGGGCAAACCTTTTAAGGCTTTGGGGAGCGAAAAACGGCCATTTTCCTGCAAATAGCTATAGGCCAAATAAGAGCTGCTATCTTCAATAATCGTAAGGTATCGAGAAGCAAAGTTTTTGCCCCAACAACTGGCGCCTAGCTGCTTTTGCTGACCAATTCGCTCATCTTGCTGGGCCTTTTTTCCTTTTTCTCGCTCTCTGTACAATTGGCTGCGAAAGGCCGCCTCAGCATTTTTTTGTCGCAGGGCCGAAAACTGCAGGCGGTCCAGACTATCCTTATAAGCCGCATAATCTGCCGAGGGGCCGTTAATTTTTGGCCCCATATTTTGGCAGTTCCAATCCTCATCAACAACTTGCTCTTCAATCATCCCCAGGCCCTTTAAACACTGCTGCAAATGCGCTTTTTCATAGGGAGACAGCTGCTCTGCGACTTGCTTTTCCCAAGCCTGTTGGGCCCGCTCATACTGCCCAGACTGCTGCAGACTCAGGCCATAGCAATAATAAAAATTTGGATAATCTTCGGCTTTTTTCTCGGCCTTTTGGTAAGCCCTCGCGGCCTGCTCATGGGCCAAAGCGCCAGCCAAAGCCCGAGCATAGGCCCAATAAATATCAGCCTGGGGTTTGCTTTGCAAGACCGCCTCATAATAATAAATAGCATTGTAGTAATCGGCCCGATCTAGGGCGGCCTGAGCGGCCTTTTCATAGGCTTTTAAGGATTGTGCCCAAAGCGGTAATCCAAAAAATAGGAGGAGAACAAATATAGGGTACCTCATCTTTTTTTAGGAAAGATAATGAAGTTGCTCTAGAACTAGATAGTCTGTTTCTTTTTTTGGGGCCTGCCGCCAAAGGCGGCCGGGCCCTTTCAGGGCTCGCAGGTTTGCTCGGCCCTGCGGGCTTCGCCCTTGGTCTGCCGCTGCGCGGCCCCCTTGCAGGCCCCTAGGCCTGCGGCGGCTTCGCCGCCTGCTAGCTGTGGCTGCAGGTTGAAACCAGCAGCCATACAACAACCCCATTCTACATCTATAGTGCGGAGAGGATTAAAATCCTCTACCGCTTTGAACAAGGGGTTGTTTTTTCCTTCCCCATAAATTTCATAGGAACCCTAGGGCCAAGGCCCTAGGGTATCGAAAAAATTGTCATCCCCTCATTCGAGGGGATTTTTCTGTTCCACTAGGCTCCATCAGCAAAGAAGGGCTTTAGCCCGCCAGTTTGCATAGACCCGCAACCATGGGCTTCAGCCCATGGCCGCAGAACAAGTCCACACAAAAAAATCAGGAGTAAAACAATTGCTATGTTTAGCGCCCTGGGCTGAAGCCCAGGGTTGTTACCTGAGCGAACTGACGGACTAAAGTCCTTGTTCGCTTTTTCTACTTCTAGCTTTCCATTAAGCTTCAGCCCAAAGCTACCTAGCCACTAAAAGACGCTTTCTTTATCTCTCCTTTTTTAAAACGCCCAAGAAAAAGTTGAGGGACTAATGAAAAGCCACAGGACCAAAAAAACCTAATACCTCCTTCAAGCGGCCTAGCGATGTGCAGCAGTGCGGCGCAGCCGCAGACCAAGGCCGTCAGGCCGCAGGGCCGAGCAGACCTGCGAGCTGCGAAACGTAGCGCCGCAGCTTTGCTGCGGAGGCCCCAAAAAAATAAAAAAAGTAAACTGCGCCTTAAATATATGCGGTGGACTTTGCCCAAACAGTTTAGATTCCTTAGCTTGCTAAGCTTAAACTAAAACCAATAGAATTTATGTCCTCTGTACAGCTGCAACTGCCTGTTTTGGTCCAAAATATTAAGGTAGATGAGCGCTGGCAATATTATATTCGCCCGCTATTTTTTCAATCGCCCATTGCCACCGACCGTCGTTATGAAGCTGCGCTTCAGCAATTTAGAAAAGAGTTGCGGGCCTATTTTAGAGATTTCAAGTTGCGCAGAGACAATATGGAGCAGCTCTCTTGGTTTCGTTTTTCGCCCAAGATGCAATCCTTCAAGCCGCAGCTCAAGTTTCTTTTAGAGAAGGAGCAATTATTTCAGGGGCGTTTTCACATTCTTTATTTTCAGTTGCAGGAGCAAGGCATTGTTTGTTTGCCCAGTTTTCAGTCCTATTGTTTTTTGGTAGATGTAGAGCGGCAAAAGCCCTCGGATATTTTGGACCAAACAAAGGCCGTAATTGAAGAATTGCTGTTGATGGAGCTAGAAGAGGGCAGCAGTTTAGACGAATTGCAGCAGTTTTGTTTGCAGCGTTCTGAGTTTGTGCAAGAGCTACAAATGCGCATTAGCTTAGAGCAGGGAGATTTTTCTTTTGAAGCGACTGCAGGCAATGATATGATGGCCTTTTTTCAGGCGCCTACTTCCTTTGATGGGGCCGATGAACTAGAGCGTTTGGGGCGCAACCTCAACAACTTTTACCCCAGTGAATTGCAACGCGCCTTTGAGCGGGAAGAGCTGATTAAAGAGCTTTCCCCCTTGGTGTATGGGCCCAATAACCAGCCTTTGGTCCTCATTGGCGAGGCGGGTGTGGGGCGGCACAGCCTAATTGAAGAGATGGTCTACCGCTATATGAAAAAGGGCGAAGAAGAATTGCCCGAGGAGGAAGAGATCATCTGGCGGCTCGACCCCATCCGAGTGATTTCGGGAATGAGCATTGTGGGCATGTGGCAAAAGCGAATGGAGGCGATTGTGGAGGAACTGCGTTCCCCAAAAGGCTATCGCAATAAGCAACTAAGCCATAAACTCGTTATTGACAACCCTTTGGCTTTGGTCCGAATTGGGAAAACGGCCCAAAACAGCATGACCTTAGCCGATTTGCTCAAGCCCTATCTAGAGCAGCAGGCCTTTCAGCTCATCTTGATTGCTAGCTCGGAGGAATGGAAACTTTTGCAAGAAAAAGACCGTCGATTTACCGAACTGTTTCAGCTCAAACGGATTCCCGCCGCCAAGGAGGAGGAAGCCGCCCGCATGCTTTTGGGCCTGCGCAAAGAGCTCGAATTGCAAGAGGCTTGTAGCATTAGTGTGCCTGCTTTGCAGCAGATGCTCAATATTCATCATAACTACTTTAAGAAAAGAGCCCTGCCGGGTAGTGTGGCCAAAATGATGCGGCAACTGGCCCGAAAACTACAAGGCCAAAGTATTGATGTAGAAGAGGTACAGGAAGAATTTAAGGAGTATACGGGCTTGGCCTCGCCTATTCTAGACGATAATTATCAGCTAGAGGCTGAGGAGTTGCGCAAAAATATTTCGGCCCGCTTGATTGGGCAAGAACAGGCCGTAGAGCGGCTCAGCCAATTGATTCATCTGCTGAAGGCCAAATTGCAAAACCCCAACCGCCCGCTGGCCTCCTTCCTCTTTATTGGCCCCACCGGCGTAGGCAAAACCGAGGCCGCCAAGGTCATTTGCGATTATTTGACCGGAGACCCCAAACAACTCATTCGCTTTGATATGAATGAGTATAATGACTATAATGCCAGCAGCCGACTGTTGGGCAGCTACAACCAACCCGAGGGACAATTGGGCGCAAAACTTCGCTATAATCCCTTTGGCATTCTGCTTTTTGATGAGATCGAAAAAGCCCACCCCCTGGTGCACGACCTGCTGCTACAAGTTTTGGACGATGGCCGCCTGAGCGATGCCCTTGGTCGCCCAATAGACTTTAGCAATACCATTATCATCATGACCTCGAATATTGGGGCCGAAGATTTGGACCGCCGCTTGGGCTTTGGCAATAGCCCCGATGAGCAAGCCGCTATTTATCGAAGAGCCGTAGAGAATTTCTTCCGTCCAGAGCTTATCAATCGCATTGAGGAGATTGTGATCTTTAATAGCCTAGAACTGCCGCATATTCTACAAATTGCTCAGCTGCAAATTAAGCAGCTGCTCAGTAGAGATGGCTTTGTTCGAAGAACTAGCATCCTCAATATTTCGGCGGCCGCCCTAGAGTGGGTAGCCAATAGGGGCTATAGCAAACGGATGGGAGGACGCGCCCTCAAAAGACAAATTGAACGAGACCTAACGGCCTTTACCGCCGAGGAACTACTGAAAACGACCGGAGAACAACCCGTTATTTTCGATATTCAGCTCAAAGAGGATAAACTACAGGCCCGCATCGAAGAACTTCGCTTTATTCAGCGTTTAGAGCAAAGCGGCCTGCCCAATATGCAGCAGCAAAAAGGACCCTATGCCTATAAAGATTTGCTCCGCAAGGTAGAACAGATGCAAGGCCTGCTCCGAGAGAGCCAAGAAGAGGAAAGCCACTTTTATAGCAGCCAACCCGCTCAGGAACAATGGCATTTCTTTCAGCTCAAAGAGCAGCTAGAACAAAGCAAGGAACGCCTACAGCACCTGCTCCTCGAATTTAAGAGCCTCAGCCAGGAGGTAACGCCTCTGCGCTTAAAGAATAGTGGTACCCGCAGCCTGCTCTACCAAAAAGCAGCCGCTAGTCAGGAACAGCTCAAGCAAGAGGCCGTCTTTGAAGATGCCGCCTTGGCCGAACTTCGCTATGTCTACCAAAATGCTCCCGATCAATTTGACCGCAGTCAATCGCTTTATTTGCAGCAGCTGCTTAAGGTTACTTATTTGAGTATGGCTTGCCGCCTAGCGCTGCAGGAGGAAACCGATGCGATCTGCCTGCATTTTGAGTCGGCCATTGAGGGCCAAGGACAAAAAGAAATTGATTATTTGCAGACCAATTATGCTCGCCTTTTAGAATATTTGGACCTCAATTATCGGATGGAGCCTCAAAAAATCTGGGTGGAAGGCTATGCGCTCTATGATTTGTTCAAAAAAGAAGAAGGCTACCACCTCTTTTATCGGCCCCAACAAACGGCCCTCCCCATTCGCCTGCGCCTTCAGTTTCAGGAAGAGCCCCTAAGCAATAGCCCCCTCGAAATTATTCGCTTGTACGATATTTGGATGGGCGAAGAACAGGCCCGCTCTACCCTAACCGATCTGCGAACGGCCTATACCAATCAGGCCCAAATTAGTCCAGAAGAACTAGCCGTCTTGCTGTATATTGCACTAGATCCCTCTGACAAACAACTTTATATTTAAGGCCAAAAAAAAGGGCGGCTCCTCAGATGAGGAGCCGCCCTTAGTATTTTGCTCAATTCGCTGAGCTTACTTGAGATAAATCCGTTTGTCGGTCAATTCATCCCAAAGTGTATTGATCTCTTGCTGCTTTTTGGCCTCTTTGGCTTTGAGGTCCAATTGCTTGACGCTATAGCTAGAGTTAATGCGCACCACATTGGGCTGCATTTGGCTCACTTTCAGGCTATAAGCCGCTTGATCATTCTCTTTTTTGGCCGTTAGACTTTTAATTTCTTCCACCTTTCTGGGCGATTCAAAAACCAAGAAGATTTCTTCTTCATCTTGGCCCAAAAAGCGGTTGTGATAATCTAAAGTACGCTTGTCGGCATTGCTGACCCAGCGAACACTATGGCCCAACCAGTCTTTGAGCTTGAGCGAGATTTTGCCCTCTTTTTCTTCAAAAAGACCTTTTACTTCGGCTTCATAGACCAAAGAGAAAGCATAGGGTTGTACAATGTTCAATTGCTTGATTTCTACCGATTTTACGGTTACTTCACGCTCATCAAAACGGCTGCTTAGGCTACGCTCTAGGGCCAATTTCAAACTATCTTGCCCTTCTTTATTGGCGGCTACCCAATTGTTGCGTTGGCCAGAAAACAAACCCGAAAGCTTGAGGTCCCCCTTGATGACGGCATCCCCATTTTTAGCTACGGTCAGTTGCAAACGGCGCTTGCGACTGTTGTTTTTGCTGTCCTTTAAAACAGCATCATTAAAGTTAATTGATTGCAAACTAGCCTTTTTATCATTGAGGTCGAGCATGAAACAACTGGTATTCTGCAGTTCTGCAGGCAATTCATTCAAGCCTCCCGTAGGCGTAATGGTAAAGAGCGAGCCATTTTCATCCTTAAAGACAAAGAGGTAAGAGCTAATCTGCGTGGCCGAGGGATAGTCCTTGTCAAAAGGTCCATTGAATCGGCTTTTGCCAATACCAAAATAGAACTCGATATTATGACGCTCAAAAAAGTCGCGGTAAATGCAAAGTAAACTGCTAAAGTCCGCTTTCTTATTGGTCAAGAAATAATCAATGCCCTCACTTTCTTCAAAGTCCTTAAGACGCCCCACCAATTGTAGCTCCTTGACCACAAAGTTGTTCATCAAATAGGCCTTTTCTACTACGCTTAGTTCTTCTGCCGACTTCTTAAAGGTTTTGGCTCCTTCGGCAAAAAGGGTTTCATAAAATTTGCGCACTTTCTTCTTCGAACGAATACGCACATCCATAAAGTCCGTGCTATACTGACGCAAAAGGTCGCTAAAGTTGTTCACCTTCATGCTGCGGTCCGAACGCAAGGCCGAAAAGTCTAACTCATAGACAAAATGCTCCAGCTCAGTCGTAAAAATGGTCCCCGAACTATTGGCCTCAGGTACCGCTTTTAGGTTGTTCATTTTCCAAGTATAAAAGCGCTGCTCGCCCCTTTCCTTGATGTCTACAGCAGGCATGCCATTATAAATCTGCCCTTTCAAACCCACCGAGTTCGGAACCGAAATCTTAAATTCACTTTCCAATACCGGATAGTCCTTATATAAGGTAACAATTCGCCCTTGATCCGGAAATTTCGACTCAATGACCGTAATCTGCTCCATTTCATCGCCCGGCTCTAGCTTGGGCAATTTATAGATATAAGCATTTTTTTGGGTTTCATACAACTCGTCATCTTCCTCAAATTTGGGCTGTTCCAAATCCCGAATGACCAGGTCTTCTAGGCTGCCATCCTTTCTGCGAATGCGCACATCCACATATTTCATCTGCACAAAATCGCCAATTCGGCCCTTAAATTTGGGAATAATCAGATGCTCATAATCCTCTGTAGCCTCAGCTTTCAAGAACTTAATATGCTGGTATTCTTTGTAGTTCGCCAGCTGCTCAATATAAGGGAAGGTCCCCGAAAACTCATTGCTGCTATAGGTCGAGCTTTTCACAATAACCGCATCTTCTTGCTGCATTTCTGCGGGAATTTCCCCCGCTTTGGGCATCTCGCCCCCCCAATCATACTCACTAAAGGTTTGCCCCATCAGGCTGTTGGCGCCCAATAGCGCAAAAGACAAGAGCAAAAGGGGATACTTTCTGTTTTTCATAGCGTTAAATCCAATTAGCTGTTGATAAACTTATTATTTTTTTTCTTTTGGGGCTGCCCCTCGCCTATCGGCTCGGGTCGGGCTGTTTCGCAGCTCGCAAGTCTGCTCGGCCCTGCGCCGCCAAAGGCGGCTGGGTCTGGCCCTTTGGGCCACTGCTGTCCATCCCTCAGCCGTTTTGGCCCTGCGGGCCAAGGGCGGCTAGCCGCCCCAGTTCCCTGCCGCCAAGATTCTTTTCCATAGCGCCCGGCAATAATCTGGAGCCTTAAAAAGACGAGAACCGTACCAAGAAAAAATCTCGCCATTTACCAAAAGAATCTGGCTATTGGGCCAAATTTCTTTTAGCTCGGCTATATGTTTTTCCTTAAAGGGATAGGGCTCCGAAGATAAGAAAATCAAATCAATTTTTTCTTTCTCCAATTCCTTTAGCGATAGACTGGGATAACGAGCCAAATGCCCCAGGGCATTTTTAAATCCGGCCCAATTGAGCATTTCGTCAATAAAGGTTTGGCCTGCGGCCAGCATCCAGGGCTGCCGCCAAATAAAATAAGCCACCGACAAATTAGCTGCAGGCGGCTGATAAGCCGCCAAAGCCTGCTCAAAGGGGCCCAAAAGGCTTTCGGCCCGCTCGGCTTGGCCCGTAATTTGGCCCAAAGCCCGCATCATTTCTAGGGCCTGCGGCAAATTGGCTATATCCGAAATCCAAACTGGAA
Source organism: Saprospira grandis DSM 2844 (assembly GCF_000275825.1). GTDB lineage: Bacteria > Bacteroidota > Bacteroidia > Chitinophagales > Saprospiraceae > Saprospira > Saprospira grandis_A. The sequence goes on from NZ_JH719942.1 coordinate 4,157,248, forward strand.
ATTCTTGGGCCAAAAGTTCTATTTCCGCCTTTGTGTTTTCCTCTTTGTTGGCAATAATTAAATCGGGCTGAAGACCCCTGATTTTCTCTAGGTCCAAGCTTTTGGTCCCGCCAATCCGCTCTTTTTCTCGCCAGCAAGCCTTGGGGTGAATACAAAATTTGGTCAAGGCAATAACTTCTTGCTCCAACCCCAAATCGGCCAGCCATTCTGTCTGAGAAGGGACCAGCGATATTATACGTTGAGGCCGCTCTGCAATAGTTACAGAGCGGCCCATTTGGTCGATATAAATCGGCATACTTTAGTTTACTTTTTTCTGGGCCATAATGCGCAAGACTTCGGCCTCTCCATTATGATATAGCCCTTCTTGCAGTTCTATCACCTCCTCTTTGAGGATAGAAAACTCAAAATCAGAGAAAATTTCGAGCATTTCTTCTTTATCAAAGAGCATTTCTACATTTTTTGGACCGCCTACAGCCGGATTCTTTTCCTGATAGACGGTATGTCCCTTGGCAAATCCTTCTAAGAGCAAAAGCCCCCCAGGCTTAATGAGGTTGGCCGCTTTGCGCAAATAATCGACCTTGAGATGAGGCGGAAAATGCGCATAGACCAAGCCCAAGGCATCAAAGCTTTCTTTGGGATAATCCAGTGCTCCAAAATCGCCTAAATCATAGCGCAAATCTAAGCCCTCTTTTTTGGCCCAAGCCAAGGCTTTTTCTTGGCCCTCCTCACTGAGATCGCAGGCGCAAACATCCCAGCCATTTTGGGCCGCAAAAATAGCGTTTCGGCCTTCTCCCTCGGCAATGAGGAGAATTTTGCCGGGCTCTACATCATGTAAATGAGCAGCAAAATAACGATTGGGCCGACGGCCATAAGCAAAATCTTCAGCGCCATAGCGCTGGTTCCAAAATTCTTTCATCTTTCTTTTTTTTTGGGAGGGGCTTTTTTGAGTTCTAATTTTTTTTTGCGAGCTGCAGGCCCCTTAGGGGCCGCAGGCCTAGCGATGCGAAAGGGTGGCCGAAGGCCAGACCGAAGCCGCCAAAGGCGGCTGAAGGGCCGAGCAGACCTGCGAGCCCTGCAGCGTAGCGCAGCAAGGCGAAGCCGCAGCTGAGGCCCCTAAAAAACAGAAAGGCCTCCAAATTCGCAAACTTGGAGACCTTAAACAAAACTTAAACCACAATATTGACCATGCGCTTGGGCACAACAATCACCTTGCGGATCGTCTTTCCTTCAATCCATTTTTGAATATCTTCTAGGGCCAAGGCTTGCTCCTTGATGGCCTCTTGGGCCAAACCATTGGCCAGCTCGATAGCCGCCCGCTTTTTCCCATTGACACAAACGGGATAAACGATGCTGTCTTCTACCAAATAGGCGGGATTAAAGCTAGGGAAAGCCCCCGTTTTGAAGACCGACTCCTGATGGCCCAAAGCCTGCCAAAGTTCTTCGGCGAGATGCGGGGCAAAGGGAGCGAGCAACAAAACAAAGCCCTCTAGAATTTCGGCCTTATGGCAATTGAGATCGCGCAACTCATTGCTGAGCTTCATAAAATCGGAAACGCAGGTATTGAGCGAGAAGCTCTCGAGTCCCTGCTGTACTTGCTTGATGCAATGGTGCAAAGCCTTGCGTTCTTTGGCCGTAGGCGTTTCCTTTTGGACCAACCACTCCCCTTCTGGGCTGTAGAACAACAACCAAAGGCGGCGGAGGAATTTGGCCACCCCAGAGATTCCGCTCGTGTTCCAAGGCTTAGAGTCTTCTAGAGGTCCGAGGAACATTTCGTAGAGGCGGAAACAGTCGCTACCATAAAGGGCCACCATATCATCGGGATTGACCACATTATAATAGCGCTTAGACATCTTGCCAATTTCGCTATCCGTGACTAGCTGTTCTGCTTCATTATAGATAAATTCGGCATTGGCATAGCTAGGGCGCCAGGCTAAGAATTTAGCCACCCCTTCTTGGTCCAAATGAGAATCTTCTTGGCCATAATTGCTCACAAAATCGATATGCACAGGCAAAAGGGCAAAAGCCTCTTCGCCGCCATATTCGGCAATGCGGTCGGCAGAAACGAAAACCGTTTGGCCCGCTTCATTCTTTTCTTTGAGCATATAAATCTGCTCGATGATCCCTTGGATCATGCCTTGATTGACCAGTTTTTTGTAGGGCTCTTGGCTGGGCACTTTGCCCAAATCGTAAAGGAACTTATGCCAAAAGCGAGAATACATCAAATGGCCCACGGCATGTTCTGCTCCACCGAGGTAAAGATCGACATCCTGCCAATAATTAACGGCTTCTTCCGAGAAGGGAGCGTTTTCATTTTGGGGGTCCATATAGCGGAGGAAATACCAGCTAGAGCCAGCAAAACCGGGCATAGTATCGGTTTCTCTTTTGCGTCCTTCGGGAGTATTTACCCAAGACTCCACTCTGGCCAGGGGAGAATGTCCATCGGCAGTAGGTTGGAAGTTATCTAGCTCGGGCAATTCTACGGGCAAGGCGGTTTCTACTTGCGTCAGGCCCTCTGCATCATAAGAGATGGGGAAAGGCTCGCCCCAATAGCGTTGGCGGCTAAAGTTGGCATCATGCAAGCGGAAATTCACTTTGCGCTGACCAATATTTAGGGCCTCTAGCTTTTCGATGGCCTTGGGGATGGCGGCTTTAACCTCTAGGCCATTGAGGAAATCGCTATTGATCAATTTGCCAATTTTCTGGCCCACTTCTGCATGGGGGTAGTCCGATTGATCGACTACGGGCAGAATATCTAGGCCAAAATGCTGGGCAAAACGCTGATCTCGTTCATCATCTGAAGGAACGGCCATAATAGCGCCGGTGCCATAACCGGCCAAAACGTATTCACTGATCCAGATCGGCACTTTTTTGCCCGTAAATGGATGAATGGCATAACTGCCCGTAAAGGCGCCGCTAATGGTTTTTACATCCATCATACGATCGCGTTCCGAGCGGCCTTCTACATAGTGTAGGTAGGCCTCAATTTCTTCTTTTTGTTCGGCAGTGGTTAGTTTTTGGACCAACTCATGCTCGGGAGCGAGCACCATAAAGCTCACGCCAAAAAGGGTATCGGGGCGGGTGGTAAAGACCTCGATTTTATCCGCTTTATTTTCGGTGAGGAAGAAAAGCTCGGCTCCTTCAGAGCGACCGATCCAGTTGCGCTGCTGTGTTTTTAGGGCCTCCGAAAAGTCTACTGTCTCTAGGCCATCGAGTAGGCGTTGGGCATAGGCGGTAATGCGCAAAGCCCATTGCATCATGGGTTTTTGGACCACAGGAAAGCCTCCGCGTTCCGAGCGGCCATCCTTAATTTCGTCATTGGCCAAAACGGTTCCTAGCTCCTCGCACCAGTTCACATAGCCCACTTTGCGGTAAGCTAGGCGATAATTCATGAGGACCTCTTCCTTTTCTTGGGCCGAAAAGCCCTGCCAATCGGCGGCAGAGAAATGCTCTTCATGGCTATGGGCGGCTGCTACGGCGGCAGAGCCTTTTTCCTCAAACTGACGGATGAGTTCTGTTATGGGCAAAGCCTTATCGGCAGCTGTATCATAATAATGATCAAACAACCAGATAAAAATCTGCTGCGTCCATTTATAGTATTCAGGAGAAGAAGTATTGACCGAGCGATCCCAATCATAGCTAAAGCCCAATTTATCGAGCTGTTGGCGATAGCGGCCCACATTTTCGGCTGTAGATGCTGCAGGATGTACCCCCGTTTGGATCGCATATTGCTCGGCGGGCAGGCCAAAGGCGTCATAGCCCATAGGGTGCAGCACATTAAAGCCCGAAAGGCGCTTATAACGAGCAAAAATATCGCTAGCGATATACCCTAAGGGGTGGCCCACATGCAAACCTGCTCCAGAAGGATAGGGAAACATATCGAGCACATAATATTTGGGCTTATCTGAAGTAGTAGGAGTTTGGTAGGTCTTATTTTCTTTCCAATAGGATCTCCATTTTTCTTCGATCTCCTGTGGCCTATATTCCATTTTTTTTCTTGTCTTGAATGATACTAAAAATGAATTTGATCTAAGGCTGCAAATTAGCCAAGTTTTGGCGTTTTTCAAAGAACTGTTTCAACTGAAGGGATTTTAAGCTGCTTTATCTGTTTTTTTTGGGGCCTGCCGCCTGCGGCGGCCGGGCCCTTGCAGGGCTCGCAGGTCTGCTCGGCCCTGCGCCGCTTTCAGCGGCTGGGTCTGGCCTGACGGCCACCCTTTCAGGCCCCTAGGCCTGCGGCGGCTTCGCCGCCTGCTAGCCGTGGCTGCAGGTTAAAACCAGCAGCCATACAACAACCCCATTCTACATCTATAGTGCGGAGAGGATTAAAATCCTCTACCGCTTTGAACTTAAACAAGGGTGTTTTTTTCTTCGGTAGTTTGATTTTGTTTTTTCTCCCCCATAAATTTCATAGGAACCCTAGGGCCAAGGCCCTAGGCTATCGAAAAAATCGCCATCCCCTCATTCGAGGGGATTTTCTGTTCCACTAGGCTCCATCAGCAAACAAGGGCTTTAGCCCGCCAGTTTGCATAGCCCTACAACCATGGGCTTCAGCCCATGGCCGCAGAACTGCCCAACCGCTAAAAGACGTTTTCTTTATCTCTCCTTTTTTCAAAAGCCCCAAGAAAAAGTTGAGGGACTAATGAAAAGCCGCAGGACCGAAAAACCTAATACCTCCTTTTCATATAAAAACTTCTTATCTCCTCTCCCCCCCTCGCATAACTACCAAGAAAAAGTTGAGGGACTAATATTGAAGTTTTGTGTCTGCCCTTTTTGCTGCCTAGGGACAAGCCCCTAGGCTAGCTTTTTCAGACAGCCCTCTGCGAGGGCCTTTGGATATGGCCCTTCTCTGCAAAAACAGATGAGCAAGGCCAGATATATGAGCAGTTGAGGCCCTTTAGGGCTGACTCCATGGGGTTAGCCTAGGGGCTTGTCCCTAGGCGATGAATGGCAGGCGGCAAAGCCGCCATGGCCGAAGGCCAAACGGCCACAACAAGCCCTTTAGGGCGTCTTCGACGACCAACGGGAGTAACCGCCCGCCGAAGGCGGGAGGCCCCTAGCAATAAGATTAGCAGTTATTCTTTAAGAAGGGGACATACTAGTATAAACGAGTACTTCTCTACCAAAAATATTTTTTACGCTCCTCGTAAGGAAACCTTTTAATACTTTGCTGAGCTGCTTCTAAAATTATTCCCCATTCTTTTGTTTCTAAGGGCCTTGTTGCATAAATCCAACAAGTTGAAAACCAGCTAATTAAAAAAAACCTTGTGAATTAGGCATAA
>NZ_JH719942.1:4162623-4209695 GCF_000275825.1 Saprospira grandis DSM 2844
CATCCCCTCATTCGAGGGGATTTTCTGTTCCACTAGGCTCCATCAGCAAACAAGGGCTTTAGCCCGCCCGTTTGCATAGACCCGCAACCATGGGCTTCAGCCCATGGCCGCAGAACTGCCTAGCCACTAAAAGACGCTTTCTTTATCTCTCCTTTTTCAAAACTCCTAGAGAAAAAGTTGAGGGACTAATGAAAAACCGCAGGACCGAAAAAAACCTAATACCTTCTTTTCATATAAAGAACTTCTTCTCTATTCTATCTCCCATAAAACCCAAGAAAAAGTTGAGGGACTAATGAAGAAAACCAGAGACTACAGAAGGATAGCATTCAAAATCTTGTGTGCGCCCTTTTTGCTGCCTAGGGACAAGCCCCTAGGCTAGCTTTTTCAGACAGCCCTCTGCGAGGGCCTTTGGATATGGCCCTTCTCTGCAAAAACAGATGAGCAAAGCCGTGGATCACAACTTGAAGCCCTTTAGGGCTGACTCCATGGAGTTAGCCTAAGCGATGAATGGTATTTTATCATCCCTGTAGGTTAAAACCCACAGCAACAAAAGAGACCAAACTTAGCCCAATAAATATGAGCCGATGGTTGAAACCATCGGCCCATATCATTTATAGCAAACAAGGGCTTTAGCCCGCCAGTTTGCATAGACCCGCAACCATGGGCTTTAGCCCATGGCCCCAAAAACTCCACACTAAAATTAAGGGATAAAACAATTGCGATTAGTTCTGCCACAAAAAATTCATAGGAACCCTAGGGCCAAGGCCCTAGGCTAAGAAAAAATTGTCATCCCCTCATGCGAGGGGATTTTTCTTGGCGGTTGTGCTTGGACGGTTGTTGTTGTTGTTGTCACTAAAAAATCAGGGATAAAAATAATTGCTATTATTTCTGCCCTGGGCTGAAGCCCAGGGTCGTAGACTTGAGCGAACTAGCGGACTAAAGTCCTTGTTCGCTTTTTCTACTTATAGCTTTCCATTAAGCTTCGGCCCAAAGCTACCCTGCCACTAAAAGACACTTTCTTTATCTCTCCTTTTTCACCCCCAGAAAAAGTTGAGGGACTAATGGAAATTATCTCCATATGGCTTCCTGCTCGGCTGCCTAGGGACAAGCCCCTAGGCTAGCTTTTTTAGACAGCCCTCTGCGAGGGCCTTTGGATATAGCACTTCTCGGCAAAAGCAGATGAGCAAAGCCGTAAATCATAATTTAAGGCCCTTTAGGGCTGACTCCATTGGGTTAGCCTAGGGGCTTGTCCCTAGGCGATGAATGGCAGGCGGCAAAGCCGCCGCAAAGGAGCGAAGCGACTGGCCCAGCGCTGCGCAGGGGTGGCCGAAGGCCAGACCGAAGCCGCCAAAGGCGGCTGAAGGGCCGAACAGACCTGTGAGCCCCGCAGCATAGCGGCGGCCAGCTTGCTGGCCGCGGGCCCCAAAAAATAAGAAAGTCCTAAACCCTTTAGAAAGGTTGATTATCCCTCTTTTTTTCTGTATCATTGGGGCATTAACTCATAAAAGAACAATGATGAAAAAACAGACAACTACCATTGGTTTGGACCATACGGAAAGCCTACAATTGGCTGAAAAGCTAAACGTACTCTTGGCAAATTACCAATTGTTGTACATCAATACTCGTGGATTTCATTGGAACATCAAGGGGGATAACTTTTTTGAGCTGCACGCCAAATTTGAGGAAATTTATACTGATTTGCAGATCAAAATTGATGAAATTGCGGAGCGGATTTTGACTTTGGGGCAGCAGCCTTTGCATGCCTACAGCCAGTATTTGGAGCAATCATCTATTGAGGAAATCACCAATGTGACTGATGGGAAAGAGGGTTTGGCCCATGTATTAAAGGCCTTTTCGGTTATCATTGAATTGCAGCGCGAGTTGCTGGGGCTCTCTGATGAGGCCAGTGATGAGGGGACCAATGCCTTGATGAGTGATTATGTTCGGGAGCAAGAGAAATTGGCTTGGATGTACAATGCTTATTTGGGCTAGTTCTAAATAGTTTTATATCTTAAGCGCGCTGGTCAGATTGGCCAGGGCGCTTTTTTTTCGCCCAACATTTTGCTTACAAAAAAGAATCTTATGCAAAAGAAAAGTTCTTTGGTCCAGAGAGACCAAGCTGTCGTTTGGCATCCTTTTACACAAATGAAAACAGCCGAGGCGCCAATTGCGATTACTAAGGGCAAGGGCACATTGCTCTGGGATGAGGACGGCAAAGAATACATTGATGCCATTGCTTCTTGGTGGATGAATTTGCATGGGCACAGCCATCCTAATTTTGCGGCGGCCCTCAAGCAGCAGGCCGAGCAATTGGAGCATGTCATTTTTGCCAATTTCACGCATGAGCCTGCCGTACAAATTGCCGAAAAAGTATTGAGCAAGCTCCCTGATAATCAGGCTCGTTTCTTCTTTTCGGACAATGGGTCTACGGCCGTAGAGGTGGGTCTAAAAATGTGCTTTCAGTATTGGCACAACATCGGGAAGCCCAAAACGAAGATCATTGCTTTTGAGGGGGCCTATCATGGCGACACCTTTGGGGCCATGTCGGTGGGGGGACGCTCTGCTTTTTCGGCCCCTTTTGCCCCCTATCTTTTTGATGTGCTTTTTGTAGAGCCGCCTTTGCCGGGCCAGGAAGCCGAGAGTTTGGCTGCTTTTGAGCAGTTATTGGACCAGCATCAGGGGCAAATTGCGGGATTTATTTTTGAGCCTTTGGTACAGGGTTCGGCGGGTATGCGGATCTATGAGGCTGCGGCCTTAGATCCTTTTTTGGCCCATTGCAAATCGGAAGACATTCTGATTATTGCGGATGAGGTCATGGTGGGTTTTGGTCGAACGGGCAGCTGGTGGGCCAGTGATTTTTTGGCTCATGATCCCGATATTTTTTGTTTATCTAAGGGCCTTACGGGTGGCACGATGGCCTTGGGTGCGACTACTTGCAGCGATAGAATTTTTCAGGCGTTTTGGTCCGATGACAAATACAAAACCCTCTTTCATGGGCATAGCTGCACGGGCAATCCCTTGGCCTGTGCGGTGGCCTTGGCCAGCTTTGAGCTGACCAATTCGGAAAAAACCTGGGAGCAGATTCGCTGGATCGAGCAGCAGCATAGCGCCTTTGGGCAGCAGATCATTGGGCACCCCAAAGTGAGCAATATGCGTCAGAAGGGGGTCATTTGGGCCTTTGATTTACAGACGCCTGACTCCACCTCTTATTTCAACAACATCCGCGATGAGATTTGGCAGTTTTTCATTCAGAGAGGCTTGTTGTTGCGTCCCTTGGGCAATACGGTCTATGTTTTGCCGCCCTACTGCATCACGGAGGAGCAAATGGGCAAGGTACATGAGGGGATATTGGCCCTTTTGGATAGTGCTGTTGGGGGGTAGTTTTGGGGCCTGCCGCCTTTGGCGGCCGGGCCCTTGCAGGGCTCGCAGGTCTGCTCGGCCCTTCAGCCCTTCGGGCTTCGGTCTGGCCTGACGGCCACCCTTTCAGGCCCCTAGGCCAGTCGCTTCGCTCCTTTGCGGCGGCTGCGCCGCCTGCTATCTGGACCTGTAGGTGGAAAGCTACAGCAACAAAAGAGGCCGTGCTAACTGCAATAAAATGGGCCGATGGTTAAAATCATCGGCCCATAATGAGTTTAAGCTGGCTATGCCAAATAGCCTAAGCTAGCAATTGCTCCAAGCGCAATTTCCATTTTTCCCAATCTGGAAGAAGCAGCGTCTGTAGCTCAAAAAATGCCTGATTGTGATGAGGATGCAACAAATGACAAAGCTCATGTATAATCACATACTCTATACAACGCTTGGGGGCCATAATCAACTCTGGATTGAGGATGATTTTCCCCTTAGGGGTACAACTCCCCCATCGACTGGGCATTTCTCTTAACTGTATGCTGCTTGGCCCCTCATGAAAGGACTTAAAGCGCTGAATTAAAGGTGCCGCAATTTCTTTAAATTTATGCTCGGCCCGCTCCCGATACCAAGCTAAAAGCAGGCCCTTTGCCTTGGCCTTCTCTTTGGTATGCACTTCTATATACCGCCCCCGATACTTTACGCCCTGCGGCCCCTCCGAAAGAATGACTTTGAGCAAGTACTGCCGCCCCATATATAAATGCGTTTCCCCACTGACATAGGTCCGCACAGTCCGCCTAGGATGAAAGGATAAGAAGTAACTCAATTGCTTGATGATCCAGGGCGCCCGCTTATGCACCTTCTCCCGAATCAGCACCAAGGAGGTCTCTGGCGGCACCTTTACGATTACTTGCATTTCTGGCGTGACCGTAATTCCCAAAGATTTACGGGCCACATACTTTATTTCGTAAGTGATTTGCTTGGAACCAAAGGCAATGACATCTGTCATGATTTATATCTCTTTTTGGCATTGGCAATAATACGATCTACTAAATGATAGACCTGGTCAAAATCAGGCGATAAGCCCTCTGCCTCTAAACTGTCAATTATAATATCACTCAGTGCAATAGACATCTGCCCCTGTATATCCTGCTTTTGCACCCAATCCACGACAATCATATCCTTTATGAGCTGATCGCTAGTTAAGGCAAAGGCTAAAGCGAGCTGTTGCTTTTTCTCTTCTTCTAGGCCCGAGGGGACCAAGTTTTCCAACTCCTCCAAAGCCAAACCATAAAAGGCTTGTGCCTCCGAATGCCCAGCCAATGCAGCCGGCAAACTACTATCTTCCCGGTTCAAGACCTTTTGCATCAGGTCCTTGAGCTTGTTCAAATATTGTAGTTCCGTCATTCTCTTTTCCTTAAAATCCCGTATAGCCTCTTCCAACATTTCCGAGAATTTGCGGTAAAAAGCGGGGTCCTCTTCTAGGCGCTCACTAATGTGCTTGGCCGTCCGAGAAGCTATTTTATCTGCCTTGGCCCGATCGCCTATGGTTTTTTCTACCTCTTCCTGAAAGGCTTCCGTATCAAAGATATCGACCATGCTTACAATTTGCTCTACGCCCGAACTACTGATGTGCTGATCGATCAACTTCTGAATCTGGCCCTCATAACGCTTATAATCTACCTGATCAGAATAGCGAGTAAGTACGGCCTTCCGCAGCTTTAAGAAAAAGGCTAGATCCTCTTTGTATTGAACCAATTGATTTTTGGGCTCCTCTTTATGAAAGTCTACAGAAGACAAAGCCATTTTTAATGTCCGTGCATAGGCCCGCAGCTTATCATAAAAGATGACTCGAATGGCTTCATCTGCCAAAAGCTGTTGGTAGGCCTCTGCATCTCGCTTGTTCTTGACCGTTTTAAAGATATCCCAAAGCTCCGCATGCCGCTGCGGCAACTTGCCAATTTCTTCCTTAATATCGGTTAAAGTGCCCTTCAAGTCATCAGGATCAAAGTCATCAAAGGAGGAGTAAGTGGCCAAAGCATCATCTAAAGCCCCTAGTACCCCATAGTAATCAATGATATACCCATAGTCTTTATCTGGATGTATGCGATTGACCCGCGCAATGGCCTGCAATAGACTATGATTGCGGAGGTTTCTGGTCAAGTATAATACGGTATTCTGTGGCGCATCAAAACCCGTCAATAGCTTATCGACAACAATGATGATCTCAGGATGCTCCTCGTTTTTGTAGCGATTGACGATGTTCTTCTGATAACGACTGGCATTTCCATGCTCTTCCATCATCCTTTTCCAAAAGGACTTTAGCCGATTAGAACTGGCCCCATAAGCGCTATCTTCTCCCTCCCGATCATCTATGGCCGAGATGACGACCTCACTACTGACCAAAGTAGTGGCATCCAAAAATTCTTTGTACTTGATGGCCGTCTCTTTGTTGGGAGCCACTAATTGCCCCTTAAAGCCTGTTCCCCGGAAGTTCTCCTTAAAATGCTTGGCAATATCCCAGGCCTGCGCATAAACCTTCTGATCCGCCTTATTGAGCTGGTCCGCTCGACTAAATTTCTTTTTCAAATCCTTGCGCTCATATTCCGTTAAGGGCTCCGCAATCATCGAAAAGAAGTTATCTAAAGCTGCCGCATTTACAGTTTGGGCCGTATGCCTCCCCTCATAGAGCAAGGGCACAACTGCCCCATCCTTGACGGCCTGATCGACGGTATAATGATCGATCAACTTTCCAAACTTGCTCAGGGTGTTTTTGTCTTTCTTGAATAAAGGCGTTCCCGTCAAGGCTATAAAGCAAGCATTGGGTAATACCCGCTCCATATTGACATTGAAGGTTCCATGTTGTGTGCGGTGGCCCTCATCCACCAAAACAAAGATATTGGGGCTCTGCAAGGGCTGGCTCATTTTTTTTACTGCAGTCTCAAACTTATTGATGACCGTGGTAATGACCACATCCCCATCTTCTTCTAAGAGCGTCACCAATTGCTTGCCCGTCTTTGCATTTTCTACGGACATCCCACATTTCTGAAAGGTTTTTGTAATTTGCTCATCCAAATCCGTGCGGTCCGTTACGAGTACGATCTTAGGGTTTTTGATTTGTGGATCCATCACAATGGCCTGCGCCAATAGCACCATGGTTAGCGATTTACCCGAACCCTGTGTATGCCAAATCACGCCCCCGGAGCGCTTGCCCGCCTGTAAGGGCCGCAATTGCTCCATTGCCTTGGCCACCGCAAAATACTGCTGGTAGCGAGCTAGTTTCTTTACTCCATTGTCATAAAGAATGAAGTTGCGCAAAAAGTCTAATAAACGCTCAGGCCGAAACAAACCATAAAGGTAGGCATCCTGCGGACTAGGCGCTATGGGCTCGGCCCCCAAAGCATCAAAGTATTGACGAACATAGCGATAACGCTCCTCAAAAAGGGCATTTTTAGTCGTTTCGCTTAATGGGCGGTTCTTTAGGGCATATAGCTGCTGCTCATAATCTTGCTTGGCCTGGGCATTGGCAAATTTTTCTTGCCAGTGCGACCAGAATTTCTCTGCGGTGCCATTGGTGGCGTACTTACCCGAATTGGTCGAGATGCTTAATAAGATTTGTGCATAGACATACAAATTCCGTATCCCATCCTCTTGCTGATTGCGCAAATGCTGAGAAATGGCCTGCGCTATGGGCTGCTTCATATCGGGCCGCTTGCATTCTATGATGCCCAAGGGAATCCCATTGACAAAAAGGACAATATCTGGCCGATAATGATCCCGACGGCCCGTACGCAAAACAGAATACTCTTCTGTTAGATGAAAACAGTTGCGCTCTGGATGCTCAAAGTCGATATACTTTAGGTTGTAGCTCTTTTTTTGGCCCGCTATGGATTGCTCTAAGGATATTCCCGCCGTCAATAGATCATAGAGCTTTTGACTAGCCGTAATATATCCCTCTGCCAAAGGTAAACTAGTCAGGCGGCGAATGGCCTGCCCAATATTGGCCTCCGAAAAGTCTATTTGCTGGCCTGCCCGCTCTATCTTGTTGAGCCGCTTGAGCTGCTGCGCCAAGATGTTTTCTAATAATACGGTCCGATGACTGCCCCCTCTTGCTTGCAAACAAGCCGAAGGCGATAAATAGCGATAGCCCATATTGATTAGGAGGGCCAAGGCCGGTATTTGCGAGATATGATCTTCTTTAAAGGATGGTCTTTGCATTGCTTTTATGTTTAATGTTTGTCTGTAATAGAAGAACTCAGCAGCAAGCTATAGAATAACTTGCTGCTGAGTTTAGTTTTGTTAAATTATTTTCAGCTCCCAAGTGCCTGTACCTTCTCTAATTTTAGAATGCTTAATCACTTCACGCTTAAAATCGCTATCACTTATAGGTCCATAAAAATGTTTATCAAAGATTTCATAAAAATACACAATACCTTCTTTTTTAGCCTCAAATAATTTAATATGTTTTACATCAGATATTTTCTTTTTAAAATCATATATTATAGTTGTATTTCCAACTGCTTCCACTTTCCCTTTTCCCTCATCTATAGTACATCCTTTACAGGTTACAAGAACACCTCTTTTATCAGGTAAATATCCTAATGCTTGATGCCCCGCAATCGGTCCAACTAGTCCAAACTGAGGGATATATGATTTTGACTTCAACATTTCTAAAGGGCCTAATTTTAGAGAAATCCAAGAAGCACTATAGTTTTCAGAACGAAGACTAACGCCAACTATATCCCGCTTATAGAGACTTTTATATTCTCCAGCTACAAGATCTGTCTTAGTTGGGCGAAACTGTTGGTTCATTGCCATAATGAGCTGCTCAATATCTTTGAACTCACTATTAGGAATGGGTATATAAAAACACACTAATTCTGTTTGTTCAACTTGTTGGGAGGTCATTACTGCCTTGTAGTCCGAAAACTTTGCGTGATATGAAATATTTACAAGCTTGCCCAAGTCCACCCCCCCCCCATCTGCATTATAAACTTCATACTCGCAAACAATTCCGCTTTGTTCAAGAAGTGAATCTTTCCTCGGAGAAGCTGGAGATCCCATAATCGGCCCAACTGATACTAAATCCCAATTTTTCATTTCGTTTATTTATTTAAGGTTGTTAATAAATCTATTCTTTCTGCAACTAAAAAAAAGCCCAAGAACTATGACTTAGGCTTAAAACATCACAAAAAAGCGCTATACATCGCTGCAATTTTTGTTCAGTTTAAAAATTGTCCCAACACGGTAGTCATCTTGGGTTCCATTGACTTCGACAACTTTAATAAATCTCCTTTTAGATGTGTCTATCTCTACAATATATTCGACAGATTTACTCTCTCCTTTCCCAAACCAATGTACATATGCTGCATATGGGCAAACTAGTTTTAATAGCTTGAGGCTTATCTCTTTCTTTTCTGCATCAATATAACTCTTTGCATTTCCCGCAATGGTTTTTATTGTATTTTTATCCCAAGCATCAATTGAGTCTTTTTTATATTTATAAGAATCAGGTATAAAGTCTTGCATACTCACAGTAAAAACATACCTCCTACCATCTATATCAGACGCTTTCCCCTTTTCCCAATCTGTGTAAAAATCTTTAAGCTCCGTCAATTGCTTCTTTCGATAAAAAAAACGGTTTAATAATGCTGCGATTTGATTGCCAGTTGCGCTGTTTACACTGTATTTAACCTCTGGATAAAGTAGATTTTTCATAAGATTTCTTCATTTAATAATTAACAATGGCAAAGAGTACGGCTTTCTGAAGTAAAGTGCAACATTTTAAACTTATAAATTTAATAGCCGAAGGCCAAACGGCAGAGGCCAAAGGCTATGCCTTTAAAAAATGCCTTGACTAGCCTAAAATTTTTATCAAAGGATGGCCGAAGCGCAGAGCTTCCATTCGGCCTAGCGATGTGCAGCAGTGCGGCGCAGCCGCAGACCAAGGCGCTGCAAGCGCCGCAGGGCCGAGCGAATAGCGAGCTGCGAAACGTAGCGCCTGCCGCAGGCAGGAGGCCCCAAAATAATAATCACTTTCCTTAACAGAGCTTAATCGACCTAATTTTGCTGTAGGCATGTCTAGTTAGCGAGACTTGCTGATTTAAGTAATGCTTCCATACATAATCAGCACTTTCACACTCTAAAAGTTGGTCGGGCTGCTGTTCTAAGATGGCATAGGTCCGCTGATCAAAGTAGTGATCTATGGCCGTATCCTGATAAAAACTGATTTGCCCCTCTTTGCTTTCTGCGCTTAAGGTAGAGAGCTCCTGCAGCGGGTTGAGCAGAAGTTTATACTCCTTGTAAGGGAGCAACCTATTGGCATGATAACTAATTTTGCTAGTATGTAAGGCGATTTTGGCTATGACATAAGAATGCTTTGTTTTCTTCATGATCTTTTTAGCGCATTTTTCTGCCTGAACAAGTAGCTCCTCTAAAGGTTTTAGCTGAAAAGGAGGACCGAAAACAAGCAAGATCCCCGCTCCTTGTAGTTCATCTATCTCTCCGCCAAATTCATATATAATCGGGATAATGATATCGTAGTATTCCTCAAAATAAGTACTACGCCCCTCTCCCCATAAATGCGGCAAGAGCGCTGCATCATCAAAACCATTTATGTACATCAGCACGGCCTCTGCAGGCTGACTATAAAGAAAATAAGGGACATAAGTTTGATCAATTGCCTCTAAAAAAGGGGCATAGTCCCGCTCAAAGTCAGGCTCACAATTGTTGGGATAGACCAACTCCTTTTTAGCTAAGGGTGTCTTTTTTCCATAGCGCTCATTGAGTCGCTTGATCAATTCTAGGTTGGCCATAAGCGTTTTTTTAGGAGGCCGATAAATAGTTATAGTACTTGAGGCCCTTTAGGGCTGACTGCAGACGGATTAGCCTAGGGGCTTGTCCCTAGGCGATGATTGGCAAAGCCTTTCCCCCAAACAGCCCTTTCTTCCCCCTCAATATAATAACATTTGCTAAACCAACCGCTTCCGCCCCGTCAATAACTGCTGCATTATCCCCCGCTTTTGCAGACGATACTGCCCCAACTTGGCCCGCAATAAACTTAACTCCCGATCCGCAGTGTTTAAAAGCTGAGCAATGGCCTTTTGCTCGGGAAGAGGGGGAAGGGGGATTGATATATTCTTTAAGTTCTTTTTCGCAACACCATAAACCTTTGCTCCCGTAGCTATCCTTTGAAGACTCTTACGCACTGTAGGTATTTCATGAATATAGGCTTTAAATCCATCTGCAAATAAATTGGATTTTGAACGCATCAAAATTGTATGCAGCCCAGATATAGCTTTTCCTTCTAAACCTTTAACCTCTATACTTTTACCTACTCCTGCCAAATCCTCTGAAGCATCAGCCATAATTAAATCGCCATTCTTTAAGAGGGAATATTTTGCCCCCTCTTCTGCTGTGCATCCATGAATACTAAATTCTTCAAAGTCTATATAGTTATGGAATTTTGTGTGTATATCTCCATAATGCAAACATTGAATATCATTCCCCTCAAAAAGCTTTGCTCTAGAAAAGCTAGCTGTAGACAAAAAATCAAAAGCTTTTCCATACTTCACCCGCTCCCATTCCCCAGCAAAGCCCGGCAAACGCTGCCTGCCCGTCAACAACTGCTGCATTAAGCCCTTCTTTTGCTCCTCTTTTTGGGCAATCAAACGCTCTAATAGGGCAATGCCCCGATCCCATTGCGATAGACAGTCCGCTATGCGAGCCTGCTCTGGGAGAGGGGGAAGGGGGATTAACATATCTACAATCATTTCTAAGCGAACTGAGTCCACTGAATTTTTTGCACTAAGTCTAAATACTCGTTTTAAAAATGCTTTAGAAAAATAGTAGTATAAATATTTTCCAACAACATTATCTCTAAACTCATGAATATTATAAACTCTTTGATGATAGTTAAACCTACCATTGATATAATGGTAGTTCTTGCCAACCCCTACACCATCTCCTGATGTAAGTATCGCCTCTCCATCATATGAATATTCATTAATTCTTTCAACATTATCCGAACGAACAAAAAAAGGGTATTGGCCATTTTCAACTTTATCCTTTGTATCCCTATTACCTGTTTTCACTTTAGCCACATCCCCCAACTTCGCAACCTCCCAATCCTCAGGGATCAGTCCCAGCTTTGTTTTTTTATATTCTGTCTTCATTCCCTTTTTTCTTTAATAGTGTTTCTAGTTGTTTGGCTAATGAGCTACCAATAGTAGAGATGATTGTAGCCTGTTCTTCGGCAGTTATTTCTTCGGCATAGCGTTTTTTCAATACAGCATAACCAAAAACCAACCGATAATCATATTGGTCAAAATGGACCTCTAATTTTGCATTTAAGTCTTTTCTAGATAGTTGAGGATAAGGCTTGGCCCCTTGGCTAAAGCGAACTTGAATATCCACTTTGCTCAGCTCATCGCCTAATCTCCCCTCATGATAAGCAGTAACAGCCTGTGAAATGCCTAATATATCCGAACCACTTTCTCGCATAAAGTTATCATACTGACGCTCATAAGAGGCTGTTTCATACTGATAATACAGTTGGTTTTCACAGAAAAAAGGCGCAAAATTCTGCTTCAACTTATCTTTCAAGCGCTCAAACAAAGGCAAAATGCTTTTATAGTAACTTTCATAAACCCGCTCCGCATTTTTCTCTAATGTGGGCAGCTTAGGCCCTTCTCGAAAAAGGAGCAAGCGCTTCTCCCAATCGTCTGGCCGCTCTAGGCTTTCGCCCCTATAGGCCTTGAGGCGAAACTCCATGGCGGCCAAACAACTTTTTGCGACAAAATCAAGCAGGGGCTCCACCGCTCCCCCATCCTGCGCAATAATTAGCGTTCTTAGGTATTCCTCTTTTTCTTCTCTTAGGATAATGGCTGGGGCCAAGCCCATTCTCATCAAAATCAAATTCATCAAGATGCGGCCCATACGGCCATTGCCATCATCAAAGGGATGAATAGTTACAAATTCCAAATGAAAGCGACAGGCCAGTTCTATGGGATGCCGCGCTCCCTTTTCTTCTTCTTCCTGCAACCAAGTAATCAGAGATTGCATCCGAGGCTCCACATCTTCCACCGCTGCATAATGATAGCGTTCCGCCCCTCGCTGCACAAAGTTTTGGGTCTTTTTATAGTCGCCTGGCCGTCCAGCTACCTTTAGAGGATTCCCTTGAGGGTCCTGCGCATCAATTTCATACTTTTCCCCCATCATTTCGGCATGCAAGCCTCTAATAAGGTGTTGTGTAATAGGGCGTTCTTCTCTCACAATAGCCTGAAGCATATTCAGTACCTCATGATGAAGTTTCATTTCTTCATAATGTCGCCCATACTTATTCCCCGCATGAATACCATGCGTCAGCAAAATTTTGGTTTCGCTCAGGCTCAACGTATTTCCCTCCATGGCATTAGAATGATAATTCCAATCCAAGCGGATGCGCTCCCAGAGCTCCAGTTTCCGAGCTTTAGAGAGCTCACCCAATTGAGCAATTTCCTGTTGGATCTCCTTAATCCGTCTTATGCTTGTTTGCCATTTCATAGCTTCTTGTTTTTTGGTCTAAAACAACTGTTTTAAATAGCCTTGCATCTCGACTTCCACCGCCTTCAAGTCCTCCTCTAGCGCTGCAATCTCCTTTTGCACGGCGGCCATATCTACGGGCGCTTCCTCCTCAAAGGTATCTACATAACGGGGAATATTGAGGTTAAAATCATTCTCCTCAATCTCCTCAAAGCTGGCCAGATAGCTATATTTATCCTCAACTACCCCCGAGGCATAATCCCCAGCCTTATAGGCCCGATAAGTCGCCACGATTTTCTCTAGGTCTTTCTCGCCTAGGCGGTTTTGCTTTTTGCCCGCCTCAAAACCTTGGCTCCCATCAATAAAGAGGACCGAGCGATCTTTTTGGCGGCCCTTGCTAAAGACCAAGATAGCGGCGGGAATCCCCGTTCCATAAAAGAGGTTGGCGGGCAAGCCAATCACGGCATCCAAGAGGTTCTCCTCAATTACCTGCTTTCTGATCTTGCCCTCCGAGCTGCCTCTAAAAAGCACTCCATGCGGCACCACCACAATGGCCAGCCCCTTTTGCGCATAAGTCGACTCGATCATGTGGCTAATAAAGGCCCAATCGCCCTTGCTCTTGGGGGGCATTCCCCGCCAAAAGCGGTTGTAGGGATCGGTCTCCGCTTCTTCTCTACCCCATTTATCCAAAGAAAAAGGAGGATTGGCCACCACCGTATCAAATTTCATCAGCTCATCCCCTTCCTTATGTTTGGGGTTGCGCAGGGTATCGCCCCAACGGATGGTCGCATCATCAAAGCCATGCAAAAACATATTCATAATGGCCATAGCCCAGGTGCTGCCATTGGCCTCCTGCCCATAGAGCGAAACATCCTTGCTGCCCACCTCTTTGGCCGCCTTAATCAATAGAGAACCAGAGCCGCAAGTAGGGTCATAAATGCGAACCCCAGGCCCCTGCTTGCTCAATCGAGCCACCAAAGTAGAGACCTCGCTGGGGGTATAAAACTCCCCGGCCTTCTTGCCCGCATCTCCCGCAAAGTTCTGAATCAGATACTCATAGGCATCTCCAATCACATCATTGCCCTCCAAATGCTCTGGCCGCAGGTCTAGGCTATTAAAGTCTTTCAGCAAATTCTTTAGGCGGACATTCTTATCCTTGTTATCGCCCAAATTGCTGCTATTAAACGATACATTTCTGAATATTCCAGCACCTTCTCCGCTCAGCTTTTCGGGATTCGCCTCTTCCAAGTCTGCCAAAGCCTTATCAATCAGCTCCCCAATATTGCTTGCATTTCGCTGCTCATAGAGGTAGGTAAAATTACTTTTTTCGGGCAACTTAAAGCGCTCTCGGTCCATGGCCCGCTGCACGCGCTGCTCATTCCCCTCATATTTATCCATATAAAAGGCCCGTTTAGCATCATGCACCGAGCTCACATACTTCAAAAAAAGCATGGTCAAAATATAATCTTTATACTGGCTGGGGTCAATCACCCCTCTAAAGGTATCGCAGGCTTTCCAGACCACCTGGTTAATCTCTGCTGTAGTTAGTTTTTTACTCACTGTTTTAGCTTTTAGCATGCTATATATAATGTGCCTAAAGTACAGTTTTCAGTAGGCTTGAGCAAGTTTTTTTGGGGGGAGATGCTGCTGTTTTTTTGGGGCCTCCTGCCTGCGGCAGGCGCTACGCTTTGGGGCTCGCTATTCGCTCGGCCCTTCGCCAGCTTCGCTGGCTCGGTCTGGCCTGACGGCCACCCCGCCGCATCGCTAGGCCTGCGGCCCTTCGGGCCTGTAGGATGGATATATATACAGCCTGCCGCTACCCTCATCCCCAAAAACAACGATCAACCGAAGCACAAAAAAGCCTGTAGAACAAGAAAATGAACTAACTATTTGGCATAAAAAAAGCGACTCCTCAGAGTCGCTCCTTTCTAATTATTCTTAAAAGGCGTTTGCAAACGGAAACGAGGAACAATCACCTTGACCTCCTCCTCTTCGCCATCCAAATAACGCATGACATAATAGCCCTGCATATACCCAATATCGCTCTGTAAAGGGCAGGCCGAAACGTATTCATGAAAATCTCCGGCATACAATACCGGCTGCTGCCCCACTACACCCTCGCCTTCTACCTCTCTTTGGCTGCCATTAGAATCCCAAATCAACCAATATCGGCTGAGTAGCTGCAAAGGACGCTTGCCCAAATTGTCAATGCGAATTTGATAGGCAAAGACAAACTCCGAGCGCAAGGGCCGAGAGTAATCTGGCTGATAAACAGCGCTTACCGTAACCTTAATATTATGCGTGATGGCCGTTTCCATGCTTCAGTTTTTCTAAACCCGAATTGCCTTCAGAAATAAAGGCTTCTGCTACTTTTTCGGCTTCGGCTAAAGCCACCTCCAAATTGTCATTGACCAAAGTGTAGTCAAATTTACATTCATAGGTCAACTCATCGCTAGCCCGAGCAATCCGCTTGCGCAGACTTTCTTCATCTTCCGTTTTGCGGCCCCGCAAACGCGCAAAAAGCGTATCGGCAGAGGGCGGCTTGACAAAAATCGAGAGCGAACGCTCTGGATAATGCTTCTGTATATTTACGGCTCCTTTGACATCAATGTCAAAAAGGACACTTTTGCCCAAGGCCAACAAACGCTCCACTTCCTCTTTAAGAGTACCATAAAACTGATTCTCATAGACTTCTTCCCACTCCACAAATTCATCGGCCTCGATGCGGCGCTTAAAGTCTTGTAAAGACAAAAAGTAATAATCCATTCCGTTCACCTCGCCATAGCGCTGGCTACGGGTACAGGCCGAAATAGAAAAGGCCAAATCTTTGCGGGTTTTGAGCAAATGTTTGACGATAGTGGTTTTCCCCGCTCCAGAGGGGGCGGTAAAGATGATCAGTTTGGCTTCTTGCTGCATGTATTCTGCGATATTCTGTGAGAAAGTGCTTTTTTATATAACGCTTCCATTTTGAAATAGGCCACGAAGATAGGGAAATTAGGCCGTTTTTTAGAGCACATTAGCCAGTTGCTCCTTGATTTTATCGGCTTCCTCTTTCATTTGAATGACGAGGCGCTGAATCGGCGCATGGTTGGCCTTAGAGCCTAGGGTATTGATTTCTCTGCCCATCTCTTGGTTGATAAAGTTGAGCTTTTTCCCTTTTTGGGCCGGCTTTTCAGCCAAAAGCACCTCTTTAAAGTACTGGCAATGTTGGGCCAAACGCACTTTTTCTTCCGAAATGTCGAGCTTATCTAAATAATACAACAACTCTTGCTCAAAGCGGTTTTCATCTAGCTCTTTTTTCAAAGAAATGCTATCTAAATTGTTCTGCAAACGATCGCGTACATTTTGCAAACGCTCTTCTTCATGCCTAGGCAGCTCTTGCAAAAGCGCCTCAATTTCTTCTAGTCGGCCCAACAAATCTTTTTGCATGGCCAAGCCTTCCTCGGCCCGAAAGCTATTAAATTGCGCAATGGCCAATTCTACCGCCGCCAAAAGCTCGGCCCAACTTTCTTCCGACAAACTATCCTCATTGGGCACGACCACCGCAGGCAGACGGCTCACCGTATATAGCAAATCACCAGGCGGCACTTCTAGCTCGGCCCCCAAACTCTTGAGTTGCTCGGCATAAGCCATAAAAGCGCCCTCATCAATGCGGTAATCGCTTTTTTCGGCATGGCTTAGTTGTAGGCTAAAATCAATTTTCCCTCGGCCCAATCGCTGCTGCAACAAACGGCGCAGCTCCATTTCTTTGACCTGAAACTGCAGGGGCAAACGCAGACGCAAATCACAGCCTTTGCTGTTTACCGCCCGAATTTCTACTAAATAATGGCCTTTGTTGCCTTCTTTTTGGCCACGTCCGTAGCCCGTCATTGAGTATAGCATCTCCAAATGATGTTGGTTAAGGGCACAAAGGTCGCATTATTCCATTGTCTTCCCAAGCTAGCCGCCTTTTTTTTGCCCAAAAGCTTTATCTTACCCCAAACTGTTTTTATTTTTTGGGGCCTCCGCTGAATATAATGTTGCGGCGGTTACTCCCTTCGGTCGTCGAACTGCGGTCTAAAGACCTTGTTGTCGCTTCGCAGCTCGCTGCTGTTTTGGGGCCTCCGCCTCGCTTCGCTCCTCGGCGCTACGTTTCGCAGCTCGCAGGTCTGCTCGGCCCTGCAGCCCTGCGGGCTTTGGTCTGCGGCTGCGCCGCACTGCTGCACATCGCTAGGCCAAATAGCGCTTGGCGGCACAGCCCGCCGCTATTTATTTTGCAACGCTCAGAATCTTTTCTCTTTCGCATGGATAATCAAAAACTACTTTTCATTACTGGGGCCACCGGCTTTCTAGGCGCTTATTTGGTCCGAGAGGCCCTAAAAGCAGGTTATCAGATTCGGGCCAGCAAACGGCCAGACAGCCCTATGGACCTACTGGGCGAGATGGCCCAACAAATAGATTGGCGAGAAGGCGATTTACTGGACCTCTCTTTTGTAGAAAGTTGCCTAGAAGGCGTAGATAGCCTGATTCATGCGGCGGCTTTGGTCTCTTTTCAGCCCAAAGAGGCCGAAAAAATGATCCGCTTCAATGCCGATAGCACCACTTATTTGGTCAATGCCGCCCTAAATGCCAACATTTCTGAGTCGCTTTTTGTGAGTAGCATTGCCGCCTTGGGCCGAGACGAAAAAAAGTTGCGCATCGATGAACAATCGCAATGGGAAAACAGTAAATATAATTCTAACTACGCCATTAGTAAATTTAAGGCAGAATGCGAGGTTTGGCGGGGAATACAGGAGGGCCTGCCCGCCTGCATTGTTAATCCCTCGGTGATTATGGGCGCAGGCTATTGGGCCAAGGGCACCGCCCAAATGTTTCAGCAAGTAGCCAAGGGACTATCTTTTTACCCAGCTGGGGCCACCGGCTTTGTCGATGTGCGAGATGTAGCCGAGTTTTCTTTGGCCCTTTTGCAAAATCCTCAGGCGCAGGGCCAACGATTTATATTAAATGGTATAAATTGTAGCTACCAAACCCTATTTAGCGAAATGGCAAAGGCCTTGGATAAAAAGCCACCCAAAAGAAAGCTGCCCAGTTGGGGCACAGCACTCCTTTGGCGACTGGAAAAGGTCCGTAGTTGGATTAGAGGCTTGCCCCCAGTAATTACCGAAGAAATTGCCCGCAATTTGAATAGCAAATACGAATATGACCACCAAAAAGTGATTGATTTTTTGGGCAAAGATTTCCGTCCCTTGTCTGTTTGTATGCAAGATAGCGCCAAATTGTATAAATTGGCCGAGAGCGGAGAACAGCCCTTTGGCCTACTGGCCCCCTAAAGGCCTAGCGCTGTGCAGGGGTGGCCGCAAGGCCAGACCCAGTTTTTTTGAGCGCAGCGAAAAAAACGCAGGGCCGAGCAGACCTGCGAGCCCCGCAACCTTTCTATTACCCACTTTTTAAAAAAGGATTAAATTTGTTCAAAAATAAGCTAAAATGATGACGATCTCAGCAGCTCCCAAAAAAATGAATAAGCAAACTAAAAACAATATATTAAAGCTTTATTCTATGTTAGAAGATAATCCTTCTACGCAAATTAAGAATTTAGGAAAAACAGCTGCAGAGCATAAGATGCTTTACCGTTTATTTAGCAATGCAACCTTTACGGAGGATTATATCCAAGAGGAATATATTAAAAGCTGTCATCAAGCATTAGCGTAAAGGAGGTAAAACAGCGAGTAATTGTACCACATGATACTACAGAAATAAGCTATAATAATAGGAAGAATTGGATTAAGAACCAAGAAGGTTTAGGTCCCGGAGGACGAGAATCCAATTTATCTGTTTTTGGTCATGTAAGCATAGTGATCGATCGAGATACATCTAGTTTTCAATGCATTGGAAGTGCAGATTTATATTCTAGAGATAAAGATAGAGTTACTTGTAAAGAAAAAAAGAATAGAAATTCAGGGCCCTTTGCAGGGGAAAAGACACGTTGGTTGATATCTATGCTAGACTCCGATAAAAGAGTTAAAAAAAGTGAATCCAGAATTAGATATTTTACTATGTTTGTGATCGAGAAGCAGATATATATCCTATGATGGAATGTCTTAATCGGCATAATATAAAATACCTGATTCGTTCTAAGGAACATAGGAGAACAGCTATTTTAGAGGACAAAAAGAACGTCCCCCTTATCAATCTATTCGATTACCAAGTAGCCCGTCTAAGTACAAACGTACCCCTTGAAACTAGTCGTAAAGACCTACAAGGAATACAGCTAAAAGTTCGTGTGACAAGGACCCTATTAAAGGTTCCAAAATCTTCAAAATATATAATTGGCGAACCTCGACCAGAGCCAATGTATATAAATGTTATAGAGGCTTTTTGACCCTACTAAAGCTTTCCCTAATCCCTATCTAAAAAAAGAAGATCGAGAAGAAGAAGGAATCTATTGGCGGCTGTTTACCAACGAGTCTGTAGACACAGAAGAAGAGCTTTTAGATTTACTTAACTGCTATCAACAGCGGTGGAGAATTGAAACATACTTTAAATATTTAAAATCAGATGGCTTTGATATTGAAAACATATGTTTAAGAGATGGAGGCGCCATCCGCAAAATGATACTTATGGCAATTAGTGCATCAGACAAGATCCTTAGGCTACGAGAGGCCGGATTAAACCAAGATAATGAGACTTCAGCGCTTACTATTTTTACTAAGAAAGAGGTTGATTTTCTCGAGACTATTTTTGTAGAACATCTAGACGGAGAAAAAAGAAGCCCTTACAATAGTAATCCATTTAACTCTAAATCAATGGCTTGGGCCTACTGGGTCATAGCCTCGCTCGGAGGCTTTGATGGTATTGTAAAGAAAATAAAACATGCGGCTTCCATTAAAAAAGTAGAGAAAGGACTTGAGCGTTTTTACATTATGTATGACACGGCCAAAATGCTTGGACAGATCACATAAAATAAAAGTGGGTAATAGAAAGCCCCGCAACATAGCGCCGCAAGGCAAAGCCGCAGCGGAGGCCCCAAAAAAAGAAAAATCTGCTCAGAAACAAGAATAACTATGCAACTGCAAGAAGCAAAAGAAAAATTTATTGAAGCCTGGGGCGGATTTGGCTCCAATTGGGGAATCAATAGGAGTATGGCCCAGGTACATGCCCTTTTATTGGTGGCCGAAGATCCCCTTTCTGCCGACGATGTGATGGCCGAGCTCCAAATTTCTAGAGGAAGCTCAAACATGAATCTCCGCGCCCTAATTGATTGGGGCTTAGTCTATAAACGACTTAAGGCAGGCGAAAGAAGAGAGTATTTTGTGGCCGAAAAAGACATGTGGAAGGTCGTGCGGCAAATTATTATTCACCGCAAGAAAAAAGAGCTGGAGCCCGCCCTCAAAGTGCTAGAAGATGTGCAAGATATTGAGGGAGAAAGCAAGGAAAAAGAGGAATTTGTGGCCATGATTCAATCTATTGAGCTCTTTTCTAAAAAAGCTGATGGTTTGCTCGAAAGATTGGTGGATGCCGATAGCGAATGGCTGATGAGCGTCTTGCTGAAGATGATTTAGGCACGGCCAAATTCTTTTAGGGTCGCTAGCATTTTTTGGCGCACCTCTTCTTTTAGGGCGGGGATATCGGCTCGGCTTTTTCCTTGAGTTGGAATGGGGTCGGACCAAATGCCCCAGCAAAGGCCGGGCCCTGCCTGAAACTTCTTTTTGGCGCTCAGAATCTTATCGGTATTGATGATGGTCAGCACCGCTATGGGCTGCTGGCTGTCTACCGCTAAATTGAAGGCCCCATTGTGGAAGGCCTGCAGAGGTTCATCGGAAATATTTCGGGTGCCTTCAATAAATAAGTGGATCGAGCGCTGCTCCTCCAAATACTTTTGCAATTTGAGCATGCTCTCTTTGCGGCTTTCTGGGCTTCGGCGATCGACAAAAACGTCTCGGTAGTGGGAGACAAAACCCACCACGGGAATTTTTCGGACGCCCCATTTGGCCAAATAAGAAAAAGGCATGGGCGCGGCAGCCGCACAAACGG
Organism: Saprospira grandis DSM 2844; assembly: GCF_000275825.1. GTDB lineage: Bacteria > Bacteroidota > Bacteroidia > Chitinophagales > Saprospiraceae > Saprospira > Saprospira grandis_A. Next base: position 4,183,501 of record NZ_JH719942.1, read on the forward strand.
GAATATCCATCATCGATAAGTGATTGCTCACCATGACATAGCGTTCCTTGGGGTCAATTTTTTCTTTACCTCGAATTTGGATCCAATGTGCAGACAAAAGGCCCAATAAAAAGCCCCAAAACTTAGTAATATAAAGGGTGGTCCAGGCTTCTCGCTCTCCTTTGAGCAACTTGAAGCTGAGCCAAAAGAAAGGGAAGACCAAAGCGCCAGTGAATAAAAACATCAGGATCAACCAAAAACAAAAGATATTGCGGAGGAGGCGAAGCATAAGCTTAAGTAGGTTTAGACGTAGAGTAAAATTTTGGGCAAGATAAACAAGTTGTAGAAAAAGGACGCTTAGGGAAAACTTAAAAAAACAAGGCTATAAGACTGCCTTTTTTAAATGAGTTCTTATAGACTTGCGTATCTTTGGGGCGGAATAAGATCTCCTCTACATAAATTCAAAGCATAATACAGCAGCTATGGAAAGTCTGGAAATACAAGGCTTCGCTGGGTTTAAGGACCTTAAAATCGAACTCAATAAAATTAACCTCTTTATTGGCCCTCAAGCCTCTGGCAAAAGTGTGCTGATGAAACTGGCTTATTTTTTTAGGAAAAAAATCTCATCCCTATACATTTTAATTCCAGATCATTATCCCTATTTAAAAGATAAATTGGTCTCTCAATTTAAAGTAATCTTCCCAAGTAGTAGTTGGCCTAGTACTCCATTTTATATTCAATATGAATATAATGGATTGCAGATAACTATCATAAAGAGTGCCTCTCACCTTAAAATTGAATTTTCTGACCAATTAGAACAAATCATAGAGAATATACATAGTGAGTTTGTGACTGCTACAGGTGCTCAAGATATGGCAACAATTTATCAGACTTATGGTAAAGAAGCCTGCGATCAAATAGATAGCCATATCTATAACTTTTTCATGGAAGAATTACGTAAAGTCTTTATTGATTCAATCTACTTATTTTACCAGATGGTCCCCTCTGGTCGTAGTTTTTTTGCCTTTCTACAAGAAAACATCTTTTCTTTTTTGCGTTCAGAAAATGAGTTGGACCCTAGTTTTGTGGACTTTGCCTCTGAGTATGAGCGCATGAAAAAGACGTTGGCTCGAGAAAATCGAGAAGGGCGCGAACTTCTTCCTTTAGAACAAGAACTAGAAGTGTTAATTCAGCAGGTGCTGAAGGGAAAATATGTGCAAGAAGTAGATGGCGACTTTTTAAGCTTAGCAGATGGTCGTCACATCAATTTACTACAGGCCTCTTCGGGCCAACAGGAAGTTTTGCCCCTTTTGCAAGTGATTCGTCATTGGTTTAGAAGAACAAAAACGGCAGTTAGCCTCTACATAGAAGAGCCAGAAACCCATTTATTTCCACAGGCGCAGCGCCAAGTGCTAGAAGCATTGATTTTAATGTATAATGCACATGAAGCAGATATGCATTTAGAAATCAGTACGCATAGTCCCTACCTCATTAGTGTGCTTAATAATATGTTGTTGGCGGGACAGCTGGCCCAAAATGAAAAGGTAGACCAAAAGGCATTGGACCAAAAGCATCCGCCTTATTTAAGAGTAAAAAAAGAAGAGCTCTCGGCTTATATGCTAAAAGATGGAGCTGCTTTTTCGCTTTGGGATGAAGAAACAGGCTTGCTCAATGCCCAAATCCTTGATGAGGTCGGCGAAAATATTGATCGAGATTTTGATGAGCTCCTTAATCTAGAACCCTATGAGTAGTTGTCATCAAAGAAAATCCCATTCGATCATTAAGGTAGAAGAACAGGGCGAACGCTCTACTTTTAAACTTCATAACCCTAAAAAACTAGAGGTGGAGCATTTTAAGTTGGATGAATGCCAGGCTAGGGGGAATCAGCTAGGCTGTAAAGAGCAAACTAAAACCTGTGCTTTTCAAAACAACTTAAAAAAGAAAGTTAGCAATTGGCAGGGACAAAAGCGCTGCGATGCCCTTTTAGAAATAGCCGAAAAAGAAACACAAATTTTTGTGGAGTTAAAAGGGCAAGATATTGCAGCGGGAATAGAGCAACTAGAAGCCAGCCTAAATTTATTTGCCAAAGACAATTGGCAAAAAAAGCTTTTTTTGAGTTGCAATACCAAAAGGCTAAATAATCTGAACACAAAGATTAAACGATTCAAAGCGAGACTAAGGAAACGCTACAAAAAAACAGATTTTGACATAAAATCAGAACATCGTATTTAATTTCGGTCCTAGAGGGCGCGAAGCGCCCGCAGGCCTAGGGATGGACAGCGGGGCGGCGCAGCCGCAGACCCAAGTTTTTGAGCGCAGCGAAAAAACTGCAGGGCCGAGCAGACCTGCGAGCCGCGACACAGCCCGCAGCAAGGCGAAGCCGCAGCTGAGGCCCCAAAAAAAATAAAAACAGAAAAAATGAAAATTCTACTCATTGGATATGGAAAAATGGGGCAAACCCTAGATAAAATGGCGCAGGCCGCTGGGCATGAAGTGGTTGGAAAAATCAACCAAGCTAGCGATTGGGATAATTTTGAGCAGGAAGCAGAGGTGGCCATTGAATTTAGTCAGCCCGATGCCGCCTTGAACAATTATTTGGCTTGCTTTGAGCGGGGAATTCCCGTAGTTTCGGGCACTACTGCCTGGTTGGCTGATTGGGACAAAATGGCTGCTGCCTGCGAAGAAAAAAAGGGCGCCTTCTTTTATGCCTCTAACTTTAGCATTGGCGTCAATTTATTTTTTGCCCTCAATGAGCGTTTGGCTGAGTTGATGGCGGGGCAGCCGCAATACCGATTGGAGATGGAAGAAATTCATCATTTGGAGAAAAAAGACGCCCCTTCAGGGACCGCTATTTCTTTGGCGCAGGGCGTTTTGGCCCATAATAAGCGCTTTGAAGATTGGTATTTGGCCGAATTTCCCAATTTGGAAGGTAGCCAGAAAGAAAATCATTTTCCCATTTTTGCGCTAAGAGAAGCGGGAGTTCCGGGCACACACAGCCTGAAATATGCATCTTCGGAAGATGAAATTATTATTACACATCGTGCAAAAGGCCGCATTGGTTTTGCGGCTGGCGCCCTCAAAGCGGCCGAATGGTTGGCGGGGAAAACCGGTGTATTTGGAATGAAAGACCTTTTAAAAGAGCAATAAATGAAATTTAGTCGTTATCCCTTTGAACAAATCTTAAAGGAGCGCTTAGCCGTTTTGGAATTTAAACGGCCCACCGATATTCAGTATAAAGCGATTGAGCCCATTTTGAAGGGGCAGGATGTTTTGGCCGTGGCCCAAACCGGAACGGGAAAAACAGCCGCCTTTGCGATTCCTTTGGCGCAAAAACTATTGGCTAGCAGAGACAAAAGCAAGGGACGGGCGCCCAAGGTGGTGGTCATGGTGCCTACGCATGAATTGGCCCAACAAATTGAGTCCTTTATTCATAACTTGACTCGTGGAAGTTGGATAGAAACCCTGGCCATTTATGGGGGGAGCAAGCAAGATAAACAATTGGCCAAATTGGAGACGGGAGTTGATATTTTGGTGGCTACGCCTGGTCGTTTGTTTGACCTACAAGCCCAGGGCGCATTGCGGTTGCAAGAGGTACAAACCTTGGTCTTAGATGAGGCCGATAGAATGTTGCAATTTGGGTTTTATGAAGATATTCAGGACCTTTTGCAGCGCTTGCCTCAAAAGCGGCAAACCCTGTTTTTTTCGGCTACGATTGACCAGAAAATTAAGAAACTGGCCTATTCGCTGGTTTCTAATCCCATTCGGATTCAGATTTCGCCCAAAGATCCCGTCAATAAAAATATTGACCACTCCCTTTGCTTTGTAGATATGGAAGATAAGCGCTTTTTCTTGGAGCGTTTGTATAAGGAAAATCCCAATCAGAAAATTTTGGCCTTTGTGCGTACTCGTGTGCGGGCCGAGCGACTATTGACGGCCATGCAAAGAGTAAAAATTGAGGCCCAAAGTCTGCATGGCGACAAAGAGCAGCAAGAGCGAACCGCTGCGCTCAAAGCCTTTGCCGAAGGCGAAATTCGGTTGCTCATTGCCACCGATGTGAGTGCTCGAGGCATTGATATTCCCAATGTGCATTTGGTCATTAACTACGATTTGCCCGATCAGGCAGAGAACTATGTGCATCGGGTGGGCCGAACAGGCCGAGGCAGAAAAAGAGGAAAAGCCATCTCTTTTTGTGCGCCTAGAGAAGAAGAAATGTTGGAAAAAATTGAGGAGTATATGGGGCAAAAAATCAAATTGCTGGATATTCCCGTAGAAGATTATGAAGCCACCATTGACCTCAGTGACTCGCAGACTTATTCGTTTAAAGATGTGATGCGAGAAATTCAAGATGCAAAGGAAAGCAAAAAAAATCGACGAAAAAAACGGAAGAAATAAAAGGAGATGGCCAAAAAGAGGCGCTTTCAGGATTTGGGTTTTGGCACTGCCCTTCGAGAGGATCAAGATCGTTTAATCTTGCCCAATGGGCAGTTTAACATCTATAGAGATAATGCTTTTTTTGAGCGTTTTCAGTCCTATCAGTGGTTGGTAGAGCTCTCCTGGAGTAGTTTCTTTTTGGTCCTCACTACCTTTTATTTGCTCATCAATACAGTTTTTGCGCTATTGTATTTGGCTGTGGGCATCGAGCAATTGAGCACGGGAAATCCCGAGCTTTCGCATTTTTGGCAGGCCTTTTTTTTTAGTGTGCAAACCCTAACCACCGTAGGTTATGGCAGTGTGAGTCCAGAAGGTTTTTGGGCAAATTGTATTGCGGCTGCGGGTGCCTTTGTGGGTTTATTGAGTTTTGCCTTAGCCACAGGGCTGCTTTTTGCCCGTTTTTCTAAGCCCAATTTAAAATTGCGTTATAGCAAAAACATCTTGATTGCGCCTTATCAGGATGGAAAAGCCCTAATGTTTCGTATAGCCAATGCCCGACAAAAAGTATTGGCCGAGGCTCAAATTTCTTTGGTGGCTAGTTGGTTGGAAGAAAATGAACTGGGCCAATTGGGCCGAAAATTTTCGCCACTTTCCCTAGAGCGAGAACAACTGCGCATTATGCCCCTCAATTGGACCCTAGTGCATCCGCTCAATGAAGATTCGCCGATTCAAAATTTGGGGAAAAGCAGTTGTTCTCGCCAAAAATTAGAGCTGATTGTCATTTTTCAGGCCCATGATGATAGTCATGGCATCCAACTCCGGTCCTACCATTCTTATAGTAGTGAGGAAATGGTTTGGAATGCGCAATTTGTACCTATGTTTCAAGCTGGCCGAAATGGGCAAACGCTACTGCAGCTGAGTAAGATATCTGATTTTGAGTATGTGAAATTATAACTCTAGATTCTAATAACTTTTCAAATAAACAAAATGCAAACTACTACTTTTTTCCTTCTCCTATTTTCACTATTTACATTTAATACGGTCCAAGCTCAAAGCCTAAGCGGGCTAGAATCTGACTACAGCGCTTTGGTAAGACAATATAAAAGTATTAGCGAATGGGCCGAAAACATGGAAGATTTTGACGATAAGATAGGAGATCTTCATAGAAAGGTATCTTCCCTTGTTGGAGATATTGAAGATTTTGAACCTGACTATGAGGAGGCCAAACGCCATAAAAAACTTCTCCTTTTGGTCGAAGATTTTGAAGGGTTCACTCATTCTAGCCCATCTTCCGAGTCTTTAGACCACTTCAATCAATTTCTAAAAAAACTAGGCGCAACAGTCGAACTATTAGTAAAAAAAGATGGCGTAAATATTTACGCTGTACAAATTGGGTATTTCACACATATTTGTGCTTACGCCACAAAAAAAGGGCTTTATCGAGTTGATATTGAGTTTAATGCAAAACAAAATGGCTATAGTTTTTCCGCTGGGCGAAACTCTTTCGGTCTACGCAATGAAATAGATATTATTGATATTTATGACCAAAGAGAAATCTCAAAAACCATTAGCAGCATCAAAGTAGAATTGAGATAGCCCTCTAAATTGATTTTTACCAAAAGAGCCGAAGGAAATTCCTTCGGCTCTTTTTTAATGCCCTACTCCCCCACCAAAGCCTCTCGCAAAAAGCGGTTAATCCCCATGGCCGCCTCAAAATGTTCTAAAAGCCAAGGCAAAAGCTCTTTACTTTGCAGAACTTCATCCATTTCTGCCTCCTCCTCATAGGTCCGCATAAAATAATATTGCTTTTGGTAAATCAGGGGCAATTCCTCGCCCAAAGCCCGAAATTGCTTGGGGATGCGCTTATGTTTTTCGCCCTGCAAACCCGCAGGATAATACTGCTCAAAAGCGGGCTGGGCCAATAAACGCTCAAAGTTTTCTCTTTGGTCCAAAATAGCTTCCCGAACAGCCAAAACTTGAGCCGGCGATAAACGATAGGCACCACCGCCCACCCAAATTCCCGCCGGACCAATTTGCAAATAGTAGGCGGGCCAATCGATCGCTTTTCGCCCTTTAGATGATAAAATAGCCGAAGCATGCAGCTTGTAAGGTGTTTTATCCTTGGAAAATCGACTGTCCTTATAAATCCGAAAGATCAACTCTTTGGGCAAACGCAAATCAATCCCCGGCTCTATCCGCTGCATTTCCTGGCCCAAATCCTCAATCAAATGCGCAAAAGGCTGCTTGACCGACTCCTCATAGCGCTTTTTGCGCGCCTTAAACCATTCTCTTTCGTTGTTGGCGGCCAATTCTCGAAAAAAACCGAGGAAATCCGCATCAAAATATTGCATCTTCAATTCTTTTTTATCTTTCTATAATGTTGGGGCCCGCGGCCGCCCTTCAATTTGGGGCGGCCGCCGCTATGCTGCGGGGCTCGCTGTTCGCTCGGCCCTTCGCAAAACTTCGCTAGCGCTTGTTTTGCTCGGTCTGGCCTTCGGCCACCCGCTCCGCAGCGCTGGGCCAATTGGCCCTTCGGGCCAGGGCGGCTTCGCCGCCCCTAGTCCTCAAAATGAACGGGCCAAGATTTTCCTGCTGCGGGCAATTCTCTGGGGCAAGCTGGAGGCAAATGAGACCAAATTTGTTCTTTGAGTAAATCGAGCAGAGCTTGGCGCTCAAAGTTGGCGGGCCGAAGCAAACCAATTTCTCGATAAGGTTGGGGGGCGGCAAAACTGCGCAAGCTCGCCTGTTGTTTGGGCGGCAAAGCCTGGCCCGCCAATCTGGGCAAAATGGTAAATCCTCCCTGATAATCGACCAGCATGCGGAGGCTTTCCAAACTGCCCGCCAAATAATTAAGCTGTCGACTTTCGCCAGTTTGCAACTGCAAAGCACAAAAATCAACCAATTGTTGGCGGAGGCAATGACCTTCTTCCAGTAGCCAAAGTTGAGAAAGGTCCAACTCTTCCGTTAAGAAGTAGTTTTTCTCCATTTCAAAATCATCTCCATATAATAAGAAGTCTTCATAAAAGAGGCTTTCTTGGACCAAAGTAGGATGGCCAAAAGGCAAAGCCAAAATGCCAATGTCCAAATCTCCGGCAAGCATGGCCCGTTCCATCTCTTGGGTTTGCATTTCTCTCAAATCTAGCTGCAAATCTGGACAAGCGGCCAGAAAACTGGGCAAAAACAAAGGCAATAAATAAGGCGCTAAAGTGGGAATAATCCCTAGGCGAAAGCGCCCACCCAACTGATTTTGCTCCCAATCAACCATAGCTTTGAGTTGCCCGGCCTGCTGCAAAACCAAACGAGCTTTTCGCAAAACCTTCTGGCCCAAGGGCGTTGGGGCCAAAGGCTTTTGTTTTCGGTCAAAAATGGGCGCACCCAATTCTTCCTCCAACTTTTTGACCATCATACTTAAAGTAGATTGGGTAACAAAGCAAGCCTCTGCCGCCTTAACAAAATGCCGATGCTCTTCTAGGGCCAAAATATATTCGAGTTGCTGTAAATTCATTTTATTATCGATTTAGTCAATACCTATATCAAATATATCATTTTAAACAATTGAGCCGGCAAACTATATTTGCCTAAGCAAAGAAAAAAGCACTAAATTAAATGGTGTAGCCTAGCTGGGGCGACCAAAGGGAGCCTTTCTTTGCGCAGCAACTTTTAGTTGGCCTAGCGATGTGCAGCAGTGCCGCGCAGCGGCAGACCGAGCAAAAAACTGCGTTTTTTTGCGAAGGGCCGAGCAGACCTGCGAGCTGCGAAACGTAGCGCCGCAGCTTTGCTGCGGAGGCCCCAAAAGAGGCCCCAAAATTATATTATTTTCCTCATCCTAAACATAGCATATATTATGAGTAAGAAAGAGCAAAACCATAAATTGCGTTCGGCTTCTGGCCGTCCTTATACGAATCACGAAAATAGTAAATCTGCGGGCCGTCGGGGTCCTCTTTTGCTAGAAGATTATATTTTGCATGAAAAACTGGCGCATTTTAACCGCGAACGGATTCCCGAGCGGGTGGTGCATGCCAAAGGGAGCGGTGCTTTTGGTACATTTACGGTGACGCAAGACGTATCTAAGTACAGCCGCGCCAAGTTTTTGAACCAAATTGGCAAAGAAACCAAGGTTTTTCTGCGTTTTTCTACCGTAGGTGGCGAAAAAGGCAGCGCCGATAGTGAGCGAGATCCTAGAGGTTTTGCGGTAAAATTTTATACCGAAGACGGCAACTTTGATATGGTGGGAAATAATACGCCCGTCTTTTTTATCAAAGACCCCAAAAAGTTTCCCGATTTTATTCATACACAAAAGCGGGATCCTAAAACCAACTTGAAAAGTCCAACTATGATGTGGGATTTTTGGAGTTTAAACCCGGAGAGTTTACATCAGGTTTTGATTTTATTTTCGGACCGAGGCACGCCTTATGGTTATCGCCATATGAATGGTTATGGCTCGCACACCTTTAGTATGATCAATGCAGAAAATGAGCGGGTTTGGGTAAAATTCCATTTTAAGACGCTGCAAGGCATCAAAAATATGACTGGGCCAGAGGCCGATCAGATGCGGGCCAAGGATATGGATTTCTCTCAGCGGGATTTGGTGGAAGCGATTGAGTCGGGCAACTTCCCCAAATGGCGATTTATGATTCAGAGCATGACGGATGAGCAGGCGCAGGCTTTGCCTTTTAATCCTTTTGACTTGTCTAAGGTTTGGTCGCATAAAGATTTCCCTTTGCAGGAAGTGGGTATTTTGGAATTGAATCAAATTCCCAGAAATTATTTTGCTACCGTAGAGCAAAGTGCTTTTGCGCCTGCACATATTGTGGATGGCATTGGCTACTCGCCCGATAAAATGTTGCAGGGTCGTTTATTGTCTTATCCTGATGCGCATCGTTATCGTTTGGGGGCCAATTATGAGCAAATTCCCGTCAATCGTTGTCCTTTTGCGGTAAAAAATTACCAAAGAGATGGCTCGATGCGGGTAGATGGCAATGGCGAAGAAGGGCCCAACTATTATCCCAATAGTTTTGATGACATTTATGAGGATGCCAGTTATACGGAGCCCGCGGAAGAAATTAAGGATCCTGTAGCCGATTTCTTTGATCGGAATGAGGGGCCTGGCGAAAACGATCATTTTAGTCAGCCCGCCGCCCTTTTCAATGAAGTCATGAACGATTATGATCGCCATAATTTGGTGGCCAATATTGTGGGGGCTATGCAAGGCATTGCTGGTCCAAAACGAGAGACGATTATCAATCGCCAACTTTGTCACTTCTTTAGAGTAGACCCCAAATTGGGTGCTGCCCTGGCCCAAGGCCTAGAAGTTGATGTGGAAGCGGTGATGGCCAGTTTGAAACATGAATAAATTTAGTGGAAGAAGATAAAAAAGCCCAGTCTGTAGACTGGGCTTTTTTGTTGGGGGTTTAGTAGTTATCTATGATAAACCTTCGGAGAAACGGAAAGGTTTTCTTTTCTCCTTCTGCATTTTTTTCAAAGGTTGAAAGCCATATTTTTTTTAGTAGCAGCTTAAATTTTGCTAGTTGCCCCATGGCTTTAAGTTCATTAAAAAGTTGTAACAACTGCTGTTCTTGTTGTTCGCTAGCCTCCACTCGCCGTTGTTTAAGTAAGCTATTTTGATTGAGACCCAAAACTTTAATATTTGTCTTTGCCCCCTCATTCTTAGCCAATATTTCGCCTTTTGCTAAATCGTAGCTAAACTTATTTTCAATACGAAAACTAGTTGTCGGTAACAATCTTAACTCATCTTTGCCTTTTGCTGCATCGCAATGTCTTGTTGCGTTATCTCCAAACTGAATAAATAAACGATCTCCTACTCGAAGATTTTTAATGTCTGCTTTTCGCTTTAATTTTTTAATATGTGTTTTCTCAGGGATACGGTCATGCAACTCCTCTAAATCAGCAGGATGACAAGCATATAAACTTGCTATATCAGTTAGGGTTTCTGCTGCTTTTACCTGATGTATTTTCATTTTGCCTCCATTGCATGAAGCCAAAAGATTAGAGTAATCATAGGTAAGTCTTCTGTCTGTTCCTTTATCTAGTAAATGCTCGATGACAGTTGTATTCATATCTATTCGCTGACCGCAATAGCAACAAATGTGGCCCTGCTCCTCTAATAAAAACTTTCGAAGAATTTTTTTATTAAAATTGGCCGTTCTATTATCGTCTAAATACTTCCATAAAGTAGAGGCTGAAATTCCATCAGTATCTAAATACTTAGCATCTAAATCGGTTTCATGTGGCTGACGCCAATTATCTAAGGCCTCTTTCCCTTCACTACAAACTGCTTTATAAATCCATTCCATTAAGCATTTCTTTTATTTCGATTTGGCTCTCCAAGGCCTTAATTTTAGGATGCTCTTTATCCATTTCTTTCTTAAGCTTTACAATTTCCTCTTTTGCTTTTTGCAACTGATTATCTTGGATAAGCTGAAGTGTTTTACTTATGCCTTCTAGCGGAACTTCTCCCTGAATTTCTTCAGGCGATAGCCCCTGCCAAGCCAAAACAGTTTCTATATCCGCACCATAAGGATTAAAATCAATGACCGGAAAACATTGGTTATCTTTTAATAAATATAAAGATTCTGCTTTTAAATGGTTAATTACCAAAGGAGAATGAGTCGTCAAAATAAACTGAACATTAGGAAAAGTTTGTTGTAGGCGGCTCACCACTTTACGCTGCCAAGAAGGATGCAAATGCAAATCAATTTCATCGATCATGACTACGCCTGCGCCTCGCAGCGGATGCTCTTCCCCTTCATTGGCCAACGCCAAACGCATGGCTAAATCTCCTGCTAAAGCTAGTAATGCTTTTTCTCCCGAAGATAATTGCATGACGGACAGTTGTGCCCCTTGTTTTTTGAGAATCATATCGATATAAGGACTACGTTGTATTCGCAAATCCTTAAACTCATCTCCCATCATTTGTATAATTGCCTGCCGAACAGCTTCTAACTGAGGATGCTTGTAGCTAAAATCTTCTTGTCCTAATCGCTGCTCATTTTCAATATCTTCTGTAAAACGATACCAAGAAAAAAACCGCTTAAAATCGACTGGGCCAGTTGTTAATGCATTGGTATACAAGCTCATTTCACTTGCTTCCTCCAAAGAAGCTAAAGACGACTCCCTAATATTACGGTCCGAAGCGTAATAACTGATGACGGGCAGTTTTGATTTTTTGTCTTCATGTAAAAAATGAATTGATTTACGATCCCATAAAGCCTGTCCAAATACTTTTTGGTCCTTATATCTACGTAAAAAACTCTTATCCTTAAATTCTTTACCTAAAATTTCCCATCTCAGCTCTATTAAAGATTTTTGTGCTTTTATATAAATATCATTAACACTAAACCTGAGCCCTAACTCTTTTTCTAGTTGATTTAAAAGCCATTCATGCTCATATTTTATAGGAGATAGTTGTAATTTATAAGGAAAGAAAGTAGAGCTTAACCACTCGTCTAAATCCAACACAAAAGGAGCAATTGCCGCACGAATCGCCTCCAAGACCGCAGTTTTTCCCGCTCCATTTACCCCTAAAATGACCAAAGGCTCCCCATTTTCAGGAAAAATAATTTCTTGTCTATCCTTAAAGCCTCTAAAACCCTCTATGCTCAAGCTTTTTAACTGCATACGCTCATCAATTTAATGTCCCTGAATATTTAAAACCTAACGATACACCCCCGATTTCTCAATAATTTCTCGCACGGCATCGGGCACCCAATAACGAATACTTCCTCCATTAGCTACTTGCCGACGAATATAAGTTGCCGAAATTTCTACCAAAGGTGCTTCTGCAAATAAATGAATGCTCGGATGATTTTCCAGCTCGCCCAAACTTACTTTGGGGCGTTTATATACATAGATAGCATGATGCGCCAAAATTTGCTCATAATTTTTCCATTTGGGCAAAGAGCGCAGATTATCGCCCCCCATCAGCAAAACAAATTCATGTTCGGGATGCTCTTCTCGCAAATAAGCCAAAGTATCTACGGTATAAGAGGGTTTGGGCAAATCAAACTCGATAGCGCAGGCCTTTAAACCGGGCTCCTCCTCCACCGCAGCCTGCAACATTTCTAAACGCAGGTAATCATCGGCCAAAGTTTTTCGTTCTTTATGTGGATTATGCGGACTAAGCACTAACCATAACTCATCCAAAGGACTATGTTGCAGCAAATAACTGCTAATCATTAAATGCCCGATATGAATGGGATTAAAAGAGCCGAAAAAGAGTCCTACTTTCATAATTTTTAATTTATTCTGCCGAAAATATACAGCCTTCTTTTCGGATTGCCCTAGATGGCTCCGTTTTTTTGTGACTTTAGCCCGCCTTTAGTATCTTTAAGTAAAACAGACCTTAATTATGTGGAAAAAATACCTTTTTTGGCCAGCTTTTATGGCCCTGCCCTTTCATTTGATGGCGCAAGCCCCCGAAGGATCGGGCCCCAACTTAGTTCCGAATCCCGGTTTTGAAAAACTCAGAGCGAAACCACCAAAAGGCGATCTCGATGGCTTTAAAACCTTTCGCTATAGTATTTCTGATTGGTCGAGTCCTTCTTTATCGACACCTGATTTAAAAATTGTGTTTCCACAAACCCTAAAGTCGGCAAAAAGAAACAATGAAATCATTGACGAACCCCATTCGGGCTATAAAATGGCCGCTATTTTAACGCACAACCCAAAATCGGAACGCAGCAGCGTCTATAGAGAATATGTGCAGGCCAAATTGACCCAAACTTTGCGCAAAGGAACCGAATATTACTTTGAATTTTGGGTCTGCCGTGCCGTTCGCTCCAAATATGTAAGCAATAATATTGGGCTGGCCCTCTCGCCTACCCGACTCACCAAAGGAAAAACTTGGGACCCGCTCACCGAGATTAAACCCGATTTTAATGTGGAAGAGGTCATCAATAAAGATAAAAGAGAATGGGTGAAGTATTCTGGCACTTTTGTCTCGCCCAACCGATCTAATTGGATTATCCTCGGCAATTTTTTCGATAATGAAAAAACAGAAATGATCGAAGGCTCTGCCGATCCCGCCGGAGATTTTGAAAATGCCTACTACCTCATTGATGATATCATCCTTTGCGAGCTCAACTTTAAAGAAGAGCCCCCCGCATTGCCTCCGCCCCCGCCCCCCAAAGTTGGCGATGTGGTTAAATTGGACCGCATTTTCTTTGTGACCGCAAAATGGGGCCTCTTGCCCGAATCTAACCAGCAATTGCAAGAGGTTATTGATCTGCTCAATGAATATCCAAGTATGGAAATTGCCATTCATGGGCATACCGATAGCCGCGGAGACAATAGCTACAACCAACGCTTATCTGAAAACCGCGCAAAATCGGTCTATAATTATTTGGTCCAAAAAGGAAGCCTGGCCCCAAATCGCTTAAGTTATAAAGGCTTTGGCGAAAGCAACCCCGTTGCCGACAATAATACCGCTGAAGGCCGACAAATTAACCGCCGCGTAGAGTTTACCGTCACTAAAGTAGATGCCGAAAATCTCGAAGTCGAATACGAAACAGAAGTTAATCCTTATACCGATGAGGATTAACCCCATTTTATAAGCACTTTAAAGCCCAAAAGTAAAATTTTGGGCTTTTTTTTGGGGCTGCCCCTCGCTTCGCTCGGGTCGCTACGCTTCACAGCTCGCTGTTCGCTCGGCCCTGCGCAAAAAACAAGTTTTTTGCTGGGTCTGCGGCTGCGCCGCACTGCTGCGCATCGCTCATCCGCTCATCTGTTTTTTTTTCTTTGGGCTGTTTTCTTCGGCAGTTTTGGCTTCTTGTTTTTTCTATCCCGCATAAATTTCATAGGACCCCTGGGCCAAGAAAAAAATTGTCATCCCCTCATTCGAGGGGATTTTTCTTGGCGGTTGTGCTTGGACGGTTGTTGTTTTCTTGATGGTTTTAGATCTATTGGTTTTTCGCCGAGAAAAAATTATGGCCTTTTTATAGACACTGTGGGTTGAAACCCACAGCCATACAACAGTCCTATTCTACATCTATAGTGCGGAGAGGATTAAAATCCTCTGCCGCTTTGAACATGATGGTTTTTGGTCCATTGATTTTCCCCAAGAGAAATTTTTGCCCCTGTTTTTTTATGGAGGTTTTTAAACCTCCATTTAAAATGAAATGCCTTTTTGTTGTCTGGCTGTAGGTTTCAACCTACAGACCACCGCAGTTTTTCCGCCGAAGAAAAATGCTATTATTTTTTTATCCCATCACTAATTGAAAACCGCTATTTGAAAGGGGGAGTTTAAGGGCCAAAGAAAAATTAGTCTATATAAATTAGCTCATGACGTGTTTCTGTTTCTACAGCTTTAGGGGCTCCAATTCGGAAGATCCCTCCAGTCTTGTCATAAGGAGCTCCTGAAAATTCTTCTGTTGAAAGGTTAATATCTATCCAATAATTTTTATAGACTTCTCTCTTCGCTTTTAATTGCTTATAGAAGCCGAGGTCTGGCAACTGATACCAATCTGCAAAGAAATAACCATCTTCTTCATATTCTAGAACCAAAAAGTCTAACTCTTTAGCAGGAACTGTTGGGGGATGAGGTGTTGTGTAGGAACGAAATCGAAAAATTTGCTCATTTTTTTTGCTAATCAGGTTAGTCCTTGTCCATTTCAACTCAGGAGTTTTTTTCCCTAGCGCAATATTAATATAAAAAGCCTCTGCTGTAAGTTCATTTGAAAAACGAATGTAAGGGCTATAGGATAACTCATCGCTACTATTCACAACATATTTTTTATCAAAAAACTGCTTTTCACCTTGAAAATCAATAACTACAGAAGATTCATCTTTTCTTAAGAACGCTAAGGCAATTTGATCTCCCTCAACATAATGATAATAAGAAGTGGCTCTTTGCACTCCAATATTTTTAAATGGCAAAGCATTTAACCCAATGACTAAACCAGAACTCATCAAGATGATACTATCTTTTTGTATAGGCTTAAGCAGCTCTCCAAATCCTTTTTTAATTTTTTTGGCATTCAAACTTTTTAGCATTTTTCCTTGCTCATCTAGCAAATAAATTTTTCGCTTTTGGCCTTTTCGGTTCTGCTCAAAAATGACAAATTGTATTTCATCCCTCCCCTCTAATGATTCGGCTTCAAAATATTTTTCCTGAAAAAAAATGTTCTCCCGATTTAAAACGTCATAAATAAAACAACCTTCTTCTTTCTTATTGACCCACCAATAGCGCCCATTTTTAGAGAGTTGTTTTAACTCTTCTTTTGATCCTTCCTGTATCGGGATGAGTTCTCCAGAATCATAATAATAAATCCCCACCCCCTCTTTGATAAATAAAAAAAATGCCGTCTCGCCAGTTTGACTAAGTTGTTTTAAGGCTACTTTTCCAGCAGAACTCTTTAAAGTAGTCACCTTTACATCTTTTGCCCTTGAGTAGCTGTCGTAGTAAATAGCTGTAAATTCTGAGCCCCTAAGCTTCTTTTCTAGGATAATCTGATTTTTATCCTGATAGAAAATAGTTGGATAAGAAGATGCATTAGCAATATCTTTGGGAAGCAAAGTTTTTTGCCCATTAAAGGAATTAAACAAATAGACTTGCTCATCCCGCATAAAAAAGAAAAAAGCAGAACGAGGACCATAAGCTTTTTCTTGAAGAAAACCATATTTATCAGCCTCAATGACCTCCTGGACCTTCCCTTTTAAATCAGTAACCCAAAATGTTGTTTTAGAACGCTCACTATACGGAGAACTAATAAAAAATAATCTGTTCCCTTCTAAAATAGAAATTAGGCGCGGCTCATCAGCCAGAATCGAATCAGGCAAATCAGTTACACTAAAAATTGTTTCTGTAGCTAAATCAAAAATATCTACCTGCTGAAGATTATTTTCCTCGTACCCAATTGCCCAGTAGCCCGCACTTATATCCTGAAGGGAATTGCAGTAATAAGGCTTTGCCCAAATTTTTTTTCCAGTTCGAGCAGAATAACAAATACTACTATCTCTATTATAATAAATAAGTTGAGGAAGCCTATAGTTTATAGCAGTGATAGAGTCTTCTTTGACCTTTGTATGATTTTTTAGGTCTAGCAAATAATCATTATCTCCTTGGCTTGCTCTCGCAAAACGATCACTGCCAACAAAAGCACTGATATGATCAAACTTTTCTGCTTCAAAATAAAAACTTTTTGTTTTTTGATCTACTAGAAAATCATGATGAGTTAAAACTGGAATTCCTTTTTTGCTCTCCCAAAAAGGACTGTCTCTTTTTGGAAAGCTATAGGAATGTTTTAGCTCAACTTTTGTCAAATCTTTGCGGTAGGCTTTTTCCACTGACCAAGCAGACTTATAACGAAGATAAGCCATTGGTTTTTCCACTAAACTATCTTTTTCAAAGGGAAGCAAAACTTCTCCTTCAGCAGATAATAAACCAAAAAGCCCAAGCCGCTCCGCAATATAGCGGCCATCTGTGGTCTCTTCTAAATGACTGTAATAACTTTTCCAGTCTTGCGCAAAAACAGTGGAAGACAAAGAAAGTCCCAAAAAAAGCAGAATGATTTTGTGCATTTTTTATTTAAGATTTAAAGTTTGGATGAAAATTTCACAAAGCTAAAAAGAACAATTAAAAAAAAGAGTTCCTTTTGGGGCTGCCCCTCGCTTCGCTCGGGTCGCTACGCTTCACAGCTCGCTGTTCGCTCGGCCCTGCGCTCTCCTCGGGTTTTTTGCTGGGTCTGCGGCTGCGCCGCACTGCTGCGCATCGCTCATCCGCTCATCCATTTTTTTTCTTTGGGCTGTTTTCTTCGGCAGTTTTGGCTTCTTGTTTTGCTAAGCAGCTTGCTGAACAGCATATTTTTCTGTTGGGCCATATAAAAGATCCAAGCCATTTAGCAAAACCTGATAATAGAGAGCAATAAAGCGGTTGAGCAAAGCCAAAGGCTTTTGCAAAAGCCGTAATTTTGGCGAGGAAGAAAGGGCTTCCTCCTTTTTTTGCCCTTTTTGCGGCAAATCTTTCTGAGATTGCCCCTGCAATAAGCCCATGCTAATGAGTTGCTCATAAATAAGGGCCAGTTCTGCAACTTCTTCTAAAATGCTTGTAGGTTGGCCCAAGGCCTTAAAAATGAGGAGAAATTCGGCAAAGAAAAATTTTCTGCGGCCAATAAAATGGTCCAAACCCGCAGCGCGCAGGCGTTTGCGCAAGGTCGGATAAGAAATGCCGTAAAAAGCCTTGAGCATTTTCTTGCTCAATTTATAATCCTGCATTTTTTGTTCGAGAGTCATCATGGGGCTATTTTTTTTGTTGTTTTTAAAGTTACGGCTAAAAAACAACAATAGCAATAGACTGAAGCATAATTTTTTATCTAAAAAATTGCTTGTTTTTTGGCCCAATTGCTAATTGAAAGCCGCTAATTGAAAGGGGGAGTTTTCTTGGAGCTAAAATTTTTTCCATTTTCCAGCAAACAAGGGCTTCAGCCCGCCAGTTTGCATAGACTTACAAGCATGGGCTTCAGCCCATGGCCATAAAACAAGTTCCACACTAAAATTAAAGGCTAAAAATAATGTCTATTATTAGCACCCATAAATTTCATAGGAACCCTAGGGCCAAGGCCCTAGGCTAAGAAAAAAATTGTCATCCCCTCATGCGAGGGGATTTTTCTTGGCGGTTGTGCTTGGACGGTTGTTGTTGTTGTTGTCACTAAAAAATCAGGGATAAAAATAATTGCTATTATTTCTGCCCTGGGCTGAAGCCCAGGGTTGCTGACTTGAGCGAACTAGCGGACTAAAGTCCTTGTTCGCTTTTTTTGGGCGGTTGTTTTTTTCTTGATGATTTTAGATCCATTGGTTTTTCTCCGAGAAAAAATCCATTCATCGCCTAGGGACAAGCCCCTAGGCTAAGTTTTTTTATCAGCCCTCTAAAGAGGGCCTCTTTTTATTTTGCTAAATTTCTGCGTCTAGAAGGAGCAAAGCGACTGGCCTAGCGATGTGCAGCAGTGGCCGCAGGCCAGAGCAAGCAAAAAACTTGTTTTTTTGCGCAGGGCCGAGCGAAGAGCGAGCTGCGAAACGTAGCGCCGCAAGGCGAAGCCGCAGCGGAGGCCCCAAAAAATAGCTCTAATTTTTATCCAAAATGAAAAGTTCTGTAGTTCTAAACTTTCTTTTCTTTTCAAAAGCCCTTACTTTAGGCCAAGGAAAAAAATAACGTCAAACTATGCCTCAATATCAACTCCCTGTATTATATGTAGCGGCCAACAGCGAAGAATTTCAAAGTTTGCAGCATTTTTTTGCTGGCAGCCAAGTCCAATTAGTGGCCAACCCCAGCCCCCAGCAGCTAGAAAATAGTGAAGAAAAAGTTTTGTTGCTGCTTAGCGATAACTTTTTAAAAGATCATGCGGCCATGCAAGCGCTGAGCTCGCTGATGCTAGAAACCGAGCGAATTTTGCCCATTATTTTAAATGGTCGACAAAAAGATGCCGCCGGAAATATTACGGAAACGCCCACGCAGACAAAAACGATTCATGAACTCATGCGCTACCGAGATTTTTGGCATGAGGAATGGATTCGCCTGCGCAAAGC
This sequence comes from Saprospira grandis DSM 2844, assembly GCF_000275825.1. GTDB lineage: Bacteria > Bacteroidota > Bacteroidia > Chitinophagales > Saprospiraceae > Saprospira > Saprospira grandis_A. Next base: position 4,202,389 of record NZ_JH719942.1, read on the forward strand.
CAACCGAGAAGCAGAAGCCGATGAATTGGAAGAAATTGAAGCGAAAAAACTTTTTGCCAAGCGTTTATCGACAAATATTGGCAGTTTTTTGCGAAAAATCAATGCGCTTTCGCCTAGTCCTTGGGCCGACTTTGAAGCCAGCGAGTTTAGTCGCCTTTTGCAAGCAATCGATATTACAGCTTTGCCAAAAAGCGAAGAAAAACCAGCCTTTATCGAAGAGGAAATTGAAGAAGCTCCCGAAGCAGAAGCTCGGGCCGAAGAAGAAATTTTGGAAGAAGAAAGCCCTGAAGAAACGCCCCTAGAAGAAAAGGAGGAAGAAGAAGATTGGCCAGAAAATTCTGTTGAGGAAATGGAAGAGGAAGAAAAAATAGCGGCGGAAGAAGAGCCTTTGGAAGCTGTAGAAGAGGAAAAATCGGAAGAAATTCCGACCGTTTTGGAAAAAGAAGAAAAAGAAGAAGCTGTGGCCGAAAAAGTAGTTTTAGAAGACGAAAATTTGGAAGCGGCCCAAGAATATTTGACAGAAGTTCGCTCTTTGGATGCGCTTTTTGTCATTGCAGAAACCGAAACGGAAGAAGCGGATTATGAAGTGGCGCGTTTGGCTTATGAGCGAATTTTGGCATTGGATCCCAGTAATGGTCGCGCTTTGATTTGGTTGGCGCGTTTGTTAGATCGTCATTTTGAGGAAGAAGAGCAGCAATTGGCGCAAGAATATTATAAAAAAGCGATTTTTGTCAATGAAGAATCGGCAGCGCTTTATTATGAGTATGCTTTGCATTTGCGCAAAAGATTTGCCTCATTATTTAGAGTGAATGAATTATTGCATCGGGCCTTAGAAATTGATCCGCAATATGAGTTAGCTTATTTGGCTTTGGCCGATTGCCAGGCAAAACAGGGACAAATTGAAGCGGCCAGAGCAAATTATTTGCAAGCTTGTTTGCTAAATCCCGAATTGCAGGCTATAGAATTGGACCAGTTGTATAAAGTGATTCGTTTAGAGGAACAACAAGCATTGGCCGAAGAATTACAGTTGCCCGAATCGGAAGAAGAAATTTTGCCTTCGCCTCATGCCGAAGAAGTGGTTTTCATTACTGGCGCAACTTCTGGTATTGGTCGGGCTACGGCTTGGCAGTTTGCTCGCGCAGGTTACCGTTTGGTCTTGGCTGGTCGCCGAGCAGCCCGTTTAGAACAACTTTCGGAGCAATTGCATGAAAATTTTGAGCAGTTGGAAGTGCAAACGCTTTCTTTTGATGTTCGAAATAAAGCAGAAATTGATGCCGCCTTAGCCAAATTGCCCGAATCTTGGGGCAATATTGATATTTTGATCAATAATGCAGGCTTGGCAAAAGGTAGAGGCCCCATTCATGAGGGAAAAATTGAAGATTGGGAAACCATGATTGATACCAATCTAAAAGGATTACTTTACTTGAGCCGGGCGATCAGTCCGATTATGGTCCAAAATAAAAAAGGATTTATTATTAACATCGGATCGATTGCAGGCAAAGAAGCTTATCCTGATGGAAATGTTTATTGCGCCACTAAAGCCGCTTTAGATATGCTCACCAAAGGAATGCGTTTAGATTTGCATCGCTATGGCGTTCGGGTAGCCGCTATTCATCCGGGACATGTAGAAACTGAATTTGCTTTGGTTCGTTTTGATGGCGATGAAGAAAAAGCAAAAATTTATGATGATTTCACGCCTTTGCGAGCCGAAGATGTAGCGGAAACTATTTTCTTTGTGGCTAGTCGCCCAGAAAGAGTAAATATTCAGGATTTACTGCTTTTTGCCAATCAGCAAGCTGCTGCGGCCGTTATTGATCGCTCTGGAAAAAAGTTTGAGTAAAAGCTTTAGAGAAATAAAGAGAGGCGCGCAGAAAACAAAAGTTTTTTGCGCGCTTTTTTTTGGGGTAGTTTTTCCACCAAACGAACTAATACAAACATCTTTTAGGCAAAGATTTTATTTCACCGCCGAAAAATATGCTCATGTATTATCGCTATTTATTTTTGTTCCTCTTTTTTCTGGGGGGAATTCAGGCTACGCAAGCTGCGGGAGCTCCGCAATATATTGTGGAGATTGATACTTTGGTTCCGCCACCGCCAGCACGACCACAATGTCTAGATTTTATAGATCATGAACCAATCTGTTGTTATTATCTCAAAGAGCACTGCCAAGAAAACGAAAGTGATCAAGAACGAAAACAATGTGGCGATCTAGCTTTAAGAGATGATTTAATGTCAGCCTTAATTTACCCTAAAGCGGCCAAAGAAAAATCTTTGGAAGCAACAGTTTACATTCGCTATACGGTAACTGTGGAGGGAAAAATGAAAAATATTGAGTTGGCCAAACTAGTAGGAGAAGAAAATATGGGCTTTGAAGAAGCTGCATTAAATGCAGTAAAAACGGTAGCTAAAACAGCAAAATGGGAAGCAACAAAACACAAAGGGAAATATATCCCGATGAAAATGGTTGTCCCTATTAAATTTAAATTGGAAGAGCAGGATTAAGCTTTTGCTCCATTTCCCACCAAACGGACTGATACAGACATCTTTTAGACAAAGCTTTTATTTCACCACTGAAAAACATGCTCATGTATTACCGTTATTTATTTTTGTTCCTCTTTTTTCTGGGGGGAATTCAGGCTACGCAAGCCGAAACAGCTCCGCAATATATTGTGGAGATTGATACTTTGGTTCCGCCACCGCCGCCACCGCTGCCCGTACCGACTGAAATTATAGATCATGAACCAAAATATTGTTATTATCTCACAGAAAACTGTTCAGAAGACGAAAGTGCAGAAGAGCGAAAAACCTGTGGGCAGTTAGCGTTGATGAAAGATTTATCGGCTGCTACAATTTATCCTAAGGCTGCCAAGGGAAAAAACATCAATTCGGTAGCTTATATTCGATTTGTGGTAACTGCCGAGGGGAAAATGGAAAATATTGAACTTATTCGATTTAAGGGGGAAGAAGAACTGGGTTTTGAAGAAGCTGCATTAAATGCAGTAAGAACCGTAGCTAAAACGGCAAAATGGGAAGCGGGCCAAGAATTCGGAAAAAAAGTTTCGATACAAATGGTTGTACCGATTCGCTTTAAGTCAGAAAAAGATTAGCGGATCGAACTCCTTTAAAAATTAGCAAAATTGCAACTAGCTGTCTATTTTGGGCGGCTAGTTTTTTTATGGACCTATTCAAGCCGTCATGTTAAAATCCAACATTCTCAAATTATCTCTTTTTGCCACTGGTCTTTCGGGTATTGTGGCCGAATACATTTTGGCCACCTTGGCCACTTATTTTTTGGGCAATTCTGTTTTTCAGTTTACGATTGTCTTGTCTGTCATGCTTTTTTCTATGGGCTTGGGCAGTAGGATTTCCAAGTATTTTGAAAAGAATTTGCTGAGCAGCTTTGTCGTGATTGAGTTTACGCTTTCGCTTTTGGTGGCCTTTTCGGCTTTATTTACCTATACGGCCACGGCTTATATGGAATATACGGGCGTTTTTATTTATAGCTTTTGTATTCTGATTGGTTTATTGATTGGGATGGAAATTCCCTTGGTGGTTCGCCTCAATGATTCTTATCAGGAGTTGCGGGTCAATGTTTCTGCGGTGATGGAGAACGATTATTACGGCAGTTTGATTGGCGGATTATTTTTTGCTTTTGTGGGTCTTCCCTATTTGGGCCTCACCTATACGCCTTTTGTTTTGGGGGCCGTCAATTTTGGCGTGGCGCTTTTATTATTGGTCTTTTTGGGCCAACTTTTTCCCAAAGCCCATAAATTCGCCTTTAAGATTGGGGCTTTTGCAGTGGGTTTAGTGCTTTTGGCTGGTTTTTTTGCGGCTGAGCCCATTGTTCTTTTTGGCGAACAGAAACGCTACAAAGATAAAGTCATTTTTCAGCATCAATCTAAGTATCAAAAACTGGTTATTACTGAGTGGAAGGGCAATCATTGGTTTTATATCAATGGCAACCAGCAATTATCTACCTTAGATGAATGGATGTATCATGAACCCATGGTCCACCCTATCGCCAGTTTGCATCCCGACCCCAAAACGGCTTTGGTTTTAGGCGGCGGAGATGGCTGCGTAGTCCGAGAATTACTCAAATATCCAAGCATTGAAAAAATTATGTTGGTTGATTTGGACCCCAAAGTGACAGAGCTGGCCAAAACAAACCCCATTTTTTTGAGCATGAATGACAGCGCCTTGCTAGACCCTCGGGTAGAAGTTCTCAATGGCGATGCTTTTCAGTATATGGAAAAGACCTTAGATTTTTACGACCTGATTTATTGCGATTTTCCAGACCCAAAAAGTATTGAACTGGGCCGTTTATACTCTTACGAATTTTACAAAATGTGTTATAAACAGTTAAGGCCAGGCGGGCTCATTTCTATTCAATCGGGCAGCCCTTATTATGCCAGCAAGGCTTTTGCTTGCATTGACAAAACAGTAAAAGAAGCAGGCTTTAGTACTTTACAAATTCATAATCAGGTACTTACACTAGGACAATGGGGCTGGACCCTCGGCGCAAAAAATTTACCCCAAGAAGGTTTTCTCAAAGCTTTAAGAAATGTTAATCTTGATCCGATTCCTACAAAATGGCTAAACAAAGATGCACTTTTGCATATTACCTCCTTCGGTAAGCCAGTAATTCCCATAGATACTGCAGAAATTGAAATCAACCGAATTCATGATCCTGTACTTAGCAGTTATTACCGTAAAGGAAACTGGGACTGGTATTAACTTCATCAACAACAACCCTCTCCTATGAAACAGTTATCAGTTTTTTTGCTTCTTTTTTGGGCCAGCCTTTCTTTTGCCCAAAACGAAAATGTTCCCACAGCAGCCAATGAAATTTGTCCTATCCTTATTGGTGAAACTATTCCTGAAGGAAGCCTGCAAAATACAGCAGGAGAATCTGTAGATGTTCAGGAATTGATCAAAAAAGAAAAGACCGTTTTGGTCTTTTATCGCGGAAGTTGGTGCCCCTACTGCAATAAACAACTTAGCGGATTGCAAGAAATTGAAGACCAAATAAAAGAGCTGGGCTTTCAAGTTGTCGCCGTCTCTCCTGACCTTCCAGAAAATCTCAAGAAAAGCATTGATAAACAAGAACTCAATTATCAGCTTTTTTCTGATAGCAAAATGGAGTATGCCCAACAACTGGGCTTGGCCTTTAAGGTAGACGATAAAACCAGAAAACGCTATAAAGCTTTTGGCATCGATTTAGAAAAAAGCTCTGGAGAAACACACTATCAATTGCCCGCACCTGCTGTTTTTGTCCTCAATAAAAAAGGAGAAGTTCAGTTTTCTTATATCAATCCTAATTATAAAGTGCGTTTGGCCCCCGAAATCTTGTTGGCGGTGCTCAAAGCCACCGAATAAAACAACAAAAGCCAGTAGATTTTTTCTACTGGCTTTTTTTTGATCTCTTTTTGGGAGATTTTTTATGTTTTGGGGCCCGCGGCCGGCTAGCCTTCGGCTAGGTCGGCCGCCGCTATGCTTCGCGGCTCGCAGGTCTGCTCGGCCCTGCGTTTTTTTTCGCTACGCTCAAAAAAACTAGGTCTGGCCCTTCGGGCCACCGCTGCGCAGCGCTGGGCCAAGGCCACTCTTTTTTTGTCTAAGCTGAACCATGATTAAATAAAACACAATCAAGAATGACCGCAGCCGCCAAAATTAGTTGTTCGTCTCCTTCATAGATTTCAACGCTATAAGTATCCGTCCATGCCCAAAACTTTTTAGACAATTTGGCTAATTGTTTTTCATTTGCACGAACAACAAAGTCTCTGGACCAAAAGCCAGCCTCAACTTGGTAAGTTGACCCTCCTGAAACCCTTAAACTAAAGCGATGTCCCCAAAGGTAAAACTGCTTACGTAATTCAGCAATGACTTCTCCCCTCTGTTTTATTTCAAACTGAGGAAATAGGCAAAAAAGCCGTCTTTTAATTTGAAACAACTCTTGTCCTGTTTTATACTCTCGAAAAGAAAGGTCCTTGCCCCAAGAAAAAAACTTTCCGTCTACCAAATAAATAATTTGGTCTAGCTCATCTCGGATTAGATAACTACTATCTAGACTCCAAGCTTTTTCCTTGAGCTCAAAGCGCTTTGGCATGACTACTTAGTTTGATTTCTTTTCAAACAGCACCAAATCAATCACAATAGCGGTGGCCAAGATAAAAGCCTCATCGCCCTCATAAATTTCAATGCCATAAGTATCGGTCCAATTCCAAAAGTCTTTAGATACTCTGGCAGAAAGGCCCGAAGCTCGGCGAAATTCAAATTCTCTTTGCCAAAAAGAGCCATCAATGGTATAATCATTTGGGCCAGGCACATCTAAGGTAAACTTTTGGCCAAACCACTGAAACTCCTTGCGGATCTCAGCCACAGAGGCCCCATCTTTCAAAATTTCAAAGCGAGGCATCAAGGTCATTAAAATTTGCTTGATGCGAAACAGCTCTTCGCCAGTATTGTAGTCCTGAAAAGAAAGGTCTTTGCCCCAAGAGAAAACTTTTCCCTTGACCGCATAAACAGGTTCTTCATTTTGGTCTCGAATGACATAATTGCCACCAAAACTCCAAATTTTTTCTTTCAATTGAAATAGCTTGGGCATATTAGTACGTTTTAAGGTTGTATGAGGATAAATAAGCCAGTGAGCTGGCTACAACTCAATAATAAACAAAAAAATTAAACTAAGCAATAAAGCCGCTATTTTTCTTGCCAAAGCCGAATATTGAAGCAAAGAAAACCGATGAGCGGATGAGGGATGGAAACTAGTGGCCGAAGGCCAGACCCAGCTTTTTGAGCAAAGCGAAAAAAGCGCAGGGCCGAGCGAGCAGCGAGCTAGTGCACAGCCCGACCCAAGGCCCAAAGGGCCGCAGGGGCAGCCCCCAAAAAAAAATAAACACTATTTTTTGTGACAAAAGAGGATTATCCTTTTCTTGAGTTTGTTTAAAAATTTCGTTTTAGGAAAATAAGTATAAAGGCTAAATAGTGTAGACTCGCCCAGTTGTCGGCTTTTCTTTCAAAACGAATGAGTAAAATTTTGAATGCGTCAATCCATGCGTTAGTTCGCTCAACAGAAAAGCGTTCTTTGTAAAGTTCCTCATCTATAATATCTTGATAATAAGCTTTTTTTCTATTTCTTTTGTTGTGGTCAATATTAGGGATAATGCCCATTTTTTGGCAGTTTTCTCTAAGTTTTTTGCTATCAAACCCTGCATCAGCATTCATAAATAAACCATCAGGAGAGATGTCTGAAAGCTGCAGATCGGCAAGCATTTTTTGGAAATGACTCTCGATTCAAACAAATCATTATG
>NZ_JH719942.1:4209795-4354325 GCF_000275825.1 Saprospira grandis DSM 2844
CCCAAAAAAAGAAACAGACTATCTAGTTCTAGAGCAACTTCATTATCTTTCCTAAAAAAAGATGAGGTACCCTATATTTGTTCTCCTCCTATTTTTTGGATTACCGCTTTGGGCACAATCCTTAAAAGCCTATGAAAAGGCCGCTCAGGCCGCCCTAGATGGGGCCGATTACTACAATGCTATTTATTATTATGAGGCGGTCTTGCAAAGCAAACCCCAGGCTGATATTTATTGGACTGAGTTTGTTTAAAAATTTCGTTTTAGGAAAATAAGTATAAAGGCTAAATAGTGTAGACTCGCCCAGTTGTCGGCTTTTCTTTCAAAACGAATGAGTAAAATTTTGAATGCGTCAATCCATGCGTTAGTTCGCTCAACAGAAAAGCGTTCTTTGTAAAGTTCCTCATCTATAATATCTTGATAATAAGCTTTTTTCTATTTCTTTTGTTGTGGTCAATATTAGGGATAATGCCCATTTTTTGGTCAGTTTTCTCTAAGTTTTTTGCTATCAAACCCTGCATCAGCATTCATAAATAAACCATCAGGAGAGATGTCTGAAAGCTGCAGATCGGCAAGCATTTTTGGAAATGACTCTCGATTTCAAACAAATCATTATGGTTTCCCGCAAAAGGCGGAGACATAGCGATTGGCAGCCCATTTTTATCTGTGAGAAAGAGAGCATTTGTGGTTTTGGACTTTTTTCGGCCCTGATAACCCACAGCTTCGCCCCTCTTTTCGCTGGGGTATGACTTCCGTCAAGCTGTATACTAGATAAATCTAAACAAGATTTTTCATGGGCTAGAAATTGGATCCACACTTTTTGCCAAATACCAGACTCGGACCAGCTATTGAAGTAGTAATATACTGTTTGCCAGCAAATTAGAACTTCGTCAAAAAAAGATTGTATCGGTAATTCTCTCCACTGACAACCTGTTTTAAGCCTATAAATTATCGCTTTAACAATTTGCCACAGAGGCGCTTTGGTTTTTCGAGCCAATTTTTTTTCGGGAAAAAATGCTAATATTTTTTCCGTAATAAATTCTTTTGATAAATTCACAACCATGTTGCAAAGCCTTTTTTTGTTTTTGTCGTAATCAACAATAATAAGCGCTTTGCAGCATTTTTTTTTGCCTTAGTCTAGCTGCTGACTAAAAAATTTAAACAAGCTCTATATATATTTTGTTTACATTTGGGCCAAACAAGACCCTATAAGATGCAGGCCACTAAAGTTTTAAGTCGAGAACAAATTCTAGCTGACGATATGATTTTACATAGTTATGCCGATTTGATGCTTGGCCAACTTCCTCAGATTATAGATGAATTTTATGATCGGATGCTGAGCCAATCTGAGTTTAAGCATTTTTTTAGCTCCGAGCAGCAAATCAAACAGCTCAAAGCCTTACATCAAAGTTATTGGACCGACTTCTGGAGCCTAGACTTTGATGAAGCCTATCAGGAAAAGCGAAAAAATATTGGTTTGGTGCATGCGCGTATTGGTTTGCCGCTTAAATTTTATTTTGAGGGCATGGTGTTATTTGGCCACCTTTTTCGAGAAGTTTTTAGAACCCTAAAGCTAAAAGATTTTGACCTTTTAGAGGCTTTTCATATGCGTATCGAGCAGGAAATCGCCATCATTGTAGATAGCTACAACCAGCGAAAAGAGGCTGTTTTGGAAGAGGAAAATCTTCAGTTGGCGGCACCACTCTCTCAGATTTGGGACGATATTCTATTTTTGCCTTTGGTGGGTATTTTGCACAAAAAGCGGCTCAAGGAAGTCATTAAACAGGCCTTGCACAAGGTTTCTGAGGTTTCGGCCAAGGTCTTTATTTTAGATATCAAAGGCTTACATCATTTGCAATTGGATGAAGCCAAGGGCTTGTTGCAATTGCTCAAAGCTGTTCAGCTGATGGGTTGTAAACCTTTGGTCTCGGGCATTAGCCCAATTATGGCCCAAACCTTATTGGAGTTAGATATTCAGCTGAAAAAAATAAATGCCCAAAGCAGTATGAAAGAGGCTTTAAGTAAGGCTTATGCCTTTAAAAATCTAAAATTGGTTAATTTGCAGGAGTTAGCGATTTAAACTGTTCTTGCGCCCACCAAAAAATGAGCTCATCGAGCTGTTTGATTTACCCTGGAGCAATTTTAGAATTGAAAACGGCCCAAATCCAACTTTGGGTCTATCTTAAAAAAACTGCTCATCCCCCCTTATCAAAGATTTAGAAAACTGCATCAAAAAGGGGTAGACATTGCTGTATTTCGTTAACTTATTGTAGTTTTACACTCTTTTTTTAGGGGCCTCCGCAGCAAGCTGCGGCGCTACGCTACAGGGCTCGCAAGTCTGCTCGGCCCTGCACAAAATTCGCTGCGCTCATTTTGTTGGGTCTGCGGCTTCGCCGCCCCCTTCCGCATCGCTAGGCCGGCTCGACAAATAGCCCTAAAGGGCAAAAAGGGCCTTTGGCCCAAGGCTAGCTCATTAACTACAGATTTATGTCTATTACTAAAGAAAATTTTGGCCCTCTTGGCCTCTCCCCTCAATATATTAAGGCCCTAGAAGATTTGGGTTTTGAACAACCCACCGGCATCCAAGAAAAAGCAATTCCACTCATTCGTGGAGGGCAACACCTCATTGGCATTGCCCAAACCGGAACCGGAAAAACAGCAGCTTATCTCCTGCCTTCTTTGCAAAAACTGCAATATCATCAGCCCGATTTTATTCGGGCCATTATTATGGTGCCTACCAAAGAATTGGTTTTGCAGGTTTTAGAACAACAACAAGAGCTAGCCAAATATACCGACATTAAAATGGTGGGCCTTTATGGCGGCGTGGGCTGGCAAAAACAAGCCAAACAACTAGAAGCAGGCACCGATATGGTAGTTTGCACCCCCCGCCGCCTCTTCGAACTCTACGAAAGAATGAATTTGGACCTCAGAAAGGTAGAAATTCTGATCCTAGATGAAGCCGACCGCATGCTCGATATGGGCTTCCGTTCTCAAATCAATACCCTTTTGGACCTCCTGCCCCGAAAAAAACAAAATTTGCTTTTTTCGGCCACCTTCTCGCCAGAAGTGGAAGAGCTCAGCTGGAACTTTATGGATTTTCCCCATAAAGTAGAAATTACCCCAGAAGCCACCCCCGTAGAAACCGTAGAACAACGACTCTACTATACCTCGAACTTTGGAACAAAACTCAACCTTTTGGTCCACCTTTTCCAAAAAGAAGAGAACTTTAATCGAGTCATCATTTTTGTCCGCTCCAAACGTAGCGCCAACAAAGTTTTTGAGGCCTTAAAACGCGCCAAACTAGAAGGCGAAATGCGCCTGATCCACTCCAATAAGGGCCAAAATAGCCGAATCAATGCCTTTAAGGAGTTTAAAGAAGGGCTGTTGCGCATTCTTGTGAGTACCGATGTCATGGCCCGAGGTATTGATATTCCAGAAGTGAGCCATGTCATTAACTTTGAGGTGCCCCGCCTACATGAAGATTATGTCCACCGCATTGGCCGCACAGGAAGAGCCTTTCATACAGGAACAGCCATTAGCTTTGCCCAAGCGGCAGAGCAATATCACATTCAGAAAATCCAAAAGAAAATCCGAATGGCTATTCCAGTTTATGAGCTGCCTAGCAATTTGGAGATTCCAGAAACCCCCTTTGACGAACGGCAAGAAATTGCCAAGGAAATAGACCACCAAAAAAGAAAGGATGACCCCAATTTCCAGGGGGCCTTTCATGATAAAAAGGATTACAAACAGAAGCAAAAACAAAAAAGCGGCAAACGCAAACGGCAGTTTAATGGTAAGGCCAAAAGCTATATTCAAAAAACTACGCCCAAAAAGAAAACGACCTCTAAGCGCAATCGCCACAAAAAGTAATGCATTTTGGACCAGCAGAATATCCGGCTACAGGCTTGGGCGGTCCTCTTGGGGGCCTTGCTTCTAGCTGCCAAGTTTATCGCCTACTTTTACACCAACTCTAGTAGTATCTTAACCGATGCCCTAGAGAGTATTATCAACGTAGTGGCAGGAGCGCTGGGGCTATATAGCCTCATTCTAGCCGCCCGCCCCAAAGATGAAAACCATCCTTATGGGCATGGAAAAGTAGAGTTTATTTCTGCTGGGGTCGAGGGCACCCTTATCGTTTTGGCGGGCATACTTATTATTGGCCAAGGAAGTTACCGCCTTTTTGCTGGCAACTACCAACTGCAGCCTATTGATTTGGGGCTATATATTACGGCCTTTGCTGGAGCCGTCAACTACTTTTTGGGCCATTTGGCCGAAAAGCAAGGCAAAAAAACACATTCTTTGGCGCTGGTGGCCAGTGGACAACACCTAAAATCAGATGCCTACTCTACCCTAGGGCTTATTTTGGGCCTTATTCTCATCATGGTTTTGCAATATCAGGCTGCAGATAGCTTCTGGATACAATTAACCGATAATATCGTCGCTATTCTATTTGGGGGGCTCATTGCCTATACGGGCTATCATATTATCAGAAAATCTTTGGCCGGTATTATGGATGAGCTAGATTATGAGCTGGTCCATAAAATTGTACAAGATTTACAAGATAACCGAAAAGAAAACTGGATTGATGTGCACAACCTGCGCATCATTAAGTATGGGAGCGACCTACATATTGACTGTCACCTCTCGGTGCCTTGGTACTTCGATATCCGAGAAGGGCATGATGAAGTAGAAGCCCTAGAAGAACTCTTGCGCGAAAAATTATCTTCGCCTGTAGAGCTTTTTGTGCATTTAGATGCCTGCCGCCCCAGTTCTTGCCCCCTTTGCAGCAAAAAAGACTGCCCCAAACGAAGGTCCAAATTTGAGGGGCAGCTGGCCTGGACCGCAGACAATATTTTGCTCAATAAAATGCATGGCCGCTAGTCTGCCGCCCCCTAAGCAGGCGAAGCCTGCAACGGCTGAGGGATGGAAACTGGGGCGGCGAAGCCGCAGACCCAAGTTTTTGAGCGCAGCGAAAAAACTGCAGGGCCGAGCAGACCTGCGAGCCAGGACAGAGCCCGACCCGACCGAAGGGAGGGGCAGCCCCAAAAAAATAGCTAGATATAAACAATAAGTTAAGGCTTCACTTTTAGAACAATTGGGCATTGTGTATCTTGGGAGTACCCACCCTATAAATTTAGCCCAAAATGTTTAGAATCCTAATCTTGAGCCTCTTTGGCTGCTTTGCCCTTAATTTATCTTGGGCGCAGACGGTTCCTACAGATAGCCTGCCTGCTGTAGATAGCTTTAATCTTCAGCAGATTGATCGCCTTTTTGAGCATTTAGAAGAAAATTGGTCCTCATTGTCGGCAGAAAAGCAAGAAAATTTGCTCCAAGAAGCCGCTTTATATCTAGAAAGAGGGCTTTTGTCTCCTCAGAGCCATGCGCAAAAATATAGCTGGATCCAGCAGTATAAACGGATTCGAGACCGAGCTATGTTTAAGCAGCAAGCCTTGGCCCAACTATCGGATAGTCTGCAGCAGTATTCTTTAGCTGATTTGCAGGCCAATTTGCCCGATAAAACCGCTTGCCTAGAGTATTTCTGGGGCGATTTTATGGTGTATGTTTTTTATGTGGACCAGGAAACTGCGCAGTTTCTTCGCCTAGGCCTAGCCTCTGATCAATTGGCTGAAGAGCTAGAACAATTTAGGCAACAATTAAGCGACCCAAAACAACTAGAGTTAGGCGAAGCAGAACTAATCGACCCTTTTATTCAGCAATCTTCAGCTTTGTATGAGCAGCTTTTGGCCCCCTTAACGAGCTTGCTGCCTAGCAACAAAAAACTACTGATTATTCCTGATGGTCCCTTATTACAGCTTCCTTTTGAGGCTTTACTTCATCGGCCAGCGGGCAAAAGACGCTTTGGCGATCTGCCCTATTTGATAAAAGATAAAGCCATTTTTTACCACTATAGCAGTAGCCTTTTTTTAGAACAACAGAAAGACCTGCCCAAAAAAGGCGGCCAAATGTTGGCTATTGCAGGATCTTACACAGAAGGGCAAGGCCGAAAACTAGAAAGTTTGCCCAAAACACGCCTAGAAATTGGGCGACTCGCTCGGCAGTTTGAGGGCCGTTTTTTACTGGATAGCCTAGCTACCGAAGCTAATTTTAAGGCCAATATTAAACGTTATGCCGTGATTCATTTGGCTATGCACAGCCTGCAAAATAAAGCAGAACCGCTGCAGTCTGGGCTCGCTTTTTCTAATGTGCCGCAAAAGGAGGAAGACAATCTGCTGATGGCCAGTGAAATTATGAATTTGCCCATTTCTGCCGATTTGGTGGTCCTTTCTGCCTGCGAAACAGCCGTGGGCCGCTTCCAACAAGGAAATGCAACGGCCTCTTTGGCTAGGGCCTTTATGTATGCTGGCACTCCTGCCGCTCTTGTTAGTCTTTGGCAGGTAAATGACGAGAGCACGGCTATCCTTATGGAGGATTATTACCGACAAATTGCGGCTGGGGCAGATAAAAGCAGTGCCTTGCAAAGGGCCAAATTAAAATACCTTTCGGCCAGTAAAAATAGCTTGGCTGGCCACCCCATTTTTTGGGCCGCTTTTGTCCAAATTGGTATTGATCAACCGCTCTACTTAGCCGAAAAAACCATCGGAAACGCCCTGCTTTTTTTGGCCAGCATTTTTGCTGGGGGCATTGGCTTAATTCTAATTTTGTTGGTGATCTTTCGCTGGCGACGACATGCTGATGCAGAAGGAATTTACCGAAAATAACTAGCTTTTGGGGCCCGCGGCCGGCTAGCCTTCGGCTAGGTCGGCCGCCGCTATGCTGCGCGGCTCGCAGGTCTGCTCGGCCCTTCACAAAACTTCGCTAACGCTCGTTTTGCTCGGTCTGGCCTTCGGCCACCGCTGCGCAGCGCTGGGCCAGCTGGACCAAAAAAGGAGGAGCGATTTCTCGCTCCTCCCTGCTTGACAACTATTGTATTGTCCTCTTGCTATAACTAATACACTAAACCAAGGGTTCTTTTGCAGCCGTCCAGGCCTTAATTCCGCCACTAAAGTTTTTAATATTCTTAAAACCCATTTGGACCAAAATACTGTAGCCAATAGCGGCACGATCTCCAGCCTGACAATGTAGAATAATCGCTTCATTGCGGTCTACATCTTTGGCTAGTTCATAAAGTTTGCCCAAAAAGAAATGTTCTGCGCCTTCAATATGACCTTCTTTGTATTCTTTGGCCGAGCGAATATCAAAAATGCGATACTCTTCTTTTAGTGCTTTCACTTCTGCTAGCTCAATAATATCGGGCTGCTGTAGCTCTTGCGGATAGGCCGCAGTAGCAGGCAAAAATCCTTTGAAATTATCTAGGCCGATGCGCATAAGTTTTCGGCGGAGCTCATCAATTTGGTCCTCAGCGGCCAAAAGCATAAAGTCCTTATCATAATCGAGGAACCAGCCGGCCCAAGTAGAAAAGGCATTATTATGCGGAATATTTAGCGTGCCGGGAATAAAACCCTCTTTTTCGACCTCTGTTCTGGGGCGAGCATCAATTAGAGGGATGCCTGCTTGCATAGCGGCGGCTACCGTCTGCCAATCGAGTTCTTGAGCGGGGGCCAATTTGGTTAGTAAGGGGCGCTCTACTCTATTGAGCAACTTCATTTTGGCAAAATACTTTGGCGGCTCGGGTTGGTCCTCTAGCAGATAATCGGTAAAAGCTTTATCGTCATCGGCTAATTGACAGGCCCAGTTACGGATTTTCTCATAGCCTACGGTACTGCTAGGCACGGCCCCAAGGGCCTTACCACAGGCAGATCCGGCGCCATGTCCGGGCCAAAGCTGAATAAAATCGGGTAATTCTTTAAATCGGCGGACAGAAGCCAGCATTTGCTTGGCCCCTTCATCTTGGGTACCTTTAATCCCTGCGGCTTTTTCCAACAAATCGGGTCGTCCGATATCGCCAACAAAGACAAAATCTCCAGTAAAGAGCATAACGGGTTCTTCTGTTGCGGGTGTATCGGTGAGTAAGAAGCTGATACTTTCTGGAGTATGGCCAGGCGTATGCCAAACCTCAAACTTGAGATTGCCCAACCAAAATTCGTCGCCATCTTTTAAGCCTTCATGCGGAAACTCATATTCCCAGCCCTCGCCACCTTCAGCGGAGAGATACATTTTGGCCCCAGTTAGTTCGGCCAATTCTCGGCTACCGGCCAAAAAGTCTGCATGAATATGTGTTTCTAGGATATGCGTAATCGTAAAGCCCTCTTGCTTGGCAATATCTAGATAAGTATCTACATCCCGTTTAGGATCGATTACGGCGGCCACACCTGCTTTTTGGCAAGCGATCATATAGCTAGCTTGAGCTAGACTTTTATCATAAATGTGCTTAAAAAACATAGTTCGGAATATTTGGAGGATTGGCTCCTCTGGGTTGGGAAAAAATAATTGGAGTGACAAATTTGGTCCTCTACGTTTTGCAGGCCCGAAGGGCCGCAGGCTGAGCTGCCTGGCGGGTGGCCCGAAGGGCCAGACCAAGCCAGCTTGCTGGCGAAGGGCCGAGCAGACTTGCGAGCCCAGAGGGGAGCGACCCAGCCGAAGGCTGGGGCAGCCCCTAAAAAATAATCTCTTAGAGCGACTTCTTAGCGAGGTAGAAATCTACTTTTTCGCAAGAAGTATCGGCGATGCGAGCGTCCATTTCAGCCAAAGTTTTGGGTGGAGGAACGATAACCTTATCGCCTTTGCGCCAGTCTAGGGGCATAGCCACCTTATGTTCGTCAGAAACCTGTAGGGCTTCTAGTGCGCGGAGAATTTCGTCCATATTGCGGCCCACATTGAGCGGGTAATACATAATGAGGCGAATTTTTTTGCTCGGATCGATGAAGAAAACGGCGCGTACGGCAGCGGTTTCGCTTTCATTGGGCTGAAGCATACCGTAGAGCTTAGAGACCTTCATGTCGATATCGGCGATGATGGGAAAATTGAGGTAGACGCCAGTATTATTGCGTACATTATTTACCCAAGCGAGGTGAGCGTGAAGGCTATCGATGCTCAGGCCAACGAGCTCGGTATTCAGTGCTTTAAACTCCTCTTGGCGGATAGCGAAGCCACTCATTTCGGTGGTACAAACGGGGGTAAAATCGGCGGGGTGAGAAAAGAGAACGGTCCATTTGCCCTCTGCATACTCAGAGAATTTCATGGGGCCAGTAGTGGTTTGCGCTACGAAATCGGGCGCTTGGTCGCCGATACGGGGCATAGGGTTGAAGTTTACTTCAGTGGGATTTTCCATAATTGGTATTTTTATTTGATAAGTTGTACAAATTAAATTTGTTCTGAGAACAAAAGATAAGAACTAAATCTGAGCAACAAAAAAACATATTAGCTATAATAAATAATTAACGAATTATAATTTAGCTTTCCGTCCTTGTTGATACAAAGATAAGGCAAGCGATCTATAACTAAAAATGATAAAACTTATAGGCTGTATAATAAAAACTAATAACTATCTTTTGGCCTATGGCTTTCCGTCCTTGTTGATACAAAGATAGGGCAAGGAGTCCATAACTAAAAATGATAAAAACTATAGGCAATATAACAAAAACTAATAGTATGAAATTACAGCAGCTACGATACATCATTGCCGTAGATCGGCAGAAGCAATTTAGCAAGGCGGCGGAGGAACTAGATTTGAGTCAGGCCACTTTGAGCAGCATGATTGGAAAATTGGAAAAGGAATTGGGGGTGATGATATTTGACCGCAAGACACAGCCATTGGTTACGACGGATTGCGGCAAGGAGTTGATTATGGCGGCTCGGCGTATTTTGTCGGAGGCCGATAATTTTTATGATTTGGCCCGAAATGTCAAGCAAAAAGTGGCGGGGCAGCTACGTTTGGGGATTATTCCGACCATTAGTAGTAGTTTGCTACCTATTTTTCTGCGGCCTTTTTTGCTCAAGTATCCAGAGGTAGAGCTAGAGGTTATAGAGGCGCCCACGGCTAGTTTGACCGAGGCGCTCAAGCGGGGCGAATTAGATTTGGCTATTTTGAGTACGCCATTGAAGGATAGCAGCATAGAGGATTGGGTGCTCTATTATGAATTGCTTTTGGTTTATGGCAGTGCGGAGGAGCAGATTAAGCGGTATACGACTCCAGATATTTTGTTGGAGCGGCCGCTTTGGTTATTGGAAGAGGGCAATTGTTTGCGGGAGCAGATGTTGGACCTTTGTCAGTTGCGGCAAAAGGCTAGTCCTTGGCCCAACTTAAAACTGGGGGCCAACTCTTTTGATTGTTTATTGCCTTTGGTGGACCAGATGGGGGGGCTCACCTTGGTTCCGGAGCTTTATCTCCAACAACTTTCTGAAGAGCGGCAGCGGCGTTTGGCTTATTTTGAGCGGCCCGTTCCTGTTCGGGAAATTAGTTTGGCTTTTTATCGGCCCTATGCAAAACTGCGTTTGATGGAAGTTTTGCATAAGGAGATCAAGGAATTGGTGAAGCCCCTGCTCAAGAGCCAGCAGTATAAGAATAACGAAATGCGCATTACTATGCCTGAGTAATTGCAACTTTAGGATTCAACTCATAAAAAATAAAGAAGATGAAACAACTCTTATTGCTCTGTTTGCTGCTGAGCGCTCCCCTTTTTGGGCAATCCTACAGCCTATTCGAAACGCCAAATCAGCATGATTATCTAATCGAATTAGAGTGGGGAGAACAAGTCTGGATCAAAGAACAACCCCAAGGTAAAAGGCAGCTATTTCATCTAAATGGGCAGCCTGTTTTCAAGCAAACATTTGATCAAATTTGGCCTAGTAACTTCAAAGGATATCTAGAGTTGCAAGATGGGGATAAGTTTTATATTGGTAGTTTGGAGGGCGAACTTTGGCCCTTGGCTCGTACAATAGACGAACTAGGGCCTGAGATTAAAGCACTTGATTTTTCTGCAAAAAGCTTAGGTCCTGTTGATTATAGAGAGATTTCATTCCTTTTAGGTTTACCCAGCCAACTACTAGAGCAAGAACAAATTGAATTGCTGAATATTTCCATAAAAAATAGTCGACTTCATCGAGAAATTGGACAGCTAAAGAACTTGCGGATCCTCAGTTTAACTTACGGAAGGCTTCAACAACTGCATAAAGCTCTTGGGCAATTGACTAAATTGGAAGAATTATGCCTTAGCTTCAATATGTTTCATAACATCCCTGAAGAATTGGCTTTAGCTCCCAAACTGCATACGCTTTACCTAGATCAGTCGCCTATAGACAGTTTGCCTGATGACCTTTCTGTTTTGAGCAAAATTAAACGCTTGAGTTTGGCGAGGCGTAGCTGCACTAAACTTGCCCCCTTGGCCCAACTCAAGCAGCTCAAAGCTCTAAATTTAGAATATACTAATCCGTATAAATACCGTCAAATTGAGCATCATCCCAAAGCCTTTGAAGCTTTGGCCCAACTTAGCGAGTTAGAATATCTAAATTTAGGCGCTAGTGTCGAGGACAGCATCAGCCTAGATTTTTTAATCCCCCTTCAACAGCTGCGCTATCTCAACCTCTCCTCAATCAAGAGCAAAAAAATACTTGCCGATTCCCTTTGGCCCCAACTAGAACAGCTCATTTTAGATAAAACGAATTTACAATGGGATAATCAAGCTTGGAAAAAGCTGTTTTATTTTAGTGCAAATGCTGGCTACACGCCCAAAAAACTCCCCAAGGCAGCAATAGAAAAACTTCCTCATCAACTCCTTATATTAGAGTTGCAAAGTAGAATCTTTTCTTCTCAGGATGCCCAAGCCCTAAGCCAATTTAAAGACCTAGAATACCTCGATTTAGAGCAGAGCCAAATAGAGGCCTTGCCCGAAGACTTTGGCCAACTCAGCAAACTGTGCCAGTTAAATCTAGACCAATGTCAACTCAAACGTCTGCCGAGCTCTTTTGGTCAACTACAAATGCTATCTGGCCTACAGCTTTCCAAAAACCAACTGAAAGAACTGCCAGCCAACTTTTACGAACTCCAGAAGTTGCAATATCTCAATCTCGAAGGGAATCAGTTGAGCAGCTTGGCTCCTGAAATTGGCCAGTTTAAGGAACTGAAGCTACTGATCCTGGCCCATAATCAACTCAAAGAATTACCCAGTACAATAAGCAATTGTAAGAAAATTACCTACCTAAATATTCAGGATAATTTAGTTCGTCAAATTCAGTTTAATCTTGAAAAAATGAAGCAGTTGACCCTCCTCAACCTAAGCGACAACCTACTTCAAGCGTTACCCTCATCTATATTTCAAGCAAAAAAACTGCAGTTTTTACAGCTTGACAACAATAGAGATCTGCAGCAACTGAGCCCCAAAATTGGCCAACTTCAAAACCTAAAAACACTTTGGTTAAATCACTGTAGTATTCAAAAAATCCCCGAAAATATAGGGCAGTTAACACAACTACAAGAACTATATTTGAGCAACAATCAGCTCCAAGATCTGCCCATAACTATTGGGCAGCTAACACAACTACAAAAATTGCATTTAAATAACAATCAGCTCCAAAGTTTGCCCGAAAACATTGGCCAACTAAAGGCCTTAAAGACGTTGACGCTCAACAATAACCAGCTTAAAAGTCTACCAAAAAGTATCGTTCAATTAACTTTGTTAACGGATCTTGAGCTCCGTAACAATAAAGAATTCAAGGCTTTTCCAAAAGGATTTGAGCAACTGCAACCCAAGCTGCAGTTGCTACCTCTATTCGGAACTGGACTAAGCAAAGAGGAAAAATTACGCTGGGAGAAAAAATGGAGATACCAACAATACAACCTTTATTGATAAGACTTTTTTTGGGGCCTCCGCTGCGGCCTGCGGCCTTGCGGCGCTACGTTTCGCAGCTCGCTGTTCGCTCGGCCCTTCGCCGCTTTCAGCGGCTCGGTCTGGCCTGCGGCCACTGCTGCACATCGCTAGGCCAAAAAAAACTGGCCTGCGGCCAGCGGGCAAAACCAAACTAACCGCCTGAACGCAAAAAGGGCGCTTGTCTGTTACAGACAAGCGCCCTTTTCCTTGGACCAAATAGCTGCTTAGCAGCTATATTCCGAGTAATCGCCCAAGCTCAAAGCTTGTGCTTGGCCCTTGTATTTTACATGAGCGCCTAGCATCGTATCTCTCAAAACGGCATCTTCCACCTGAGAGTTTTCTTGAATCAAGCTATTTTGGACAATAGAATTGCGGATAAGGCTGCCCTTGCCAATAGAAGCATGTGGACCAACTACCGCATTTTCCAAAACTACGCCCTCCCCAATAAAGCAAGGGGGAATTACTACGCTATTAGATTGCTGCAAGTCGCTAGCAATTTGGGCCGCATCCTCCTTAATCTCTAATACACGTTGATTAGCATGAACTACCGCTTTTTTGTTGCCACAATCTAGCCACTCATCAATGCGGCTAGTAGAAAACTGGAGGCCCTTATTTTTCATATTTTCCAAGGCATTGGTCAATTGGTACTCGCCTCGGTCCATAATATTATTATCGACTAGATACTGGAGTTCTTTCTCCAAGTTTTTGGCACTTTGGAAGTAGTAAATGCCTACAATGGCCAAATCAGAAACGAAAGTGCTGGGCTTCTCGACAAAGTCGGTAACATAGCCATCTTGGTCCAATTTTACTACGCCATAAGCAGAGGGATCGGCTACTTTTTTGACCCAAATCAGGCCATCTTCTTCCATATTGAGTTTAAAATTTGATTGGAAGAGCGTATCGGCAAAAGCGACAATAACGGGCCCTTGCAAACTTTCTTTGGCGCAGAGAATAGCGTGAGCGGTGCCCAACTTTTCTGTTTGCTGATAGATGCTTCCCTTAGCGCCAAGGCTTTGGGCTAGGGCTTTGAGGTCATCTTCTACCTGCTCACCAAAGTCGCCAATAATGAAAGCAATTTCGTCAATGGGTTCTGGGCAAGCTTTGGCCAAATCTTCTACCAAGCGGGCCACAATGGGCTTTCCGGCTACAGCAACCAAAGGTTTGGGGACAGTAATAGAGTGTGGACGCAGGCGGGTTCCTCTTCCCGCCATGGGTATAATGAGTTTCATTTTTGCTTAATTTATTTCCTAGAATAGATCAGTTGAAGATAATGAAAGGACTTTATATTGGGCCAGCGGCCGGAGCCGAATAGCCATAAGTGCGCTATATGGTTGAGCTGGCCCAGCGATGCGCAGCAGTGCCGCGAAGCGGCAGACCGAGGCCGCAGGCCGAAGGGCCGAGCAGGCTTGCGAGCTGTGGAGCGTAGCGGCGGGCGCAGCCCGCGGGCCCCAAAAAAACATAAAAATTTCCGGCTTAATATAGTAAGTTTTTCAGGGAACCAAAAAGTATTTATTGGCGGCCTGTGCTACCAAAACCGCCTGTACCTCTTTCGCTTTGCTCGAGGCTTTCTACGGTTTGCCAGCTAATTTTTTGGTAGGCGGCCACCACCAACTGGGCAATGCGTTCGCCGGGGGCAATTTCGATTTCGTCCTTAGACAAATTGACAAGGATGACGCCAATTTCGCCACGATAATCGCTATCAATGGTGCCGGGGGCATTGGGAATAGAAAGGCCTTTTTTGAGGGCCAGACCAGAGCGGGGGCGCACTTGGGCCTCATAGCCTTGGGGCAATTCTATAAACAAGCCCGTAGGCACTACAGTACGCTCTAGGCTGCCTAGGCGGATAGGCGTTTTGATATTGGCTCGGAGGTCCATGCCTGCGCTACCCAAAGTTTTGTAGCTAGGCAAAGGAAAATTCGAGTGATTGATAATTTTTACTTGCATAAATTAGGCAGATTTGGGTCGGAAGATAGACAACAGCCATTGTCGATCTTTTAAGAAGACGAGGCCCAAGAACAAAAGGCAGCAAAGGGCCGAAAAAATGTATTGGATGGGGCCAGTGGGCAAAACATAGGCCTGAAGTCCCCAAAATAGACAAACGCTGCCGAGGGCTGCAAAGATATAAAAAAAGATGCTTTGCAGGGGGTAGGGAATTGGGTAGTGCTTTTGGCCCAAAAAATAGGCCGTCATGCTCATGGCAAAATAGCAGGCCAAAGTGGCCCAAGCCGAGGCCCAATAGCCCAAAATGGGAATGAGCAAAAAGTTGAGTGTGAGCGTAATTCCCGCCCCCAAAACGGCAATATAGGCGCCATATTGCGTACGGTCAGAGAGTTTGAACCAGATCGCAAAATTGTAATAGAGGCCCAAAAAGAGATTGGCCATCAGCAGGATGGGCACCACCCCAATCCCCGCTCGAAAATCTTGGCCCAAAAAGTACTGAATGAGGTCCATAAAACAGACCAAGCCCACAAAGGCCAGAGCGCCTACCAAAGTAAACAAGCGGGCCACCTGAGCATAAATGGCTTTATCTTGCTTGGCGGCGGCCTGTCTGAAAAAGAAAGGCTCGGCGGCATAATTAAAGGCTTGAGTAAAGAGATTCATAAAAACGGCCAGCTTATAGGCGGCAGAATAGACTCCCATTTGGGCCAATCGCTCGTCTATGGTACCTGGCAATAGGACCTTAAGCAAACTTCGGTCGGCCAATTCGTTAATCATGCTGGCAAAGCCTGCAAGAATGAGCGGCAGCGCGTAGCGCATCATCTTTTGCCAAAGTTGGGGATCAAAGTAAGGCTGTCCCTTGGGTTTTTGCAGCAAAAAGCG
This sequence comes from Saprospira grandis DSM 2844, assembly GCF_000275825.1. Classification (GTDB taxonomy): domain Bacteria; phylum Bacteroidota; class Bacteroidia; order Chitinophagales; family Saprospiraceae; genus Saprospira; species Saprospira grandis_A. Next base: position 4,225,377 of record NZ_JH719942.1, read on the forward strand.
GTACTGCGGCAAAAGGAAGAGAAAACAGATCAGATTGGCCAATAAATTGGCGACAAACAAATAGCCAATGCCCAAATTGGGGTCAAACCAATAGGCGCTGCCGAGGCTACCCGACTGGGCCAAAGTTGGGCCAAGTTCCAGAAAGAAGAGCAAGGCGCCCAGATAAATCAGGAGATTTAAGATCTTCAGGGCCGCAAAGGGAATGGCTTTGCCTGCCAGACGCAAGCGGGCAAAAGGCAGGGCCATCAGGGCATCAAAGCCAATAATGCCCAGCATGAGGTAGACATAATGTGTAAATTCTGGATAAGCCAGCCAGCGGGCCAGGCTTGGCCCCAGAAGCGCTAAACTACCCAAAATAATGCTTGTATGAAAAAGGACCGAAAAAGCGGCTGTACGAAACACCTGATTTCTATTTTCGGCCTTGGCGCCAAAGCGAAAAAGGGCTGTTTCCATGCGGTGCGTAAGCAGGACCAAAAGAAAGGCCGCCCAAACATAGAGGTCCGTTTGTATGGCAAAATCGACCCGCTCAAACTTATAGGTTAGATAAGGCGTAAGGATAACAAAGGACAAAAGGCGGCTCAGGATGCTACTCAGGCCATAGATGACCGTTTGGCCCGCTAATTTTTTTAGTAAACTCAATTTGCTGTTGTTTGAGGGCCAAAGATAAAGAAGTTGTTGGAGATCTGTAGTCCTTTTTGGGTAAACAAAAAGGCGGAGTGGCAAAAGCCACTCCGCCCCTAGTAGAAAAACAAGGCGTTTATTGATTAGCCTTTTTTTCCATTAGCTGCTTAAGAATATTGGTTTTTTCATCTTTGGTCTGCATCACATACTCGATATCGCTACCTTTAGCGCTAATAGTAGCACTCTTTAGCAGTTCTGTATCATTTTGGCTACTTCCAAATGGATTGCGTTGAGCATTCATAAAGTTTGCATACTGTTGGAAATCTCTGAAGTCAACAGCCATCCAGCCTTCACTAAGCTTTTTAAATTTAGCTGACTCGAGTTGGTCGCCACTAGCCAAACCTTTTTCTACTTGCTCTAATAGAGCAGTACTATTGGAGAAAATGGCAAAATTATCTTTGAGCAAAAGCGTACCTGCCTCAGGCATATTCTCTGAGTAGATGCGGTTGTCTTTTTTAGTCAAAGGCAAACCATTCTTTTTGGCCAGTTGCATTAGTTTATCAATAATGGCCTGATCCTTAAGCTCTACAATAGTTAGTGAAGGAAGCTCACGGAAGTTGCTGCCCTTATTTTCATAAGAAGCCACAACCATATTCCCAGTCAATCCGTCCAGCATCTCCTTAGTATTTAGGCCCATTTTGGCCATTTGCATATCCGCCATAGCGCTCAATCCACGGCCCTCTAAATAGTTGTATAGCTCCTCTGTATTCAAAGAAAGAGCAAGGGCACCAATGTAATCTGTTTTGGGAATAAACTGACGGAAATCCTTGCTCACTCCTTTGGCAAAAAGTTTCCCAAACTCTTTTTCTAGCTTTTCATTGAAGTTCCCCTTGGCGTTCATGACCATTTTACCATTTTCAAAGTTCATGCTTAGGGCCAGATTGTTATCATCTAGTTTTTTGCTATCTAGGCCGACAAAAGCCAAGCCCATTACAGTCTGTTGATTACTAGGGTCTTTTTTGGCTATATCATAAAGGCCAGTACTATTCACCCAAAGGTTAATATCATTGCCTTTGCTCAACAAACTTTTGAGGTCGGCATTATTGGCCATAGATTTTTCGGGTTTGCTTCCAAAAAAGTTAGTTAGGCGAGTAGACAAATCGCCTTCCCCCCAACAAACCACTAGAAAAGCCCCATCAAAACCGACAGCAACCTCTTTTCCAGCTTTAGATTTTGTTGAATTGAGGATCGTATAGCTCTCTTTTTTTTCTGTAGATAGTGTTTTGCTTGCCGCCACAAATTCTTCAAATTTCTTTGCATTAGCAATAGGCAACATCAGAGTCCCCATAGGGTCTTCTCCATCTAGAGAAAGGTAGCCATAAGCACTTTTCTTAACATCCAAGCCCTTAGAAGCGGGGTCCTGAATCAACTCTTTGAGAATTTGAGCATCTTCCTCCTCAGATTCAGCCTTAGACTTTTCAATCGAAGCCAAAAGCTGATCTGGCCCGGCCTTGTCTAAAAGCTGTTTCCAGTTTACAGAAAACACAGCATTTTCTGAGGCCGGAATTCGGCTCAGGCTGTCTTGGTCCACTTTGCCGCCTCCGCAAGAAATAACAAAAAAGCCAAGGCTAAAGGCCAAAATAAATAAGGATAGTGATTGTTTCATAATGATTAGTATTGAGGTTTAAAAGTTCTGCTCGAACTTCTACAGATAAGATATGGGGGATACCCCTTTTACCCCTCAAAGATAGGGAAGTTGTCTGATATATACCCTTATTTTATAGCAAACAAAAAAGGCGAGCTGCTAAATGCAGCTCGCCTTCAGAATTAGTTGACTTGATTGATCAACTGCTCTAAGCCATTTGTTTTTTTATCTTTTGCCAAAAGCAAAAGCTCCATTTGGCGGCCTTGGGCCGAGAAGCTAATTCGCTCAATAGCCTTAGATAAAGCCGAACTATTATTGGCCTTAAACATATCCATATAGGGTTTGACATTTACAACATCTAGAGCCAAAGCCCCCTGATTCAATTTTTCATACTGCTTTTTAGGCAAGAGCTCACTTTTTGCCAGCCCCTCGTTAATAGCTGTCCCCAAAAAGAAATAGTTGGTAATGATCAGGTAGTTATCATGCTGAATTAGCATAACATCCAGAAACCAAGAATACTGAGCCTTGATAAAGTGCTGATCTCGCTCGACCGAAAAGTTGTTCGTAGCAAGCTGGTCCACCAACTTATCTAAATGCGCCTTATCCTTAAACTCTATAATGAGTAGAGAGCTAGGAAGCTTGTCTACAAAGGCTTCGTCAATCTCATAAGAAAGCCAAGCTACATTCCCCGTCATGGCCTCCAATAAGTTGGCCCCGCTAATACTGGTTCCCACTAAAAATTCATCAATAAGAGGACGAAGCTCTCTTGCGGCTAAATACTCACTCAGTTGCTCACTGTCCGTAGAAAGGGCAATGCCCCCAGCATAATCCTTGGCGGGAATAAAATTCCGAAAGCCTTCACCAATGCCCTCATTAAATACTGGCCCAAAAAGCTGCTCTAGCTTTTCACTGTAGTCCCCTCCTAGCTGAGCCGCCAGTTTGCCCTGGTCAAAGTTTAGGCTAATCCCCAAACTGTTGTCTGCAAACTCCTCGGCAGTAACGCCCAAAAGCCCTAAAATCATGAGATCGTCTTGCATGCTTGGACTATCTTCCCAGCTCTCATAAACACCCTTACTGCTCAGCCAAACCTTAACATCATCGCCTTTAGAGAAGAGTTTTTTCAAACTCGCATTATCAGCCATGCTGCTGGCTGGCTTTTGCTCAAAAAACTGCTTTAGATGAGCATTCAACTTAGACACCGCCCCCCAAGAAAGCACAAGATGGTCCTCATCAAAGCCTACTGCATAATTTAGCGGCTCACTGCTCTCCAATAAATGGTAAGCTTCCTTTTTCTTGAGCGAAAAACGATCGCTATCTTCAATATAAGCTTTCAATTTCTCCACCTTGGCCAAGGGAATTATCAGAGTCCAAAGCTGCTGCCCCTCAGGCAAAGAAATATAGCCGTAAGCAGGCTGCCCCTTGGCAAAACCAATGCTCTCTGGCTTCGTTTTTAGCTTTTTTATAAAGGCCTCTGTTTTACTCTTCCCTTTGCCCGCTTTCATCAGAAAGTCCTCATCTAGCTTGCTCATCAAGCCCTGCCAGTTTAGAGAAAAAACGACTTTCTCCGAGGCCGAAATACGAGCCAAGCTGTCTTGCTGCAGTTTTCCATCACCACAAGAAATAACAAAGATTCCAAGGGTAAATGCCAAAAAAATTAACGATAATTGCTGTTTCATTATAAATAATATTGAGGTGTAAAGAGATAGCTAGCATACCTCTTCAGATAAAAAATAATGGGGCTTACGTATTCCCCACTTATGTAACTGTTACAAACATATAGAAAATGAATCTTAGATGCCACCTTTTTGTCTACTTAATTGCTTTTTTTTGTATAACATCCTGTTCTAGCCCTCAAAATTCAGCGGGAGAAAATAGTACAGAAGCTAGCAGCAATCAGCCTCAGAGCGCAAAAGAGGGCTGCTACCACAGCATTGAAAAAAATTGGGAAGAAAGATTAAATATTGCCGTTTCCGATGACCGAATCTCTGGTTCTGGCTACCGCATCAACCAAAAATTCAATGACCGTTTCCAAATCGACATCCAAGGCAAAAAGATGAAAGATGGAAATTATGATGTAGAGATTATTTGCCAGTCTAAACGCCGAACCAATGAAAAGGAAACCCAATATGAAACTTGGTCCTTCCAAGGCAATAGCCTCAAAATTATTAACCGAAATACCAAGGATTTTATCGGCGACCTCAGCCTGCAAAAGGTAAATTGTGGCGCCAATAGCGCCAAAGACCCCCAATTATACGATGAGTTTCTAGGCTACAATGAAGGCTATGCCGTGGTGGCCAAAGATGGCAAATATGGCCTAGTCAATAAGGAGGGCAAACTCACGATTCCCTGCGCCTATATGGCCCTGGGCGCCGTTTCTGAAGGCACTATTATGTACTATGATGAACAAAAAGGACGTCACGGCATTCTCGATGTCAATGGCAATATTCTCATCGAACCCATTTATGATGTGATCACGCCCGTAGGCCAAGGCCTGCTCGGCTTTGTCTATGAGGGCAAATGGGGCTTTCTCAATACAAAGGGAGAAATTGTTATCGCCCCCAAGTTCTTCAATGTCAATTTTTTCCAACCCAACCCCCTCGAGCTCCCCTTCAATGAAGGCCTGGCCAATGTGGCTATCGAAGACGCAAAATGGGGCTATATCAACCCCAAAGGAGAAGTAGCGATCCCTTACCAATTTATGTTTGCTGGCCCCTTCAGAGGCGGTAAGGCTAAGGTGATGCGCCAAGGCGAAAATAAATGGATTTACATTGATAAGTCTGGACAATGTGTAGAAAATTGTAACTAGACTTTTTATTTTTTGGGGCCCGCGGCCAGCTTTGCTGGCCGCCGCTATGCTTCGCCGCTCGCAGGTCTGCTCGGCCCTGCAGCCGCCTGCGGCGGCTTGGGTCTGCCCCTGCGGGCCACGGCTGCGCAGCGCTGGGCCAAGCCCGCCCCCGGCCAAGGCTTTCCACCTAATCTATTAACTGCTCAATTATGCCCATAGAACTCATCCGCAAAAAGCAATTGCTCGGCCATAAAGGGGCCATTTATTCTCTTTTGCTGGCCCCCGATAAACAAAGCGTTTTTTCCGCCGCTGGCGATGGCTATCTGGTCCAATGGCCCCTCTTCCCCCTAGGCGATGGCCAAGTTTTGGCCCAACTAGAAGCCCCTATCTTTTCTATGGCCCTGCTCCAAGAAAATCGTATCCTTTTAGGCGACCAACATGGAGATATTCACCTTATTGACTATCCCAACAAACAGTTGCTCCAACAAAGAAGAGGACATGAAAAAGGCGTCTTTGCCTTGCTCCCTTGGTCTAGCTCTTCTTTTCTTAGCGCTGGGGCAGATGGCCAACTCTCTCGCTGGTCCATCCCCAAGTTTCGGCCAGAGGCGAGCTGGAAACTCAGCCACAAAAGCCTAAGGGCGCTCTTACTCACAACAGATCAATCTACTTTGGTAGCCGCAGGTAGCCAAGGCCATCTCTTTTTTCTAGATGCCCAAGATTTTAGCCTCCAAAAGGAAATTCCCCAAGCCCATCAATCCTCTATTTTTTCTCTGGCCCAAACGCAAGATTATCTGCTCTCTGCTGGCCGAGATGCCTTTTTTAGGGTCTGGACCCAAAAGGAAAAGGAAGAAATTCCCAGCCATGCCGCTCACCTATTTACGGTAAATGACTTGGCCATTTCGCCCAATGGCCGCTACCTGGCCAGCGCCAGCCGAGACAAAACCCTCAAAATATGGTCCCTGCCCGATTTTAAACTGCTCAAGGTGATCGATGCCCCCCGTGGCGGCCATATCAATTCGGTAAATGCCCTGCTTTGGGCCAATGACCAGCTCCTGCTCTCGGCCTCCGATGACCGCAGCATTATTGTTTGGGAGTTGGTAGAAATTGCAGCGGATTAAAAGCGGCAAAGCCGCTATGGCCGAAGGCCAAACGGCAAAGGCCAAATGAAAGCCCTGCCACTTCTATCCTTTGATTTAATTTCCTGCTATTCTGCTTTATTTTTCTCCCCCATAGCTACGGCTATGCCTTTAAAAAATGCCTTGACTAACCTGAAATTTTTATCAAAAGATGGCCGAAGCGCAGGACTTCCATTTGGCCTAGCGATGTGTAGTAGTGCGGCGAAGCCGCAGACCAAGGCCGTCAGGCCGCAGGGCCGAGCAGACCTGCGAGCTGCGAAACGTAGCGCCGCAAGGCCGCAGGCCGCAGCGGAGGCCCCAAAAAAAAAGAGACCAACTAGAGCAGTTTCTAGTTCGTCCCTTTCTTATGAGGTTATTCCGTTAACTAGCGCATTTCAATATGCACCACCACCTGAGCGTGATCAGACTGCCAATTGGGAATGCGTTCCTCCGAGATCGTTTCGTCCAATAAATGGTCGTTGAAGGTGCGGACCATCGTCACTCGGCCAATGTGATTGGGGTTCTCTCGGACCAGCTCTTGGCTCACCATAATATGGTCCAAGGCCTCATGATGCCCATTGTGCAAATGCGTATAATAGGTATCGGTATAAGAATTTCGGGCCTGAATATCTTTGGCATGATAAAGCAAAACATCCCAAATTTTGTGCTTCTTGTACATGGGCAAATAGCGGAAGGGCGCCTCGCCAGAAATGATTCGGGTGGTTACAGAAGTATGCGTATCGTTGAGGTCGCCAATTACCACCACTGGCGAATCTCGGTTTTCCAAAACCTCCATCAAAACAGTACGTACGGCTGCCGACTCTGCCGCCCGCAAGAGCAAGGATCGGGCTTGGCCTTTGGCCTGCGCCAAGGGATCATCTCGGTCCTCTCCATCTTCTAGCATGGGGCGTTTGGACTTAAGGTGGGCCACCACAACATGAAAATCTTGGCCATCAGCATATTCTATCTGGCATTTGAGCAAAGGGCGAGAAAACTCCTTGAAGGGAATCAGCAAACCGTCTACCTCCAACTGCTCGGGAAACTCCCGGATCACTTCATAATCCTTAATTGGGTAGCGGCTGGCAATAGCCACGGCGGGAGAACCGCCCTTGCGATCACTCATCACAATATGATAATCTCGGTAATAGGGATTGGAGCGGATGACCGTTTTTAGGGCCTCCTCTGAAAAGACCTCTTGAAAGCCAATAATATCGGCCTTCATGCTATTGAGTTGATGGCTAATCCAAGCCTGCTTTTTCTCAAACTCTTCATAGGTATACCTACGGTTATAATAGGGCCGCTCGGGCAATTGTAAGTTGAGCAGATTAAAACTGCCGATTTTTAGTTCTTTACTCATGGCGATATTTTGAAGGGCAAATTAGGCCCATTTATAAACATATAAGCGGTAACTAAGGTAAGCAAAAATTGGCAACAAAGGCAAAGGATAAGCCTGCCAAGCAATTAACCAATTGAGCAAGGCCAAAAGATAGCTCAGTAGTAAGAGGCCGTGAAGGAGGGTAAAAAACTTATTCGTCTTGATTTTCTTCAGGCCAAAAAGCAGGGGCAAATAGAGCGGCGAGAGCCACAAAATATTGAGATTCCACTGGGTGGCTGCATGATCGGTGCCCCACCACATAAAGCAGAGAAAAGCGCCCGCTAAGCCTACAACGGCCAGCAGCAAACGGTCGGCGATATAGGCATAATTGGGAAAGATAAAGGCGATGGCAAAAAACAAAGCTGCCAAAAGACTAAAAAGCAAAAGCGGGTAATGGTCCTTGAGGCTAGGCTCATGCACTGAAGGCCAAGGCAACAACTCTTTTTTCTTGCCCAAAAAAGGCCCCGCTGGCGTTTGGCTATTAGTAAGGTGTTGGGCCAAATAATCGGGCAAAAACATTTGTTCGCTCACGGAGGGACATTTATCTGCGCCTCGGCCCAAGATGACCTTGATGCCCAGATCTAGCCAAGGAGAGGGAGCCGTATACTCCGCCAAATAGCTTCGGAAAGAGCGGCTGCTATCGGCCTGAGGCAATTGAAACTCTTCGGCATAAAGGAGCTGGCCCAAATCACGGATTTGCGTAGCGCAATTATCATAAAAAAAGTCGTACATATAATAGCGGTCTGGAGAATTGAAGCGAGCTTCTAGGGCATCAAATAAGAGCTGCTTTTTTTCTGCCGAAAGCAAAATTTCTTGCTCATAAACGCCTCTTTTCTCATAGACATAGGTTTGCATGAAGGGAGCAAAAGGGGCCCGACTCAGGGCATACTCCAACTTTCCCCGAATAAATTTTGCGGTAAAATTGGGCGTATTAAAATCAAAGGTCCCATAATTATAGACCAGCTCAATCCCATTAGCAGGGTCACTGAGGTGCAGAGCCGAATGCCCAAACAGGCTATAGACCTCTGTACCTGGCGAGCAGGTGATTAGGCTAAATTTGGCCGATTCCGAGAGGGGGCGAGCCGCAAAACTCAGGCTGGAAAAAAGGAAGCAAAAAAGAAGCAAAAAAAATATGCGCATAAGAATCCTTATTTATTTGGGGAGAAAATCTTGGCCAATGCTCCAGCCGCCCGTCCAAGCTGCCTGAAAATTAAAACCGCCCGTAATTGCATCAATATTGAGCAATTCGCCAGCAATATAGAGGCCCTTAAAGGCTTTTGTTTCAAAGGTTTTAAAATTCATTTGGTCTAGGTTGACGCCTCCAGCGGTGACAAACTCATCTTTGAAGGTCGATTTGCCCGCTACTTTTATTTCGCAGGCCGTTAGTTCTTCTTCTAGGGCCAGGAGTTCTTTTTTCGACAAATTGGCCCAGCTTTTATCTTCCTTAATCCCGGCCGCATAGAGCAATCGCCGCCAAAGGCGGTTTGGAATTTCGCTAAAGGGACTCGTTTTACTCAGTTGTTTTCTGGCCCAATCCTTTTTGAGCAATTGCAATTCTTTGGCTAGGGCTTGGCGCTCCCAGCCCAACCAATTTACCCGCAAATTAAAACGATAATCTATAGCAAATAACTTTCTTGCGCCCCAGGCCGATAGGCGAAGAATACCGGGACCACTCAGCCCCCAATGTGTAATCAAAAGCGGGCCGCGAGCCTTTAAATTCTTTTGGCCCAATACCTCTACTTCGGCCTGAGGAACCGATAGGCCTGGCAAGCCCTTGAGGCGAAAATCTTTGGAATTAAAGGTAAACAGAGAGGGCACCGCCGGAACGATATCCAGCCCCATTTCGGCCAAGATCGCCCAAACAGGCGCACTACTGCCCGCGGCCAAAACCAATTTATCGGCCTTGTACTCGGCCCCGCCTTTGGTCGCTAAAAAATATCCGCCTTCTTCCAAAGGCTTAATTTGGCTCACTCGCTGCTGCAAATGTAGTTGCACCCCAGCCGCCTCAGCCGCCTGCATCAGGCAATCTACAATAGATTGTGAGCTATTGGATTGAGGAAAAACCCGACCGTCTTTTTCAATTTTCAGCGGCACGCCCCGCTTTTCAAACCAATCCATCGTATCGCCACAAGCAAAGCGATGAAAAGGCCCCAGCAAGGCTTTTTCGCCTCTAGGGTAATGCTTCACCAGCTCCTTGGGCGTCCAGCAAGCATGCGTCAAATTGCAACGCCCCCCCCCAGAAATCTTTACTTTTTGCAAAAAACGCTGCCCCGCCTCCAAAATATGCACCTCCGCCTCTGGGCAGTTTTCTGCAATCTGTATGGCCGAAAAAAAACCAGCAGCCCCGCCGCCAACTATATATACTTTCATTTTGTCATTTTGGCCAAAAATACAAGCTTCCCAAAGATTGCCCTAAGATTAAGGCTTTTTTTACTGTTTTTTTGGGGCGTTACTCCTTTCAGTCGTCGAACTGCGGTCTAAAGACCTTGTTGTCGCTTTGGAGCTTGCTGCTGTTTTGGGGCCTCCTGCCTTCGGCAGGCGCTACGTTTCGCAGCTCGCTATTCGCTCGGCCCTGCGCAAAAATTCGCTTTGCTCATTTTGCTTGGTCTGCCCTTCGGCCACTGCTGCACATCGCTAGGCCATAAAAACTGGCCTTTGGCCAGCGGGCGGCTCGCTTCGCTCGCTCAAGAGTCGATAAAAAGCGGCAGTTCTGCGAGCGAATTGGCCAATTCCTATTTTTAAGGCTTTTTTAAGTCCAACTAGATGTCAGTACATTTGTTTTCTAACTACTAACTTAGTTCTTTTGTGAACTCATTTAAAGGCCCAAAGGCCTATTTCGTCATTACGAACTCATTAAACGTGAAAGTATATCTAACTGCAGCGCTTGTATTTATAAGTGCTTTGGGCCTAGAGGCTCAGCAAATCTTAAGTCTAGAAGATGCTATTCAAAAAGCACTCGAGCAAAGTTATACGGCCAAAATTGCCGCCACTAACCAAAAAATTGCCGCTGTACAAAACCATTGGGGCGAGGCGGGGCGCTACCCGCAAATTACCGCTAGCCTGAGCAATGCCAATAGCTACAGTAATATACAAAACCCCACCTCTTTCCTTAGTGGCGCCCAGTTGTTGGGCACTGGTGGAACCGCAGCGGTAGATTTGCAATGGGCCCTTTATCAGGGGGGGCGCATTCGGCTAACAAAAGACCGTTTGGGCCTAGAAGAAGAGCTAGCCAAATCAGAGGCCAACCGCAGCTTGGAGAATATTAGCCAGCAGGTGGCCAAGGCCTATTTTAATGCGCAAATTCAACAAGAGCGACTCAAGTCGCAGCAAGAACTCTTGGCCCTTTCTCAAGATAAGATTAGCTATATTGAAGCGCGTAGAGAATATGGGCAAGCCACAGAATTTGACCTCCTCCAAATTCGAGATGCCTACCTCAATGACTCTATTCAATGGATGCTGCAACGCACCACTTTTCAAAATGCCCAACAAAATCTAGCCTTGGCCATGGGCCAAGATTGGGCCTCGGCCAAGGAGATTGTCCTGCCCTCAGAATTGAGCTATGAGCTCCCTACTTATACCTTTGACTCCCTCCTAGAAGTGGCCCTCCAAGCCAATAGAGAAATTGCTAGCGAACGCATTCGCCAGCAAACCTCAGCTATTGATATTTCTATTCAGGAGGCGGCCCTTTTGCCTACGGTAAGTTTGGGCGCCAATATTAGCGAACAGCTCAACCTGACGCAAATCAATGGTAAGCAACCCCAAATTTCTGACGATTGGCAGGGAGGTACCACACTCTCTGGCGCACTCAATATCAACCTCAGCTATAATATATATAATGGCGGTAAGCAAAAAAGAGCTATTGAATTGGCCAAACTTCGACAAGAAATTAGCCGCTTGAGCATTCTTCAATTAGAACAGCAGCTGGGCCAAAACCTAAAAACGGTCCTGGCCCTCTATGAAAATCAACGACAAACTTATGCACTTAGCCAGCAATTATTGGCCAACTCTAGCCGAAACCTAGAGATTGCCAGTGAGCGCTTTAAAGCCAATACCCTCAATTTCTTTGACTACCGGACCATTCAGATCAACTATATCAATGCCTACAATAATGTGCAAAATGCCTTCTTGAGCGCCAAACAAACAGAGTTTGACTTGCTCTTGCTTTCAGGGCAGCTCTTGCGCTAAATCAGGCTTTAGGGCAAAAAACAAGGGCGAGCCGCAAATTTGCGGCTCGCCCTCTCTTTTGGAGCCCAAAAACTGTTAAAAAGACTTAAAATTTGGCCTTAATTTTCTCGACTAGTTGATTTTTAATTAAACCCAAAATAAGGGTCTAAAAATAAAATAAAAATCATTAAACTAGATTTAGTTAAAACATTTTCAGCAAAATATCTATTTTCTATTTTTAGTCGAAAGTTGAGAAATCGGGTTTAGAATTGTAAAATTTTTATAATACCTTTGTACTGTCAGCAGTAAAAAAGCTAGACAATCACCAAAAATCAAGTCAAATTCTAATCCTATGAACGATCTATTTAAAAAGGCCATGCAAGCGGGTCTTGGTTTGGCCGTTGTCACTACCGAAAAGGTCAAAGATATTGTTGATGACCTTGTAGAAAAAGGCAAACAATACCAAGAAGAGCAAGACGTTATGGACCAGGAAGCTCCTGCAGCTCCCCAAGAAGGGGAAAGCGAAGTTGTAGAGGGGGAAGCTGTTGCCGATGAGGCTCAGCCTGGCCAAGCTCATAACCGCCTAGAAGAACTAGAGGGCCGTTTGCGCAAGCTAGTAGAAAATGCTATTGAGCGTTTTAACTTCATTAAGGGCGATGAGCATGAGCGCATTGAAAAGCGCATTGAGCGTCTAGAAGAGCGCCTAAGTGAACTAGTAAAAGCCAATACCGAATTGGCTGAGGAATGCGAGAGCAGCGAGCGTGTATAACAACAGCTGCATCACCAAAAATCAGTGGGGTCAGCTTCGGTTGGCCCTTTTTATTTACTATTAGAGTTTAATTTGTTATGATGGAGAAAATTGTCCGCAAGACTCTCTACACTGCTGTAGGGATTGTAGCGAGCACCACCGAGCGTTTGCAAAATGTAGTTGATGAGCTAGTCTCTAAGGGAAAACTATCTGAGGAAGAAGGCAAAAAGGTAGTAGAAGATGTAGTAAAAACTACAGAATACAGCCGAGAAAACTACGAGGGACGATTTAGAAATATGATTGATGGCGTCTTGGCCAAATTGAATTTGCCCCAGGGCGATGCTTATGAAAAGCTAGAACGCCGAGTGAAGTCGCTGGAGGTAAAACTGGGTTTGTTGGCCAAAGAGCTAGAGGCGCAGCGCAAGGCAGCCAAAGCAGAAGGAGACAAAGAGCAGTAAGCTGCAGTTTGCAAAAAATATAAAAGAAGGGCTATCGGATTTTTCCGATAGCCCTTTTGGTTTAGAAGGCAGTTTGGCCCTTATCGGGCAGCAACAATTGCATATTTTGTGGGTAGTTAATCTTAATGTGGATCTCCTCTTCTACAATACTGTTATTGAGTAATATCTGTTTATCAATTTTTGGCATATAGAGCGTTTGGCCCTTAATCTGCCAATCGTAGCGGCCCAAAACCAATAACTTTTTGAGCACATTGCCATGCTCCTCTCCTACTTTTACATAGGTATAAAGGCGGATATAATCCTCTCGCCAAGCTTCGGCCTCTAGGGTGTACTCTGTTTTTACCTCCAGCTGATCAGTTGGGTTGATAAAGGTTTGTATGATAGTGCGCTCATTTTGCCCAAATAAATATATGGGAAAGAGCAGGGCTATAAAGTAAATTAAAAAGTTTTTCATGATTGGGGAAATTTGAAATTAAAAAATGGGGGTTGTGACAGCTTTACCGTCTATATATAATACGTAAGTCAGTCCAAATAAGTTACTCTTTAGACTATGTTTAAATAAAAAAGGGCCTTAGGGGCTGGCTGGCAATTGGCCCAGCGCTGCGCAGCCGTGGCCGCAGGCCAGACCCAGGAGCGAAGCGACGCAGGGCCGAGCAGACTTGCGAGCGGCGAAGCATAGCGGCGGCCAGCAAAGCTGGCCGCGGGCCCCAAAAAAAGAAAAAAGAAAGGGCTTAGAAACTTGGGCTGATGGAAATATCTAGGCGCTCGCCCATTCCTCTGCTGGTATAAGGCAGTAGCAGCAGGCTATCGGTCTCTTGATTGGGCCAATTGAAATAGAGTTGTAAATGACAATCAGTTTCGATAGGGATCCAGACCGCCTGTTTATCTCCAGCGGCCAAGTTGGGCAATGCGTTTTGGCTACAGCCCTCCAATTGTAGATGCTCGAGTTTTTCGGTTCCATTATTTAGCAGGACCAGATAGATATAATCGGTTCTTTGCAGGGCCCAGCTCCCATAAAGCAGCAGGGGCAGCAGATGCAAAATGCCCAAACAGTAGCTCCAATTGGCCTGAACTGCGCTGAGCTTTTCTCTTTTATGTTGGCGGAAGGCCCAAAACATCAGGGGGATTTGGAAGAGGAGAAAAAGCAGGATACCCCAGATTTGTAGGCTGATGAGCTCGCCGGTCCATTGGGCCAAATAATCCCAGCAAAAGTAGCAAGACAGCCCTAGGCTAAAGAGCGGAAAAAGGAGGAAGAATCTAAAAAGCATAGCAAAAGGCTTGTTAAGTTTAGATTAAATCTAGGGAGCTAGATCCAATAGAAAAGGGCGGTAGATAGGGCATTTGCGGTTTAGCTAAATTTTAAGGGAGCCCAAAAGCTTGGCCCAGAGCTAGCTGGGGCTTTTTGCCCTAGTAGTTTTTTGTAAATTTAGCTAAGGTCGGGCAGAAATCTGGCCCAATGAAACGCTTTTCTTAACCTTTTTTTTCATTTTCTTAAGATGCGACTACTTTTCGGTTTTCTTCTTTGTTCTGCGCTATTCTCGGCCCTAAAGGCCCAAGAATTTGGCTTTGTTGGAGCCAAAGAGCAAACTGCCCATGATTTTCAGACCTTTGAGTCTTTGATGACGGCCCTCAAGCAGGCCGATCAGGTGAAAAAACTGGACCTTTATTATAAACTAGACTACAGCCAGCTGCCCCAGGCCATTGCCGAACTGCAAGAGCTGCGCATTTTGTATTTGGGCCATAACAACCTAGAGCATTTGCCGCCCACCTTTAGAAAACTACAAAAGCTAGAAGAGCTCGATTTGGGGCAAAATCCTGCTCTTTCTATACAGGAAATCTGGCCCGAAGTGCGAGAACTAAAAAATTTGCGCCGCCTGTTTATTCATCGAATTCAAATTGAGCAACTGCCCCAAGACTTTGGGCAGCTTCAGCAGCTAGAGTGGCTCAGCTTAGAGGGAAATCATCGTCTGACGGTAGAAAGTCTATCGGCCCTAGACCAATGCAAGCGGCTCAAAACACTCAATCTGGCCTGGTGCAATTTGCAAACCCTCCCTAGTAATTTGGCCAATTTTCAGCAGCTCGAAGAACTCTACCTCAACGAAAACAAACTAAATAGTATTCCCCAAGGCCTACTAGCCCTCAAGCAGCTCAAGGTACTCGACCTTAGCGATAATGAACTGCCCCTTGAAGATATAGAGACCATAAAAACAGCCCTACCCCAAACCAAGATTTATTTCTAAGTTGCACTATCTCTTCTCTTTAAGAGGCGGTAGGCAAAAGGCTTAGCGCCTTTTTCTTTGCCCAGAAAAACGATATGATTAAAACTGCTTACCACTACGACGATCTTATGATCTTACCCGCTTTAGAGGCCCATCTAAATAGCCGGACAGACTGCATTCCCCATTATGCTTCTGGCCAGTTGCCATTTTTTGCCGCCCCTATGTCTACCGTGGTGGCCCAACAAAATTATCAGTTTTTTCTAGAACAAGGCCTCAATGTCTGCTTTCCCCGATACCAAAATTTACCCCCCAATTTTTTTGACCTACAAAAGCAGTATAAGGGTCGGCTTTTTCTAGCCATGGACCTCGAAGAGTTTAATAAGGAGTTTTTGGTGCTCGGCAAAAAACTCAACCGACAACATGCCATCCTCATCGATACCGCCAATGGCCACCTCCAAAGAGTCTATGAACTCTGCCTGGCCGCCAAAAAAGAATATGGCCAACAGATGCTCCTTATGGCCGGAAATATTGGCCACCCCCAAACCTTCGAACGCCTAGCCGAAACCGGCGTCGATTATCTGCGCCTAGGCATTGGCGGTGGCCGAAACTGCAACACCAGCAGCTTTACCGGCGTGCATTACCCGCTGGCCTCTCTCATTATCGAAAGCCGAAAATTGGCCCAACAACTGCCCAAAGCCCCCAAAATTATTGCCGATGGCGGTATCGGCTCTTATGCCAATGCCATTATGGCCCTCGCCTGCGGAGCCGATTATGTCATGATGGGCAGCCTCATCAACCAAGCCCTAGAATCTGCCGGCCAAAATTATCTCTTCAAACAAATTCCCCTCTCTCAAAAATTGGCCAAACTCGCCTTCCGCCTAGGCCTCCCCCTCTACAAAGAATATAAAGCCCTGCACAGCCGCCCCGCCTCCGCCCAACAAGGCCTAATCGGAAGAAGAGCCGTAGAAGGCCGCCGAAGCCTCCAAAAAGTACAATACCAACTGCCCGATTTTCTCTTCAATTTAGGCAGCTACCTGCAATCCGCCATGAGCTATACCGGCAAAATCCATCTAGAAGACTTTATCGGACAAGTAGAACTGATTACCGACCAAAGATGAGGTTTTGGGGCCTCCGCAGCAAAGCTGCGGCGCTACGCTTTGGGGCTCGCTATTCGCTCGGCCCTGCCTCGCCTTCGGCTCCTTGGTCTGGCGCTGCGCGCCACCCCGCCGCATCGCTAGGCCGCTCATCCCCAAAGCGCTGCTTTTGGCTTTCCGCTTCGGCAAACTATGCACCAAAAATAGTTTGGTCCAAGGAAAAGCTAAAGCCCAAAAAGTCATAAAAAAAACAAAAAACCTACTATTGCCAAAATATAAGTTTAACTTAGCTCTCTGCGAACAAGTGTTCGTAGCTAAGCAGTTGATAGCAAAGCCATCAACTAAACAACACCATCAACCCCCTATTTTGGGACAATAAAAGCTAGTTTATTCATGAATTATTCAGAAGAATCACTGAAACTTCACAGCTTACTGAAAGGAAAAATTGGCATCCGCAATCAAATGGATGTGCGCACCAGTGAGCACCTTTCTTTGGTCTACTCTCCCGGAGTAGCCGCCCCTTGTATCGAAATTGCCAAAGATCCCGAGAAAGTTTGGGAATATACCCTAAAGAGTAATACCGTAGCCATCGTTTCTGATGGATCTGCTGTTTTGGGCCTCGGAAACATTGGCGCAGAGGCGTCTATCCCCGTTATGGAAGGTAAGGCCATGCTCTTTCGCCAATTTGGCCATATTAACGCCTTCCCCATTTGCCTCAATACCCAAGATGTAGATGAAATCGTGGAAACCGTCCGCCGAATCGCTCCCGTTTTTGGTGGCATCAACCTAGAAGATATTGCCGCCCCGCGCAGCTTTGAGGTGGAAGAACGCCTACAAGATTTGGGCATTCCCGTTTTTCATGACGACCAACACGGTACCGCCATTGTTGTTTTGGGCGCCCTAATTAACGCCGCCAAATTGGTAGACAAACCCCTAGAGGAATTGTCTGTAGTTATTAACGGTGCTGGCGCCGCTGGGGTGGCTATCGCTCGCCTTTTGCGCTGTATCGATAATGAAAATAATACGGCTTGTATCCCCGTCAAAGAAATTATTCTTTGCGATAGTAAAGGGATCATTAGCCGCGATAGAGATAATCTCAATAGCTCTAAGCAAGCTACCCTGGGCTATACCAACCCCAACAACAAATCGGGCTCTATTAAAGATGCTATCGTAGATGCCGACGTATTTATTGGCGTAAGTGTGGGCAATATCCTCACCGCCGATGATATCAGAACCATGGCTAAAGATCCTATTATCTTTGCCTTGGCCAACCCTACGCCCGAAATTATGCCCGAAGAAGCCTATAAAGGTGGAGCCGCTGTAGTGGGCACAGGCCGTTCTGACCTCCCTAACCAGGTCAATAATGTACTCGGTTTTCCCGGTATTTTCCGCGGAGCCCTAGATGCTCGTGCCAAGGTCATTTCTCCAAAAATGAAGTTGGCCACTGCCTATGCCATTGCCGACTGTGTGCATCCGCCCAGCCGCGATATGATTATTCCGCCAGCTCTAAATGAGGTGGTTGCCTATAAGGTGGCCAAAGCCGTTAAGGAAGCCGCCCTAGCCGAAATGGGCCTACCCGATGAGATGACTGGATACAATGGCTAAGCTGTATAGCTTTTGCCTAAATGAAAAAGACCCAATTGCCGCAGCAGTTGGGTCTTTTTGTCATAAAAAAAGTGGCCCTCTTGCCCAGAGCCACTTTTATTATTTTGCCTTTATTTCAGAAATTGTGCGAACAGTTTGCTGTAATTTCTTTCTTTTAAAACGAGCCCTTCTAAAAAACTGCTGCTTAATAGACCAAAAAAAATTGAAAAATGATTAAAAAAATTTTACCCCTCTTCTTTGGGCTCTTGGCCCTTTCGCTTTCTGCTCAGCATTGTCCAGACTGCCAAGCGCTCAAGGAAGCCGCCTGGAAAAAAGGCTGGGATGGCCAGGCTTTCCAAAAATCGAGTTTGCATCGACTAAAAGATATGGATGTACTCTCTTATGCATTGGAGCTGGAGCTTTTGGACCCTAACAAAAGATTTTTGAAAGGCAAGGCCCTTTTGCGCATTCAACTTTTACGAAAGGGCCTAAAAGAAATAGAACTGGACCTACAAGGCCTAAAGGTCCAAAAGGTAAAGGTGAATGGTAAAAAACGTGCTTTTACCCATAATGATCCCCTCTTGCTCATTCGCTTGCCCAAAAAATATAGCCTAAAAAAACCCATTGAGGTAGAAGTACAGTATGAAGGGGCTCCCCAAGAAGACAAAAGCTGGGGCGGCTTTTACTTTGAGCAAGGCTTTGCCTACAATATGGGCGTAGGCTTTGCCGACAACCCCCATAATTATGGGCGAATATGGTTTCCTTGCGTCGATAACTTTCAAGATAAATCAACTTATAGTATTTCGTTAATCACAAAAGACAGCCTTGCGGGCTATGCTAATGGTCTTTTAGTGGAAGACCGTCTATTAGCCAATGGATTAAGAAAAAGAAGTTGGGAACAAAAAGAAGCTATTCCTAGCTATTTGGCGGCTATTGCCGTGGCCAACTACAGCGATATAACTCAAACTTTTGCAGGCATAAATTCGACCATACCCATTGCGTTAGTCGTTCCAAAGGAAGACAGTCAAAAGGCGGTGGCTTCTTTTATTCATTTGCCGCAGGCGCTTTCGGCTTTTGAGTATTGGTTTGGTCCCTACCGCTGGTCCAAGGTGGGTTTTTGCATGGTTCCCTTTAAGGCGGGGGCCATGGAGCACGCTAGTTTGATTGCCTACCCCCTCTATGCGGTAGACGGGAGCTTGAAGCAAGAGCGTTTGATGGCCCATGAGCTTTCTCATCATTGGTGGGGCAATTTGGTCACCTGCGCCAAGGCTGAAGATATGTGGATTAACGAGGGTTTTGCTAGCTACTGCGAGTTTCTGTTTAAGGAGGCCTGTTATGGGCGAAAAGCGGCCTTGCCCATTTTGCAAAAAAACCTAGCCATCAGTTTGTATCAGGCGCCAAAGCGAGAGGGGGGCCATCGGCCAGTGGCGGCGGTGCCTTGGGCGCATACCTATGGCAGCCATGTCTATAAAAAGGGGAGTTTGGTGGCCCATAACTTAAGGCATTATTTGGGCGACAGTCTGTTTCGGCAAGGGATGCAGGCCGTTATGGATAGCTTTGCCTACAAAAACTTATCGACTGAAGAGTTTTGCCAATTTTTGAGTAAAGAGTTGGGGCGAGACATGCAGCCTTTTTTCAAAAATTGGTTGTGGCAGGCAGGTTGGCCCAGTTTGCATATTGTGGAGGAAGAAATTGGGGCCAATAGCATCCGGCTGAGTATTGAGCAGCAGCTTATAGGAAGAGATAGCCTCTATGAAAACCTTCCGCTAAAGGTTCGTTTATTTTTGGCCAATGGCGAATATGTAGACCGTGAAATTCTGCTTAGGGAAAAGCAGCAGCAGTTTCATTGGAAAGCGCTAGTTGCCCCTGTTGTTTATGCTTGGATCAACCCTGATCAAAGTTTGGTGCAGGCTCGTTTTGAGCATTTTTTTAAAGATTGGAACAGTCAGCAGCAGGAGCTGAGTTTGCTTCAAATAAAAGACTTTCGTTTTAATCGGCCTTGTTTAGCTGCCGAGCAATTGCATTTGGCCTATTATCCCGTAGCCGAGGGCGAAGCCTACTGGCAAATCAGAGGACGGATAAAAGGGGCTAGCGTTCCGGCCGAGCTGGCCCTAAAACAGCCCAATCCATCGGCTCGGCTCTATTATCGTACTGCTGCGGGCCAAGACTGGCTACTTTATCCACATTCTGGGAAAAGCCAGGCGGGCTACTACTATATAGAGCAAGTTCTTTTGGGGGATTATAAGTGGGTAGACTAAAATCTGCGGTTTTGCAGGGCCGAAGGCCCGCAGGCCCAGCGATGTGCAGCAGTGGCCGCAGGCCAGACCGAGCAAAAAACTTGTTTTTTGCGAAGGGCCGAGCGAAGAGCGAGCTGCGAAACGTAGCGGCGGCCAGCTTGCTGGCCGCGGGCCCCAAATCTTTATTAGATTCGTCTATAAAAAAGAGCGCTTGGACCCAAAAATCCAAGAAGAAGTTTGATAAGGCTGAAATTATTTTGGCCCTTTTGATTTAACTTGCGTTTAGCAGATAGTCGCCCCAAGATTTCATCATCAAAATTATTAAAGCATGCAATCCCTGCCTTATTTGGGCCTAGCTCTCCTTTTGTTCTGTTTTAGCAGCCAGTTGTGGAGCCAGGAAAAAGTCAGTTTATCGGGTTATCTTCGAGATGCCGAAACTGGTGAAGAATTGTTATTTGCCAATGTGGCTATTCCTGCCGAAGCCATGGGCGTGAGCACGAATGAGTATGGCTATTATGCTCTGAGTTTGCCCAAGGGGCAATATGTAGTTTCTTATTCTTATGTGGGTTATCAGACTGTTTTGGACACCATTGATTTGCAAGCGGATTTGGTTAAAGACATAGAACTTTTGCCAGAATCGACCACCGTAGATGCGGTTGTGGTGACCGATGAGCGGACCGATGAGAACGTAAAAAGTACCGATATGAGCGTACTTTCCTTGGATATGAAAGAGGCCAAAAAGGTGCCTGTTATTTTTGGGGAGCAAGACATTGTCAAAACGCTTCAGTTGATGCCTGGGGTGAGCCCTAGCAGTGAGGGCGGCAGTGGTTTTTTTGTGCGTGGGGGGAATGCGGATCAGAACCTAATTTTGCTTGATGATGCTCCTGTTTATAATGCGGCCCATCTTTTGGGCTTTTTCTCGGTCTTCAATTCGGATGCCCTCAAGGATGTGAAGTTGTATAAAGGAGGCGTGCCGGCTGAGTTTGGTGGACGGGCCTCCTCGGTGATGGATGTACATATGAAAAACGGAAACAGCAAAACCTTTTCGGGTTCTGGAGGTTTGGGCCTCATTTCTTCTCGGCTGACCTTAGAGGGGCCAATCGTAAAAGACAAAGGCTCTTTTATTGTGTCTGGTCGCCGCACCTATGCCGATTTGATGTTTCAATTGGTGGCTGATGATTTTGATGGCGGCTCGCTTTATTTTTATGATTTGAACGTTAAGGCCAACTATAAATTGGGGCAAAAGGACCGCCTCTATTTGTCGGGCTATTTTGGTCGAGATGTCTTTGGCTTTGATGGTTCGGGTTTAGATTGGGGGAATACCACCCTGACGCTTCGTTGGAACCACCTCTTTAATGAAAAGCTCTTTGCCAATACTACTTTTGTTTATAGTGAGTATGATTATGGCTTTGCCGTGCGCACCGACAACTTTGATATTGATTTATCGGCTGGAATTAACAACCTTAATCTCAAGCAAGATTATAGCTACTACCTCAACCCCAATAATAACATCAAATTTGGCTGGCAGTCGCTTTACTATAACTTCCGTCCAGGAAGCTTTGAGGCCACCGATTCAGAGACCGATGATGTTTTGGCTAACTCAAAGTTAGACCAACAGTTTGCCCTAGAAAATGCGGCTTACATTAGCAATCAGCATAAAATTACTAAGAAACTGAGCATGAACTACGGTTTGCGCCTCACTTCTTTTTCCAATATTGGCGCCGCCACCGTAAAAACCTACAATGCAGCCAATGAGGCCATTGATAGCGTGAGCTATGGCGCTGGGGAGTTTTTTAATACTTACTTTGGGCTAGAACCTCGGGTGAATGCGGTTTATTTGCTAGACGATAAGAGCTCGATCAAGGCCTCTTATAACCGCATTTATCAATATCTGCACATTTTGTCTAATGCCAGCTCTGGCACACCCACCGATATTTGGGCGCCTTCTACCCAATTGATCAAGCCACAGTATGCCGACCAAGTTGCGCTGGGCTATTTCCGAAATTTCCTCGATAATAAGCTGGAGTTTAGCGTAGAGGGCTACTACAAAAATTTGGGCAATCAGGTAGATTATGAAGATGGGGCCGAAACCTTTCTGAATGAAGACCTAGAGGCCGAATTGGTCTTTGGCCAAGGCCGCGCCTATGGGATGGAGGTCTTTTTGCGCAAACGCCAAGGCAAATTTACCGGCTGGGTTTCTTATACCCTCTCCAAATCAGAACGCCAATTTGCCGATATCAATAATGGAAACTGGTTCTCGGCCCGACAAGACCGCCGACACGATATTTCTGTCGTTGGTGTCTATGATATTACTAAAAAATGGTCACTTTCGGCCGCCTGGGTCTACTATACCGGCGATGCCATTACCTTCCCTTCTGGAAAATATGAGGTGGATGGCCAAATTGTCAATCTCTTTTCTAGCCGAAATGGCGACCGTATGCCCGATTATCATCGCCTAGATATTGGCGCCACTTATGTCTTCCGAGATAGCAAAAAATGGTATTCTGATATCAACTTTTCGGTCTACAATGCCTACAACCGAAAAAATGCCTACAGCATTTCTTTCCAAGAAAATGAGGCTGGCACAGGCACCGAAGCCGTTCGCCTAGCCCTCTTTGGCATTGTCCCTTCTATTAGCTGGAACTTCAAATTTTAATCTTATGCGCAGTTTATCATATTGCTTTTTATGCCTTTTGGCCCTTTCTTTTACCGCCTGCCAAGATGTGATTGTCCTTGATCTGGATGAAGCCGCACAGCAGACCATTGTGGAGGCCAATATCCTGAGCGATGCCCAAAGAGCAGAGGTTCGCCTTTCTAAATCTGGTAGTTTTTACCAAAGTAACGACTTTGAGATGGTCAATGGGGCCAGCATTACGCTTTCGCTCAATGGCCAAAATTATAGCTTCCAAACCGATAATAATGGCTACTATTGGGCCGATAGCCTACAAATTCAGGCCGGCGATTCTGCCTTTATGAGCATTAGCCTGCCCGATGGCCGCCAAATTTCGGCCGCAGCTGCCTGCCCCAATTCGGTCCTGCTCGATAGCCTGAGCTATGAGGAGTTTGCCTTTCCCTTTGGCGGCCAAATTGGCTACCGCCTCTATTACCATTTTCAAGATCCCGCCGATACAGCCAATTTCTACCGCACGAAGGTCTGGACCAATGGCGAAATAGAGGATAATTATATCCTCATTGAAGACGAACTCCGCGATGGCGATTATCTCGATTTGCCCTTTTTTGGCTCTCCCTTCGAGGCTGAAGATAGCATAGAACTCGAGCTCATTTCGGTCAATAAGGCCTATTACGATTACTTTGAACAGGTCGCGGAGATCAGCGAATCTGGCGCCTCGGCTAGCGTACCCTACAACCCCAAAGGCAATTGGGATGACCCCAGCGTTTTGGGCTATTTTGGCATTATTCACCGTCACCAACTCCAAATTGAAATGCCGCAATAATTCTTTTTTAAAAGGATTTGGGGCCTCCGCCTCGCTTTGCTCGTCGGCGCTACGCTGCGGGGCTCGCAAGCCTGCTCGGCCCTTCGCAAAAAACAAGTTTTTTGCTCGGTCTGGCCTAACGGCCACCCGCTCCGCATCGCTAGGCCTTTCGGGCTCGAAAAAAAAGGCTGCTGTGCTCATGCACAGCAGCCTTCCCTTATTTCAGCCTAAATAATATTAGTGCGCATGGCCCAACATCAGCAGACTAACCGCCATAACGGCCATTCCCGCCAACATTCCATAAATAGCCAAATGATGCGCGCCATAATCTCGAGCAGAAGGCAGCAATTGGTCCAATGAAATAAAGACCATAATTCCCGCTACCCCAGCCAATAAAATAGACATCACCGTCTCGTCTAAAGCATCGCCAAAAAGGGCAAAAATGAGAATCGCGCCAACTGGCTCTACCACTCCAGACAAAAAAGAATACCAAAAGGCCTTAGACTTACTGCCCGTGGCATAATAAACCGGCATAGAAACCGCAATCCCCTCCGGAATGTTATGCAAGGCAATGGCCAAACCAATGGTTAAACCCAAACTCGGGTCCTCTAAAGCCGCTACAAAAGTAGCCATGCCCTCCGGAAAATTGTGTAGGGCCAAGGCCAAAGCCGTGAGCAAGCCTACTCGCATTAGTTTACCGTTTTTGCTATTTTGCCGCTCCAATTGCCCCGGCTCCTGCTCATCTAGCTCCTCTTCAGTCATCAACTCATGAGGGTTTTCCTCATGCGGAATCATCTTATCAATTAGGGCCACCAATAACATCCCGCCAAAAAAAGCCAGCACGCCCCAATGTCGACTATGACTGTGGTCCAAATGGGCCAAAGCATGCGGAAAAATCTCCATAAAGGAAACATAGAGCATCACGCCTGCCGCAAAACCCATAGACATGGTCAAAAAATTAAAATTGCGCCCCTTAACTAAAAAAGCTATAGCGCTTCCAATACCTGTAGACAAACCCGCCAATACAGTCAGGCCAAAAGCAGCCCAAAAATGTTCGTGCATTATGTATAATGATTTATAAGAAAGTATTTATTTTAGTGTTGTCTAAAAATAAAATTTGCTAAATCTAAGGAGAAAAACTGAACTTTCTTGCAATTAGGTTGCAAATTTAGGCAAAAGGCAGGGATTATTGCAGACTTTTAAGTCTAGACTTAGACTAAAAAGCGATAAAGTCTCCCTAATAAAAAACAGTGCAATTATATTCACAGCTAGCGTCCTTCATGCTGTAGAAGCCCTCTTGGCCCCAAGCCCCCATTTTGATTTGTAGCGCTAAACCCGCAGAAAAAATTCAGGACAAGACATATCTATGCAAAAAAAAGAGAAAGGAGGAGCTCCTTTCTCTTTTTTTACATGCGGCCTCTAGCGATTTAGAGATCGCTATTATTATGGGCCAAGTTTTCAATTTCAGTAGCCACCTTTTGAGGGATATAAAGGATAAACTTCATTTCTTCCTCTAGGGCTTGGCCTCTAAGTTTAACCACCTTTTGGCCCTTGGGCATAATGATTTTATAGGCGGTGCCCATATCTTCTAGGGCAATTTCGTAGCGGCCTACGGCCACCAAACGGTCCAAAATTACTTGTTGGCAATTTTCTACCGCTACAATTGTTTGTAGACGAGCAAAATCTTTGTCCCAAACCTGAAGTTCTACTTGGCCCGGAAGGCTAGCCAAAAGCTCCAAACGCCCCTCTAGGGCAATAGAACGAACCAAAGTTTTTTGGGCCTGAGCGGCCATTTGCCCTACAAACACAAACTGAAGGGCCAAGATGCTAAGTATAAAGTATAACTTTTTCATAGGGCATATAATTTTATAGGGAATGGGAAATTATATTTCGATTCCCTTCGTTGATTTCCTTTTTTACAAAACGATCATCGGAGCCAAATAGTTGGTAGAAAATTTAATATTTTATAAAATAAGCAGCAAAATCCTTTTTTGTTAAATTAGAGAACTCTTTTAGCTGGCCCCGAAAGGCCTAAGCAAAATCCTTATCTTTAGGAGTTGGCCTGGCCTAGCGATGCGACGGGGTGGCCGAAGGCCAGACCGAGTTTTTTGAGCGCAGCGAAAAAAACGAAGGGCCGAGCAGACCTGCGAGCCCCAAAGCGACAACAAGCCCTTTAGGGCGCAGTTCGACGACCGAAGGGAGTAACCGCCGCAGCTCTGCTGCGGAGGCCCCAAAAAAATTTAATCATCATAATAAATAGCAATGCAAAAATTCAGTATTCTAGTTTGTGCCTTTTTATTGTTGGCTCCTTTGGGCTTGCAGGCGCAAAAAAGTTTAAGTTTAGAAGATGCCGTGATGCAACAATGGCGAAAATTTCGGCCAGAGCATTTGAGAGTAGCGCAATGGCGAGAAGACGGCAAGGGCTTTACGCAATCGGGGCCTCGTTATCAGGAAGTGTTTTATTATGAGGGCAAAAAGGCGCCAAAATCTTTGTTTTCGACC
This sequence comes from Saprospira grandis DSM 2844, assembly GCF_000275825.1. Lineage (GTDB taxonomy): Bacteria > Bacteroidota > Bacteroidia > Chitinophagales > Saprospiraceae > Saprospira > Saprospira grandis_A. The sequence goes on from NZ_JH719942.1 coordinate 4,251,358, forward strand.
AAGGATTTGCAGGCTGCTTTTGGGGAGCAGGTCCCTTATATTGCCAACTTTGGCTATTTGTCTAAGACAGAGATTTTCCTCTCTTTTGGGCAGGCCTATTACCGCTACGACTACAAAAGCAAGAAAGGCAAAAAGTGGGTTTCTTATCCGCAGGAGGCCGCCAATATGGCCTTTCATGAAGAGACTGGCCGTTTGGCTTATACGATAGACAACAATATTTATTTGGCGACGGAGCAGGAGGAAAAAACGGCGGTCACTCGTTTCAACAATCCAGCAATTGTATCGGGCCAAGCCATTGCCCGCAGTGAATTTGGCATCAGCAAGGGCTTGTTTTGGTCGCCAAATGGGCAATATTTGGCCTTCTACCAAAAAGACGAGTCGGAGGTATCCGATTATCCTTTGGTCGATATTAGCAGCACCCCCGCCAAATTGCGCAATATTAAGTATCCGATGGCTGGCCAAGGCAGTGAAAAAGCTCGACTAGGCGTTTTTGATCCAGTATCTGGACAAACCGTTTACCTCAAGATTGAAGGCGATGAAGCCGATCAGTACTTGACCAATTTGGGTTGGGGGCCAAAAAGTGAAAAAATCTATTTGGCGCAGATCAATCGCGACCAAAATGCCATGCGTTTGAACGTTTATGAGGCCAAAACGGGCAAATTTATCAAAACTCTTTTCGAGGAAACGCATGAGCGTTATGTAGAGCCCGAAAAAGCCGTTTGGTTTTTGCCCAACAACCCCAAGGAATTTCTTTGGGCGAGTGAGCGAGATGGATTTACGCATTTGTATCGCTATGAGGCCGAAACAGGCAAATTGCTCAATGCCGTGAGCAAGGGAAATTGGGAAGTAGAAGAAATTTTGGGCCTAGACAGCAGCGGAAAATCTGTTATTTGTATGGGCACCGACCCTTCTGGCCTTAATTTGTATGCCTACAAGCTTGCCCTAAACGGCAAAAAGCAAACGCAACTGACTAAGGAAGAGGGACAGCACCACTGCCAATTGAGTCCCAATGGCAAATGGTTGTTGGATGAATATAGCAACATCAGTACGCCTAATGTCGCTCAATTGATCTCGACCAAAAACGGAAAACTAAAGCAGGAGTTCATCAAGGCCGAAAATCCCTTGAAAGATTATAAGGTAGGCACCACCGAGCTACTCACACTCAAAGCCGCCGATGGTACTGATTTGCAGGCTCGTTTGATTAAGCCCTCTGACTTTGATCCGAAGAAAAAATACCCCGTTATTGTTTATGTCTATGGCGGTCCACATGCCCAAATGGTGACCAATAGTTGGTTGGGCGGCGCTTCGCTCTGGATGCAACAGCAGGCCGAAAAAGGCTATTTGGTCTTTACCCTAGACAATCGCGGTTCGGCAAATCGAGGCTTTGACTTTGAGAGCATCATCCACCGCCAATTGGGCGAAGTGGAAATGCAGGACCAATTGGTTGGGGTGAATTACCTCAAGCAACAAGCCTTTGTAGATGCCGATCGGATGGCGGTGCATGGTTGGAGCTTTGGTGGCTTTATGACCACTTCTTTAATGCTTCGTCAGCCAGGCGTTTTCCGTGTTGGTGTAGCGGGTGGCCCAGTGACCGACTGGAAATTTTATGAGGTGATGTATGGCGAACGCTATATGGATCGTCCAGAACAAAACCCTGAAGGCTATGCCAAAAATCGCCTGCACAATTATGTAGATCAATTGCAGGGCGAGCTCTTATTGATTCATGGCAGTGTAGATGATGTGGTCGTTTTGCAACATAACCACAGCCTTATTCAAGCCTTTGTAGAAGCCGAAAAGCAGGTCGATTACTTTGTTTATCCGGGCCATCCGCATAATGTGCGCGGCAAGGATCGAGTGCATTTGATGCGCAAGGTATTGCAGTATATTGAAGATAAGTTGAACTAGCTTTTGGCGGAAATAAATAGAAAAGAGCGGGCAGATTTGCCCGCTCTTTTTTGGGGGGTTGCCGCCTCTAGGATGGATAGATCTACCTGTAGGTTGAAACCTACAGCAACCAAAGCAGCCACACTAAACGCAATAAAAATGAGCCGAAGGTTGAAACCATCGGCCCATATCATTTATAGCAAACAAGGGCTTTAGCCCGCCAGTTTGCATAGACCCGCAAGCATGGGCTTCAGCCCATGGCCCAAAACAAGTCCACACAAAAAATCAGGGGTAAAAACAATTGCTATGTTTACCGGTTTACCGCCCTGGGCTGAAGCCCAGGGTTGTAGCCTTGAGCGAACTAGCGGACTAAAGTCCTTGTTCGCTTTTTTTTGGGCCCTTTTTATTCACTGAAATAATCAAAAAAGTCTTCAAAAAACAGCATTCTTGCTTTAGGCTGTCCACCAAAAAACTTCATCCCCTCATGAACAAAGTCTAATCCAGGGATAACATATTCTTCTTCCCTATGAGTAGTTTTTCGAATTCCATGCTGATCAAAAAATGCAGTCAGTTTTTCATCCAAATCAAATTGTTCTTGGGTAAAGTATTCAAAGTAACTCTCTGTATCAATCCGTTTATCCCAAGCCTTAGGGTCTGGGTTTTTCACAGTACAATCAAACGTTAGGCGTACTACATCCACTAGTTTAGAAATGACTATAGTCGTACTATAGTTAATCTCTAGTTCCCCATACTTAAAGCTAGGGTGGTTAACATAAGCGCTCACCCTTGGAAGATTGAAGTTATCATAAATTTCGGCTGATGCTCCTAATTCTGCTCTCAATGCATCTATTAGCGGATAAGGCTGCATGACTTTTTCTCGGTATTCCTCCTTAGAAAGCGCCATCACACGATCAATTAAGGGGTAAAAATCATCATCCATATTTCTTACTTTTTTTCAGGTTATTTATTCTCTCCCCTTAAAGAATAATCCTAGCGCTAAGTTCCAATTAACGGCATAAAATAGGACTGCCTAAAATTTTGTGTTTGTCTTTTTTTGGGGCCTGCCGCCTGCGGCGGCCGGGCTGTGTCAGGGCTCGCAGGTCTGCTCGGCCCTGCGCGGGCTACGCCCGCTTGGTCTGCGGCTGCGCCGCCCCCTTTTCCATCCCTAGGCCGGCGGGCCTTCGGCCCTTTTTACGGTAGGTTAAAACCCTCATTAAATTTAGCCCCGCAGATTTGCTGGCCGCGGGCCCCAAATCCTCATCTAGAAAAGGAGAAGGACGGCAGAGAACAGTTTTCAAAGGGCTGCTTTGTCAGTTTGCGGTAAAAAAAGGGAGAAGCCCTCGTTTTTAAGGCGCTTATTTTTAACTTTCGGTTCAGAACAAAATGATAAAAAATGTTTCCATATAATCAAAGTCGGCCCCGCCGCAACAGAAAAAACCCAGCAGTCAGAGCCCATATTCAAGAGCATCATCTTACCGTAGATCGCTTGATGTACCCCCTCTTTTTGGTCCAAGGAGAAGGCATTAAAGAAGAAGTGAGCTCTTTGCCGGGCAACTACCGTTGGAGCTTAGAACTTCTTTTGACAGAAATTGAAAGCTGTATGAATTTGGGCCTACAAAGCTTTGTGCTTTTTCCGGCTGTCCCCGAAGATTTTAAGGATAAAGTGGCCTCTTATAGCTATGCCGAAGAGAATTTTTATCTGCATGCTTTGCGCCGCATCAAAGAGGAGTTTCCAGAAGCCTGTTTGATGACCGACGTGGCCATGGACCCCTATAGCTCTGATGGGCATGATGGTTTGCTAGATGAATTTGGCCAAATTCTAAATGATGAAACCCTGCCTATTTTGAGCAAAATGGCCTTGGCCCAAGCTCAGGCGGGCGTAGATATTATTGGCCCCAGCGATATGATGGATGGCCGTGTAGGGCATATTCGCCAGACCTTAGACCAGGCCGGTTTTGGCCATACCTCCATTATGTCTTATACCGCCAAATATGCCTCTGCTTTTTATGGCCCTTTTAGAGATGCCCTAGACTCTGCCCCAAAAGCTGGAGATAAAAAGACCTACCAGATGAGCCCCGCCAATAGCCGAGAAGCCCTAATTGAAGGCCGATTGGATGCGGCAGAGGGAGCCGATTATTTGATGGTAAAACCCGCCCTGCCTTATCTCGATATTATAGCTTTGCTTAACCAAAACTTTGAGCTGCCCATTGCCGCCTACAATGTGAGCGGCGAATGTGCCATGCTCTCGGCCGCTTGCGAAAAGGGTTGGCTGGATTTTGAAAAGGCCATGCCCGAAATGCTGATGAGCATCCACCGGGCCGGGGCCAAAGTGATTTTGAGTTATTTTGCCAAGGCCTATGCAGAAATGGCCAAGGCTGGAAAAATTAAGTTTTAATGCAACCATTAGCCGAACGCCTGCGCCCCCAAAGCCTAGATGATTATATGGGGCAAGAACATTTGTTGGGCGCAGGCGCCCCGCTTCGCAATATGCTCCAATCGGGCCAGTTGCCCTCCCTTATTCTTTGGGGACCTCCGGGTATTGGCAAAACGACCTTGGCCCGCTTGCTGGCCCAAGAATCTGGCCGAACGCTGCATAGCCTCTCGGCTGTAGATGCTGGCGTAAAAGAACTGCGGGAGCTATTGCAAAGAGCCAAAAAACAAAATCTCTTTCAACAAGGGAAAAGTCCTTTGCTCTTTATTGATGAGATTCACCGCTTTAGCAAATCGCAACAAGATGCTTTGCTCTCTGCTGTAGAGCAGGGGGTGGTTACCCTTTTGGGCGCCACCACCGAAAACCCTTCTTTTGAGGTGATTCGAGCCCTGCGCTCTCGCTGCCAGATCTATCGCCTGCGCCCCCTAACGGCCCAGCAACTACAAAGCATTGCCGAGCAAGCCTTGGCCAAAGATGAATTGCTGCAACAATATAAGGTAGAGATTGTCGATGCTGAGGCCCTGCAACAATATGCTGGCGGAGATGCCCGTAAATTACTCAATATCTTAGAGTTATTGGTCGCTAACCATAGTGACCCCAAGCAGCCTTTGCGCATTACAGCCAATCTATTGGCAGAGGTGCTCCAAGAAAATCTGGCCGCCTACGACAAAAATGGCGACTGGCATTATGCTGTGACCTCGGCCCTCATCAAATCTATTCGCGGCTCGGACCCCAATGCCGCCCTTTATTGGCTGGCGCGGATGTTGGCAGGAGGCGAAGACCTCAAATTTATTGCCCGAAGGTTAATTATTTCGGCTAGTGAGGATATTGGGCTGGCCAACCCCAATGCCATCCTTTTGGCCAATCAATGTTTTGAGGCTGTGGATCGCATTGGCTATCCCGAATCTCGGATTATTCTCTCGCAAACGGTAATTTATTTGGCCTGTTCGCCCAAAAGCAATTCCGCTTATCAGGCCATTAACAAGGCGATGGAACTGGTCCAAAAAACGGGACAGCTAGAGGTGCCATTGGCCCTTCGAAACCCTCGCTCTCAGGAGGATCGACAAGAGGGTTTTGGCGATGGCTATCTTTATTCGCATGCTTATCCTGGCCATTTTGTGGAGCAAGAATTTATGCCCGAAGCCCTGCAGGGGCACAAACTTTATGAGCCCGCTCAAAACGCTCAAGAGCATAAGTTTAAACAAAAACTCGATCAGTATTGGAAAAAATATCGCTAATTCTCTTACTGCTGCTCCCCTTTGGCCTCTTGGCCCAAAAGCTAGAATTTGAAAAGCGCTGTCGCTACGACAAGCTCCCTCCCGCTATGCAAGAAAGTCTGCAAGCACTCTATGGGCAGCTGCCCAAAAGGGCCAAATTTTACCAAGAGTACCAAAAGGAAAGCTATAGTTATGAGGCCAAATTTCGCTATCGGGGCCATTGCCATAGTGTGGAGTATAATGCGCAGGGCCAACTAGAAGATATTGAGGTTCGCCAGAAGTGGAAAAAGCTGGCGCCAGAGCTTAGGCAGCAGATGGAGCAAGCGCTAGAACAGCAATTTAAGCGTTATCGCATTCGCAAGCTACAGCTGCAACTGACTGGCCCAGAAAAAAATTTAGCCCAGCAATTGCAGGCTAAAAAACCGCTTATTCCCTCTGCTTATGAACTCATCATCAAGGGAAATGATGGCCAAAGATGGCAGCTTTGGGAGTTTCTATTTACGACAGAGGGCCAAATTCTTCGGCAAGAGCAGTTGATAGAAGCCAGTAGTTGGCAATTAGATTATTAGTATTTTTGGGGGCCCGCGGCCGGCTAGGCTTCGCCTAGGTCGGCCGCCGCTATGCTTCGGGGCTCGCTGTTCGCTCGGCCCTTCGTTTTTTTTCGCTTTGCTCAAAAAACTCGGTCTGGCCTTCGGCCACCCCTGCGCAGCGCTGGGCCAGAGAAGCCCATCCAATTTCTTTCTCTATGCGATATTTCCTTTTCTTTCTTCTCTTTAATAGTGGGTTACTTTATGCTCAAGAATTTAAGCAAGAGCAGGGTATTTTGTCTGAACTTCTGTTGCGTTATGGCCATAACAAGCAATGGCGAAGCAGCTTCAAGTTAGAGCATTTTGCTCAGTTTCCGCCTTTGGTGCATAGTAGTTTTAATGCCCAATACTTTCTCGATTACAAAACGAATAGGGGCTTTAAACTAGCTTGGGGTTATCGTTTGGCTCAGGATGCGGGGCAAGCCATCAGTCATCGTTTTATTCAGCAATTGGCTTGGGGGCAGAAATTATCGGTAGGGCAATTGGGTCATCGTTTTCGTTTGGAGGGCAACTGGGGGGCGCAGCGGCGGCCCGAATATCGCTTGCGTTATCGGCTATCGTTAGAACGGCCCTTAATGGGCCAAAAAATTGATGCAAAAGAGCTATATTGGCAGGCCTCAGAAGAGCTTTTGCCTGGCTGGCGGCCTCAGGGCGGGCAATATGAAAACCGCTTGGCCATTTCCTTGGGGTATCGATCGGCAGGGGCTTGGCGTTTACTGCTTGGAATAGAGCAGCGGCTTCGTTTTCGGCCTAGGGCGCTACGGCAGCAAATTTGGGGAAAGGTTTATTACATCTACGCTATTAACTAAGACTATGCAACTCTTTTATTGTCCAAACATTCAGGGGCAACAAGCCATACTAGAAGAAGATGAATTTCGTCATGCTTGCAAGACCTTACGCAAAAAAGAGGGGGACCAGCTTCATCTTTTTGATGGGCGGGGGCATTATTATTTGGCCCAAATTGCCAAAACGAGCAAGCGAGAAGCCCTTTTAGACATATTGGAGCAAGAAGAGCGGCCCTTGCCTTGGTCCTTTTCTTTACATTTGGCTTTGGCGCCTACCAAAAACATGGATCGTATGGAGTGGTTGGTAGAAAAGGCTGTAGAAGTGGGCGTAAATAAGATTAGTTTATTCTTGAGTCAGCAATCCGAGCGCAAAAAAGTTCGTTTGGATCGTTTGCAGCGGATTGCTCTTTCGGCGGCTAAGCAATCGCATAAATGGGTATTGCCAGAATGGGGCGAGCTAGAGAAATTTTCTGATTTTTTGCCTCAGCAAAAAGCACAGCATCGTTTTATAGCACACTGTCATTCAACAGATTTACCTTTGCTCAAAGCGGCTTGTCCAAAAACAATTGGGCCTAAGGAAGAAATTTTAATTTTATTGGGGCCAGAGGGCGATTTCTCTTGGCCAGAAGTAGAACTAGCGGAGGCCGCTGGTTTTCGGTCGGTGAGTTTGGGGCATAGTCGTTTGCGCACCGAAACGGCGGCCCTTTATGCCTGCCAGGGTATTCAGTGGGAGTTGGCTCAATAAATAGGGGGCGAAGCCCCCTTGGCCCGCAGGGCCAGTGGCCCAGCGCTGCGCAGCCGTGGCCGCAGGCCAGACCCAAGCCGCCTGCGGCGGCTGCAGGGCCGAGCGAACAGCGAGCGGCGGAGCCTAGCGGCGGCCGCCCCGCTAATTAGGGCGGCCGCGGGCCCCAAAAAAACAAAGTTTTAAAATTGAGGCGAGATTCCTTAAAATTTGAAAAAAGCCTTAGTTTTGGGCATTTGAGACAAAGCAGATGGCAAAGCCCCTATGGAATTTAGCGAGAAAACAATAGTCATTTTATCTCCCAAAGCCTGGGGCGTAGACTCTCCGGCAAGGCAACTTTATGCGCGTTTTTTAGCTCGTAGGGGGAATCAGGTATATTTTGTCAATCCACCATCTCAATTTAATTCGGTGACGCCACAGAGCGAGGAAGAGAATTTGTTTGTGGTAGATTATCGGTTGCCCAAGCCTATTTTTGGCTTGTGGGGGACCTCCTCTGAGCTTAGTCAGGCCAAGCGAATTTTAAAGCTAATAGCTAAGCCCATTGATTTGCTTTTCAGTTTTCATTGTTGTGCTTTTGGCGATCTTTCTATTTTTGAGGCGGAAAAGTCGATTTTTTATTTGGAGGAATGGCAAGAAAAGGCGGAACATGCGCAGGCTATTATGCGGACTGCGGATTTGGTTTTGGCGCTTTCTAGCCCGCTTTTGGCCTCTTTGCCTGAGGGCAAGGCCAAAAAAATGCAATTTGAGCATGCCTTGCATCCGGCCTTTATTACGGCAGAAAAGCGTTCGGAGCGGATTCGGTCCAATACGCAGTTTACGACGGGGCGTTTGCGTTGTGGTTATGTGGGGAATTTGCAAAATGAATTTATTGCCACAGAGCTATTTCAGCAACTTATACGGCAGCATCCTACTGTAGAATTTCATATGATTGGGCCATTTGTGAAGAACAGCAACTTGGCCTTAGAGGGCAACAAAACTTGGGAGGACCCCTTTGTGGAGTATTTGATGGGCTCGCCCAATGTGCGTATGTATGGTAGTTTGATGCGAAAGCGCATGACGGAATTGGCCCAAACCATGGATCTTTTTTTGGTTTGTTATGATAGTGAGCAATTTGCGGATAAGGTGGCCAATCCACAGAAAGTATTAGAATATTTGAGCACGGGAAATTTGGTAGTGGCTAGTCCCACGGCAGACTATCAAGATCGGCAAGACCTTTTGGTCATGGCAGAAAAGATGGAAGATTTGCCCGAGCGCTTTGCCCAAAGTTTGAAGAAAGTAGAGCAATTGAATAAGCCCGTCTTAAAGGCCAAGCGTTTGGCCTTTGCTCAGCAATTTCAGTATGAGCAACAGCTAGATAAGATTGCCAAATTTTTAGATTAAGCCTTATTTATGTCAGCTCCCTGCCCATTGGTGGCGATCATTATGCCCGCTTATAATGCGGAGAAATATATTGCCACAGCCATTCAGTCTGTATTGGACCAAAGTCATGCTAATTGGCAATTGCGGATTGTGAATGATGGTAGTCGAGACATGACCGAAGAGGTTGTTCTTCAATTTGACGACCCTCGAATTGTTTATTTCAGGCAAGAAAACCAAGGCGTTAGTGCGGCCCGAAATTTGGCCCTAAAAGATATGCAGGCCGATTTTTTCTGTTTTTTGGATGCCGATGATGCCCTGCCGCCCAATAGTTTGGCGGATCGTTTGGCGCTTTTTGCCCAAGATGAGCAACTTTCTTTTGTAGATGGGCGGATCTTGGTGCAAGATGAGCAGCTAGAGCAGACAATTCGAGAAGTGCAGCCCAATTGGAAGGGCAACCCTTTGATCGATTTGGTTCGTTTGGGGGGGCAATCTTTTTTTGGTCCAAGTTGGATGGTTCGCTGCCAACCAGCAAAAAGCTACCAACTCAAAATGGGCATGACCCATGCTGAGGACCTTCTATTTTATATTCAGCTAGCAGCAGAAGGCGGGCAATATGCAGCCGTTCAGACTCCCGTTTTGCGTTATCGGCAAGGAAATGCTTCTGCAATGAGCAACCTCAAAGGCTTAGAAATGGGCTATTGGGAGTTATTGGCAGAGGTAAAAAAGCTAAAAGCCGTTCCGATGCTTCATATTCGCTACCTCAAAAAGCGAATTTTGCGCATCATGTTTTTATCTTACCTTCGAGCAAAACAATTTTCGGCCCTAGGCCCAGTTTTACAACGATACTTTAAAGCATGATTCTATTTTATATCTCTTATTGGGGCGTCAAAGAGGGCCTGACCGTATCTACTGTTTATCCTCATTTGAAAATATTGGCCCAAAGAGAAGATGTAACGGCTATTCACTTTTTTACGGTAGAACGAGCAGAAGACCAGAAATTTAAGGACGAGCTGCCGCCTATTCCAAAAACCAGCCACTACCCTATTTTTTCTAAAAATATGGGGCTGCATTTACTGACCAAAGCCGCTGATTGGTGGCGAATACAGTCCACTATTCTAGCCACTGCCAAAGAACAAAAGCCCGACTTTTTAATTTGCCGCTCTTCTATGGCTAGCGGTATCGGTCATTTGGTGAAAGAGAAACTAGGCATCCCTTATATGGTAGAATCTTTTGAGCCCCATGCCGACTATATGGTCGAATCAGGCGTTTGGGCGCCCAATGGCATCAAAACCCAGTTTCAAAGAAAGAAAGAAGCCCAAACCAAAGCTACAGCCGACGCAATTGTTGGGGTGAGCTACAACTACCAGCGGCAACTCATTGAACAAGAAGGCATTTCAGCCAATAAAGTCTATACCGTTCCTTGTACGGTCCCTTTAGATCGCTTTGCTTTTGATGAAAATAAAAGAGCCGAAACTAGGGCCAAACTAGGGCTATCGGAAGATACTGTTATTGGGCTCTATTTAGGGAAATTTGGTGACAACTACTATGATGAGGAAGCCTTTCGGATCTTTAAGGCTGCCGCCGATTACTATCAAGGTCGCTTTTTCCTTTGCCTATTGAGTCCAGCCCCCAAAGCTGAGGTAAGCGAGAAACTAGCGGCCCTCAACTTCCCCAAAGATCAATATTTTCATAGCTTGGTGGCCCATACAGAAGTGCCCAATTATCTATCTGCCGCAGATTTTGCATTTTCCTTGGTCAAACCCACTCCCTCTCGCCCTTTCTGTTCTCCCATCAAAAATGGAGAATATTGGGCCGCAGGTCTTCCTATTCTCGTCTCTCTAAATGTGGGAGATGATTCCGATATTATCCAAAAAGAACAAAAAGGGGGAATTATCATTAACTTAGAAGCTCCCCAGCCCAATTATCAAGATTATTTTGAAGCTTTAGCCCCTTTATTGGCTAAGCGCGAAGAGGCTGCCGAATTGGCCCAAAAATACCGCTCGCCGGTCCAAGTCGCAGAAGTCTATGATCAGATTATTCGCAAATTATCGCTATGATTAACGTAACCAAACCTTTTTTGGCCCCTCAGGCCGAATATGAAGCCTACCTTTCTGGTATCTGGCAAAGAGGCTGGCTCACTAATAATGGTCCTTTGGTCAATGAACTAGAGTCCGAGCTTAAAAACTATTTGCAATTGCCCCATTTGTACTTTTTAAGCAATGGAACAATTGCCCTACAAATTGCCATCAAGGCCCTAGATCTGCAAGGCGAGATTCTGACCACGCCCTTTTCTTATGTGGCCACAACTAGCAGTATCGTTTGGGAGAACTGCCGGGCCGTTTTTGTCGATATTGATGCCGAAACGCTCAATATTGACCCCAATTTATTGGAACAGCATATTGGTCCAAATACTTCGGCTATTTTGGCCACCCATGTCTATGGCAATCCCTGCGATATTGACGCCATTCAAAAAATTGCCGATAAACATAACCTAAAGGTTATTTATGATGCCGCTCACTGCTTTGGTAGCGAGTATAAGGGCCAATCGGTCTTCGCTTTTGGCGATGTGAGTACTTGTAGCTTTCATGCCACCAAGCTCTTTCATACCATTGAAGGAGGGGCCCTGATGAGCCCTTCCGAAGAAATTGCGCAGCGCCTTGGCTATATGCGCAACTTTGGCCATGATGGTCCAGAAAGCTTTGCGGAAGTGGGTATCAATGGCAAAAACTCTGAGTTTCATGCCGCTATGGGCTTGGTCAATCTCAAACATATTAGCCGCATTCGCCAATCTCGTTTGGACCAAAAAGCCTATTATGATAAGGCCCTCAAAGGCCTTCCTCTTAGCCAACCCAAAATTCTGGCCCAAGCTCAACCCAATTATTCTTATTATCCCATCATTTTTGAGACAGAAGAAGCCCTGCTCCAAACAGTCAAAGCCCTAAATAGCCACTGGATTTACCCCCGCCGCTATTTTTATCCCGCCCTCAATTCCCTAAATTATGTGGACCAACAAAGCTGTCCTATTGCCGAGGATTTCTCGAAAAGGGTGCTTTGCCTGCCCATGTATGTAGAGCTTTCTGAGGCCGAAATGAAGCTGATTAGCAATGTGATTTGTCAATCTATAAAGTAGACCTATGATTATTATGGGGGCTGGAGGGCATGCACTCGAAATCCTAGAGCTGGCCGCCCAAAATGGGCAGTTGGAGGGCCTTTGCTTTTTTGACAATACCCGCAAGGCGCCCTCTTGGGTCTATGATCGCTTTCCCGTTTTCTACCAAGAGGAGCAGCTGCGGGCGCATTTTGCCCAAGACCCAAATTTTGTTTTGGGGGTGGGTAGTCCTAAAGTACGCCGTATTTTGGCCCAAATTGGCCGAGCCGCAGGCGGGCAGCTCCAAAGCATTCAGGCCCAAGATGTCTATATTGGCCAGTTTGATAACCAATTGGCCCAGGGCCTCAATCTGATGCAGGGCGTTTGGATTAGCAATTCGGTGCGCATTGAGGAGGGCGCCCTGATTAACGCGGGGGCGCAGCTGCATCATGAGGTGAACCTGGGGGCTTATACGGAGATTTCGCCTAAGGCCCTACTTTTGGGGGCGGTCCAAATTGGCCAAAATTGCCGAATTGGGGCCCATGCGACGATTCTGCCAGGCATCAAAATTGCCGATGAGGTGGTGGTTGGCGCTGGGGCGCTGGTCCATAAAAATTTGCCCAAAGGGGTAACGGCTGTTGGCGTTCCGGCCAAAATTATTAAGGGAGCTACTGTTTTTTAGGGGCATCCCGCAGCCCTATTGTTTGGGGCTGCGGGCGCTAGGTTGCACAGCTCGCTGTTCGCTCGGCCCTGCAGCGGCTTTGCCGCTTTGGTCTGGCCTTCGGCCACTGCTCCACAGCGCTATGCCGTTCGGCCTACGGCCGGGCGGGCTCCGCCCGCCATTGGACCAGAGTCCTCGGCCAGCCAGCCCGAGGGATTCCGTAAGGAATCCCGTGGAGGGGTGGGTGGGCGGGGACATATAGACGAATGAGGAGCGCAGCGAGGAATACCGCTTTTGGATCTAGTATGGCAGGGCCTAGCGCTGGTAGGCAGTGGCCGCAGGCCAGACCGAGCCAGCGAAGCTGGCGAAGGGCCGAGCGAACAGCGAGCTGCCGAACATAGCGGCCACCAAAGGTGGCAGGCCCCTAAATCATCCTAAACAAAAAGAAATGAGAATTTTAGTTTTTATGCTCTTGCTTTGCAGTAACCTGCAAGCGCAATATTATGGCCGCCATATTCCAGTAGCCAGCCAACTCATTTTACCTCCAGAAGAATTTGGAGAAGGCCCCTATCCCCTTTTGGTCATGCTGCCCTTTACGAGCGGCAATGCCCGCTATATGTTTGAGGCCTATGCCAAAGCTGCGGGCAGCGAAAAAAGCGATTCGGACCAAGAAAAACTGGCCAGCATTATTGCCGCCCTGCCCGCCCCCGGCGAACAAGCCCAGCCCTTTGCCCTTATGTTGCCTGCAGGAAAAGGCAGCCGCAGAGATCACTCTTGGCGAGGATTTAAGGCCTGTTTTGAACGCTATGAAAGTCGTTTGGAAAAAGACATTAAGCGCAATTTGGGCCGCTACCCTATTGACAGCCAACGCATTTACCTGACGGGCGTCTCTTTGGGCGGCGATTTGAGTTGGGCCATTTCTCAACGGCAGCCCCAGCGCTACCAAGGCGCCTTGGTGATGGGCAGCCGTTGTAGCTACCCCACCACCGCCCCAACCCTAAGGCTTTTTAAGGAAAAAGACTATCGCTTTTTTATGACCATGGGCATGCAAGAAGCGCCCGACCGCCTCAATGGGATGCGTTATGCCCGCCGTTTGCTTGATAGTGCGGGCGTGGACCATATTTATAAGGAAATGCCCGAGCTGCGGCACAACAAAGCCGAACTCTGGCTATTTTTGGAGGGATTGCGCTATCTTTTGGCCCCAAAAGCTACTAGCCAATTGGTCCAAAAAGAACAAGCCCTGCCCTTAGATAAAATAGTAGGAACTTGGTCTAATGGCGAAATTGAACAGAGCCAATTTGTGGCCGAAGAAAAAAGTCAGATTAGCAAAGGCGATGAACTCTTTGTGGTACAAGAAGAAACTTTTTTAGAAAATCAAAGCCTAAAAATAGAGCGCTTATCCGAGCAATCGGTCCGTTTAAAACTACCTAATTTACCGGCCATAGATGCCTATTTGGCCTGGGGGGAGCTAGAAGGAGAAGCGGCCATAGAACTACGGATTCCGGAGCAGCGCAAAGGCCAATACTACTATCGGGGCAGTAATTTGGGCCTAGAATACGAGCAAGCAGCGGGTTATATCAAACTAGATGGAGAGTTTCCGCACATTAGCTTTAGTGTAGAGCAATTTGTTGGGCGATCGGCCAAGGGCTTTGAGCGCTATTCCTTTTTTTTATTGCTAGAATAGATGTAGTTTTGAGGCCACAAAACTACGATGCATTATGTCTACAACATGGTTTGCCGATTGGTTTGACTCGGCCTATTATCACTTACTATACAATAACAGAAACGAAGCTGAAGCGCAGGAATTCATGCGTAATCTTTTGGCGCATTTGAACTTAGAGAAAGGGAGTCGCCTATTAGATTTGGCCTGTGGCAAGGGCCGTCATTCTATTTATTTGCATAGCCAAGGCTATGAAGTTTTGGGCGTAGATTTGGCTCCAGAAAGCATTGCCGCCGCCAATGAGCAGGCCCAAGAAGGCCTCAGCTTTGCCGTGCACGATATGCGGGAGACTTTAAATATGGGCCAATTTGATGCGGTGCTCAATCTCTTTACCAGCTTTGGCTACTTTGAAAGTGAAGAAGAGCATCTGCAAACCCTAAAAGAGGTCCGAAACATGCTGCCCAAAGATGGCTTTTTTGTGATGGACTTTATGAATGCACATAAAGTTATTCAAAATCTTGTTTTGGCCGAAGAGAAGCAAGTAGGAGATGTTCTTTTTCATCTTCGTCGCTATGTAGAAAACGGCTACATTGTTAAGGATATTCGCTTTGAGGCCGAGGGACAAAACTTTAACTTTCAGGAGCGGGTACGTGGCTTTTTGTTGGCCGATTTGCAAGCTCTTTTTGCTCAGGCGGGACTAGAAATTGTAGCCCAATTTGGCAACTATCAACTGGCTCCTTTTGCCGAAGAAAGCGCTAATCGTTTGATCTTAATTGCTAAAGCATGCTAGCCGAACTCATTGCTTGGGACCAACAGCTATTTACGACCATAAATGGGGGCTGGCACAGCCCCTTTTTGGACCAAATTTTTCCAATTTGGCGAGAAAAAACGACTTGGATTCCCTTATATATTCTCATCTTAGCCAGCCTCATCTATAAGCGCAAAAGCAAAGTTTGGCAGCCCCTTTTGCTCTTGGGGCTAGGCCTGCTCCTCTTTGATACCTTCAGTAGCCAATTGCTCAAAAAGAATGTAATGCGCTTGCGGCCCTGCCGCACGGCCAGCCTAGAAGAAGAACTGCATTTACTGGTAACCTGCGGCAGCGGCTACAGCTTTACCTCCTCTCATGCAACCAATCATTTTGGCTTGGCCTATCTCTTTGCCCAACTTCTTTCTACGGATTACAAAGCCTATAAAACCTACTTTTGGATCGGCTTTTTGCTTTGGGCCTTTAGCATTGCCTATGGGCAGCTCTATGTGGGCGTTCACTTCCCCTTAGACCTCCTTTGTGGCGCTTTTTTGGGCCTGAGTTTATCGGCGGTATTGTATTGGGGGTATAAGCGTTTGGGTTGGGGTTGAGTTATCTCTCACTTTAAATAAATTGACTATCTTTATCATAAAAATGAGCTATGATTTTTCCTAGAACTGTAGATAACCGCTTTAGCAATTACTTAGAAGCTAGCCTTTTCCAAACATTTAGTGAATTGGGCGAACACTACAGTGTTTTTTATAAAGTTTGGTTACAAGATTCAAAAACAGAAAATAGTAGTGGATCATCTGTGATGTCTTTTATCCTCTTAGATAAGAGAGCGGGAATCATTATATTAGACATAAATCAAGGAGGAATTATTAACACTAATTTCCAAAATATAGAACCACTGCTAAAGGAAGAACTTCTTCAGCAACTCCCCTCAAAGAAAATTCCCCCCATAAAAATTTTTTCTTTTTCTAAAAATGATGAAGCTGCAATAAGCAAATTAGTCCAAGAGCTGCTAAACCCCTTAGCTGAAGAAGCTCAACTAATTGATGCCGAGGACTTTTCTATCTTAGAGCAGTTTTTTAAAGTTAAAAGCGCATTTTACGCCTATCCCATCCAGTTAGAATCATTGCGATTTGAAAATTATAAAGGAATAAAAAAAATTGCCTTAAATGGGCTTCCTAAAGAAGCTTCTTGGTTTTTTATAACGGGTGAAAATGGCTTTGGAAAAACCTCTTTTCTTCAAGCTCTTGCTGTTTCACTAGATGGTAAACTCCCCAAAAGTGAGCTTCAAAGAGAACGCTTTGAGGAATCCCCTTCACCTCTTCAAGCAAATCTTTGGACGATTATTCATAAAAACGAAGTTACAGCTTGTCCCCCATTTTTTGTCTTCAGTAAGGGACAGTCAGATACTAGCTACCACAGCGTTCTAGCTTATGGTGCATCTCGTTTAGATATTGATAAAGACCCCAATCCTCAAAGGCATGCGAGCAACCCTATTGAGAGCTTGTTTAATAGTCAATATGTAATGAGAAATATTGAAGACAAACTCTTAGAATGGAATCTCTTAGACCGCGAGCGTTTTGAGAAAACTAAACAAATACTAGAGGAGCTACTACCTGCCATAAAAATTGAAATCGTAGCTAAGAAATCGATTTGGTACAAAGAAAAAGCTCCAGAAGAAAGCTATTTTGAGGCCGTTAGTTTTGATGAACTAGCCGCAGGTTATCGCAGTTTGTTGGCGCTTTTTGGGGATATGATTATCAGGTTATATGAACGTCAACCCAATGTTATTGACCCCAAAGAGTTTGTTGGCCTTATCATTATCGATGAAATTGCCCTGCATTGGCATCCAAAGTGGCAAAGAAAGCTGCCTACAATACTAAGTCAGCTTTTTCCCAAATTGATTTTTGTAGTATCCACTCATAGCCCTATACCTCTTTTAGGCGCTCCTAAGAATAGTGTCATCCTTACGCTTAACCGAACTCAAAAAGATGGAATCACGGTAAGGCGCTTAGAGAGACTAGAACAAGAGCTCCCAAAACTACTTCCCAACCTCATCCTAAGCTCTGATATTTTCAATATGGATGATTTGGCTCCAATCAGTGCACAACAAGAGGAAATCCTTAATTTCAGTGCATCTATGCAAGACAAAAATGCTAGAGAACAAGCTAAAGAGCATTTAAAAGCACTATTCAAAGAATTAGAAGAGGAAGAAGACTAACCTCCTATGCCCTAAAGCACAATAATAGTATCTGATGATTCCTGTCCAAAAAAAACCTCTTTCGATTCCAGCCAAACTAAGCTCGGAAAGTTGCCTCAATAATAGACGGCAAATTATTGGTCCACCTATAAATAAAGGTAAAATTAGTGCCTACTACTATGGTGATACTTCTGTAAAGGAAAAGTTGAACGAACTCTATTATAATAAATGTGCTTACTGTGAAAGTTTATTGGACGGTTTTGATGTAGAACACTATCGTCCTAAAAAAGGAGTTACTGAAAATACTACTCACCCAGGTTACTACTGGCTAGCTTATGAATGGACCAATTTACTCCCCGCTTGCATAAGTTGCAATCAAAGACAAAAAGGGAATCATTTCCCAGTGAATAACAGCCATAAAACAATTCCCTCCTGTAACCATCTCAGCGAAATTATTGAGTCAGACCAAAAATTAAACGAACTCTACCTTAGCCAAGAAGTGCCCCTTTTACTACATCCAGAAGAGCAAAACTTTGATCCCTTTGACTATTTTGATTTTAATCTTGAGACAGCAGCAATAATAGTCAAAAAAGATCTAAGTAAAACAGACTTAAAATATAAACGGGCCGATGCTACAATAAAAATAATAGGACTTGATAGAGACTACCTAAAGACTCGACGAGCCAACATTATAATAGCATTATCCAATGAATTCTTGTTCCATTTATCCCAATTGGCAACAGGAAAAATCCAACTGCCCGATCTACAAACTATCTTTTATCGCCTCTTAGCTAAACTAGAAAGCAATTCTCAAGTAAATAACGAATATGCTTTCTTCTGGCAGTATTTAAAGACAAATGCCCTATATCTAATCAACTTATCAGTTAATAATTTTATTCCTGACCCAAGGTTTCAAAACCTACTTATTCGACGCTTTCAGAAATGACTTGAGGAATACTCTTAGCAATGAAACTCGGCATGCAACTGTATAATTCTTCTTCCTTTTTTGGGGCCTCCCGCCTATGGCGGGCGCTACGTTGCGGGGCTCGCTATTCGCTCGGCCCTGCGCGGGCTTTGCCCGCTGGCTCTGCGGCTACGCCGCCCCCCTGCACATCGCTAGGCCAAAAGAAAATAGGCCTAAACGGCCTAGAAAAGCAGGCGCTTTGCGCCCTTTTTGCGCTATTACTGCCTAGCGGTTTATTGGCCCAAATAATGAGCGATTCGGTGGAAACTGTGGCGGTCTCGGCCCAACAAAAAAATGAACAAACGCCCTTTAGCAAAAAGGAGTTTTCTACCCTAGAACTAGAACAAGAAAGTAGCCGAAGCCTCTCCAATTTATTGCAAAAAGAAACGGGTATACATATCCGCTCCTATGGACCAGGACAACTGGCCACCCTCTCTAGCCGCGGAAGCGGCCCAGAACAAAACCTCCTGCGCTGGGAGGGCTTCAATTTGGCCAACCCCATGCTGGGCCAAAGCGACCTCAATCTCATTCCCCTCTTTTTTATCGATCAACTAAGTTGGCAGGCAGGAGCCGGCGGCTTGAGTGTTCCCCAACCTTTGGGCGGCAGCTTACTCATGCGTAGCAAATCGCCTTCTATAAAAGGCTGGCAAGCGGGATTTGGAAGTAGTTTAGGCAGTTTTAGCCGACAGCAACAGCAATTTCTCTTGGCCTTTGCCAAAAATAATTGGCGACAATCCCTCCGCTTATTGGTCCAATCTGCCGTAAATGATTATCCCTACCAAGATCTACAAGCTTTTGGTTTCCCCAAGCCCTGGAAAAAAAGAGAACAGGCCGAAACTGCTCGTCAAGCCGCCCTTTATACTTTAGATGCCCCTCTTTTTAAGGGCCAACTGGGCCTAAGAAGCTGGCTACAAAAGGACCTGCAAGAGCTGCCGCCTACGCTTTTGCAGGCCCAGCAAGCGAGCAGCGAAGTACAAAATACCTTGAGCTGGCGAAATAGCCTGAGCTGGAAAAAAAGCTTTAGCCGCTCTGTTTTTCAGGCGCGCTTGGGCTACCTCTATCAGGATATGACCTATATCCGCAATTTGAATAGTGAAGAGCATCTAACACAAGCTGTTTTTATTCAGGCCCAACAGTTTTTTGCCTTAAAAAATGGCGCTTTGCTCATTAATGGACGCTGGGGAAGAAACCAGGTCCAAAGCAGTAGTTATCTAGACATAAAAAAGGAGCAGCAAAGTCGTTTATCTATAGGCCTTAGACAGGCTGTCTTTGGCGCCCAACTAGAAGGGCAATTCTCCTTGGCCCATCGGTCTAATTTGGGTGTTTTTCCTGCGGGGCATTTGAGTTTTAGAAAAATTTGGGCTGCGGGACTGGGCCTAGAAGTCAGTTTGCAGCACTCCATTCGCTTCCCCACCCTAAATGATCGCTTTTGGCCCTTGGTGGGTCAAGAAGAGCTAGCGGTAGAGCAAGGCTGGCAAGAAGAAGTAAACTTCTTTTGGCAACACAAAATATGGGGCTTACATCAGCTCAGTTTTTTTAATCAGGAAGTTGAGAATTGGATTTTATGGCTACCCAACCCCAACACGGCCTTATGGGAGCCCCAGAACTTAGCTGCAGTTTGGGCCAGAGGCGCTAGTTGGAGCAGCGAAAAAAGCTTTAATTTGAAGAAGTTGGGCCAATTGCAATTGCAAATTGGCGCCAACTACAACCGCATTAGTCGGCATAAGAGTCCTTCTACAGATTTGCGCGATAAACAATTGGAATATCGGCCCATTTTTTCGGCCAATTTTGGGCTCAATTACCAATATAAAGCTTGGCGTTTGGGCTACCATCATCTTTGGGATAGTCCCCGCTATTTAGATGCCTTGAATGAAGAGGCGCTGGCCGCTTATCAGTTGGGCCAAATTCAGTTGGCATGGAGGGGCAAAATGGCCCAATATCCTATTCGGCTGCAGTTGCAAGTACATAATCTTTGGGGAGCAGAATATCAGTTGGTTTCTGCTCGGCCCCTGCCCTTGCAACAATGGGAACTGAGCCTGTTTTTTGGCGCCCAATAAAAGGGAAGAACTACCCTGCGGTGGGCAGGCGAGCGCAGCGAGCCGCAGGCCTAGCGATGTGCAGGGGTGGCCGTAGGCCAGACCGAAGTGCGCAGCACTGAAGGGCCGAGCAGGCCTGCGAGCCCCGAAACGACAACAAGAACTTTAGTTCGTAGTTCGACGACCAAAGGGAGTAACCGCCGACGAGCGAAGCGAGGCAGGAGGCCCCAAAAAAATAAAAAAACGGCCTATTGGGGAACAGAAAACTTATTTAGCCTTGTTCTAATTTTGAATTGTTTAAAAGCCCTAATTTATGATGGATAAGAAAAGAGAATAATATATCTTTGTGGCCCCAATTTTGATGGAGGAATTTAAGTTTTCCCCTGATCACTAAAGTCTTATAAAACTAAACCGCTATGAAAAAACTACTTTTGTTCCTTTTTGCCCTAGGCCTATTTGCGGCTTGTCAGTCTAATGTAGACCGCAAAGATTTGAGTTCTTCTGTGGTCAATACGCAGGAGATGGATAAAACCAGAGCTGGGCAGCAGAAAAAAGTAAAGGCCAAGGCTTACTATTACCCCTCTTTGGTTGCCTTTGAAAAGGGAGAAAGCCAGAAAGATTTGAGCTTGACGGCCCTATCAAAGATCAATGAAATGGAGCAAAAAGAGTACAATTATGTTGTACTTTATGATGCGGCTACTTCTTGGGCCGAAATTTTCAATACTGGAGATTATAGCCAAACGGGTGATGAGCAATTTAATGAGCTTTTGGCGAGTCACAATTTGCTTATTGTTCAGCAATTTGAGGTGGATGATATGAGTGAAGGCTTGGTTTTGGCGCCTAATATGGCGGTAGATTCTCCGGTAGAAGTAGCTAGAGAGCTCTCTCTTATTCAAGATGTTATGATGGTACAGCTCAAAGAAGTACCTGCAGAAGATCAGATGACGGCCTCTAAATAGAGAACATATAACAGTCTGTTAAAGTATACAAGCTAGTGTCCCTAATTGGGCGCTAGCTTTTTTTTTCTGCCTGCTGTTGTATCTTGCTAAGAAATCAGTCAAGGGAAAATGAATTTGGCTAGAAGCGAACAATTATGATACAAGTCGATCCAGAAATACTAGAGGCAATATATACTCAGAAAGATGAACATCTTTTGGAGCTTTCGCAAAAGCAGCCTGTTTTGCTTATTTTTTTACGTCATTTTGGTTGTACATTTTGCAAGCAAACGATGTCAGACCTATCTAAGGTGCGGGCAGAAATTGAGGGGCAGGGCATTTTGCCTATTATTATCCATATGGCGCAAGAGGAGCTAGCCACAAAACGCCTCCGTAATTTTAAACTGCCTAATATTGGTCATGTTTCGGACCCCGATTTAAGTTTGTATGCTTATTTTGGTTTGAAGAAAGGGACCTTTAGTCAGTTGTATGGACTAAAAGTTTTTGTGGGCGGCATGAAGGCTTTGTCCGAGGGCTTTAGTTTGCCCAGCATTAGTAAAGAGTATGGAAATATTAGCCAGATGCCTGGTGTTTTTATTTTGGAAGCGGGGGAAATCAAATTGGCCTTTATACATAGCTTTGCTGCAGAAAGAGCCAATTACCTAGAAATTGTTGCCGAATATTTGGCCCTAAAAGAAAATTAAGCAAATAAGCTAAATCGCTAATTAACAAGTACTTAAAAACAAGGACAAGAAGAAGGAAATATATTATCGCCTATAAATCAGGGCTTTGGGAACTTGAAAAAGCTCGTCGTAGTTTAAGTGATTGTGTTTCAATAAAAAACGAAAGCACATGATTATTATGACAGCGGCTTAGGTCGCCCAAAATCCTATTCTAATGAATTGGCGAAAACTAAACGGAAGTCGAATTTTGCTCCCTATTAAGGAAGCCGTCGACAAAACCCTAGCAAAAGAACTGGCCGAGGGCCATGACGTAAAGGTTTGCATTGGAACAGACTCGCAGGTGCGAGGCAAGCAAATCAGTTTTGCAACGGTGATTGTTTTTCTGCGTAAGGGCAAGGGTGGTTTTATGTACATTAAGCCAGAGCTGCAAACTGGGCAAATGAGCATTCGAGAGCGAATGATTACAGAGGTAGCCAAATCGGTTGCGGTGGCTTATGAATTGACTGACATCTTTGCGGCCCATGGGGTGCAACTGGAAGTTCATGCAGACATCAGCACAGATAGCAATTTTAAATCTAATGTGGCCCTAAAAGAAGCCATGGGATATATTCGAGGTATGGGCTATGAATTTAAAGCCAAACCTCATGCTTTTGCCAGCTCAAGCTGTGCGGATAAAGTCGTTTAAATGATAAACGCCTAGCCAAATTGGCTAGGCGTTTTTTTTTGTTTTAAAAGCCCTGATATTTTTCTAATTTTTCGGCTGCCTCCTTGGGCAGGCGCACTAACTTTTTGGCCTGATAATCATAACAAAGCAAAGCCGTTTTGATGCGGGCCATTTCCTGTTGATCTTCGGGCCGCAAAAAGCGATAGTGCAAATCAAAACCGAGGCTATAAATATCACCTACGGCAATTTGAATAATAATTTCTTGGCCCCAAAAACCTTCGGCTAAAAACATTTGGGCCGCATCAGACATAATGAGATCTTCTCCAGCAAAATTGGTTTCTTTATAGCCCAATAGGGCAAAAAAACGCATCCTCGCCTCATGGGCCAGGGTTAGAAAACGGTCATTAGACAAATGATTGCCGTAATTTAAATCATTGACGCGAATAGAAAGAGGAGTTTCAAAGGGATAGCGCTTGGCTAGGGGTAATTTGACACGCATAAACAAAATTTAAAAGGGCAAATGATCCAAATCTATATTGCCCCCACTCAAAATAATTGCCCAATTTTGGCCCTTAAAACGCGCTTTATGCTTTAATAAAGCCGCAAGGGGAACCGCAGAAGAAGGTTCCACAACTATTTTTAGTTGCTCCCAAATCAGACGGAGCGCTAAGATAATTTCTTCTTCCTCTACACAAATAATTTCCGAAAGCAATTCTTGAAAAACGCCAAAGGTTTTTGGTCGAATTGTCGTGCGCAAACCATCTGCAAGGCTATCCGTTCGCTTGTTCTCAATGATTTTTCCCGCCGCCAAAGATAAATAAGCATCATTGACAAGCAGAGGCTCACTGCCCAAAACCTTGAGTTTGGGCCGAAAATAATGGGCCGATAATAAAGCGCCACTCAAAAGCCCTCCCCCACCAATAGGCGCCAAAATTCCATCTATATCCGAAAGCTCTTCCAAAATTTCTAAACTACAACTTGCCTGGCCCAATATAACCTCATAATCATTGTAGGGATGAATAAAATGTGCGGCCGTTTCTTTTTGCCAAGCGGCCAAAGCTGCTTCACGTCCCGCTGTAGTGGGCGGAGAAAAACGAATTTTGGCCCCCAATTCTGCCGTGGCCCGCTGTTTAAAGGCGGGCGCATTTTCAGGCATCACAATATAGGCCGGACAAGCCAAGAGCTGCGCCGCCTTGGCAATTGCTTGCGCATGATTGCCCGAGGAATGCGTGCACAATCCTTTTTTTCGCTCTTCTTCAGATAAAAGCAAGGCCGCCGAAAATGCTCCCCGAACTTTAAATGAGCCAGTATGCTGAAAATTTTCACACTTAAAATAAATCTTGCAGCCCGCCAAGGCATTTATTTTCTCCGATTGAAGCAAGGGCGTTTTTTTTAGATAAGGCCGAATAAGCGCTTGCCGTCGCCTAATATTTTCGGCAGACAATATAGTTGGAAGATGTACTGACATTTTTTTTAAAAAATATGTGCTTCTTAATCAAGCAGTTGTTAACAGATTGTAAAAATACAAGCCTAAAATTCCAAAATGCTTTTGGAAAAACCAAAAAGACGCTCTATATTTGTGCCGCTCTCAAAGGAAAGCAAAAATAAAAAATTGGTCTGGTAGTTCAGTTGGTTAGAATACCTGCCTGTCACGCAGGGGGTCGCGGGTTCGAGTCCCGTCCAGACCGCCAATTTTTTTCTTAAAAAAGAAGACCTATAAGGTCTGGTAGTTCAGTTGGTTAGAATACCTGCCTGTCACGCAGGGGGTCGCGGGTTCGAGTCCCGTCCAGACCGCTTTTTTAAAGCCGCAACGAAAGTTGCGGCTTTTTTTATGCAAAATGGCGAATAGGAAAATCTATTCGCCATTTTTTGTTTGTTACGGTTTAAGAAGAATAATCAAATCAATGTCAGTCCATATTAACCGAACACCAAAGCGTTTTTCATTAAAAATTTGAAAGGCAATAACAGATCCCTCTTCATCTACCACAGTCATAAGCTGGTATTTCAGGCCATCTTCTGTCTCTCCCTCTTCTACTCCAGATATTCGCCGAAGAATTCTACGACTACCATCAAGTTTATATTGAGCAATGTCATTATTCGGCCCATGATTTAATATAAAAGTATTGGATGACTCTTCCCAGCCCCCCCAGGACTCTTCTATAGGGCTATACACATTCATATAATTACAGTCTATCCGAAATTGGTCATATTCTTCCTGCGCTTGCAGGTTTCCCATAAAAATCAAAAAGCTAAATACACTGAGGAGGTAAATTCTTACTGACATAGACATTCGTTTTAGTTTTTCTTCAATAGTTCAAAGAAAAAGCACAACTGGCCAACCTATCTGTACAGTTTTTATTTTTTTTATTTTTTTTTGGGCTGCCCCTGCGCTTCGCTTGGGTCGGGCTGTGTCGCAGCTCGCAGGTCTGCTCGGCCCTGCGTTTTTTTCGCTGCGCTCAAAAAACTGGGTCTGGCCTTCGGCCACTGCTATCCATCCCTCATCCGCTCATCTAATTTTTTCAGGCCATTGTTTTTCTTCGGCGGTTTTGAGAAGATTATTTTTCTCTACGATTTCTAGTAGCAGTGGGTTAAAACCCACAGCAAAAAGGGAGGCCATTCTACATCCAAAAAAAAATGGAATAAAACCTTTCCCATTTTCCAGCAAACAAGGGCTTCAGCCCGCCAGTTTGCATAGACCCACAACCATGGGCTTCAGCCCATGGCCATAAAATAACTCCACAAAAAAATTCAGAGTTAAAAAACAACTTCTATTGTTAGCGTCCATAAAATTCATAGGAACCCTAGGGCCAAGGCCCTAGGCTAAGCAAAAATTGTCATCCCCTCCTGCGAGGGGATTTTTTTCGGGCTGTTGTGGTTTGAGCGATTATTTTTTCTTGGAAAAATAATTCCACACTAAAAATTCAGAAATGAAAACAATTGCTATTATTTATGCCCTGGGCTGAAGCCCAGGGTTGCTGACTTGAGCGAACTGACGGAGAAAGTCCTTGTTCGCTTTTTCGGGCTGCTTGTTTTTTCTTGGCTTTTCTAGAACCAGTGGGTTAAAACCCACAGCAAAAAAGGGAGGCTGTTCTACATCCAAAAAAATGAGCCGATGGTTAAAACCATCGGCTCATAAAAAATGGAATAAAACCTTTCCCATTTTCCAGCAAAGAAGGGCTTTAGCCCGCTCTTTACACAGACAATCATTTAAGAAGCGCTACCCTGCTCCACAGCAACAATTTTTAGTTTTCTGCCCAATTTTTTAAAATAGAAATTGTAAATGTAGGGATTAGACAACCTATGCCCTTGCAAGCAACTATTTTCATAAAAAAACAACTCTATGCGAATAAGTTTTTTGGGGCCAAGGGCTTTCCTAATAAAAATATCTAAATGATCTGTCCTGATATTCGCATCTAATGGAATTGTATCCATTATTGTAAAATTTTTCTGTTTTGCTGCCTGGAACTGCCCTTCATCATCAATAAGACGCAAATTAGTCTTGCCTAAATCTTGACTTTTACGCACCAACTCTACAAATTGACTACTTTTAAAAATGGCGGACAAAAACTCATCCTTTTTTTTGAGCTCCCTAGCCATTTGTTGGCCTCTTTTGGCCTTTACTTTAGGTAGCTCATCTCCGAAGTTTATTTCAGACAGAGGAAAAATATTTTCTGCCAGTAAAATAGGGGTATCTCCTTGCGTGTCAAAATAAAATTTAGCCAGATGAGGTTTTTCTGCACTACAGTCCATTTTACAAAAAAACAACGCTAGCTGTTCTATACTGCCAATTTTCTTCCGCTCTAAAATGATAAGATCAAAAAAAGGGGCTGCATTGATATTCCTTGGAAAATCTTTTGCTACTGAGAGCGGCTTTCCAGCTCTGCACAAGCGCAGTGCAGCAAAAGAAGCGGTTTGATCAAAAATGCGCAGACTTAAATAAGCCTGATTTTTCTTTCTAGCCAATAAAAAGGGCTTTAAAGATGCTCCATCTATAATTTGTTGCAACATCTTTTCCTCCATAGTCCGCTTTGCATCCCTTAAGCCTTTGCATTGAAGCTCAGAAAAATAATGCTCAAATTCGTCTTCCAAATCTTCTTGAGCATGCAAAAAACTTAAGCTACTTAAAACAGCTAAAATCAATGCTATTGCTTTCATTAAACTACCGTTTTGGCAAGGTTGGAATAATAGAGGGGTTTTTCAGCTCTGGTGCATCCTTTGTTGGCAAAGCCCTACCATCAGGTTGTAATTCAAATAATTTCCCTTTTTCTACAGAAAATAAAGTCTGAACAGCTTCTATTAAAGAAGTTTTATCCATTGGTGTTATAGTATTACCTAAAATCATATCTCTATTTCCAAGGATATAGGACTCTGCGGCATTTCCTTCGTCAAATTCATCATAACCATCTCCTTCTGAATCCAAATTTTTTTCTTTGGGGATATCATTAACCTCATCATAGTCTATACCGTCTCTACCATCTCCATAATGAACATACTCCTCCCAAAATGTACTCATAATAACTAGTAAACTTGCTTTTTTGCCAAGGTCTGTAGATTTATTTTGCTTTGACATTTCTTCTTCAAATGCAATAATTAAAGTTTCATCCAACACTATATAATGTTCACTGTTAGCCTGTTCAAAAACACCTTCTCCTCCCGAACCATGTCCTCGTACATACTGCCCGTTTTGCCCGTCAGTCATATCTCTAATAACGATTAACGGACTACTACCTTCACCCCAAGTTGCATCCTTTTCAACTTGTTCTGGGGTAAGATTTCCTCCTGAAAATCGTTCCAAGGCCTCCAGAATCAGTTCGTTATTCATTAAATCATTTTTAATATTGTTTTCGATATAACTAACAAAATAAGGATATTTTTCTCGATATTCTTCTAATAACTCTTTAGGGAATTTAAAATTTGGTTTTTGATCCACTTCAGCCAGTTCACCCTCCCCATATAAAGGAGGATAAGCTTCATAGCCATTTTCATAACCCGCCGTATAACTCATCGGATAAGCGGCCTCCGTAGATTCAATATTGTTTTTTTGTCCTTGTACTGCTCCTAAACCCTGCTTCTCCTGCTGTTTTTGTAATTGCTTTGCCATGGGGATATTTTTTTGAGGATGACTTTTTTCTGTTTATTTATTTTATGGTTTTGGGGCCTCCGCCTTGCTTCGCTCGTCGGCGGTTACTCCCTTTGGTCGTCGAACTGCGAACTAAAGTTCTTGTTGTCGTTTCGCAGCTCGCTATTCGCTCGGCCCTGCGAGCTGCGAAACGTAGCGCCGCAGCTTTGCTGCGGAGGCCCCAAAACAAAATACTCCTCCAAAAAAATAAGATTTTAGGGGCAAAGCTTTTCTTTTCCATCAACAAAGGTTTTATTTGCACAAAATTTAAGCTTAAGGAATGATTTATATAGAAACAAGACTCAAAACGGCCCTGAAAGAGGGATTGAATACGCTTTATGGCCTAGAAAATTTGGCCGACAAACAACTACAGATCAATCAAACCCCTAAAAATTTTGAGGGCCAACTTTCTGTCTTAGTTTTTCCTTTTGTTCGAGCAGCTCGTAAAAAACCGGAGCAAGTAGCTGAGGAAGTAGGACAATATTTGTTGGAAAACTGTCCTGAAATTGCGGCCTTTAATGTGGCCAAAGGATTTTGTAATTTGGAAATTGCCGACCTTTATTGGCAAGAATTGTTGGCCGATTTGCTTTCTCATCCAACTTATGGACAAGGCGCAACAAAAGAAAGTGAAATTTTGGTCGAATATTCTTCGCCCAATACCAACAAACCTTTGCATTTGGGGCATGTTCGGAACAACCTTTTGGGGTATTCTACTGCAGAATTGCTCAAATTTGCGGGCTATTCGGTAAAAAAAGTGCAAATTATCAATGATCGCGGGATTCACATTTGTAAATCTATGTTAGCCTGGCAACTGTTTGGCGAAGGCGAAACGCCAGAAAGCAGCGGATTGAAAGGCGATCATTTGGTGGGTAAATATTATGTGCGCTTTGAGCAAGCTTTTCAGGCAGAATATAAAATTTGGCAGGCAACTGAAGCTGGACAAGCTGCTTTTGCGGCCTTTTTGGCCGATGAGAAAAAATATAAGAAGGCCGTAAAAGAGCTGACAAAAAAATCAAAAGATAAAAAGACGGCGCCTACAGAAGAAGCACTGCAAGCTTACTTTTTTAAGTCTGTTTATAAAAATAATTATTTCAATCAGAGTAGCGAATTGGGCCAAAAAGCCAAGGCAATGCTACAAGCTTGGGAGGCTGGCGATGCAGAAGTGCAGGCCCTTTGGGAAAAAATGAACAATTGGGTGTATGCCGGTTTTGCTTCTACCTATAAGCGCATGGGGGTAGATTTTGACAAAAATTATTATGAGTCGAATACCTACCTCAAAGGAAAAGAACTGGTTGAAAATAATTTGAAAAGTGATTCGCCGATCTTTTTCAAAAAAGAAGATGGATCTACTTGGATTGACTTGACCGATGCCAAATTGGACCAAAAAGCGGTTTTGCGTAAAGATGGCACCTCAATGTACATCACTCAAGATATGGGCACCGCTTTGCTTCGCTATGAAGATTATAAAATGGATCGCATGGTCTATGTGGTGGGCAATGAGCAAGAATATCACTTTCAAGTTCTTTTTGAAATTTTGAACCGCCTTGGGCAACCTTATGCAAAAAATTGCCATCACCTTTCTTATGGTATGGTAGAATTGCCCGAAGGAAAAATGAAATCTCGTGAAGGGACCGTGGTGGATGCCGATGATTTGATGCAAACGCTAATTGATGAGGTGGCCAAAGCCTCTAATGAACGCGATATGCTTAGCGCTTTGCCCTTGGAAGAACAAAAAGAAATTCATGAGGCCGTTGCTTTGGGCGCACTAAAATTTTTCATTCTAAAAGTAGAGCCCAGAAAAGGAATGCTCTTCGATCCTAAAGAGTCTATTGACTTGCAAGGACAAACGGGCCCTTATATTCAGAATGCTTTTGTTCGCTGCAACTCAGTGCAAAGAGCTTTTGCGGATAAAAACTTTAGCAAAACCACTTATGCCGAGCATAAATTGGAGCCTATCGAAAGAGAATTGCTACTAAATATTGAGCTATTTCCTAATTTGGTCCAAAGAGCAGCCGAGCAATATAATCCCGCCGAAATTGCCAACTACCTTTATCAACTAGCCAAAACTTATCATCAGTTTTGGAATATCGTAAAAATTCTAGATGCAGAGGCCCCTCAAGCGAGTAGCTTCCGTCTAGATCTTAGCCAGGCTGTAGCTCAAGTGATTGCGCAGGCCGGAGCTATTTTAGGTATGAAAATGCCTAGTCGGATGTAATTTTTTATTTATAAAAGGCATCAAAAAAGCCCATGCAGAAATTCTGCATGGGCTTTTTTACTTAGAGAGAAAACTAATAATTAGTCAACATACTCTCCATCTTTAGGCTGAAGATCTTTTATAATGATTCTGATGAAATCAATAAAAGCCCAAATACCCAAACCGCCAAAAGTCAACAATTGGACAATTCCAATTACGGTATAGCCTAGATAAAAACGGTGGATACCTAGCATACCTAGAAAAAATGCAAGTAGGATAGCAACCACCCAGCTTTTACCAG
Organism: Saprospira grandis DSM 2844; assembly: GCF_000275825.1. Classification (GTDB taxonomy): domain Bacteria; phylum Bacteroidota; class Bacteroidia; order Chitinophagales; family Saprospiraceae; genus Saprospira; species Saprospira grandis_A. The sequence continues at coordinate 4,281,625 of NZ_JH719942.1, forward strand.
CTTTTGCTTTTTGAGGAGAATCAGCAGTTTTTTTGGCTGCTTTCTTCAATTTTTTCTTGGCTATTTTAAGTGCCATGCGCTTTTTCCAGCCCAGCTTTTTTCCTTTTTTAGCTGTGTGAAGGGCTGCGTCTAAGCTTTGCTCCGTGCGAACAGCGTCTACTTCATTGTAACGAAGTTCAAAGGCTTCCGCAGAAAAAGTGAAGCTAAGCGTAAAAAGGGCTACCAAAAGGTAGTTAACAAAATGTTTCATTAGTATGAATTTTATAGAAAAAAAATAAGTTTTCTAGGGTATAGCTCTTTCAAGTACTAAAAGATTTTCCTCTACTTCGAGAAAAACATTTAATTAGTGTTAACGACGAGCGAAGATAGTTTTTTTTTTTTACATCCAAAATTTTTAGTGAAAAATGTTCTACCCAATATAAAGGCATCAAAAAAGCCCATGCAGAATTGCTGCATGGGCTTTTTGATATTTAGCCTATTTTTTATCAAGATCTAATCATCATACTCTCCACCTTTAGGCTTAACTACTTGGAAAAGGATAAGGATGAAATCAATAAACGCCCAAAGGCCAAATCCCCCTAAAGTAAACAACTGAACAATGCCAATCAGTGGGTAGCCCAAATAAAAACGATGGATTCCTAGAAGGCCAAAGAAAAATGACAGCAAAACAGTCACCACAAAACTCCTATTACCTCCTTCTTTTAGCGTATTAGGCGCATCTGCTGATTTTTTAGCCGCTTTCTTCAGCTTTTTCTTGGCCAACTTAAGCGCCAAACGTTTTTTCCAGCCCAATTTCTTTCCTTTCTTCTGGCTATGCATCGCCTGATCCAATTGCTGCTCTATACGAACAGCATCTAACTGATTATAACGCAACTCAAAAGCAGAGGCAGAAAAACTAAAACTAATTGTAAAAAGAGCGACTAAAAGATAGCTAGTAAAATGTTTCATTTGAAATAGATTTTAGTAAAAAAGTGATTTGCAAATCAACTTCTTTTAGGTAAAGCTTTTTAATAAACAGCAGTTATTTTAACCATACTGCAATATTTTACACAACAGGTAAAAAAATACATTTCAATCCTTTCAATTAGCCCCTTTCAATTAAACCAACACAAAAAAATCGCTGAGGAGATTCTCCTCAACGATAAATATTTTTCAAAAAAGACAAAAAAAATGTATTTCAAACTGTTGCAACTCTAAAATTTTAACCTTAACTTTAGAAACAACAAAAAAATACAAGCGATGATGAAGCTCCAAGAAAAAATGCGGGACTATAAAATAAGCAAGAAAATGATCAAGGCCTTTTACGGCATTTCTTATCCCACCCTACGCAAACGATTGCGAAACAAAGGCTTAACGGATTTTATTGGCCGTAGAAAATTTATCTTTGCCGAATTTCTACTCATTTTTAAGGCTTTGGGCCAACCGCAAGAAGTTGCAGCGGAGGTTTCGGAGCTGCAGCTAATTTATGAGCAACTCTTGCAGTTGGGCCTATTAAAAGGGGCTTCGCAAAAAGATTTGCCTCAAAAAAAGAGCGAAAACAGCCCGCTGCAGCCAAAAACAAATAAATTGCTGGCCCTAAAAACTCCCCTAGCTTTATTTGATCGTTTTTTGATAAACTACTATCAAATTTTAATAAAAGCTTGGGAAATTTTATCGCCTTCCGCAAAAAATTACCGATCCCAACAGGCCGCCTAGCATTTTTTCTATACTACTTTTGCATCAATTAAAGCCTGCAAACTATCCTGCATTGTTTTTTGCAAGGGTAAAAATTCCATGCCCAATTCTTGACGAATTTTGTTGTTATTGGCTTTAAAAGCATGTCCCACATTATTTTGCACAAATTTTCTCGTCATTGCCGAGTTCACCATTGGCCCCACTAACCAAATTAACCATTTGGGCGCCACTTTTTTGGGCAAAGGATAATTTTCATACTTGGGCAAAAGAGTTTGGCTGGCCGTATAGATGTCGCTATTGTGCCCCACCGTAATATAACGCCCTTTTGCATTGGAGTAAAAAGCGGCCCGAAAATGCGCCTCGGCTACATCGCGCACATCAACAATGCCCATTCCCAATTTTGGCGCGCCCATTTTAAAGGTTCCATCGCCAAGTTGTTTCATAATCGTAAAACTTGCTGAAGTCGTTGCTTTTGGATTCAAAGGCGGCCCCATCACCAATGCCGGGTTAATCGTCACTAACTCCCAACGATTTTGCGCCTTTTGCATTTCCCAAGCCTTTTTTTCGGCCAAAGTTTTAGAATGAGCTTGTTTAAATTTTTTAGTCAGCAGCTAGACTAAGGCAAAAAAAAATGCTGCAAAGCGCTTATTATTGTTGATTACGACAAAAACAAAAAAAGGCTTTGCAACATGGTTGTGAATTTATCAAAAGAATTTATTACGGAAAAAATATTAGCATTTTTTCCCGAAAAAAAATTGGCTCGAAAAACCAAAGCGCCTCTGTGGCAAATTGTTAAAGCGATAATTTATAGGCTTAAAACAGGTTGTCAGTGGAGAGAATTACCGATACAATCTTTTTTTGACGAAGTTCTAATTTGCTGGCAAACAGTATATTACTACTTCAATAGCTGGTCCGAGTCTGGTATTTGGCAAAAAGTGTGGATCCAATTTCTAGCCCATGAAAAATCTTGTTTAGATTTATCTAGTATACAGCTTGACGGAAGTCATACCCCAGCGAAAAGAGGGGGCGAAGCTGTGGGTTATCAGGGCCGAAAAAAGTCCAAAACCACAAATGCTCTCTTTCTCACAGATAAAAATGGGCTGCCAATCGCTATGTCTCCGCCTTTTGCGGGAAACCATAATGATTTGTTTGAAATCGAGAGTCATTTCCAAAAAATGCTTGCCGATCTGCAGCTTTCAGACATCTCTCCTGATGGTTTATTTATGAATGCTGATGCAGGGTTTGATAGCAAAAAACTTAGAGAAAACTGCCAAAAAATGGGCATTATCCCTAATATTGACCACAACAAAAGAAATAGAAAAAAAGCTTATTATCAAGATATTATAGATGAGGAACTTTACAAAGAACGCTTTTCTGTTGAGCGAACTAACGCATGGATTGACGCATTCAAAATTTTACTCATTCGTTTTGAAAGAAAAGCCGACAACTGGGCGAGTCTACACTATTTAGCCTTTATACTTATTTTCCTAAAACGAAATTTTTAAACAAACTCAATAAGAATAAGGCTGATACTTTAAAGAAGCGGTTGTATTCCAAATTTTTTCTGTCAACTCCCCATTCGGATGCCCTTTGCACTCCGAAGCATCCGTATAAATGGCCGCACAACTACTGGTCAAAACTACTTTTTGTACCGATGGCGTTTGATTGACGGAAGCCAAAACATTTTCGGTTCCTTTTACCGCAGGCTCAATCAAATCTTTTTGCGGATCTTTTACGGCGGTAACAAAAGGCGAAGCCGTATGAAAAACAACTGAGCAGCCCTGCATGGCTTCAAAATAAGCGCCTTCTGTGAGTAAGTCGGCTTTAAAATATTTTATTTCGCCCGGGCTATTCGCCGCCAATTCATCCAAATGCGCTGTTTTTTTCTTGTTTTCTGGCTGTCGCACGGCTGCATGCACACTCAAACCTTCTTCCAATAATTTTTTCACCAACCATCCGGCTACATAACCCGTAGCCCCCGTTACCATCACTGGCTTGCTTTTATCCAATTGCATAATTCCTTTATTTTTGTTGCCTAACAAAGATCTAGCATAAAAAATAAAGTAGTCCACAGAAAAAAAGGAAAAAAGAACATAAATCGCTGCATTTTTATTTTTAGCGGCTGTTTTTGGGGCCTCCGCCTCCCTTCGATCGTCGGCGCTACGCTTTAGGGCTCGCAGGTCTGCTCGGCCCTGCGCAAAAAAACAAGTTTTTTTGCTGGGTCTGCGGCTTCGCCGCCCCCTTTCGCATCGCTAGGCCAAAAGGCTCGCTTCGCTCCCCTTTTTTTGCACAACCCTCTTTTTTTCTCTTATTTTTTTCTTCGGCCCTCAAATACCCTTTCAATTAGCGGCTTTCAATTAGTCAGGGGCAGAAAAATCAGTTTGATTTTTCTGCCCCTTTTTTTCTTGGCCTTTTTCGCTAAAGAACAAATTTTTCAGAATCCCCAAAGGGTTGTATCTTGAGGCCCTTAGTATTTCTGAGCTCAAAATTTTGGGCTCTCCACAAACATCTCTAATTGTTATCCAATGAAATCTAAAAAAGCAGCGAACTCTCTGCTAAAATTTGCCCTTATGGCCGTCATCATTATTGTGTTGAATGTTTTGGGCAGCTTTATTTATGGCAAAATTGATTTGACCGAGGACCAGCGATTTACGCTCAATCCTGCTACAGCAGAACTTTTGGCCAAATTGCCCAATGATACGGCTTCAGTAAGCATTGAAATTTTATTAGACGGAGAATTTCCCTCTGATTTTCGCCACCTACAAAATAATCTCAAAGATTTAATGGGATTATTTAAAGAGCGTTCTGCCGGCATGCTCAATTATCGTTTTGTCAATCCCCTAGATGGTACAGAAGAAGAGGTGAAAGCCTTGCAACAACAATTGGCCAAGCAAAAAATTATGCCCCTGCAAATTAAAGATGCTCGACAGGGCCGAATGATTTTGGTTTTCCCTTTTGCTATCGTTCGCTCTGGCTACAACTTTGAAGTCATCAATATGATTGAACTAGGCGATGGCTATTATCAGCCCAGCGATATTTCTGCTTCTATCAATAGTTTGGAGTATAAATTTGCGGCGGCAATTAAAAAGTTGCAACTAAAAAGCAAACCTGTAGTCGCTTTTATCAATAATCATGGAGAATTGCCGCTGCGCCATATTTATGGCTTTGAAAAAGCCTTGTCTGAAAATTATGGGACCAAACATGTGGACCTCTCTCGCCTCAATCAAATTGATTCTTCGGTGAGTTTGCTGGTGGTCGCCAAACCCAAACGCAAATTTAGCTATGACGATCAGTTTAAATTGGACCAATATGTTATGAATGGGGGCCGCATTCTTTGGATGATCGATGCCCTAGATATGGAAGATGACAGCCTAGGAAAAGCTAACGGCATTCATGTTCCTATGCCCAGAGAGCTCGACCTTCAGAAGTTGCTCTTTAATTATGGCGTTCGGGTCAATAATAATTTAATTGCCTCTTATGATGCCGCAGCTTTTGGCGGCCTACGATCTGGCCCCAACCAAAAATCAAATCCAAAATGGTTTTACTATCCTTTGGTCAAGCCTTTTGCAACGCCCCAAGAACGTCTAGAAACAGGGAAATCGGTCATTGACCACCCAATTGTAAAAAACTTAGATTTTGTCTTGACCAAATATCCCTCTAGTATTGATACGGTGGGGACAAAAACAAATGTAAAAAAGACGCCCTTATTAAGAAGCTCTAAATATAGTAAGCTGCAATATCCACCTACTCGTATTGGCTTTGGCGTTATTGATCCCGCTATTGGACCAGAAGCTTTTACCAAAGGCTCACAAAACGTAGCCGTTTTATTAGAAGGAGAATTTGAGTCTCACTTTAAAAATCGCCTGCCGCCAAGAGCCGAAGAAATTTGGAAAAAGGCAGGCAACTACCCAATCCGAATGAGCAGCCGCCCCAGCAAGATGATTGTCATCTCTGATGGCGATATTGCTTATAATAATTATCATGCCTCCAGCCAAAGGCATTATCCCTTGGGCGCAGGTTTTCTCCCTGATTTTGGACCAAAACTATTTGCCAACCAAGAATTTCTCTTAGCCTGCGTAGAATACCTCACAGATGATTCTGGCCTAGTGAATCTCCGCAACAGAGAGATTCGTTTGCGGCCCTTGGACCAAAAACGCGCCTTCGATCAAGAAAGCCTCTGGCAATTTATCAATCTGGGCCTTCCCCTAATTATTTTGGGCCTTTTTGGCCTGCTCTATTATTATTTGCGCCGACGCAGATACACAAAATAAAAGCGCTAAAAAAAGCGAGCAGGTTTTCCTGCTCGCTTTTTGTTTTTATCGCTATACTTTTTTAAAAAATACTCAATTGTCCCTGATCGATCAATTTTTTATCGCTGCGCAAACGATAAATCAAAATGCCTTTGGGCAATTGGGGCAAGCTTAGTTGTGTGCGGGGACCTTCTCCCCTTAGTTGATGGAGCAATTGGCCCTGCAAATTGTAGATTTCAAACACTAAAGGGCCTGTTTCTCCCGAAAGGAGCTCTACATTTAGGCTATGGCGAGCGGGCTGTGGATAAATTTTTACTTTTTGGGCCAAAGGAGCCGCCAATTCATGGCTATAGCTGGTCACAATAAAGTTTTGGCCAAAAGTTCTGTAAATCTGGGGCGCTGGCTGCTTGGCCAAACCATCCTCTACGGCCAAATATTGCTGATAAGCCAATTGGTTGAGGGCCGTAGCCTTAGGATAAAGCTGATAATTTACAAAAACTCGGTCCCCTTGGACCAAATTATAGTTGCTAAAGCGAAAAGATAAAATTCCTTGCTGAGAAATACTCCAATCTAAATCGGTCAAATTATGGGCGCCCAACTGAAAACTACTGGGGTCCAACCAAGACGAAATAGTATCGACCAAAGTTAGCACAGCAGTGGTATCTGTTCCCTGCTTTTCATAAAGCAACTGAAACTCTAGAGGCGTAAATAACTCTACATATTGGTTGCTACCATATCCTTTTGGAAAAGCCCGGCTAAAGTTAGTTGATCTTTGGGCCTGACTTTCTTGGGCGTCATAGGCAATATGTGCCGAGGCATGATCCTGATAAAACTGTCCTGAAAAGCCTGTATCATATCCTCCTTGCGCATCGGGCTTACAGCCTTCTAAGCTGGCCCAACTCATTTGACTAGAAAGCAAGCGGTTATTTTGCGTTTGTGGCGCCTGAATGCGATAAGTAGAACGCGTTCTCGTTGGAATAATAATCGTGTCGCTGCTCAAAGAATCTAAGCTGCCAATATTGGGTTGGCTGTACATCACATCATCTTCTATAACAATCAGGGCTTGGTTGTTTAGGGGCGCAACACCAACATTTCTGGCCACAAAGCGAATAGAATCGCCCAAACAATCGGCAGAAAGGGCTAATTCTCCTGCTGTATAATTGTTGCTATGCGGTCCTATTTCTGCCCGGACCTTATGCATACTTCCTGGCTCATCATTACAATTTGTATTTACCGAAAAAGTAAAATGAAAGGCAGAATCTTGGCCTTGGCCCAAATAGGATAAATTTAATTGATAGCGTTCATTTCCTAAGGCAATCAGTTGTGTAGTTGCAGAATCAAAACTCATGCGGTTACTATCCAGCTCTAGAAAAAGATTTGCGTTTAGCAGGGGCCTGCTGCCTAAATTGGCCATATAAACTTGATAGTCGGCCTGTCCGCAATCAGGAATAAAATCTGTACTTAATTCTACAAAGGGAATTGCTCTAGAGGTAGTTGTTTGGACCAAAATGTTTACCGTATCACTTTGGCTGGGCTGTAAAACAGGGCTACTATTATAGCTACAAGCTGTATACAAATCATGTTCAAAGGGAAAATGCAGCTCTAGGTTATATAATCCGGCGGGCACATTGAAACTGTAATAGCCCGAGGCTGAGGTTGTTTCAAAATATTGTTCGCCAGATACAGAATCGGTTAGGGAGACAATAACTTGCGGAAAAACAACATCTAAAGCAGAAACTGTACAGTTTTGGTCTTGGTCCTGATACAAATTGCCGCTTAAGAATGCGTTTTGCGCTTGGCCTTTGCCCAAGCAGGCAAAAAGGGCTAGAAGAAAAATTAGCTTGATTTTCATAAGGTATTTTATTTTGCAGTGGGGGTGGGAAATCTTGGCTTATTATCAATGATTTGAGCAAAGAGTTTTAGTTGGCTATTTGCTGCTCAAAAAATGGGGCAGCTTAAGACTATTTCCATATTACAAAGAAAAGAAATCTTGAGGCAAGCAAGAGGGCCAAATTTGGGCTGTTGTCAAAAATGAAATTTATTTTTTAAGCTTTATACTTATCTTTGGGCAAATTTTGTCAAAAAATAGTTTTCCTAAAAACGTTTAGATTTGGCCCAGCGCTGCGCAGCCGTGGCGCAAAGCGCCAGACCCAGTTTTTTGAGCGCAGCGAAAAAAACGCAGGGCCGAGCAGACCTGCGAGCGGCGCAGCATAGCGGCGGCCGACCTAGCCGAAGGCTAGCCGGCCGCGGGCCCCAAAATAAAAACAAATGTATAAATCAAAGTTAATTCATTTATTTGCCTTGCTTTCGGCCAGCCAGCGCTTGGGCCTCAGAAAATGGCTACAATCTCCGGCGCACAACCAAAGGGAAGATCTTTGGGCACTTTGGGGCTATATGGAGGAGCAAGGGCCAGAGGCGCCGCCCAAAGCTTGGGGAAAAGCGCGGGTATTTGAGGCCGTTTTTGGACGAAGCTATAGCAAGGAAGAAGACTCGATTTTGCGCTATGCCCAATCTTTTTTGCTACAAGCCATAGAGGAATTTTTAATTGCCGAGCAACTAGAGGAGCAGCCTTTATACAAGGCCGAACTTTTGGCTCAGGCCTATCAAAAAATTGGTTTGAGCAAGCATTTGAAGCAGCAAAGCCAAAAATGGGAGCGGCAATTGGAGCGGCAGTCGGAACGAGGAACCGCCTACCGAAAAGGGCAATATGCCTTGGCCAAATTGCGCTATCAGGAGGAAGCCAAAGCGGGAAAAAGTAGAAATGCGCCTAAGAATTTGCCCGCCTTGGGGCATTGGTTGGATAGCGAATATCGCTTGCGGAAATTGCGACAAGCTTGTTTATTTTTGGCCCATCAGGCTGTCTATAAAACGCAATATGATTTTGGCCTGCTGCCTGCTGTTTTGGCCCAAATTGAGGCCCATGAAGAACTATTAGAAGACAAAGCCCTGGCCCTTTATTACCATTGTTACCAACTACAATCTTCTTTAGAGGCCGAAGAAGATTTTCGAAAATTTAAGGCGCTGCTCTTAAGCGAAAAAAATATTTTGCCCGCCAGTCAATTGCGAGAACTTTATCAATTGGGCATAAACTTTTGTACCAAGCGGGTCAATTTGCAGCGGCCTGGCTACGAACAATACTTTGAGGAAATGTTTGCCCTTTATCGGGCTGGCCTAAGCGAAAATGTATTGCTCGAACAAGGCCAAATTAGTCCTTTTGCCTTTAAAAACATAGTGAGCGTGGGCCTTTGGCTTAAGGCCTACAATTGGGTGGCCCAATTTATTAAAGACTATGAAAACTGCCTGCCCAAAGTCTATCAATCTGCCTATGCCCGCTTTTCTTGGGCCAAACTCGCCCTGGAAAAAGAACAATATGAAAAAGCGCAAGAACTACTTTTGCAACAAGAGTTTGCCGACCTTTTTATGCAGCTCAACGCCAGAGTGATGCTGCTCAAAATTTATTATGCGCTAGAAGAATTTGACCTTTTGGAATCCTTTTTGGCTAGCTTTCGAGCCTTTGTCAATAGAAAAAAAAGAGCGCAAAAATTACGCTCCTATCATCAGGAAAATTATCTCAATATTATTAGCTTCTGCCGCAAATTATTGCAGCTCAATCCCTACGACCGCCAAGAGAAAAAAAACTTGCGGCAACAAATTCAAGATTGTAGCATTTTGACCGAAAGAAGATGGTTCCTTCAACAACTCTAATCCTTCATTATGAAATTATTTTTTGCCCCCCTTTTTCTTATTCTCCTCAGCCTGCTTCCCCTAAATGCCCAATCTTATTTGAGCGTAACCGCCAAAAGAGGCGATGGCATTTTGGTCCTTTTGGGCCGCTATGGCCTAGACCGCAGCCCTTGCAACCTCAAAAAGTTTTGCCAACTCAATAAGCTGAAAGAAACCGACTATTTAATGGTGGGCAAAAACTATAAACTCCCCATCTTAAAATATAAATATAATGGGCAATCGATTAGATCAACCATAGGAATTTCGAGCTGGCAAAAAGCCAAACAAATCGAGCGCTACAACGAAAGTATGGAGCTATTTCGACTAAAAACGAGCTTCAAAACTAAAAACGCCCCCCTTTGGTACCCTCATCATCTAAAAGCCTGTGCCGTAAACCTAGAAAAACATATCCCCAAAGGGCGACATTTCCCCATTTTAGGGAAAAACTTTGCCGATGTGCCTTTAAAAGATAAGCGCCTGGCCGGTGCCGTTTATTATTTGGTTTCTGGACATGGTGGGCCCGACCCCGGCGCGGTGGCCAACTACAAGGGAAAACCCATTTGCGAGGACGAATATGCCTATGATATTACGTTGCGCCTGGCCCGAGAACTGCTCTCGCATGGCGCTTTGGTCTACCTCATCGTTCGAGATGCCAATGACGGGATTCGCCAATTGGAGTATTTGCCCAAAGATGGGGATGAGCGCTGCTGGCCCAATAAATCTATTCCCAAAGGCCAAAGTGAACGACTCAGCCAACGCTCTGATGTGATTAACGATTTGTATCGAGAAAATTTGCGCAAAGGCCTTTACTACCAGCGTTTGGTCGAAATTCATATTGATTCTCGCTCTAAAAAACAGCGCATCGACCTATTTTTCTACCATTATCCCGAAAGTCTGCGTGGCCGAGAGCTCGCCCGCCGTTTGCATCAGCATATTCGTGGAAAATACAAGCAACATCGGGCCTCTAGAGCCTATAAAGGCACTGTAAAAGCCCGCGATTTGCACATGCTCAGAGAGGTCATTCCCACTCCCGTCTTCATTGAGGTGGGCAATATTCAAAACCCCAAAGACCAAAAGCGCATTTTGCTGCCCGCCAACCGCCAAGCCTTAGCCGATTGGCTAGCCGAGGGCTTGATCAAAGATTATTAGGCCTCGATTTTTATTTATTTTTTGGGGCTTGCCCGCCCTGCGGGCGGGCCGGGCTGGGTACTCCCGTTGGTCGTCGAACTGGCGCCCCTTCGGGGCTGGTTGTCAGGGCTCGCAGGTCTGCTCGGCCCTGCGCGGGCTTTGCCCGCTGGCTCTGCGGCTTCGCCGCCCCCTTTTCCATCCCTAAGCCTGCGGCCCTTCGGGCCTTTTAGGACCAAATAAAAAAGGGGCAATGAATAAGGCCAAAAAGCAAAAATGCAGTTGAGCGGCCTAGCGATGTGCAAGGGTGGCCGAAGGCCAGACCGAGCAAAAATGCGAAGCATTTTTGCGAAGGGCCGAGCGAATAGCGAGCCCTGCAACGTAGCGCCGCAGCTTTGCTGCGGAGGCCCCAAAAAAACAAACTATTTCTGCGCCTTACTGGCCAGATAAAAAGCCACAAAAGTAAAGATGATATTGGGGGTCCAAACGCCCAAAAGAGGCGAGAGTCCGCCATGGGTAGAAAAAGTCATCGAAAACTTAGACATAAAAATATAGAGTGCGCAGACCAGCATGCCCATAACGATATGCATCCCCATTCCGCCTCGGGTTTTTCGGGCAGCAATAGACACCCCAATCAGCGTAAGAATCAAGATACTAAAAGGGTCGGCAGAGCGGCGGTGATATTCCACTTCAAAAACCGTGGTACTGCCCAGGCCCTTGGCTTTTTCCTGCTCGATATACTCCATAATTTCGCGGCTATTCATGGCATCCTTCAGGTTTTTTCTTCGGGCCAAATCGGCAGAACTCAGAGGCAGCAAGGTATCCATTTTGGCTCCTTTGACAATAGCCTCTTGTAAGCCATCCACATAGCGAGCATGATAGTTAATCAGCTCCCATTTATTGGGGTATTCGATCAATTTAATCCTGCCGGCTTCTAAGGTATAAGGGCGGTCTACCCCATTACTATCATAGCGAATCAGGGCAAAATTTCGGCCTGTACTATCTTTGCGGTTATAATGTTGGATATAAATTTCTTCTTGCGGGCTCACAAAAAGGTGAATATTATCCTTTGGGCCATCAAAATTATTTTTCCGAATATAAGTATTTTCAAAGCGGGTACGGCCCTTATTGAGTTCTGGAAAAATAAAGTGGTTGGCATACAAATGAAAGCCGGCAATAATAGCGGCGCCCATCATAAAGGGCCGCAATAGCCGCCAAAAGCTAATCCCATTACCAATAATGGCAATAATTTCGGAATTGGCGGCTAGGCGGGAGCAAAAATAAATGACCGCAATCAGGGCATAGAGAGGAAAAAGCATGCTACTGATATAAGGCACAAAATTGAGATAGTAGTCAAAGACCACCTCCGTCCATTTTGGGCCATTGGCTAAGCTATCCACCTTTTCAGAAAAATCAATGACTACCGTGAGCATGCCCATCAGCAAAATGATAAAGAAAAAAGTGGCGAGATAACGAAAAAGAATGTAGCGATCAATAATCTTTAGCATAAAAGGCTAGCGTTTTTGCTCTAAAATAGGCACCAATTCGTCTTTCCAAGCACGGAAGCTACCATCTAAGATACGTTCACGGGCTTCTCGGACCAGCTCCAGATAAAAGCTGAGGTTGTGCAAGGTAGCAATTTGCATCCCCAAAAGTTCATTAACGGTAAAGAGGTGGCGCAAATAGGCTTTTGTATGTTGTCGGCTAGTGGGGTTGGGCGCCTCCTCATCAATAGGAGAAAAATCGTCCTTCCACTTTTTGTTTTTGATATTGAGTTTTCCTTTGCGGGTAAAAATCAAACCATGGCGGGCATTTCGGGTAGGCATTACGCAATCAAACATATCTACGCCCAAAGCGATACACTCCAAAATATTGGCGGGAGTTCCTACGCCCATAAGGTAACGAGGCTTATCGCTGGGCAATTGGCTACAGACCAAATCCGTCATGGCATACATCTCTTCTTTGGGCTCTCCCACCGAAAGTCCACCAATAGCAATGCCCAAATCGGCATATTGGACCACCGTTTCGGCAGATTTTAGGCGCAAGTCCTTATATACACTTCCCTGTATAATTGGAAAAAGCGACTGCGGGTAGCCATATTTGGGTTCTGTTTCCTTAAAGCGAGTATAACAGCGCTTGAGCCAACGGTGTGTAAGCTCCATAGATTTTTTGGCATAGCGATAATCGCAGGGATAGGGCGTACATTCGTCAAAGGCCATAATAATATCGGCCCCAATAGAACGCTGAATATCCATCACGCCCTCGGGGCTAAACAAATGTTTGCTTCCATCAATATGAGAGGCAAAAGTGGCTCCTTCCTCTTTGATTTTTCGGCGGTGGGCCAATGAAAAAACCTGAAATCCCCCGCTATCGGTCAAAATAGGGCCCTGCCAATTCATAAATTGATGCAATCCCCCCGCTTTTTCGAGCAGTTCGCTGCCCGGACGAAGATAAAGGTGATAAGTATTGCCCAAAATTATTTTGGCTTTAATATCTTCGCTCAACTCTTTTTGATGAACCCCTTTTACGGTTCCGATTGTCCCTACGGGCATAAAAATCGGAGTGGGAATTTGGCCATGCGCTGTTTGTAGTGTCCCTACTCGGGCCTTACTATGCGGGTCGCTATGTTCTAGCTCAAATTTCATTTCTGTATGCAACTCGGGCATGCAATTAAGTTTTTTTTAATGATGTGGATCGCGCTCTCGGCTTTGGCTTTCATTTTTTTTGGCCTCCAAATGGGTTTTGCCTATCGCTTTTATCAATGGGCCAAAGCGCCTCAAACAAAGGGCTGCGAACAGCTCCCGCCCTTGAGCATTGTTGTGCTGGCGCGTAATGAGGGCGCTAATTTACAGAAAAATTTACGGAAACTTTTAGCCCAAGATTATCCAATCTACGAGCTCGTTTGGGTAGATGATGACTCTAGCGACCAAAGTCCCGCTATTTTGGCCCAATTGGCCCAAGAAAACCCCCAACTTCGCCCCCTTTTTTATCGAGAAAAAAAATATTTGGGCAAAAAAGAAGCCCTGCTCTGGGCCATCCCCCAAACAAAATACAACTGGATTTTACTCACCGATGCCGACGGCCAACCCGCCTCTCCGCTTTGGGCCAAAAAAATGATGCAGGCCCGGCCAGAAAATGGGCCCGGCCTCGTTTTGGGCTTTGGGCCCTACCTCCCCGAAAAAACTTGGCTCAATAGCTGGATCCGATACGAAACCGCCCTGGTGGCCCTGCAATATTTTTCGGCAGCCCATTACAATCAAGCCTATATGGGCGTGGGCCGAAATTTACTCTACCACAAAAAGGTCTTTGAAAAGGCCGCCCCTGCCCTAGCCGCTAGCATCAATACCCCCTCTGGCGATGATGACATTCTAGTCTCCGCCGCCCAAAATTTCCCCATCCATAACTGCCTCGACCCAAAGGCCTTTGTCTACTCAGCCCCAAAAAAAACTTGGCCCGCGCTTTTTCGCCAAAAACGTAGACACTACAGCAGCAGCGAGTTTTATCCCAAAACAACCAAATGGATGCTCGCCCTCTGGTCGGCCAGCTTTTTGGGTCTGCCGTTTTTTTGCCTCGCTCTCTGCTTTGGCCCTTTTCCCTACCTCGCCCTCCTTTGGCCCCTCAGAATTTTAATTTTTTATAGGGTTTGGCAAAAAACTTTGCTTACCTTAGAGCAAGGAGATTTATGGAGCCAGCTTTTTTGGACCGAACTATTCGCCCTCCTCTATTACCCCTTTATGGCCCTCCAATTTTTGCGAAAAAAGCCCAGCTACTGGAAATGAAAAAACTATCCGATAGAGCAGCAGAAGATTACCGACTCGTTACCCTCGCTGTAGAAGAAAATGACCAAATGGCTTATGCCCAACTGATGGACCGCTACCGCAATTCCATCTTTCACATGATGCTCAAAATGGTCCGAAATAAAGATGATGCCGAAGATCTAACCATCGAAGCCTTTGGCAAAGCCTTCCGAAAACTCGATAGCTATAGCCCCAGCTATGCCTTTAGTACCTGGCTGTTCAAAATTGCCAGCAATAATTGTATCGACTTCATCCGAAAAAAAAGAATGAAAATGCTCTCCATCGATGAACCCATTTCCGATGAAGGTGGAGCCGATTATAGCAATAGCCTTAAAGCCGATTTGCTGGACCCAGAGGAGCGCTTCATCCGACAGCAGCGCCGACGCATTATGCAGGAACTGATGGAGCGCATGAGCGATAAATATCGCCAAATGATTGAGCTGCGTTATTTTGAAGAACTTTCTTACCAAGAAATTGCCGAACGCCTCGATATGCCCCTAGGCACCGTAAAGGCCCAGCTGTTTAGAGCCAAAGAATTACTCTACGATATCCTGAAAAATGCAAAAGCCCAAAGAGGCCTATAAAACCCCTTTTGAAAAATAGTTGCCGTCTTTCTCGCTTGCCGAAAAAGACGGTTTTTTTTATTCCCTTGGGGCCCGCGGCCGCCCTTTATAAGGGGGCGGCCGCCGCTATGCTGCGGGGCTCACAAGGCTGTTCGGCCCTGCAGCCGCCTGCGGCGGCTTTGGTCTGGCCTGCGGCCACCCCTCCGCAGCGCTGGGCCATTTGGCCTGCGGCCAGGGGGGCTTCGCCCCCCCCATGGACCAAAAACCGCCCGGCTATTTCCAATACAAAAAAATGATTCTATTTTTGGCACACTCTTGGAAAACGGAGCCGCAGATTAACCTTAACTTTATCATTGAACTTTTAAAACTACTTTACGCTCATGCGAATTTTTCTAACTTTTTTTAGCCTTTGCCTTATCATGGCCTCTTGTATTGTTGTCGATCCCGCTGCTATTGGTAATGGCGGTGGCGTTGTTTTGGGCGGGCCCGTGCCTGGCTATACTGGAAGAGTAGGCTGCAATACCCCAATCACCAATAATCAATTTCAAAAAACCCGACAAAATTTGGCCAGCTACAATAGTAGCTTTGACCGTATGGATGTGGCCAAAGCACAAATCCCAAGAGAAGGCTGCTATACCGTCTCTCAAATTAGACAACTAGTTACCCTCTGGTCTAGCTCTTTTGACCGAGAAGAATTTCTGCATTTTGCCTATACCTATACTTATGATATAGATAATTATGTAGACCTCCAAGATGTTTTTACCAGTAGTATCGACCGCAAAGAATTTGTAGAATGGTGCTACAACCGCTAAGAAAAAAAGGACTAGTTCAACGCTAGTCCTTTTTTTTGTTAATCTATTCATCTTTGTTCACAAAGCGATAAAAACAACATCCTTATCTTTGGCCCATAACAAATGAATAGAATATGAAAAAATTAAGTTTAGCGCTGCTGCTTTTTTCCGGCGCTTGTGCCAGCCCCGCAGCAGAAGAAACAAAAGACAAAAACAGCCAAAAAGAGCCTATGGAAGAAAAAAAGCATCATCACAAACATTCTCATGGCTCTGCCAATGCACATATGCACAGCCACTCTATTGAAGAATTGGTAGAACGCTTTGAGTCTAAAGAAAGAGATGAATACCAACAACCCGCAAAAGTCTTGAACTACCTAGGAGATTTGTCGGGCAAAAAAATTATGGATATTGGCGCAGGCTCTGGCTACTTTTCTGTAAAATTTGCCGCCGCTGGCGCTCAAGTAATTGCCGCTGATGTAGATACTGGCTTTCAAAATTATTTGCAAAAACGCATCGCTGCCGATAAAATTGAAAATGTAGAGCTCCGACTCATGCCTTATGAGCGCCCAAAAATCAATGACCAAGAAGTAGATCTTGTATTCATTAGCAATACCTACCACCATATTGAGGACCGTATCGCCTATTTTAAGGCAGTCAAAAAAGGCCTTAAACCCAATGGCGAACTCATTATTGTTGACTTTTTCAAGAAGGAGTTGCCTATTGGCCCCGCTATGGACCATAAAATTGCCAAGGAAAAAGTTTTAGAAGAACTCAAAGCTGCCGGCTTTGTCAATTTTGAGCTCAAAGAAGAGCTACTGCCCTACCAATATGTCATTAAGGCAAAATAAAATGCTCTAATCGTTTTATTCACTGTAAAGGCCGAAGATAAATATCTTCGGCCTTTTTTTGGGCCCAGTTGCTAATTGAAAGGGCTAGTTGAGGGCCAAAGCAAAAAGCCTAGCGCTAAGCGCTAGGCTTTTTGCTCTTCTCTAAAATCGTTCTGAGAAATCCTGCCCATCAAACTCGTAGATGCTTCCATTGCTAAAGCCAAAAAGTAAATGTCCATTTTGCTCTTCAAAACAACTGAGCGCCATTCCTACAGCCAAATTTTGAGCAACTGTATACTGTTGAACATCCTCCCCATCAAAGCGCCAAAGGCCAGTATCTCGGTCAGAAAACCAAATATTTCCCTTTTGGTCCTCCACAATAAGAAAAACGGATTGCAAGCCTTTATTCTGAGCAAATGCCCTTTTTTCTGTATTTTCTCTAAATACTTTTGGGGGCATCAACAAACCTTTTTCTCTTGAAAAATTAAGCAGGGTATCGCCCTGCATTAACAAAACGCCAATTCCATTATTGCCGATCCACAAACGCCCTTTCGAATCCTTCAGAATGCTTCTGATGTGTAGGCCCTCCTCTTTTTCAAGGCCCAAAACCTCATTATCGATTCGCCGAACGCCCTGCCCCTCATAAATAAAAGCAGCAGCATAACTGGCCCAATACAAGGCTCCATTTTTTCCTCTAGAAAAATCGGTTAGTGCATAAGCATTGTTAACATCTCGCTTGTCGCCCAAAGGAAAAGCCCAATAGCTTAATTTTTCGCCATCGTAACAATAAGCCCCCTCTTTTGTCCCCGCATTAAACCAAAGATCAAATTGGCCAAAATTGTTCTCTTTTAGCGCAGGCCCCCAACTATTTTCTACTAAGCGAATAATTTTTCCTTGCTCATAACGACAAACCCCCTGAGCTGTCCCAAAATAAATTCGGCCCAATTGATCTTCCTGTATAGAACGAACTTGATTATCGACCAAGCCCTCAGAAATACCAAAGTATTCAAAGGTTTTTCCATCATAACGGCAAGCGCCCTCTTGTTGACTGCCCAGCCAATAGTTTCCGCTGCGATCCCGATGTATAGCCGTAATTGCAGAGCTAAATCTTAGCTGAGGTTGCGGAACAACAGCAGTCGTTTTTTCTTCTTTACTGCTAGGCACTTTCTGTTCTGCACAAGAAAAATTTAGACAGAACAACAAAGAGAGCGCAATTATTTTAGCGTTTTTTTTCATTTTATTTTTTGGGGCTTGCCCGCCCTTTGGGCGGGCCGGGCTGTGTCAGGGCTCGCAGGTCTGCTCGGCCCTTCGCAAAAAACAAGTTTTTGCTCGGTCTGCGGCTGCGCCGCCCCCTTTTCCATCCCTAAGCCAAGTCGCTACGCTCCTTTGCGGCGGCTTCGCCGCCTGCTAAAGCTAGAAAAAGGACCAACTATGAGCGAATAAAAAATTTCTCTTAGGGAATATATAAGCGAATTGCTCTTTTTTCCAATCGGCCATCATAGCTAATCTCTAAAAGATAATCTCCTGTTTTTAGGCCTTGAATATTGAGCTCCACCTCTTGTTTGCCTGCGCCAAGGGCCATCGTATAACGCCTTTGGCTAATTCTATTCACATCAAAAAGCTCGAAGCGGACTTTTTCTTCGGCTTGATGCAATGAAAGGGGAACCGCTAATCTTTTTCGCAACAAATTGACGGACAAAAGCGGGATGCGTTCTTCATTTTCTTGGCTTGCTTTTACTAGCAGTTCTTGGCGGTCCAATAATTTTCCGTCTTCATCCAAAACCGAGATCCGATAATAAGACTGTTGGCTCAGGGGACGGTCCTGAATATCGGCAAATTCGTAGTGGTTGGGCAGTTCTTCTGAGGGGCCGGCCCCTTCTAAATTGGCCAGGGTAGACCAATAAATTTTGTTGTGCGAATGCTGAATAAGGAAGCGATAATTTTGCCCTTCATATTTACAGGCCCAAAATAAGCGCAGCCGTTGTTGTTCGGCCTTGGCTTTTAGGTCCATTAAAACTGTTTTGGCCTTATCGGTTGGGGGTTTATAGCGCAACAAATAATTATTGGCCAAATCAATATGATCTTCTTGCTGGGGTTGCCAAAGCATAATATTTTTGGGCATACTAAAGCGGCTATCATCATCCAGATAACCAATTAGGCTAGCATTATCTGATTTCACGGTGCGAATTTCAATATTTTCTAGGCTCACAAACAACCATTTCAGCTGATTGAGTTTGCCCGCGGCTCTGGTCCAACTTTTTGTATCGTCGGCATTGCGGAGGGGCGCGCCCCAGCCGCCTTCACCAATATAGACCACCCCATTTTTATCATCTCGGATAAAGCCTTCTTCATGGCCCTCCTCTTGGCTGTAGCGAATGGGCCAAGTATATTTAGAGGTATGCGAATCGCATTCTAGGGCCAATTGGACCCCATAGCGCTCAAACAAAGGGGCCCAAGCCATAGCCAACTCCTCTTTCTCTGATTTTCGCTTCACATGGGGGCGCATAGGATGATGATATTGGGCAAATCGCCAGCCATGGTCCTGATGTTCGGCCAAATCTTCGGCCAACCATTCGGATTGTAGGCCTGCGGCGGGCATCATGCTATTTAAGGTATATAAGCGCATGAGGTTGCCGCCCAAACTTAGGGCATAATAGGCCTTAGGGTTGGGTAAATCAAACAACTTATATAAGGTTTCATTAGAGAGCTCATGGTTTCCTCTGGCCACCACCATAGCCGTCATGCGGCCATCTGGCGTAATGGTTTCCTGCCAATCGTCGAGCCAGCCCTGCCATTGTTTGGCGGTACCTAGGGCCGTCATATCGCCAGCAAAGAGGACCAAATGCGGGCGCAAGCGGGCCACCAAGCGGTTCGCATTTTTTCTGGCCGCCTGATAATTTCTAGAATCTCCCCCGGCCACAATAGAGAGTCGTTCTTTGGGAGAATTGGGTAGAGTTTTAAAGGAATAGCGTTGGCCGCAGCCCTCTTCATCGCAAACTACAAAATAGTAGTTGGTATTGGGTTTCAAATTGGCTAGGCGGGCAAAGTAGGTCAGCATGCCCTTTACCTGATAGCTTTTTTGGGGAATTTGTTTGAGGGGATAGGCCTTAGCCTTTTGGCCCAAATCGTTGGGGCCATAATAGAGTACAGGGGCCTTTCCAGAGGCTTGCTCCCAACCAATACTAATACTTTGGCTGGGGTCTTGGCGCAAAACGGCCCGAAAACGGATGGGCTTGGCCCAAGAAAAAGAAAAACTGAAGAGGAAAAGGAAAAATAAACAATATCGCATCATCTGATTTTTATTGAACGATTTTTTGCGCCTAGAGGCGAGCGCAGCGAGCCGGCTTAGGGATGGAAAGGGGTGGCCGCAGGCCAGACCCAAGTTTTTGAGCGCAGCGAAAAAACTGCAGGGCCGAGCGAGCAGCGAGCCCCGACACAGCCCGGCCCGCCGATAGGCGGGCAAGCCCCAAAATATGCACAAAGGTAGTCAAAAACGCATAAAAAAACCCAAGTGCTTGAGTTTAGCGCTTGGGTTTATGGGGCGTCAAAAGAGCTTAATCGCAAAAGCGTTCGATAGCGGCCTTAAGATTGGCGGCGATCATTTCGGCTGTACTGCCCTCGATATGGTGACGTTCTAGAAAATGGACCAACTTCCCATCTTTGAAGAGCCCCACAGAAGGCGAAGAGGGTGGGTAAGGCAACATAAATTGTCGGGCCGTGTCTACGGCTTCTTTGTGCACACCGGCAAAAACGGTAATGGCCTCGGTGGGTTGCTTGCTCGCTTGCGCTAGGGCCAACTTTACGCCGGGGCGGGCATTGCCAGCGGCGCAGCCACAGACAGAATTGACCACGACTAGAGCGGTTCCTGATTTTTGGCCCAAAATGGCCTTTACGTCTTCGGCGGTTTCTAGTCCTTTAAAGCCGTGATCGGTAAGATCTTTGGCCATAGGTATAGTCAGATGTTCTGGATACATACGATTATTATTTTCGATTGAATAATATTTGAGTGGAGAGGGCAAAGATAGAAAAGATGTGCTAAAAATTGCCCTTTATTCTGTTTTCAAACCCTTAACGGCAGCCAAAACCACGGGGTCATCTTTGGCCATAGCCTTATAAAAATAGGCTTCGCCAAAGAGTTGTTCGGCCAAATAGCCTTTGATGTATCGTTTGAGGCTGCTTTGGCTTTTTTGCCAGGCGGCGGCATCGAATTGCAGTTCTTTTTGCGCAGTTAGATACTGCTGAAAAGCCTGCATAAGCTCTTCGGAAGGCTGATAATTTTTGAGGAAATTTTCTGCTTTTTGGCCTTGAAAAGTTTGGAAGCGCTGATCGAGGTAGCGATAGACAAAGGCGGGTAGGTTGAAGCGGGCATTGACATAAAAATCGTTGCGGTTGAGGCTATCGAGGGGCACAAAAATATCGGGGATGATTCCGCCACCGCCATAAACTAGGCGGCCACCGGTTGTTTTATAGACCGTAGAGTCTAGCACTTTAATGCTATCTTTTTCATAAAGTTCACCAGATTTCAGGCGGCTTTCAAAATCTTGGTCGTAGCCTGCTTCATCGCCTTTTTTGTAGGGGCGTTGAATCAGGCGGCCCGAGGGCGTATAGTAGCGGGCGACGGTAAGGCGGAGGGCAGATTCATCGCTCAGGCCGTATTGTTCTTGGACCAATCCCTTACCAAAAGAGCGGCGGCCCACAATAATGCCGCGGTCGTTATCTTGGATAGCGCCTGCCATAATTTCTGAGGCAGAGGCAGATCCTTCATCAATTAAAACGGCAACTCGGCCCACCTTAAAAAAGCTACGGCCAGTAGATTTATATTCTTTGCGTTTGTAGCTACGGCCCTCGGTATAGACCAAAAGTCGTTTGTCCTTAAACAATTGATTGAGGATTTCGGTAGCTTCTTTGAGATAGCCGCCAGGGTTTTGGCGCAGGTCAATGACTAGATTTTCCATGCCTTCTTCTTCTACCAAAGGCTCTAGGGCCTCCATAAACTCCTTATAGGTTTTGCTACTAAAGCGGCTAACTTTGATGTAGCCTGTTTTATCGTCCCACATAAAGCCGGCATCGACACTTTTAACGGGAATCTCGCCTCTTTTGATGGCAATATTTAGGGGGCTTGTTTTTCCTCTTCTCAAGACGCTAATATTTACAGTAGAGCCGGCTGGACCTTTGAGGCGTTTGACAATTTCTTCATTATCTAATTTTTGGCCAACAAAAAGGCTATCATTTACTCTCAGGAACTTATCGCCTACTTTTAGGCCGGCCTGATCGGCTGGGCCATCTTTTAGGACCGTAGTAATAGACACGGTATCATCGAGCAAGAAAAACTCTACGCCAATGCCTTCAAAGTTGCCTTCTAGGGATTCGTTGACGGCCTGTAGTTTTTGGCTGGGAATATAATTAGAGTGTGGATCGAGCTGGTCCAAAATGGCCTTGATAGCGGCATCTTCTAACTCGCCCAATTCTACGCCCTCCAAATAGCGGGCATCGACAAATCGGAGCACCTCTTCTACCTTCCCATTAAAGCGGCTAATATCGCCCGAATGAGGGCTATCTGCATCAAATTGATAGCTCGGGCGGCTAGGTTGGCGCAAAAACAGGCCCATAAATAGCCCCAAGGCGAGGGAAATACCAATGAGGGCGGGCAGCCAGATTTGAACCTTTTGTAAAAAAGAAAGAGGACCGTTGGAAGGAGCGTGCTGAGACATAAACGATTTGAGATGAGGGTGGAAAACTAGTTGGGCCAAAGATGGGGACTATTTATAGAAAAAGCGGAACTAAAAACAGTTCTTGGGCAGCCAAAGCACAAAGAAAATGAAAAAAGCCCTATTTTTTTATGCTAAAATTTATAATTTCGGCGGCTTCCCCTGCTTTTCCATTCAAAAACAGCCTTAACCCCTTGAGCCTATGCAGATAATAGCCGATAGCGGATCGACAAAAACAGATTGGTATTTTTTAGCCGAAGATGGCCGTTATAAACAAATGCAGGCCATGGGCATGAACCCCGTTAGTTATAGCCAAGCCCAACTAGAACAAAGCCTAGCCCCTATTGTTTTGGCCCAAAAAGGCCAGCCCATCTCCGCGATTCATTTTTATGGGGCCGGTTGTGGGGCCCATGAAGCGGCCAACAAAATGCAACTACTTTTGGCTCAGGCTTTTCCACAAGCCAAACAAATAGAGGTAAAATCAGACCTTTGGGCCACAGTTAGAGCCTTTGCTAAGCCCCCAAAGGTAGGTTTCTATTGTATTCTAGGCACCGGCAGCAATGCCTGCTTTTTTGATGGCGAAAACCTAAAGCAACTACAGCCCTCTTTGGGCTATTTATTGGGGGATGAAGGGAGCGCTAACGCCCTAGGGAAACAGCTCATTAAAGACTATTTCTATAATAAAATGCCCGCAAAGCTGGCCCAAGCCTTCGCGCAGCAGTTCCCCATACTACAAGCCCCCGATTTTGTCGCCCAACTCTATGCACAGCAGCGACCCAATGCCTTTTTGGGGCAGTTTGCTCAATTCTTATCTTTATATAGACAAGATAATTACATAGAAAATACCTTAAATTCTCATTTTTCAGACTTTATCTGCCAGCAGCTACTTATATTTGAGGCTGCAAAAAGCGCCCCCCTTCACTTCACAGGCAGTATTGCCGCAGTTTTTCAAGAAGAGCTGCAAAAAAGCATTGCCAGTCACCAACTTCCAAAAGCAAAAATACTAGCTCACCCCTTACCTCAACTTCTCCATTATCATTTGACCTAAAGCACTACAGATGCAGGGAAAGAAAGAAAACATAGATGAAACGGACCGAAAGATCCTCAACATTCTACTCAAAGACGCCAATACTTCTTATGTAGATATTTCCAAACAGATACACGTATCTCCAGGCACCGTTCATGTTCGCATGAAGCGCCTGATCCGCATTGGATTGGTAAAAAAAGCTTTTTTGAATGTAGATTACAATAAATTAGGCTACGATATTTGCGCTTTTTTAGGCATTCATCTAGAAAATAGCTCTTTTTATAGCCAAGTGATTGATGCCCTCTACCATATTCCCGAGGTCGTCAATGCACATTATACCACAGGCAATTACAGCATTTTTGTCCGTATTATCTGTAGAGATACCGATCATTTGCGAGAGGTCCTACACGAAAAGATTCAGGAAATAGATGGGGTGCAACGCACCGAAACCTTTATTTCCTTAGAAGAGAGCATCCATCGTACCATTTCTTTAGAGAGCCCAGAAGACAACAACTAGGCTCCCGTTTGTTCTTTTACATAGGGCGACATTTCTTCCTGAATGCGCTGTCTATGTTCCATAAGGCGCTTGGCATAGTCCTCAAGCGCCTTATCTTTTTCTGTTTGGGGGCTCCATTTGGGCACCGCCACGGTTTTGCCATTTTCGTCTACGGCCACAAAAATAATAATGCAGTGGGTCGTTTTTTGCCAATTGCTTTCTCGCAAATCTCTAGAATAGACGTCTACGGCAATATGCATAGAGCTACTGCCCGTATAAATTACTTTGGCCTCTAAACGGACCCTTTGCCCAATCTGAATGGGCCGATAAAACTGAATTCCCCCCACATAAACGGTGACACAATAATGCCCGCTCCAACTAGCGGCACAGGCATAACTCACTTGGTCTATCCATTTCATGACGGCCCCTCCATGCACCTTGCCCCCAAAATTTACATCGGTAGGTTCGGCCAAAAAAGTAAAGGTGGTTTTTCTTTCGTTTGCTGACATATTTTTCTGTTCTAAAGGTGATTTGGGGCTGCCCCTCGCCTATCGGCTCGGGTCGGGCTGTTTCGCAGCTCGCAGGTCTGCTCGGCCCTGCGGGCTTTTTCGCTACGCTTCAAAAGCCCTGGGTCTGGCCCTTTGGGCCACTGCTGTCCATCCCTCAGCCGAATAGCGCCTGGCTGTTGGGCCAAAAAATTAGTTAATCGAGCTCGCTCCATTCGGTCCCGGGAATCTCTCCGGCAAAAACAAGGCGGGTTTCATGCAACCAAGCCCGAATTTTAAAGCCTTGGCGAGAATCAAAAAGCCATTCGCTGCCGTTATTACTATTGGGTTGGCCCAAAAGACGCTCGGCTTCCTCTTTCATATAGTTTTTGTCTTGATACTCGACCAAAATTTCATAGAGCGGCTGCGGCGAATCGCTATCGATATAATAAAAGACTCTTTTGATGCTATCTCGGCCAATTTCTTCATAAAACTCTTTGCGGAAAGAAAGGGCATCTTGCACATAATTGATGGGCGCCATTTTGGGCCGCTTAGTCTGCAACTCTTTCCAACTCATATTGAGCACAATATTGCCCAGCTCGGCAGGCAGATAAAAATTGGGCCTTTTTTGCTCTACGGTAACCGGCTTGGGCTTTTTGCAAGCCGTAAGGCTAAAGAGCAGAAAGAGAAAGAAAAAAAGGCTGAAATTTCGCATAACTGGCAGGTTTTATATAACAAATGTCACTAATAAGAAAATTGAAAAAAACTATCTTTATTGAGAGCAAAAAAAGATTGTGAAATGCTTATTCCGCCCGCTATATTTGCCCTTGTCAGGGGCCGAAAGATAGGGATTTTTGTCGATTGTTTCACAAGATAAAATAAAAGCTCAGACAAGAAGCGCTAGCCCAAAGCCCAGCCGCAAATGCCCCGAAGGGGCAAAACGGCCCAGCGCTGCGCAGCCGTGGCCCAAAGGGCCAGACCCAGTTTTTTTGAGCAAAGCGAAAAAAAACGCAGGGCCGAGCAGACCTGCGAGCGGCGAAGCATAGCGGCGGCCAACTGAGGCCAAAGGCCGAACTGGCCGCGGGCCCCAAAAAAAGAAAATTATGGTTCTTATATAAAAGCACCTGCATTTAATCACTTACTTAATTTATCAACTTATGTTTAATCTACTATCTAAATTTAGCCTAGCAATTGCTGCTTTTGCCTTGGTTTTTTCTATGGGCTCTTGTAAAAAAGACGATGAGGATACGGCCACAGACACAGACCTCAGCATGCACTTGCACTACAAAGTAGGTACAGAAGACTTTGCCTACGACCAAGTATATACCATTGACGGTGTAGCTGTGAAATTCACTTTGGCCCAGTTCTATGTTTCTGGAATCAATATTATGAATGATGATGGCGAGATGCACAGCTTTGACGACCTTTTCCTTTTGGCTAAACCCAGCCAGATGGATTATGCCCTAGGAACTGTACCCGCTAGCTTTGGCGACCATCTACATATGCTCAACTTTAACCTTGGGGTAGATTCTGTGACCAACAGCCAAACAGAGGCTGATTTTACTAGCCGTGACGCCAATGATCCTTTGGCTGCGCAAAATCCAGGAATGCACTGGAGCTGGAACTCTGGATATATCTTCATGAAGTTTGAGGGAGAAATCGACACAGATGGTGACGGTACTACCGATAGCACTGCACACTGGCATGTTGGTAAAAACAGCTTCTTGCGCGCTGTAGAGTTGACTGCTCATGAAGAAATGAACGAAAACCACACTATCAATGTAGAGCTAGATCTTTCTACTATCTTCACCAACACTAACTTGGCTACCGACTACCAAACCATGACTATGGACAATATGCCTTTGGCTACTAAAGTGGCGGATAATATGGCGACTGCCTTTGGTGTAGAATAATTGGATGCTATTCGTTTGATGATAGACTGAGGTTATACTTTAGTCATCTGGCCAGAGCGGGCGTTGGCCTGTTCTGGCTTTTTTAATTTTAAAACTATGATCTATTTATTGTTAGCGCTTTTTGCTGTTGCCCTTTATGCGGGAACGGCTATTGGGGCAAAGATTTTATTCTTGCTTTTAGAAAAAGAAGCCCCTTTACCGGCCACTTCCTTTTGGCTGATTCACTTCTTAATGCTTGCCTTTTCTTCTTGGGCCATTTATGCGGTCAATAGTGGGCAGGCTTATGAATTGGCCCTAGGATTTTTGGGCCTCTCTATGGCCGTTTTCATGGCCCAAATGCTCAAAATTCGCCAAATTTTACTCCAATTGGCCAAAAAATAAGCCTATGCGATACCTCCCCCTCTTATTCCTGAGCCTACTGCTACTGAGCAGCTGCCAAAAAGAAGAAAAAAGCTATGCCCTAGATCTGCCGCCCGGTTTTCCAGAAGTAGATCTGCCCGAGGACAATCTGCCCACGCCCCTAAGGGTAGAATTGGGCAAGCGGCTATTTTTTGACCCCATCTTGTCTAGAGATTCTAGCATTTCTTGTGGCTCTTGCCACTTTAGACAATTGGGCTTTGCCGACGATCGAGTAATTTCGCCAGGTATAGAGGGGCGCTTGGGCTTACGCAATGCGCCTATTTTGACCAACCTCATTTATCGAGAAAACTTTTTCTTTGATGGAGGGGTGCCCAACTTAGAGCTACAGGTGGTGGCCCCCGTAGAAGATGAAAACGAGATGGATTTTCATTTGGGAGGCGTAGTGGAGCGGCTCGCTCGACATCCGGAATATGCCGCCCTTTTAGAAAAGGCTTATCCGGGCAAACCGCTTACTTTTGCCTTTACTCGAGCCATTGCGAGCTATGAAAGGACATTGCTCTCGGGCCAATCTGCCTTTGATCGCTACTATTATCAGGGCGATAGCAATGCCTTGGGTAGCCAAGAAAAAAGAGGCTGGCAGCTTTTTCAGGACAAAGGCTGTAGAGACTGCCATAGCGGCCCCAACTTCTCCAATGAAGAATTTATCAATATTGGCCTTTATGCCGATTATGACTATAATGGAGACCCTGGCCGCCGAAGAGTGACCGCCTTAGATAGCGATATTGGCCAATTTAAGGTCCCTAGCCTTCGCAATATTGCCCTTACGGCCCCCTATATGCATGATGGCAGCATGCAAAGCCTTGAGGAAGTGGTAGATTTCTTTGCCTCTGGCGGAAAAGCCCACTTTAATAAGAGCTCCCAAATGCAAGCCTTTGCGCTATCGGCCCAAGAAAAAGCCGATCTAATCGCCTTTTTGGAAAGCTTGACCGATTGGGATTTTGTGCAGGGAACAGACTAAAAAGAAAAAGGGCCGAAAACCTATGGTTTTCGGCCCTTTGCTTATTTAAATCTTCAGATCTTGCTCTCTGAGCACATAACTAATTTTGCCTTTTTGCTCATCGATATCCAAGAAAAAGACACCCTTATCATAAAGTTCATCTAGGCGGTCTTGGGCCTCGTCTAAGCTGCTTTTGGTGGTTAAGCAAAGCTGGCTGGCGGTTAGCTTGCCGCCATGCTCTATAGCCAGCTTAAGCAAGCTGGCATCATCTAGTTCTATACGCTCTGCTTCTACCTCTTGGGCCAATTTAAAATTGCCTTTTAGCTCTTGCTCCTTAAAGCTATAATAGCGCTGAAAATGCCCGTCATAGTAGCTTTTTAGAAGGTCTGCTTTCACCCATTCTTTGAGCAATTTTCGGGCTTCATGGAGCTCTAGATCAAAAACCCAGACCAATTCGGCCACATTGATTTCTCGGCCAGTGTGCAAGGGCCGAAAAGCCGCTAATAACTCCTTAGGCGATTTATTGGCCCTAGATAAAGGGCGATCTAAGGGCGCTAAATTGGCCTTGAGTTGATATAACACCTTATCCGAGCCATCATAAAGGCTCCGAAAAGCGGATAAATTTATCCAGGCTTGCATGCGCA
This sequence comes from Saprospira grandis DSM 2844, assembly GCF_000275825.1. Lineage (GTDB taxonomy): Bacteria > Bacteroidota > Bacteroidia > Chitinophagales > Saprospiraceae > Saprospira > Saprospira grandis_A. The sequence continues at coordinate 4,310,005 of NZ_JH719942.1, forward strand.
AACTCAACTCCGCAGAGGTCAAAGAGGACATCGTTTGAAGCTGAGGAATACTCAATACATAATTGTTCATGGCAAAAGCCCCTAGCAACTCTCTATCCGACAATTTACTGAGCGATCGCTTTCTCGTGCGATTATAATAGCGCAGTAAAATATGCAGAGAGAAAAAAGTAGTGACTACCATAACGGTAATTAAAATAACAGCTAGTCTTCCCATTAGTCTATAATCATAAGTTTGGCGTATTTAAGCATAATGCGTTTTTCGCCAATTCGTTCACCAAATAAGATCGTGGCCACTTTTTTGTCGCCGCCGTCTACTGCTATAATTTTGCCCTTGCCAAAGCGCTCATGCATGACTTTTACGCCAGGAAGAAGCTTTTGCACGGGGCTGGGCCGAAAATCTTTGATTTTTGGCAGCTCGCTCTTGCGCAATTGTCGGCCAGAATTGGCCATTGGGCGGCTATTTTGATAGCGCTTCACCCCCGAAACCGTTGCCCGATTGCCCATCGGTTGGGCCAAAGCTAAACAAGAAGGCGAAATCTCCTCTAAAAAACGGCTAGAGTTATTGTACTGCATTTTGCCAAAACGATAGCGGCTAGAAGCATAAGATAGGGTCAGGTACTGCTCCGCCCGAGTAATGGCCACATAAAATAAGCGGCGCTCTTCATCAGTGGCCGAGCGGCTATCTTGAGCTTTTAAGGCCATGGTAGAGGGAAATAAATTCTCTTCTAGGCCCACAATAAAGACAGCGGGAAACTCTAGCCCCTTAGCAGCATGTACCGACATCAACTTGACGCGATCGTTTTCATTGGCATCATTGTCAAAGTCAGTAATTAGAGCAATATTTTGTAGGTAGCTGGTCAAACTTTTATCCAGTACATCATCAAGCAGCTCATCCACCTCATCTTCTTCTACAAAAGACTTGATGCCATCCAGAAGCTCCTGAACATTATCTACCCGAGCTTTTCCCTCTGCCGTTTTATCCTTTTTGAGCTGATCGTTAATGCCTGTCATCCGCACCACTCTTTTGGCCAGCTCATAGGCATCATCATCCTTGGCCCAACGCTGAAAGGTTTCAATCATGGCCACAAATTCCACCATAGAGCGGCCAGCACGACCCCCAACGCCCAATTGTGGCGCAGCCTTCAAAGCCTCCCAAAGGCCCAAACCTCTTTCAGCCGCAGCATTTCGGAGCTTGCTCAAACTCGTATCGCCAATACCTCTTGTTGGATAATTGACAATTCTAGCCAAAGCTTCCTCATCTTTAGGGTTGATGATGGTCCGCAAATAAGAAAGGGTATCCTTCACCTCCTTGCGCTCATAAAACGACATGCCCCCATAGACCTTATAAGCCAAACGCTTGTTCTTCAAAGCTTCTTCAAACACCCTCGACTGCGCATTGACCCGATACAAAATCGCAAAGTCTTCATTCTTCAAATGCAGGCGATTTTTCATCTCCACAATAGATTCGGCCACCAAACGCGCCTCTTCCTTATCCGTTACGGCCCGCATCACCTTAATCTGCTCGCCCGTTCCCTTATCCGTAAAGATTTTCTTCCGAATCTGCTTGCTATTATAGGCAATTACATCATTGGCCGCCTGCACAATATAGTTGGTCGAGCGGTAGTTTTGCTCCAATTTATAGACGACTAATTCAGGATAATCTCGCTCAAAATCCAAAATATTCTGAATGGTCGCTCCCCGAAAAGCATAAATCGACTGCGCATCATCGCCTACCACACAAATATTTCTGGGGCTGCCCGGATAATTCACCAGCAACTGGATGATTCCATACTGCAAAGAGTTGGTATCCTGAAACTCATCTACCAAAACGTATTTAAATTTCTTGCGGTACTTTTCTACCACATTGTCGGGATTCTGATCGAGCAATCGATGCATCTGATACAATAAATCATCAAAATCCATGGCGCCAGATTGAGCGCATTTCTTTACATAAAGGTCATAGATTTTATAGACATAAGGCATTTTGGCCGACTTATCCTGTATGATTCTGTCTGGATCAGTCGCATAAGCCTGTGGCGAAACCAATTGGTTTTTAGCCATAGAAATCCGACTATAGACCTTATTGGCAGAGTACACCTTAGGGTCCAAACCCTGCGCCTTAATAATAGCCGTAATGGCGCTTTTGGCATCCGCAGCATCATAAATCGAAAAATTGGAGGGAAAACCAATTTTCTCGGCCTCCGAACGCAAAATCCGAGCAAAAATCGAGTGGAAAGTCCCGGCCCAAATCTGATTGGCCTTATCGCCCACCACCCCAGAAATCCGCTCTTTCATTTCTCGCGCCGCCTTGTTCGTAAAGGTCAGGGCCAAAATTTCCCAAGGCGGAATCCCCGTTTTAACCAAATGCGCAATGCGATAGGTCAATACCCGCGTTTTTCCCGACCCAGGGCCAGCAATCACCAGCAAGGCGCCGTTAATATGCGTGACCGCCTTATATTGTATATCGTTTAATCCTGATAAATAATCACTCATTTTTTTCTTTCTTCTCGGTTTGCAAAAACAATCTGCTCCTCAAATGTCTGTTATTTTTTGGGGCCTCCTGCCTCCGGCAGGCGCTACGTTTCGGGGCTCGCTATTCGCTCGGCCCTGCGGCGGCGGCGCCGCCTTGGTCTGGCCTTCGGCCACCCCTACACATCGCTAGGCCTGCGGCTCGCTTCGCTCGCCTGCCCACCGCAAGTTTGCCCCTCCACATCGGTTACTCCCTTTGGTCGTCGAACGGCGCCCTAAGGGCTTGTTGTGGCCTGCGGCTCGCTTCGCTCGCCTGCCCACCGCAATTGGTCCAAGCCTTGATAGAGATGAACCATCAGGGGGCAAAACTGTTTGCATAGACAGAATCAGCATAAAGCTGGCCCAAAATTACGACCAATCCAATAAAAAAGCGACCCTAAAGGAAGCTACTTCCAAAAAAAAATAGGTTTGCCTTATTTAAAAAATAACTAGGATTTGCCAATATATATGAGTTTATGGAACCAAATTAAAGGGCTTTTTGCAGAGAACAAAATACAACAGCCTGAAAATAAACGCCCTAGCCAAGAAAAGCTAATTCGGCACGAACCACTAGACCGAAAAGAAAACTTTTTGGCCTACTTTCAAAAATGGCTAGCCTCTAACACCAAAGAGCAAATGCTCGATTGGCTCTTTGCCCAATATCAGGACCACTGCTGCTGCGGCCAAGCCGAAGCAGCCATCCACTTTATGATTATCCCTTCCGTTAGTGGCTTTGTCATCCACTTTGATGAAACCCGCTGGCGCCCTATGGACTTTGAGTGCCTCTTTGACTTTTTTAAGCTGCAGTTTAAACAAACAGGCTATCGCCTACAACTAGCCGAAATCAAAGTAACAGAAAGAGATGGCTTTCAAGAAGAAGTGGCCCGCTATTACCTCAAGCCCCCCAGAGAATTTGGCCTAGCCTACGGAGAACAAATGGACCAAATTTTTGGCAATATTATGCTTACCCTTACCAAAGTTAATGAACAAATGATTAACTTGAAGCTGAGCGCCACCTCTTATAATGATCACTTATATAAAGCCCCCAAAGACTTCTCGGCGCTGATGCAAGACATTTGTGAGGCTTATTAACTACCCTTCAACCCTTTTTAGATGTTATCTAAACTTATGTTTCCGCTGCTATTCCTTAGCTTCCTTTTAGTGACCGCTTGTAGTAGCTTTGAAAAAGAACAACTTGTTGGCAGCTGGCAAAATGAATTGATCTTTGTTAAATTTCAGGCCAATGATAGCATGCAGCTAAAGCTTGGCGGCGACAATGTTCAGAAAGGAACCTACCACATTTTTGGCAACACCATTGAATTGATCAACCCAGAAGGGAAGGTTAGCCTCAATATGTCGGTAGTCAAAATTGAAAATGATAGCCTTTACATCAATATGATGAAAACGGGCAGCGATAATATCAAGGCCTTGGCTAGAGTGAAAGAGTAAGCCTAGCTTGGCCCTCAAGCAACAAGCCCCCTGAGCGATAGCTCAGGGGGCTTGTCTTTTATTGGCCCCTTAGGGCCAAGGCGCAAATGGCCTAGCGATGCGGCGGGGTGGCCGTCAGGCCAGACCAAGGTGGCGTAGCCACCGAAGGGCCGAGCAGCCCTGCGAGCCCCAAAGCGTAGCGCCGCAAGGCCGCAGGCCGCAGCGGAGGCCCCAAATCTTTAAAAACTAAGGATTCAATAAAATAAAATCTTTGCCTGATTTGCGGAAGCGCTGTGGACCGATTTTTAGGGTTTCGCCCTCTTGCATCTCACTTAGGTTGAGGTACTCGCCCTCTAGGGTGTAGATGGAGCCGCCGGTTCGGCTAGCGATGCGAATATAATCTACGCCCACCTGGCCCTCCTTGCCGGTTTCGCAGATGAGGACGTCTATTTTTTTGCCCATTTTTTCAATTTTTCGGAGTAGCGGCATATCGCGTACTCGGGCAAAATTATCGGCAATGAGGAGCACGCCCGTACAATCGGGATAGCGGCCCAAACCGGCCAGTACGGCCTCCAAATCATTTTCGGAAGGGCGGCCACCACGGCCTGCCTTCATGGCCGAAAAAGCCACCTCCTTGATGCGATCGGGAGAAGGCGAACCCACGAAATAGGTTCCGCCAGAGCGGCCCAGCATGCCATCGGGATGATCGTCGCCATCATTGAAAAAGAGGTACTTTTTGCTACTATCCATTTTGGCCTGTGATTGAATGAAAATCAGGGTTTGAGTGATATAAGGGTACATACTGCCCGTTACATCTTGGACAATCAGGTGGCCCGACCAATCTTCGGCTTTTTCAGTGAGGTATTTATAGACCACCGTATCGCTATCGAGTTGTTCTAGGGCCTCGGAAATAGAGGCGGCAGAGGGCGGCTCGCGGTAAGCGACCTTTCTTTCGCTTAGTTTTACCTCCTTGACCTTTTTGGTGACATACTGTTTTGGGCGTTTTTTTCCAAACAGGCCCTTTTTCTTATTATAGCGTTTGCCCGTTTTTCGTTTTTTGGGGTTACTGTGTAGGTATTTGCCGGTCCAAGTTCGTTTTTCCACCCATTCGATGGTAGAATCTTGGACCGTTTTATAGGCCGTTTTGCCCAGAGCTGCATCCATCGTTCGTTCAATAAAGGCAATTTCTTCTTCTGGGGGCAAAAGGCGGCTGCTGGGGCGATCTACTCGGACATCATCTACTGTGCGCAGGATGCTGCCATCTTCTGCGGTAAGGCGGTGCGGTTTGAGATAAATGACGAAGCCGTGAAAATAGGTCTGGGCCGTGGCATAATCGCTAGCGCCATCTTGGGCCACTAATCGCCATTCGATGAGGTTAGACTTAAACGCTTGTGGAAAAAACCAATGCAGCATTTCGTAGCGGTCCTCATTGAGTTTTACCTGATCGAAGCTTTTATCTTGTCGAAAAACGGTATAAACCAAATCAATGCGCTCCACAATGGTATCGGTCAGGCTATTAATCAGCGCCTTATCTTCTGGTGTAAAGATAAAGCGGGCATAGCGCATGGGAAAATAGAGAATGTAAGGACTTTGGCGGCTGGTATCAAACTGCGCAATGAGCTCCTCGGGTTCTTCGGCCAGCATTCTGGGCGTAACGACTAAGGTGTCTTCACTGGCCATCTTTTGGGCCGAAAGTGGCAGGGCCAGTAACAATAGAAAAAACAAATAGTAAGGCATAAAACTCTTTTAGGTGATTTGCCCAAAGATACTATTTTTAGTTTTGCCCCCCGAATAGATAGGTTAAAGGGGGGGAAATAATTGGCTAGAGTTGGCCGCAAATCCCTGAATAGCTTGTACCTTTGTGCAGACAAAACAAACAAGCCCATGAAATTCTTATTGACCCTCCTTGTCTTTTCCCCCTTATGCCTATTGGCCCAAATCTCGGAACCATCCTTTGAGAAGATGGCGGATAAAGGCGAATATGAAGCTATGGTCCAATTGGCCCAAGAGCAGCTCAAGCTGGCCAATATTTCTCCCCAAGACAAAGCCCGTTTGCAGTTCTTTTTAGCTTGGGGCTTAGATGAAGGCCCTGGGGAAGATAGTCTGGCCCTCGCCCAGTATTTAGCCGCCGAAAGCTGGCAAAAAGATGCCCCTCAGGCCCTAAAAGAATATGCCGAAACATTGGGGCTCTTGGGCTTTTTTTATAGCCAAAAGCGCTCTAACTTTGAGCAGGCCCTTCTTCGTTTTGAGGCCTTAGAGCAAGCCTATAATCGCCTAGCTGAAGCCGACAGCCTAAAAGTAGAAAATGAGATTAACCTGGCCTATTCGCTACGGATGCTCAACAGAATGGAGCAGGCCGAGCAGCGCTATAAGAGCTTGGCGCAGCGGCTGCTCAAGCAGCCCAAAGCGGCTCGCAAAGACTTAGTGCGGGTCTATAAAGAATTGGCCAATTTGGCCCTAGAGCAAGATCAGGTCGATCAGGCCCTTCAGCTTTTTCAGCAAGCTTTGCAGGCTGCCCAAGAAATCTTTGGTCCAGAAAGTAGTGCCTATGCCAGTCAGCTCAATAGCTTGGCCACCTACTATTATCACTTAGAGCAATATGAAGAAGCCGAACCGCTTTTATTAGCCGCCCTAAAGATTTATAAGCAGCAGGAGATTCAAGATAAAAAATATGCTGCCGCCTTAGGCAATTTAGGGGCACTCTATATTGAGCTCGACCGCCTAGAGGATGCCCTGCCCCTCATGCAAGAAGCCGCCGAGATTGAAAAGGCCCTTTTGGGAGAAGATAATCTGGATTATGCCACTAGTTTAAATAATATAGGCGCCGTTTATATGCGTCTGGGCGAACTTAAGAAAAGTCTGGCCGCGGTAAAGCAATCGGTAGCCATTATCAAGAAAGCCAAAGGCAGCAGCCATGGCAGCTATGTAAACAACTTATCTAATCTGGCCTATCTATACACAGTAGCAGAAAAATATGAGTTGGCCGATGCCGCCTATTTAGAGGTTTTGGCTTGGGTGCGGCAGCATAGAGGCGAAAAAAGCCTGACCTATGCCCGCATCTTGTATGATTATGCCATCTTATGGGAAAAAAAGGGTGAGATGGACAAAGCTATTGCCCTCAACAGAGAAATTTTAAGCATTCAGCAGACAGTTTTAGGCCCCGATAGCCCCAAACTGCTCCGCAGCAAAAACAGCCTAGCCATCTATCTTTTTGCCAATGAGCAAGATGAAGAAGCCCTGAATTATATTGACCAAGTGGTTCGACATTGTACCGATAAAAATGTGGGCCTAGCCGCAGAGGAACAATGGCAGCAACAAGTTTTGGAGCATGCGCCCGTTCAAAATACCGACCTACTCAAAAGCTTAGAGCTTTATTATGACTATTTGCAACGGCAGCAGCCCCAAGGCTACAAAAACCGCCTAGAACAAATAGAGCAAACGGCTATTTCGCTGCTAGAGAATGAGCGGAAAAATATGAGCGCCGAAGCTGATAAATTGCGCAGTTTGCGAGCGCAGCAAAAGTGGGTTCTCTTGGCTAGCCAAGAGGCCATGCAAGAAGAGAATTATCTTCGGGCCTTTAGTTTCTCTGACTTTAATAAGACCGTTTTGCTGCGCCAGCATTTGGCCCAAAAGGCAGGACGAAGCCTTAGCAAATTTCCTAAAGAATGGCAAGAGAAACAAAGCAAGCTGATTGACAACTGGAAGGAGCTGCGCATTGCGGCCCAAAAAACAGCCGAAAAATCGGAGAAAGATAGTTTGTTGCGTGCAGCCAATACAGCCAAACTCAAAATTGATGAATTGCGTCTAGAATTGGCCCAAAAATATCCTCAACTGGCCCAATTGGAAGAGATAAAGCCCCTAGATCTTCAGGCTTTGCAAAAGGAGCTAAGAGCAGGCGAGGCTATCATTAACTATATGGTAACGCCCGAAAAAATTTATGTTTTTCTTCTACCCAAAGAGGGCAAATTGATCGCCAAAGAACTCCCTATTCAGTTAGAAGATCTAAATAAGCGCATTAATAGACTGAGAAAAAGCTTGAGTAATTACTCCTTTATTCAATCCGATTCCTTAAAGGCCCGAACGCTCTATCTCCAAGAGAGCCAAGCGCTTTATCAGCAGCTTTTGGCGCCTATTTTGGGCAAGCAAAAGCAATTCGATCAGCTGCTGATTATTCCAGATGCCGCCTTGGCCCATATCCCTTTTGAGGCCCTGCTCACAGCAGCGCCCAAGGCCAATAGCGCTTATGCCGAGCTGCCTTATTTGATTAAAGATTACGCCATTTACTACAATTATTCCTTGGCCCTTTGGCAGGAAAACAAGCAACAACAGCCCAAAAATAATGGGCAGTTTTTGGGCTTTGCCGCTAGCTATGATGGGCAGGCTGAACCAACCTCTGTTTTGCGCTCTATGCAAGAGCAGCGCCTACGCTCGCATCTGAGCCCCTTGCCTGCCGCTCGCCAAGAAATCGACTTTTTGGCCCAGGAGTTTTCTGGCCAATTTCTCTACGACAGCTTGGCCAATGAAGCTAGTTTTAAGCGTTTGGCCCCCAATTTTTCGGTCATCCATTTGGCCATGCACGGCCTGCTTCGCCCTCGGCAGCCGCTGCTCTCGGCCTTGGCCTTTAGTGAAAATAACGACAGTATAGAAAACAACTTTTTAGAGGCGCATGAAATTGCCAAACTAGAGCTCAACAGCGATTTATTGGTCCTTTCTGCCTGCGAAACGGGGCTCGGAAAGTTTGAGCAGGGCAATGGCGTAGCCTCTTTGGCCCGCTCCTTTATGTATGCCAAGGTGCCGGCCCTGCTGGTCTCTCTTTGGCAGGTCAATGACCTGAGTACCGCCTATTTGATGCAAGCCTATTATAAAAACTTGGCCGAGGGGCAGGCCAAATCTAAGGCCCTACAGGCGGCCAAACTGCAGTACTTATCTAATGCCGAAGGAGTTGCTCAGCATCCTGCGTTTTGGGCCGCATTTATCCAGTTGGGAGCCGATCATCCCATACAACTATCCGCTGGTTTCTGGTCCTCCAAACTGATGTTGTTGGCTACTGTTTTTGCCAGCGGCTTGTCCATTCTCATTTTGCTTTACATCATTTTACGCTGGAAGAAAAAAGACCAAAAAGCGGGTTTATATCAGAAGTAAGAGCATCTTTTGGGGCTGCCCCTCGCCTATCGGCTCGGGTCGCTATGCTTCGCGGCTCGCAGGTCTGCTCGGCCCTGCGGGCTGCGCTTTGCTTGCCCTTGGTCTGGCCTTCGGCCACCGCTGCGCAGCGCTCATCCGCTCCACCTTATTCCTTGCTTTCGGCTTTCGGCTTCGGCCCTTTATCTATAATTTTTTATGAAAAAACCATTTGCCCTACTTTTGGCGGGACTTCTTTTTGGGGCTTGCCAAGACATGCCCAAAACTACATCTTTGCAGCAAGAAGCCCCCAAAGCAAAAGGCCCGCAAAGGGCTGTTGCGGTAGTAAATCAAGCGCCAAGCAAAAAAGACAGCATGCAATTTCCTTGGCTGGCCCAGCCCATTTTTGCCGAGCGCATAGAAAGTGCGATAGCTCCACCCGAGGGCTATCATTGGCAGGCGGCCAAGGCGGGTAGTTTTGGGGCTTGGTTGGCTAGGCTTCCCTTATATCCCAAGGGCCATAAGGTCCATTTGTACAATGGGGCCGAAAAGCCCTATCAGGCGGGGGCGGCCAGAGTCATCCAAATTGATGTGGGCCAATCGGATTTGCAACAATGCGCCGATGCCATCATGCGGCTCTATGCAGAATATGCCTATGCCCAAAAAGATTATGCGGCCATTTTCTTCAATTTCACTTCTGGAGACCGGGTTGGTTTTTCGGATTGGGCCAAGGGCAAAAAGCCGATAGTCAAGGGCAATCGGGTTTATTTTTCGGCGGCCAAAGGAGCGGCAGATTATAGTTATGGCAACTTTCGGAGCTATTTGAAGCGGATATTTATGTTTGCGGGCACAGCTTCTTTGGCCGCCGAGCTGCCCAAAAAGCCCTTGGCCCAATTGGAGGCTGGCGATTTATTTTTGCAGGGAGGGTTTCCGGGCCATGCCGTTTTGGTAATGGGCGTAGCGCAAAACAAAGACGGTAAAAAGCAATTTTTATTGGCCCAAAGCTACATGCCCGCTCAAGAAATTCATTTGTTGCGCAACTTACAAGCTGGGGGGAGTCCCTGGTTTTCTTTGGCTGAAGATGAAATTTTGTATACTCCAGAATGGAACTTTGCAGTTGGGAGTTTGCATAGCTTTTCGGGCAGGAAATAGGGCCAAAATGGCGGGCAAAGCCCGCCTGGCCGAAGGCCAAACGGCCTAGCGATGTGCAGGGGTGGCCGCAGGCCAGACCGAGCCGCTGAAAGCGGCGAAGGGCCGAGCAGACCTGCGAGCCCCGAAACGTAGCGCCCGCCGCAGGCGGGAGGCCCCAAAACAGCGGAATGAATTTCAGTATAAAAAAACTGCTCTTCCCCAAGATAGGAGAAGAGCAGTTGTCATTTAAATTCTAATGATTGTTAGTCAATTTGAATTTTGTCGGTATAGCTACGGGCAGACTCGAGGTGTTGGGCACGGATCAAGTAATTGCCTGCGGGTAGGTTTTCGGGTAGATTGATTTGCAATTGGTTTTGGCCGGTTTGGATTTGGACCAATTGGCTAAGAATCTTTTTGCCCAATAGATCATATAGTTGGATCTCCACGGTTTCCTGCATGCTGCCCTCCACTTGGTAGAAGAGTTCGGACTTGGTAGGATTGGGGAAGAAACTAGCTGCTAGTTGATCGGGGCGAGCGAAATTGAGGGCAAGGACCTCAGAAAGTTCGCTTTCGCCATTGGCGAGGAAGCTTCTTACTCTATAGTAATTCATTCCCGTTAGTGGAGCGACATCATCGGCGGTATAATCTAGTTCGCTAGCAGAAGGGCCTTGAGCGGCAACCTCTACCATATCGCTAAAGTTGATGCCATCGGCAGAGCGTTCTACCACATAATGCGTTACTTCTGCTTCTTGGGCTACGCCCCAGTAGATGCGGTGAATTTGGCCGAGTGCAGATGCGCGGAGATAGCTCCAGTCGGTATTGAGTAGGGGGTCTGGAATTAGGATAACTGCACCAGAGCCACCAGAGAAGCCGGGGATACCGCTCCATTCTGAGTAATTCACGCCATTAGTGGTTGCTCCAGAGGTAGCATTATAATGTATATCATCATAGGTAGGGGCTACATAATTGCTGCCTGAATTTTTGAACCAGTAGAAGCCATTGGGTGTAGCATACTTGTAGGCATAAGCACAAGCGGGATAGCTAGCGATCCAGTTGGCTGCAGCTGTTTCGATAGCGGCTTTTTCTGCGGGTTCATAGTAGAAGCGCACTTCATATCCACCGATGGGGGCACCTCCGCCAAAGTCGAGGTTCCAGCTACGTTCCATTTCAAAGCGTTCTTCTCCGGGGTCGCCAGCGGTAGCACAATCGGCTGCGGTAGCTGGGCCTTGAGTTTGTTGGTAGTAAGCGCCATTATCATAGATAGTAGCGATAGGATAGCCAGCGGGGGCGCCGCTAAGGTCTCCACGGACCGAGAAGATAATTTCGTTTCCGTTGTAGAAGTGGTGCCAGCCCATATTATCGGTACAGTAAGTATTGGTAGAAGTACCATTGAGGGCATAGATATAATCTTTGGCCAAAATGGGTTGACTATCATCTGCGGTATTGTTACAGCTTCCTTCTCTGCGCAGATAAACGGTAGAGCCTCCAGAGGGGATGGTATAATTGATCGAGCTACCGATACCGAGGAGAGCTCCGGTCCCGTTGGGGCCAGAATACCAATAAATATCAGAGGCAGTACCTGCGGTTCCGCCGGCGGCAGAAAGGACAACATCTGTATTTGGGCAGAAGGTCCCTGTAATGGGGGCCATAGTAGGCGTAGTAGAATTATAAGTTACATTTACTGTTTCTGCTGCTGTAGTGGTACAGCCGTTAGCATCAGTTACCGTTACGGTGTAAGTAGTTGTATTGAGTGGAGAAACGGTTTGGTTTGCGCCAGTGGGCAAGCCATTATCCCAGTTATAGGTAGTTCCACCAGTAGCACTTAGCGTAGTATTATCTCCATCGCAGATATCGGTTGTTCCGCTAATAGCGCCAGTGGGTAGTGCATTAGTCAATACACATTCGTCAATGGTATAGCTACAGCCAAAGTTATCGACTACTTCATAAGTATAGCATTGATTTCCTGCTGCGGCAGGTGTAACATCGGCGGTTGTGATAGAGGTTGTGGTTAGGTCGGCAGCGGCCTGCCAGCCTTGGCTAGCGATAGTGGGCGTAAAGCTTCCGATAGCCTGAACAGAGGCGCCAAAGCCCATCTGCCAGCTAAAGATATAGCCATCATCAGAACCGAGGTTATCTGTAATTTCGATGGTCCAATCGCCATTTAGTGGGCAGCCAACAAGGTCGGCAAAGCTTCCAGCAGGCAAATAGTCCCCGGGAGTAACTGTATTGCCTCCTTCGATAGGTGAAATAATTGTAGGACCGTCCACCAAAAGATCTGTAGCCGTATTGGTAAAGCAATAATCATAACCAGTACCAGGTCCACTAGTCACATCATCATAAGGGTCCCCTAGAAAAGTACTACTACCGCCAGGGTAAGTGTGTAGATCTGTAGATTGGCCATTGGGGCAGCGAATCGTCATTTGAAGATCACCCATATAAGAGTGTTCCATATTGACACAAATGCTTTGAATATCTGTAGCAGCCGTTACTGTACTTGCTGCGGGATAGCAATCTACGGTTGTAGAAGTAGAATAAGACACCCCTGATCCATCGGGCAAGAAAGTAGTTCCACTAACAGGAGGCGCACAATTAAATACAAAAGTATTCATGGCCACAGTAGCGTCTAGGGCAGAGCTTTCGCCCAAACAGAGGGGCTCGGGCGTGGCGGTAGTGGCTAGTGTAGGAGTAGTAGATACTTCGATCACTTGATCGAGTACATTATCATTCATACAGCCGTCTGTATCTGTAATATCTAGATTGATTTCATAGCTACCTTCCGTTGTATAAGTATAAGAGGCTGAAGTACCAGAGGCGGTTCCACCGCCACCAAAAGTCCAATCATAAGTAGCGCCTGCTCCAGAGTTAGAGAAAGTTCCGCTACCCACTACAGAAAGCGTTTGGCCTTGACAAAGGCGGATGACGCCATCGCCATCTGCGGCAGGAGAAGTAGAGACAAGTACAGAGTTAATCGTTTGGCAACTACTTACACAGGTTACGGTAGCCTCCCAACCGGCTAAGGTTGCTGAACCATCAGAAGTGAAACGAAAGGTTAGACAGCCAGAAGTATTTGAAGGAGTAGCCGATACCAAGCCAGGGCCTACCACATCGGTATAGGTACCTAGAGAAGGGGCCGCCGTAGAGTTACCGTCAAAAATTTCTAAGAAATCATAACTATCTTCTAGGGCAAAGGCAGTAAAATTGGCTTGTACTTTTGAGTTAGCAGCATCTGGACAGATGGTATACTCTAAGGTTTGGCTATTGCTGTAGTTTCCAGATAATCCACCATCATCGGTAAAGGTAGCCGAGCAAGTGCTTGTTCCGCCGTTAGTCATCACAATGCCCCCAGCTAGATCGGGAATACAGTTAATAGTGGCCTCAAAACCAGGGTTGGTCACAGAGCCATCAGAGCTAAACACAAGTGTCAAACAGCCCGTAGTAGAAAGTACTGTACCGGGGCTTGTGGTCCCTGCATAAGTACCAATTAGGGTTCCTGCAGTGCTATTTCCATCATAAATTGTCAAATCATCGCAGCAGCTTTCTGTAGAGAAAGAGCTAAACACCAATTGAACTTCATCGGCACTTCCAGAGCAAATAGTATAGGTCACTAGCTCATTATTGCCGTAGTCGCCAGTTCCACCCGGATCTAGCAAAGTACCCGAACAAGCCGTAATACTTCCGTTCGTCATGGTATAGGTCTGCGCATGACTATAAAAAGAGAGGCCCGAAAAAAAGGCCGTCAATATAAAGAGATAAAAATGTTTCATACCAATTAAGAGTTAAGTTAAAAAGGAATTATTCCACGGGGAGGACAACAATTAAATATGGCTCATTATCAAAACGATAGACCTTTTTTGTCTTGGGAAACAGCTCAATTCCGTATTTTAAAGGATTAAAGGTGAGTTGGTTAAATTCTCGGTCTCTACTCAGGCTGCGGTTGTTCTTATTGCGTAGCGACAAGCTAGATAGCTTTGGAAATTTTTCATCCGGCTCAATTGGATAATGCAAGTACTCTACCCGATGCTGCAAAAGATCTTGCAGCTTGGCATAAATGCTTGGGTTCTGCTGTTGGTAGTTGGCCCCATAAACCGCTGCAATCTTGTCTGAGGGTTCTGTGGGTTGTAGTGTGGCTTGTGCGCTTAGGCTAAAAAAACCAGCAAATACACATAAAATTAACGTAAGGGTAAATCTCATACCTTGGGATTTTGTGAAGTGATGTGATGATAAAATTTTATTTCCTTGGCTTAAAATTACTGCTTTTTTTTTGTAACTAAAGCAAGATTTGGGACTTATAGTATGTTAAACGTCTTTTCAAGCTAATTTATCCCCCTAACCCGCTCTTTTTTTCAGTTTTTTTTGCAAATCAAGTCCCTACACATATAAAAGGGCCCTTTCTCCTAAGAGAAAAGACCCAGAATCAACAACTGCTTGACAGAAATAAAAAACTAGAATAGTCTATTGCTAATTAAACTATAACAACATTTATAGCGATTTTTTCGCAAGAATCATCAGCCAAACGAGCATCCATTTGCTCCAATATTTTGGGCGGAGGAACAATTTTCTGATCTCCTTTACGCCAATCTAAAGGCATTCTTATTTGAGTTTAATTTAGCTGATTGCTATTATTTGATGACGATAAAGATATTGCCATCCTTTTTCTATTTCTGTGACTCTCTTAACAAAGCCGCTTTTTCTTTCAAAAAGACCACCGCCAAGCCACAATTCGGCTTATGCTTAACTTTTTCCAGAGATCCCAATTGTTTTCGCCCAGCTCCCAGCTTTGTCCACTTATGCAGTTAGCAAAAAATTAAGTTCTTCTTTTTTTATTTTTTGGGGCCTGCCGCCTTTGGCGGCCGGGCCCTTTCAGGGCTCGCAGGTCTGCTCGGCCCTGCGGGCGTTGCCCTTGGTCTGCCGCTGCGCGGCCCCCTTACAGGCCCCTAGGCCGACGGGCCTTCGGCCCTTTTTACTGTAGGCTGAAACCTACAGCAAGAATGCTATTGCTTCGCAATAATCTATAAATGAGGGTTGAAACCCTCATAGATTAACCGCCGAAGAAAATGGCCAAAAGAAAAAAAGACCGCTGAGCGGCCCAGCGCTGCGAAGGGGGGGGCCAAAGGCCAGACCGAGTTTTTTTGAGCAAAGCGAAAAAAAACGAAGGGCCGAGCGAATAGCGAGCCCCGCAGCATAGCGGCGGCCAGCAAAGCTGGCCGCGGGCCCCAAATCCCCCCTATTATTCTTCTTTTGAGGATAAACACACAATAAAGGCCCTAAAGGCGTTCTAAACAGCAAGAAGCTTTATATTAAGGAGTTCTTTAACTCATTTTCACAACATTAAGCAGTAAACGCCTATGCAACTGACCTACCTCAGGTCCTTTCTACTGGCTTGGCTATTGCTCTTGGGCGCCCAATTGTGGGGGCAAACAGAGCTTTGGTCGCCAATAGCCGAGGACCAAATTCCTAAATCGGGTACCCGCTACATTTTTGCAGAACAGTACCAAACGGTTCGATTGGACCTAGATGAAATTCGAGCCATTTTAGATGTGGCCCCTATGGAACGAACGCCCATTGCGGCCATGAGCCAAACCCTTTTGAGCTTGCCTATGCCCGATGGCAGCTATGAAGTTTTTGACATTGTAGAGTCGCCAATTATGGCGACCGAACTGGCGGAAAAGTTTCCAGAAATTCAGACCTATGCAGGCCAGAGCATCAATGATCCCTCCAAGTCGCTTCGTTTTGATTTGACCCCACAAGGGTTTCACGCTATCATTTTGACGGCGGGTAAAGGGACCATCTATATTGATCCCTATCAATTTGGCGGGGGCGATATTGAGCATTATATGGTTTATAACCGTCGGGACTTTCGGCCTGCTCGTCCCAAGCAATTTGTTTGCGGCTTGACGGGCAATAATGTCCCCTTATCTAACTTTAAGGCCAATGGGCAGACCGCCGCTCGTTTTGGGAGCTGTGAATTGCGGACCTACCGCATAGCCGTTGCCGCCACAGGAGAATACACCCAATTTCATGGGGGTACGGTAGCCTTGGCCCTAGCTGCACAAACCACCACCATCAACCGAGTAAATAGTGTTTATGAGCGAGAGATGGCCATTCGGATGAACTTGGTGGCCAATAACAACCTCATTATTTATACTAATGCAACAACGGACCCTTATACTAATGGAGCGCCAGGCACAATGATTACTGAAAACCAGGCTAATATTGACACCGAAATTGGCTCGGCCAACTATGACATTGGTCATGTGTTTGGGACCAACAGTGGTGGGTTGGCTGGTTTGGGCGTTGTTTGTAGCAATTCGGGCAAGGCCCGTGGAGTTACAGGTAGTGCTGCGCCCATTGGCGACCCTTTCGACATTGATTATGTGGCCCATGAAGTAGGCCATCAATTTGGATGTAACCACACCCAAAACAACAACTGTAACCGCAACAATGCCACCGCCATGGAGCCCGGTAGTGCCTCTACCATTATGGGATATGCCGGCATTTGTGCCCCCAATGTACAAAACCAGAGTGATGACTACTTCCACTCGATTTCATTGGAGGAAATGGGCGCCTTTATTACGGGAGCAGGCCACAACTGTCCAGCTACAACGGCCTTGGCCAATAATGCCCCTACCGTAAATGCCCCAGCGGCCAATATTAACATTCCAGCCAATACGCCTTTTTCATTGACCGCCTCGGCCACAGACCCCGATGGCAATAGCCTAACTTATAGTTGGGAACAGATGGAAAATGCTACAGCGACCATGCCTCCTGTAGCTAGTTCTACGGCAGGACCAAACTTCCGTTCTTTTGACCCAGTTACTGACCCCACTCGCTACTTCCCCAATTTAGTGGATTTGGCTGCGGGTGGACCGTTTACTTGGGAGGTACTTCCTTCTGTAAGTCGGGTGATGGACTTTAGAGTAACCGTACGCGATAATGCTGCTGGCGGAGGCTGTACCGATCATGCAGATATGCAAGTGACCGTAGATGCCAACTCTGGGCCCTTTGTTGTTCTTTTTCCTTCTGCTACTGGAATCAGCTGGAATGGAGGGGGAACAGAAACCGTAACATGGGATGTAGCGGGCACCGATGGTAGTCCAGTCAGCTGCGCCAATGTGGACATTCTACTTTCTACAGATGGCGGATTGACCTATCCGACCGTACTGGCCAGCAATGTCCCCAATGATGGTAGTGAGCCCATTAGCGTTCCTAATGTAGGCACAAGTACTGGCCGCATTATGGTGCGTTGCGCCAATGGCTACTTCTTTGACATTTCGGATAATAATTTTACGATTGTTTTGGCCACAAATGACTATACCCTAAGTACAACGAATAATAGTCAGGCCGTTTGTGCAGCAGCCACGCCAACCTACAGCATTGATCTGGGCCAAATTGGCAGCTATAGCGATCCGGTTACGCTTAGCCTTAGTGGTTTGCCAACAGGAGTTCTGGGCAACTTTAGTATCAACCCCATTACGCCTGCAGGCAATAGCACACTAACCCTCAATGTAGGCGGAGGATTAGCAGCGGGTAGTTATCCCTTTAGCGTCAATGCGAGCAGTACCTCTGGGAACAAAAGCCTCGCCTTAACTCTCATTGTTAATGACCCCACACCTACAGCCGTTACGCTCAACAGCCCCGCTAATGGCGCAACAGCCCTAGCCCTACCCGTCAATTTTGACTGGTCGGCAGCAGCAGGAGCTAGTTATGATATTAACATTGCTACAGATGCAGCATTTACCAATATCGTCGACCAAGCTACAGGACTCAGCTCGCCCAACTACACTTCTAATGTATTGGGGACAGGCACACAGTACTTTTGGCAGGTCATTGCAACAAATAGCTGTGGAAGTTCGCCTGCGGCTAGCGCCAGCTTTAGTTCTGGCCTGCAAGCCTGCGATACGATTTCGAATTATGATGTAGCTAATGACAACCCAGCCCTCTACAATGCAGGAGGACCAGGTGGATACCTTTCTGGCCACAATGGCTATGGAGACCTCGCCAAGGCCGATTACTTTAATTATGGCGGAGCCAATACGCATTTAACTGGAGCCTACTTTGGTTTTGGTCAGGCCGTAGCCGCCAATGCTAGCAATAGCTTTAATGTACAAGTTTGGGATGGTACAGGTGGAACACCAGGAGCAGTTATCGCCAGTATCCCTGTAGCCTATCAAGATATTGCCACCTTAATTGCTGGCGGAAATAATGTGGCCTTTGTCCCCTTCGGGAATATTGCCTTACCCGCCTCCAATGAGTTTTTTGTCGGTATAGAATATACCTATGGCAACGATACCATTGCACTCATTACAAACACCGATGGAGAAACATCACCCGCCACCGCTTGGGAACAATGGAGCGATGGAACTTGGCATGCCTATGACGAAACTGGTAGCTGGGGAATTGATGTCGCCCATTATATTGTCCCCGTTTTAGGGACCTTGCCCTCGGCTAACTTTAGTCCCAATAACAGCACGATCTGTTTGGGCAATAGCATTACATTTAACAATAGCTCTACCGATGCCGATAGCTATGAGTGGCTCTTCCCTGGTGGAAGCCCAGCTAGCTCAACAGCAATGAACCCTAGCGTAAGCTATAACACTGCTGGAACTTATGATGTGGCCCTTGTTGCCACAAATGACTGTATTAGTGATACCCTCATTGTCCTTTCTGCTATCAGCGTTAGTGAAGTGGTTACAGGAATTGGCAGCAGCGATGAAACTTGCGCCGGAAATGATGGTACAGCTACTGTTTCTGCAACTAGCGGAACAGCTCCTTATACTTTCCTTTGGTCCGATGGACAAACTACCGCAACGGCCAATAACCTAGTGGCGGGTACTTATACTGTAACTATTACGGATGCTAATGGCTGTACGACTGTAGCCACGACGGTAGTCAATAACAGCTGCACGCCTTGTACCCTAGCCGCAACCTCTAGCACCACCGACGCGAGCTGTAATGCTAGCAATGATGGTACGGCCACGGCTATCGCTACCGCAGGGACCACGCCTTACAGCTTCCTTTGGTCTGATGGACAAACTACGGCTACGGCCAGCAACCTAATCGCTGCTACTTATATCGTCACAGTTACTGATGCTGCAGGATGTACAACTACATCTACAGCAGTGGTCAATGAACCTACGGCTTTGGTCGCTTCGGCCAGTAGTAGCGATGAAACTTGCGCCGGAAATGATGGTGCAGCTACAGCTACAATTAGTGGCGGTACGGCTGGCTATACCTTCCTTTGGTCCGATGGACAAACTACCGCAACGGCCAATAACCTAGTGGCGGGTACTTATACTGTAACTATTACGGATGCTAATGGCTGCCAAAATACAGCCACGACGGTAGTCAATAACAGCTGTACGCCTTGTACCCTAGCCGCAACCTCTAGCACCACCGACGCGAGCTGTAATGCTAGCAATGATGGTACGGCCACGGCTATCGCTACCGCAGGGACCACGCCTTACAGCTTCCTTTGGTCTGATGGACAAACTACGGCTACGGCCAACAACCTAGTCTCTGGTACTTATATCGTCACAGTTACTGATGCTGCAGGATGTACAACTACATCTACAGCAGTGGTCAATGAACCTACGGCTTTGGTCGCTTCGGCCAGTAGTAGCGATGAAACTTGCGCCGGAAATGATGGTGCAGCTACAGCTACAATTAGTGGCGGTACGGCTGGCTATACCTTCCTTTGGTCCGATGGGCAAACTACGGCCACAGCCAGCAACCTAGTGGCTGGTACTTATACTGTAACTATTACGGATGCTAATGGCTGTACGACTGTAGCCACGGCTATTGTCAATAACAGCTGTACGCCTTGTACCCTAGCCGCTACCACTAGCGCCACTGACGCGAGCTGTAATGCTAGCAATGATGGTACGGCCACGGCTATCGCTACCGCAGGGACCACGCCTTACAGCTTCCTTTGGTCTGATGGACAAACTACGGCTACGGCCAGCAACCTAATCGCTGCTACTTATATCGTCACAGTTACTGATGCTGCAGGATGTACAACTACATCTACAGCAGTGGTCAATGAACCTACGGCTTTGGTCGCTTCGGCCAGTAGTAGCGATGAAACTTGCGCCGGAAATGATGGTGCAGCTACAGCTACAATTAGTGGCGGTACCGGCTGGCTATACCTTCCTTTGGTCACCATGGACAAACTACCGCAACGGCCAGCAACCTAGTGGTGGGTAATTATACCGTGACCATTACTGATGCTAATGGTTGTACGAATGTAGCCACGGCTATTGTCAATAACAGCTGCACGCCTTGTACCCTAGCCCGCTACCACTAGCGCCACTGATGCAAACTGTAATGCCAGCAATGACGGAACCGCCACGGCTATCGCCACCGCAGGGACCACGCCTTACAGCTTCCTTTGGTCTGATGGACAAACTACGGCTACGGCCAACAACCTAGTCTCTGGTACTTATATCGTCACAGTTACAGATGCTGCAGGATGTACAACTACATCTACAGCAGTGGTCAATGAACCTACGGCTTTGGTCGCTTCGGCCAGTAGTAGCGATGAAACTTGCGCCGGAAATGATGGTGCAGCTACAGCTACAATTAGTGGCGGTACGGCTGGCTATACCTTCCTTTGGTCCGATGGGCAAACTACGGCCACAGCCAGCAACCTAGTGGCTGCTACTTATACCGTGACCATTACTGATGCTAATGGCTGTACGACTGTAGCCACGGCTATTGTCAATAACAGCTGCACGCCTTGTACCCTAGCCGCTACCACTAGCGCCACTGATGCAAACTGTAATGCCAGCAATGACGGAACCGCCACGGCTATCGCCACCGCAGGGACCACGCCTTACAGCTTCCTTTGGTCTGATGGACAAACTACGGCTACGGCCAACAACCTAGTCTCTGGTACTTATATCGTCACAGTTACAGATGCTGCAGGATGTACAACTACATCTACAGCAGTGGTCAATGAACCTACGGCTTTGGTCGCTTCGGCCAGTAGTAGCGATGAAACTTGCGCCGGAAATGATGGTGCAGCTACAGCTACAATTAGTGGCGGTACGGCTGGCTATACCTTCCTTTGGTCAGACGGACAAACTACGGCCACGGCCAGCAACCTAGTGGCGGGCACTTATACCGTAACTATTACGGATGCTAATGGCTGCCAAAATACAGCCACGGCTGTAGTGAGCTACAACTGTCCTTGTAATGGTAGTCTACAGCTTACGCCTACAGATGTAAGTTGTGCAAGCAACTGCAATGGCAGCATTAGTTTACAAAGCAGTGGACTCCAAGCTCCAATTAGTTATCGTTGGACAAATGGGGCTACAGTAGCCAACCCCATTAACCTTTGTGGGGGCAACTACAATGTAACCGCCACCGATGCTAATGGCTGTATCGCTATTGCCAGCACGACGGTAGCTCAACCTACTGCGATGACCTTGGCCACAGGAATCAATAATGAGAGCTGTGCGGCCAATGATGGAAACCTAACTGCCATTGTTAATGGTGGAACGGCGCCTTACACTTTTGCATGGTCCAATGGAGCGAACACAAGTAGCCTAACGGCTCTAGCAGCAGGAGTTTACCAGCTCACTGTAACAGATGCTAATGCTTGTGATTTGACGGCGGCCTATACTGTGGCACTAGACAATAGTTTAGCCACCAATGCCGTAGCTAGCCAAAATGCAAGCTGTGCAGGCTATGCAGATGGAGAGGCTCAGGCTGTGGGAACAGGCACGGGGCTTCCTATAAACTACAGTTGGTCCAATGGGGCCAACACGCAAGTAGCCAGTGGTTTGGCTGCTGGTAATTATACCGTAACGATTAGTTCTGGAGTATGTAGTGCGCAGCGCAGCGTTCAAGTTACAGCGCCTGCGGCCATGCAAATCCAGCTCATGAGTACGGAGCAAAACTGCGTACCTGGCACAGGCGCCTTGGCGCTTAATGTCAGTGGTGGAGGCGGAGCGCCTTATAGCTATCTTTGGTCCAATGGAGCCAGTACAGCTACTGTGAGCAACTTGGCCAATGGCAACTATAGCGTGACAATTACTTCTGCTAATGGTTGTGAGGAACAAAGAAGCGCCGGCTTTAATATTCCTCAGGGACCTATATTGAGTAGTCTAAGCAGCAGCCCGAACTGCTCTAATACGGCAGATGGAAGCCTTGACCTCACGGTCAGTCCTGCAGGAAACTACCTCTATAGTTGGTCCAATGGCGCCAATACAGAGGACCTTCAGGGATTAGCCGGAGGTATCTACCAAGTTTCTGTGACTGATACCGCCCAAGGCTGTATTGTTGTTCTCAGCGATACGGTAAATGCGCCCGCTAGTTTGCAGGTTGCCTTTTCGGTCACTCCACCCCATACACCAACGAGCAACAATGGCGCTTTGGCCGCTAGCGAAAATGGCGGAACCGCTCCCTTCAGTTATCTTTGGAGCACTGGAGATAGTGTGTCGCAGCTAACCAATGTAGCTGTTGGTAGCTATAGCGTTACGGTAACGGATGCCAATGGCTGTACCGCAACAGATAGCATTTTTGTATCGGCAGTAACGGGCATAAACGTCCAATGGGCAGAAGCCTTTAGCCTCTTCCCCAATCCGAGCAATGGCCAGATGCAGCTAGAGCTTGTTCTTCAGCAGTCTGAGCAACTGGAGCTGGCTATCTTTGATGTTTTGGGCCGTCAGCTACATCAGCAGCGCTTAAGTGGTCAGCAGTTTAGCCTGCCGCTCTCTTTTGATTGGCCTGCAGGTACTTACTTCTTGCGCCTCTCTAGTTCAGAGGGACAAATTAGCCAGAAGTTTGTCATTCGCCGCTAAGGCCTTTTTCTCCCTATTTTTATGCCCTCTCTTTCTGTATGAAGGAGGGGGCTTTTTTTTGGGGCCTGCCGCCTGCGGCGGCCGGGCCCTTGCAGGGCTCGCAGGTCTGCTCGGCCCTGCGCCGCTTTCAGCGGCTCGGTCTGGCCTGCGGCCCCCCTTTCAGGCCCCTAGGCCTGCGGGCCTTTGGCCCTTTTTACTGTAGGTTGAAACCTACAGCAAGCAGGGTATTGCTTCGCAATGATTGATAAATGAGGGTTGAAACCCTCATGAATTAAGGGCCGAAGAAGAAGGCCCAAAGAAAAAAGACTGTTGAGCGGCCTAGCGATGTGCAGGGGGGGCCAAAGGCCAGACCAAGTGGGCGCAGCCCGCGCAGGGCCGAGCGAACAGCGAGCCCCGAAACGTAGCGCCGCAGCTTTGCTGCGGAGGCCCCAAAAACAACGCTAAGGAAACGACAAGCAAAATAGTCTTCCTCCTTTTAGTGACCCAACTATAGTTTTGGCCTCTATAAAGAAATTCTTAAGGTAGAGCTAAAAAAGCAACTAAATCCTCAAATAGTTGTATATATTACAGCTACCATTAACTAACCCAGCATCTAGTTGCCTTCAAAGCTAGACTAATTATAACGAAAATGATTCCTGCTAAAAAGCATAAGCAAGAGGCCGCCCGTTTGGCCGCTCTTGACAGCTATAATATATTAGATAGCTTGCCCGAACAAGATTATGAAGATTTGGTCAAATTGGCTTCCAAAATTTGCGGCACGCCTATGTCGATTATCAGTTTGATTGATGAAGAACGACAATGGTTTAAGGCCAAAAAGGGCCTAGAGGCTGGAGAAACGCATCGAGATTTGGCCTTTTGTGCGCATGCTATTTTGCAAGATGAGGTCTTTGTGGTAGAAGATGCCAAGAAGGATGAACGTTTTTGGGATAACCCCTTAGTAACTGGCTCGCTCAATTTGGGTTTTTATGCTGGGGTCCCTTTGGTGGGCAAAGAGGGGCTGCCTTTGGGCACCCTTTGTGTACTTGACGAAAAGTCTCGAACATTTTCGGAAGAAGAGAAAGAGGCTCTGGAAATTTTGGGCCGGCAGGTGATGCGCTTATTTGAGTTGCGCAAAAAGCAAAGAGAAGTAGAAGAAGCCCTGGCCAAAGAACAAAAACGACATGCCGAATTGGAGCGTTTTGCTAAAGTGGCCCTAAAGGACCTCCGAACGCCTATGCGCAATATTGCTAGTGTTACCCGTTTGCTCCTCTCTGATGGCAAACTGGCTTTGCCCGATACAAAACGGCAAATGATGGAAAAGGTCTTGCAATCCGCCGACCGCCTAAAGTCTATGTTAGAAGGCCTCTGGAATTATAACCATGCCAATAAATATCTGGAGGAAGAGCTCAAAGATATTCCACTTTTACCTATGCAGCAGCATTTTCAATTGGCTTATGGCCAAAAAGCGCATTTGGAGTGGGATATGCCGCCTTCGCTCTATTATCGGCCAAAATTGTTTAAGCTTTTAATCGATGAAGTAATTGATAATAGCTGCCGCTTTGCTCAGCAAGATGTAGTTTGGATCAATATCAACCTATCAGAAACTAGCCGGGGCTACCATTTAAAAATTACAGATAATGGCCCAGGCATAAAAGCCGAAGCGCTGCCGAAAGCCAAAGAACTCTTTTTCTCGGAAAAGGAGAAGGACAAAAACGGCCAGCCCTGCCATGGTATTGGCTTGGCCCTGCTCGAAAAAGTCTTGCAGAAAGAAGGCGGAAGCATCAACCTTTTTAAAGCGCCCAAAGGCGGCCTGGTTGTAGCGCTAAATATTCCGCATCCCGATATTTTAGAAGCCAAAGGGGCAACAGCCAAAAGCGACAAACTTTAAATTTAAAAAGGGCCTAGGAAGTTTTCCTAGGCCCTTTTGCTTTAAAAGTCAATAACGGCTTCTTGGGCATTTTCGGCCCCTTCTTTCCGTTTCTTAAAGTATTCTCGAGTCACCTTAATGCCCTCCATAGAAGACATATAAGGAATGCCCTTTTCATGGTTTTGCTTGGCAATCGTATAAATGATTTTCCAATGATTGAATAAGCATTTATAGGCCTCTCGGATAGGCATTTTTGAATCATAGATATGGGCCGGCTCCGAATTAGTCCCATTGAGCTCCATCACCTGAATTTTCCCGGCATAAAGGTCTTCTAAAGAAGCTGCTCGACAATCATATCGACCAAAGTAAAAGCCATCAATTTGCTTAGAAATTTGGTCAAAAGAAGCCACTAATTCTGCTGTAATCAAGTTGTTCCTATTCAAAAAAGCCGTACCACGGCAGTGATTTCCAATTTCTACCAACCGAAGCGCCTCATCTTTGGGCAAGACCTCATCAAGGCGGTCGGCATATTCCTTGAGCAATACATCTAAATAATATTGCCCCCGTTCTGAGGTCTCAAACAAGGTTTTTAGGTCCGAAACCCCATCCCCAACTACGGTCAAAAAACTCTTTTCGACCAAAGAATTGACCTGCCCTTTTTCTTCATTGGGCAAACGATAATACAAAACGCCAAACTCTAAAGGCATATCTACATAGTGCTGCATCAAAATGAACTGATTGTACTCCAGCAAATACTCCCGCAATTCTTTTTCATTGTCAATTTTGGCCACCGCAAAACCGCGTTCCCCCTTATCTGGCTTCAAAATGAGCGGATAGCTAAACTGCCCCTCCGCTACCGCCGCCAAAGCCACCGAAAGCGGCTCTTCATTGGGCAAAAGCAAGGTTTTGGGCACAACATCCTCTGGCAAACGCTCCAAAATATCATACTTCGAGTAGTCTACAAATCCCCCCATATACATAGCCGGATTAGTCGCACTAAAAAAGGTCATAGAACGAGCCCGCAGGCTGTACCAAAGGTAGACCACATAGACCGGGATATAAAAAAACCAAAAAGGCCAAAACTCCCATTTCAAATATTTCTTATTCATAGGCTAAATCAGTTCGTTGTCACATAATACGTCTACTTCTCTTAGACGGTTTTTTGGGGCTTTACCCCTAAGTTAAGCATCGAGCTTGCTTAAAAACAGTCTTGGGGGCAAAATTTGCCAATTGCCTAAAAGGAAGCTGACTTTTTTGTCAAATTAAGCCGGGGAAAGGCGTTTTTATTTTTTTGGGGCTGCCCCGCCCTGCGGGCGGGTCGGGCTGTGTCGCAGCTCGCAAGTCTGCTCGGCCCTGCGTTTTTTCGCTACGCTCAAAAAACTGGGTCTGGCCTTCGGCCACTGCTATCCATCCCTCAGCCGAGTCGCTGCGCTCCTTTGCGGCGGCTGCGCCGCCTGTCCGCTGCTAAAAAAAAACGGCCCTCCTTGCCAAGGCAAAGAGGGACGTTTTTAGTGTGGACCAAAGCCTTAGAGTCGCTCGATAAGCATAGCAGAAGCACCACCACCACCATTACAAATACCGGCCAAGCCATAGCGGCCATTGCGGTCGGTAAGGGCGGTAATCATAGCCATTACAATGCGGCAACCCGACATTCCGATGGGGTGGCCCATAGAAACGGCACCACCAAGTACATTGACCTTTTCATGAGGAATATTTAGGCTTTGCATATTGGCCAAGGCCACTACAGAAAAGGCTTCGTTGATTTCAAAAACATCTACCTCTTCTAGGGCTACGCCCGCTTTATCTAGCGCTTTGGGCATAGCAAGTGCAGGAGTTGTAGTAAACCAAACGGGCGCTTGGGCCGCATCGGCAAAGCTGCAAATTTTGGCCAAAGGCTTAAGGCCAAGTTCTTCGCATTTTTCTTTACTCATTAAGACCATGGCTGCAGCACCATCATTAATTTTTGAGGCATTTACAGCCGTTACGGTTCCTTCTTTCTTAAATACAGAACGTACCTTTTGTACAGAGGCCAAATCCGTTACTCGGCTGTTGCCTACTTCTTCATCGGTATCGACAATAGTCACTTTGCCTTTGCGTCCCTTAATTTCTACAGGAACAATCTCGTTGGCAAATAGATTTTTTTCTTGAGCAGCACGAGCTCGCTCATAAGAAGCCAAAGCATATTGGTCTTGGGCCAAACGATCAATGTTTTTGCCCTCGGCGCAAACCTCGCCACAAATGCCCATCATATCGCCATTATAAGGATCTTGCAAACCATCGCGGACAATAGCATCTACAATTTGGCCATTGCCGTAGCGAATCCCCTTACGGCCAGAAGGCAAGTAGTGAGGCGCATTGCTCATGCTCTCCATACCACCAGCAACAACAACATCATTATCGCCTAACATAATAGACTGGGCGGCCAACATCAGGGCCTTCATTCCAGAAGAGCAAACTTTATTGACTGTAGTGCAAGGTACCGTATTGGGGATACCTGCAGCTAGGGCGGCCTGCTTGGCAGGAGCCTGCCCTACATTGGCTTGCAAAACATTGCCCATATATACTTCTTGAACGAGTTCGGGCGAAATATTTCCACGCTCCAAAGCGCCTTTAATGGCGGTTTTACCCAGTTCAATAGCAGAAACGGCAGCCAAACTACCGCTAAGGTTTCCAATCGCTGTGCGGCCCATAGCCACAATATATACTTCTTTCATGATAGCTGTTTTTAGATAAACTAGAATCTTTTGATCTGAAGACGGCCGAAATTAGTATTTTTTCGCTCATTTCTGAAGAAAAAGACCAACTTATGCAAGCGATGATTTTTGCGGCGGGCCTTGGCAGCCGTTTGGCCCCACTCACCGACCATCTTCCTAAGGCCTTGGTTTCCTTAGGGAAACAGCCCATCATTCAGTATTGGATAGACCGTTTGCAGCAGGCCCAATGCCAGCAACTGATTGTGAATGTACATAGCCATGGGCAGCAGTTGATTGATTATTTGCAGGCTTTGGTCCTCCCCTTTCCGCTCCTTATTTCGGATGAGCGGGGCCAATTATTGGAAACAGGAGGGGCTTTGCGGAAGGCCGCGCCCCTTTTATTGCCCGATCAGCCTTTATTTTTGCTCAATGCAGATATTTACTGCAATTTTGACTTTGGGGCCGCCCTTAATTTTTGGGCTCAAAAGGGGCAGCCTTTGGGGGTATTGGCCATGCGGCAGCGGCCTTCTAGTCGCCAATTATTATTTTTGGAAGAAGAGCTAGTGGGTTGGCAGAATAAAAAAACGGGGGCTTATCGTTGGGCCAGAGCGGTTGATCCTTTGGCGGTTTCGGCCTATGCTTTTTCGGGTATTAGTTTATTGGGGCCAGCGGCTTTTTCTTTATTGGCTGGACCGAGGGCCAAGTTTTCTATTATTGATTTCTTTTTAAGTTGGGCCAAAACAGATTGTTTGTTGGCCTATTTGCATCAGCAGGAGGATTGGTTTGATATTGGGACGCCTGCTCGCCTAGCCCGAGCCGAGGCCTATTTATTGGACCAATAGCGGCAGTTTGGTTGGGCCGAAGGCCCAGGCGGGCCCAAAGGGCCCGTTCGGCCTAGCGATGTGCAGCAGGGCCGCGCAGCGGCAGACCAAAGCCCGCAGGGCTGCAGGGCCGAGCAGACCTGCGAGCTGCGAAACGTAGCGCCTGCCGCAGGCAGGAGGCCCCAAAAACAACAGCGAGCTGCGCAACGACAACAAGGCCTTCAGGCCGCAGTTCGACGACCAAAGGGAGTAACCGCCGACGAGCGGAGGCCCCAAAAAAAGACCCCCTACAAGAGAGCTTGTAGAGGGTCAGTTTATTTAGCAAAAGCTAAAGCCATAAAGACTATCGCTTAATCACCAAAGGCTGAGTAGCCTGTGTACGGGCCTGGGTATCGATGATACGGACCATATACATAGCAGGAGCTAGCTCTGCGGTGGGGATCGTGTAGCTTTGTTGGCCAACTTGAGTAAGTGTTTGGCTGTAAACCACCTGACCGTTTAGGGCCACAACTTGTAGCTCTAGGTTACGGCTTTCGGCTAGTTCGAAGCTAAGCGTTACTTGTTGGTTGGCGGGGTTGGGGAAGAGCTGAATTTGCTCTAGGCCAGCCACATTAGTTACGGCTACAACAATAGTTACAGAAGCGCTATCTTGGCAACCGTTGGCATCTGTTACCGTTACGCTTTGTAGGCCAGTGGCTACAACTGTATCGGTAGTAGAGCCATTGGTCCAGCTATAGCTATAGGGTGTAGTACCGCCAGTTACGTCGGCAGTGGCGGTTCCGTCGCCATTGTCTGTAGTACTTACAACAGGAGCGGTGAATACCGTAATGCTAAAGCTGTCTACATCGTTGGTAGCGTCAACATCTCCGGCGGCAGTTACAGTAGCTACAAGTGTAGCGCTACCAGCGGGAATAGAAAGAGGACCAACTGTTACGATAGCAGAATCGCCAGCAGGAATATTGTTCTCTGTGCCAGTAGCGACAGAAACACCAGCAGAGGTAACTGTATAGTTGGCAGCGGCAAGGGGGTCTGTACCTAGGTTATAAATAACCAATTGGGCGGTAACATCTTCTCCTGCGCAATAAGTAGGCATAAGGCCAGTGAGTGCGGCTGCAGCGTCTACAGTACCATTACAGCTCATGCGGCTTACATCAAGTACGTAGTTGCCGTTGTTGCTACCAAAACCTTCTACCAAAATGTAGATTGTATCACCTTCATTGAAGGTAGTATCATTGGCTACATCTAGGGTTAGTTGAGAAGTAGTTCCTGCTCCACCATCATCGTTAAAGGCGAGCTGAGTCATAGTATCAGCAGCATAAACGCGGAGGTAAGTATCAAAGTCAGAGCTATCTAGGCCAATCATGATACTATTTGTACAAGTATCGATAACATATTGGAACCAAACATCATTGGCGGTATTGCCGATGCTGTTGTTGTAGCAGCCATCAGTGCTACCACTATTGCTGTAAGGCAGGCTGCTAATGATCATAGCGTCATTGGCCATATCGCCAGTGCCCGTATTCTGAGTTGTCTCTAGGCTAATTTGGTAGTTACCAGTAGCAGCTCCAGCACCTTCTACGAGGAAGTAAAGGGTATCGCCATCATTTACGGTGGCCGTGTTAGGCACATCGATCATGACATAAGCGTTGTTGTTAGCAGCGCTATTGTCATCGCTAGCCAATAGGGTTGTTCCGTCGGCAGCAAAAACAGAAAGGTAAGTATCAAAGTCAGAGCTATCCAAAGAGATAGCGATAGAGTCGCGGCAGTTTTCTACCACATACCAGAACCAAACATCATTGCTATTTTGGCCGGCGGTGTTGGTATAACAGCCTGTGGCACCGGTCAAGGTATCCATTGCCGCAATAGGTAGAGCCGTGCTAATAGAATCGCCAGCAAGGTTACCTACAGTGCTATTTACTTCTAATACGTAGTTACCGTTGTTTGCGCTAAATCCTTCTACCAAAATGTAGATCGTATCGCCATCATTGAAGGCTGTATTTGTGGGAACATTGATATCTAGGCGAGAAGTAGTTCCTACTCCCCCATCGTCATTAAAGGCGATTTGCGTCATGGCGTCAGCAGCATAAACGCGGAGGTAAGTATCAAAGTCAGAGCTATCCAAAGAGATAGTCAAATCGTTGGTACAGTTGCCAATGATATGTTGATACCAAACATCATTAGAGTTGTTACCGATGCTGTTGCTGTAGCAACCGTTAGCGGTATTGGCGCTGTCTACAAAAGGTAGGCTAGCGATATTGATGGCATCAGCAGCTACATCACCGGGGGTGTAGTTGCGTGTGCGCATAACATCTAGCTGGAACATACCTGAGTTGCTACCAAAGCCTTCTACTACAATAAAGATCGTATCGCCAATGTTATAGTCGGGATCGTTGGTTACATCTAGTTCAAGCAAAGAGCGAGAGCTAAATCCACCATCATCATCATCATCTAGAAGGGTAACGGTATCGGCGGCATAGATACGTAGGTAAGTATCAAACATAGAGTTGCTAAGGTCCACATAAAGTGAATCAGTACAAGGCTCAATGACATACATAAACCAAGCATCAGCAGCGGTATTACCGATTGTATTGCTAAAGCAAGAAGTATTTCCGCTTAGTGAAGCAGGAGCAGCGCCTACCATCATGGCAGCACTAGCCATATCATTGGGAGGCGTACCTGTTGTGCGGCTAATGTCTAGGACATAATCGCCATTGTTGCCACTAAAGCCTTCTACCACGATAAAGATGGTATCGCCTTCGTTGTAGTCTGTGTCATTAAATACACTGATCACTTCTCTAGAAGTAGAGCCAGCGCCACCATCATCATCAAAGTCTAGTTGGTTGCCAGCAGCATCTAGGATACGAAGATAGGTATCGTAGCTAGAGCTATCTAGGCTAACGATTAGAGAGTCTGTACAAGACTCAATGATGTACATAAACCAAACATCATTAGAAACATTTCCAATTTCATCGCTGTAGCAAACCGTGCTTCCAGCATTATTGTAAGGCAGGCTACCTACAGTAAGCGCAGAGTTCATCATATTACCCGCAGGGTTACCAGAAGTAGCTTGTACATCTAGTACGTAGTTACCTGTGTTGCTAGAGAAGCCTTCTACTAAAATGTAGAGGGTATCGCCTTCATTGTAGTTGGCATTTCCAGTAATAGCTAGTTCCAAACGAGAAGTAGCTCCAGCGCCACCATCATCATTAGCCTCTAGCTGAGTTGTGCCATCAGCAGCATAAACACGGAGGTAAGTATCAAAGTCAGAGCTATCTAGACCAATGTACAAAGAGTCTGTACAAGCCGGAATAACATAGCTAAACCAAACATCAGCAGCACTATTACCAATTGTGTTGGTATAGCAAATGCCAGTGTTACCCATCATGCTATAAGGTGTGCTATCAATAGAAATAGCCAAATTGAAAGAGTCACCAGCAGGTACAGCAGTACAGTTGGTATTAAAGGCAACAGGACCCACCCAGTTAGAGGTATTAGCTCCGCTTCCAGTAGGGCTATAACTGCCTGCAGGATATACAGAAGCACAGCTGCCGTTGCTGCTACAACCATTATTGGCATTGGGGCCAGATAGCGTCCAATCCGCTACATTAAAAGTAGCAGAAGGGTTAGCAGAACCCATACGATAAGCCCAACCATCTAGGTATTCCCAAGCTTGGCCTGTACCGTCAGTGTTCACATCACCAAATACATCAATTACAGTAGTATTTTCATACAGCTCAATGGCATCATCACCATTTACGTTTACGGTACCATCAATGATATCGGCATCAAAGCCCATATAATCACGGAAGCCAGCAGAGTCACTTGCTACATAAATACGGGTACCCGCTACTGCAGGACCAGCAGGGAAGTTCATTTCTGCACCAGCTGTAGTTCCGCTACCATTGTTGGCAGAGCTCAAGCCATAAATAGAAAGGTCTGTAACATCATTGATGACTACCACCTCTACAAATTTAGGCGTACCACCAGTCAAAGGACCATCCATTACACCAGCAATAGCGAGGTTGGTGCTAGTTCCGGTACCCGCACCGCAGTAGTCACGCACATAAACCTCATAAGCCGTTGCAGGCATCAAGCCCGTTGCCGTATAAGGATTCATAGCGGTTACTGTTCCAGACATAGGCATATTGCCCGCAGCAACTACAGCTACTTCTGCCTGAGCAGCACCGCCAGTGGTCCAAGCTACCTCCACAGAGTTAGTCGTTACACTGTTCACCATCAAAGCTGTAGGATCCAAACAAGGAGGCGCGCCAATCGTTACATCATCAATCAACCAGCTATCTCCATCATCTTGCTCCATCACAAAAGCAACATAAATAGACTGCCCCACATAAGCACTCAAATCTACTGTTTTTACGCTATAAGTAGTCGTAAAGTCCGTCTCTAGTTGGGTGTCTACAATAGTAAAAGTGCTAGTGTCTGTCTGAGAACTAGTAGATACTCGGATCGTAAAAACACTATTGTAATCTGTTGCAAGCCCCTGCTTCTGATAAAAAGTCAAGTCGCTGCCTCCCGCCGTAATAGCTACCGCTGGAGTCACCATCCAGTCTACCGCATTACCGCCGGTTACATTCTCAAAACGTACCTTTGCAGCCTGAGACCCAGCATTTGCATCCGTATCAGCTACCCAAGACTGGGCCGTTCCAATACCGTTGTCAAAAATGGCCCAACCCGTAGGCGGTACACTGCCTTCAAAATCCTCGCTCAACTGCGCAGACAAAATGCCGCTAGAAAAGCAAAGGCCCAAAAAGAGCAGCCAACTCAATTGTAGTTTTCGCATAAATAAAATATAATTATAAAATAGTTAGAAAATATATTTTGGGCACAAAAAAACCTAAACCCTTTCATTCAAGAGTACTTAGGTCTAGTTGTTTGTCTAGGCTCTTATGCCCAAAACGGCTCTAATATAAGCTATTGTTAGCAAATTGTAAAGTTTTCACACCTTCCTTACTGTCACTTTTTAAATTTTATGGGGTATTATTTTTCTTTTTTGGGGCTGCCCCGCCCTATGGGCGGGTCGGGCCATTGCGCAGCTCGCAAGCCTGCTCGGCCCTGCGCGGGCTGCGCCCGCTCGGTCTGCCGCCTGCGGCGGCCCTGCTACAGCCCCTCAGCCGGGGCGGCCCAGCCTGCTTAGGGCATCCTGCAGTTTGTTGGGCTCTAGCCTTTGCGCTAAAAAAAAGCGGTAGTGCTATCGCACTACCGCCCCCAAAATGAGCTATTTTTTTCTGGACCAAAATCGCCAGAATTTTCTTTTTCTTTTTCGCTTTTTGGGCTTCTTTTTAGGCCTATAATTTAGCAAGACTTCTTGCAGCTCTAATTTTAGACTGTCATTCATCAAATAACTCGGTCCTTCCATCCCAATCTCTAGGGTCAAGAGGTCTAAGGGGACCAATTTTACCTCGGTTACCCAAAGTAAGGCATAGCCTCCCTTTTGCCCCTGCAAAATATATTGCCCTGCCGGAATATTATAAATAGAAAAATGCCCCTTGCTATCCGTCGAAGCACTAAACTGTATAGCCCCATCTAAGGTCAATAAACTCAATTGCATATCTACTAAGGGATCTGAAGAGAGCTCATCGTAAATGCGGCCACTAAGAGCAGCCTCTTCTTGGCCAAAAAGGACTAGAACATAAAAAAAACTAAGTAAAAAGACTAGGGCTTTAGGCATGGTAGTTCATTTATAAAATTTCGGCTACTACAAAAATACTGCCCCCCACAAATATAACATCTTCTTTTTGGGCCATTGCTTTAGCTGCGGCCAAAGCCGCTGCCACGCTCTCATGAGTGGTTCCCTTTAGGCCAAAATTAGCCGCTTCTTGGAGCAGTTGATCGGCTGGCTTGGCTCTAGGAATTTGCGCCGCAGCAAAGTAATAATTGGCCGCCTTGGGCAGGGCCGCCAAAATCTTCTCCGTCGATTTATCCCGAACCATCCCAAAGACAAAATGCAGTTGCGCATATTCCATTTTGGCCAACATCTGCCCCAAATAACGCAAACCATCTACATTATGGGCCGAATCGCAAAGTAGCATGGGCGGCCCCTCTTCCAATAGCTGCCAACGGCCCATAAATCCCGTTAAGGAGCGAATATTGGCTAGGGCAAATTTTATTTTCTCTTCCGAGAGCTCAATCAGCTGCTTTTCTTGCATCAAATGTAAGGCCGCCAAGGCCAAACGCAAATTGAAAAACTGAAAATCTCCTGCTAGGTCCAGAAAAATATCTGCAGCAGCTAAATCTTTGTATTGGTAATTATAGTGCCCCCCCAATACGTTTTCTTCGCCTTTGTTTAGTTGGACCAATTCCTCGGCATAGTAAAGCGGCGCCTGCTCGGCCTTAGCTTTTTGCGCAAAAGCTTGGGCAATTTCTTCGCCCTGCCGCTCGCCAATAATGACTGGGGTTTGGGCCTTGATGATGCCCGCCTTTTCGCCTGCAATTAGGCCTAGGCTTTCGCCCAAAATATCGCTATGGTCCCAACCAATATTCGTAATCAGACTGAGCTCGGGCGAAATAATATTGGTAGAATCTAAACGCCCCCCCAAGCCCGTTTCAATAATGGCCCAATCTACTTTTTGCTGAGCAAAATAATGAAAGGCCATGCCCACGGTCAACTCAAAAAAAGAAAGCTGCTGGCCCAAAATAAATTCCTTTTGCTCCCCCACAAAGTTAACCACCTCTTCCTCCGAGATGTACTGGCCATTAATTTTTATACGCTCTCTAAAGTCTTTATAATGAGGCGAGCTATATACCCCTACTTTATAGCCTTGGGCTTGTAGCAAAGCGGCCAAAACATGAGTAGTTGAGCCCTTGCCATTGGTGCCCGCAATATGGACCGAGCGAAACTTTTTTTCGGGAGTGCCCAGGCGTTCCGATAGGCGCCAACTATTGTCTAAGGTCTTTTTAAAGGCGGTACTCCCTTGCCGCTGAAACATAGGCAGCTGGGCGTATAAAAAATCTAGGGCCTCTTGATAAGGGCTATTATTCTTCTTCATTCGTTTGTCTTAAGGTCAGACTGATTACCGTATAACTTTTACTCGTCAATTTGTCAATTTGGGCGGTAAAGCCATCTTGCAACAATAGTGGTTGGTTGTATTCAAAATTGGGAGCTCTGCGCCCAAACAGCTCGGCATAATTACCTAGCATACTGAGCTGCGGATGCGATTGGCCCAATTGTAAGAAAATGCCTGCCAAAAGTCTAGCGCAATCAGTAGGCGGTAAATCGGCTGGAATGGGGTCTTGGCTATCGTCTATTTCAAAATGCAGTTCTTGGACCAGTTCCTTGCAGCCCTTTTGTAAAAAGCGGACCTTAATGGGGTAGCGCAAAATGCCATTGAGCTCAAAGTTTTCGCTAGAGCCGCCCTCAAAACTTTCATATTGAT
The DNA here is from genome assembly GCF_000275825.1 of Saprospira grandis DSM 2844. Taxonomy (GTDB): domain Bacteria; phylum Bacteroidota; class Bacteroidia; order Chitinophagales; family Saprospiraceae; genus Saprospira; species Saprospira grandis_A. The sequence goes on from NZ_JH719942.1 coordinate 4,345,744, forward strand.
AATTTTTGATGAGCGAAAGCTCTTGGGGGAAAACGGCTGGAAATTCGGTAAAGGTGCAGCCTTTTTCCTCGTCTTTACAAGACCAAAGCAGCCCAAGCAGCAGTAGTCCCAAACATAATTTTTTCATGAATGTAGTCATTATTTTGAGGGAGCAAATTAGCATTTTTTTGTCCTTTTCTAAAATCCTTTGGGGCTTATGTGTAGGGCCAGGGGCTCCTTGGCCTAGCGATGCGGCGGGGTGGCCGTTAGGCCAGACCGAGCGGGCAAAGCCTGCGAAGGGCCGAGCAGACCTGCGAGCCCCAAAGCGTAGCGCCGCAAGGCGAAGCCGCAGCGGAGGCCCCAAAAAATAAAAAACCAGAAAGCCTCGAAAGGCCTTCTGGTTAATAAAATGATTTGGGGAGATGATTTACATCATGCCGCCCATACCGGGAGGCATTCCACCGCCGGGCATGCTAGCAGCGCCATTCTCCTCGGGGATATCGTTGATCACGCATTCGGTAGTCAAGACCATACCAGCAATAGAGCCAGCGTTTTCTAGGGCTACGCGGCTTACTTTAGTGGGGTCGATGACACCAGCTTCTTTGAGGTCTTGGTAAGTTTCGGTGCGGGCGTTGTAGCCAAATGCGCCTTTGCCTTCCAGTACCTTCATGATGACTACAGAGCCTTCTACGCCGGCATTGCTTGCGATAGTGCGCAGGGGCGATTCTAGGGCGGTGCGAACGATGTTGATACCGGCAGTTTCATCATCATTTTCGCCTTCTGCGCCATCTAGGGCAGTTACTGAGCGGAGAAGGGCTACTCCACCACCGGGAACGATACCTTCTTCTACGGCAGCGCGGGTAGCGTGAAGTGCATCATCTACGCGGTCTTTTTTCTCTTTCATTTCTACTTCGGTAGGTGCACCGACATAAAGAACAGCTACCCCGCCGGCCAATTTGGCCAAACGCTCTTGTAGTTTTTCTTGGTCGTAGGCAGAGCTACTATTTTCCATTTGGACCTTAATTTGGGCTACGCGAGCATCTACTTGCTCTTGTTTGCCTTCTCCGTTCACCACAGTAGTATTGTCCTTATCGATTGTTACACGTTCGGCGCTACCGAGGTGGTGTAGTTCTACGTTTTCTAGGCTATAGCCAGTTTCTTCAGAGATTACGGTACCTCCAGTAAGGATAGCGATATCTTCGAGCATGGCTTTGCGGCGATCGCCAAAGCCTGGGGCTTTTACGGCAACTACTTTGAGGCCTAGACGGATGCGGTTCACGACCAAAGTGCTCAAGGCTTGAGAATCTACATCTTCGGCAATGATAACTAGTGGGCGGCTAGTGCCATGGGCTTTTTCTAGTACGGGCACCAGTTGTTGTACGTTGCTAATTTTTTTATCGTGAATGAGGATGAGGGGAGACTCATACTCACATTCCATAGTTTCGGTATTGGTGACGAAGTAAGGAGAAAGGTAACCGCGGTCAAACTGCATACCCACCACTTTAGTCACATAAGTTTCGCGACCTTTGGCTTCTTCTACGGTAATTACGCCATTGGTGCTTACTTCTTTCATTGCTTCGGCAATGAGTTTTCCGATTTCGGGGTCGTTATTGGCTGAAATGGTGGCTACTTGTTCAATTTTATTGAAGTTATCGCCAACGATTTCAGAACTTTCTTTAAGGGCAGCAACTACTTTGGCTACGGCCTTATCGATACCTCTTTTGAGGTCCATGGGGTTGGCGCCAGCGGCGACCAACTTCATTCCTGCATTGACCATTGCTTGGGCCAAAACAGTGGCTGTAGTGGTACCATCGCCGGCTACGTCGGCAGTGCGAGAAGCCACTTCTTTGGCCATTTGAGCGCCCATATTTTGGATGGGGTCTTCTAGTTCTACTTCTTTGGCTACCGTTACGCCATCTTTGGTAATATGAGGAGCGCCAAAGGCTTTTTGAATAATCACATTGCGGCCTTTGGGGCCCAAAGTTACTTTAACGGCATCGGCCAAAGCGTTAATTCCTTCACGCAATTGAGTGCGTGCATCTGTATTGAAGCTAATTTTTTTAGCCATGATATATTGCTAGTGTTTTAAAATTTGAGAAAAAAGATGAAAACTTAGTCAAGAATAACAAGAATGTCGTCCTCACGCATAATGAGGTAATCTTTTCCCTGATGGCTGATCTCTTGGCCAGCATATTTGCCATAAAGTACAACATCATCCACTTTTACCGTAAGGGCATTTCCGTCTTTACCAGGACCAACGGCCACTACTACACCTCTCTGAGGCTTTTCTTTTGCCTGTTCGGGCAAGATAATACCACCTTTAGATTTTTCTTCAGCGGCGGCGGGTTGCACAACAACGCGATCGTTGATGGGTCTCATAGCTAAACTGTTTTTTAGTTATAGATGAATTCTTTTTTCAATAAAATGCCTGCTTTTCTGTTGGCCCAATGGGCGGCAATTAAAGTCAGACAATCCTCTCTTAACAGCTCTTGTGCCAGTTGCCAAAAAGAAAATAAAGGCTGCATTTTTGACAGAAAGCCGTTCTTTTTGTCAGTTTCTTCCTGACAGTCTTGTCAGTTTTTTTTGTCTCCCACTAGCTTGTTTGTTCTTAGGCGGAAACTACTTTGAGTTCTGTCCATTTAAAGGCTTGTTCTAAGGCATCTTGCATATGGCTTCGAGTACTTATTTGCCCGGTATCGACTCCTAGTTCTACAAGGGTTTGGGCAATGGCTGGAGAAATTCCCGATAAAATTGTTCGACAGCCCATGAGTGCAGCCGCTTTACTCACTTTTAAAAAGTAATTGGCCACAGCAGTATCCATAATCGCCACCCCACTAATATCTAAAATGAACACTTTGGTTTGTCGTTGGGCAACTTCATGAAGTACGGTAGACATAATATTTTGGGCCCTTAAGGAATCGACAATACCAACTACTGGCAGCAGTAATATTCCTTCCCAAATTGGAGTCACTGGAGTAGACAACTGACTGAGCATATCGTTCTGCTCTTGCAGCTGTTTGTTCATCTCATTATTAAAGGTGTCTATCGCCACAAAAACCCCTACACTACTCGTTCGCTTAAAGGCTTGCATCAGCTCAAAGCTAGCTACTTTGTAGTATACAAAGGCTTTCTCTATAATTTCATTAAAGGCAAAAACGGCAGATAGGTAAGCCTCAAAAGGAAGCCCCATCTGTAAAAAGAACAAAACTAGCTTTGAGCTATACTCAACAGAAGAGGCACAAATTTCTACTTTAGTAATATGTTCCCAAAAACGATCCGATTGGCGATCAAAAACAGAGACAACTTCTTTTGTATAAGCGCTGCTGTATTCTGGCTGAATGGCCATCCAATGGTAAAAGTCCTCAAAAATAGGCGCTTTATACTCATCAATTTGCTTCATAGCCGAACGCACCATAAGAAGATCTTCATCTTGTAATAAAAAAATACTTCTATAACGCGCTGAGGTAATATTAACAATAGACATAAGAGGGTGTGTAATAAAGGGTGTATAACAATATCGCTATGATTCCTAATAGGGAGTTCATTTTTAAAATTGGTCACTTTTTTTTTAAAAAAAACGAACAAAAGGTAAAGATTATTTTTTGGGGCTTGCCCGCCCTCTGGGCGGGCCGGGCTGTGTCAGGGCTCGCAGGTCTGCTCGGCCCTGCGCAAAATTCGCTACGCTCATTTTGCTGGGTCTGCGGCTTCGCCGCCCCCTTTTCCATCCCTAAGCCGAGGCCCTTCGGGCCTGTAGGAACACAAAAGTTTAACAAAAAGCTAGGGGCTAAAAAGGAGTAAAAGCGCATGATAAATAATATCTTAGGTGTTATCATTGATTTTGCTACGAACTCCCCAGATGATGAAAAAATGGACCGCCTACCTCCCTACCCTTGGCCTTTTGCTAGTTGCTTTTATTGTGGCTTGGCAGTTATTAAAATTTAGGCAAAACCAAAAAGACAAACTGCATGAGGGTTTATCGGCGACCTTGATTAAGGAGCAAAAAATTTATCGGCTGAGTTTGGAGCAGCGGGCCCTGACTGCCCTCCCCTCCTCCTTGGCCCAACAGCAGAAGTTGCGAGAGCTCTATTTGGCTGGCAATTGTTTAGCAAATTTACCTCCCTATATATATGACTTTCGAGATTTGGTCCATTTGGATCTAGAAGGGCGGCCCTATGAGATTCGAAAAACAGCTTGTGGCAACCAAATAGAACAGCTTTCAGAAGATTTGGGGCAGTTGGCCCAGTTGCGCTACCTCAATCTCAACCACAATGCTTTGCAGGGGCTGCCGCAGAGCATGGTCCAGCTGGACCAATTGCAGCAGTTATTGTTGCGGAATAATCGGCTCAAGGCTTTGCCCGATAGTTTATTTTTATGCCAAAATTTGCAAGAAGTTGATTTATCTCGGAATCGGCTGCCGATTTTTCCGCAGCAGCTGATGAAACTGCCCCAATTGCAGCGCCTAAATTTGGCCCAAAATGAATTTGGCGAATTGAGTCCTTTTTGGCCCAGTAGTTTGCGGCAGCTCAATCTAATGGGCAATGCTATTTATATATACCCTCTGTTCTTGCCCCCTAATTTAGAAGAATTGGACCTATCCCTTTGTTCTTTGCAGACTATAGCCGATAGTTTGGCCCTGCAGCCCAAATTAAAGCAATTGAATTTGGCCCAAAACCAGTTGGACCAACTGCCTAGGCATTGGAGTATGCCTGTTTTGGAGAAACTGTATTTGGCCCAAAATTTATTGACCGACTCGGCCTTGGGGGCGCAAAATTGGCCCCAAAAACTAAAGGTTTTAGATTTGCAAAACAACAAACTCGCTTTGTCTGCGGGCTTAGTGTTGGGCCAAGAACTAGAAGTCTTGCGCTTGGGCCACAACCAGATTGAGCAGTGGCGGGCCAAGCCTGGGCCCAAGCTCCTACTCCTTGATTTATCCAATAACCAAATTGATAGTTTTTCGGTAGACCATTTGGCCCAATACCCCAAACTTAGGCGCTTATATTTGGATGGCAACCCCATTAGCGGTGAATGCTTGGACCAATTGCAGAAAGCTCGGCCCCAACTCTTTATCAGAAGAGAGTAGCGGGCCAGAGCAGAGCGCCAAGCCCCCAAAGATGAACGGCCACAACAAGCCCTTTAGTCCGTCTTCGACGACCAAAGGGAGTAACCGCCCGCCAAAGGCGGGAGGCCCCAAAATTTCAAGCTACTTGAGACCAAATGTATAGATAAAATCACCTTCAATATACTTCCACCCCAGTTTGAAACAATCAGAAGGATTCTTTTTAGCGGCATAATCTATTCTGTAAACCCCCCTTTTTTTGGAGTAAAAAACATACCGCTTCAATACACACAAATCTTCGTAGCTGCGATCCTCAGATAGGACTTGATGTCTATGATGTGTTTTTTGCTCTACAACAAATAGCGTATCTCCATTATTTTCAAGTGTAGACTGTAGTTTTGAATCAAGATTTCCAGAATTCGATCTAAAATTATACGTTCCCTCAAAAAAGGTACAACTATCGCAGCTTAAATCTGCAATAGCCGAATAGAACTCCACCTTTAACAGTCTATCATAAAACAACACAAAAAGTGTATCATTTCTCAAGCCCGTAAGAAGGGCCCCAGTTTTTATGTTTTCTACTTTAGAAAAAAACTTATTCCCCTTAGGAGGCTCCCAGTTCTGCCCCTGACAAACAGCAATTTGAAAGCAAAAAAATATTGCCCATATTATCAGCTTAGGTTCTGTCTTCATAGTTAAATGTCAATTTTGCTGGCTACTTTTATAACTTTTTCATCTAACCTAAAGATTAGAGCGATCTATTTGGACCTTTAGAGCTTAGCTCTGCAGTAGTTTTTGAAAATCGAGCTCAAAATTAGAGTCAAATTTATATTTTATAATATTTTGGACCTCCTCCCAACTATCACAATGACTAGGTCCTCCATCATACAGAAGGATTAAGCCAATATTGTGTTCTTGATAATCAATGACTTTGAACTCCCCATGATTGCCAACTACACCTAATGAATAACTCACTCCTTTTATTTTTGAAAGGGAGTTGTATAAATCAAAAAAGGCCTTCAACCGCTGCTCTTCATCCTCAAACTTTTGTTTTAAGATCTTTTTCCAGCCATAAACTGGGTTTATTCCAGGCCCTAATTCCACAACAACCCATTTATGAAATAAGTTACGAAATAAATCAGAAGTAGTAATATTCTCTTCGCATACTTTAGCCACAGGACCTCGTCCTGCTAAAAAACCTGCTATATAATGATCTAAAGAGTCTAGAGAAACTGGATCAAGATACATCCAAGGTCGTTGCTCGATGTACGAAAGAAGTTGATGTAAGGTCATTTTGTTTTTTATTTAAAGATTAAAAGTGGGGCTAAAGATAGACATAATAAATACCTTCTCCGTATTTTTTGCCCCAAAGGTATGTCCATTTTGCTAATCAAAGGGAAGGCTAGATTCCTTGATGATAATTTCAACACAACTAGCTAATTCAGCTCCAGCATAGATAGTATGATGATGCTTTTTATTGTTTTTATCAACAGCAATAATTTCCCAAAATGGCCGCCTTAGAGGTTCCTCTTGAACGGATGCTAACTCCCAAAACTGAGCATTCATAAAGCGTTTAAAATGATCGGGGGGAATAAAAAAACTATCTTTTACGCTATAAACGATAAGATAGTCTTTAGCGCCCTCCTGCTCTTCAGAGGCCCAAGAATAGAGACTATCATAATCCTTACCTGCTAAATTAGGTCCACTAAAGCAGGCTGCATAAAGATCATACTCTATTTTCGTATAAAAAAATGTGTCCTTTCTAAATTGGGCCAACAGTTTATAAGAATGAGAAGGACTATATTCGCTATTGATGACATTGAGCACCCAATAATTTTGTTCATTTACATTACTAAATGTATCACAGTCTACTCCTTGCAGGCCCAAATGCAGCAGCATCTTACAACTCATCCGATAATAGCCCTCTTGCTTCTTGAGCTGCTCCAACTGCCTAACTGAATCTTCCTGCTCTAGCTTCTCTTCTGACTTTTCAGAAGCTTCAGTCACACAAGCCAACAGGAGAATCAATGGCAATAATAAACAGAAGACAAATTTCATCATTGAGTTACTTTTTGATCTAAATATTTCAGTCTATACCTTTTATGCTTAATGATTCTAGGCTAAAAAGTTACGAAAGTCAATAGTGATCTATTAAGTCTACTATTTTTTTGGGGCCTGCCGCCTGCGGCGGCCGGGCCCTTGCAGGGCTCGCAGGTTTGCTCGGCCCTGCGGGCTTCGCCCTTGGTCTGCCGCTGCGCGGCCCCCTTTCAGGCCCCTAGGCCAAGTCGCTTCGCTCCTTTGCGGCGGCTTCGCCGCCTGCTAGCTGTGGCTGCAGGTTAAAACCAGCAGCCATACAACAACTCCATTCTACATCTATAGTGCGGAGAGGATTAAAATCCTCTACCGCTTTGAACAAGGATTGTTTTTTCTTCGGTTGTTTGATTTTGTTTTTTTCTCCTCCATAAATTTCATAGGAACCCTAGGGCCAAGGCCCTAGGCTATTGAAAAAATCGTCATCCCCTCCTTCGAGGGGATTTTTCTTTGCGGTTGTGGTTGGACGGTTGTTGTTTTTCTTGGAGCTAAATTTTTTTCCATTTTCCAGCAAACAAGGGCTTTAGCCCGCTCTTTGCATAGACCCGCAAGCATGGGCTTCAGCCCATGGGCCCCAAAATACCCAGCCACTAAAAGACGCTTTCTTTATCTCTCTTTCTTCAAAGCTCCAAAGAAAAAGTTGAGGGACTAACAAGCGGCTATGCTTACCGCCCTGGGCTGAAGCCTAGGCTTATTACCTGAGCGAACTAACGGACTAAAGTCCTTGTTCGCTTTTTCTACTTGTAGATTTCCATTAAGCTTCAGCCCCAAAGCTACCCAGCCACTAAAAGACGTTTTCTTTATCTCTCCTTTTTCAAAACTCCCAAGAAAAAGTTGAGGGACTAATGAAAAGCCGCAGGACAGAAAAACCTAATACCTCCTTTTCATATAAAAACTTCTTATCTACGCCCTCTCCCGAAAAAAAACCAGAAAAAGTTGAGGGACTAATGAAAATTATCTCCATATGGCTTCCTGCTCGGCTGCCTAGGGCCAAGGCCCTAGGCTATCGAAAAAATTGTCATCCCCTCATTCGAGGGGATTTTCTGTTCCACTAGGCTCCATCAGCAAACAAGGGCTTTAGCCCGCCAGTTTGCATAGCCCCACAACCATGGGCTTCAGCCCATGGCAGAAAAGGCAAGCTCCTAGAATCTTTAATTAAGCTTAGTCAACAGCGGCTATGCTTAGCGCCCTGGGCTGAAGCCTAGGCTTATTACCTGAGCGAACTAACGGACTAAAGTCCTTGTTCGCTTTTTCTACTTGTAGATTTCCATTAAGCTTCAGCCCCAAAGCTACCCAGCCACTAAAAGACGTTTTCTTTATCTCTCCTTTTTCAAAACTCCCAAGAAAAAGTTGAGGGACTAATATTAAAATCTTGTGTGCGCCTCTTTTGCTGCCTAGGGACAAGCCCCTAGGCTAGCTATTTCAGACAGCCCTCTGCGAGGGCCTTTGGATATGG
>NZ_JH719942.1:4354425-4362310 GCF_000275825.1 Saprospira grandis DSM 2844
ATGGCCCTTCTCTGCAAAAACAGATGAGCAAGGCCAGCTATATGAGCAGTTGAGGCCCTTTAGGGCTGACTCCATTTATTAGCCTAGGGGCTTGTCCCTAGGCGATGAATGGCAGGCGGCAAAGCCGCAGAGCCAGCAAAAACTTGTTTTTTGCGCAGGGCCGAGCGAGCCGACGCAGCGAAGCAAGTAACAGCGAGCTGCCGAACGACAACAAGGACTTTAGGGAGTAAAGGTAGCCCCGAGGCCCTAAAAAGAACCAAAGCAATTAGCTCTGTGTTTTTTGTCTCGCAGAACTAGCCAAGTATAGACGTGAACTAGTAGGGATAAACGCCTATCTTCCCAAATTATTTTTCAGTTTTTCTACATTATCTAATCGTAGCGTTATCCTATCAAAGTATTTCTTAAAGTTGTTATCTATGGAAATACTAGATTCCATTGGCAACTTATTTTTTGCATATTTCAAAGCTGCTAGTGTAAAGAGTTTATGATCTGATGATTCACTCAATATCTCCTCTGAATTATAGTAGTCACTTAATATATCTATAATCGCCCTTGAATCATTCAATGATAAGACATATGTTATACAATCCTTTTTCACATAAATACATTTTGAATATAATATTTCTAAAATTTCATCGAGTACTGATTTATCTTCTCTAAGAATAGCTAGTAATACACCTACTTTTTTTTCTCTCCATGTATTTCCGTTGATAAAATCTAAAACTATTTGATCATTAAGTTCAGGACCAATAGATTCTAAAACACTTTTAATACTAGGTTTAATTATATCCAAATTGACTAAATAAAGGCACCTCCCATATTTATCCCATATTTCATTATTCATAGGCCTTGTTTGTAAACCATAAACAACTAACTACCAGCAACTTCCAACTTAAGAGCATTTTACTTTATATCTACTTGCAGGACAGAATCATAGGCCATCCCATTCGAACGAAACCCTTTTAAGGCCTCTCGCCTCTGCCAAGATGGCCCCAATATAAACTGTCCAATAACTTGCTGCTCTCCTTCTCGAAAAGAATAAAGATGAGCCGTGTCCGCTACTATTAAGTGCTCTTTAGTTAGCTGGTAAACATTCTCCCAAGCAATGTAATCCAATTGAGCATCCTCATCTATATCGCCAAAACAAGCACAAATATCTGGCATTGAACTTTCGAAAGTAAAGTAATTTTTTATTTCCCCGCCCTCAATAAACAGCAGCAACCCATAAGAAGTAGGAATGACTTGATAAGGAATTCTACGCCTTGCATTTAATAGCAAATATCGTTTGTCCTTAAACCTATAAATCTCATCGGCAAAAAACAATACCTTTTGGTACCGACTAGAATTATTAGGAAAAAAAAGGCTATCAATTAAGAACCCCTTGCCTAACACAGAAATATACTCATTTCCATAGGTGTAGTTTTTTTCAATCAAAAACTTTACATCATACTCTTTATTAAGAAGTATCGTATCAATATCATAGACTGAAGTATCCGAGCTATGTATATATTTATTGTACTTAACTATTATTTGATCTATTTCAAAAGTACTATCTATAAAGTGGTTCTTAATTAACTCATCACAAGAAAAATAAGTGACATCCTTAAATTCAAGCGCAGCCGACCAATTACCTTTCTTTTCTTCGTTTACATCTACTGAGGCGCTACATGATATCATCAACAAATAACAACTTATTACAAAATAACTCTTTATCAATTTCATCTTAAAAATATTTTACAAGCTTTCGTTTAGCTAAAATACTATCTTTTAAAATTGCTAAGCTCCTATAGCCTCAAAACTGAAAGTTGAAACCCTCTGAATTTAACCGCCGAAGAAAACAGCCAAAAGAAAAAAGACAGTTGAGCGGCCCAGCGCTGCGCAGCCGTGGCGCGAAGCGCCAGACCCAGGAGCGAAGCGACGCAGGGCCGAGCAGACCTGCGAGCGGCGCAGCATAGCGGCGGCCGCCTTGGCTTTGCCAAGGCGGCCGCGGGCCCCAAAATAAATAGATCTAACTACTTTTTTTTAAATCTTAGCTACTGTTTGGAAAAACAAAATGGGGTACATAATATTTGCGCGTTCATCCTGAGGGAAATAATCTAACTGATGAAGATAGCCCAATTGAAACTTGAATTTTTCGAGCTCATAAGTGGCTCCAGCATACAAACGGTTGCGCATAAAGTGCCATTGTGCATGATGATTATTGGCCTTGATATAGACCTCTTCATAGGCAGCAAAGCCCAAGGGCGAGTTGGGCAGGCGGTAGGCTAGCTTGAGCAAATAGCGAAAACGAGGGGTGTAATTCCAGTCGTTTTGATGCCATTCGGTCCCTTCAAAGGCCCATTTTTCCTTAATTTGATGCTCATAGCGGTAGCGATGCACCAACTTAAAGCCCTTGCCCAAAGGCTGCTTAATTTTTAATTGGGCCCAGGGACGATATTCTCGGACTGGCCGAGGAATCCCCCCGCCGGGATAAGTTTGGCGAAAGGTAAAGACCCCCGAAAGTTGAATATTTTTGCTCAATGGATAATGGTAAAAACCAGCCAACATGAGGGCATCCCAGTTTTCGACCCAGTCTTCTCGGCGGATTTGCAGCTCGGCGGTCCATTTGCCTTTGCCAGCTTGGCCACCAACTTGAAAATTAAACCAATTGTTTACTGGGCGAACCGAAGTCGTGTCACTCTGCGCCCAAATAGACTGCCCCAAAAAGAGGAAAGCCAAAATAAAAAGTAAGCGAGAGGCTCCTAAAGTTTTCATAGTTATAGAGTTGTGCAAACCCTCTTCTACAAAATAAAATTTTAATTTCTCTCTAGATTGTTCTCATATAAAAATAAAATGAGGACAAGCTAGCTTATATGGATAGAAAAATGATTTTGCTTGGAGGGGGTATAAAAAAAAGCTATCCCGACAAATCTAGGATAGCTTTTTTATATTGTTTGTAGGTGCAGTCACAAAGGATCTATGAAACTAGAAGGCTTGCACTAACTGAGCACTTTTTTTTTTCGATTGCTTTATAGGCCAAATCGAGGGCCAGATCGAGTTGTTCATTCATGCTCAACTCGCTATTATCAATAGTAATGGCGTCATCGGCTTTGCGTAGGGGGCTATCCTCTCGGCTAGAGTCAATCTGATCTCTTTCCATGAGGTTTTCACGAACCTCTTCTAAAGAAGCGTTAAGCCCCTTGGCTTGCAATTCGGCTAGGCGGCGTTGGCTGCGGACCTCATAGCTGGCCGTCATGAATAACTTGAGTTCGGCTTCGGGAAAAACAACGGTGCCAATATCGCGGCCATCCATCACTAATCCTTTGAAGCGGCCCATGGCTTGTTGTTGTTTGACCAAAAAGCGGCGAACAGCGGAGATCGCGGCTACAGGGCTCACCCATTTAGAGACATACATTTTACGGATTTCCTCTTCCACATCTTCGCCATTGAGGAAGCAATGGTTGGCCCCTGCTCTATGTCGGAAATCTATCCGAATATTATCCAAAGCCTGAGCAATCGCTTGCTCATCTTCTAGGGAGATTTTTTCTTGGAGAAAATAGAGGGTTACGGCACGATACATGGCCCCAGTATCTACATAGATGTAATTTAATTTTTTGGCCAAGGATTTAGCAAGGGTGCTTTTTCCACAAGCGGCAAAACCATCTAGAGCAATAATAATTTTTTGGCTAGGCATAAGGCTGCGATTCTCTGACTGTTTGAAAATGAAACTAAGAATTCGCTCACAAAGATAAGGAAATAAAAAGGCGGCCAAAAATTTAATTTTCGATTTGGTCCAAAAAAGCCCCTAAAGAAGCCCCAAAAAACAAACATAAAGCACTGATAAACAAAAGAAAACTAAATCCTCCGCATTCTGATTTGTACAATTAGGGCAGCAAAAAAGGTGAGGGCCGCAATGCCATAAAAGCAAGCCATTAGGCCAAAGAAATACCAAAGCAAAGCCGAAAAAAGCGCCCCAAACAAATAGCCCAAATCTCTCCACAAACGAAAAATCCCAATATATTCTGCCCGCTTTTCTACAGGGCTCAACCGACTAATAGCCACCAAAAAACTAGGATACACCAAGGCCGTTCCCAAACCCAAGAAAAAACTAGAAAGCATAAAACTGAGCAAATCAGAACTATAGGCAAAGCCCAAAATAGCAAAAGCCTGCATATACATCCCTCGGCGAATGAGTTCTTTGGTCGGCATTTTATCGGCTAGTTTGCCCGTAGCCAATTGACCCAAGCCCCAAACGGCAGGATAAAGGGCGGTGACCCAGCCAATTTCATGAAATAATAAATCCCGCTCCAATAATAAAATAGGCAATAACCCCCAAATCATGCCGTCATTGAGGTTATTTACCCAGCCCGCAAAAGTAACCGAACTCAAACTGGTCTCCAAAAAACTCACCTTCTTAAAAGTGGCCCAAGCCGAGGCCGCCTCCTCTTCCCCACTCAATTTTGGAGAAGTTGTTTGCTCTAAAAGCGCATAAGCAGCCGTCTCTCGAACAAAAAACGCCGATAAACCCAGCCCCAAAAGCACAAAAACTAAGGCGCCCCAAAATAAAAGATCATTCAATGGGCCCAAATAAGCCGCCGTGGCATAAGCCGATAAGGCCAAAGCCATATAACCCGCCGACTCATTGATGCCCATCGCTAATCCCCGGTCCTTGGCCCCCGCCAAATCAATTTTCATGACCACCGTGCTGCTCCAAGCAAAACCCTGATTCGCCCCCAACAATAAATTGGCAAAAATGATCAATTCCCAACTTGGCGAAAAAGCAAAGAGAAAGGGAATCGGCAAAGCCAAAGCCCAACCCAATAATAAAACCCGCTTGCGCCCCCACAATTGCATCAATAAACCCGCAAAATAATTGGCCGTGGCCTTGGCCAAACCAAATGCCATGATAAAGTAAAATAAAGCCTCCTCCGCCGCAATTCCAAAACAAGCCTCTACATAAGACCCAAAAACAGAACGCTCCAAACCCAATAAGGCCCCCACCAACGCATTGATCAATACCAATAAAGCAAACTGATAGGCATTGACCCGCAAACCCAATTTCAAATTTTCCATGCAAAATATATTTTAGCCCAAAATACAGCTATTTCTAGAACTGCAAACAGAAACTAAGATGCTGAAATTAGTTTTATTTAAAATAAGTCTAAATAAATTTTGTGTTTTTAATCTGGCCACCTACATTTGCAGCTGTTCAGCTATCTGTAATTAATCTAAATAAGAATAGAGCGCCATGAGAAAATTCAACCTCCTTTTTTCAGCCCTTTTGGGCGCTAGTAGTCTGTTTGCACAGACCGTAGAAACTGTTTCTGTAGGCCCAAGCTATCAAGAGGCTAGTTATTACCGCCTTTCCGATGGCCAAACGCAAGAACTGCCTCATGCCAATTGGCAGTTTGCCTTTTCCGTTTTTGGCCAACAAGATGCCAGCATTTTTATCAATGAAGGCAGTAGTTTGGGCGGCACGGCTGTAAAACTACACCTCAGTAGCACTAGCAATTTTGCCACCACTATAGACCCTAGTACCGATTTGGTCCAAGAGCTCTCTAACCCCGAACAGAACTGGTCCGAAGGGGCTTTTAATACCGCTAGCCATAGCTCAAATTTTGATTATGGCTGGGGGAGCTACCAAATGAGTAACCACCAAATTGTTGGCGATAAGGTATTTGTGCTGGAGCTTAGCGATGGCAGCTACAAAAAACTCATAATCGATTCTTTGGCCTCCGGTAGCTATTATTTCCGCTATGCCGATCTAGACGGCAGCAACCTGGTCCAAACTCAAGTCAATAAAGCCGACTACAACGGCCAAACCCTCGCCTATTATTCTATCGATTCTGCCGCTACCCTACAAACTGCCGAGCTCAATGGCGGTTGGGACCTCCTTTTTACTAGATACAGCACTTTCATCGATGATGGCCAAGGCGGCCAAATGGCCTATGGCGTCACTGGCGTTTTGGCCCATAAAGACCTAGAAGTAGCCGAGGCCGCTGGCGTTACGCCTAGCCAAGTTCAAGCCAGTAACTACCAAGATAGCTTCGCCACCGAGCCCCTCACTATTGTTGGCCACGACTGGAAAAGCTATGATTTTTCTTCTGGCTGGGGCGTTTCTAGCGATTTGGTCTATTTCTTCAGAACTACGGACCAGAATATCTGGAAGGTCCAGTTTATCGACTTTGAAGGTTCTTCTACGGGCCTTAGCCGCCTACAAAAGGAAAATCTTGGCCCGCTTTCTATTTTTCAAGCACCCAATGCCGCAGTAAAAGGAATCAAATTGTTTCCCCAACCCGCCCGCCAACAAAATATCCAGCTTTTGCTAGAGCCTACTCAAAATGCAACTTACGAAATTCAAATCTATAATACTCTTGGCCAAAATATTTGGTCTAAGCAGTACAACTTGCAGCAAGGTTTGCAGCAGCTAGAATTGCCCAGCGCCCAATTTTCTGCCGGGCAGTATATCCTCCAAGTTCGTCAAGGAGAACAAACTAGCGCTCTACCTTTCCTGTTGCTTGATTAGTCCCCAAGCAGCTATCATTTCAATTGTCAGTGTCAGTGTGGGTCCTGGTTTCGGCCAGGGCCTTTTTAAATTAAAATTCAATTATTTTTTACCTTTTGGGGCCTCCGCAGCAAGCTGCGGCGCTACGTTTCGGGGCTCGCTATTCGCTCGGCCCTTCGCCGCTTTCAGCGGCTCGGTCTGGCCTGACGGCCACCCCTGCACATCGCTAGGCCATTTGGCCTACGGCCAGGCGCTTCGCGCCCAAATTATCCCGCCTAATATCAATCTTTACTTATGAAAACGATTTCTTATTCTTCCCTCTTTTTTGCCCTTTTCCTCTTTGCGGCCTGCCAAAATGAAGCAGCCCAAGCAAACACAGAACAAAAAACACCTACAACAGAAACGCCCAAACGCATTATTTCCCTAAATGGCAGCCTTACCGAATTACTCTATCAACTGGATTTGGGCCAAAATGTTGTTGGCCTAGATGTCACCAGCAGTTACCCA
Organism: Saprospira grandis DSM 2844; assembly: GCF_000275825.1. GTDB lineage: Bacteria > Bacteroidota > Bacteroidia > Chitinophagales > Saprospiraceae > Saprospira > Saprospira grandis_A. Next base: position 4,361,417 of record NZ_JH719942.1, read on the forward strand.
GAAGCCGCCCAAGCCCTACCCAAATTGGGCCATGTCAATAAACTAAATGTAGAGGCCGTTTTGGCCCTGAATCCCGATTATATTTTGGTCGATTCTAACGCTTTGGCCAGCCCCGCCATTCAGCAGTTGGCCCAATCTAAAGAAATAGAAATCTTGGCCGTTCCCGTTCCCCAACGCTTAGATGGCGCAGTAACTAGCGCCAAAGCCTTGGCCCAAAAACTACCCATCGCCCCAGAAAAAATTGAGGCCCTAGAAGAAGAAATGAAAAAAGACCGAAAAGCCCTAACAGAGTTTTTGGCCCAACAAAAAACTAGCCCCAAGGTCCTTTTTATTTATGCTCGAGGAAGCAAAGTCATTATGGCCGCTGGCCCCAATACGCCCATGGCCCAAATGATCAAATTGGCTGGCGGACAAAATGCCGTAGACAATTTTGAGGACTTTAAGCCCCTAACCCCAGAATCTGTTTTGGCCAGCCAGCCCGATATCCTGCTCCTATTCAATTCTGGACTCGCCTCTTTGGCCCAAGCCGAAAAATCGGCAGATGAAGCCCTGCTCAGCCTGCCCGCTTTGGTCCAAACCCCAGCCGCAAAACATAAACGCATTATTAGTATGGAAGGACATTATCTCTCTGGTTTTGGACCAAGAGCCGCAAAAGCCGCTCTAGAACTTGCCCAAAAGCTAGAAACAGCAATGAACAAGTAGTCCTCATTTTTTGGAGTTTAGTTTGTCTGTGGTCGCCCAATTCGGGCGGCCTTTTTTTGTTTTGGACCAAAGAAAATCGCAAAACTTGAAAAAAACAGATGAGTGGCCCAGCGCTGCGCAGCCGTGGCCCAAAGGGCCAGACCAAAGCCCGCAGGGCTGCAGGGCCGAGCAGACCTGCGAGCGGCGCAGCAT
>NZ_JH719942.1:4362410-4364653 GCF_000275825.1 Saprospira grandis DSM 2844
CCAATATTTGTCGGCGGGCACTTCTACATATCCGATAGAATCTTTCTCTTGACGAGTCGCCATGAATCTTGATTTTTTAGGTCATAAAAAAGCAATTTACAACTTCTATATATAAGTATGGCGATTTTAGTACAGTTTTTTATAGGGGCCTCCGCAGCTGCGCTGCGGCCCTACGTTTACTCCCTATGGTCGTCGAACTGGCGCCCCTATAGGGGCTGGTTGTCGCAGCTCGCTGTTACTTGCTTCGCTGCGTCGGCTCCCGTTGGTCGGATCGCTCGGCCCTGCGGCCTGACGGACTTGGTCTGCGACTGCGCCGCACTGCTGCACATCGGTTACTCCCTATGGTCGTCGAACTGCAGCCTAAAGGCTTTGTTGTGGCCGGCGGGCGCTTCGCGCCTTTTGGACCAAGCCCTTCGGCAGGAAGTTAACTATTTTTTTATTCTTCTTTCTTTTGTTGCTGCCAATAAACCGCTCTAGACACCGCCTGATACTTATCAGCTCCTCCAATCACCTCCTGTTCTTCTTCCAAAGAAAAGCGCTGACTAAAAGGCGCGTCTAAGCCCGAGCTTTTGCAAACCGCTTTTACATGCGTAATATCATCGCAGCGGGGAATCAGTCGGCTGATTTGCTCAAAAGGTTCTCTTTTGTAGTCTCCGCTGAGGCCACAACATTCTACAATTTTGCCCTGATTGGCCCAACGGTCGGCAAAATCAGCCGCATCGGGATAAAACTGGATTTCATCAATACAGATAACGTCATAATCCTGGACCAGATCGTCTAGTTCTGCTAATTTTGTGCAAGCTGTGGCTTCATATCGCAGTTTGTCATGCGTTACAATCATGGCTGCAGAATCGTCGTAGCGGCGGTCTTTGGCATATTTCACCAATAAACAAGCTTTTCCCGCAATCCGATAGCGGCGGTAGCGAGTGAGTAAGAGGGTACTCTTGCCCGAGAACATCGGGCCCAAAATAAGGTGTAATTTTCCGTTCATGCTGCGCTTTGGTTTAAGAAGCTACAAAGCAACAATTTTTTGTAGAAAAAGGCAAGTTTTAGGTCTAGAAGAAAAAAAAGCCCCAAGACCTTTTAGGTCTTGGGGCTTTTCGCTTTTTTTATTTCCCTAGCGATAGTCGGCTTGGTCCAGAATATACATATCTTCTTTTTTGCGAATCACCTCTTCCATTTTGGCGGTTTCTAGGTTTTCGGCATCTGTCATATCGCATTTAATGAGGATAGTGCGGTAGAAGGTGGTATTTTCCATATCTGTTTCGCGCAGGCTCGCTCCTTCCAAATTTGTTTTTTCTAGGTTTACGCCTACCAAGCTTGCGCCCGTAAAGTTGGTCCCTTCACAATTGGCTTTACGTAGGCGGGCCCCAGTGAGGTCGGCCATACTCAGGTCGGCATTTTTGAGATTGGTGCGGCGTAGTTCGGCCACTTTGCCGTTAAACTCGCCAAAGTCGGCACCAGAAAGGTTAGCCTCTTCTAAGACAGTTTCATAGAAGTTTACCCCTCTTAGGTCGGCTTCGCTGAGGTTGGCCCCAGAGAGGTCCATATTAGAGAGGTTCATGCCCGAGAGGTCGGCGCCAGATAGGTTGATGGCCTTATCGGGAAAATTTTTGCGGTAGGCATCCCAATATTTTTTGCCCTTTTTGAGCATGCGGTATTGCTGCTCGTCCATTTCGCTTTCTTCTTGGGCCAAAAGGCCAGTAGAAAAGCTAAACAAGCAAATGAGGAGGAGGCTAAAGAGTGAAAGTGTCTGTTTCATGGTCGTTATTTTTTGTCAAAAGATAGCTAAAGCCCAGCAGATAACAAATAGCGTGCAATAAAAAAGCGGGGCTAGAAAAGCGGATGAGCGGCAAAGGCCAAATAAAAGCCCTGCCACTTCTATCCTTTGCTTTAATTTCCAGCTATTCATCCTTATTTTTCTTCCCCATAGCTAGGGCTATGCCTTGACTAGCTTAAAATTTTTATCAAAGGCTGGCCGAAGCGCAGAGCTCCTATTTGGCCTAGCGATGCGGCGGGGTGGCCGTCAGGCCAGACCCAGGCGGCAAAGCCGCCGCAGGGCCGAGCAGACCTGCGAGCCCCAAAGCGTAGCGCCGCAGCTTTGCTGCGGAGGCCCCAAAAACAGCACTAACTATTTAATTTTGGGTAGGCCCAAACGATCAGCCATTGGCCGAGGGTGTAGGTAGACATGATGCCAAAGCCTGCTAAGAAAAAGTTGGGATAGACAAAGGCGTTGAGGCCAA
>NZ_JH719942.1:4364753-4369989 GCF_000275825.1 Saprospira grandis DSM 2844
GCCGAGCAGACCTGCGAGCGGCGCAGCATAGCGGCGGCCAGCTTGCTGGCCGCGGGCCCCAAAAAAAACTTTTTAAAAAAAGTTGATCATCTTCGGAACGATTTACCCCTTCCTTTAGTTTGGGTAAATGTAAGGCAATAAATCCCATCATTTTTCTGGCATTTTCAGCTAAAGAGGAACAAGCAAATTTGCTCCTCTGATTTCCTATTGTATAGTAAAAACAGTAGGTCAAAAAACTGGGCTCGCTTTACATATATAAAAAGTTCTTTTTTGTTAAACCTTCAAAACCATTATTATGTATAATGTAAATAAGAAGAAAATTAACTACAGTGAGGATGTTTATTATTTTGACATCTACACCAACAACTATCCGGTGACTATTCATCGGACGGATCGGGAGCTAGCGATCAAGACATTTCTTCGTTATCAGAAGGCAGGCAAGCGTTGCCAATGGTTAGGCCGTTGGAACGGAAAAAAGTTTGAGGACAATCAGCTTTTTGCCTCTTAGTATATTTCTTTTCAAGTTTCCCCAACAGCTAACATTTTTTCATTTAAAATTTATTTATGAGCGCCTCTTTAGCCGTATTATTTTCCAACTATCAACTTTATACACATCAATTAATTCAATTGCGCTGGCAAGCCAAAAGTCTTAGTCCTTGGATTTGGGCCCCTAAATTGGCCAAATTTGCTCTTGAGGCGGAGCGAGAAAAGGATTTGCTTTTAGATATTATGCTAGCGGATGGGCAGCTTCCGCCGGCTAGTAAAAGTGCGCATCAGCGTTTGGCCAACATCCCAGATTTGCAGGGCGTGAAAAAAACTTTGCCCAAAATTTTACTGCGTCTTAGAGAGAATAGTCAACTTATTTTGGGGCAAATTGAATCTTGGGCCAAAGAACAGCCGCAAGAAAAAAAATGGGCCAAACTAAAAGTGGCTCTTGAAGAGCGTTTATTGGAATTGGAAGTGGGCCCTAAGCGGCAGGAACTCTCTGCCTAATTTTGAAAGCTCTCTTTATTTGCTTAGCTTGGCCCGAACTATTTTTCAATTTTAAATACTATACATGTTAATCATCAAAGTAAAAGACAACGAGCCTATCGATAGAGCGCTCCGTCGTTACAAGCGTAAGGTGCGTAACACCAAACTACTCCGTGAATTCCGCAAGCGCAAACACTTCGAAAAGAAGTCGGTACAGCGTCGTCATGAGGTCCTAAAAGCGATCTACAAAGACGAGAAAGAAAGAGCAATGGAGGATTAGGCCTTGGTCTAAACACTTACTAGGCCCTTAGGGGTCGTATAAAATGGACTGTTGATTTTATATCAGTTCATTTTTTTTTGCCCTTTTCAAAAAATCGAGGTAAAATTCGGCCCAGCCCGCCCAGCCTTCAGCGGCATCAAAGGAGCTATTGTGCCAAAGGCTAATACAACAGCCCGATACTTCTTGCAGCTCGGACAGCAACTGGTCGCTTAGCGTTTTGGCGGTTTCTAAAGAACAAGATAAATAGTTTTTCAGGCTGACATCCATCAGGGCAAAGGGATAAATTTCTAGCTCTTTTTGCTTGTTTTCGCTCAAATCGAACCAATAAAATGGGCGGCTATAGCCTGCCCGAAAGCCAATATTGGCGGCATAGCCCATGCTATAATCCTCTTCTATACCCAAAGTAATCAGTTGCCGATAAGTTTGGGGAAAGCGCAGGCGCAAAAAGTGCTGCCGACTCTTTTTTGGGGCCTTTTTGGTCCAAAAAGCCAAACGCTTGATTTGCTCGCCCCAATCTCCAGCATAAGCTGGGTGAATCCCTATTTGATTTCCCGCTTGCTGCAGCTCTTGAATTAAACGGCCCAAAACGGCGGCCTTCCAAGGCGTGTTTTTATCATAAGGTCCATAATCGCCCAGCAGAAAAAAATAATGCGCAGCAGCAATATCCAAAGATTGATGTGCTTTGGCTAAATGCGAAAAGACATCATAGGGGTCTGGCTCCTGCCCTACTAAAACCGCTAACTGCCGCTTTAGTTCTTTGGGCCTTTGGTAGGCATTTTTGAGCAGTTTGCCGCCCTGCCGCCAGAGCGGCAAGCCCTTGTATTTGTAGGCAAAATCGATATCGTAAGTGGGCAAAAATGCATAGGCAAGCGCTTTGATTTCGAGCGCTGGAAACTGCTGGACCAATAACTCTCCCAAGCAATTAAAATGATAATCTAGCCAAGGCCGCCGCAAATAAGCCGCAAAAAAAGATTGCTCGGCAGAGAAGCGCCCATGTGGGTCTTCCTCAAAAGCTAAGTATTCCTCATAGCGACTGAGGGCCAAAAAGGCTAGGCTCAGAAGATCAAAATCAATAATCCCCCCTTTTGCAGAAAGGGCAAAGGGCCAGTTGTTTTGGTCCATTTGCCAAGCTATAGCGGGCAAGGGCCGAATATCTTCCTGCTCTAAAACCGCAGTAAGTTTGGGAATAAAAAGTGGGCTGTCTGCCAATTTGCCATAGGCTAACTTAGGGCCAGAATAAGCCAAAAAATCGGCCTTGCTGCTCAAAAAATGCAGCGAAAGGCCCAAATGCTGCTCAAAAATAAGCTGGGCAATATAGTGCAGACGAGCAGAAGAAAAAGGGGCATAAAAAGCAAGTGCTGACATCTAAATGGGATCTTTGGTCCGCAGTAGGCTTTTACCCGATTCATCTACTCGCTCGCCCAAATGGTTAATAAAAAAGTTCTCTTTGGCCTGCCAAACCTCGGTTAAGCCATTTCGGAAATGCCCCACAAAGTCATAGACAAAAGGAATCACTTCATTGCCTTCTACATCAATAAAGCCCCATTTATCCCATTTTTTTACCGCCGCTAGGTTTTCGCTAAAATCATAGGCTGCCAAATATTTGGGGGCAATAATAACCGTTTCTTCTTTCTTGTTATAAAAGCCCCAACGCTTGCTTTTGGCATCCTGAAAGCGACTCACATTTTCTAGCAGCTTGACCAAGTTCAGCATGCGGTCAATTTTCTCAAAGGCATCGGCATGCATTTCTCTAACGCCAGAGAGCAAAAGCTCTACAGATTCGGCATAGCGTTGCGCCTCATAAGATTGCTCGGCTAGTTGTTCCGATTCTTGCCAAATAGCCTCTCTTCGGCAAATTTCTATTTTATGCACAATGACGGCCTTGCTCGGCTTAAAGCCCTCTTCATAAAAATCTAGGGACTTGCGAAACTCTTCTTTGGCCTTGCCCCATTGCAGCTCCAAAAAAAGGGATTGGGCGGCTTTGATGTGCTTATCAAAGGGTGCTTTTTTTATGGCCAATTCTTCGGCCTGCAAAAGCTGATTGACCTGCTTAAACAGGCCTTCCATCTCTGCATCTTTGCGCAGTTGCAAGGCATCCTTGCAGTTAAAATAGGCATCTTGATAGCGATTTTGCTGCCAAGCTTCTCGGGCGGCCCGGGCATAATGTCGAAAGTCAATCTCCCGATGGCAACGATCAATTTTGGCCTCTAAAAGCTCCCGATGAGGCACAAAGCCCTCCCGCCAATGCTCTACAGCATCTTTGTATAATGGCAGGGCCGAACGCAAACGCTCCGGCTGCTGCTCCCAATTGGCAAAAAGCGCATCGGCTTCTTCCAATAAATCTTTAAAGGTATCTTCTAAATCAAATTTTTGCTGCCGGACCTTCAGCAGCTTTTGGTTGAGGTCCTGCACCAATTGGTCAAAGAGCTCGTTCTTTACATCCTCGCTGTCATAAATAGGCAAACCCGCCCGAGGCAAAACTGCCAATTCTCGATAAGCCGTATCCTCCCACCAACAGGTGTTCAAAATGATGGGCACCACCAAGGTTTTTTCTTTTCGATGTAAAGCTAAGGCCGTTTGTAGATTGCGGCCCGAGAACAAAGGGCTCAGAATAGAAGCCTCACTCAATAATAACAATAACAAATCCGCCGCCTCCATCATCTCGGCCAATTGCTCATAATCGCTGCTCTCCAATTTGGTTTTGCTATACCAAATTTTATTAACCTGATAGGTCTCGTTTTGCTCATCCAATTCTCGAAGATGCTGATAGAGCTCCTCAAATTTAGAACGGTCATCCGGATGATAGGCAATAAAAATATTGAGCGTATAAGTGGCCTTAATATACATCTAGCTAGGCTTTTTATAACGGGCGAGCTGAAGTAAACCCCATTTGTTGAGTCGATGCTGCAAAGATACACGCAAAACCCCAAAACCATACTTCATCGATCGCCTAAAGTTAATACTCGAGGCTTCTTCAAAGTATTTGGTAGGGCAGGTTACTTCTGCTATGTCAAAACCCGCATAGACAATCTGCGAAAGCATTTCATTGTCAAATACAAAATCATCATCATTGGCATTAAAGTCAATACCCTCCAATAATTCCCGATGAAAGGCCCGATAGCCCGTATGATATTCCGATAATTTGTAGTTGATTAAGAGGTTTTGTGTAAAGGTCAAAAAGCGGTTGGCCACATACTTATAAAGCGGCATTCCGCCTTTCAAAGCGCCCATACCCAAAATGCGAGAACCCAAAACAGCCGGATATAATCCCTCTCCCAAAATATTTACCATAGCCGGAATGAGCTTGGGCGTATACTGATAATCAGGATGCAACATAATCACAATGTCGCCCCCAATTTCTAGGGCTTTGTTATAAAGCGATTTCTGATTTCCGCCATATCCTTTGTTATTTTCATGCCGAATAATATGCTGTATGCCCAACTCTCTGGCCACATCTACGGTATTATCTCGGCTGCAATCATCACAAAGAATAACTGCATCCACTATATCAAGAGGAATTTCCTGATAGGTTATTTCTAAGGTTTGCGCTGCATTATAGGCCGGCAAAACGACCACCACTTTTTGTCCTTTATACATGGGCTATTTTTTCTTCTTCTTTTTCTTTTTGTCAGCCGCTTTTTTCAAGTAGCAGGTTTTCAAAACGATAGCACTACCCTCTACCTTACAATCCACTTCTTCGGGATTATCGGTTAGGCGAATGCTTTTCACTTTGGTCCCTCTTTTTACGACCATCGAGCTGCCTTTTACCTTCAAATCTTGGGTTACGGTTACGGCATCCCCATCTTCTAGCATGTTGCCATGGGCATCTTTTACTTCCATTTTCTTTGCTTTAATTCAACGAGACAAAGCCCGCTTTTATGTATAATAATATTCAGTTTTTTTCTTTGGGGCCTCCGCAGCAAAGCTGCGGCCCTACGTTTACTCCCTATGGTCGTCGAACTGGCGCCCCTATAGGGGCTGGTT
>NZ_JH719942.1:4370089-4398960 GCF_000275825.1 Saprospira grandis DSM 2844
CCATCCCTCAGCCTGCGGCGGCTCCGCCGCCTGCTAGACCTAAAAAGCAACTAAAAAGCTAGCTCATGGCTATTAAATAATAAGCCCCGTTAGGGCTCTTAATTAACAATTGGGCCTAAAAAAAGGACCAAAACCAAAGTTTTGATCCTTTTGGACCAATGGCCTTAACCATCGGCCTATAGCTAATTGCCTTTAGCAGGAGCGAAGCGACTGGCCACAGCAAGGACTTTAGTCCGCAGCTCGACGACCAAAGGGAGTAACCGATGCGGCAGCAGAGGAGCGAAGCGACTGGCCTAGCGATGCGGCGGGGTGGCCGTCAGGCCAGACCAAGCAGGCGAAGCCTGCGCAGGGCCGAGCAGACCTGCGAGCCCCAAAGCGTAGCGCCGCAGCTTTGCTGCGGAGGCCCCAAAAACAGCACTAACTATTTAATTTTGGGTAGGCCCAAACGATCAGCCATTGGCCGAGGGTGTAGGTAGACATGATGCCAAAGCCTGCTAAGAAAAAGTTGGGATAGACAAAGGCGTTGAGGCCAATCATGAGGTCGGAAATGAGGAAGAGGAAGGCCCCCAAGCCCAGTGCGCCTAGGATTTTTGCGGCCTGTTTTTTATAGACCATCAGGGCCAAAACGCTCATACTGCCTAGGGCCAAGGCATAGATCGCCACGGCAAAAGGCAAGATGGGATCTGCTAATAATTTGGGCAGGGCCAAAAAATAAAAGCCAAAGGCCAGCGACAAAACTAGGGGTGCAAAAATGGGTCGGCGGCCCAAAAAGGAGGACCAAGAGCGCCGCTGAAAAAACAAATAACTGTAGAGCAACTGCATCAATAAAAAGCTGCCGAGGCCCAAAATAAAATAGGTGTCGCCTAGCATGAGGGCGACATCTCCGCCCCAGGCGAAAAGCAAAGCCAGCACAAAAAGGAGGTCATTTTTTCGGGCATTTTGGGGCAGGCTCCAATAAAAACGGAGGGCCAAAATGGGCATGAGCAAGGGCTTACAGCTATAATCTAGCTGTTGATCTAGGGGGGCATCGGACAAGCGGCCCAGCAAACAGCCCAAGCTAGCCAGGGCATACAAAATATCTAAAAGCCAAATTGGTTTTTTCATTGCTTGAGGTCTTCGGGATAATCAATGCCATGGCTTTCGTACTGTGTTTCGGCCATATAAATGGGGTAGCCCGCCTCTAGCCAGCGCAGCTGCTCTAAGGACTCCGCCTGTTCTAAGGCCGAGGGAGAGAGTGCCAATAAGTTGGGTAATAATTGGGCATCATAGCCATAGAGGCCAATATGTTTGTAGTAATTGTGTTTGGCCAAGGGGTTCTCCTCTCCTCTAAAAAAGGGAATGGGAAAACGGCTAAAATAAAGGGCCTGTTGTTGGGCATTGACCACCACTTTAACTACCTGAGGCGCCTCGAGCATTGTTTTTTGCTCAATTTTTTTCATCAGGCTGCTAATGCCGCCTGGGCGCAGCGCTCCTTTGAGTTCTTCCAATTGTTCGGGTTGAATAAAGGGTTCATCGCCTTGAATATTCACCACAAAATCAAAATCTTCTCCCTGCGCTTGCAATTTGGCCAGCACCTCTCCTACTCTATCGCTGCCTGAAGGGTGCTCGGGGCGGGTCATTATGGCTTGGCCTCCTCGGGAGCTCACCGCATTAAAGATGCGTTCGTCATCGGTAGCGACCACTAATTTGGTCCAATTTACTTTTTGGGCCTGCTGATAAACCCGCCAAACCATGGGCTGTCCGTCAATATCGGCCAAAGGCTTTCCTGGAAAACGGGAAGAGGCGTAGCGGGCTGGAATTACAGCTAAAATTTTCATTGGAAAAATCAATTATAATGTGCTTGCAAGCGGTTAATAATTTTTTGCCATTGGGGGGCGCTGCCGTCTATACTTCGGCGCAGCCAAAAGGTAAGGATTTCGGCCTCATAATCATTAGCGCGGTAATCAAAAGCTTGGGGATATTCTTGGCTAATTTTCTTGCGCTGCTCTAAGGTTTGCTTAAAAAACTGCTCATAAGCCTTATTGGCCATAATTTTCTCGTAGGAAATGTCCTTTTGCATCAGGGCCTGATATTGGCTTTTGAGGCTAGTCATTTGGGCTTTATTTTTCCAGGGCAATAATTGTCCGTAGGCCCAAGTTTGCAAAAGCAGGCGATCAAAAGGGGCGGGCATAGTTCGGTTTTTGGCCCAATCTGCTGTTTTCAGCTCTTGGTCGAGCCCCTTATACAGTTGTTCTAGCAAGGCGGGGTTATGGTAACCAAAGCTGGTTTTATTCTCCAAGTCGAGTAGTTCATCGGTTTGGCAGCCGCCCAGAAAAAAGTTGGCGGGCTTAATCTTTTGCCAATCTTTTTGTCCAATTAGAGAGCTGAGGTGCAAAAGGGCGGTGCGGTAGCCTCCTTTTTTGCCATAATCTACATCTTCCTTGGCCCGACCCATAAACATCGTTTTGGGCAGGGTATGAAAAAGGTGGTCGGCCAAATCGCTAAAGCCTTGGGCATCGGCTAGTGTTTTTCCTCTGTGCATCTGCGGCAACTGTTCGGCTTGTTCGCTCAAATGCTGGCCCAAGCTGGGGCCGCTAGGGGTTTGGGCCTTGGGCAAAGGCGCAATTGTTTCTGTCTTTTCTATTTTTGGGGCTGACTCACAAGCCAGCAAAAAAAAGGGAAGGCTTCCCCAAAGAAGTAATTGTTTTTTCATGCTTTTTTCTTTGGGGAAAGATAAGAAAGTTCTGCGATTCCCCTAATCTTGCATCCCAGGAGAATAATCTACTTTTTCGACCTTCAGGTCTTCATTCCAGTCTACAATCCGGACCTTCAGGTCTTCGCCATAATCTACCTTTTGCCATTGGCCACAATCATCTGCGCCCCATTCTACAAATTGGACCTTAATATCTGCATCATAGTCGACATACTTGATCTTAATATCTTCGCCATGCTCTACAAACTTCACTTTGCCTTTTAGGGGCAGGCCATTAAAGGCACAGCGCGCTTTGGGGTGGCAATAAGGCATAATGGTCGAAAACAACATCAGAAAGCTGCTGGCCATTTTAATTTCGCTTGAGGCTTCGGGCAGCTCATCTCGCAAATCCCAGCTTTCCCAGTTTTTATCGCCGCCAATATAGCGGGTATTAAACGCTAGGCGGCCTGTACTTTCTCCAAAATCTGGAACCAGTTCCCATTCTTCCCAGGCTTTTTCGCTACTGCTATATTTGGTCCGGAGCAGATAGACTTCATCGGGGGCGGCTTCGCTATAAATTTCCCATTCCTGCCAGGCCTTATCTCCATGTTGAAACAAACTGCGCATGACAATTCGCTCTTTTCCCTGCCATTCCCATTCTTGCCATTTTTTGCTCCCAATGCCAGTTGGGTTAGCTTGTGCATCTACGGTTTCTCCTTCTATTCGCCAATCTTCCCAGGCATTTTTGCCTGAATAGGGCATATAAATTTTCACTTTTTCGTTGGCGCTATTTCGCAACCACCAAGAGCGCCAATTATCTTTGCCGATATACTCGGTTTCCAACTGTTTTAGGGGGCTGGTTTCTTGGGCCCATAGGGGCTGGCCCAAAAAGCCGAGAAGCATGAAAAGACTAATTACTGATTTCATCTGTTTTGTTTTTGTTGCCGATTGCAAAAATTGCGCAAAAAAAAACAGCTCTGTACAGAGCTGTTTTTTTTTGAAAGCGATGAATTAACGCAATGACTTCTCTTTATCATTGTATTTTTTCCAGTTCGCATCATCATTTTTGCGGGTGTATACTTCTTTGAGGGCTCGGATGAGGCCTAAATCATCTGAATTTACTTTTTCGGCATCTAGCAAGCGGGCCAAACCTTCATCCAAATAGCTCATATATTCTTTTTGCAAAGCCTCGCCCTTTTCTTTTTCCTTAAGGCCTAGAGCCTGCATCTGAACCACAAAGTAGTTCGAGTGATTGACATAAATGGCGCCCAAACTATATAGCGAGTTAAAGTGGTCGGCTTTAAGTGCTTTTGTTTTTTCGTACCATTTTACGGCTTTCTCAAAATAGCTTTTCGCCTCTGCATAAGCGGCTTTGTCTGTTTCGGCTTTTTCTAGGGCCTTACGGAAAAGCTCATCATACATATTGCCCAAAACGAAATGCAGTTCTACATTTTCTTTATCGGCTTCTACGGCTTGCTTAAGTTCTGACTCCAATTCTGCTAGGCGACCTTCAGCCAAAGCGATATTGATTTCTGCAATGAGTAGGTCAAAGTTGGTCGCATATTTATCACGGCCTTTTTTCAAGATGGCTTTGGCTGCAGCGGTATTTCCTTCATTAAAGTAGCCTAGAGCAAGTTTAGAATAAGCTGTTTGCTCATTGGCTTCTGACAAGCTTCCTTTTTCTAGGACTGGCAAAAGCAAGGCTTCGGCTTCTTTGCTTTTTTTGTCGCTTACTGCAGCTAGGCCGCCCAAAAAGCGAGCATTGCTAACCATATCTACGGTATTGCCAGCGGATTCAAAGGTCAGGTTAATTTTGCCTTTGGGGTCAAAGGCAGCCGTTCTTTGGGGAATAGCGGCTACTCTACGAAAGTTTTCGTAGGCTGCCGTCCAATCTTGGCCATTAAAGGCGGCTGTAGCTGTATTATAAAGCACTACACCCGCATTCTTAAAGCCGGTTTTAAAATCGCCTTTGCCCTTAATTTTACTTTTGGGCTTGCCTTTGGCCTCCACTTCGGCCTCGGCCATGCTCAATGCTTTTTCAAAAGCGTCATAGGATTCAATAGCTGCCTTGGGGTACTTGGGTCCTAGTTCTGCATCCGCCGCAATTCGGTGATAAATCTGCCCCTTATACTTCCAGCTTTTTACGTCATCTTTGGTTTTTTCATGTAAAACAACCTGATCGATATTTGTTTTGGCTCGCTCTAAAACGCCCTTTTTGGCAGGCGCTCCGCTATAATCCATAAGGTCCATAAAAGCCGAAGTTCGCAAATTGTTTTGCGCCTGTACGGCTACTCCCATTCCCACAAAAGCCGCTATGGCCAGATATTGCTTCATTTTCATAATAAAAATTCATTTGTTTTTGATGCACATTTTTTGTGCTGTTGTCGGTTAAGTTTGTTCTTTTTTTGGGGCCTCCCGCAGCAAGCTGCGGGCGCTACGTTTCGGGGCTCGCTGCTCGCTCGGCCCTTCGGCGCAAAGCGCCTTGGTCTGCGGCTGCGCCGCCCCCTCCACATCGGTTACTCCCTTCGGTCGTCGAACTGCACCCTAAAGGGCTTGTTGTGGCCGTCGGGCCTTCGGCCCTCTTGTCAAGGCTGCCGAGGCGGGGCAAATTTACGCTAAAATATTTTGTAAAAAAGGTAAAAGTGCCTTTTCCAGTTCTTCGGGCCAGGCTTCTAGCCTACTTTCTTTGGATGCGCTCTCCTCTGCTTTTGGTGGATGCTTGGCCAGTTGTAACATTTTTTGCCGCTCCGAGCGACTAAACTGGCTAAAACTACGCCTTAATAAGGGGAGTAATTCCTGAAACTGCCTACTGGGCAAAGCACTTAGCCACTGGTCCAAAATCAACCAAAGAGACTGATTATGAATCAGCAGCAACCCACTCCCATACAAAAAGCCTTCTATCCAAGCGGCCGCAGCTGCTCGCTCCTGACCCAAAGAAAGGGCCAAACTCATTTTGGCCGTTAGCTGCTCTAAGGGCAAGACCTTTTGATCAAATAGCAAACGCAAGGCCAAGCCCTGCAAATTAGCTCTCAAGCCTTTTTGCTCTCCCAACTGCAATAGGGCCGACTGCCAAAGGGCCAGTTGCTCTTCCTCATTGAGCAAAACCACCGCCTGATGCAATTTGATAATGGCCTTAAAAAAGGCCGCAGAAGCTTCTTCATCTAGGGCCGTAGCCGCCCTAGGCAAGGCCACCACCACCCTGGCCAATAATTGCTCCACCAATTGCCCCAAAGTAGAAAGGTCCGTTTGCCGAACATCTCCATAACGCAACACCTGCACTAAGGGCGGCAGGGCATCCATTAGCATCAATACATCTTTGGTCAAAGCCGCCCGATGCTGAAATTCAGCCAAAAGTTGCTGCATCAATTCGGGCAAATGCGCCTTAAGCACCAGTTCGAGTAAATTACTCAAATCTTCTAAGCGCTGCATGTCTTTGGCCTTGGCCAAACTCATTTGCTCCGCAGCTAATAATAAGGTATTTCCGTAGGTGTTGGCCTCTATAATATGTAGGGCAAAATCTGCCTGCCATTTCAATTGCCAATATTCGTTGCGGCTACTCTTTTCGCGGCCCGTTTGGGCCTCTTCTTGGCCCCAAGGCAAACCAATTAGACAAAGACGATGCAAAAAACGACTCTGTTCTCGGTCAAATTCATTCCGCAAATCTAAACCGCCTCTGGGCCTAGACTTTGTGGCCTTTAGCCAAAGCGCCTCCGATGATTGACGGTATTTTTTGAGCTTCAAGCTTTTAATCTGCCCTTCTATATCTTCTTGCAATGGCAAACTGGGAATATCCGCAGAGACTTCCCCAAAGGCTTCCCCCACAATCAGTCGCTTGCGCAAAAGGGCCAAGGCTTCGGTTTCTCCTTGCGTAAATAAGGTTTGGGCCGCCTCAAATAATTCCTGAATGCCTGGCAACATCTGCCCCCGTAAATGGGCCGTGGCCTGAGCCAAACGAATCGCATCAATGACCTGGGCCGGACTAGCCGACAAGCCTTCCGCTCTAAATAATTGCGCCGCTCGACTCATCCAACGCAATACCGCTTCTTCCCTATTCTCAAATAATAAACGGTACCAAGCTGGCGAAACAATACCGGCCCCATAACCCGCCTCTCTAGACAAACGCTCATAGGACCAAGGGATCCAACTTGCCGCCGTTTTCACCTTGGGCAAGCCCCGAAGCAAAGCATTATCCGCCTTTTCTGAAAAAGCCGATAAATCTAGCGCGGGCGTATGCCAGGCCCCACAAACCACCACCACCTTTTTAAACTGTCGGCGCTTGGCCTGACGCAAGGTTTTGCGCATATAAGCCTCTCGCAAAGCTTCTATGATTCCATTTGCAGTGGGTTGATGCGGCATATCCTTTCGCAATTCCTGCATCAAGCTCAAAATTTGGGCAAAAAGGGCCGCAGGTTCCCCATCATACTGTTCAAAATGGACCTCCCACCAGCGCTCACTATCTTCATAACCCGCCAATTTGGCCATATAACCCAAGGGGTCTTTTCTGATTTCATCCTGATTGATCGACTGATGCTCTAGGACTGGCACTTCTAGCTGCTCGGCTGCCTGCTCCAAAGCCGAAGCCTCTGTTGTCTGTAGGCCAAAGCGAATAGATTGCGGCAAATCGAAATGCCAAAGCGGAATATTTTGCGCCTGAGCATAACGCATGGCCTGCCATTCTGGAGAAAAAGCAGCAAAGGGATAATAAACAGCTTGTTGCAAATCCTTTGGATTATAAATGAGTTGGGCCAACGGAGGCTGCATATCCTCTCGGTCCAAATAAGACAGTAAGGCATCGGCATCTTCTACCCCCTCCAGTAAAATAAGCTCCGGCTGATAGCTTTCTAAAAAGGCAGCTAGCGCCCTAGCCGAACCTGGTCCATGATGTCGAATGCCTAACAATTGTAAATCCATAAATTCTTTTTTTGAGCAGATATTGAGCCGCTGAAAGATAAGGAACTTTGGATAGAACTCATTTCAAAATGCCTTTCTTGTCGTTTTGAGCCCTAACTTTTAAAGCAGAGCAAGATGTATTTTTCTTTTTTTTGGGGCCTGCCGCCTGCGGCGGCCGGGCCCTTACAGGGCTCGCAGGTTTGCTCGGCCCTGCGCCAGCAAGCTGGCTGGGTCTGCCGCTGCGCGGCCCCCTTGCAGGCCCCTAGGCCAAGTCGCTTCGCTCCTTTGCGGCGGCTTCGCCGCCTGTAGGATGGATATATATACCTTGGGTTAAAACCCACAGCAACAAAAGCGGCCATACTAAGCGCAATAAAAATGAGCCGATAGTTGAAACCATCGGCCCATAACTAGCAAGACTAATTTCTTGTGTCTAGAAGGAGCGAAGCGATTTATAAGGCTAGAGTGGTCCCCCCATTTTCCACCTAAAAATACTCGCTTAAAAAAGCATAAAAATCGCAAGTTGATGGATAGTTATCACAATGATGCGACTCAAGCACTTTTTCTCTGAACGGCTCTCTTCGCTCAGCTTTAAAATGCAGAAACAAGAAGTGCTGATGCGTATTCAAATTTTAAATGAGTTTAATGCTGTCAAGCTAAAAGTTACTAATAGTCAGTAAATTATGATTTATGCAACAAGGCCAACAAATACCTAACAGGTGCTCCATCGACTATAGTTTATCCAATAATGAATCTAAATTCACTGGGATTGGGTAACCATGCTTTGCTGCATAATTCCTAACAAGCGTTCCCACTAAAAAATCCTCTGCATCAGCAAAATGTAGATATATTTTATCTTTCGTTTTCAAGTCAACTAAAATAGGGACATTCCCATAACAGGCGTCCTTAGGATCTTTAGTTTCTAAAAATTTAGAGCTATTCCATACAAAAATAACTCCCCAATTTAAGATAACAGAAAGTTCATCTACAATAGCAAGTTCTCCTAAAGTAGATTCTCGCCTGCGAATTTCCTGTAATACTATTTCTTTAGCTTCTTCATATTCTTTAGTATCCATATTATTATTTTTCTGTAGTATCCCAAACTTGCCAAGCATCAGCCTTTAACCCCCTAATAAATCCACTTTGTTTGTACGGATCTGTTACAATAGTTTTACTTTGTCCGTCTTTAATGATTATGTTCCCTTTCTCTTTCATCATGTTAAAAACGGCCTTGTTGCATAAATAAACTCCTTAAAATCAGCTAATTACAAAAAACCTTACGAATTAGGCATAAAAAAAGGGACAAGCCCCGTAGATTTAAGTTTTTTCGACGAACAATAAAACCTCGAGCTGTCCCATGACAAATGTAGAAAAAACCTTACGGAATTACGCACTAACCAACAGATTTTATACCGCCCAAGGAGAGTTTCTTTTTAATGTTTGGTTTCCGCCTTTGGCAAGCAAAAACCTCATCACTAAGCGCTCAAAATGGCCCATATCATTTATAGCAAACAAGGGCTTTAGCCCGCCAGTTTGCATAGACCCGCAAGCATGGGCTTCAGCCCATGGGCGCAAAACAAGTCCATACAAAAAATCAGGGTAAAAACAATTGCTATGCTTAGCACCCTGGGCTGAAGCCCAGGGTTGTTACCTGAGCGAACTAGCGGACTAAAGTCCTTGTTCGCTTTTTCTACTTCTAGCTTTCCATTAAGCTTCGGCCCAAAACTACCCAGCCGCTAAAAGAGGTTTTCTTTATCTCTCCTTTTTCAAAACTCCCAAGAAAAAGTTGAGGGACTAATATTAAAATTTTGTGTGCGCCTCTTTTGCTGCCTAGGGACAAGCCCCTAGGCTAGCTTTTTTAGACAGCCCTCTGCGAGGGCCTTTGGATATGGCCCTTCTCTGCAATCACAACAGAGCAAAGCCGTAAATCATAATTTGAGGCCCTTTAGGGCTGACTCCATTGGATTAGCCTAGGGGCTTGTCCCTAGGCGATGAATAGCAGGCGGCTTCGCCGCCATGGCCGAAGGCCAAACGGCCTAGCGATGTGCAGGGGTGGCCAAAGGCCAGACCAAGCGGGCGCAGCCCGCGCAGGGCCGAGCGAGCAGCGAGCCCCGAAACGTAGCGCCCGCCGAAGGCGGGAGGCCCCTACTGCAAATCAATATAGATGGGGCGGCTAGTATGGATAAGCAGCTAACTACCACTAATTTTAAATGAAATATTTTAGTACAGGACAAAAAAAAGGAGCCATAAAAAAGTTGTAAATTGTGGGTATGAAATCAATAATTTCCAACTCATAAATTGCTCTGGAGGAAAGATACAGAAAAAGAAAACTAACTGCTCATTTTTCAGGGCATAGTCAGCGGATAAATATGCTAGTGCTGCTAATTCTAGGCCTGCTCCAACTAGGCACAATTAGCTACCCCAAACGGAGCAAAGCAACCAACACTAAGCTATACTTAAAATGGTAGACTTACACCTTTGTCATACGGAGCAGAGCCAACACTAAAATTCAAAAAATAGGGATAAAAAAGCCTATGTAAGTCGGGTCACCTAGAAAAAGAGGGGAAAAACCTAACTTTGAAATAGAAACAACTGGCAGAAAAAAATCTGCTTATAGCTAACCCAATAAATCTAAAAAACGATGAGCTTTCTATCTAAAATTAAGGACTTTGTAGGTTTTACCGGACTAAAAGTAGAGCATGAGCGGCCCAATTTGGAGCTGCCATACAACAGCACTCAATTTGATTTCCCTTATGTTTTGCAAGTGGGGCATAATTTGGACATTACCGATATTCGGCAGACCTTGCGGGTTCAGCGTTCTGGTTTTGACGCTTGTATAGAAGAGTTAATTTTGGTGGATAAAATGGCCAGCAAAACGGCTCCTGAGAGCTTGCATTTTCCTTTATCTGTAGAAAAAGGGGAGCAATTGCACTACCCCCTTAGCTTTGAGTTTGACTTGGTCGAGGCGCTCAAAAAATGGAATATCAACAGTGTAGAAGAGGCCTTGAAAGCGAATTTAAAATTTGAGGTATTGCTTCAAATTGACATTAAAGAAACATTTTATGCCTTTGACCCAGAGGTACGTTTTATCTTGGAATTAAAAGCATAATTGTAAGGAATATCACTTAGGGGGGCGGTTCTTCCGTTTATATTTGGGCAAAAACAGATGAAAACACTAAAAATTGCGAGTTTGCTTTTGGGCGGCTCATTACTTTTTGCCTATTGTTCTAGGCCAAGTGGCAGCGAACTAAACGTTTATTCGGGAGAACAGGCCCAAACCCTAAAAAACAAGGGCAGCGAGGCCGCCCTCAAGGCGCAGCAAACTTTGCTAAAAGCCGTAAAAGGCGCCATGGCCGAAAAGGGCGTAGCGGGGGCCTTGAGCTATTGTAATTTGGAGGCTTTGGGCTTAAAAGCCAAATTGGGTGAAGAAATGGGCGTAGAAATCGCTAGGCGATCGGCTCGTTATCGCAACCCTAAAGATGCCCCAGAAAATGAGTTTGAGGAGCAGCTTTTGGCGGCTTATGAGCAGGCCCAAAAAGAGGGTAAAGACCTCAATAGCCAAATTTTTGAAAGCGAGACTCATTATATCTACTATCAGCCCATCAGCATTCCCAATGCAGCTTGTTTGAAATGCCATGGGAAGCCGGGCCAAGACATAGCGGATGCAGATGTACAAAAACTAGCCGAACTTTATCCAGACGATAAGGCCCAGAACTATAAACTGGGTGATTTTCGGGGGGCTTGGCGGATTCAATGGACCAAAAATCTGCAGGAATAGTCTTTTTGTCGAAACAGCTTGGAAAAGCTTTTGAAAGCGCTTAATTTGGGAAAAACATCCCCGCTTATGCGCATTCAAGAATCTATCAGTATGGCTTTCTCGGCTATACAATCTAATTTTATAAGAACATTTCTCACTTTGCTCATCATTGCCATTGGAATCATGGCATTGGTGGGCATTTTGACGTCTATAGACAGCATCAAGGCCTCTATGGCCGACAATTTTGCCAATATGGGCGCCAACACCTTTAATATTATCCCTTCGGGAACGGGGGTTCAGGGCGGGCGGCGTGGCCGCCGCCAAAAAAGGGGCGAGTCCATTAGTTATCAGCAGGCCATTTCCTTTAAGCAACAATATAATTTTCCGGCCAAGGTCTCGGTTTCTGCTTTAGGGACCACCCTAGGCCTCATTAAGCGAGGGCCAGAAGAAACCAACCCCAACACCACCGTTTATGGCATTGATGAAAATTATTTATCGGTGGCGGGCTATGAGATAGCTAGAGGACGAAACTTTACGAAAACCGAGGTAGAATTTGGCCGAAATCTGGTCATTTTGGGCAAGGGCATTGCCGATCAGCTTTTTCCCAAACAAAGCCAAGAGCGGATTTTGGGCCAGCAGATTAGCTTGCGCAATATTAGTTATACCGTGGTGGGGATTTTGCAAGAAAAAGGCTCGAGTATGAGTTTTTCGGGAGACCGCATTGTCTTGATGCCTTTAATGAGTTTGCGCAAATATTTGGGCTCGCAAACCAATTCCTACAATTTATCGGTGGCCGTACAAGAGGCCCAACAAATGGAGCTAGCCATGGGCGAGGCCGAAGGGATCATGCGGGCCGTTCGGCAGATTGCCCTAGATCAACCCAATAACTTTGAGCTAGAAAAAAGCGATGGCCTGCTTGATGTTTTGGATGAAAATACGGCCAGTATTCAAATTGCAGCCATCTTCATTGGTTTGGTGACCCTATTGGGCGCCGCTATTGGCCTGATGAACATTATGTTGGTTTCGGTGACCGAACGAACAAGGGAAATTGGCATTGCCAAATCTCTGGGGGCCACCAAAAACAGCATTCTACAACAGTTCCTCATAGAAGCCCTCGTTATTTGTCAGATTGGAGGAGTTTTAGGCATTTTTCTCGGCATCATGGTGGGAAATGTCGTCACTTTGGCCATGGGCGGACAGTTTCTGATCCCCTGGGCTTGGATGGCCCTAGCCTTTGCCCTCTGTTTTTTAGTAGGCCTGATATCGGGAATTTACCCCGCCATGAAAGCCGCTAGCCTAGATCCTATTGAATCTTTGCGCTATGAGTAACGCTATTCTAGATTGCCCCGAAAGAACCATCTTGTAAGAATAGACTGTTACGCTTAAACCACTTCTAGGAGATAGCTTTTTATGCAAAACAAATGCGGCAAAGTTTAGAAAGCATTAAGAGAATGGAAGATTTATTTTAATAAGTTTATGTTATTCCTTTTTTAAAAAAGAAATAAGTTATATATTCGTGCTAGCAGGCGAATCAACTGTCACAACTTACTTCTATTTTGTCAGTAAATTCACCTGAAACAAAAATCGAACTAACTTAACTTTAAAATTAAATTTTATGGATTTCTCTAATTTGAAAGAAGAAGATGCTAAGCAACTGCTCATGCAGTACGATGCACAACAACGTCAATTGTTTTTCCAACTACAGCAGGTACAAACAGCTATTGGTAAATTACATGCTGTTTTGAATGGCGACAGCTCTTCAGAAGTAAATGCCACACCTCAGGTGCAGCCCGTAAACAGCGCTTTTATTCCTGTAGGTTATATGTATAACGGCGAGCGCATGATTACTCAGGCTACAGCCGAACAGCCTCGCAAACGCCCATATACTCGCAATAGCCCTTGGCCCCAGTTTATCCTAGATAAGTTGGAAGAAGGAAGCAAAACATTGAGCAGCCGCGAAATTTATGAACTAGGCATCAAAGCCAATGTAGAAGACGAAATGGGCTTCCCCGATGCTGGCGAAGTACGTCGCTTGATCTCTAGAGCCCTACACCGCTTGAGCAACCAAGAGAAGAAAATCTCTAAATTCCCCCTTCGTGAAGGACAAGGAAAAGGCTACAACTATGCTCTTCCTGCTTGGCTAGACAAGAAAGGTAATCTTCCTGACAAGTATAAGTCTAAAGACTTTTAGTCAGAAAGACGCTTAACTAAAGAAGTTTAAAATGTCTCTTTGTTTCTGCAAAGGGGCATTTTTTTTATTTTAACAACGCCATGATTCTTATTTTGGGGCTGCCCCGCCCTGCGGGCGGGTCGGGCTATGCGGGGGCTCGCTACTCGCTCGGCCCATCGCTTTTTTCGCTTTGCTCAAAAAGCTCGGTCTGGCCTTTGGCCCCCCCCTACTATCCCTCAGCCTGCGGCGGCTTTGCCGCCTGTAGGACCGAAATAGACAAAACGCATTTAATCATAGCGCTTTGAAGCGCAACAAAATAGTAGATTATGTTAAAGCATTTTTTATTTTGCTTTTTGGCTTTGGGCCTCTTATCCTCTTGCAAAACAGCCAATAATGCTGGTAGTTTTACCGATACAAGAGATGGCCAAAGCTATAAAACAGTAAAAGTGGGCGGCAATCTTTGGATGGCCGAAAACCTTCGTTTTGAGCATGCAGAAGCGCAGCCTTATGGAAAAAACGAAAGTAAAAAATCTGAAGGCTTGCTCTATAGCTTGTCTGGCGCCCGCAATGCTTGTCCAGAAGGCTGGCATTTACCTTCTGTAACAGAATGGGAGTTTTTGCTCAAAAGAGCAGGCGGCTATTACCATGAGGTAGTCACTGGACAAAAGCCCAAACTAAAAGGCTCTCCTTCTTCGGTATTTCTTAAAATTAAGGAAGGAAATGGTTTTGGTTTTCCCGTTTTGCCTATTGGCTGGGGCAGCCCCAAAGATGGCGGTTTATTTATGGGCCAAGGAAAACAAACTGCTTTTTGGAGCGATACCGCTCATCCGATGATGAAAAAGAATCATAAATTTGTTCTATTCAATTTTAAGGAGCAAAAAGTAACAATTACCCAAAAGCCTTTTGATGAATTGCTTTTGCCTTGTCGCTGTGTGCAAGATTAAGGCTGTTGTTTTGGGGCCCGCGGCCTAGCGAGCCCCAAAATAGAAAACAATAGTCTCCTCCCCCTTCATTTTATTCCTATGTCTAGACCAAGCTACTACTTAGAAAAAACAAAAAAGCGAATCATCTTGGCCCAGAAGCCTTTTGCCAGAGGTGGAGAAGGAGCCTTATATAAGGTGCGGAGCCCCCGAAGTTTGCAAGACCGACTGGTTAAATTGTATTATCCGCATAAATTGCAGGCCGAAAAAAGAAGCAAATTGCGGGCCCTAGCCCATTATCCGCCCCAAGGCCTAGGAAAAGAACAATTGCCTATTTTTGTTTGGCCCGAAGAGATCGTTGTGGACCAACACAAACAACTGCTGGGCTTTATGATGCCTTTTGTGCAGGGACATAAATTAGAGCTTTTTTGTTTGCCCAAATTGCCCTCTCGCCTAGGAAGTTATTTTCAAAAATATAATTTATCGGCAGAAAATGGCCAAGTTTTGCGGCTTCGCCTCGCCTTTGAATTGGCTTTGGGATTGGCCCGTTTGCAGGCGGAAGACCGCTACGTTCTAGTGGATTTGAAGCCAGAAAACATCTTGCTTACGGCAGATAACCAACTTGCTTTTGTAGATTTGGATGCTATGCAATTGGAGCATGCTGAAGGGCTGGAAAAGGCGACCGTAACTACGCCAGAGTATAGCGCCCCAGAATATTATCGAGATGGCCGCCCCGCTGTTTTTGATAGTAGTTGGGATAACTTTGCCTTGGCCGTGATTATTTACAAATTATTGTTTGGGATTCATCCCTTTGCGGCTACGGCTGGAGGAGAATATGCCAAATTGACAAGTTTGCATCAAAAAATTGAGGCCAGGCTCTTTCCGCATCAGTCAGAAATTCCTTTTTCGGTTATTCCGCCTCCGCATCAGCTGTTTAAAGAAGAATCTGCAGCTGTGCAAGAAGCATTTAAACAGGCCTTTATTCTTGGACATTCTTCGCCGCAGCTTCGGCCTTCAGCCAGAGCCTGGTGTTCTATTTTGTGGACCGAATTGGGAGATCCTAATTTATTGGGGCGTTTTT
This sequence comes from Saprospira grandis DSM 2844, assembly GCF_000275825.1. Taxonomy (GTDB): domain Bacteria; phylum Bacteroidota; class Bacteroidia; order Chitinophagales; family Saprospiraceae; genus Saprospira; species Saprospira grandis_A. Next base: position 4,385,576 of record NZ_JH719942.1, read on the forward strand.
TAGACTTCTACCCTATTGTTTGGCGAAAAAAAGGAGAACTATTAACGGTAGAAGAATTAGCGACTAACTTTGGAGAGGAAGACAAAAGCATAGCGGCCCTAGAAGCGCCAATTTTGGCCCATTGGGAGCGACAAGCCTTAGAACTGCCTCAGGAACTACCTTCCTCTGTAATTATTTCGCCCCATTTGCGGAAAGAAATTTTGTGGGCCCTGCCAATTGTTGTTCTAATCGCAGCTATTTTGGCCCTAAATTTCAAATGGGCCTATGGATTTCAGAAAAGCTTTTTGCTCTTCCCTATTTCCATTATTTTGGCTGTTCTAGGCTATTTTAAGCGAAAAAAGCTTTTGTTGCAAGAGCGAAAAAGAGTAGCTATTGGGGGCATTTGGGCCGAAATAAAGGCCTGGAATGAAGAAAGTGCACAGCCTCCTTTGGCCAAAAAAGAATTGGCCTATTGGGATTTGGAAGAAAAGAAAAAAGAACTAGTTCATGCCTATCGTCAGGCTTTGGCGCAACTAGAAAAAGAGCGCAAAATCTTATCAGCGGCAGAAAAACAAATTGATCCCCAAGAAGAAGAAACCGCCTTAAAGGCATTCTATGAACAAAAAAGTTTGCCTATCCCCTACAATATTTGGCAAAAGAAGGATGCTTTTTTAAATCAGCTCTGGAAGCAATTGCCCTATCCTTTGAAGGGGCAGAAAAGTATGGCCGCAGCTAGGCAGCATTTGGCGGCATTGGAGGCTGAAGAATTGGAAAAAATAGAACAAACTTCTTTTTCTATAGATAAAAAAGCGGCTAGATTGGCCCTCTTAGAGGAAAACCACCAAGAAAATATAGCCCTTTGGGAAAGTCAGAAGCGTTCTCTAGATAGCAGTTGGCAGCAAGAAGAGCAAGAGGGGAAGCAAAGATTAAATCGTTTGGCAGATTTTGATCGGAATTATAAAAAAAGGTTGCCCAGCATTTCTCCGGCTTTAAATCAAACTTTGCTCATTTATATGAATATTGACAGTATGTTATCTTTGGCCCAAGTAGATCCAGTTTCGGCGGAGCTTCAGTTTGTGGGGGGAGAAAAACGTTCTTTGGCCGCTTGGGTAGAGCAAAAACCCAGCTTAATGAAAGAACTATATGATTGGTGGCAAGAAGTTATGGCAGCGCAAAAAGCCTTTTTGGATCAGCAAAATCGCCTAAATATTGATCGGACCAAAAAGGATTTGGCCAAAGAGCGCAAACAATGGCAAAAAAAGTATAAAAAGAAAAAGACCCAACTAGAACAAGCCGATGAAGAATTTTTTCGGCAAGAAGCGAGGGCAGTTACCCTCCTTAAATATAAAAGCTGGAGAAAGGAATTAAAAAAGGTAGAAAAGCAACTCTATAAAAAAGCCCGAAAGAATAGAGCGGGCGAAGCCCTAGCGAATTGGAAAAAAGCCTTTTTGGCCCTAAGCATACAGCATCAGCAAAATATATGGCAGTTGTCGGCTCAGCAAGAGGCTCTTTTTTCTCCATTTTCATTTGAAGAGCGGATGAATTTTGAGCAAAAAGATCGGCAGAAAGTGTTAGAGGAGCGTTTGGCGGCTTATTATCAGGAGTATGGGCATAAAAAAGCCCCCAGAAAGGGGGCCGTTTAGGAATACTTATAGTTGGTGGTTGGTCTTTACATATCATTGTCATGGCAGCGGCCATATTCATCGGCTTCTTTACAGCTATTTATGCTAGTAGTTGCTTGCTGTAGAAGTCTATTTTGCAGAGAAATATATTTTTGGGGAGTATTCATTAGCTCTCCTAGCATTTGGAGATTGAGCAAATCGCCATCAAAGCGATCATCAAGACCATCTTGGTCCAAATCTCTAAAATTATCGACTTGGCCATTTTCGTCTCGGTCCAATTCCATATCATTCCAAAGCCAAAGATCTGCTTGGCCATCGCCATTAAAGTCTAGGTCTAAAAAAGCGGGCAATCCATCTTGGTCCAAATCTAGTTGGGCCAAATTTAATTGGGCATCATCATGCCAGCCATCTAGGTCTTCATCAATAAAATCATCAACTTGGCCATTGCCATTTTGATCGAGCATGCCTGCTTCTACTAGATCGGGAATTCCGTCATTGTCACTATCGAGGTCTAGGTAATTTGCTAATCCATCGCCATCTTGATCGGCTAAGGGGTAAGCTTGTTCTATATAATTGGGGATGCCATCATTGTCGGCATCAAAATCAAGTTCATCGGCAATGCCATCTTGGTCCATATCCTGTTGAGCGAAGATAAAAGTTGGGGCCAAGAGCAGTAGAGCAAAAAGAACAATTTGGGGGAAATTCATAAGGAGGGGCTTTGCTTGTTTTGGAATAAGCTATCTTATTCTAATGATACAAAGGTAGGCCTCAAGTCACTGATTTTTAGTGGTTTTAATCGCAGAGCTGAAATTTAGGTAGTTATTCCCCTTTAGTCAGTACTTTCTCTATGCGTATTTTACCTAAACAGTTGTTCAATTTAGTTTTTATAGTCCTTTTATAATTGGTTCAAGTAATTTAGTGTATTTCCTCCAGGGCAGTTGCTTTTCCATGCAGTTTTGTTCTGCTTTAAGGAAAAGCCAGCGGAATTTTGCTCCTTGTATTTGGGCGACCCGCTAATTGAAAGCCACTAATTGAAAGGGGAATTTAAGGGCCGAAGAAAAAAGCGCTGAGGAAAACTAAAGTTGTGCGGCCCAGCGCTGCGCAGCCGTGGCCGCAGGCCAGACCAAGTTTTTTGAGCAAAGCGAAAAAAACGAAGGGCCGAGCAGACCTGCGAGCGGCGCAGCATAGCGGCGGCCGACCTAGCCAAAGGCTAGCCGGCCGCAGGCCCCAAAACATAGAAAAACAAAAAAGGTGGAAAAGAAAGTTTAATCTAAATAATTAGACTGGCTTAGGGGTTTTATTTGGATATAGCTCAATTGCCTTTTTTAGAAAAGTGTTGCTTCAAAAAGGCTTTATACTTCGCAAATTCTTCTTCGGCCCTGGCGTTTTTTTCTATATCGTGAAAATGCAAGCTCGCTTTAAACTCAAGTCCTACAAAGGCATTCATTCTATGAAAAGGGAAGAGCACACCTTCATCAACAGATTTTTGTTGAAAAAACTCGCCTTCCCATTCAAAAGCTTCTTTAGGGGCATTCCAACTGCTAGTAATAAGGTAGTTGCGGCCATGCAGTAAGCCCCCAGTTCCGTAATTTACTTTGGGGTTTTTAGAAGAACGACCATCGCTGGTATAAATCCGTCCATGCCCCTTTGTGAAAACCCGATCAATATATTCCTTGAAACGAAAAGGCATATGAAACCACCAAATTGGCATATGATAAATGATCGTGTTGGCCCAAAGGAATTTTTCTACTTCTGTCTCTACATCATATTCTTCGCTTAATTTAGTGTATTGTAGTTCATAGCCTTCTTTGGGCCCAAAAAAATCAAGGTCAAGGTCTAATAGACTTTGGTTAAATCGACCGGGAGAATGACCAAATGAGAAGCCGGCGTTTATGACAAAAATATGTTGCTTTTTCATGCTAATGATGTATTTAGAAAGTAGAATAGAGGATAGCCTCTTTGTATTGCAACACAAAATTAAGCGCTATCTTTGCTAGCAGCAATCAATAATTTTTAAATTAGCTATTAGTATTTTTATACTAGCAGGCTCAACCAATCGGATTATGCTCAATTTAGAATGGCTCCGTAGCTTTAAAGCAATTTATGAAGAGGGGAATATTAGCCGGGCTGCTCCAAAATTGTATAGCTCTCAACCTGGTCTTAGCATGCAATTAAGGGCTTTAGAACAGCATCTAGGCTATAAACTGTTTATTCGAGCAGGCCGACAAATGAAGCCCACAGAAGAGGCTAAGCAACTATATGCCTACGTTCTGCTCGCCCTAGAACGTCTGGAGCAGGTTGAAGAACTTTTTCAACAAAGCGCTTTGCAAAAACGAGAGCGAATTCGTATTGGCCTTTGCTCCGAAATTTTTTCATTGGTTTTGGCGCCTCAATTATCAACGCTCTCTTTTGATGTACATGCCCGCTTTGCCGATAATTCTACTCTTTTTAAAGAGTTGGAACAAGGCCTGTTAGATCTCTTAATTACAGCCCAGCCCCTAGATCATAGTCTAAAAAGACGCTTCGAAGCAGCGCATTTTTCTCAAGAACAACTTTACCTTGTTGGCTCTTCAAATTTAGACCTTTCTCCTTTTCAACAGGCCATTGAGGCCCAGGATTATAAGCGATTAACGCAGCAGCTAAGAGAATTTCCATGGTATGCCCTTATCAATGAAATGGAACATAGCCGCCGATTTTGGTCCGATAATTTTGATGAACCGCTGCCTTTTCAACCCAATTTTATGCTGCCCAGCCTAGCTACGATTATTCAGTGCCTAAAAACACAGGAAGGGCTAGCTATTATTCCAGATATTTTGATCCAAAAAGAGCTAGAAAATAAGGAGCTGCAGCTTATTTGGAGCGGAAAAACACCTTCTGTTAACCCACTCTATTTTATTCGAGATAAACATAGCCGAAAAGAGAAAGAGTTGGAGTTGCTCAAGGCTATTTTTAAACAGAAAATGCCCCCACAGATAAAAAAAGAGCTGCATCCGTAGAATAGAAAAAATAAAAAAGGCGGAAAAACCAGATCGATTTTTCCGCCCATGCTAAAAAGAACGCTTAATCTAAATAATTTTCCTCGGGAACGGTCCAGCTAGAAGGCACGACATAACCCTGCACCTTACTTTTTGCATAGGCTTTTATGCAAACCTTATTGCCTTGGTTTCCGCCAAGGGTAAGAATATGGCTCTCGGTTTGGCCGGCTACAAAACCGACATGTCCGCCGCCAGAGCGACTAAAAACGACGATGGCCCCATAGGCGGGCTTGTCAATTTTTTGCCCATAATTGAGATAACTTTTGGCTCGGCCACCATCATAGTAACTGAGTGCGGGCTGTCCCGATTTTTTGAGACAATGCGAAACAAAGGCCGCGCACCAGTTGGCTGTTTTTACGGTTTGTTTGTGCGCCCATTCGTCATAAGTGCCCAATTCTTGGAAGAGCATTTTGACAAAGGGGTCATCTTTTACCATTGTTGCGGTTTCGGCTTTGCCCTTATAGCCTTCTGCTTTGCTGATCCAGGCAGGCTTTTGATATTTCCCTTCTTTTTCAGGAGTTTTGCCATCATCACTTGGCTGATCTTCGGTTACTGTTGTATTATCATTTTCTGCGGAATTTTCGCTAGAACTTGCATTACCAAAAAGAGAGCCTGCGGTTTTTCCGCCCACTTCAATCAAGCCATCTTGCCAACCAAAGGTTTTTTGCTGGTAGTTTCTGATGGCCTTAATGCTAAGGGGCCCGATATCGCCATCTACGGCTAGGCCTGCATTATTTTTGGCATTTAGTGTTTTTTGGACCAAAACGGCATCGGCTTTTTTGTTTTCTCCGCCTTTGCCAACCGAGGCCGAAATGCTGCTGTTGGCCGTGGGGGCTTCTTCATTTTCCTCTTTTCCAGAAGGCTCATCCTCTTCCTCTAGGCCTTCTTCATCGGGCATATCGAGCCCTTGTTTTTTGGCAAAGCCTTCAATATGATCAGATTGCTGTTGGACCTTTGTTTCATAACTTTTATCCGAGGCATAGCGCTGCTCATTCTCATTGGTAAAGTTTTTCTCCAATTCATCGGCATCTTTGGTCGAGAGATAATCTTCGGCCATCAAATCAAAGTACATTTCGATACCGGCATTCATATCGGGCAATTGGTCCAAAAAGTTGGCATCTCCAGAATCGTAAACGCCCACATTGAAAGGCGATTTTTCGCTGCCTTCTCGCTTGCCACGACTACCAAAAAAGGTTTCAAATTGCAATTGCGACAACATCATTTCTACGGGCACCACTTTTTTGATGTCGCCATATTTTAGGTAAGTTTTGAGGGCTGCATCGGCTAGGGCTTGGCCATTAATTGGACTCTTTTGGCCCTTGCCATATTTGGCCATTTTTTCGTCAATATACTTTTGCGCCAAGGCCGCATAATCTTCAAAATAATCTTTTTCGGCCAGCGTCAAGCTGCTTTTATCCACCACAACCTCCGAGCGCTCTTTCATAAAGTCATCAAAACTCCAACGCTTGTTCGGATCCACCTCAAATTGTGGTTCTCGGCCCAGTTCGCTGGCCTCTTCTTTACTTTCTTCTGTGCTGCTTGTGGCTGCCGAAGAAGCCGCCAAAGCTTTATCCAAACGCTGGTTAATTCGACCCATCAAGGCCTCAATTTCCGAAATTACTTCTTGCTCCTGAGCGTCAATTTTTCCATCACTCATAAACAACTTTTGCAAACTGCTCAGCTTGCTTTCATAATCTTTTAGGACCGCCTGTAGCTTTTCAACTTGATTCATAAGAGGGTTGTATTTTGGCAAATAATATTGGGGACCAGAAAATACAGAAAGCCAAAAACCAAGACAAGCTAATCCCCTCTTTTTTAGGATAAAACAGTTTTCTATTGTTTTTTTAAACAAGTTCTTTTATTTTGATAAATTTTGAACTTCGGCAAGAACAAATTCCATTTTTGGGCCGCCTGCCTAAGGACTATAGGCAGGCATTGGCGCCCAGTGCTCATTTATTTATCTTTTTCCCAGTCGGTATTGTACATATCATACTCATAAGAGAGGTCCAAATCGCTCAAAATCATCTCCAAGAGTTCGTCATCTTTGGGGTCATAGCCCGTTTTCAGATTATAGCCATACCAAGAGGCCATACTTTGCCATTTGACGGCGGTCCAACGGCCTCTAAAGTTCCGAATGACCCGATAAAAAGGCTGTTCCAGCTCTCTTTCCACCATCTTAATCAGGATATAGCCCTGCGATTTGGTCAGTTTTTTTAGCTGCGCCTCATATTCTGGAGTCAGTTCTTTTTGATATTGCTTAATATATTTCTTCTTTTTTCGGCGGCTCATCCCTCTGGTTTCCTCTTCCATTTGCCGATGCAAACGCACCGCTTCTAGGGCCAGGGGAAATACTTTGACGCCATAATGCCGCCACTGATGGTAGCGCCGACGCTCTTCTCGGTTTTCAAAATTTCGTTTTCGGCTCACTTGCACATCAATGCCGCTAATGGTTGGCAGGGTGTCGCCATCAATAATGAGAATGGGAATAATTTCGCCATTAAAGCTGGTGGTTCCAAAATATTCGCCTTCTCGAATCAGGCTGTCTTGCTGTCCCTGAACCCAAAAACTAAGGCCCAAAAAGGGCAAGATATAGAGTAGTTTACGCATAATTTAGCTATTTAAGCAATTGATTAGGGCCAATTTTATGCCCAAAAAAAGCCGACAGTTTTTGCTGCCGACTTTTAAGATAATATTGTTTTTTTGGGGCTGCCCCTCGCCTATCGGCTCGGGTCGGGCTGTGTCGTGGCTCGCAGGTCTGCTCGGCCCTGCGCAAAATTTCGCTACGCTCATTTTGCTAGGTCTGCGGCTGCGCCGCCCCACTTTCCATCCCTCAGCCGTCGGGCCTTCGGCCCTCTAGGACCAAAAGCTTAGCCTTTGCAGGCGGCATCTAGTTGGCAGCCAATGGCAAATTGCAAAGTCTGCAAACCCAAACCTCTAGCATCCCGATTGCTAAATCCTTTTTGGATGAAGTAGTCTTCTAGTGCTCTGAGGCTATTATAATAAGCTACTTTTAGGCTTTTGTAGTTATTGGCTTGTAGCGGAGCGCCTTGTTTCCAGCTATTTAGTTGCTGCCAAACGCCATTGTTCCAAGCCTCTAGAGATTTCATTTGCTCATATTCTAATCCTCTAGGAAAAGCATAAAGCAAATTGAGTTGGGCCAAATCTTGGCTTTTTTTGCCGCCCGACAAATCTTCGGTCATGGCCAAAAGCAGTTGCATAGTTGGCAGGCTCAAAAAGCTGCCGCAATCGCTAGAAATTTGGTAGTCATCTCGCTCATTGTTCCAATAAGGGGCAAAAGCCTCGGCGGCTAGTTGGGGGTGGCGGCGGAAAAACCAGCAAGGCACATCGGGCTCATCTTTTACGGCCTCATGAATGGCCCGCAAATGCTGAATCAGCTGGCGGATATCGCCATAAGCATATTGCTGGCTAAAATCGTAGCGGGTTTTCTGGCGATAATTGACAAAGACCTGCCCAATAGCGGCCTGCATCAGTTGGTTGATGGTGGCATCGGCATTTTTGATCACTAGATCGCCATTGCGGTACATATAGGCGCGGTAAACCTTGGCCAAGGGATGCTTAAATTGCTTGAGGCCCGCTTCGGCTTGTACGGGATCTTGGTCAATTAGATTGAGGTAATATTGCAGGCTATAGTTTTCTACCTCTTCCTTAAAGAAATTATCTTGGCTAAGGAGTTGGTATTTTTGGACCGTTCTATCTTTTTGCATAAAAGCCAAAAGCGATTTTTCGGTATTGGGGCCCCATTGGCCATCAATTTTTTCCTGATAGTCGCCCGTTTGGTTAAGGGCCAACTGCAAGCTTTTTACGGTAGGGCGAACCGCTGTTTTTTTGCCAAAACTCTTTGACTTTTGGCGCTCAAAATTGCTGACTGGGTGCAAGGCTTTTTCGCTCACTCTGCGGACAATCATATCTTGGCGGCCACCTTTGGCCTGAATCATTTTAAGGGCCGCATCGGCTTCGGCTTGGCTATTGTAAGGACCAGCGGCAATCCGTAATTTTTTGGCCGAAAGCTGTAGGCTAATTTGGGGCGTTAGGCGTTCCCAATTGGGCCAATAGACATCTTCATTTTGGTCTAAGGTGGCCATTTGCACAATAAAAACGGCATCTTGCGCCAAAATGGCTCTCCTTTGAATGAAGGCATCTTTATAGCCTCTAGCTTTTACGGCATCCAGCTTCTTTTTGGCAGCACTATAATTACTATAGGTGCCCATCAGCACCTGATAGAGGCCCGTGGGTTGCATTTCGGCAAAGAGGTAGCCTTGGCTGTGCACCTTAGAGAAATCTTTGTAGTCGGGATTGGCATAGGTGGCCAACTGAACAAAGTAAATGTTTTGTTGTAGCTGCTGCCCCCAGAGCGGGAGCGTCATGAAAGCAGCCATTAGAAAGGGTAATAAGCGCATATGATATAATTATATGATAAAAATGGGGAAAGAGCTCCCGATTGAGTTCATCCAAAAATAGAAGACTCTGAAAAAAAAATCAGTTATTGCGGGCAGTTTATCTAAAAAAAGTAGGTTGGTCCATTTTTTCGACAAAAAAGGAGGTCCCTACTCTATCTAGAAAATAATTTACTTAATCGAAAAAAGGCGTATAGCTTTTTCTTTTGAAGTATTATGAGTTAGGCTAGCTGGGCCGTCTTTGGCCTAGCGATGCGGCGGGGTGGCCGTTAGGCCAGACCGAGCCAGCGAAGCTGGCGAAGGGCCGAGCGAACAGCGAGCCCCAAAGCGTAGCGCCTGCCGCAGGCAGGAGGCCCCAAAATATAAAAATCATTAAACCCTTTATACTATGAAAAAATTACTTTTAGCCCTTGGTTTTTGTGGCCTTGCCTGGCAAGCCCAGGCCCAGGCGCCATCTCTGAGCTACCATTACAAGGTAGATTTGAATGCGGTCCAGGACGATAAATTGACGGTGAGTTTGGAGCCCAAGGATTTTAATGCTGAGGGAGAATTGCGTTTTCATTTGCCCAAAATGGTGCCTGGCACCTATAGCATTTATGATTTTGGCCGCTTTGTGTCTAACTTTAAGGCCTTGGATGTCAATGGAAAAGAGTTGGAGGTGCAGCATCCCGATGATAACAGTTGGGTTATTGCTGAGGGCGCAAAATTGGCCCGAATTGAGTACCAGGTGGAAGACAGTTGGGATACGGAGCTGGAAAATGTTGTTTTTGAGCCTGCGGGGACCAATATTGATGCAGAAAATGAGGTTTTCGTTTTTAACAATCACGGTATTTTTGGCTTTTTTGATGATCAAGAGCTACGTCCCTTTACCATAGAAATTGACCGTCCGAAAAACTTATTTGGCGGCACCTCTATGGAAAGAGTAGCTGGCGATGAGGACAGCGATATTTTTCGGGTAGCCGATTATCATAAATTGGTGGATGCGCCGATTATGTATGCCGAGGCTGATACGGTTATTATTAAGGTGGGCAATGCCGATGTTTTGATTCAGACCTACTCGCCTACGGGCATGGTTAAATCTAAGGATTTGGTGCAGGAAATCCAGCCTATTTTGGAATCTCAGCGGGCTTATTTGGGCGGCAAACTGCCGGTAGACCATTATGCATTTTTGATTTTCTTGAATGAAGGCGGCGAAAGCTTTTTGTCGGGTTCTGCTGGAGCGCTAGAGCACTCTTACTCTTCTTTTTACTGTTTGTTTGAGGGGGAATCTGGCGACATTGCCCAAACGGTACGGGATGTAGCGGCCCATGAATTCTTTCATATTGTTACGCCTTTATCGATTCATTCGGAAGAAATTCACTACTTCAACTACATTGAGCCCGAAATGTCGGAGCACCTTTGGTTGTATGAAGGCGTAACGGAATACTCGGCCCAGCATGTGCAAGTTAAGCAGCGTTTAGTTTCTGCCGAGCACTTCTTGAACGAGATGTCGACTAAAATGGCTACGGCGGACTACTTCAAAAAGGACTTACCTTTTACGGAGATGTCAAAAACTTGTTTGGATGAAAACAAGGACCAATACCCCAACGTCTATATGCAGGGGGCATTGATTGGGATGTGCATTGATTTGAAGCTCCGCATTTTGTCTAAGGGCGCTTATGGCATTCAGGAAATGATGCAAGATTTGGCCAAAAAATACGGCATTCAAAAGCCCTTTAAGGATGCCGAACTATTTGATGAGATGGTGGCTGTTACAGGTTTTCCAGAAATCAAAGAATTTATGCTCAAGCATGTGGCTGGCACGGAGCCCTTGCCCTATGTAGAACTGATGAAAGAGGCGGGTATTGAGTACAGCGATCAGGGATTTCGGACCGAGCTTTCGCTTTTGGGTTTCAATCCCAATGGCGGCATTGGCTTCAATCCGGAGCAAGGTCTTTTGATGGTCGCCAATGAAAAATTCATTGATGATTTTGGCAAAGAGCTTGGTTTGAAAGAAGGCGATATGCTCAAAAAATGGGATGGCGAAGAATTGACGCCTTTGAATGCGCAGCAGGTATTGACCAGCTATGCCAGCAAAGCCAAAGAAGGCTATGAATTGGAGGTCCTTGTTTTGCGAGAAGAAACATTGAGCAAACGCAAAATGCGCAAGCGCAACCGCAGAATCAAAAAGGGCAAAAAGGTAGATCCTTTAGCCATTGAGGAAGTTCTTTTGAAGGGAAAACTGAAAAAAGTAAAAGTACCACAAGAGCATGCCCTCAATTTGCTTGAAGAAGCAAGCGCCGAGCAGCTTAAGATTCGTAAAGCTTGGTTGGGCGATTACATTTTGGAAGATGATGTAGAAAAATAAGCTTGAATCCTTATCTTCGCAAAAAAATAGCGTCTACTATGTTTGGAAATATTCAGGAACAACAAGAGAAAATGCGTCAGCGCCTCACGCAAATTGAGGTCAGCGCTCAGGCTGGCGGCGGGGCCATTCAGATCCGGGCCAATGCCGCTCGTCAGATTTTGGACATCAAAATTGATCCCGAGCTTTCTTTGGACGATCATGAAGAGCTAGAAGATTTGTTGCTTACGGCCATGAACCGAGTTTTGGCGGCGGCAGCAGAAAAAGAAGCGGCTGAGACGCAGAACATGCTCAAAGACATCTTGCCTCCGGGCATGGGTGATTTGGGTGGAATGTTTGGCATGTAATGAAGAAAACATTTCTATTAAATTTGGCTTTATTGGTGGGTATCAACCTGCTAATAAAGCCATTTTATATTTTTGGGATCGACCTACAGGTCCAAAACCGTTTGGATGATGGAGAGTATGGCTTGTACTTTAGTTTGTTCAATTTTGCCTTTATTTTCCAGCTCCTAGCCGATTTGGGTTTGCTACAATTTAATAGTCGGTTTATTTCGCAGCAAGAAAATTTGCGCTCCGCCTATTTGCCGATGCTGCTCAGCCTCAAGGCGGTTTTGGGCTTGGGTTATTTTGCCTTGGCCTTTGGGGCGGCTTTTCTGATGGGCTATGGAGAGGCGGCTTGGCGGATATTGCCCTACATTTTGCTCAATCAGTTTTTATTGAGTGGCATTTTATTTTTGCGTTCCAATTTATCGGCCATGGCCTTTTATCGGCTCGACAGTTTGCTATCGGCCCTTGATAAATTGCTGCTCATCATTTTGCTTTACATTTTGCTTTGGGCCGAGCCTTTTGGTCCCTTTGATATTGTTCAGTTTGTGCAGGCGCAATCTCTGGGTTATGCCCTCACTTTTTTGATTTGCGCGCTTTTTTTGGCCCAAAAAGTAGAGGGGCCTTTAGGCTGGCGCATTTCGCCTAGGCGGATGTACATTTTGCTCAAACAGGCCTTGCCCTATGCCTTTGTCATTTTGCTGATGACCTTATACAGCCGTATGGATGCCGTGATGATTGAGCGTTTGCTGCCTGCGGAGGAGGGAAAACTGGAGGCCGATCAATATGCTTTTGCCTATCGTTTGCTCGATGCCTTTAACATGATCGCCTATTTATTTGCGGGTTTGTTGTTGCCTATGTTTTCTCGTTTGCTGCGGCCTTTGCAGCTCAACGATTTGGGCCAATTGATGGCCACGGCTTTCCGCTGGATGAGTTTTTTATCCGTCTCGCTCAGCATTGCCCTTTTCTTTTATGCCGAGGAGCTCGCCCCAGCCCTCTATGAAAGTAGCCATGCCCAGACCCCTCTTTTGCTTCAAATTTTGTTGTTTTCGGCCAATGCTGCCGGACTCATCTATATTTTTGGTCCTTTTCTCACGGCGGCGGCTCGTCTCAAGGGGATGAATATCTTTTTTGCCTTTGGGGTGCTGCTCAATTTTGGTCTCAACCTGCTCTGGATTCCAACTTATGGGGCTTTGGGAGCGGCTGTAGCCACCCTAATCACGCAGTTTTTCATTGCCATTACGGAGATGTTATTGAGTTTTCGCTATTTCCCGGCCTTGCGTTCCTACTTCTCTTTGACCTTATTTTTCCGCTTCATTTTGGGCAGTGCATTGAGTTTCGGCCTTTTTTACGGCAGTCAATTTTTGCCACTTATTTTTTGGTTTAAGATTTTGTTGGCGGGAGCGGCTTCTCTCTTCGGCGCCTTTTTGATTGGCCAACTTTCTTTTCGGGAACTTCTCGAATTGCGGAAATAGTTTTTTGGGGCCTGCCGCCTTTGGCGGCCGGGCCCTTACAGGGCTCGCAGGTCTGCTCGGCCCTGCGGGCTTCGCCCTTGGTCTGCCGCTTCGCGGCCCCCTTGCAGGCCCCTAGGCCAAGTCGCTTCGCTCCTTTGCGGCGGCTTCGCCGCCTGCTAGCTGTGGCTGCAGGTTGAAACCAGCAGCCAT
>NZ_JH719942.1:4399060-4406071 GCF_000275825.1 Saprospira grandis DSM 2844
CGGCAAAGCCGCAGACCAAGCAAAAACTTGTTTTTTGCGCAGGGCCGAGCGAACAGCGAGCTGCCGAACGTAGCGCCCGCCTTCGGCGGGAGGCCCCTAAAAAATACTTTTATGCTAAACCCATAACCACAAAATAAGGCTTTCTACAGCAACTTAATCTCTCTAATATCCGCTTCGCTTAAATCTAAAAGCAAGATGGCGCACCAACATGAATCAGGGTCTGTTCCAAGATAAATACTTTCACTTATTCGGTAATACTTAATAGGCCCCCTACTTTCTCCAATCGTTATAAGCATAGCCGTTTCGTTCATAAAAGCAGTCATCATCCAATACCTGTGCAGATGCAGGTCGTCGCCTGTGTCTATCCCTAGAGAACAGCTATAAAACTCATCACTCAACTCTAAACGATTAAATTCATCATCCTCTAGTTTTTTTATTTTTTCATTATTTAATGAGATAAGTTCAATTTCAGACAGAATTTCACTACAAGGGTCAAAAGCGGATTGAATGAATATTGGACCATTGATTTCACTACTAATACAAATAAATATCGAATCTCCTATGCGGCGGTTTTTTAGACGAATAATAAAAGGAAGATAATAATCGTAGTAATCTACTAGATATTCCAAGGGCTTATCAATAGGTTTAAAATTTAGTTTTATCATAGACGAAATTTATTTTTTTCTATTTTTTCTATAGATCGGCATAAAGTGCTTAACTGCGGCCTTGTTGCATAAATCATAATTTACTGACTATTAGTAACTTCTAGCTTGACAGCATTAAACTCATTTAAAATTTGAATACGCATCAGGACTTCTTGTTTCTGCATTTTAAAGCTGATCGAAGAGAGCCGTTCAGAGAAAAAGTGCTTGAGCCGCATCATTGCAGTTTCGCTTAAATTTCGACGATGATAGCCTAAATCTTGTTTCCAAGCAGCCGCTCCTAACTCCCAGATATATAAAATATCATCATTGCGATAACTATCGACTAGCTCTCCATTTTTTCCTTTTTTTAGGCGAGCATTTTTACGTGGGGGAATCAATGGAACCGCCCCAGCCGCACAAATTGCTTCTCGACATTTTGTTTGGTCATAGGCGCCATCTGCATAAACTTGGTTAATATTAAATGGCTTCAATTTTTTCATCATTTTGAGGAGTTGAGAAGCATCGGTTTTTCGTCTCTGTGGTAATCTCTACAACCAGGATTTCTCCTGTTTTGTCATTTACGGCTAAATGTACTTTAATCCAGCCAGAACGGTACTTTTTGATGTGTTTTATTCGCCGCCACTCTCCCTGTCCTTTTATTTTTAGTCCTGTACTATCTATTGCTATAGACAGCTCTTCATCCGTTTTTTTAGGCTTAATATTCAGCTTTAGTTTTTGACTCTGCGGCATATTTGGCTGTAAGATATTGGATTGACATCCAAATTATATTCGGAAATAACGCATTTTAGAATGCCTTCTAACTGTCGATATCCAAAAGAAAAAAGACACTTTTAAACGGAATAAATAGCGAATAAATTCATCGGAAATGGTTTTAGGTCTGCCGCGTTTTGAGCGCTTAGCTATGAGATTTTTGCTTGCCAAAGGCGGGAACCAAACATTAAAAAGAAACTCTCCTTGGGCGGTATAAAATCTGTTGGTTAGTGCGTAATTCTGTAAGTTTTTTCTAAATTTGTCATGGGACAGCTCGATATTTTATTGTTCGTCGAAAAAACTTAAATCTACGAGTCTTGTCCCTTTTTTTATGCCTAATTCACAAGGTTTTTTTTAATTAGCTGGTTTTCAACTTGTTAGATTTATGCAACAAGGCCGTTTAAAAAAAGAACTATGATGTCCGTAAGTAACAGGAGTATGTATTTCAACTGCATTTACACCGTTAATCTTCGATCCTTGAAAACCTGCCACAGGATCAAAGTCTGCACGCATAAAATAATTTGTTTTTGCATTAGGATCAGATGGTTGTCCAGGAGAAGCATTATCACCAAACAATCCTCCACCAACATCATCTGTTGGGTGTGTAGCAATATTGCTTGCAAAAATATTACTACCAAAAGCGGCAATATCGACAACAAACTCTATTTCAAAACCTTCTATTTTCTTATCAGCAGTACGCAACATTACATAGTTGTCTAGATCTATGCCCTTCAATCCTAAAGACCTTGCTTGGTTAATTAATATATCCCTAACGAGAGTTCTATCCCAGTTATATGTTGCAACATAGTCAACTAACGCTTGTGAAAACCCCCTTTGATATGCAGCCCCCATACTATTAGTAATAAACTTAACAGATTCTATGATCTGACCTTGACTATTTCTTTCTAACTGTAGAATAATATCTGATGCATAGTACAATCCCATTTCATACCCTTTAGCCTCTCTATTACTCCAATAATAATTATCAGGAAATCCTGAAAAGCCACCATACGAACCATCAAAAAACATTGCATTATAGTCTCCAATTTGGCTAAGCACTTCTGTAGTCCATTTAGCTCCCCAGTATTCTTCTCTACCTCCACAATCAGGACAATTATCAGGACAAGGTTGCCCCTTACTATGCATTCCATTTATAAATATTATTAAATCGCCTTTATCCACGCTCTGCACATAACTCCTTGCAAAGGAGGTAGAGCTAATTTCCGTTGATACAGTAGCTTTATAAGACTCTTCTTTTTCTTTTTCCGGATAACCCACACTTGCCCCAGAAGCATCCGTATAATAGATCGGATTTCCATCAAAGGTATTATAGGGCGATTGATGCGGGAAGGTAATGGGATCCGCAGACCAGCAGCGCCCCATCCGCCCATCTAGCTCTCTAAAGTATGTAGTATGATGCCCTGAGCCAATTTCTGGGCTTTTGCGCATTTCAAAGAACGAGGTCTAAAGATAGTATTTTTTTGGGGCCTGCCGCCTGCGGCGGCCGGGCTGTTTAAAATACTTTTGCAGGAAGTCGCTAATCAAAAAACCTTAATAATCTTTAAGCACTAAAAACCTGTATGCAGAACGAACAAAGCCACAATATTCATCATCCTTAAATGAATTGAAATCTATATAAAAGAATAACCTCATTTTCTGTTCTAAATCTATATCTACTCCAGAAGCCAATAAATTTGTCGTAGTAGCTATGGTATCTACAACTAGAGTCTCAGTAGATGATATATGTCTTTCAAAGTAATAGTTTATTGCATTATAATTTCTACTCCAGTCTGAAGTATCCAAGACTACAGTTATCTTGTCTTTTGTGCGTTTAGTTTGCAACCTGTTCTCTATTTCTCTAAAAACATCATCTACTGAATGATATTTGGTTTCTCGTTTGGATGATAGAATTTCTAATGAATCTACTGAAATTCCTTTTTCCTTTAAAAGTCGATCTCTAATTTGATGCATATACCCTATGCAATAAAAATCAATACACTCTTGTATCTCTGGCTGTTCTGGATAAACACTAAAATACTGAATACCATTGTCTTCAAGTAGGTCAGTCAAGCAGGTTGAAGGCCCTATGTCTCCATAATTTAATAGTAAATAATAATTATAACTGGAGTCCTCTATAGCACTATGAACTCCACGACAGAAGCAACTTGTATCTATGGGCTCTGATGATAAATATTCAGATTTCATTGTCAAACTATCTAAAGCACTAAGGCATTTACTACTGTAATCCCCAGCTTCCGAACTACATGACGTATGCAAAACCAATAACATGCTGCAAAAATATATAAATTTAGACATTTATAGTTTATTTTTTATAAAAAAGATCAATAACTTGAATCAAGTATAGCGGCTTCATTTTTTTTACCTCCCCAAGGTTATTATATTTTTGATATTGCCTATATTTTTTTCCTACACCATAGTTTTTCTTAATTTTACGCAAGTCTCTGTCCATTATTGTAGAATATGAAGGTTCGACATCTAATCTTGATAACAGTAGACCCCACGCTTTGTCAAATTCATTTTGGAGTTCTGGTGTAATTTTACGTTTGTTCTTAACAGCATCTATCCAGTGAGCAGCCCCTCTTGCAAATTCTCTTATTTCCCAATCCCCATTACCTAAACCAACAATAGCGTGAGCAACACGAACTTCAGCTTCAAGCAGTAATACAGATACAGCATGATTAGAATGATGATTACACCTGTAAAAATGAAGTTGTGCAGCATGAATAACCTCTTCATGTACAATATGTTTTATTGCTGATTCTCTAGTGGTTTTCATTCTTTTTGCAAAATTGTCAAACACATCCCAATACAGGTTAATTGCTCCCGGATCATTCTTGGTATTTTCATGCGTACGTTCAAAACCACCTGCGCTAGTTGCTTTTTTATCTTTATGGATAGAATAATTAAAACTATAATACAAATCTGTATACCACAATGTTAAATAAGCCTCCGCAAATATGAAAGACTCGCTATAAAGATCATCTATAATACCTCCCAGTTCTTTGATTTGATCTTGTGTCATAGAATTCCCCCAAACAATCGTTTCTGGATATTTTGCAGATGGAACAATTGACAACCCAGCAGCCACTTCTGCCACATAACTCCTCGCAAAAGAGGTAGAGCTAATTTCTGTTGATACAGCAGCTTTATAAGACTCTCCTTTTTCTTTTTCCGGATAACCCACACTTGCCCCAGAAGCATCCGTATAATAGATCGGATTTCCATCAAAGGTATTATAGGGCGATTGATGCGGGAAGGTAATGGGATCCGCAGACCACCAGCGGCCCATCCGCCCATCTAGCTCTCTAAAGTATGTAGTATGATGCCCAGAGCCAATTTCTGGGCTTTTGCGCATTTCAAAGAACGAGGTCTAAAGATACTATTTTTTGGGGCCTGCCGCCTGCGGCGGCCGGGCCCTTACAGGGCTCGCAGGTCTGCTCGGCCCTGCGCCAGCAAGCTGGCTAGGTCTGCCGCTGCGCGGCCCCCTTGCAGGCCCCTAGGCCAAGTCGCTTCGCTCCTTTGCGGCGGCTTCGCCGCCTGCTCGCCGTGGCTGCATCACTTAACAAAATCACTAAAAGCATTCCACTGCTTTTGCGCCCATTTCTACTTTTAAGGCAAATAAAACTATAAGCTAGCAACGGCGCTCTCATCCCCATAGCTCTTCAGCATAACCAAAAAAGTCTGCAAAAAACAACAATCCTACCGTAGGTTGTGCTCCATAGAAAACTATTTCTTGGTTAATGAAGTCTAAACCTGGTATAACATAATCATATATCGGATCCAGAATCGGTGTAATTCCATGTTTTTCAAAAAATGGCCATAATTTTTCACACAAATCAAATTGTTCTTGAATAAAGCAATCGTCATCACTTTCTCGGTCAATGTATCCGCTATGAGTCCTAGGATCTGGATTTTTCACAGAACAATAAAATGTGAGTCTTACTGCATTGACAAACTTAGAAAAAGTCAGTCTCGTCTGATAGTAAATTTCCAAGTCTCCAGATTTGAATTCGGAGTGGTCAATATAAACTTGCACTTTTAATGCATCATGTATTGATACATCGGCATAGTCGCTCAGTTCTTTGCGCAATTCTTCGATCAAGGGATAAGGCTGAGCTATTTTTTCTATATACTTTTCTTTATCCTTAGCCAGTAAAAGTACCTCATCTATTAAAGATTGTAAATTATCAACCACCATAATTACTACGTTTTACACTTTAAAAATTTAATTATTTCCTTTCTTTAATTTGTATATTTTTTACTTCTGGCAACATTGTACCACCTTGGCTTTTTAATTTAATTCTTGAGGAGAGGTTAGCATTTGGACCAACCAATTTTCCCCAATTTGCTTGTCCGGCTTGTACTATATCCGCTTTTTTCACTTCAAATTCTACATAAACAGATCCTTTAGGAGCTTGTCTTCTAAACGTACTAGGACCATCGAAACCGAGTTTAGGATCAAGCTCCTTGTTGATTCTAGAAACATAAGTCACTCCACCAGACCCTTCTTGCACTCTACCTGTTTTCAACATTTTATTATACTCACCTACACTCATCCAACGCCCTACAACTGCAAAGTTAGAGGCGATATCCATACTCAACTCAACAACAGCGTTCCAATCTGCTCTTTCTTGCCAAATTTCAGGAGCAGTATTATTTCGGTTATCAATAATGTTATCTTCACCAGAAAACAGCCCCGCACAACCTGGATCTTCCCATACTCGATCCCAAGCATTACTGTTATAATTAGGATCTTTATCATTAAAATTATATCTAGCAGACGGATAAACTGAAGTACCTTCTAAGTAGCCATCATCAGATAATTTTTCTCTTATAAGATATTTTTTATGAGTACCATCTGTTTGAACAATTGACAAATGAGTATAAGCTACTCTTTGAGTGCCTTCTTTTATTACTTTATCTTTATTAAGTACTACTTTAGTTTTATATCGATCATATGATCCATCTTCCTTTGTATATAAAGTAACTATCTTTTCCTCCAACCCATCCAAATCAACAGCCCAAATCGGCTTATTCCCAGCAAACTGATAGGGTGTATACCAAGGATAATCCGGACTCAACGGATCCACACTCAAAAACTTCCCTATGCTCGGATTGTACAACCTAAAGCCATAATCCTGAATGTTTTGCGTCCCCCAATCTCGGTCATCTTCCTTCCCATTAAACCCAAAACGATACCCCTCCCCACTCACAAACTTGCGGCCTGGCATTTCCCATCCAAATGGATAATATAGACTAGCCGAAGAAACCTGCGCCAAATAATAATCTGCCTGTCCAGTTTGGCTGCTGTCTTGGCCCAAGGATTTATCGCTGACCGTAGCTAGGACGTTGCCTAAGTGGTTGGACAGCTCGTAGCGGCGGCGGCCCAGCTCTAGTTGATGGTAGCTGCTTTGCGCCAAAGTGGTTTTGAGCAGGCTCCCAGCAGGCAAGCCAACGGCCCCCGACTCATCCCGATACCTTAAAGCTAAGGTTTTTTCTAAGATTCCCAAACGAGCCGAACCATATAAATAGCAGCTCCTCCAGATAAAGGCTATCTTTGTCATCGACCAGCGCA
>NZ_JH719942.1:4406171-4409401 GCF_000275825.1 Saprospira grandis DSM 2844
TGCGAGCCCCAAAGCGTAGCGCCGCAAGGCGAAGCCGCAGCGGAGGCCCCAAAAAAAACGCCTACTCCTTATAGCAGGAATAGGCATTTTGTATAGAAAGCTGAGGCTAGCGCTTAGTGTCCTCCACCTGTGGGGGCGGCATGGCTAGCGGTATCAATAAGGTAAGGTTCTACGAAGGGGTGCATGATCAAGAAAACGATGGCTCCGGCAAAGAAACCCAAAAGGGCCAACCAGGCAATTTTCTTCATATACCACATAAAGTCGATTTTTTCCATACCCATAGCGGCCACACCAGCGGCAGAACCAATGATGAGCATAGATCCTCCGGTACCGGCAGAATAGGCCAAGAAATGCCAGAGTTTGTGGTCCATCACATACTCTTCGGTAGAGTACATCCCCATAGCGGCGGCCACCAAAGGCACATTATCAATTAGGGCAGAACCGAGGCCCAAAATAGCCACTACAAGGTCCAAACCAACTACACCGGGTAGGTATTCTTTTTCAGAAGGGAAGACGCCGTTCATGGCTTCGGCCAAATCCTTAAGTACATTGAGGGACTCTAGAGAGGCTACGGCCATCAAGATACCGAGGAAGAAAAGGATACTAGACATCTCGATACGAGAAAGGGCGTGGTGAGCAGAGTATTTCTACTTATCTTCAAATTCTTCATCGGGGTGAAGGTACTCTGAGATCAACCAAACAATCCCCAAAGAAAGCATCATGCCCACATAGGGAGGAAGATGCGTTACCGTTTTGAAAATAGGGACGAAAACCAGACCGGCCAAACCAGCAATAAGCATAGTGTCGGCCCCTTTGATTTTTGGGTTTTTCTCTCCCGCATGATTGTCAGAAGTATCGGCAGGGGTGATGTTTCCTTTCATATAAGGCATAGCCGCCATCACGGCTGTAGGAATAATTGCACAGGCAATAGAAGGGAGCAAAAGTGCCAAGACCAAACCAGAAACCGAAATACGGTCACCAATCCAGAGCATAGTGGTGGTTACATCTCCAATTGGCGACCAAGCACCGCCCGCATTGGCAGCAATAACGCCCAAACTGATGAAATAAATGCGCTCTTCTTTAACGGGCACCAATTTGCGAAGCAAAGACACCACTACAATCGTACAAGCGAGGTTGTCTAGGGTTGCAGAAAGGAAAAAGGCCAAAGGCATCACCATCCAAAGCATCGTCGATTTTTTGGTCGTCTTGATGCGATCGGTAATCGCTCCAAAACCACCATGCAAGTCAATTAGCTCTACAATTGTCATGGCGCCGATCAGGAAGATGAGAATTTCGGCAGTTTTACCAATATGATGAAGCAGAATATTATCGAGGGCCGCTTCATGTCCATGATGATCAAAAACCTCGAGATGGCCCAAAGAAACGAAAGCCCAACAGAGGGCCGCCATAATAAGAGCAGGTACCGTTTTATCTAGCTTGAGCGGATGCTCAAACACAATGGCCACATAACCAATGATAAAACTTAAGATAACGGAAAAGAGCATAATTTAATTTATTAGGAGCTTGTTTAAATTTTTTAGTCAGCAGCTAGACTAAGGCAAAAAAAAATGCTGCAAAGCGCTTATTATTGTTGATTACGACAAAAACAAAAAAGGACTTTGCAACATGGTTGTGAATTTATCAAAAGAATTTATTACGGAAAAATATTAGCATTTTTTCCCGAAAAAAAATTGGCTCGAAAAACCAAAGCGCCTCTGTGGCAAATTGTTAAAGCGATAATTTATAGGCTTAAAACAGGTTGTCAGTGGAGAGAATTACCGATACAATCTTTTTTCTCGACTACCTATAACCTCCCAAATAACTACATCATCAAATATTTTAGCTTCAGCTTCTAATTCTATTAAATTTCTTGTTGCAGGATCACGTCCTAAACCTCCATAGAATAATTACATTTGATAAAGATGGAAAAATTCTTCAGCGATTGTTCTTTCTGCTGAAGCAGAACCGAAAGTTATTTCCCTTGCATAACGATCAACATACCCCCTCACCTGGCCGCCAAATTCTTCACTTGTTCGTTCTAAACAAACATCACAAAAATAAATTGGAAGCATGGCATCATTAGCCTCCAAATGATTATTTAAAGTTGTATACAATACATCGAATACTAAAGACTCACTCCTTAGCGTGTTGATTTTTGCTTTAAAAGATTGTGGTACACTGGGGGCATATACAAATTCAAGCCCTTCCAAATCTATTCCTGCAATTGTACTATTCTCCGCAAAAGCATAACAGCTATTCCAAGGGTAATCCGGCGCAAGTGGGTCCACAGACAAAAACCTACCAACCCTCGCATCATGGACACGATACTTAAACACCACTCCCATATCAGGATCCTCCTCTTGCCCATTAAACCCAAAACGATACCCCTCCCCACTCACAAACTTGCGCCCAGGCATTTCCCAACCGAATGGGTAATATAGGCTTGCCGAAGAAACCTGCGCCAGATAATAATCTGCCTGTCCCGTTTGGCTGCTGTCTTGGCCCAAAGATTTATCACTGACCGTAGCCAGTACGTTGCTGAGCTGGTTGGAGAGCTCGTAGCGGCGGCGGCCCAACTCTAGTTGCTGGTAGCTGCTTTGCGCCAAAGCCGTTTTGAGCAGGCTCCCAGCAGGCAAACCAACGGCCCCCGACTCATCCCGATACCTTAAAGCTAAGGTTTTTTTCAAGATTCCCAAACGAGCAGAGCCATATAAATGCAGCTCCTCCAAATACAAACTATCTTTGTCATCGACCAGCGCAATATTTTCTTCATTGTACTGATAAACCGCCAGCACATTCCCCTGCGGGTCACGGACATAATACTGCCCTTCCGATCGAATATCCGCAGGACCATCTACATACAATTTCTTTTTGGCCAAGCGGTTGCCCATGGGGTCGTACTCATACTTCAAGGCATCAGGACCCGGCTTACCCGCCTCAAAATGAACCTCTTGCACCTTGCCCTGTACGTTCCAAACTATCTCCTCCATCTGCTCCGAGCTATCTCGAACCAAATTGCCGATTTCGTCATATTCATAGTTTTGTGAGGATGTTTTTGGGGCCTGCCGCCAAAGGCGGCCGGGCCCTTTCAGGGCTCGCAAGTCTGCTCGGCCCGGCGGGCTTCGCCCTTGGTCTGCCGCTGCGCGGCACCCTTGCAGGCCCCTAGGCCTGCGGCGGCTTCGCCGCCTGCTAGCCGTGGCTGCAGGTTGAAACCAGCAGCCATACAACAA
>NZ_JH719942.1:4409501-4412488 GCF_000275825.1 Saprospira grandis DSM 2844
CTCTATCTCCAACTACAGCTATATCCGCTTCATTAAACTGATAAACCGCCAGCACATTCCCCTGCGGGTCACGGACATAATACTGCCCCTCTGATCGGATATCCGCAGGACCATCTACATACAATTTCTTTTTGGCCAAGCGGTTGCCCATGGGGTCATACTCATATTGCAAGACCGAGGGGCCCGGCTTGCCCGCCTCAAAATGCCAATAACCGCCTAGGGACAAGCCCCTAGGCTAGCTTTTTCAGACAGCCCTCTGCGAGGGCCTTTGGATATGACCCTTCTCTGCAAAAGCAAATGAGCAAGGCCAGCTATATAAGCAGTTGAGGCCCTTTAGGGCTGACTCCATGGGATTAGCCTAGGGGCTTGTCCCTAGGCGATGAATGGCAGGCGGCTTCGCCGCCATGGCCGAAGGCCAAACGGCCTAGCGATGTGCAGGGGTGGCCGAAGGCCAGACCAAGGCCGTCAGGCCGCAGGGCCGAGCGAGCAGCGAGCCCCGAAACGTAGCGCCGCAAGGCAAAGCCGCAGCGGAGGCCCCAACTACAAATAAAACCATCTACTAGCGTGATAATTTTTCTAAATCATCACCTAGCTCTCTTAAATAGTCTACCACCTCTTGAGGAACATTAGAACTATTTTCTTCTAAATGCTTTAAAATTTTTCTAAATCATCACCTAGCTCTCTTAAATAGTCTACCACCTCTTGAGGAACATTAGAACTATTTTCTTCTAAATGCTTTAAAATTTTTGGTGACACTCTAAACCAAATCGACGGCTTCCAAAGCTTGTTTAAGTCTAATCCAAATTTCACTAAAATATCCAACAATTCAATGTTGCGATGAGAAGCTGCGATTACAATAGGGTCTGTGCATTTTATACTCACTTTAGACAAACCTTCTTCCAGAAGGACTTGAACAATTTTCAATCGCAGCCCACAATTATCATTCTCTTTCACCGCATAGAAACATGCTTTTTGCAGAAGAGTACACTCCTTTTGATTTTTACTCTGGACATTATTTAGAATTTTTAGTGAAATCTTTGACTTAAAAAAATACAATGCTTCTAAATCCCCTTTGGCAACAAGTATATTTATTATTTTAATTAAAAAACTTGGCCTCCCATCAACCCAAAAAACATCCTTCTGTAAATCAATAAATGCATTTTGAGACCTCTTTAATTTATCAATATATTTACTATTTTTCGTTTTAAACATCTAACTTAATTTTCATCAATTTGATCAGCTACAGCATCTGCAGCAAAATAGCCAGCGACCCCTCCTAAAAGGCCAGCACTAACATTTAGAGCGGTACCAATAGGCCCCCCTACATTCAACCATGACGTTGCAGCTCCCGCTGTTGCAGCTCCTGCAGAAAATCCAGCCCAACCACCTACCTGTCGAATTCCTTCTGCAGCAATAGGATTTATCGATTCTTGATCAACACTTTTTTTTGCTGCCGTTGCCAAATCATAAGCAGTCATAGCTTTTGACGCAGCACCTAAACCTTTAGCACCTTTCTTTAAAGTCATTGAAAGACTATTGTCAATTGCCTTAGGAGACACATCCCCCTTAAACAGTACTTCAGCCTCATTTACTTGGTTTAGCTTCCACTTTTCAGCCATTTTTGAATACTGCGGATTATCTTTTACCAAATCATCCATACTTTGTGCTAACTTATCTTGATCTATAAACTCAGCCCCCTCAGCAACAGCCTTATCTATATCTACATAGTATTTAGTCCCTTCAAATGCTGGCGCCCCTTTTGGTAACATTGAAGCTGATTTATACTGAGAACTTCCTTTTCCATGTAATTGTAAAGCATGTCCAGCAGGAGTTAAACTCCCTCCATTTCCTGCCCTAAATCCTTTTCTTGTTGGAGATGGGTCTACAGATGGACTTGTTTTTCTAATTGCTATATTTTTAGGCACTCGTATATGCATTTTTATAGAGCTAAGTCCATGTTTTACTTGTGACTCTACTCTAATATCATCAATTGATTTAAGTACTACTGGAAAATTACTTGTTTCTTGTGCCCGTTGAATATCACTCATTGATGGTTCTAAACCATCTAGGTCTACATATTGTATCGGCATATTCCCAGCAAACTGATAGGGTGTATACCAAGGATAATCCGGACTCAACGGATCCACACTCAAAAACTTCCCTATGCTCGGATTGTACAACCTAAAGCCATAATCCTGAATGTTTTGCGTTCCCCAATCTCGGTCATCTTCCTTCCCATTAAACCCAAAACGATACCCCTCCCCACTCACAAACTTACGCCCAGGCATTTCCCAACCAAAGGGGTAGTATAAGTTTGCCGAAGACAGCTGCGCCAGATAATAATCTGCCTGTCCCGTTTGGCTGCTGTCTTGGCCCAAAGATTTATCACTGACCGTAGCCAGTACGTTGCCTAGGTGGTTGGAGAGCTCGTAGCGGCGGCGGCCCAGCTCTAGTTGATGGTAACTGCTTTGCGCCAAAGCCGTTTTGAGCAGACTCCCAGCAGGCAAACCAACGGCCCCCGACTCATCCCGATACCTTAAAGCTAAGGCTTTTTTCAAGATTCCCAAACGGGCCGATCCATATAAATGCAGCTCCTCCAGATAAAGACTATCTTTATCCCCAACTACAGCTATATCCGCTTCATTGAATTGATAAACCGCCAGCACATTCCCCTGCGGGTCACGGACATAATACTGCCCCTCCGATCGGATATCCACAGGACCATCAACATACAATTTCTTCTTGGCCAAACGGTTCCCCATGGGGTCGTACTCATATTGCAAGACCGAGGGGCCCGGCTTGCCCGCCTCAAAACGAACCTCTTGCACCTTAGCCTTGTACGTTCCAAACTATCTCCTCAATCTGCTCCGAGCTATCTCGAACCAAATTGCCGATTTCGTCATATTCATAGTTTTCTGAGGATGTTTTGGGGCCTGCCGCCTGCGGCGGCCGGGCCCTTGCAGGGCTCGCAAGTTTGCTCGGCCCTG
>NZ_JH719942.1:4412588-4415781 GCF_000275825.1 Saprospira grandis DSM 2844
GACCATCAACATACAATTTCTTCTTGGCCAAGCGATTACCCATGGGGTCATACTCATATTGCAAGACCGAGGGGCCCGGCTTGCCCGCCTCAAAATGAACCTCTTGCACCTTGCCCTGTACGTTCCAGACAATCTCCTCAATCTGCTCCGAGCTATCTCGAACCAAATTGCCGATTTCGTCATATTCATAGTTCTGTGAAGACGTAGCTACGGCCCCATCGTGTCCTGGCTGACTAGTCAAATCGCCCACCGTCGACGCCCCTGCGCCGTCCGTCACATACTGCAATTGGTTGTTATACAACTGCCCGATAGCTTGGCTAGAAACCTCTGGCAATTGTGCAGGATCAACATCATAAGTATAATGATAGCTTAAATCATCTATCTGATTCCCTCCGGCATAACGCGATAAACTCAAGATATTTCCATTCGCATCATAACTATAACTACTCCCATAGTTTTTGGGATTCGCTGGACTATTCAGTCCATCCCGCAACAGTTTATTCCATTGCCCTCCATTATACTCATAGGTATTCGAGGCCATTATCCGATGCAACTGATCATACTGATACGCAGCAGCATAACTACCTGACCCCATCCCCTCTCGAGCCAATTGTGGCAAAGCCGTCTGCATATAAGCGATGTTCCCATTAAACAAGCCAGAAACCCCATCTTTCGATAGAATATCTCCTGACATATTACTCCATGCCGCTCCATCATTCAAAGATGAGCCCCCAATGGGCGTATAAGCCAACTCATTATAGCCCAAGCCATAAGCATATTCATCTCGACTAAACCAGCGATGACGGCCCGTCTCATGACCATCCGCTCCAGGATCTGTCCAAACCGCATTCTTCACCAAGCCATTCACCCCAATTATCCAGCCCTGCAAGCTATAGCGATAATCAGAGCCCAATAGCTCTTCCCCCAACTCCACTCTCGCCAATGGTCCATGCGCATAATAGTAATAACGCGCCTCCTTCTGCCACAAACGACCATCCTCTGAACTATAGGCCAAACGAAGACGATTCTCCGCATCATAGCTGTACTTATGATAAAAAGCATCCGCTTCCCCTGCCTGATAGGCCACTTCCCGAACATTCCCCGACACTAAATCATAGGCATATTCTAGGCTAAAGCCTTTATCTAGATTCTTGACATACTGATCTTTTTTTGGGGCCTGCCGCCTGCGGCGGCCGGGCCCTTGCAGGGCTCGCAGGTCTGCTCGGCCCTGCGCCAGCAAGCTGGCTGGGTCTGCCGCTGCGCGGCACCCTTGCAGGCCCCTAGGCCTGCGGCCCTTCGGGCCTGTAGGATGGATATATATACCTGTAGGTTGAAACCTACAGCAACAAAAGCCGCCATACTAAGCGCAATAAAGATAAATGATCACCTATTTTAAATCTACTTTACTAAATTTTCTATCTTCTACAGAAAATAAATGCCCTAGACCTTTTCCATAAGTATACAAATAAGAAATACTCTCCCAAAGACTTTCTTCATCGCTATTTTCAGGCATACATAATAGAGCTAATCTATTCCACAACACGTCTTTTGAAATATGGTCTCTAAAATTTTCAGGCTGCGATATAAAACTTTCACAAATGGCAATGTAGTTTAAGTATTCATTATGAGTAATCTCATTTTCTAAATACCTTGCGAATATCTCTAGTGGATCAAAGCTAATATTTTCAGTAAACCTTAGAGATGTACCCTCAAATATATATTGTAACACAATTAAATACAGTTCTAGATTTTGCTTTCCTTCTTCTTGAGGCCAAGTAACTTTCACCATAACTACTCTGATTTTGCTTCTTTAATTTTGAAATGGTCTAACATTTTTTCACAACTTTTACAGGCTGGTTTATATTTCCCATGCACACGATTTGCATTCGGGGACTCTCCAATCTGAACAGTTCTAGATTTTGCTCCAGTAACATCTTTCTTTGCATTTAGAGCTTTTTCTATAGCTTTAACTTCAGAACAATTTCCACACCAAGGGGTTTTAGCTCCCTCACGAGAGACTCCAGACAACACCCCTGTCATTTCTTTATTGGGCGGAACATTTTCCCCACTTACAGCATATATCTTTTCTCCTGTTTTCAATGTTAGCTCTGTTGCCGCTCCTTGATTCTGACCACTTTCAAGAGCTTCATCAGCAACTTTTACCAAATCATCAATTGGATCAATAAGTTTTGTCCCATCAGGAACTACTTTGGGTGGTTTCGTTTTAAATCTTACTTTATTTCCCCATGTATAAGGATTCCACCACTTACCTGTTTTAATTGAACCCCTTCCAGCAGCACCTGTACCACTCCCAGCATACTTAGGCGTATTAGTTCCTACTCTAAATTTTGGACCACCCCCAGATACACCTCCAATCATCATCTCAGTCTGAATAACAAAAAATGCATAATTTAGTATAGGTACAACTACATCTTCTGTTAATTCTTGAGCGTATTGACCATCCGTATTTGGAGGTTTTATCGCATAGTTCCATTCTCCACCCTCTCTATAGGCCATTACTGGCTCTCCTACTCCTCCAACCAAAATTGGACTACTATATAAAAAAACATACTCATCATCAGGAGTTTTAAACATTGTTCCATGTTCATACTCTTTGACAGGTGTCCAATCAGCAGGATTACTCTCGGGCTCTGCACCATCTAAATCAATAAATTTAATCGGCTTATTCCCTGCAAACTGATAGGGCGTATACCAAGGATAATCCGGACTCAACGGATCCACACTCAAAAACTTCCCTATACTCGGATTATACAACCTAAAGCCATAATCCTGAATGTTTTGCATTCCCCAATCTCGGTCATCTTCCTTCCCATTAAACCCAAAACGATACACCTCCCCACTCACAAACTTGCGCCCAGGCATTTCCCATCCAAATGGGTAGTATAGGCTTGCCGAAGAAACCTGCGCCAGATAATAATCTGCCTGTCCAGTTTGGCTGCTGTCTTGGCCCAAAGATTTATCGCTGACCGTAGCCAGTACGTTGCCTAAGTGGTTGGAGAGCTCGTAGCGGCGGCGGCCCAGCTCTAGTTGCTGGTAGCTGCTTTGCGCCAAAGCCGTTTTGAGCAGGCTCCCAGCAGGCAAGCCAACGGCCCCCGACTCATCCCGATACCTTAAAGCTAAGGTTTTTTTCAAGATTCCCAAACGGGCCGAGCCATATAAATGCAGCTCCTCT
>NZ_JH719942.1:4415881-4420432 GCF_000275825.1 Saprospira grandis DSM 2844
GGGCGCAGTTCGACGACCAAAGGGAGTAACCGATGTGCAGGGGTGGCCGAAGGCCAGACCCAGCGGGCATTGCCCGCGCAGGGCCGAGCGAGCAGCGAGCCCCGAAACGTAGCGCCCGCCGAAGGCGGGAGGCCCCTACTACCAATTAACACAGCTGAGATTGCTAGTCTTAAAGATAATCGGCGTACTAGTTAGTCTGGAGAAATACCTAGTTTAAGAAATTAGGTAAGATAACTTTTTCAAATTTTTCTTTATAAAACTTCTTCCTTCTCTGAAAAAGAGCATCATCGCTAGTTATAGCTCCATTAACCTGTATCAACTTAATTTGCAGAACAGAATCAAATGGATAAATGCCTAGTAAAAATTTTTCATCACAACTATCCTCTTCAATAACATCAGTAAATTCACACTCCCAATAAGTTGAGTCCTTAATGCTAAAGAGTCCACAGCTTGAAGTTGCTCTCTCATATAATTCCTGACTGTTTAAAGGTGTAGTATACAGTATTGAGTAGTAATACTCTCCATAAATTCCTTTAGGTGCAGGCTTCATAATTTGATAACAACTACCTAAACTAAGTAATAGAAATAAGTATATTTTTTGCATATCAATCTAAGTTAATTACCTTGTTCGTACAGAATAGTTGGTTCTTTCACTGAAGAATCATTGTTTTGGCTTCTAGGAAAAAAAGACGGATTCCACCATGATGCGTGATGAGGGTGATTTGCTTTAGTATTGATTGTAGGCATATCTATTTTAAAAAGAGGTGGCAACTCTTCACTATTTACATCTGGTTCAGGAGGATAGGCTCTTGCTCCACTAGGCAACTTTGCCCAAACTTTGTCTTTTGCAAGCTCAACTCCTCCTCTAACTTCTGCCCCCTTATATCCTGCTACTAAATCATCCTTACTTCTCATAAAGTAATTTGTTTTTGCATTAGGATCCGCATCCATTCCTGTTCCGGGGCGTCCAGTATATCCTGCAATATCCACAACAAATTCAATATTTATGCTAATAGCATGTTCTGCGATAAATTTTTCAGCAGAATAGTCACTTCCTTCAAATTCTGCAACTTCTCTAATTCCCTGATTATACTCTGTTACATAATCTACCAATGCTTGTGAAAAACCTTTCTGATATGCAGCCCCCATACTATTTGTAACAAACTTTATAGACTCACCCTCCTTTAAACTTGCTATAATATCTTTAGCATGGGTTTTTCCCATTTGATACCCTGCATCATATCGTCCCTCACTACTAAATTTAGCACCATATTGACCTGGGGTATTCCCCCACCCCCACAGTCCGCCAGATGCCCCATCAAAAAACATAGCCTTATTATCTCCAATAGAAGACATGACTCTTTTAGCCCAATCATCTCCCCAATACCCCATTAATCCACCACAACATGCTCCTGTTCCACTTCCCCAGAACCCATTAACGAAAATTACAAGATTACCATCAGGATCCATAGCTTGTATTGGAGTATTTAGGGCAAAATTATATGGACTTGCAGAAGGATACTCACTAGATAAAGCATCCACAGACCACCACCGCCCCAACTGGCTATTATACATCCTCGCTCCAAAATCATAGCTGCCACTAGTTGCATCCTCATCCGTCTCCTTCCCATTAAACCCAAAACGATACCCCTCCCCACTCACAAACTTACGGCCAGGCATTTCCCAACCAAAAGGGTAGTATAAGTTTGCAGAAAAAACCTGCGCCAGATAATAATCTGCCTGCCCCGTTTGGCTGCTGTCTTGGCCCAAAGATTTATCGCTGACCGTAGCCAGTACGTTGCCTAGGTGGTTGGAGAGCTCGTAGCGGCGGCGGCCCAGCTCATTTTATTTCAAAGAACGAGGTCTAAAGATACTATTTTTTTTCTTTTTTTGGGGCCTGCCGCCTAAGGCGGCCGGGCTGTTTATTCCCGTTGGTCATCGAACTGGCGCCCCTTAGGGGCTGGTTGTCAGGGCTCGCAAGCCTGCTCGGCCCTGCGCCAGCAAGCTGGCTCGGTCTGCCGCTGCGCGGCCCCCTTGCAGGCCCCTAGGCCGATTTGGCCTTTTAACTTAGAATTCAGCCACAAAAAGAATGAAATGTAGTCCTTTACTCTTCTACATTAGATTTATAGGCTATATCAGCACGAAAAAAAGTATCCGGAAAATGATCCAGTTTCACTTGCGCTGCATTATAGGCGGCCTTCCATTCCGGATAATAATAATGTACAGCCATGCTATCCGCAGCATAAAGTTCTAAGCGAGCAAATGGCTCCCCTTTTTTTGGAACAGGACGAGCCCAAGCTTTCCAATGCATCATATCCCATTTACAATCCTCTCGATCAGCCCAATATATAACTGCTGCCCCATTTTCATAACTAATCGGAAATTCAAAATAACACTGCATATTATACATATATAATATGTTTCGTTCCGTAAATTTCAAAGTGATGCCATTTGAGCTCCCCCAAACGCTATCCTCCTGCACCACAAAAGGTAGTTGGTAGTTTTCTCCCAGCACTAAGCTATCCGGAAAAAACTGAGGATATTTTCGAGGCAAAAGGCTATCCCTATAAGTGGCCAAAAAGTGATCTTCGCCTGCATTCAGCTTATAAATCGCAAAAAGAGAATCGGCTTGCACAGCAGCATAAAATGGCAGTTCTTTTAGACAGTCTTCACTAATTAGTTCATAGTAAGAACTATATTTACGTATAACCTGCATTTCTTTAGGCCAATACACCAATAACTGCTTTTCCTGCCGCTCATAAGAAAAAGGATAAACACAATCCTTGCTAAAAAAATAGTACAACTCCTCTCCTTTCAGCTTAAACTTAATGTCCTTTGCCCTAGCCGTTTTTTGAAGCCAAACTTCTGCTTCTTTTTCTTCCTCTACTGTAGTTTTCTGCTCTTCTACTGCAGCCAAAGGCCGTTTTTCTTCTGCTGTTGGTGGTTGTACTGCTGGTTGGCAAGACAATAAGCCTAAACTCAAAGCGACCAAATACAATAGTTTTTTATTCATAATAATCATTCTAATAATTTACTTCTTATCAAGTTCAACATCTAATTCACCTGGTTGAGCTCCTAATGACGATTTATTATTTAGCTCTTTTATCACATTAGCTTTAAAAACTTCTCTGGTTTGCTCTAAAGTGAGCCCTTGCTGTCCAGAGTTCCCTCCAGGCAATGATGGCCACTGGTATACATTGATGTTTGGCAAGGCTTTTTCCCACTCGCCCTTCTTTACAAAATCTAATGCACCGTACCTTTCAAGAACATAAACAGCTGCTTGATCTTGATACTTCCCATCAAAATTAGGGTATCCTTTTTTCAATCCATAATCTTCCCAACCAGCCATTGTAAACCCATAAGCTCCTGATGCAGAACCTAAGTCCCCCCAGCCTTTTCTTTGTTTCATAGGGTGATATAAATGAGGTTCTGCATCTCCATCTCTTTGCTCTGGCTTCATATATGCTTTATACCCCCATAAAACATCATAAGTTTGCTCAATGCCATGACCTTCAGCTGTTTTTATCGTACTTAAAAATGCTCGAACATTCAATTCCTCCGTAGTTAATGGTGTCGCTTCACTCAAAGCATCGGCAATACCCTTATAGTCTATATTTAAAGCTTTTTCTTCAAAAGAAGGGTTCTTTTCAGCTAAATTTTGAGCCGCTAAACAAACTGTTTCTACATTTTCAGCCTTAACAGTTCTAACCATATTATTATCCCCTATTTGACCAACTATTTCTCCTGTTTCTGTCGAAATATACGCCTCCAAACCATCCAAATCAATCGCCCATAAAGGCGTATTAGAAGCAAACTGATAACAAGTCAACTCAGGATATTTAGGCGCCAACGGATCCACACTCAAAAACTTCCCTATACTCGGATTATACAACCTAAAGCCATAATCCTGAATATTTTGCGTCCCCCAATCTCGGTCATCCTCCTTCCCATTAAACCCAAAACGATAGTCCTCCCCACTCACAAACTTACGCCCAGGCATTTCCCAACCAAATGGGTAGTATAGGCTTGCAGAAGAAACCTGCGCCAAATAATAATCTGCCTGTCCAGTTTGGCTGCTGTCTTGACCCAAAGATTTATCACTGACCGTAGCCAGTACGTTGCCTAAATGGTTGGAGAGCTCGTAGCGGCGGCGGCCCAGCTCTAGTTGCTGGTAGCTGCTTTGCGCCAAAGCCGTTTTGAGCAGACTCCCAGCAGGCAAGCCAACGGCCCCCGACTCATCCCGATACCTTAAAGCTAAGGCTTTTTTCTAAGATTCCCAAACGGGCCGAGCCATATAAATGCAGCTCCTCTAAATACAAGCTATCTTTGTCATCGACCAGCGCAATATTTTCTTCATTGTACTGATAAACCGCCAGCACATTCCCCTGAGGGTCACGAACATAATACTGCCCTTCCGACCGAATATCCACAGGACCATCTACATACAATTTCTTTTTGGCCAAGCGGTTGCCCATGGGGTCATACTCATATTGCAAGACCGAGGGGCCCGGCTTGCCCGCCTCAAAATGCCAATAACCGCCTAGGGACAAG
>NZ_JH719942.1:4420532-4422561 GCF_000275825.1 Saprospira grandis DSM 2844
CTCAGAAGCAACAATTGGCCTGCAGCTTAAAAGCCGCAGGACCTGAAAACCAAATATATCCTTCCCACAAACAAAGCAGGGGCTTTCAAGCCGCTGCGGCAAGAAAGACCAAGGCCCAACAAAAATGACTGCATACTATAATACGGCTAAATAGCTATTCATACTTGCTTACTTTTTCAGGCAAGCAAGGAATTAACAACTTGTCCTTTGGATGTAGTGCTTGCTTATGTTCCCATATCGCTTTAAGATCTAAGTCCCGCTGATTTAATGCTCTAAAAACATCTTCATAAAAACTATTATAAATAATAACAACAAGTTCATCCATTTGATATTTCTTGCATATGCTCTCATAGCTTTCTCCCGAAACCACAGAGTGAATATTGTAGGCTTTGCTACATCCATGTTCTCGAAAAAAATCTTTCCAAAATAACAGTATTCGATTTAATTCTGGAATATCAGTACCTTCAACCTCACAGCTTTTTTCAAAAATAGTTATTACATATATTTCTCTTTCTCCATTCTCATAAATAGAGAACTTAACTTCATATAAAGCCTCACAATTGGCTTCTTTAGTTGCCAAATTTGTTCTATAGACTTCATCTAGCCTAGCTATTTCTTTAGAAGAAAAAGACGACAATAAAAATTGATGAAATTCCTTATACCTATTTAATCTTATCAATACTCTTTTTGACAGCCCATCCCAATACTTCAAAAAGTAAATTTCTTCTTTATTAAATGTTATATCTTCATAATACCAAGCATCTAAGTTGGCTGGACGAAGAGATATTACAATTGAATCCTGGCCCTTTACCAATTGAAGACATAAAGACATTGACAAACAGATTGTCCAAAAAATCTTGCTAATAATCTTTTCCATTTACTTTTGAATTTGAGGGATGTCCCGTTCCTTTATTATCTGAACTCCATCTAGTAGGAGATTCAGGATTATCTAAACGTCCAGTCTTATTTAAGACATCTCTGTTAGTAGGTCTTGCATATTTTTTGTTAGATGGAGTAAACTCTCCTGACTTATTAGGAACGCCCCACCAAATAGGCGTTCTATATGCTTTTAAATCTTTTGCTATGTCATTTTTAAATCGTTGAAAAAGGATATCTGTTCCCGTTTTGTCTACTTTATTCAATCTAACAATTTTATCAGCCCCTGTACCACATCCATTTAGATGACAATAGGCATCACTATGAAAAGCATACTTTGATATATCATAAGGGGCTATTTGAGCTCCATCACTCCCATAACCTAAATACAAAGCTTCAGGACCGGCATGTCCTACATAAGCAAAATCAGTAATCAAATCTTTTTGTCTATCATTAGTTACTTGCTCACCTACAAATCCACCTACTTTGTTAATATAACTTTTAACATCATTTTTATTTTTAGCCAGAACAAAATTTATACCTGCATCTTTCGCTCGTTCTTGATAGTAGCTTATTTGCTCATCAGTATATGTCCCCGAATATACAATCATAGTTGTTTTTTCACCATTGTGTTTTCTGTCTTTATTAAAATTCATTGCCTCATTAAAGCCAGCTTCCAAAAAGCTTCTTTTATTAGGAGATTTTGGTCCACCTCCGTTCTTAGGGCTCTTACCTTGATTACCGATAACAACTACATTCTCATTTCCATCAGGATCTATGGTTATAATAGGATTATTACCCATTGCATGATAAGGACTAAACTGAGGGTACTTTTCTTTTTTTGCATCCACAGACCACCACCGCCCCAACTGGCTATTATACATCCTCGCTCCAAAATCATAGCTGCCACTAGTTGCATCCTCATCCGTTTCCTTCCCATTAAACCCAAAACGATACCCCTCCCCACTCACAAACTTGCGCCCAGGCATTTCCCAACCGAATGGATAATATAGGCTTGCCGAAGAAACCTGCGCCAAATAATAATCTGCCTGTCCAGTTTGGCTGCTGTCTTGACCCAAAGATTTATCCCTTCCACATCTGCAGAAAGTCCAGCTTCACTCACCACTGCCGAAATAATATCCGAGTCTGCCTG
>NZ_JH719943.1 GCF_000275825.1 Saprospira grandis DSM 2844
TGCGCAGGGCCGAGCGAACAGCGAGCTGCCGAACGTAGCGCCCGCCGAAGGCGGGAGGCCCCAAAAATTGAAAAACTGGCTAAATATAGATATGAACTAGTACCGATGAAGACCTAGTTACCTTTTTACCCAAACATCTCCCTTAAAGTTTTCATAAGCAAACAATCCTTCCCTCTCAGACCAATATATAGCTTGAGTCTTGCTAGAATCTTTTATCATTTTGTGTCCTCCTCGTTTTAATATTACATAATTTGAAAAGGATTTCCCTTTCAAAGTTATTGTATCTTTCTTAAGTAAGGGGACTGAATCCACTAGCACAGAAAAATCCTTAAAACTAAATACACAATAATTGCCCCCTTCAGCTAACAATGATTTAGTTAAGGATAATAAAATTTGTTGCTCTTCCTTCATTACTTCTTTTCCACTATAAGTAACTCTTTTCCAATTATCTACTGGAAGGTGCTTTATTACAATTTTTCTTCTCAAAGATGGTTCTTTGGAAATGAATCCAGCACTCCCTTTCTCTATTTCGGTATAAACTCCCGTTATAGACATTGTATCAACATCTCCAACAGGGCCATCAAAGTAAATTGTATCATCTTTAAGGTAAGCTTCAAGCATTTTTAATTCATTTTCACTAAAACTAGGTTTTTCAGCTTCTTCAATCGTCTCACAGCTAAAAAATAAGATAACGACTAAAAATAAGCTAAATAGAATTTGTTGTCCTTTAAATTTATCGGAATACATACTTAGTTATTTTTTACCCTGACTCTCTTTAACAGCTTTTTCAAGACCTGGAAACCACTCATTAACATTATTTTTCCAATGTCCCATATGATTTCCTGTAGAGGCACTATTCTCTATATATGGGTACGCTATTACCCCCAGTACAACACCCACTTTCCAGCCAGTATATTGATCTTTATAATTAGCTCTATAATCGTACACCTCTCCCCAGTTAGTTCCAGACGGATACGATTGAGGTAATTTTTTCCCTGGCCACCAACTTTCTCCAGCACCTTTAACAAGGTCCCAATCAGCATCAATTTCATATGTTCGAATTTCAGCGGGGGGGAGGAATGGGTGCTTTACCCAAATTTCATCCCCACTTGAATTGTTTTTAATCATTCGAACAGCTTTATTACTTCTATAATACATATTAAAATCGCTATATCTTTCAGGAGTATTTAATAAAACCAAGTTAATTTCTTGAGGATCTACATCGTATTTATTAACAAGAATATGTGTTGCCCAAATTCCAACATTCCCCCCATGACTGTGACCTACTATAGTAATGTCTTCGCCTGCAATTCTATTTTCTACTATATATTTTGCTAGATTGGCCCCTCCATCAAGTCTAGAATAGACATCATTTTCTCCATCCCAAACAGATACTTCATTTCCTTCATCGTCGTTCATTACTGGTATTTTTACATCAGTATTTCCAAACAAATCTCTCAATTTAGTCTCAACATATCCACCTTCACTAAAGAATGATTTATCCATAAAAGTACCATGAACAGGAAACCCTTCTAACCCTTCCAGTTCTATCATATAGATTGGCGAAAGGCTAGCAACCTGATAGGGGGTCAACTCAGGATATTGAGCTGCAATAGGATCTACCGCAAAAAACCTTGCGACTCTAGCATCTTCTGTTCTGTATTTAAAGACAATTCCACCTCCATGTATATCAGGATCCTCCTCTTGCCCATTAAACCCAAAACGATAGCCCTCCCCACTCACAAACTTACGGCCTGGCATTTCCCAACCAAAAGGGTAGTATAGGCTTGCAGAAGAAACCTGCGCCAAATAATAATCTGCCTGTCCAGTTTGGCTGCTGTCTTGGCCCAAAGATTTATCACTGACCGTAGCCAGTACGTTGCCTAGGTGGTTGGACAGCTCGTAGCGGCGGCGCCCCAGCTCTAGTTGCTGGTAGCTGCTTTGCGCCAAAGTGGTTTTGAGCAGGCTCCCAGCAGGCAAACCAACGGTCCCCGACTCATCCCGATACCTTAAAGCTAAGGCTTTTTTCAAGATTCCCAAACGGGCAGAGCCATATAAATGTAGCTCCTCTAAATACAGGCTATCTTTGTCATCGACCAGCGCAATATTTTCTTCATTGTACTGATAAACCGATCATATACAAAATGCCAATAACCGCCTAGGGACAAGCCCCTAGGCTAGCTTTTTTAGACAGCCCTCTAAAGAGGGCCTTTGGATATGGCC
>NZ_JH719944.1:0-2131 GCF_000275825.1 Saprospira grandis DSM 2844
GTAAGAGATTCTTTTGTAGATATAGAATATGCATTTTACGTAGGGACACTTAGAGAAAACTGGTTGTATGATTTAAAAGGTTATTTCTGTCCTTCAAAGCGCCAGTTAATCATAACTTCTGAAAATGATAGGAGTAAACAAAAGATAACAGAAATGAATCGAGTTTGCGAATTTTATGAGTTTCCAGAAGAATTTAAAAAGGAATTGGATTCCTTATACCGTGCAACAGGAGGGTGGACTATACCTAGGGATAAATAGATATCCTTACCCCTTCTGTCGTTTCTCTTTTTTCTTTTGGCGGTCTTCTTTGGCGGTTTTGGGGCCATGGGCTGAAGCCCATGGTTGTAGACTATGCAAACTGGCGGGCTAAAGCCCTTGTTTGCTATAAATGATATGGGCCGATGGTTAAAACCATCGGCCCATTTTTATTGTGCTTAGTATGGCCTCCTTTGTTGCGTATATATATCTAGAGGAAGGGGCGTAGACCTCAAAAAAATGTACCTTTAGGCTAGGTATATTTTATACATATGAGGCATTAAAAATTATGTGGGGACTTTAAAATAAAAGATGTAATGAGCATGCAGGAAAAGTTAATGTTAATGTTTTTAGTTGGAATTATGCAAAACCGCACTAAGCGGCGCCTTGGTATGGGATTTAAAGACTTTGAGTTTCTTGCAGTTCATTGGAGGTTGCCTGGTTTGGAGCACAGGGTAGTAAAGTTGTTGCTAGAATATGGTTTTATGCATGAAATAAGTCATAGTTACTTTTTAACAAAAAAAGGAGTTGCTTATGTTCGTTCTTTTGACCAACTTCAATTAAAGAAAATTGTGAGAGCAATTTATGAAGAACAAGAAGAATGTCCTGCTATGTTAGAACGGGAGTTGGGAATAAGCAAATTTAGCTCTTCGTTAAAAGTATTTAAATATGGGTTCCGATTTATAGATGAGAATAAGTTGGCTAAACCTGCAGATGAGAATTTAGCTCAGTTAAAAAAACGTTCTTTTTTAGTTCAAAAAAAATTTCCTGCACTTTTTTCTGAAGATTTAGAGCAATTACGTAGGACTATTCTTCGTAAGGATATATTCAAATTAAAGGAATCGGAAGTGAGCCCTTGGTACTTGAGCTCTTTTTTGTCTACCATTTATAATTTAGAGATCTGTCTTCCTAACCTTCATGCAGGCCAAATATTAAGTGATATTCCAATTTATTACGATTTAGCGGAAAGGTTAGGGATTGTAGATTTATTTATGCTCAACCTAGGTAGAATACAGACTCATGTAGCTTCAAAAATTTTCTTAAAAAAAGACAACCTGTTAATATTTCCTTTTAAAGATGAGGAACTCATCCGCTTTCTAAAAATAGCAGAAATGCTTGATATTGCAGAGCCAATGCAGGCAGAACTTACTTATTTCATCTCTGCTTTTAAATATAGCTTAAAGAATAACTATACAGCAGCGCTACAGATACTCGAAACAGATGCTCCTGATTGGACAATATATTTAGAGCAGTAATTGCTGATTGTAATTGTTTTTTGGGCATTACTCCTTACAGTCGTCGAATTGTGGCTTGCAGCCTTGTTGTCCGCCTTTGGCAGGCGGTAACAACTGCGCCCTAAAGGGCTTGTTGTGGCCGCACAACGGTTTTTCCCATTTTGGCTTTCTTCTTCGGCGGCTGGGCTGTTTTGGTCCCATGGGCTGAAGCCCATTTTTATTGTGCTTAGTATGGCCTCCTTTCTTGCTGTAGGTTTCAACCTACAGGTCCATATATCTATCCTACAGGCCCAAAGGGCCGCAGGCAAAGCTTTGCCGGCTACCATTAACCCCATGGAGTCAGCCCTAAAGGGCCTCAAATTATGATTTACGGCCTTGCTCATCTGCTTTTGCAAAGAAGTGCATATCCAAAGGCCCTCGCAGAGGGCTGTCTGAAAAAGCTAGCCTAGGGGCTTGTCCCTAGGCGTAGGAAAGGGCAGACACAAAATTTTAAATACGCTCCTTTATTAGTCCCTCAACTTTTTCTCGGACCTTTAAAAAAAGGGGGGGCGTCTTTTAGCGGCTGGGTTGTTTTGCGGCCTTAGAAGTAGAAAAAGCGAACAAGGACTTTAGTCCGTCAGTTCGCTCAGGTAACAACCCTG
>NZ_JH719944.1:2231-8427 GCF_000275825.1 Saprospira grandis DSM 2844
TAGCTCTCCATTTTTTCCTTTTTTTAGGCGAGCATTTTTACGTGGGGGAATCAATGGAACCGCCCCAGCCGCACAAATTGCTTCTCGACATTTTGTTTGGTCATAGGCGCCATCTGCATAAACTTGGTTAATATTAAATGGCTTCAATTTTTTCATCATTTTGAGGAGTTGAGAAGCATCGGTTTTTCGCTCTGTGGTAATCTCTACAACCAGGATTTCTCCTGTTTTGTCATTTACGGCTAAATGTACTTTAATCCAGCCAGAACGGTACTTTTCGATGTGTTTTATTCGCCGCCACTCTCCCTGTCCTTTTATTTTTAGTCCTGTACTATCTATTGCTATAGACAGCTCTTCATCCGTTTTTTTAGGCTTAATATTCAGCTTTAGTTTTTTGACTCTGCGGCATATTTGGCTGTAAGATATTGGATTGACATCCAAATTATATTCGGAAATAACGCATTTTAGAATACCTTCTAATTGTCGATATCCAAAAGAAAAAAGCACTTTTAAACGGAATAAATAGCGAATAAATTCATCGGAAATGGTTTTAGGTCTGCCGCGTTTTGAGCGCTTAGCTATGAGATTTTTGCTTGCCAAAGGCGGGAACCAAACATTAAAAAGAAACTCTCCTTGGGCGGTATAAAATCTGTTGGTTAGTGCGTAATTCTGTAAGTTTTTTCTAAATTTGTCATGGGACAGCTCGATATTTTATTGTTCGTACGAAAAACTTAAATCTACGAGTCTTGTCCCTTTTTTTATGCCTAATTCACAAGTTTTTTTTTAATTAGCTGGTTTTCAACTTGTTAGATTTATGCAACAAGGCCCTTTTTTGAAGAAAAAGAAGAAGGAATGATTGACGCTTTTTATAAAGAAGCAGTTTTAATCAAAAAAGCTATCTGCAATACAGTTAAAGGAGTTCGGGTAGTATATAAAAAACGAATAGAGATAAAAGATTCTGTTATTTCAGAGTTGACTTTTTTTGAGGCTGATTTTGAAGGAGGGCTTACGATCAGCAATTCGGTCATTGGATCCTTTAGGTTAATGGATAGCCGTTATAGCCAAGAGCCAATTATTATTCGTAATTGTATTTTTACAGGAGATATTGACTTTAAAGGGGGGGTATTTGAGAAAGATATTGTCATAGAAGGCTGTATTTTCTTAAAAGGGCACAACTTTATACAGGATATCGAGTACCCTAAGGGGGTAAGTAGACCAGAATATTTTAAAGTTAAGTTGTAGGGAGCTCTCTCTAGCAGGTATTGATTGCCAAATTGTTATTTGCTAAGGGGCTTACTATATATAATTATAAAACAAATAAAATGAAGGTAACTAAAGGATATGCTGATTATATAACTTTTCTTTTTGATGATGAACAAGGATCTCCTATAATTAGTAATCTTCTCAAAGAAGAAGTTTTAATAGAAAAATGTATTTGTCGTGTCGTTGATACTATTACTGGGTACTATGAAAAACGAATAGAAATAAAAGATTCTGTCATTTTAAGACTAGATATGTACGCTGCTTATATATATGGGGGGCTGACTATCACTAATTCTGTTATTGGGTATTTCAGATTGATGGATGGTGGCTACAACCGTGAGCCAATAATTATTCGCAACTGCGTTTTTTTAGGAGAGGTAGATTTTGACGAAAGTGTACTTAAGAATGATATTATCATAGAAGACTGTATTTTCCTAAAAGGGCATGACTTTGTGGAAGATATACGCTATGCGGTAATGAAAGACGAATACTTTAAGGTTAAGATTTAGGGTAGTTGCTTATTCTCTTCAGTCATCGCCGCACAAACCGATTTGCTAAATGTTTTAGGCCGATTTTATCCTAAATTGGTCCGTATGGAGTAAAGTGAAAGGCTACTGGGGAGCAGTAGCCTTTTTTATTGTAAACTAGTCCCTCAGCTTTTTCTGCTCATAGCGGCTATCCAAAACAATTAGGCACACAAAATAAAAATATGAAAGAATTATTAGAAAATCCAGTATTAGCGCCCTTTGCTGCTGATTTTAGCTTAGTGGAGGAAGCTACAGGAAAGGGAATAATTGAATATTTTCATTTAATTGAAATATTTGACTACCGGGCTACTTCTTATTTAGGAAATATCGCTTGGGATACTTTTGAGACAGCTCACAACCTTGAATGGGGTCAATTATGGCCAGTAAATATTGAGGCTCGTTTGAAAAAATCGCTGTCTGAATATGAGGAGGTATTTTTACAATTGAGATATGGTAAGCCTATCTTAAAAATATCCACAAGCTCATTTATAGCACATTGGGAAGAGATATTACACCTGTCAGTAGAAGGGTTTCCACTGGCTACAGCAGATGGAAAACTGTTTTTAGAGTGGCTGAATAATCCTAAGTCGATATACGCTAACTTCTTAATTTAATATGGGGCCTCCCGCCTTCGGCGGGCGCTACGTTTCGGGGCTCGCTGCTCGCTCGGCCCTGCGCGGGCTGCGCCCGCTTGGTCTGGCCTTTGGCCACCCCTGCACATCGCTAGGCCTGCGGCCCTAGGGGCCTGCTATATGGGCCTGTAGGTTGAAACCTACAGCCAATTAACGAATGCATTTTTGTGTTCAATGGAGGGTTGAAACCCTCCATAAATAAACATTTTAGCTCTTCTTTGCTGATGGAGCCTAGTGGAACAGAAAATCCCCTCGAATGAGGGGATGACGATTTTTTCCTAGTCTAGGGCCATGCTCATATAAAGGATGTCCAAAAGTTCAATTCATGAGGGTTTCAACCCACAGGTATATATCCATCCTACAGGCCCGAAGGGCCGCAGGCCTAGGGATGGAAAAGGGGGCGGCGAAGCCGCAGACCCAGCAAAATGAGCGCAGCGAAATTTTGCGCAGGGCCGAGCAGACTTGCGAGCCCTGACACAGCCCGGCCGCCGCAGGCGGCAGGCCCCAAAAAATAGTTATTTAATCGCCATCATCGGTATTATCGGCATAAGTGATATTGATACAAAGGACGGCGGGAAGGTCTGTTTTGAGGTAGACCACTTGGTTTTGGGCCTGAGCATAAGCGCTTTTGCAGGCTTCAAAATTGTTGCGAATATTATCGGCTAGGCTTTGCCCATTTAGAGCATTGAGGGCCGTGCTGGCCGCATCAAACTGCTCATTGATGAGTTGGCTAATTGGGCGGCCATCTTTTTGAACTGCCGTAGCATCCAGGTAATCGTCTAGTCCTTGGCCATTGCCGCCATTAAAAAGGGCCTGACTGGCGCTTAGGGTAGTTTGGGCCAAAATAAGCGATTGGCCACTATAGTAGGCCTCCGTTTTTTCGGGCGCTGCAATATAGCTGACCTTGGCGCCTACGGGCGTTCCCAACTTATTATTTTTGAAGAGCTCGTAATTTTGGTTGAGCTGGTTGACCAAAAGGCTGAGCGGGCTGCCTACGGCCAGGCCTTCGGTGGTTTTAAAGCTATTGGCATAGGCGCTCCAGCCGTCTTGGGTCCAGTCTACTTTTTGCTTGATTTGCTGGCAAACAGCCTTGAGGTAATTTTGGCGAGCGGTATCGGCAAACTCATTTAGAATTTGGGCCTCGCTATCGTGATGCAGCAGATAATCGAGAGCGGGAAAGCCGCGGGTATAGGCAAAAGAGTCAATTTCGAGGTTATAAGTTTGGCTGCTAATGGCATACTCTAGGCGGCTCGTAAAGACCGGATAATTATTGAGGCTGCTGCGCAATTGGTAATCTGCGGCGGGACCAAACTCATAGATTTTGGCGTTTTGGAAAGCGATATTGGCCGACAGCCAGCTACTTTTGAGGGCCTGAAGT
The DNA here is from genome assembly GCF_000275825.1 of Saprospira grandis DSM 2844. Classification (GTDB taxonomy): domain Bacteria; phylum Bacteroidota; class Bacteroidia; order Chitinophagales; family Saprospiraceae; genus Saprospira; species Saprospira grandis_A. The sequence continues at coordinate 6,029 of NZ_JH719944.1, forward strand.
TTGCTGGCATCGGGCTGGGCACAAAAGGCATTTACCGCATCATTTAGGCTATCTACCTTAATTTGTAGCTCATTATAGGCCGGCGAAATAAAATTATCGGCTACATTTTCGAGCAGGGCCAATTGGTCAAATTCTACAGCACAGGGGTCTTCGGTTTCTGAGCCACAGCTAAAGAGGCTAAAGAGCAGGGCGGCCAGACATAAACCGCCTTGGTAGTAGTTGAAATTGAGCATAAATGGATGGTTGTGAATTGCTGAAAATATAAAAACTGCCCAACGCCGAAGCGCCGAGCAGCCAAGAGAATGAACAAAAAACTAGATTTAAAGTTGGTCTTGAACGCTAGCTAATGCTGGAAAAGCGTTGACCAAAGCAGTTTTTGCAGCCTGAAGATTAGCGCTTGTACTGTTGTATAGATTGGCTTGTAGTGGGTCGGCATGATTACCAACTTGAAGCAAAATAGCATCTACATCAGCAGTGCTAAGCGTTTGTAGTCCGCCAAATTTGAGGCCGTAAACAAAGGCATAAGCTTCTGATAGGGAGTGATGAGCGGCGGCGGCATCATCGCTAAGGTTGGCAATTCCCTTATTGATATAATGTAGGGCAGATCCGGCCAAAACCAGTTCCCATTGTTCGCGAGCGATAGCAATTTGGGCATCGCGTTCGTCTAGATCTTGGGCAGAAATAGCGGCACGGCCCTCAATCAAGGCATTCATCAAGTTGGTTCCCGTGCTTAGATAAGTTTGGCGGCTACCGTCGGCATATTTGCCCCAAAAGCGGATGCCAGTTGTATTGCTAGGGTAGTCGGTAGGCGCCCCAAAATAGCCAAAGGCCTCATCCCAGTGATGTTCCATTTCGGTTCCTTCGCCTTCTACGACAGTTTCATTGTCTACATCCATTTTTCCGCTGCCCATATAAACGGCAGTGGCCTGATAGTAGAAACAAGCGCCCATAATTCCTTTTTCGATCACTTGAGCAAGCTCCAAACCATTGGCATTGAGCAAGTAGCTGCTTGCGCCATCATTGGTCTGCATGATCCCGGCCAGTCCGCTGCTAGCCGTGCTATCCGTATATAGACTAGCTGTGGCAAGAGCATCCATAAGGTCTTCCATAACCGTCTGCTCTGTAGAAACCGTTTTGCTTTTAAGCTGTTTGCTGCTTGCATTGAGATCAGCATCAGCAAAGGGATCATTTTGGTTGGCAAACATATCCTTCATGCTGTTGGCATCTAGGGCCGTAGCGCTCAGAGCACTAGCCGATTTGGCATAAGCGGCCAGTTCGCCCAACATATCGAGGCGGTCTGTTTGTCCGCTATAACTGACGTTCTCAAAGCTGTAGGTTTCGGGTACATCATAGCTGCTTTCATCTTTTTTACAAGAGCTAAGACCGAGGCCAAAAACGGCCAAAATAAGTAGGGCTTTTTGTAAGCTCGCTAAATTCATAAGAGGTTATGTTTTTATGGTAAGAATAACTTAACGGCTGCAAATTTATGTTTATCTAAACTAATTCCAAATAAAAATAAGCTTTTTTAGATGAAAATTTGGGGCCCGCGGCCAGCTAGCTGGCCGCCGCTATGCTACGGGGCTCGCTGTTCGCTCGGCCCTTCACAAAACTTCGCTGCGCTCGTTTTGCTCGGTCTGGCCTTTGGCCACCCGCTCCGCAGCGCTGGGCCGTTTGGCCTTCGGCCATGGACTGTAGGTTGAAACCTACAGCCAATTAACGAATGCATTTTTGTGTTCAATGGAGGGTTAAAACCCTCCATAAATAAACATCTTATAGGCTGGCTAAATCATAAATGTAGCTGCTATGGATGTAGGCTGGTTTTTGTCAGATGGGGCTGGTTTTTAGCCCGATAAATTTTGGCTGTTTTCTTTGGCGGCTGGGTTGTTTGGGCCCCATGGGCTAAAGCCCCGGACCACTTAAAGATTATATTGGCTAGCCTTTTCTGCCATGGGCTGAAGCCCATGGTTGTGGACTATGCAAACTGGCGGGCTAAAGCCCTTGTTTGCTGATGGAGCCTAGTGGAACAGAGAGGGGATGACGATTTTTCAGCTAGCCTAGGGCCTTGGCCCTAGGGTTATTATGAAATTTATGGAGGAGACAAAACAAAATCAAACTATCGAAGAAAAAACAACCCTTGTTCAAAGCGGTAGAGGATTTTAATCCTCTCCGCACTATAGATGTAGAATGGGGTTGTTGTATGGCTGCTGGTTTCAACCTGCAGCCACGGCTAGCAGGCGGCGAAGCCGCCGCAGGCCTAGGGGCCTGCAAGGGGGCCGCGCAGCGGCAGACCTAGCCAGCTTGCTGGCGCAGGGCCGAGCAGACCTGCGAGCCCTGCAAGGGCCCGGCCGCCGCAGGCGGCAGGCCCCAAAAAAGATAAAAAACTGGCTATCATCGTCGAA
>NZ_JH719944.1:8527-11045 GCF_000275825.1 Saprospira grandis DSM 2844
AATACCTTCTAATTGTCGATATCCAAAAGAAAAAGCACTTTTAAACGGAATAAATAGCGAATAAATTCATCGGAAATGGTTTTAGGTCTGCCGCGTTTTGAGCGCTTAGCTATGAGTATTTTTGCTTGCCGAAGGCGGGAACCAAACATTAAAAAGAAACTCTCCTTGGGCGGTATAAAATCTGTTGGTTAGTGCGTAATTCTGTAAGTTTTTCTAAATTTGTCATGGGACAGCTCGATATTTTATTGTTCGTCGAAAAAACTTAAATCTACGAGTCTTGTCCCTTTTTTTATGCCTAATTCACAAGGTTTTTTTTAATTAGCTGGTTTTCAACTTGTTAGATTTATGCAACAAGGCCTTGGATAGGCCCTTTTTTACCGTAGAAAATTTTAAAACTCAATTTCCTAACTTGGAAATAACAAGTATACATGGAGATCTAAATTTAGAGTTAATACTTCCCTGTCTAGTTAAAACAAAGCATCTGAATTTTTATCACGCTAGTAATCTAAATGGGGCGCATTTAACCCCCTTAGTTGATTATGAAAGCTTGATGAAAATTGGTTTTTTGGCTTGTGATATAGATAGCCTTCCTCCTATCTGTACAGAGATAACAGATCTGAGTTGGATTCAAATATATGAGTCTCCCAATATAAATCATGAACAAGTATTTGCTGTTTTAGCAAATATGAAAAATTTAGAGGTACTACATTATGAAAAAAACCAACTTAAGCAATTACCTGAATCTATACTAAGAGCTAGGCAGCTGAAATCATTGAACTTAAATGAAAATCAACTAACTGATCTTCCTGCATTAGATAGTTTGAAATATTTGTATACAGTAGATGTTTCATGGAATAGTTTTACAGAATATCCTCTTTGTTTAACTAATTTGAGTCGAGATAAGCGAATTGATATTGTTATAGCTATGAATAAAATTAAAGAAATTCCACTGTCTGTTTTCGATAGGAAATATAGAATATTTAATATCTATGGAAACCCTTTAAATGCAGAGAGCTTAAGGTTGTTAGATAGAAAAATGAAAGCTAAATATGAGACTTGGTGAAATATTGTACCTAATCCTAAAGCGCAAGAACTCATTAACTAAAGATTATGACGAAATTACAACTAAACTGTAGAGATGCAATTTTAGATACTATGGCTAATTTTGCTTCAGAAAAATTACAGACTTCATACCAGAATTCTGTACCATTTGTAAATGTTACTCTTGAATTATTTGAACGATGGTGTAGTGAATTTAGATTTAAAAAAAATAGATCTTGGTTTAGGGCTATATTTTCTGATTTAGAATGGGAAGCACTTTTATATTTTGAATATACGGTAAAAAAAGTAGAAAAAACTTTAGATGAAAAGGGATATTCCACAACAGATGTATTCTTAGAAACGGCCTTGTTGCATAAATCATAATTTACTGACTATTAGCAACTTCTAGCTTGACAGCATTAAGCTCATTTAAAATTTGAATACGCATCAGGACTTCTTGTTTCTGCATTTTAAAGCTGATCGAAGAGAGCCGTTCAGAGAAAAAGTGCTTGAGCCGCATCATTGCAGTTTCGCTTAAATTTCGACGATGATAGCCTAAATCTTGTTTCCAAGCAGCCGCTCCTAACTCCCAAATATATAAAATATCATCATTGCGATAACTATCGACTAGCTCTCCATTTTTCCTTTTTTAGGTCGAGCATTTTTACGTGGGGGAATCAATGGAACCGCCCCAGCCGCACAAATTGCTTCTCGACATTTTGTTTGGTCATAGGCGCCATCTGCATAAACTTGGTTAATATTAAATGGCTTCAATTTTTCATCATTTTGAGGAGTTGAGAAGCATCGGTTTTTCGCTCTGTGGTAATCTCTACAACCAGGATTTCTCCTGTTTTGTCATTTACGGCTAAATGTACTTTAATCCAGCCAGAACGGTACTTTTCGATGTGTTTTATTCGCCGCCACTCTCCCTGTCCTTTTATTTTTAGTCCTGTACTATCTATTGCTATAGACAGCTCTTCATCCGTTTTTTAGGCTTAATATTCAGCTTTAGTTTTTTGACTCTGCGGCATATTTGGCTGTAAGATATTGGATTGACATCCAAATTATATTCGGAAATAACGCATTTTAGAATGCCTTCTAACTGTCGATATCCAAAAGAAAAAGCACTTTTAAACGGAATAAATAGCGAATAAATTCATCGGAAATGGTTTTAGGTCTGCCGCGTTTTGAGCGCTTAGCTATGAGATTTTTGCTTGCCAAAGGCGGGAACCAAACATTAAAAAGAAACTCTCCTTGGGCGGTATAAAATCTGTTGGTTAGTGCGTAATTCTGTAAGTTTTTCTAAATTTGTCATGAGACAGCTCGATATTTTATTGTTCGTCGAAAAACTTAAATCTACGAGTCTTGTCCCTTTTTTATGCCTAATTCACAAGGTTTTTTTAATTAGCTGGTTTTCAACTTGTTAGATTTATGCAACAAGGCCGTTTAAAAAAGAACTATGATGTCCGTAAGTAAC
>NZ_JH719945.1 GCF_000275825.1 Saprospira grandis DSM 2844
CCCCAAAATGATAAACTCAACTCGGCCCGAATAGGCAAACCCTCAAAGGAAAATAAAGAATAATTGATGTCCATAGACGAAATAATACAGTTGAAGGTGTGCGCACTGGCATCCTGCCGAGAATCATTGCTGGGCAAAATCTCCCCCCACTCCAATTTTAAGTAGGCCGGCCCATTGGCCCAGTCATGATAATCATAAATCAAAGCTTTTAAGGCCTTAATATATGGCGCCACCGAGGGCTTGTTGTCCTTGTTCTGCAAAAGCACCTTGTCCTGCTGACTCCCCTGATGATAAGCCCCCGTAGCATCTACCAAAATATTCGAAAACTTAATCTCCGGAATCATATACTCCGGACTATTCCCCACAGCTTCCTTGGCCGCCTCGGCCTTCCCATCTGCCGAAGAAGCTGCCGTAGAAAGCTCTTCCGTGCTCTTTACCTTATAAGAAATATCAAAACTAGATGGATTGATCGACAAATAAATTTGCCCAATATAACTGCTCTCATCATAATCAGCCAAAGCGTAGGCCTTTATGCAAAGCTTGCTCATAGCGGTCCCCGCCGGAAATGGTCGCTGCATATATCTTGTCTTTAAATACAAAGTTGTTTACACTAAAGATATAACTACAGATTTACAAAAACAACTTTATGCGTATGTTTTTTCTTTTCTTATTTTGGGGCGTTACTCCTTTCAGTCGTCGAACTGCGGCTTGCAGCCTTGTTGTCGCCTCGCTGCGCTCGTCGGCGCTACGTTTCGCAGCTCGCTGTCCGCTCGGCCCTGCGCAAAAAAACAAGTTTTTTGCTGGGTCTGGCTTGCGGCCACTGCTGCACATCGGTTACTCCCTTCAGTCGTCGAACTGCGCCCTAAAGGGCTTGTTGTGGCCAGTCCTCCCTTCGGTCGGCCTCTAGCGCCTCTTCAAGACTGCTTATTGCCGCTCGCTATTTGCCTTAGATCCCTTTGCTCGGCCTTAATAACTGCTGCACATCGGTTACTCCCTTCAGTCGTCGAACTGCGCCCTAAAGGGCTTGTTGTGGCCAGTCCTCCCTTCGGTCGGCCTCTAGCGCCTCTTCAAGACTGCTTATTGCCCGCTCGCTATTTGCCTTAGATCCCTTTGCTCGGCCTTAATAACTGCTGCACATCGGTTACTCCCTTCAGTCGTCGAACTGCGCCCTAAAGGGCTTGTTGTGGCCAGTCCTCCCTTCGGTCGTCCTCTAGCGCCTCTTCAAGACTGCTTATTGCCGCTCGCTATTTGCCTTAGATCCCTTTGCTCGGCCTTAATAACTGCTGCACATCGGTTACTCCCTTCAGTCGTCGAACTGCGCCCTAAAGGGCTTGTTGTGGCCAGGCGGGCTGCGCCCGCCTTCTGGACCTAAAATTGCGTTTTTTGCCAAAACCTTTATCTATGAATCATTATGCTTTTTTTCTTCTTGTCTTTTTTTCTTTGGGCCTTTTTAGTTGCTCAGACCAATTGGCCAAAAGCTATACGGTAGCCGAATTGCTAGACAATCAGCAGAATCATTTGCAGTTGCCCCTAGAGCAAAACCCCGATCTGCTTTTGCTTTGCCAAGAACTAGACGAAACGGATATTCCAGGCATTAAAAACCGCTTAGAGCGGCCCGGCATTCAGGAGCTAGAGGCTAGTTTTGCCCTTTATTTTTTGGGCCAAAAATATTTTCAGCAAGATTCTTTTGAGCAAGGACTTGCTATTATGGAAAAAGTGGCCGAAAATTACCTCAACCCGCTGGCTTTTACTCGTCTTATGCTACTTCATAAAACAGCTCCTAGTCGTTTTGCCCAATTGCCTGCCGGCCAGGGCCAGGGATTCCAACCCGATATGGCCAAGGCCTATTATTATTTACATGCCGCCCTCAATTCGGCCATTTTCATGATGGAGCGCTTTAATGACCGTGGTCCAGTAGATGATGTCAATCGCTATGCCCAGGGCTTTATCCAAATTTTGGAAGAAGGCGATAGCAGCCAGCTCCGTGGCCTAGACCTAAAAGCCGCGGAGGCCAAAATGAAAGCCGAACTCCCTCAATTAGAAGCTAAATTTGAAGCCCTCTACCCTGCTCCACCTCCTAGCTAACTGCGGCCTTAGCCGCAGCTTTGTCGAGCCGGCCTAGCGATGTGCAGCAGTGGCCCGCAGGGCCAGACCGAGGCGGCAAAGCCGCCGAAGGGCCGAGCAGACCTGCGAGCTGCGAAACGTAGCGCCTGCCGAAGGCAGGAGGCCCCTAAACAGCAGCGAGCTGCGACAACAAGGACTTCAGTCCGCAGTTCGACGACCAACGGGAGTAAACGTAGCGCCTGCCGAAGGCAGGAGGACCCCTAAAAAAAATCATTAGAAAAACAGAAGCGTGAAATACAACAAAACCACCTTAAAAAAATTGGAAGAGCTGCTCAAGGCGGCGGATTATCGGATTCGCTATGAAAAGGGCCAGTTTCAGTCGGGCTATTGCCTGGTTAAGCAGCAGCGGCAAATTGTGATGAATAAATTTTACACCACCGAGGCCCGCATTCAGTCTTTGCTAGATATTTTGGCCAAAGTTGGTTTGTCTGAAGAGGTAGCGCTTTCGGAAAATTTGCAAAAATTCTGGACCCAATTGCTGCCCATTTTAGCGCAGCAAAGAGAACAAATAGAGGCCAAAGAGGAGCAGGAGGAAGCGCCCAAGCTTTAGATAGATTTTGCATAAAATAGAGCGGAATATCAAAATAAAAGGGGGAAGATACTTATTTTTGACTGATTCAGACAAGCCTTCTACTCGCCAAACCAATGCAAGAGCTCAAAGA